>JAJEAN010000007.1 GCA_022822725.1 Candidatus Latescibacterota bacterium
AACTGATCGGGAATGGACACGCCCAATTCGGCCTCGATCACGGATCTGGGATCCGCGAGCAACCTGGCGCGGAAGTCCTCGTCCTCGCCGGCTCTGGCAGCGACTTGCTGCTTCATTTCGCTTATCGTCCTGGTAGCCATGGGTCAGGGACCTCCCGGGTACTATATATCGTTACAGGAGTGTGCAGGTATGTTCGATCATAAAAGGAGAGAGCTATCCTCCAAATCAGATCCCTATTCAATATAAAGAATATTTCGGTTTTGTCAAGTGTTTCCGGCAGAAGGAGTTTTCGGTAAGCACGCTTATATTATTGATATATGTTGAGTTAAGACAAGTTGTGCTGTACGTTTTGCTACAGGCCACGATGGGACGTTGAGCAACCTCTGCACGCCCGTCCCGCCACGGAAGGCACCAGATAGCTGCCCGGGCCGTCACAGACAGCACCCAATGGCCTCCCGGCTCCGATGAACATTCCAACGGGAATCGCATTCACCATGATTACGCTGTTCAGACAAGGACGGCCCACGGCGCAGATTGTCCTTTCTCCTTCGGCTGGCCGCGTCGAAGGACGTGCGGTTCGCGAGTTTCAGCGTCTCGTGAAGACCATGAGCGGTGCCGAGTTGCCCGTTCTTCGGGCAGCGGATGCATCACAGGACGCATCGTCCCTCGTGGACGACCGCGGCCCGGATACAGGCCGAAACGATACAACCGACCGTGTATACATCGGATGGTCGCCCACGGAACTCGCCGTCGACCTCTCGGAAGCCGCCCTCTCGGAAGCCGCCCTGGGTTACGACGGCTACGTCATTGGGTGTGCCGGCGGTACAGCCGGCAACAGCCTGGTGCTCGCCGGCCGCCGACCCTACTCCTCGCTGTACGCCGTGTATCGATTTTTCGAGGAACACCTGGGCTGCGGATTCTTCGAGGAAGGCGAGCAGATACCGCGAAGGGAAACCGTCTCGATCGGCGAATTGGCGGAGTACCGCAAGCCCCGCTTCAAGTGGCGGATGTACTTCGCGAACATGCAGGATGCCTATAGCGGTATGCGCTGGTGGACGTGGGACGAGTTCAAACCCTGGGTCGATTACCTGGTCAAGAAACGCTTCAACATCCTCGAGAGCGGCAACATCGCGGACTGTTGCGGCATCGGCGCGCTGGCGGCCAAACGGCTGGGCGTCCCCGTGCAGCTTACGGACTGGCAGAAGGAACGCATCAAGCTGCTGCGGCGCGTATTCGACTACGCCCGGGAAGCCGGCATCCGGATCCGGTACCGCATGCAGCTCCACGTGGGCACGCCCGCGGTGAATCCCGGTTTTTCCCCCTATGCGGACGGACGCCAGCTGCAGGCATTCGTGGACGGGTACGAGGCCATGACCGGTAAGGAGATCCGGGTCGTGCCGCTGCAGTGGTGCGGCGAGTCCGAAATCGTCCTCGACCCGCGCGATCCGGTGACCCGGCGCTTCACCACCGCCGTGGTGGAATCCTACGCGGAAGCACTGGGTACGGACCATCTGTACAGCCTGTGGCTCCCCACGGAGGAGACCTGGGTGGAGGAAGACCCCGACCGGGCCGCGGAACTCACCCACGCGTCGGTCGACGGCATGATCCAGGCAATCCGGGACGGCGACCCGGACGCGGTGCTGTTCAGCCCCCGGGTGTGCACGGACAACCCCACGGCGGCCACCCAGGCACGGGCGGTCCGCGACGCCGGCCTGCCCGTGATCGGCAACATGTTCCTCAACCACGCCGGGAGGATGTACGACTTCCTGCGGTGCGATTACTACTGGGGCCTGCCGTGGTCCACGGGCATGTGCGGCCAGTGCGGCCGGGAGACCAATCCCAACGGCGACATCAGAACGGCGATCGACAACGCCCGGTCGCTGGCGGATCATCCGCGCGCGCGGAACCTCCAGGGCTTCATGGTGTCTACGGAAACCAACCACCGGAACGTCATGACCATGGATCTCTACGCGGAGCTGTCGTGGAACCCCGCGGACCTGGATCCGGACGGCTACGTCGAACAGTGGAATCGCAGGCGGTACGGACCGGCGGCCGAAGCTACCCGGCCCGCCGTCCGGTTATTCGCCGAAACGATCATGGCCTACTTCGATCCGTGCACCCACAACGGTCCATTGTACCGGAACTGGGACGGCACCCTGCTGCCCGGTCTCACTTCCGGGTCCGTCAAACGGCTGATCGGGTTTCTGCCGGCCCTCCACGAAATGCTCGAGATCCTGCTGTCGCGGTACGATACGCTCGAAGATTCTCCCATGTACCGCTTTGACCTCGTGGACATCGGCCGGACCTACCTGGCGGGTATCTTCAACCATCGCCTGGCCGACGCGCGCAAGGCCTTCCGCGCCGGGGACAGGGAACGGTTCGAACGGATGGCCGGGGAGACGGAAAGGGTGATGATTGCCATGGCACGGTACTGCAGCTCCCATGAGCAGTTCAGGCTGAAGACCCACGACGACTGGGCGGCCCGGTGGCCCGAGATCGTGCCGGGCCATGCCAACAGCGAGAGCAATTGGATCACGTTCACCGCGCTGATTTCCCTCGAGAACTGGCAGGTACTGCTGGACTACCTCCCGGAGGATTTCGCCGAGATGATCGTCCACTACTTTCTCCCCCGCGTTCGGCAGTATATCGACAGGATGCGGACGATGATGGACCGGGGCGAGGACATTTCGGAGCGGCTGGTGGACCGGGATTCGGACGTCGATCTGCCGTCCCGTGTGGCGAACTGGTCGACGCCGCAGGGCAACGCGCCCTGGTCTCCCTACGGGGACACCTGCGAACCGGAGTTGACCGGAGAGGACGAGGCCATGGCCCTCCGTATCATCAAGGCCGGGTCGGTGAGCGGACGGTACGACTTCTACAGGGGCCCGTTGGATACGCTCGTCCGGGAAATGCTGGATGCGTTCCCACCCCCCGGGGACATCGAGGAGATCCTCGCGGAGGAAGACTACGCGCCGCGGAGTAACCGGCTGGTATTGCACGGGGTACCGGGCGAAACGATCGAGGGATTCAACGTGCCCGGTTTCGTGGAACGGGTCGAGGTTCCGCCGGAACTCCGCGAGATCATCGCGGTGCGCGAGGTACGCCGGGAGTACAACATAGCCCGGGGCGAGATCGCCCTGTACCAGGTGACGGTGCCGCCGGAGATCGATCTGACACGCCGCGAGGACGAACCGGCTTCATCGGACGGACATAACGTCGCGGTGTTAACCTTCAGCGCCGGGGACACGGAGTACAAGGTGTGGTTCGACAGCGGAACGGACCTGGACGTGGCGTCTTTTGTGGTAGAACGAACGCCGGCGTCAAGTTAGTCGTGCTGTATGGGTGACCGTTCTTCAGGGTCCCGCGGCCCGGTGCTCAAGTCCAAATACGTCAGACCGGTTGCCTGATCCGGACCAGGATGCCCCGCCACCATGCTCTCAGGTCCTCGAAGGCGCTGTAGACCAGGGGCAGCGCGATCATCGCGCCGATGGTGGAGAAAATCAGGCCGCCCATCACCGACCGGCCCATGGGGTAGTAGGGCTGGTCACCCATCGTGGCGGTTCCGATCGCCATGGGAAGCAGACCGAGCATGGTCGTGAACGCGGTCATCAGGATCGGCCGCAGGCGGTCCCGACCGGCCTGAACGATCAGTTCCTTGCCTTTCAGGCGGCCCTCCCGCTCCAGGTGCTTGATGTGGTCGATGAAGACGATGGCGTTGTTGACCACGACCCCGATCAGAATGACCAGCCCGATCATGGCAAGTATCGACATATTTGTGCCGGTGGCCCAGAGCATCCAGTAGCATCCGAAATAGGCGAAGGGAATGGATACGAGGATGATGATCAGCGGATCGATGAAGGACTCGAACAGGGATCCGAGGAGTAGCAGCACGGCGACGAGTGCAAGGATGATCGCGGTCACCAATGCGGCGGTGTCCTCGTCCAGCTGCTCCCAGCGGTCCCCGAGGCGCCAGGAGTAACCCCGGGGCAGGGACAGGTCCGCCAGGCTGCTGCTGATCTTGCCGCCCAGTGTTTCAATGCCCTCGTCGGTGGTGTTGGCGCGGACCATCAGTATGGTCTCGCTGTCCCGCCGGAATACGGATCTGAATGCCGGCGTCTGGACGAAATTCGCCATGGTGGCCAGCGGCAACGGGGTTCCGTCGTCCAGGTATACGGACTGGTCGCGGAGCTGGTGGACGGTCTCCCGGTCTTCCACCTCCGACTGCATCCAGACCCGGATTTCACGGTCCTCGGTCTTCAGGCGCCTCATTTCCCTTCCGCGGAGGCCCGAAAGGGTCAATTCGGAGATGCGCTGAGGGGTTAGACCGAGTCTACCGGAGATCTCGCGGTTCACCGTGACCTGAATTTCATCCTGGGTTTCATCGTTGTCCAGGTCGGTGGTAATCGCCGTGATCTCGGGCAGCTGGCTCAAGCGCGCGTTCACGTCATCGGCGATCTGCTCGAGCCGGCGCGGATTCTCTCCGTGCAGGGCGATACTCACCCTCGGATCTTCCTGGCCGCCCTCGCCCCATCTCCACTTCACGACGAGTCCCGGAACTTCGGGTATGGTCTCCCGCAAGGTCCTTGCGACTTCCTCGGACGAACGGTACGTCTGCGAACCGCCCTGGCTGCCGAGAATAACCAGAATCGCCACGTAAATCGCCGTCACAACGGCGGCAATCTGCAGTGCATTGGGTTTTCTGCGTACCAGCGCAAGCACGACGGCGCACAGGACGAGCGATCCCCAGACCCACGGTTTCTTCGCGTTTTGCGCCAGGCCATCCCAGACCGAGCCCTCCGACCCGTCCTGCAGGAACACTTCGAAGGTGATACGTCCGGGCCGGAAGTCCGATCGTATGGCCTTGATGTTCAGCGAATCGGCCGCTGCCATCCACTGGTTTTCCAGGTTGGTCACGAACCGGTCGGTGTATTCCAGGCTGGCGAACTCTCCGGGTTCGATGTACATCCACACCCTCCGCGGATCCGAGGACGAATTGTCCATGGTTACCCGGTTTATGGGCAGGAGAAAGGTGAGCACGATGAAGCCCACAAGAATGAGCGCCACGTCGAGCCGGTGGTTCAGCACCCATCCGATCACCGCGGCGTATCGGCTTTCGAGCGCTTCAAGCAGTCCGACGGTCGGCAGACGGCCTTCTTTCAGCAGCTGGGAGGCCAGGAGCGGTATGAAGCTGAGCGACATCACCAGGGAGGAGATCAGGGAGATGGTAATGACCAGCCCGAATTCCTGCATCTGCGTCTGGGCATTTCCTCCTCCGATGAACAGCAGGGGAAGGAAGACGATGGCGGTCGTCAACGTGGCGGCACTGACGGCCACCGAAACTTCCCGGGCGCCCTGGATTGCCGCCTGGACGGGGTCCATGCCCATTCGCCGGAGCCGCACGATGTTCTCCAGCACCACGACGGCGTTATCCACCAGCATGCCGATGCCGAGCATCAGTCCCATGAGCGAAACAAGGTTCAGCGACAGGATGCCATAGCTCGAGTTCACGAAATACATGACCGTGAACGTAACCAGGATAGATGCGGGGATGGACGCGGCGATGATGAAGGTCGTACGGTACCTCCGCAGGAAGAAGAACAGCACGCCCAGGGCGAACAGGCCGCCCCACATACCGGCGGTACCGAGCGCCTTGAGCGATTTCAGGATCCAGGCGGATTGCTCGAAATAGATGTAGTAGGTCAGTCCGGGCCAGCGAGGATCAATAGTCAGTTCGTTCAGGGTCTCTTTCACGGCCGCCGTGACGTCCACCGTGTTGGCGTTCGATTCCTTTCTGATCACCATGCCCACGGCGTCCTGGCCGTTCAGGCGGAATTGGCGGTAGGATGTGGGTTTCCGGTATTCCACCCGGCCCACGTCGCTGAGTTTCAGGCCCCGGTCATTGATCGGGAAGGACTGGATGTCCTCCACGGTTTCGAAGGCACCGCTGAGCCGAACGATATAGCGGAATCCGCCGTCTTCCACGTATCCGCCCGGCGAGTCCAGATTGGCCCATTCCATGGCGCGGATGAACTGTTCCACGTCCACCCGGTACGCCTTCAGCATGTCCTCGTCCAGATCTATGATCACCTGCCTGGCCTGGGAACCCCATGCGTCGATCCCGGCTATGCCGTCGATGCGTTCGATACGGGGAATCAGCTGCTCGTCGACGACCTGGTACAGCGCGTCCCGGTCGCCGTGCCAGGACAGGGAGAGAAACATGACGGGGATGTCCGTGCTGGAGAACTTCCTCACCCAGATCCGGTCGATTTCTTCGGGGAGAGACGGACGCACCCGTTCCACGCGGTCCCGGACCTCCACGTAGGCCAGTTTCATGTCCGTACCCGGTTCGAAGACGAGATTCACGTTCACCCCGTTGGTACCGGAATTGGATTCCACCCGGCGCAGTCCCCGCAGGGTCTTCATCTCGCCTTCGAGCGGCCGGGCGATCAGGTGGACGTTGTCCTCCGGCGTGGAATTGGGATAACGTACCCAGACATTCATCCAGATCCCGTCTTGCGCCGGGATCAATTCCATCGGAAGCAGCTGGAAGGACACCGCCCCGAACAGAATCGCGCTGATCAGGACCATGAACACGGTGACGGGCCTGCGGAATGCGAAGGCGGTCCAGTTAAAGGGGGAGAGGAATTTGAACATGTCAGACTCGTTGACCCGCGGTCGGGCCTGTTGTGTGAAAGATCAGACTCGTCACGATTCCCTGGCCGGTGTGAAATGCCGGTCACGGTCCACCAGCGAGTAGATCACCGGGATTACGATGAGGGTCAGAAACGTCGAGGCGATCAGCCCCGCGATCACGGTTATGGCCAGGGGCGTGCGGATCTCGGCGCCTTCGCCCAGACCGAGCGCGAGCGGCAGCAGCCCCAGAATCGTCGTGGCCGAAGTCATGAGAATCGGACGAAGCCTGACCCGGCCCGCCGTGATGACGGCTGCGATCCGGTCTTCGCCGCGCCGCCGCAACTGGTTGATATAGTCCACCAGTACGATGGCGTTGTTGACCACGATCCCCGCCAGCATGATGATCCCGATCAGTACGATGACGCTGATCGCGATCTCCAGTACATACAGGGTAAGCAGTACGCCTGCCAGGGCAAGCAGAAAGGATATCATGATGATGAAGGGATGGATCAGCGACTCGAACTGGGAAGCCATGACCAGGTAGACCAGGAAGACGGCCATGGCGATGGCCAGCAGCATGCTGCGCGAGGCGATGGTCATCTCCCGGTACTGGCCGCCCAGGTCGATATTGAAATCGTCGGGTAGTTCCATTGCGGCCAGACGCTCCTGCATGTCGACAGCCACGCTGCCCAGGTCGACGCCGGTCAGACCGGCCGTCACGAGGGCCACGCGCTGCTGGTCGATGCGCCGGATCTCGCTTGGCCCCTCGTCCAGGTGGACCCGGGCGACGGCGCTAAGCTGGATCGGACCGCTTGCCTGCTGCGTACGGGAAAACGAGGCCGAGGTGATTGAAGAAGTGGCCGGGTCCTCGCCTTCGTTGTTCCGGTTCGACGGTCCGTTCTGCCCGGTATTCCTTCGTTCGGCCGTGTTTACGGCCATGGCCTTCAGCTGGGCGATCTGCGTCCGGTCCTCCTCCCGCGCCCGCACCCGGATATCGATTTTACGCTCTCCCGCGGAGAACCGGGTGGCCACGCTGCCGCGGACCTTGTTCCGGATCGCGTCCGCCGCCTGGCCGATGTCCAGGCCCAGGGCCGCCATCCGGTCCCGGTCGAATACGATCACGGCTTCGGGGTACCCGGCTTCCATCAAAGAACGGACATCCCTGAGGCCATCCAGGTCGCCCAGGACTTCGACCACCTCGCCGCTGACGCCGCGTAGTTCCTTGAGGTTGAATCCCCGTATCTCGACCTCCAGCGGGGCCTTGAAACTGAACAGGGCCGGCCGGACGAATTCCACCCGGGCATCGGGTATGTCGGCCAGGCGGCGCCGCAGCCGGTCCATGACGGGATCGCTGCCTCGTTCCCGAATGGCATCCGCTTCCAGCATGACGCCGACACGCGCCACGTTCTCGCGCTCTTCATCCATGAGCGATCCGCTGGACTCCATGGCGCCGACCACGACATAGACCTGCTTGACGTCCGGATCCTCCCGGATCAGGGATTCGATCATCGACGCCGTATCGTCCGTATCCGCCAGGGGCGTGCCCGTAGGGAGGATGAGATCCACCGCGAATTCTCCCTGCTCCATTTCCGGAATCAGTTCCGTACCCAGGCGAGGAATGAGCACCGCGGATGTCCCCACGACGGCGGCTACGGCGAGCAGCGTCACGACCCTCTGACGGAGTGCCCGGGTGAGCAGGGACACATAGGCCGACTGGAGCGCTTCGAGTCCCCTGTTGAATACGTACAGTACCGGCTGAAACACCTTGCCGAGTACCCAGAAGATCCCGCGCAGGATGAACCACACGGGAACCAGGCCCACCAGGAGCAGGTTGGGAACCAGTGTAACCAGGATCTTGAAAACGCTGCCGACCAGGAATCGGACGAACCGGTAGAAGGGCATGATGAGGCGGTAGAGAAACACGAAAAGCCAGCGGGGCAGCCAGGCGGCCGCGCGCAGCCATCGATTCCCTTCGACCGGGCCTGTACCTTCCCGGCCGTGTCGCACGCATCCCCGCAGCCAGTGGCCCACGAGCACGAAGAACCGGCCGGCCAGGTAAAGGGGGAAGATGCCGATCCACTTCACCACGGACGGCGACCGGTCGCCACCGCGCGATCGATATCGCTGTGCGGTCTCGCCGAACCAGCCCAACCCGGGAAAGGTGCCGCCGAACCAGCGCGCCGGGTCGCCCAGGAACCTGCCGGCGAACCACCTGATCGTTCCGCCGCGTTCCTCCGCCGGCGTCCGCCTGAAATCCCGCCAGGTCGACTGTACCCATAGCCCCTTGCCCTCCGCGCCGGCCAGGCTGCCCTCCCGCGAGGCCATCATGGGGATGAACGTCAGCGCTACGGCCAGGGAGGCCAGCAGGGCGAAGGTCACGGTCAGGGCCTGGTCGGTGAAGATCTGGCCGGCGATGCCTTCGATGAACACGATGGGAAAGAACACGGCGATGGTGGTGAGGGTCGACGCGGTTACCGCCATCCCCACTTCGGACGCGCCGCGACGGGCGGCTTCCACCATGTCGTCGCCTTCCTCCCGGCACCGGTATATGCTCTCCAGCACGACGATGGCGTTGTCCACCAGCATGCCGATCCCGAGGGCCAGTCCGCCCAGGGACATGATGTTGAGCGAAGTCTGGCTGAAGAACATCAGAATGAAGGTGATCAGCACGGATACCGGGATGGCCACCCCGACGATGAACGTGCTGCGCAGGTTGCGCAGGAACAGAAAGAGGACGAGGATCGCAAGCACGCCGCCCCACTGGGCCGTGTTGACGACCTCGTCGATGGCGTTCTCGATGAAGCGGGATTGATCCGAAACGAGGTGGAGGGTCACGCCTTCGGGCAGCGTCGAAACAATGGTGGCTGTCTCCACCCCCATTACGACCCCGCCGGGCCCGGCGCCCGCCTCCTCCGGCCCTGCACCGGCGGCCGTTTCTTCCGGTGTCCCGTCTGCTTCTTTCTGTCCTTCGGGAACATCCGCTACCTCGTCCCCCGTATCGACGTCGCCGAGACGTTCCCGGATCGCCCGGGCGACGGTCACCGTGTTCGCGTCGGCTTCCTTGAACAGCGCGATTTCCACGCTCTCGCGGCCGTTGATCCTCGTGAGGGTCTTCCGTTCCTTGAAGTGTCTCCGCACCGTTGCCACGTCGTGCAGCCGTACCGGCGCCTCCCCCCGGCTCGAAATGATGATTTCGCCGATTTCCTCGACGGACCGGAATTCGTTGACCGCCCGGACGATCAGTTCTTCGTCGCCATCCTGGAGCTGGCCGCCGGCCTGGTTGATGTTCTCCGCGGCGAGGCGCTGGTTGATCTGACCGAAGGTGAGACCCAGCCTGGTCAGCTGGGCTTCGTTGATTTCCACCTGGATCTCTTCGACCAGTCCGCCCTTGATGCGTACCGAAGCGACGCCCGGAACCGTTTCCAGCTGCCGCCTGATTTCCCAGTCCGCCAGGTTGCGCAGCATGATCAGGTCGTCACCGGACAGCCCCAGGCGCATGATGGGATCGAGTTCCGGGTTGTACCGCAGGAGAATCGGACGCTCGGCGTGCTCGGGCAGGAAGACGCGGTCCACCCGTTCCCGCACGTCCATGATGGCCAGGTTCATATCGGTGTCCCAGTCGAACTCGAGTACCACGTCGGAGACGCCCGCCCGGGAAATGGAACTGACTTCCACCAGGCCGGTAATGACCCCCACGTCCTCTTCGATCCGGCGGGATATGAGGTTCTCGACCTCCTGGGGTGCGGCGCCTTCGTACTCCGTGCGGACCGTGAGCGACGGGTAGGAGATGTCAGGCAGGAGATTGACCGCCAGTCGCTCAAAGGACACGTATCCGAAGATCAACGCGGCCAGCACCAGCATCGTGATGGTGACGGGCTTGCGAATGGCGAAGTCAACGATGTTCATGGAGGTTATTCCGGTGCGTCAGGCGCGACGATCTTTACCCGGGTACTGTCTTTCATGCTGCGATGACCGGCAATCACGACCAGATCCCCGGGCGTGAGCCCGTCCCGGATCTCGGTGAAATCGGCATCCTGAAGGCCCGTGGTGAGGGCGACGCGGGTCGCGACGCTGTCCTGCACGGTAAAGACTTCGTCGTCTTCCAGCAGGGCGATCTTGGGGATCAACAGTACGTCTTCGTGCTGGTCGGCGAGGACTTTGACGCGGACGAACATGCCGGGCTTGAGACGCCGGCCGGGGTCGCCGATCTTTATCGTGACCTTGAAAGTGCCGTTCTGCGGGTTTATGATGGAACTCACGCGGTGTACCGTGCCATTGAACAGGCCGTCCGGCAGGGTCTCCGTTTCCAGGATGACCTGCTGGCCCACGGCCACGCGCGACCACTCCAGTTCGGGGAGATGGGTGTAGATCAGCAGCGTGTTCAGGTCGACCAGCGTGAAAAGCGCGTCCCCGGGCCGGGCCATGTTTCCGACATTCTGATGACGTTCCGTGATGGTTCCGCTGAAAGGCGCGCGGATGGTGGTCTTGTCGAAGGCAACCCTGGCCGATTCCCAGTCCGCCCTGGCCATGATATACTCCCGCTCCTTGACCTCGTGGTCCACTTCGCTGATGAGCTGACCCTGCAGCATGGCCTCGGAACGCTCGAATTCCTGCTTCCGGGCTTCCCGTATGGCTTCCGCGCGGCCCAGGGCGACTTCTTCCTCGTCGTTTTCCAGCATGGCAAGGACATCGCCCCGATTCACGTAAGCGCCTTCCTCAACCCGCATCTCTTCGATCATGGCGGTCGTCCGCGGGAAGATCTGGGCATCGCGGTCCGCCTCGATCGTTGCCGTCGTCAGGATTACATCGGAAATGGTGCCAAGGGAAGCCTCGATCACGTTTACCGGGACCGGCGGCACCTCCGTGGTGTCGACTTCGGCCTCGCCGACCTTGCCGACGACCTTCTTGTCGTCGGTTTCACCATCGGCGGTATCTGAACTGGCGTCTCCGCAACCGGCCGCGATGAGCGCCGCGAAAGCCACGGTGACGAGTGACCAGGAAAGTAGTTTCACGAGGTGTGGAACGCGGTCGCGGCTCATGCCTGTTCCCTTGATCCTGCCTGTTGGACGTCTCATGCCGGCTTTGCCTTGCGAACGACACTAACTATCAATATACACTAATTACCTTCTCTTATTCACGAGAAGTGTCGGCCCGTCTGCCCAATTAGACGGCGGGAATGGGATTAAGGTTTCTTCGAAATCGAATCGGGATGGTGGCATGCCCGGATCCGGCGTACATCCGCGCGAGGCGGGAACCATGCGGTCTAAGCTCATCCGTCAGGCAGGGGCGAAACACCAGCCGTTCTCATCCCGCCGCCGCCAGCAGACGCGCCATGTTCCCGCCCAGGACGAGGTCCATATCCGCATCCGCGATGAAGGAACAGTGGGTCCGCACGGCTTCGAGCGAATGCCGGTACGTGCTCGCCCGCGCGACGGGCGGATAGTTGGACGCCCAGCAGAGGCGGTCGGCCCCGTAGTATTCGTAGAGCTTGCGGACGATCCACATGCAGTCCGAATAGGGATATTCCCAGGCGGTCTCCGAGACGTATTGGAAACCGGAAAGCTTGATGTGGATGTTGGGCACGTCTGCCGACGCCAGGACCTCACGGAGCATGGGCCGGGGCGGCGGCTCGCCCACCTTGACGCCGGCCATGTGATGGCAGAGGAAGGGCGTGTCCGGAAACCGTCGTGCGAGCTTGCGCAGCGCGGGCATCCAGGCCGGACCCAGGGCCAGGGAAGCGATCTGGTTGAGTTCCGCCCCTTTCTCGAAGAACGCGAGGCCCTCTCTCGATTCGAACCAGTCGGTATCGCCCTTGAGATAGTGGGTGAACCCCTTCAGCCGGTACTTTTCCACGGCCTCGGCCAGCCTGTCGGCACCGCCAGGTACGTGATAGGTGTCGGACCACGAGCAGTCCACGTCGGCAAACTGGATGAACCGGTCCGGGTATCGGCGGACGCACTCGGCCCCGTAGTCGTTGTTATTGGGATTGTGAGTAATCCGGGCACAGACCAGCACCGCCTGGTCCACCCCTGTAACGTCCATCTCGTGCAGCAGCATCTCCGCCCGGCCCCAGTTCTCCGGATCCGGAACTTCCGGTTCGTAGGGCCAGTAATCCCACGCGTGGGCATGGCAGTCGATGATCATCGTCTAATCTCCTTTTCTCGGTTGCGGGGTTTATTCGC
The DNA here is from genome assembly GCA_022822725.1 of Candidatus Latescibacterota bacterium. Classification (GTDB taxonomy): domain Bacteria; phylum JAAXHH01; class JAAXHH01; order JAAXHH01; family JAAXHH01; genus JAAXHH01. The sequence goes on from JAJEAN010000007.1 coordinate 12,816, forward strand.
ATGCGTTCGATTACGCGGCGCTTGCCCTTTCTAATACCGGTTGACCACCCAGAGTCCGGCCGCCAGCAGCACCAGGCCGCCCGTGAGGTAGGTGGTCACCTGGTCGCCCAGGATCAGCCAGCTAAGCAGGACGCCGAAAAGCGGCGTCGTGAAGAAGAAGGCGCTGATCTGGGTGGCGCTGTGCCGCTGCAGCAGCCGGATCCATACGAGAAAGCAGAATCCGGCGACGATGGCGCCCTGGTACAGGACCGCGGCGATGATGGCCGGGTTGATCGTTACCGGAAGGTCCCATTCGGTCAGTGCCCAGAGCAGGGTGAAAACCGGAAATACGACCACCTGCTGCCAGAAGATCACCGCCACGGGGGAAATGCGCCGGACCAGGATCTTGTTGAACATGATCTGAATGGCCAGGGAGATGGAGCTGAACAGGACCAGCACGTCGCCCAGGGGTGTCGACGGCCCGCCTGCCTCGTCGTAGATGGTCAGCGCCATGCCGGCGCCGGCCAGGACCAGGCCGACGTTTTTCATCAGCGTGAGGCGGTCGCCCGGGAAGATATAGTGAGAGATGGCGGCAACGACGAAGGGGTAGGTCTGCATGAAGAGCACGGCGTGGCTGCCCGAGGTTCGCTCCGCACCGATGTTAAGGAAGAGGATCTGTGCGGCCATGACGAGGGCGGGCACCGCGATGATCAGGCGGTCGCCCCGCGCCACGTGGAGCGAGACGCCGGCCAGGCGCGTCCAGGCATAGACGCACACCAGGGCTACCCCGAACCGCAGGACCGCCAGGAGGATCGGCGGTATGCCCTGCAACCCCACTTTGACCGATACGACCAGGCCGCCCCAGAGCGTGCAGAGCATCAGCACGAGGAGGACGGACCTCGTCGTCAATGGCTGGTTTTCATCGATGTGGGTCACCCTGGCCGGCCTTTGTGGGACGTGGTGGGCAAGAGAAAACGGCAGGGCGAGATTATACGATCCGGAAAGGCCCGGTGGCAATGTTAAAGTTCAAGGCACGGCGCGGGACGACGTGCCGGTTTCGCGGGACGCCGTGTCGGTTTTGCGGGACGCCGTGCCGGTATCGCGGGACGCCGTGTCGGTTTCGCGGAACCCGTGTCAGCTTATTTGTAATACATGGCCTGGAAACGCAGGGCCACGTTGACCAGCGCGATCATGACCGGCACTTCGACGAGGGGTCCGATGACCGCCGCGAAGGCCACGCCGGATTCAATGCCGAAGACCGCCACGGCCACGGCGATGGCCAGTTCGAAATTGTTGCTCGCGGCGGTAAAGGAAAGCGTGGCGTTCTTCGAGTAGTCCGCGCCGATCTTCCTTCCCATCCAGAAGGTAATCAGGAACATGAGCACGAAGTAGACCAGGAGGGGCAGGGCGATGCGGACCACGTCCAGGGGGATGGCCACGATCGTATCGGCTTTGAGGCTGAACATGACCACGATGGTGAACAGCAATGCCGCCAGCGTAATGGGGCTGATGCGGGGAATGAAGGTCGATTCGTACCAGTGCCGCCCCTTGATCCGCAACAGGACCAGGCGGGTCGCCATGCCGCCGAAGAAGGGGATGCCCAGGTAGATAAGCACGCTCTCCGCGATCTGCGCGATCGTAACCGGCACGACGCTGCCTTCCAGTCCGAAATAAGGCGGAAGCACCGTGATGAAGACGTAGGCGTACACGCTGTAGAAGAACACCTGGAACAGGCTGTTGAAGGCCACGAGGCCGGCGGCGTACTCCGTGTTCCCTTTCGCCAGTTCGTTCCACACGATGACCATGGCGATGCACCGGGCCAGGCCGATGAGGATGAGGCCCGTCATGTACTCGGGATGCCCGGAAAGGAAGAGCGCGGCGAGTCCGAACATCAGGATGGGGCCGACGACCCAGTTCAGGAAAAGGGACGCGCCGAGTATGCGCACGTTGCGGAACACGTCCCACAGTTCCTCGTACTTCACCTTAGCGAGCGGGGGATACATCATCAGAATGAGCCCGATGGCGATGGGCAGATTGGTCGTGCCCACCTGTCCCATCTGGATCAGGGCGGGAACGGCCGGCGCCCAGACGCCGAGTGCGACGCCTACGCCCATGGCCAGGAAAATCCACAGGGTCAGGTACCGGTCTCGTGCCGACAGCCGTTTCGTCGTTGTATCCATTGTATCCTCTCAGGCGGTGTTCATCGTGACTGATCAATGGTTTTGTGCGGTGAACCGCAAAGGAGTCACTCGGCGCCGATCCGGGCGAACAGCCAGATCATCTCCCGGCATATCTCCCGGCATCTGTCGTCGTAGACATCTGTTTCCAGGCCCGTTCCATCGGAGGATCCCGGATCCTCGTAGGGCAGGAGCACACGCTTGTCGGCGCCGGTAATCACCGGACAGTCGCGGTCCGCGCTCGAACAGGTCATGACCGCGCAGAATCCGTCTCCCGGGTTCGCAGGGTCCTGGAAAGTCTTGGAGTACGCGCGTATCGGCGGCAGTCCGTTCCCTGCATGAACGACGTAGACCAGGTTGTCCGCCTGGGCGTGCCTGTCGATCCGGAAACCCGCCCGTTCGATTGCCGATACGGCCGGCGGAGCGAAAGCGCTGGCTTCCGTGCCTCCGGAGAAGGCGCATACCCGCGGGACACCGAAAAAACGCGCCGCGGTCTGTGCCAAGACCTGGGCCATCTGGCTTCTGCGGGCGTTGTGCGTGCAGATAAAGGTGAGGTGGGCCGATTCGCCGCTTCCGACCCGCTCCGCGATGTAGGCCGAGATGGACGCCAGGGTCTCTCTGCGGTCCGGTGGAATCAGGCTGGATTCGGCCACGCGCGCCTTAAAATAGCGATCGAGTACCGGGTAGAATGCGGTATCGTGGCTGGCCTGTATCACCGCACGTCCCCCGGCAGCAAGACCTGGCCATGCAGGACCGTATCGTCGCGATCGTCGGCCTGGAGCGCGGCAATGGAGGGCTGAGGCACACAGATCTTGCCCTGGCCGGCCAGTCCGCGCAATCGGTCGAGGTCGGCCAGGACCCGCTCGTGAACCTGGCGGGCCGAGACCAGGTAGACTGTCACGTATTTCAGGGCGATCGAGGAGTCTGTGGCCAATGCATAGTAGATCCATACCCCGTCACGGCGGGTTGTGAGCAAACCGCCCTGTTTCATCACCGCCAGGTGCCGGGAGATTTTGCCCTGGGGCATGTCCAAAACCGCCATGATCTCGCACACGCACAGTTCCCGCTCGGTCAGCAGGAACAGGATGCGGAGGCGCGTGGCGTCCGAACAGGCCTTGAATACGGCAAGATCCTTGTCCAAACCGGTTTCTCCTGTGCTGAACGATGGAATTATATCCTAATATTCGAATATAAGGATATAGATCGATTTGTCAAGAGAAACGATGTCATCGGCATCCGTCTGTATGGGTGGACATCGGGCGACAAGTGTTGTATATTGAACATGTCATTCCGCAACTTGTTTAATGCAGAGCCCGCCATCCGGGAGAAACATGCCGACCGGACCGCCACCGCCCCGTCCCCACGTACTGCTCGTCTGTACCGATCACTGGCCGGGACGGTTGTTCGGCCACGCGGGACATCCGGTGATTCAGACGCCCACCCTTGACACCCTGGCACGGAGCGGCGTGCGTTTTCCCCGGGCCTACAGCGAGTGTCCGGTGTGCATCCCCGCCCGCAGGACGCTCATGACCGGCACGACCACGGCCACCCACGGCGACCGGGTGTTCAAGGTCGACAACCCCATGCCGCCGGTCCCCACCGTGGCCCAGACCTTCCGAGACAACGGATACCAGGCATACGCCGTGGGCAAGCTGCACGTTTACCCGCAGCGGGACCGGATCGGGTTCGACGATGTGATTCTGGCCGAAGAGGGCCGTCCGCATCTCGGCGCCGTGGACGATTACGAGGTGTTTCTGGGCGAGAACGGCCACGCCGGGGAGGGATTCACCCACGGCATGAGCAACAACGAATACGGTCAGCGTCCCTGGCACCTGTCCGAGGCCATGCACGTGACCAACTGGACCACGCGCCAGATGGCCCGGATGATCCGCCGCCGCGATCCTGCACGGCCGGGATTCTGGTACCTGTCCTACTGCCATCCCCATCCCCCGCTGACCCCGCTGCAGTGCTACCTGGACCTGTATCGCGACGAGGATCCGGGCGAGCCGTACCACGGCGACTGGGCAGAGAACCCCGACGGCCTGCCCTATGCGCTGAAGGCGGTCCGGGGCAATACCTGCGGGATGAACGACGCCCAGATCGCATGGGCGAGAAGGGCGTTCTACGCGTTATGCACCCACATCGACCACCAGCTGCGCGTGGTGATCGGCACGTTGCGGGAGGAAGGCCTGATCGACGATACCATCGTGCTCTTCACGGCCGACCACGGGGACATGCTGGGCGATCACGGTCTCTGGGCGAAACGCCTGTATTACGAGCAGTCGGCCAACGTGCCCATGATCCTCGTGGGCCGGGCCGGCGACGACCGGGTCGGGCACAACCGCACCGACGACCGGCTCGTGGGCTGGCAGGACGTGATGCCCACGCTCCTCGATCTCGCGGGGATCGACGTGCCGGATACGGTGGATGGAATCTCCATGACGGGTGACGAGAAACGGGAATACCTTTACGGCGAGTGCGGCGAAAACCATCAGGCCACGCGCATGATGCACGACGGGCGGTACAAGCTGATCTACTACCCCGTGGGCAACCGGACGCAGTTATTCGACCTCGAGCTTGACCCCGAAGAACGCCGCGATCTTTCCGGATCGTCGGAACACGCAGGGACCATGGACCGGCTGAAGGCACGGCTGGTGGACCGGATGGCCAGCCTGGACCCGGCGTGGATTCATAACGGCGAACTGACCGGTCTGCCCGACCGGGACTACACGTTGCCGCCCAACCGGGGCCTTTCCGGCCAGCGGGGATTGCACTGGCCGCCACCGCCCACGGATCCCGGCACGTCCTATGTGCCCTGAAAAAACGCGGGAGAGCTACCTATGCACGCTACACGTATCCTGATTGCGTCGGTCTTCATGTTGTGCTGGTCTCCGGCCGTTGCGGCATGGGGGCCGAACGGCCACCGCATCATAGGCCAGATCGCCGAAAACAATCTGACGGACGCGGCCCACAAGGGCATCGCGGAACTGGTGGGACGCGCTTCGCTGGCCCAGATCGGCACCTGGGCCGACGAGATCAAGTCCGATCCTGCCTGGCGCCACGCCTCGCCCTGGCACTACGTCAACGCGCCGCCGGGTCAGGACATTGAAACGGCGAGCAAAAGTCCGCGAGGCGACGTGATCGAGGCCATTCTGCGTTTCGAGCGGGTCTTGAGGGACCCGGAGGCGGACCGGAAGGAACGGGCGGAGGCGCTTAAATTCCTGGTGCACTTCGTGGCCGACGTACATCAACCGCTTCACGTGGGTTACGCCAGCGACCGGGGCGGCAACGATATCCGGGTCCGCTGGTTCGGCGAGAGCACGAACCTTCACGCCGTATGGGACGAGCACCTCATCGAGCACCAGCGGCTGAGCTTCACGGAGTGGGTGCGTTTCTTCGGCCACGCGGAACCCGGCGAGATCGAAGCATGGCGCCGCTCGACGGTGTGGGACTGGGCCAGGGAATCGCGCAGCATGCTGCCTGCGGTGTATGATCACGGCGGATCCCGTTCCGACAGGACGCCCTACCTGGGATACGACTACATCTTCAAACACCACGACGGCGTCAAGAAGCGTCTTCTGCAGGCCGGCATCCGGCTGAGCGGAATGTTGAACGATATATTCGCCTCGCCCTGATCCTCTTCGTCAACCTCCTGTCAGCATGATCAATCCCGCAACCAGCACCAGCCCCGTGATGGTGATCTGAAGGTAGCGTTCCGGGAGCCTGCGGGACATCCGCACGCCCACGGGCACGCCCACCAGCGATCCGGCGGCCATGGTCACGGCGATGGCGAGATCCAGCTGGCCGCTGCCTGCGTAGATGATCGAACTCGTGAAGGTCAGCGCCAGCGCGATGAAGATCGAGGAGCCCACCGTGTCCACCGCGGTGAGGCGGAAGATGATGATCATCAGCGGTACGATCAGGATGCCGCTCCCCACCGAGGTGGAGGCGATCAACCCCCCGATGACGGCGCCCAGCGCCACCGCAATGCCGATCTTCGCACCCCTGACCCGGGCGGAAATCCGTTGGCCTGCCTGCCCCGCCTGGCCCGTCCGGCCCTTTACCGCGCGGGAAACCGGCCACAGGAACATGTGCCACAGGATCAGCAGGCCCGAGAGAATGACCACCGCCGCGATGAACTGGCGAAGATTCGTCTGAAGTTCGCGCCAGGCCGGGTCGGCCGGGTCCATGTCCCCGGCGTACCCCGAGATCCAGAGGGCGACGGCCACGGAGACGGGCACCGCGCCCGCCAGGAAATACGCCGAAGTGCGGAACCGGATGGTCCCCTGCCTGAAATGGAAGAACACGGCCGGGAGCTTGCTGAGGCAGGAATAGAGATGGGCGGTGCCCACCGCCACCGTGGACGGCAGGCCGAATCCCAGCGTCAGAACGGGCAGCAGGAGGACCCCGCCACCGATGCCGGTCATGCCGATGCAGGCGCCGATCAGCGCGCCGGACACGAGTTGTACGACGGTATTCAGGACATCCAGGTCCATAGAAGGCGTAACGGCTCCCTATCGCGCGGGCACTAACCGCTCCCGATTACCTTGCGCTCCCACCCATTTTTTTCTTGCCACGCCCCTGCAAACGATGCAAACATGACCTTGCGATGATTCCGACCAAACCATACGCGGCCACGGACCTCGGCATCTTCCGGTTTCTCGACGGGAAGTTGCTCGTATACCTGGTCGAGTTGAAGATCGAACCCTTCGTGGGTCGTTATTCGCTGCCCGGCACCCTGGTGCTCGAGACAGAAGACCTGGAGGCGGCGGTGCGGCGCGCCTACCGCGAGGCAACTGGCCGGTCGGGCGCCTACTTCGAGCAGGTCTACACCTTCTCCGCCATCGACCGGGATCCCGGGAGACGAACGATCTCGACGGCCTACATGGGGTTTCCCGACCGCCCGGGCGAGCCCTTTGAACCGGTAGACAAGTACCGCGCGGGGGAATGGTTCTACGTCAATGACACCCCGTCGCTGGCATATGATCACAATGAGATTCTGAAGGTGTGCACGGACAGGATCGCGGCAAAACTGAATTACACCAATATCGCGCTGCTGCTGCTTCCCGGTGAATTCACGATGGCGGAACTGCAGTGCGTGTATGAACAGGGGCTGGGTGAAAGGCTGGAATCGGGGAGTTTCAGCGACAAGGTCCTGTCACTGGATATGATCAAAGCCACCGGCGGGGAACGTACCGCAGAGAACACCCAGCCGGTTCCCCTCTACCGCGCCGTGCACCGGGAACTGCAGGAAATCCCCTTCATCTGATACGCGGCTTCATCCCGCGCGTCGTCTCAACCCGCGCGTCGTCTCATCCCGCTACATCATGCGCTTGATGATCCGGTCGGACTGCTCGACGGTGATCCCCAGTTCGCGACGGGCGATTGCGCCGCCTTCGTCCAGCACCGGTTCCTGGTCGCCCAGCGTGGGCGCGCCCTTCTTCTGGAAGAACAGGCCCGTGTAGATCTCATCTCCCCAGATCATGGCCTTCTCGCAGGCGGCCTTCCAGTCGCCCGGATCGTGCCCTTCGTCCTCCAGCTTCTTGACGCGCTGCTTGAAGAAGGGGTAGTCGTTGTCCTTGTTGAAGGTGACGCAGGGACTGAATACGTCGATCAGGGCAAAGCCTCTGTGCTGGACGGCCTGTTCGATGAGCCCGGTCAGGTGGCGGGCGTCGCCGCTGAAGGCCCGGGCCACGAAGGTCGCGCCGTTCATGATCGCCGCCGTGATGGGATTGATCGGGGCCTCCACGCTTCCGAAGGGCGTGCTCTTGGTCCGCATGTCGATGCTGCTCGTGGGGGACACCTGTCCCGTGGTCAACCCATAGATCTGGTTGTCCATGACGATGTAGGTCAGGTCGACGTTCCGCCGCGCCGTGTGGGTGAAGTGGTTCCCGCCGATCCCGTAGCCGTCGCCGTCGCCGCCCGTGACGAACACGGTGAGTTCGTGGTTCGCCATCTGTGCGCCCGTGGCCACGGCGAGGGCACGCCCGTGCAGCGTGTGCATGCCGTAGGAGTTGAAGAATCCCGGGAAATTCGAGGAGCAGCCGATCCCGCTGATCGTGAGGATCTCGTGGGGCCGGAGACCCAGGTTCACGCATGCCCGCTGCAGGCTGCTCAGCACGCCGAAATCGCCGCATCCCGGGCACCAGTCCGGATCCACCTTGCCCTTGAAGTCCTTTGCTTTCAATGGCGCTACCGGCTTCGCTTCCACTTCCTCGCGTGGTAAAGTTTCCACTGACATGTTGAAGACTCCTTAGACGATGACTTCTTGATAGGGCACGTAGATGTCCGTCGTTCCGGCCAGCAGCTCCCTTACGCCATCCACGATATGATGGGGCATGAATGGTTCGCCGTCGTACTTCCGGATGTGGCCGTCGGCCGAAAGCCCGGTCTCGCTGCGCAAATACCGGTGGAACTGGCCGGAATGATTGTTCTCAACGATCACGGTCTTTTTCGCGTTGTCGAAGACTTCCCGGATGGCGTCCGCGTGCAGGGGGACGATCCACTTTATCGGAAGGTGGTTTACGGCGACGCCTTCACGGTTCAGGGTCTCCACCGCTTCCCTGATCACGCCGTGGGTCGAACCCCAGCCGATGAGCGTGATCTCGGCGTCTTCGGCACTCGATCCCAAAAGCGCCGGCGGTTCAATGCTTTCGGCGATGTTCCTGAACTTACGGGCCCGCTTTTCCACCATCTTGCGCCGCTTGTGGGGATTGGTGAACTCGTCGCTGACCAGGACGCCGTCTTCATCGTGCTCGTCGGTGGCCACCACGTGGGCGTGTCCCTCCACGCCCGGAAGCGCGCGGGGAGAAATACCGCTCTCCGTATTCTCGTACCGCAGGTAACCATTGCTCGGCGCGCCGATGAGGCCGTGCCCGTTGGCCAGTTGCGAACCCGTCGGGATGTCGCTCGCGCCGTTATTGGACTCGGTGATCAGTTCGCCCCGGTCTATTCCGGGCTGCATGTCGATGGCGTCCGGGTCGACGCTGAAGGTGCCTTCGGAGATCAGCAGATCCGAAATCACGATGCCCGGGCACTGGAACCGGTCCACCAGGTTGAACAGTTCGGGCACGGTATGGAAGGCGTCCAGCGCATCGGTCGGCGCCACGATGAACCGTTCGAAATCGCCCTGGCTCGCTCCGAGGATCTGCCAGAGATCGCCCTGTTCCGTCTTGGTGGGCACGCCCGTGGAAGGACCGGCGCGCTGCACGTCGATGAAGACGACAGGGATTTCCATCATGGCCGCGCTGCCCACGGCCTCGGTCATCAGGGCGAATCCGCCGCCCGATGTGGCGCACATGGACCGGCAGCCCACGTGGGCGGCGCCGATGGCCATGTTGGCCACGCCGATCTCGTCCTCGACCTGTCGCACCATGATGCCCAGTTCCCGCGCGTTTTGGGCCATCCAGTGGAGTACGCCCGTGGAGGGGCTCATGGGATAAGCGCAGTAGAACTTGACGCCCGCCGCCGCGCCGCCCATGGCCAGTGCATCGTTGCCGGTCCATACCGCCTGCGGCTTGCCGCCGGAGGGCAGGGACTGCGCGAAGGGTTCGAAATGCGCCGCGGCATAGTCGTATCCCGCGCGGGCCACGCCCACGTTCTCGTCGACCACTTCCTGCCCCTTGCGCTGGAACTGCATGGTGATGATGTCTTCCAGGATCTGGAAGTCCACGTCGAGCATGTAGAGTATCGTCCCGAGCGCCACGGTGTTCTGTACGAGCTTGTTGCGGTTGTTGTCGGTCAGTTCGTTGATGGGCAGCGGGCAGAGGTGCACGCCGTCTTCCGGGGTGCCTGGCGTGATCGTGTCGCTGTTGTAGATCACCCGCGTGCCGGATCCCATGAGGCACAGGTGCCGGTCCATCGTATCCTGGTTCAGACAGACCAGCAGGTCGAGTTTATCGCCGTGGTTGTGGACCGGCTGATCGCAAATCCTCATCGTGAGGAAGATATGGCCGCCCCGGATGATCGACTGATAGGCATTGTAGGCGTTGAGATGCAGTCCGCGGCGGATGAAGATCCGGGCGAGCACGTTGCCCGGCGTGGCGATACCCTGACCCGCGGCGCCGCCTATGGCAATGGCAAAGTCGAATCTTTCTGAACTCATCGGTATCTCCTGTCTGACCGTCGTTGACAACCCGGTTCTACTGGTCGGGAATGCGTATTTTCGTCAGATGTCGTATTGAAGTAACGGGAACTTACAAAATAAACAGCCCGCCCGGTGATGTCAACCATTCTAGTTTGGAATTGACGCTTGGCGCCGCGACGATGAATCGGGATTTGACGCTTGACGCCGCGACGATAAAACGGGATTTGACGCTTGACGCCGCGACGAAGGTGACGTACCTTTAATACGAAGGTTAGGAAACGGCTCGCGGTTAGCTACGTGCTTCGAGTCGGCATTCGTTAACCGGTTTCCCGGTCTTCGCCTTTTTTGTTTTTTTATACAGGACCCCGGTTCCGGCCGGGGTCTTGTTTTTTTGAGTCAAACTGCTCCGGCAACAGCCCCGCCCCCGGACTCCTGCTGCCGGGAAAAAGACCGGTTGACGCTACAGCAATTGCGGGGTAATTACATAAACAGTATATGAAGGCGGCGGCGGGCGAATCCCGGCCTGTCTTTCGATACTTTTGAGCGAGGGCCGCTCATTTCCTCCGATCGGATAAGGTCCATGTTCAAGCACCAGATCGGCGTTGTGGGCCGCGCCTTGCGAAAACACCTTGAACACGAACAGCGGGGAGGTGCGGATTGAACGGCGCCGATATCGTAAGCAAATACCGGGACGACGGCTACGTGGTCCTGCCCGGGGTCCTCGACGGCGGCCTGACCGCCGAGGCCCAGGGCCATATCGAGTGGATGGGAAAGAAGTACCCCGACGTCCGGCCCGAGCAGTACCATCACCACCTCATCGTGGACGATCCGTTCTGGATCCGCCTCTGCACCGACCCCCGGCTCATCGACGTCATCGAACCTTTTCTTGGGCCCGACATCGCACTCTTCGCGGCACATTACATCAGCAAGCCGCCCGGGGACGGGCAGCCGGTGCTCTGGCACCAGGACGGAAACTACTGGCCGCTTGAGCCCATGAAGGTCATTACCATCTGGCTGGCCGTGGACGACTCGACCCCGGAGAACGGATGCATGCGGGTCATCCCCGGCAGCCACAAGGACCAGGAACTGCACCGGCACCGTAGATCCGAAGGGGGAAACGTATTGAGTTCGGAGCTTGATTTGAAGGTGGATGAATCCAGGGCGGTCGATGTCGTCGTGCCGGCGGGCGGCGTATCCCTGCACGATCCCTACCTGATACACGGTTCGAAGGCCAACCTTTCCGACCGGCGCCGGTGCGGACTGACCCTCCGGTACATTCCCACGACCACGCGCATCAAGCGCGAGAACTTCCCCGCCTACCTGTGCCGGGGCAAGGCCGTGGACGGAATCAACCACTACCCTCCGCTTCCCCGGTTCAGGCCCGGCGATCACTACCCGTTCGAGGGGTGCGACCGGCCTCCCTGGCAGTGACGCCGCTCGGTACTGGTGGCCTCCCTGGCAATGACGCCGCCCGCGCTCAGATGATCCCCATGTCCCGCAGTTCCCGCCTTACCGCGTACATGGCGCCTTCGGTGGCCAAAACCCACAGGCGGTCACCCCGAGCGAGCCGACGCATGATGTCGTGAAACACGTCGCTGACGTCCGCCGCGGTGGCCATGTCCTCCGCGTCCATCTGTTCGTCCATCAGGGCCAGGTGCGCGCCTCCCGCGCCGGCCACGTGCACGGACCTCGAAAGGTCCGCCATGCCTTCCAGGTCTTCGTCCACGATCCACGGACCGTTGCGACCGCCCCGTACGGCTTCGTCCAGCAAAAACAGGAAATGGCCCTGCCGCTGGTCCAGCCGGCAGGTCCTGAGCGCTTCGTGGAGCGAAGTCCTGTTCTTGATCGTTATCAGACGGGCTTCCCGATCGTGAATCACCACCCGTTCGTCCCGTCCCGCGGAGGCCCTTACCGATTCCAGGCCCTTGCGTATCGTCACGGGACTCAGGCCGAGGGACAACGCGGCCGCCGCGGCCGCCACGGCGTTGTACACGTTATGCAGCCCGGACAGGCGGAGGCGCACGTCCAGGGGACCCCGCGGCGTGATGATCCGGAAATTGGATTCATCCGGTCCCAGATCCACATCAATCGCGTAGACGGTGGGCAGCGGCCTTTCCCAACCGCAGCCTTCGCAGGCGTAGTCGCCCAGGTGGGCCAGGCTGGTGATGCGGTAGGCCAGGGGAGCGCCGCACCGGGGGCATGGTACTTCGGGCTTGGCCGCATCCGCCAGGTGCAGGCTTTCATCCTCCACGCCGTAATAGGTCAACCGGGGCGGCACGCCGCGCGTGAATCCGCCGCAGAGGACCGGATCGTCGGCATTGACGAGGATGTGCTGTCCGGCGGACATGTTGCCGAACCAGTCGCACCACTTTTCGATCAGGGCAGCGCGGTCTACCCCCTGGACCGATTCATCGTCGTAAAGGTTGCTCAGTACGAGCGTGCCGGGACTGCACACCCTGATCGCCCGGTCGAGCATGCCGGTCTCGAAACCGAACACGCCGTAGTCCGCATGGATCCTGCCGCGGCGGTCGGTCGCCCGGACCAGGGTGGAGACCACTTCGTCGATGGATGGGACGATGTCTTCGGGGTAGAGCGTCCGGGCATCGGCCTGCCGCAGAATCGCGGCCAGGATACGGCAGGTCGTGTGCTTGCCGTTCGTTCCGGTAACCCCGGCCACGCCTTGACTGAACTGGCGCACCAGGGACCGGACCAGGCCCGGCCAGAACGCGGCGGTGAGGGTGCCGGGCGGGACGCGTCCACGGGAGAAATCAAACAACTCGGCCGCCCTCGCGACGGACTTGTCAATGGAAAGGGCGGCCGATTTGAGCATACGCATAGGAGGTTGATCGATACCGGGGAATCAACCTTTGGTCATATCTTTACGCCGCGCCATTCGTCCCGGTCACCGGAGATGTCGACGATGTTACCGTCGGGATCGATGGCCTTGAAAGCGATCTCCGGCGGCGTATCGGAGGAGATGGCGTCCCGGCCCTTCACGGTCTTCGGCGCTTCGGCCCCCCAGTTCCGGACCCGGTGCCAGGCGGCGTGCAGGTCGTCCACCAGCACGCCGAAATGGATATACTCCTCGCCTTCCTCGAGCGTCGGCCGCGATGGATCGTCATGGGGCAGCAGGGTGATGTTGGCGGTGCCGTCGCTGAGATCGACGGCCTCGCCGTTACCCCGCCGGCCGACAAAGGTAAAACCGATCACATCCTCGTAGAAACGCTGCGAGACCGCCACGTCTCTACAACGCAGTGCGAGGTGACGCAGATAGGCCATTACGCCTCCTATCGGGGCTGATCGTTCAAACGCGTTCAATGGCTGGGAAGCCACCACCGGGGAAAACCGGATAACGCCGGATTACAGGCGCTTCTCCTTCGCTATCTCCTCGATGGCCCCGATGAACTGGTCGGTCTGCGCGTCGGTGACCATGATATGCATCGAAGTCCGGTTGGCGTCCCAGTTGATCTCGTCGTGCGTGACGTTCCGGATGTAGATACGATGGCGGTCCCACAGCATGTCGTTGAGATCGCGCGTACCCACGCCGATGACCTTGAACGAGACGAGTGCCGCACTCATGCGGGGGTCGGGCGAACTGTAGACTTCCACGCCGTCCATATTGCGCAGGGCGTTGGCCACGCGCGTAGCCTGGTAGCGGTTCCGGCTCTCGATGGCGGCCGGGCCGATCATGTTGTGGAAATCCAGCGCCGCGTCGATGGCGACCCGCGCCGGCGCATTGGAGGAACCCCGCAATTCGAACTTGGAGGCGCCCGCCAGGTACTCTTCGTAGAACACCTTGGCGAAGCCCGTGGGTTCCTGCCCGTACATGGTCAGGCCGTTCACCGGACCGGCGTACAGGGTCGGCCATACCTGATCCACGATATCCTCTTTCACGTAGAAGAAGCCCGTGTACATGGACGCCATCATCCACTTGTGGCACGGCCCCGCGTACATGTCGCATCCCAGGTCGTGCATGTTCAGGTCGAGCATGCCCGGAGGTTGTGCCCCGTCGACCAGCGTGATGATGCCCTTCGAACGGGCCATCTCGCAGATTTCCTTCACGGGGAGAACGAGCCCGTCTCCGTAGTTGATGTGGCAGAAGCTGAGCATCTTCGTTCGCGGCGTGATGGCGGCCTCGAAGGCCTTGAGCAGCGCGTCGGGACTGTCGGGCGGGTGGTATTCGGGAGAAGAGAGGTCGATCATGACGGTCTTCGTTCCCTGGCGGACGGCCCGGAGGTTGATCGGCTGCACGCCGCTGGAATGATCGTGATTGGTGGTCACGATCTCGTCGCCCGGCTCCATGTCGATGCCGAAGGTGCCGAAGACCATGCCCTCGGTCGTGTTGTTGGTGAAGGCGACCTCGTTCGATTTACAGCCGAGGTAATTCGCCATCTTCTCCCGCATCTGTGCCCGGAAGTCGCTGTTGTAGACGTAACTGGTGTAGCTTTTGTAATCCGAGTTCGCGCCTTCCAGGGCGGCGATCTGCGCCCGGTGTACCGGACCCGGGGACGGACCGCGCGTCCCGGTGTTCATGAAGGAAACGCCGTCGCGGATGATGTACTGGTCGGCCACCCAGTTCCAGTAGGCCACGTCGTCGGGTTCCGGGAGGTGGTCTTCGGGCATCGGCGGCTTCGCCCCGGCCTTCCCGGCCATGGACAGGAGGGCCGTCCCGGCGGCGAGACCTCCCGCGATCCGACCGATAAACCCGCGCCGGGACAACGCTTTCAGCTTTTCGGGATCCTCGAATTTCGGATCGAAGTTGATTCCGGTCTCTTCCGTGATCATGGTGTATCTCCTGGAAAATACCTCCGGCATGCTCCGACGGAATATGCGGTGCGAGCCACCGCGCCGGACCGTGCCGGGGGTCTGGAAAAACAGCGAATTGTGTATTAGGTTCTGTAAACAGAGTATACAGAGGACACAAGAGGGTCTTCAAGTAAAAACTGCATTTGGAGGGTTTGCGGTCTGCGGCGCCGATTTCTGGTTGCGGGGTGGATGAAACACCGCTTACTTGGTAGGGGTCGATCCGAACGAAAGGCATCCGACATGAAAATAGAAGACATCACCTCGTATTTCATCGGCGGCGGATACGTCATCCGCGTCAGGACCGACAACGGGCTCACCGGGGTCGGACAGACGGCCTGCTGGGGGTATCCGGAAGCCGTGCACCAGATCGTGGAGCGGTTCAAAGACTACCTGGTGGGACAGAATCCTTTCCGCATCGAACATCACTGGCAGTATCTCTACCGCATGTCGCCCTTCCGGGGAAGCGCCCTGTCCGGGGCGGTCAGCGCCGTCGACATCGCCCTATGGGACATCAAGGGCAAGCACTTCGGGGTTCCGGTCTGGGAACTGCTCGGCGGAAACTGCCGGGACCGGGTCAGGCTGCACCTGCTGGGCGGCGGCGGCACCCCGGAGGCCATGCTCGAATCGGCCCGCAACGCGGCGTCGGAGGGCTTCACGGCCCTCAAGTTCGATCCCCTGCCGGGCGGCTACCAGGACATGGCCCTCGACCGGATGATACGCACCGCCCGGGATCTCGTCGCGGCAGCGCGCGAAGGCGGCGGGCCCGACATGGACCTCATCGTGGAGGTCCACCGCAAGCTGACGCCGCTGACCGCCATGCCCCTGGCCAACGCGCTGACCGAATTCAACCTCTATTTCATCGAGGACCCCATACAGATCGACAGCATCATGGCCCAGGGTGAAATCGCCCGGCGGATCGGGATCCCCGTCGGCAACGGGGAACGCCTGAACACCATCTGGGAGTTCCAGGAGCTCCTTGCCCACGGCGGACCGCAGTACGTGCGGCCGGACGTGGCCCTCGCCGGCGGCCTGACCCACTGCAAGAAGATCGCGGCCATCGCCGAGGCCCACCACTGCGCCGTCGTGACGCACAACTTCCTGACCCCCCTGATCACCGCCGCTTCCGTACACCTGGATACCAGTATTCCCAACTTCGTTACGCAGGAATACAGCATGGGCGACGAATCGGAAGCCAGCAGGATTTATCGGACCAACATACGCCGGGAAGGCGGGTACATCCCGATACCCCGGGACCCGGGACTGGGCGTGGAACTGGACGACGAACGGCTGGAGGGAGCGGTCTTCACGCCGATGAATACCGCGAATACGCTGCTCAGGTCGGATGGCTCGGTAGCCAACTCGGTCTAGGATGTCAAGTCAGGATTTCACGCCGGGACGCGCGGACGGGAGGATGAAAGGGCACATGCGTCGATTCAGTCTGTTGCATCCGCTCTGGATGGCCTTCTACGAAGGGGCCATTTACGAGGATGCGGCCCGGCACTGGCGAAACCGAACCTTTCTTTACCTCCTATTGCTGCTGGCGCTGACCTGGATCCCCTTCACCATCCAGATGCAGAACGAGGTGGACGACTGGGTCAGCCGGGAAGCGCCTTTCTATATCGACCAGGTCCCTGATCTCAGCCTCTCCGGCGGCGAACTCACCTCGTCCTCATCCGCGCCGACGCTCCTGCGTGACCGGGAAGGGACGGTGCTGGCCGTCATCGACCCGACCGGGCAGTACACCAGCCTGGATGACACCGAGGCGCCGGTGCTGGTAACGCGCACCCAGATCTTCATCCGCGGAGAGGGCGACCTGGTCGACGTAACGAACCTGCCGGAAGGACCTCCGGAGACGCTGACCCGGGAGGACCTGTACGTGATCGCCGACTGGACCCGGTCCCTGGTCAATACGCTGCTCTTTCCCGTCCTGCTCGTGCTGTCCTACGCGTACCGGACCGTCCAGACGCTGCTGTACGCCTACGTGGCTTCCTTTTTCACGGCGTCCGCCGGAGCGTCCGCCGGAGGAGTGCTGCCGTACCGTACGCTCCTGAACCTGGCCATCATCGCCATTACGCCGGCCGTCGTGCTGGACACCGTGCACATGCTCATGGAATCTCCACTCCCGGACTGGTTCTGGTGGCCGGCATGCGTACTGCTTTCCCTGGGCTATCTGCGGTTCGGCATCCGGGTCACGCTGGACGCCGAAAGGCAGGCGGCAGCCTGAAGCCTGAAGCCTGAAGCCTGAAGCGTACGCAAGGAACGAAACGAGGAAACGGCTTCGGGGAAAAGAAGCCTTGCCGCATCGCAGGATCGTCGAAACGTGTGAAAACCTTCCTATCTTCCACCCGTCGATGAAGGGACCGCCGTGAAACGCATACTGCTCTTGATCAACGCGCACAGTCCGCCGTTCAGCCAGTTCGCCGCCATGTTCGACCGGCTCGTGAATGGCGCTTCGCAGTTCACCCTGGACGTAACCGACGACCGCAACGCGCTCTGCGACCCGTCGGGTTACGATGCCGTGGCGCTCTACATCGCGTCCGGAGAACTGACCCCTGACCAGGAAAGGGGGATCACAGGCTACGTGCGGAACGGCGGCGGGCTGCTGGCCGTGCACACCGCAAACGCGGGGCTGGCGCAGTACGCCGATTACATCGAGATGATCGGCACCGAGTTCATCGGCCACGATCCGCTGGGCGACTTCGACGTGGAAGTCGATTCCGCCTTCGACGAGATACTGCCGCGCATGAGCCGGAGCTTCCGCGTCCAGGACGAATGCTACAACATGGACATCAAGACGGAAGCGCCACTCAGGTGGTTCCAGCACGGCGTATGGAAACTCGAACGCAAGCCGTTGGGCTACCTGCGGGATTACGGAAAGGGACGCGTATTCTACACCGCCCTAGGCCACGACAACCGCACCTTCGTCCATCCCGATTTCCAGGACCAGTTGGTCAAGGGGCTCCGTTACGTGTGCGGGATGACCGACGGGTCGCCAGTCCGGATCGGGCTGGTGGGATACGGACCGCTGTTCGGCATGGGGAGGCACCACAGCGAGCAGATCGCCGCGACGCGGGGATTCGAACTGGGGGCGGTCTGCGACCGGGACCCCGCCCGGCTGGAAGCGGCGCGGGAGGAACAGGGCGAGGACGTGCCCATGTTCGAGGATGCCGTGGAAATGGCCGGAAGCGGGCTAGTCGATCTCGCCATCGTCATCGTGCCCCACGCCTACCATGCGCCGGTCGCGAAGCCGCTGCTTGAAGCGGGCCTTCACGTGATTACAGAGAAACCCTTCACGGTCAAGGTCTCCGAGGCGGACGAACTGATCGGCCTTGCCAGGGACCGGGGCGTCATGATCTCGGTGTACCACAACCGGCACTGGGACCCGGACATCCTTTCGATGAAGGAGATCGTCGATCGGGGCGATATCGGCGAGGTGTACTCGGTCGAAAGCGCCCTGGTGGGGTACGGCCTGCCGGGCCAGGCGTGGCGGACCCACAAGCCGGTCTCCGGCGGGGCGATGTACGACTGGGGCGCCCATAATTTCGAAAAGATCCTGCAACTGGTGCCGCGGTACGACGGACAGGGCAACCGGATAAACAAGCGGGCGACACTCTACGGGAACTACATGAAGCGGGTCTGGCACAGCAGTACCAACGAGGATTACTGCCGGGCCTACGCCCGTTTCGACGCGGGCGTCGAGGCGCAGTTCATGACCTCGTCCATCCATGCGTCCCGCAGGCCCATGTGGACCGTCCAGGGAACCGCCGGATCGATTGTCATGGAAGGCGGGGACGGGGCGGGGACGGTGACCATGGCCTCGCCCGACGGCCGCCACCGCGTCGTCGAGGTGAAACCCTACGACCGGGGACATAACTGGCACGGCTATTACAAGAACGTGGCCGATCACCTGCTCGCCGGCCTCCCCCTGGAGATCACGGGGGAATGGGCAAAAGGTCCGATACAGCTCATCGAGGGTTGTGAAACGGCCTCGAGAGAAAACCGGCTGGTGGAAGTGGAATTCGATTTCTGATTGGCCGCGGACCCGAAAGAGTTGGCCGCGGACCCGAAAGAGATACGCCGGATATGACGACTAGAGAAAAACTCGAAGCGGGCTTCACCATCCTCGCCATTTTCGCGCTCTGGCCGGTTATTCTGGGCTGGGACAATCCAGCCTACCAGGTCGTCCTGGGCGTGATCCTGGTGGTGTTCATCGCGCTCGTCGCGCAGAAGTTCCGCCGCATTCGAGCCATTTACAACGCCACCCGGGTGGAAGCGAAGAAACGCAAACCGCCCGCCGGGAACCGGGACGAGCCCTTCGGCTGACGGGCCGGTGCGGTAACGGGTGTGCCGTCCGCTCAGGCGTATTTGCCCGGAAGGTCCGGAGCGGAGACCTCGTCCAGCAAGGCGCGGTCCTCCGGGTCCAGCACCCATCCCACGGCCCCCAGTGATTCCTCGACCTGCTCGGGGAAGTCCGGACCGATGATGGGCGCGGTCACCTCTTCGTGGTCCAGGATCCAGGCCAGCGCCACCTGCGCCGGCGTCTTCCCGTACTTGTCCCCCACGTCGATCAGCGTCTGCACGATGCGGTCCAGCTTATCGGTCATGGCCTCGTCGAAGGGATAGAACTGGCGGCTCAGGCCCGGTCGGGGGTCCTTCCCCCACGGGCTGTTTTCGGGCGGCACGGCTCCTCGTCGGAACTGGCCGGTCAGCAGGCCGATGGCGAGTGGGCTGTAGCACATGAGGCCCAGTCCGAGATCTTTGGCCATGGGCATGAGTTCGAGCTCGGTCTCCCACCGGGCCAGCAGGCTGTAGTTGTACTGCAGGCATACGAAGGGTTCCAGGCTGCGCCGGTCACTGGTCCAGAGCGCTTCCACCACCTTGTACACCGGCCAGTTGCTGCAGCCGATGTACCGGACCTTGCCCTGGCGGACGAGGTCGTCGAAGGTCGAAAGAGTTTCCTCCAGGGGCGTGACCGGGTCGAAGCTGTGGGCCAGGTAGAGGTCGATGTAGTCGGTCTGCAGTCGTTTCAGGCTTTCTTCCACGCCCTGCATCAGGTTGAACCGTGACAACCCGGTGAAGTTGGGCCCCTTCCCCGCCGTGCCGAAAATCTTGGTGCATAGCACGACGTGTTCGCGCCTTCCCTTGAGCGCTTTCCCGATGATCTTCTCGGACCTTCCCTCACCATAGAACGCCGAGTCGATGAAGTTGCATCCCAGGTCGAGGGCCGTCTCGATCACCCGGATGCCTGCGTGCTCGTCGATCTCTCCCCGGAAGGCCGTGCCGAGGCAGATCGGCGACACCTGCAGACCGGTTTTGCCCAGATAGCGGTATACCATGATCTTCCTCTCATTTGCGGGTGCTCTTCTGACCCGCCACGTGATCGCAATTCCCGGAATGTACTTATACTGGCTACTAAATCCTGGCTACTTTGCACGAAGGCGCCGCTCACGGCCGGGGCACGCCGGCTTCGACGAAGGCTTTTTCCAGGGTCCGGTAACACAGGGCGGCCGCTTCGAAGGGGTCGTATCCCGGTTTCTTCTGCACCATGTTGCTGACCTCCGCGGTTATCGATCCCTCGTATCCGGCGGCATGCATGGCCTGAAGGTAGGCCGTGAAGTCGAAGTCGCCTTCCCCGGGCACGAGGAACTCGAAATCGGGCACGCGGCCGCGCTGGTCCTTGACGTGGGTGTGCACCGCGTGTGGCGCCATGAGCCGGACCGCTTCCTCGATGGGCATGCCCAGGACGTCGAAGTGGCTGATGTCGAAATTGAGCCCCAGGTGGGGCGAGTCCATGGTCTCTACGAGTTGGACTGATTTCTCCGCGGTGTCCAGGGCGCATCCGACGTGGGCTTCCATGCCGATCACCACGCCTCTGTCCGCGGCGTAATCCACCAGTTTCCGGACCCGTTCCAGGATGAAGTCCAGCCTGGTTTCCCAGTCTTCCGGCGCACCGCCCAGCACCGTGTCCAGGACCGGTGCACCGCGGCCGTCGCTCCATTCCGCGCACAGGTCGACGGCCCGCTTCAGCAGGCGCATGTTCTCTCGATGCGCATCGGGGTCCTCTTCGAGGAGCGAGCGGTGGGCGGCGACGGCGGGCATGGCCAGGCCGTATCCGGAACAGAGCGCCTTGATGCGGCGCCGTTCACGGCCGTCCAGTCCGTCCACGGCCGTCGTGTAGTTCGGCAGGACCGTCAGTTCCACCGCGTCGAATCCCACGTCGTGCAGGAACGCAAGGGCCTGGTCCACGGGGACTTCGGGCATGCCCCAGGTGGTATAGCCAATCTGCATGGTCAGGTCTTCTCCAGTCTTATTGAAGGCGGTAAGTGACAGGCCTCGAAGGTCGTACTGCGCGAGGACCGTCGTAACCGTTACAGCATGCCGCCGTCCACGAGGAAAGCCTTCAGCCGCTCCATCTCCTCGACAGAGAGATCGGGCAGTGGGCTCCTGCGCCAGCGGCCGCAGATGCCGGCCAGTTCCAGGACGGCGTGCTGCGCCGCGTCGCCGCCGGCCGGAAAGGTGTTGTACAGGAAGTCGAAAAAGGGCATGTCGAAGCGCGCGATGACGTCCGTGGCCGCATCGATGTCTCCGCGCTCGATGGCGGCCCGGTAGGCGTGAGCCACGTCGGGCTTGAACTTGATGAAGGTCGACATGTACCCGTCGCAGCCATAGGGCAGCATGTCCATGTGGGTCTGCTTCTGGCCGCCGGCGAAGATCACCCACTTCTCGTGGGCCCTGGCGCAGGCCCCTCGGGCGAAATCGGGACCGAAGTCCTCCTTGAATCCCACGACGCCCGGTACCTCGTCCAGGAGCCGTTCGACGGTTTCCAGCGCGCCCCGGACCCCCACGCTCACCAGTCCGGCGCTCAGGATGAAGGCTGGCAGCGCCCGCGACACCGCATCGTAGTACGCCACGAGCCCGTCCACCGTCATCCCGCGGTCGGGCGGCGCAACGATCACCGCGTCCGCGCCGCGGTCCCGGGCATATTCCGCGAAGGCGGCGGTCTGCGGCGTGGACCAGAACCCCGCGCTCGCGATGAACAGCGCCCGTTTGTCCACGATGCCGGCGGTAAAGGCCGTCAGTTCGGCGATCTCCGCTTCGGTGAGCACCGGGTAGAGACTGTCCCCGGGCGTGAACAGGACGCTTCCCGCCCCCGCTTCGATGCAGAAATCCACGAAACGGCGCAATCCTTCGTAATCGATGTCGTCATTTTCGAGAAAGGGGGTGTTGATCGAGGCGACGGGTCCGGCCAGATGGTGCCGGAAGCGATCCATGTCCATCTAGGCCCGCCCTTCTTCCGTCCAGGTGTCGAAGGGGTTGCCTGTTTCGGCAAAGGGGAGGGCTACCCGCGCTCCCGTGATGTGGGAACGGTGCGCCGCCATGGCCATTTCGATGTGGCGGCGGGCCGTGCGCGCGTGGCATAGTTCGTATTCGGGTTCCCTGCCCTCGATGAGATCCATCATGGACCTCGCCATGCGGTGGTGGGCGTTGATCCATTTCTGCCCGCCCGATACCCGCTCATGGGCGAGCACTTCCCAGCGGTCGTCGTCGAAGGGCTTTGGGTTCGAATGGGGATGAAAATAGATGTCCGGACCGTCCTGCGTGGGACCGGGCAGGACGAGCGTGCCGGCGGTCCCGTGGATGTCGATGCGATAGGGATTCTCGATGCCGTCGCCGGCGAAGGATTCAAATTCCGCGTTGAATCCGTCGAACTGGTAGTGCGCCCACATGCCGTTCCCCGCCGAGGTGCCCATGCCGAACAGCCCTTCCTTCCGGTCCGACGGGCGGACCGGGCGGCCGTCCTGGGTGATGATCGCCTGGCACCACGACGGTTCGCCGAAGAGCTGCCACAGGAAATCGAAGAAATGGGGATAGAGATCGATGAACCACTGGTCTCCCCCGTTCTCGCCGCCGAAACCGTACATGCGGGCCCAGCGCGGTTCCCCGATCCCGCCCTCCCGGATCATGGGGATGGCCTGGCGCTGGATTTCCGGCCGTCCCCGCCAGGGGTGGGCCATGATCAAGAGGACGCCGGACCGGTCGCAGGCTTCCACCATGGCGTCCACTTCGGCCGGGGTACGGGCCAGCGGCTTTTCCGCGTACACGTGGACCCCCTGTTCGGCGGCGGCCAGCACCATGGCGAGATGGTTGCTCATCTCGTGGGTGGCCAGGACGACGATGTCCAGCTTCTCCTGATCCAGCATGTCCGTGTACCGGGCATAACCCTTCGCGGCGCCCGTGCGTTGCAACGCTGATTGCCTGCCCTCCTCGACCGGATCGGCCAGGGCGGCGATCTCGGCGCCTTCCACGCCCACGAATGCCTGGTCAAGGGAATGCCCGTAATCTCCACAGCCGGTGTGGCCGATGATGCCGATTTTCAATGCTTTGCTCCTGTTCCGGCAGCCCGGTCAGCCCGGACAGCTCAATCAGCCTGGCAGCCCGGATAGCCCGGACAGCCCGGACAGCCCGGACAGCTCGATCAGCCCGGATATGGGAAGGGTACGCCCTCAGACGACCACCATGCGTTCGGTCTGGATGATGAACACCTGCGCGCCGCCCACCATGGTCGTTACCGCCTCGCCCAGCCCGAGGGCGTCGAGATGGGTGCCGATCTGCGCGACGTCGATGGCTTCTTCCCGGGCGTGGCAGTGGTTCTGGATGAGTTCGAGCACGGGAGGCACGCGCTCGTCGTCCACCCCGATCAACAGGGTGACGTTGCCGGCGCGCAGGAAACCGCCCGTGCTGCCGATTTCGGTGAATCGGAAATCGTTGTCGATCAGTGCATCGGAAAGATGCCGGATGTCCCTTTTGTTGACGATTGCGATGAGGAGTTTCATGGCACGCCTCCTGGTCCCTGTGTCCACTTCAGGCCGTAACCGATTCAATGGCCTCTCCGGCTACGTTAATCATCCGGTCCAGCTCTTCGGCGGTGACGACGAAGGGGGGAGCGAAGTTGACGCTGTCTCCCCGGCAACGGGTATAGACGCCGTTCTCAAGCATCTTCTTCACGATGCGTCCGCCGACCTTCAAAGCGGGATCGTAGGGTTTGCGGGATGCGGGGTCTTCCACCACCTCCACGGCGGCCATCAGCCCGATACCGCGGATATCGCCCACGTGCGGCAGCGTCCGCAGCGTCCGCAGGCCCTCCATCAGCTTCTCGCCCATGGTCCTGCTTCGCTCGATGAGGCCTTCGTGCTCCAGCAGATCGAGATTCGCCAGGCCGACGGCACAGCAGGTCGGATGCCCGGAGTAGGTGAAGGAGTGGTTCCATTTGCGGTCCCCGGGAGCGTTCTGGATGCAGTCGTGTATCTCGTCCGAGACGATGATGCCCCCAAGCGGCACGTATCCGCTGGTGAGGCCCTTGGCGAAAGTGACAATGTCCGGTTCGATATTCCAGCAGGACACGCCGAACCAGTGCCCGATGCGGCCGAACCCGGTGATTACTTCGTCGGCGATCAGGAGCACGTCGTACTTCGTGCAGATTTCCCGCACCCGCGGCCAGTAGTCCTCCGGCGGGACGATGACGCCCGCCGCGCCTTGCACGGGTTCTCCGATGAACGCGGCCACCGTGTCCGGGCCCTCCTGCAATATCGCTTCCTCCAGCGCCCGGGCGCTCGCTTCGCCGCATCCCACCCCGGGGTCCTCCGGCCTGTAGTGATAGGGATAGGGCGCGTCGATATGGACGTATCCGGGCAGGCTGGATCCGAAATCCTCCCAGTAGGCCTCCAGCCCGGTGGCGTTCATGGCGCCGATGGTCACGCCGTGGTAGGCGTGTTTCCTGGATATGATCCTGGTCTTGTCCGGCCGGCCGGCCCGTTGCCAGAAATACCGCGCCGTCTTGATCGCGCTGTCGTTGGAAACGGCGCCGCCGGACGTGAAAAAAGTATGGTTCAGCGCTCCCGGCGCCCGTTCCTTCAGGCGGGTGGCCAGGCGTATGGCCGGAATATTCGTCGCTCCCGCGTAGCAGGAAAAGAAACCCAGTGCTCCAATCTGGTCCGCGGCGGCCGCCGCCAGCTCGTGCCGGCCGTGGCCCACGTTTACGTTCCAGAGGCTCGAAAGCCCGTCGATGTAGCGCTTGCCCTCGATGTCGACGAGCGTGGAGCCCTCGGCGCGTACGCAGATCAGGGGCTCGTCATGGTCGTCGCGGTGCTGCAGGGGATGGATCAGGTATGCGTCGTCCCTCAGCAGTTGGTCACGGTCGCCGTAGGTCATCGCGTGGTACTTTCCATCGTATGTGTAACGGGAAGTCGGTTATTGGGAAATTGACAGGATGCCGGGCACCGGTTATGGTATACTATCGGTTTTGTATATTATACGGAGCACAAGGCATACAATCAAGTTGAATGAAAGGCGGATCCCATGACCGGCGGGCACCCCCATCCCTGGCGGGAAGGATGTGAAGGCGCCGTCTCCCTGACCTTTGACGACGGGATGCCGTCCCAGCTCGACCGGGCCCTGCCGATTCTGTCCGAAAACGGCCTTCACGGCACGTTCTATGTCAATCCCCGCGGACCGGACTGGCGTGGGATGCTCGCGCCATGGAATGCCGTGGCGGACGCCGGGCACGAGGTGGGCAACCACACGGTGAATCACCCCTGTTCCTGCGCGTTCAAAGAGACCCGCACGGACTGCCTGGAGACGATGACCCTCGACGACATGGAGTGGGAGATCGGCGAGGGCCGGCGGCGCATCTCCGAAGCCATCCCGGGACAGGTGGATTTCACTTTCTGCTATCCCTGCTACCATGCCCACGTGGGCGAGGGGCCGGCCCGCCGGAGCTACGTTCCGGTCGTGGCCCGTCACCATATCGCCGGCCGGGGCAAAGGGGACTTCGCCAATCACCCCCTGACCGCCGATCTGCATCACCTCTATTCCTTTCCCGTGGAGCGTCAGGCCCGTTCCGGGATGATCGGTTTGGTCGAGGAGGCAATGCACCGGGGACAGTGGGCCGTGTTGACCTTTCACGGGATCTCGGAAGGGCATCTGTCCGTGACGGAGGCCGATTTCAGCGGGTTGTGCGGCTATCTGCGGGAACACCGCGACCGCATCTGGACCGCCCCGGTCGTCGCAGTCGCCCGGGCGGTGCGCGACTGGCGGTCCGCCGCGTCAGAGCAGTCCGGGAACGCATCGTGACCTCCCGTCCGATGGAATCCGGCACCGCCGATACCCGCCCCCTGCCGGTGCTCGTGGGTCCCACCGGCGTGGGAAAGACCGCCGTGGGCATTGAGCTGGCCCGGCGCTTCGGTGCGGAAATCATCTCGGCGGATTCCCGCCAGATATACCGGTACATGGATATCGGCACGGCCAAGCCCACCGCGGAAGAGCGGGCCGCGGCCCCCCATCACCTCATAGACGTCGTCGATCCCGATGTGCGGTTCAGCGCCGGCGAATACGGCCGCCTGGCCCGGGAAGCGATCCGGAAGCTTGCGGTGCGCGACGTGCCGGCCCTCGCGGTCGGAGGCGCGGGGCTGTACATTAAGGCGCTAGCCGGCGGACTGTTCGACGCGCCGGAAATCCCGCCGGCACTCAGGAGGCGCCTGGCGAACGAATACCGATCGGCGACCACCGCCGCGCTCCATGGAAGGCTGAGCGCTGTCGATCCGGCGTCCGCCGAGCGTATCCACGTGAACGACAGGCAACGTATCGAAAGGGCGCTGGAGGTCCACGACGCGACGGGCGCGACCCTGACGTCATGGTTCGAAAGGCCCGTTCAGGCCCGATCCCGGGGGACGCGACTGATCGGGTTGCGCCGTGACCGCGCCGCACTTTATGCGCGTATTGACGCCAGGGTCGAGCAGATGATCGAATCGGGCTTGGAAGCGGAGGTCCGCGGACTGTCGGACCGGGGGTATGGTCCCGGGACCCATGCCATGTCGACGTTCGGATACGCGGAAATGCTGCGGTGCATCGGGGGCGAGCTGGAATTGGGGGAAGCAGTTTCTGCCATTCAGCAACGGTCCAGGCAGTACGCGAAGCGCCAGTTGACCTGGTTCAGGCAGACCGGGGGCATCGAATGGATCTCAGTAGACGAAGGAGAAAACCCGGCCGTCACCTGCGAGAAGATCATCCGGTCCTTCCCGGATAAGCTATTTTAGGAACAGCATCTTGCGCGTTACTTCGGAACGCTCCGCCGCCTCTCCGGTTGTCATCCGGCAAAGATAGACCCCGCTCGCAACCCTTTTCCCTGCATCGTCTTTCCCGTCCCACGTGGTGGTGAACGTGCCCTCCGCATGGACGCCGTCCACCAGCGTGCGGACCTTCCGGCCCAGCACGTTGTACAGGGTGAGCTGAACCTCCCCCGGCCGTCCGACTTCGTACCGGACGGTGGCGGGTCCGCTATCCTGGTAGAAAGGATTGGGATACGTGGTGAGGGACGCGGCGATCGGCCGACCTGCACGGTCGTCGCCCGTGAGACCGGGATCGAAGGCGGCTGTGTAAGCGTATTCGAAACCGTCTCCGGTGCGTTCGAGTGACGCCACCACGAGCATGACGGTCTCGTACCGCGTCCAGTCGGGTATCTCGATGGTCACGCCTCCCCTGGTCGCGGGAACCGTCATCACCGTGTCGACCTCGCCGCTGGCCGCCACGGAGACACCCCACTCCCCGGTGATGCCCGTGAAGTCGATGCGCAGTCCGCCGGGAAGCGAGGGATCCGGGACGAAGCGTGTGTAATTGGCCGCGAGATGGGCCGGATACTGGTGGGCGGGGATACGGGGGCCGTCGAATACATACGTGCCCGATGCACCCTGGGGCACGGGCTCGTGCAGGCCGCTCAGCTCGACCGGGGGATAGGCGGCGCCTTCTTCGTGGAACCGGTCCGCGTTGGCCCGGTCCCCGGTAAAGACGTTCCAGGTGGTGAATTCCTGGAAGGCGGACGCCAGGTCGCTGCCGACGCTGCGCAGTGCCTCGTCTATGGCGTCCAGCGCCCGGCTCGACCTGGCCCGTTCCCAGATGCTGCGGATCAGGTCCCTGTCGTGCCGCTTTTCCAGGTACAGCGGCCAGAGCACTCCCGCGTATTCGTGCTCCCCGTTCGAGGCATCGAGGGCGATCCAGGGTTCCGTCAGGAAACCGCTGAACGCAGGCAGGTAGGTCAGGTAATCGTCGACCTCGTCATAGACCTGCTCTTCCATCCACACGGCGCTTTGTTCCAGCCAGAAGGCCTCTTCCCCCGCGTCGTAGCCGAATTGCACGGCGTGGAAGTACTCGTGGGCGACGGTGATCCGCAGCAGGTCGAGCGCCTTCTCCACCGTCCTCCGGGACTCGGCGAAATCGTTGTCCACGACGATGTACGAAGGGAGGGACGCCCCGGTCGTGACCGCTTCCGGGCGGGTATAGCCACTGAACTGACTCGGGAGATCGGTTATATAGACGTCGTATAGCCCGTCCCCGCCATCGTCCGAATCCATCGCCACGTATCGATCGTGATGATCGTAGTCCACGGGCGGCGGACGGTATCCCAGTTCATCCACGATGACGCGGCGGGATTCATCCAGGAATACCGCGCAGTGCCGGACATATTCGGGAACGTCGCCGTCCGCTCCGTCTTCGAGTTCTGGCCAGCCCGCGCCGGGCCGGTCGTCAGTCGTGGTGACGTACCAGATCTTGAAGTGGCCGCTGGGACTTACGTAGGAATCGGGTTCGGCCGTATAGGTATGCCCAAGGTTGTTCGTCCGGTCCGCTTCGCCGGGTACCGTGGGACGTCCCGGGCCGACCTGGTCGGGCCGGTGGGCCCGGGCGGCGAGCCCGCCCTGCGGTGGCTGGACGAAGGGATGAAGGTGCAGCGTACCGCAAATTGGCCTGGCAGGTTCCTGGGCGGATACGCCGGCGTGGGCGACCGCACCGGCGATACAGGCCAGGAAAAGACGCTTGAAGAACGGAAAGGCAGGAGAACTACGATCCATGTGCTTCGGCCGGTGCGGCACAAACCGCCGGCCGCCAGATGGAGGGGAGGACTCGGGGCGTCCCGGCGATCAGCTTCCCGATGCCTCCTCGCGCTGGTGCTTGGGTGGAATGGGGAAGCGTTCCGCGTAATGGGACAGATCCTTGCCCGCGATCAGGTCTTCCAGGATATCGTCGTGCTGGTCCCAGTGTTGGTCGTTGGGGTGGACGTCCAGCTTGATGCGCCCCTCGCTGTCGATCAGATAGGTGACGGGAATGCCGTACCGCTGGTTGGTCTTGGCACGGAACTGGCGTTCCCAGTAGCCGCGGAAATCGAAAAGGGAGGTCGGGCTGGTCATATAATACGCGATGACATCTTCGTTCCGCGCCGCGACCCCGGCCATTTTCTCCGGATCGTTCTTTTCCGATTCGTCGGAGGGTCGAACCAGCCTGGCCGCCTGAAGTCCTTGCTGGAATCGCTCCAGTCCGGGACCGAAGCCTGCCTCGAATTCCGCGGGATCGAGCGGTTCTTCATCCCTGTAGAATCTATTTACGCCGACGAACAGAAAGTCGATTCGTCCTTCGTATTTCGCCGCGATGTGCATAAAGGGTTCCGCATCCCTGATGCAGGGCGGGCACCACCAGGCCCAGAAGTTCACGAACAGGGGCCGACCCCGAAAGTCCTCCAGGGTTACCTTCGATCCATCCATGGCATACACTTCGAAGTTGGGTGCCGTCTGCCCGATCTCCGTACCGATCATTTCGGTGCTGACGGCCGGGGCTTCCTCCTCGACGGACGTCCCGCTGCATGCGATTCCGAGCATTCCGGCAAGCAGGCCCGACATCAGGAGCGTTCGATTCATTTCTTTTATTATGCGCCGCATACGTTCGCCTCACTCTGGGATAAAGTAAGCGGAAGGCTTTGGAAATATCCGAATGTCGATGGTTCCCGATTAACTTCAGTAAGTTTACCGGAATTGTCAACAACTATTTTAATTGCCGCGAACGGTCACAGGCCGCCGAGGGCCTTTTCGAACTTTCCGACGGCCGCGGGTATATCGGGTCTTGAAAGCACCGCCGAGATCGCGGCGACGCCGTGGGCACCCGCTTCCATGCACTCCTTCGTGCGGCCGGGGGTCACGCCACCCAGGGCAAACACCGGGATCGTTACCGAGCCGGCGGCTTCCGCGAGCGCCTGAATCCCCCGGGGTGGACCATATCCGGCCTTCGACGGCGTATCGTATACCGGTCCGTACGTGACGAAGTCGGCCCCTTCCGCCTCCGCGGCGCGTGCGCTTTCCGTGCCGTGGGTCGATCTGCCGATCAGGATGCCGGCGGGGAGCGCTTCGCGTGCCTCGCGGACCGGCATGGCGCTTTCCGGCAGGTGGACGCCCTGCGCTCCGCAGGCCGCGGCGACCTCCAGATTGCCGTTGACCATCAATACGGGCCGAAGCGGTCCGAGCTCCGCCTGCACCTCCCTGGTCAATGCCAGAAGGTCCGGGGTCTTCAGGTCTTTCTCCCTGATCTGGACAGCGCGGACGCCCGCGTGGCAGGCCTGGCGCAACGCCGACGGGAGCGATCGTCCCGCGCACAGGGTCCGATCGCCGATCAGATAGAACCTGAAGTCAACCATGGAGGCTATTTCGAGGATGAATGAATTACACCGGCCAGCGGACTGGAAGCGGACGCGTAGGCCTTCATGGGGATACGGCCCGCCTCGAAGGCAAGTCGTCCGGCCTCTACCGCCATGCGCATGGCGATGGCCATTTTGACCGGGTCCCGCGCTCCGGCCACGCCGGTATTCATCAGAATGCCGTCGCAGCCCAGTTCCATGGCGACGGACGCGTCGGAAGCGGTCCCGACCCCCGCGTCGACGATGACCGGCACCTGGCTGTTCTCCACGATGATAGCGATGTTGTGCGGGTTGCGGATGCCCAGGCCGGAGCCGATGGGCGCGGCGAGGGGCATGACCGCGACGCATCCCGCCTCCTCGAGTTTCTTGCAGACGATGGGATCGTCAATGGTATAGGGCATGACGTTGAATCCCCGGTCGACCAGGGTGCGCGCGGCTTCCAACGTGGCCTCGTTATCGGGAAACAGGGTCTTCTCGTCCCCGATGACTTCGAGCTTTACCGTATCGGTTCCCAGCGCCTCCCGCGCCAGTTCGCAGGTCAGTACGGCGTCGCTCGCCGTGTAGCATCCCGCCGTGTTGGGCAGCAGTTCGTAACGTTCGCGGTCGATGTAATCGAGCAACGACTTACCGGAAGGATCGTCGAGATCGATCCGGCGGATGGCCACCGTAACCATGCCCGTGCCGCTCGCATCGAAGGATTCCCGCATCAGTTCGAAATTTTCGTATTTCCCCGTGCCGAGAATCAACCTCGATTCCAACGTCAAACCGCCGATTTTTAAGGCGCCCATGTTGGTCTGCTCCTTTGCCTGTACGGTCCACTGCCTGTACGGTCCACGACCGCTGTGTATAGCCGTCACCCACCCGCTACCGCCCGGATCACCTCGACCACGTCATCATCGACGAGTATGGCCGTGCCGTGGTCCTTCCTCGGGACGACCGCTCCGTTGAGGGCCACGGCGGTCCCTTCGG
Organism: Candidatus Latescibacterota bacterium; assembly: GCA_022822725.1. Lineage (GTDB taxonomy): Bacteria > JAAXHH01 > JAAXHH01 > JAAXHH01 > JAAXHH01 > JAAXHH01. The sequence continues at coordinate 44,341 of JAJEAN010000007.1, forward strand.
AAGGCACGCCCAGTTCCTTCAGCAGGTCGGCGATGCTCATTTCTCCGGACAGTTTCCTGTTCGTTCCGTTAACGGTCACGTTCATCGCTGGTCTCTCCGTCTCTGGCGGGGTAAAACCGGTCGGGCAGAAAGGGCCGCATGATGGAAGGAACCCGGTCGTGCAGAATGGTCTCGGCGAGCAGGTCTCCGGTCAGCGGCGCCAGTAGTATGCCGTTCCGGCCATGCCCCGTGGCCGCGAACAGGCCGGGCGTCCCCGTGGCGCCTAGCACGGGCCATCCGTCCCGCGTCACCGGCCGCAGTCCCGACCAGGTGGAATCCAGGGCCCAGGACTTCAGGCCGGGCGCAAGTTCGAGAGCGTCGCGGAACAATTGCATGACGCCGCCCAGCGTGACTTCGTCCCGGAATCCGGTTTCCTCCACGGTAGCGCCGATGATCAACCGCCCGTCCGATCGGGGCACAAGGTATGCGCCGCTGGTATAGATCGTATGATGGAACGGCGGCGCGGTGCCTGCCTTCAGCGCGAGGATCTGCCCACGAACCGGTCGGACGGGGATACGGTCGGTGGGCGCTATGCCGTCCAGGTAGCGCGCCCGGCAACCCATGGCGTTCACCACCGTATGAGCTTTCCAGATGCCTTCGGAGGTATCTACTCCAGAGACACGGTGGCCCTCCAGCAGGATCTTCCGCGCGGCAACGCCTTCACGGATCACGCCGCCGCCCCGCTGGACCGATTGCGCAAGGGCCGTAACGACGTCCCGGTTTTCGACCTGGTGGTCGTCCGGGTAGCGCAGCGCCATGCGGATTCCGTTCGTCAGATTCGGCTCGAGGCGCCGCGCTTCCCGTACGTTCAAGCGCTCCACGGGTACGCCGTCGCAGCGATGCCGTTCATATCGCGTTTCCAGTTGCGCCTGTCCCCGGTCGCTCAATGCCGGAAGCATCGCACCGGCCGCGTTGTACTCGATCGGGCATCCGGTTTCTTCCCTGAGCGTTTCGATGAAACCGGCGTAGCGTGCCAGTCCGGTCCTGCACAGTTCGAAATAGGGATCGGGTTCATCGAATTCGCAGTGGGGCGCGAGCATGCCCGCGGCGGCCCAGGACGCACCGCGGCCGGTCCGGTGCCGTTCCAATACCGTGACCGCGTTGCCGGCAAGACACAGCCGTCTCGCCACGGCCAGACCGATGATCCCGCCGCCGATGACCACAATGTCCGATCGCTGCGCCACGGGACTCCGCCACTTCCTCACCGCAAAAAGAAAAAGCCGCTTCTTGGCGAAACGGCCTCATTCAGCCGTTTCCCTACGCTGGCATAACCCAGGTCAGGTTCGAAGGGTCGTGATTCTCAGGCTCGCGAGGAGCCGCCCCTAACGGTAACAGGAAGTGTATGGAAAGTGGGCGGCCGTGTCAACGGAATCTTCCGCATGCGCGATTCCGCCGCCCGCCCGGGCCGCCCGGTCAGACCAACCCTAGGTACCTCCGGTAGAACCATTCCGCCGCGAGCAGGCAGACCAGCAACGCCAGCACGCCGGGATGGTTCCACAGCGGGACGGTGCGCGTCTCCTGCACGGTGACCTCGTCCAGCTCGATATCGCCGGCCATGCGATCGATCTCCGACGGCAGGTAGAAACCGCCGCCCGTCATATCGGCCAGCCGGACCAGCAGTTCCCTGTTCATGCGGGTTCTCTCGAATTCGGCGCCGGCCTCACCCACGACGAATCCCCCCTGGTCGGTCCCGATCGGCAGTCCGTTCAGCGCGGCGGTCGCTTCGAACGTATATGCGCCCGCGGGCAGAAACTGGAGGCGTCCCGCATATCGGCCGAACCCCTGGCCCGTCGAAGTAAGGTTTATCTGGAGCGCCTCCGCTTCATCCTGCGACGGCCGAACGAACACGGTCAGTTCGGCCCCTTCGACCGGTCGGTAGTTCTCATCGTAGAGCTGACCGTCGAAGCGGATCGTCTCACCGCCGCGGTACTGAAGCTTGTCCGAAACGACGCGTATCCTGCGACTGCCCTCGCGCACGGTAATCCACCTTACGGCGTTGTTCCAGAATCGCTCGTACGCCGCGTTTGTCCCGGCGCTGCCCCACATCATCAGGTCCCAGCGCCACAGGCCCTGGGCGGCGATACCGAGTACCCGGCCCTGCCCGAAACGATGCTCGGCGATGACCGGCGTGCGCTCGTCTTCGGTCCGCCAGGTCGGATGCCTGGCGAGTACCGTCGCACCGGGTTTCGCGCGTCCGACCTGGTTCATGCCGGGCAGTGGCGGCAGTTCCAGCCAGCGCCGCTCCGATTCGGCCGGGTCATCATCCAGACGGGTGATCGGATGGGTGCGGCCGTCTGCCGTCAGGTCCGGAACGAAGGCCTCTTCGGAAAGGCCCCTGGCCATCGTTCCGATGCCAAAGGGCATCAGGTCTCCGACGGGCGTTCCGGCGTACCCGCCCATTTCAAAACTGTGCGGTCCGCCGAGGGCGATCAGTCCGCCGCCCCTTTCCTCGACGAAGGCCACCAGGAATGGCGCCCACGGCCGGATGCGTTCATAGTCCACGCTGCCCAGGATGACGAGGTCATAGGAGAACCATTCTGTCCGCGAAGCGGGCATGGGTTCCGGAAAGGTCCGTCCGTCGGGCCGGAGCAGGATGCTGGACACTTCCAGATTGGCGTCCTTTTCCATCGAGCGCCTCAGGAAGCCCATGTCGGCGCGGGATGCGCCTTCGATATACAGCACCCGCAACCGGGATTTCAGCACCTTGATCGCGAATTCACGGCGGTTGTTCTCTGCGGTGATCTCGCCATCCAGTTCGGGTACTTCCACCTGGTAACGGTGAACGCCTTCGGTCTCGGGGACGACGTGGAAAACTACGGTCCATTCCTCTTCCCGACCATCGAGCGTGACTTCCTCGCTGCGGAGGATGCGGCCCTCTTCCCGCAGGGTGACGGGTATGCGCACGCTGCCGTACCCCCTGCCGCGCACGCCGATTTCCACGGGGACGTTGCTCCTGGTGTATACCACTTCGTTAACCGCCAAATGGGCTACGCTGATATCCCGGACGCCCAGCGTGTCGCCGATGCCGACCGTGTATACGGGCATATCGAGATCATCGGCGACGCTGAGCGGATCGCGCCCGGCGGTGAAATTCCCGTCGGTGACCAGGATGGCGGCAGAGTAACGGTCGGCGCCGGAACCGCCCTCGAGAAAGGACATGGCGCCACCGATGTCGGTGCCCGTGCCGTCTGCGGCCAGCGAATCGGTCACGCTTTCGGGCAGAGGTGCAAGGTCTTCCGCGAACCGGTAGCGATGGACGCGGTGGCGGGTTTCCAGGATATGCATCGCGTCACCGGAAAGGACCGAGGCCAGGACTTCGCTCCGCCTGCCCATCCGGTCCGTCAGGCCCATGCTCGCCGAGGTGTCGACAAGCACGGCCAGGCGAGGCGACTCGGTCCTTTCCAGCACCATTCTCGAGACAGGATCGCTCAGGACAGCCAGCGCCACGGCGGCCGCCGCGATCCGCAGGGCGATGAGACCCCAGGCCGCGGACGGCGACAGCAGGCTGAACAGCCGCCGGGAAAGCCCGTAGATCAGGATCCCGGCGAGGACGAAGGCGATGAGGATCCAGATAAGGGAATCCGTCTGGATATCCACGGGCATAGAGGAGTTCCGGTGTTAACGATCGGGTTTGTTTACTTTCCCAGGGCACCGTCCAGCGTGGCCTGCGCGATCAGGTAGTCGTACTGTGCGCCGGCCAGGTCGGATTTCGCCCGGACCAGGGCCTCCTGTGCCGTAAATACCTCCAGCAGCGTGCCGGAACCTACCCGGTACCGTTCCTCCGCCAGCCGAAGACTCTCCTCCGAGGCCACGATGTTGTCGTTGCTCAGTGTGATGACTTCCCGGGCCGTCTCCAGGTCGAGCAAGGCGTTCCGGATGGTCAGCGAGGTCGTCCTGCGCGTCTGGCGCAGCGTTTCCTCCGCGATTAACTGCTGCGCCTGCGCCCGCGAGATATCGGCGTAGGTCTGCGTGCCATTCAGGATCGGCAGGCTCAGATTCACGCCGAAAGACAGGCGCCAGTTCTTGTCATAGGTGCCGTACACGTCCTCGAACCGGGCACCGGACCGGCTGTAGCCTATGCTGCCGGTCACCGTGGGCCAGAGTGATCCCCTGGCCACCCTGGTCCCGATCATCGCGGAACGTATGCGTCCCTCGTCACGCTGGATGGAGGGATTGGTGAGGTTGGCCATCCGAAGCGCGTCCTGCAGGGACATGAGCGCCGTGGTGTCGAGCGTCCCGTCTTCCAGGGGATCTACGATATCGAATGTTTCGCTGGATCCGACGCCCATGACGTTGGCCAGCTGGGCCCGGGCCTGTAACACGGCGTTTTCCTGGTTACGCAGGTTGATCCGCGCCGCACCGAGCTGGGCCGTGGTCTGGAGCACCTCCACGCGGGCCACGGATCCGATCTCGTACATACTCTGGGTCCGGCGCAGCTGTTCCTCGTTCAGCCGGACGTTTTCTTCCGTTACTTCCTTGAGCCGCAGGGCCCGAAGGAGGCCGTAATATCCGGTCTTCACATTCACGACGACCTGGTTCTCGGTACTGTTTTGAGCGAACTCCTCGCTTTCGGAATCCTGCCTGGCCTGCCGGATCGAGTTCCAGTTTCTCCCGCCGTTGTACAGGTCCATATTCAGGAACACGCTATTCCGGTAGTCCGTACGTGTACTGCCCGGCGCTTCCCGGAGCACAACGCCTTCGACGATGACCTGGGTATCGCCCGACGTCGTCCGGTTGGCGCCCATGATGGTGGCGTTGACCCGGGGCATGACGCCGGTATAGGTTCCGAAGAGAGCCGCCTGTTGCACCTCCACCTGTTTCCGGGCGATTTCGATCTGGGGGTTGTTCTGCAGTGCGATCTGAATGCACTGCTCCATGGTGTACGGTCCGCCCGTGCCGCCGGCGGACCCGGAGACCTGCCCGAGTGCCGCTCCTCCATGGGTGAGCAGGCCGGCCGCGATCAGGACGGCCCAGCCGATGCCGTATCGTGTCTTCATGGAATTGCTCCTTGTTACGGTGATGAAGAAGTTCCTTAAAATGATCCCTATACTTGATTAGACGGAATTCCAACCGAAAACCCGCGCAACAGATCGGTTTATCTGTTAGACCACAGATAACGTGGAAGGTTTCCGGGTAACAAAGCAGGAGAGGAAGGGCCGGCACCCGTCACATGCGGCGTCGCCAGAGGATCCACAGGCCGACCGCGAGGAGGCCCGCGCCCGCACCGATCCACGAGGAGTAGCCTGCGGGAGCGGGGGATGCGGCGACCGTCGGGTTGATCGTGCAGAGCGAAGTGAGCAGTTCGACGGATTCGCTTACCGCCACGTCACCGATCACCGTGAAGAGCTTTCCGTCGTAATACCGGCGCAGAATGGAATAGGGGCCACGGTTCCACACGCGCACGTCGCCGTGGACTTCGGGGGTGCCCCGTGGAGACCTGTGCGTCTCGTCGGCTGAAGCGATCCGCTGGAAGAGCGAGATGCGTGAAAGGCCGTCGCTGTACATGAAATGCACGAGCGGTTCGTCATGGTGCTGGATGACGCGGCGTTGCTGGAGGGCGAACCCCGGTGGAACGTAGACCGGAGCGTTCAACTTGAACTCCGCCTCCTTCTGCACTTCGCCGATGGATCCGCAGGCAATGACCTGGTTGGTCTCGACGGACTTGCCCGTCCATTCCTCCGTATCGAAGAGGTCCGGGGAAATCCGCGGATCCTGCTCGAATTCCGACAGGAAGACTTCTTCGACCAGCACGCCCGCCTCGTTGCGTTCTTCCGTGCGCATCACGAGGCCCGTCTCCTCGTCGATCCAGGCCGTTATGGTCATCCTGCCGGGATGACGGGGCTTGAAAGCGAGGACGGCCACCGGACGGTCGAGCAGCCGGTCGGCGGCGGTAATCTCGAGCTCGTAGTTGGTCTGAAGCAGGTCGAGGCTGCTGAACTCCAGGTTCATGTCGAGTACGTTCGAGTTCGACTGGCGGCGATGTGAGTAGAAAATCGAATCCCCCGAGGCGGTACGCCGGTATATATCATGGTCGACGCGGATGATGACCTCGCGGGTCCGGCCATCGGCATCGGGGATGTCTATACGGTCGCGGTCCGGACGCTGATGGGTGATGATCTGGACGTAGCGGGTGGTGTCCCCGTCCGCGCTGAACCGCTGTTTCGTCAGCGTGGCGCGGTAGCTCACCCGGTCCGGGGCTTCCATGATCTTCTGGTAGGTGATGTCCGGATCGACGCCGCGGGCCGGCGAGGTCATCGCGATACACGCCGTCGTGACGAAACAAAGGAATACAGGCCGTAACCACATCTCGAACCACCTATTCCTTGTAGTTGACCATGACGGAACCCAGGGTACCGCTGGTAAACACGCTTTGGTCCTCGATCAGGGCGTGTTCCTGCAGAATGAAGAACATATCGTCGTCCGAAATCGTACGCTGGACGGACGGCGGCTCGGCCGGCTGGATCGACTGCCAGATCAGCCCTCCGGCCACCAGTAAAAGCACGGCCGCCGCAGCGATGAACCGGCCGGGCTGCTCGCGAGCTGGCCCGCCCTTTCCCTTCATGCCCGGCACCATATGGGCATGCGTCGTGCGCTCGAGTACCGCGGTCTGGACTTCCGCTACGGCTACCGCCTCGGGTTTCATCGGACGGCAGCTGCGCAACATGCCGCGGACGGACTGCAATCCGCGCAATTCCCGCGCGCAATCGGGGCAGGATTCGATATGGCGTGCAATCTCGGCAACTTCCTGGTTGCTGCACATGCGTTCCAGGTACCGGGTAAGCCGCTTCTTTATCTGATTGCAGTTCATGGCGCGTATCCTATAAATCGAGATATCCGGCCAGTCGCTTGGACAGCACGCGCTTCAACTTGAGCCGTCCGTGATGGAGCCGGGACATCACCGTACCCTCGGGACACTTGAGGATTTCAGCGATCTGCCTGTGTGAGAGGCCTTCCAGGTCGAACAGCACGACAACGGTCCTGTGCCGCTCCGACAGGGTATCCAGCGCGGCCATGATGGACCGCTTCAGTTCATCGCTTTCCAGCACCTCGTGCGGGTTCTTCTCGGAAGAGGCCAGGTTGCTTATGAGAAACTGTTGACCGGCGCCGCCGTTCCGCGTGCCGTAATCCGTAAAGGAGAACATGCGGCGACGGGCTTCCCGCTTGCGGAAGTTGATGCACTTGTTGATCAATATGCGGTATAACCAGGTCGAAAACCTGTACTGCGTGTTGAACCGTTCCCGCGTCCTGAATACTTCGAGGAATGCGTCCTGGACCAGATCGCGTGCGTCATCGTGACTCGCGAGCATCTGGTACGCGACGGAATAGGCCTTCTCACTGTAGCGCCTCGTCATTTCGTCGAAGGCAGGGCCGTCACCCGCTTTGGCCCGTTCCATCAACCCGCGTTCTTCCTCGCGCCGATCTTCGCCTGCGCCGTGCGCAACCGGTTTTTTTCTTTCCTCGACCGAATGTACGTTTTTGACGGTATTCATCCGGTTACAGACCCTCCTGATCCGTCACTTCCGTGCCCGTTAATTAAACCCGTATACATATTTTGGTTCGTTATCTTCAACAATTAAGCCTGCCCAAAGCCCTTCTGAGGTACCGAAAATCAGGCCAGTCCGATCTCGTTGGATTTCCGATACATCTCGAGCGCCTTGTCGGCCTGTTTGCTTTTGTCGTAGATTGTGCCGAGATACCGGTATGCCTGCTCGTTGCGCGGGTCATGGCGCAGCAGGGCTTCGAAGTGCTCGATCGCTTCCTCGTGCTTTTCCACGTGACAATAAGCCTTGCCCAGTTGAAGGTGTACCTCGGCCTTCGTCCGGTCCACGTCCAGCGCACGGGAGAGCACCCTGATCGCGTCGTCGTACGTACCGATGGTGATGTAGAGCACACCGAGCAGGTAGCAGGCCCGAAAGGAATAGGGGTCGTGTTCCAGGACGCGATGCAGGTCGGCCCTGGCATCCTCGTATTGTCCCATCTCCACGAACAGTTCCGCCCGGTCGACCAGCGTCTCCAGGTGGCCGGGATCGTTTCCCAGTGCGCGGTTGTAGTGGTCGAGGGCGGTTTCCTGGGCGCCGAGGCGAAAGTGCATCCTGCCCAGGCAGCCTGTGGCGGTGACATGTCTCGGTTGCCGTTCGAGTATACGCTTGTACTGCTGGATCGCCTGTTCGATTTTGCCTTTATTCGCCAGGACTTCCGCCCTGGCCAGCATGGCCGACAGATCGTCGGACCGCTCTCTGGGCGTTTCTTCGACCTGTCTTACCTCCGGGTCGACGGCTACCGGTCCGGTTTGCTCTTCGGATACGGGAGACTGCCGGGCGACGATGTCCTTCAACGTATCGAAGGGATTGAAGTGGGGGAGGTGGCGGTCGTCCAGTCGCAGTTCCACGTTGGTATTCAGGTCGCGGGCCGTGCGCGCTTTTCGGATCTTCACGTTGAAGGCGCCGAAACGGTGCAGATTCACCCGCTCGTCCCGGTGCATCGCCTCGGTAACCTCCGACAGGAACCCGTTCAGCACGACTCTTACCTTTCGCCGGGATACCTGCAGACTGGATGCCACTTCATTTACAAGCGAATCCCTGTTCATGATGCTCCGATTACGCTGGGGCAAAGCCGCGAACGCTTCCGGAATGCCCGTTACCGACGTGCCAAATTCTGCGTGCCGTCTCCGACGTGCCCGTTTCCCGATGCCCGTCGCTGCTGATCGGCGGCCGACGCACGGCGAAGTCCGCCGGCGTGGTTCCACGGATGCAGGATACGCAAGCGCTTGCCTGAATCGTTTGGCTGTGAGGTGAATCAGTCCTGACACCGAAAATCGGCCGATACCGGCCACATGTCAAGCAAGAATGAGCATGTCAAGCAAGAATGACAAGAAAGAACGAACAGTACGCGCACATATGCGTTACGCCGGGGATCGCTCTTCGGATGCGGACACGTAGGAAAGGTACAGGTCTTCGATTTCCGCTGCGCCGGCAACCTCGTCTAGCACCAGGAATCCGTAACGGAGATGAAGGCTGTCCGACGCGCTGATCGTAAGGTCTTCTTCCATGAGCGGCCCGGTGCCCAGGAGATTGCGTCGGGTAAACCAGTGCACCGGGTGGCGAAGGTTCCGCGGATGGTCCATCATCGCCACCATGCCCCCGCGGGCCCCTGCTGCGGCGACCCACCGGTCCCGCGTTCTCATGATGGCTTCGTGGCCGCTGCGGCCGCTGGCGCTGGTATGGTGCGCATCGGCGAACGGCGGCCCCATGCGCAGGATCAGCCCGCTGTAACGGGCGGCGCGCGACGCGCCCAGGGTGACTGCTCCCTCCACGGGGGTGATCACCGAGTCGATGAGCCAGAGGCAGCCGCTGACCGAGGCGGTCTCCAGGAAATTGAACCGGCGTGCTTCCCTGATTACCGGGCGGCCGTTGCGGTCCAGCCAGGTCAGGCACTCGTCGACGGCGACGCCGGACGCGAGGTCGGATACCTCCGTGAATCCATCGTGGCGCTGAATGCCGTGGCTGCCGGGTACGGGAACGTACTTTCCCTGTTCCGGAAGGTACCAGGAACCGCCCCAGAAGTTCGAATCGTTTACGTGTACCCAGCCGAAATACAACCCCGTGTGCCAGGTGTGGTCTTCGGGCCGGTATTCGCTGATCAAGCCGCCGGAGGGGGTGTAAACCGGATGAAAACAGGGTTTGGGCGATTCGTCTTCCGGCACCGGGTCGGTCGCGGCGTTGTATCGGCCGAGCAGCTGACGGCCGGTCCCGCCCGTGAAAACTTCGAAGCCCTTCCCTTCGTTGACTTCGAGACGAAGATGGCTTAGGTTTCTCTTGAATGCGTCCCGGGGCATGGCTGGTCCTGTTGAATGGCTGGGCCGGTGAAATGGCTGGTCCGGTCACCTGGCTGGTCCGGTCACCTGGCTGGACCGCTGAAATTACTGGTCCGGTTTAGCCGACATAATGAATCGACGAACCTGGTGCAGGTCCGATCGGCATTTATGAAGTTCTGCGCGGTACTGTTTTCCCTGCTGTTGATCCCCGCCTCGGCGCAAGCCGCCACGATCAGCGGATTCGTCACCGACCGCGACAGCGGCGAGTACCTGCTTGCCGCCAACGTGTTCCTGACCGGCACGTCCCTCGGCGCCCTGAGCAACGATAACGGCTACTACGCGATTACCGGGATTCCCGAGGGTTCCTACGTGCTCGCCGTGTCCTACATCGGATACGAGACGTACCGGGACACGCTCAGTATCGGTCCCGACGACTATCTCCAGCGGGACGTGGAACTCGTACCGACCCTGCTGATCGGCGAGGCGGCCGTGGTCGAAGCGGACCGGAACAGAGACGAACGGCTCGCGCAGCCCGGTTTCGTCGCCCTCCAGGCCGCGGTGCTGAAGGAACTGCCCGCCATCGGCGAGACCGATCTGTTGCGCAGCCTTCAACTCCTCCCGGGCATCCAGGCCTCCTCGGACATCAGCAGCGGCCTGTACATACGGGGAGGCGGACCCGACCAGACCCAGATCCTGCTCGACCAGATCCCCCTTTACAACCCCTCCCACGCCTTCGGTTTTTTCTCCATCTTCAATCCGGAATCCATTAAGGACATGCGCCTGCACAAGAGCGCCTATCCGGCCCACTACGGCGGCGCACTCGGCGCGGTGCTCGACGTGACGAACCGCGACGGAAACCGAAACAGCCTCGGCGGATCGGGCGGGATCAGCCTCATCTCGGCGCGCACCATGGTCGAAGGTCCCATCGGGAGCGGATCCTTCATGGTCTCGGGACGGCGTACGTACCTGGAACCGATCCTGGCCTATATCCGGTCGCGCGTCGAGGACATCCCGGGATACTATTTCTATGATGTAAACGCAAAAATCAACCAGAATCTGTCCTACTCCGACAACCTGGTCCTGAGCGGATACTTCGGCCGGGACGATCTCAACCTCGAGACTGGCGAGAACAATCTCTTCAACGTCCGATGGGGGAATTCGGCGTTTACGGGCAAATGGACGCACCTGTTCTCGCCGACGCTTTTCGGCAATTTCATGGTGTCCGGCAGTGACTACGCGAGCCGGCTTTCGGCGGATTTCGACGGAACGGAGATCCTGTTCAGGAACAGCATAAGAGACATCAGCGTCAAGGGCGACCTGGACTACGTCGCCGATGGAGAACACACGCTGAAGGGAGGTTTCCGCGGCACGTCATACCGGTTCAGATTCACCAGAAGCTTCAACCAGGATGACCAGCTCGACCTCAGGCAGCAACCTTATGTGATCTCGGCATATGCCCAGGATCAATGGCAGGCGCGGGCTTCCACTTCGGTACGTCTCGGGCTGCGCGCGAACTATTACAGCGAGCGCGAATCGATCGACCTGGAGCCGCGCATGTCCATCAGTCATCGGCTGTCCGACGGATTGCGCCTGCAGGTCGGCGGCGGGCGGTACCACCAGTATCTTCAGCTGATTACGACGGAAGGCTTCAGCGGCGGTGATTTCTGGGTGCCGCTCGACGGGAGCGTGTCCCCCGGACAGGCGTGGCACTTCGTGATCGGCACGAGCTGGGATCCGGCACCGAGCTACCGTCTCTCGCTCGAGTCCTACTATCAGCGGCTGCGTAACCTGGTGGTCGTGGACAACACGCGGGCGGTGGGCGGCGAAGAAACCCGGTCGGAGGATGTGTTCATTACCGGTGGAAGGGGCTATGCCGCGGGCGTGGAGGCGTTCGCGGAGCGCGTGTCGGGCAGGCTGACCGGTTGGATCGGCTATACGCTCGGATGGACGCGAAGGCAATTCCCGGAAGTGAACCAGGGAAACTGGTTTCCTCCGAAATACGACCGCCGCCACGATCTCGTCGTTTCGGCCAACTACCGGGCAGGCCGCTGGACATTCGGCGGCAACGTGATCTTCGCGACCGGACAGGCTTTCACGCCTGCCGCCGCCCGTTACGAACTGAGGGAATCGGCGCGAACCGGCATACGGGAGGACTACTTCCTGCCCACGGACCGCAACACCGCGCGGCTGCTGCCATACCACAGAATGGACCTGAGCGTCAAGCAGGATTTCCGCCTGTTCGACAGGGATTTTCAGTGGTATCTGCAGGCATTCAACGCATACAACCATCGCAACGAGTGGTTTGTCCAGTATGATACGGAAGAGGAAGGGGTTACGACCGCGGAAGTCGTGAAGATGCTGCCCATCGTGCCCACTATCGGGCTGAACTACAACTTCTGACCATGAGGAAAACGATCAGGCTGCCCCGTTGCATTACGTCCGTTCTCACGGTCGCCCTGCTCGCCGGCCTCGCCACCCATCCGGGTTGTTCGGGGGAGCGGGATCCGTCGACGCTCTTCGGTCCGGCCGAGCGCGAAACCGTCGTCGTGGACGCCGTGTTGTATGTCGATCATATGCTGCCCGAAATCTTCGTCACCCGCACCCGCACGGCAGACGCGGCGTCGACCGGGGACGCCACCGCGGTGAACGATGCCGAAGTCACCGTCATACAAGGACTTGCGGAGTACAGGTACGCGAGTGCCGGTCGCCGGGGCCTCTACGTCCCGCCGCACGGCGCGCCTAGAGTACGGCCCAATACCGAATACCGGCTGCTGGTACGGGCGCTTGGCCGGGAAGTCCGCGGGGTCACTAGAACGCCGGCCCCCCTGGAAATCGACGAGATCGCCGTCCTCGAAGAGCCTTCCATGGAGATCATCCGCCGCCTGGATCCCTCATCCTCCGTGGGGAACAGGGTCCCGTACCGGGAGGGGCTGATCGAAGTCCGTTTCGATCCGCTCGACGTGGAAGCCTACCAGGTGATCGTCCTGGAACCCGGTTCAGACGACGGGGGTTCTCCTCCACTGGAAGCGCGGGACGGTCGGCTGCTGCTGCCCTGGTTCGCCATCGGATCCTCCGGAGCCCACAAAGTCGAAGTGTACGCGCTGGACCGGAACCTGTTCGATTTCCTTCGAAGCGTGGAGGCTTCCGGGCAGAACGCCTTCGGCTTCGGCAGCCTGGCGGGCGATACCTTCGAAAGGCCGGTTTTCAATCTCGACGGCGGGATCGGCGTATTCGGTTCGGCCTCCCTGGATACCTTCGGCTTTTTCGTCATACCGAAAAACTGAAACGGCCCGCCCCCGGCTGGCTCGCGCCGCCCCCCGGCTGGCTCGTGCCGTCGAATTGCGCTGGCCCGACGGGGTGCTGCCCGGCCAAATGCTCCGGCGGGTCCGTTGCTTTGACAAATCCCTCCCCGCCGCCTATCTTCCATTGCCCGGTCCATTCGTAAATCATCACCTTCCAGCGCACTGTGCGGCTCCATGTCTGCTCGAACGCCAAACAACATCACCGCAACCGAGATACCGTTTCCCTATACCGTTCTGGCGATCCAACCGGATGACGACCCGTCCTCGGCCGATGGCGAGTTCTATACGGCAGCGTTCTTCAGGCACGATGAAAAACCGGAGGAACGCACCGGCCTGGACCTGGAATCGATCGGGGACCTGGCCGCTGCGCACGGCTCCGGATCCCTGCTCGCCGCCTATGGACCGGACGAACAACTGGCCGACCGTCTCTGGCGGATCGCGGCCGGCATCGACGCCGTTCTGGTGGACGTGCGCCTGCTCGCGCGGATCCTGCTGCCCGGACTGAGAGACTACGAACGCGAGACGGTCGAACGATGCGTCGACCTGGTTCCTGCGGTGACGGCGGATGGGGCCTTGCGCCCCGTGGAGTCCGAAGCCGAATCCGGCGACGCGCTGAAGACGGCGGTGCTGTGCCGGGTATTGCTGGATATGTTGGCGTCCCAGGCAACCGATACCATGGAAACGCTGGTCCTCCTGGCGGAGGGCACCGGGTCCGGTCTGGAACGCCTGCTTGCCCGGATGACGGCTCGGGCGCCCCGGACGGCCGGCCACGGTGGTACCGGTTTACCCACGGACCTTACGTCTCGTTCGGCGGGAAATGCGCAGACCGCCCATACCGCACTCGGTCCGCCCACGATCGGCGACGGCTCCTGCGACCCGGTCGAAGCGGACGGCGATTTCGATCAGATGGATCCGGAGGAGCTGGCCCGTCTGTTTGAGACCGGCGGACTGTTCGCAAGCAGCATGGAAGGTTACGAGCAACGGCCGCAGCAGATATCCATGGTCCGCGGCGTCGCCGGCGCGTTCAACGAAGGCAGGGTGCTGCTGGTCGAAGCGGGTACGGGCACGGGGAAGTCGCTCTCCTACCTGACGCCGGCCCTGATCTGGGCGGTGCGTAACGATCAGCGGGTCATCATATCCACCAACACGCGAAACCTGCAGGAACAGCTGTTCTACAAGGACCTGCCGTTCCTGCTGGACAACCTGGGGCTGCCCTTCCGCGCCACCCTGCTCAAGGGCCGGTCCAACTACCTGTGCCTGGACCGGTGGCGGCAGGTCACCCGGCGGCCCGCGGACCATCTGACCGCGGAAGAACGGGAGGCCGCGCTCCCCCTGGCCGTGTGGGCAAGTCAAACGCAGACGGGGGACATTTCCGAGCACGCGGGATTCAACCGGGGCGCCGGAGCCGGTCTGTGGGATAAAATAAACGGCGAGGGAACCTCCTGCCCCCGGTGCGTGCTCAAGGAAGCGTGTTTCGTCAACCGTGTCCGAAAGTCGGCCATGGCTTCCCACGTGGTCATCATCAACCACGCCCTGCTCTTTGCCGATCTCCAGTCCGACCATGCCGTGCTGTCCCGGTACAGCCACCTCATCGTCGACGAGGCCCACAACCTGGAGCGCGCCGCCGTACAGCACCTGACCCTGGAGGTCGGAGGCTGGCGCATGAGGCGCGTGCTGAGCAGGATGCATGCGCCCGAATGGGGCGGGACCGGTGTGCTGGCGGGGTTGGACCGACTGGCGTCGAAGGCGGCGGAGAACCTGCAGTGGAAGCCCCAGCTGGCGGCGGGCACCCGAATGGCCATCGACCGGATCACGGAGGTGAACCGCCGGATCGAGGACTTCTTCGGTGTCGCCAGCGACGAAGCGTTCGGCCAGTCGGACGACGACTCGGCCGGGCGGACCAAGCTGAGGTACCGGGCCGACGACGAGTATACAAGCATCCTGAGGTCGTCGGCGCAGGTACTCATCGAGGGACTTGCCGGCCTGCGCGAGTCCCTGGGCTCGCTTCACGCGACGCTGGACCAGGTCCACGATTCGTGGCTGGACGACCGGGAGTCGCACGCAAACGCCCTGGAGGCGGCCATGGCCTTCTGCATGGAAATGGAAGAGGCGCTTCACGTGTTGACGGAGGCGAACGAGGGGGAGCGCGTCTACTGGGTCGAAGCCACCCGATCCAGACCCATGTCCTGCCTTCTGACCGCCGCTCCACTTCGGGTGGCGGACCGGCTGCACGACGACCTGTTCCGGCCCCTGCGTACGGCCGTGCTCACGTCGGCCACGCTGACGGTCGGGGATCGTTTCGACTACCAGCTCGAACGGCTGGGGCTCGACCGGATCGAACCCAGTCGGCTGCAGGTGCGCGGAATCGGTTCGCCCTTCGATTACGGGGACCAGGTGCTGGTCTGCGTGCCCGCCGAGTTTCCGACGCCCAGGTCCGGCGCTTTTCAGGACGCGATCAGCCGGCTAATCCTGGACCTGGTCGTCTCCACCATGCGGAGCACCCTCGTGCTGTTCACTTCCTACACCCAGTTGAACCGGACGTACCAGGACATCGAACCGGACCTTTCGGAGCACGGCGTGGCCGTGCTGGCGCAGGGCACGTCCGGACCGCGCTCGGCGCTGCTGGATCGTTTCCGCAGGTCCGATACCGCCGTACTGCTGGGTACCGACAGCTTCTGGGAGGGCGTCGATGTGCCGGGGAAGGCGCTGGAGATGGTCATCCTGGTCAAGCTGCCCTTCGCGGTGCCGACCGAACCGCTGGTCCAGGCGCAGGTGGAACGCCTTGAAGACGCGGGACGCAACAGTTTCTTTGAATTCCAGGTACCGCAGGCCGTCATCAAGTTCAGGCAGGGATTCGGCCGGCTCATCCGCTCCACCCGGGACTACGGCGTCGTCACGATTCTGGACCAGCGCGTCGTCAGTACGGCGTACGGACGCCTGTTCCTGGAATCGCTACCGGCGGGCTCGGAGATCTACCCCGACGCGGACGGGCTGGTGGAAGGGGTGACCTACTGGTTCCGCGCGAGAGAAAAGCGCCACGCCGAACGCGGCTCCGTCATCAAGTAGGGAGCACGGCGTACTCAGGTCGTAAGGTATACTCAGGTCGTAAGGTATACACAGGTTGCACGATATGAATCCGAAATCTCCACCGACCAGGTCCGTGATTGGATCCGTGGTCGTATTCGGCAGGATGATCAAGCTCTCCCACAGCGTTTTTGCGCTGCCCTTCGCAATGGCCGGCGCCGCCCTGGCTGCCCGGAGTCATGGGATCGAAGCGCAACAGCTGGTGTGGATCGTCATCGCCATGGTCACCGCGCGAAGTGCGGCCATGGGATTCAATCGGTTCGCAGACCGCGCGATGGACGCGGAGAACCCACGCACGAGGGACCGGGCCCTGCCGAGGGGACGGATCACACCCCGCACCGTCACCATAATCATAATAGCGTGTTGCGCGCTGTTCGTCTTTTCCGCCTACCAGCTCAACGAACTGTGCCTCAAGCTTTCGCCGCTCGCCCTGCTGGTGATCCTGTCGTACTCCTATTTCAAGCGGTTCACCTGGGCCACCCACCTGGTCCTGGGCCTTGCCCTGGGTATCGCCCCCGTAGGCGCGTGGATCGCCGTGACCGGCACCTTCGATCCCGCGCCGTTCTGGCTGGCGGCGGCCGTATTGACCTGGGTGGCGGGCTTTGATATAATATACGCCTGCCAGGACTACGAATTCGACGTCGCGCAGGGCGTTCACTCGTTGCCCCGCCGCATCGGGATCCGGCCGGCTTTACTGGCGGCCCGCCTGCTCCACGCGGCCACGGTCGTGTTCCTCTTGGCCGTTCATCAGGTTTTCGATCTGCATGCGCTTTACCTGTGCGGCACCGTGCTGGCAACCGGGATGCTGGTTTACGAACACACGCTCGTCAAACCGGACGACCTTTCGAAGATCAATGTCGCCTTCTTCAAAACGAATGGCCTGGTCAGCGTCGTCTTTTTCGTTTTCCTGTTAGGCGATATTCTGTGGCCGATATGATTACCGCAGACGAAAAGTCCCGGCACATCCGACGCATGTTCGACCGCATCGGGCACCGGTACGACCTGCTCAACCGCCTGCTGAGCGGATATGGCGATGTCCTGTGGCGCAGGGCCGCGGTCCGCACGTTGAATGCGTCTGCGGACGCCCTGCTGCTCGACGTGGGCATCGGCACGGGCGACCTTGCGCTGGAAGCGATGAAGCGCCGGCGGAAGCCGCGGTTGGTCGTGGGTGTGGACGCGGCGATGGGGATGATGCGGATCGGCCGGAAGAAGTCGGCGCGTCCCGTGGGGCGGACCATACGGTTCGTCGGGGGCAGCGCCGAAGCCCTTCCCCTTCGGTCCGGGGTTTTCGACGGCGCGATGGTGGCATTCGGCGTGCGCAACTTCACCGACCGCGCCGCGGGTCTGCGGTGCATCCGGCGCGTGTTGAAGCCCGGGGGGAGACTGGTGGTGCTGGAGCTTTCCGTGCCCCGGTATCCGGTGATCCGCCAATTGTACCGTCTCTACGCCACGCATGCGATACCATGGATCGGCGGCGTGATCTCGAAAGATGCGGACGCTTACCGGTACCTGCAGGTTTCGGTGGAAGCGTTCCCGGAGCGGGAGCGCTTCCGGACGCTCATGGAGGACGCGGGTTTCGTGGACACGGGCTGGCGTGACCTTACGCTGGGGGTGGCCACGATCTACTGGGGGGACAAGCGGTCATGAAGCATGTCATCGTTGCCGTCACCGGCGCCAGCGGCGGATTGTACGCACTCAGGCTCCTGCGCGCGCTGCTGGCCGGCGGCCACCGCGTGAGCGTCGTGATGTCCGCATTCGGCCGGTTCGTACTCCGGGAAGAAACCGGCCTGGGGACGGGCGAAGGTCTGCAGGACGGCCTGGCCGGCCTCTACGGCGACCAGGTGAGAAAGGGTACGCTCACGGAATTCAAGATCGGCGACCTGGCGGCTTCGATTGCAAGCGGGTCGGTGCGCACCGACGGAATGGTCGTCATACCGTGCTCGATGAAGACGCTTTCCGCCATCGCTCATGGCACCTCTTCTTCCCTGATCGAAAGGGCCGCGGACGTCACGCTCAAAGAGGGCCGTCCCCTCGTGCTGGTACCCCGGGAAACGCCGCTGAACGTCATCCACCTGCGCAACCTGCTCGCCGCCGCGGAGGCGGGGGCCCGCATCGTGCCGGCCATGCCGGCGTTCTACCAGAAGCCTTCCAGCTTCGACGACCTGGCCGACTTCATAGCGGGACGGGTGCTGAACCTGCTCGGCATCGAACAAAGTCTCTTCACCCCCTGGGACGCGCCGTCCGGCGAAGGGGAGTCCGAGGTATGAATGACCGGGATATACACCGCATGATATCCATCCTGGAGGACGAAACTTCCGGGTGGACCGAAACGGCGTTGACGCTGGTGGCCGAGCAGACCCGGCGCGATCCGTTCCGCATACTGATCGGCACCGTGCTCAGCCTCCGGACGAAGGACGAGACGACCGCTGCGGCCTGTGAGCGGCTCTTCGGGCTGGCCGACACGCCCGGGGCCATGCAGGCCCTGCCCGAGGAAACCGTGGACGAAGCCATCTATCCCGTCGGGTTCCATGCCACGAAGGCGCGCAACATCCTGCAGATCTGCCGAATCCTCATGGAGGAGTACCAGGGTGCCGTGCCCGACGAGATCGACACGCTGGTCACGCTGCCCGGCGTGGGCAGGAAGACCGCGAACCTCGTGGTCACGATCGGTTACGGCAAACCGGGTATCTGCGTCGACACCCATGTGCACCGCATATCCAACCGTTGGGGGTATATCGCCACCAGGAATCCGGACCAGTCGGAATTCGCCTTGAGAGAGAAGTTGCCTTCCGAATACTGGATCCGGTATAATGACCTGCTCGTCATGTATGGCCAGAACCTGTGCAAGCCCGTTTCGCCCTTCTGCAGCCGCTGCCGCCTGTCACCGTACTGTGAGCGGGTCGGCGTGGAGAAATACAGATGACGGCGAAATCCGTGTATCGGGACTTTAAATCGAGTCTAATGAAGGAGAGGCATCAATGGAAGCATCACTGAATTCGCCCAGGGGGCTTGGACGCACGCCTCATATGATCGCGGCGTTGTCCGTACCCGTGAGCGAAGCGGGTGAAATCGACTTCGAAGTTTTCGCCCGGGACCTGGAAAGAACCGCAGGATACGGCATAGAACCCGCGGTGCTCATGGATACCTACCAGATCAACCACTGCACGCTGGACGATCAGGTCAGGGGACTGGAAACGACGCGGGAAGTCATGAACGGGCGGGCGTTTACGGCGGGCGTGTACGTGGAGGACGAGATCCGGGGAGATGGGATCGAGGACATCATCCGTGCGTACCAGGCCAAGATAGAACAATTGGAGAACCGTTATGGTGCGAGCCCGATCGTATTTCAGACCGAGCGTTTGAAAGACGCGGACGCCGCCACCGTGGTCCGTGTCTACGAGGGGCTGGCCGAAGCCTCACGCGGCGGTCTGAAGGCCTTCGAACTGAGCCCGGTCTTCGCACCGAACGGCTGGATGTTCCCCGATGACGCGCTGATCGAAATCCTGGCCGGGGACAAGTGGGCGGGCGCAAAACACTCGTCCCTGGATCCGTCCATGGAATGGGTGCTGCTTCGTAAGGTCCATCGAATCGGCAAGAAGCTCTACACGGGGAACGACTACGATTTCGCCTCCATGATCTTCAACGGAAGCGACGCGCTGCTGGGTATCGCGACCTTCATGCCCGACAAGTTCAGAGCGCTTGGGGATGCCTTGCGTGAGGGCGACCTCGCGCGATACCTCGACCTGGGCAGCCGGATGGAATTCCTGGGACGGGTCGCGTTCCAGCCGCCCGTGCCGGCCTACAAGCACAGCGCGGCCATGGTGAAGAAGATGCGCGGCTGGTATCCCACGGACTACGTGCTGCCCGACAACCCCCTCAGGCGGGACGAGGCGCACCGGGAAGCGCTGCGGGAAGCCCTCGAAAACCTGGACATCACCTGCGGCTGAGTGGCCGCTACCGCCGGGTGTACCGCGCCAGTAGACTGGAGATCTCCCGGGTCAGTTCGCTCGTCTTGTCGCCGTCGCGCGAAAGCGTGCTTTCAAGGGCGTCCGCCAGGACGGCGATCTCATCGCAGAAGGCCTTGTGCTCCCGGGCATGCCTTGAAAGCGCGGCGCGCAGGTCCGCGAGTAACTCCGCCGCCCTCACATCGGGTTCGACGGGATCCGCCACGGCTTCCGCGTGTTCCGCAGGATCGACCGCGGTTTCCTCGCGTTCTCCGGGGTCAACCTCAGCTTCCGCTTGCTCTTCGGGGTGCACCTCGGTTTCCACCTCGGAATGCCCGGCGATTTGAAGTTCTTCTTCCTCGGCGTACCCGGCGTCTTGTGGCCGCGCAAATCCCGCCGGCTCCTCGCCTTTCGCCGTTTCCGCAACGTCCGCCGTTTCCGCGCCTACCGCCGTTTCCTCGCCTTCCGCCGACTCCTCGCCTTTCGACGGCTCTCCACCTACCGCCGCTTCTCCGTCAACCGCTGCTTCCGCAATTTCGTTAGCCCATCCAGGCGTCTCTTCCATGTGGTATTCGGACTCTGAACCACCGGAGGCATTCGTCTCGTCTGGTCCATTTACGGGTTGCGCATCGGAAGCAGACTCCGGTGATGTCTCCAATTCGTGGGGCGCCCGGCCGTATTGCCGGCGCGGCATACCGTTCGAATCAGGATTCGCCTCAGGATTCGCCGGAGCCGGCCGGACGATCGGCGGATGCATGAACAGGTCGATGGACTCCCGGGACACGAAGTACCTGCCGCCCTCCATGTAGTACTCCAGCTTGCCGTCTTCGCACATCCGCGTCACCTGGTTGGGCAACCTCTTCATCATTTCCGCCGTTTCCGTCAAGGACATCCACTGCGTCTCCGGCATCTTCTCCTCCCGCGCTTATTTACATTCTTGCTCTCAAGCCCGCTTTTCGGCCCAATTCCGGATACGATCGGGCCAGTTTCGATCACGGATCGTCCGCTTTAACTAGAAAACTTCTCCGGCTACCTGCCTGCCGTCAATTCGCAACTGTAATCTAACGCTCAACAACGCTTTGGCAAACACTTCCACGTGGTATTCGTCATTTCCGATCCGCAGATTCGTGCTCAGGATGCGCGTTTTCCGCAGCGACACGCGACGGATGCTGCGGTCCCGGCAGACTCCGTCGACGTACAGCCGGGCTTCCTGGGTCCAGGAGCTGAATGCCCTGATTTCATGGCCTTTGAATTCCATCCTGCATTCGACGCCTTCCGGGTTCTGCATATTCGTTCAACTCCGTGTGAAGTGCGTCGAACCGTTCATCACGCATTGGCCGCAGTCCTTGTTGCGGCAGGTCTCGAGGTCGATCTGCAACAGGCCCTGTTGAAGGACGGCCCGGTTGATGGATGCCTTCTTTTCAGGCGTATCGATGAAAAGCAGGTTCGTCATCGCCTGGATCACGCTGTTGTTGGCCTGCCTGCCGTATCCGGTGTACATTTCCCGGACGAGATTCATTCGTTCCGGCTGGCTGTCCCGGTCGGCAAGGGCGTAGATGAATGGAAGGACCACGTCGACCATCATGCCCCGCTGCCGGTCGCGGCCGATCAGCGCGTTGCGGGCCGTTCGCGATGTTTCCCCGAACACCGTATGCTTCAACCAGTAGTCGCCGGGCAGCGGCCGCATCATTTCCTCGAGCTTACGCGCGGTCTGCCGCAGCAAGGCGACGGGGCCCCGGTCGGCTCCGGCGTTCATCGGGCCGGCGATCAGCCTATCCAGTCCATCCCTCAGGCCCGACGCGATGAAATAACTCATGGCTGCAAGTCGGACCGTGGGGAAGTTAAAGGGCCTGAGCCGGAAAAACAACCAGTCATGTTCCTGCATGGGCCGCGCGGGAATGGACGGCCGGAGGGCTTCCCAGCGCGTTTCTATATCCCGGACGTACGGGTCGTCCGGGACTTCACCGCTGTATGAGAGCCGCTGTGAGGGCAGCAGGCCGGCTGCCCCGAAAAGCAAGGCCTGAAGATCTATGATTCGATGGCCGCCCCCCGTGCCGATCAGGGTGCGGATCGTCGCCAGGGGAAGGCGACGGGCAAGCGTCTGACTGGCATCGGTATTCTTCGTATATCCCGCGGCCCGCATGGCGAACTCATAAAGTGTCTGTTCTGCCGAAACCTGTTTCATCCTTCCGGACATTTCTGTCGCCTTCTTCCGAAACCGGTCGGATCCCTTTCGGTCCAGCAACGCGTGAACCCGTTCGACCGACAGCCGTTTCACCAGGCTTTGGCAAGGGTAGCCGGAAGGAGGCGGTTCCTCCGATTTGCGACGGTATTGTTTATGTATCCGGTCCAGGCCGTGCCTGAGATGCTCGGATAACACCAGTGTGGGGACGTACTGCCCGTTCTGCTTCCTGACGGCCGGAAGCTTCTCGTCGTGCCACAGGACGACGTGCAGCATTACATTGTTGTAAAGCGGGTCGCTCGTATGGTCGTGCCGCCGCCAGTCGGCGGGTCTGATATGGATTTCCACGTCGCCCCTGAGGCGCTTCCCGGGACCGAAGGACAGGACCGCCTGGAGGAAATCGGGGCCGTTGTCGGGATTCAAGGTACCGGGATGGTGTACCCTGAGCGTCCGGCCGTCGGTAAGCCGGAGCCTTCCCGTCCGCGGCAGTCCCTTTTGCCACAGATGCCAGATGAGCGCTTCCGCGATATCCGAATCGGCGATTTGAAACATGTTAACTGGCCGTAGTGTTTCCTGATGCCTGTTCTATAATCCAATAGTCGGAAGAAGATCATCGATCTCGCACGCTGCCGTCCGAAGTCGCTGCGCAACCCTTCGTTTGTCCGGAACATCAGACAAATCGCACTGGTTTTTTCCGACGATTGGGTTATAATCCGGTTTAAAGCCGGTAGTCGCCCGAGATATTCCAGAAACCACGAGTTCGGTGCAAGCGTGACCGCAGCGTATTCCATCCTGCAGATCATCAGCGTATTGGTCTTCACCCTGCTGTTCGGGATGTCGGCCATGTTGCTGTCTCCGTTCAATCCTTCGGGCCGGCTGGTACACTGGTTCGCCCGTTGGTGGGCGCGAACCCTGTTATGGGTAGGCCGCGTGCCGGTCCGCCTCGAAGGGCTGGAAAACATCCCCGGGGGGCAGCCGTGTGTGCTGGTCTCCAATCATGCCAGTGCGGCGGACATACCCATCCTGTTCGGTTCGCTGCCCATCCAGTTCAGGATCATCGCCAAGGACTCCCTCTTCCACATACCGATCCTGGGATGGTGCATGCGCCTGGCAGGGTACATCAGCATCAACCGTACTAATCCGAAGAAAGCCATGCGGAGTCTGCGGAAAGCGGCACGGCAGATCAGGGACGGATATCCCGCCGTGGTCTTCCCGGAAGGCACGAGATCGAGGACCGGTGAACTGCAGCCGTTCAAGGCCGGCGCATTCCTGCTGGCCATTGAATCGGGCGTGCCCGTCGTGCCGGTGGGGATTTCAGGCAGCTTCGACATCCTCGTGCGCGGCAGCATGAGAATCCGGCCGGATGCACGGGTCGCCGTGCGCATCGGTCCACCCATAAAAACCAACGGATACACCTCGAAGGACCGGCGCGGGTTGGCCGAAAAGGCCCGGATGGCCGTTGAAGACTGCCTGCAGCCGGATGGACCGTAGGGATGGCGCGCCAGGTCGATTCGGTGTGTTGGATATGGATGAATCCCTGTGCGACATGGTCGTCTCCGACTTGAGAGCGTTGTCGGACCGGGTGATCGGACTGGAAGTCTGACGGTCGGAAGATCAGTGGGAAACCGGCTGTCGAATCAATATCGGGAAGAGATCCGGGTTTCGTCCTGCTGATCGAAGGCGATCAATCACTACCAACCCTATAAGGAGCTGTGCCATGAAACGACGTCTTGTCACGTGGATTCCGGGTATGTTCATCGCCGTCTTCGCCCTGGGCTGTACGGAGAGCGTCCCGCCAGCCGAGGAAGCATCTCCCGCTATGGATGCGGCCACGACCGAGAGCGATATGGAGCACAGCCTGCTGGCGGAGCACATGGCCGCGGAAGCCATGCTGACGGCGCACTTCGTGGCCGCCGCGGTCAAGGCGGGCATGAGTGTGGAAGAGATTAACGGCGTGCTGGCCTCGGTCGCCGACGGATCCGCCATCAGTGAATTCTGGGTCAGCGACGAGAACGGTGCGGTAGTTTACACGAATATAACCGGGATGGAATTCGCCTTCCCCACCGACCCTGAGGCCGATTCCCAGGCGGCGCCGTTCTCGACGCTGCTGACCGGCGAACAGTCTGTCGTCGACCAGGATTTCATGCCCCGCGCAGTGGACGGCATGGTCTATAAGTACGTTGGCGCGGCCGGGGTGGACCAGGCGCGCATCGTGCAGGTGGGGGTGGCCGCGCCGACCGCGTCGGATTCGCCCTGATCGTCCGGCACGCCCTGCCCTGATCGTCCGGCACGTCCTGCCCTGATCGTCCGGCACGCAAGATTGCTCCAGGTCCTATTCATACCTGCCGTGTTACTTCCAGGAAGCGAACGGAGTCTTTGATGCACACCATTACGGCCCGTATCCATTACGAGATAACGCCCCCCTGGGCAATTCTCGAGCGGAAGCTCATCGATACAATCAACGAAGCGGTCCATCCCTATATCGAGAAATACACCCGCCCGGACGGGTCGCTGATCTGGGCGGACACCTGGTCGGGCAGCCGGGACGGGATGGATGATTTCTACGAGGCGTTCACCAATTTCGCCCAGTTCTACAGCCTGGGCGGCGGCAATCATCTGCTGGAAGCGGCGGACCGGCACTGGGACGCCATAACCCGGCAGCTGACGCGCTTCGGACGGATTTACAGGGAGTACGAACGGGGATACGACCAGTTTCACCAGAGCGAGAGCTACATCTACTTCTATCATCTCTGCCTTGCCGATCCCACCAATCCCAAGCTTAACGACCGCGCCCGGAGATTCGCCGGTTTCTATCTGAACGAATTCCCCGACGCGCCGAACTACGATCCGGTCCATCGCATCATCCGGGCGCCCCACACCGGAAGCGGCGGCCCCGCCTGGGGGATGAGCGAGGACGACAGCCAATTATCGTATAATCCCGGTTCCGGCAGCATGCGGGTTTACGGCCTGCCGCTGACCGACGTGCCCGGCATTACGCACGTGGACGATCTACAGGACCCCGCGAAGGCGCGGGCCATGGGCAAGGCTATGGCCGAGCGGTTCCGCGAGGGCGACGTGGGGAACAACCTGAATGTCAACGGACTCATCATGAACGCCTATCTGATGACCGGCGACGACAAGTACCGGGACTGGTTGCTGGAGTATGTCGGCGCCTGGCTGGACCGCGCCCGGGAAAACGGCGGGCTCATGCCGGACAACGTGGGGCTGGACGGACGCGTGGGCGCCCTGCACAATGGGAAATGGTACGGCGGACTCTACGGCTGGACATGGCCTCACGGGTTCCACAGCCTGGGACTCGCCGCCATCACAGCGTCCAACAACGCGTATATGCTCTCCGGGGACCCGGGCTTTTTCGAGTTGCCGAGGGGCATGATCGATCGCCTGCTGGAGGAAGGTATCGACGGCCATTTCGACGAAATGGCGCCCAAGATGAGCTTGCGGGAACACTACATCGGCGTTGACCGGAGTCTCGGTCCCGGCCGGAGGACTTTTTTCACGCCCTACCGGTACGGAGACCAGGGCTGGATGGACTACCAGCCCATGCCCGTGACCTATCCCCTGAACGTGTGGAATGTCTCGGAGGCCGAAGAGGACCGGGCACGCATGGACTACCTGCGCGAACGCAGCGGCTATGACTGGTCGGCCGTGGTGCCCTTCAGGGACAAGGGCGACATGCATCACGACGAACCCTGGCTGCTCTACCTGCGGGGAGAGAACCCGGACTACCCGGAACGGATGCTGGGTGCGGCGCACGCCCAGGTGTGCCACCGGCTGGCGCAGATCCGCGCCGACGATTCGGACCTGGAAGCCGGGCCGTATATACATCTGTGGCAACAGGTACAGCCCGTGACCACCGAGGCCCTTGTACAGCTCACCATGGGATGTCCCCAGGTCATCTACTACGGCGGGATCCCCAACGCGCGGCTACGCTACTACGACGCCGACCGCAAACGCCCCGGTCTGCCGGCGGACACGGCCGCCCTCGTCGACCGGATCGAACCGTCCCGCGTGGGCGTGCACCTGGTCAACCTGCATCACACGGAAACGAGGAGGGTCATCCTGCAGGCCGGCGCCCTGGCCGAGCACGCCTTCCGAAAAGCATCCTACGATACGACCGATACGCCGTACCCCGGTGCGACAGGTGCATACGCTGCGACACGGACCTCGGAGCGTACCGAGACCATGCCGGTAGACGGTTCCCGCCTGCTCGTGGAACTGCCGCCGGCCACCCGGATCCACCTGGACCTGGAGATGGCCCGGTACGTCAACAGGCCGAGGTACGAAACCGCCTGACCGGCGGACCCCACGGCTGAATCGGCGATCACCCGGTGAATTCGAACCGCCGGATGAGGTCCGGTTCCCCGGGGTCGAGCGGGGTGCCGTCGGGATGCATCATGTCGTGCTGCCAGATAGCCGGAGTGGGATCGCCCTGCTTCGACTCCCAGGCCAGGTAGGTCTGCGTCCTCCCCGCCACGAGCCCCCAGTTGTACCAGCCGATCCGGTTTTCCGCGAACACGGGCAGCATCTCCGCGAAGGTGTTGCCGTGGTGCCGCCGCAGCCACTCCGTGCAGATCACGGGCCGGCCGTGCGCACTACACCGGGCAAGGCTGGGACCGATGTCTTCGGCCGCCCCGTAGTAGTGGAAAGTAACGATGTCGGACAACTCGAACAGCAATGCGGAGAGGTCGTCTTTGAAGGCATTCCAGGTCCAGGGTCCCGTGGTAAGCGGCTGCGTGGGGCCGGTGGAACGTGCCCATTCGAAGGCGTCCTCGACGAGCGGCTGGCTCCGCAGTTCGTCGTCCGGTTCGTTGTACAGGTCCCAGGCCAGCACGCGCGGGTCTGATCCGAAACTGCCGACGATGTCCTTCACGTAGCGCTCCAGTCCCGGCCAGGCGCCCCGGTCGGCGAGGCGCTCGAAACCCGGACTCGGCACCCACTGGCTGTTGTGCACGCCGGCCACCGGGCCGTCCTGGGGACCCAGATAGGGGTCGCGTCCCCCGAAGAAGCAATCGCAGAAGAGGATGACCATGGTGCTGACGCCGTGCCGCGACGCAATGGCCAAGAACCTGTCCAGCCGCTCTTTCAGGCCCTCGGGGTCGTGTTCCCAGACCAGGTATTGCACGAAGATCCGCACGCTGTTGTAGCCCGCCGCCGCGGCCCACCCCAGTTCCTGGTCGATGGTTTCCGGGTCGAAAGTGGGCGCCTGCCACATCTCGGTCATGTTCACGGCCGTTCGCGGCAGGTAGTTGCAGCCGCGGATCACGCCCGTATCGCGGTACCATGCATGGGCTTTTTCTTCTGACCACTTTCTCATGACATGCCTTTCCGGTTCATTCACGTACGTCGGGCTGCGCCGTCAGTCCGGAAGGTCCGCAAGCGACTTCAGTACGTCCGCGATCCGTCCAAGCGCGAGGGCCCGGTGGCTGATCCGGTTTTTCACCCCGGCGTCCAGTTCGGCGAAGGTGTTTTCGTAGCCTGTGGGCGCGAACAGCGGATCGTAGCCGAATCCCGCGTCGCCCCGCGGCGCCATAAGGATCCTCCCTTCACAGGTTCCTTCCGCGGTCCAGGAGCGCCCGTCGGGGACCACGACCGCCACGACGCATCGAAACCGGGCCGTGCGGTCGGCGGCGGAGATCCCGTCCAGGGCGTCTAGCAAGCGTCGCATGTTGTCCTGGTCGGTGGCATCCGTTCCGGCATACCGTGCCGAGTAGACACCGGGCGACCCGTCCAGGGCATCCACCTCCAGGCCCGAATCGTCCGCCAGCGCCGTCCTTCCGGTGTACCGCGAGACGGCCCGCGCCTTGATGAGGGCGTTTTCCTCGAAGGTCCGGCCTGTTTCCTCCGGTTCGGGGCAACCGGGAAAAGACGCGGCCGGCACGACCCGCACGCCGGGCAGCAATGCCCTGATCTCGGAGATCTTGCCCGGGTTGCGCGTGGCCAGGACGAGGGTCATGTTCGTAGCCTAGTCCCGGGCCAGCGCCTGTTTCTGTAGGTCGATCAACCGGTTTACGCCCTGTTTGCCGAGGTCGAGCATGGCGGCCAGTTGGTCGGTAGAGAAGGGGTGGTGTTCGGCGGTGCCCTGGATTTCCACCAGGTCGCCTTCGCCGGTCATGACGAGGTTCATGTCGACGTCCGCCGTGGAGTCCTCGTCGTAGCACAGATCGAGCATGGGTACGCCGCGGACGATGCCCACGCTGATGGCGGCGACCGCGTCCCGTACGGGGTCACGATCGATCAGTCCCTGTCGCAAAAGCCAGGACACCGCGTCGCGAAGGGCCACGTAACTGCCGGTGATCGACGCGGTCCGGGTTCCCCCGTCGGCTTCGATGACGTCGCAATCGATGAGGATGGACCGTTCACCCAGGCTGTCCAGGTCGAAAACGGCGCGGAGCGACCGCCCGATGAGCCGCTGGATCTCCTGCGTGCGACCGGAGACGCTGCCGCGCCGGCCGTCGCGGGACACCCGCGTGTTCGTGCTTCGCGGAAGCATGCCGTATTCCGCCGTGACCCAGCCCCTGCCGCTTCCTTTGAGGAATGGCGGTACGCTCTCGTCCACACTCGCGGAACAGAGCACGGTCGTGCCGCCCATGGAAATCAGCGCCGATCCTTCCGCGTGACGAAGGTAGTTGCGCCGGATCTCGACCGGACGCAACTGGTCGGTCCCCCGGCCATCGATTCTGGACGCAGACGCCACGGCTTCTTCCTTTATTTTGTGTGAACGTTCGGACGGTACCGCAGCACGGGGACCGCGCTACATGTTCTCTTCCTCTTCCGCGATGAGCGCGAGGGCGTCGCGGGGGTCTTCCGCGGCGATCAGCCGTTTTCGCAGGTTGTCGTGCCGAAGCAGGCGGGAAATGTGAGCGAGCGCCCGGATGTGGGGACCGGAGACGTTGAGGGGCGACACGAGCAGAAAGAACAGATAGACCGGCTGTTCGTCGAGGGACTGGAAATCCACGCCCTCCTTCTTGATCCCGAGCACCCCGACCAGCCTGTCGACGGCCTTGCACTTGCCGTGGGGAATCGCGACACCCTTCCCAATCCCGGTGCTCATGATCTTCTCGCGTTCCAGGACGGCCTGGAGCACTTCCCGGTTGTCGCTGATCCGGCCCGACGCGGTCAGGGCCGCGGCCAGTTCCTCGATCACTTCCTGTTTCTGCGTGGCCTTAAGGTTGACCAGGATAGCGTTCTCGTCCAACAGTTCCGTCAAGCTCATGCCGTGCTCCTGTATCCCGATCCTTCCTGGAAAACGTTATCGCTTCAAAAACCTGTGTGATTCTATGTACCTGCCCCGGAATTGTCAATAACGATTTGGACGGCCTCCCGGTCCGGCGACAAGGCGGACAATAGAAAAGCCGCCTGACCACGTCGTCAGACGGCTTCGTGTTCCTGGAAATCTTCGGCAAGGCAACGGTTCAGCCGCCGGCCCGTTCCGCGAAACTGTCGGCCGACATGTTGGCAGACTCGAGCAGCATTTTCAGATCGTGCCATTTCTCGGCCGCGTTCAGTTCATTCAGTTGCACTGTCAGCGAGTCGGCGAATGCCGAGGCTTCCTGGGCGAGCGCACGGGCGGCCTGGCCGCGGCCCTGCTCGATGCTGCCCGAAATCTCCCCCCAGCGTTCCAGGAAAGCCGGCAGGGCTACATCGACCTCACGCTTGGTCAGCTCCTTCTGCACCACGGATTCCTGGCTGGCCGATTCCACGAGCGCCATGGTGTTTTCGGCGGCGGTTCTCGCGTCGCCGTATTCCTCGGCGGCCATGTGCGTCCTGGCCATCTCGAGTTCGGCGGCGGCCGCTTCATATTCAGCCGGAGCGTATTTGTCGACTTCGGCTTCCACGGCGTCGGCCACGGCCTGCTCGGCCGCTTCCATGGCATCGGTGGGCGGTCCCGCGCATGCAGCGGCCACGAAGAGGCAAGCAACGACGCTCAAAGCGGTCAGAAAGGCCTGCTTGGACATGATAAAACCTCCTGTTCGAAACAGTAGATGAAGTATGTCAGTTCGCTTGAATCAGTATCGAATCGACCGGGTAAGACAGTATTTAAGCAGTATAAATCAAATATAATAGACCGGTTCCAAAACGTGTCCAGCAAAAAAGGCATCAGGCGCAAAAAACATGGCCTGCAGAGAAGACGAAACAGGCGTGCGAATTCCGCTGATGCCCTGTTCGCCGAAGGGGTGAACGGGACCGTGATTACCCTTGACTTTCCGGCCTTGTGACCGTAGTGTGAAGGGTTCGAATCGGTAGTGGATTAGTCTCGGTGGCCGGTCCGTCGCGCAGCCGTCCATACCCCGAAAGGACCAGCGGGCAGAATGGTGTCTGAAGAACTCCTCAGGAAACAGCTGGAATTCGTGCTGCACGATACCAGCTTCGACCTGGGCGAGAAATACGAAGGCAAGGTCAGGGACAACTACCGGCTCAACGGGAAACGGATCATTGTGACCACCGATCGGATTTCCGCCTTCGACCGGGTCCTGTGCGCCCTTCCCTTCAAGGGGCAGGTCATCAACCAGACCGCGGTTTACTGGTTCGAACGGACCCGTCATATCATTGAAAACCACCTGATCGACGTCCCTGATCCGAATGTGCTCGTGGCCAGGGAATGCCGGCTGATTCCGGTCGAGATGGTCGTCCGGGGTTATCTGACCGGGGTGACCACGACGTCCGCCTGGTACCATTATTCCCGGGGCAGCCGCGACTTCTGCGGCAATCCACTGCCCGATGGCATGAAAAAGAACCAGGCCTTCGACCGGCCCATCATTACCCCCTCTACGAAGCCGGAGCGCGGCGTGCACGACGAGTCCATCTCGGCGGAGGAGGTGCTTCGCCGGGGCCTCGTGGACGAAGGAGCGTACCGGGAGATGGAAAGGGCGGCCCTGGCGCTGTTCGCGTTCGGGACCGAACGGGCGGCGGCCAACAACCTGATCCTGGTGGACACCAAGTACGAATTCGGGCTTTTGGAGGACCGGGTCGTGTTGATCGACGAGATTCACACCCCCGATTCTTCCAGGTTCTGGATCAGGGATACGTATGAAGATCGATTCCGCCGCGGCGAAGAACCGGAGAAGATGGACAAGGAATTCGTCCGCGGATGGCTCGCGGACCGAGGTTTTCGCGGTGACGGACCCATACCGCATATTCCGGACGAGGTAAGGATCGAAGCCGCCCGCCGGTACATTACAGCCTACGAGATGATCACCGCCAGGTCTTTCGAAGCCCGGAACGAGGACGTGTTGCAGCGGATCACCCACCGGTTGCGGAGCCCCATGTAGCCGAACCGCTCTAGTATGCGCCTGCCAACCCTCCTGGACATCACGGAAGCATCCCCGGTCGTACAGCGGTACCTCGCGCTGGCCGCCGATGACGCCCGTACCGCGCGGGTGTCCGGTCTCGCCGGTTCTTCGCGGTCTCTGCTGCTTGCCCATGCACACCGGAAACGGGGCGGCGCGACGCTGGTCATCGTGGAGGATACGGACACCGCGGAGGAGATGTACGAGGATGTCTCCAGCCTGCTCGACCCCGATGACGTGGCGTTCTTCCCTCCATGGGAGGTGCTGCCCTACGACCAGGTGTCGCCGCCGGGCGACCTGTCGGGACGGCGCCTGGATGTGCTGAACGCCCTGATGAACAACCGGCCGCTGTTCGTCGTCGCGACGGTCCGGGCCGTCATGCAGCGGACTATGCCGCCGTCTGTGCTCGCCGGTGTCGTCCTCCAGGTCGCAACGGGCGCCACGATCCCCTTGAGCGAACTTACGGCGCGGTGCAACCGGCTCGGTTACGAACGGACGGACATGGTGCAGGCGCCAGGCCACTTCAGTGTGCGGGGAGGTATCGTCGACGTCTATCCCCACGGGTTGGAACAACCTTGCAGAATCGAGTTCTTCGGCGACGAAGTGGAATCGATCCGCCTGTTTGACATCTACACCCAGCGGTCATCGCGGAACATCAGCGAGATGAAGGTGCTCCCGAACCGGGAAATGATCGACGATCCGGAAGCGCGCGACGACGTGGTGCAACGGGTGATGCGGGCGGGGGAATCGCTGTCGATCGACCCGTCCGAGCTGGTGGATCATATCGAGGACGGCGGCCTGTTCGAAGGCAGTGAACGCTACCTTCCCTTCTTCCATCCCTCCGCCGCCACCATCATGAACTTCCTGCCGGACCATACGCTGATCGTCCGCTGCGAATCCGATGAACTGGCGCGTGAAGCCGAGGCTTTCGAGGCGGAATTCGAAGACACCCACCAGCGAAGAACCGAGGCGGAAGACCTGGTTCCCGGACCGGATGATGCGATCCTGCGCTGGTCCGGCGTGTTGGAGGAGACGGCCTATTACGGCACGATGGACATGGTGCGCGGCACGCGGGCGGGCGACGGATGGCTCGCGGTCGGCACCCAGGCCTCCGGCGTGTACCAGGGGGCGATGGATGTACTGAAGTCCCGGCTTGAGGAATGGAAGGCGGACAACACCCGGATCGTGGTGGTATGCGACAACGAAGGACAGGCGGAAAGGCTGCGCGAAATCCTGGGCCCGGACACCCCGGAGATCGACCTGGCGGTGGGGCCGATGCACGCCGGGTTCATTTTGCCGGACCTGCCGCTGGTCGTGCTGACCGACGCGGAGATCTTCAACCGGTACCGGAGACGCCGCCGCAAGGTCTTCAAGGAAGGCGTGGTGATCGAGGATTTCACCAGCCTGAAGGAGGGGGACTACGTCGTCCATATCGACCACGGCATCGGCCGGTACGTCGGACTGAAGCGCATTGCCGTGGACGACCGGGAAAGGGACTGCCTGACCCTGATCTACGCCGGAGACGACCGGGTCTTCATCCCCATTGAGCAGTTGCACCGGGTCCAGAAGTACGTCGGTTCCGACGGCGAGGCGCCTACGTTGTCGAAACTGGGCGGAAGAGCGTGGGAACAGGCAAAGAAGCGTACGCGCAAGGCGGTCCGGGTTATCGCCGAAGACCTGGTCAAGCTCTATGCGGCCCGGCAGGCCAGCCCGGGGTTCGCCTTTTCGGCCGACACCCCCTGGCAGCGGGAAATGGAAGACTCCTTCATCTACGTGGATACGCCGGACCAGGTGCAGGCTTCCTCAGACGTGAAGTCGGACATGGAGAAGGCGGTGCCCATGGACCGGCTGATCTGCGGCGACGTGGGCTACGGGAAGACCGAAGTGGCGATCCGCGCCGCGTTCAAGGCGGTGCTGGACGGGAAACAGGTCGCGGTGCTGGCGCCGACCACCATCCTGGCGCAACAACACCTGACCACCTTCACCGAACGCCTCGCGGACTATCCGGTGAACATCCGCATGCTGAGCCGCTTCGTCCCGCCAAAGGAGCAGAAGGCCGTTGTCGCGGGGCTCAGGGAAGGCGAGGTGGATATCGTCATCGGCACCCATCGGCTCATATCCGGCGACATCGACTTCAGTGACATGGGCCTGCTCGTGGTCGATGAAGAACAGCGGTTCGGCGTGGTCCACAAAGAACGGCTCAAGCAGCTGAAGACCTCCGTGGACGTCATGACCATGACCGCTACGCCTATACCACGGACGCTTCACATGTCGCTGGTCTCCGCCCGCGACATGTCCCTCATCACCACCCCGCCCAGGGACCGGCTGCCGGTGCACACCGAGGTGGTGCGTTTCAACGAGGAGGTGATCTGCGAGGCGATCATGCGGGAGGTGGACCGCGGCGGACAGGTCTTTTTCGTCCACAACCGGGTTCAGTCCATCGAGGCGGTCGCCGATTTCCTCCGGCGCCTGCTGCCCCAGGTATCTTTCGTCGTGGGTCACGGACAGATGCAGGAACGGGAACTTGAACAGGTTATGATCGATTTCCTGGACCGCAAGTACGACTGCCTCGTGTCCACAATGATCATCGAGTCCGGACTGGACATCCCCAGCGTGAATACGATCCTGGTGAACCGCGCGGACCGGTTCGGCCTGGCCCAGCTGTACCAGCTCCGGGGCCGTGTGGGGCGGTCCAATCACCGGGCCTACGCCTACCTGATGATTCCCGCCGCCGGCACGGTGACCCCCGACGCCCGCAAGCGGCTGGCCGTAATCGCCGAGTACACCGCACTCGGCTCCGGGTTCCACATCGCCATGAGAGACCTGGAGATCCGGGGCGCCGGCAACCTGCTGGGTACCGAGCAGCACGGGTTTATCTCCGCCATCGGTTTCGATCTGTACTGCCGTCTTTTGAAAGAGGCGATGCAGGACCTCAAGGGCGAGGCGCCGGAAGAGACGCCCGAAGCCGAAGTCGAACTGCAGGTTGGTGCCTTCATCCCCGATGACTATATCGCGGACCGGAAGCTCAAGGTCGGCTTTTACCAGCGGCTTTCCCGGGTGGAAGACGAGCAGGAGGTCGCCTCGTTGCGTGAAGAGATGCAGGACCGGTTCGGACGGTTGCCCGATCCGGTGCGCGTCCTCTTCGACCTGGTTTCCATTCGGCAGATCGCGGCGAGGATAGGACTGCAACAGCTCAGGGTACGCGGGAACGAGTTGACCGTAGCCTACCGGAACGGTCTCTATCCATCGCGGGACCGAATCGCCGCCGTGACGGACGATCCCGCGCTGGACATCGAATTTCCCCACGGAGAAGGATTCAGGATAAGGGCGGGACTGACCGGCGGAACGGAAGCCGAACGGGTCGATCTGGCCAAAAACCTGTTGCTCAAACTTCTGTAATTTGTTAATGATACATGCCCGGTTGACGAAGTTTGACCTGCCCGCTGGAGTATCAAGATCAGCATGAAATCCGCGGTCTTTTGTGCCTTTCTGCTGCACGTGGCGCTTCTCCTGACGCAGTGCCGCTCGATATCGGAAGACCCCGATTCGATTGTCGCAAGGGTGAACCAGTCTACGCTGACGGTCGGTGAACTGGAAGCCGAACTGGCAGCCGCGGCGCTGCCCTCCGCCACGCCCCAGATGAAAAAGGACCGGGTTTCCGACTGGATCCGGACCGAGTTGCTCTACCAGGAAGCCCTGCGGCTGAACCTGGACAGCGACGTCAAGACGGTCCGGGACCTGGAAAAGATGCGCCGGGAACACCTGGCCAACGTCGTGCTGGAACACATGGCCGCCGATTCGGCGATCGTGGTGTCCGACGAAGAGGTCGAGGCTTATTTCGAGGCCAATCGGCAGGAATTCGTCTACCCGGAACCGGAACTCAGAGTTTCGGTGATCGTTCTATCGGATGTGACCACGGCCCGGCAGGTCCGTAATCAGCTGGCGCGCAGGAGCGCTACCTTCGAGGAACTGGCGCGAACGCGATCCATTCACGTCTCTTCGGCCGATGGAGGGGACCTGGGATTCCTGAAGCGGACGGATATAAGCGACGTGTCGGTGCAGGAAATCGTCTTTTCCCTGAGTGCCGGCCAGGTTTCGCGGCCCGTCCTCTCCGAGTCCGGTTCGTTTATATTCAGGGTCGCGGAGCGCCGCGAGGCCGGTACCCTGCCGCCGCTGGACGAGGTCCGCGGCGAAATCGTCAACAGGGTATTGCGGGACAAGCGCCGCGATCTGGTCAGGCGGTTTGTGGATGCGCTGCGGCAGGCGGCCGACGTGGAAATCCATGACGAAAACCTGATGAGGCCGGAACCCGACGCGCCGTAGGCAGATCGCCGCAGACCGGTCGCCGCAGACTGTTACAGGAGGAGCATGACCATCCACTCGATCACCCGGCATATCACGCTGCTGCTGTTACTGGCCGGGGTCCTGGCGGGGCGCCCGGTCCAGGGCCAGCAACTGGAGGACTACATCGTCGCCGTCGTGGATAACGAGATCATCCTCTATTCCGACGTCCTCGAAGCGGTGCGGATGTACCGTTTGCAGCAGAATGAGCAGGAGCCGGAAGACCTTCCGAACCAGTTGTTGAAAGACATGATCGACACGCGCGTCGTGCTCGCTTACGCGCGCCGGGACAGCGTCAGGGTATCCGCTGAACAGGTAAACGGTGCGGTAAGCCAGATCATCGACCAGTACACGGAACGCGTCGGTTCCGAGGAAGCCCTGGAACAGCTGGTGACGAATTCGGGCATGACCATGCGAGACTGGAACCGGCTGCTCCGGCGCCAGAAGGAAGAGGAACTGCTGCAGCGCAGGCTAGAAGAAGACCGCTTCGGTGAAGTCCGCGTTACCGGCCTGGAAGTGGCCCGGTATTATGAGACCCACTACGACAGCATACCGTCGAATCCCGTCAGGCTCGACCTGAGCCACATCATGATCGCCTCACGCCCGGACCCGGAAGTCGTGGCCGCCATGAACGCGCGGATCGAGGAGATCCGGCGCCGCATAGCGGATGGAGAGGATTTCGCCGAGATGGCGCGGCGGTATTCGGAGGACCTGAACAGCGCCAGAAACGGCGGCGACCTGGGATTCTTCAGCCGCGGCACGTTCGTGTCCGATTTCGAAGAAGCGGCTTTCGCCCTGGAAGCGGGCGGCGTCAGTCCCACGGTACAGACGGACGTGGGCCTGCACATCATCAAGCTGGAGGAACGGAGGGACGACCAGATCCGCGTGCGGCACATACTGGTCCAGATCCCGAAGACGGATGAAGACGACCATCGGGCGCTGGATACGATTACCATGCTTCGGCAGCGGATACACGACGGCGACGAGACCTTTTCCGATGCCGCCAGGAAGTACTCGGAAGACCTGGCCTCCGCGTCCAACGGCGGCCACATCGGGGAGTTCATGCTCGACCAGTTGCTGCCCCAGTACCAGGACGCCCTCAACGTCATATCCATCGACGAGATGACCGAACCCATCAAGGTGGTGGACCAGGGCGCCGTCTCATATCACGTCATGAGACTGAACGACAGGTCCGGGGGCGACAAGTACAACCTGGACGACCACTTTCAGGAAATCACGAACCTGGCCAAATTCGCCAAGTGGAACGAGGAAAGGGAACGGTGGCTCAAGGATCTCCGCCACGAGTTGTACATAGACGAGCGCGGCCTGGACACCCTACCCTGAGTGCGCTGCCCTGAAGTCTTGCCCTTCGTGCCCTGCCCTTCGTGTCCTGTCCGTCGTGCCCTGCCCTGAAATCTTGCCCTTAGTGTCCTGCCCGGTAATCTGGTTCTGGACCGGGATCCGCAACCTGCGAATGACGAACCTGCGACTGACGCGCGAAAACCCCTGAAGATGAGAGTAGATCTCTTTCTGAAACGGTCCCGTATCATCAAACAGCGGGACGCCGCCAAGAAGGCCTGTGATCGGGGCATGGTCACCATATCCGGAAGGTCCGCGAAACCCGGCCACCAGGTCGCGGCGAAGGACGTCGTCGTCGTGGCGTGGCCCGACAGAAGGCTGGAGTTCGAAGTGCTGGACGTCCCGGAAGGGAACGTATCGAAGAACAAGGCGGAATCCATGTACCTCGTCCTCAGCGACGAACGCCTGAACGATGACGCTTCCGGCTTCGAAGCACGATGAACACCCGGCCGGACGTTGAAAATCCTTGAACATGCGCCACAGCAAAACCCAACCGGCCGACCCACCGCTGCCCTACAGCCAGTTGGCCCCGATATACGATCACGTGATGCGGCACGTGGACTATGACCGGTGGGCCGACTACATACAGTCGGTATTCGAACGGTTCGGAGCGACGCCGAAGGACATCCTCGAACTGGCCTGCGGTACCGGCGTCTTGGCGTGTATCCTCGATGACCGCGGATACCGGATGACGGGCTTGGACCGTTCGGAGAACATGATCGCCGTCGCCAGGCAGAAAGCCCTGGACGGCCGCCGGTCCATCAGGTTTCAGGCCGGCGACATGGTAAGCATGCCCGTATCGGGGGATTTCGACACCGTACTGTGCCTGTACGACAGTATCAACTACATCATGGATGAATCGGACATCGCCGCCATGATGAATGGGTTGCGCGGAGTGCTGAACACCGGCGGCCTTTTCGTATTCGACGTCTGTACGGAAATCAACTCGCGCCGGTACTTCCACAACCAGGTCGACCAGGAAAGCAACGGGGATTTCTCCTATGTCCGGCGTTGCGAGTATGTCCCCGAGTCGCGCGTGCAGGTCAATGAATTCCAGCTGACCTTTCACCGTGGCGGGAAGCGTTATTCAACCAGGGAACGCCACGAGCAGCGGATCTATCCCGTGGCCCGGCTGGCGGAGATCTGCCGCGAATCGGGCTATCGCGTACTCGGTGCATTCGACGGATTCAGTTTCGGAGAAGCGTCGGAGCGATCCAACAGAGTCCATTACGTGGTCAGCCCCGCCTGATGAACCGACATTATGGCTTTCGATCGCATTATTGGTCACGAGCGGCAGCGGCAACGGCTCATGGAAGCCGTGAAGCAGGACCGCCTGGCCCACGGGTTCCTGTTCTGCGGACCGCCCGGTGTAGGCGCCGAGGCGCTGGCCATTGAACTCGCCTGCGCGGTGAACTGCGAGAACGGTCCCGGGGAACCTTGCCGCCCACCTGGCTCGCCTGGCTCGCCTGGCTCGCCCGGTTCGCCCGGTCAGCCCGGTCAAACCGGTGAGGCCGGTCAGTCCGGCCAGGCCGTGCCGTGCCGCCATTGCCGGCGGATTCGCGCGCTCCAGCACCCCGACGTACACATCCTGGTTCCCTCTTCATCCGCCCCGCCCCCGGATCGTTCTTCCCGACGCGGCGGGGGCTCGTCCGGTCGCAGCGAGGGCTCGTCCGGTCGCGGCGGGGGCTCGTCCGGTCGCGGCGAGGGCTCGTCCGGTCGCGCGAACGCCCGGGAGGAACGCAGGCAGGGCCTGGCCGCCCGGCTGGCCGAAGACCCCTACGTCGCTCCTCCCTTCGGAATGAATGACCTGCTTTCCGTGGAGGACGTCCGGTCGCTGCGCAGGGAGGCGTCGGCAAAGCCTTACGAAGGCCGGAGGAAGGTCGCGGTCATCGTCGCGGCGGACCGTATGAATGCCGCTGCCTCGAACGCGCTGCTCAAGACGCTCGAAGAACCTCCGGGCACCCTGATGCTCATCCTTACCGCGTCCCGGGCCGGGAAGCTTCTGCCGACTATCGTGTCCCGCTGCCAACCCGTTTTTCTTTCGCGCCTGCATGAAGACGAGGTGAAATCGGCACTGATCGAGCGATACGACGTTGCCCCGGAGGAAGCCGGGGAACTCGCGACCCGGTCCGAAGGTCGCCTTTCCGAGGCGCTGGCGGCGAGATCGGAGCAGGGATCCAGGATCCGCGAGGACGCCTTCGCCCTGCTTGAATGTATATACGACGGGACACCGCTGAGCCTGTTCGAGCAGGTGGAATCTCTCGCCGCGTCTCACCGCGAAGAACCGGTCGCCGAAAAGATCCTCGACCATCTGCTATCCCTGTACCGCGACCTGTTCGTGCTATCGTCGGCGAGCGGGTTTCATACGCTCTCGAACGCGGACCGCACGGAACCACTTCGGGAACGGGCATCCGGGTTGAACGCGGAAGAAATCGAGCAGGGCATCGCCGCCATCGAGGAAGCCAGACGGGACATTGCGCGGAACGCCCACGTCCAACTGGCCCTTCTTGTGCTCATCCTCAGACTCAGGATGAACCGTAGATACACGGGTACCCTGCAGGCACCTTCCACCCGAATGCCAACCCGCGAGACGCCATCAGGTAATACATCGTCCCATGCCCAGCCGGCCGCTGATTGATCCGTTGACAAACCACCTTCCACGCCCTATCCTGATGCTGGAACTAAACCGGTCCGCCAGGAACGATCCACCTGCGTCCGAGAGGTTGTCGTGGCAGAGAAAATACTCGTTACCGACGCATTGCCCTACGCGAACGGCAAGCTGCATATCGGCCATATCGCAGGCGTCCATCTGCCCGGCAACATCTATGTCCGCTACCAGCGTCTGAAAGGACGGGACGTCGTACACGTCAGCGGATCGGACGACCACGGCGTGGCCATCACCCTGGCAGCCGAGAAGCAGGGGATCACGCCCAAGGAACTGGTGGACAAGTTCTATCCCGTAATCCGGGGCGCCCTCGAAGACTTCGGCATCGTCTACGACAATTTCTCCCAAACCTCCCGGCCGATCCATCATGAGACGGCCCGGGACTATTTCCGCCGCCTGGATGAAAAGGGCTGTTTCGACGTGCGCGAGGTCGACCAGATCTACTGTCCGGCAAACGGCCGCTTTCTGCCCGACCGCTACGTGGAGGGCACCTGTCCGTACTGCGGTTCCGACCGGGCCCGGGGCGATCAGTGCGAGGCCTGCGGCACCATCCTGGACGCCACGCAGCTGATCAATCCGCACAGCGACGTCTGTAAAGGTCCTCTCGAGGTAAGACCGGCCAACCACTGGTATTTCAAGCTCGCCAGCATGTCCTCCCGGCTGCAGGCCTGGATCGATACGAAAACGCACTGGAAGGTAAATGTGCGCAATTACTGCCAGGGATGGTTTAACGAGGGGCTGTCCGACCGGCCCATCTCACGCGACCTGGATTGGGGCGTGGCGTTGCCGATCGAGGACGCGGTGGGCAAGGTCATGTACGTTTGGTTCGAGAACACGCTGGGCTACGTGTCGTCCACCCGGGAATGGGCGGTGGCGCAGGGGGACCCCGACCGATGGAAGGATTACTGGCTGAACCCGGACTGCAAGCTCGTCAATTTCCTCGGAAAGGACAACATCGTATTCCACGCGATCCTCTGGCCGGCCATGATCATGGAGCACGGGGATTTCGTCCTTCCTTCGGAGATACCAGCCAACGAGTTTCTCAACATCGAGGGCAAGAAGTTGTCCACCAGCCGGAACTGGGCGGTCTGGCTGGATGAATACCTCGAGGACTTCCCGCCCGATCCGATGCGTTACTGCCTGGCGTCGATTGCGCCCGAGACCAAAGACTCGGACTTTACATGGAAGGACTTCCAGGCGCGCAACAACAACGAACTGGCCGATATATTCGGAAACTTCGTAAACCGGACGTTTACCTTCATCAACCGGTATTTCGACGGCGTGATCCCGGAGCCGGGGACTTTCTCGCCGGAGGACCGGGAGATGCTGTCGACCGTGGCCGGCGCCCCGGACCGGGTGGGCGCGTGTTTCGAATCATTCCAGGTGAGGGGTGCCGTACGGGAGCTGATCGCCCTGGGAAACCAGTGCAACCGGTATTTCAACGACCAGGCGCCCTGGAATACGCGCAAGACCGACCGGGCGCGTTGTGCCGCCACGCTACACGTGTGCGTGCAGGCGGTGAGGGTCCTCGCCGTGGTCATGTCTCCCATCCTGCCGTTCAGCGCCGAGAGACTATGGAAGATGGCCGGCCTGGAAGGGCGCGTCGATACACAGAACTGGGACGAAATCAAGATCGATGCGTCGCTGGCCGGCCGGCCCCTCGGCGAAGTCGAAATCCTGTTCCACAAGATCGAGGACGATGCGATCGAAGCCCAGATCGCGAGGCTGGGCCGGTCCGATGACCGGGAACCTGCCGGGACGGGATCCGTGGAAGCGGAACCTGCCGGGACGGGATCCGAGGAAGCCGTACCCGCCGGGACGGAGACTAACGAACTCGTATCGATCGACGCCTTTCGCCAGATCGATTTGCGCATCGCGGACGTCGTGGCGGCGGAACCGGTACCTGGAACGGACCGGCTGCTCAGACTGCAGCTGCGCATCGGCGCGGAGGAACGGCAGATCGTTTCCGGGATTGCCCCCGGATACACTCCGGAGAAACTGGTCGGCCGGCAGATCGTTGTGGTGGCAAACCTGGAGCCCGCGAAAATCCGCGGCGTGGAATCCAAGGGCATGCTGCTCGCGGCAGAAGACGACAGCGGCGACCCCATACTCCTCGGCCCGGATCTCCGCGTCCGATCGGGTTCATCGGTTTCCTGAAAGCCGGCATGCCGGCCGCGGCCAGACCAGGCCAGGTCAAGCCGGACCAGGTCAAACCGGGCCAGGTCAGGTTATACGAGGCCAGGCCAGGCCGGCCGCACGGAACGTCCGTCAATCGATCACCCACACCCAATCGCTGCCTTGCTGTTCGATACACATACCCATCTCACGGACGAAGCATTCGATGACGACCGCGCCGACGTGATCCAGCGGGCGTTGGACGCGGGCGTGAAACGCATGGTCGCCGTCGGATACGATCTGGAAAGCAGCAGGGCCGCCGCGGCGCTCGCCGAGAACCGGGATTCCATCTACGCTGCCGCGGGCATACACCCCTGTCACATCCACGAAGCCCATGAAGAGGACTTCGGGGAAATCGAGAAACTGCTGGAACATCCATCAGTCATCGCCGTGGGCGAAACCGGCATCGACCTGCATTACGACCGGTCCACCTACCCGCTGCAGGAGGCGTCATTCAGACGACACATGGAGTGGGGCGGTAGCACGGGACTGCCGGTTATCGTACACGACCGGGACGCCCACGCCGAGGTCATGGCCATGCTGGAGGAGTTTGCCGGCGAGGAAACGACGGCGATCCTGCACTGCTTTACCGGAGACGCCGCCATGGCCGAAAGGGCCGTTTCCATGGGATGCTACCTGGGGTTTGGCGGTATCGCAACGTTCAAGAACTCGACGGTGGGCGAGGTGGTCTCCGGGTTGCCGCCGGAGCGCATCCTGGTCGAAACGGACGCACCCTATCTCGCGCCCGTTCCCCACCGCGGACGCCGGAACGAACCGTCATACCTCGTAAACACGGCCGAAGCGGTCGCCCGTCACCGGGCCGTCACCGTGGATGAACTGGCACAGACCACCACCCAGAACGCGAACAAGGTGTTTCGAATCCATTGAGTACGGTGCTCGATCCTCCTGAAGACCTGCTGGCCAGCCTGCGCCGATCGGATTTCCGCCCATCCAGGTCGAAGGGCCAGCATTTCCTGATCGATTCGTCTATCGCCCGCCGCATCATCGAAGCGGCGAGCGTAACGAAGGATACGCCCGTACTTGAAATCGGTCCGGGGGCCGGGGCGTTG
The DNA here is from genome assembly GCA_022822725.1 of Candidatus Latescibacterota bacterium. GTDB lineage: Bacteria > JAAXHH01 > JAAXHH01 > JAAXHH01 > JAAXHH01 > JAAXHH01. The sequence continues at coordinate 87,624 of JAJEAN010000007.1, forward strand.
ACCCGGCACCTCGTCACGCTGGCAAGCGGCGTGACCGCCGTGGAAATCGATTCCAGGCTGGCTGGGGTCCTCCAGGAAGCCTACGGCCGTTACGACCACCTGAACATCGTAAACGGGGACGTGCTCGATCTGGACCTGTCCGACCTGATGGGGCGGTACGGCGCGTCCGGGTTCGTGCTCGTGGCCAATCTGCCCTACGGTATAACGGGGCCCGTCCTCGACCGGTTGATCGCCCATCGCGCCAGGATCAGTTGCGTGGTCATCATGGTTCAGCACGAAGTCGGCGGACGTCTGACGGCGCGTCCGGGTACGAAAGCCTACGGCGCGATAACCGCCATCATGGCGTACCATTACGACGTGGAATCGCTGTTCCGGGTGGGCGGCGACCGCTTCGTGCCCCGTCCGGCGGTGGATTCGGTCGTCCTCCGGTTGACGCCCCATGAACGGCCGCCCGTCGCGGTCAGGGACGCCGGCCTGTTGAACGACGTGATCAAGGCGGCGTTTCGGCACCGTCGCAAGATGCTCCACCACGCGATGAACCGCCTGAATCCCGGTTCCGCCGGCTTTCTTTCGGAGCATACCGGCATCGACCTTAAAAGACGCGGTGAAACCCTGGACCTGAACGAGTTCGCGGCGCTGGCCGACGCGCTTTCGGCGTTCCGGAACCACCGCGGACACGGCTGCTGACGGACCGCGATATGCGCTTCCGCTACTCACATCGGGCCAGGACCCGGATGGCGACCATAGGCAGACAACGCAAGGCGTACGCCCTGTACGCCGGCCTCGTTGCGACCGCGGCCGTTCTGCTGGCCCTCACCGCATGGATCCTGCTGTTTGAAAACCAGTTCCGAAAGGTCGTGGACTGGCTGCTGGACCGGCCCATCCCGGTTGCCGCGCCCGAGCAGGAACGGACGTCTGCCTGGAAGACCGGGCAGCAGGCGTTTCACGCAATGGAAACGGCCCTGTACGGTGCGTTTATCAATCTGCAGGTCACACCGGACAGGATTAGGGACGCCACGGCGCGCGCCGCATCGGACACGGGCCGTTGGACGATCGTGGAACGCCGTATCATCGTTTCGCATTCCTATTCGCTTACAGAATGCAATCTCGAGATCGCAAGGGCGGTCGCCAGGGCCGGCGGAAAAGTCTCCCGTGCGGAGGAAGGGACCAGGACCCGGGAGTTACTGCTCGAAATCACCTTCGATGGCGACGTTACCCATCGCCTCACCATAACCCGCGATCCGGCGGTCAAGCGAAGAACAGGCCGTCTTGCCGTCGTGATCGCGTATACGGACGGCGATCAGCGGAGCGTGGTCGATGAACTGTCCGAATCTACCCGGCCCCTCACGTTCGCCTTGTTTCCCTGGGCGGACGGCGTGAACGACATTGCCGCCGGCCTCACCCGCGGCGATCACGAGATAATGGCGCTGCTGCCCGTTCAACCGGCGTCCGACTCCGCCGGCCTGCCGCGCAGGAGATCCCTGTCGCCCGCACACTCGGAGCTGACCAACCGCCGCGTCGTGGAAGACGCCCTCTCCAGGCTTCCCGATGCCCGGGGCGTCCTGCGATATCCGGCCGGCCGCATGGAAAACGAAGCCGAGGTGCTGGCCCCCGTGCTGGACGAGCTGGACAAGCGCAACGTGTACTACCTGGACAACCCGGGCGGCTCGGGCGGACCCGGCGGGCTGGACGAAACAGGCGGCTCGGGCGGACCCGGCGGACTGGACAACCCGGGCGGCTCGGGCGGACCCGGCGGGCTGAAGGTTCGGGGCGGGGGAAGCGGTCGGCTTCGGGCCTGGGGCGTGCTCGATCCCCTGTACAACCCTGTAACCATTTCCATGAATCTGGACCTCGCGTCGCTTTCCGCCCTGGACGACACCCGCGCCGTCGTCATCGCCGATGCCAGGCCCCACACCCTTCAGGTGCTTATGAACCGGATCAGGTACCTTGAAATACGAGGGATCGAGTTCGTCCGGGTTTCCGACCTCGTGGACAATTGACACCGGAGATCATCCATGGTAAAACTGAGTGTTTGCGTAGACCAGGTCGCCGCCCTGCGGAACATCGCGAAACGGGGAGAACCCGATCCCATGACCGCCGTCATGATGTCCCAGGTGAGTGGGGCGGACGCCGTAACGATTTCGTGGGCTTCCGACGCTTCGCTTTACCTGAACGGGGAATATGACATCGTCAGGCAGCTCGTGCACACGCACCTCAACCTGATCGCGCCGCCGGACCTGGAAGTCCTGCGTAGTATCTTGACGATTTCGCCCGATATGGTTACCCTTGTTCCCGAGGGCTACGGGAACGCCGGACTGAACTACGACTGGTCCGGTTCGTCATGGCCCGAAGGCGATTCCCTGGAACGGCCGGTGGAACGCATGCTGAAGTCCCTGCAGGATAAAGGGATCCTGACGAGCATATTGATCGCGCCCACCGCGTCGCACGTTCGGCAATGCGCCGAATTGAAGGCAGACTACGTCCACCTCGACGCAAGCCGCTTCGTACAGGCCGCCGATCCCGAAGAGAAGGGTCGGATGTTCCAGGATATCGCCGGTACGGCCAGGACCGCGGCACGGTTGAACATGGGCGTTTCTCTGGGACGCGGCGTCGACTACCGGACGGCGGCGGATCTGGCGGGTATCGCGGAAGTGGAGGAATTGGTGGTGGGATACGCCGTTGCCGTACGGGCGATGACCATCGGTTTCGAGCGGGCCGTCCGCGACCTGGTCGATATCATCCGCCACGCGCCGAGTTCCCAGGCAGACTGGTAACCCGTCCAACCGCGCCGCACTCAGATGCGGTATCGAAAGGAACAGTACTATTTATAAACGTATTTCATTCCTGGTGTTTCTCGCCGTCACCCTGCTTGGCGCGGTCCTTGTCTTTCCAACCATCAGGCTGTGGGTTTCATCTCCCGAGTCCATCGAAGCGCTTGCGCCCGAAGAAAGGAAAACGCTATACAGCCAGTCCACGGTTCCGGGCATCGATCTGGCCGGCGGTTACCGGCTCGTCGTAAGCACGGACCTGTCACGGTTCACGGAACGGGGCAGGACGCGGGCGGTGGAAGGCCTGGTGGAGAACTGGCGGCGGCGCCTTAACGCCTTCGGGATCTCCGAACCGGTGATTGACGCGCGGGAGAACGACACGTTTGAAATCGTCGTCCCCACGAGTGTGGACACCGGTCTCGCAGGTAGCATGATCCGGGAATCCGGCGAGATCACACTACATTTGTTCAAGGACGGCGCGGAAGTGCAGGCGCTGCGGCAACGCATTGACGATGCCCTTCGTGAACAGACTTCGGACGGACCTGGCGCTTTCAGCACGTTGCTGGCGAGTATCACCGTCGAAGAAGGGATCGGGGACATCGCGGTCCGTGAAGACAACCTGGGTGCCGTGAAGGCCATCCTGGCCGATTCAACGGTGCAGGCCGGCATTCGGGCCTTCAACCTGGCCAATCCGCCCGCCGGTTCCTTCGCATGGGCTTCCGAACCGGTGGAACGCGGTGGCAGGCTGTTTCATCCGCTCTACTTCATCAACCACGACGTCGACCTCAACGTGCAACCGGTGGCGTCGGCCGTGGTCAGCGATGCTTCAGTTACGGCGAACCGGGGCGCATACGCGGTACGCCTGTTTCTGCAGGACGAGGGAAGGGAGAGTCTGGCCAACCTGTCCAGCGCAAACGCGGGTAACCGCGTGGCCATCAAGATGAACGACCAGGTGTACGTGACGCTGAATATACAGGGCAGAATACCCGATGGACGGATAGAAGTACCCGGCGGCGATACGGTGGAAGAGGCCCGCGCCCTGGCGGTCATCCTGGAATCCGAGTCGCCGCCCCTGGACGTGGTGCTGCTGGAACAGGCGGCACAGGCACTTTCTCCGCTCGGCGAGGGGGTCGTGGACAGCGCGGCCGGCGCCGGCGCGATCGGTCTCGGATTGCTTTGCGCGTTGTTCGTTATCCGGTACCGGACCGCCGGACTGCTTTACGTCACGGGGATGCTGCACTTCCTGATCATGACCGGAGCGGTGCTGAGGCTGTGGAACATCGCCGGGATTGCGCCGTATTTCACCCTCGCCGGCGTGGTGGGATTACTTGCGGCGGTCCTCGTCTTCACCTCCGTGCATAGCTGGATTTTCGAATACCTCCGTGCGGAATCGGGCACGGAGTCTTCGGTCCGCCAGGACGTCATGGGCTCGCTCGAGAAGATCGGACCGGTCCTGGTCTGGACCCATGTCATGCTGCTGCTCGTATCGGTGAGCCTGGTCGTGGTCGGTAGCGACGCCGTCGTCAATTTCGGCCTTGTGCTGTTCTCCGGCGCGGCCGGCAGCCTGCTCACCTGCATGTGCTGGACGAACATGCTGCTGTCCTCCCTGGTGGCGGACTGGCAGATCAGAAAGTTGAGCGTATGATGGAAAACGGACTCACCGCGCTGTATGGAAAACTGATCGACCGGCCGGGCGGCGTTTACGGCTTCGCCGCCATTATGGCCGTGGCGGGGATTGCCGCAACGACGATGAAGACCGAACATGCCGTCGACGACGGCCTGGTGGCGCTGCTGTTGTCCGGTGACCTGCTCTTCGGCCTTTTCGTGACCATGCTGATCGTACTGGTCATCGTCGGCGCCCGGATCGACGACCGGCCGGGCAAGAGCATCGCGCTTACGCTCGGCGTACTGGCGGCCGGAAGTATCGTGCGGTTGCTGCTTCCGTTTGCCGCTTCGATTGGCTGGCTGGCGGAATGGAACGGGGTCATGCTCGGTATCATGATCATAACGCTCTACCTGTCGCTCCGCATAGGCGCCCGATTCGCCGTGGCGGCCATGGGTTGCGCGCTATACACCATGTTCGTCACGGCGGGTATGACCCTTGGCCTGGCATATCGGATTACGGTGCCGGGCGTACTGACGCTTACGGCCGTGGGGGCCCTGGCGGTGGTAATGGCCTTCCTGGGTTACAGCCTGGTCAGAAGCGGGATAGAATCCGCGCGCCGGGAGCCGGTCAGCCATTCCGTGCGTACCGGCATGGTGCGGGCCATGCCCTTTCTGGTGCTGGGCGGCCTGGCCGTTCTGTTGATCGGCGCCCCGCTGGCCTTCGTCACGGACGGTCCTCTGCGTGATTTCGGTCTGTACCTTATGATCGGCGGTCCGATGGGCGCGTGTGCCGTGTTGATGTCCGCGATCCCTCTCGCCGTTATGACCCGGAACGTCCGGTTCGAGGCCGGCACACCCGCACGCCGTGGTGGCCGCCGGCAGCGGTAGGCGCCCGTAAAGGAGCCGCCGGCAGCGGCAGGCGCCCGTAAAAGGGCCGCCGGCAGCGGTAGGCGCCCGTAACAGGGCCAGCCGGGGAAACAGTTTTCCCGGGCCGCCTGGAGAATCATGGCCGACCAGCCCAACATCCTCCTTATCCTGTCCGACCAGATGGTCGCCGCTTTGACCGGAGCCTATGGCCATCCCGTCGTGCGGACCCCCAACCTGGACCGCATGGTGGAGGCCGGCGTGCGTTACGATGCCGCCTACACCGCCTTTCCCCTCTGTGCGCCGGGCCGGGCCTGCCTGATGACGGGAAGGCATGCTTCGGAAATCGGCGCATGGGACAATGGCGCTTTGCTGGCCGCCGACCAGCCGACCTTCGCCCACTACCTTGCCCGTGCGGGATACGATACCGTGTTGTCCGGCAAGATGCACTTCATCGGTCCTGACCAGCTGCACGGGTTCAGGACGCGGCTGACCACCGACATCTATTCCTCGGATTTCGACTGGGTCAAGCCGGAGTGGATCCGCCTGAAAGAGACCGGGGGCGAGGACTGCGAGCGGGTGATGGCCAACCGGCCGGCCTACAACGCGGCGGGGTACACGGGCGACGGCGTGCGAACAGGCGTCTGGCACAACGCCCTCAGCTATGACGAGGAAACGCATTTCCGCGCGGTCGAATACCTGCGCTCCAGGAAGGCGGGCGGGGCGGAAGAACCATTCCTTTTGTGCGCGTCCTATCACCATCCCCACGAACCGTTCTGGCCGCCCGAGTCCTACTGGGCCCGTTACGAAGGATCGGAAATCGAACTGCCGTGGTTCCCGGCCGACCTGGATGAACGCCATTCCATGATGGACCGGAACCTGAACGCCTATCACGGTACCGGCCGTTACGACCTGCGAGACGAAGAGGGCCTCTACCGGCTAAGGCGCGCCTACTACGCGCTGATAAGCTACATGGACGACAAGGTCGGCGGCCTGCTGGACACCCTGGACGAGACCGGCCTGGCGGAAAACACGGTGGTGGTATTCGCCAGCGATCACGGCGACATGCTGTGCGAACGCGGCATGGTACAGAAGCGGTGTTTCTACGAGTGGTCCTGCCGGGTGCCCCTCATCGTACGTTATCCGGACGGCTGGCGGGCAGGGACGACCTGTGCACATCCCGTGTCCCTGATCGATCTGCTGCCGACCTTCTGCGACCTCGCTGGTGTCGAGGACCGGCTTCCCCACGACGGCGAGAGCCTCGTCTCTTCCTCCTCCTCGGACGAAACAGGCCGCGTGGTTTTCGCCCAGGCCCACGAGGCCGTGGGCATGCCCTGCATCATGGCGCGGCAGGGACGGTACAAGTACCACTACATCCACGGGTACGCGCCACGTCTTTTCGACCTGGAAGACGATCCGGGCGAATGGCAAGATCTCTCGGGCGAAGACGCGCACCAGCATGTGGAATCCCGGCTTCGCGACCGGGTCCTCGACCGGTTCGATCCGGAAGCCATCGCGGAAGCAAACCTGTCCAGCCTGTACCGGCGGCGTCTGATCCGGGACACCATGGCGCGCCACGGACGGACGTGGAGCCATGAGCCGGAATTCGATCATCGGCGCGGCGCTTTGAACCAGTACGTGCCGCCATCCGGAAAACAGTAAAACCAGTACGTACCGCAGTCCGCACGTCAGTCAAACCAGTATCCGGCCCGCGACCGGAAGGCGGGCATCCCCAGGGAGGCATTCCATGCTGCGCGCAGGCTTTATCGGTGCCGGGGGCCGTTCCCGGAGCGCACATTATCCATCGGTCGACCGATTGCCGGACGTCGAGATGACCGCCGTGTGCGAGATGGACGAGACGCGCCTGGCGCAGGTAACCGAACGCTACGACTTTCCACATGTGTATACCGACCACCGCGCCATGCTGGCGGAAGTGGAACTGGACGTGGTCTATTGCGTCATGCACGAGAAGTGGCTGCTCCAGCCCGCCCTGGACTGTCTTCAGGCGGGAAAGCACATCTTCATCGAGAAACCACCCGGGAAGAACAGCGATGATACGCGCCGGATGCTGGACGCGGCCGTGGCGCACGACGTGTATGCCATGGTAGGGTACCAACGGCGCTATACCACGGTGGTCCGCGAGGCCATGCGCCGCGTAACAGCGAAGGGGCCGGTCTCCCATGCCGTGACCACCTTCAACAAGAAGCTGTTTCACGAGAAGCCGCCCTACTCTACGACCCTGTGGGACGACGTGACCCACGTGGTGGATCTGTTGCGGTACATGGTGGGGAGTGAACCCGTCGAGGTAACCCGCTACCGCGACAAGTTCGATTCCGCCGGCTGGAATCACTACACGGCGCTGGTCCGCTTCGCCAGCGGAGCCACGGGTGTCGTGTTCGGAAACCGCGCCTCCGGGGGCCGGGTATTGCGCGCGGAGTTGCACGGTGTGGGCATCGGCTGCTACATGAAACTGCCCGAGGAAATCGATGTTCACGAGGACGATCGGCAGGCCGTGATCCAGGGCTGGGAGATCAATGGCGACGACCCGGCGGATGTACCCCGTTACGAGGGCGCACTCGCCATGCACGAGCATTTCGTGGATTCCGTACGTAACCAGACCGTCCCCGTCAGCGACCTTCGGGACGTCATACATACCATCCGGCTCGTGGACTGGATCGAAACGGGACAGTGCCCCGACTAGGCGCTTCCCCGGCCAGGAGTCCCGGCCCGCATTCATCATGGAACGGCTCAATTTCCCGGAGTACGAATTCGAGATCGGTTCGGACGACACGGGCCGCAGGATCATTTTCGACCAGGTCCGGCGCAGGTTCGTCCGACTTACCCCCGAAGAATGGGTCCGGCAGCACCTGGTGCGCTACCTGGTCGAGGACCGGGGCTTTCCCGCGGGTTTTGCCAGCGTGGAAAAGGGATTCCAGTATGCAGGAACGGCCGTACGCGCCGACGTGATCATGCACGACCTGAACGGACGGCCGGTGCTGATGGGTGAGTGCAAGGCGCCGGAGGTCCGGGTGACCGAAGCCGTCTTCGAGCAGCTGGCCCGGTACAATTCGGTCATCAACGCCCGGTTCCTGGTGGCCACCAACGGCAAGACGCACTTCTGCTGCGAACACAGGGCCGGTGCGGGATACACTTTTCTGCCGGAATTGCCCGAGTTCAAGCGCGACGGAAGGGCCTGACGGTGAGGAGTCTGGACGTGCCGGACCAAGCGCATCCTGTCCCGCACCACGGAACGTCAGAGACGGCTGCCGGGCGAGCATGTGCGGGGCCACTTAAGGTAGTTACCAGCGGGTCTGTTTTGTGTAAGTCGATGATCTGGCTGAATAACCAGCGAAAGTATCCTACCCGTCAAACCATTCAGGAGGTACTCACATGAGAATCGCCAGGTTTGCCCTCATATTCCTGCTCGCTGCCGTTTTCGTTTTCCCGGCCGCTTCGCAGACGCGGGAGGAAGGACCGTGGTGGCCCCACCCCATCTGGGGTAAGGACGACCAGGCCGGCGGGTCCAACTGGATCACGCCTGAAAAGGTGTTGAAGGCCCTTACCCTGGTCAAGACGGGCCAGATCTACGAAATCGGCCAGGTATACAGCGCCGATATGCCCCTCTTCGGCCAGCGGACCTATTCCATGGTCATTCCCGGTTCTCCGTCGGGTGAGCCCATGGGAGCGAACAACCTGATCTATTATGACGAGTTCCTGGTCGCCGAGATCGGCCAGGTCGGCACCCAGTTCGACGGCCCCGGTCATATCGGCGAGCGGATCACGATGGCCGACGGCACGGAGAAAGACGTTTTCTATAACGGATTTACCAATGAAGAGATCAAGGGACCCTACGGCCTCGCGAAACTGGGCGTAGAGCACGTCAAGCCCTTCCTTACCCGCGGCATCCTGGTCGACGTGGCCGCTTACAAGGGCGTGGAAACCCTCGACCACGGATACGAGGTCACCGTGGAGGACGTGGAAGGCGCGCTGGAGCGGCAGGGCATCGCGATGGAAAGTCTCGAGCCGGGCGACGCCTACCTCTTCCGGTACGGATGGGCCCGCCACTGGAACGACCCCGGAACATACAACGCCAGCCCGCCGGGTATCGGAATGGCCGTCGCCCGCTGGGTGGTCGAGAAGCAGGCTTCCATGATCGGCTCGGACCAGTGGACCACCGAAGTCGTGCCCAATCCCGATATCAGCCAGGCCTTCCCGGTCCATCAGGAGCTTATAACCCGGAACGGCGTCTGGAACCTCGAGAACATGAACCTCGACGAACTTTCAGCCGACGGTGTCTACGAGTTCCTGTTCATACATACGCCCATCCGATTCAAGGGGGCGACGGGGTCGCCGGCCCGTCCGATCGCCATCCGGTAAGCTGGCCTGGATGTTTCCCGCATAGGTGAAACGGGGAGGTCAAGGCAGAAAAAGGTCTCCTTGTGATCGGAGATTTTTGTGCAGGGGAATAACAGGGGATGTTTATTTACCAGGTACAATCACACGCAATGGCAGATTGTCATAGCCGGAATTGCTACCTGTTGACCGTTTCTCATAGACAATACGCATTGGGTCTTCTTCCGTAGCGGCATATAGTCGCACCCAGGTGCGTTCATTTCGTCTCCAAACGGTATGTCCTTCTGATTCTTCACTCGCACCGTAACGTTCGTCCAGAACGGTTTTAATGGTGTCCAACCTGCTGGATGGCACATCCGCCTTAAACGCATACGATCCTGAACTGAGGGCGTCGTCCGTAAACGAGTACGATACGGTTACTGTGTCGGATAACTCATCACTGAACTGCAACACTCCGGTGACCGATCCGGATTCCCGGGTGGAATCTACCTGGCTATATGTCAGGGTGTCGGGTTCCGTGGAATGTACATCCTCCTTGCTGTCGCCCCACCTGCTCCATCTGAAATCGTAGTATTCAGACTCGGCCAGCCCCGCGGCACAGACTGGCACGATCAAATCGAAGGTATCGCAATCCTGGTAGACTGCAGCAACCGAATCAGCTTCGGCCTGGTCCATGGTCAGATTGTACTTCTTTTTAATTTCCACCCACTTGCCTACGTACCAGCATCTGTTGTTTTCCGGCATCCATTCTGCCGGGTCCTTGTCGGATTTCTGGTTTCTGTTTACACTAGGTGCAGCCAGGGTGAGGTTGTCCAGGTCCTTGGCGTAGGCACTGCGATCTTCCTCGGTCTTTGCATACATGCCGCTAGCATGCGCTTCGGCGGTTGCAACGATATGTTCAATGTCCGTTTCGGAAGCGGAATCGAAGCAGCTTAGCGAATAGGGAGAGAACAACCCTCCCTGCAGATTGACAATATCAGCCTCTATTGAACTGGGGTAATCGTAATCACGTCTGTCATAGGAACCGTCATCGACCTCTGCGGCGATTCGGACACCCAGTACGGGATGTATGGTATGCACCGTACGTTCCACCGGTATGGAACCTGGGTTGGCTATGGGGTTGGAATCACCAGAGCAAGCCAGGATTACGACACAAAGTATGGAGATCGTTACACGCGCCAATAGATCACCTCCGTCGCTTGAGGGTATCGTACCTTAAGCACAAACCCGGTATTGTTAGTTTCAACCTGGAACAGTTACGCTACGGTTACAATTTATTCCGTCAAGTAATTATTCCACTTCACCAACAATCACCGATTTAAACTGGTGACCTTGCGCGAAGGCGCGTTTCTTTAAGTAAGCGAATGGGTGAATCAGGCTTGGTTTGCTGTATGGATCACGAATGGAGGTAAATCATGGGAATTGAATCAGGAAGAGCATTCAACGGAAAAGTGGTCATCGTGACCGGCGGAGCGAAAGGCATCGGAGGCGGTATCGTCCGGGCCTTCGCCGGTGAGGGGGCTCGCGTCCTGTGCGCCGACATCGACGACGATGCAGGCGCGGAGATCGCCGCCGGGAATGACAACATCCGCTACGTCCACGCCGACGTGACCACGAGCGAAGTGTGCCGGTCCCTGGTGGAAACGGCGACGGATTCCTGGGGCGGGGTGGACATCCTGTGCAACAACGTGGGGATCCAGCCCACGACGAGCTATCTCCCTGCCCACGAGCTTTCAGAAGAGCAGTGGGACCGGATCATCGACGTGAACCTCAAGAGCCGGTTCCTGATGGTGAAGTACTGCGTGCCCGTGATGAAGGCGCGGGGCGGCGGCGTGATCATCAACACGGCCAGCGTGCAGGGACTACAGTCGGCCAAGGGCATCTCGGCCTACGCGGCGAGCAAGGGTGGCGACCTGTCGCTGGTGCGCCAATTGGCCCTGGATTACGCCGAGGACAACATCCGCGTGGTGGCGGTCAACCCGGGCACCATTGAAACGCCACTCCTGCAGGAAGCCATCGACTCAATCGGCGGCGACGAGGACGAAATACGGACGGACATGGCCTCCCGGCACGCCATGAATCGCCTGGGGAGTCCGGAGGATATCGCCAACGCGGTGCTCTTCCTGGCCAGCGACCGGGCTTCCTTCATCACGGGTGAATTTGTGAACGTGGACGGTGGCCTGATGGCCCGGGGGGCATGGGCCTAGACGGCCGTCGCAGGCAAAATCCCGATCTCTCACCAGGTCTGCCTATTTCATACGATATGCCCGCAGATGATTGCGACTATTGCAAATGTGGTAGTCGATTCAGAAGCGGACGTGAAACCACGATCTTGAGGGTCGTGATCGTTTCGACCGTATGATAAACACGCCTGAGCGCCGGGAGGATTTAAAATGAGCGTCGAGTTGATCGGGATTATCAGTGTAGGTGTTGCACTTGCCGGACTTATTCTGGCGTCAAAGCGGGAGATCAATCTTCGTCTTGTCGCATTGGAACAGGGTCAGGCAGACCTGAGAGAACGCATGGCAAGGGTTGAGGGAATCCTTGAAGGCCTGGTCTTGCGCCGATCAGACAAGACCGAAAGCTAGGCCGGCTCGTTGCTGTCCTTCGACTTGAAGATGCGCAGCAGCCGGCTGAGCGGATCGTAGTATTCGCCGACGACCCGTTCCTTCAGGGGAATGATGGCGTTGTCCGTGATGGTGATTTCTTCGGGGCAGACGTGGGTGCAGCACTTGGTGATGTTGCAGTAGCCGATGCCCTGGTCCTCCTTGAGGTCGCCGAGCCGGTCCTCCGTGTCGAGGGGATGCATCTCCAGGGCGGCGTTGTGCACCATGAGGCGCGGGCCGATGAACTCCTCGTGCAGGTCGTGCTCCCGCAGCACGTGGCAGACGTCCTGGCAGAGAAAGCACTCGATGCACTTGCGGAACTCCTGCACCCGCTCGATATCGTCCTGGTCCATGCGCCAGGTGCCGTCCGCGTCGTCGGGCTTGCGGGGCTTGAAGGGCTTGACCTTCATCTTGGCCTCGTAGTTCCAGGACACGTCCGTCACGAGGTCGCGGATGGTCGGGAAGGCCTTCATCGGCTCGATGGTGATGGACTCGTCCTCGGGCAGGTCGCTCATCCGCGTCATGCACATCAGCCTGGGGTTCCCGTTGACCTCGGCGGAACAGGAGCCGCACTTGCCGGCCTTGCAGTTCCATCGGACCGCGAGGTCCGGGGCCGACTCCGCCTGGATCTGGTGCACCGCGTCCAGCACCACCATGCCTTCGTCGATTTCGGTGGAATAGTCCTCGAACCCGCCGCTCTCTCCGTCACCCCGCCAGATTCGGAAGTTGGCCGTCGCCATTATCTGTTCTCCTCGATGATCGCTGCCAGGTCCTCCCGGAGTGGTTGGACCGGAACGCGGTTGATCACCATCTCGCCGTCCGCGCCTTTATGCTGCGTGATGTTGACGCTGCCGAACGCCTCGTCCTTGTCCTCATGGTCTTCGCGGAAGTGGGCGCCCCGGCTCTCCTTCCTTTCCAGCGCGGCCCGGGCCACCGCCTCCGACACGATCAGCAGGAACTTCAGATCCAGCGCGGTGTGCCATCCGGGGTTGTATTCGCGGTTGCCTGCTACGGAGACTTTGCCGGCCCTTTTACCCAGATCTTCGATGACCTCGAGGGCCCGCTGCATATCGCCCTCGTTGCGTACGATGCCCACGAGTTCCTGCATCCGTTCCTGCAATTCGTACTGGATCTCGAAGGGGTTCTCGCTGCTTTGCTCACGGTCGAAGGGCGCCAGGGTCTCGCTTACGGCTGCCTCGACCTGCCCGTCGTCGATGGCGCCGCTGCCGTTCTCGCTTGCGTACTCCGCGGCGTACTTGCCGGCGCGCTGGCCGAAGACCAGCAGGTCGGAAAGGGAATTGCCTCCCAGCCGGTTGGCTCCGTGCAGGCCCGCCGCGCATTCTCCCGCGGCAAAGAGACCGGGCACGGTCGACATCTGCGTGTCGGCGTCCACGAGCACGCCGCCCATCACGTAATGGGTAGTCGGCCCCACTTCCATGGCCTCCTTCGTGATGTCGATGTCGGCCAGTTGCTTGAACTGGTGGTACATGCTCGGCAGCTTGCGCTTGATATGCTCTTCGGCGTTGGAGAGCTTCTCGCTGATCCACGAAATGTCGAGGTAGACCCCGTTGTGGGGCGATCCGCGGCCCTCCCTGATCTCCCGCACGATACATCGGGCCACGTGGTCCCTCGTAAGCAGTTCGGGCGGCCGGCGGGCTTCCTTGTCCCCCTGCGTATAGACCCAGCCCTCTTCGGCGTTGTCCGCCGTCGAGTTCTTGTAAAGGTCGGGGATGTCGTCGAACATGAACCGGTTGCCTTCGCTGTTCGTCAGGATGCCCCCCTCGCCGCGGACGCCCTCCGTGACCAGGATGCCCCGCACACTCGGCGGCCAGACCATGCCCGTCGGATGGAACTGCACGAATTCCATGTCCAGCAGCGCCGCCCCGGCGTCGTAGGCCAGACCGTGTCCGTCTCCCGTATATTCCCAGCTGTTGCTCGTGATCTTGAAGGCCCGGCCGATGCCGCCCGTGGCCAGGACGACTGCTTTCGCGCGGAACACGCGGAACCGTCCCCGCTCCCGGTCGTAGCCGAAGGCGCCCACGACCCGGTCGCCGTCCTTCAACAGGGCCACGATGGCGTGTTCCATGTACACTTCCATGCCCTGGTGGATCCCGTAGTCCTGGAGGGTGCGGATCATTTCCAGGCCGGTCCGGTCGCCCACGTGGGCGAGACGGGGGTACTTGTGTCCGCCGAAGTTCCGTTGCAGGATGCGGCCGTCGGCCGTCCGGTCGAACAAGGCGCCCCAGGCCTCCAGCTCCCGTACGCGGTCCGGCGCTTCGCGGGCGTGCAGTTCGGCCATGCGCCAGTTGCTCAGGTACTGGCCGCCCCGCATCGTGTCGGCGAAGTGGACGTTCCAGCCGTCCCGGTCGTCCACGTTGGCCAGCGCCGCGGCCACGCCGCCTTCGGCCATGACCGTGTGGGCCTTGCCCAGCAGGGACTTGCAGACGAGTCCCACCGATACCCCGGCGGCCGAGGCTTCGATCGCGGCCCGGAGTCCCGCGCCCCCGGCGCCGATCACGAGCACGTCATGTTCGTGGCTCTGGTATTCCGCCATTACAGGATTCTCCAATCCGTCCACACGCCCATGGCCACCAGGCGTACGTATACATCCGTGAAAGCAACCCAGATCAGACTGAGCCAGGCCCAATTCATGTGTCCTCTGTTCAGGCACGAAACGCACTGGTAACCCGCGTGCCGCACGGGCGCTTTCGAAATGCGGTCCAGGTTGCCGCCGATCAGGTGGCGCAGCGAGTGGCAGCCGAACTGGTAACCACCCAGCAGGATAACGTTCAGGGTCAACACCAGGGTGCCGATCCCAATGCCGAAGGTCGTCTCGCCTGTCGTTTCATCCATGAACCACATGGCCTTCCACGCGTCGTGCGCAAGGAAGACCCAGATAATGAAAACCAGGTAGAGAAAATACCGGTGTATATTCTGTAGAATGAGAGGAAAGGACTGTTCGCCCCGGTACTTCTTCCTCGGCTCGGAAACGCTGCAGGAAGGCGGGTCGGCCCAGAAGGCCTTGTAGTATGCCCCCCGGTAGTAGTAGCACGTGATCCGGAATCCGGCCGGCGCCCAGAGGATCAGGAAGGCCGGCGAGAACGGGAGCATGGCCGGCCACCATTCGGGCCTGGGACCGAACAGGGCATGAGACGAACTGCCGAAGATTTCGGGCGAATAGAAGGGTGAAAGATAGGGGCCCCAGGCGTAGAACTCGCCCTGAAAGGCCGCCCACGTGGAGTAGACGACAAAGGCGGAGAACACGCCGAACGTCACCAGCTGTTGCGCCCACCAGGCGTCTGTGCGGCGCGTCTGGCCGAAACCGCTGGTCTTCAGCGAAACACCGGTTGTCGACATGGATTATCCTCTTGAATCTGGACAGTGACTCGGACGGATTTCACAGACAAAACACATTAGCGCAAATTAGATGATGAACGGCGGCAAGGCAATAGAAAAAAACGGTACTGCAGACCATGGCCGCGAGACACAATCCGGTGGTCCAGATCCACAAGCAAACGCATAAAACAATGGCCGAAACCGGCGGCGCGGAGATATATTGGACCCTTGTTCGCGACGTCATGGCTGCGCGCCGTACGCACGGAATCACCCGCATACTTGGAATCCACGTCTCCATATGCCGACCGATTCAAACCAGGTTTCACCCTCCATCCGGACCGCTAACGGCCTGACCCCCAGGGTGCTCATCCTGGGCAGCATGCTCGCCGTGTTCATCGCGATCTGGACGCCCCACACCAATTTCGTCATGCACGGCCCGAGGCTCACCCTGAGCCATCTCTCGATCGCGGCGCTTGTGTCGTTCCTCATCGTGATCTCCTGCGTGCAGATGCCCCTGCGCAGGTGGTGGCCCGTACGGGCGTTTTCGGCGGGTGAACTGGCCGTGCTCTTCGTCTTCTGCCTGGTTTCATCCACGATTCCCGGCAGGGCCTTCGTCGACTATTTCATAGGCATCCTGGCGTCGCCGTTCTACTACGCCACGCCGGAGAACCGGTGGGCGGACACCTTCTTCCCCCATCTGCCGGGATGGCTGGTCGTCCGGGACGACCTCGGGGCCGCGACGGGGTTCTACGAAGGCGCCGGCCAGAGCGTACTGCTGTGGGTCGACTGGATCGTTCCCCTCTTCTGGTGGATGTGCATGCTGGCGGCGCTGTTCCTGGTCATGGCCTGCATATCGGTGATCTTCCGCCGGCAGTGGGTCGAGCACGAGCGGCTGTCCTTCCCCGCGGTACAGATACCCTCGATGCTGATCGCGGAGACGACCCGGGGCGGGTTGGTGCCGGCGTTCATGGCGAACCGGTATTTCCAGGTAGGATTCGGACTCACCTTTGCCCTGCTGGCCTGGAACTGCCTGGCCTATTTCGGTTACGCCCCGGCCATACCCATCGGCGCACCCTTCCGAACGCAGATCCAGCTGGCGCAATCCGTCCCCGCGACCCAGGTGCAGTTCAACCTCTTCATGATGTGCTTCGCCTATTTCGCCGACCTCAAAGTGCTCTTCAGCATATGGTTCTTCCACCTTATCGCGTTGCTGGAAATCAGCCTGCTCAACCAGCTGGGCGTATCGGCCTCCGGCATGGCGGGAGGCTCCCAGTTCATCGTCAAGACCCAGCATTTCGGCGGGTTCTGGGTATTCGTGCTATGGGGCATGTGGATCGGGAGACATCACCTGAAGGCCGTGTGGCACAAGGCCCTGGGCCGCGCACCCGAACTCGACGATTCCATGGAATTGCTGTCCTACCGCACGGCATTGCTGGGACTGGCAGGCGGCCTGTGCTACCTGCTCTTCTGGCTGAACCGCATGGGGATGTCGGTCGACGTGGCGGTACTCTTCCTCGCGATCACCCTGGCGCTGTATATCGGCGTCACGCGCATCGTCGCCGAGACCGGGTTGGTCTTTCTCGACCTGCCGGTCAATTCGAACGAAATGACGGTGGGCGTCATCGGATCGACCAACCTGTCGCCGTCGAATCTCACCGCCCTGGGACTTACCCACGCCATTTCCCACAACCACCGGGGTATCGGTCTTTCGTCATTGGTACACGGCCTGAAGGTCTCCGAGGGATTTACCCGGTCCAGGAAGGGTCTGTTCGCCGCGGTGGGGGTCGTGCTGATTCTGACCTTCATCGTTACGAACGGCTATACGATCTACGCCGGGGCATCCGGGACGGGCGCCCATGATTTCGCGCCGCTCCGGGCCGAAGGGTTCTACGACCAGCTGGCCACCTGGTTCAACAATCCCTACAATCTGTCCTACGAGGAGATCTATTTCCTTTTCCTGGGCGCCGGGATAACCACGGGTCTCCTTTTCATGCAGTACCGCTTCCCGGGCTGGCCCCTGCATCCCATCGGATACGTCGTCGCCTTCGCGGACATCATCAACTTCGAAATCACGTCGATCTTCACGATCTGGCTGATCAAGGTATTGCTGCTGCGTCTGGGCGGGTTCGAAATGTACCGGAGGATGCAGCCGGCCGTGATCGGCGTGCTGCTGGGTTACGCGGCGGGGGTGACCCTCTCCCTGGTCGTCGATGTCATCTGGTTCCCGGGCCAGGGACACAACGTGCACAACTGGTAGGTCTGCCGGCGCGGCCGTCCCATGCGAACGACTGGCTGGCGAACGACTGGCTGGCGAACTAGAAGATCTCGGCGATATGCGGCGTGTCCGGAAAGTATAACGTATCGACGATGTAGGCGGCCAGGACGCCGACCACGTAACCGACGAGGATTCCCAGGAACAGGGGTTGCGCTTTCCGGTACAGCCGGACGCCGCCGATGCGGAGCAGGACGACCTGGACGAGCCAGGCGACGAACAGGGTGAAGGCAAGCCCCCTGATGGGCGCCGAGGCCCCGATGGCGAATCCGATAGGATTAAGCGGCCACCAGTAGAAGAGGTACCTGCCCAGGGCCAGCAGGGCGCTGACCGCCATGCCGCCCGCGAGAAACAGGATTTCGAGGGTGGTGACCTGCGTGGCGTTCTTCATCCACTTCACCACCAGGTCGTAAAACAGGTTTCCCGTGTTGCGCAGGTTGATGTGCAGGTTGTCCGCCCCTTCCGCGTAGCCGGAGTAGACGACGTATCCCGTCGAGATCGCCGTCCCGCAGACGAACGCGAGCATCACGAGCAGGAACAGCCGTCCGCGGTTCTCCCCGAGATAGTTCCTCCAGAAGGCTACGTGCGAAAGCCCGACCATGGTGAAGGTCCGCCAGTTCCGCGCGAAGGCGTTGGACAGACCGAGTCCCGTCAGCGTCGGACCGGACAGACTGGCCGAGCCCACCATGCCCACCGTGAAGGCATGGGCGTTGATCGGCAGGTCGAGATTGATCAGGCCCGCTTCGGCGAGGATGCGCGCGATGCCGAAATAGAACACCAGCAGGAAGAACATAAAAAGCACGGCGACGGGGATGGAGAAACCGATGGCGTTCAACCAGGCGATCATGAAGAGCAGGCCCAGCAGCAGTCCGATGATCGCTGTTCGATAGGAGAACATCTCGTCTTCGTCTTTCAGGTTGCTTTCCCTCCCGAGGGTCTTTCGCAGGACGTCCCCGATGTGTTTCCGGGCCATCCATCCGCTGATCAGGGCGAACATGATCAGTCCGCCGCAGAACTGGATGGACACGAGCCCGCGGGGTACGATCGTTTCGGCGGGCGAGACCACGCCGATCCGGTTCAGCATGCCGGTTTCCAGGATACCCAGCACCTGGAAGAACCAGACGCTGAACAGAATCTCGACGTTGACGAAAAAGGCGAAGCACAGGACGTAGGGAACGAGCCGGATGGCGATGGGCGGGAAGGCGGGATCGATGACCACGTTGAATACCGGACCCGGCAGGGGGATGTGGGGCAGCACGCCCCAGAAGCCGATGATGTTCCAGGTCATGACGGCCAGGCTGGCCGTGAAGCCGACCTGGAAGAGCCGGTTGCCGAAGAGGGCCGGCCATCTCCCGGACGATCCGTTGTCGGTTTCGAGCAGGCGGAGCACCACTTCGCCCATGGGGAACCTGAGCCGTTCGTTTTCCACCCACTGCTTCCGGAAGATCACGACCAGGCAGGCGCCGATGAAGAGCAGCGCGCCGAGGGCCGACATCCACCAGAAGAGCGGTATGATCCAGTCCCGCCAGGGAATCGGCATCCCGGACGGCCGTCCCGCGAAGAAATCGGAAACCTGCCCCTTGTCATTGGGGATGACCGCCCATTCCGGCAGGTAGGCGAAGAAGTGCGCCTCCCACTGGTTCTCCGGGCTGGCGAAGTAGTGTGGCGCGGTGATGACGCTGATGAGATAACGGACCATGCCCCAGTCGGGCACCATGGCCGCGATCATCCCCATGGCAAAGATGACCAGGAGTTCCGGCCGCGTGAGCGCGGCGTCCCGGTTTACGGAACGGATCAGCACGTTCGGAATGAGGACCAGGAAAAAATAGGGAATGACCAGGCACAGCGGCATCTGGGGGAAGGTCAGATAGTTGTAGTTCAGCTGTGCGGAGGCGTACTGTCCCCAGAAGGCGACGAAGCAGGCGAAGGCCAGACCCAGGGCGGCGGTTTTGAGGGAAATGGGTTTCACGGTCGGCTTGGTCATGCTTGGCCGGGCCTGGCCCGAGTGATTCCGCACGACCGTATCGCGTGTCACTCCTTGATGGAGGCCGTGCCGCGCTTGAGCCAGAAACCACCGTCAACGCGGAGGACTTCTCCGGTGATGTAGTCCGCGGCGTCGGAACAAAGAAAGGTGGCGGCCTTGCCCAGGTCCCCGATGGTACCCAGCCGGCCCCAGGGAAGCCGCCTGCCGCCCTCCTCGAGTTCCTGTTCGGTGGAGTACTGCCGCTCCCCCGGCGTGTCGGTCCACCCGGGTTCGATCACGTTCACGCGGATGCGGTGTTCCAGGAGTTCCAGGGCGATGATGGCCGCCATGTGGTTCATGCCGGCCTTGGCCGAAGAATAGGCGATCGAAGTGGGGAATGGCAGGAAGGACATGACCGAGCTGATGAAGAGGATGCTGCCGCCCTTCCCGCCGGCCGCCATCTTCCGGGCGCCGGCCTGGGCGACGTGGAAGGCGCCGAAGAGGCTGACGTCATAGGTTTTTCTTAGTTCATCCACGTCCATCTCGAGAAAGGGTTCCCGTGTAGAATAGTATGCGTTGGCCACGACGATATGGGGCCCGCCGAGTTCCTCCGCCGTCCGTTCCACCATGCCGTCCACCGCGTCCCGGTCCGACGCGTCGGCGCCGATGACAACCGCCCGCCGTCCCATGGCCCGGATTTCTTTCGCGACGGTTTCGCCGTCATCCCGATGGCGGAAGTAGTTGACGGCGACGTCCGCCCCGGCGCGGGCCATTTCCAGTGCGATGCCTTTGCCGATCCCGCGGGAGGAACCGCTGATCAGCGCCGTCTTGCCTGAAAGGTCGATCATGGTACCCTCGCGTCGAAATACGTGGTGACCGGACGGATATCCCAGACCGCCACGAACCCGGGCGGCCGACCGATCGGAAGCGGTTTCACAGTCCCATTTCGGACATGTTGCGGTAGCTGATGGCGATGCTGTCGAAGGGATCGCCGGCGCAGGTGTCCTGCTCGACCACGTACCACTGGGCCCCGGCGCTCTCGCAGGCGGCGACGATGCCGGGCCAGTTCATGTTCCCCTCGCCGACCTCGGCCATCACCTGCTCCCTTCCCGACACGCCCAGGTCCTTGAAGTGGATGACCGGGCACCTGTTCCTGACCCGTTCGATCCAGTGAATCGGATCGCCCCCGCCGTACTGGATCCAGTAGGTGTCGATTTCAAAACACAGGGCGGGATCGCTGTCCTCGATGAGTATGGCCAGTCCGGTCCGGTCGCCGACGCGCACGAGTTCCGTATGGTGATTGTGGTAGCTGAAGGACATGCCGGCTTTCTTCAGCCTGAGCGCCACGGCAGACGCGTCCGCCGCGAACCGCGAGAACCCGTCCGGATCGTCCCAGTAGGACCGCGGCATGGAACCGACGGCGATATGCCCGCAACCCCACAGGCGGTGCTCCTCGATCACTTTGTCCGGTTCATCCTGCAACCGTTCGAAGGGCACGTGCGTGGCACAGACATGCAGGCCGGCGTCCCGGATCATGGTGCCGAGTTCCGCCGGGTCGACGGGACCGAGGGCCGAAAGCTGAATATGGTCATAACCGATGGACTTGACTTTTTTCAGGGTGTCCGCGATGTCGGCCGGCGTCTGCACGAAGTCGCGCAACGTATAGAGTGTAACGGCGATTTTGCTTGCTGCCATCGAGGTCTCCTTCACGATTTCAGTTGTTCGAAAGCGGGCGAGTCGTCATCCCAGGCGCCGCCGACGGGTCGCAGCTGGCCGGCACCGGACACCGGCCTGGTGCGGCCGTCCCGGTCCGGTACGGCGTACCGGTCGAACCAGTCCTCCAACTCGCCGCGCAGCGTCCGGCGCCTGGCGGCGTATCCGGCATCGTCCGCAAGATTCGCCCGTTCGTCGGGATCATTTTCCAGGTCGTAGAGTTCGTCCGGCCCATCGGGATACCGGTGGACGTATTTCCACGATTCCGTGCGGATCATGCGCGTACCGCCGTATTCGTCGAATATCACGACGTGGTCCCGACCGGCGTCGGAAGCCTCGCCCCGTGTCGACCATTCAGGCCGGCACATCCAGGCGTCCACGGTGTTTCGCCCGGGCAGGTTGCGGTCCCGGGGCACGGGCAGATCCAGGTAGGACAGGAGCGTGGGCATGAAATCGTAGGCACTGATCATCGCCTGCTGCACGGCACCTTCGGGCAGGCGCCCGGGTTGACTGACGAGCGCGGGAACCAGGATGGAACGTTCGTACATGTTCAACGGGCTGGTTCCGTTGCCCTTGCCCCAGAACCCGTGGTGTCCCAGGCTGAACCCATTGTCGCTCAGGAAGATCACCAGGGTGTTCTCCCGGATGCCGTGATGATCGAGCCGGTCCAGCAACCGGCCGACGTCAAGGTCCATGGCCGTGACGGCCGCAAAGTAGCCCTTCAGGCTTTCCCGGTCACCCATGCATTCGCGGGTCAGGCCGCCCGCCCAGGGGTGGACGGGCTCCTGGGGGCAGGAGTCGAATGGGCAGTCG
The DNA here is from genome assembly GCA_022822725.1 of Candidatus Latescibacterota bacterium. GTDB lineage: Bacteria > JAAXHH01 > JAAXHH01 > JAAXHH01 > JAAXHH01 > JAAXHH01. The sequence continues at coordinate 109,917 of JAJEAN010000007.1, forward strand.
TCGTAGGAATCTACGATGTCCTGCGGATGTCCCGTCCACGGACTGTGCGGCGCCGTATAATGAACGCTTAAGTAGAACGGGTCTTCCTGGTTGGCGTGCCGGTCGATGTAGGCCACCGCGTCGTCGGTAATGACGTTCGTGACGTATCCCGGCTCGGTGACCGGGACGCCGTTCCGTACCATGGGCGCATCATTATAGGGCCCGCCGCCGAACTGGTGGGTGAACCAGTGGGAGAACCCGTGCTGGGGCAGGGTGCTGTTGCCCAGGTGCCATTTTCCGCTGAGGCCACATCGCCAACCGTGGGCCGCGAGCACGTCGGTGTACGCCGTTTCTCCCTCGAGGTAGGAAGCCGCGCCGTCGCCGATATTGCCTCCCTTGATCCAGTCGTGCACGCCATGCTGGGAGGGGATCCGCCCGGTCAACAGCGTCGCGCGGCTGGGTGAACAGACGGGCGTGGCCACGAAGAACCGGTCGAAGCGAACCCCGGTCGCCGCGATCCGGTCGATGTTCGGCGTACGGATTTCCCCGTTGCCATAGCAGCCCGCCGCCCAGACGCCCTGGTCGTCGGTGAGGATGCAAAGTACGTTCGGTCGCGGTGTTGCCATGGGCTGCCTCGGGATCGGGTGGTTACCCGGTATGAGATCGTAAGGTACGGGTCGAAGACGGCTGAAACGGCAAATTAGCGCGTCGCCGGAGGAATGTCACGGACATTATATTCCACCCAATTCGCGTTTGCCATGCGTCCGGCCCATCCCGTATATTGTCCCCCGCATGGCCGGTGGGGCGGAGGACGTGGCAGGGGCGCGCCGGAATGCCCGGTGCCGTATATTGTCCCCCGCATGGCCGGCGGGGCGGAGGGATGTGTCGTGATACGAACGGGCATCGTGGGTTACGGACTGGCGGGACGGCTTTTCCACGCCTACCTGGTTTCGCGGACCGAGGGGTTGAAACTCGCCGCCGTTGCCAGCCGGGACCCTGAGCGCCGGGCGACGGCCCGTCGGGACTGGTCCGTGGATACCCACAGGACCCTGACCGATCTCCTGGCGGACGACGGCATCCGGTTGATCATCCTGGCCACGCCTCACCATACCCACGCGGCCCTGGCCATCGAGGCCATGGAGGCCGGGAAACACGTGGTCGTCGACAAGGTCATGTGCCTGTCGGCCGCCGAAGCCGAGGAGATGATCGCGGTCAGCCAGCGTCGCGGGGTCATACTGAGCGTCTTCCACAACCGCCGCTGGGACTGGGGTTATCTGACGGTGCGCAAGGCGGTGGAGGATGGCCTGCTGGGTGATCCCTTCCTGGTCGAAAGGGCGGTGCACCGGTTCCGGGCTTCCAGGGGCTGGCGGACGAGCCGGTCGGAAAGCGGCGGCCTGCTATACGACTGGGGCGCCCACCTGGTAGACCAGGGGCTGCAGCTGCTGAACGCCCGTCCCGCGGCGGTATATTGCAAAGGCCACAAACTCCTGTGGGAAGGGGACATAGACGATCATGTCACCTGTACGCTGTATTTCGAAACGGGTGCCGAGTACCGGATGGAAATCAGCAATCTCTCGCATATTTCGAAGCCCCACTGGTACGTGCTGGGTACCCGGGGGTCCCTCGTAAAGACCGGTCTCGATCCCCAGGAAGACTGGATGAAGAAGGGCAGGATCGAGGATGCGGTGGAGGCTCCGGAAGACCGTGTCCGGGTGGCCGCGGAAAGGGACGGGGAGGTAGCGGAGGCGGTCCTGGACCCGGTGAAAGGCAGTTGGGTGGATTATTACCGGAATATCGAGGCCGTGCTGACCGAAGGCGCCGAACTGGCCGTCCAGCCCCACGAGATGCTGGAACTGATGAAGGTACTGGACGCCGCCACGGAATCCCGTGAAACCGGCCGCGTCATTTCGATGAAATGAGGATCGGCGGGAATCCGCAACCCGGACGAGTGATCTGCAACCCGAACGAGTGATCTGCGACCCAGGCGTACGATCTGCAACCCGGACGAGTGATATGCAATCCAGGCGAATGGTAATACTCACCGAGGGCCAGCTGGGCACGTTCTCCTCAAAGACGGCTGCGTCACTGATCCGGTACAGGTCCGAGGAAACCGTGGCGGTGCTCGACGGCGTGCACGCCGGCCGGCGCCTGGAAGACGTGCTCGAGGTGGGCAAGGGCATCCCGGTCGTGGCGACGTTGCGGGAAGCGCTTGCCTTCGACCCGACCTCGCTGGTCATCGGCATCGCGACGCCGGGCGGCGTCCTGCCTGAAGACTGGCGGACCGTCATCCACGAGGCCATCGAGCACGGACTCGAGGTGATAAACGGGCTCCACACATTTCTGAACGAAGACGAGGGATTCGCCCGGCATGCCGGGCAGAAAGGCGTAAGGCTGTGGGACGTGCGGCAGCCGCCCGGAGACCTGGACGTGGGGCGGCACCTGGTCCACGGCCTGCCGAACCTGCGTGTACTGACCGTCGGCGCCGACTCCAGCATCGGCAAGAAGATCGCCGCGATCGAAATAGACCGCGCGGCCCGCGACTCAGGCTGGGACGCCGAGTTCGTGGCCACCGGGCAGACCGGTATCATGATTGCCGGATCGGGCATCGCGGTGGACACCGTGGCGGCGGACTACATCTCGGGCGCGGTGGAAAGACTCGTGCTGGAACGCAAACACCGGGAACTGCTGGTTATCGAAGGCCAGGGTACGATTCTGCATCCTTCATACTCGGGCGTATCGCTCGGGTTGCTTCACGGCGCGGCGCCGCAGGCCCTGGTACTGTGCCACCAGCCGGGCAGGGACGTGATGCGCAACGTCCCGGTGGATGTTCCGGACTACGAGGAGTTAATCCGCGTCCACGAGGCCGTAGCCCGGCCGTTATTCCCCTGCCGGGTCGTCGCCGTATCGCTCAACTGCTTCGGCATGTCCCTGGAGGATGCCAGGCGCGAGGTGGACCGCGTAGAACAGGAGACCGGCCTTCCGGCGACGGACTGCGTGAAATTCGGTTGCGGTCCCATTCTCGATGCGCTGGCGCCATTGAGGACCGCGAAGGGGAATACCCCATGATCAGGTCAGAGAGGGCACGATGAACATCCGGATACTGTCCGCCGAAGAGGCCGGGGCGAGCATCCTGCGACGGCGTCCGCTGAACGAGTCCATGCACTCGCCGGAGATCGAAGCACGGAACAGGGCACTGTTCGGCGAGCCGCTGACGGCGGAACAGGCGGTAGCCAGGATCATCGACGATGTCCGGGAAAACGGGGATGATGCGGTCAGGCGGTACGCCCGTCTGCTGGACGGAAGCGCCCCGGAGACCTTCGAGGTCCCCGGATCCGAAATCGACGAGGCAGCCGCATCGCTGCCTTCCGGGTTGCACGATGCCCTGGAAACCGCGGCCGACCGCATACGGTCTTTTCACGCGCGGCAGCCGTCCGAATCCTGGACGCACTGGGACGACGAGGGCGGCACGGGCCAGATTGTCCGGCCGCTGGACCGGGTGGGCGTCTACGTACCGGGCGGAGGCGCCGCCTATCCCTCCTCGCTGCTGATGGCCGTCATCCCTGCCCGGGTGGCCGGCGTACGAGAGGTGGTCGTGGCTACGCCGCCCGGAAGGGACGGTACGGTGCCGCCAGCCGTGCTGGCCGCGGCTTCCGTGGCGGGTGCGGACGCGGTCTACCGCATCGGCGGCGCCCAGGCGATCGCGGCGATGGCCCATGGCACCGGGACAGTCCCCCGTGTCGACAAGATCGTGGGGCCGGGGAACGTCTTCGTGACCCTGGCAAAGAGACAGGTGTACGGGATCGTGGATATAGACCAACTCGCCGGGCCCACCGAGACCCTGCTCATCGCCGACGAGACGGCCAGCCCGGATCTCGCGGCGGCCGACCTGCTGGCGCAGGCCGAGCACGATGCGATGGCGAGCGCCATACTGATCACGCCTTCGTCCACGCTGGCCCGGGCGGTGCAGCAGGCCGTGAAGGGGCAACTGACCGGGTTGGACCGGGCGGACACCATCCGTTCATCCCTTGCGCAGAATGGAGGGATCGTGCTCGTATCGGACCTGGAAGAGGCGGTCGTTCTGGCCAATGCCTACGCACCGGAGCACCTGTGCCTGCTGGTGGCGGAACCCTGGCCGCTGGTGGACGGGATCCAGAACGCCGGGGGGATCTTCGTGGGAGAACATTCCTCCGAGGCCCTGGGCGACTACGTCACCGGTCCAAGCCACGTCATGCCCACCGGGGGCAGCGCCCGATTCCATTCTCCCTTGAGCGTCCGGGATTTTCTGAAGATCACCAGCCTGTTCGCCGTCAACGAACGGGCCGGGAAACGTCTGGGACCGGACGCGATCCGGCTCGCGGAGGCCGAAGGACTGTCGGCCCACGCCATGGCCATTCGACGGCGTCTTTCAAAAGACCGTAACGGGGACTGACCCGGAGGGCTACCTGCCGACCTCGGCGAGCGCCGCCCGGGCCGCCTGGGCCAGGAACCCCATATCGCTTCCGAGGGTGATCCACTGGAAGCCCTCCGCGATTCGCTTCAAGTTGGTGTCCTTGGAAATGAACGCGTATCCACCGGGCACGCCAAGTTCCTTTCCGCGGTCCATGATCCCCTTGACGACCTTCTCCGTTTCCGGATGCGTCGGCCGGCCCACGTAGCCGTGGGAGGCCGCGAGGTCGTTCGGTCCGACCAGGAAAGCGTCGACGCCAGGCGTGGTGAGTATGTCGTCCAGGTTCGACACCAGTTCCACGATATCGTTACTGGGGGTGCCGACGGATATGCCTAGGTCACTTCGCCGTTGCGCAGCTTCTCTTTCAGCTTGTTTTTCATGGGTTCTCCAGTGGCCGTCATGCGTTTCGGAAGGTGGTTTCACGAGGGATTTCACGATTGATTCGCTTCGTTTCGGTAAGTATATTGAAACCCGTCGCACATGAAAAACATTAAAGTCCGCGGGGCTTTCAATCCGAATCAACGGAGCAGGCCTCCCGGTTCGAAAGAGGGGTAAACATCATGGCTGAAAGAAAAACCAGCAGACGACATGCGATGCCCGCTGTATACACCGCGTTCATCATCTTTGCCGTTGCGGTCCTGGCGACTCACGCGCAGCAGATTCCGTACGCACCGACGTCCGAAGGCGAGATACCCGAAGCCATACTCGGCAAGGCCGGCGCGCCCCGTGGCGGCGACCTGGCCTATTTCGACGAAGACCAGGCGACCAGGGGTTATCTCGCCGAACCGGAAGGGCCGGGTCCGCGTGGCGCCGTCATCCTTATCCACGAATGGAACGGCCTGGTGGACCGCGTGAGACAGGTGGCCGACGCGCTGGCCGCGGAGGGTTACGTCGCCCTGGCGGCCGATCTGTATTCGGGCCGAACGGGAAGCAACCGTGACGAGAACATGGCGCTCGTGCGGGAAACCCTGGACGACATGGACAAGATCATCCGCAACCTGGACGCGGCAGCGGCCTATCTGAGATCGCGGCCGGACGTGAACGGCAAGATCGGAGCCATGGGCTGGTGCTATGGCGGCGGGGTCGCGCTGAGCTACGCGCTGGGCGGCGAGAACCATGACGCCACCGCCGTCTTCTACGGACGCCTGCTCGACGATCCCGAAGTCCTCGGCGCCATACACCACGAGGTTTACGGCACTTTCGCCGGACTCGACCGCGGCCCCTCCCCAGAACAGGTGGAGCGCTTCGTCGCCGCGCTTCGCCAGGCCGGCGTGGAGAACGACGTGCATATCTATGACGACGTTAACCACGGGTTCTGGTTGTACGTGGAGCGCGATCCGAAGAATGAGGAACCCGCGCTGGACGCCTGGGAGCGGCTGAAGGCCTATCTCAAGCGCACCATCGGAAGCGATTGATGGAAGCGTTCGAACAGGCCCTGGCCGAAATCGACGTTTTTGGCTTCACCCTGTTGCCCGAGGTGCTGACGGCGTCCCAGGTGCGCAACCTTCGCGAGTCGTTGATACGCGTCGCTGCGGCACACGGCGAGGCCAATTACGAGAACCGCGGCGGCACGTCGCTGCTGGTTCGGAACCTGCCCACCCTGGATCCCGTGTTCCTCCAGGTCATCGATCATCCCGTCGTCCTGCCCATTTTGGAGCGTGTGCTGGACAGGACGCTCGTGCTGGGCAGCCTGAGTTCCCGCATCGTGCGGCCGGGCGACGGCTACCAGGATTTGCACAGCGACATACCGCAGCACATGCTGAACCAGGTTTCCCCCGTGATGATGAACACTATCTGGATGCTGGACGATTTCGACGCGGCGATCGGCGGAACGCGGATCGTCCCCGGTTCGCACAAAAGCGGATGGGCCGGCCCGCCGGAGGGCATGGCGGTGCCGCACGTGCATCAGCCCGAGGCTTCCGCGGGCAGCGTGCTGATCTTCAACGGACAGAGCTGGCACGGCGGCGGCGCAAACACCACCGACCACAACCGTCACGCCCTGTTCGGGCACTACCGCAAGTCCATGCTGCTCTTTCAGCTCGATCCCCATGACGGTTTTCGGGACGAGTGGTTCGAGGAGCTTTCACCCAGGCAGAAGCAGCTCATGCGCATGCAGAAGGGGGTCGGCGCGCACCACGCGGCGGATGACCATCTGCTGTAACCGATCAATGATACAACAGTTCGGCAGGCGGCTGCGCGGCACCGGTCCCGGCGCTGGTCCCGGTCCCGGCGCGGCACTGGTCCCGGCGCTGGTCCCGGTCCGGAACTGTACCCGATCCCGGCCCCAGTCCCTGCCGGTACCTGGCTTCCGAACCGACACCAGCGCGGTGTCGGCTTGCGGGTCACCAGGAATCGACCAAATGGTAGATGCATCGGTCAATGGTAGATACATTGTATATACGGAGCAGTCATGACGAATAAACCAGAAGTGAATCTACTGGAAGAAGGAACACAAGAGACCCTGGACTTCTCGAAGCTCCGGCAGATCGCCGGTATCGAAGAGGAGGTCCTGCCGGTCGTCGTGCAGGATTCGACAACGAAGGAAGTGTTGATCGTGGCATATATCAACCGCCTGGCCCTTGACGAGTCCTTGAAGACCGGCATCGCCACGTTCTGGAGCACTTCACGGAACGAACTGTGGGTCAAGGGCGCCACGTCTGGAAACGCCCTGCGGATCGATGAAACCCGCATCAACTGTGAGCAGAACTCCGTGGTGTTCCTCGTAACGCCCCTGGGCGCCGGGGTATGTCACACGAAGGACAGCGACGGCAATTTCCGCACAGGTTGCTACTACCGCCGCATAAAGCCATCCGGGGAACTGGAGTTCATCTGACGGGACCGGTTTCATTGCACGTCGGTCGGATCATTTGTAAATTGTCGGAGGGACGGGCGGTTTCCCGGTACTGCGACTTTGTCCCCCAGCTTGCGAAAATGGAAGCGGCGCGGTCTTTTGCCGAACGGAGCAAGTCGTGAACGGAGGACGGCTGGCTCAGTCAGGTGATCACTTCGCCCGACCACAGCATCCGCAGGAACATTCTCCAGGGGACAATGCGTATGGCGCCAACGATACGTTCCTCCGGTTCATTGCAGACGACAAAGGCTTTTCGAGGCACGTATTCTTCGACAAAAGTACGTAGAGATCGAAGCGACCTGGCATCCACGCGACTCGTCCCCTTTATTTCAATGGCTACCTCGCCGTCGCCTAGTACAAAGTCAACCTCCAGTCCCGATTTCGTCCGCCAGAACCGGATGTCGTACAGTATCTCGCTGTAGGAAGCGTGCGCTTTCAACTCACAAAAGATGAAATGCTCGAAGGCTTTGCCAAAAACCGGTCCTCTCGTTTCCGTCAGGAGCCGTTTCTCAAGTATCCCCGCTACGCCTACGTCGAAAAGATAGAATTTCGATGATCTGGTTATGACCTGGCGGCTTTGCCTTTTCTTGAATGGCGCCACCATGCTGCCCAGTAGCGTATCGACGAGAATCTGGTAGTACTCTTTCACCGTCTTGGAACTGACACCGCACTCTCGCGCAACATTGGAAAAATTAATCAACTCCCCGTGTGCGTAACCCATCGCTTCAAAAAACCTGGAAAACGCCGGTACACTACGCGTTAATCCCTCGGCGAAGACCTCTTCTTTCAGGTAGTCCTGCAGATAGGCGTTCAAGGAACGGCGGTATTGCGAACTGACATAGTGATCTGGAACCAGTCCTCGGTTCAAGATTGTCAACAGATCGATTTTACCGCCGTTCAATTCGTCGGTCACTATTGGAAACATCTCATAACGCCAGGCCCGGCCGCCAAGCAGATTGGCGCCGCCCCGCTTTAGTTTACGAGCACTGGACCCGCACAGGATAAACCGCAGCCCCCGGTTTTCAATAAGCCAGTGCACTTCGTCCAGCAGAGGTGGTACGCGCTGCACTTCGTCCAGGATGACGGGATGCACCAGGCGCGTGTCCGATTGCGCGAGTATCCGTTCGCGGAGCAGAGACGGGTGTCGGCTAAAGTCCAACATCAAGTCCGTCTTGAGGAAGTCAAACACGATACTGTCGGGAAAGGTCTGGTTCAGGTAGGTGGATTTGCCCGTCTTTCTCGGACCCCATAGAAAGGCCGACTGCCTGTTGGGCAAGTCCATTATCAATCGTCGTGGAAACGTAACCATTTTGAACCTCTCTCCAAAAATATCCTACTTATTTGGAATATAGTTCAAAATAGTAAGAAAGCAACTCCAATTTTCGGTAGAGAGGCAGGCCGTTTTCCAGCTTATCCCCCGAACGCCGCCATGTAGATTTTTGTGCGCTCGTTCAGGACGCCGTAGAAGGCGCGGGTCTCCGGGTCGTCGCTGTCCCGCCAGAAGGTGGCGGGAATCCCCGAATCATTGGCCAGCGGTTCCCGGTCCCGGTGGCCGTAGTAGATCTGCGCCGTCTTCCGCACGGCCCGCGTGGGACGCGTAGTGGCCGTGTGGAGCACCGATACGTTGAACAGGGCGCAGGTGCCCGCCGGTCCGTGGAGGTCGTAGACGCCCCGCTCCAGCTGGGCGCCGTTCTCCTTCAGGACGGGCTGATCGATCCCTTCGGGCGAGATGGAGAAGCAGTGGGTATGCTCATCCACGTCGGTGAAATAGACCATGAGCTGGATGTAGTCCATGCGCAGGGGATGGTCCAGCCAGTGTGCCTTGTCGCGGTGCCAACCCTGGTGAAACTCGCCCTTGTACGGTCCCATGGACCGCAGCCCGATCTCTCCGAAACAGAGCGGACCGCCCATCAGTTCCTCGATGGTGCCGTAGACGGCGGGATGGCGGATCAGGTCGTCAAAGGCCGGCGTGGTGACCAGCGCGTCGTAGTTGACTTCCTGGTGGTGGCCGTAGGGATGCCAGAAATAGGGGTACTTGCGGCGATCCTCGTCGAAGAGATCGCGAAAACGATCCACCTCATCGTCCGCGAGGACTTTTCCGAGATTGATAAACCCGTGCTGGCGAAAAAACGCCAGGTCGGCCTGCTCCATGTTCTCTCCAGCGCGGACCGCTCAGACCGACCGCGTGATGCCCCCGTCGACGCGCAGGTTCTGCCCGGTGATATAGCCGGATCCGGGCGACAGCAGGAAAGCGGCCGTTTCCGCGATCTCCTCCACAGTGCCGTAGCGTCCCATGGGAATACGCGACCTGAAGGCCTCCGATTCCGGGAGGCTGTTGATGAACCCCGGCAGAATGTTGTTCATACGGATGTTGTCGCCCGCGTGGTTGTCGGCATAGACCTTCGTATAACTCGCCAGGGCGGCCCGGAAGGCGGTCGATACGGGAAAGTAATGCTCCGGTTCGAAGGCGGCGTAGGTCGAGATGTTCACGATTGATCCACCGCCCTGCGCCACCATGATCGGGGTAACGAGGCGCGCCATGCGGACCACGTTGAGAAACACGATGTCCAGTCCCGCGTGCCAGTCCTCGTCCGGTATGTCCAGAAGGCTGCCCTTGGGCGGATGCCCCGTGCTGTTGACGACGCCGTCGATACGGCCGTGGGCGTCCATGGTCAGGTCCACCAGTTTCCGCAGGTCGGTTTCGTCCGTGACGGACCCGGTCACGCCGATGCCGTCCAGTTCACCGGCGAGTGATTCCGCCGCCCCGGAGGGGGACAGCAGCGCGACGGACCACCCCTGTCCGGCCAGGTTTCTCGCGATGGCCGCTCCCATGCCGCGTCCCGCTCCCGTAATGACCGCTACGCGTTGCGCACTCATGCCTCTCCCCTCGTCGAATCGATTCGTTGTCGGCCGCAGATCCCCGGCCAGGGTTTTAGGAACGTCCCGGGCAAGGCGTTATATAAACAAATGCGTTGCAGCAATCAATGACAGAATGTAGCGTTAATTCTGGTGAACCGGAGGAGAGATCATGAAGATAACCGCCCTGAAAACGCACGCCGTCCACGTGAACCACCGGGGAGACTGGACGTTCCTGGCTGTGCATACCGATGAAGGAATCACCGGTTACGGCGAGGTGAATCCCGCCGGCGCGAGGTCCGGGAGCGTGGACTTCCTTCGGCAGGTCGAACCCGTACTGGCCGGCCGCGATCCGAGCGCCATCGAACGCATCCTGGCCGAACTGCTCCCTACGCCCGTCGACCGGCCGAAAGTCATGGCGTTGAGCGCCCTCGACCAGGCCCTGTGGGACATCAAGGGGAAGGTCCTGGGCGTGCCGGTGGCCGACCTCATCGGCGGACGCTGCCGCGATGAGATCCCCCTCTACGCCAACATCAACCGGGCTACCACCGACCGGACGCCTGCGGGATTCGCCCGGAACGCGGCCGCCGCGGTGGCGGACGGATTCGGTGCCGTGAAGCTTGCGCCTTTCGACGGGATGCCTGCCGGTATCGACCGGGCTGCGGACGCCCGGGAAGGCATCGCCTGCATGGAAGCGGTGCGTGCCGGAATCGGCCCGGACGTGTCCCTGCTGATCGACTGCCACAGCCATTTCACCGCCCGGGGCGGGTGCGAAGTTTACGACGCGCTTAAGGACCTGGGTCTGTACTGGTTCGAGGAACCCGTGCCCGACGAAGACCACGAGGGGTACCTGACCATCCGGGATCACATCGACGTACCGCTGGCCGGGGGCGAAAGCCTGATGTACCGGGAGGGGTTCTGGCCCGTCCTGGACAGAGCGCTGATGGACGTCATCATGCCGGACGTTACGGTGGTGGGCGGACTTTGGGAACTGAAAAAGGTCGCCGCCATGGCGGAGGGCAGGGGAATTCCCACCGCGCCGCACGGTCCCTTCGGGCCGTTGACCATCGCGGCGGGTGTGCAGGCTATGGCCGCCCATCCCGGCTTTCAGATTCTGGAATACGCCTGGGGAGAGGTGTCGTGGAGAAACGAACTCATCGAACCGCCGGAAAGGATCCGGGGCGGCCGGATCCGTCTATCCGACCGGCCCGGTCTGGGTGTCTCGCTGAACATGGAGGCCGTGGCGACGTACCGGTCCGACCGGTAGAACCGGTACGAGGCGGCCGGCAGGACCGGTACAAGACGGTAGGTCAGCGCGGCCTGACCGGCCGCTATGCGAGGCCGAAGGTCTGTGTGGCCGGACCGGCCGCTATGCGATACCGAAGGTCCGGCGCCGGGGGAGGGGAACGGTCAGTTCTTCGCCAACGCAGCCTTTATCGCGGCCTCGAAGGCGTCTTTCGTCTGGTTGTTGACGAACCGCTTCGTGACGGTGCCTTCGCGATCGATCACAAAGGTGTGGGGTATGGTAAGCACGTTGCCGTATGCCTGGTAGGTCTCCCGGTCCGCTTCCACGATGGGATAGGTTACATTCAGCTTTTCGACGAAGGGTTTCGTGATGGAAAGCCCCTCTTCGTCGAGGGAGAGCCCGAGTACCTCGACCCCCTGGTCCCGGTAAGTCTCGGCGAGTTCGTTCAGCACCGGCATTTCCACGAGGCAGGGCGGACACCACGTGGCCCAGAAGTTCACCACGACCACCTTCCCCTTCAGGGAGGAGAGACTGGCCTCGCCGCCACCCAGCACCGGCAGCTTGAAATCCGGCGCGGCGCTGCCTTCCTTCAGCATGAGCCGTTCCTCAATGGCCTTCAACTCGGCGACGACGGCCGCCCGAATGCGGGGAACCATATTCGGGGTGACCTGGATCCCCAGCTCATTATATACGGCCATGGCCGTTTCCGGACCGAAATTCGGCTTGCCGGCCTTGGATTCGGAGACCTGCTTCATGATGTAGGCGACGATCTTCTTTTCGTCATCGGACAGGAGCTGTTCGCCCTGGTCCGCGGTCTGCGCCGGTACGTCGGACAGGACGAAGGCTGACGCAAAAATTGCGCATAAAAAAGTGGTAATCATTCTTCTCACGCTTGCCTCCCGTTCAAAAGATTCCGTACTTTTACGCAAAGTGCCTGGATGAAGTCATGATCCGGAATCGCCGCGGAGCGAGCGCCCTGATCAACGGACCCGACCCGATCCCGGCATTGGCATCTCAGGCCTTGCTGCCTGCCTTCTCCGCCCTGGTCGCCTTCTTGAGCAGTTCATTGAAATTCATCTCGAAATTCGCCAGGTCGCTGCGGTCCACGATCGTAGCGGCCGCCACCCCCACGGCGATGGCCACGGCTTCCCGGATCTCCGCGCCGTCCGCGCCGTACTTCATGGCCTTCTTGAGATGGCCTTCCAGGCAGTTCTGGCATCCGGCGCTCAGCGAAGCGGCTATGGCGATCAGTTCCTTGGTCTTGTTATCGAGCGCCGTGCCCTCCCGGTAGGTCTCCCGGTAGAAATCGAAGTAGATCTCCTTCATCCGTTCTTCCAGCAACTCGTATGACCTGAGAACCTTGCCCACGTATGTATCCTCCGGAACCCGGTGCCGATGCGAAGGCGCCGGGAAACTGTCTGTAGTATCAAATCGATCCGGCGGCAAACCTGCCCATTCGTACCCATTGGAGTATTCAAAACCGCGCCGGAGATATTCAAACTTAAACCCGGACGCCGTTACCGGTATACTAAGCCGTTCTCTTCTCCCGCGCAATCGGATTCCATGCTATCCCGGATCGCTGTCGCCTGTCCGGAACGGACCGCTCAAGGTCCTTCCGGATGGAAATACCGGTACACCTTCCGCGCCGCGTCTTTGCCCACGCCCTGGACCGTCCTGAGTTCCTCCTCGGTACATTTCCGGATGTTCTCCACGGAACCGAGCGCCAGGATCAACTGCTGTTTCCGCTTCGGCCCCACCCCGGGTATGTTGTCCAGTTCCGATCGGATCATGCGCCTGCCCCGCTGCTGCCGGTGAAAGGTCACGGCGAAACGGTGGGCTTCGTCGCGGGCCTGCATGAGCATTTTCAGGGCCGGGGAGGACCGGGGGACGAGGATCGGTTCGGACTGCCCGGGACGGAAGACTTCCTCCAGGCGCTTCGCCAGGCCGATGACCGGCAGGTCGACCAGACCCAGTTCGTTCAGGACCTGCCGTACGCTGGAGAGCTGTCCCTTGCCGCCGTCGATGAGCACGAGGTCCGGAAGGGGTTTGTCCTCGTCGATCAGCCGCCGGTACCGCCGGCCGACCACTTCCTGCATCATGGCGAAATCATTGGGACCGATCACGTCCCTGACCTTGAACTTCCGGTAGTCCGACTTTCGGGGGCGGCCGTCCACGAAGCAGACCATGGAGGCCACCGGGTCCGAACCCTGTATGTTGGAGATGTCGAAGGTCTCGACACGCCTCGGCGGCGCATCGAGTCCGAGGATTTCCTGAAGGGATCCCACCGAGGCGGGCATGCTGCGGCGAACCCTGGCTTCGGCCCGTTTCAGTGAATGCGTATTCAGCTGGAGTTCGGCGTTCTGCACGGCAAGCCGGACCATGGCGGCCTTGTCGCCGCGGCGGGGCACGGCGATTTCGACTCTGGACCCGCGCTGCCGGGTCATCCATTCCCGGAACGTCTCCATGCCGTCCGGTTCGCCGCACAGCAGGATCTCGTCGGGCCAGAGCTGCGCGGCGAGGTAGTACTGGGTCAGGAAGGCGCCCAGCGTCTCCGGTTCCGTGGACTCCTCCGGCGCTGTCAGGAAGAAGTGCTCCTTGCCCAGCAGCTTGCCTTCCCGGACCTGCAGGACCGCCCCGCACACGTCGGATTCGTTCCTTGCGAGCCCGATGATGTCCCGGTCCACTTCCCTGCTCGAAAAAGCCCGTTGGCGGATCGTCGTCTTTTCGATGGCGACGATCTGGTCGCGAATGCGTCCCGCCAGTTCGAACTGCAGTTGCTCCGACGCCCGCGCCATGCGTTCCTTCAGCTGATTCAGCAGGTCCTTCGTCCTGCCCGTGAGAAACTGGCACACCTGCTCGATGATCTCGCCGTAACCATCCTCGCCGATGTGCCCCTTGCACGGTCCCGGACAGCGGTCGATGTAGAAGTCGAGGCAGGGCCGGTCCATGGCCGGCCACGCCTTCGCACTGGGACAGGTGCGCAACGGGAAGACCTTCCGGACCAGGTCGATCGTCCTTCGCATGGCCTTCACGTTGGTGTAAGGGCCGAAGTACCGGGCCCCGTCCTGGCGGACGTTGCGCGTAACGACGACCCGCGGAAAGGCCTCGTTGGTCACCATGATGAAGGGAAAGGACTTGTCGTCGCGCAGCATCACGTTGTACTTCGGCTTGTGTTCCTTGATGAGATGGTCTTCCAGGAGCAGTGCGTCGACTTCCGATTCGGTGGCCACGTAGTCGAAGTCGCGGATCCGGCTGGCCAGTGCGACGGCCTTGGGTGCCGTGAGACGGGTCTTCTGGAAATACGAACGGACCCGCTGCCGCAGCGCGCGGGTCTTGCCCACGTAGATGATGCGCGACCGGGCGTCTTTCATCAGGTACACGCCCGGTTTGCCGGGGAGCGACTTCAGCTTCTTTTCGATTTCCGTCGGTTCGACAGCCATGGGTAGGGTCGTCCGTTTCGTGGAATCAAAGACGGCACCATCGGCGGTACCGACCTGCCGGCCGCCTGCGGGATGCCTGGCGCCTGCCGGCCCGGCACACTCACGCTTTCAAGTCAATTTAACCTTGACTTAAGGCGGCTCGCCAGGTAATTTGGTGCTGTTTCAAACCGGACACCGCACGCCGGATGACAGGCCACATCGCAACTGGCCGCATCGGCCGGGACGTCCCGCGGTGTTTTTACCATCAAGCGCATGTAAGGGAGTAAAAGTTGCCTACCCTCGTTTCATCCAAAAAGCGTCTGCGCCAGGAAAGCGTACGTCAGCGGCGTAACGCCACGGTCAAGTCCGCCCTCCGTACCGCCATAAAGCGCCTGCGTGATAACACGGACGCCGAAGCGGCGCCCGGGCTTCTCGGCCAGGCCTATTCCAAGCTGGACAAGGCCGTCAAGCGCGGCGTGATGCACCGGCGGACCGCCGCCCGCTTCAAGTCCAGGCTGACGAAACAGGCCAACTGAGCCTGCAGCCTGTCCCCGTGTATCTGACTGAACCTGCAGCCTGTTCCCGTGTAGCTGACGAGCTCGTCCGGACGCACAACCATCTTCCCGCTATTCCGCCTGTCCGGCCTCCATGGCCACCTGCTGCCGGTTTTCCGCTGATTCCGCGTACGTCAATGCGGCCTGCACCAGGCCTCTGAACAAGGGGTGGGGTCTGTAAGGACGGCTGGTCAATTCGGGGTGAAACTGGGTGCCTACGAAGAAGGGGTGCGTGGGGATTTCCAGGATCTGCATGATCTCCTCGTTGGGCGTCATGCCCGAGAACACCATGCCCTTGTGTTCGATGAGTTCCCTGTACTGGTTGTTGAACTCGTACCGGTGGCGAAACCGTTCAACGGCCGTTTCCGAACCGTAGCAGCGGTGGGCTTCCGTACCGGCTTTCACTTTGACTTCGTGTCCTCCGAGCCGCATCGTGGCTCCCATGCCGGACAGTTTCCGCTGCTCGGGCAACAGGTAGATGACCGGCGTTTCCGCCTTCGCGTCGAATTCCGCGTGGGCCGCTTTCAGCATGCCGCACTGGTTGCGCGCGAACTCCACCACGGCCAGCTGGAAACCGTAGCACAGGCCCAGGAACGGCAACCCGTGCTCCCTGGCGTACTGTATGAACCGGATCTTGCCCTCGGCGCCTCGTTCGCCGAAGCCGCCGGGCACGATGATACCAGAAATCCCTTCCAGCATGCCCTTGTCCAGCGCCTGATCACTCGAGAATTCGGTCGTGTCTATCCACTCGGTGGCGATCTCCGCGCCTACGCTTACCTTGCTGTGGTCCAGGGCGTTCAGGATGCTTACGTAGGAATCGTGGAGCGCCGTGTACTTGCCGGTGATGGCAATGCGTATTTCAGGGTGGCTTGCGCCCAGGTACTTCAAATAGATGTCGAACGTCTCGGGCCGCTGGTCCGTCCGCTGCGGCAGGTTGACGTTGAGCTTGTCCGCGACGATCTGCACCGTCTGCTGGCGGTCGAGCAGGGTCGGCACCCGGTAGATGGAATCCGTGTCCGGGCTGCTGACCACGCGGTCCTCGGCGATGTTACAGAACAGGCTGATCTTCTGGCGGACGCTTTTGTTCAGGGGAATGGCCGAGCGGCACACCACGATATCGGGTTGGATGCCCAGTTGAAGCAGCGCCTTGACGCTGTGCTGCGTGGGCTTGGTCTTCAATTCCCCGGCGGACTCGTTGTAGGGCACCTGCGTGACGTGGACCGACATGACGTTGTCCCGTCCCTCGTCGTAGAGCATCTCGCGGGCGGCCTCGATGAAATGGATGTTCTCGATATCCCCGACCGTGCCGCCGATCTCGACGACCAGGATGTCGTAGGGTCCCTCGTGGGCCTTGGTCCGGATCAGGTTCTTGATCTCTCCCGTCACGTGGGGGACGACCTGCACGTCCCGGCCCAGGTATTCGCCCCGGCGTTCCTTTTCGAGGATGATGCGGTACACCCGGCCTGACGTGATGTAGTTGTTCCGGTTCAGGTTATCGTCGAGGAAGCGTTCGTAGGTGCCCAGGTCCATGTCGCATTCGGTGCCGTCCTCGAGCACGAACACCTCCCCGTGCCGATAGGGGTTGATGGTGCCGGCGTCCTGGTTCAGGTAGCCGTCGATCTTGATCTGGGAGACCGTGAATCCGTAGTGCTTGAGCAGGTGCCCGAGGGAGGCGCTGAAGACGCCCTTGCCCACGCCGGACATGACGCCGCCGGTGACGAAGATGTACTTGGTCCGGCCGATGCGGTAATCGGTGGGGAAGAACTCGATGGCCTCGGACTCTACGGTCCTGGCGCTGTGGGCGTCCAGGTCTACTTCATCAAAAAAAACATCATCGCTATAGTCCGGGGCACTGGCCAAAGACTCGCTCCTTGTTCAGGATTCGGGATTTGAAAAGGACGTGTTAAAGATAGCACAGGAGCGAAGTGAAGGCAATACAATATTCCTGGATTGCGATTCGAAAGCCGTCAAACGACCGTGCCGTCAATCGACTGCGCCGGCCGTCATGGTCCGCCGTGCCTCAGTACTCCCCGATCCACTTCCCCCGCAATTCGTCGAGCGTTCCCTTCTGTCGCATCTGGTACAGCCACAGATTCAGGTAGTTGATGAAGGGCTGATCGCCGCGGACGGTCATGTAGCCGAGGTCTTCACGGGTCAATGGCCTGTCCGGGTCGAGGGCGTAGAGCAGCGGATTCTGTCTCGCGTAGATCACCGCTTCCACGTTGTCCGTAAACATGACGTCCACGTCGCCCGCCGCCACGGCCGGTTGAACGTCCAGGTTGTTCTCGAACATGACGATCGAAGCCTGACGGATGTTGGCGCGCACGTAGGCTTCGTTGGTTCCGCCGTAATTGGCGCCGATCCGGACGCCGGGCCGGTCGATGTCCTGCAGGTTCCTGAAGCGGTCGCGGTCGGCCTTCCGGATGAGCGGCGACTTCCCGATGGTGACGTACGGGTCGGTGAGGGCCAGGTCTTTCTGCCGCGTCAACGTACGTGTTATGCCGCCCATGGCCAGGTCGAACCGGTCGTTCAGGGTGTCTTCGGTCAGGTTGCTCCAGGTCGTGGGCACGAACCGGACGCTGACGCCGAGGACTTCTCCGAGGAGATGCGCCGCGTCGATGTCCATGCCCTCGTAGGTACCGGTCTCCGGGTTCAGATAGGTGAACGGCTTGTAGTCGCCGGTCGTCCCGATCCGGATCTCGCCCCGTTCCATAATGCGGTCCAGCAGGGAAGTCTGGGCGTGGACATGCACCGAAAAGGCACTCAGGAGGGCAAGTTGAAGAAGCGACGGGATCGCACGCATATGGAAAGTCCTCATTGATTGCTCCTGTCAGGGTATGATTCGCTGTGGGCACTACGATCGACCTGCGGATCAGGCTGATCGACCTGCGGATCGGGCTGATCGACCTGCGGATCGGGCCAATGGTGAGTTTATAGTGCTTCCGGCCCGGTGTGTCAATCCATCTTGACAGGCCCGTGCCGGGCTTCTACCTTGAAACGGCACCTGGACCGTTCGGAATACCCGTGACATTCCCGTCTGTCCACCCGCTGGACATCTTGTCTCTTCAGGCCATGTCACCAGCTTCCTCCAGTACGATACGGACAACGGCTACCGCCCTGTTCATCATCCTGATCATTGTTCCCTTCTTCCTCGATCGATGGCTGTCACGCGAGTCAGTAGTACGCGAGACCGGCGCGGCGGACCCGGGACGGTACGGGTTCCTGATGACCGATGCGACGGCGGCAGCCGGCATAGACTTCGTCCATGCAAAGCCACAGCTCGATCCGCAACTCGACCCGATCATGCCCCATATCTCGGCCCTCGGGGCATCCGTCTCGGTCGTGGATTTCGACAACGACGGGTGGCAGGACCTGTACGCGACCAGCAGCCGGAAGGGTACGCCGAACGCCCTGTACCGGAACCTGGGCGACGGAAGCTTCACCGAGGTTGCCGGAGCGGCCGGCCTGGCCGATGTGAACGGGGACGGCGGCGTGTCCATGGGTTCGGTGTGGGGGGACTACGACAACGACGGGTTCGAGGACGTCTTCATCTACATGTGGGGCCGTCAGCGCCTGTACCGGAACCTGGGCGACGGTACCTTCGAGGACGCGACCGGCGTGGCCGGGCTCGACCGGTGGATGAACGCCAACAGCGCCGTGTGGACGGATGTCGACCGGGACGGCCTGATCGATCTTTACGTGGGCGGTTATTTCTCGGGAGTCCATGACCTGTGGCAGGTTACGACCACGCGAATCATGCAGGAGAGTTTCGAATACGCGAACAACGGCGGCCACAATTTCCTCTACCTCAACCGGGGAAACGGCCGGTTCGAGGATGTGACGGAAGCATACGGGGCGGACTGCACGCGGTGGACCATGTCCGTCGGCGCGGCGGACCTGAACGGCGACGGGTGGCCCGATCTTTACCTGGCCAACGATTACGGTCCCGAGGTGCTCTTCCTCAATGTCGAAGGGCAGCGTTTCGAGCAGCCCGCCGGTACCACGCTGGAGGAGACCTCCAAGAGCGGCATGAACGTGGCGTTCGGCGACCTGTACAATGACGGCCGCCCGGACGTCTACGTGACGAATATCTCGAAGCGCGGCTACCTGTTCCAGGGGAACAACCTCCGCCGCAACCTGATCGCGGAATACGGCCGGATGATCAACATCGCGGAAGGGGAGGTCGCCGACGCGGGCTGGGCATGGGGCGCGCAGTTCGGAGACCTGAACAACGACGGTTTCCTGGATCTGTTTGTCGCCAACGGATTCGTCTCGGCCGATCCGGAGGAAGACTACTGGTACGAGATGTCACGGGTCGCCATGGGCAACAACAATATCTTCCAGGACGTGAGGAACTGGGCGCCCATGGGCGATCAGAGCCTGTCCGGATACGAGCGGTCCAGGCTGTACCTGAACGACGGCACCGGGCGCTTCTACGACGTGGCGGAGCCTGTCGGCATAAACGACCGGTACGACGGCAGGGGGGTCGCCCTCGCCGACCTTTTCAACCGGGGCGTGCTCGACGTGGTGGTGGCCAACCAGGACGGTCCCCTGGTCCTGTACCGTAACGAGGTCGACGGTGAGAACGCGTGGGTTTCCTTCGAACTGAAGGGAACCCGCGGCAACGCGAGTGCCATCGGCGCGGAGGTCCGGGTATTCCAGGACGGGCGGCAACAGCTCCAGGTCGTTTCGGGAGGCACGGGTTTCGCCGCCCAGAGCCAGCGGAGACGGCATTTCGGACTGGGGGACGCCATGGAGATCGAACGGGTCGAAATACGCTGGCCGGGCGGGACGGTGCAGACGCTGGAGCGTCCTGAACTGAACCGGCTGCACGTGGTAACGGAACCGGAGGGGTGATGAGCGCATCGAAGGCCGCGGCGGCCGGATCCGCCGCGGAACCGCCGAAGGGACCACCGGAGGGATCGTCGAAAGGCGCGCCGCTGGGATCGTCGAAAGGTGCGCCGCCGGGATCGTCGAAAGGTGCGCCGCCGGGACCGACGCCCGGACCACCGAGCGGGTCGAGATTCCAGATCGACCCGCGATACCTGTCCTCCGGCCTGATCACTCTGATCCTGGTCTTCGGACAGTTATACGTGGGATTCCTCCACGACCTGTCGCAGCTCTTCACGGCGATCGTCGTGGCCCTGGCGGCGGAACTGGCCCTGGGACGCCTCCTGACGGGCAGGTGGATCAACCCCGCCAGCGCGTACATCACCGGGATCAGTTGCGGGATTCTGCTGAGATCGCTTTCCCTGTGGCCGTACGCCATCGCCAGCCTGCTTTCCATCCTTTCGAAATACGTCCTCCGCTTCAAGGGGCGGCACCTTTGGAATCCGTCCAACCTGGGCATCTGCGTGGTGCTCTTCGCGGCGCCCGGGACGGTGGCCGCCCTGAGCGAGCAGTGGGGGAACGACCTCTGGGCCATGGCCGTGATCTGGGTGCTGGGCTCGATCATACTCTGGCGGGCAAAGCGTTTTCACGTTACCTTCACCTATGCCGCGTCCTTCGTCTTGCTCGCTTACGTGCGGTCCATGATCACCGGAACCCCGTTCCTGTCCGAAGTCGCGCCCATTACCGGCCCCATGTACCAGCTCATGGCCTTTTTCATGGTTACGGATCCCGCCACGTCCGTCTCCTCCCGCCGCGGCCGCGTCGGGGTCGCTTTTCTGGTGGCGCTGGCGGAAACGGTACTGAGGCTTTTCGAGATTGTCAACGCGCCGCTATACGCGCTGTTCCTGGTGGGACCGGTGGCGAAGGTATTGGATTTGAGACGTTCGGCCTGAAAGAACAGGAGATCACCATGGCCCTAAGGGTAGGCATCGTCGGCGCAGGCGGTATCGCGCACTGTCACGGAAAAGCGGCGCAGGAAGCCCCTGAAGCGGAACTGACCGCGATCTGCGACGTCTCCGAGGACGCACTGGAGCGATTCGGCGAGACCTTCGGGGTCACCCGGCGTTACACGGATCTCGAGCACATGTTGCGCGAGGTGGACCTGGACATACTCTCCGTCTGTACCTGGGGCGATTCGCACGCGGATCTCACTATCCGGGCCGCGCGGACCGGCCGGGTCAGGGCGATTCTCTGCGAAAAACCCATCAGTTCGACGGCGGCCGAATGCGAAGCCATGATTGAAACCGCGCGGGACCACGGCGTCCTGCTCGCCGAGGCCTTCAAGTTCCGCCACCACCCGTGCCATATCAGGGCGAAGGAGCTCATCGACGGCGGCGAAATCGGCAAGGTCATGTTGATCCGCAGCACCTTCACGGCCGCGGTGGATCCCGAGTACCTGAGACCGGACCACAACTGGCGCTTCAACCGGGAAAAACGCGGCGGGGCGGTCTACGACCTGGGCTGTTACTGCATACACCACGCCCGGTTCATCACGGGCAGCGATCCGACACTCGTCCATGCCCGCGGCCACTATGGCCAGCGATCCGGGGTGCCGGAGTCGGTGACGGCGCACTTTGAGTTCCCCGGCGAGATTACCGCCCAGTGTGTGTTTTCCTTCAGGTACTACAGCTCCCAGGAGTTCGAGGTGTACGGTACGGACGGCTACATGCGGATGGACATGGCCTGGAACAACGAAGATCACCCGGTCTCACTGGTAATCAGGAAAAACAACGGGGAAGAAAGAATCATCCGGTTCGCCCCGGTCTTTCAATTCACCAACCAGTTGCGGCACCTTGGCGATTGTCTCGAATCCGGCCGGCCGCACCGGATCCCGCCTGAGAACAGCCTGGGTAACATGCGGGTCATCGACGCCGTGCACGCGTCCATTGACGCGGGACAGCCCGTGGTTCTGAATCCCGGTTAGATTCCCGGGCGCACACTTAACACGCTGCAGAGGAGGAAATCGAGCAATGAGAATTAGCCATACCAGCGTCGTGGTAGACGACCAGCAGAAGGCGCTTCGCTTCTATACGGAAACGCTTGGCTTCCAGTTGAAGCACAATATACCCCTGGGAGAACACGCCTGGATCACCGTGGTATCCAGGGAAGATCCGGATGGGACGGAGCTGGTGCTCGAGCCCGACGGCCATCCCGCGGTACGTCCGTTCAAGGAGGCCCTTGTGAAGGACAATATCCCCTGGACCGCCTTCTCGGTCGACGACGTCGCAGCCGAACACGATCGGCTCGTGGCAAAGGGTGTGCGATTCGTACAGCCGCCAACCGATGCCGGGAGCGCTGTTGTCGCCGCCTTCGACGATACATGCGGCAACCTGATTCAGATAATGGAAGTGAAGGATGAGGCGTAACGATTGCAATATCCCCGTCGACCATCCCGGTCCACGGGTTGATGCCCGTTTTCAGGGAGGAACATGATGCTCAGGAACATCCTCGCGGCCATCGCCGGCTACATTGCCATGGCCGTCGTGCTCTTCGTACTCTTTTCGCTGCTGTGGGTGGCGGTGGGACCTTCGCGCGCCTTCCAGCCGGAATCGTGGGAAGTACCCGTCGGCTGGGCGCTTGGTTCGCTCGTGCTGGGGTTCGTGGGGGCGTGCGCCGGCGGAAAAGTCTGTGCCAGGGTGGCGCACGATGGCAGGGGTGCCATGATCCTGATCGGCCTCGTCATCGTGTTTGGGGTGGTTCGGGCCCTGACGCCGGTGGAGATGCCGGCAGGACCGCGTCCCGACGATGTGTCGTTGATGGAGGCGACTGCGGGTGCCGTTCATCCGGCATGGTTCAACTGGCTCAACCCGCTGGTCGGAGCCGTGGGCGCCTGGTTCGGATCGCGTAAATCGCGCGCATAACCGTCAACGCGTAACCGTCAACGCACAGCCGTCTACATATAGCATTCAAGGCGTATCAATCAACACACAGCGGAATAAAGAATGATCATAGATCTGTAGGTCTGACCCCAGAAGGCCTGACCCTGAAGACCTGACCCAGAAGACCTGACCCTGAAGACCGGACCCTGAAGGCCTGACCCGTAAAAACTGGAGCGGTTCGTACCATGACCCTGGAAGAAATGACCCTCGGCGTCGAGGAGGAATACCAGATCATCGACCCCGCGTCGCGGGAACTGACCTCCTACATCTCCGAGTTTCTCGAGAAGGGGAAGCGGGTCTTTCGCGACCAGGTCAAGCCGGAATTCCTTCAGTCCCAGGTGGAAATGGGTACCGAGGTCTGCAGGGACATCAAGGAAGTCCGCAAGGAGATCGCCCGGCTTCGCGGCATGGTATCCGAAATAGCAGAGAAGAGCGGCCACCGGATCGTGGCGGCAGGCACCCATCCCTTTTCCCGCTGGCAGGAGCAGGAAGTCACGGAGAAGGACCGCTATAAGAGCCTGGTCGCCGACCTGCAGTATGTCGCCCGCAGGCTGCTGATCTTCGGCATGCACATCCACGTCGGCATTCCCGACCGGGAGCTGCGCATCGACACCATGAACCAGGTCAGCTATTTCATGCCCCATATCCTGGCCCTTTCTTCTTCATCGCCCTTCTGGATGGGAGACAACACGGGGCTCAAATCCTACCGGAGCGTCGTATTCTCCGAGCTGCCCAGGACCGGCATACCCGATCGTTTCAACTCGGCCGACGAATACGACCATTTCATCCAGACCATGATCAAGACCGGCTGCATGGACGAGCCCACGAAGATCTGGTGGGACGTGCGGCCCCATCCCCGTTTCCCCACGCTGGAGTTTCGGATCTGCGACTGCATCACTAAAATCGACGAAGTGGTGGCCATTGTGGCACTGGTGATGGCCGTGACGGCCAAGTTGATCAGGCTGCGCCGCGAGAACCAGTCATGGCGGTACTACCGGCGCGACCTGGTGGCCGAAAACAAGTGGCGTGCGATCAAGGACGGACTGGACGGGAAACTGGTCGATTTCGGCAAGGAAGAGGAGATCCCCCTTCGATTCCTCATCGAGGAACTGCTGGAAATCGTGGACGACGTCGTGGACACACTCGGCGTCCGGGAGGAGATCGAGTACATCCGTGTCATGCTCGAGCAGGGAAGCAGTGCGGACCGTCAGCTCAGGACCTATGAAGAGACCGGTGATCTGAAGGCGGTCGTCGATCAACTGGCCGGGGAGACGGTGACGGGACTGTGAACCTCGGGGCGGTCCGTGTATCCGGTGTCAACATCGGACAAAAGCGCATAACTTATGGTTTTTATTCAGGTTAATCCGTTTATGTTTTCCTTGCTGAGAGATTGAGAGGACGCTTGCCCTCCCGGTCCAGACCAAACATCCTGTGGATTTCCTTCGAGGACACCGGCCCTTACTACGGCTGCTACGGTGACCCGGTGGCCCGTACGCCGAACGTGGACCGATTCGCGTCCCAGGGATGCCGGTGGACGAATTGCTTCTCCACGTCCGGCGTATGCGCCCCGGCCCGATCGGCGATCATCACCGGGATGTACGCCATCTCCATTGGCACGCACCATATGCGGACCACCCACACGCACCCCGTGGCCCCGGAGATGCCCACCCCCTATTCCGCGGTTACGCCCCACTACGTCAAGTGCTTCTCCGAATACCTGCGGGCGGCGGGCTACTACTGCACGAACAACTTCAAGACCGACTATCAGTTCGAATCGCCGCTGACGGCCTGGGACGACCTGGGAAAGGACGCCCACTGGCGCAATCGGCCCGACCCGGAACAACCCTTCTTCGCAGTCTTCAATCTCATGCGCAGCCACGAGAGCGGGATGTGGCCGGAGAAGTGCCCGTCACCTGAATTCGATCCCGGCGACATCGAGCCGCCACCCCACCTTCCCGACACACCGGTGGTGCGGGAAGCCCTTGCCCGTATGTACACCCATATCGCCCACAACGACCGGGAGTTCGGTACCTTGCTGGATCAACTGGAAGCAGACGGGCTCGCCGGCCAGACCTACGTCTTCAACTGGAGCGACCACGGACCCCTCCCCCGGGGCAAGCGCTGGCCCTACGACGCGGGAATCCACATACCGCTCATCGCGCGGGGACCCGGCCTGGAAGCAGGGCGGGTCAGCGAAGACCTCGTCAGCACGGTCGACCTCGGCTCCACGATGCTGTCCCTGGCGGGCGTGGAAATCCCAAGTCACATCCAGGGACGGGCGTTTCTGGGAGAGCAGGCCCAGCCGCCGCGCGAATACGTTTTCGCAAGCCGCGACCGCCACGACGAGTCCTACGACATGGTCCGGGCCGTTCGGGACGGGCGGTTCAAGTATATCCGCAACTACCGGCCGGACCTGGCCTACCTTTCCTGGATACCCTATCGAAACCGCCATCCGATCATGCAGGAAATCTGGCGGCTGCACCTGGAAGACGGCTTGGACGAGGCGCAGTCGGCCCTGTTCCGGTACCCGAGACCCGTTGAGGAGTTCTACGACACGGTGGTAGACCCGCATGAATTAAACAATCTGGCCGGAGAACCGCGTTTCCAGGGTGACCAGGATCGGATGCGCAATGCGCTGGACACCTGGCTCGAGGAAGTGGGTGACCTGGGCCGGATTCCTGAAAGCGAGATGGTCGGAAACTGGTATCCGGAAGGCCGCCAGCCCGAGACTGCTCCCGTGGTCTTCGTGCCCATAGGCCCGGATAGTCCCGGGATCGAACCGGCCACGGAGGACTGCTTGTTTGAAGGCCCCTTGCTGATACAGCTTCACTGCGCCACGCAGGGCGCGTCCATCGCTTACACGCTCCAGGCGGGGGACAATCCCCACTGGCGGTTGTACACCGAGCCGCTGCGCCTTGATGCCGGCGAGTACCGGATAAGGGCACGGGCGATACGCATCGGGTACCGTGAAAGCCCCGAGGTCCGAAGGAGATTCGTGGTTCGGGAAGCGTGACCGGCGCGTCAGCAAACCAGGCCCCGGCGTGTCGGCGAACCAGGACCCCGCGGCATCGGCGAACCAGGCCCGGGCGTGGCCGTAGCAAACCAGGGGCCCCGGCGTGGCCGCGAACCAGGACCCCGTGCATCGGCAGGGGCGACCTGGTTTGCAAAGTGGTTGACCGTCGGGTTGTGAATCATTAAGGAATTACTGGTACGATACGTGATGTTCAGGCGATCCGAACACGGAGACCCGTCATGGACCCTTCCTGTCTAGCCTATCGTCTGACGGATGAAGAGCGCAGACGCTTCGATGAAGAAGGTTATTTCATCGTGGAGAACGTCCTTCCGGGCGACATGGTCGAAGCACTGGACCGCATCGCGGACCGCATCGATGCGGAATGCCGCCCGAACATGGGGGGCGGCCCTCACGACATCAAGAACCACTTCGACATCATCGGACGGGACGACCTGCTGCTGGAACTGCTCGATTGGCCGAAGACCTTTCCCAAGGTCTGGGGCATTCTCGGGTGGCACATCCAGCTGTATCATTCGCATTTGATCGTCTCGCCTCCGTGGCCGGCGGATCAGAAGCCCAATAAACGGCGCCTGGGCTGGCATCAGGACAGCGGCAGGCTCAATATCGACCTGGAGACCACGCCCCGGCCGCGGGTGTCGCTGAAAGTGGCCTTCTTCCTGAGCGACTGCACGGCGACCGACCGGGGCAATTTCCATGCCATTCCGGGTAGCCACCGGAGCGACATGATCGAATTTCCCGAACGGGCCGAACTGGATCCGGCAGGGGCCGTTCCGATCCGGGCCGCGGCCGGCGACGCCGTGTTCTTCGATCGCCGCCTCTGGCACGCGTCCGGGATCAACTACTCCGACATCACCCGCAAGGTGTTGTTCTACGGCTACAGTTACCGCTGGCTACGTCCCCGGGACAACATGACGGTGGATCACTACATGGACCGCTGCGACCCCGTCCGCAGGCAGCTGCTGGGCGCCGGGCCATCGGGCGGCCATGGCTATACCTCGCCCTTGCCCGAAGACATACCGCTGCGCGAATGGATCGCCCACCATGCGGGCCGGGAGTACGTGGTAAACTGATGCGGCCGAGTCAGACGCTTCGAGGTGAACAGTAAATTGGCTGATTCATCAGAGAACCTGGCGGAACAACAGGCCCTGCTCGACCGTATCGCCGAAGCCGTGGTCGCGCGCGAGCTCACCGCGCCCGCGATCCTCTTCCTGGAATCCATGAAACCCCTCTCGTTTCTGGGCGGCCAGTTCATGGCTTTCCTGAGTCCCTTCATTCACATGGTGGTGGATGCGTCGGACTACGACCGGATCGCCGAGGCCATCGAGCGCCGGGAGAACGTGGAGTTCCTGATCCAGCGCATAGAGCATCACGCCTCCGGGGCGGATGACACGGCAAACTGACCTGGCACGTGCGTGCGGGAACACGCTCCATGTCTCTACCAGCGAAAATCAACGTCATCCTGGCCACGGACTGCGGCAGCACGACCACCAAGGCCATCCTGATCGAACGGCGTTCCGGCGCCTACCGTCTCGTCGTTCGCGGCGAAGCGCCGACGACGGTGGAGGCGCCCTTCGAGGACGTAACGCGGGGGGTCCTCAACGCGGTGCGCGAGGTGGAGGAGCAGTCCGGCCGCGAGATCCTCGACGGGGAGCGGATCGTGTCGCCGGCGGACGGCGGCCGCGGCGTGGACATCTACGTGTCTACGAGCAGCGCCGGCGGCGGGCTCCAGATGATGGTGGCCGGCGTGGTCAAGAGCATGACTGCCGAAAGTGCCGAACGGGCGGCCCTTGGCGCGGGCGCCATCGTCATGGAAACCCTTGCGTCCAACGACGGGCGCCTGCCCCACGAGCGCATCGAACGCATACGCCAGTTGCGGCCGGACATGATCCTGCTGTCCGGGGGCGTGGATGGCGGCACGAAGTCCCACGTGGTCGAGATGGCCGAACTGATCGCCGCGGCGGACCCGAGACCCCGGCTTGGCAGCGGATACGATTTACCAGTCATCTACGCCGGGAACGCCGACGCGCGCGAAGACGTTGCCCGCATCCTGGCCGAACGGACGGAACTCAGCGAGGTGGACAACCTGCGGCCCGTGCTCGAAGCGGAGAATCTGGGCCCCGCCCGGGAACAGATCCACACCCTGTTCATGGAACACGTGATGGCCCAGGCGCCCGGATACGGCGACCTGATGGCATGGACCCACGTTCCGATCATGCCCACGCCCGGCGCCGTGGGACGGATGGTGCGGGTCGTCGCGGAACGAAGCGGCATCGATGTGCTGGGCGTTGATATCGGCGGTGCGACCACCGACGTGTTTTCGGTCTTCGGCGGCGCGTTCAACCGGACCGTCAGCGCCAATCTGGGCATGAGCTACAGTATTTCAAACGTGTTGACGGAAGCGGGACTGGAGGCCATCGCGCGCTGGCTGCCCTTTGAAATGACCGATGCCGACCTGAAGGACCGCATGGGCAACAAGATGATCCGGCCCACCAGCATTCCCCAGACCATGGAGGAACTGATCATCGAGCAGGCCGTAGCCCGCGAGGCCCTGCGGCTGGCCTTCGAGCAGCACAGGAACTTCGCTGTCGAGTTGAAGGGCGTTCAGCAGCTTCGAACGATATCGGACACCTTCGACCAGCAGACGGGCGGGCGGACCCTGGTCGACCTCATGAACCTGGACCTGATCATCGGCAGTGGGGGCGTGCTCTCCCACGCACCGAGCCGGGCGCAGGCCGCGCTGATGATGGTGGACGCCTTCCAGCCCGAGGGTATCACGAACCTGGCGGTGGACAGCATCTTCATGATGCCTCACCTGGGCGTGCTGTCGACCGTGCACGAATCCGCGGCGCTGGAGGTGTTCGACCGGGATTGCCTCGTACATCTCGGCCCGTGCGTGGCACCCGTGGGCACCGGAACGCCCGGCACTCCGTGCGCGACGGCCAGGGCGAGGACGGACGATGGAGAATGGACGCACGAGGCGGTCGTGGGCGAACTGGCCGCGATTCCGGCCGGGGAGGCTGAAGAGGTCTTCCTGGAGGTCTCGCCGTCTCGCGGATTCGACGTTAGTGCCGGCCGGGGCGGGACCGTCACCCGTACCGTGCGGAACGGCCCGTTGGGCGTGATTATCGACGCCCGCGGCAGGCCGCTTCAACGGCCGGTGGACTCGGCCGAACGAATTGAAGCGCAGAAAAGGGATTACCGCGCACTCGACCTCTATCCGGAGTCAGGCTGATGGCCCATGCCTATACATCCGGACTGCGGGTATCGCCCCGGACCGTCGTCGCCCGGACGCGGCGCCTTCCCCTGAGCGGTCAGGTGCTGGTGGATGTCGGGGACCGGGTACGGCCGGACACGGTGGTCGCCGAGACCTTCCTGCCCGGACCGGTGCACAACGTCAATGTCGCCAATGCCCTGGCCATCGCACCGGAGGAAGTGCCGGGCTGCATGCTCAAACAACGGGACGAACAGGTGGCGAAAGGCGAGCTGATCGCCGAATCCAGGGGGATCTTCGGTCTGTTCAAGTCCAGTGCCCGGTGTCCCGAAAGCGGCACCATCGAAATGGTATCTGAAGTGACCGGCCAGGTACTCATCCGGGAACCGTCGACCCCGGTGCGGATCAACGCCTATCTCGACGGTACGGTCACCGAGCGCCTGCCCGGTGAAGGTGTCGTGGTGGAAACGGACGGCGCCTGCATTCAGGGGATCTTCGGCGTAGGGGGCGAAACGCACGCGCCGATCAGCCAGATCGTCCAATCACCTGAAGACGAGGTCACCGGTGGGATGATTGATGACCGCCTGCGGGGTCGGATCGTCTGCTGCGGATCCATGGTCACCCTTGACGCGCTGCGTAAGTTGATAGAGGTCGGCGCGTCCGGCGTGGTCGTGGGCGGCATGCGGTACCACGATATCGGCGACCTCCTGGGATACCAGATCGGCGTCGCGGTGACCGGCGGGGAAGACATCGGACTGACCATGATCGTCACCGAAGGATTCGGACGCCTGCCCATGGCTGAACGCACTTTCGAACTCCTCCGTTCCCTGGAGGACCGCGAAGCATCCCTGAGCGGCGCAACACAGATCCGGGCCGGTGTGATTCGTCCCGAGATCATCATCAGAACCGAAGACGGCGAGGCGTCCGAGGATCGGGCGAACCCCGCCGGCCGGGGCCTCGAAGCCGGTTCGCTGGTCCGCCTGATCCGCGAGCCCTGGTTCGGGGAACTCGCCACGGTGACGTCGCTGCCCGAACAGCCCGTGCGGCTTCCCACGGGCGCCCTGGCCCGGGTGCTGGAAGCGCGCAGGACCAACGGAGC
Organism: Candidatus Latescibacterota bacterium; assembly: GCA_022822725.1. Classification (GTDB taxonomy): domain Bacteria; phylum JAAXHH01; class JAAXHH01; order JAAXHH01; family JAAXHH01; genus JAAXHH01. The sequence goes on from JAJEAN010000007.1 coordinate 140,382, forward strand.
GCTCGTGACGGTGCCTCGGGCGAACGTGGAGATCGTGGAGACCTGATGCACCTCTGTCCAACCACCCGCATACCGCGTGGCCTACCACAAACGATCGGACTGGCGCGTGCGGTCTTCGCAATCGCGGCGATCTCCACGTCGGCTCGTGCGGTTATCGCGCTCACGGCGCCTTCCACATGGGCGCGTGCGGTCTTCGCAATCGCGGCGCTCTTTACGTTGCTGCAGGTGGATCCCGTTCTGGCCCAGGCCGGCACAGAAACCGGCTGGATCAATACGGACCGGACCCAGGCCCTGGTCCTGGGGATCATCCTGACGGGCGCGATCCTGCTCTACGTCGTGCTGGCCTCCGCGGGCCGGCCCCTTTTCATACGCAAGATCGCCGGCCTGGAAACGGTGGAGGAAGCCGTGGGACGGGCGACGGAGATGGGTAAGCCCATCCTCTATGTGCCCGGCCTGAACGACATGGACGAGGTGCAGACCATCGCGTCCATGAACCTGCTGGGCCATCTCGCCACCATCATCGCGGGCTACGATTCCAGGCTGCACGTGCCCGTACGCAAGTCCCTCGTCATGAGCGTGGCCCGAGAAACCGTGCAGCAGTCCTACCTGTCCGCGGGCCGTCCCGACGCCTACCAGGAAGACGACATACACTACGTCTCGGATGCGCAGTTCGCCTACGCGGCGGCCGTCGACGGCATCATCGTGCGCGAAAAGCCGGCCGCCTGTTTCTACCTGGGTGGATTCTACGCCGAATCCCTCATCCTGGCGGAAACGGGCAACTCCATCGGGGCCATACAGATCGCGGGAACGGCAAGGCCTCCCCAGCTGCCCTTCTTCGTGGCGGCCTGCGACTATACGCTGATCGGCGAGGAACTGTTCGCCGCCAGCGCGTACCTGTCCAAGGAACCGCGCATGCTGGGCAGCCTGAAGGGACAGGACGCCGGCAAGGGCATCGCCATCGTGTTCATCCTGGCCGGCAGCGCGCTGGCCACCCTTGAGACCGTTACCGGTAGCGAATCAGTCCGTGCATTCTCCGAAATCGTGCTCTGGCTCTTCAGGTAGGTCCCATGCGCCGTAGAATACCCCTCATCATCACTTTCGTCATAGGCCTGGTCCTGATCACGGGCTATTTCGTGACGCGTGCGCCATTCAATACGCTCTACGAGAGTTTTTCGGACTACTTCGCCATCATTACCGTATTTGCATTCATCCTCGGCGGCGGAAGCCTGCTCAAGATACACCTGAAACGCGTTTCCAGCCGCGCCACGGACTGGCACTACAGCGTAGTCACCCTGGTGGCCTTCCTCGTCACCCTGGTGATCGGCCTGTTCAAGGTGGGCAACCCGGCCGGGATGGGCGGGGAGATCCTGGCGGCAGGTTCCTGGCTGCGGTTCATGTTCGACGGGGTCTACAACCCGCTGTCGGCCACCATGTTCTCCCTGCTGGCCTTCTTCGTTGCCTCGGCATCTTACCGCGCCTTCAGGGCGCGCACGAAGGAGGCCACCATCCTCCTGTCGGCCGCACTGATCATCCTGCTGGGCAGAACCCCCGTGGGGGCCTGGATGACGGCCTGGATGCCGGAAAGCCTGGCTTTCCTCGAACTGCCGAACCTGGCCAACTGGATCATGGCCTGGCCCAATACGGCCGGCCAGCGGGCCATCATGATCGGCATTGCCCTGGGTGTCATCGCGACTTCCCTGCGCATCATCCTGGGGATAGAACGCAACTACCTGGGCCGGGGAGAGTGAGCATGCGGATTCCCGATTCCATCCTGCACATCGACCGCCGGATCATCTTCCTGCTCATCGGGGCGGCGGTCTGCATCCCCCTGATCCTGAAACCCCGCTTCCAGGACAGCCCCACGCCCATCGTCCAGTCGATCTTCGACACCGTGGAACGGCTTCCACCCGGGTCGCGGGTGTTCCTTTCCTTCGACTACGGTCCGGATACCGCACCCGAGCTCGACCCCATGGCAAAGGCGCTCGTGCGGCATACGATGACCCGCGGCCACGAGGTGTCCTTCTTCACCCTGTTCCCCGAGGGTGTGGGACAGATAAAGAAGATCACGGACAGCCTGCTGCCCCTGGAGTTCCCGGAAAAGGCCTACGGGCGGGACTTCGTGAACCTGGGGTACAAGGCCGGCCTGGGCGGCGCGATCAACACCATGGTGGTCAACTTCAGGACCCTGGTCAACGCCGACGCGGAGGGCACGCCGCTCGACGCTCTGCCCATAACCGCGGACGTGGACGAGATGGTGGACTACGTCATCATCCTGAGCCTGACCGCGGGAGACCCGGGACTGAAGGAGTGGATCCAGTTCGCGGGCGACATCGCGGGGATACCCGTCATGGGCGGCGGCACGGCCGTGGTGGCGCCGGAACTCTATCCCTACTATCCCCAGCAACTGGTCGGCCTGATGGGCGGGCTCAAAGGGGCATCCGAGTATGAATCCGCCCTGGTGGACCGGTATCCGGCCTTCCGGAACGCCCCCATGGACGCCACCATGCGCATGGGCCCCCAGGTCGTGACCCACGTGCTGATCGTCCTGCTGGTCCTGCTGGGCAACCTGGCCTACTTCCTTGGCCGGGCGGACCGGGCCGGCAGGACGGGACAGGGGACCCAGGCGGGTCGCCGGCCATAGAGGACTTCTTATGGACGTAACGCTGATGCTCTGGATCGACGCGGCACTTACGCTGATGATCCTCAGTTTCCTTTACCGTGACAATCCCTTCTACAAGTTCGCCGAGCACCTGTTCGTCGGCGTTTCGGCCGCTTACCTGATGGCCGTCGGGTTCTGGGACCACCTGGTGCCGAATCTGCTAGGCAAGTTGTTCCCATCGCTCATGTCGGGCGTCGTGCCCGGTGCCGTGGGCCGGTCTCCGGACTACTACTACCTCATCCCCGCCGTCTTCGGGCTGCTGTTGCTCACCCGCCTGATCGACCGCTGGGCCTGGCTCAGCCGCTGGGCCCTGGCCTTCATCGTCGGCGGCGCGGCGGGGTTCAACCTGCCCCGCTTCCTCGATTCGGACTTCATCATCCAGGTCCAGAGTACCATGATCCCCCTTGTGGTGCTCGACGCTTCGGGCAACCTTCTCTGGGGCGCCAGTTTCTCCCACGTCGTGCTCGTCCTGGGCGTGATCTGCGGCCTGGTGTACTTCTTCTTTTCCGTGGAGCACAAGGGTGTGCTGGGACACGTGTCCCGCGCGGGGATCTGGGTGCTGATGGTGACCTTCGGCGCGGCCTTCGGGTACACGGTCATGGCGCGCATCTCCCTGCTGACCGGCAGGATGGAAGCCCTCGGCGCCTGGCTCGGTTCGATCTTCTGAACAGGCGTGCGGCGCTGGAAAGTCCGCCCTGCGGCACTGCATAGACCGCCTTGCGGCACCGCATAGTCCGCGGCCGTGAAGACCGGGGTCGGCTACGGTGCCGGCGGCCATGATTTCTGTTGCGCGCGGACATGGTCCACTGTTACTTACTGAACCGTTCTTTTCGGTCCCGGCGCGTACGGCCGGGAGAGGCGCACCCGCGCAAGGAAGTCCCATGAAAGCCATCATCCCCGTCGCCGGCAACGGCAGCCGATTGCGCCCCGTCACGCTCGATACCCCAAAGGCCATGGTCCCCGTCGCCGGCAAGCCGGTACTGGAGTACCTGCTCGACCAGGTAACGGGCATGGGCATCCGCGACGTCGTGCTGGTGATCTCGCCCTCGGGTGACGCCATCCGCCGGTTCGTCGACCGGCGGGATGATCTCGAAGCCCGCTACGTCGTGCAACACGAACCGCTCGGGATCGGACACGCCGTGCACCTGTGCGGGGACCTCGTGGATGACGAGCCGCTCCTGGTCCTGCTCGGAGACGTCATCTATCTTTCCGATTTCGCATTCCTGGCCGGCGCACCGCGCGGCAATGCCGTCGGCGTCAAGCGGGTCTCCGGTGACCTGAGGCGGTACGGACTGGTTGAGACGGAGGGCGGGCGCATCACCCGGCTGGTGGAGAAACCCGACCATCCCGTATCGGATCTCGCGATCGCCGGGATCTACAGTTTCTCCAGTTCCCGGCCGCTCATGGAAGGACTGGAAACCCTTGTCGGGTCCGGCCGAAGGACCCGGAACGAGTATCAGCTGACAGACGCCCTGCAGTGGATGGTGGAACAGGGCGAACACCTGTACCCTTTTGAAGTCGACGAATGGTACGACTGCGGCACGCCGGACCGTCTGCTGGAGGCCAACCGGCGGCTGCTCGACCTGAACGGGGGGCGTTGCGACATACCCGGCAGCGTGATCATACCGCCGGTGGATATTGCGTCCGACGCCCGGGTCCACCGGTCCGTCATCGGCCCCCACGTCGCCATCTCCTCCAGGGCCTCCGTGGCGCGCACCATCGTCCGCGACGCCACCATCGGAACCCACGCCCGTATCGAGAACTGCGACCTCCGGGGTACCATCGTTACCCCACATGCCGTCCTGGCCGATACGGTGAGGCGTGTTCCGGTCGGCCTGGGCAGCCTGCCCGGTCCGGTCGACCCGGACAGCCCGGACAACTCGGACAGCCCGGACGGCTCAAAAAACGCGCGCTGCGAAGTATTCGTCTGACCTTTTACCGAAACCGATCGTTCCCGACCCGCGGACCGATCTTCAGGAGCATGACGCATGACACCTGGTTACCTCTTCACTTCCGAATCCGTTACCGAAGGCCATCCCGACAAGGTCGCCGACCAGATCTCCGACGCGGTGCTGGACGCCGTCATCGAACAGGACCCCTACGCCCGCGTGGCCTGTGAAACCTTCGTCACCACGGGCCTGGTGGTCGTTGGCGGGGAGATCTCGACGGACGGCCGCGTGGATGCCCAGAGCGTGGCCCGCGAGACCGTCAAATCCATTGGGTATACGGATTCCGGGTTCGGGTTGGACTGGGAGTCCTGCGGCGTGGTCGTATCCCTCGACCAGCAGTCGTCCGACATCGCCATGGGGGTTGACCGGCAGGGCGCGGGCGACCAGGGCATGATGTTCGGCTACGCGACCAACGAGACCCCCGAGATGATGCCCCTGCCCATCACCCTGGCCCACAGGCTGACCCGGAACCTCGCGGCGGTCCGGAAGAACGGCGCGGCCCCTTATCTGCGTCCCGACGGCAAATCGCAGGTCACGGTGGAATACGTCGATGGCCAGCCCCGCCGGATCGACACCGTGGTCATCGCGGCCCAGCACGATCCGGACGTTTCAAACGAGCAGATACGGGAAGACATCGTAAACGAGGTGATCGGTCCCGCATTGCCGGCGGAGTTGATCGACCCGGGCCGGATCAAGTACCATGTCAACGCGACCGGCCGGTTCGTCACCGGCGGACCCCAGGGAGATGCCGGACTGACGGGCCGGAAGATCATCGTGGACACCTACGGCGGTTACTGTCGCCACGGGGGCGGGGCCTATTCGGGCAAAGACCCGACCAAGGTGGACCGCTCGGCTTCCTACGCGGCCCGTTACGTGGCCAAGAACGTCGTCGCGGCCGGACTGGCCGACAAATGCGAGATCCAGCTCGCCTATGTCATCGGCGTGGCGGAACCCGTTTCCGTCAATGTCAATTCCTTCGGTACCGGCGCGATCGACGACCTGGAGATCACGCGTCTGATCCGCAGGCACTTCGATCTGACGCCCGAAGGCATCATCGAAAGCCTCGACCTTCGCCGGCCGATCTACCGCCCGACGGCGTCCTACGGACACTTCGGCCGCAACGAGGCGGGTTTTACCTGGGAGAACTGCGACAAGGTGGAGGAGCTCAGGAACCACTCCTGAGCCGCCGGGGACCACTCCTGAGCCGCCGGGGCCGGGCCGATCGGCCGTCATGAACAGGCGCGTGGCGCCGCGCGAAGCGCGTGTTATTTCGGCGCCCTCATGATCAGAACCAGGGCGAGCAGGCAGAAGAGGGCGTTGGCGCCCCAGGCCGCCGCCATGGGCGGGAGCAATCCGGCGTGGCCGAAGGCCTGGGCAAAGCGGAGCAGCCCCCAGTAGACGAAACAAATGCCGATACTCAGGGCGAATCCCACCGCTACGCCTCCCCGTCTCAGATGTGAGGCCAGCGCGCCGCCCAGGAGCACGATGATCAGGCCCGCGCTGGGGAAGGCGATCTTCAGATTGAGGTCTACCAGGTAGCCCTGCACGTCTCCGCCTCCGCGCCGGACGTTCTGTATCAACCGGTCGAGTTCGCCGTAGCTCATTTCCTCGGGGCGTTTCTGCCCCCGCATGAAATCATCCGGCGTTTCGGACCATCCGGCTGGTTCCAGTTCGGTGAAGGTTCTGTATCCGGACAATCCGCCGCCCATCCGGAACTGCCGTTCCTCCCCGTTGGAAAGCAGCCAGCGCCCGTCCTTCCAGGCGGCGCTTTCCGCCGAGAGCACACTGGTAACGAGACCTTCGCGGAATTCGGTGACGAAAACCCCCGTACCCTCCGCTTCGTTTCCGTCGAATACGCGGATATAGAACTGGCGCCCTCCCTCTCCCCTGAAATACACGTCGTTACGTATGTGCTGTCCCGCGCCGCCCAGCGAGTCCACGTGTTCCGACTTGATTTCGGCGCGTTTCATGCTCGTATGAGGAACGAGCCATTCGCCGGCCCAGAACAGGCAGCCGCTCACCACCGCGCTGACGAGGAGCATGGGCCGCAGCAGACGGTACAAACTGAGCCCGGACGCCTTCATGGCGGTCAACTCACCCAGGCGGGTCAGTTGGCCGAAGGTATACAGGCTGGCGAGCAGCAGGCTGACGGGAATAGTGATTACGAAGATATAGGGTGTGTAATAGACGTAATAGAGCGCGATGTATCTCGGGGCCACCTCGCGGTCCAGGAAACTGTCCAGTTGCTCGATGAGATCGACCACGAAGAAGATGCTGACGAAAGCGACCAGGCTGACGGCGATGGCGGTAATGAACAGGCGCAGCACGTACCGGGTGATCAGTGACATGTAACGTTGTTCCTGCGGTGAAATCGAAGCGAAACTATGCGGTCCCAGGCACGACCAGGCGGTCCCAGGCGCGACCAGGCGCGACCGTCAGATGCGGTCCCTGCCGGTAACCCAGACCAGAAAGGCGCCGGGAACGCCGATGACGATGTTTGCCGCCCACATCGCCCAGACGGGATCGATCAGGTCGCGGTCCGCCAGTTCTTCGCCGCCTAGCAGGCAGGCCCAGTACAGCAAGAAGAAGCACAGGCTGACGCCCACACTGACGCCGATGCTGCCGCGTCGGAGGCGAACCCCCAGCGGCGCGCCGATCAGCACGAAGACGAGACATGCCGCCGAAATGGCGTACTTCTTGTGAATCTCCACGATATAACTGTTCTTCTGACGCTGCCTCAGCGAGACCGTCCGCTCCGCCATATTCCTGGCCGCTTCGAGGGAGTCCGCCTCCGCCTCCGGTGTCACCGGCGCGGATTCCATGATCGTCGATGCTTCGTCGATCTCCAGTTGCCATTCAGCGATCCTGGCGCGCATCATCTCGATGTTCAACTCGCGGTCGCTCCGGACACCCGCCTCCGACCGCTGGACGCCGGTCGGTGCGGTGCGGATCGAAAACCGCTGCCGCTCGAATATCTCCTTGATATACCGCCCCGAAGACTCGTCCTGCTGAAGCAGTTCTCCGTCGTAGAGCATGAGATCCAGCCGGCTGCCCGTCTCATTGACGTGGAATTCACCGGACTCCGCCGTCATGAGGCGCGGGTAGCGCTTGTTCTCCGTCTCGTAGATGGTGATACTGTCGATTTCGTTGTTCCTCGGGTTGACCCGGTCGATCAGGATGCTGTAACCCGGTATGTCCTTCATGAATATGCCCGCGGTGAAAAGCAACGTGGGACGCGCCCTGTGGATGTCGTTCATGAGCGAGCGCGCCCGGTAGTTGGCTTCGGGCAGAATGACGTCCATGAAGAACAGGTGGCCGCTCCCCAGGATGACGCCCGCTACCAGGACCGGCGAGACCATCTGGAAGAAACTGACGCCGCCCGCCTTGAGCGCGGTCACCTCGTTATCGGCCGAAAGCCGTCCGAAAGCCATGAGGCTGGCGACCAGCACGGACATGGGGATCGAAACGGCGACGATCCAGGCCAGATTGAGGAAGAACACCTCGAGCACGATGAACAGGTCGAGGTTCTTGCCGATGATGAGGTCGGCGATCTGAAATATGATGTCCATCACGAGGATGAACGTGATGATCACGAAGGAAAATAGAAAGGGACCGACGTGCGCCTTGAATACGTATCGGTAGAGGTGAACCGGGAGAGTCATGGGCTGATCGGGCGGATAGCGGGCCGGGGGAGGGCGTTCGGACGCGTCCGATGTCGGGTTCCTTCGACAATGGTTACGATGTTTTTCAAAGGTCCCTCGACTAACCGAATATAGCGCGCGATACCGGGGTGAAGCAAGCGGTTTTATCCCCCGCGAAGGTCCCGGGACAGCGGGAAATTCGCTTGACTCGCCCCTGGTGTCGCGCTATAATCACTTCATTCTTTTCCATACAAGGAGCATCACCAATGGCCAGCTTGAATAAAGTCATTCTGATCGGCAATCTCGGCGCGGATCCCGAGATGAGGTACACGCCCGCAGGCCGGGCCGTGGTCAACTTCCGCATGGCCACGACGCGCCAGTGGAACACGCAGGACGGAGAACGGCGGGAAGAAACGGAATGGCACCGGATCGTGGCCTTTTCGAAACTGGCGGAGATATGCGGCCAGTACCTCAAGAAAGGCGCACCGGTGTATGTCGAAGGACGGTTGCAGACCCGTTCCTGGGAGGACCAGAACGGGATGAAACGATACATGACCGAGATCGTGGCGAACGAGATGCAGATGCTGAGTGCCCGCCAGCAGAATGAGCTTGCATCGGACGCGCCCGGAGGTGCCAGAAGCACGGCGACGGAAACACCGCCGTCTCCGCCCGAGACTGATGCCGACGACGATCTTCCGTTTTGACGCCATTTGAGGGATAGTCCGTTCGCCGCAACCGGTTGCTTCTTCCAACGTGGGCCTGAAGTGAGAACCCATGACCGTTAGACTTGGCGGCAACGGGCTTCCCTGTATTTCGATCCTCATCACCCGCAAGGAACCCGTCGAACCGCTGATCAGGTGGTTGAGCGGCGCAGGTTACCCGATAACGGAACTGCATTACACCGTCGTCGAGGACCTTCGCGCTCGCATACCCGATTCGGACGTCCTGCTCATCCAGACGGACCGGCCCCGGTCGGTCCTTCCCTTCGTGATGGACGAACTGCGGTCGTACGGGTTCCGGCACGCCCCCGCGGTCATCGTCCTGACCGGGAGTGACGCCATCGGCGACCTCGACGTCACCCGGGGAATCGACGACTTCATCTGCGCGCCATACAACGTCCGCGAGTTCGATCTCCGCGTCAAGAACGTACTCTGGAGGCGCCACAGCGTGCAGATTCAGGATATGATCGTCTGGGGCGATCTGCTGATCAACCTGGGCAATTACGAAGTCACGATCCGGGGCAAGGCGATCGACCTGACCCTCAAGGAATACGAACTGCTCAAGCACCTGGCCCGGCACAGGGGACGGGTGTTCACGCGGGACGAACTGCTGACCGCCGTCTGGGGATACGACTATTTCAGCGGCACGAGGACGGTGGACGTGCACGTGAGACGGCTGCGCATGAAGATCGAACGCCACGGCGTGCATATCATCACGACCGTCCGGGGTGTCGGGTACAAGTTCGGAGATTGAGATGCGCAGGACTACCCTGATCCTGTTCGCCCTGGTGTGCGTGGTCTTCGGATGCGCGTACTACAATACGTTCTACAACGCCAGGAAAGCGTTCAAGGAAGGCGAGCGGATACGTCTCAACCAGCCGACCCCCGATGGCAGCATTCCGCCCCTGGCCAACACCTCCTACGAGCTCGCCATCGAAAACGCGGGTCTCGTCCTGCGGGATCACGCCGGCAGTTCCCTCGTAGACGACGCGCTGGTCCTGATCGGCGACGTCCGGGCGATCCAGGGACAGCATCCGCAGGCCATCAAGCGGTATGAGCAGGTACTCAGGCTGTTCCCGGACGGCGAGTTCACCGGCCACTGCGTTTTCTCCCTGGGCAACAGCCTCCTCAACGAAGGCGATTCCACCCGGGCCGATGAGCAGCTGGACCGCTTCGTCAGGGAATTTCAAGGCAGCGACCGGATTCCCGACGCCCTGATGCTTCGGGGAAAGATCGCCCTTGGCAGCGCCCGCTACGAGGTAGCCGTCGCACGGTTTCAGGAAGTGCTGGATATGCACCCCGGCGATGAACGGGAGGCAGAGGCCAGGTACTACATCGCACGCGCCAGGCTTGCAGCGCATCGGTACGCCGAAGCCCGGGAACAACTGGCCCTGACCATCGAGCAGGCACGGACCCGGAAGCTGAGGTTCCAGGCTAATTTGATGCTGGGTGAAAGCCTGCAGCGCGAAGGGGACCTGACGGCTGCGCTGGGGACATACGAGTCGTTGCTGGATCAGCGCGCCTACAGCGACTACCACCCCGAGGTCATGCTGGCGAAGGCCGCGTGTTTGGCCGAAATGGACCTGAATGAACCGGCCGTCGCCACCTACGAGTCACTCATCACCGATTTCGAATCCGACCGGAGTCACGCGGAGGAAGTCTCCCAGGCCATGTTTGAACTGGGGGAACTGCACCGGACAGCGGGCGATCTCGATCTGACGGAACAATGGTATGACCAGGCGCGGCGCACGAGTCCGCGTACCTACTGGGTCGGCGACGCGTCCGATCGGAAGCATCGCGCCATACGCGAGCTGCGACGCCTGGACGGAAACCTCGGTAACCTGCTGGCCGCGATGGAAGCGTTGAAATCCTCCGGCGATCCCGGTTCGAACACCGATTCGAACTACGCGAAGCTGGCGGAAGACACGATCGGCCTGAGATTTCAGCTGGCTGAACTTTATCTGTTTCAACTGGAGATGACCGCCGCCGCACTGAGCCAGTACCGCGCCATTGAAGAAGCGTCGAATGATCCCTCCGTGGCCGCCAAGGCCGCTTTTGCCAGGGGATGGATACTCGACGAGATGCTGGATGACACGGAGAACGCGCGTTCCGTCTTCGATGCAATCACCGAGCTCTATCCCGGGACCGTACACGCCGTGGAAGCATCCATCCTGCAGTCGAAGCCCATTGAAGGTGAACTTCCCCTGGACCGGCTCTTCGCCGAGGCGGAACGGATGCTTTTCGAAGCCGGCCGGCCGGACTCCGCGCGCGGGCTCTACGAACTGGCCCTCCTACGGGATCCGGAAAGTGAATACGCGCCGCGAGCACTCTATGCGCTGGGCTGGATCGCGGAGACCCATTTCGACGATCCGGAGACCGCTCTGGACCGCTACCGAGAAATCGTAGACCGCTATCCCCGTTCGGAACAGGCAAGGTCCGTCCGCGACAAGATTCGCCTCATGGAGGAACTGCGTCCCGCCGCGGACTCGGACAAATGATGCGTTGACATCCAGCCCGGCCGGCTGTATCGTAGAGGAGCATGTCGACTATCCCCATCTGCCAGTACGACGCCGAGGTCCTTGCCAACCGTGAGATCGGTCCCGGCCTGTACTGGATTGACCTGCTGGCTCCCGAAATCACCCGACACGCCCTGCCCGGTCACTTCGTACACCTGATTGCTTCCGATGTCTCGGAGGACAGCAGCCGGCAGACCTGGCTCCGTCACACCCCCCTGCTAAGGCGCCCCTTCAGCATTGCCGAACGGGATCCGGAACGCGGCGTTTTCGGGCTCATATACCGGATCGTCGGCGGTGGTACCGAGATCCTTGCGACGCGGCGCCGCGGAGAACGGGTCGATGTGCTCGGACCCCTGGGTAGGACGTTCGAGCCGGTGCATGCGGGACGGCCGGTGATCATGGTCGCCGGTGGCGTCGGCGTAGCGCCCTTTCTCTCCCTGGCCCAGGAAACGGTAAGGAATGGACGGGCGCGTCCAGCGGAAATGACGGTGCTCTTCGGCGCGGCGACAGCGGGTCTTTTGAGCGGGGAAGAGAAGTTCCGCGCCCTCGGGGTCGATGTCCGGCTGGCAACGGACGATGGCACGACGGGCCACCACGGCCTGGTGACGGACCTGCTGGACCGGGAACTGGCCTCCTCGCCCCGGCGATGCGCCTATCTCTATGCCTGCGGACCGACGCCCATGATGCGGCGTTGCCAGGAAATCGCCCGGGAAGCCGGTATCGACGGACAGGTCTCCCTCGAGGGGATCATGCCCTGCGGCGTGGGCGTGTGCATGGCCTGTGTCGTGGCCTGCACCGCCCCCGGTGCCGCTCCCGATGCCGCCCCCGGTGCCGCCCCCGATGCCGCTCCCGATGCCGCCCCCGATGCACGGTTATCAACCCCACGCTACGAACGGGTCTGCGACGCCGGTCCGGTGTTCGATATGCAGGAGGTCGTAATGTGACGGCACAACCCGATTTGACGGTTAACATCGGCGCGCTGGAACTGAGGAATCCCGTGCTCGCCGCATCGGGCACCTTCGGATACGGATCGGAATACGGCCGGTTCGTGGATCTCTCCGATTTCGGCGGCATCGTCACGAAAACGCTCACGCCCGAACCCTGGCCGGGCAATCCTCCGCCCCGGGCCGCGGAGACGGCCGCCGGCATGCTCAATTCCATCGGACTGCAGAACGTGGGCGTGGAGGCTTTCATCCGGGACAAGATGCCGTACCTGAGAAACGTGGACACCGCGCTGATCGTCAACGTGGGCGGAGGTCCTGTGGAGGAGTTTGTCTACGTGACCGAACGCCTGTCGGACTGCGAGGGCATCGATGCCCTGGAGATCAACATGTCCTGTCCGAACGTGTCCGGGGGCATGGACTTCAGCACCGATCCAGGGCGCGCGGCGGAACTGGTATCCACGCTGCGCGGCATCACGGAACTGCCGCTCATCGCCAAACTCACCCCGAACGTTACGGACATCGGGGAGATCGCCCGCAGTGTCGAGGAAGCCGGCGCCGACGCCATATCGGCCATCAACACCCTTCGGGGCATGGCGGTGGACATCCGTACGCGCCGCCCCATGCTCGGTGCCGTCACGGGGGGGCTGTCGGGTCCGGCCATCAAGCCCGTGGCCGTCGCGGCGGTCTACCGGATCGCAAACGAGGTGGCCGTCCCGGTCATCGGCATCGGCGGCATCATGAGCGGAGAAGACGCCGTGGAGTTCCTCGTGGCGGGCGCCACGGCCGTCCAGGTGGGCACGGCCACTTTCGTCGAACCCCACGCCGGACCATCCGTCGCGCGTACGCTGGCCGAATGGTGCGCGGCGTCGGACGTACCCTCGGTCCGCTCCCTGATCGGAAGCATACGAATCCCTTCACAAGAGGAAGCCCCATGTCACCGTTCGTAGGTAAATTGAACCGTGCCCGGTCCGCGGCGAACAGCCTGGTCTGCGTGGGGCTCGATCCGGACCTGGATCGGTTCCCGGAGCACCTCAGGTCGGAACCGGACGCGTTATTCGAATTCAATCGAACGATCATCGAGCACACGTCGGACCTCGTTTCAGCCTACAAGCTGAATATCGCGTTTTTCGAGGTCATGGGCTCCAGGGGCTACGAAGCGCTGGAGCGCACGCTCACGGTTATTCCGGATGGGGTCGTTGTCATCTGCGACTGCAAGCGGGGAGACATGGAGAACAGTGCCCGCATGTACGCGAAGGCGCTGTTCGAGCATTTCGGTTTCGACGCGGTGACCGTCAATCCCTACCAGGGACGGGATTCCGTAAAGCCCTTCCTGGACTACACCGACCGGGGGGTTTTCATCCTCTGCCTGACTTCCAACGAAAGCGCGCGGGAATTCCAGTACCTGTCCGTCAACGGACATCCCCTGTACCTGGAGGTAGCCGGCGCGGCAAGGTCGTGGAACACCACCCGGAACGCGGGCCTGGTCGTGGGAGCCACACAGGCGGAATCCCTGGCGGGCATCCGAGCCGTCGCCCCGGACATGCCCCTGCTGATACCCGGGATCGGCACCCAGGGCGGAGACCTGGAAACGGTCATCCGCGAAGGCGCCGACGAGAGCGGCGGCGGACTGCTCATCAATTCCTCCCGGAGCATCCTCTATGCCTCCGGCGGCCTAGACTTCGCCGAGTCCGCCCGGGCGGCCACCCAGCGGCTCCGGGATGAAATAAACGACCTGCTGCCTTGAATGAACGCCCCGGACGTCGGAGGGTAGTCACGGGAATCACCTCAAGGACCGGAGACCGATGCGGAACCGAACCGACCCGACCGGGCGGTCCAGGCAGACCAGGCAGGCCAGGCAGACCGGGCAGTCCGAGCGCATCGAGCGGTCCGTGCGTACCGGGCGGTCAAGGCGGGCCGGGGACATGGAGACGAACTTCGAGGTCCGCAGCTTCGATGCGGAGATCACGAAGGAAGCGTACGACCGGCTGCCCAAGCTGCCCCTCTACTTCGTCCTGGACAACCTGCGCAGCGCATTCAACGTGGGCTCCATTTTTCGGACCTGCGATATCCTCCGGGTGAAGGGCCTTTTCCTGTGCGGATACACGGCCCGCCCGCCCCATGCGAAACTGGAGAAGACCGCCCTGGGTACCATCGATTACGTCCCCTGGCGTTACTTCGAGACGGCCGTCGATGCAGTCGACTGCCTGAAAGATCGCGGTATCACGGTGTGGGCCGCGGAAACCACATCGGAGTCGGTCTCGTACGCCGCCGCGGTATTTCCGGACGAACTGGCCATAGTACTCGGCAACGAGGCGCTCGGTGTGAGCCGGAGCGTGCTGGAGCGTTGCGACGGCCTGGTCGAAATCCCCACGCGGGGCTACAAGAACTCACTGAACGTGGCGTCCGCCTGCGCCGTTCTGGGATTCAAGGCGCTGGAGACCATGGAAGGGGCTCGAAGCGATTCGGGCGGATGACGCGGAAGGGTTACGGGTCGCTCGACCAGGTCTTCTTGCCGACGAAGAACGGTCCGAGCGAATCGATGTACAGTGCGGTCTGCTGGGTCTTGCGCATGTCCTGAACGACCCGCGACAGCGGGTAGAGATCCTTTCCGATAAGCCCGATGACGAAGTCGTTGTCGGCCTCGTCCAGCCCGTAGCAGGCCAGGCGGATATCGTGGGCGAAGTCGGCCCGGCCATAGGCCCGCCCGATGTGCGCGTGCTCCATCAGGATCTGTCGCTGTTCCTTGTGTTCCAGTCGCGCGAAGGCGCCGTTGCGCCGCAACGGGTACCAGATGGCCCAGGGCCAGTCGGGGTTGAGCACGGTGTTGCGCGGCCGGTGGATGAGCGATTCCATAAGATCCGGCTCGTATCCCATGGAGTAGGTCCTGCCGAGCATCGTCATGGACCCGCGGCGTTCCAGGACATCGAAAGGCCGTTCCGCCAGCAGGTTCCGGACATCGGTTACGAAGGTATCGGGATCTTCGGCGAGAAACAGCACGCCGATGCCCAGGGGATCGTTGACATCGAGGTACACCGCGGCGTCCAGGCCGGCATCCCTGAGCCCGGCGGCGATGTCGCCTGCCATGGTCCGGGTCTGCCGAGGCTGACCAGGCTGGCCAGGCTGACCAGGCTGACCAGGCTGACCGGCGGATCCTGTTCCGGGCAGGGTGAACACGTTGAGCTGCATGTACAGCCGCGTTTCGGCCGTCTGGGGTTGTCCGTCGACGGGCGCTCCGTGTTCAAGGATGTCGGGGGTTTTCCCGGATTCTTCGCTCACTGCACTTCCCTGTTGCGTAATCCGCGAAATCACGCGAAATTCCGATGGATCCGGCCTTGCGTATATTACGGACGCGCCGGAAGAATGGCAAGGAAATACTAGGTCAGCACACCATGCACGGAGGAAGTCCTTTGAACTATGACGCACTGCTCCTGGTATCCTTCGGAGGCCCCGAAGGACCGGACGAAGTCATCCCCTTCCTCGAGCGCGTGCTCAAGGGCCGGCGCGTCCCCCGGGAACGGATGATGGAGGTCGCGGAACATTACCGTCATTTCGGCGGGGTAAGCCCGATCAACAGCCATAACCGTGCGCTGATCTCCGCCCTGGAGGAGGCGTTGGACGCCCGTGGCCTTTCCCTGCCGGTCTACTGGGGTAACCGGAACTGGCATCCCCTGCTTCCGGATACGGTCGGGCGCATGGCCGAGGACGGGATTCAGCGGGCGCTGGCCTTTGTCACGTCTCCCTACAGTTCCTGGTCCAATTGCAGGCAATACCTGGAGAACATCGAGGATGCGCGGCACGAAGCGGGGGCCGGCGCACCGGCGATCGAGAAAATCAGGCCCTTTTTCAATCATCCCGGATTCATCGAAACGATGGCGGCGCACGTTCGCTCCGCCCTGGACCGCCTGCCGGAGGAACGCCGTTCACGGGCGCACCTCGTTTACACCGCCCACAGCATACCCCTGGCCATGGCCGGCGGCTGTGCCTATGAAGCACAGCTCCGCGAAGCGTCCCGGCTCATCAGCGGGTGCGTGGGCGCGTCCTCCTGGGCGCTGACCTTCCAGAGCCGCAGCGGTCCGCCTGCCCAGCCCTGGCTGGAACCCGACGTCTGCGACTACATCAGGTTGTTCTACGAAACGGACGCGGCCGCTCGCGATATCGTGGTGGTCCCCGTGGGATTCATCTCGGACCATATGGAGGTGGTCTACGATCTGGACGTGGAAACACGGGCCTGCTGCGATGAACTCGGGGTGCGCATGGTCCGGGCGCAAACGGCGGGGACCCATCCCCGCTTCGTGGATATGATCGTGGAGCTCGTCGAAGAGCGGCTGTTCCCGTCGGCGGTCCGGCCGGTCGTCGGCGACCTGGGGCCCTGGCCCGATCAATGTCCGCCGGACTGCTGTCCTATCGGCAGATAGTGCAGCGGCGGCGTGCCAATTTTCCTCAGCCGGTAAGTCCCCAACGGTCCATGGGCACGGTGGAACGCACCCGGCGCATGCCCGCATCGGCGAACCGGCCGAAAGCCTCCTCCGTCTCTTCGGTGAAATCGATTACACCGGGCACGACGACCGGCGAGGTACAGTCCTCCAGCAGGCAGACGCGCGGGATCATGGACGGATTGCGGGCGGCGAACTCCGACCGGAGATCCTCCACCGTCCACGCCACGCAATGGCTTTTGGCCTGCCCGGCCACGATGACGACGTCGAAGGTCATCAGGTGGTCGACCAGCGGGGTGTTCTTCACCCCCACCGGGCGGCCTTCGGCATCTTCCACCACTTCGGGGCGCAACGCGGAGTAGTTTTCCGTCAGGGCATGGTTCCCCTTGATCTCGAAGCGCGTCTGCCGGACCCGGGCGATGCCGTGAAAGAACACGGCCTCCTCCACGGCGGACACCAGGGCGTGGCCAATCCCCCCGAGCATGGCGTGGTACGGCCAGATCATGAGGGGATACTTGCCGTCCCGCGTGAGGCGCCGGACGTAATGCAATGCGTAGGCGGAAAGGTCGACCCGATTGCCGTACCAGTCCTCCACGGCCGGATTGACCCGCCAGGTTCCCGCTTCCAAGTCGTCCGGGGTGATGATGGTCTCTCCCCCGATGGGATGTCCGCCGTCCCGGTCTATCCAGAAAACCGGATGGAAGACCTGCTGGGCCGTGTGGGTGTCCAGCGTGGGGATGATCTCGGTGATGGACTGGAGATTACGGTAGATGAAGGCGCATAGCCGCTTGTTGTCCTCCACCGCGCCCCGGCCGCTCCGGCCTCCCACGAAGAGCTCGAACTCGGGGAGACAGAAAGTGTTCTGGCAGTCAACCAGGAGCAGCGCGGTGCGGCATTCATCTTCCACCGAGGGTCGGATGCCGTGTTCCGCCGCCCAGTTGCGGGCATCGACCGCCCGTTCTGCGTAGGGGACGCGCCAGCAGGTCTCGGCGGATTCTGCCCGGAAGTGGGGCGGCACTTCGCCGGGTGGTCTAAAGTGCATCGGGGATGCGTTCCAGGTCCGCCAGCCAGGCTGCCGGCGACGCATCGGACGGCATCCGCCAGTCGCCGCGGGGGGAGATGCAGGTCATGCCGACCTTGGGTCCTTCGGGCAGGCAGTTGCGTTTGAACTGGTTCTGGAAGAACCGGACGATGAAGACGCGAAGCCATGCCTTGATTTCAGGGAGTCCGTACTTTCCCTTGAAGGCGTGCAGTGCCATCCGGGCTATCCGGGAAGGCGTGAAGCCGAAACGCAGGAAGTAGTAGATGAAGAAGTCGTGCAGCTCGTAGGGACCGATCTCTTCTTCGGTTTTCTGTGCGATCTCGCGATCGGTCGGGGGCAGCAGTTCCGGCGAGATGGGCGTGTCGAGGATGTCCAGCAGCACGCCGCGGACCTCCGGCTCCTCCTCGAAGACCACGTCGGCCGTCCAGTTGATCAGGTAGGAAATGAGGGTCTTGGGAATCCCGGCGTTGACCCCGTAATGGCTGGCGTGGTCGCCGAACATGGTGCACCAGCCCAGCGCCAGTTCCGAGAGGTCTCCCGTACCGAGCACGATGCCTCTGACCTGGGCGGCCGTGGCGAGCTCCTCCAGCTTACGCGTCCATGCCTGGGTATTCTCGTAGACCAGGTCGTGCTTGTCCTCCGAATGCTCGATGTCCGCGAAGAACTTCCGAACGGCGGGTTTGATGTCGATCTCGCGGAACGTGGCGCCGACGGCACGAATCAAGGCGCAGGCGTTCGTGTAGGTCCGCTCCGTGGTGCCCAGTCCCGGCATGGTCAGGGCCACGATGCGGGACCTGGGCAGATCGAGCAGGTCCATGGTGTGCACCGCCACGTTCAGGGCGTGGGTCGAATCCTGGCCGCCGGAGACCGCCACGACGACGCGACGGGCGTCTTCGGGCAGCGATCTGAGCTTGGTCGCCAGTCCCGTGGACTGGATCATGAAGACCTCGCGGCACCGCTGGCTGCGTTCCGCCGGATTCTGGGGAACGAAAGGATGTGCGGGTATGTCTCGATGGAAGGTCTGATGCTCCGCACTGTTCCCCTGGGAAGCCTCCGTATCCGCAGCCCCGGCCCCGGCCTGACCGGGCCGGAAGCCCGGCAATGAGACGGACCGCCAGGATGACTTGTAGTCCATGGCGTTCTGCCGGAACGAGCCCTGGACGCCGCGCTCCAGCACCAGCGCTTCCACGTCCACGTCCGCCGTGATGCAGGTCCCGTCCAGTTGAAAGCGTTCCGTTTTCGCCAGCATGTAACCGCGTTCGGCGATGAACCCGTGGCCGTCCCAGACCACGTCCATGGTCGATTCCCCGAAGCCCGCCGCGGCGTACATGTGTACGGCCTCGTTGCGTCCCGAGGAGGCCAGGATGAGGTCCTCGCGGTACTGCGCCTTGCCGATGACGATGTTCGACGCGGAAAGATTGGCGAGAATGGTCGCCCCTGCCAGCGCCGCCCGGCTGGCCGGCGGAACCGGCACCCAGTCGTCTTCGCAGATCGTCGGGTAGATCACCACCCTGGGATCATCCGTGCGCAGGAGCACGTCGGGTCCGAAAGGCGCCTCCCGGCCGCAGAGGGATACGGTATCCGACTGCGCCTCAGCCGCCCGGGCGAAGTAACGCGTCTCGTAGAATTCGCGGTACTGTGGAAGGTAGGTCTTGGGCGTTACCACCCGGATCTTCCCGCGGCTGCAGGTAACCGCGACGTTGAAGACCGCGTGGTCCAGCCGCAGCGGCATGCCGAAGCTGAAGGCCAGATCGAGCCCCTCCGTGCGGTCGAGCAACGCTTCCAGGCCCTCCAGGGCGCCTTCCAGCAGCGCCTGGGAGTGGAAGAGGTCGGCGCAGGTATAGCCGGTGAGACTCAGTTCGGGGAAAAGGACGTAGGAAGCCCCCTGCTTCCCGGCCGCTTCAATCAGCTCGAGGTGATGGGCCACGTTCTCAGCGGGATCGCCCACGCGTATGCGGGGTATGGCGATGGCCAGGCGGACGAAGCCGTGGCTGCGAATGTCGAGGAACTGGTCGGGTGAGAACTTCGGGTCCATGGCCACCATATCTCTCGGCGATTCCGTGCGAACAGGCACGGTCCGGCACGCTGACAGTCACGAAAAAGATAAGGCCATTGCGACTGGACAGGCAAGACGCAATTTCCGGCGCGCCAACGCCGGCGCACCAACGGGTTCGGGGGCCGTCAATCCTTCTCGATCAACCGGCCCTTCGCGTCATGGCCGACCACGACGGTGTCCAGGCCCTGCTTCCTTCTGCGCATCCGGTCCCGGTACCGCAGGGGCATTTCCCGCCGGCGCCAGGCGAGGAATCCCCGTTCCTGCCGGTCCCGGTTCCGAAGGGACGGCGGCGCCGGTATGGCGATAGTCCCATGGGTAATGGCGGTCTTATTGCGGGACAGGGCGACGATTTCCCCTTTGCTCACGACCAGGGTGACGCCGACGTTGGCTTCGACGATGGGCACGCCGTTCTCCCTTGCCCGGGCGAGCACGGCCCGGTCCTGGGCGCGGGCCGTCGACCCGAAGGAGGGAATGAGCAGGTACCGGGCGCCGTCGAGCACTGGTATGCGGGCGATATCCGGGTTCCACCGGTCGTTGCAGATTACCATGCCGGCTCGTCCGAAGGGGGTGTGGAAGGCGCGGCTTCGCTTGCCGAGGCGATTGAACCACCACGAACGGTGATGGCCCTCGGCCAGTTGCATCTTGTGGTACTTGCCGCGCAGCCGTCCCCGGTGGTCGAGGAATACCGCGCAGTTGTAGACTTGGCCACCGATCCACTCGGCGAGACCGAACGCAAGACACATGTTCAGCGAACGCGCGAGCTCCCGGAACCGCCCGATGACCGGGCTGCGCATGGTGAGCGAGACGCGTTTCATTTCCTCCGGCGGGATTTCGCCGTCGATGATCTCGTTGACCACGTAGCCTTCCAGCACGCCTTCCGGTGCGACGGCGAGTTCGGCCCCACCGGCCGCGGCCTCGCGGAACATCTCTTCCAGCCGGGCCGCGTTCCCCTGCAGGTCCAGCTTGACCGGTTTGAACGAAAGCGCCGCGACACGCACGTCTCTGAACAGGTTCCGCCTCCAGATTACAGGCCAGAAGCATTGCGGATTTGCAACTGACTCAATATATTGCGCCCGATCGCATCGATGCAACGGTTGCATTATCTGCCCGCGTTCCATACACGGAACGTGGGTACATTCCGATCACCGAACCGGGCCGTACCGAGCCGGGCCGTACCGAGCCGGGCATCTGGATCGTTTGCAGGTTTTGACGCCGTACATTTCCTGATGGAAGGGACCGCCATGAAAGCTGCCGTCATCCTGCTCAGCGGCGGAGTCGATTCGGCGACCACGCTCGCCATTGCCCGGCACGAAGGATACGCGTGCCACGCCATATCCTTCGACTACGGCCAGCGCCACCGGTTCGAGCTCGAAGCGGCCGCGCGCGTCGCCAGGTCCCTGGGGGTGGGACGCCACGTGACCATTCCCTTCGACCTGCGGGCCATCGGCGGATCGTCATTGACGGCCGACATCCCCGTGCCCAGGGACCAGGATCCCGGGTCCATGGGCGCGCAGATCCCGTCCACCTACGTCCCGGCCCGCAACACCATTTTCCTGTCCTTCGCGATGGGCTGGGCCGAAGTGCTCGGCGCATACGACCTGTTCATCGGCGCCAACGCGATCGATTACAGCGGCTATCCCGATTGCCGGCCCGAATATATCGCGGCCTTCGAGCACCTGGCCAACCTGGCCACGCGCGCGGGGGTGACCGGCGAGGGCAAATTCAACATCCACGCGCCGCTCATCGAAATGTCCAAGGCCGATATCCTGCGTACCGGCGTCCGGCTCGGGGTGGACTACGCCCTCACGACCAGTTGCTACGACCCGGCGGACGACGGGGCGGCCTGCGGCCGTTGCGACGCCTGTATCCTGCGGCGGAACGGGTTCGAAGAAGCCGGTATCGAGGATCCAACGCGATACGCTTCATGAAGCTTCCGGCTCGCGGGAGTCCGCGTCGATCCGAACCAACAGTTCCTCCAGTTTCTTCGGAGAAACCTTCCTTGCGGTCCCAAGCTCCTGGGCATACACCGAAACGCGGAATTCCTCGAGCATCCATCTGAATTCATCCAGCAGGGCGGTATCTACGTCGTCCCGGGTTTTAAAAGACTTGAGCGCATCGTCGAAGGGCTTGACCCGCTCCGCCTTCTTCAGGTCCTTCGTACGGTCTTCCCGGGCCCGGTGGGAACGTATTTCCAACGCCTTCAGGTACCGGGCCAGGTTAGGAAGTTCCACGGCGGGTGTTTTCCGCAGGAAATCGCGTGGAAACAAACGGTCCAGGTCGCCTTCCATGCCCGGGTAAGCGCCGGCCTTTCCGATACTTCCCCCGACAACTCGTTCCAGTGACTCCATCTGTTGGCGAAACCATCGGGGCAGCTTCTTCAGCAGCGCCCGGGCGGTCTCCACGTCTTCATCGAAGCGCACGGCCGTCAGCGGATAAAGAGGTTCACGGGTGAACAGGGCGGCCAGGAGGTGGTCGTAGGCCGCATCCTGCAGCGCATCGAACCCGCCGGCATGGCCCGCCAGGGCGGAGAGGTTCCGTAGAAACGCCAGGTCCCGGCGCAACCAGGCCATTTCATCGCCCATCCGGCGTTCGAGCAGGCGTACCAGTCCCTTGCGGCTTTCCCGCAGCGCTTCATGCCGGTCCCGGAACAGGCGCAGGTCAACCAGGTCGTCATCCGCCTGCAGTCCGGGGTATGCGTACTGGGGCACGGTCCCCGACAGACCGATTTCAACCCTTTCGGGCAGGTCTCCGACCGACCAGTCCCGCAGATCGTACTTCTCCCAGCTTTCCGCCGCTTTCCGCCATCCTTCCGATTCGACGGCTGCCGAGCGGCCCGTGACTTCGGCGTGCAGGCGGTCCGGATCACGGGTGGAAAGGACGGTGCGCCCGTCCTTTGCGGTCACCAGGACGCGCATGTTCAGGTGATCGGGAACGGAATCGGGCGACCAGTCCGCCGGGTCGATTTCGATCCCGTACCGCCTGGCGATGTATACCGCGAGCGCGTCGGTCAGGGAGGAAGCGGATGGATCCAGTTCCTCCGCGATCGTCCGGGCCGTTTCCGGAATGGGCACGAGCAGCTTGCGTTTCCTGCCGGGCAGTCCGCGGAGCAGGGCTTCAATCTTCTCGCACAGCAGGCCGGGCACGAGCCATTCCAGTGTATCGGGATCCAGCAGATGGACCCGGTCGGCCGGCAGCGTAAGGGTGACCCCGTCCTCTTCCCGGCCCGGCCGGCAGGCATACAGCAGAGGCAGCAGATCGCCTTCCAGGTTGAAATGTTCAGGAAAGCCTTCCGGTCGGCCCTCTTCTTCCACGGTTCCCGTGAGGTCCCCGATTTCCATGTACAGGAAGGAAGGATCTTCCGCGACGGCGGTCTTCATCAACCGGTTGAGATCGTGGACCGAAGATACCCCGGTAATCCGTTCTTCGTAGAATCGGAAGGCGGCCTCGTCGAGATCGACACGGTAGGCGTTTCGGTGTTGCAGCATCCAGATCTCGGCATTCCGCCGTATCTCGCGGTTATGCTCCAGGAAGTCATGCCGGACTCGCAGGTTGTCGCCGACCAGGGCCTCGCGGATGAAGATACGCGTCGCGTCATCGGGATCGATCTTCTTGTAGTCGATGGTCCGGCAGGCGACCATCAGGCCGTAGAGGTGCAGCGTTTCGGTGGCCGTCACCCGACCGGCGGATCGGTCCCATCCCGGATCGGAACAGGTGGCGCGGCACAGATGGCGGCCCAGTTCGGCAGCCCACCCGGGTTGAATTCGGGCCGCCGTGCGCGCATAGAGCCGGTTGGTCTCGACCATCTCCGCGGCTACGATCCAGGGCGCGGCGCCTGTCCCGTTCCCGTTCCCGTTTCGTGGTCCGGCCGTATCATTCGTACCCTCCCGCCCGGCATCCTCTCCCCCACGTCCGTCGGGTCTTTTCTCCGGGTGCTGGTCGACCGGTCTCCTTCGAAAGAGGCAGGAACCGGGGAAGACCATGGCGGCACGGTTCCGGGCCCCGGTATAGAGGTTGCCTTCCCGGTGTTCCGCCACCTGGCTGAGCAGTCCGCTAAGGATCGACCGGTGGATCGCGTCGTAGTGTGCCCCGCCCGTACGACCCGCCCTTCCCCGGAATCCACCAGATTCACGGAGCGCACGGCGGAGTTGTACGTAGATATCGCGCCACTCCCGCATGCGGTTGTAGGACAGGTAGTGCTGCCGGCAGAACCGTCGCATGGCGGCCTGGGTCTGCAGGTGCTCGAAGGTACGGTGATAGGCCTCCCAGATATTGAGCAGGGTCAGGAAATCCGAGGACCGGTCCCTGAATTTGCGGTGTTCGGCGTCCGCTTTTTCCTGCTGGTCGAGCGGCCTCACGCGCGGGTCCTGTATGCTGATGGCCGACGCGATCACGAGGACCTCCTGCAGGACGCCTTCCTGCCGGGCCTGCAGCAGCATGCGCGACACCGTGGGCGATACCGGCAGTCTCGCCATGTCCCTGCCCCGGCCGGTCAGCCGCCGTTCCCGGTCGATGGCCCCCAACTCGGCAAGCAACTGGAACCCGTCCCGGATCGCCTGGGGCGTGGGCGGGTCGAGAAAGGGGAAGGCATGGACGTCGCCCAGTTTCAGCGCCAGCATGCGCAGGATGACCTCGGCGAGATTGGCGCGCTGCAACTCCGGCGTGGTGAATTCCGGCCGGCCCGCCAGGTCGGCCTTGCTGTAGAGCCGAATGCAGACGCCTCCCGACACGCGACCGCACCGTCCGGCCCGTTGCAGGGCGCTGCTTCTCGCAATGGGTTCGATGGGCAGGCGCTGGGTGCGGGTGCGCACGGCGTAACGACTGATCCGCGCGAGACCGGTATCGACGACGTACTTGATCCGCGGTATGGTCAGGGAGGTCTCGGCGACGTTGGTGGCCACGACGATTCGCCGGTTGTTCCCCGGCCGGAAGACCCGCTGCTGGTCCGCATTGGTCAGCCGGCCGAAGAGCGGAAGCACGTCGGTGTGTCGGTAGGAACGGCCGTCCAGCCTCCTGCGCGTCTCGTGGATGTCCTTCTCCGTGGGGAGAAACACCAGGATGTCGCCCCGGCCGGGTTCTTCCATGATCCTGTCGACCGCGTCCACTGCCCCGTCGACGTAGGTATATACTTCGGCTCCGCCCCGGGTATCCTCGAGGGGCAGATACCGAACCTCCACCGGGTATAGGCGTCCCGATACTTCGACGACCGGCGCCTGGCCGAAGGCGTCCGAGAACGCGGCGGCGTCGATCGTTGCCGAAGTGACCACGATCTTGAGGTCCTTCCTGCGCCGGATCAGCAGCCGCAGGTATCCGAGCAGGAAGTCGATGTTCAGGCTGCGTTCGTGGGCCTCGTCAATGATGATCGTGTCGTATTCGAGTAAATCCGGATCGTGCTGTATCTCGGCGAGCAGCATGCCGTCGGTCATCATCTTGATACGGGTCTCGTCCACGGTCTCGTCCGTGAACCGGATCTTGCAACCGACTTCCCGTCCCCAGGTCGCACCGAGCTCCTCGGCGATACGGCGCGAGACCGACAGGGCGGCGACGCGCCGGGGCTGCGTGCACGCAATGCGGCCGTATACGCCCCGGCCGGCTTCGAGGCAGATCCGGGGCAGCTGCGTCGTCTTGCCCGAACCGGTCTCCCCCGTCACGATGACCACCGGGTGGCCGCGCAAGTTTTCGAGGATTTCGTCTTTTCGGGTTGAAATGGGCAGTTGGCGGTCGATGTCGACGGAGTTGACGGACCGCAGGCGCGACTCCACGAGGCGGACCGACGCGGCCGCCTGATCCTTCAGCCTGCGTAGCCGTCCGTGGTCCCCGCCCCCGCCCCCGCCCCCGGTTCCGCTCCCGTTTCGCGCTCCGCCACTGCTCCCGGTTCCTGTGTGCGCCTTGCCACTGCTCCCGCTTCCGCTTCGCGCCTCGCCCTCGCCGCGTGCCCCGCTCCCGCCGCGCGCCTTGCCACTGCTCCCGCTCCCGCTGCGCGTCCCGCGCGCCTTTTTCAGCCCACGCTGGATTTCCCGCCGGTCCTTGAGCGTGCAGCGGGGGAGCAGGTCCCGGATCTCGGCCGCGAGCTTATGGTCCGTGGAGGCACCCACTACATCAGGAGGCCCGCCACGGTGGCGGTCATGTTGGCGGCCAGGGCGCCGCCGATCATGGACCGGATACCGAACCGGGCGATGTCCTTGCGCCGTTCCGGCACCAGTCCTCCGATCCCCCCGATCATGATCGCGATGGTACCGAAGTTGGCGAAGCTGCACAGCGCGTACGTGGCGATGGCGAACGACCGTTCCGACAGTTGCGCCTGCATGGCGCTGAGGTCCTGGTAGGCCAGGAATTCATTCAATATGGTCTTCTTGCCGATCAACATGCCCACGGCCTGGGCGTCTTCCCACGCCACGCCCATGAATAGGGCCAGCGGCGCACAAAGCCATCCGAGCATCCTTTCAATAGACAGGGGTTCGCCGTCCACGTAGGGGGCAAGCCCCACCGCCCAGTTGAACAGGCTGACGAAGGCGATGGCTATGATGAGCATGGCCGCCACGTTCAACGCCAGTCTCAACCCGTCCGACGCGCCGCTGCAGGCCGCGTCGATGAAGTTGACCCCCGGTTTCGGAACGTCTACGGTCACGACGCCCATGGTGCGGGAGGTTTCGGTCTCGGGGGTCATGATCTTGGCGACGACCAGCGCCGCGGGCGCCGACATGAGCGAGGCGGCCAGGAGATGGCCGGCGTCGGCACCCAGGGCGACATAGGCGGCCAGCACGGACCCCGCCACGGTCGCCATACCGGAAGTCATAACGGCCATGATCTCGGACCGGGTCATGGTCTTCAGGTAGGGCAGGATGACGAGGGGCGCGGTGGAAGCCCCGAGATAGACGTTCGCCGCCGCGGCCATGGATTCCGACCCCGAGGCGCCCATGACGCGCACCATGACGCGGGCCATCTGCCGGACGATCCACTGGATGAAGCCCAGGTAGAAGAGGATCGAAGTAATGGAGGATACGAAGATAATCATCGGGAGCACGGAAAAACCGAAAAGCGCGGTTTCCACCAGGTCGCCGAAGACGAAACGCGCGCCTTCGTTGGAGAAGGCGATCACCTTGTTGACGGCCAGCCGTGCCAGGTCGAACACCATCTGGCCCGGCGCCGTGTGCAGCAGCAGCACAGCCAGCAGACCCTGCAGGACCAGTCCGCTGCCGATGAGCCGCCAGTTCAGCCGACTGCGATTCTCCGACAGCAGCCAGGCGATGGCCAGGAGAACGACAAGGCCGAAGAGACCGAAGACACGTTCCATGGACGGGCTATCCTTGGCTGGCGGTTCCCGGCCAAAGGGAGGCCAGGCCGACGTACAGGTAACCGGCAAAGAACAGGCAAAGGAAGGGAATGGAAGCGTAAATGCCGTTGATGGCCGTGTAGTAGATCAGCAGGCCGAAGTGCAGGGCGAACAGCAGTTCCAGTGCAGGAAGCCAGTTCCGTGTCCCCCTGTAGCGAAGATTGCGCCATGAGGCCGCCCGTTTCGCCTGGTCCGCCTGGTCCGCCCTACCGAGGATGCCGTATTTGGGTGTCCGCTGGAAACCCGACCTGAGGTTCAGCAGCGCCTCCAGGACAGCCCGCGTGTTGTTGAGGCAGATACCGATGCCGATGGACATGAGGACGGGAAGGTAAAAGGGCGACCACATCCACCGGGGGCGGTTTATTTCATACTGGGCGAACAGGTAGAAAAGCGATACGGAAACCGTGGCCGCGCAGAGGAAAGGCAGGTCGATCCAGAAGGAATTGATCCATCCCGCCTGCACCCGGATTACGATGGACGGGAAGATCAGTACCGACAGCAGCAGCATGAGCAGGTAGGCCATGTTGTTCGTGAGGTGATAGGTGGCTTCCAGCTTGAATCGGAAGGGCAGCGTGCTGCGCCAGACCGGGAGCAGCATTTTCTTCGCGGTCTGTATGGACCCTTTTGACCACCGGTGCTGCTGGGTCTTGAAGGCGTTCATTTCCACGGGGAGTTCGGATGGCGTGGAGACTTCCTCCAGGAATACAAAGCGCTGGCCCCGGAGTTGCGCCCGGTAGCTCAGGTCGAGGTCCTCGGTCAGCGTGTCGTGCTGCCAGCCGCCGGCCGCATCGATGCACTCCCGGCGCCAGATCCCCGCTGTGCCGTTGAAGTTGAAAAACCGTCCAGACCGGTTCCGTGCGCCGTGTTCCATGACGAAGTGGCCGTCCAGCATGATCGCCTGGACGCGGGTCAGGATCGAATACCCCCGGTTGAGATAAGACCACCGGGTCTGTACCAGTCCCACCTGCTCGTCATCGAACCGGTGCATGGTTTTCCTGAGGAAGTCCGGCGGCGGGATGAAATCGGCGTCGAAAATCGCGATGAATGCACCGCGCGCCACCTCCAGCCCTTCCTGTAACGCGCCCGCCTTGTATCCGGTGCGTTCCTTCCGGTGAAGGTAGTGGATATCGATGCCGGCCGCCCGGTGACGTTCGACGCAGCGGGCCGCGAGTCCACGGGTCTCGTCGGTGGAATCGTCCAGTACCTGTATCTCCAGCCGGTCGCGGGGATAGTCGATGCGGCAGACGGCGTCGATAAGCCTTTCGACCACGTACTGTTCGTTGTAGAGGGGCAACTGCACGGTGACCACGGGGGGCGGATCGCCCAGGGCTTCCGGCTTTACACGCCTTGCCCGGTCCTTATATTTGTAATACAGATACACCATCAGGTACCGGTGCACACCGTAGACGGCGAGCAGGAACAGGACGAGGAAGTAGAGAAGTATGAAGATCAGCGAGAGATAGCTCATACATGTCCGTTTCTGCTTACAGATTCCCGGCCGGATTGCCTGGACGGTCCGCCCTGATCATCATTTCCGGTCTCCTGCTTGTGGCCGCCTGTGCCGGCATAGCGGCCATCGGAGACCTTCGGAAGGGGCTGATCGGGCCAGGCGGACCATTCGACCCCGTCGCGTTCCTGCCTGGTTTCCTGTCCTCGCGGGTGGCCCTGCCGGACGCCCTGCTGCTGTTCTGGTTACCCTTCGCCGCGGCATTCATCGTCTATACGGCCGCCGTCGTCCACCAGGTCCGGTCCGGTGCGTCGTCGGGCCGGAGTACGCTCTGGTTCATCCTGGCCGCGGCAATCATTTGCCGCGTCATCCTGCAGTTCAGTCCCCCCACCCTGTCCGACGACATCTACCGGTACCTCTGGGACGCCAGGATGCAGTTCGAGGGCGTAAACCCCTACGTGTACGCCCCGGAAAGCGACGAAATCGCCCACCTGCGCGACGAATACCATGGGGGGATAAACAACAAGGACGTCCCCACCGTCTATCCGCCCCTGATGCAGGCGGCATTCATGGCCGCGGCGTATCTTTGGTACAGTCCCGCTTCGATGAAACTGTTCTTCACCCTGTGCGACGTGGGCGTGATCGTCCTCACGATCGTGATGCTCGGACGCCGGAACCTTCCGCGGGAGCGCGTGCTCATCTACGCCTGGAATCCCCTCGTCCTGGTCGAAATCGCGGGTAGCGGCCACAACGACTCGCTACCGGTCGTCCTCATGCTCGCCGCGTTGCTGGCCGTGGACGGCCTCAGTCCGGTCCGCGCCGTCGCCTGGCTTGCCCTTTCCATGCTCGCCAAATGGTACACCGCCATGCTTGTCCCGTCATTCTACCGGAAAATACGCGGCTTCAGGCCTTTCTGGGTGTTTCCGGTCCTGCTGTTCGCCGGCTACCTGCCCTATCTCGGCGCCGGGACGGACCTGTTCAGCGGACTCCTGGTCTACGGCGACAAATGGCGGTTCAACGACAGTCTCTTCTCGATTTTCTTCTACCTGACGGATTCGCTGAACGCGTCCAAGATTATCGCGGCTGTGCTTTTCGCCGCCCTGGTCGCGTACTGCGCGGCCAGGATAACGGATCCCTTCCGTTCGGCCTTCGTGCTACTCGGCGGCTATCTCGTGCTTACGCCCACGGTGCAGCCCTGGTACCTGGTCTGGATCATCCCCTTCCTCTGCCTGTACCCCAACCCGGCGTGGATCCTGCTATCCGGCCTTGCCGCCCTTTCCTACCATGTCGTAATCGGGTTCGTCCTCACCGGGACCTGGGAAGAGGAATCCTGGGTCCGCTATGTGCAGTACGTCCCCTTCTACGTCCTGTTGATCGCGCGGTTCCTGAGGGACGGATCGTGGCGCAACGCGCTCAAGCCGGCTGCCTGAAGCACACGGGAT
Organism: Candidatus Latescibacterota bacterium; assembly: GCA_022822725.1. Taxonomy (GTDB): domain Bacteria; phylum JAAXHH01; class JAAXHH01; order JAAXHH01; family JAAXHH01; genus JAAXHH01. Next base: position 170,560 of record JAJEAN010000007.1, read on the forward strand.
TTCACCGGAGAACCGGAGGCGGTGCAACCATGCCGCCGCACCGGCGTAAAGTAACCGGCGCATGCGCCGGATGCAAGCGCTAAGGCGCTGCCCGGCGTGGCGGCGACAGCCGAATTCGATTGACGAAATCCCGTCTCGATTGTACAATCCTCGGCCGTGCTCAGCCTGTAAACGGCGTGGTTTACGAGACCAGGCCATTCCAGGCCAGATCAAGCTGACCCAAGCTAATCCAAGCCAGACTTATCCACACCAGGCCAGATCAAGCCAGACCAAGACAGACTGGAGAATTCAATGCCCGATACATCCCTGTTTTCCCTGGAAGGTAAAACCATGATCGTCACCGGTGCGAGCAAGGGCATCGGCAAGGCTGTCGCGCTCGGGGCCGCCCGCGCGGGCGCCGACCTGGCGATCGGAAGCCGCACCCGGGCCGATCTGGAGCTGGTGGCTTCGGAGATCCGGTCGATGGGCCGCAACTGTGCCGTCCATACGGTGGACGTGGGCCAGGTGGACTCGATCCGTGCATTCGTGGACCAGGTGCTTGCGGACGCGGGAGACATCGACATCCTGGTCAACAATGCCGGATGCAACCGGATCATGCCGGTGCTCGAAGTCACCGAGGAAGTGTACGACGAGATCATCGACGTTAACCTCAAAAGCGTCTTCTTCCTCAGCCAGGCCCTTGCCGCGCACATGATCGAACGGGGCAGCGGTGGGCGCATCATCAACGTATCCTCCCAGGTGGGCGTCGTCGGCGGTCCGCTGCGGGCGGCTTACACGGCGGCCAAGGGCGGCGTGTGCACGCTGACCAAGTCCATGGCTGCCGAATGGGCGGAGCACGGCATCACCGTGAACGCCGTGGCACCGACCATGACGCGAACCCCCATGGTGGAGAAGGCGATGGAGAACCCGGGGTTCCGGGCCAATATCAAGAAGATCCTGCTGGGCCGGCTGGCCGAACCGGAAGAGATCGCCAGTTCGATCATCTACCTCGCGTCCGACGCGAGCGCCATGGTAACCGGCCATACCATGGTCGTGGACGGCGGTTACACGGCGGTCTGACGCCAGGTGGCGTCACGTTCCACGGGTGGTATTCAGTTCGGTGGGTGGTATTCGGTCCGGCACGCTGACGGCACGGCCTGATCGTCCCCGGTATGCCCTTCTACCGGCTGTTGCGCAGGCGTCTGACCTGGGCCCGTGCCCGGTTGTGCTCGCTGTTGGTAACGGAAAAGATGTGCCTGCCGTCTCCCCGGCCTACGAAGAAAAGATAGTCCACGTCCTTCGGATAGAGTGCGGCGTGAATGGATGCCTCGCCCGGGCTGCAGATCGGTCCCGGCGGCAGCCCGGCGTGCAGGTACGTGTTATAGGGCGACGGGTGGGCGAGGTGTTTCTGGTAGAGTCTCATGTTCGGCCTGCCGATCCCGTACTGGACCGTGGGGTCGGCCTCCAGGCGCATGCCCCTGCGCAGCCTGTTGTGAAACACCCCCGAAATGACGTCCCTTTCGTCGTCCACCATCGCTTCCTGCTCGATAATGGAAGCCAGGGTAACGATCTCGTGCTCAGTGTAACCCAGCGATGCCGCCCGTTCCCGGTACTCCGGCGTTATGGTCAGCAGGTACCGGGACGTCATCTGCCTTAGGATGTCATCGACCGTCATGTCGGGGTACATGTTGTAGGTCGCCGGGTAGAGGTATCCTTCCAGGGTCGGCGCTTCAATCCCCAGCGACCGCACTTTTTCCGGATCGGCGGCCCGTTGTACGAACGCGGTGGAATCGATGCCGATCCTCGCCCGCAGGACCCGGGCCGTTTCTGGGATGGTCAGGCCTTCCGGGACATTCACGCGATTTACCGCGATCCTGCCCTCGGTGAGCATGTTCAGGATCTGGCCGGCATCCATGTAGGACTCGATTTCGTAACGTCCCGCGTTTATGCTGTGTCCTACCTCCCTGTAACGCGCCAGCAGTTCGAACAGGACCGCGTGGTGTACCACGCCCCGTTCTTCCAGGTCACCGGCGACCTCGGAGAGGGTCATTCCGGGTTCGACGGTATACTGGATGACGTAGTCGCGCTGGACCGCGAGGTTGGAGAACTGGTAGGCCACGACCAGCGCGGCCGTTCCGGCCAGCACAACCGTTCCGGCCAGCACAGCGAGGACGATGGCAGGCGCAAGTCGCTTTTTCATGGGTGTGAATCCGGTTGCTGTTTCGTTCCCCGGCGGAAATCCAGGTAGTTCTGCAGCAGCATCGTGGCGGCGATCCGGTCCAGGCTGCCCTTGTTTGCCCGGGCCGTCCCGCCCATTTCCTGCATGACCCGACGGGCCGAAACGCTGGTCAACCGCTCGTCCCACGTCCGAACGTCGCAGGACACTCTGTTTCTCAGCTGGTCCGCCAACTCTTCGACCTTCCCGGCCATTTCGCCCGTGGTTCCGTCCATGTGGACCGGCAGTCCCAGGATGATCTCCCGGACCTGCGCCTCCTCGACGATGTCCACGATGGATGCGAGGGTTTCGCCCGTGCCGGCCGTTTGGATCGTCTCCAGCCCCTGGGCGATCAGGCCGGCCGGATCACTCAGGGCCAGACCGACACGTCTTTCGCCGAAATCCACGGCGAGTACCCGTCCCGCCGGCGTTTGCCCCGTTCCGGTCCCCGTAGGCGCGTCGGCTCCTGGGAAACTTCCGCCCAAGCCACCACCGCCCAAGCCACCACCGGCCATGCTACCACCGGCCAGGTCATCACTGGCCAGGCCATCGGCACCATGCGCCCGGCGGCCTGACTGCCGTCCACGCTTCGTCTTCTGACGACGCGGCGTCGTGGCGCTGTTGGGTCTGTTTTTCCTGGGCATGTGGATGCTACCTGTCACGCGCGGCACCGGAATCCGCTCAGTGCTTCTCTGACCGCTCCCGTTCGATTACCGGCGGCAGCCCGGTCACGCTGATGCGCCAGAGCAGGCGGCTGTCGCGGGGACCGGTGGCCGGTTCCAGCACCGTGGCCTTATGCAGGGTCGAGAAGGTGTCCCACGCACCGGCGTCGCCTACTCTGAAGTCGTACTCGGTCACGTACTGGGGCTTGATGGCGTGGGCGGCCAGTTCATCCAGCAGGTCGAAGGCCTCGTCGTCCGGCATGCCGACGATCCCGAAGGAACTGCCGCACACGCCGTAGAGCGCTTTGCGGCCGGTGACCGGGTGGCGCTTGACCAGGGGATGGTAAACATTTTCGACCTGGTCCTTCTGGTCCAGCGTCAGTTTTTCCGCCGAGGTCGAGGACTCCTCGTTCATATCCGCCCGGTTGCCGTAGTGATGCAGGACGGACAGGTTGTCAATCCGGTCTTTCATCTTCAAGGGCAGATCGTCGTAGGCGGTCATCTGGTCGGCGAAGTAGGTCGGACATCCCCCTTCGGGCCACTGCCGGCCGTAAACGACCGTCGAACTGTTGGGCGGATCCTGGTAGGCCACGTCCGTGTGCCAGAAGGCCGCGCCTTCGTAAACGCCGATGGGACGCCCGTCTTCGAAAATGTTGGAGAGGTTGAGTATGGCCGGATGGTTCTCGTGGCGCAGGTGATCCAGGAAATGCGGCTTCTGCGCGCCGAACGCCCTGGTGAAGGCATCGTAACGGTCGAAGGTCATTTCCTGGCGAGGGATCACGATCAGGCCATGGACGTGAAACACCCGCAGGATTTCCCGTATGACTTCCGGCTCCAGGGGTTCCGACAGATCGACGCCGGATATCTCCATGCCGAATCCGGGCAGGGGTCTTGTGGAAATTCGCATGTCGGTCACCTTTCGTACCTCATGGCGCTTACTTCATTACGCCGTCCTATGCCGGCGCGCCGTAGGGACTGTCTCGAAACACGGCCTTCAGGTCCCGCGCCCATCCCGAATCGGGCAGAAAGCGCGCACAGTCGTTCCAACCCGATTCGAAGGCCGCGCGAAACAGCGGTTCCGCCGATGACCGCGGCCACGCTCCGATCAGCCGGAACAGCGCGGGGGAGTACGCGCCGGGCCTGGGTGGCCCGGGTGGTCCGCTCGGTCCGGCCGGCCCTGCGGGCCCGGACCGCTTGTCAGACTCAGCCGTTGAGGCCGCTGAAGCCGGTTCCGCCCGGATCATGGCGCAGACGGCCGCGGTGTAAAGCCTGTCGTCGTACCGGGCCAGTAGTTCGTCTACCGGCGTCTCGCCGTCGGGTACGGACTCGTCCTCCATTCTGAACAGCAACTGCAACAGGGGCAGCATGGCTTCGTCCGGCAGCATCTCCGCCGGGCACTCGAGCAGGGAGACATAAACCGCGTCCCGGGTGTATTCCGCATCGAGGCTGCCCAGGTGGCCGTATCGATCGTCGATTTCCGGTGGCGTTCCGTAGGCGACAGGCGCCAGGGCCCGTTCCGGGGGGAGTACTGTTTCCCCGTCCGACGGGAAGACCTCCCGGTAGGCCGAAAGGGTGAGCCGCTTGACCTCGTAAGCGTACATGTCCGGGTGGGCGTCCTGCACGCGGTCCGCGGCGAACAGCAGCCACCCGGGCGCGTGCGCGGCTTCGTCGCGGTAGAGTAACCCACGGACAGGTTCGGGTGCCTCGTCGGCCAGGATGCGCAACTCGGCGGAATCAAGGGGAAGGTCCCCGATAGTCCGATGCGCCACGTCGAACAGTACCGCCACCTTCCGCAGATCGTCCTCGTCGTCGAGCCTCAACAAAGTTTTCAAGGTGTTTTCGGCCGCCCTGCCGAGTCTGCCCAGCGGTTCGACCACCGACCAGCTGCCCTTTATTTCGGACTGTCCCCGACCGATCCAGCCACCCCGGTTGAACCAGTTGGCGATCGATCGGACAAGCAGGATCGCGACCACGACGAAGAGGGCAATGAATAGAAGGCGTTGAAACATGACGGGCTAATCCGCGACACCCAGCATGTCGATCACGATGCCGCAATAGGCCCGCGCGACACGGAGCGTGGACTCGATATCGACGTATTCGTTGGCCTGGCAGGTGTTACCCCCTTCGGGGCCGTACACCAGCGTCGGGATACCCCCGGTCACGGCGAAGTGATTCGTGTCGGCCACGCTCCGGGCCAGGGCGTATCGCACCGGCCGGCCGAGTTGCGCTTCGACCCGTTTCCGGGTGGTCCGGACGAACTTCGACCCGGGATCCACGATATAGGGTGCCGGCGCGGGCGTGGGCCGGTCGTCCCAGGTGACGCGCCACTCGGACGCGACCGGCAGGCTCCGGATCAGCGCTTCGATGTCGGCTGCCGCTTCGTCGATCGACTGTCCGGGAAGGATGTGCCTGTCGAGGACGACCTGCGCGTGTTCCGGTACGAGAATGATGTTCCTCCCCCCGCTGATTTCGATGACGCAGATCGTGCCGCCGAGGTCGAATTCCTCGTTCCAGCCCAGTTCGATCCGGTCCAGTGCCGTGATGATCTTCGCGGCGTCTTCAACGGCGTTGACGCCCTCTCCCGTGTACGCGGCGTGGGCCGTCCTGCCCGCCAGGTCGATCTTGATCACGTGGCGGCCCCGCGAACCGATACGCAGGCGTCCCGGCGGCGTGGGTTCGGGTATGAGGCAGCCTTCGCACCCCTCGAGCAACCCGCTGTCGATCAGGGCGTGGGCGCCCCGGGACCAGTTCTCCTCGTCGGTCGTGGCGGAGACGATCAGGTCGCCGTCCAGTTCCGCCCCGGAGCGGACGATGGCCTCCACCGCCGCGAGCACAGCAGCGGCCCCGGCCTTCATGTCGTGGGCGCCAAGCCCGTACACGCATCCGTCTTTGACTAAGGGTGACCACGGGTCCGTTTCCCATCCGTCGCACGCATCGAAGGTGTCCTGGTGGAAATTGAGCATGAACGCGCGGCCGTTTCCGCCGTCTTCGTCTCGACTGTTTCCGCGTCCGTTCCCTCGACCGTTTCCGCTTCCGGGAATCCGCACGGCCAGGGTGTCGCCTGAATCCTCCACCGGGATCCGGTGAACCCCGGCAAGGCCGATCTCCCCGAATAACCCATGGAGCATGTCACCCAGGGCACATTCGTTTCCCGTGACCGACGGAATGGCGACCAGCCCTTCGATCAGCTCGGTGATGCGCCTGTGTGTGATGGACGAGGTGATGGCTTCCAGGGTCATGTGTCCGGCCGTTTAAATGTGCGCTCCGAGGCCTGTTTTCACCGGTCCTCCGCTCCTTCCCATGATAAATCGTAAAGCCCTGGCAGACAAGAGAATTATCTTGACATTCAGCGCATTGCGCGTTAGTTATACCAGCGCTTTCGGGGCTGTTGGGATCCATTCATTTTCCGGAGTCAGACATGGCATCAGAGCATTACGACGTGGCAGTGGTCGGCGGCGGGCCCGGGGGGTACGTTTCCGCGATTCGCGCGGCCCAGCTCGGATTGAAATCGGTTGTGATCGAGAAGGACAAGCCCGGCGGCGTTTGCCTGAACTGGGGGTGCATTCCCACCAAGGCGCTGCTGAAGAACGCCGAACTCGTACTGACCCTGCGACACGCCGAAGACTACGGCATTTCCTGCGACAACCTGCAATTCGACATGGGCAAGGCCGTGCAGCGCAGCCGCAAGGCCGCGGACACGCTGGCCGGCGGCATCAAGTTCCTGCTCAAGAAAAACAAGGTGGATCTCGTCAGCGGCCACGGCCGCCTGGCTTCGGCCACTTCCGTCGACGTGACGAACGGCAAGGGGGAAACGCAGACCGTCAATGCCCGTTCGATCGTGCTGGCGACGGGTTCGCGTTCCAAGGCGATCCCGGCCGTTCCGGTGGACGGTAAGCGGATCATCACCAGTACCGAGGCCATGCTGATCGAAGAGCCGCCCGGGTCGATGACCATCATCGGCGGTGGCGCGATCGGCGTCGAGTTCGCCTACTATTACGCGGCGTACGGAACCGAGGTCACCATCGTCGAGATGCTGCCCCATCTGCTGCCCGTGGAAGACGAGGAAATCAGCGAAACACTGGAAAAGAGCTTCGCGAAACTGGGTATCGGGATCAAGACCGGGGCGCGGGTCGAATCGGCCGAATCGGGGCCGGACGGCACCGCTGTAACCGTATCCGTCGACGGGAAAGCAGAAACGCTGAAAGCCGACGTCACGCTCCTGGCCATCGGCCGGGACGCGAACGTCGAGGATATCGGACTCGAAGAACTCGGCGTCGAGACCGACCGGGGCTTCATCAAGGTGGACGAAACGTGCCAGACGACGGTGTCCGGCGTGTACGCCATCGGCGACGTCACGGGACCGCCCCTCCTGGCCCACAAGGCTTCCGCGGAAGGGATCAATCTGGTGGAGCGGCTGGCGGGCCATCCGTCGGCGCCCATCGACCGCGACAACATACCCGCGTGCACGTATTGCCAGCCCCAGGTCGCCAGCGTCGGCCTTACCGAAGCGCAGGCCGCCGCGGAAGGACGGGAAATCCAGGTCTTCAGAATGCCCTATCGCTCCAGTGGCAAGGCCGTGGCCGCCGGCCAGACGGACGGCATGGTCAAGCTGATCGCGGACGCGAAGTACGGCGAGATCCTCGGCGCACACATCATCGGGGCGGATGCCACGGAACTGATCGCGGAGATCTGCACCGCGCGCACCCTGGAATCGACCACCCGGGAACTCCACAAGACCATACACGCCCACCCCACGCTGTCGGAACTGGTCATGGAAGCCGCCGCCGGGCTGGAAGGCGCGGCGATTCACATCTAGGGCTGCCCGCGGGTCTCGCGGACTCCTCGCCGTCTCCGTTCTCCTCGCCGGTCCCGCATTCGGCGGAATCGGAGCCCGCCCGCCGGCCGGTAAGTGAAAGCAGTTGCCGAATACATCCGCATTGGTGTACAGTAACGGGAAGACCCAACCCGCACAGGATACGCCATGCCTGATACCCATCTCGAGGCCGACCCTCGACTGAGCGCGCCGATGCGCCGGCATCTCCGTTCGCTTCACCTGGCTACGGTGGAAGCTTACAGGGCCTGGTGCCGGGAGAACGGTTTCAACGCCCGGCTCAACAAGACCCTGCCCCAGCGGCGGCGGGAACTGTCCTCTTCGCGGAAGACCACGGAACAGCACCGTATCGACTCGGAACTCGAGGCGCATATTATCGCCCTGGGTCTGGGCACGATCGCGGAGTACCAGGCGTGGTGCCGGGCGCACGGCTTCGGGGACGGCCTGCAGAAGAGTACGGCGCAACGCCGGCACGAGATCCGGCTCGGGCGGCAGTCGAAAAGCCGGGAGAAGGCCGACCGGTCGTCCGCCAGCCAGCACCGTCGACGCCGGAAAGACCTGCTGAAGCGGATCGCCGCCGGCGAGGTCGACGACCGGGAGCTCACCAGTCCCGTGCTGCTCCGGGTGCACCATCTCTTTCAGAACGCGCCGCTCGATCCAAAGGCCCGGTCCGCCTTCCTGGCGCTCCTCCTGCACGTCGAACGACAGAGTAGACTGTTTCATCTCAAACCGGTCGTGCCCCAGTACGGACCGCAGCCGGCCAACAACTTCGTGGACGGGCTGGCGTCGCTGGCCGCCTGGCACGCCCGTTGGATCCGAAAGGTGGAGGCGTGGAAACCGGGCAGCCACAACGGCCGGCGGCAGTTCGGCGCGCTGGCGCGACATCTCCTGGCCGAATACGACGTGCCCGCGAGCATGGATACGGCGTTCTTCGCGGGTATGGAATCCGAGGCGAAGACCCGGCAGGGCTGGTTCGTTCATGTCGGTACCGGCCAGAACATCCGCAAGGCCGCCATTCCATTGCGTTTCACCAAGCGCATGGCCCATGCGTTCATCGTGTCGGCACCGTCCGGATACACGGTGGACGCGGCCCTTCGCTGGGCCCAGGTGATCGGGATGGGCGGCGACGACCTGCTGGCGGAGGCGGTCTGCGATTCGATGCTGGGGGAGAGGTTCGAGGACGGGGCGTTCTGGGAGACCGTGTTGCACTTTTTCGTGAACCATCCAATGCTCGACGTGGCGCACGTGGGACCGATCGTCGATTACGTCCATCACCGGCGGACGGTCGCCCAGGAACAACGGGACCCGGACGGTAGCGTTCGTCTCATCGATCCGCCCGAACCGGATTTTACCATGAAAGGCCGCACGCCCGAATCCATGCTGCGTCGGGTGGAAGCCTGGCACCGCGGGTTGAATCGGTCTCAGCCAAAGCAACCCCGCCAGTGGGCATCCTGCGGGGTTCCCGGATACACGTGGGTGGACGAGGACGAAAGGGCGGGGGAAATCCGGACCTGGCGCATCGAGGAGATCCGCAACAGCCGGGACCTGGGCTACGAGGGCAAGCACATGAAGCACTGCGTGGCCTCGTATCTGACCTCCTGCGCGAACGGTACCCGGTCCATCTGGTCCATGAAGGTCGATTACCTGGGTTCCGGTGCGACCAGAAACGTGATGACCATCGAACTGCTCAACAACAGGAAGTACATCCGTCAGGTGCGCGGCCGCGGCAACAGCCGGCCCATGGACGCCTACAGCGGCCGAGCGCAGGAAGGCTGGAACGTGCTTACCATGTGGGCCGACCAGGAAGGACTGACGCTGCCGGGCGGCAGGTCGTGGGCCATGCGCAGGGTGTAGCAAAAAGAAAGCGACGGCATTTGGGCGGCCGCGTTGGAAGCGGCAAGGGATGCCGTCGCTGAAATGATTGGATATGCTCCCGCGGGGCGCCGGAGTCATATCGAATCCTTGGTCATTGGCGGGCTATCGATCGTGGCCGTGATGCAATCACGTGTTCGATGCCTGCCTGTACTACCCTATTGGACTCCGAAACGCCGAAAAAGATGCAGTAAATCGGTCCTGGCATACGTATTCCCGATCCCGGCAGACCAGGATCCTCCGCGAACTATGCAGATCGAAACGATTACCTTTCTCGCCGCGATGACGGGTTACGCCGGGTTGACCGCGAACATGGTCCTTGTCGCCGTGGACCGCCACCGGCGGAAGCACATGGTGCCGGTCGCGCTGATCGTCTTCGCCCACGTCTTTCTCGTCTGGCACTACCGGTACGATTGGGAGATTATCCAGGCGACCAGAAACGGATATGCGGGGTTCGTTATATTCCATGCCGCGTTGCTCGGTATCCTGGCCGCCCCGCTGGCCGGGAACCCCTGGGCCCGGCGGCTCGTGGCCTTCTCGTTCCTTGTCGCCGCCATGGGGGCCAGCGGCGCCGTCATGCGTTACGACGAAGTGGCGGTCTACCGCCTTCCCGTTTTCGTATGCGGTCTCGTCGGCCTTTCCGCGATCGCTTACCGGATATTCGGACGTTCCAGACCACGGGGGACACCACGATGAAGCACCTGGCTGAACAGAAAGCGTTTTTCGAGGAAGAGGGCTACCTGGTCGTCGAAGGCGTGCTGTCGGAAGACGAACTGGCCGCATGCCGCGAGGAGATCGAAAGGCTGCACCGGCTGTCGGCGGAACTCGAGTCCGCGGGCGATCCGGGATCCTCGCGTTTCCAGCGCGAACCCTACGCAAAGGGCGCGAACCGGCCGGACGGCCTGCCCGTGCTGCGAAAAATCGAGAACACGCGGGAAATCTCGCCGTTCTTTCGCGACCTCTCCGTCCACCCGAACCTGCTCCGGGTGCTGGGTGGATTGCTCGGTCCCGACCTGCTGCTGTTCCGCAGCACCCTGATGCTCAAGCCGGCCTTTCACGGGTCCGCCCATGCGCCGCACCAGGATTCGGCCTACTGGCCCATCGAACCGCCCGCCCTCGTGACCGTCAGCATTGCCCTGAACGACGCCACGCCCAAGAACGGCTGTTTCAAAGTCATCCCGCGCAGTCACAACTGGGGTTTGAAAGACTGGGGTCTTATCGCGCAGGCACAGGAATCCGAACCCGCGCACGATGAAGACCTGCGGGATGCCCAGCAGATCGAGGTGCCGCTGAAGGCCGGAAGCGCGCTCTTCTTCCACAGCCTTATGGTACACGGATCCGGTCCCAACCGGTCTCCCCACCCACGCAATACGGCGCTTTACGCCTACTTCCCGCCCCATGTCCGCTACGTCCCCGGCAAAGGCGGTCCCAGGGAAAAAACCTATCCGGTGGCGTGCGGTCTGGATGGCAGGAAGACCTTCACGCTGGAGACCGTGGGCCAGCAGGCGTAGGCCGTACCGGGCCGTACCGGGCCGTTCCGGGCCGTACCAGGCCGGGGTCCGTCTTCCCGTTTTATAACAAAAAAGGTAAATTAAACTTCCGCTTGAAATAATAATAAACTATATAGTAACTATACATCCTGTTTAATGATGGCATGCCGGCTTCCGCACCGGATGCCGTTCCTGCACACAACCGTTCTTGAGACCGGTCAGCACCGAATCGGGAGAGACTTCATGCGAAACACGGAAGCGCAAGATACCAACGAGGTACTGAATGAACTGCGCGGCGAGCTGCACGAGGTGGTTATATTGTTGTCGACGATAGCCCGGCACATCGACGATTTTCGTTACGAGACGCACAAGTTGAACAGGTATCTGCGCAGCATCCCGCGCGAAGAACAGTCAAACGCCTGAGCCAGGCTGACCGAGAGCTTCCGATGTACTTTGACCAGGAATCGTTCGATATACGATGCGAGTGGGGCATGGAGGGGCTTCATGAACTGCTGCCCATCAGCAGGGCCGTGGTCATCGTCGACGTCCTGTCGTTTACCACCAGTGTGGACGTAGCGGCGGCAAACGGTGCGCTGGTCTACCCCTTCCGGAGCAGGGACCATTCGGCGGCGGACTACGCCAGGTCCCGCAATGCGCTCATGGCCAATGCTACCCGGGAATTCGAAGGGGGCGGTTTTTCGCTGTCCCCCTCCTCCCTGCTGGACATACCCGCCGGCACCTCCCTGGTGCTGCCTTCTCCCAACGGGTCCACGTTATCCTTGTCGACCGGTGATATACCCACATTCGCCGGCTGTCTCCGGAACGCAACGGCTCTCGCCGGGATACTGCGGCAGTACGGGACCGGCATCAGCATAATTCCCGCGGGGGAACGCTGGAAGCAGCATCAAACCCTCAGGCCCGCGATCGAAGACCTGATCGGCGCGGGAGCCGTCATCCATGCGTTGAAAGCCACCCGTTCGCCGGAAGGCACCCTTTCGCCGGAAGCCGAAACCGCCGCCCGCGTTTTCGAAGCGTTCAGGGACGATCTGGAATCGGTCCTATGCGGGTCGGGTTCCGGCAGGGAGCTGATCGGCAGGGGATTCGCGGAGGATGTGCGACTTGCCGCGGCCCTGGATGCGAGCAGTTGTGTTCCGGTGTTGAAGGACGGAGCGTACCGGGCATATCGACCGACCGGCAGCGCCGACGCGTGATCGCATAATCCTCACACGTCATACGCCTGCCACGTACCCAGGCAGCCGTGGCCGCGCCGGACGTGAAGCAACCGTTTTTCGGGTTCGGCGATGTATCCTGAAATCGAATGCATCCCGACCGCGCCGTGCCGGCAGATCCCACCGGGATCGTTTTCGTGATCGGCCAGGATTGCTTTGATCGTGTCGACGGTGATCGTTCCCCAAGACTTCTGGACGAGATGCCGGACGCGGTCCAGCCTGGGGCATGAATCCGGCAGGTATCCGCGTTCGTGACCGGCGAACGCGGGGGTCAGGTAGTGGTTGGTGTGCAGGCAGGCGTCCGGATGGGCGTCCCGGTACCGGGCAATTCCCTCGGGCCGTATTTCCACGGTATCGATGCGTCCCTGTCCGTCACACAACACCAGGTTGGCGGCCGAACAGGTGCGGTGCCTTGAAAGAACTCCCACGCAGTCTTCGACAGTCCGCTGCTCCAGGACCAGGCGCTTGATCGGATAATGAGGCAGTCCCATCCGCCATGTACATCCATATAGGGCATTGGCGAAATGGGCCACGCCGTGCTCGTTCATCCCTGAATAACCCAACTGGCCGGCGAAGGTGAACATCAACGCGCGGGGTCGGCCATCGCCGGGTCTAATCCGTAACAGCAGCGCGACGTCGGCGTATTCCGGCTCGAGATCCTGGTTCTGTCCCGCCAGCGTGTTTCCATCGGCCGTGGCCGACCGCGTCAGCGCGAAGGCGGTGCAGGCCCCGACCGTCCGTTGCGCGGCCTCGGCACGGGCCTGGCACAGGACCGCTTCTTCCAGGCTGATGCCCGCACCCGCCGCCAGTCCTCGCACCTCCTCCGAGAAGGCCGGACTCATGCGCTCCATCAGCGGCCAGAAACCCATGGCGTTCCGACACAGCGTATCCCGGGACATCCCGGTCAACCGATCGATCCATCGCAGGTACCTTTGGACGAGGCTGGCGGCCTGCGCACCGTGTTGATAGCCCATCTCGTAGCTGGTGCCCTCGACTTCGATCAACGGGAAAGTGTGATCGGGCATAGCGTCCTTTCCGGGATTCGGTTCGGTTCCATCAGGATGGAAACTTGCTGACGGCCGGACGGCGGATTCGCGGGGCGTTTCAACGCGGGTTCCCCCGATACGTCCACGTCCGCCACCCCTGCAGCATCGGGAAATACAGGCCCAGGTTGACCGGTCCCGATTCCAGCGTTTGCAGGACGTCCGCGTAGCCCTCCAGCTGGCTGCGGTAACGCTGCTGCTCGTTATCCAGAAAACCCTCGAGATCCCCGCCGGTATGGGCGCTGGTCTTGTAGTCGATGATCCAGCGCGTGCCTTCGAACACGAAGGTCCGGTCCACGACGTATCTTTGGGCCCGGCCGTTGAGGACCGTGGTCAGGGCAAGCTCCCTTTCGTCGCCCGGGTGCAGGGACAGTATCCAGCGACCCCTTGCGTCGGCGACCGTGTTCTCCAGGGCGGAGCGTGCCCGGGAAACCGCCTCGTCCAGCCTTTCTCCGGCCAGTCCTTCCTGCCTGAGTGCCGTGCGAAGCATAGCCTCGTCGAAGTCCAGGCGATCCGGTGCGTACATGCGCTGCAGCACCTGGTGCACGACAATACCCACCCTTCGCTGAAGTTCGGTTACCCACTCGAAGGTGGGATGTCCCGAATCGTCGCTGTCGGGATCCGACGGATCGAAAGGCGGTTTAAAGTCGATGTCTTCGGGGGCCGGTCCGGGCGTCCAGTCCGCAACCAGGCGGCGCAGCGGTACCCCCCGGGGCCTGGCCGCTGCCGCGTCGCGTTCCGGGTCTTTTCCTTCGTAGTCCTTCAGCGCTTCCATGAATTCAGGCTCCACGGCGTGCCATATTCTCGCGAGCAGCGTCCGGGAGCCCGGTGGCTTCAGTATATCGTTCTCCGGATCGGGTACGGCGTGCCCGAGCAGATGCAGGCTTTGCCGGGCCCGGGTTGCGGCCACGTAGAGCAGCCGGGTCCTCTCATTTTCGCGTTTTTGCGATTCAATGCGGGCCAGGTAGGCGTAGAGCGGGTCTTTATCGCCGCCGGTGGCGCGAATGGGCGCCAGCAGAAGCCGTGACCGGCCGCCGCGGGTGTATTCGTGCCACATGAGCAACCTTGGGTCCTCCGACCGCGGAAGGCGGCCCAGGCCGGGCAGGATGACCGTATCGAACTCCAGTCCCTTGGCCCGGTGAATGGTCAGCAGCTGCACGTCCCCGGCGGCTTCGATGTCCGATGGCGCGAAAAGGCGCGCGACGTCATCGGCGAATACCCGCTCGTCCGGGATCCCCAGGCCGTCCTGGGCCCGTTCCAGGAGATCAAGATAGGCGGCGGCGTCTTCGCGTTCCGACCGTGTCTCCAGGCAGTCCGGACCGCCCATTTCGGACCACACGCCTTCCACCAGCTGGCGGACAGGCAGCCGTGCGCGGAGCGCGAACGCATTTGCGAGGACGGGCATCATGCGGTCGATCCTGGACCGGGCGTCCGTTGACAGCCGCTCCCGCCGCGCGGGATCCTGAAGAAGATCCCATACGGCGGAAGGGGCGTTGCCTCCGGCCAGGGCTTCAAGGTCCGTCAGCGTGAAACCGCACCACGGCGCGCGCAGCACGGACAGCCATGACAGGCGGTCGCCAGGATGCAGGAGCGCCCGCGTGAGCGACAGCAGGTCCCGCACCACCGGACGGTCCCCCAGGGCGTCGATCTCCACGGCGCGGAATCTCATCCCGTTCCTTCTCAAAGCGGAAACGATACCGGCCAGATGACTGCGTGCGTGGACCAGCACGGCGATGGTCCCGTCCGGTCGCCGCGCCTGCGCCTCGGCGATGATCTCGACGACGCGTTCGGCTTCGGCCTCCTGGTTGCGGTCGAGGAAGGGATGGAAGCGGACGCGGCTATCGGGATGGTCGTCCTTGAACGCCACGGAGGGCTCGTAGGTTACCGCACCCGACAGGAAGTCCTCGCTCGCAGGGAAGGCGTCGCTCAACACGCGATTCACCCAGTCCACGACGCGTGGATGGGAGCGGAAATTCACTGAAAGTGCGAGGGGGACCGGGCGGACGGCGCCTACCCCGTTCTTACGGGCCTGGAGAAAGAGCCCCACCTCCGCTTCGCGAAACCCGTAGATCGACTGCATGGGGTCGCCCACCAGGAACAGCGTCCTGCCGTCATCCGGGCGCCAGTCCCTGATCAGGCGGGTGAGCAGGCCGTACTGGCTCTGGGAGGTGTCCTGGAATTCGTCGATGAGCAGGTGCATGATATGATCGTCCAGGCTCCGGGCCAGGTCGGTGGGCGCCTCGTCTCTGCCCAGGTCGGTGGGCGCTTCGTCCCGTCCCAGGTCGGTGGGCGCCTCGTCCCGTCTCAGGTCGGTGGGCGCCTCGTCCCGGCCCAGGGCGGTCCGCGCGCCGATGCCGATCTCCGTGAAGTCGACGCATCCTTCTTCCCGGAAGACGAGCCTGAGTTGTTCCACCGCCACGGGCAGCAGGAGCATCAGCGCGTTCAGGACGTCCCACTGCCCTTCATCGAATCGTGGAGGGGGCAGGGAGCGCAATTCGTGCAACGATTCGGCGGTTTCCGGGGTCAGGTCGATGCGGGCAAGCCGTTCCTTGGCGTCGCGTCCGGCATCGGTCGCCGGGAATCCCTGGTTGACATTCAGGGACCGGCGCCGGGTCCCCTGCCCGGTTAGGAACATCTCCGCGATGCCGACCCAGAAAGGGAGTGAATCGGCATCCGCTTCCGGAAACCCGGTCATCTCGTGACATGCGTCGATCGCACTCTCCCGGTTCGTCGCACTCTTCTGGTTCGTCGTACTCTCCCGATTCCTCGCACGCAGATTCGATGCCGCGAAACGGGCGAGCGCGGCGGTTTCGTCCCTGAAACGCTCCGGGAACCCGGTCCGGGCCCGGTCCAGGGCACTTTCGAGAACCTCCCCAAGCGCCGACTCCAGGTCGGCACGCAGTGCCTCGGGCCCGCGAGGTTCCTGGTTATCGCCGGCAGCGCCAGCATCACGCGACGCGCCGGTATCGCTCGACGTGACGGCATCGCCTTCTGCCTCGGGCCCGCGAGGCGCCGGAGCATCAGGCAACGCACGGTGGCGCCCACGATCGGCCACGTGCCGTATCCACTGGTCCCTGGTGCCCAGCATGACGCTCAGCAGTTGCTCAACTCTCCCGAAGTGGTTGTCCAGGTGGGCAAGCAGTACGGCCACGGCTTCGGCCACGTCCGCCGGCGTCCCTTCGGCATCCAGCAAGGACACCGTCTGGCGGGCTGCACGCGCGTACAGGTGTCCCGCGTCATCCACCGGGCTGAGCGCCGCGCCCATGCGGGAGACCCAGGGCATCCTGCGCACCAGCATGGCGCAGAGCGAATCGATCGTCTGGATACGCAGGCGCGCCGGATGTTCGGCCAAACGCCAGCCCAGCCGGTCATTGCGTGCAACGGCTTCCCGCGCGAGATTCCAGGTGTGGGCTTCGTGCGGCGTCGCGGGTCGTGGGCCGGCGGCGGATCCCAGGGCCGCGACGATTCGATGGCGCATCTCCGCGGCGGCCTTGCGGGTAAAGGTGATGGCCACGACGGCCTCCGGCCGGTCAACCCGTGCCAGCAAGGCCAGGAACCGCTGGATGAGCAACTCGGTCTTTCCGGACCCCGCGGGGGCCTGGACGATGAACGACCGGGCAGTATCGAGCGCCTCGAGACGTTGCCCCTGGTCCGCTGCCGGTTCAATCACGTTCATCCTCCGGATCCTCCAGTTCCACCGTCCCCTGGCTTATCCGGCACAGGGACGGCAGTTCGCAGTACCGGCAGGTCTTCGCAGGGTTTTTGGGATCCACATGCGCGCGGCCTTTACGGAAGCCACGTCCGAGTTCATCCAGCACCGCCCTCCAGTCGCTTATGGTCTGCGCCATGGGCGGCTGCGTTTCCGGTACCCGGATCCCCGGCGCGATCTCCGGGGTTTCGGCCAGTCCCCTGAATCCCAGGTCACCCGTACGCAACCTGGCGAACAGGACGCCGGCCACCTCGGTATCCGTGGTTACGGCGTATATGGGCAACTGGGGTTCGTCCGGTCTCGCGCCCTCCCAGTCGGCGGGACCGCATTCCCCGGACTTGTAGTCCAGGATGACCAGCTTCCCGTCCTCCAGGCGGTCCACCCGGTCCACCCGGATACTCACCTCGATGCCGCCGACTTCAACGGACCGAATCTCCTCCTGGTCGACCACCTCGAACGGCTTTCGCATTCGTTCCAGCTCCATCCATTCAACTATGATACGCGAAAGCCGGGCCTGCTCGATTTCCGCAAGGCGGGGATTGCGCCCTAAACGGCCACCGAGTATCCGCCGGACCTCGGGTTCGACGTAACCGCGTACCAGGTCCGCCAGCCCCTCTTCCGTCACTGCGAGCAGATGCCCGTGAGACTTCATCCGTCCCCAGACCCGTTCGAGCACGCGGTGCATGAGCCTTCCCCGGTCAAGCGCGTTCAGGCCGGGTTCGGGCTCCTCCAGCGCCCTGGCACCGAGCCGCAGTTCGGCAAATGCCTTGAACGGGCAGGCCGCCTGGAGCTTGAACAGAAAGGTCCCGCCCGTGAGCGCCGCGTCACCACTTGCCGGTCCGTAGTGGTCGTCCAGGACCTCCAGCACGGAAGCGCCGCGGGACCCTTCCCCTTCGCCGCGGGACCTTTCGTCGACGCCGCGAGACCTTTCGTCGTCGCCGGATGGCGGCGGGATCCCGAGGCCGGCGGCCGAGGTTTCGGGCAGCATGCGAACGAGTGGACTGACGGCCAGGTCCGCATCCCCTTCCCGCTCCGGATAGCTTACGACGACGGAAGGCGCGGACGAGAGAAGGCGTCCGGTGAGCATCCGTTTGGATTCGAGTTCCCGGTTCGGCGACGACCCGGGCAGGCCGTAACGGCGTTGAAGGCGTACCGGAACGAACGGGTCCGGCACGGGATCGACAGGCCAGGCGCCGTCATGCAGTCCCATCAGCCAGAGCCGGTCGAAACGGAGGCCGGAGCTTTCGATTACACCCAGGATCTGGATGGGGGCCGGCGCGGATTCCGGTTGAAACTGCCGGCCCGAAGCCAGCTTCCTCAGCGCGTCCACCGCCCCGTGGAGCGGAACGCGCCCGCAAATATCGTCCAGGCTGGCCAGGTCGGAGAGCAAATCGCGCCAGACTTCCAGAGTCTGGTATTCGGTACTGTCTAGCGTGCGGTCTCCCGGCCAGCCAATGTCGCGAAGGAACGCGGAAAGGGCAGGCGCCCAGTCGCTGGGCAGCCGCGGATGCTGAAGCGTCCGGTGTTTTTCCAACCAGGTTTCGAGCAGGATCACGAGCCTGGCACACCCGCCAAAGCCCGTTCTTCTCCGCGCCCGTTCGATCACATCCTGCAGGGACACGTCCGGCGCGCCGCCGCCGCGCAGGTCCGCGTCCAGCAGGGCCCGACCGGTCATTTCCTCCACGGCCCCGGGCAGGAAGGGGGATCGCACTACGCGCCCGGCCTGTTCGACAGAGAGATCACCGGGGTCGGTTCCCAGGAACAGGAACGCAGTCTGGATAACGGCACGTTCATCGAGCGGCCGTCCGAGGGAAATGTTAAAGCACCGCACGGGGTCGAGGTCCGGTCGCAGCCGGTTCCGGGGGTGCAACACTTCGCCGAATACACGCTCGATCTCGTCCCTGTGCAGACTCAGTTCGGGTACGACGATGCCGATCCGGTACGCCGGTTCGCGCGCGTCCGGATCGCTTTCCAGGCATCGGCGCGCCCATTCGGCGGCGGCCCGGATCTCACGGCCGGCATCGGCAAAGCCCACGCGGGCGGCGTCCCCGGCTTCACCGGTGTGCGCGCTCTGCCGGACCTTCACGCCTCGCCGTTCCAGGGCGTCGATCAGGCTTTGCTGCACCGGCGATAACTCCATGAATCCTGCGAATTCAACCTCATCGGGCACCGGTGCCGCGCCCCGGTCGATGAGGTCCGCGACATATGCGGGCAACTCGGCGCTCGAAATCCAGCCGTTTCGCCTGCAGCGTGCCTGGAACGACCGGACCCAGCCCAGGAAAGTCCGGGCGTCCACAGATTCTTTCCATGCCTCTGCGTCGAGCGGAATCCCCCAGCCGCACAGACTTTTCCAGGACCCGGTGGCGGCCGCTGCCGTCGAGGGAATGTCCAGCAGCGTGTCTTCGGCCATCGATCGGATGACGTCTTCCCAGATCAACCGTTCTTCGGCCGGCTGGAGCAGTCGGTCCTCCGTTGCGAAGTGATTGGAGAACAGCCCGTTCTTCCACGTTTCCGCCAGCCACGCGGACAGCGGAATGATCTGTGCGGTAGGCCAGGAAGCCCGTCCCGCCGCCTCCTGGATCCGGTCATGATCGCGGCGGAGTTCGCGTGCGAGTCGGGTGGTCGCGGTTATGATGGTCATGACGACAATACCATGTGTATTCGTAAGGCGGTACAGGCGGAAATGCGGGTGGTTTCGACCCGCGTCCGGATCCCCCGTGTTCGCGGCCCCCGCGTCCGGGGCTTCCGTGGCCGGGGTTCCCGCATCCAGGGCCCGGAGCAGAAAATGCGGCGATACGCGTCCTCGTGGGAAGTAGTTTCTGACTGAACAACACGAGGATAATAATAAAATAAATCAAAATGTTATATAATTTATTGCGTATTATTCGATTTTGGAAGATATCACTTGACATTGCCTAAGTGTCACCGGCATAAGTAAATAGAAACCCTTGCACACTTGTTGCAGTTCGTTTTGCACCGCAGTGTGCATCGAAACCGGATTCATACAGTATACCGAAACCAGGTCGAAGGCGCATTCGGTAATCGAGGCGTGAGCGTGAATATGGATAAACACCGGAGAGGGGAGTTAACGGAACGGTTCGTGTCTGTGGTGGACCAGCTGAATCGCCTGATGTCCGGCGGGCACTGGGTCAGGCTGCGGACACTGGATCTGAACGTCCATCAAGTCAACACGCTTCAGGTGTTGAATCAGAACGGGCCGCTGTGCATGAGCGCGATTGCCGACCACCTGGGCAGTACGCAGTCACACGCCACCAACGTCGTTAAAAAACTGGTCGACCGGAAGTACCTTAACAGAAAATCGGAGCCGGAAGATCGTAGAGTCGTGATCTGTGAAATCACGGCCATGGGAAAGCTGGTCGCGAACCGGTACCTGGAACTCGTCACGCAACGCGCGACCAGCCTGTCCGAAGCCTGGGACGAGAAGCAACTGGAATCCGTCGTCGCGTCACTTGAGCTTTTCTGCCGCGAAGAAGAGGCGACGCGGCACAGGAGTGATTCCGACCCGGGCTGAATCACACGGCGGTAAACCCGGATTCCTGACGCGTGGAACCCGTCCATTCCGTGCCGGCCCCTAATTCAGTTCTCCCGACAGGATCGTGACCGCTTCGACGAGCGTGTCCAACTCGGTATCGCTGGTATAGAACGCCACCGAAATCCGTACGCCCGTCGGTTCGTTGATGTAGGTGGCCCGTTGGGTGATTTGCCAGCGGCTTCGGAGTGCATCGGAGACTTCGTTGCCCTCCATGCCCTCGATGGCGAAGGCGACGATACCGGACTGGGTTTCCGCGCGGCGGGAGCTGATGACACGCACGCCGGGTATGGCATCCAGGCGCGTTCTTAGCGATTCCGCTTTACGGCCGGCCTCCTCCGCGATGGCCTGCGGCCCGCCGATGCCGTCCATGAAATCGAGACTGGCTTCGAGTCCCTGGTAGAGCATGCTCGAAGGCGTTCCCGTCTCGTACTGACGGGCCGTGCCATCGGGCGCGTGCGGCCGCCGAAGCGGCTTCAGTGTCTGCTGCGCGTCTTTCCGAACATAGAGAAACCCGGTACCCATCGGCGCGAGCATCCACTTGTAGCAGTTGGTGGCGTAGAAATCGCATCCCATGTCATGCAGATCCACCGGGAACTGCCCGACGGCCTGGCAGCCGTCCCAGAGCGTGTGAATGCCGCGCGCCCGTGCCAGCGTACAGACCTCGCGGGCCGGCAACCGGGTCCCGGTGTCCGTCGTGACGTGACTGAAGCAGAACAGCCGGGTCCGCGGGGTGATGGTCACTTCCAGTCGTTTCAGAAAAACGTCCTTATCCTGGTCGATCTCGACTACCTTGACGATGGCCCCGACCCGGTCCGCCAGGCCCTCGGCGGCCTGCAGGGGTACCGGGTGTTCTTCGTTGGTGATGATCACCTCGTCACCCGGTTGCCAGCTTAACCCGCCGAGCACCATGCCGTACCCTTCGCCGGTACTCATCGTCAACGCGATTTCCCCGGCATCGGCGCCGAAGTAGCCGGCAATCCTGGCCGGCATTTCCGACGCCGCTCGTTCCATCGCGGAATACTGGTCGGCAGGACCCATGCTTCCGCTGAGCATTTGCTGATAACCCTCAACCATCGCCTCGTTCACACTGACCGGCGACTGGCCGATTCCTCCTGTGTTGAAATAAACGCCGTGTTTCAGGCCCGGCATTTGATCCCGAATCCCTGCGATATCCATGGGTTTCCTCTTCTTATTCCGCGAGGTGTTTTCGAAAGAATCCGATGGTGCGGTTCCACGCCAGCTCAGCCGCCGTCTCGTTGTAGCGGGGTGTCGAGTTGTTGTGGAATCCGTGTAGCGTTCCCTCGTACATCTCCATTTCGTAGGTCACGCCGTTCGATTCCAACGCCGCCTCGTACTCGGGCCACATCGCGTTGATGCGCCGGTCGGTTCCCGCGTAGATGACCAATATAGCCGCCCTGATCTTCGGTACGTCCTCGCTGGCGGCCGTGGCGCCGTAGTACGGAACGCCGGCGTCCAGGTCACTGCCGAGGGCAACCGCGAGGCGATTGGTCATCCCCCCGCCCCAGCAGAATCCCGTGGCGCCGAGACGCCCGTTCGACAGTTCATGCGCCTTGAGATACCTTGCGCTGTTGATCATGTCCTGGTCCAGCTTCTCCCGGTCGAGGCTTCGCTGCATGGTACGGCCATCATCATCGTTCCCGGGATAGCCGCCGATAGGAGCCAGTCCGTCCGGGGCCAGGGCCAGGAACCCGGCCACGGCCGCGCGCCGGGCGACGTCTTCGATATAGGGGTTCAGGCCGCGGTTCTCGTGGAAGATTATGACCGATGGAAAGGGCCCGTCACCGGTGGGCTGCACGAGGTATCCGCGCATGGTCCCCGACGTGCCGCCCGGCGAAGGGTACTCCACGTACCTGCCCTTGATGCGCCGGTCGGTGAAGGAGATCGTCTGGGCCTCGGCGTAGCGCGGCAGGAGCGCCTCCGCCATCGAGAGCGCGGAGACGCCGCCTACCGTGATTGCCGCGGCGCGGCTGAAAAACGTGCGCCGGTCGATGTAACCGTGACAGTACTCGTCATAGAGTTCGAAAACGCGCGGGTCGATATTCTGGTCGGATGGCTTTTCTTCGGGTGGCATGGGATATCTCTCCATAGGGTTGGAAGATGCTATTTGATTGAACAGGCCGAGGTTGGTTTCAGCGGTCGTTCTCCGTATACGCAGTCGAGGGGTTCGAATGTGAGAACCGGCGCCTGTAGAAACACCTGTTCGTCTAAAACCTGATCATCTGAAAATCCTGTTAGACAAACTTTAATTAGGTGTGAATGAACCTCGGCGTCAATCGGAAGTCCTGGCATGAACCGAATTCACTCCGGGGAACCGACGGAAAAAGCCGAGAGAAGCATGAGGACCATGGGAATTCTAGCAGCACTTGATGTACTTGAGCACGGCGCAGAGAAAAACACTCGAGCTGGCGGTTCGGAATGTCGATTAAATCGTGTAGGCGGAATTCATGCTACCCCTATTTCGTGGGCGGTTTACGATTCGGGATTCAGGCGGACTGCAATACACTTGTTATGCCACAAGATCCTTGAGATCTGCGACGGGGTTAACTCAGGCATTCACGAGTCCGCAGTAAGACCGGCCATCTGAAATGCTCTTGACAACATATGATTTAAAAGTCATATCATGAAAAGTAATTGGGAAGTCGAATTCCATCCTGCGTTTGATTCCGAGTTTGACGCCTTGGAACCGAAGGTACAGGACGAACTGCTTGCGCAAGCGAAGTTCCTGGAAGTGTTCGGACCGACATTGGGCCGCCCGCGGGTGGACACGCTTTACGGGTCGCGGCATACCAAAATGAAGGAGCTTCGTTTTACTGTTTATGGAGGAGTCTGGCGGATCGCATTTGCCTTCGATCCCGATCGTAAGGCCATACTTTTGGTTGCTGGCGATAAATCAGGAGTCCGTGAACAACGGTTCTACAAGCAGCTAATTAGGAAGGCGGATCACCGCTTCGATCAGCATCTTGATTGGTTGAACGCCAATAGGAGGACAAGAAGATGAGTACGCTGACAGACAGGATGGACAAGCTGCCCCCGTCCCGACGGAAGAAGATCGAAGAACGAGCCCAGGAACTGATCGCCGAAGAGATGTCGTTACGAGATTTGCGTAAGGCTCGAAAACAGACTCAGGTGCGGGTCGCCCAAAGGCTCGGGATCAATCAGGAGAATGTGTCCCGCCTCGAAAAGCGCAGTGACCTATTGATCTCCACCCTCAGCGACTACGTCGAGGCTATGGGAGGGAAACTGAGTCTGGTGGCGGAGTTTCCGGACCGGCCACCGGTGGCGTTGACGGGCATTGCAGCACTCGACGACCATTCGGAGTGACGGCAGAATCGCTTACCGGAGGAAAAGTGGACCACGATGTCTCAGGAGCGCAGGTCTCGATGCGTCAAAGCAAACCCGATTCCCTGTAGTCTTATTTCCCTGAAGACCTATATGAATGTGGATGTGTTGAAATCAGTTAGGAATGAAAGGTAGGGCCCTATGAAGGGGGAATTAAACACCGGGTTTAAATCTAATAATGGGAGAGTTACCCAATGAGTTTAGTAATTATTGTACAAGAAAAAACGTACCTCATTGGACTGAAGAATGACGAGTCGCATGGTAATCGAAATGGAACCGGAAGTGTAGTAGATCGCCTACTACATAATGAGATTAACTGCACATCCGAAGTACTACTTGATCGACTCTACCTCTAAATCTCGACAGATCTTCTTCGCCAACAAGTCGTGGATTTCTCTGTGTCTTGGTATCGAAGAACGCCGATCACCTCGACCGTTGCGCCACCAGGAGTGACGCCTCCCTTCGCGAATCATTTTGCAACCGTGCCGCTTCAAGTGTTTCAACAGTTCAACCCGTTTCATGCGATGACTACAGTCTCCTCCTGATAGTCATCGCCCGCGGCAGCCAAAGCTTCGCGTCGATTAAATTCCAATGCCTCCGTAAGTGTTTCGATCAGGCTCTGCCGTAATGCCGTGCGAGTTCGTTCCTGGCAGTTGACACCAGGCACTTCTTCAATCCATCCAATCCACCATCCACCACTATGTTTCACCACCGCCGTGTATTTCATGATCCATCCTCGGTTGGACTATGATCGGTTGATCAGGTGTCAAAAACTACCCACGTCGAATAACCCGGGTTTGGTAAAGTTGCTGCTAATCCAAAGAAAATTAGGCGTTGAATTTGAAACGTAGGTCAGGTTCAGGTACCGAAGAATGGCTTTGTCTGGCTTGATAGAGCGGTCATTTCGAATCCAATGGGTTGGATCCAAACAAAGACCCGAAAGCACTGAGTGCTCGAAACTAAAGGTCTGATGGAGGTGGGGGGAATCGAACCCCCGTCCGAAAGTGCCTAAGCGGGAACGTCTACATGCGTAGCCTGTTTATTGATCTCGTCCCGGAGAACTCCAGCAGGCAGGATTTAACCGGAACCAGCCCCAGTTGAGTCTCGCCTGGTGCCCTGAGGCGCGACACCCGGCCAGCCTGCTTTATCGACGCTTTTGACCATCCCGCAGGCGGGGCTGATCAAAAACGGGTTGCGCTAACTGTTGTTAGGCAGCCATTGCATACGAAGGTTCGTCTGCAGATAATTTTGTTCCCAATGGTTTAACGAGGTTTTTGGGGACCTCGGCACGCGGTTCCCACCGCATCCACTCCCGTCGAATCCTTTCACCCCCATGTCAAAGAAGGTAGGGCATTTGCCCCTTCCTGTCAAATCCACCCGTGCCCGAAGGCGCGGGTGTGACCGGGAAAGGGCAGTGCACCGCCAGGGAATCGAACCCCGAACCCACTGATTAAGAGTCAGTTGCTCTGCCAATTGAGCTAGCGGTGCATCCATGAGCGCGGAAGGAATCGAACCTTCGACCCACAGATTAAAAGTCTGTTGCTCTGCCAACTGAGCTACGCGCCCTCGCAGGCGAAGCAAGATAAGCGGTTACGCCCCGAAGGTCAACCAGTTTCCGGTTTTGGAAAGGATGGCCGGCCGACCCCGCCAATGCCCTACAGGAATATGGTCGCGTCGCGGTGCGATCCGACGGAGACGATATTCACGTCGGTCTTCACCAGTTCCGAAACCCGCTCGATATAGGCCCGGGCATTGACGGGTAGATCGCTCCACGTCCGGATGTGCCCCGTGGGCCGGTCCCAGCCTTCCATCTCCTCGTAGACGGGTTCGCACCGGGCAAGGACGTTCGCGTCGTTGGGCAGGTGGCGGACCACGTCGCCGTTCAGTTTATAACCCACGCACAGCCGCAGCGTCTGGAGGCTGTCCAGCGTATCGAGCCGGGCGAGCGCCAGGCTGTCGATGCCATTCACCATGACGGCGTAGCGGACGACCATGGCGTCGAACCAGCCGCAGCGACGCGGGCGGCCCGTCGTGGCGCCGAATTCGCCCGCCATGCGCCGGAATTCGTCGCCCCACCTGGAGGGAAACTCCGTGGGGAAAGGTCCGTTCCCCACCCGGGTGGTGTAGGCCTTGGCCACGCCGATGACCTCGTCGATGCGCGTGGGCCCGACGCCGGCCCCCATGCAGGCCGCGCCCGTGGTCGTGTTGGAGGACGTGACGAAGGGGTAGGTCCCGTGGTCCACGTCCAGCAGCGTGCCCTGGCTGCCCTCGAATAGGATCTCCCTGCCCGCGTCGATCGCCTCGTTGAGGTATTCCGACGTGTTGGTCACGTACGGACCGATCTGCCTGGCAAAGGCCAGGTATTCCTCGATGATCCGGTCCGCGTCGAGCGCCTCGGTCTGGTAGACGGCGTCGAGGATCCTGTTCGCCTCCTCGACGTTTCGCTGCAGTTTCTCCTTCAGCACCTCGTGGTCATTCAGGTCGACGATGCGTATGCCCTTGCGGGCGGCCTTGTCCGCGTAGGCCGGACCGATCCCGCGACCCGTGGTGCCGATGCGCTCCTCCTCCTGCCGCTGCTCCTCTCCGACCCGGTCGATCAGTTTGTGATAGGGCATGATGAGATGGGCGTTGTGGCTGATGAAAAGGCGCCCTTCCACGTCGATACCGTGGGACCTGAGCATCTCGATCTCTTCCATCAGCGCTTCGGGATCGACCACGGTGCCGTTTCCGATGACGCAGGATTTGTCCGGCCGCAGTATGCCCACGGGAATCAGGTGGAGGATATACTCCTGGTCTCCGATCTGGACGGTGTGTCCGGCATTGGCCCCGCCCTGGAACCGCACGACGATGTCGGCCTTCTCACTCAGGAAATCAACGATCTTGCCCTTGCCTTCATCACCCCAGGCGGCGCCTACGAGAATGCGAACGGCCATTGGTTTTTTTCTACTCCTGATGCTATGCCCGGACGGCCGATGCCGCACATTACGGCTGAGTGGCCGCGCGTCATGACAGGCCGACCTCCGGGTCAATAAACATAAAAAGGGCGAGTCATAAGACCCGCCCTCAAGACCTTTAGATCTTACAGTTCATTTTATGCAGTATGGACGCGGGGTGTCAAGGGAAAAGGCGGCCGTTGACATTCCTGTACTTTGTGCTACTAATGCGTATATATCCCTTTCATTTCGGACTTCGGTAAACGACCACATCTCGCGGTGTGACGGGCCACATGCACTCATCCACTGAAAGCCGGCAGCATGCGCGCGGGCGCCCTGGCGGCGAGACACGCCGGCGCCCCGGCGGCGAGACACGCGGGCACCCCGGCGGCGGGACGCGGGGGCACTCCGGCGGCGGGACGCGGGGGCTGCCCGGTCCCCATCCTGTTTCGGCGGGACTGACGGTCCGGGCCGTCGCCCTCGGGATGGTGCTCTCCGTGCTCGTCACGCTGTGGACGATCCATTCCGCCTACGTAATCCACGCTTCTTTCATTACCATCGCCCACCTGCCCATCGCCGCCCTTTGCCCCCTGGTGCTGGTCGTGCTCGTGCTCAATCCCGCGCTCAAGATCATTGATCCGGTCCGGGCGCTGTCCCGGCAGGAAATCATCGTCATCTTCTTCCTGGTGTTTACCGCATCCGCCATTCCGGGCTGGGCCTTCAGCACCTACGCGCTTTCCGTCATCAGCGGCCCCCATTACTTCGCGTCGGCCGAGAACCGCTGGGTGGAACTGTTCTTCGACTACCTGCCCGCATGGCTCGTGGTTTCCGACCGGGGCGGCGCCGTCACCTGGTTCTACGAGAGTCTTCCCCGCGGGCAGTCGGTGCCGTGGCAGTACTGGGTGATCCCCCTTTTCTGGTGGGGCGCTTTCTACGCGGCCATCTTCTTCGTCGGCGCGTCTCTCATGGTCATCCTCCGGAAACAGTGGATCGAACACGAGCGGTTGACCTTTCCCCTGGCCCAGGTACCCCTGATGCTCATCGAAGGCAGCGAAGAACGGGCGATCATGCCCCGGATCGCCCGCACGCGGTCCTTCTGGGTCGGATTCGGCGCCACACTGGCGGTGATGGCCTGGAACGCGGGTGGCTTTTTTACCTCCTGGCCCGCCGTCCCCCTGGGCAACCCCTCCACCGTAAACCTGGAGCTGGGGGAAGCCTGGCCGCCGGTCATGATCCGTTTCAACTACCTGCTGATGGGCATCGCGTACTTCACGCGGACCGAGATCCTGTTCAGCGTCTGGTTTTTCTACCTGGTGCAGTTGATACAGCATGGCGTCATGGGTCGGACGGGGGTCTCGAACGCCCAGGGTGTGATGGATCTCCAGCATTTCGCGGGTTTCCTGGTATTTGTGCTGTTTACGGTGTGGATGGCGCGGCGGCACCTGTACAGGGTGTGGCGCAAGTGCCTTGGCGGCGCGAAGGACCTGGACGATTCGAGGGAGTTCTTTTCGTATCGAACCGCGGTGATCGGCCTCATCGTCGGCGTCGTCTTCATGGTCGGGTGGCTGCGGGCTTCCGGCATGTCGCTGTGGCTCGTCTGCCTGTTCCTCGGCTTTCTCATCGTGGTGTATCTCGGCATCACCCGGATTGTCGCGGAAACCGGGCTCGCCGGCCTGGACCTGCCCCACAACGACGTCAACACGGCGACCGTGCGTCTCCTGGGGACGGAAAGCCTCGCGTCGCCGGACCTGACGGTGCTTTCGCTGGCCAACGCGTACGGCCGCAACTGGCGTACCCTGGGGATGTGCCCCATGGCCCACGCGGCCAAGGTGGGGGACCGGACGGGCGGGGTGGGCAAGGGCGTGTACCTGGCGATCGCGGCCACCCTGGCGCTGACCTTCATGACGTCGGTCGTGTATACACTCCACCTCGCGTACCGGGGCGGCGCCTTCGATTTTACCGAACCCGCCTTCGTGGCCGGCGCCCGGGGAGTCTGGGACGGGCTGGAGATGTGGATCCGCAACACGCAGGTCCTCTCGCCCATGGAACGGGTTTCCTTCGGTGCCGGGACCCTGGCCGGTCTCCTTCTGGTCGTGGCCCACCACAGGTGGCCCTGGTGGCCGCTGCACCCGGTGGGATTCGCCGTCGCCAGGATCGGCGGCGTCCGCAAGAGCGTCGTGGGGATTCTGCTGGTCTGGCTCGCGAAGGTGATCATATTGAGGATGGGCGGCGAGTCGCTCTATCGGCGGGGCCAACCCTTCGTAATCGGCGTGATCGCGGCCTACGCGCTGGGCGTCCTGCTGTCCTACTTCGTGGATGTGATCTGGTTTCCCGGAAACGGCCATGCGATTCACGGCTGGTGACGCCAGGGCGCGTTCCCGTTTCAGGCACGGATGGAAACATGGACAGGTAACACAGCTGGTGACGCCAGGACGCGTTCCCGTTTCAGGCACGGATAGAAACATGGACAGGTAACACGGACGTAATCACGGATGGAAACACAAACGGAAAGGCATAACCGGATGGCCGATGAAGTCGCCACACCAAGGCCCTTCCTGGACTGGTACGGTATATGGCCCGGTCATACGGGCGCGGGCGCGGACGAACTGGGCGTGTCCCAGGATCCTCCAACGGGCGAACTGCGCCTGAGGGTGCAGCCGGCCGATATCACAGATCCCTTTATCCAGCCCGAAAGGGATTGGGAGTCCTCCATGCTGATGCCGTTCTGCGTTATCCGGGAGGGAGATATCCTGCGGATGTGGTACAAGACGGCCGGCGAGGGCGGCATTTCCTGTATCGCCTATGCGGAAAGCGCCGACGGGTTCGACTGGAAGCGTCCCGCCCTCGGGCTGCAGGAATATGGAGGTAACCGGTCCAACAATCTGCTGCACCCGGCAAGCCATTTCGATTTCCACTCCATATTTGTCGATCCTTCGGCGCCGCCGCCGGAAAGGTACAAGGGCATCAGCACGGTTTCCGAAATCACCGTGGACGGCGTCCTCCGAGACGACGTGCACGAAGGGGACTTCTTTGACGACCTCGTCACGGGCATGGTGGACCAGGGCCGCGGAAACGAGGAGATCGCGGAGAGGCTCGAACTGTGGCACCCGTACGTCACGGGCGCTGTTTCCGGCGACGGCCTCTCGTGGAAGGTGTGCGATGCCCCGCTGATGCATCTGGGCAAGGCGCATCTCGACACCCAGAACATCGCCGCATACGACGCGGGAAAGCAGGAGTACGCGGTCTATCTACGCGGCCGGCAGGACGACCGGCGGGCGGTCATCAAGACGGGCGGTCCGGATTTCGGCGGCTGGCCGCCGCCCCGGTTCGTCTTCATGGCCGATACGCTCGATACGATCGACGACGACGTCTACGACAGCTGCTACTGCCGCTATCCCGGCACTGATCTGCACCTGATGTTTCCCTCGTTCTACCATCGCGGCAGCGCCTCGCTGGATATCCACCTGGCCACGAGCCGGGACGGCGACCTCTGGAGCCGCCCGGAACGCAGGCCGATCATCGGGCGGGACCAGGGGCCGCGGCGTTACATGGCCGTATATGCCAAACCCAACCTGGTTCCCCTGGACGACAGGAAATGGGGCCTGATGTACTGCGGCACACCGGTCAGTCACGACATCCGCCGCTTTCCCGGCTGCGACCGCGGCGCCATCATGGCTTCCTTCGAACACCGGTGGGCCACCTGGGAACGGGATCGTCTCGTGGCGCTCGAGGCGCCGGGCGAGGCCCGGTTCACCTTGAACGCCACTGCGCAGATTGGCACGCCCTGCCTGGGACGGGAACTCAGGCTCAACTACCGGACGGAACCCGGCGGATGGATCCGGGTGGGTCTGGCCCAGCCCCAGACGCCCTATGCCCTGGTGCGCCCGCAGCTGTCCCATGACGGCTTCAGCCTCGACGAGGCCGACCCCCTCATCGGTGACGACCTTTCGGGCGTGGTTTCGTGGAATGGAAAGCGCGACCTGTCCGCCTTCCGCGGAAGACCTGTTTCGGTGGCCATCCATATGAACCGGGCGAAATTGTACTCCGTGTCGCTCTGATTCATGGCGGCGCCAGATAAGGAGCGTTATTCATGTATTCATGCATCAACGGCGCGACGACCATGCCCTATACGCTCGAACAGGACCTGGAAGCCGCGGCGAAGGCGGGGTTCGACGCCGTGGAGATCTGGTCCAGGAAGCTCGATGCCTACCTTAAAACCCGCGATGCCGGAGCGTTGAAGGCGCTGCTGGATTCCCACGGACTGCGCGCGGCGTCGCTCTGTCCCTACGGGCTGGTGGGGTTCTCCGACAACCGGGAACAGCTGCGGGCCATCGAACGCGCGGCAGCGGTGGCCGCGGGGATCGACTGCCCCGTCCTTCTAGTCTGCGCCGACGCACCGCCGGCCGGCATGGACCGGGACGAAGCCTTTGATGTCATGGCCGCCACGGCCCGCGACTATGCCGTGCGGGCCGCCGGCCACGGCGTGAAGATCGCCATCGAGCCCCTCGGGCGGCATCCCTTCATTCCGGGACCCCGGGAGGCCCTGGAAGTGATCGAACGGGCCGGACACGACAGCCTGGGGCTGATGATGGATTTCTTCCACTACTACAAGTCGGGCGTTCCCCTCGAGGACATACGGGCTATCCCCACCGAATTGCTGCTGATCGTCCATGTGGACGACTGCGAGGACCTGCCGCCCGCCGACCTGACCGACGGGCACCGTCTATACATGGGCGAGGGCGTGCTTCCCCTGAAGGACATGATGGGCATACTTCGCGAGAAGGGCTATTCGGGCGCCCTGTCCGTCGAGATCTTCCGGGAGGAATACTGGGAGAAGGACCCGGTGGAAATATCCGTCGCGGCGAAGGCGGCCTACGACCGCATGGTGGAGGGTTGATGCCGATCCCGAAAACCGCTACTCCGCCAGCGACTTCTCGTACCGCAGGTTCAGGGTCTTCGGATGGGCGGCGCGCGCCTCGTCGAGACGGCCCACCGGCGTGGTGTGCGGAGCGTTCCGGACCAGTTCAGGGTCGTTTTCCACTTCCTCGGCGATGGCCGTCATGGCGTCGATGAACCGGTCGATGGACTCCTTGCTCTCGGTTTCGGTGGGTTCGACCATGGCCGCCTCGGGCACGATGAGCGGGAAGTAGATCGTCGGTGCGTAGAAACCGTAGTCGAGCAGGCGCTTGGCGATGTCCAGCATCCTGACGCCGTGCGCGCGGAACCGGGTGCCGGAGGCCACGAACTCGTGCTGGCAGGGCACTTCGGCGGGGATGGGGGTCTCCTTCTGCGTGCCGTGGACGAGGACGGTGCGGGGATAGTGTTTCTCCAGGCGGCGCATGATGTAGTTGGCGTTCAGGATGGCGTTCTCGCTCACCTGGCGCAGGCCGTCGGGACCGTTGGCCCGGATATAGGCGTAGGCCCGGACCATCATGCCGAAGCTGCCGCCGAAGCCGCGTACGCGGCCGATGGAATCCGGCCGGTCGTAGTCGAACCGGTACGCGTCGCCGTCCTTTACCGGCACGGGCGTCGGCAGGAAACGGACCAGGTCGCTCCGCACGCCCACGGGGCCCGCCCCGGGACCGCCGCCTCCGTGGGGCGTGGAAAAGGTCTTGTGCAGGTTGAAGTGGACGACGTCGAACCCCATGTCGCCGGGCCGGGTAATGCCCAGCACCGCGTTGAGGTTCGCCCCGTCCATGTAGAGCAGCGCCCCGGCGTCGTGGACGATGTCCGCGATGGTGCGTATCTCCGATTCGAACAGGCCCAGCGTATTGGGATTGGTGAGCATGAAGGCGGCCGTTTCCTCGTCGATCAGCTCCGCCAGCCGGCCGGTGTCCACGAGCCCGTGGGCATTGGTCGGGATCTGGACCGTTTCGTAGCCCACCAGGGTGACGCTGGCCGGGTTGGTGCCATGGGCGGAATCGGGGATGATGACCTTGCGCCGGGCATGTCCGCGCGCCTCGTGATAGGCCCGCATGACCATCAGGCCGGTCAGCTCGCCGTGGGCCCCGGCGGCAGGCTGCAGCGTAACCCCTTCCAGTCCGGCGATTTCCGCGAGATCCCGCGAGAGTTCGTACATCAGTTGAAGACCGCCCTGGCAGGTCTCGTCCTGCTGCATGGGGTGCAGGCGCGCGAATCCCGGCAGGGCCGCCATGTCCTCGTTGACCTTGGGGTTGTGCTTGATGGTGCACGAACCCAGGGGGTACATGGCCCGGTCCGGATGGTAGTTCAGGGTGGACAGCCGGGTGTAGTGGCGGACGACGTCGACCTCGCTGACTTCGGGCAGCCCGGGCGGCGTGCCGCGGAGGTCCGCATCGGGCAGGTACGACGAAACCGGTCTGACGGGCACGTCCGGTGTGGGCAGCGAAACGCCTCTTCGCCCGGGTGAACTCAGTTCAAATATAAGCGGTTCCGACAATGTATATCCTCTCCCGATGCGTCTGCTTCTGCTGGCGGCTCCGCGCCCACAGATGCCCGGTCCAATCCACCGTTCAACTGAATTTCCCCAGAGCCTCGACCAGCCGGTCGATCTGTGCGCGCGTCCGCCGCTCCGTCACCGCGATCAACAGGCCGTTTTCGATTTCCAGTGAAGGGAAGCGTCTCAGGTCGATACCGGTAAGCAACCCATCATCCGCAAGCCGGGTCACGATTTCGCCGGGGGCGGCCGGCGTCCTTACCACGAATTCCTTGAAGAACGGTCGGTCGAAGGCGAGTTCAAAGCCCGGCAGGTCCGCGATGCGCTCCGCCGCGTAGTGGCTCTTGTGCAGGCACAGTTCCGCGACCTGCTTCAACCCCTCTTTCCCGATCAACGACAGATAGATGGTCGCCATCAGGGCGTTGAGCTGCTGGCTGGTGCAGATGTTCGACGTCGCCTTGTCCCGGCGGATATGCTGTTCGCGGGCCTGCAGCGTCAGTACGAATCCCCGGCGGTTCTCCTGGTCGACGGTCTGTCCCGCGATGCGGCCGGGCATGCGCCGGACGAAGCGGTCCCGCGCCGCGAAGAAACCCAGGGCCGGTCCGCCGTAGCTCACCTGGTTGCCCATGGATTGCCCCTCCCCCACGGCGATGTCCGCGCCGTAAGCGCCCGGAGACTCGATGACCCCGAGGGAAATCGGATCCACGGCCATGACCAGGAGGGCGCCCGCGCCGTGCACGACCCGTTCCAGGTCTCTCATGGATTCCAGGCATCCGAAGAAATTGGGATGCTGGACGATGACGCAGGCCGTGTCGTCGTCCAGGGCCGACTCCAGCAGATCAGGATCCAGCGTGCCGTTCGGGCAGGGGAGCGTCTCCACGCTGATGCCCGGCCCATGGGCGTAGGTGCGGACCGTCTCGATGTAATGGGGGTGGACGCTACCCGCGAGGATCACGCGGTCGCGCCGCGTGGCCGACCGGGCCAGCATGGCCGCTTCCGCCGTCGCCGAGGCGCCGTCGTACATGGAGGCGTTGGCCACGTCCAGGCCCGTCAGTTCGCAAATCATCGTCTGGAATTCGTAGATGCCCTGCAGCGTGCCCTGGCTCACTTCCGGCTGGTAGGGCGTGTAGGAAGTCAGGAATTCCGAACGGCCGGCCAGGTGGCCGATGGCGCTGGGAACGAAGTGGTCGTACATGCCGCCGCCCACGAAGGACGCCATCCGGTCGGCCGAACCGTTGCGGGCGGCCATCTCGCCCATCGTGTCGTGGAGTTCGAGCTCCGACAGGGCGGGTGGGAGGTCCAGGGCGCCGTCGAGCCGGACGCCGGTCGGGATGACGGTCAGCAGTTCTTCGACCGACCCGATGCCGATGGCTTCCATCATGGCCTGGCGGTCGGCGTCGGTATTGGGAATGTACGTCATGGATGCTCCGCAGGAGCCGGCCTCTGAAGGCGCCGACGAAGGAACGGTGGACTTCGGCGGTCTTCGGGCCGGTAACGTACGGCTCGGTCGTGGCCGCCTCAGGCGCCGACGAAGGATCGATAGTCCGCGGCGGTCATCAGGCTGGTGAAGGCGCCCGCGTCGTCCACTTTCAGCCGGATCATCCAACCGTCGCCGTACGGATCCTGGTTGACCGCCTCGGGGTTGTCTTCCAGGTCGTCGTTGACCTCGGTCACGGTCCCGCCCATCGGACTGTAGAGGTCCGACACGGTCTTCACGGCTTCCACCGCCCCGAAGACACCCATTTCGGCTACGGGGTCGCCTTCCGAAGGCAGCTCCACGAAGACGATGTCACCGAGTTCGGACTGCGCGAAGTCCGTGATGCCGACGGTGGCGATGTCACCCTCCAGGCGCACCCACTCGTGTTCGGCCGAATAGCGAAGATCCGAGGGCGTGTTCATGCGGTCCTTTCTCCGGCGCCAGGGTCCGCTGCGGGCCGCCGCCACCGGTCAATGCGTCAACTCAGGGAACTTAAGGATTCAACGAAGTCCGTATCCGCCTGCCCGGAACGGAAGGTCGGGTGCTTCAACATGAACCGGTGGAACGGTATCGTCGTGCTGATGCCTTCGACGACGAACTCCTCCAGGGCCCGTTCGGTCCGCGTCAGCGCCTCCTCCCGGTCTCTTCCCCAGACGATGAGCTTCGCCAGCATGGAGTCGTAGAAGGGCGTGACGACGTACTGCGCGTACACGTGGCTGTCTACACGGACCCCGTATCCGCCCGGCGTATGAAAACTCGTGATCTCGCCCGTGGAGGGCATGAAGTTCCGGTCCGGGTCCTCGGCGTTGATCCGGCATTCGATGGCGTGTCCCCGCATCTGCACGTCTTCCTGCGCGAAACCCAGGGGACTTCCCGCGGCGACGCGGATCTGTTCCTTCACGAGGTCCTGCGAAACAACCATTTCCGTCACGGGGTGTTCCACCTGGATGCGCGTGTTCATCTCCATGAAATAGAACTGGCGGTCCTCGGTCACGAGGAACTCGACGGTGCCCGCGTTTTCGTAGTCGATCGCCCGCGCCGCGCGCAGGGCGGCCCCTCCCAGTTGAGCACGGAGTTCGTCGTCGACGAAAGGGGACGGCGACTCTTCGATGAGCTTCTGCCGGCGCCGCTGGATCGAACAGTCCCGCTCGCCGAGGTGGACGACCTGGCCGTGCCGGTCGCCCAGGACCTGCACCTCGATATGCCGGGCCTTTTCAATATATCTTTCCAGGTAGAGCGCGGGGTTGTTGAAGGCGTTCTGGGCCTCGCGGGAAGCCAGGCGGAAGGCTTCGCGCAACCCGTCTGCGTCGCGGACGATGCGGATACCCCGCCCGCCTCCTCCGGCGGAGGCCTTTATCACCAGGGGAAACCCGATCTCGTGGGAAACCTCGACCGCGGCGTCCTCGTCGTCGACGACGTCTTCCGTGCCCGGTATGGTGGGTACGTCGGACGCCGCTACCGTCTTGCGCGCTTCGGCCTTGTCGCCCATCAGGCGGAT
This sequence comes from Candidatus Latescibacterota bacterium, assembly GCA_022822725.1. Classification (GTDB taxonomy): domain Bacteria; phylum JAAXHH01; class JAAXHH01; order JAAXHH01; family JAAXHH01; genus JAAXHH01. The sequence goes on from JAJEAN010000007.1 coordinate 206,826, forward strand.
GGCCCTGGACGGCGGTCCGATGAAGGCGATGTCGCAGGATTCGCAGACTTCGGCGAAGTGGGGGTTTTCGGACAGGAACCCGTATCCGGGATGCACGGCGTCGGCGTTCATGATTTCAGCCGCGCTGATGATGTGGGGGATGTTCAGGTAGCTGTCGTTGGGCGAGTTGCTGCCGATGCAGACCGCCTCGTCGGCGAAGCGGACGTGGAGGGAGTCACGGTCCGTCTCGGAGTGGACGGCCAGCGTCGCGATATTCAACTCTTTGCACGAGCGGATGACGCGCAGGGCGATCTCGCCGCGGTTGGCGATGAGGATCTTCTGAAACATCGCTGCCTATGCCGGTTCGATCAGAAACAACGGTTGGCCGAACTCCACGGGCTGGGCGTCTTCCACCAGGATGGCCATCACGCGCCCGTTCAGCTCGGACTGGATGGGGTTCATCAGCTTCATGGCTTCGATGATGCACAGCTGCTGGCCGGTGCTGATCCGGTCCTGCTCCTGAACGAAGGGCTCGGCGTCGGGCTCGGGTGACCGGTAGAAGGTGCCCACCATGGGCGAGGTCACCTCGACGTAGGTGCTGTCCGCGGAATCTGCCCGGGTGTCGTCCTGCTGCACGTGTTCCGCAGGCGGCGCGGTGGTTTGAAGGTGCGGATCCGCCGCAGGCACAGGGATGGCGGACGCGGTCGCGCCGGGTGTCATGCGCACGATCCGGATCCTCCGATCGCCCTCGGCCACCTCGACTTCCTGGATGTCCGTATCCTGCAGCGATTCGATCAGCTTGAGCACCTCATCGATTCCCATGTCAGGCTCCTCGGAAGGGCGATTACACCCGCTCTACGTATTCGCGGGACCGCGTATCGATGCGCAACACGTCGCCGGGGTTGATGAACAGCGGGACCTGTACCACGGCGCCGCTTTCGAGCGTGGCCGGCTTGGTGCCGCCCGTCGCCGTATCTCCGCGGATACCCGGATCGGTCTGCGTCACTTCCAGCTCGATGAAATTCGGCATTTCGATGCCCACGACGCCCTGGTCCGCGGTCAGCAGCTCGAGCGTCATGCTGTCCTTGATGTAGTCATTGTTGTCGCCGATGATCGACGCGCCTACCGGCACCTGTTCGTAGGTCTCCAGGTCCATCATGTAGTACATGTCGCCGTCGGTGTACTGGAACTGGGCCTTGCGGCGTTCCACCCGCACGTCTTCCAGCTTGTCTGAGGCTTTGTAGGTCTTCTCGATCACGGCCCCGGTGTGGATATGCTTCAGGCGGGTGCGCGAGAAGGCCGTTCCCTTGCCCGGCTTGATGTGTTCGCAACCCGTGATGAAGTAAATGGATCCGTCGATCCTTATGGTCATACCGGTGCGCAGGTCCGTAGCGTTCACCATAAGATCCGGCTGGTCTCCTTTGTCTGCTTCATCGGCCGTTACGCGGCAACGGGTTCTAAAGCCGGAACTCCGGCGCGCCGTGGACCCGGTCGGGTCGGGAAGAAAGCGTCCTGATTTAAAGGGTGGGCAACGGGATTCGAACCCGCGACCTCCAGAGCCACAGTCTAGCGCTCTAACCAACTGAGCTATGCCCACCATCACCGACGAATGGAGCAGGCAATATAGGCGCGATACCAAACGGCTGTCAAGGGAATTGTCGGGAATCCGGCGCCTGTTTACCGTACCGGCCGGGATGGTCCTGGTCCCGTGCTCCGGCCCCTCAGTCCACGGTTTCGAAGACCGTACCGGCCTCTTCCAGGGGACGGCGGACGACGGTTTCAGGGAGACGTACCGTGATGTCCGACGGCCGCAGCCCGCGGTTGACCGACTGGGTCCGGTACGCCAATTCGAACGTTCCCGCCCGAGGGCCGTCCCGGGTGATGAGGACGCGGTCCGGCCTCCAGACCCCGTTCCGGTTTCGAAAGCGTTCGAAGGTTCTGGTGATTGACCCGGTGATAGGCCCCTGGTTCACGGAAGATTCCGACATCTCGCGCGTGACCGTCATGTTTCCTCTGTCGATCCACAGCGTCCTTCGGCCGCCATCGCCCGCGAGCGTGACGATCGCCGTGTCTCCGTCATGGCGGTAGTCGGCGACGGGCAGCCCCGGGTACCTGCCGGGCGCTATGGTCCCGGTCACGGCGGTACGTACGTCGTCCAGGGTCAGGTCGAGTCCCGGAATGGACGCGTCGCGCGACTTGAGCGTGCCTTCGAACACGGTGTTTTCCCCGGGCATGTACAACTGAACGCGGAGGTCGTGGATCAGGACGACGGCGAGGATCTGGAACAAGGCGCCGTGCACGTCGATTCGGAAACGTGCCGGGCTGAGATATCGAATGCGGAGGGATGCGCGGCTCCGGCGGTCCGCGTAGGAAGTCTCCACGCGGGCGCTGCCCCTGAAATCCTGTAGGCGCCGGGAGGACGTATCGATCTCCTGGAGCAGCGACTCGACCGGCTGGGGAGGCGGCGCCGGAGGCGGAGGACGGCAGGACAGCAGAAGGAGACCGAGGCAGGCGAACGTACAGATCCGCCCGGACATGTTACTGGGCATCCTGGAGCTTCTGCTGGATCTCTTCGGTTTCCTCGGGCGTTATGTCTTCCATTTCGAGGGCGCGCTGCCAGTAGCGAACAGCGCTTTTGTGCATGCCGAGTCGGCTGTAGATGTCCCCGAGATGGTCGTGCACCGTGGCGCTCGTGTCTTCATATTGCAACGCTTTTTCCACAAACTGCCGCGCTTTCCGGTATTCGCCAAGGCGGTAGAACACCCAACCCAGGCTGTCCAGGAACGCGCCGTTTTCCGGGCTTTTCTCGAGGGCCTTCTCGATCATCACCCTGGCTTCTTCGAGCCGAAGGCCCCGGTCGGCCAGGATGTATCCCAGGTAGTTCAGCGTGTAGATGTCTTCGGGGTCGATTTCAAGGGCGATCTCGAAGGTGGCCACGGCCTTCTCGAACTGGCCGGACTGGTCGTAGTTCTGCGCCAGCAGGAAATGGAGGCGGTGGTGGTCGTTGAATTGCTCGACCGCTTCTTTCGTGATCGCGATGGCCTCGTCGTAATCTTCCTGCTCGGTATGGGCGTAACCCAGATAGAACCACAGGTCGGGGTTCCCGGGCGCTTTTTCCAGGCCGTCGCGAAGGACCTGTATGCCGGTCTCGAAATCCTCCCGGCGCAGATGGGACAGACCGAGATTCAACCACCCTCTTCCGTCTTCCGGATTGAGTTCCACGACTTTGCGGAAGTGTGCGCCGGCCTGGTCGAATTCCTCCCTGGACATGAAACTCACGCCCAGGTACAGGTAGAACTCGGGGATATCGGGCAGGATCGACAGGGCCTGTGTAAGCACGCGTTCGGCCTGGGTGTACTGGTCCTGCCGGAGATAGGCCAGGCTCAGGCTGATCCACCCGCGCGGATCATGGCGGTTGATGCCGATGCTCTTCTGCGACTGGTCGATGGCCTGGTTGTACATGCCGTTTTCGAGGTAGACGTTCGCCAGGTTCAGGCGCAGGGTAACGTCATCGGGCAACTGTTCCACGCCTTCATGCAACGCGGCGATGCCCTCCTGCGTCTGACCCTGTTCCATGAGGGCGTATCCCATCGAGATCCAGCTCCGGCCGTGGGCGGGGTCCGCGGCGACGGCCGACCTGAACGCGGCGACGGCGCGGGGATAGTCGCCGGCTTCCTGATGAACGAACCCCAGGTTCAGGTAGAGATCGGGATGTGCTCCAAGGACGCTCAGACCCTCGTTCAGCGCGTTCACGGCCAGTTCGGTCTGTCCGGTGGCGCGATAGGCCATTCCCAGGCCGATCCGGTATCTCACATCGCGCTCGTCCAGGGAGATCGCCTTCTGTAGCGCCGCCACGGCCTCCGCCGGCCTGTCCTGGTCGAGCAGCACGTCGCTCAGTGTGCCATGAAGCTGCGCCGAGCCGGGGTGCAGTTCAAGGCCCTCCTCCAGTGTGTAAAGCGCCTGTTCCACCTCGCCGAGGTACTGGTAGGCCTCCCCCAGCTCCGCCCACAGGTCCGGCGACGTCCGGTTGTGCTCGAGCAGCACGCGGTACTCCTCGACGGCTTCGCCCGGTCGTCCGAGGAAAACCAAAAGTCGCGCAAGCCGGTGCCGCAGGGCCGCTTCCCGGTCGGGGCCCAGTGCGATGAGTTCGCGGTACATGACGACGGCCCGGTCCCACTGCCGCCTTTGCTCGTAAATCTCCGCCAGGCCCACCCGCGCGGGGATTGATTCGGGATCGTCGTCGAGCACCTTCTGCAGCGCGATGACCGCCTTGTCGTACATCCCTCTCTGCTTGTAGACGTCGGCCAGTTTGAAGTGGAATTCGGGATTGCGCGGCGCCAGGCGGCTCACCGATTCCAGCGCGCTCAGCGCGGCGTCGGGATCGTTCAACCGGCTCGCGAGCTGGGAGAGGGCGATATGGGCCTCGATGTGTTCCGGTTCCAGCGATACAACCCGTTCGAATGCGGTCCGGGCCGGCAGGTACCTGCCCAGTTCGGCGTGGTATCTGCCCAGTACGAACCAGGACTCCGTGGCCGTCGAATCGAGGTCCACCGCCGTCCTGGCATGCTGGTGCGCCTTGTCGCGCTGCATCACGCGGTAGTAGGCCTGGGCGAGGGCGGTGTGGATATCCGCCGAGGTGGAATCGTACGCCAGCGCCTGGAGATAGGATTTGATCGCGTTGACGGGATCGTTCATGGCGTCGTGCAGGCCGCCTTCCGCGTAATGCTCCAGGGCCCTTGCACGGTCCACCTGTCCGAGTGCGTTGCCCAGGGGACAAACGGCGGTCAGCATCACGGTGACGACGAGGACGTACCAGGTACGACCGGCGGCGCCGAGACTTCTCCCGGCCGGCATGTTCCCTCCCTTCGCCACGAAACTACCTGAAGATCCGTGTGACGTCGTTGAAAACCACGAAGACCATCAGCAGCAACAGCAAGGCCATGCCCGTCTGCTGCCATACCAGCCGGTACTTCAGGGAAAGCGGACGCCGGATGATCTTCTCGACGCCCAGGATGAGCAGTTGGCCGCCGTCCAGCGCGGGTATGGGCAGGAGGTTGAGGATGGCGAGGTTGATGCTCAGAAAGGCCATGAAGCTGAAAAGGCTGCTCGCCCCCTGGCGGGCGCTGTCTCCCGCCATCTGGGCAATCGCGATGGGACCGCCCACCGAGTCGGTGGACACCTGTCCCATGACCAGTTTCCCCACGAAATCAACTATGGTAAAGGTGACGCCCACCAGTTGCGTACCGGCCATGCCGGCGGAGGTGAAGATCCCGGCCGGACTGCGTTTGATGTGGTCCTGCTGGGTGATGCCGATCTGGCCGATGTCGATGATGTCCCCGGTCTCCCGGTCCAGGTCCTGTGCCGTATTGGGTATGATGATCACCTGGTGGGACTGGCCGTTCCGGGTCCAGGACAACGCGGTCTCCATCCCCGGCCGGACGCGTATCTGCTGGACCATTTCGTACCACTGCGAAACCGGGACCCCGTTCACGGACGTGATCACGTCCCCGGACCGGAGACCGGCCTTTTCGGCGGGTGAATCCGGGATGACGGTGCTCACGGCCGACGCACGGAAATAGTCGAGCCCGCCCAGCCGATCGGCCATGCCGCCGTCGCCGTGCCGCACCTGGACCGTCCGTTCCTGGCCGTCCCGGCGCAGCTTCAGGGACTGGGACGCCCCCGTGCCGGCCGAGAGCCGTTCCCGGACATCCTCCCAGGTATCGACGGGCGCCTGGTCGATTTCGAGGATTTCATCGCCGACCCGCAGTCCCGCCGCGGCGTAGGGACTTTCGACGGCCACCCGGCCCACCGTGGTCGTGTCCACGAGCATCACGCCCATGGTCGCGTAGAACAACCAGAAGATGATGAAGGCGAGGACGAAATTGGCCCCGGGACCGGCCGCGATGACGAAGGCGCGGGCCCCCACGGACTTGGACTGGAACTCCCATGGCTTGCCGCCATCCTCTTCGGACTGGTCGTCGGGCCGTTCCCCGGCCATGGACACGTATCCCCCCAGGGGAATCCAGGAGATGCAGTACTCGGTGTCCCCCACCTTCTTGCCGATCATCTTGGGCGGAAAGCCGAGGGAGAACCGTTCCACCCTGATGCCCATGCGCTTGGCGGCCAGGAAATGGCCGAGTTCGTGGAAGAATACCAGCAACCCCAGGACGAAAATCGCCGATAACACGGTGGTCAGCATGCCATTGTCTCCGTTCTGCGCCTGCGGTCTCTGATCTGATGCCTCTTGATGCCGCCCCGCCGCTGCCGGCGCGCGGCAATCAACTTATGAATATACAGGTTTTCGGCACTACCCGGCAATCAACTTTTCTTCGCAGAACGTCCGGGTCCACCGGTCCGCCGCCATGATGGATTCCAGGGTGACGGGAGCCGTGAGATCAGACGCGGCCAGGTGCCGGTCCATGGCCTCGGCGATGATGCGCGGTATGTCGGTGAACCCGATCCGCTGCCGGAGGAAGGCCTCGACGGCCATCTCGTCGGCGACGCTCAGCACGGCGGGCACGGTGGACCCCAGGCGGATGGCCTCGTAGGCCAGCCCCAGGCAGGGGAACATGGCCTCGTCGGGCGGGTCCAGGGTCAGGGACCAGTTCCGCGTGATGTCGAACCGGGGCCAGGGAGATTCAAGACGCTCCGGGTACGAGAGGACGTACTGGATCGGTATGCGCATGTCGGTCGGCCCCATCTGGGCCAGCAGCGACCCGTCGACCATCTCGACCATGGAGTGGATGATGGACTGTGGATGGATCACCACGTCGATCTTCGAGACGGGAAGGCCGAAAAGCCAGTGGGCCTCGATGACCTCGAATCCCTTGTTCATGAGCGTGGCGGAATCGATCGTGACCTTCTGCCCCATGTTCCACGTGGGGTGGTTCAGCGCGTCCTTCGAAGTCATCCGCGCCAGGGCCGCCGGGGAGCTGTCGCGGAAGGGGCCGCCCGATGCCGTGAGGACCACGCGCTGGATCCGGTCCGGGTCCTGCCCGGCCAGGCACTGGTGCACCGCGCAGTGTTCGCTGTCCACCGGCAGGATCTCCACCCCGTTGCGCCGCGCCGATGCCATCACGATCTCGCCGGCCATGACCAGGATCTCCTTGTTGGCCAGGGCGATGGTCTTGCCCGCTTCGATCGCCCGCAGCGTGGGCACCAGCCCCGCGCTGCCCGGGAGGGCGCTGATGACCAGGTCCACGTCGGGGTGGGTGACCGCTTCGATCAGGCCCTCTACGCCGGTGTGGACCGACGGTCCAGGCTGACCGCCGCCTCGCGCGAACCCGGCGGTCAGCCTGGTCCGCTCGGCGCTGTCTGCGTCCCGGACGGCAACCATGCGCGGGCCGAAGCGCGCGCACTGTTCCTCCAGCAGGTCGATCCGGCTCCTGGCCGTCAGGCTGTGGGCCGAATACCGGTCCGGAAAGGCCGCGATGACCTCCAGCGTCTGCGTGCCGACCGAACCCGTCGAGCCGAGGATGGCGATGCGTTTCATGGCTGGTCGATGCTCCGTTCGTCTGTCCGGGCCGTCCCGATTGTCCCGGCCGTCCTGACTGTCCCGTTTGACTAGGCTGTCCCGGTCGTTCGGACCGTCCCGGCTGTCCTGGCCGGCCGCCGCTTCATCCGGTCACGTAGGCCAGGTAGTAGTACACGAAAGGCGCTGCGAAGAATACGCTGTCGAACCGGTCCAGGATGCCGCCGTGTCCCGGGATGATGCGGGAGGAATCCTTCAGGCCGGCATCTCTTTTCACCAGGGACTCCACCAGGTCACCCAGCTGGGCGACGATCGCACCGGCGGCGCCCAGTACGATACAGTGCAGCGGACTGAGAAAGGGAAACAGGGCGTACTTGAGCGCGAACATGAAGGCGACTGCGCCGATCAGCCCCCCGGCGGCGCCTTCGACGGTCTTGCTCGCGCTGACGCGTTGCAGCAGCTTGCGGCGGCCCAGCAAACGGCCCGTGAAATAGGCGAAGGCGTCGTAGGACCAGGGTATGGCGAAGGCGAGCAGGGCCGGCGTCATGGCCCGTTCTCCCCATTCGACGACGTCCGCGCCGTCCATCGGCCACTTGCCCAGCAGGACCAGGTGGCTGCCCAGCAGGCCGATCCATGCCACGCCGAAGACCGTGGCGGAGATGTTGTGAAAGGGGGACTGCGCGCGCTTTCTGAATACTTCCGCCGCGGCCGTCGTGAGCAGGAGGGCCGTGAGGATCAGGGGGGCGTGGCGGCCTGCTTCGAGCCAGGCGTCGAGACAGAGCAGAATAGCCGCGGGCACGCCGACGTACCAGTTGGGTTCCAGGTCCCTGGCCGCGGCGATGCCGTGGTACTCGCGCAGGCCGAAGAGCACGACCAGGGTGACGAACACGAAGAGGCTCGTCCCGCCGATCCAGCAGACCAGCACGATGCACGGGATGAACACCGCGCCTACCAGGATTCGGATCCAGGTCTCCGCGTAGGCCGCCATGGAGATGTGCTCCGTTACGTGCTGTGCGAGGAGACCTGTTCGCCGGTTCGGCCGAAACGGCGCTCCCTCGACTGGTAGTCCCTGATGGCCCCGATGAAGTGGCTCCGCGAGAAATCGGGCCAGAGGACCGGAGAAACCAGGAGTTCGGTATAGGCCAGTTGATAGAGCAGGAAGTTGCTGATCCGCATCTCCCCGCTAGTCCGGATCAACAGGTCCGGGTCGGGCAGGTGCTCCGTGTACAGGTAGGACGCGAAAAGCGACTCGTCGATGGCTTCCGGGTCCAGCCGGCCGGCCTGGACCTCCAGGGCGATGCATTGCGCGGCTTCGACGATCTCCTGCCGGCCGCCGTAGTTCAGGGCGAAGTTCAACAGAAGGCGGTCGTTGCCCGCCGTCTGCTCCGTGATCTGCTTGATGGCCTGCCGGTTGGATTCCGGAAGTTCGTCCCACCGGCCCAGGAAGGAGACCCTGATCCCGTGCGCGCTGGCTTCTTCGACGGCGCCGCGGAGCGATTCGACGATCAACTGCATGATGGCGGCGACTTCGCGCCTGGGACGATTCCAGTTTTCGGTGGAGAACCCGAAGAAGGTGAGGATCCCCACGCCGAACTCCCCGGCGCACCGGATCATTTCGCGAACGGACTCCACCCCCGCGGAGTGACCCTGGTCCCGCGCGAGCCCCTGCTTCTTCGCCCACCTGCCGTTGCCGTCCATGATAAACGCGATGTGGCGGGGCATGCGCTCCGGATCCAGTCCTGCTTCCGAGACCGCCCGGTCCTGCTCTGCGTCTCGACCCACGTCACCCCCGTAAGACCGCCGTCGGGTATGGACCCCCATGGCCGGTCTCAGCCTAAATCTCCAGGATTTCCTGTTCTTTTGTCGATATGGCGCTGTCTATGGAGGTGATATGCTCGTCGGTGAGATCCTGGATGGTCTTCTGATACCGTTTGCTATCGTCTTCCGACAACCGGTGGGCTTTCTCTTCGGACTTGATGCGCTCGTTCATTTCCCGGCGTACGTTCCGAACGCCGATCTTGCCGTCCTCTCCCAGTTTCTTGATCAGCTTCACGTATTCGAGCCTGCGTTCTTCGGTCAGCGCCGGAACCGGCAGGTGAATCACGTTGCCGTCGGAATTCGGCATGAGACCCAGGTCGGACGTCTGGATGGCCCGGATGATTTCGTTGATCATCTGCTTGTCCCACGGCTGTATCGAGATCGTACGGGCATCCGGCGTATTGATGGTGGCGACCTGGTTGATGGGCGTCATGGTCCCGTAGGCTTCCACCTGGATGTTGTCCAGCAGGGCCGGATTGGCCCGCCCCGCCCGGACGCCGGCAAGCTCCATGCGCAGCACCTCGACGGACTGGTCCATCTTCCGGCTGGTTTCCTTGATGATCTCTTTCGCTTCCACGATACACCTCTCTGCATCGGAAATCCGGTTACGTTCCTGCCGGCATGGGCGTTCGGCGGGTTATTCTCCGCCCAGCTCGTACCGGACGAACCTTCTGACCATGATGTTCTCGCCCAGCGTAGCCACCGCCTCGGTGATCAGTTCCCGCACCGTCTTGTCGGTATCCCGTATGAAAGGCTGTTCCAGGAGGCAGTTTTCCTGGTTGAATTTCTCGATCCTTCCCTGGACGATCCGGTCGATGATCTGATCCGGCTTGCCCTCGTTCCGCGCCTGGTTCCGGTAGATCTCCCGTTCCTGTTCCAGGACGGCTTCTTCGATCTGGTCCCGGTCCACGGCAAGGGGGCGGGTGGCCGCCACCTGCATGGCGATATCGCGGGCCAGGGTCTGGAAGGACTCGTTCCGCGCGACGAAATCGGTCTCGCAATTGATCTCGACCATGGTGGCGATGCGGCTGCCGGGATGGATATAGGTATGGATGATGCCTTCTTTCGCCTCCCGGGCGCTCTTCTTGGACGCCGCCATGATGCCTTTTTCACGCAGGAGCGTGACCGCTTTTTCGATGCTGCCTTCGGACTCTTCGAGGGCCCGCTTGCAGTCCATCATTCCGGCGCCGGTCTGGTTCCTCAATGTTTTTACGTCACTGGCTGATATAGTCATGAAATCATATGAAATCTAGCGGTCATGATTGGATACGATCGGATCCGATCATCCGCTACGGCCGCCTTTCCCCGGCCATGTATCCGCTTCAGGCCTGCTGCTCTTCGACTTCTTCGACCTCTTCTTCCGGTGCCTCGTCCCCGGGCACGGGCCGCCCGGAATTGCGCAGCCCTTCCTCCGCCGCGCTCGCGACGACTTCCGTGATGAGGCTGATGGACCGGAGGGCGTCGTCGTTGCCGGGTATGGGATAGTCGATCAGGTCCGGATCGCAGTTCGTGTCCAGGATGCTGACGATGGGGATCTCCAGGGTGTTCGCCTCGGCGACGGCGATCCGTTCCTTACGGGCGTCCACCACGAAAATGATGCCGGGCAGGTCGCGCATTTCGCGGATGCCGCCCAGTACTTTCTGCAGGCGCTCCCGCTCCTTCTCCAGGCTGGCGGCCTCTTTTTTCGTGAGCGCTTCCATGGTGCCGTGCTCTTTCATTTTCTCGAGCTCTTCCAGGCGCTTGACACTGGTCTGGATGGTCTGGAAGTTCGTCAACATGCCGCCGAGCCAGCGTTCCGCGACGTAGAACATCCCGCACCGCTGCGCCATTTCGATAATGACGGGCCTGGCCTGCTTCTTCGTGCCCACGAAGAGGACGGACTGCCCGTTCTCGACGGCCTTGCGTACGGCGTCGTACGCGATCTCGATCTGGCTGAGCGTCTTCTTCAGGTCGATGATGTAAATGTTGTTGCGTTCGGCGAATATGAACTGCTTCATCTTCGGGTTCCAGCGTCGGGTCTGGTGGCCGAAGTGTACGCCCGCACCCAGCAGGTCCTGTATGGTCGGAATCCCCATAGGCGGTACTGATCTCCTTGTCTGGCAGGCGGTCAGGCCTGCGTCCGGTGAATTAACGCTTAGAGAACTGGAACCGCTTGCGTGCGCCGGCCAGTCCGTATTTCTTGCGTTCCTTGATGCGTGAATCCCGTGTCAGCATGCCCGCTTCGCGCAGCGGCGCGTGCAGGCTTTCGTCCATGTCCTTCAGCGCCCGCGCGATCCCGAGTCTCAACGCCCCGGCCTGTCCGGTCTTGCCGCCGCCGAAAGTCCGTGCGAACACGACGATCTGGTCGTTCATCTCGGTGAGTACCAGGGGTTCCTCGATCGCGGCGACGAGACCGGGCCGGTCGAAGTAGTCGAGCAGCGGCTTGTCGTTGACCTGGTGACTGGCGCCTTCCTTCTTCGCGCGAAGCCATACCTTGGCGATGGCCCGCTTCCTCCTGCCCACTGCGTGGTGTCCATGGGTATCCGAATTCATGCTTCGTCAGGCTCCTTATATGTCCAGCGCGACCGGTTTCTGGGCGCTGTGGGGGTGTTCCGCGCCGGCGTACACGCGGAGTTTACGAAATATCTGGCGGCCCAGGGCGTTGTGGGGCAACATGCCCTTGATGGCCATGCGCAACGCACGGTCGGGATGGCGGGCGGCCATGCGTTCGTAACTGATCGTCTTCAGACCGCCGGGATAGCCGCTGTGGCGGTAGTAGAGCTTGTTCTGCGGCTTCTTGCCCGTCAGCACCACCTTTTCCGCGTTGATGACGATGACGTGGTCGCCGGTGTCCAGGTGCGGCGAGTAGATCGGCTTGTGCTTGCCGCGCAGGATCTTGGCCACTTCGCTGGCCAGCCTGCCGAGTACCTTGCCGTCGGCGTCCACGACGTGCCAGTCGCGCTGCAGGTCTTCCATTTTAACCGTGGGTGTCTTCTTCATGGATAGTACGCGCTCCTTTATCCGGTTATCCGGTGACGGCCGGTTCCCCTTCCTGGTGTGACAACTCGGCCAGGCTTTCGGCGTAGGGCTGCCTGGCCACGCCGCGTTCGGTGATGATCGCAGAAACGTAACGGGCCGGCGTTACGTCGAATGCGGGATTATACACCTCCACCTCCTCGGGTGCGGTGCGTCCGCCCGGCCCCTGGTTGACTTCGGCGGCCGCGCGTTCTTCAATCGGAATCTCAAGGCCCGATTCGATGGAGAGGTCGATCGTAGAGTAAGGCGCCGCCACGTACAGGGGCACGTCATGTGCGTCGGCCAGCACGGCCACGCCGTAGGTGCCGATCTTGTTGGCGACGTCGCCGTTGGCGGCCACGCGGTCCGCGCCCACGATCACGCAGTCGATCCGACCTTCCTTCATGACCTGGGCGGCCATGCTGTCGCAAATGAGCGTCACGCCTATGCCCGCCTGGGCCAGTTCCCAGGAAGTCAGCCTGGCGCCCTGGAGGACGGGCCTCGTCTCATCGGCGTACACGTGGACCCGCTTTCCTTCGCTGTGGGCCTGGTAGACCACGGCAAGGGCCGTGCCCGTTCCGGCCGTGGCGAGCGCGCCGGCGTTGCAGTGGGTGAGCACCGTCTGTCCGTTGCTGAGCAATGCGGCGCCGTGCTCACCGATCAGGCGGCACGTGTATTCATCCTCCGACTGAATGGCCAGGGCTTCATCGAGCAGGGCGCGCCTGATTCCCTCCACCGTTTCATTCCTGTGTTCGCGGACGGTCCGGCGCATCCGCTCCAGCGCCCAGAAGAGGTTGACGGCCGTGGGCCGGGTGGCGGCCAGCAGATCCACGGCTTCGTCGACTTCCCGGCTGAAGGAGGCGAAGTCGGCCGCGCGGCTGTGCTGGACCCCGACGACGACCCCGAATGCCGCGGCGACGCCGATGGCCGGCGCACCGCGTACGCTCAGCCGCCGGATGGCTTCCGCAACGGACGCGATATCCTTGCACCGGGTGTAGGCCACTTCACCGGGCAGGCGCGTCTGGTCCAGCAGCACCAGCACGCCTTCGTCGCGGTCCCAACGGATGGTCTTGAATTTCATGGCGTGATCATCTCCATGAACCGGTCGAGGCGGTCCGAAATCTCGGCTTCGGTAAGCGACTCGAGCCGTTTGACGCTGAAGTCCTCCACGTTGAACGAGGCCATGACGCTTCCGTGCACCATGGCGCGCTTCAAGGCGCCTACGCCCGTTTCGCCCGACCGGGCAAGGTAACCCATGAACCCGCCCGCGAAGCTGTCCCCGGCACCCGTCGGGTCCACCACGGTGGACACGGGGTATGAAGGGATGCCGAACCAGGCGTCGCGCGTGCAGAGCGTCGCTCCGTGCGCGCCTCTTTTGACCACCACCGCCCGCGGGCCGAGTTCCAGGATGCGTTCCGCCGCCCGTACGAGGTTGTGGTCATCCACCAGTTGAAGGGCCTCGCTGTCGTTGATGATCAGCACGTCCACTCGGCTGAGCGTCGACAGCAGGGACGCCTTTTGCCCCTCGATCCAGAAGTCCATGGTGTCGCAGGCGACGACACCGGACCGTCCCGGCTGGTCCGTATGGCTTGCCTGGGTCAGCACGTCGCGCTGCACGTCAGGATCGAGATTCGCCAGGAACACGTGATCGTGCGCGCGATGCCGCTCCGCCAGCACGGGTTTGAATCCGGAAAACACGTTCAATTGCGTGTCGATCGTGCGGCGGTCGTTCATGTTGGCGGCGTACTCGCCCGCCCAGCGAAAGGTCCTGCCTTCCTTCACCTCCAGGCCCGATACGTCGACCTGTCTCTCCCGCAGGAAATCGAGGGACGCCATGGGGAAATCGTCCCCCACGACGGCAATGACGTCAACCGGCGCGTAGAAACTGGCGGCCGCGGAAAAATAGGTCGCCGACCCCCCGATCGCGTCGTTCGCCTCTCCTTCCGGCGTCTTCACCGAATCAAACGCCACCGTTCCGACGACGAGAATACCCAATCTATGCCTCGTGTTCCAGCGCGTCCACCCTGGTCCCGGGGTCGTCCGCATCGGGTGTGCGAATGATCTCGCCCGTTGCCGCGTCGGCCGAAACGGCGACCCGGGGCGCATCTCCCCAGAGTCGCTCGAGTCCGTAAAACGTGCGGACTTCCGCTCTGAACACGTGTACGACCACGTCCACGTAGTCGAGCAGTACCCACCGCCAGCTCTGTTTGCCTTCCGTGTGCCAGGGCGTCGTTTCCCGCTCCTTGAGATCCGACGCCACCTGATCGACGACCGCCTTGATCTGAGGTTCGGAACCCGCCGTCCCGATGACGAAGTAGTCCGTGATGGACGAAAGCCCCCTGAGATCGATGATCATTACGTCCGCCGCATTCTTGGCCAGCATGGACAGGGTGGCCTGCTCCGCGATTTCCTGGGATGCCAGCGCCACGATCAGTCGTTCTCCACGGAAAAGAGCAGTTCGTCGTAATCCTTGCCGATCACCACAGATACGTCCACCAGTCGGTCGTCGTTACGCTGGAGCAGGACGTATTGCGTACCCAGCGCGTTGCCTACCGCGCGGGCGGCCTCGGACGGACCGTCCGTTCCCCTGCGGTCCAGCACGACCGTTTCCCGGTACTCGAAATGGTCGGCGTTATCGATATTGACCACGTCGAATCCCCGTTCCCTCAGGAATCGCATGGCCCGTTGTCCTATCCCCTGTTCGCCGCATCCGTTCAGGACCTCCACCTGGATATGGAAGGCCGAGGGGTCGACGACCGACTCGGCAGACCGAACGGCGGAGGTAGAGAAGGCGGACGAGGTCGCCACCGAATAGACCAGGTAGGCGTTCAACCCGACCAGGAAGATAATCACGCCTTCAAGCACCCGGACGCGCCAGCGGCCACCTGGCCCGCGTCCTTCCGACACGGCGTCCGGCCGTTTCGCTGCGGGTTGGATGACCTGTCTCGTCATGGCGGATCCCACGCGGTATTCGTCCGCGGTACGGCCTGAAACGGGACCGGGCGACCATCGATATCTGCTTGCCAGAGATAACCGGAGAGCTTACTAGGGGAATACACCAGGAAGGGAAACATAGGTAGGGTACCAACAGTGCTTCATCGACCAGCTCCTTTCACCATGCGATCCCCCTTTGTACCCCGGTCTCGACACAGTTCCGCCGTCAAATCGAACCCAGGTTCGACAGGCGGAATCCGATTCGCTTTTCAGACCACTATATATACAGAATGGGCGGGTGCCGTGTCAACTGTTTTTTACCCGGCGCGCGGCCCCGCACGGTCCCCTTCCAGCAGCCACGTTTCGGCCGCCGACAGTTGTTCCGGTGTGTTTATACCCAACGCTTCTTCCTGCATGACGGCCGGTGCGTCGGCAATGCGGCGGCCCTCCCGCCGGAGGATCCCGATGGTATCCGTCAGGTAATACTCGCCCTGCCGGTTCTCCGGGGTCAGCCGGTCCAGGGCCCGCATCAGCAGGGCCGGTTCGAAACAATACGTGCTGGTGTTGATCTCCTTAAGCGCCCGCTGTGCCTCGGTGGCGTCCTTCTCCTCCACGATCCGGTCGATTCGGCCCGCATCGTCGCGCAGGATGCGCCCCAGGCCCGTGGGGGCGGCGACGCGAGCGGTGAGTACCGAGGCCGCGGCGCCGTCACGGCGGTGCGCGTGGATCAACGAAGCCAGGGTGGTAGGACGGATCAGGGGGGTGTCGCCCGCGACGACGAGGACGACGCCGCTTTCGCCGGCCAGCAGCGGCTCGGCCTGGCGCACCGCGTGGCCTGTTCCCAGCTGCTCCTCCTGCACGGCGAATTCCACGGGCAGTCCGGACAGTTCCCGCCGCACCGCGCCGGCCTGGTGGCCGACGATGACGACGATTCGCCGTGGTCGGAGCGCGCGCACAGTGTCGAGCACGTAGTGAATCATCGGCCGGCCGTTTATACGGTGCAGCACTTTCGCGAGGTCGGAGTGCATCCTGGTGCCTTTTCCCGCGGCCAGGACCAGCGTGATCAGATCGCTATTGGTTTCCTGCATCGAGGCTCCCATAACGGCGCGGCGAGACAGCGGACGAGGTGGTCCACTTACGGTGCGGCGTGATAGCGGACGAGGTGGTCCACGGGTCTCAAGTCATCCAGCAGATCGGACACGGTCCGTCCGTGCTCCGGGTGGACCAGGTCCGGGTGGATTTCGGCCAGGGGAACGAGCACGAAGGCCCGTTGCGCCATGGCGGGATGGGGAATGTCGAGACCAGGCTGCCCGAGCACCAGGTCGTCGTAGAGCAAAAGGTCCAGATCGATTTCGCGGGGCCCCTTATCCCAGGTGACGGAACGACCCATGCGCGTTTCGACGTCCTTGAGCGTTTCAAGCAGTCGCAAGGGCGCCAGCATGGTCTCCAGGAGGGCTGCGCCGTTGACGAAATCGGGCTGGCCGGTGTGGCCTACCGGTCGCGTCTCGTACCATGACGAGTGCCTGACGATCCGGATCGCCTCGACGCCGGACAGTTCACGAAGCGCCTGCCGGCATCTCGCGACGCGATCCCCGATGTTGCTGCCCAGTCCCAGCGCGACAGACGCCATTTCGCACCCTACAGTCCGGGACGTCCTGCCTCCCTGCTTCGATGCACGGTGACCCCGGGGGTTCCCGAATACGGCAGTCCCGCGGCCGCGCCGGGCTTCCGCAGTCTGACCACGACCTGATCCACCGGGGGGTAGGCGGTGAGCAGTTCTTCCGCCACCCGGCCGGCGACCGCCTCCAGCAGCCGGTACGGCTTGCCGCCGATGATGCGTCCCACGCGCCGGCAGACGTCCGCGTAATCCACGGTATCGGACAGGCGGTCCGTCCGGGACGCCTCCGTCAGGTCCAGGCGCAGTGCGACGTGGGCCTCGAAGACCTGTCCCCGTGTCCGTTCACAGGCCGTCACGCCATGATGGCCGAATGCGCGGATACCCCGCACGCTGATCCAGTCTCCGGGCATGGGGGATCCGATCAGGCCAGGCTGACCGCGGGGAAAGCGCGCTTGCGCAAACGGAACCGCGACATCTGCCGGTCGATGCGGTCGAGCGCGTCCCGGATCTGGGCCTCGTCGCCGTTGAAGGCCATTCGGACGTATCCTTCGCCGTATTCGCCCAGGTATGCGCCGGGTACGACGAACACGCCCGCCTTGCGAAGCAGGATGCTGAATCGAACGGAGGAATAGCGGGGCGGCACGGGAAGCCACACGAAAGGTCCGCCGCCGGGTGCGGGCAGGTGCCAGCCGAGTTCCCGCAGCCCCGATACCATCAGGTCCCGTTGCGAGCGGCACCTTGAAACCATGGCTTCCACATGACGGTCCAGACGGGGAAGCTCCGCGGCCGCGGCCGCGAGTAGGCCGGGAAGCAGCGGGGCCTGCAGATGGGAGGTCAGCTGGGACATAGCGGCCAGCGCGGAAGGATTGCCCACCGCCACGCCCAGGTCGCGGAACAGGCCGCCGGGCAGCACGGACAGGGAGAACAGCTCGATGCCCACGTTCATCGCACCGGGCGGCTGCAGCAGGCTCGAGGCTTCGACCCCGTCATATGTCAGGAAATGATGTGTCGCGTCGTGACAGACGATGATGTTGTGCCTGCGTGCGAAATCGATGAGTTCCCGGAAGAACGAATGGTCCGCCACGACCCCGGTCGGGTCGTTGGGAAAACCGACGTACATCAGCTTCGCCTGCCCCGCGACCCGGGTTTCGATCTGCTTCAGGTTGGGCAGGAAATCGTTCCGCCCGTGCAGGGGATAGGACAGGATCTGTCCGTTCGCCAGCACGGCGCTGGTCCTGTAGGCCGGGTGGGAGGGATCAGGCGCCAGCACGGTTTCGCCGGGATTGACCAGCGCCATGGCCACACAGGCCGGACCGACCGCCGAACCCGCGAAGGGCAGGACGTGCGCGTCCGGATCGATCTCCACGTCGAACCGGTACGCGAACCAGTTGCTGAACGCCCTGCGGAACTCGGCGCTGGCGAGCCGGGATGTCTCGGCCGGAACTACCGGTCCGCCACGACCGCCGGAGGCCGGATCGGAGGCGAAGGTTCTTTCATCTGCATCCTGCCGGGAGGGAGGGTCGGCGATGCCCGTGGTCAGATCTATGGGCTCTATGCCCCTGGCGGCCAGTCTTCTTAAGTACCGGGAATGTTCCAGGGGCCGGTTCAGCGGGATCTGGTGAAGCCGTTCCGCGCGTTCTATCACCACCGGGTTTCTCATGGTCGCTCCGTCGCTCTGGACCTGTCTCCACATCCGCCGTCCGGTCTCGGGGAAATATAGAATCAGCGACCGGCGGTAGCAAGAGAAAACCCCCGGTGGAGCCACCGGGGGTTTGCCTTCAACCGGTCGGGGACCGGTTCCTGTTTGAAGCGTCGCGCTTAGTACATGCCGCCGCCGTGGGGCATGGCCGGAGGCGGGGTCTCCTCGGGGAGTTCCGCCACCAGCGCTTCGGTGGTCAGCAGCAGGCCGGCGATGCTCGCGGCGTGCTGCAGCGCTACGCGGGAAACCTTGGCGGGTTCGATCACGCCCGTTTCGGACATGTCGCCGTAGGTATCGGAATCGAAATTGTACCCGAATCCGCCTTCGCCTTCCCGGATCTTCTGCAGGATGATGGAACCTTCCAGGCCGGCGTTATCCGCCAGCTGCCGCACGGGCGCCTCGAGCGCCTTGCGGACGATGCCGGCGCCTACCGCTTCGTCGCCCTCGGTGTCCAGTCCGTTGTCCAGCGCGGAGAGCGCGCGGATGAACGTGACGCCGCCGCCCGGTACGACCCCTTCCTCGATGGCCGCCTTGGCGTTGTTGAGGGCGTCTTCGACCCGGGCTTTCTTCTCCTTCATCTCGGCTTCCGTCGCGGCGCCCACGTTGATAACGGCCACGCCGCCAGCCAGCTTGGCCAGGCGTTCCTGCAGCTTCTCCTGGTCGTAATCGGAGGTGGTCTCCTCGATCTGGGCGCGTATCTGGTTGATGCGTCCCTGGATCGCGTCGGTGCCGCCGGCGCCTTCGACGATCGTCGTGTTGTCCTTGTCGAGGGTGACGCGCTTGGCCGTACCCAGGTCGCCCACGGTCACGTTTTCCAGTTTGAAACCGGCGTCCTCGGAAATGACCGTACCACCGGTCAGGATGGAGATATCCTCGAGCATGGCCTTCCGGCGGTCGCCGAACCCGGGCGCCTTGACCGCGGCGACCTTCAGGGTGCCGCGAAGCTTGTTGACCACCAGCAGGGCAAGGGCCTCGCCCTCGATGTCCTCGGCGATGATCAGCAGCGGGGAGCCGCTCTGGGCGATCTTCTCGACGACGGGATAGATATCCTTGACGGCGCTGATCTTCTTGTCGTGTATCAGGATCTTCGTGTCCTCGAGCACCGCTTCCTGGGAATCGGCGTCGGTGACGAAGTATGGCGAGAGATATCCGCGGTCGAACTGCATGCCTTCCACGACGTCGAGGGAGGTTTCCATGCTCTTGGCCTCTTCGACCGTGATGACGCCGTCCTTGCCCACTTTTTCCATGGCATCCGCGATCAGGTCGCCGATGGTGGCGTCGCCATGGGCCGAAACGGTGGCGGTCTCCGAGATTTCCTTCCGGCCGTCCACGGCCTTCGAAATGTCAGCGATCGCGCTTACGATCTTGTTAACGGCCTTGTCGATACCCCGCTTGAGATCCATGGGGTTGGCGCCGGAAGTCACGTTCCGCAAGCCTTCGGCGTAGATGGCCTGGGCGAGCACGGTGGCCGTGGTCGTCCCGTCGCCGGCCACGTCGCTCGTCTTCGACGCGGCTTCCTTGATCATCTGGGCGCCCATGTTCTCGTAATTGTCTTCGAGCTCGATTTCCTTCGCCACCGTGACGCCATCCAGCGTGAAGGTGGGCGAGCCGAATTTCTTGTCGAGCACGACGCACCGGCCCTTGGGACCCATGGTGACGCGGACCGCGTCAGCCAGGGTGTCCACGCCGCGTTTGAGGGCCTGTCGGGCATCCGCGTCGAATGAAAGTTGTTTTGCTGGCACTTCTGCTACCCCCTATGTTTCGCCTGGGTGATACCGGGCGTTTCCAATCAAGGCGAACAGACTAGGCTGCGCGCATTTATGAGTCGTCTAAGTACTTGTATATTCAACAAGTAGCAATACTGCAATTAGCACTCGAATGTCCAGTCTGCTAATATATGAAGGGTTATTGGATGATGCAAGTGTTTTTTGTTTTGCGTCGCTCGCGTTTTCAGGCGCTGGCAGATGATCTGACGTTGTGTGGCGCTAGCAGGGGATCTGGTGTTGTGCGGCGCGCGCAGTCCGAGGCCGGCATCCGATCCTCTGCTTTGGATCAGGCGGCCCGCCGCAGCACGGCGACATAGATCAGCGCGGTGGCGAACATGATCAGGCTGTAGGTCGCCGCCGGCATGGTCGCGAGCCCGCCGCCGAACAGCATAACCGCGACCGCGATCGCGAGCGTCCCGTTCTGGATGCCGCATTCGATCGCAATAGCGGTCCGCCGGGTCGGTCCGGAGGCGAACATCCGGGCGAGAAACCAGGCGATCGTCATCATCAGCAAGTTGAGCACGAGCGTGACCAGCCCGGCCTGGGCGAAATAGAGGACGATGTTGGCGCGTTGATCGAAGATCGCGCCGGCGAGAACGAGCACCAGCAGCACTGCGGAGACCTTGCGGGCTGCTTGTTCGAACCTGATTGCGAAGCCTTCCGCGAAACGGCGGATGGCAAGACCGATCAGCACCGGAACGGCGACAATCAGGAATACGCTGATTGCGGCGCTTGCGACTGAGATATCCTTCTCCGCCGAATCGCCGATGAACTGCTCGTAGGCAAAGACCACAATGGCCGGAATCGTAATCACGCTTGCCAGACTGATCACCGCGGTCAGCGAAATCGACAGCGCGACGTCCCCGCGGGCAAACGCGGTCAGGATGTTGGAAGTCGGGCCGCCAGGCGCGGCGGCGATGATCATCAGTCCCAGGGCCAGCTCCGGCGCCATCGGCCAGACGCTGGCGAGCACGAAGGCAACCGCCGGCAGCAGGACGATCTGGGAGAGGGCACCCACCGCGAAGTCGCGCGGCCGGCGCACCACCCGGGCGAAATCGTCGAAGGTGAGCCCGAGCCCAAGCCCGAACATGATGAAGGCGAGCGCAAGTGGCAGCGCGACATCGACAAGTAGTCCCATGAGGCTGGTCACTCCTTCACATAAAATTCACCGCAATATAAACCGCAAAATGAATAATGAATCAAAATGTATAATGATTAACAATGAATAATGAATAAGGTACGCGCGGGCAGGTGCGCGAAGGGGTTGGATCGAGGTAAGCTCTTACGCGTGGACTTACCGCGTGGACTTACGAGCGGAGTTTGATGGATCCGGATCGGATGACCAGGGGTTCCTCGTCTTGTCGGTCAAGCACCAGTCCGCCCTCCTCATCGATGCGGGATACACGGCCGGCGGCTCCGGCGGGGCTGTCGGCCTCGACCGTCATTCCTCGCCAGGCAAGCCGGGCGTCGACTTCGGCGAGGAAAGACACGGTCCCGTTCGCCAGGTAGTACCCGTAGGCGGATTCGAAGGCATCCAGGATGGCCAGGAACAGCGCCTCGCGACCCACGGGTCGGCCCGACACGATACGCAGCGAAGTGGCGGAGGCGGAAAGCTCGTCCGGGAACTGTGCACGGGTCTGGTTTACATTGATCCCCATGCCGATCACGATGACCGGCTCGTTTCCGGACACGATGCGGGACTCCGCCAGGATGCCGGCGACTTTGCGTCCTCCCATGAGCAGGTCGTTCGGCCACTTGATCTTCACCTGCTCGCCGGCAGCCGGTTCCAGGACACGGGTCACGGCCGCGGCCGCACACAACGTAAGTGGCGGAGTCCGGGCGGCGGACAGCCGGGGCCGGAGGAGGACGGAAGCCCAGATCCCGCAACCGGGGGGTGAGAACCACCCGTATCCGCGGCGGCCCCTGCCGGCCGACTGCTCATCGGCAAGGCAGACCGTCCCATGGGGCGCGGCCTGTTCGGCCATGTCCAGGATCACGTCATTGGTGGAACCTACCCGTTCGTGGTATTCCAGTACCCGGCCGAAGACCCGTGAGGACAGTTTCGCGCGCATGCGGGCCGCATCGTATCGGTCCCGGAGTCCTGCCGACTTATCGCTCGGAGAAGGACGTTTCATCGTCGTTCCGATTCAGGCGGACGCTGTCACGTTCAGGCTGATATCGAGCGCCGGCGCGGAATGGGTCAGGGCACCTACGGATATCACGTCGACCCCGGTTCTCGCGATCGCCTCGAGCCGTTCGAGCGTGATCGCGCCCGACGCTTCGACCACGATGGACCGATCCGCCGCGGGCAACGCGCGGATCCGGCCGACCGCCGTCCGCATTTCCGCTTCGCGCATGTTGTCCAGCATAATCCAGTCCGCCCCGCTGCGAACGGCCTCCTCGACCTGGTCGAGGTTACTCGTCTCCACCTCGATGTCGTACTGCCTGCCTGATCGCTTCATGTTCGTCCTGCACCTTTGGACCGCGGCGGCGATGCCACCCGCGGCGGCGATGTGGTTGTCCTTGATCAGCACCATGTCGTAGAGACCGTGGCGGTGGTTGTCTCCGCCGCCATGCAGTACGGCCCTTTTCTCCAGGACGCGGAGACCGGGCGTGGTCTTGCGGGTATCCACGATGCGTGCGCCGGTGTTCCGTACGGCGTCGGCGTATTGCCGGGTCAGCGTGGCGATGCCGGAAAGATGGCACAGGAAGTTGAGGGCCGTGCGTTCGCCGGTCACTATCGACCGTGCGGCGCCGCGCACTTCTGCGATGGGCTGGCCCGGTTCCACCTGATCGCCATCGGTAAGCAGGGCCCGGAATTCCAGGCCGGGGTCCACCTCCCGGAACGTGAGACAGGCCGGGAACAGGCCGGACACGGTGCCGGGCTTCCCGGCCTCGAACCGGGCGACGGCTACTGCACCGGTCGCCAGCGTCCACTCGGTGGTAACGTCGCCGTCTCCCACGTCCTCCCGCAGTGCGCGGGCCACGACTTCCTCAAGCGAAGCCGGGTCGTATTTCGTGTCCATGGAGTCCTGCTTTCCAGGTTGAAACCTGCCCCTTCGTTACGGTGAAACCCGCCCCTCGGTCGTACGCAGGAACGCGCCGGGCAGATGGTCGATGAGGTCACCGGCCACCAGGCTGTGCGGCCCCATGGCTTCCGCTCCGAGATCGCCGGCCAGGCCGTGAAGGTATACCCCCAGGCGGGCCGCGTCCCAGGCACAGAGACCCTGTCCGAGCAGGGCCGCGATGAGGCCGGTAAGCACGTCGCCCGATCCGGCGGTAGCCATACCCGGGTTCCCCGTGGGATTCACCGAGACCTGACCATCGGGGGAAGCCACCAGCGAGGCGGCGCCTTTGAGCACGAGCGTGACCTGCAGGGAACCGGCGGCCTTTCTTGCGGCCGCGACCCGGTCCCCTTCGATGTCGTCCACGGCCATGCCTGTCAGCCTGGACAGCTCGAACACGTGGGGCGTCATGATGACTTCCGGCGCCCTGCCGGACAGGCCGTCCGGGTGGCCTGAGAAGGCGTTCACGCCGTCGGCGTCGATGACGACCGGCCGTTCGCTGTTCGATACGACGCGGCGGACCAGCGCGGAGGTTTCCTCGTGGCGCGTCAGACCCGGACCGATGGCCAGCACGTCGGACCAGGAGAGCAGCGCATCGATGTCGGACTCGGCCGCGAGAGAAAGCGATCCTTCGGCGGTTTCGGGCAGGCCGCGAAGCATCACTTCCGTGTGCCTGGCCGTCAGGGCATCCATCAGGCCCGCAGGCGCGCCGAGCATGACCATGCCCGCGCCGCCCCGCAGGGCCGCGCGGGAAGCCAGTGTGGCCGCTCCCGCCATGCCCGCCGAGCCGGCGACGACGGCGACTCTTCCGCGGCTTCCCTTGTGGTCGTCGGGACTGTGAACCGGGATCAGGCCGGCCATCTCGCTTCGTTCGGGCATGAAGAGGTACAACCCCTCCTCTTCTATGGCACGGTCGGGAAAGCCGATGTCCGCGACCTGCAGATCTCCGCACCAGGAACGGCCGGGGAAAGTGGCATGGTCGACCTTCATCAAACCGATCGCGAGGGTGTGGTCGGCGCGCACGCAGGTCCATTCCGCGCGAGGGCGGGACTGCGGACTTCCGCAACCGGGTGCCAGGCCCGACGGGGTGTCGACGGAGAGCACGGGGGAAGTACTGAGGTTGATCACCGCGATGGCGGCGCCGTATGGATCGCGCGGGGACCCCGTCAACCCGGTGCCGAGAAGCGCGTCGATGATCAGCGCCGGGGGCTGGCCGGGCATTTCAAGCGGACCGTCAGACCGGAAGTCCGGAACCAGGCCGGATTCTTCGAGCCGTTCCAGGTGCTTCGCCGCGTCGACGGGCAGGGCCGTCCTGGCGGCGAGCACGTGGCAGGCGACCGAGGCGCCCCACAGGTGGAGATACCGGGCGGCTACGA
This sequence comes from Candidatus Latescibacterota bacterium, assembly GCA_022822725.1. Taxonomy (GTDB): domain Bacteria; phylum JAAXHH01; class JAAXHH01; order JAAXHH01; family JAAXHH01; genus JAAXHH01. The sequence goes on from JAJEAN010000007.1 coordinate 231,546, forward strand.
ATCCGTCTCCCCCGTTGTTCCCCTTGCCACACGCCACGGCGATCGTCTTGCCGGCCACGCCGTCCAGGAGTTGCTTCGCAGTCTCCGCCACCCGGCAGCCCGCCCGTTCCATGAGTTCGTAGCCGGACAGGCCGTAGCCTTCGATGGTACGGCGGTCGATCGACCGCATCTGGAGCGTGGTACAAAGCCTCATGGTCACAACTCGCAGTCCGAACCGCGCTACGCAATTTCCGCGCCGGCCTGGTCGCCCGCGCCGGCCTGGTCGCCCGTGCCGGCCTGGTCGCCCGCGCCGGCCGGGCCATGGGCGGCATCGCCGTAAAGTAGCTTCCGGGCTTGTTCCCTGGTCCGAATATCATGTTTAGTCTGGATCGATTCAAGCTTAACCAACAGGCGGCCGATCTCAGGTCCCTCGGCCAGGCCCAAGTCGTCCATGATGTCCTCACCGTTCAATACCAGGCCCTCTGCCCGTAGGGTACGGTACCGGGTGTAAAGCCGCAGGAGCCGTCGTGCGGCCTTCGCGATCCTTCCTCCCGCCCCTTTCGCCTCGTTGTCCTCGTCCGGCGCATGCGCCAGGGCAAGGAGTGCCGCGCCAGGGGTATCGTCTTTCGACCCGCGCAGAATCCGGCAGAGCGCTTCGTCGTCCAGTTCCCGCGAAACGGCCCCTTCGAGCAGTCTCGCGGCCCCGAACACCAACTGGTGGAGCGCTTGCCTTTCCCGCTTGCTCAGTCTGAGCCGGTCGGCCGCGCCTTCGACCAGGTCAAGGGCTGTGTTTTCGGCCGCACCGCCGGCCGTACCGCTTGACGCACCGCCGGCCGCGCCTTCGACCAGGTCAAGGTCCGGGTCTATGCCGACGTTCCGGATGACGCACACCAACAGGCTGGCGAACCGGAGGATCCACAGGTTGGACCGGTCGCCCGCCATTTTGGTTTTGAATCCGGTCAGATGGGCGTAAAGCCCCTGGTCCTCCTGGAAAACATCCCTTTCGATGAGCCGGTCCGTCCGCTCCAGACACCGAAACAGCGATGTGGTCGGCGATGTGGACGGCGATGTGGACGGTGTTTCCATCCACCCGGGAAAGAGCGACCCGAACACGCCGGAGCGGAACATGGCGGACACCTGGTCCGCGGCGCGGCGCCTGCCCATGATCAAGGACAGTTCGTAAAGAATGCGTTCTCCGGAAACCTCTCGAAGGTCTTCGTCGCATGACGCGATCCACGCCTCGGTACGGGGCGTGATGTCAAGGCTGAACTGGCCGGCTAGCCGGAACGCCCTGAGTACCCGCAGCGGGTCGTCGCGAAAGGACGTCTCGGAAACGGCCTTGAGCCGCCTGGCAGCGAGGTCGGCCGCGCCGCCAAGGGGATCGATGACAGACGGCCTGCCGTCCAGTACGTCCGACAGGCGGACGGCCATGGCGTTGATGGTGAAATCCCGCTTGCGGAGGTCCGCCTCCAGTGAATCGCCTTTGAAGGAAGATATATCGATGGTAAACCGTCGCCGCAACACGACGCGCCCGGTCCGGTCCGTGTCGTCAAGCGGTACGAAGGGACACCGCAGGCGGTCCGCCAGTTTCCGTCCCAGCGCAAGTCCGTCCGCCGCGAGCGTAAGGTCCAGGTCCCGTACCGTGCGGCCCAGGATGGCATCCCGCACGGAACCGCCCACGAGATAGACTTCGTGGTTCACTTCCCGGCACAGATCGGCCAGATCGGAAGCCAGTCGCCTATGGGCCTTCAACAGGGGCTGAACAGGATCGACAAGGGCTGACATCGGGTATTTGAAAGGCGTGGAGTCGTGGGGTCGGAGGGGAAGTCGGCCATCGCACGGGGTACCGGCGAAGCATGGGCCGGGACACCAGGTAGCCATCGAGCCGGATTCCTCCGAAAACTATGGGCCCGGGTTGTCCGTGTCAAGGGATTTGTCGGTTGACAGACCGGCGCTTTTCCGTCCATCTTTAGCACAGGTCGCGTGGCTCGAAAGCACGCAGGCGTACAGGGCTTCGGAGGGTGATGTTTCCAGATGCAGTTATACCCCGCCATCGACATCAGACAGGGGCGATGCGTCCGGCTCGTCAAGGGCAGGCGCGATCACGAAACAGTGTACGGGGATTCCCCGGCCGAGGTCGCGTCGAGATGGAAATCGCAGGGCGCAACCTATCTGCACGTCGTCGACCTGGACGGCGCATTCACCGGCGAAGCGGGCAACCGGAACAGTGTCGTCGGCATACTGGAACAGGCCGATATGCCGGTGCAACTGGGCGGAGGCATCCGTACGCCGGAGGCCGTGGAGGCCTGGCTGGCCCTGGGGGTGAGCCGCGTCATCCTGGGCACGGCGGCCGTGGAACGTCCCGACATGGTGCGACAGGTGGTGGAGGCGTGGGGGCCGGAGCGCATCGTCGTCGGCATAGACGCCAGGGCGGGACGGGTCGCCGTTAACGGCTGGACGTCCGGCGTGTCCTGTTCATCGCTCGAACTGGCGGAGGAAATGAGGGAAGCCGGAGTCTGCAGGATCGTCTACACGGACATCGACCGGGACGGTACGATGAACGGACTGAATACCGGTTCGACGGCGCGCCTGGCACGGGAAAGCGGAATGCGGGTGATCGCGTCGGGAGGCGTGGCCACGCTGGACGACCTCGAACGGGCCTCCGCAGCGGTCGCGGACGGCCTGGAAGGGGTAGTGCTCGGGAAGTCCCTGTACGAAGGAACGATCGATCTGTCGGAAGCCGTACGCAAATACCAGTCTGCCCCGGACGCCCGGGAGCCTGGAGAGGAACCATGCCGGAAAACACCGTCGAAGTCCTGATGATCGAAGACAACCCCGTGCACGTGCAGCTGATTCGCCACTACATGGAATCCAGCCGGCTTACGACCCGGCTTCACGTCGCCGGGACGCTCCGGGAAGGGCTGGACCTGATCGGGGAGGCGTCCTTCGACGTGGTGCTGCTGGACCTCGTCCTGCCCGACAGCGCCGACCTCGACACGCTCCACAGCGTGCGTTCGGCCGCGCCGGATCTGCCGGTCATCATCCTTACCGGGCTCGACGACGTTTCCCTGGCCGCCACCGCCGTGGAAGCGGGCGCCCAGGACTACATCGTCAAGACCCAGGTCGACACGAACCTGCTATCTCGGTCCATCCATTATGCCATCGAGCGCGTGCGCGCGCGCACCGGCGAGTGGGATTCGGCCATGTTCAAACTGGCCCAGCAGCAGTTTCTCAAGGCGGCGCAGATCATGGGGCTCGACGCGAACATCCGGGAACGGCTGCTCTTTCCCCAGCGGACACATATCGTGACGCTCCCCTTCCGCCGGGACGAATACAACCTCGTGGAAAATGTCTTCGGTTACCGGGTGCAGCACCTGCTCACCATGGGACCGACCAAGGGCGGCATCCGCTACCACGAGGACGTGAACCTGGGTGAAGTTTCCGCCCTGGCCATGTGGATGACCTGGAAATGTGCGCTGATCAACCTGCCCTTCGGCGGCGCCAAGGGCGGCGTCCGGATCGACCCGACCGACCTGTCCCGGCGCGAACTGCAGCGCCTCACCCGCCGCTTCACGTCGGAAATCATCGATATCATCGGGCCGGACAAGGACATCCCGGCCCCCGACATGGGCACCGATGAGCAGGTCATGGCCTGGATCATGGACACGTACAGCCAGCAGGCGGGCTACACGGTGCCGGGCGTCGTCACCGGCAAACCGGTCGTGCTGGGCGGGTCCCTGGGGCGCCGCGAAGCCACCGGCCGGGGCCTGGTCTACCTGATCGAGGAAGCCGCGAAGCACATGGGCATGTCCCTGGACGGCGCAGCGGCGGTGGTCCAGGGCTTCGGCAACGTGGGCAGCAACACGGCGCGTTTTCTGGATGAGGACGGTGTCAGGATAGTCGCGGTAAGCGACGTCACCACCGGGATCTACAACGCCAACGGACTGTCGCTGGAGGACGTCTTCAGGTACTGCGAGGAAAACCGTTTCCTTTCGGGCTATCCCGAGGCCGACGAAGTGACCAACCAGGAACTGCTCGAGCTGCCCTGCGACATCCTCGCCCCGGCCGCGCTTCAGAACCAGATCACCGGCGACAACGCGGACCGGCTTCAGTGCAGGCTGCTCGCGGAAGGGGCCAATGGTCCCACCACGCTCGATGCCGACGAGATCCTCGGGGACAAGGACGTATTCATCCTTCCGGACGTGCTGGGCAACGCCGGCGGCGTGACCGTCTCCTACTTCGAATGGGTGCAGGATACGCAGAACTACACCTGGACGCTCGAGGAGATCAACAGCAGGCTGCACAACATCCTCATCGACGCCTTCGGCAGGACCGTCCGCCGGTCTTCCGAAGACAAGATCGACATGCGCACCGCGGCGTTGATCGAGGGGATCAGCCGGGTGACCCAGGCGAAACTGCTCCGTGGGATCTTTCCCTGACGACCGACGGCCTGCATTGACCGGGAGGTAGGCCATGGCTTCATCGGAAAACGACGCGGCTTCAACGGAAAACGACGCGGCATCAAAAGAATCCGGCGCGGCTACGTCGGAGATCGGTTCGGATTCACCGGGAATCGATGCGGATTCACCGGGAATCGATGCGGATTCGACGGAAATCGACGTGGCCTGGGTGCGGTTGCTTCAGAAAGCCGCCTACCTGTGCAGCGTGGTCGTCATCGCGTGCTCGGTGCTCGTGCTCGCCGGCTGGCAGTTCGATCTCTCTGTCCTGAGGGGCCTGATCAACCCCGGGCGGGTCCCCATGAATCCGCTCACGGCCGCCGCCTTTCTGCTGGCCGGCGGCACGTTGTGCGCCTTGCTGCCGCGGAACGCTTCGGCCTTCCGCAGGTGGACGGGATTCGCCGGCGCGGCGCTGCTCATGGCGCTGGGGGCCGCAAAGCTCCTCGACCTCGACCTGGGCGGCCGGGGGATCGACCAGTGGCTTTTCGCCGAGTTCCTGAGCGGCAACCGCATGGCCCCGCACACCGCCTTTACCTTTATGCTCGTGGGCCTGGCGCTCCTGCTCCTCGATCTACGCGGCCCGAGACACTGGTTGTCCCACGTCTGCGTCATGAACGCCGGGATCATCGCCCTGCTTTCGCTGGCCGGGGCGATTTACAGTACCCTGGTGCTGTACCGGGTTTCCGGCGCTATCCCCATCACCCTGAACACCGCCCTGGGTTTCGGCGTCCTGTGTGCGGGCATCTTCTGCGCGCGGCCCCGGCGCGAACCGGCCGCCACGCTGGTCAGCGCCACGGCCGGCGGCCTCATGGCCCGCCGCCTGCTCCCCGCGGCCTTCCTCATCCCCATCGTCCTCGGATGGGTGCAGTTCCAGGGGGAAAGAGCGGGTTTGTACGGGGTGGAATTCGGCCATTCGCTCTTCGTGGTCTGCAACGTGATCGCCTTCAATATCCTGATCTGGTGGAACGCCCGCTGGATCGGGCAGATCGATGCGGAACGCACGCGAATCGCCCATGAACTGCACCGGCAGAACGCCTTGCTGGAGACAACGACCCACGACATGGTGCTTTTCCAGGGGGAACTCCAGGAAGCCAAGGAGTCGGCCGAGGAGGCCAGCAGGGCCAAAAGCGAGTTCCTCGCCAACATGAGCCACGAGATCCGCACGCCGATCAACGGGATCACCGGCATGACCCAGCTCATGCTGCATACCGACCTCACCTCACGGCAGCGGGAGTTCATGCGGCTCATCGACCAGTCCACGGAATCTTTACAGGGCCTGTTGAACGATATCCTGGACTTCTCGAAGATCGAGGCGGGCCGCCTGGAACTCGAATCGATCCCCTTCGAACTGCGAGAGCGCATCGCCAATACCGTGCAGGCCATGTCGATCCCCGCTACGGAAAAGGGTCTCGAGCTGGCCTACCGGGTAGCTCCCGACGTGCCGGACCTGCTGATGGGCGACCCGGGCAGGTTGAGCCAGATCGTGATAAACCTGCTCGGAAACGCGATCAAATTCACGGAATCGGGAGACGTGGTCCTTTCCATGTCGATGGCCTCGGAATCGATGGACACCGTGACGCTGGCCTGCTCGGTAGCCGACACCGGCATCGGCATACCGGAAGACAAGCAGCAGCTGATTTTCGACGTCTTCAGCCAGGCGGACAGTTCCATGTCGCGTAAGTACGGCGGCACGGGCCTGGGACTGGCCATCTGCGCGCAGTTGACCGCCATGATGAACGGCCGCATCCGGGTCGAAAGCGAAGAAGGCCGGGGAAGCACCTTCCACTTCACCGTCGAAATGCAGAAAAGGCCCTCCGCGGCAGTCAAGCCGGCCGTGGACGCCGGGCCGTTGTCCGGCCTGAGGGTACTCGTGGTCGACGACCATCCCACCAACCGGGGGTTCCTGGTCGACATGCTGACCGAATGGTCCATGCGGACGACGGAAGCCGGCACCGGCGTGGAAGCCCTCGCCGCCCTTACCGGCGATGGCGGTGAGGCCATCCGGCTGGTCCTGCTGGACGAAACCATGCCGGAAATGGAAGAACACGGGCTCATCCGGGAAATCAACCGGTGCGCCGAAGGGCGAAACCTCGACGTCATCCTGCTGGTATCCGCCGGACAGCGGGACGACCTCGAGTACGGCAAGTCCTTCGGAATCGCCTGTACGGTCACCAGGCCGGTCAGGCAGTCCGATCTGCTGAACGCCATCATGGAAACGGTGGCCGGCGCGAGCGCTCCCGCGTTGGAAGAGGGCGCCGATGGCTTGTCCGAAGGGGTGGCGCCACGGCGCATCCTCCTGGCCGAGGACGGCGCCGTGAACCAGCGCGTCGCGGTGCTCATGCTGGAGTCCAGGGGCCACGAAGTCACCGTGGCAGGAAACGGCCGGGAAGCCGTCGAGCGGTTCGAGTCCGGCGCGTTCGACCTGATCCTCATGGATGTGCAGATGCCCGAGATGGATGGACTGGAGGCCACGCGGACCATACGCGGCCGGGAAACGGGCGGCGATCATATCCCCATCATCGCCATGACGGCCCACGCCATGCGCGGCGACCGTGAGCGGTGCCTGGCTGCCGGGATGGACGATTACCTGTCCAAGCCCATCCAGGCCCCGTTGCTGTACGCGGCGGTGGAAGGCGTCATGGCCGGTGCGCGGGAGGATGTACCGCCAAGATCGGACTCGGCGGTCGCGGCCGATGGACCCGAAACGACGGATACGGCACATGCGGCCGGCAGTCCACCGGCTGAACCGGATACGACGCCATCAGACTTATCGACGGCCGCCGCGCCGGTCGATTGGGAAAAGGCCGTTGCACAGGTGGGCGGGGACGAGGCCGTGATCGCCGATCTGGCTGGACTCTTCCTGGCCGAGTGCCCGGGGCTCGAAACCGGCATACGCGCGGCGGTCGATGCGGGGAACGCCGCCGACCTGAGACGGCATGCCCATACGTTGAAGGGCTCAGCCGGGGTTTTCAGGGCCGAGGCCGCCGTCGAAGCCGCCCAGCGCCTGGAAAAGATGGGCAGGGAAGGCGACCTGGATGGTGCGGAAGAGGCCGTTTCCGCGCTCGCCCACGAACTGGACCGGTTGAAGCCGGTCCTCGCGGAACGCGTCGCCGAAGCGAAACCGCAGGCCGGGAGGGGAAAATGACGAGCATGCTCCATGAGCTCACCGCAGAACTCGTATCGATCGACTCGACCAACCCCTCGCTGTCAGCGGCCGCGGCGGGCGAGAAGGAAATCGCCGCCTTCGTCACGGACTGGTGCAGGGACCGGTCTCTCGACGTACGGATCGTGGATGCGGACGGACGTCCCAGTGTGGTTGCCGTCGCGCGGGGTACGGGGGGCGGCCGCTCGCTGATCCTGAACGGCCATCTCGATACGGTCGGCGTGGACGGCATGGACGACCCCTTCCGTCCGAGGATTGATGGAGGCAGGATGTACGGCCGAGGCGCCGGTGACATGAAGGCTTCCGTGGCGGCGATGATGGCTGCATTGGCCCGTGCGCGGACCATGGATCTCAGGGGGGACGTGGTCATGACGGCCGTTGCCGACGAAGAGGCCTACAGCGTCGGTACCACGGCCGTGCTGGACAGCGGAGTATCGGCTGACGCAGCCATCGTGACCGAGCCCACCAACGGGGAAGTCCTGGTCGCGCACAAGGGTTTCGTCTGGGCGGATGTCATCACACGGGGCCGGGCCGCGCACGGCTCCAGGCCGGAAGACGGGATCGACGCCATCGCGAAGATGGGGACTTTCCTCCAGGGGCTCGAGCAACTGCAGGCCGAACTGCAACAACGTACAGGGGATCCGCTGCTCGGGACCGGATCGGTGCATGCATCGGTCATCGCCGGCGGCCGCGAGATGTCAAGCTATCCCGCGACGTGCCGCCTGGGCGTGGAAAGGCGCACGGTCCCGGGAGAGACGGCGCGGAGCGTGATCATCGAGCTGGAGGAAATAGCCGAACGATGCCGTCGGGCCGATCCGGGTTTTAAGGCCACGATCGATCTGACCTTCGAACGGCGGCCGTTTTCGATCGATGCCGGTCATGAAATCGTCGAGCTGGTCAGGACAGTCGCCGCACGGACATCCGGTCGCCGGCCCCGTGTCTCCGGGAGCGCCGGCTGGATGGACGCCGCGCTGCTGAGCGGGCGCTCGATCCCGACGGTAATCTACGGCCCGACGGGCGGCGGTTTCCATGGCGATGGCGAATGGGTGGATGTGGCGTCGATTGAAACCTGTGCCGAGGTGCTCACAGAGGTAACCAGGGGGTACTGCGCATGACCCGGTGCCCGGCGCCCATCGCCCGGAACATGGACCGGATGGTGTCACGTCTTCTTCCCGTACCGCTCCAGATACCTGTTTTCCGCTTCGATCGTCCCGATGAGCAGAATCTCGCACCCGGTGGGAAGTTTCATCGACGGTGGGGGACTCACGATACTTTCCTTTCCGGTGAAAACGGCCGCGATGTAACATCCCGTCTCCTGGTAGACCTGCGACTCGGCGATGGTCTTGCCGGCAAGTTCGCGGGGGAGTCTGACCCGGAAGAAGTTCAGCCCTTCCGTGATCATGACGATGTCGTTCCGCTTGAGCAGGTTCAGGATGATGTTGGCGCCCATGGAAGCATAGGACATGACGAAGTCGGCGCCCGCCCGGTGTAGCGCTTCCACGTTCCGTTCCTCTTTCGCCCGGGTGATGATCTGGATATCCGGCCGCAGTTTGCGGCAGTAAATCGTGAGGTAGATATTCATGTCGTCTTCATGGGACGTGATGATGACGGTGGGTGCGTCCATGAGGCCGGCCTTCTTCATGGTCTCGATATCCGCCGCGTCGCCCAGTACGTAGTGTTTTTCGTCCCGAATCCGGTCGGCCTGCTGCTCGACGATCCGGTAGTCCAGCCCTCTCTCCGCGAGCGTGCCTCCCGCGGACCGTCCCACGCGCCCGCCGCCGATGATGACGATGGGCGGATCGGAAACGTTGTAGATGGCGAAGAGCTCATTGTAGGAAGTGATCTGGCTTTCCGTCCCCAAAAGCACCAGGATCATCCGCTCGGTCAGCGGCTTATCGGGCGCGATCACGTGGAACCTGCCGCGCTCCCACACGCCGACGACCGTGACGCCGGTCAGTTCGCGCAGACGCGTCTCGCGCAGGGTCTTGCCGATGAGCGGCGTATCCACGATACTCGCGTCTGCGACCATCAGGTCTTCGACGTTTCCGAGTACGTGTGACATGGAATCCACGCTCGAAGCGAGCCGTGCGAGCAGCTGCCCCATCTGCTGTCCCAGCTGGATCACGTGGGTGCAGCCCGCCAGTTCGAGGATATCCACGGAGTCGGGAGAATTCGCCGTGGCCAGGATGGGGATGTCCCGGTTGATATTCCGGATCGTGAAGGCGATGCTGGTATTCAGCGTGTCCTTGCCGGTGGCCACGACGAGCGCCGCCTGGTCCACGTTCGCGCGCCGGTAGGTCTCCGCGTTGTCCAGGTCGCCGTATACGACGCTGAGGCCCCGGTCGTGGAGGAGCAACGCTTCGTCCAGGTCCGGTATGATGAATACGTAATCGTTTCCGTATTGCCTGAGTCTGGCGGCAAGCGAACTCGTCACTTCGTCGTGATGGGTGATGACCACGTGTTCCTGGAAGGTCGGTTCCAGCGCACGGGGCGCGCGCGCGATGGAATGGGCGCTGAGCCAGGGCCGGTAGATGAATTCGACAAAGGCCACGGGAAGCACGATGATCAGCGTCGTCAGACCCGTAAGCAACACGCACAGTGAGAAAGCACGGCCCAGGTCGGTGGTGAATACGATGTCGCCGTACCCGAGCGTGGTCATCGTGACCAGCGTCCAGTAGAACCCGGTGAACCACGTATGTTCGTGTCCCTCCATTTCCTGGAGTTGGTGGAACAGGAACGTATAGACCAGGATCAACAGGAAGAGGAAGATGAAGAACCGGTAGAAGAACTTCAGGTTTCCCGATCCGATCGTGGTGCGCAACACGCCCAGGTACTGTTTTAAGAAGGTCTGCATGGCGAATCCGGGTTGGCCGGAAATGGTTCGAGTCACGATGCGGCGGATCCTGCCGGCACCGTGCGACGCACTGCGAAGTTACCAGTCTAAAACCATCCCGGCATACTGTCAAGCCAACACGGGAATCCCGTGGCCGAAAAGTAGAATCCCGTGGCCGAAATGTCGAATCCCGGTCCAGTCACCGGCCGAAATGTCGAATCCCGGCCGGTTCCGGCCGAGCCGCGTTCCAGTTCCCGCCCCCGAGCCCGCCCCCGCCCCCGCCCCCGCCCCCGCCCCCGCCCCCGCCCCCGCCCCCGTCCCCGAGTTTTTCTCCTTGCTCCTCTGCACGCCGTTCCTGTAACCTGCCAGATGCACGCGGCCCTGCGGTCGCGGGCGGCCAGTTCCCGTCGCGGGCGACCGAAGGCCGGTACTCATCTCACCATCCACAACGAACGGATTCGCAGACCATGGACAACGTCATTTCCTACTTGGAAGGACAGCGAGCTCAGGCCCTTGAAGGCTTGAAGGACTTCCTCCGCATTCCCAGCGTGAGCACCCATCCCCACCACAGCGAGGACCTGCGCCGGTGCGCCCGGTTTCTCGCCGGCGAACTGGAACGGATCGGCATGCAAAATGTGGCCGTGAACCCCACGGCCGGCCATCCCATCGTGACGGCGGACTGGCTGGGCGCGCCCGGAAAGCCCACCGTACTCTTCTACGGGCACTACGACGTCCAGCCCGCGGAACCCTTTGAACTTTGGGAAAGCGATCCCTTCGATCCCGTGATCCGGGGCGACAACCTGTACGCCCGCGGTTCGACGGACGACAAGGGGCAGGTCTGGCTGCACGTGAAGGCCCTGGAGGCCCACCTGCGGGAGAACGGCAGCCTTCCGGTGAACGTCCGCATGCTGATCGAAGGAGAGGAAGAGGTGTCGAGCGAGAATCTGGAAGCCTACCTGGAAAGCCACAGGGAAGAACTGGCGGCGGACGTGGTGGTCATTTCCGATACGTCCATGTTCGACTACGAGCAACCTTCCATCGGATACGCCTTAAGGGGCATGGCCTACATGGAGATCAGGCTGGAGGGACCCAACAAGGACCTGCATTCGGGCATCTATGGCGGCGCGGTGCCCAACCCGCTCAATGTTCTGTCGGAGATCCTGGCCAAGATGGTGGACGGCGACGGAAGGATTACGGTGCCCGGGTTCTACGACGACGTCCTGCCGCTGGGTGACGAAGAGCGCGAAGCACTTGCCGCGCTATCCTTCGACGAGGCGGGCTTCGCCGGTAAACTCGGCCTGCCTGAAGTCACCGGTGAAAAAGGATTCTCGGTCGTTGAGCGCCTCTGGGCCCGGCCCACCCTGGATGTAAACGGGATGCTGGGCGGGTTCACGGGCGAGGGATCGAAGACCGTGATCCCGTCAAAGGCCATGGCGAAGGTCAGCATGCGTCTCGTGCCGGACCAGGACCCCGACAAGATCGCCCGGTCGTTCGAAGATTACGTCAGAAGCCTCGCGCCAACCTCGGTCAAGGTAGAGGTCATCTGTCACGGCACGGGCAAACCGGTCCTCACGGCCCGGGACCATCCCGCGGTGAGGGCCGCCCACGCGGCCATAACGCGAGGCTTCGGGAAGGAGCCCGTCTACATCCGGGAGGGTGGGAGCATCCCGGTGGTGTCCATGTTCGAGGATCAGCTCGGCCTGCCCACGGTCCTGATGGCCTTCGGGCTGCCCGATTGCGACGCCCATGCGCCCAACGAGAAGTTCCACCTGCCCAATTTCTACCGGGGAATCGACAGCGCGGCCTGGTTCTACGAGGAATACGGCCGGGGACATTGAACCGGCCTATGCGGACTGACGGGCGGCCGCCCGTTTCTCCATGGCGTCCACCGAGGTTGCCACGGCCGCGTCGCCCGTGACGTTCACCGCGGTGCGGCACATGTCCAAGATACGGTCGACACCGAGGATCAGCGCGATGCCCGCCGCCGGTACGCCGACGGTCTCGAGGATGATGATCAGCATGATGATACCCGCGCCGGGCACCGCGGCGGTGCCGATGGAGGCGAGGACGGCCGTGAGGACGATCTGCAACTGGGCGGTCGTGTCGAGCCCGAGGCCGAGGGCCTGGGCGATGAACACGGCGGCCACGGCCTGGTAGAGCGCGGTGCCGTCCATGTTGATCGTGGCGCCGAGGGGCAGGACGAAGGAGGAAACCTCTTTCGTGACGCCGAGATTCCGTTGGCTTACATCCATGGTGACGGGGAGGGTGGCCCCGCTCGAACTGGAGGAGAAGGCCAGGAGCTGGGCCGGGGCGATCCCCCGGAAGAAGCGGATGATCTTCATGTCGGAGAAGATCTTCAATAGCAGCGGGTAGGTGACGATGCCGTGGATCAGCAGGCCAACGAGGACCACCAGGCAGTAAAATCCAAGGGCGCCAAGGAGTTCGCCGACCGCGGACAGATCGTCCCTGGCCACCTGGTTGATGGTCTTGGCGATCAGGGCGAAGACCCCTATGGGGGCGGCGACCATGATCATGTGTACGATCTGGATGATGACCGACGTGAGCCCGCCGAAGAAGTCCACCAGGGGCTTGCCCTTGTCGGCCGGGATCAGGACCAGGGCAATGCCGAAGAGGAGGGAGAAGAAGACGACCTGGAGCATGCGCCCGTTGTTGCTCAGGGCGCCGAAGATGTTATCGGGCGTCATGTCCACGAAGACCTGCAGCGGTCCCCGGTCCTTCGCCGATTCGGCCCGTTCCATGTCCGATTCCGCGTCGGACTGGTAGGCCGCCTGCAGCTGTTCCTGCAGCCCCTGGGGCACGCCCGTACCGGGTTTGAGCAGGTTGACCATGACGAGACCGATGGTCACCGAGACGGTCGTCGTGATGATGTAGATGGCGATCGTCCTGCCCCCGATCCGGGACAGTTTCTTCACGTCCGACAGGGAAGCGACGCCCATGATGAGCGAGCCCAGTACGAGGGGAACGGCGATGACCTTGAGCAGGTTCAGAAAGATGTCGCCGAAGGGCGTGATCCAGTCTTCGGTGAACTCACTCCAGCCCATGGCCGCGGAGAGTAGTCCGTACAACAGGCCCAGGATCAGGCCGATGATGATCTTCCAGTGCAGGGGCAGGCGCCACAGGTTCATATGGTATGATCGCTCCGCGGTCTCGGTCTAAACGGCAACGTCGTGGAAAAGTCCCTGGACGGTGCGGACCAGTTTCGCCTCGTCGGGAATGGTTTCCGGTTCCAGCCCGGGGCTGAAGGGTACGGGGACGTCCATGGCCCCCACCCGCTTCACGGGGGCGTCCAGGTAGTCGAAGGCCTCGTCGGCGATCCGGGAGGCCAGTTCACCCGTGACTCCGTAGCTCTGGTAGGCCTCGTCGACCACCACGGCGCGGCTGGTCTTTTCGACGGAACGAATGATCGTGTCCATATCGAGGGGCGACAGCGTCCTGGGATCCACCACCTCGGCGCTGACGCCTTCCTTCTCCAGCATGCCCGCGGCCTTGAGTGCGGTGTGCACCATGCTCGAGGTGGCGACGAGGGTCACGTCCGACCCCTCCCGCTTTATGTCGGCCACGCCGAAGGGTATGGTGTAGTCGTCGTCATCGGGTACCGGCCCCTTCAGGCCGTACATCATCTTGTCTTCGTAAATGACGGTGGGGTTGTCGTCGCGGATGGCGGTCTTGAGCAGTCCCTTCAGGTCGGCCGGCGTGGAGGGTATGGCCACCTTGACGCCGGGTATGTGGGACAGCCAGGCCTGCAGGCTCTGGGAGTGCTGGGCCGCGGAGGATCGTCCCGCGCCGATCGTGGTCCGAACCGTCAGCGCGCAGCTGGCCTGGCCTCCGGTCATGTAGCACATCTTGGCGGCCTGGTTGACGATCTGGTCCATGGCGATGGTAATGAAGTCGCCGAACATGATCTCGACGATGGGCCGCATGCCCGTCAGGGCTGCGCCTACGCCGGCGCCCATGATGCCCGCTTCCGAAATGGGCGTGTCCCGCACCCGGTCTTCGCCGAACTCGTCAAGCAACCCGACGGTGACCTTGAATACGCCACCCGCAGCGGCCACGTCCTCTCCCATGAAGAAGACGGTCTCGTCCCGCCTCATCTCTTCCGCGATGGCCTCGCGGACGGCTTCACCGTATGTGATCACGCGCTCAGGCGTAGACATGATCGGTCACCTCGCCGGCTTCGGGATAGGGGGATTCGTTCGCAAAGGCCACGGCGTCTTCCACCCGCTTCGTGATGGTCGTATCGATGGATTCCAGTTCGGCCTCGTCCATCATGCCCGCCTTCAGCATGCGACGGGCGAAACGGGGAATGGGGTCTTTTGCGAGCCAGGTGTCTGTTTCCTCCTGGGTCCGGTAGGTCTTTTCCGGGTCACCGTCGCCCACGTGGTGGCCGCGGTACCGGTAGGTCTTGTTCTCGATCAGGCAGGGTCCTTCGCCGGTCCGGGCCCGCTGGACCATCTCCACGGCGGTCTGGTGCACGGCGACCGCGTCGTTGCCGTCGACCACCACGGCCGGCATGTCGAAACCCGCGGCCCGTTCGGCCACGTGTTCCCTGACGGCCGTCACGTCGCTCGCGGCGGTATATTCCCCGTAATGGTTGTTTTCGCAGACGAACAGGACGGGCAGCGACCAGATGGAAGCCAGGTTGGCGGATTCCAGGAATGCGCCCTGGTTGATGGCGCCGTCGCCGAAGAAGCACACGGCCACCTGTCCGCTGCCGCGCATCTTTCCGCTCAGGGCCGCGCCGGTCGCCATGCCCATGCCGCCTCCCACGATGCCGTTGGCGCCCAGGATGCCCAGGCTCATGTCGGCGATGTGCATGGTGCCGCCCTTGCCTCGGTTGTATCCATCGACCTTGCCCATCATTTCCGCCATCATGCGGTCCACCTTGCCGCCCTTCGCGATCAGGTGCCCGTGACCCCGGTGGGTGCTGGTGAGGTAGTCGTCGTCGTTCAATGCCGAGCAGATGCCGACGGCCGAGGCTTCCTGGCCGATGTACAGGTGCGCCAGGCCGCGCATCAGGCCCTGTGTGTAGATGTCCAGAACGGCCTCCTCGAACCGCCGTATGGTCAGCATTTTGTCGTAGATCTCACGGCACAGCGGCTCGGGCAGCGGCAGCGTTCCTTCGTCGCTGGAGGTCGTGATCATCTCGAGGGATTCCGACATGGATCGATCGCTCCTGAACAGTGAAGGCTAACGGGATAAACGGTCTGGACGAACTGTGACATAATACGGGTGGGCCTTCGGGCAGGCAAGAGGAAAATCCTGTCGTCGAGGCGCAGTCGATAAAGCACGAATTCACCGGTTCCAACGATGGCACTCACCCGGTCTGTGCTGGCGCGAAACCACGGTTGAGCCGGCGGACCAAAGGCGGGGCGATAAGGATCATCAGGATCGTCTCGGGGACGACAACGCTGGCATTGTACAGCAGTGCGTAGAGCCACGGCGCCGTCCATTCCTGGAGCAACGGGGAGAGGGTGATCCCCGTATAATCCCGGACCAGTTCGTAGACCTGCCGGTTAAGTTCCGGGGGCGTGAAGGCCGCGAAGTAGACCGCGCCGGACACCACGTGGCTTGCCAGGCGGAGTACGCCGGCCGCGAGAATGCCCACCCTGGGCCAGGACGGGAAGATGCCGATGGTCCCGAGCAGCGCATAGGGCAGCAGGTAGTCCAGGAAGACTTGTATGGGATGGAGGATGACCGGATCGACGATCAGCGTGACCAGGCCCGCGGCAAGCCCCCCGGCCATGCCCGCCCTGGGTCCGTAGGTGATCGCCAGGTGGACCAGGGGCAGGATCTTGAGCGAAAGCGAGCCGCCCCACGGCAGCCGGTAAAGACGGATGAACCCGAGGAGGACCGCAAGGGCCACGGCCACGGCCATGGCCGTCAGGCGGCGCGTGCCGGCGGCGCTATTCGCCGTCTTCGGATTCGCTTTCTTCGGGCTCGTGCCTGCCATGTCCGTTCATTTCGGCAACGCGCTTCTGTTTTTCCTGCTTGTCCAGTTTCCGCATGGTCACGAGGAGCGCAGTATCCAATTGCCTGATGCGTTCCGTGGTGGAAGTCAATTCCAGCAGGGACTGCCGGTCCCTCAGGACCATGTCGATCGTCGACGCGATGATGAAGGAGAAGTGCACCGGGTCGAATATGCCGCGGATGGCGCCCACGCCCCTGGTCTGCAGGCGGATCATTTTCTGGTAGGCGTTCAGTACCTTCTTCAGGAGGTCGGAGGGGATGTCCTCGTTCTCGTCGTCGAAGTACTCCACTACGGCTTCCAGGTAGGACTCCCGGTTCAGCACGTCGAGGACCCGGAACCGTCTGCTGCCCTCGGTGAGTATATCCATGGAACCATTCTCGAACTGCCTCAGAATCTGTGTGATCCGGGCCGTGCAGCCCACCTGGCACAACTGGGTTTCATGGAGGAGGAGAATGCCGAACTCCGTTTTCTCGTGGATGCACTTTTGCACCATTTCCTTGTAGCGCGGTTCGAAAATGTGAAGGTGCAGCGGCATGCCCGGGAAGAGCACGGTATTGAGCGGAAAGAGCGGTATCTCGGGAGCGTTCATGAGCTATGCCGGATGTACGGGATTCGAGAAAATGACGCGGGATTCCACTGTTATTGAGGATGGCGAACGTGGCCCGGAGGAGGTGCGAGACTTAAAATCGCCGCGCGTGAACATTCACGACCATACGTGTGGTCGGGTCATTCGAATCTTAATCCGGCCACGGCGGAATTGTCAACGGAATTCGGCAGTCCCCGCGGGTGTTTCACGGGGGCACTTCCCGCTTGACGACCCCTTGCCCGCGGCTATATTACGGTGTTGTTTACGGGTGTAACTGAAATAGTTTGGCGCAATTAAGTCTTGCCGGGCGGACGTAATGGACGGAATCGAAAGAAGGCCGAAGGAAGTTGGAGATGGGGGGCGGGCCCTGCGCAAGCCTTCCTTTACCAATATCTCGGGTTCTCCCGTGGAAGGGCTGTACAAGGCCGCTCGACCGTCAGGTTCCGGCTATCTGCGCGACGAAGGATATCCGGGGCAGTACCCCTACACGCGCGGGATCCACGCTTCCCTGTACCGCGGCAGGCCCTGGACCATCCGGCAGTTCTCCGGCTTCGGGTCCGCGGCCGATTCGAACGCCCGATTCAGGTTCCTCCTGGACCAGGGCCAGAACGGCCTGTCGGTGGCCTTCGACGTTCCCACGCTGATGGGGCTGGATTCGGATCATCCGTCCTCCGAAGGCGAGGTAGGCGTCTGCGGAGTCGCCGTCGACACGCTTGAGGACATGGAGACCCTGTTCAGCGGCATCCCGCTGGACCGGATCAGTACGTCCATGACCATCAACGCCCCGGCCGCCGTGCTGCTGGCCATGTACCTGGCCCTGGCGGAACAAAGGGGCATTCCCTGGACCGCGTTGCGGGGCACGCTCCAGAACGACATCCTGAAAGAGTACATCGCGCAGAAGGAGTGGATTTGCCCGCCGGCATCCGCGGTGCGGTTCGTCTCCGATACGGTGGTTTTCTGCACGGAGCGCGTACCCCGGTGGAACCCCGTCAGCATCAGCGGATATCACATCCGGGAAGCCGGTGCAACGGCCGCCCAGGAACTGGCCTTCACTTTGGCGGACGGGTTCGCCTACGTCGACGCCTGCATGGCCTCCGGTCTCGAAGTCGACCGGTTCGCCTCCCGGCTGTCCTTCTTCTTCAACGCCCATATCGATTTCTTCGAGGAGATCGCCAAGTTCCGCGCCGCCAGGAGGATCTGGGCGCGCCACATGCGCCGCCGGTACGGCGCCCGGTCCGAGCGTTCCTGGATGCTGCGATTCCACACCCAGACCGCCGGGTGCAGCCTGACCGCGCAGCAGCCGGAGAACAACATCGTGCGCACGGCCGTGGAGGCGCTGTCCGCGGTACTTGGCGGTACCCAGTCGCTGCATACTAACGCGCTGGACGAAGCCTACGCGCTGCCATCGGAAAAGGCGGCCCGCATCGCCGTGCGGACCCAGCAGATCATCGCCCATGAAACCGGCGTGGCCGACACGGTCGATCCCCTGGGAGGATCGTACTATGTCGAGTCCCTGACGAACCGGCTGGAAGAAGAGGCCGAAGCGTATTTCGAGCAGATCGACGGCTTCGGCGGCATGGTCGCGGCGATCGAGGCGGGCTTTCCCCAGCGCGAGATCATGGCCGCGGCCAATCGGTACCAGGCGGAGATCGAGGACCGGGAACGGATCATTACCGGGGTGAACGAATTTGTCGCTCCCGAGGACCACGACCTGGAGACGCTTCGCATCGACCCCCGCATCGAAAGGGAACAGCGAGGCCGCCTCGGCGGGGTGCGGCGGCGGAGAGACGGTGCGGCGGTCCGGCAGGCACTCGATGCCCTGGGCAGCGCGCTGCGGAAGGGGGAGAATTGTATGCCGCCCACGCTGGCCGCGGTAAAGGCCTATGCCTCGCTCGGGGAAATCGTGGGCGTGATGCAGGAAGTACACGGTTTGTACGAGGAATCCGTGGTTTTTTAGCGCGTCGCACGTTTAGGAATCATAAAGGAAACCGGATCACATGCCGCGTAACAAGAAGGGACTGTCCACACGCTCCGTGCATGGCGGGGAACACCGCGACAAACCGTTTTCGTCGGTGACCAATCCCATCGTCCAGACTTCCACCTACGTCTTCCAGAATACCCGGGAGTTGATCGACTACACGACGGGAGCGGTCGACCGGGAGGAGTACGGTCGCTACGGCAACCCCACCAAGTCGGTGGCGGAGCGCAAGATCGCCGCGCTGGAAGGCGGTGAGGACGCCGCCCTGTTCTCTTCGGGGATGAGCGCATTCACGTCCGTGCTGCTCGCCATGCTCTCCTCGGGCGCACACGTGATCGTCATGGACGAGTGCTACCGGCGCAGCCGCCAGTTCTGCCGGCAGATCCTCCCGCGGTACAACATCGACGTGACCTTCGTCAAGACGGGCGATTACGATGAACTGGCCTCGGCGATCAACGGGAAGACCCGCCTTATCGTATCCGAATCCCCCACAAACCCGTATCTGAACGTGATCGACCTGGAGAAGGTCGTGGAGATCGCCGCCAGGCACCGCGTTAAGGTGCTGATCGACGGCACGTTCGCCACACCTTACAACCAGAAGCCCATGGATTACGGGATCGACCTGGTCCTCCACAGTGCCACAAAATACCTGGGCGGCCACAACGACCTGCTGTCCGGTGCCGTCGTGGGCAGCGCGCCGCTCATCGCCGCCGTCCGCGAGTTCCGCGACGTCACCGGGGGCATCGTCGATCCGCACGGCGCTTACCTGCTGATCCGCGGCCTGAAGACCTTCGCCCTGCGCATGGAACAGCATAACGCGAACGGCCTGGCCGTCGCCCGTTTCCTGGAAGGCCACCCGCGCATCCGGAAGACGTACTATCCCGGACTGGAGAGCCACGCGGGTCACGATACCGCGCGTAAGCAGATGAGCGGTTTCGGCGGCGTAGTGAGCTTCGAGGTCGACGGCGACATGGATACGACCATCCGCTTCATAGACGCGGTGCGCATTCCCTACATCGCGCCGAGCCTGGGCGGAGTGGAAAGCCTGATCGAGCAGCCCGCCATCATGTCATTCTATGAAATGGACCGGTCCGAGCGCCTCGAGATCGGCATCAAGGACGAACTCGTCCGGTTCTCCGTGGGGATCGAAAACGCCGATGATCTGATCGCCGACCTGGACCAGGCCCTGGGAAAGATCTAGGTCGCGGCGAAGCAGGATGAGGTGAGCCTGGAGTCCGTGGTTAATTCGCCGGGATTGTTGTGGCAGACCGAACACGAAATTCCGAAAACAGCAATGGCGAATTCAGAGGCGATTTCAAAGCGGCAAACTCCGGGGCCAGGACTCGAACCTGGATAGCCAGAACCAAAATCTGGTGTCCTGCCAATTGAACGACCCCGGAATACTCACGGTCCGGTCGGCGTTTCGGACCGGAAGACTTCCACCCTCAAGGCGATTTCGCACGCCCCCGTCTGCGCGTTTCTTGCCGCCCGGTACCGGAGCACGGTGTCGGCGACGACTTCCACCGTGTTGCGGTCGACACCCGAACAGGTCGGCGATTCCACCGACAGGATGTGCGTTCCGGGCTTAACGGACCGGAACTCCGTATAGGCGCCTGCAGGCAGTTCCCTTGCGTCCCCCGCCAGGTCGACCCGAATGGCTTCGGTACTCTCCAGCGTATTGTAAACGGTCAGGACGTAGGTGTCTCCGCCCCCGCAGGCCGCATGCATCATCGCGGCGACGAACAGGGCAGTGATGCTGCCGGCTCGCATTCGTGACGGTCCTGAGCCGATGTATCCATTCATGACAATACCCGAAACCGTTGCCCAGTAGCGCGGTACCCGCGGCCCGGCACAATCTACCCGGCGGGGCGCCGGCTGTCAATCGGAAGTTGGCCGTCGGTCTGCGTTCGGCATCGACCCGCGTCGGCCGGCTGTCAATCGGAAGTTGGCCGTCGGTCTGCGTTCGGCATCGGCCCGCGTCGGCCGGCGGACTGCGATAGCCGGCATTCCGCGTCGGCCTGTGCCCCGGGCCGTAATCTGCTTGACAGATCGGCCAGTCCATATTAAAATGTGGAGACTCACACGATCCCCCCTCCAGCTCAAGTACCACCAGGCGGTGTTTTCATGCTGAAGACACGGCACATCACAGTCAGACACCTGCTTGCCTGTTCGTTGACCCTGTCCCTGTTTTCTTTGCCCGGCGCGGTCTTCGGCCAGCTTGCGGAGCGCCCTGAGCCCCAGGACCGCCTGAACCCCCGGGAGCACCCGGTCCGGGAAGGCGGTACGGTCACCATCGGCAAGGTGGCCGTGGGAGAACTCACCTTCCATCCCCTGTTCAACAGCCTTGGTGTGGAGCGGGAGATCGCCTCGCTGATCTACGGCGAAGGCCTGCTTCGCGTGGACGAATCGGGCACGCCGTCGGAGGGGCTGGCCTATCTGCCGTTCAAGCTTTCGAACGGCAGCGACTGGGTGTTCCGGCTGAAGCAGGGCATTGAGTTCCACGACGGGGAGCCGATGACGGCCGCCGACGTGATCTTTACGTACACGCGGTACAAGGCCGCCCGGGTGTACGATCCTGTCTTCCACCGCTATTTCCAGAACATCGAGCAGATTACCGCCCTCGATCGGCAAACCGTCCGGATCATCATGAAATCGCCGATCGAGTCCTTTCCCGATCGGCTTGCCACCCTGCCCATACTGCCCCGGCACCAGATGGGGTCCGGCCTCTTCGCCGACACCGGCGCGCACCTGGAAACGACCCGGCCCATCGGACTGGGTCCGTACAGGGTCGCGTCATGGCCCGTCCGCGATACGGTAACGCTCGAGGCCAATGAAACCTGGCACCAGGGCCGCGCGAACCTGGACAGGGTAGTCTACCGGTTCTATCCCACATCCGAATCCCTGCAGGCGGCTTTCATCATGCGGGAAGTGGATCTCATCGAAGTGGAACGCGACGGCACGCTGAAGGACCTGAAGCGGGCGCGGTCCGATGCGAAGATCCAGGCGATCGTACCCGGAAACCGAGCCTTCTCGGCGATTTTCTACAATCACCGGCATCCGCTGCTTTCAGATTCGGCCATACGGCGCGCGCTGACCTATGCCACGGACCGCCAGCGCATCCTCGACGAGGTGCTCGTGCGTGGCGCCGGGGTGCTGGCCCAGGGTCCCATACACCCGGATTTCGAGTTCAAGGGCGGCGACATGGGATTCGAATACAGGCCGCGCGAGGCCCGTGAAATGCTGCTTCTGCAGGGCTGGGAGGACGGCGACGGCGACGGGTTTCTCGACCGGGAGGGACGGCCCCTCCGGTTCGAACTGCTGTTCCCGAGGGGACAGACCTCGGCCGAAAAGACCGTGAGGGTCCTCAAGCTGAACCTGAACCATATCGGCATCCAGGTCATTCCCGTGCCCGTCACCCAGAAGGAACTGGTCCAGCGACTCGGTATCGGCAGCTACGACGCGGCGCTGTTCGTGCAGGATTTCGAGCCCACGGCGGACGATCTCTACGCCGTGTTCCACTCGGAAAGCATCGGCCTGGGGAACATGCTCGGATATCGGAATCGCCAGGTCGACCGCAACATAAACTTCCTCTTCGGGCTGTCCGACAAGTACCAGGCCGGACCCGTCTACCAGCAGCTCGAAATGCTGTTGGTCCGGGACCAGCCCTGCATGTTCCTCTACTTCGTGGATACCCGGTACATCGCGTACGATCCCACCTTGAACAACCTGGGCCGCCCGGGCGAATCGCTCCAGTCGCCCGCGGCATGGTTCCGGACCGAACGCGCCCGCTGACGGCGCGCAATCCATGTTTCCCGGTAACTTACGAGAACGACTGTGGCCACGGCTGCTCGTGTCCCATATCGCGCTGGCCACCATTCCGGTGCTGATCGTCGGACTGCTTCTGCTCGCGACGGCCCGTCGTTCGATCGAGGACACGGTGGCCGACGGCAACCTCGAGGTCGCGCGCAGGGCGAGCAACGAGATCAGGCTGTATATCGAACAGGCGCAGCGCGTGATCGACCTGGCCGCGGACAACATGGACATGATCGACGCGACGGACGCGGTGTACCAGCAATTGATAGACAACCTGGTCATCCGCCAGGACTTTCTCAGCGAACTGGCCGTGCTTGACCTGTCGGGCGGCGAAAGGCTGACCACCCGGCTCGAAGGGCCGTTGACGGCGCGGCCGGACCTGGCGCTGCCTCCGGGCGAAGGCACCGCGATCTCTCCGGTGTTCATCGCGGACGACGGCCTGCCCGCGGTGACGATCACCGTGCCCCTGCGCCGATTCGACGAACACACGGGGTACCTTGCGGCGCGGGTGAGCCTGAAGGACATGTGGGACCTGGTGGACAACATTCAACTGGGGGAGGGACAGCGGGAGGGTTTCGGCAACGCATACGTCGTGACCGGGAACGGCCGCCTGATTGCCCATCCGGAACGGGAAAGGGTGTACCGCCAGGACAATCTGTCCGGTTCTCCCGTCGGCATGGAACTGGGTGAACAGCAGAGCGGTACGCTGGTCTATACCGGGGCGTCGGGTGAGATGGTCTCCGCCTTCGCGACCGTCATGCCGATCGGGTGGAAGGTCGTCATCGAACAACCGGCGGACCGGGCCTTTGCCAGGTCGCGGGACATGATCCTGGGCATCAGCGTACTCATGGTGATCAGCGCGGCGGTCGCTTCGCTCATCGGCATTCTGGTCGTCCGCAAAATCGTCCGCCCGATCTACGAACTGGTGCGCGGCGCGCAGTTGTTTGCCCGGGGCAGGCTGACCCATACCATAGAAACGCCGGGACACGGCGAACTGACGACCCTGGCCCGGGAGTTCAACCAGATGGCCCGCGAGCTGCTGGAAAAGGAACGACGGCTGAAACGGGCCGAACGCCTGGCGACGCTGAGCAAGTTCGCCACCATTCTCTCCCACGAGATCCGGAATCCGCTCAACTCCATGATCATCAACCTGCGGATTCTCAAGCGGGATATGGAGAAACAGAACGGCGACCTGGGAAACAGGGGCGGGCACTACGAGAAGGTGATTTCGGAAATCTGGCGTATCGACAGCCTCGTCGAGAACTTCCTGAATTACGCCCGGCCCCCCGAACTTATGCCTTACCCCCACGACATCAACGGGGTGCTCGACGAGGTCGTCGCGACCCACCAGGGTACGGCACAGGAACGGGGCGTCCGCATCGTATCCCGGTACCAGGACGGCGAATTGCCGGTATCGGTCGATGTAAACCAGATCAAGCAGGTGTTTCTGAACATCATGCTGAACGCCTTCGATGCCATGGAGACCGGGGGCACGCTTACGATTTCCACGGAACGGGCGCCGCCCCGCGACCGGGCCGACCGGACCCTGGAAGGCTTCGGCGACAGTCCCCGGGTAAACATAAAATTCGAAGATACGGGAAGGGGTATTGATCCGGGACGGCTGGATCGTATATTCGAGGTGTACTACACGTCCAAGTCGAACGGAACGGGTCTGGGCCTGCCCATCGCCCAGCAGATCGTGGAGAAACACGGGGGCGTGATCACGGTCGAAAGCACGCCCGGACAGGGGACGGCTTTCACGCTGGTCCTGCCGGCGCTGGAAGCGGAAATGGCCGAGTCTTCATCAGGGCAAGAGTGAACTGGAGTAATCCATGGAACGCATCCTGATCGCGGAAGACGACCGGAACACCCGTGAGGGCCTGGTCGAGCTGCTTTCGGGCGAGGGGTACGAAGTCACGGGGGTGACGGACGGAGAACAGGCCTATGAAACGGCCCGGAACGGCCAATTCGACGTCTTGCTCACGGACATGAAAATGCCCCGGGTCAACGGCCTGAACCTGATCAAGCGCGTGACCGGTACTTCGCCGGAAACGAGTATCATCATGATGACGGCCTTCGCCACCGTGGAAACGGCCGTCAAGGCCATGCGCGACGGCGCCTTCTCATACCTGACCAAGCCGGTGAAGTTCGAGGAACTGCTCGCCACCATAGAAGGCGCGCTGCAGGAGAAGAAGAACCGGCGGCGCACGGATACATCGCCTAGGCCGTCTTCCATCCCCGACCCGGACATCATTGGCGAAAGCGCCCGGATCAGGGACATCTTCGACCGCGTGGAGAAGGTCGCCAGGGCCAATACGACGGTACTGCTGCTCGGTGAAAGCGGAACGGGCAAGAGCCTGATCGCCCGGGCGATACACGCCAGAAGCTACCGGAGGGAACATCCCTTCGTGGATGTAAGTTGCGCTTCCATTCCAGAAAGCCTGATGGAAAGCGAACTCTTCGGGACCGAGAAGGGGGCCTATACCGGCGCGCTGAACACGACGCGCAAGGGGTATTTCGAACGGGCGGCCGGCGGGACGATCTTCCTGGACGAAATCGGGGAGATCAGCGGGGCCGTCCAGGTCAAGCTGCTGCGCGTGCTGCAGGAACGCCGTTTCGAACGGCTCGGCGGCACGGAACCGCTGCATATCGACGTGCGGGTGATCGCCGCCACCAACCGCAACCTGGAGGACGCGGTCGCCGAGGGGCGCTACCGGCAGGACCTCTACTACCGGCTGAACGTCTTGCCCATCGTAGTGCCTCCCCTTCGCGAGCACAGGGACGACATCCCGCCGCTCATCCACTACTTCATCCGGAAGTACGCGGGGGAGAACGGACTCGGCGAAAAGTACATCTCCGAAGAAGCCCTGGAGATCTGCACGAAGTACGACTGGCCCGGGAACATCCGGGAAGTGGAGAACGCCATCGAGAGCGCCGTCGTACTAAGCGACGGAGAATGCATCCTGCCGGAACATCTGCCCGGCTTACCCCATGCGTCCGCGATCGAACCGGCCGCGGTCCCCGTCCAGGGATCACTCAAGGACTCCAGGGGACAGGCCGAAAAGCGCCTCATCCAGCAGGCGCTGCTGGAATCCGGCGGAAACCGGAGGCGCGCGGCAGAAGCCCTCGGCGTCACGGTCAGGACCATCCAGTACAAGATCAAGAAATACGGGCTTCAGTGACGGACCTCCGTTCAGTGACGGGCTTCCGTTCAGTGACGGGCTTCCGGACGGTACCGCATGGAAACGAAAATCCGCCCCGTCTCCGTGGTGATTCCCACCTACAACCGGGCAGACCGGCTGCCGTCGGCGATACGGTCCGTCCTGGAACAGACGGCGCCGCCGGCCGAGATCATCGTGGTCGACGACGGTTCGACGGACGGCACCGCCGCCCTCGTCCGCACTTTTCCCGGGGTGCGTTACCTGCGCCAGGCAAACCAGGGCGTGAGCGCGGCCAGGAATCACGGCATCCGCGAAGCGCGACACAATTGGATCGCCTTGCTCGATTCCGACGACGAATGGCTTCCCCGCAAGGTGGAAAGACAGTGGGGCGCGCTGGAACGCGAGCCGCGGTTCAGGTTCTGCCATACCGATGAAATCTGGATCCGCAAGGGCAGGCGCGTCAATCCCATGAAAAAACACGCCAAGTACGGCGGACACATCTTCCATCACTGCCTGCCCCTGTGTGTAATATCCCCTTCTTCCGCATTGATACATCGCGATCTGTTTGAACGTTACGGCCTATTCGATCCGCAGTTGCCGGTCTGCGAAGACTACGACCTGTGGCTGCGCATCTGCGCGCGGGAACCCGTGCTCTACTTGGACGAACCCCTGCTGGTGAAGTACGGCGGCCACGAGGACCAGTTGTCGCGCGCGTACTGGGGCATGGACCGTTTCCGCATACGCGCACTGGAGAAGCTGATACAAAGCGGCGTGCTGGAAGACGAGGCACTGAATGCCGCCCTGGATACCCTGTACCGGAAAATCGACGTATACGCAGCCGGCGCGGAGAAGCGGCAAAAGTTCGGGGAAGCTGACCGCTACCGGGACAAGAAACGGCGTTTCTCGTCCAGTTTCGCCGGGCCGGCGAGCGGCTGATCCGTCTTCGAGCGGCTGATCCGTCGGCGTGCGGTTGATCCGTCGGCGATCGGCTGATCCTATGCAATTCCTTTCACTTCGCTCCGAAGGGGATTTCCTGTTTTACCCAAGGCTTACATGGAATCGCGCCCGTGTCCCGCATCGAATCCCCGCGTCCCGGGCGATTTGATCCCGGAAATTCACGATTTTAAACGTTTTCGGCAGTTTTTGAACGTTTCCGGCAGAAAACGAAGACACCGAATGCCCGTCGGCATGTTATTTGCGACTTGGTGGGAACGGGTGATTGTATCGAAATTGCGAGGAACCATGAAGCGCATCGCTTTGCTGATCATTCTCTTCTGCGGACTCGTCCCGGGTTCCGCGCTGGCCGTTACCTCCGGCAAGGTCACGGGGTTTGTGCGGGACGCGGAAACCGGCGATCCGCTGGCCGGCGTCACGGTTCGCGTCGAAGGCACCGATTCACGGGCCATTTCCGGCCTGAACGGCGAGTATTTCATCCTTAACGTTCCCGTTGGCGCGTACCGTCTCGAAGTCCAGATGATCGGCTACCTGCCCGTCCGCACCCAGGTGCTGACCGTCAACAGCGACCGCACCACGCGGATCGACTTCGAGCTGGAAACGACGATGCTCGATCTGGCCGAGCCCGTCACCATCACCGCGCGGAGGACGTCCGTCCGTTCGGATCTGACCGCTTCGAGCGAATTGGTCGTACCCCGGGAAATCGAGTCCCTGCCCGTAACGGACCTGTCGGACCTGATCTTTCTCCAGAACGGTGTGGTACGGGATGCCGAGGGCGGCCTGCACGTTCGGGGCGGCCGGGCGAACGAGATCTCCTACTACGTGGACGGCGCCAACCTGGAGGATCCCCTGCTGGGTGGCATGGGTACGCATATACCCCTGGGTTCTGTCGAGGAACTGGTAATCAACCGGGGCGGCTTCAACGCGCAGTACGGGGAGGCCATGTCGGGTGTCGTCAACATCGTGACCCGAGAAGGAAGCGGCCCCCTGGCCGGCACCTTCAGGGTCGCGACGACACTGCAGTCCCAGTACGACCTGGAGGCGGGAAGCTACGACGAGACCGCGGCGGGACGGGGAGGACGCCTGGAGGGGACGTTGAGCGGCGCGCTGCCCTGGTTCGGGGACCGTGGCGGCTATTTCCTTTCAGGCCAGATCCTGAGCGACGGGCACCATATCCCCCACAACAGCCGTTCGCTGGCCACGGTGGCGGGCAACCTGGTATTCAAGCCCTATCCCCTCATGAAGCTGAAGATCAGCGGTCACTACTTCCGCCAGCGCCATCTTCAGTATGACCACCGCAATCAGAATGGACTTTCATACGATTTCAACCCGGACGGGCTTCCGGAACGTCAGGCCGGCAGCCAGGCGCTCAACCTGACCGTCAGCCAGAACATCAGTCCGCGGCTCTTCTATACCGCTCGGTTTTACAGGTATGCCACCAACAGCATACTGTTTCCCACCATGCTGGCGGACAGTTACTGGTCGGAGTGGCCGGGTTATTCGGAGGACGATCTGGGCCAGTACAACGGATCAATCTACGAGTCCACCCAGTTGCCGTCCGATAAATACGAGGGACTGCCGTTTACGGAAGGCAGCGACTTCTTCCCGCTGTACCGCGACGCCCGATCGACCTATTACGGCGCCAGGGCTGACCTGAACGGGCAGGTCACCTACTGGAGCCAGGTCCGGGCGGGGATCGAAGCGCAGTGGTACCGGCTGGACTGGAACGAACGGTCGTTCCTGCAGACCGTACCGCAGGGTCAGCGGTACACCGTCAATCCGGTGGAGGGCGCCCTTTACTTTCAGAACAGGCTGGAGTTGAACCGGTTGATCGTGGACGCCGGGCTCCGGGTGGACTACCTGGACACGAGCCAGCGGTTCTTCGTCGATCTCCCTTCGGGCCAGGCCGCGCAACGGGACAACTCGACCAAGATACGGCTGAGTCCCCGTCTGGGCGTATCCCACTCCTTCACGCCGAGGAGCCTGCTCCGGTTCAACTACGGCTACTTCTACCAGCCGCCGGAATTTCGACATGCCTATACGAACCTGCGGCGCGACTTCAGCGGCGATTCACCGCGCCTGGGGAATCCCGACCTGGCCCCCCAGAAGACCGTGGCTTACGAGTTCGGCCTCGAGCATATGCTCACCAGGGACGTCCGCGTCGGATTCACGGCATCCTACAAGACCATCTCGAACCTGACTTCCACGGCGCAGGTCCAGTTTCCCGGCGGGATGTATTACATCTTCAACAACGCGGACTTCGGTTCCGTGCGCAGCATGGAGCTGATCGTGAAACGGGACGTGTCGCGCGTGGTTTCCGGTTCCTTCAACTACACCTATTCCATCGCCCGGGGAAGCGCGTCAACGCCCCAGGAGCGCGCGGATCAGGCCAGGCCGGCCGGCTCCGCCGATACCGCGGAAAGAGGCTATTTCCCGCTCGCCTTCGACCAGCGGCACACCCTGAAAGCCGTGGTGAATGTGCTTGCGCCCGAGACGGTACAGCGGCGCATACTGGGCGTACCGCTTCGGGGGTGGGGTTTGTCCCTGGTCGGTTATTTCGGCAGCGGCCTGCCCTACACGCCGACCAACGCCCTGCGCGAGCGAACGGAGATCGGGCGGAACCAGGCGCGCCTGCCGGCCTTCGCCAACGTCGACCTGCGCGTAAGGAAGCGCTTCAGGGCCGGCCGATACGCCTACACGTTGTTCTCGGAATTCCGGAACGTGTTCGACCGGCGGAACGTCGTGAGCGTTTACGCCAATACGGGCCGCCCGGGAGACGACGGTTATACCCTTGAGTCGTTCACGGGCCGGTCGGAAGAGTTTGTCCGGCTGCGGCGCCTTCTAAGCCTTGATCCCCAGCAGTACGCTCCGCCACGGGAGATCCGGTTCGGTTTCGAAATCGGCTTCTGAAGTCCCGGTCTCAGAGTGGTTTCGCCCGTTGCACCAGTTGCAGCGGCGCGCCTTCCGGATCGCGGAAGAAGAGCAGTATGTTCTCCCCGGCCTTGACCGGCGGACCTTCCAGTTGTACCCCCTTCGATTCCAGCACGGAAACCGCTTCGTCCATGTCATCCACGTTGAAGGCGATGTGCACGTGGGAGGTCCGGATGTCGGAGAGTTCCGTGTCGTCGCCATCGGGCATGGCAATGATCTCGATGAAACAGGTTCCGGCGGGGTCCCGGACGAAGTAGAAATTCGCGTCGTTCCCGGGGTTGTTGAACTTGAGCGCGATTTCGAAGCCCAGTACGTCGCAGTACCACTTCGCCGCGGCGTCCGTGTCCCGGTAGGCCACGGCTACATGCTCCAGTGCGTTTATCTTTACCAAGGAAAAGCTCCTTCCTGTTCAGGAGTGATCTGTAACCTGCCGCAATCTCAGCGTTCCCGACCACGGGTCGATTGCGACGGGAGTCAACACGATTTCTTCACCCGGTGCAGGCCGGTCCTCCAACTTGACCGCCATGCGCGTTCCGAAATCCGGAAACTCGACCAGGACGTTCCGTTCCCGCACCTCGAGGACGATCGCCCTGACGAGGACGTCTCTCTGGTGCTTGAGGTGCTTGAGCAGCCAGTACCATTCCCGGCGGGCCTGGATCTTGTTCAGTATCCTGCTGCGTTCGAGGGCGGACAGTTCATCCATCATCTCGTCGGCGTCGTAGGCCGGGGGTCCATCCTTAAGGGCCGCCCGCAACTGCCGCTGAAGGACCAGGTCGGCGTATCGCCGGATCGGCGACGTGATCTGGCAGTAGGTGTCTACGCCCAGTGTGGCGTGCGGACGGGAAGTCAGGCTGAGTTCGAGAGGCTTCATTCTTCTCAGGACCAGGAAGCGCCAGACCGCGTCGTGCTCGGACTGCTCCAGGTCGCCCAGGTCGGTCTCGGCCTGGGTACGGTAAATCGCGGGCATGCCGCGGCCGGCCAGGTACGACGCCGCGGTCCGGTTGGCGAGGATCATCAGTTCCGACACAATGTGTTCGGACCGCGTGGAAGTGTCCCTGAGCACGATCCGGATGCGTTTCTCGCCGTCTACCTTGATCGAAACGACGCTGCGTTCCAGGTCGACCGCGCCCTGGTCGATGCGACGCTGGTAGAAGACGTCCACCGCCTGGTTCAGGATCTGCAGTACTTCGGCCCAGGGTTGCTCGATCGTCCCCAACAACCGGTTGGCTTCGTCGTAGGACAATCTCGCCCGGTTGACGATCAAGGTCGGCATGATCCGGGAATCCAGCAGCTCGAAGTCCGATGACAGCGTGAAGAAGAAACTGATGGCACAGCGCCTTTCGCCTTCGAGTAACGCACCGTGGTCCTGGGAGAGGCTGGCCGGCAGCATGGGGATGTGCCGCTCCGGCAGGTAGAGGGACGACATCCTTTCCCGTGCCGCGGCGTCCAGGACCGAATCCCGGGGCACGAGGTCCGCCACGTCGGTGATATGCACGCCGATCCGGTAGCCGTCCTCGGTCCGTTCCGCGGACAGGGCGTCGTCTATATCCTGCGTGGTCGCATCGTCTATCGACAGGATCGGCAACCCGGTCAGGTCTTCCCGGCCGGATTCGGTGGACCGGCAGGCCGCGGCGAATTCAAGTACCTCGTCGGAAAACTCGGTCGGAATCTCGTAACGCAGCAGATCGAGGTTTTCGTCTTCGTCCCAGAACCCCTTGCGTACCATGACCTCGAAGACGGACCGCTGCGGATCGCCGCCCGCCAGGGAGGGCATTTCCTTCAGCAGGACCCGCACCTGGTCGATCGCGGCGCACTCATCGCCCTGAATGACGTACTCCCGAAGGTGGGACAGCCACCGCTTCTGGCGGTTCGTGAGGGATTGGAGGTCCTGTTGCATGTCGTCCGCGAGCCAGCGTTCAAACCCTTCCCGCTCGGCGTCCACGGCGTGCTGCCGGGCCTCTTTGTCCAGTATGCTTCTGACCTGTTCGGAGGTGCGGGACGTGAATCCGTTGTCCCGTTCGCAGAAGTACAGGCACCGTCGGCTCAGGTGCAACTGCATGGCCGCCCGCTGTTCGTCCGAGCCGGGTTCGCCCCAGTACAGTTCTCCGATGTCTTCCGAGGTGAATACGGTGGGGTCGTCCTTGAGGATCTCCCAGACCTCTTCAAGGTCGAAGGAAAGGGCCTGCTCCTCGATTTTCCGCCGGACGGCCAGCATCTCCGACAGGTCGCGGACCCGGATATCGGTATACCGCACGATGGGGTCCGTCGAGATGTCCATGACCCGATTGGCGGAGGTCGCCACCTTGAGTTTCTTCCTGGAAACCGCCTGCAGCATGCCGATCTGAATGTCCCCGCGATGACGGAAGATGATCAGGTCGCCGATATGCACGGAGCGCTCGTTCCTATCGGATTCCAGCCGTTTGAACACGCGTGTTTTCATGCGTTTATCCTGTGTCCGGGCCCGGTCAAAGTCAAGCGATTTCACGGGCGGCGGGTATACGGTTGACTTCATCCCGGCGATGGGATATCATGCCGATAGCCGGGTGCGAGGGCGCGGGACACCGGCGATTCGTAAGGGACACCGGCGATTCGAAAGGGACCAGGGCGATTCGAAAGGAAAGAGGATGATATTCGAACAGATACAGAACGGGGGCGACCGGAACTTCGGTTACCTGGTGGCCGACGGGAAAACACGGAAGGCGGCGGCGGTCGACCCCTCCTACCGGCCCGAATACTACATACGGCGCGCGGGCGAACTGGACGTGGAACTGGCCTGCATCATCTGCACGCATTCCCATCATGACCACGTGAACGGCAACGACCACCTGATCGAGGAACTGGGCCTCGACGTGGTGATGTACCGGGACGCAGAGTACTTCTATGATATCGAAGTGGCCGATGGGGATATCTTCAGGCTGGGTGAGCTCGAACTGTCCGTGATCCATACGCCCGGACACTGCGAGGACGGCATGTGCCTGCTGGCGGAAGACAAGCTGATTACCGGGGATACGCTTTTCGTGGGCAAGGTGGGCGGCACGGCCACCGCAGATGAAGCGCGGAAGGAATACGACAGCCTGAGGCGCCTGATGGAACTGGATGACGGAATCGGGGTCTACCCGGGCCATGACTTCGGGGTAAAGCCATCTTCGACCATCGGTTACGAGCGTAATCACAACCCGTTTATCCAGCAGCCCACTTTTGAGGATTTCCTGCATCTCAAGGAAAACTGGACCGCCTACAAGTTGCAGCACAACATCCCGTAGATCACCGCTCGACAGGGATCGCCCCCGATCAGGATCACCGCACCCGTTCCAGCGACGATGCGACCTTCCGCACGGCGCCGGCCACGTCGTCCATATCCCCATCGGTGTATTGTTCGTTGAAGGAGAGCATCACGAGTTGGCCGAGTAGTTCGCGGGTTCTCGGACACAGCTCGTCCGCCTGCTCGAAGGTACGGTCCGTGTACGGGCTGAAGAAGGGGAAACGGGAGTTCCCGTAAGTCCGGTGTTCCGCGAGCGCCGCCGAACACTGGAATATCGGGTCGCCGATATAACCGGCGCTCGCGCCGATTCCTTCGGCGTTCAGCGCCCGGGCGAAGGTCTCGTTCGAATGCCCGGTGACCCGCATCGGATACGACCAGTAACTGTGCGTTGCACCCGGCGTAACCGGCGCAGGCACGATGCCGTCGAGGTCCTTGATCCCTTCGGACAGCCGCCCGCCAAGCCGGTTCCTCGATGCGACGACCCGGCCGACTTTTTCCAGTTGGGCCAGCCCCACCGCGGAATGGAGTTCCGTGATACGGCAGTTCATGCCCAGCGGTCCATACATGCGCGACCCCGCCCGATCCCGGTCGTAGTGCTTGTCCGCGAAGCTCCTCATGCAGCGGCCCAGGGCGTCGTCGTTCGTGATGGTCATGCCGCCGTCCCCGGTGGTCATGTGCTTCGACTGCTGGAAACTGAAGCAGCCGATGTCCCCGAAGGTACCCAGCAGCCGCCCCCGGTAACGCGTAAGGTGAGCCTGGCAGCAGTCCTCGATGAGCGGTATCCCCTTGCGGCGTGAAATCTCCGCCAGGGCCTCCATCCGGCAGGCGTTGCCGAAGAGGTGTATGGCGATGATCGCCCGCGTCCGTGGCGTGATGAGCCGTTCGACGTCATTGGGGTCCACGGTAAGCGTCTCCGGATCCGTGTCCGCGAAGACCGGCACGGCGTTCTGGTACAGGATCGGGATGATTGTGCCCAGGTCGGTGATCGCGCTCGTGATGATCTCATCCCCGGGTTCCGGGTTTACCGCGCCGACGGCGACATGCAGGGCCGCGGTTCCCGACGTGGATCCGATGGCGTGCTGCGCACCGTAGGTCTCGGCGAAACGGCTTTCGAAAAGCGGGGTGAGCTCGCCGCCCCAGCGAAAGAGGTTCTGGGACCGCAACGCCTTCGTGACGAGTTCTATTTCTTCGTCACCGAATGGTGTCCGGGCGGGAAATGGGCGGGATTCCGTATCCCGGTAGGGCGACCCGCCGTGGAGGGCCAGCATGAAAGCCTCCCTGGCTTGCGGCCCGTCCCGATACCGACGGGCCTTTTTGGCTGCACTGAACGCCGATCCCGCATCGTGATCGCGAAAAGGTTACAGGTCCACCCGGTACCGGCACTTCCACTTCGTGTCCCAGCTGTAAAGTGGATCGCTCGGGGGAATCGGGACGGTCTCCACCAGCGTGGAACCGATGATCTCGCAGGTCCTTCTGGACGCTACGTTGTCGGGATTGCAGGTGATCCAGAGCGGGTTGATTCCGTGTGCCCGGGCGAGCGGCAGGATGAGCAGGCAACTGCGCGCGGCCAGCCGGCGGCCTCGAAAGGGCGGGTCCACGGAGTATCCGATATGACCGGCGTACTTTTCGATGTGCTCCGTGTGGCCGATGCGTAGGGACAACCTGCCCATCACGGTGTCCGGCCCACTCGGTCCGTCGAGTCCGACCGGTCCGCCAGGCCCTTCCTGCCCGTCGAGTCCGACCGGTCCGCCAGGTACTTCCGGTCCGTCGAGTCCGACCGTTCCGGGCGCCCGCACCATGTCGAAGATGTACTCGGGAACGATGCCGCGCCGCGCGTCGTCCTGCAGCGTCCCGTGGAGCCGCAACAGCAGATCACCGTCCACGAGCACGCCCGGGTCGCGGAACTGAAACGGTACGTCCTCGACCCTGGATCGGTTCCTGAGGGTGGCAATTAACAGACTGAAGTGTTTCATCGAGATGGGTGGACATCCCCCGCGGCTTTCCGGGGAAGGCTGATGGTCCACGCCCCTCGCGCCCGTCAGTATCGATAGTGATCGGGTTTGTAGGGGCCTTCGATGGGAACGCCGATGTAATCCGCCTGGTTCCGGGACAGCCTTGTAAGCTTCACGCCCAGTTTGCTCAGATGAAGCCTGGCCACCTCCTCGTCCAGGTGTTTCGGCAAGGTCGTCACTCCGGTTTCGTGTTCGTTGAGCCGCAGGTCGATCTGCGCGATCACCTGGTTGGTGAAGGAACTGGACATGACAAAGGAAGGATGGCCGGTGGCGCATCCCAGGTTTACCAGTCTCCCCTCCGCGAGCAGGAAAACGGCGTGACCGTCGGGAAATACGAACTTGTCCACCTGGGGCTTGATGGGCTGTCTCACGATGCCCGGATATTCGTTCAGCGCGTCCACCTGGATTTCGTTGTCGAAGTGCCCGATGTTGCAGACAATGGCCTGGTCCTGCATCTGTTCCATGTGTTCGACGCGGATGATGTCCCGGTTCCCCGTTGTCGTAACGAAGATCTGGCCCTGGTCCAGCACGTCTTCGATGGTGGTCACCTCGTAACCTTCCATGGCGGCCTGAAGCGCGCAGATGGGGTCGATCTCCGTGATCACCACACGCGCGCCGAATCCCCGCATCGACTGGGCGCACCCCTTGCCCACGTCGCCGTATCCGCAGACGACGACGGTCTTCCCGGCGACCATGACGTCGAGGGCGCGCTTGAGACCGTCCGCGAGGGATTCGCGGCAGCCGTAGAGATTGTCAAACTTGGACTTGGTCACCGAATCGTTGACGTTGATGGCCGGGAACAGAAGCTTGCCTTCATCCATCATCTGGTAAAGCCGGTGGACGCCCGTGGTCGTTTCTTCTGAGACGCCGCGTATGTTCGCGCTCATGTCGTGCCAGAATTGCGGGTTCCGGTCCAGTTGCCGACGGAGTATTTCGTTGATGATCTGCAGCTCCCGGTTGTCCGTGGGTTCATCCAGTATGGCCGGGTCGTCCTCGGCCTCCACGCCACGGTGGATGAGGAGCGTGGCATCGCCGCCGTCGTCCACGATCTGTGTGGGGCCGGTCTCGCCTTCGAAGGTCAACGCCTGCAGGGTGCAGGCCCAGTATTCCTCCAGGCTTTCCCCCTTCCACGCGAAGACGGGAACACCGTCGTCCGCGATGGCGGCTGCCGCGTGATCCTGGGTCGAGAAGATGTTGCAGGAGGCCCATCGAATGTCGGCGCCCAGGGCCCTGAGTGTCTGGATGAGCACGGCGGTCTGTATCGTCATGTGGAGGGAACCCATGATACGCGTGTCCCGCAACGGCTGTTCGCGGCCGTATTTCTCTCGGACGGCCATCAGCCCGGGCATCTCCTGTTCGGCGATGGCGATTTCACGGTGGCCCAGTTCCGCCTCGGCCAGGTCGGCCACCTTGTAAGGCAGGCCGGAATAGTCGGGCAATTCGATGGTGGTCGGCAGTTCCTGCGACATGTATATACACTCCTTGATTCCGTTTTTGGGTCTGCAGTCCATTAAATCCATGCTGAAAATCGCCCTTTATTATACGAGGTAGACTTCCTGAATGCAACAACCACGTTAGCCGGCGGCGGGCGGTTGCGGCGTCCACCGGGAACCATGCCGCCTTCCCGGCACCCGGCGCCGGTCAAAAACCCCTTGATCACGCTTCCGGTGCGTCTTATAGTCTGTCCCAACCACGACCTTTCAACGCGCGGGTCGTCCAGGGACAGTCGGCCCGGCGACCCGAGGCATAGGACGCCTGGACGCGGCACCGCATGCCATCGGACGCGGAGTAAAGCATGATCGACCAGGAATTGCTGGACATACTGGCCTGCCCGGAAACCAAAGAGAAGGTGCTTCTCGCATCCGATTCCGAGGTCGCATCCATCAACGAGATGATCAGGGCGGGCAATCTCGTCAACCGGGGCGGCGAGAAGGTGACGGAACCCATCGACGGCGGGCTGGTACGGGCCGACGGCAAGTTCCTCTATCCCATCCGGGAAGAGATCCCCATCATGCTGATCGACGAAGCGATACCCCTTGCCGCCGAGGCGGACTCATCCTGAACGGCGCCGCACGGTGCCGAACCGGCAGTCTCGACTAAAACCCCGTACAGGCATCCGCATGTCCCGTGATTACGACCCTTACGCGCTACTCCCCGAACATGTGAGAAAACCGCCCGCCGACCGCTGGTCGACGATCCGCCAGTTGGGACCGGGCCTGCTGTTGACCGGTTCCATCGTGGGTTCCGGCGAACTCATCGCCACCACGCGGCTTGGTGCCGAGGTCGGCTTCGTCGTGCTGTGGCTCATTCTCCTTAGCTGTGCCGTCAAGGTACCGGTCCAGAGTGAACTTGGCCGCCACGCCATCGCCACGGGGCAGACGACCTTCGTCGCCTTCAACAAGGTGCCCGGTCCGCGGTTCCGGGTTACCTGGCTCGTGTGGGGCAGCCTGCTGCTTCTGCTCTGGAGCACCATGCAGGTAGGCGGGATATTCGGTACGATGAGCCTGTCGCTTGACCTGATCTTTCCGTTCTTCGGCAACACGGCCTGGCTGATCATACTCACCCTGGTCGGCATGGGACTCGGCCTCGTGGGGCAGTACATGACGCTGGAACGGATGACAACCATCCTGGTGGCCCTGTTTACGTTCACCACGTTGGCCAGCGCGCTGCTCCTGTTCTGGACCCCCTACGCCGTTTCGCCCCAGGCACTGCTGGACGGGTTGCGCTTCGCCCTCCCGGCGGACGGCGCCGTGACGGCATTCGCGGTTTTCGGTATCACCGGCGTAGGCGCCTCCGAACTGTTGCTTTACCCATACTGGTGCGTGGAAAAGGGCTACGCCCGGTCGGCGGGACCCCGAGACGGAAGCGCGGCCTGGCGTGAACGTGCCCTGGGATGGATCAGTGTGATGAAGAAGGACGTGTGGCTGTGCATGGTCATCTACACGCTGGCAACGCTCGCCTTCTTCTTCCTTGGCGCGGCCGTACTCCATGCGCAGGGCATGGTGCCGGAGGGATTCGGCACCGTGCAGATCCTCTCGGGCATGTACACCGAAACGCTGGGTAACTGGGCGTTCTACCTGTTCGCCGTAGGTGCCTTCGTGGTGCTTTTCTCGACGTATTTCGTAACCATCGTGGGCCAGTCGCGCATGCTGGCGGACGCCCTTTCGGTGCTGGGTTTCGTAACCTATGCACGGCCCAACGACAGGCAGCGTGTCGTGCGGGTGATCGGCGTCCTGCTGCCCCTGGTCTACCTCGTGCTCTACGTCCTGTGGTCCGCACCGGTCACCATGGTGATCATCGGCGGACTGATGCAGACGATCCTCCTGCCGGCTATCGGTTGGGCGGCGCTCTACTTCAGCCGGACCACGGCGAGGGAAGCGGGCGTACCGCCGTCCAGGACCCTGCAGGCCGCACTGACGGCCGCCACGCTGATCATGGCGGCATTCGCGATCTACGCGGTGTGGGTAAGGTTTTAGGCCGGGCGTCCATGAGGCCGGGCCGGATTTCTCATCGCGGTCGCATCGCGGGCACGGCCCGATCCGTTACGATCCGATCAAACCAGACCCGATTGCCGATCCCGGACGCTGCCCGATCAAACCAGTCCCGATTCCCTGTCGCGTGAAAGGCTGTCCTGGTCGCGGAATTCGGGCGGTCCGTAGCCACCCCCTCCGGCGGACAGGGCGATGATGTGGTCTCCGGGGAGAATCGGCACTTCGGTTTCTTTCGATTTCAGCATCCGCTCCCTGCCGTTGGATACCACCCTGTATCTGTGCGGTTGTCCCGGCGCGCCGCCGAAGAGCCCGAAGGGCGGGTTGAGCACGCCGTCGCCCGCCATGTTCAGTTTCGCCGGTTCATCCCCCTCGTAGACCATTTCGAATACCGCGCCGAGTCCGCCCCGCCAGGTACCGTCGCCGCCGGAACCCGGCCGCAGGTCGTTCCGCACGATCTTGAAGGGGAAGCGCTCCTCGGTGATCTCCACGCTGGGGCTCCGGATCGCCCCGGCCACGTTTACCTCACCCACGCAGGACCAGCCGTCGTATCCCCGGGAGGCCCCTCCGCCGCCCCGGCCGAAGAAGAAATGCCAGATGAAGCGGTTGCCCGTGCGCGGATTGCGCCCGGTGATGGCGAAACGAAGCCTGCGGGAGAACCCCGCGTTCACGGCGTCAGGGGCAACGGGCGCCAGCGCCTTGAAGACGGCCTCAACGATCTCTTCCCCGCAGTGGTTGGTGCTCATGCAGACCGGCGCCGGCGGATTCGGGTTCACGATCAGCCCCTTTGGCGCGATCACCTTCACCGGCCGCATGGATCCCTCGTTCTTGGGCACGTCGGACGGCGCCATGTACATGATGGCCACATGGGCCAGCGACCGCGTGTTGGCATAGGCGCTGTTGATGAATCCGGTGACCTGTGGACTCGATTCGCTCAGATCGATGGTCATGTGGTCGTCCTGGACGGTGACCTTTGCCCGTATGGGGATCGACTCGGCGTCGAACCCGTCGTCGTCCAGCAGCGTTTCCCCGAAGTACACGCCGTCCTTCCAGCCGCTGATGAGTTGCCGGATACGCCGTTCCGCGCTGTCCAGGATGGCTTCGACGGACATCATCAGGCCGTCGGCGCCGTAATCCTCCAGGAGCGTCTGTAGCCGGCGGGCGGCGATCTGTACCGATCCGATCTGGGCGTGCAGGTCTCCGGTGAAGTTCTCCGGGTGGCGCACGTTGACCGCCAGCATATGCAACAGGTCCTCCCGCGGACGGCCGCTTTCATACAGCCTCACGGGAGGTATGCGCAGGCCCTCGTGGTACAGTTCGCTGGCCGAGGGGTTGTATCCGCCGTGGGTTCCTCCGCCGATGTCGCTGTGATGGGCCCGGTTGACGGCGAAGAACAGCAGGATCCCGTCGCGGAACACGGGGTAGATCGCCGTGATGTCCGGCAGGTGGCTGCCGCCAAAATAGGGGTCGTTCAGAATGAACAGGTCGCCTTCGTTGATATCTTCGCCAAAGTATTCGCAAACCGCTTCTACCGAAGGAGGAAGGGCGCTGATATGCACGGGGATCCCTTCGCCCTGTGCCACGAGTTGTCCCCTTGCGTCGAGGATCGCGGTGGAGAAATCCCGGCTGGAGTTCAGGATCTGTGACATGGAAGTGCGGATCATGGCGTCGGCCATCTCACGGGCGATCGATTCCAGGCGGTGGGCCACGACCGAGTGGGTAATCGGGTCCGATGCCGTCGATGCCGTCGATGCCGGTTCCCGAGACGCGGCCGAAGGCGATTCCGATGCGGTCGGTGTCGGTTCCGATGCGGCCGACGCCGGGTTCGACCTGACCAGGTCCGCGTCTTGCGCTTCCGGGGCCACGGCCGAAATAGCCAGGACCATGCCCCCGTAGGGATCGACTTCGAGGCGGTCGCCTTCTTCC
Organism: Candidatus Latescibacterota bacterium; assembly: GCA_022822725.1. Taxonomy (GTDB): domain Bacteria; phylum JAAXHH01; class JAAXHH01; order JAAXHH01; family JAAXHH01; genus JAAXHH01. Next base: position 272,078 of record JAJEAN010000007.1, read on the forward strand.
ACGAGCACAGTGGTGAAATCGGATTCGACGATGGCCGGCCCTTCAATGGCGGTACCGGGTTCGAGGTCGTCCGCCGCGTAGACGGCGGCCTCGGTCCACGTCCCGGTGAATATGCGGCGTTTGCCTTTTCCGGCATCCGGGGTAGATCCGGTTCCCTCTTTACCGGGCAGGAGAACGGATGGCAGCTTCCCCGTAACCGTTGCCCTCAGCGTGACCAGGCGGATCTCCTGGTCGAGTTGATGGTAGGAGTACAGGGTCTGGTACCGTTCGTGAAAGAGCGATGCCCACGCGCGCCGTATCGCATCGTCGCCCATCGCGAGGTCCGGGATGCTCACATTGACTTCGTAGATCTGGTCCAGGTACCGCATGTCTGCCGTGAACCGGATGGTGATGTTTTCGTCACCAAGCCCCTGTTGCCTGAGCTGCGCGACGCCCTGCTCCGCCATGTGATCCGTCAGCCGTCTCACCTCGTCGAGGTCGACGACGTCCAGGCTGGCCGTAAACGACTGGGCAAAATCGTACCTGAGGTCTGAGGCAAGCATGCCGTACGCCGAAAGCACCGGCGCGGCCGACGGAAGATGGATCCTGCCTATGCCCGTCTTGCGGGCGACCTTGCCCACGTGAAGCCCTGCCGCGCCGCCGAAGGCCAGCAGGGAGAAGTTCCGGGGATCTCCGCCGCGGCGTACGGTCAGCAGCCGAATGCCCTCGGCCATGGCCGTAGTCACGACATCGAGCACTCCGAGGGCCGCTTCCTCCAGCGAAAGGCCCAGGGGGCCGGCAATGCAATTCTCGACGGACGCTGCCGCCCGGTCCTGGTGCAAGCGGGTGCGTCCGCCGAGGAAATTCCCTGGGTCGAGGTATCCTAAAACCAGGTTCGCGTCGGTAACCGTGGGTTGTTCTCCGCCGCGGCCGTAACAGGCCGGTCCCGGATCGGCCCCGGCGCTCTGGGGCCCCACGTGCAGGGTTCCCCCGTCGTCCACCCGCGCGATGCTGCCGCCGCCCGCCCCCAGCGTGTGGAGATCGATCATCGGTACGGCGATCTTCCATCCTCCCTCGTAATGTTCGCCCGATACCTGGGGATCGCCGCCTTCGATCACCGAGATGTCCGTACTCGTGCCGCCCATGTCGAATCCGATAAGTTCGGTTTCGCCAATCAGCCGGCCGTAGGCCACTGCTCCGCTGACGCCGCCGGCCGGCCCGGAGAGTATGGCTTGCACGGCCTGCCGTGCTGCAGCATCCAGCGGGGTTACTCCACCGTTCGACGTCATGGTGAGCATCTCTTTTTCGAGCCCCAGGTCCGAGGTCTCCTCCTGCATACGCCTCAGATACCTGGCGTAGACCGGTCCCACGTAGGCGTTGACGGCCGTGGTGCTCAGTCGGTCGTATTCCTTGATCTGAGGCAGGATCTCCGAGGAGAGCGACAGGTAAAGACCGGGATGCCGCTCCCTGATGCGTTCACCCACGAGCCGCTCGTGAACCGGGTTCAGGTAGGAAAATATGAGGCAGACGGCCACGGATTCCACGCCGGCCCCGACAAGCTCGTCCAGTATTTCATCGAGCACCCCGGCATCTACGGGCGCCTCCACGGTGCCGTCCCCTCGGATTCGTTCTTCGAGGGTGCGCCGCAGCGGCCGGGGAACCAGCGGTTCAACGGGCGTCATCCGGAGATTGTACCGGTCTTCCTTCAATCCTTCCCGCAGCGCAAGCAGGTCCCGGAAGCCTTCCGTGGTGATCAGGCCGACCCGGGCCCCTTTGCGTTCCAGGAGCGTGTTGGTGGCGACGGTCGTGCCGTGGATGAACAGGCGGGTCCGGGCCAACAGTTCGGCGGCGGGAAGGCCATAGGCCTCCCCGATGTCCCGGAGTCCGTTCATAACCGCATCGGAAGGTGCGTGCGGGGTCGAAGCCGTCTTGAAATAACGCGGCGCGGAATCGCCTTCCGCCACGACGAAATCCGTAAACGTCCCGCCGACGTCTACGCCTATGGAAAAGCGAAGCGGCGCGGCGTCGCCCGACAGGTTGTTCATTGTGGTTCTCCAGACCGGTCTATATTGACGAATTACGACGGGCGGCCTATACTATGGCCAGCAGGCAGGCAAGTACGGGACTGCACGCAATGGCGACTTGAGATCGCTCACATTTCCAATAGAGGAAACAATTGGTCAGAAACATGAATCCAGACCGCATTTTCGAGAAAAACGCCCATTGGATCAAGAGAAAACTAAGTGCCGACCCCGGTTATCTCGAGCGGCTGTCGCGGCAACAGCGGCCCGAAATCCTATACATCGGATGTTCGGACAGCAGGGTGATGCCAGAGGCCTTTATGGGGGCCGGACCGGGAGAGGTTTTCGTACATCGAAACGTGGGCAACCTGGTGTCTCCCGGGGATCCGAACACCCGGTCAGCCGTCATCTACGGCGTCGATCATCTGAACGTCGGGCATATCGTAGTGTGCGGACACTATGACTGCGGCGCGGTCAAGACGGTGATGCAGTCGGATGAACTCGGCCCACTTGAGCCCTGGCTGCAGAACCTGAGAACAATCCGGCAACGCCACGAAACCGAACTGGAAACCATCCCGGATTTCACGGACCGGTGCGACCGCCTGGTCGAGTTTAGCGTCCACGCCCAGTGTGCCAACGTTCTTTCGTTTTCAGAGGTACAGAAGGCAATGGAAGAAACCGGGCTTCAAGTGCACGGCTGGGTCTTCGACCCGCGCAACGGCAGGATCGTGGACCTGGACGTCGGAAGCGGATAACAGCGTTCTCTACGGACGCGGGTCAAGCCGGACGAATGGCGTTCTCTACGGACGCGGGTCAAGCCGGACGAATGGCGTGCGGGCATCCCCGCAGGTACTCAGGCCGATCCCGCCTGCTTGCGCAATACCCTGCCCGGTAGCGCGCCGGTGTGTTCTCCCTTGTCTATGACGACCGCTCCGTTTACCAGGACGCTTTCGATGCCCTGTGCGTACTGATGGGGGTTCATGAAGTCTGCCCGGTCGATGACCGTGTCCGGATCGAACACCACGAGATCGGCGACCAGGCCCACGTCTATTCTGCCGCGGTCGGCGAGTCCCAGGCGCATGGCCGGCTGGCCGGTCATCTTGTGCACGGCCGTGGGCAGGTCGAACAGTCCCTCTTCACGACAGTACTTGCCGAGTATCCTGGGAAAGGTTCCGTAGTACCGGGGATGGGGCGAAGTTTCGCTCAACGGGCCAGAGACGGCGGCGGCCCCGCCGTCCGAGGCGACCATGACCAGCGGATGGGCCAGAACGGAAGTGATCTCCTCCTCGCTCATGCCGAACCCGACCATGCCCACGCTTCCGTGCTCCGCGATGAGCAGTTCCCGCACGAACTCGAACGGGTCCTGACCGCTTCGCGCGACGATCTCCGATACCCGGCGGCCCACGTAGTCCTGGTTCTCCGCCCTGCCGACCGAGGTGATCATGACGGCGCTCCAGTCTCCCAGCATGGCCACTTTGTCGACGGCCGCCCGTTTCATGGCGGGCAAGACCTCCGGTGACTGGAGACGGCCGACGAACGCCTCGGCTCCGCCCGCACGGAAGCGGGTGGGAAACAGGTTCTGCAGCGTCGTGGCGTAGGCGATGTAGGGATACCGGTCGAGGGTGATGTCCATCCCCTCGTCGATCGCCTGTTCAATCATGTCGAAGCATACCGCGACCTTGTCCCGGTTTCGCCTGCCCGAAGCCTTGAAGTGGGCGATCTGGAGCGCGATCTCGGCTTTCCGTGCGGTGCTGATGGCTTCGCTTACGGCTTCTACGAGGAAATCGTCCTCGTTGCGCATGTGGGTCGCGTAGAACCCGCTGTAGCCCGCCGCCACCCGGCCGAGCTCGGCGATCTCATCCTCATCGGCGAAACTTCCGGGCGTGTATTCGAGCCCGGACGAAAGGCCCCAGGCGCCTTCCGACATGGCCTGGTCCACGAGGTCCTTCATCGCATCGACCTGGCGCGCGCCGGCCGGCACGTTCTCGTACCCCACAACGTATCCGCGGATGGTGCCCTGGCCCGCGAGCGACATGAAATTGAGACCGATGCCCTGCTGATCCAGAGTATCGAAAAAGCCCGTGAAATCCTTCCATCCTATGTCCACGCCGTAACGCCGTCCGTAGCCGTCCTGCAGCGATCTGAGCCGCGCGTCCGTCAGCGGGGCCAGCGAAGAACCGTCCTGACCGGCAACCTCCGTGGTCACGCCCTGCCGGATCTTGCTTTCGGCCCGGGGATCGACCAGGAGCGAGAGGTCGGTGTGGGAATGGATGTCGATGAATCCGGGGCAGACGATCTTGCCTGAGGCGTCTATCGTATTACTGCCGGTACCCTCGACCGGACCGATCTGGACGATCCGGTCTCCCGCGATGGCAATGTCGGCGACCACCGGTGCGGCGCCCGTCCCGTCGATCACCTGTCCCCCTCTGATGACCACGTCGTAACGCTGGGCGATCGCGCAGCCGTCCAGCATCGTCGACAGACCGCCGACGGCCGCGCCGGCGCCCGCCAGCCCGGTTCTCCTGAGAAAGTTGCGTCTGGACCAGTCCATGATTGCGCTCTTTTCGTTAATGGGTCAACCGGATCTTCAGGCCCCGGTCGTGAAGGTGCTGCTTGATGGAATCCACCGAGTAGTGGCCGTAGTGCAGCATGGAGGCCACAAGGGCCGCATCGGCCCCTCCTTCCGTAAGGGCGTCGTACAGGTGCTCCGGCCTGCCTCCGCCGCCGGAGGCGATGACCGGGATGCCCACGTTGTCGGCGATCATCCGCGTGAGTTTCAACTCGTAGCCTTCGAGCGTGCCGTCCGCGTCGATGGAGTTGACGACGATCTCGCCAGCCCCGAGGGCCTCGCCGCGGCGTGCCCATTCGAGGGCGTCCATGCCGGTGGCGTGCCGGCCTCCGTGGGTCACGATCTCGTAGCCCGACGGCATCGAGCCGTCGCCGGCCGCCCTGATGTCCATGGAAAGTACCACGGCCTGGACCCCGAAGGCGTCGGCCGCCTCGGTGATGACCCCGGGATTCCCGACGGCCGCCGTGTTGAGGTTCACCTTTTCCGCGCCGGCTTCCAGCACCTTCCTGCAGTCGTCGGCCGACCGGAGTCCGCCGCCCACCGAGAAGGGAATGAAAACCTGCCTGGCTACCTCCTCCACCACGTCGATCATGATGCCGCGCTGGTCGCTGGATGCCGTGATGTCGTAGAAGACGAGTTCGTCCAGGCCGGCCTCGTAATACCGCCGTGCCGCGGAGACCGGATCGCCGATGTCCTTCGTGTCGACGAACCGGACGCTCTTGACCAGGCGGCCGTCGCGTACGTCCAGGCAGGAAATGAGCCGTTTGCTCAGCATGTATGCCCGTCCCAACGCGCGAACTCACCGAGCATCTTCAGTCCCACGGGGCCGCTCTTCTCCACGTGGAACTGGGCCGCCACGATATTGCGCCGGCCGATGACGGACGCGAACTCCACGCCGTACCGGCTTCTCGCCAGCACGTCCCGCTCATCGCCGGGGACGGGATAGTAAGCGTGTACGAAGTAGACTTCATCACCCGGCCGTACGTGGCGGAGCACGGGGTGCTCGCGGCCGACCTCGAGTGCGTTCCACCCCATGTGCGGCACCTTGAGGGCGTCATCGTCCGGCCGGAACCGGAGGCACTGGCCACCGATCAGGTCCAGGCACGGCAGATCGGTTTCCTCGGAACCGGTCAGCAGGACCTGGCATCCCACGCAGATTCCCAGTATCGGCGTTCCCTGTCCGGCGGCCGATTTGAGCGCTTTGTCGAGCCCCCGTTCCCGGAGCGTTTCCAGGGCGGAGTGGGCGTGTCCCACCCCGGGAAAGACGATACGCTCCGCCCGGACCAGTTCTTCCGAGTCCGACGTGATCACCGAAGCCACGCCCAGGTGATCCAGCGCTCTTTTGACCGAGGTCTGATTGCCGGCGTCGTAGTCAACGATGTGAATCATTAAAATGGGATCATTTGAACGTACGTTCTTCGAGGTTGTGAGGCGGGAACGTAGACGATTCCGGCGCATGCTCGCCGCATGTCCCTAGTAATCCGATTGCGCCTGTTTTGTCAAGGGAAAGATGGCTCCGCGGGGCAGGTCAGGACGAACCTGGAAGATGATTCGGTCGTTGACATCTCCGGGTAGCGTTTCTATACTGGCCAGGTGCTTCCACGCGACGCCGCAGTCGCACAGGATCGGAGGCGCAAACAGCGGACACATCGCACAGAACCCCATCCTGCGGAATCGAATCCCAGATGCTCTTCAATGCCGAACGAGCCAGGGCGTATATGCGGGATCGCGGACTCGACGGACTGATCGCGACCTCACCCGTGAATATCACCTATTTCACGGACTACTTCATCTGGATCGACGGACTCATGAAGGCGTACATGGTCCGACCCGGCGCATCGGCGGACCTGTCGCAGGGATACGCCTTGTTTCCGCTCGATGGCGAACCCGCGCTGGCGGTGACCGGAACGATGCTGGCCGTCAATGGCGTCGACCTGTGGGTGAAGGACCTGCGGGTCAGCGGTAATACCGGTCTCGACTGGTCCCTGCCGCCGAGGCCGCTGTCCGATCGAATGGACCGCATCTACCACCTCCTGAAGGGCGCGCCGGACTACGCCACGACCACCCAGGCGCTCGTCGGAGCCCTGAGCGACCGGGGCCTCGCCGCGGGGACGCTGGGTGTGGAAGCCGACGGCATGACCGCAGACCGGTACCGGCAACTGAAGGAAGCGCTGCCTGAAGCCCGGCTGCTCGACTGCTCCAACCTCGTCCGGCTGCTTCGCATGGTCAAGACCCGGGACGAGATCGACCGGCTCACCCAGGCGGCCGAGATCAGCGAAAAAGCGGCCATGACGGCCATGGAACAGGCGAAGCCGGGAGACAACGTGCAGGAGGTCATTCACCGGTTCAGGGCGGAACTCGGTGCCCGGGGGGCGGACCTGGACCACTTCGCCTTCGGGGTCCACGGGCTCGGTATCGCGACGGAACCGGACTTCGTCCTGGGTGATTCCGACGTAGAGTACGTGGACTGGGGATGCCGGTTCCGGTCCTGCTATTCGGACACCGGGACCACCTTCGCCATGAAGCCGCTGTCGGACGACATGCAGGTCCGGTTCGACTTATTGCGGGCGTCCATGGATGCCGGCCTGGACGCGATTCGGCCCGGCGTCAAATCCTCGGCGGTACAGGCGGCCATGCAGGAGGTCGTCGACGAAGCGGGGCTCTCCATGTACCCCCATGGCCACGGTGTCGGCATGGAAGTGCGGGACTACCCCGTCCTGGCGCCGGACAACGGCCTGCGGATCTCCGATGACTGTATCGACGTACCATCGGATCTGCCCATTGAGGAAGACATGGTGCTCAACGTGGAAGCGCCGCTGAGTCTGGCCGGGGTCGGATCCCTGCACCTGGAACAGTCCGTCGTCGTGACGGCGAGCGGATCCCGTCCCCTCACGGAGCAGCGTCGGGACGGGCCGGTGTTTCCCAGGGGCGCTTCGGAGCAGTAAGAGAAGATCAGAGTCGGCGTCAACATCCTATGCAAATTACCCGCATCACACTGCACCAACCTGTAGGACTGCTACGCCTTGTGACCGACGAAGGGCTCGAAGGACACTGTACCGGGGTTACCTTCCCGGGCGCCGACGTTGGTCTGGTAGCGCCCATCCTGGTGGGTACGAACCCCCTGGACCGTGAACGGACCTGGTGGGTCCTGCGGGACCTGGACGAAGGACTGCCGTCAGCTTTACACGCCGGGATCGACGTCGCCCTCTGGGACCTCTCCGCGAAGATCGCCGGTCGGCCGCTCTTCCGGCACCTGGGCGGATTCAGGGACCGGGTTCCGGTCTGTCGGGTCGGCACCGCAGAAGGCACCACTAGCGTTACGGGCGCCTCCACTGGCGCTACGGGCGCCTCCGGCCCGGGGATCGTCAAGGAAGCGAAAGACGCGCAACAGGCCGGATTCAAGGCCTACCGATTCGGCATGGCGGTGGACGAAAACGCCCTCGTCCAGGAAAACACCTTCGTCCACTTGATGCGCGAAGTGCGGGTGGCCGCTGGGCCGGATTTCCCTCTGATATTCGACGGCAGGGCCCGGTGCGAGGTCGACGAGGCTATCAGGATCGGCAAGACGCTCGACGAGGAGGACTATTTCTATTTCGACCGTCCCCGTCCCAGCAACGACCACACGGGCGGGAAGCAGGTGGCCGGCGAAATCGATACGCCGACCAGCGCGGAAGTCAGCAGCCCCATCGAGGCGTCCCGGGTCATGACGGTCCAGTCCGCGGACCATATCCGAAGCAGCGTGCAAAGCGCCGGCGGGATCACGGACGTATTGAAGGCCGCCCGCTGCGCCGAGGCGTTCGGCGCGTACTGCCATCTGGACGGTGCCGGGATCAGCGACTGCTTCGCGCACGTGCATCTCGCGGGCGCGCTCAGAAACACACCATTCCTCGAGATGTCGGGTCAAGAGGTCGCGCTGCCGTTCGTCCTGAACCCGGTACAGATCGAAGACGGCTTCGTCCATTTGCCCGATTCGCCGGGCCTCGGTATGGAAATCGACCTGGATACCGCCGGGGACATGACCTCGGAACTGATCGAAGCCTGAAACGGCGCGGCCGGTTGAACATCGGCGCAGCCGTCTGAAGGTCGGCGCAGCCGTCTGAACAAGGAACCCTCATGCAGATCCGGGACGTCAAGTGCTACGTGCTGAAGGATGAACCCGAAACGCGCCGGGAGTGCAGTGCGGACCGGGGCAGCATGGCGCCTGTGCCACCGGGTATCTCAGGATTGTTTACCCATGACCAGGGGTTCGGCGCCGGTGCGCCCGACGGATACACTTTCACCGGGGACGCCCCCGAACCGAAGTACCGGCTGGTAGTCCGCCTCGTGACGGACGGAGATCTGGACGCCTATGCCGACTACGGCACGGGTTTCGATCCCCGGGAACTGGAGTGGCAGGGCCGCCAGTTCCTGGCCCGGTACGCCCACATGCTCATTGGCGTGGACGCCTTCGACCGGGAATACGTGTGGCAGCGGCTGTGGATGGCCCAGCGCTTCATGTACACGGGAAGAGGCTTGCTGGATACGGTCGACCGGATGTTGTGGGACCTGGCGAGCCGGAGTGCCCGCCTACCCATCTACAAACTGCTCGGTGCGTGCCGGGAAAGCGTGCCCGCTTACTGCAACGTGGGCGGCCGCACCATCGACGACCTGGTGGCCCACGCGGTGCAACGCGTGGAAGAGGAGGGATTCATCGGCTGCAAGGATCATTCCTACCGGGGTGTAAAAGCCAACGGGGAAATGGCCGTGAAACTGCGGGACGCGCTCGGTGACGACATCATGCTCTTTCACGATCCCGTCGAGTCGTACACCTATGAAGAAGCCGTGAAAATCGGACGCATCATGGAGAAGTGCCGGTACCGGTGGATCGAGGAGCCCTTGCAGGACTACGACATCATGGGGCTGAAAAAGCTGTGCGCCACCCTCGACCTCCCGGTCCTGACCCTGGAATGGATCGGTGCCATCGGTGGTCAGCCGTACAACACGGCGCCGTACCTGGCCATGCAGGCCGCCGATATCGTAAGGCAGCGGGGCATCGGCATTACCGGGCAGATCAAGCAGGCCCAGTTGGCCGAGAGTTTCGGCGTGGAGGTACATGGAGGCGATCACCACGTCATCCTGGCCATCGGGAACGACCCCGTCTTCGAAGCGTACATGGGGTTACAACCACGTCCACCGGTAGAGGAACTCGACTGCCGGGGCACACTCGTCGTGGAAGACGGCGCCATGTCGATCGCCTGGAGCGACCGTCCCGCGCCAGAACCGGACTGGGACGAGATGGCGCGGAGCGCGGTTGCGGTTATGGGAACCAGGTGATTGATTGCTCAAAGTGCGGTCATAGTGTATTGAGATTGGCGAATCTCAGAATCGATAGACTTCGACCATCACCGGAATGCTGCTGTTTGGGGTGAATCCCGATGAGGTATCGCTCAATAAGCATCTGTGCTTAAATTCCATATCGGGGCGATGTCAGCACAAGAGATCCGTACCATTAGTTACCCAACGTGGCCACGGATTCGCTTTTTATAGGAGAGTAGCACAGAGTGACGGTAAGGAGACAAACACCGGACTCGGACTTTCGGATGTCGAGGCATTCGTAGGCTTGGTTGACCATGGTTTATTCTGTGAAAAACTACCGCCATGCCTTACGTCTGAAGGGCTTTCAGACCAAGTACCTGACGTTCTTCATGATCTTACCATAGAAGATAACGAAAAGGAATTGATAATGAGATGACCCGGAAGGGATACTATCGTTTTCACCGGTATATTGACGATTACACCTTTTATGCTAAAACCCACGACGAGGCTGAACAGTTTATCCATGATCTTGGAATGCAACTGCGCGAATACGAGCTTTTTCTGAACGGGAGTAAGACTGAAATCTTACCGTTGCCACTTCCAATCAGTGAAGAATGGGTTCGAGAATTAACCAATTTCGGGTTGCCTGCGAAAGGCAAGACAGTTCACTTCAAGACTGTTCGTTCACTTCTAGACCTGGCACTGAAACTAGCACATGGAGCGGGGACCTACGCAGATTTGAATCACGCCTTTAAAATGGTCCCTCAGACACTCGATAGTCGAGCGAAGCGCCTCTTCGTTCAGGAGAGTGTTAACTTAGCACTTATTTATCCGTATCTTGCTCCTATCTTAGACGAGCACGTGTTCGACAGGCATCGCTATGATGGGATCGAGAAAGTCATTCTTGAATTCTCTAAACAACTCCTAACGATTGGAATTCAAAGGATTTTACCAGATGCCATCGCCCATGCACTGTACTACTCGCTCAAACATCGCCTTCAATTGACTACACCTGCGGAGAAGCTTCTAGAGATAATCAAGATAGATGACTGTATTTCAGATGTGTTACTACTGGAATATGTAAAACGTTACAGAGTTGATAACACCCGGAATGCGATACGGAAACGTACGAATATGCTGAAAGGTATGGACAGTCAAGAGAAGGACCGCTTTTGGCTTCTGATTTATCAAGTGTGGGACACGAATACATTAAGAGACGAAGCCAATCGTATTTGGCCGAGTTGAAACAAAAGCGATTTAGCTTTGTAAGAATCTGATGGATTTTCGTAAAATCAAAATCAGTGAAAACAAACAATGTTCCATGTTGATCGACTACTCCGGTTCTTTTCGGGTGGTGCACGACAACGAGGTTTACATATACTTAGGATTGGTCAAGATTTATGCAAATAGGTACATGAAAGGTAGTTAACAGAAAATTGAAATAAGAGTGTTTCAATTGCCCGATTTGATTGGGGAAGGCGAAGAGTGTAACGGATTACCCCCAAACAAATGATGATAGAGAGACACTATGAACAAAGGTAAGCTCGACCCGCAAATCTTGGACGAAATCATCCGACGCGTTGTAGAGGTGGCGGAGCCGGAGAAGATAATCCTATTCGGGTCTGCCGCCCGCGGCGAGATGAACCGGCACAGCGATGTCGATCTGCTTGTTGTCAAAGAAGGTATGCACAGGCGGGACCTGGCCGGTCGAATATACGAAAACCTCTGGGGTGTAGGCGCCGCAGTAGACGTGGTGGTGGTGACGCCCGGCGATATGGAGCGATATGGAAACAGCCACGCGTTGGTCCTGAAGCCTGCATTGAAGGAAGGTCGGGTGGTGTATGAAGCGGCCTGAACGATTGCCTTCAGACAACCCGCGCGAATGGTTGAATCGCGCTCAAAGCAATCTGGGCCTGGACAAGAGCCTTGTTCCCCATATCTACCTGGAGGATTACTGCTTCAACGCCCAGCAGGCAGCGGAGAAGGCCATCAAGGCAGTGATGGTTCTGCGAGGTATCGAGTTTCCGTATATACATGACTTGACCCGCTTGATGTCGATGCTTGAAGCCAGCGGAGAGACCATTCCTGATCCAGTTCGTCGAGCCGCGGTACTCACGCGCTTTGCAGCACAGACACGATATCCCAGCGTGGAAGAACCAGTTACCAAGCAAGAGTACACCGAGGCCATCGCTATCGCAGAAGCCGTTCTCCACTGGGCGGAGGATCGCATCCAATGATCTCACGTAAGTACAAGTGCCTCTTCGAAATCAGCTCTAGCAAAAGACCAATCAACCACGTCAGAATGTGGAGCGAACATGTCTGAAACCATACGATGGGGCATTCTTGGAACCGGGAAGATCGCCCACAAATTCGCCGAAGCGCTCTCGTTCGTTCCGGATGCCGAACTGTCGGCCGTCGGGTCCCGGGCTCAGGGGACGGCGGACGCTTTCGGCGACGAGTTCGTGGTGCCCCGTAGACACGCATCTTACCTGTCCCTGGCGGAAGATCCGGAGATCGATGCGATCTACGTATCCTCGCCGCATCCCATGCACTGCCGGGACACGCTGCTCTGCCTGAACGCGGACAAGCCCGTGCTCTGCGAGAAACCCTTCGCCCTCAACGCATCGGAAGCAGAAGCCATGATCCGGTGCGCGCGGCAGCGGGGTCTTTTCCTCATGGAGGCCATGTGGACGCGGTTCCTGCCGGCCATCGCGCAGGTACGGGAGTGGCTCGCCGATGGTGCCATAGGCGAAGTACGCAATATGATGGCCGATTTCGGGTTCCGCGCGGATTTCAATCCAGAGGGCCGCCTGCTGAATCCCGAACTGGGCGGGGGTGCCCTCCTGGACATCGGTGTATACATTGTATCTATGGCTTCCATGGTATACGGGAAACACCCGGACCGGGTCGCGGCGTTGGCGGATATCGGCGCGACCGGGGTCGATGAGCAGACCACCATGGCCTTTCGCTACGACTCGGGCGCCATGGCCGCGCTGACCTGCGCGGTCCGGACCAACACGTCCGGCGCCGTGACCATCCACGGGACGCAGGGAAATATACGAATCCCGTCAGCGTTCTATGACACCTATACCGCAACGCTGAACGCCGACGGCGAGGAACCGGTAACGGTGGAGCCGCCGCGCGTGGAGAACGGATTCAAGTACGAAATCGAGGAAGCGGGGCGATGCCTGCGGGAAGGGTTGCTCGAGACGCCCGCGCTCCCGCTGGACGAGACGCTGGCCATCATGAAGACGCTGGACGCAGTCCGGAACGAAATCGGGTTGAAGTATCCAATGGAGGAGCACCCATGGAGTACGGCAACATAGCAAACGTCGACAAGCCCGTATCGCGCCTGGTTCAGGGCACGATCATGCTGAGTACCGCCGAGGAGGAATACAGTTTCGACCTGCTGGACCAAGTGTACGACGCGGGTATCAACACCTTCGACAGCGCCCACCTGTACGGCGGCGGCGAATGCGAACGCGCGCTGGGCCGGTGGATCGAGGACCGGGGCCTGCGCAACGAAGTCGTCATCCTCACCAAGTGCTGCCACATGAATGCGGAACGGGCGCGGGTGACACCCTATGACATATCATCGGATCTGCACGACTCTCTGGCTCGCCTGAAAACGGACTACGTGGACCTCTACCTCCTGCATCGCGATGACGTAAGGGTTCCCGTCTCCCCGATCATGGATACGCTCAATCAGTACATCAGCGCGGGCAACCTGGGCGTGATCGGCGGTTCCAACTGGACCCACGACAGGATCGAAAGGGCGAACCTGTACGCCGCCACCAGCGGACAGCAACCTTTCACCGTGAGCAGCCCGAATTTCAGTCTGGCCGAACAGGCCGAACCGCCCTGGCGGGGATGTATCAGCATCAGCGGGAAGGACGGGGCCGACGCGCGGTCGTGGTACCAGGAAAACCAGATGCCGCTGTTTACCTGGTCCAGCATCGCCAGCGGGTTCTTTTCCGGCCGGGTAAACCGCGACAATTACGAAGCCCTGGCAGAACAGGGTCTCTTCGACGAAAGTTCGGTACGGGCCTACTGCACGGACGATAACTTCGAACGGTTGGACCGTGTCGAGGAACTTGCGGGCGAAAAGGACCTGTCCATACCCCAGGTCGCCCTGGCCTACGTGCTCAGCCAGCCGCTCAACATCTTCGCCTTAGTCGGCGCCAGAAACGGCGATGAAATCAAAGCCAACCTGCAAGCGCTTCAGACGAAGCTGACGGCTGATGAGATGGCCTGGCTGAACCTGGAACGGTCGGAGCGGTCCTGACTCGAGGAATACTCCAATGAGAACTGCAACCATATCGATCACGGTGTTGAGCCTGTTTCTGCTCGGGCTTGCGGCATACACGGGTGTCCCGGACGCCCAGGTGCGCAACGCCGTCGGCCGGATCATGCCCGCCGACGCGGCGCCACTCGACCGGCAGGTTTTTCGCTTTCTGAACGACGAGCCGACCAACCTGGACATCGGCGTGGCCATCTACGAGGTGGGCGGCATCGTATTCCTCTTCGAACGCCTCACCATGCTGGACCACAACAACCGCGTGATCCCCGGTGCGGCCACCCGTTGGACGGCCAACGAGGACCAGACGAAGTGGACCTTCCACATGCGGCCCGGCGCCCGGTGGAGCGACGGCCGGCCTGTGACGGCCCACGATTTCGAGTACAGCTACAAGCGCATGCTGGATCCGGCGTCGGGCAGCGGCTACGCCTTCTTCTACTACAACATCAAGGGCGCCAGGGAATTCAACACCGGACAGACCGGCGACCCGGATGCGGTCGGCGTGTACGCGGTGGACGACATGACCCTCGTGATCGAGACCGACGGCCCCTGCCCGTATCTGCCCATGATCGCCGCCTTCTTCACCTCGATCCCGGTCCCCCGCTGGCAGGTCGAGCGGTTCGGCCCCCGCTGGGCGTCGGACGAGAACGTCGTCAGCAACTCGTCCTACAAGGTGGAAAACTGGCGGATCGGAGAGCGCCTCACGCTCACACTGGATGCATTCTACAACGGTCCGATCAAGGGGTATTTCTCCGAGATCCACTCCATGTTCAGGAACCGGGCAAACACCGGACTGCTTTCCTACGAGAACGACGAACTGGACCTGGTTCAGATCGACGTGCGCGACCTCAGCCGGATCGAAGCGGACCCGGTACTGGGCGGCCAGTTGCACAAGTACATGGATTTCAACGCGCTCTATCTCTTCTTCCGGACGCGCGAAGGCGTGTTCAGCGACCACAGGGTGCGAAAGGCCATCAGCCACGCCATCGACCGGAACGCGCTCTGCAACATCGTGCTCCGGGGCACCGCCCTCCCCGCGTACACCATGCTGCCTCCGGGTTTTCCGGGTTATTCGGGGGATGAACTGAAAGACGTGCAGCGGTACGATCCGGACCTGGCGCGGCAACTATTGGCCGAAGCGGGTTATCCGGACGGACGGGGGTTCCCCTCCGTGGACATCTGGCTGCGCAACGATCCGAACCGCATCATGGCCGCCGAGGCCGTTTCGGGCATGCTGTCCAACAACCTGGGTCTGAAGGTAGGCGTGCGGAACATGGAACCCCGGGTCTACAGCGAGGCCATGGCCCAGTACCGGATCGACCTCAGCCTGATTCCCTTCCAGTACGATTTCCCCGATCCACACAACCTCCTGGGCATGGTCTGGCACTCGCAGCCCGTAGGCGCGGGTCGGCATGACTGGATGAACGAGGAATTCGACCGGCTTGTCGACGATGCGGCCCGGGAAACCAACGCGGAGCGGCGGTTGGAGATGTACGCCGAGGCGGAACGGGTCCTGGTCGAGGACGTGGGCGGCGTGTTCCTCTATCACGACTACTTCCTGCAGCTCCGCAAACCCTGGCTGGCGGGCTGGCAACAGGACTCCACGGGCCAGGAACCCTTCTTCATCGACAATTCCACGATTACGGATCTGTATATACGTCGGTAGGGCGTTCTTTCTGGACGTAAGTTTTGTAAATCCGCATCCTTCTTCGAAGTCTTTCAGCATCTCATCGTCCGCCCCCGGAAGATATGGCAGGGGATACGCTCCTCTGCGGCCTTCCTGATTGCCGGACGCGCACTTGCCAACACGTCCCCACCCAACGCGTGGATAATCCGCATCCTCGTATCCGCCCGGGTGCCGTGCCGATGTCGCTACCTCTTGACTCGGTGATTCCGGAACGATATATTCAGTATAAAATTGGGACCGTATTAATTACATGTAAATTGGGAACATTTGCAATGGTCACAGAAACTGTCGCTAGAAGTAACACTCAGCAGTTTCGGGAACTTCATGCGCATTATAGCAAAAAAGACACTTAGAGCGTTCTGGAACCGTCATCCTGATGCTGAGCGACCTTTACTCGCCTGGTACAGGGAAGTTAAATCGGAGGACTGGGAAACACCTGCCAGGATCAAGGAAAAGTACGGAAAAGCCAGTATCATAGGTGGGAATCGAGTGGTCTTCGATATCAAAGGCAACAGCTATCGCTTAGTGGCAGAGGTCGATTACCCTCATCGAACGGTACGAATAAGGTTTATCGGGACGCACGATCAATATGCCGGGATAGACGCGAAAAGGATATAGATATGGCCGATATAAAACCCATCCGAACGGAGGCGGATTACGAACGGGCCCTGGCCCGTGTTGACGAACTCATGGGCAGCGAATACGGTAGCCCGGAAGGGGATGAACTGGACGTTCTGGTCACGCTCGTCGAGTCCTGGGAGGACGAGCACTATCCCATGGGGTTTCCGGAACCTCACGAGGCGATCCGGTTCAGAATGGAGCAGGCGGGATTGCGGCCTCGCGACCTGATTCCAATCATTGGAAGCCGCTCGAAGGTTTCCGAGGTGCTGTCCGGCAAGCGAGCCATCACCATGACCATGGCCCGGGCGCTGCACGAGCATCTTGGGGTTCCGGCCGATGTGTTGCTCAGTAAACAGGGAACGGAGTCATTCGGATCACCGGCGGATATCGACCCGATGCGTTACCCTGTCAGGAAGATGGCGAAACTGGGCTGGATCAAGGAAGGTGCTGAATCAGAATTCAATACCGGGAAACAGATCGCCGAAATGATCCACAAAGCAGGCGATGACTCGGCGCCAGCAACGTATCTGGTGAACGATTCGCAGCGGGTGAACGCGAAAACGGATCCCTACGCGCTTCAGGCCTGGTGCTGGAGGGTCACGGCACTCGCCAACGCCAGAGCTATGCCTTCAGACTACGTTCCGGGGACCGTCACCCTCGAGTTGTTACGGGAGGCTGCCCATCTGAGCACCTCGGAAAAGGGACCGTTGCTCGTCCGGGATTACCTGGGCGACCGCGGCATTACGCTCGAGGTGGTACCGCATCTACCCAGGACGTATCTTGACGGTGCGGTCCTTCGTCTTGGCGATGGACGACCAGTGATCGGTCTTACGCTTCGTTACGACCGCCTCGACAGTTTCTGGTTCGGTCTACTGCACGAACTCGCCCATATCGGGCTTCATCTCGATCAAGGCAGAGGCGAGTTTTTTGTTGATGATTTCACGCTCCGGGGGAGCGGGCTAGCCAGTGAAGAATCCCACGAACTGGAGGCCGACAGATGGGCTGAGGAGGCTCTGATCCCAAGTGAGATTTGGGAAACGAGCGCGGCGCGCAGGTCGCCGTCGGCTCTGGACGTACTAAATCTAGCCTCTGAGTTGCGGATCCATCCCGCAATCGTTGCGGGCCGGGTACGTTACGAGCGGAGGAATGCCCGGTTGCTCTCGCAATTCACTGGGAATGGGGCTGTGCGAAGGCAGTTTGATGGGGTTTGAGATGACCATGATCGGCGCTGGGAGGTTTCTGTCGTTATAGGCATTCACCAATAGGTTGATGTATGGTACGATCATGCTTCTCCTTCCTCAGAACGGAGATGCCGTTCGATGTCCTCGTCGTCCAAATGTTGCTTCAGACTGCCGGGATCGTCCATGCCTTGCTGCAAATCACTTTGATTGGGGACCATTCGAAATTCAGTGTCAGACGAATCAACTGGAGGTCGGTCTGCTACTCTGATTCCGTAGACCTTCTCCAGATCCTCCCAGAACCGCGGATAAGTCTTCCCCACCACGTCCGGGTCGAGGATGTTCAGGTTCCCAAGGCGGGTACCCAGCACGGCGAAGCTCATGGCCATGCGGTGGTCGTGGTAGGTTTCGATAGCGACCGTTTCCGAAGTGTCTCCGGCCCCGGCCCCGGCCCTTGACGGGATTTCTCCAACCTCGATGAAATCGGCACCGGTCTCCACGTCCACACCGATCTTTCTCAATTCCGTCGCGGGACATTCGATCCGGTCGCATTCCTTGTGCTTCAGCGTGCCGATTCCCGTTATCCTGGTCGTACCGGGTATCAATGGTGCGATGGCGATCAGGGTCAATGCCGCGTCCGGGATGTCTTCGCAGTCAATCCCGTCTTCCACCGGCGGTAAGCGGCCATCCTGCGGCCCTTCGATGACGGTCCTCTCGCCGTTCAGTTGAACACGCGCCCCAAGGCTTTCGCAAATGTAAAGAAAGCGGATATCCCCTTGCCGGGATTGGGCGCCGAGATTTTCGAAGACGACCCTTCCGCCGTGAATGAGTGTGAGCGCAGCGAAGTAGGAGGCGGCCGAGGCGTCCCCTTCCACCTTGCGGGCACCGGATTTATACTGCTGCGGACGCACGATGAACTTCCGGTAGTCCTCGTTATCCACCTCGACGCCGAATTTACGCATTTCATTGAGCGTAATGTCGACATAAGGTCTGCTGACGAGTTCTCCCTGCACGTTGATCTCGAGACCGTCGGGTATCCGTGGGGCGATCTGCAGCAGGGCGGAGAAGAACTGGCTGGAGACATCCCCTTGCATCCGGACCGAATGGCCGAACGATTCGGGGCCTCGGATGGATACCGGGAGGCACCCGCCGTCTGAGGACACCGTACTTCCCCCCAGTTGCTCCACGGCTTCGAGCAGGGGAAGGTTCGGCCTTTCATTCAGGCTGCCTCGTCCGGCCAGCCTGGTCTCTTCGTTTCTCAAGGCGGATAGGGCAATCAGGAACCGGGCCGAAGTGCCACTGAGTCCGAGGTTGAGGGCAACAGCTCCTTCTGTGAATCCCCCGCCTCGTCCTTTCACGGTCATCCGCCGATAGTCTTCGCTCGTTTTGATGGCAATTCCAAGTTCGCCCAGACATGCCACCATCTCCCGCGTATCGTCACAGTCACAGGGCGTGGCGATTTCGGTCGTTCCATCGGCGAGTGCGGCGAGCACCAGGTTCCGCAGCGTGATCGATTTGCTTCCTGGCAGTTCGATATTGAAATCAACGTTATTACTAATCGTATTAATATGCATAGTGTTATTATGATTAGTTATGATACGCTTAGCACTCTTTGATTGTCCTTACATATCCTGCACAATCTAAGGCTACACGCATCCCTCGTATGCCCTTCCCGATACCAGGTCATATTCAGGCTTGTTGCCGCTTCCGATGTACTTCGACCGAGCGTCCATGTACGCGACGGTCAGGCCGATGCGCCGGTCGTCGCTCGTATTGGCGTCCGTCCGGTGAAGCGCCAGGCTGTGGTGGAACGAACAGCTCCCGGCCCTGAGCGGAACGGCCACTTCCCGCTCGTATCCGACTTGCGCGTCCTCGACGCGGAAGTCCTCGAGATGTTTGTGCTCGATCACCCCGTTCTTGTGGGAACCGGATATGAACCGCATGCACCCGTTGTCCTCGGTAGCCTCGTCCAGGGCGATCCAGCAGATGACGAGGTTGGGCGGATCGATATTCGTCCAGTATGCCGAATCCTGGTGGGGCGGTTTCGCCGAACCCACCCGCGGCGGTTTGCAGAGGGTCTGATCCACGTAGATTTTGAGATCCGGGCCAATAAGGCTTCGAACCACGCCGAGTATTTTCGGATGGCGGGCCAGTTCAATGAAAACCGGATCGTACTTAGTCAGATTCCAGATCTTGCGCACGTTATTGAATCGCACGGGATCAGGATCCACTACGCCCTGCGCTACCCGAGGTTCGATCTGAACGTACTCGGCCGGAAATTCGACTACCTCGTTTCCTATATCTTCGAGACGTTGATGGAGCGATTTGACCTCCAGGGGCGTCAGGAGATCCTCATAGGGAAGAAAACCCTGCTCATTGAACTGGTCGACCTGTGCCTGCGTCAGCGACACCGCTTACCTCCTTCAGGATGCGTGGAACCACCACTCGGACCAGGCGAGTACGAGTTCCGCGAGCGCGGCGTAACCGCCTTCGCCTGGATGAATACGGTCGTTAAGGACTGCTTCGTTACGCCAGACTTCGCCGGCGTGCAGGTCATGGATTATCTCCAGATACGGGACGCCGGATCTACCGGCGATCTCGCCGATAAGTTCCGAGATTTCCACCCTTCGGCTGTGTTCGTCTTCGTCGACACCGGGCGGCGGACCGATCATCAACGTGGGAAACCGCGAACGCGCGCAGGTCAGGATTTCTTCGGCATTGGCCTCGGTCTCGGCTCGTTCCACCCGCTTCTTCCCATCTATGATCCAGCAGTCGTTCGCCCCGAAACCAAAAACCACCCGGCCGTCATGCGGTATCAAGCGCCTGGCTTCCACTTCCTGTTCCCAGCGCCGGAGCACGTCGACACTCGTATCGCCGCGGATGCCGAGGTTGTAGCAGGTGATGGCGGTCTCGCCGGACCTTGATGCGGCACACGCGCGTCCCGGCCATCCGAGATAGGCGGGATCGCCGGTTCCATTCACGTAGGAATCACCAATGAAGTATATACGTACATCTTCCATGTGCTTATCTATCCTCCACGCCGATCCATTCAGCCTGCGGGTCTGTCCAATGTCTCTGTTCTGTCATCCGATCTGTTCATCCGGTCTGTCCGTTTCCACCGGTCTGTCCGTCTCCACCGGTCCGATCTCAACTTCGATTCCGCAACCTGACATGGAAGCCGGAAACGCCTTTAGCATACGAATTTTCCGTGTATTTATCAATTGCCATTTGCGTCATGGCATGGAAAATTGGTAGAGAATGGTACAGGGCGGAATGCCGTGGAATATGCGGTATACACGGTATTCACGGTATTCACGGTATACACGGTGATCACGGTTTATGCGGTAATCACGGTATACGTCGAATGGCCTACTGATCTTTTGCGGGGTATGCAACCATGCGCGCGTACGTCATAGACCATAACCAGCTTCGCGTGACCGATCTGGCGGAACCGGGGGAACCCGGACCAGGCGAGGCGCTGGTGAGGGTTCGGGCCGTATCGCTCAACTACCGGGACCTCATGGTTGCCAGGGGCCGGTACGGAAAACCCTTCGAGGGCAGTTTCGTCGCCGGGTCCGACATGGCGGGCGACGTGTTGACGACAGGACAGGGCGTAACCGGAATCCGGCCGGGCGACCGGGTCGTGAACGCGCCGTTCCTGCGCTGGCCTGCCGGAAGACTCACGCCCGATCGGATGAAGACCCTGGTTGGCGCGGGCGGTGTAAACGGCGTGCTGTGCGAGCAAGTGCTCTATCCCGCGGACGCCCTGGTTTCCATGCCGACCCACTTTTCCTACCATGAAGGCGCGACACTGCCCATCGCCGGACTGACCGCCTGGGCTTCGGTCGTATCGCAGGGCCGATTGCAGGCCGGAGAGTGGGTCCTGCTGCACGGTACGGGTGGAGTTTCCGTGTTCGCCGCACAATTATCTAAACTCACTGGGGCGCAAGCGTTATTGACCACATCATCAGAAGAGAAAGCCCGTCGGATGAAGGACGATTTCGGCGTGCTGGAGACCTTCGATTACCGGAACGAAGGCTGGCCGGACCAGGTCCGGTCCTTCACCGGAGGCGAGGGGGTCGACCTGGTCGTGGACGTGGCGGGCGGCCAGACTTTCGCGAAGTCCCTGAAAGCCTGCGCGCTGCACGCCCGGATATCCCTCGTGGGCATCCTGGACGGCTTCGAGACGCGGCTCAATCCCTTCGATATTATCGGAAGGCAGATCCAGGTCCGTGGCATCTACACCTCCTCCACCGAAGACCTGCGGGACCTGGCCCGGGCCTGCGAAGCGTCGGGACTCAGGCCCTGTATCGACCGCGTATTCCCTTTCGATGAAGTGCCCGAGGCCTACGACTACCTCGAATCCCAGCGGCATATCGGCAAGATTGTGTGCACTTTGCCCTGAGACTCCAGTCAAAGGACTTTAAGGTGCCTTTTCCGGTCGGTCACCCGTCCAATGCAGGCCGCCTGCGTGTATCCGGCATCCCGCAGTTTCGCGACGACTTCGTCGATACCAGCAGCAGGCACGCCGGCCAGTAATCCGCCCGAGGTCTGCGGGTCGAAGAGGAGGGCGTTCCGCCTGTCGAATACGCCTGACTCCGCCGTGTTCACCGCGTCTCGCCCTGACTCCACCTGCCACCTCTTCTGCAGATGTTCCCTGTTGGACGGCGCCAGAGTACTTTCCACGCCGGCGGCCACACAATCCGCCGCGCCGGCATAAAGCGGTATCCGGTCGATTTCAAGCTCCGCGCCCATGTCGCTGGCCTCGAGCATCTCGACCAGGTGGCCCGCCAGACCGAATCCGGTCACGTCGGTGACGGCCGGTATGCCGGCCTGCGAAAGGACCCGCGCCGCCTCGGCGTTGGACCGCAACATGCCCTCGAAGACTTCGTCGACCCAGCTTCCCCTGGCCTTTAGGTGCATGTCCGCCGCCAGGATGACCCCCGTACCAAGGGGCTTGGTCAGGATAAGCCCGTCACCAGGACGCAATCCACCCTTCCTGAATACGGTGTCGTTGCCGGTCAGGCCGTTCATGGTCACGCTGACGGCCGTCTCCGACCCTTCGCTCGTATGCCCGCCGAGGAGGGTGACGCCGAGGCGCCGGGCCTCTTCCGCGATCCCGCCCATGAGCTGTCTCAAGTCGTTCGCCACGAGAGGCTTTTCCGCGTAGGGCAGCGTGACCGTAACCAGTGCGGAGTGGGGTTCGGCCCCCATGGCGTACAGATCGGACGCGGAATGGACCAGGGCGATACGGCCGAACAAGTGCAGATCGCCGGTAAAGGCCCGAAATCCGTCCACGGTCTGTACCAGCGACCGGTCCGAAGGGATCTCCAATAGCGCCGCGTCGTCGGCGTCGTGCAATCCGATACGAACGTCCTCCCGCTTGAATACCTCCAATTCGTCGAGTACGCCGGTGAGCACGGTCGAACCGACTTTGGCGCCACACCCGGCGCAGCGCATGGCGGATACTTCCAGGCCTCCATCGGCTTCTTCACCGGTTGAATGCGTGTCGCGAGTGGGTGGGGTATCGCGCACGGGCGGCGCATCGCCTGACGGGGCCATGGGCGGCAGCAGCGCCGGTTCGAACTTTCGCATCCAACGCCGGTCGATCCAGTCCTTCAGCCGCCACACCCAGGGGCCGTGGAAGGAGGCGCGGCGCCGGCTCGCGACGGCATTCCGCGTCCCGGTCATGAGCAGCGCGAGCGCCGATGACTGGGGTCTGTAGGGAACCAGGGACCGGTGCTCGAGCCATGCATGGAGGTTTCGGGCCAGCACCGGCCCCTCCCGGACCGCGTAGACCCCCGATTTGGGCAGGGAACGGGAGGGAAATTCGATACAGTCGCCCGCCGCGAAGACGTTGTCGTAACCTATGGCCTGCAGGGTGGGACGGACCCGGATGAAACCGGCATCGCTGGTCTCCAGGTTCGTTTCCTTCAACAGACCGGGCGGCGCTCCGCCCGTTGCCCAGAGCAGGAAGTCGCAGGGCAGGGACGGATGACCTTCGAAATGGACGCCCGTCTCATCCACGCCCGCGACCCGCAGTCCGGTAAGGCAGGCGATTCCTTTTTCCTCGAGGTACCGCCCAATGATCCTGGCAACCCGGGGACGGTGGCCAGCCAGCAGATTCGTCTGCGCATCCACGAGGCTGATCTGGACGGGCGCGAATCGCTCGCCCCATCTCGAGTGTATGGCGAAGGCCAGTTCCACGCCCGCCGCGCCGCCTCCCGCGATGACGATCCGCAACGGCCGGCCGTCGGTCCGGTAGTTTTCCTCGAACTGGTGAACTCGCTTCAGCAGAAGACCGAGCGGCCTCGTGGGCACGGCGTGTTTCCGCACACCCGGAGTATCCATCCCCCTGGGAATCGAACCGATGTTGATCGACAGGGCATCGTAGGCGAGGGGAGGTCGATTGTCGTCGAAGTACACCTGCTGGAGGGCAGGATCGAGGCCGGCCACCCGGGCCCGAACGAACCGGATGCCCGCCCAGGTGCACAGTGGTCTCAATTCCATTTCCATCTCATCGGGCCGGTACAGGCCGGCCAGGCAACCGGGCAGCATGCCGGAATAGCAGACGGTGGATTCGTCCGAGATGAGCGTGACGCGAATGCCGCCCAGGGCCTTCTTCATGGCCAGCATGCGGATGACCTGTACGTGGGAATGGCCGCCGCCGACCAGTACGAGGTCTTTTGTGAAAGGGATGGTCTGGTTCATGTTTATTTCGACTTTTTTCCGCGCCCGCCCACTACCGGCGACCGCCCGTCCACTACCGGCGACCGCGAGGGAATGGAATATACATGGCGTGGCCGTGCGGCCAAAGACCATATTGTCCACGAGATTCCTCTGGCCGATGATCGAAAATCCCGGCTATGCGGGGTAGATAAAGCAACCTTACCGACCTTGACACACGCAGTAGATTATCCTGACGAAGCGGCCTTTGCCGTACAAGATGAACCGCGTTCGAATCGTTCCGGAGCACACTCATCTTCCAGGTAGTTTACACAACTTCCAATAAGGAGTATCGATGGCTTTCAACATCAGGAAACGGGGCAAGTTGACCTATTATTACCACGGCGAAAACCCGGTGCTGTCGGCCCTGGTGACCGAGGAGCAGCCGGACGGCGACCTGAAGATCTACTTCGCCGGTCTCACGGGCGGCTATTCGGCCCAGGGCGTGCTGGAGCGCGAGGAACTGGTGTCGATGGAGCCGGACGAGGAGATTCCGCTCGTCTTTCAAAGCTGGGAGAAGTGGCTGATTGATGCCGGTCTGTGCAAGTCGCTGCGGGAAGTCGACTTCATCGAAGTGCACGCCTTCGGGTGCCAGCCCAAATCGCCGAATCCGCTTGTGGACCCGGTGGGTTACGCCGCGGAGCAGGATCGGCTTAAGGAAGCCTACGCACGGGCGTACAGCGGCTTCTTCAGGGATTACCTGCCGGAGAACGGCGTGCCGTGCCGTTTTACGGTCCATCTCGTAGACGTCCCCGACAAGGCTGCGTCATACGAGTTCTACTCTACGGCCCTGTGGCAGCGGTCGCTCCAGTCCGGTTCGTCCGATTGACGGGTGTAGATCCGGCCCGCCGGACCGATAACCGGCTTGACACCCTGTCGAATCAGGACCATATTCACCGGGTTCATTCCACCTGTTTGACGGGCCGATCAGTCTGACCGATCAGGCGGTCTGATTTCCCACCTCTTCTCCGCACGCACCCCGGAAGGAGCGATGCATGTCCGAGCGGTCCGCGCAAGATGCGTTGGAAGCGCTGAAACAGTTCGATACGCCCTCGATTACGAACGTCGTGGCGACCTACCCGACCCACCCCCTCTGCCTGGGCCTGTACAATCCATGGTCGGAGAACTGGTACACCGATCAGACGATCAAGTGCATCTATCCCGAACTCGGGCGCACCGTGGGCTATGCCGTGACCTGCGTATTCGGCCTGCCCGAACCGGGCTTCAAGAACCTCTCTTTCATTGATATCATAGACGCGCTGGACGCGTCTCCCCGTCCGACGATACTCGTGATCCAGCAGAAATTCCCGCCCGGGATCGCCGGCAAGGTGGGGCTGGCCGGCGGCAACATGGCTTCGGCCTCCAAGGCGGTGGGATGTGTCGGTATGGTATCCAACGGGCCTTCCCGGGATGTCGACGAGATCCGGCCCATGGCATTCCAGTACCTGTTGAGCGGCGTGACCCCGGGCCACGGGGACATGGCGGTGCATGCCGTAAACGTGCCCGTTTCCGTGGGCGGGATGGACGTTGCGCCGGGTGAGATCATCCACATGGACGAGAACGGCGCCTGCAAGTTTCCGGCAAGCAAGTTAGACGCAGTCCTCGAAAACGCCACGGCCCTGGCGGCCGAGGAGGAAGTGCGGATCACCGCCTTCCAGAACGCACAATCCGCTGACGAGGTCAAGGCCATCCTGGGCGGCCACAGCTACGGCAAGCAGGACATTGACAAGAAAGATCAATCCAAATGAAATGCGTTTTCATCGTACTGGACACCGTCCGACGGGACTACCTGACCGCCTACGGTAACGACTGGGTACATACGCCGGCCCTCGACCGCCTGGCCGAACGGGGCGTCGTCTTCGACAACCACTGGGTAGGATCGCTGCCCTGCATGCCGGCGCGCCGCGAATTCATGACCGGCCGGTACAACTTCATCTACCGGGGCTGGGGCCCCATCGAGCCCTACGACGACACGCTGCCGGGCGAGCTGCGGAAAAACGACGTCTTCACCCACCTGCTCACCGACCACTACCACTATTTCGAGCTTGGCGGAGAGAACTACCATACGGCGTTCAACACCTGGGACTTCTTCCGCGGCCAGGAGAACGACTGGTGGGCGTCTCACGTGGACCGCATGGCGCTGCCCGACCACCTGGGCCAGCTCACCCAGCAGAACTTCGGCAACCGCAAGCTGCAGCAGCGCGAGGAGGATTTCTCCGGACCGAAGACCGCCCAGGCGGCCATCGAGTGGCTGAAGACGAACCGGACGGCAGACGACTGGTTCCTGCAGGTAGAGATCTTCGATCCCCACGAACCTTTCTACTGCACCGAGAAGTACCGGGCCATGTACGGAAACGATTACGACGGCCCCTTCTTCGACTGGCCGAGTTACGACGAAGTGCACGAATCGCCCGAGGCCGTCGAGCACGTCCGGAAGTGCTACGCCGGACTGCTCACGATGACGGACCACTGGGTCGGCAGGATATTCGACACGCTGGACGACCTGGGACTGTGGGACGACACGCTGGTCGTATTCACCACGGACCACGGCACCATGCTGGCCGAGCACGACTTCTGGATGAAGAACATCATGCCGCTGTACAACGAGATCGTCCGGATACCGCTGATCGCGAGCCTGCCTGGCAACGAGCGGGCGGGCTCGCGCACGGGCGTGCTTACGCAGACCATCGACCTGATGCCGACTTTTCTAGACTACTTCGGGGTCGAGCAGCCGCCCCACGTCCAGGGACATTCGTTGCGGCAGATGCTGGACGGCGCAGGCGGTCGAACGGACGCCATTTTCGGATACTTCGGCATGGCGATGAACATCACCGACGGACGTCACGTGTACATGCGCAACCCGGTCAACGAGGACGCGGGACCGCTTTACGCGTACACGGCCATGCCCACGGGCGGCTTGAACCGCTGGTACCCCCGGGAGGTGTACGACCGGGTGGAAACGGGCCGTTATTTCGGCCACACGTACAACCTGCCGCTGTACAAGATCCCCACGGAGGGCAAGGTCCCGCGGCACCATCCCGACGAGGCGTCCTACGCGGGCCGGAACCAGCTTTTCGACGTTGTCGCCGATCCCGCTCAGCAGCATCCGGTCAACGACCCAGAACGGGAAGGCCATTTCACAGAAAGGATCGCGCGGCACCTCGAAGCCTGCGAGGCCATGCCGGAACAGTTCACCCGCCTGGGTATCGATCCACCCGCAGCTTAGGATGGAAAGATCATGATTAAGACCCGAATCCTGCGACGTTTCCCCGCGACGCTCCTGCCCGTCTTCGCGCTGTTGTTCGTACATTGCGGCGGCCAACCGGCGACGGACGATCCCGATGAAAGCGTTCCCGAGCTGTTCTTCGGCCAGACCGTGGAAATGAAGGAAGCGGCCCACGCCGCGCTGATGGAGCGGCTCCCCGATGACGCCGCGCCCCTGGAGTACCAGGTGTTCCGGTACATGGCCGCCGAACCCAAGAGCATGGACCAGGGCGTCTCGATCTACGTGGCCGGCGGCAGCGAATTCCACTTCGAGCGGCTCGTCATGTTCGGGCTGAACGGCGAGCTTCTTCCCGGAGCGGCAAATTCGTGGGAAACCACCGAAGACGGGAAGACGTGGACCTTTCACCTGCGCCGGGACGCGCGGTGGAGCGACGGCCGGCCCGTAACGGCCCATGATTTCGAATTCACCTTCAAGCGGTTTCTCCATCCCGACGCAGGCAATGTCTACGCCTTTCTCTATTACGACATCAAGGGCGCCCGGGCATACAACCAGCGGGAAACGGACGACGTGGACACCGTGGGCGTCCGGGCGCTGGACGACTACACCCTGGTCATCGAGACGGAGCAGTCCTGCGCCTTCCTGCCTCACATCACCGCCTACCTGACGTCCGCGCCCGCTCCGCCCTGGCAGGTGGAGAAGTACGGGGACCAGTGGGCCCTCGCCGGCACCTGCCTGACCAACGGACCTTTCCAGCTCGAGACGTGGAAAACGGGCCAGTACATGACGTTCGGCCTGAATCCCCACTACTCGGGTCCCAATCCCGGCCATCTCCGCCAGATCGTCCGGATCTTCAACGCCATGGTCGGATCGGCCAGCGCGGCGAACGACATGGGGCTGCTGCCCTATGAGAACGACGAAATCGACGTGATCGACATCAGCCCCATGGTCTACGGCGGCCTGCGCAACGACCCGGAGTGGAACGAACGGGCGTGGTCTTACGATCAATTCACGACGGTCTACCTGTTCTTCCGGACGCGCGAGCCCCCCTTCGACAACCTCAAGGTCCGCCAGGCCTTCGCCCACGCCATCGACCAGGAGTCGCTGAACGAGACGATTCTCCAGGATATGATGATTCCCGCCTACACCATGCTGCCGCTCCATTTCCCAGGCTACGTCGGCGACAAGTACCAGGACCACCAGCGGTTCGACGTGGACCTCGCCCGGCAGCTGCTCACCGAGGCCGGCTATCCGGATGGCAGGGGTTTCCCTCGGATGGATCTCTGGCTCGCCGACGCGACGCCCGCCTCCGCCATCAGCCAGGCGGCCCAGGCGATCCAGGAGATGCTGAAGGAGAACCTGAACATCCAGATCGATATCCGGAACACGGAAGGCGCGGCGTACCGTTCTGCCATGTACAACTGGGAATTCCCCATGAGCATCGTCGGGTTCAATTACGACTTCCCCGATCCCCACAGCATGCTGGGCATCATCTGGCGTTCCCAGCCCAGGGGATACACGCGCCACGACTGGCTGAACCCGGCCTTCGACCGGCTGATCGACGCGGCCGCCGGAGAGTTGAACCCCGAGGCGCGCATGGCGATGTACGACGAAGCCGAGGGGATTCTCGCCTCCGAGGCCGGAGCCGTCTTCCTTTGGCACGTCAAGGCCTATCAGTTGCGCAAGCCCTGGCTCAAGGGGTTCCGGGAAGACCGGTGGGGCAACTTTCCCAATTACCGGAACGCAAACACGTATTACGACCTTTACATCGGTGAAGAGGCCGTGAACAGCGACCGGCGCATTGACTACTGAGAACTCAGTGCAATTTCGCGCTTTGACCGCAGGATCGACTATTGAGGCGCCCGGACGATGGACGCGCCTAGACCGAAGGATCGATTACCCACATGGATGACGGACACCGGTACACCGCGATGACCGACGCGCAGCGGGAACACTTCGACCAGTACGGCTACCTGGTCATCGAAGACGCGCTGCCTCCCGCGGTCGTCGCCGAATTGAATGCGGCGGTCGATGAAGTTTACGGCCGGGCCCGGAATGAAGGTTCGCTGCGGAACGACGGGCAGCTCAACCTGCGGAACTGCATCGTGGCCCATGACGATTTCCTGCAACTGCTGGACTGGCCGTCGACCGTCCCCCTGGCATGGGGCGCGCTGAATTGGAACATCCAGATGATCACTTCCCACCTCATCGTGCTGCCCTCCGGTCCGGAACCCACGGAGGAGGCCAGGCGCGGTCACGGCATGCACCGCGACGGCGGCACGTCCTTCGTGGAAATGCAGGAACCCCATCCCCGGATCCTGTTAAAGATCGCCTACGTGCTCAGCGACCAGACGGATCCCGCCTCCGGTGCCACCTCCCTGGTGCCCGGCAGCAACCGGATCACCGGCCAGCCGCCTACGGACCCGGCGACCGGCTGGCCCTACGGCGCCATCCAGATGAACCTCCCTGCCGGCAGCGCCTTCATGTTCGAACAGCGTACCTTTCACAGCATCGGCGCCAACTGGTGTGGCCACGACCGCCGGACCATCTTCATGGGCTACGCATACCGCTGGGTCAAGCCCATGGATTACATCCAGATGCCGAAGTCCCTCGTGGACCGCTGCTCTCCGTTGCAGAAACAGCTGATCGGCGAAGTGGGAGACGCCATCAGCTACTATCTGCCGGAAGACGAGGACGTGCCGTTGAAGGCGCTCCTCGCGGAGAAGTGAGACCCGCGCATGGCCAATACCCTCCTGCTCATCTCTGACGAGCACAACCCCTTCTATTCCTCGGTATACGGCCATCCCTTCGTCCGGACCCCCGCCATGGATCGACTTGCGGGGAACGGGGTCGTCTACGACGGCGCCTACTGCCCTTCGCCCCTGTGCACACCCAGTCGGTCCGCCTTCATGTCGGGGCGCAGGGTGCACGAGATCCAGGCCTATTCCAACTGCGTCCTCGCCGTCGAACCGGACATACCCACCTACGGCCGCGTCCTGGCTGAACAGGACGTCTACTCCGTGCACGTGGGCAAAACGCACGTTTTCGCGCCGAGTAGTGAACTGGGTTTCCGCGAGACGCGTCTCGGCGGCATGGATCGGGGCGCGGGCGACCCGGAAATCGGCCGCCGGCCATTCCGGATCAGGCAGGCCGCCGCGGAAAGGGCTGCCCAATTCGGCGTGAAAGCAGCGCATCTCCGCCTCGACCTGGATCGCGTCGATGCCGCCATAGACTGGTTGACGCACGCCGCGCCTACGCTGGAGCAGCCCTGGACGCTCACGGTTAATATCATCCATCCCCATTTCCCCCACTACACCTCGCAGGAGCTGTGGGATCTCTATCCCCAGGGCGGCGATCTGCCGGAATACGGGGCCAACGAGGAAACGGCCGGCCATCCGCGCGCCCGTGAAGTGCGCGAACATTTCCAGACGGACCGGTTCACCGAGGACCAGGTACGTGGCCAGCGAAGGGGTTACCTCGCCTGCGTGACCTTCGTGGACCGGCAACTGGCGCGCCTGGTCGAGGCGCTGAAAGAAGCGCGGCTGTACGACGATACCAATGTCATATACACGTCGGACCACGGGGAGATGCTCGGGAAGTTCGGCATGTGGTGGAAATGTTCCCTCTACGAAGACGCGAGCCGCATTCCCTGCATCGCTGCGGGGCCCGACTTTGAAGCCGGGATCCGGGTCTCGACGCCGGTGGATCTGCACGACGTGCAAGCGAGCCTGTTCGCATCGACAGGCGCCGACCGGCCGCCGGACTGGGTGGGCCGGCCCTTGCAGCATGTGCCCGCGGCCGATGATCAGCGCGTCGTGTTCTCGGAATACCATGGCCACGGAATCCGACATAGCGCCTTCATGGTCCGAAAAGGGAAATGGAAATACATGCATCACGTGGACGCGCCGCATCAGCTGTTCGACCTCGACCAGGATCCCGATGAGTTGCGGAACGTCTACTCCGCGTTCCCCCGGGTGGCCGCGGACCTGGAAAGGGAACTCCGTTCGATCTGCGATCCCGAGGCGGAGGACGATCGCGCGGACCGGTTCATCGAGGCGCAGCTCGCGTCCATGGCGTCTGGCGACTGAATGCCGGCCGCCGTCTGAATGCCGGCCGCCGACCGAATGCCGACCGACAACCCGCCGGTGTGATATGAGCGAGAATAGATTGCTGGGCATCACCGTCCTGGCCGACTTCATCCTCAACGAAGGGGTGGACGCCGTGCTGGACAACCTCGTCGACCGGGCGGGCGCCACGGCCGTGGCCGTCAATCCCACGGTGACTGCACCGTCCGGGGAAGGGATCGGTTCCTTCCAGCCGCCCAGTGACGCCGGCAGCAGTCCCCGCCTTTTCGATCGGCCGCTGTGGGGGCGGCGCTCGCTCTGGGTCCGGAGCGCACCGAGCTATAAGCCACGACGGTCCTATTATGCCGATTCCCCGTACAAACCCCGTGAACCCAACGAACTGACGGACGCCCACGGCGACCTGATCGAACGGTTCATCGACGCGGCGCTGGACCGCGGGCTCGAGGTCTATCTGCAGCTGAGCGGCGCGACGCCGCCGGGACTGAAGGACGATGACCGGCCGAGACGGCCCGACGGGCAGTTGCCGGACCGCATGGCCGACACGGGCTGCCTCGCCAGCGAGGGGATCCGGGCTTACATCGCCGCCTACGTGCGGGACCTGCTCGAACAGTATCCCCAGGTAACCGGCTTTCGGCCGGACTGGCCGGAGTACCCCTGTTACAAGCTGGACGAGGCCTTCCAGGATTTCAATCCCCAGGTGGCGCGCTGGGCATCGGCCAACCGGTTCGACTACGGGGCCATCCACCGGGACGTGCGGGCGGCCTACGACTACCTGCACGGACGGCTTGAAAACCGGGACCTGCTCGACCTGAGCGGACCTTGCCGGGGCGCGGCGACGCTGGCTACCGTCTTCCGGTCCTTTCCCGGTATCGTGCAATGGTTGCGCTTGAAATCCGCCCTGTCCAACGACCTGCTGCGGCACTGGAGGTCCGTGATCACGACGCACGGCGGTCCCGGGAAGAAGCTGTCGGCCAACGCCTTCATGACGCCCCTCACTCTGTGGACCGGCTTCGATTTCCGCAGCGCGCCGGATATCTGCGACGCGGTATCCCCCAAGCTGTATACCATGCACTGGTCGGTCATGGTGGAATTCTGGGGGCGGAGGCTGCTCGAACACAATCCCGGCCTGGACGAAGGGCTGCTCGTGCGGGCGCTTGCCCACCTGTTCGACCTGGGCGATGAGATCACCGCCACCCGCATCGATCAATACGGGTATCCCGGCCCCGATGAACCCCATCCTATTCCCGACGACGCGCAACGGCGGCGGATCGGGCAGGTCTGTGCCGATGTGAACGGCCGGGCGCTGGTCACTCCCCTCATGCACGGATACGGCCCGCACTACGATTTCGTCCGGCGTTTCCGCCTGGTGGCGGAGAGTCCGGCCGATGGCGTATGGATCAACCGGTACGGCTACCTCAGCGACGGCAAACTGGACGCGGTGGGCCGCATCTGGCGGCAGTCCCGGCGGCAGTCCCGATGAGCGCCGGCGTTTCCCAACGGACATTTCACGAGGTCGGCCGCATCTTGTGCCACCTCCAGGCAGAAAACCTATGACCCGTCCCAACATCCTCTTCGTCATGACGGACCAGCAGCGCTTCGATACGATCGCCGCGCTGGGCAACGAGCACATTTACACCCCCAACCTGGACCGTCTCGTGCGCCGGGGCGTGTCGTTTACCCGTGGCTACTCGACCTGTCCCGTGTGCGTAGCGGCGCGGACGACCATCCGCACGGGCTGTGACCCGCCCACGACCCGCGTATTCAGCAACGGCCGGTCCGCGCCCGTGCCCGGCCAGGCCGATACGCTCGAGGAGCGGTGCGGAGACTATCTCGCACGCACGCTTTCGGCAGCGGGTTACCGGACCTTCGGCGTGGGGAAGTTCCATACCTTCCCGTGGAACGAGGACGTGGGCTATGCGTCCCAGCTTCACAGCGAGGAACTCTACGGCAGCCCGGAGCAGCGACGCGGAGACGCCTACTCGGGCTGGATCGCCCGCGAGCACCCGGAATTCGACTATATCGAGGCGCTCATGGGGGAGCGGACCGAAATGTACTACATGCCCCAGGTGAGCCCGCTGCCCGCTCACCTGACCGTAGAGTCCTGGGCCGCGGACCGTGCGATCGAAGCGCTTGGCGCGGCCGACGACCGGCCCTATTTCGGTTTCGTTTCCTTCATCGGCCCCCATCCACCCTTCGCGCCGCCCGTGCCCTTCAACCGGATCTACGACCCCGACCGCATGCCGGGTCCGGTGCGCGGGGATCTCTCGGTGGACCACCTGGACGAACAGATTCCCTTCATGAACCGGATCATCTGGGCGGATGAAATAAACGACGCGCAGACCCGCGTCCTCAAGGCCCGGTATTACGGAGAAATCACCTACATCGACGATTGCCTGGGCCGGTTACTGGACGCCGTCGAGGCCCGCGAGGATGCCGGCAACACGCTCATCTGCTTCTTCTCGGACCACGGCGACCACCTCGGAGATCATACCGCGTGGCAGAAGGAGAGTTTCTTCGACGTCTCCGCCCGTGTGCCCTTCCTGGTAAGCTGGCCCGACCGTCTGCCCAGGGACGTTCGACGAGACGACCTGGTCTGCCTTACCGATCTCTTCGCCATCGCTACCCACGCCGCCGGCCGGACTCAGGCACGCGACGGGGTGGACGTGCTCGGCGTGCTGGAAGGCACGGCCGCGCCCAGGGAAACCCTCTTCGGGTATTACGGCGAACCGGGGACGGACCGGTTCAAAATCATGGTACGAAGCGGCGATTGGAAGTATATTTACTTTGCGAACGGCGGCAGGGAGCAGCTGTTCAACACGGCCGAAGACCCGGCCGAATTGGAGAACCGGGCCGCGTATGACCGGGATGTCGCCGACGACCTGGTCCGTCGCGGTGTGCAGGCTTGCGGACATCCGGGTGCGTCCGACGCCCTGGATGGCGACAGGCTGCGTTCCTTTCCCTACTCGAAGTGGGCGGCCTCCCGCGTCTACCAGTTCGACCGGTCGCGCGGCGTTCGGGGGTTTCCCGGTCATCCGCGCGATGTGCTGGATCCGTGGATCCGGCGCGGCCGGCGATAGCCCCGGACATCCCGGGATAACGACATTCAGAACGGTCCTGACGGTCCGCGGCAAGAGACCAACATGAACCCAGTCGACGCAACGACCGCAGTCCCGGCATCGTCCATGCCCTCGGCCGGAGGAGATCCGGTCCCGGTCCCGGCGTTTCACGTGATGATGAAACCCCGGGGGGCCATCTGCAATCTCGACTGCAAATACTGCTACTTCCTCGCCAAGGAGGATCTGTATCCGGGCAGCGGGTTCCGCATGTCCGACGACCTGCTCGAGGAGTACATCCGGCAGTACATCGAAGCCCAGCAGGTGCCGGAAGTCACTTTCGCCTGGCAGGGCGGCGAGCCCACCCTCATGGGGCTCGAGTTCTTTCAAAAAGCCGTCGAACTCCAGAAGAAATACCAGAAACCCGATACACGGATCTTCAACTCCCTGCAGACCAACGGCACGCTCCTCGACGCGGACTGGTGCCGTTTCTTCCACGAAAACGACTTCCTGATCGGCCTGAGCCTGGACGGACCCCGGGCGCTGCATGACGCCTACCGGGTCGACAAGGGCGGCAAGCCGACCTTCGACACGGTGATGGGTGCGGCGGAGATGATGCAGGCAAGCGCGGTTGAGTTCAACATCCTGACGACGGTCCACGCGGCAAACGCGGAACATCCAGTCGAAGTATACCGCTTCATGCGGGACGTGGTGAAGACGCGGTTCATGCAGTTCATCCCCATCGTGGAACGGGACAACCACACCGGGTACCAGGAAGGCACCGAGGTGACGAAGCGGTCGGTGACGGGGAAACAATACGGCCGGTTCCTGATCCGGATTTTCGACGAATGGGTGCGCCGGGACGTGGGGAAAATGTACGTGCAGATCTTCGACGTATCGCTCGCCGCCTGGTCCGGCCAGAGCCCCGGGCTGTGTATCTTCATGGAGACCTGCGGCGATGCCCTGGCCCTGGAGCACAACGGGGATCTCTACGCCTGCGATCACTACGTGGAGCCGGACTACTTCCTGGGCAATATCACCGAGATCCCCATGATGGAGATGGTCCTGTCCGAGCAGCAACGGGCCTTCGGGCAGGCCAAGCTGGAAACGCTGCCGCAGTACTGCCTGTCATGCGACGTGCGGTTCATCTGCAACGGGGGCTGTCCGAAGAACCGTATCATCACGACGCCCGACGGCGAACCGGGCCTGAACTACCTGTGCGAGGGGTACAAGGCCTTCTTCCACCACATAGACGGCCCCATGCGGTTCATGGCCAACGAACTGCGCCACAGGCGGGCTCCCGCCAACGTAATGACGTACATCCGCCGGCAGGAAACGGAACGCAGGCTGCGGCAGGCGTTCAAATCTGCGGGGAGAAACGACCCGTGTCCGTGCGGAAGCAGGTTGAAGTACAAGCGTTGCCACGGCAGGTAGGCCTGCGACCGGCCCGCCGCGCACCAGACCTTCGACCGGCTCGCTGCGCACCAGACCTTCGACCGGCCCGCCGCGCACCTCACCGGCGCTCGATCCTCACATATAGTAGCCGCGTTCCACCGCAAGGGTGAGGGACATTTCGATGTCCGAGATCGCCCTGGACATGGCCTGGCCGATGAGGTCCAGCTTGCGCACCTGATCGATGCGATCGGCGGCCTGGGAGAGTTCCCGCGCGGACAGGATCTCTTTGAAGAGGTTGCACGCGTGGGCGAGGTTGATGATCACGACGTCGCGCGGGCTGGGGATTTTATCGCTGAACAGCACTTCCATGATACGGAGTTTGACTTCACGCTCGGCCGTTCCATCGATGACCGGATAGCGCCGCGACCGGAACACCCACAGGAACTGGCCTTCCTCCCTTTTCAGAATACCCCGTTCGACGAGCCGGTCGATGGCCGTCTCCCGGATGTCGTCGGCGCGGTCGACGACGTGCTCGATCCAGTACCGGGCCCCGTGCGTTTCGGATGACGCCGCAATATCCGCGAGCACGGGGTCGAGGAGATTGTCTTCCAGGGGATTCGAGTCCATGAGGACCAGCTTGTCGACATCGGTGTCGATTCGGTTTTCGAGGGCGAGGTCCATCAACACGCCACCGGCAAGACCGTAACGTACCAGACGGTCGGGCACGCCCACGAATTTCCCGTCGTCGTCGAGCATGAGCAGCATGATCTCTTCCGCGAATCTTAACATCATCTCTCCCCGGTCGTTGTTCGAAGTTCGTGTGTGCCGCTGGTGTCCCCGCCATCCGGAGGAATACGGTATGAACCAATAATAACCAACC
This sequence comes from Candidatus Latescibacterota bacterium, assembly GCA_022822725.1. Taxonomy (GTDB): domain Bacteria; phylum JAAXHH01; class JAAXHH01; order JAAXHH01; family JAAXHH01; genus JAAXHH01. The sequence continues at coordinate 309,087 of JAJEAN010000007.1, forward strand.
ACCCTTTATTTTACAATATGAAACTATAATACGTGTTCAATTTCGTGCCCGGTGTCAAGGGAATAAAGCGACTCCGGGACGGCGGTGTCGCTTCAGAAATGACGCGCGAGTTCCACGCCCCAGTAAGGCGGTTCGTTGACGAAACCGGTCAGGTTGTTGAAATCGATTCCGCCGGTCAGCGATACGTCATCGAATACGTTCCGGCCGACCAGGGATATCTCCGTCCCGCTTTTGCCCACCAGATAGGAAAGGCGCACGCCGCATTCCAGCAGCCGGTCGTCCTGGAATTCCACGGATTCGTAGAGAAAGAAGCGTACCGAGCTGCGGTAGGCCAGGTCGGCGGAGGCAACGAGAAAGGAACCGCCGGGAAGGGCTACCGGATAGCTCAGGGTCGCATCCGCGATCCACCTGGGCGCCTGGGGCAGCCCGTTGCCGTCGATCAGGACTGTGCCGGGCTCCGGCCCCGGTGGATCCAGCACGGTGCACGGCGCGCCGCAAGGCTGCACGGCGAGTTCCCTGTCGTCGATCCGGGTATGATTGTAACTCAGGCCGCCCGAGATCTGCATGCCACCCGGCGGCGCGAGGGCCACCTCCGCCTCGAACCCCCGTCCCAGGGTTCTGTCCGCGTTGACCAGCCGGTTGAAGTTGGTCTCGCCGCCCACGGCGGTGAGTTGCTGGTTCCGCAACCGGTAGTGAAACGCGGCCACGTCGAGGTGGAGCCGCCCGTCCCACAGGCGCAGTTTGGCCCCGCCTTCGATGGAGTTTATCGTTTCCGTCCCGGCTATGGAAACCTCGTCGCCGAAGAGCAGCCGGCCCTGGATACTCGGAGCGCGGAAACCCCGCGCGGCGCGCAGGTAGGTCTGGACAAGGGGTGACGCGGAATACCGCATGCTCAGGTCGCCGCTCCACGCGTTGTCGGCCGGATTGCGCCGGACGGGGCCGATCGTGCCGGCGCCGGTGACTGCGGGTGCCTCGTCCCGCCACGCCGAGTAGTCCTTCGCGTCGCGGGAAAACCGAAACCCTCCGGCGAGCTCCAACGCGTCTCCCAGGTGCAGAGTGGATGCGAGGAATGCGGCCCACACCCGGGCCTCCTGGTGCTGCCGCGTGAAACCGTCGGAGGTCCCGCCGGCGAGCGTATCGTAGTTGTAATCCTCGATGTCCACCGATTCATTCAGGTAGTACATCCCGACCTGGTAGTCCAGGGGCCGGTGTTCCTGGCTCACCAGGCGTAATTCCTGGCTGATCTGGCGCAGGTAGGGGATGCCCCCCGATGTTTCGGACGGAAAAGGGATCGCCCCCGGTCCGCTGGGTGGGCTGAATACGGCGCCGAAGCCGCCGTCTACATCACCACGGGCGAAGCTCTCGAGCCGTTCCATGCCGGTCAGGGACACGAGCTGGTGTGGGCCGATCAGGTAACGAAGTTCCACGGACATGCCGTGGGCGCGCAGTTCCTGCCTGTTAAGACCGTCGATTGCGATCCGGTCCCGGGTGAAACCTTCCACCAGGCCGCCGCGGACGGGTTCGATGGCGTTGGCGCGGAACGCCCGCGCGGAGCCGTCCAGGTCGCGGGCATGAAGCTTGACCAGCGATTCGAAATCCGGCGAGGGCTGCCAGCTCAACTGGAGGCGGCCGGCCAGTTCCCGGAACCCGGCAATGGCTTCATTCGGACCGTCGTATTCGTTTTCTACCCAATCGTCCCGTCGCTGCAGCAGCACCGAGAGCCGCGCCGAAAGGCCGTTGGATCCGAGCGGTCCCGATACCGCTCCCTCGAAAACGGCGTTGTTGAATCGTCCGTAACCCAGGCGGCCGAACCCTTCGAGTGCTTCTGTCGGACGCGCTGATTCCAGCTTGATGATGCCCGCCGGCGTGTTCCGGCCGAACAGGGTCCCCTGGGGGCCGCGCAGTACCTCGATCCGGTCCAGGTCGAAGGCGGGATAGCCCTTGAGCATGACGTTTTCCAGCACGATGCCGTCATAGACCACGGAAACGGGTTGCGAGGCGTTCAGGTCGAAGTCCGTGTTGCCGAGGCCCCGAATGTAGATACGCGGAAAAACCCGGCCGTAGGAGGACTCCATCTGCAGGCTGGGCACCCGGTTCGAAAGGAATCGCAGGTCAGGGCCGGAAGCGCGAAGGGCGGTGGACTTCGCTTCCTGTATGGTGGACAGGGACAGCGGGACTTCGAAAGCGGGCTGTGCACGCTTGCGCGCCGTAACCACGATTTCCTCCATCACGAAGGTGGCCTCGTCGAGTGGACTCGTGCTTTCTGTGCCGGCCTGTTCGATTTGCCCGGGAGGTTCGGAGTGGTCCGGTCCTTCGTCCGCCGGACGATTGTCCTGCGCCGCGACCACGCCGGCGGTGAACACGAGGGCCAGGTTCAGCATCGTCCACGTGCCGAAGGAGAGGGCCGCGTGCGTTGCGTGCCGCCGGGCGGTTTCGCGGGAAGTAATCGTTTTGTCTATACGCATAGATTTCGCCTCGTGAGTACTTCACCTCGTGAGTACTTCGCCTCGTGAGTACTTCGCCTCGTGAGAACCGGATTGAAAATCTGGATGGTTCGGTACGTCCTGTCAAGTCCAACGTCGCCAACCTGTCCAGGCCAACGTAGACAGCGGAACCATGACTGCGCTATACATGCGCCGAACATGCGCCGAACCTGCGCCGATGGGCGGGAACGCTCCTTCGAAATCGCTTGTTGCCAGGAGCGAACGCCGGTATTTTCCGGCACGACATACCCAACCCGCAACCCGGAGAAGAGATGACGATGAAGACGACCCGCGCAATACCTTTACTTTGCATGGCGGCGTTCCTGGCTTTCCCGCAAGAATCAGCCGCACAGGATCAGGAAGACGAAAGCCGCAAAGGTTTCTATTTCGGCCTGCAGGCCGGGGTATCCGTGCCCGGGGACTACGCGTCCACGCGAACGAATACGAGCAGTGTTCCCACGAACTGCGACCAATGGCTTCCCGGCGAGACGTTGAACGATGGGACCAGCGTTCCCCTCCCGTTGTCCGAATGCTCGACCCGCACGTTTCCGGCAAGCCCCAACCTGTTCGATCTGGGATCGGGGGTCCTGGCGGGCGTCCAGGCCGGATATGCCCTGAAGGCTCTGCGCATCGAGGTCGAGTTATTCAGAAGAGGTCAGAGCGGAGCGCTCCTGCCGCTGATCATTCCGGGCGACGAGAAACAGGCGGAATTCGTGGAACGCAGCGAGAAGATCAGCGATTTCCGGTCGGATCACCTTTTTGCCAATCTCTATTACGACTTCAGCGGTATGCTGTCGCCTGGAGCGACGCCATACCTGGGCGCGGGTATCGGCATGGCCCGGCAGCAGTTCTTCTATTCGGCCGTGTCAGTCCGAACGAACGACCGGGAGAGAATGCGGCAACTGGGGCGCAACAGCCACGCGGCCGGCCTGGCATCGCTCGCCGATGAATCGTTGTCGGACAGGATATTGGCCTTCCAGTTTCTCGCCGGCGTGGATTACGCGGCGGGCAGTCGTATGTCTGCCGGACTGAAACTGCGGTACGGAAGGACCGGTGAGTTTCTGGACGGGGATAACCCCTGGAGGCTGCTGCGGGGGCATGAGTCCACCGTGGGGCCGACACCGGCAACGGGATACGATATGCCCGTTCACTACCAGATCACGGGAGATGCATCCTATTTCTGGGGTATATCGCTGGGATTCCGGTATTACATCGGACGGTAGGGGCGAACGGACGCAATGCCCGGCTGGGTTGGAAAGGTGAGTCGATAGCTAGCTATTGCTGTCGACGGCCAGACATTTTCACGGAAGAAAACCTGATTCCAACAAAAAAACGGGCGCCGGAACAACTTGCTCCGGCGCCCGTATCATTTCGTCGGGGATTTATACCGCTTTACTGCTTTACGACGTTTGCGGCCTGGAATCCCTTGGGCCCTTCCGTGATATCGAACTCGACCGCGTCACCTTCCGACAGGGACTTGAATCCCTCTCCCTGGATCGCGGAGTAGTGGACGAAGACGTCATCGCCACCATCGTGCTCGATAAAACCGTAGCCCTTGTGGTCGTTGAACCACTTTACTTTACCGACTGCCAATATTGCTCACCACCTTTCAGGCATGTATAGATACATCTACAACGAAGTCCCTGTTCGACTTTCGACCCGCATATAGAAAAACGGCAGGACCGTTGGTTCTGATCCGTGCCGCATCGTTTTTTGTATTATACGATCATGCAGGAGACAGAGACAAATCCTGATAACCAATAAATCATAACATCCGGAAAAGTCAACACTTTTTTATTGTCGTACAGATTGTTGCGACAGATCGATCACCCTTCGGCTTGCCCGCCCGTTTAGCCATCCACCTGCCTTACCCGAGCCTCCATCAGCAGCCAGGCATCGGGGTCGACCAGGACTTCGCGGGGTGCTGCGTCCAGTTTGAAGCGAAATTCGTGCGACCGCTCGCGAAGCTCGACCTGCCGGCGTTCCTGCCGGTCTCCCGCCACGAAGGCGAGGGTTACGGGCAGCCTGAAGGACTCCTGAGTCTGCGTCTGACGCAGATGTACCGATACCTCGTCGCGCTGTTCGTCCCAGGACCAGGTCACCTCGACCACGGGGTGGCCCGCACGATAGATCCACTGGTCGAAGAACCACCCCAGGTCTTCTCCGAGCCGGGTCTCCATTACTGACTGGAAATCCCGGGTCAGCACGGTCTGGTCACGGAACCTGGCGTAGAAATCCCGAATGCCCTCGAAGAAGGCCTCGTCGCCCATCAGGCCCCTGAGCATGTGGAGCACCAGCCCGCCCTTGCTGTAGTTGTAGGCGTTCAGCAGATCGAACAGGTTGGTGATGCCCGGATTGTAAATGGGCGCAGGCGCGCGGCGGTTCGTGTCGATAACCCGGGATCGGCTTCGTGCCATCATTTCGTGAAACCGCTCGTCGCCGTCGGCTTCTTCAAAAAACAGGGCGCCGAAGTAGGTGGCGAACCCTTCACTGAGCCACAGGTGGTGCCAGTCGGATTCGGTCACCGAGTCGCCGAACCACTGGTGGGCGATTTCGTGGGCGACCACGGCTTCGTTCCGCCTGGTGCCCGTTATGCTGTGTTCCGAAAAGAAGATGGCGCTGGCGTTTTCCATGCCGCCGAACCGTGTGGATGACTGCACCAGCGCGAGTTTCGCGTAGGGATAGGGTCCGATCAGCTCGGTGTAGAAGGCCAGCATGTCCGTGGACCGGTCAAAATCCGTTGTGCCCGCGTCCCGGTCGCCGGGGAACAGGTAGTACGAAACGGGGATCCCCCGCCAGGACCCCGGCCGGACGATGGAGAAACGGGCTGCTCCGACCACCATGCAGTACGTGGGAATGGGCGCGTCAGTCTTCCAGTGTGTTCGCTTGCGTTCCGGCGAGACGGCGGTCGACTCCAGCATCCGCCCATTGGCCACGACGTCGAAGGCCGCGGGCGCGGTGACGATGAATTCGACCGTGGCCTTGTCATAGGGGTGGTCCACCCCGGGGAACCAGTGGCGCGCCCGGTTCGGCCAGTTGTCCGCGAAGACCGACCGGTCGCCGAACTTGTTCGGCTGAATGAACAGCCCGTCCACGGGTTCGCCGCCATACGAGACAATCACCGTGACCGTGTCGCCCTCCGCGTAGCTTTCCTCGAATGTTACGCTCAGACGGTGGTCGCTGTGCGCAAAAGGCGCGCTCTTCCCGCCGACCGTAACCCGGTCCACGGTGAGTGGGCCCAGGTCGAGGGGCAGGACGTCCCGGCCGCCGGCCAGCATCTCCGCCAGGATCGTGGTCTCGCCCTGGATGGCCCGGCCTGTTTCGCCGATCTCCAGCTGGATCCGGTAATGGAGGATGTCCACGTCGTCCATGCGGGGGTATCCGTCGTTGGCCACGGCTGTGCCGGTGGTCAGGCCCAGAACGAGCAGCACTGCCACCGGAGTGTGGCCGAAGACGAGCAGCGCCGTCGCGGCGGTCCACTTGCTGATCTGTTTTTTCAAGCTATGTTCCTCCTTGACACGTTCCGCGGTCCGTCCCATATATTCTCCGGACAATTCCACCTCAATCGACAGAATGGACAGCCATGGTCCGTCTGACCGCCGACGACATCCGATTTTTCGCCCGCGAAGGCTACCTGATCAAGCGCGGCGTCCTCGATCCAGTGCTGATGTCCCGGGGCAGGGAACGCATGTGGAACAACCTGCCGCCGCCCCTTGAGCGTGACAATCCCGAGACCTGGATCGGTCCTTTCCCCGAGCCGGTAGACGACAAGTCATCCCACCGCCACAATTTCATGTGGAAGTACCGAAAACCGGGCGAGGAGGACTGGATGGTCCGCCTCCTTGCCACCGATCCTTCCGTGATGGGCATGGCGGAGCAGTTGCTCGGTGAAGGCAAGCTGGTCGAACCGGACCGGATCCGCGGTATTTACTGTGTCCTGCCCGAAGGCGATGCGCCGCCCCGTCCCATGGGTTGCCACGTGGACGCCCATCCCTTTCACGTCGGCGTCGTGGGGTATATCGACGACGTGGATCCCGGCGGTGGCGGATTCACCGTATGGCCGGGCAGCCACCGGGTTTTCTATCCGGATTTCACCCGGCGCTACCTTTTCGACAATACGCCTGAATACCTGGCCCACAGGGACGAAGTGAACCGGAAGCCCTGCATGGACTGCCACGGCAAGGCCGGCGACATCGTGTTCTGGCACCACCGCATTGGCCACTCTGTCGGCCACAACCGTACCGGCCGGATCCGCCAGGCGGTCCTCTACGACTACAAGCGGGCCGACCTGGACGAGAACGCGCCTCCCGGCGACGACATGTGGGTGGACTGGCCCGGCGTCCGTGCCGTGCTGGCACCATGACATGTGGGTGGACTGGCCCGGCGTCCGTGCCGTGCTGGCACCATGACAAATCCAGATACACCCTACTCGAAATAGCGGCCCACGATCGGCCACAGCTTCTCCAGCGTGCCGGCGGGCACCGAGTCGCGGTCGGAAACGATGGCGTTGGCCAGCGCGTTGTGACAGCGGCATGTGCTGTCCAGCGGAATGGCCGGCACGACGTGGCGTATGACCTGGCGCGCGTGTTCCACGTTCGCGTGCAGATTCTCGATGATCATATCGACCGTGACGGAGTCGTGTTCCTCGTGCCAGCAGTCGTAGTCGGTGGAACACGCGATGGCGGCGTAGCAGATCTCCGCCTCCCGGGCCAGCTTGGCTTCCGGCGCCGCCGTCATGCCAATGACCGAAAACCCCCAGTTCCGGTAGACGTTCGACTCGGCTTTGGTCGAGAACTGGGGCCCTTCCATGCAGAGATAGGTGCCGCCGTCGTGCACGGTCAGCCCCGTCGATTCGGCGCCGCTGACGAGCAACCGTCGCAGCGGTTCGCAAAACGGCTCGCCAAGGCCGACGTGCGCCACGAGGCCGTCGCCGAAAAAGCTCGTCGCGCGGTGCCGGGTATGGTCGTACAACTGGTCCGGTATGACGAAGTCCAGCGGACGTATGTGCTCCTGCAGGCTGCCCACGGCGCTGACAGAGAGAATCCACCGGACCCCAAGCGTCTTCAGCGCGAAGATGTTCGCCCGCACGTTGATTTCGGACGGCCCCAGGCGATGGCCCCGGCCGTGGCGGGCCAGGAATGCCACGCGCCGGCCCTCGAGGTTGCCGGTAACGATGGCGTCGCTGGGGTCTCCGAAGGGGGTGTCGGGCCGCACCTCCTCGAGATCCGTAAGCCCTTCCATTCCGTAGAACCCCGTGCCGCCGATGACCGCGATCTGTGCTTCGGGCATTGCCTGTTCCTCCTGGTGTTCCGTTGCGCGTCTCCGCGATGTCCCATGGAGCTCCCGCAGACCTGGTTCGGATCCCGTGCCGCGATGATCCGGCCGGGAAAACCGCCTGGAAAGGAATAAGATGAGAAAGCGCCGGGCGGGGCGTCAAGGAACATCTTCGAAGGTCATTCCACAGGTTCCATCCTGCGTGTTCCACGGGTACCGGCGCGGGTCGCCGGGTGGCCTCGGAAATAAAAATGATTAGTCCTTGACAACGCCCCCCGGCGGTATATCTTGATCGGCGAGTTCAAGGATAGATGTACCAGGAAGCCGCGTTCCGTCGACTGATCTGTCTGTACACCCTGTAACTCGGTTCAATGTCATACCTTCCCCTGATCCTGCTCGTCATACTCGTACTGATCGTCGCGGCCGTAATCGTTACCCTTTCCTCTTTTATCGGTAGAAAAAAGACCAGCGCGTCCAAGCTCGCCCCTTACGAATGCGGCGTTCCGCTGAAAGATTCCGCGCGAAAGAACTTTTCCGTCAAGTTCTACCTGATCGCCATACTTTTCATCCTTTTCGACGTGGAGATCATTTACCTCTACCCATGGGCCGTCGTTTATGGCGATCTTCAGTTATACGGCGCCGCGGCCATGGGGGTGTTCTTCCTGCTGCTCGTCATTGGATTCCTGTACGAATGGAAACGGGGAGCCCTGGAATGGGATTAGAAGACCAGCTGCAGGAAAACGTCATGACCACCAAGGTCGACGCGATGGTCGGCTGGGCCCGGAAGAACTCGCTCTGGCCCATGCCCTTCGGCACCGCGTGCTGCGCCATCGAACTCATGGCGACCCTCGCCTCCCGATTCGACCTGGCCCGCTTCGGGGCCGAAGCCATCCGGTTTTCCCCCCGCCAGTCCGATCTGCTGGTCGTTTCCGGGCGGGTATCCATCAAGATGATGCCCGTGTTGAAGAAGATCTACGACCAGATGCCGGAGCCCAAGTGGGTCATTTCCATGGGGGCCTGCGCCTCGTCGGGCGGCGTCTTCAATACCTATACGCTGGTCCAGGGCGTGGACCAGTACATCCCGGTGGACGTGTATATACCCGGTTGTCCACCCAGACCTGAGAACGTCATCCAGGCGTTGATTAAGATCCAGGAGAAAGTCGCCCAGGCTAAAGCAAACTGATGAACAGAAAAACCATCGCAGAGCTTCTGCTCGACATCAAAGCCGTCACCATCAACGTCGAAGCGCCCTACCATTACAGTTCCGGTATCATCTCCCCGATATATTGCGATAACAGGCTCATCATATCCTGCCTGGAAGAGCGCAAGGTGATCATCGACACCTTTCTCGAGATCATCGAAACGCTCGACACGGCCCCGGACGTCATCGCGGGTACGGCGACGGCCGCCATTCCCTTCGCCGCGTGGGTATCCAGCCGCCTGGATCTGCCGATGGTCTACGCGCGGTCCGGCCAGAAGGGATACGGCAAGGAACACCGGGTCGAAGGCATCCTGACAGCCGGCCAGAAGGTGCTGTTCACCGAAGACCTGGTCACCACGGGGGGAGGCGTCCTGAAGGCCGCCGAAGACGTGGTCAAATTCGACGTGGACGTAATCGGTGTGGTCACCATTTTCGAATACGGCCTGCCCGCCGCCACCGAGGGATTCCAGCATGCCGGCCTGCCGAAATGGAGCATGGCGGATTTCGTGACCGTCCTGGACGTCATGAGCGAACGGGGCGAGCTTACGGACGACGACCGGGAGATCGCCATGGACTGGCAGTCGGACCCGCGCGGCTGGGGCGGCAAGACGGGGTTCGAGTAAATGGGGAATGAAGTGGAAAACCACGAGGAACACCGGGCCGAAGGCGTTGGTCAGCATGGACGGTCCGGATCCGAACCGGGCAACGTCACGACGCGCATCCGGGCCCGATACGGCGACGCGGCGGTTCGCGGCGGCAACGCGGTGGGGTGCGAAAGCGTCATCGCCGAGCGGGATACGCACCTTCCGTTCATGACCTTCCTCAAAGACGACCCGGAACTTTCCTTCGACTATCTCGTCGACGTGACCGCCGTGGACCGTTTGCAGCTGGACGAAGAAATCCGGTTCGCCGTGGTCTACCAGCTTTATTCCTATAAACACAACCGCCGGTTCAGCGTCAGTGTGCCCGTTCCGGAGGCGGACCCCTGGATCGGATCGGTCGTGTCCGTCTGGCCGGGCGCCAACTGGCTGGAGCGTGAAGTGTACGACATGTACGGGATCGTCTTCGAAGGTCATCCGGACCTGCGAAGGATCCTGATGCCCGACGATTTCGGTTCCCACCCCTTGAGAAAAGACTATCCCCTGCACGGCAAGGGGGAACGGGACAACTTCGTATTCTAGCGTTCGTTCATACATGACAGGACGGCCGGGTCGGACGGACCGGACCACTGGAAGCACGCAGCGTGAATACCACACCGATCGACAAGCTCGCCGAGGCGGACCTCGAGGAAATCCGAAATGAACGGGTGACCTTCGAGCGCACGCCCGACATGCCGACCGAGCACATGATCCTCAATTTCGGGCCCCAGCACCCGGCGACCCACGGGACGCTGCACATGGTGCTGGAACTGGATGGGGAGAAGGTCGCCGGCGCCACGCCGCATCTCGGCTACCTGCATACCGGATTCGAAAAGCTGGGCGAGTACCGGAGCTACAACCAGTTCGTCACGCTGACCGACCGGATGAACTACCTGTCTCCCCTGTGCAACAACATCGGCTATACCCACGCGGTCGAGAAGCTGATGAACATCGAAATCACGCCGCGATGCCGGAGTATCCGGGTCGCCCTGGCGGAACTCTCCCGCCTCGCCGACCACCTGCTGTGCATCGGCACGGCCGCCCTCGATATCGGGGCCTTCACCGCCTTTCTGTACGGATTCCGGGCGAGGGAAGTGCTGTACGATCTGTTCGAGGCGGTGTGCGGCACGCGGCTGACCACCAGCTACACGCGTGTGGGCGGGCTCCTTCGCGACGTGCCGGACAACTTCGCGGAAATGGCCCGGGAATCCGTGGAGGAGACCCTGCGGGCCACCGCGGAGATCGACCGGCTCCTTACGCACAACCGCATCTGGCGCGACCGGACCGAGGGCGTGGGCGTCCTCTCGGCGGAAGACGCCGTGGCCTGGGGCGCCACGGGACCGGTGCTCAGGGCGTCCGGCGTCGAATGGGACATCCGGAAGAACGAACCCTACCTCGGGTACGAAACCTACGATTTCGACCTCCCCATCGGCCGCAACGGAGACGCGTACGACCGCTACCTCGTGCGGATGGAGGAGATCAGGCAGAGCGCGCAGATCATTCACCAGGCCGTGGAGGACCTGCCCGCGGGACCGGTGAACGCCGACGAGGAGCACGCGGTGCTGCCCGAGAAATCGGAAGTGTACGAATCCATGGAATCGCTGATCTATCATTTCAAGATGACCATGGAAGGACACGGGCCGACGCCGCCGGTGGGCGAGGTGTACGCCGCCACCGAGGCGCCGAACGGAGAACTCGGGTTCTTCATCGTCAGCGACGGCAGCCGGGAACCCTACCGGATCCGCGTACGCCCGCCGTCATTCGTGAACTTTTCACTGTTCCCCATGCTGATCCGGGGGCATATGCTATCGGACGTGGTGGCGGTACTGGGCAGCCTGAACGTCATCGCCGGAGAACTGGACCGCTAGATTGTCGACACCGCTAGAATTCACGGACGCGGCGCGGGAGCGCGCGGCGGAGATCCTGGGCCGCTATCCCGAGGAATACCGGAAGTCGGCCGTCGTACCGCTCCTCCATCTCGCGCAGGAAGAGTGGGGGTACGTCTCGCCCGAGGCCATGGCCTGCGTGGCCAGTCTGATCGGCTGCTCGCCCGTGAAGGTTGCGGAGATCGCGACCTTCTATCCCATGTTCAACAAGGAACCCGTGGGCGAAAACGTACTGGCGGTCTGCCATACGCTGCCCTGTGCGCTGACCGGCTGCGCCGGCGTTTACGATCACCTCTCGAAAAAACTCGGCATTGGACTGGGCGAGACCACGGAGGACGGCCGGTTCACCCTGCGGAAATCGGAATGCCTCGCGGCCTGCGACCGGGGCCCCGTGCTCCTGGTCAACCGGCGCCTGCATACCCACGTTTCTCCGGAGAAGGTCGACGAGATTCTCGAAAATCTCGATAAAGGATGAGGTAATGGCCGCACCGCTCGAAATCCTGACGGCGGACCCCACGGCTGGCGCCGACCCTGGCGACATGGACGCCTACATGGCCTGCGGCGGTTATGGTGCCGTACGGAAGGCGCTCAAGTCGATGAGCCAGGCCGAACTGATCGAGGAAATCAATGCCTCGGGGATCAAGGGCCGCGGAGGGGCCGGGTTCTCTACGGGCATGAAGTGGAACCTCTGCGCCGACCGGTTCCCCCGGTACCTGTGCGCCAACGCCGACGAAAGCGAACCCGGCAGCTTCAAGGACAGGCTCCTGCTGGAATCGAAGCCCCACCAGATCATCGAAGGCATGATCATCACCAGTTACGCCCTGGGGATCAACCTGGGCTACATCTATATCCGGGGCGAGTTCTTCCAGATCATCGACCAGATGGAAGCCGCTCTCGAGGATGCCCGGAGACACGGTTTCCTCGGCGCCAACATCCTGGATACGGGCTTCGACCTCGAGTTGTACGTCCATCCCGGGGCCGGGGCCTACATCTGCGGTGAAGAGACGGGACTAATCGAATCTCTCGAGGGCAACCGGCCCTACCCCCGGCTGAAACCGCCGTATTTTCCCGCCGCCATCGGCCTCTGGGGCCAGCCCACAATCGTCAACAACGTGGAGACCATGGCCCAGATCGCCACCATCGTCGATATGGGCGCGGAAACCTACAAGGCCATCGGTTCGGAGGAGGATACGACCGGGCCGCGGCTCTTCGGCCTGTGCGGCCACGTGAAGAATCCCGGCATCTACGAGTACGATTCCGGTGTCACGCTGAGGGAACTGATCTACGATGTGGCCGGCGGCATCCGGGACGGCAACCGGCTCAAAGGGGTCATTCCCGGCGGGATCTCGGCGCCGATCCTGACGCCGGAGGAAATCGATACCCCCATGGGGTTCGGCGCCCTGGGCAAGCTGGGGTCCATGGGCGGAACCGGCGGGATCATCGTGATGGACGAGACCACCAGCATGGTGGACGCCCTGCTCAATGCGTCTTCCTTCGCCGCCCATGAGTCCTGCGGCCAGTGCACGCCCTGCCGCGAAGGGGTGCCCTGGATGAACGACATCCTGCGGCGTATCCGCAACGGCCAGGGCAGGGATGAAGACCTGGACCTGCTGCTCGACATCTGCAAGCAGGTGCACGGCCACACCGTCTGCGTCTTCGGCCAGGCGCCGGGTGTCTGGCCCGTGCGCACCATACTCGTCAAGTACTGGCCCGAGTTCAGGGCCTGCATCGAACGGAAGGAACTGGTCGTGCCGCCCCTGGAGGAATCCTACCTGCGGCCCGACCAGTACGAACACATTCCCCCCGTACCCGGCAATTTCCGGCTGAAGACCGATGAAGCCGACGCCGCCGGATGAGCGAATCATGGCAACCATTACCATAGACGACCAGCAGTACACCGTGGAAGAAGGCCGCAACCTGATCGACGCGGCGGCGGACCTGGGCATCGACATCCCCCATTTCTGCTATCATCCCGGCCTGGCGCCGGACGGCAACTGCCGGATGTGCCTGACCGAGATGGAGATACGGCCCGGTCAGTTCGGCATCGTCACCTCGTGCACGATACGGATCAAGGACGGGATGAACTTCCGGTTCAATTCCCCGGCGGTGCTGGACAACCGCAAGGGGGTCATGGAGTTCCTGCTCATCAACCACCCGCTGGACTGTCCCTGGTGCGACCAGGCCGGTGAGTGCAAGCTGCAGGACCATTCCTTCGACCACGGCCGGGGCCACAGCCGTTTCGTCGAGACCAAGCGCGTCCCGCCGAAGAAGGACCTGGGGCCGCACATCACGCTCTACACGACGCGCTGCATCCTGTGCCAGCGCTGCACCCGGTTCTGCGACGAGATCACGGGTACGTCGGAACTTGGCGTCGTCCAGATGGGCAGCAAGTCCGAGATCGCGACCTTCGAAGGCGTCCCCCTGGATAACAAAATGTCGGGGAACGTGGCGGACATCTGTCCCGTGGGTGCCCTGGTCACCAAGGACTTCCTCTACAAGCCCCGCATCTGGCATTATGAGAAGGTGGACACTTTCTGCCCGGGATGCGCCACGGGGTGCAACACCACGCTGGAAGTCCTGCACCAGAAAATCTACCGGACCAAACCCCGGCACAACGAGGACGTGAACGGGTACTGGATGTGCGACGAAGGCCGGTTCTGCTACCACGGCTGGCAGGACGCGGACCGGTTGAAAGCGCCGCTGAAGCGGGTGGATGGTGAATTGCGCCAGGTCACGTGGCCCGACGCCATGGATGCGGCCGTCGGCGGTATCCAGGCCGTCCTGGCGGTCGAAGGAGAAGCCGCCATGGGGGTGGTCGGATCGTCCATGGCGACCAACGAGGAGAACTACCTGCTGCGCAGGCTGGGTGCGGAGGCCTTCGGGTCGCCGCGGACCGGTCTCGACCGCAAGCCCGATGGTGAAGCGTGGACGTCGAAAAGCGGATTCCACATCGACGCGGACAAGACGCCCAACACCCGGGGCGCCCGGGACATGCTCGGCGCCGGCTCGCTGGACGATATCCTGCAGGGCATCGATGACGGCTCTATTCGGGGGCTTTACGTGCTGGGCGGCGATATCGGCCACACGCTGTCACCGGATGTGGCCGAGGCTTTTGGAAAGCTCGAATTCCTGGTGGTGCACGACGTGCATCGTTCCGACCTCGCCGAGCTGGCCGACGTGGTCTTCGCCGGGGCGATTCCCTTCGAGAAGCACGGCACCATGACCAATGCGCAGGACCGCGTGCAGCGGTTGAACCCCGCATTTCCACCGCCCGGAGGCGCCAGGGAGGACTTCGCGATGCTCCGGTACGTGGCACAGCGCATGGGCGTCGACCTGGGCGGGACGGACCCCGCCGAAGTCCTGGAGGAAATCGCCGGCCGCGTGGAAGGATACGCGGGACTCACCTACGACCTGGTCGGAGATCAGGGCGTCATGAAGGGCGGCGAAGAACCGTCCGAGGCCGCGGGAGGTTAGTGGATTGGTCCTGGACCCCATGATCCTGGATGGCGCCATCGCCCTGGTCAAAATCGGCATCCTGCTGGGGGTCGTGTTCACGACCGTCGCCTACCTCACCTTCATGGAACGCCGGGTGAGCGCCCTGATCCAGGACCGGATCGGTCCCAACCGCGTCGGTCCCATGGGCCTGCTGCAGCCGCTGGCCGACGGCATCAAGTTCATGTGGAAGGAAGAGTTCATCCCGGCGAGCGCCGACCGGAAGCTCTTCGCCATCGCCCCGGCCCTCATCCTCGTCCCGGCCCTGTTGATTTTCGCCGTGATTCCCGTGGGCGGCGAAGTGACCATCCCCTCTTTCACCCTGTTCGGCCTGCAGATCCAGGAAACCACGACCACGCTGCAGATCATCGATCTGAATGTCGGCATCCTGTATGTACTGGGCATGACCTCCGTCGCCGTTTACGGGATCGCCCTGGGTGGATGGAGCGCCAACAACAAGTTCACCCTGCTGGGAGGCATCCGGTCGTCGGCGCAGATGATCAGCTACGAACTCTCGCTGGGCCTGTCCATCGTCGGCATCCTCATGCTCACGGGGTCGCTGCAGATGAGCCAGATCGTCGACGCGCAGGACGGGTTCCTCGACTGGTTCATCTTCCGCCAGCCGCTGGCCTTCCTGATCTTCGTCATCGCGGCCTTCGCGGAGAACAACCGGCTGCCTTTCGACCTGGTCGAGTGCGAGCAGGAACTCGTCGGCGGCTTCCATACGGAATACAGCAGCATGCGTTTCTCCATGTTCATGATCGCGGAGTACGCCAGCATGATCGCAGCCTCCGCCCTGATGGCGACCCTCTTCTTCGGCGGGTGGCACATGCCCTTCGAGGACCAGGTCGGACCGGGACTGGTAACGCTGTACCAGGTGGCCGGTTTCCTGCTCAAGACGGGATTCTTCCTCTTCGTCTATATCTGGGTGAGGTGGTCGCTGCCCCGGTTCAGGTACGACCAGTTGATGGCGATCGGTTGGAAGGTGCTGCTGCCGCTGGCCCTGTTGAACGTCGTAATCACCGGAATCTGGATGCTGGTCTGATAGGGGAGTGTGATCCATGGCAATCATCGTAGAAGCGCGCAAGATGACCCTGACGGAGCGGCTGTACCTTCCCGCGGTGATCAAGGGCATGCTCCTGACCCTCGCGCATCTCTTCAAGAAGAAGGTCACCATGCAGTACCCGGAGGTGCAGAAGATACTGCCGCCCGGATACCGCGGCGCCCACCGGCTCAACAAGGACGAGCAGGACCGGGTCAAGTGCGTGGCCTGCGAGATGTGCGCCGTGGCCTGTCCCGCCGACTGCATCACCATCGAAGGCATGGAAACGGAATGGAACGACCGGGAGAAGATCCCCCGCACGTTCCAGATCGACATGCTTAGGTGTATTTTCTGCGGCATGTGCGTGGAAGCCTGTCCCGAAGACGCCATCGACATGACGGACGACATCGAACTCGTGGCCACGTCGCGGGAAGAGATGATCTGGGACCGGGAACGCCTGCTGAAGAACTACGATGAAACCAGAGATCAGGAGGGCACGCTGGGCCAGGTCCTTCGAAAGAGCCGGGAGGCCTTTACGCGCCCCCGGGGAGATCAGCTACCCGACCCGGGCGGACCGGGCGGTCATTGAACGGCCAGGCGGACCAGCCGGACCGGGCGGTCACTGGGAGGCCGGGAGTCGCCCAAACGAGATTTCATGGAACTCTACTTCTTTCTGTTTTTTGCCATAGTAGCCGTCGCGAGCAGCGTGGCCATGATCCTGCAGCGCAACCCGATCTACTGCGTGCTGCTGCTCATCATGGTCATGATATCCATCGCCGGCCTGTACCTGATGCTGGACGCCGAGTTCGTCGCGATCATCCAGATCGTCGTGTATGCCGGCGCCATCATGGTGCTCTTCCTCTTCGTCATCATGCTGCTGAATCTGAGCCGAGAGGAGGGCGGGACGTTCCGGATCCAGAAACCGCTGGCCGTCGTCCTGGCCGCGCTGCTGTTCCTGCCCCTGGCGGCCATGGTCATGTCCTATGCGGGAGGCGGAACGACCACGCCGGTTGATGGCGGCGAAGCCGGATTCGGCGAAGTGGAACAGATCGGAACGTTGTTGTTCACGAAATACCTGCTGCCCGTGGAGATCGCGGCCGTACTTTTGCTGATCGCCATCGTGGGCGCCGTGGTGCTTACGCGCAAGGGCACCGTTGCCGTGGACGGATGAGGCGCTGACCGTACCTGAATCGACGAACCCATGATCCCTGTCTCCTATTACCTGGTCCTGAGTGCCGTGCTCTTCCTGGTCGGCGCGACCGGCGTGCTGGTACGGCGGAACGCCATCATCGTCCTGATGGGCATCGAGTTGATGCTCAATGGGGCCAATCTTTCCTTCGTGGCCTTCGCCCGGCAGTTCGGCATGGCGGACGGCCACATCTACGTATTCCTGGTGATTACCGTGGCGGCAGCCGAGGTGGCCATCGGCCTGGCCCTGGTGATCCTGCTGTTCCGCAACCGCGGGACGGTCAACATCGACGAGGTCCGGTCCCTGCGCTGGTAGCGGCTCGACCGGCCGGCCCGGACCCTGTGTGAACAACATGACCGAATCCTTCAGTTACGTCTGGCTGATCCCCTTCCTGCCCCTGCTGGGCGCCTTCATCAATGTATTCTGCAACCGGAACCCCAGGGTGTCCGGGATGATCGCCTGCGTCACGGTCGCGGCGTCCTTCCTGCTCGTGCTTGCCGTCTTCTTCCAGCTCATCGGGCTGCCGGAGGAGGATCGCAGCGTCGACGTGGTGGTCTATTCGTGGATTACGGCAGGCACTTTCGCGGTGGACGTGGCCTTCCTGATCGATCCGCTTTCGACGGTCATGATGCTGGTGGTTACGGGCGTCGGACTGTTGATCCACGTCTATTCCATCGGCTACATGGGCAAGGACACCTGCTGCGTCCGGTACTTTTCCTATCTGAACCTGTTCATGTTCGCCATGCTCATTCTCGTGATGGGCAACAACTTCCTGCTGATGTTCGTCGGCTGGGAAGGGGTCGGGCTCTGTTCCTACCTCCTGATCGGGTTCTGGTGCGAAAGGCAGTCCGCGGCAAATGCCGGCATGAAGGCCTTTGTCGTGAACCGCATCGGCGATTTCGCCTTCATCCTGGGCCTGCTCCTGATCTTCCTGTACGCCGGCTCACTCACCTACGCCGAAGTGTTCGCGGCGGACCCGGCGGTGCTCGCCCCGGTCATCACGGCCGTCACCCTGCTGCTCTTCATCGGGGCTATGGGCAAGTCCGCCCAGGTGCCCCTGCACGTCTGGCTGCCGGACGCCATGGAAGGCCCCACGCCCGTCAGCGCGCTGATCCACGCGGCCACCATGGTGACCGCGGGTGTGTACATGGTCGCCCGCTGCCACGCGCTCTTCGCGCAGTCCGCCACGGCCATGACCGTCGTGGCCGTCGTCGGCGCGGTCACGGCCCTCTTCGCCGCGTACATCGCCCTGACCCAGTACGATATCAAGCGCGTCCTGGCCTATTCCACCGTGAGCCAGCTGGGGTACATGTTCCTGGCCTGCGGCGTCGGCTATTTCACCGCGGGGATCTTCCACCTGGTCACCCACGCGTTCTTCAAGGCCCTGCTGTTCATGGGCGCGGGCAGCGTAATACACGCGCTGGAACACGCCCTTGAGAAGGGCAGGGACCCCCAGGACCTCCGCAACATGGGCGGACTCCGCGATCTCATGCCGGTGACCTACAAGTCCATGCTGCTGGCGACCCTGGCCATTGCCGGGATCGCCCCGTTCGCGGGTTTCTTCAGCAAGGACCTGATCCTGCTGGGCGCCTTCGTAAACGCCCCCGTGCTTTGGCTGGTCGGCCTGTTGACCGGGGCGATGACCGCCTTTTACATGTTCCGGCTGCTGTTCATGACCTTCGGCGGCGAGACCCGGCTGAACCGGGACGAAACCGAAAAGGTACGTGAATCGTCCCGCGTCATGACCATACCCCTGGTCCTGCTGGCCGTGCTCTCCACCGTGGGCGGGTTCATCGGCATCCCCCACGTGTTCGCGGAAGGCATGGACCGGTTCGGCGGATTCCTCGCGCCGGTGTTCTCCGGGCTGCCGGAGGCGCAGGTCCCGTCCGCGAGCGTCGAACTGGTGCTGATGGTCCTGGCCCTGCTGATGGCCGCGGCCGGCATATGGGGCGCTTACACCGTGTACATCCGCGGCAACACGGTGTTCGACCGCCTGGTGCCGCGGGCGCTGTATACGCTTTCGCTGGAAAAGTTATATGTGGATGAAATCTACGACGCGGTCATCGTGGGCCCGGTGCGGAAGATCGCCCGGGGCTGCTGGCGTATCCTGGATTCCGCGATCATCGACGGAGGGCTGACCCTGGCCGCGCTCACGGTACGCAGCATGGGGAACGCGATCCGGTATACGCAAACGGGGGTCGTTCAGAACTATGCGCTGATCATGGTCATCGGCGCGCTCGTGGTGTTCGCCTACATCACCGGTTTCCTGGGACCGTAACCCGGGACCGTAACCCCAAAGGAACTGAAGGTACCGTACATGACGGAACTGCCTTACCTGTCCCTCATCATCTGGCTGCCGGTCCTGGGCGCCGTCCTGCTCCTCATCGTCAAAGGGGACACGGCCGCCCGGTGGGTGGGATTCGGCGTTTCGGCCCTGGTGCTCGTCCTCTTCGCAGTCTGCTTCGGCGCCTTCGAGGCACACCTGGGCGAACCGCAGTTCGTGGAGCGCATGCCCTGGATCGAATCGCTGGGCGTGTCCTATCACGTCGGCGCGGACGGCATCAGCATCCTCCTTGCCGGGATCACCGCGCTCATGTGGCCCCTGGCCCTGCTCGGTACCTGGACGATCGTAAGCGAGCGGGTCCGGGCCTACCAGGTTTTCATGCTGCTGATGGAAACCACCCTGATGGGCGTGTTCTTCTCTCTCGACCTGTTCCTGTTCTTCCTCTTCTGGGAAGGCATGCTGATCCCCATGTACTTCCTGATCGGCATCTGGGGATATGAGAACAGCGCCCGGGCGGCCCTGAAGTTCTTCCTGTTCGCCGTGTTCGGCAGTCTGCTGATGCTGGCCGCGGTCATCACGCTGGCCTTTCTCTATCACCAGGCCCACGGCGTCCTCACCTTCGAGATGGCGGCGCTTTACCAGCTGTCCATCCCGGCCGATGTTCAGTTCTGGCTCGCCCTTGCCTTCATCGCCGCCTTCGCGGTCAAGGTGCCCATGGTGCCCTTCCACACGTGGCTGCCCGATGCCATCGTTCTCGCCGTGGTGCTCGTCAAGATGGCGGCCTACGGGTTCATTCGCCTGACCCTGCCGCTGTTCCCCGATGCCCTGGTCGAGCTGGCGCCCCTGATGTGCGCCGTGGCGGCGGCCGGGATCGTCTACGGCGCGCTGATCGCCCTGGCACAGTCGGATATCCGGCGGATGATTGCCTATTCGACGATCAGTCACGCGGGGTTCGTCGTGCTCGGCGTATTCGCGCTGAACCAGCACGGCATTCAGGGCGCGGTCGTCCACATCGTCAGCCTGGCGCTGTCCACGGGCGGACTGTTCCTGGCCGCCATGATGCTCGTCCAGCGCCGGAATACCTGGGACATGGATGCGTACGGCGGACTGTGGCACACGATTCCGGTATTCTCCGCTTTTCTGCTCTTGTTTACCCTGGCCTCCGTCGGCCTTCCGGGCCTGAGCAGCTTCGTCGGGGAATTTCTCATATTGGTCGGCGTGTTTCAGCAGAACATCCTGATCGCGGCCGTCGCGGCCACGGGAGTCATCCTGGCGGCCGTCTACATGCTCAGAATGTACCGAAAGGTGGTTTTTGGCCCACTGACGCGGGAAGAGAACAAGAGGATCCGGGACCTGTCGTTCCGGGAGACGGCCGTGCTTGCCTGCATGACGCTGTTCATCATCTGGATCGGGGTGTATCCGAATCCGTTCCTGCGGACCATGGAAGCTTCGGTGCAGAAACTCCTCGTCCAGACCCACCGTCTCGCCGAGACGCCGCCGGCCGGGATGGTCCCCGTTTCCACTGAATCGATTCCGCCGGCAGATCCGGCCGGCCCGGGCGGACCGTCCGGCCCGGACGCAACCCCTGAAATCAGCCAGGATACACGATGAATTCGGCCCTGCCCGCCATAAACATCTACGCCGTGATGCCGCAGATCGTACTCGTGTCCGCCGCGACCGTGGTCCTGATCGTTGGCCTTTTCGAACGGTTTCGCAAGGGGATCCCATACCTTTCCCTGCTGCTCCTCGCGGTATCCGGCGTCGTTGCCGTGAACCAGCTGGGCCGGGGACCCGTCGCCTTCTCGGACGTTTCTCCCATGATGGTGATGGACGACTTCAGCCTGGTGGCCACCCTGGTGTTCATCGCCGGTGCCGTGTTGACCGTACTGATCTCCATCTCCTATGCCGAAGCCCGTTCCATCGACCGCGGGGAGTACTATGCGCTGCTCATCTTCGCCGTGTCCGGCATGAGCATGATGGCGGCGAGCACCGACCTCTTCACCTTTTTCCTGGGACTTGAAGTACTCTCCATATCGCTTTACGTACTGATCGGCTTCGAACAGCGGGACGCCGGCTCTAACGAGGGCGCCCTGAAGTATTTCCTGCTGGGCGCTTTCGCCAGCGGTTTCATTCTCTACGGCATGGCCCTGCTCTACGGCGCGAGCGGCAGCACGGAGTACGACGTCATCGCGCGGACGTTGGGCGGGGAACGCAGCGACGCCGTGAATCTCCTGCTGCTCGGTGGATTGGGCCTGCTCCTGGTCGGGATCGGTTTCAAGATCTCCATGGTCCCGTTCCACGCCTGGACGCCGGACGTGTACCAGGGCGCGCCGACACCCGTCGCGGCCTTTCTGTCCACCGGTTCCAAGGCGGCCGCTTTTGTGGTATTGATCCGGCTGCTCGTTTCGGTATTCCCCGGCCTTCAGATGGAGTGGATCCCGCTGATCTCGGTGCTGGCGATCCTCACGATCGCCGTCGGAAACGTCGTGGCCCTGGTTCAGACGAACCTGAAAAGGCTGCTGGCCTACTCGAGCATCGCTCATGCCGGCTACATGCTGCTGCCCCTCATGGCGGGCAGCCAGGACGGCAGCGCGAGCATCGTCTTCTACCTGATCGTATACACGGCGATGAACATGGGCGCCTTCGGGGTGCTGGCCGTGCTCTCCGCCCGCGGGATGCCCTGCGCGACGATGGACGACCTGGCCGGCCTGGGCAGCCGCCGTCCCCTCCTCGCCGCGATCTTGGCCGTGGTCCTGTTTTCCCTGGCCGGCATTCCGCCCACGGCCGGGTTCATGGCCAAATTCTACCTCTTCAGCGCGCTGGTGTACGGAGGATACGTGGAACTGGCCTTGATCGGCCTGCTTTTCAGCGGCGTGTCGTTGTACTACTATCTGCGCGTCGTGGTATGGATGTACATGCGGCCCGCGGCCGAAGCGCCGGCCGAAGCGGCCGGCCGCCTGTCCTTCAGCGGCATGACCGCGCTCTGCCTCTCCGCCCTGGCCATCCTGGCCGTGGGCGTTTTCCCCTCCGAACTGCTTCAACTGGCCGAGCAGGCGGTCATGACGCTGCCGTAATCCTGGCCGTTCCACCGCTTACGCGCAAGGGCCGGGTACAGCGAATTGGGTTGACTTCCGGACGGTTTCACGCCATATATTCAGGTATTTCAGCGGGCGCCACAGCCAGCCAACCGGAGAGCATTCATAGACTTCCGAACCATCAGCGCGCCGGTCCAGGGTCATCTCGACCAGTTTGAGCGGAAGATCAGCGAGATTTCCCAATCCGACGTGGAGGTCATCAATCAGATCTGGGCCCACCTGGTTCGCACCAAGGGCAAACGGCTGAGACCCGCGCTGGTATTCCTTTCGGCCTCGGCATACGGTACGCCGTGCCGGGAAACCATGCTGGCGGCGTTCATCATCGAGCTCTGCCATACCGCAACGCTGATTCACGACGACGTAGTGGACCGCGCGACCACGCGCCGCGGTTTGCCCACGCTGAATTCCAAATGGGACAACCACGTCTCCGTGCTGATGGGCGACAACGTGATCGCCAGGGTGCTGACGCTGATCGCGAAACTCGACTGTTCGCGGATCACGGCGAAGATCGCGGCATGCGTGGAACGGCTCACCGAAGGCGAGTTGCACCAGGCCATTCGCCGGTTCAACATCCGGACGACGGAGGCGGAGTACTACCGCATCATCAGCAACAAGACATCCTCGCTCATCGCGTGCGGCTGCGATTCCGGCGCATACCTTTCGAGCCGTTCGGTCGAGACGGCCTGCCGGTTCGGCGATTTCGGCGAGAAACTCGGCATGGCATTCCAGATTACCGATGACATACTGAATTTCACGGGGAACGAAGACGTCATAGGAAAACCGAGGGGAAACGACTTCCGCGAAGGGACGGTCACCCTGCCGCTGATTCATGCCCTCCGGAACGCTTCCGACGACGGTAACCGGCGCGTGGAGCAATTGCTGAAGGAGGAATGGAGCGACCGGGTCTGCGACGAGATCGTCGAGTTCGTCCACGTCCACGACGGCATCCGTTACGCGAAGGGCAAAGCGCTGGCCTACGCGGAGGAGGCCAAGTGGATCCTTCGCAACGAGCCGGACACCCAGGCGAAACGCGCGCTCCTGAACATGGTCGATTACGCCATTGAACGGGATCGATGATTCCGGTATGGATACGATATCCGTAATCGTCATTACCTTTAACGAAGAACCGCACATCGATAGCTGTCTGCGGAGCGTTTCCTGGGTGGACGAAATCGTGGTGGTGGACTGCGGAAGCACCGATCGTACGGTTGAGATCTGTAGCGGTCACGACAAGGTCCGGTTGTATCACGAAGACCGGCACGGCAGCGGGCAGCAGAAACAGCAGGCGCTGGACCGGGCGGTCTCCGAATGGGTGTTGAACCTGGACGCGGACGAGCGGCTCAGCGAACCGCTTCAGTCGGAGATCCGGAACCTGCTCGATGCATCCGCGCCCTGCGACGGCTATCATATTCGAAGGGAGAACTACTTCCTCGCCCGCCACATCCGACATGCGGCAGGCTGGGGAGACGACCGGCCGCTCCGGCTGTTCCGGCGGAGCAAGACGAAGGTCACACGTACCCAGGTCCACGAGACCTTTGTCGTCGAGGGGCCCACAGGCCGCCTCGACGCGCCGATGGTACACGACGCCTATACCAGCCTGTACCAGTATATCGAGAAGCTGAACGAGTACACGTCGATCGAGGTGAGGAACCGCCTGAAGGCACGGCCGGACCGGAAGATAACCTGGGCGCACATCGCCCTCGCTCCCCTGGGCGCGTTCTGGAAGTTGTACGTGATGAAAAGAGGATATCTCGATGGGATGCAAGGACTTCTACTTTGCCTGCTCTCATCGGTATCGGTTATGTCCGGGTACGCGAAGACCTGGGAATACGCGATGTACAGAAAGCGGGGCGGCCGGATGTTCCCGCCCATACGAACCGAGGAAGTACGGACCCGGCAGCCGGGCTACAACCGGTTGATCCGGGGTGGCGACGATGAATTCAACTGGAAGGACGACTGACACCTCATGGGCCTGAAAGACTCCCTTTACAAGACGGCGTCCCGGTACGAGCCGCTTCAGCGGATCCTGCGTGATTCCATTGTAGCGCGGAAGCTGCGGTTTCCGGAAGTAATCAGTATCGAAGGGTCCAGTTACTGCAACGCCGACTGCATCATGTGCCCGCGGGAGCTGCTGAGCCGCAAGAAGGGCAACATGTCCATGGACCTGTACCGAAAGATCATCGACGAATGTGCCGAGAACGCCCGGTACATCCGGCTCATTCAACCCTTCATGTTCGGGGAGTCCTTCATCAACAAAAAGCTCGTCGACATGATCGCGTATACGAAGGGTAAACTGCCCCGGGTGCCGGTCAGCGTGAGCACCAACGGTTCACTGATCACACCGCAGAAGGCGCGGGAACTCATCGACTGCGGGCTGGACAAGATCAACATCGATATCGACGGGGCGACGGCGGAGACCTTCGAGGCGGTGCGCGTAGGGCTCGACTATGAACAGGTGGTAGAGAACGCGCGGTACCTGATGGAACTGAAACGGTCCGTCCGCAGCAAGACGCCGGAAATCACGGTGACCATCATCAACATGGCCGAGACCCAGCATGAGATCGATGCGTTCAGGAACCTCTGGACGCCCATCGCCGATCACGTGGTGGTGCAGAGCTACACCACCTGGACGGGGAGCGTGGAAGACAAGAACGTGGGCGACCAGGCCGAGGCGTCGGCCGCCGGCGGTTTCACCTTCCCCTGCAAGCATCCCTGGGAGGAATTCGTCATCGCGAACGACGGCCGGGTGTCCATCTGCTGTCTTGATTTCGACTTCAAGGTAGAGGTGGGCGACGTCTCCAGGCAGTCGATCAGGGAAGTCTGGAACGGCGCCCCGATCCAGGAAATCCGCCAGAAGATGATCGAGAACCGGTACGACGAACTCGAGATCTGCAGCCAGTGCAACAACTACATCTTTCAGACGGAATGCGCCTGGCACCAGGTGTGGAAGTGATGCCGGGGTACCTGCCCGGCAAACCGTAGTCGTCCCCGATCCGATCCCGCACGCCATCGTTTAAAGGATTGCCATGGCCGGCATGGCGCCCGCGCGCATCCTGCAGGTATGTTCCTCCCTGGCCTGGGGCGGCACGGAGATGCACGTTCCGATCCTGGCGGGAAAACTCCGGGATCGTGGTCACGACGTGCGCCTGGTGCTTCACCCCGATGGTTCGATGGCCGACGAGGCCCGTGAACGCGGTTTCGCGGTGGAAACCGTCCCGATCGGCGGCTACGTGAACCCCCTTTCGACCTGCGCGCTGCGGCGTTGCATCCGCCGCTTCCGGCCCCGCGTCCTCCACCTCCACCTGTCCCGCGATCTCTGGCAGACCGTGCCCGCCGCACGGCTGGCGGGGTTCGAGGGACCGCTCCTGCTCACCAAGCACGTCGGTTCCTACGTAACGAAGAAGGATCCGCTGCACCGCTGGCTGTACCGGCGCGTTTCCCGCGTCATCACGGTATCGGAGACGCTGAACAGGAACGTGCGGGAGACCTGTCCTGTTCCGCCGGACCGCGTGGTGACGGTGCATCCGGCCCTGGACCTGGAACGGTTCGATCCGGCCCGTTACGACCGGGAGCGCACGAGAAGATCGATCGGGATCGCCTCCGAAGCCCTTTTGGTCGGGACCGTGGGCCGTGTTTCGCCGGGGAAGGGTTTCGAGGAGTTCCTGCAGGCCGCCCGGTTGCTTCGGGACCGCCATCGGGAGATGTCCCTGCGGTTCGTCGTGGTGGGCGAGGCCAGCTTCGGCGAGGAAGCGTACCACGAAGGCATCGTTCGCCTGGCACGGGAACTCGGCCTCGGCGAATCTGTGCTCTTCACGGGTTTCAGGCGGGATATTCCCGCCTTGCTGAACGCCATGGACGTTTTTATATTTCCTTCCAGAGCAGAGGGTTTCGGCGCGACGGTCATCGAGGCGATGGCCATGGGCGTGGCCTGTGTATCGACCCGGTCGGACGGCACGCTGGACACCGTGGAGGATGGCGAAACGGGCCTGGTCTTCCAGGGAGGCGACGCGGCGGACCTCGCTCGCTCGGTCGAAACGCTGCTGAAGGACGAGACGCTCCGCGCGCGCATCGCTGAGACCGGCCGCGTACGGGCCCGGGAACGCTTCGATCTGGACGCCATGACCGACCGGGTGGAAGCGCTCTACGCCGCCTCAATGGCCCCTCCCGCCTGACCCCCTTATTCGGCCCCCCCATGAATTTGTATCTTCGAGTTCTTTCATACGTAAAACCCTACTGGTACTTCATGGCCGGCGCCGTGGTGTGCATGGCCTGTTTCGCGCTGACCAGCAGCGCCACGGTATGGGTGGCCCTGCCCTTTCTGCAGACCCTCTTCGGCCAGGAAACCGTGCAGACGGATCAGGGCGGGCAGCCCGGGCAGTACGGACAGGCGGTTCAGCCCGGGCAGGGCGGGCAGACCGGGCAGCCGGGGACGCCCGGGCAGCTCGACATAGCCCAGGATTCGGCGAACCGGCTGGAGCAGCGCACCGGGATGGCGGGCCTGCGCGAGACCTTGAAGGAACGCACCAACGACCTGATCCGGCGTCCGACCAAGCAGGCGACCCTCGAGCGCCTTTGCCTGATCATCCTGTTCATCCTTCTGCTCAAGAACATCAGCGGTTACCTTCAGGCCTACCTGATGGCCTACGCCGAGAACGGGGTCATCAAAGACCTCAGAAACAACCTGTATATCCATCTGCACCGACTTTCCCTTTCTTATTTCCACCGGGAACGCACGGGGGAGCTCATCTCCCGCGTTTCCTACGACGTCATGAAAATCAACGGGACCATATCGGCCGCCTTCGGCACACTCGTAAAGGAGCCCATGCTGGTCGTGGTCTTCCTCGCGATCCTCCTGATCCTCAGCTGGCAGTTGACCCTGGTCTCCCTGGTCCTGCTGCCTTTGAGCATCCTCGTCATAACGACGGTGGGCAGGCGCCTTCGCCGGAGCAGCACGGCCTCCCAGGAGGCCATGGCCGACCTGACCTCGACGCTCCAGGAGACCGTGGCCGGCGTGCGGGTGGTCAAGGCCTTCAACATGGAGTCCTTCGAAATCGGCAAGTTCAAGCGGCAGACGCAACACTACTTCCGTACACTGCTCCGCCTGACCCACATGCACAACCTGGCCAGCCCCATCACGGAGATTCTGGGCAGCGTCGTGGGCCTGGCGATCCTCTGGTACGGCGGGCGGCAGGTGCTGGAAGGCGGCCTGCTGGCGCCCGAGGACTTCCTGACCTTCTTCCTGGCCCTCTTTTCCATGATGAAACCGGTCAAGGAACTCGGCCAGGTGCACAACCGGATCCAGGAAGGGATCGCGGCCGCCGACCGCGTGTTTTCCGTGCTGGACACGGCCCCGGAGATCACGGACGCTCCGGGGGCGGTCCCGCTGCCCGACCTGCGCCGGGAGATCCGGCTCGATCGCGTAACCTTCCGGTACGATACGGCCTCCGATCCCGCCCTGGAAGAGATCGACCTGGTGGTTCGGTCCGGCGAGACCGTGGCGCTCGTGGGACCCAGCGGCGGCGGCAAGTCCACCCTGGTGGATCTCGTCGCCCGGTTCTACGACCCGACCGGGGGGCGCATCGAAATCGACGGGAAAGACCTGCGTTCAGTCACTGTGGCCTCCCTCCGGGAGAAGATGGGCATCGTTACCCAGGACGTGATCCTCTTCAACGACACGGTCCGCAACAACATCGCCTACGGCGTGACGGACATGCCCCTGGACCGGATCCGGCCCGCCGCGGCCGCCGCGAACGCGGATGCCTTCATCGAACAGTTGCCCGATGGGTACGATACGTTCCTAGGGGAGCGGGGCGTGCGGCTTTCCGGTGGGCAGCGCCAGCGCATCGCCATCGCCCGGGCCATCCTGAAGGATCCCCAGATCCTCATTTTCGACGAGGCCACCTCCAGCCTGGACACCGAGTCCGAACAGCTGGTCCAGGAGGCCATCGACCGGCTGATGAAGGGGAGGACGGCCCTGGTCATCGCCCATCGCCTGTCTACGGTGCAGAAGGCGGACCGGGTGGTCGTGGTCGACCGCGGCCGTATCGTCCAGTCCGGCGTCCACGGGTCGCTGGTCCAGGAAAACGGCCTGTACCGGAAGCTCTACAACCTGCAGTTCCGGGACCAGGAACCCGTCGCGGAATAAGGGACGGCCGATGATGTGGTATTCGATCGAGAAATGGCTTAAGACCCGTGTCCTCAAATGGCTGGCCGCCCATCCCCTGGGCAATCGCCGCGCGCCGCCCGGTGCGCTCGATCCGGATCGCATCCGTCGGATCCTGATCATCCGCAAGCACGATCAGTTCGGTGATTTCCTGCTGACCACCCCGGCGATCCGCGCGTTGCGGGCGCGGTTTCCCGCCGCGCACCTCTCCCTGGTGGTCCGCGCCTACCTGCACCCCGTGGCGCTCAACAATCCTGACGTGGACGAGGTCCTGCTTTTCCACGAATCCGGTTTCCGCTGGCGGCCCCGGGACATCCGGTCCTTCGTCGATCTCATGCGCGACCCTGTCGACCTCGCCGTCGTGTTCAACACGGTCTCCCACTCCTTTTCCAGCGACCTCATCGCCTGGCTTTCGGGCGCCCCCGTGGTCATGGGACCCGCGGCGCCCACCTTCGACCACCTCGATCACAATCCCTTCTACACCATCAACGTACCGGTGAACCCCGAACCCAGGCACCAGATCCAGCGGAACCTGGACGTGGTGCGGCACGTGGGCGCCGATACGGACGACCTGTCCTACCGTTACGCCATGACCGAGGAGGAACGCGCGGCCGGCCGAGAGGTGATCGACGGCCTGGCCGGGGATCCCGGGAAGCCCGGCGGTCCCGTGGTCGCCGTCCACTTCGGTACCGGGGACGCGAGGAAGCGGTACCCCGTGGAGCAGCTGGCCCGCGTCTGCGATGGGTTGGTTGCCCAACGCTCCGTCCGCATCCTGGTCATCCCCGCGCCGGGAGAAGAGGCGCTGCTGCGTGCGCTGCGCGAAGCGGCATCGGGTCCGCTTCACGGCGCACCGCCCCTTTCGCTACGGGCGGCCGCGGGTGTGATCCACGCCGCGGACCTGCTCGTATGCAATGACACCGGGGTCCTCCACCTGGCCGCCGCCGTGGATACGCCCACCTTGTCCTTCCACGCCACCAGTGATCCGGCCTGGTGGAAGCCACCCGGCGGAAGGCACCGTGCTTTCTACGCGGCGAGTCAACGGATCGAGGAGATCCCGCCGGACCGCGTGTGCCGTGAAATAATCGCCATGCTCGATGATTCCGGCCGCGGCGAAACCGGCGAGATCATCCGGGTCTGAGCCCGGTACGGGGCGGCCTAATTCACTTGACACAAGCCCTGCCGGCCCATACCATGTTGCCCGCTCAGGCGAACGCCTCCATGGCACGGGAACGGGTGAACATGGCGACCAAACTCGATCTGGGTTGCGGACCTTTCGGGAAGCTGGAAGGGTCCGTCGGCCTGGATATCAACGATGCGGCGCACGTGGACGTCGTGCACAGCCTGGACGAATACCCCTATCCGTTCGACGACGAGCAGTTCGATCATGTCGAGATGTCGCATATCCTGGAGCATATCCTCCACCCGGCCCGGGCCATGGACGAAGTGTACCGCATCGCGCGGCCCGGGGCGACGATCCGCATCGTCACGCCCCACTACACGTCGCAGTTGTCCTATGGCGACCTGACGCACTATCATCACTTCGGCTACGTGACGATCACCCAGATGTGCCGGGACGGGCGGTTCCGGATGGACGAATGCAGGCTGATCTTCAGCGACGTCTACCGGGTGCTGGGCATCAGCCTGCTCGCCAACTGGTTTCCCCGCAGATGGGAGAAATACCTCGCCTTCATCTTCCCCGGCATGTACGTGGAGGCGAAGCTGACCGTAGTCAAGTCCTGAACGCAACGGGATGAACCGGAGGATTGAAATGTCCGCCTCATCGGATGCCGCCGGCAGAAGAGCCGCCTCATCGGATGCCGCCGGCGGAAGAGCCGCCGCGGCGCTGCGTCGCTACTGGCGGGCCAACATACGCATCATGGCCGTGTTGCTCGGGCTGTGGGCCCTGGCCGGACTGGGGGCCGGCATCCTGTTCGCGGACTCGCTCAACGCGTACCGCATATCCGGCACCGGCTTCCCCCTGGGATTCTGGTTCGCCCACCAGGGCAGCATCATGGTGTTCGTGTTGCTCATACTGGCCTACTGCCTGTACATGAACCGCCTGGACAACCGGCACCGCCGGGAACTCGAAACCACCATGCAGGAAGGGTAGGCGCGGCCGATGTCGGTACAGGCCTGGACCTATTTCTTCGTGGCCGTCTCTTTCGGCCTCTACCTCTTTATCGCGTGGCGTACCCGGGTCCGGGACACCCGGGGCTTCTACGTCGCCGGACGGGGCGTGCCCGCGGCGGCCAACGGCATGGCCACGGCCGCCGACTGGATGAGCGCGGCGTCCTTCATTTCCATGGCCGGGCTGATTTCCACGATGGGATACGCCGGCGGCGTCTATCTCATGGGCTGGACGGGCGGTTACGTGCTGCTGGCCCTGCTGCTCGCGCCTTACCTCCGGAAATTCGGCCACTATACCGTGCCGGACTTCGTGGGAGACCGTTTCGCGTCGGACCTCGCGCGCGTGGTGGCCGTCTCGTGCGCCATATTCATCAGCTTTACCTACGTGGCGGGGCAGATGCGCGGCGTGGGCGTCGTCTTCAGCCGGTTCCTCGAAGTGGACATCCATATCGGCGTCATTATCGGGATGGCCATTGTCTTCATCTACGCCACGCTCGGGGGGATGAAGGGCATCACGTGGACCCAGGTCGCCCAGTACTGGGTGCTCATCACCGCCTTTCTCATCCCCGCCATCGCCATCAGCATCAAGCTCACGGGAAGTCCCCTGCCGCAGGCGGGGCTCGGTACCACCCTGGAGCCTTCCATCGCGGGGCAGTCGGGCGTATACCTGCTGGAGAAGCTCAACCAGATACAGGCCGACCTGGGATTCAGCAGTTATACGGCCACCTTCGTGGGTGGCTGGGACAAGGTCAATGTGTTCTGCGTGGCCCTCGCACTCATGGTGGGCACGGCGGGCCTCCCCCACGTTCTCGTCCGGTTCTATACCGTCAAATCGGTCCGGGCGGCGCGATGGAGCGCTTTCTGGGCGCTGCTGTTCATCTCCCTGCTCTACCTGACCGCGCCGGCGACCGCGGCTTTCGCGCGGTACTACATGATCGACAGCCTGAACGGGAAGACCGCGCAGGAACTGCCCTCGTGGTTCGAAAACTGGGAGATGACAGGCCTGATCCTCTGGATGGACGACGGGGACGGCGTCATGCGTTATTCGGCCGGTGACGACAACGAGATCTTCCGCGGCGGTTCCCTGTCGCAGGCTGAACTGTCCGATGTACGGGTCGGCCACCAGGCCTGGCTCGATTCGGACGGCGCCGACGGCGCGGACGGGCGCACGGCCCTCCGGGCCCGGGGGCTTTCCGGTCCGGACCGCGACATCATCGTGCTCGCGACGCCGGAAATGGCCGAACTGGCCAGCTGGATCATCGCGCTCGTCGCGGCCGGCGGACTGGCGGCGGCCCTGTCCACGGCCAGCGGGTTGCTGCTCGTCATCTCTTCCAGCGTTTCCCACGACCTGTACTACCGCGTACTGCGCCCGAACGCGACCGAGAGCCAGCGCCTTTCCGTAGGCCGGAGCGTGATCGGCGTTGCCGTGGTCGTGGCCGGCGTATTCGGCATCTACCCGCCAGGCTTCGTCAGCCAGGTGGTGGCATTCGCCTTCGGCCTCGCGGCCGCGAGCTTCTTCCCCGCCATCGTGCTGGGCATTTTCAGCAAGCGCGTGGGGACGATACCCGCCGTATGCGGTATCCTGGCCGGCATCGGCTTCACGGGTTTCTACATCATCGCGTGCGTGTTCTTCGACATGGAAACCTGGACCTTCGGACTGTTCGCCAACGGCATCAATCCTCAGGGGATCGGGTCGATCGGCATGTTGATCAACTTCACCGTGACCCTGGCGCTCACGCCGCTTTTCCCCAGGCCCGGCAAGGATATCGAGCACATGGTCGACTCGGTCAGGGAACCGGAAGACGCGGGCCCCGCGGTGATGATCGAGACGGCCCCGGAACATTGATCCGCGGGAGCCGACGCCATGTCCCTCTCCGTCATCGTCATCGCCCGGAACGAAGCCCCGCGGATCGAAGCCTGCCTGCAGAGCGCGCGGTTCGCCGACGAGATCGTGCTCGTGGACTCGGGGAGTACCGACGATACCGTTGCCATTGCGCGGAAATACGCCGACCGCGTCATCGAATCGGAATGGCTGGGTTACGGGCCGACCAAGCAGCTGGCCCTGGAGCACGCCACGGGCGACTGGGTGCTCTGGCTGGATGCCGACGAGCGCGTCCCGCCGGACCTGCGGGATGAAATCATCGCCCTCGCGGCCAGGGGGGACCGCGCCGGTTACCGGATCGCCCGGAAGACGTACTTCCTGGGGCACTGGATCCGGCATTGCGGCTGGTACCCCGACTACGTGCTGCGCCTCTTCCGTCGCGGGGCGGAACCCCGGTTCACGGACGACGAGGTCCACGAGGGGCTGCACATCCGGGGAACGGTCGGCGATCTGAAGCACCCCATGATCCACGATACCGATCCCACCCTCCACCACTATCTGGCCAAGTTCAACAGCTTTACCAGTCTCGGCGCCCGCCAGCTCTACCGGTCGGGCCGGCGTTTCCGTTTGACAGATCTGGTTTTCCGGCCGATTTTTACCCTGTTCAAAATGTACGTATGGCATAGAGGTTTCCTGGACGGCCTGCCGGGTTTCATCCTGTGCGGCCTTTCCGCGTGTTACGTTTTCACCAAGTACGCCAAGCTCTGGCACCTTCACCACCGGGGCTCCGCCGACGCCGAATCGGGCGCGGGGGGCCGAACGTCCTGAAACCGCGCATCCACCGGCGTCTCCCATGCAATCGCTGTCCGTCGTCGTGATCACGTATAATGAAGAGCGCAAGCTCCGGCGCTGCCTGGACCCGGTCTCCTGGGCCGATGAGACTATCGTGGTGGACAGCGGCAGCACCGACGGCACGGTGACAATCGCGGAATCCTGCGGGGGGCGCGTGTTCCAGCGGCCGTGGTCCGGATTCGCCGACCAGCGGAACTTCGGCATGGAACAGGCCCGGGGGGACTGGATCCTCTTTCTCGACGCAGATGAATACGTCACGGAAGGGCTGGAAGCGCGGATCCGCGACCTGCTTCGGACCGGCGGAGATTTCGACGCGTACAAGATCCACCGCCAGGAACACTTTCTCCGGTTTCCCATCCGGCACGGAACGCTTAACCCGAGCTACCAGCCCCGTCTCCTCAAGAACGGCAAGGGGTACTGGACCGGAGGCGCGCACGCCCACATCGAGGTAAACGGTGAAGGCGAACTGGGCCTGATCCACGAAGACCTCTACCACGATTCCCACAACACGCTTTCCGATTTCATTGCCCGGATCAACCGGTACACCACGGTGGACGCGGGGGAGCGGATCCTGGCGGGACAGCGCGTGGGGCGGCTGCGCCTGGTGTTTTCGCCCCTCGGCATGGCCTGGAAGTGCTACATCGTCAAAAGAGGTTACCGGGACGGTTTCCCCGGTCTCCTCTTCAGCCTGTGCATGGGGATCTATTCGTTCCTTCGGCTGGTAAAGGTCTGGCAGGGCGAGACCGGGGCGGAGGAGCGCAAGGAAGGTCTGGCGCGGCCCTCCGCGTGACGGCCGGTTCGGACGGAACCATGGCACAGCGCGTACGACGATGCAGTATCGTGATCCCAACGTGGAACGCGGGTTATCTGGTCGAACGGTGCCTGCGCGCACTGAAAGACCACGGGGAAGCGGACCGGGCGGAGATCGTGGTCGTGGACGACGGCAGCACGGCCGACACGGCCGAAAGGACGTGGGCGACCTGTCCGGACGCGGTACTGGTCAGGCACGACGGGAACAGGGGGTTCGCCGCGGCCTGCAACACGGGAGTGTCGCGGGCTTCGCACGAGGTCGTGGTCCTGCTCAACAACGACGTCGTCGCCGCCGCGCCTTTCCTGGATCCCCTCCTTTCCCATTTCCGTGACGAGCGGGTTTTCGCCGTAAATCCCCGGGTCTACCAGGCCGGGGACGGGCGTCCCGGCGGCGGACTGGTGCGGGGCGCCATGCACTGCGGACTGCTCCGGCTGAGGTGGGCGGAACGTGAGTTCCTGCGAGAGGGCCGTGCGCTCACCCTCTACGCCAACGGGGCCGCCATGGCGGTATCCCGGTCCAGGTACCTGGCCCTGGGCGGTTTCGATACGTTGTACGCCCCGTTCTACTCGGAAGACCTGGACCTGTCCTACCGCGCGTACCAGCGGGGGTGGACCGTGGTCTACGAACCGGAAAGCCGGCTCATCCACGAACACGGCGCGACGATCGGCGCGCGGCACGACAGGGCCTTCATCGACCGCGTCAGCACGAGAAACCGGATTCTCTTCGTGTGGCGCAACGTGCGGGACCGCAGGTACCTGGTGTCGCACGCCATTTGGATGCTGGCCCGTTCCCTGGGCGCGGCGCTGAAGGGCGACCTGACCTTCACGCGTGCACTGGTGGATGCGGCGCGCCGCGCGGATGCGGTGAGGAAGCGGCGGCGGTCCGACCCGGATCCCGTCGTGTCCGACCGCGAGATCCTGGGGTCGACGGCCGGGTGGGCGGATTGCGAAAGGTGAGCGTGGGCGCCAAAAGGGCCGGATCGCCCGCGCCGGATCGCCCGCGCCGAAAAAACACCGGAGGTCCAATGGACGCCCCGGACGTAAAGCGGATACTCCTGTCCCGTTTGCGCTTCATTGGCGACGTGGTGCTTACCACGCCGGTGATCAGGGCGTTGAAGCGGCACTACGCGGAAGCGGAAATCTACTACCTTGCGGAGGAGGGACCCGCTTCGGTCCTCCTTTGCAACCCCTGCCTGGATGAGGTGATCGTGCTGCCGGACGAACTCCTGCCGGGCCGGTCCGTGCTGACCCGCTTCGGGGCGCAGCTGCGCTTCCTCCGTGCCCTGCGCAAGCGCCGGTTCGACCTGGTGATCGATCTCTTCGGCAACCCGCGCAGCGCGTTGCTGACCCTGGCCACGGGCGCCCGGTACCGGGTCGGTTACGACGTGAGGGGAAGGGGGGCGGCGTACAATGTCAAGATCAGGCGGTCGGCTTCTCTTCGGGTTGTGGACGCCTACCTGGATGCGGTCCGCACGATCGGCGTTCCCGTGGATGACGACCGTACGGAGGTCCACTACTCCGACGAAGACGCGGTGTGGGCCGATTCCTGGCTCGCGGAGCGGGGCGTGGCCGGTGACCGCCGGATCGCCGCGCTGAACCCCGGCGCAAGCTGGCCGGCAAAGACGTGGAGCGCGGTTCACTTCGCCGAACTGGCCCGTCGGATGACCGAAGCGCTGGGCCTCCGGGTAGTGCTGATCGCGGGACCGGGGCAGCGGGAGGCCATGGCCCGGTTGGCCGGCATGGCGGCCCACGCCTGTCCCGTCGTGGAAACCGGTTCGCTGACCCGGTTGGCCGCGTTGATCCGGCGGTGCGACCTGTTCGTGTCCAATGACTGCGGGCCGATGCATATCGCCGCGGCCGTGGGTACGCCCACGATCGGCCTATTCGGTCCGAGCAGCCCGCGGATCTGGTTTCCCTATTCGAAGGCCGATGGGCACGTTGCCCTGGAAGCCGGTGCGGACGACTGCTGCGGTCGTGATTTCTGCGTCCGGCCGGTCCCCTGCATCGAATCGATATCGCCGCACCGCGTGCTGGAGGCCGCTGAATCCGTCCTTCGCGGGACCTCCAGCCGTCCGGCGGAGTAGGCCTATGCCCGAAGATCCCAGGCGCATACTCATCGTCAAACTGCGGGCGACCGGGGACGTCGTCCTGGCGACGCCCGTCATCGAGAACCTGAAGCGGCGCTTTCCACGGGCCCGCCTCGCCTTCCTGACGGAGGAGGCGTCCGCGGACGTCCTGCGGTGGAACCCTATGCTGGACGAGCTCATCGTGCTGCCCCTCCGCCGCTGGGGAAGCCTGGGTATCCTCGGTTCCTGGCGCGAACAGGCGCGGTTCTACCGCAACCTGCGCCGCAAACGCTTCGATCTCGCGATCGACCTCTTCGGCAACCCGCGCAGCGCCCTGTTGACCCGGCTGACCGGGGCGCCGCACCGGGTCGGTTACGCATTCCGGGTCCGCCGCCTCGCCTACACCACCGTGGTCACGCCCCCGGACCGGCCACAGCACGAGGTCCTGTTCCACCTGGAAGCCCTGGAGGCGCTGGACATTCCGGCGGCCGCCGACCGGCCGCACGTCGCCATTCCCGGGACGGCCGAAGAAAAGGCGGACCGGTGGCTGCGTGAGCACGCCCCGGACGCGCGTGCGGTGATCGGGCTGAACCCGGGCGGCGGCTGGGCCATCAAGCGCTGGCCGCCCGAATATTTCGGCCGCCTGGCTGACGCCCTGATCGACGGATACGGCGTGGACGTCCTGATCCTGTGGGGTCCGGGCGAGGAAGAGATCGTCGCGCAAGTAACCGGCGCCATGCGCAACCGGCCCCACGTGCTCCCGGCGGCGACCCTCGCTGAACTCGGCGCCTTCCTCAAACGCTGCGGCCTGCTGGTCAGCAACGACAGCGCGCCGATGCACATGGCCGCGACGCTGAACGTCCCCACCGTCGGAATTTTCGGTCCGACCGACCCCCGCGCCCAGGGGCCCTGGGGTGATGGGCACGGCGTGGTGCGGAAGGAAAGCGTCGACTGTCTCGGCTGCAACCGGACCAAGTGCCCGATCGGCAACATCTGCATGACGACGCTGGAACCCGGTGAGCTGCTGGAGCGGGTACGCGCGTATATTCCGGTCGGCATAGTCGGAACTTGACACCACGCCATCCGAATGTTATATTTTACTGCTTTGGAACAATTACGTTAACCGGGGATTACGGAACCAGACAGAAGGTAGTTATTTGCGGAAAGACATCATAGTTGAGACGGCTACGCACGAAACGCGCATCGCGATGCTCGAGGACAACCACCTCGTAGAGCTGCTGGTCGAACGACCGGAACACGAGCGCGTAGTCGGGAACATCTGCAAGGGCGTGGTGACGGCGGTCATTCCGAGCATTCAGGCGGCCTTTGTGGATATCGGCATGGACAAGGCGGCCTTCCTGCAGGCGTCGGACGTAACCAGCGGGGCCGACTGGATCGATTTCGATGACGACGAGAACCAGGACTCCGGATCCGGAAGGGGCAGGGACCGGGAGTACCAGATCCAGGAGATGGTCAAGGAAGGCCAGGAAATCGTCGTCCAGATCACGAAGGAGTCCATCGGCACCAAGGGACCGCGGGTCACCTCCCAGATATCCCTGCCGGGCAGGTTTCTCGTGCTGGTGCCCCATGCCAATTACGTCGGCGTTTCCCGGCGAATCGACGACTGGAGCGAAAAGCGCCGGTTGAGGGACCTGGCCAGGAAGCTGAAAGCCGACGACTTCGGGGTCATCGTGCGGACCGCCGCCCTCGGCAAAACGGATGCCGAGTTGAAGAACGACCTCAAGCAGCTGACCAGGATATGGCGGAACATCGAGAAGCAAGTCGGGAAGACGCCGGCGCCCGCCATGATCCACAAGGACGTCGAAATGACGTCCGGGATGATACGCGACCTGTTCACGCCCGACATCGACAGCGTGATCATCGACTCGAAGGCGGTTTACAAGGAGATCCTGGCCTATCTCAAGGGCGTGGCCCCCCAGCTTCGCGAGCGCGTCCACATGTACGACGGGACGGCGCCGGTGTTCGACGCCTACGGTATCGAGAACGAGATCGGCAAGGCGCTGCACCGGAAGGTATGGCTGAAGAACGGCGGCTACATCCTCATCGAACCCACCGAAGCGCTGGTGACGATCGACGTGAATTCGGGACGGTACGCGGGATCCAGGGGGCACGAGGAAACCGTGTTCCAGACCAACCTGGAAGCCTGCGCGGAGGTGGCGCGGCAGCTCCGGCTCAGGGATATCGGGGGCATCATCGTCATCGATTTAATTGACATGGAAGACCGCGGGAATCGGCGCCAGGTGCACCAGGAAATGGAGAAGGCCATGTCGCGCGACCGCGCGCGGACACGCATGTCCAAGGAGATCAGCGAATTCGGACTGATCGAGATGACCCGGCAGCGGATCCGCCCGAGCCTGCTGTTCACCTTCAGCGAGGCGTGCCCGGTGTGCGACGGGACCGGACGCATCATGTCGCGCATCACCATGGTCACCCAGATCGGCCGGTGGCTGAAACGGGCCAAGCCCGGCCTGAGAGAACGAAAGCTCAAGCTCAAGGTGCATCCCACCGTGGCGTTGAGCCTGCATGAGAACGGCCGGGAGAAACTGGTGAACCTTCAGGACGAATACAAGATAAAGCTTCAGGTCGAGGAAGACCCGTTCCTGCACGTGGAGGAATTCCGCGTGTTCTCGGGCAAACGGGACCTGGACGTGACCGACGAGTTCAAGTGACCGGACTAAAGCACAAGGAGCGAGATAGATGTACGCTGTGATCAGATCGGGCGATCAGCAGTTCAGTGTGAACGAGGGAGATACGATCCAGGTCGAGAAGATCGCCGCCGAAGTGGGCGACGAGATCACCATCGACCAGGTGCTTCTCCTGGGCGGCGGAGAGACGCTGGTCGGCACGCCGACGGTGGCCGGGGCCACCGTGACCGCCAGGGTTACCGAGCAGGGGCGCCATCCCAAGATCGTGGTGTTCAAGATGAAACGCCGGAAGAACTACCGCCGGAAGAGAGGGCACAGGCAGCCGTATACCGCGCTCGAGATCACCGGCATCAACTACGACCCAAGCGCATCCAACTGATCGGAAAGGACTGAACCAGATGGCCCACAAGAAAGGTGTAGGAAGTTCTCGCAACGGAAGAGACAGCAACCCCAAGTTTCTCGGCGTCAAGACCGGCGACGGCATGCGCGTCCGGGCCGGCAATATCATCGTCCGGCAGCGGGGAACGCGGATTCTGCCCGGTGACAACGTAGGACGTGGCAACGACGACACCCTCTTCGCCTTGACGGACGGCATCGTCCAGTTCCGCCGGTACGGGAAGAAGCGCACGCAGGTCCATATCGCCGACGGGTGATCCCATGGCGATCGACGACGACGCCGTCGTTCGGAAGGCGAAAGCCGGGATCTCCCGTTTCCTCGAGGAACAGTTTCGCCGCGGGCTGATCGACGAAGGGCTCTACGAACAGGCCCGGCTGAACGTGCTTCCGAATCTGCGCCGCTGGTTGACCGACCCGCACATCGGCCGGTTGTCCCCGCGACTCGGCGACGGACTGAGAAGCGCCGTCGAAGCGGCCAGGTGGCCTGAACTGGTCGAAGCCTACGTGGACGAGATCAAGTTCGGCACGGCGGGCATACGCGGCAAAGCCGCCATGTCGGACGAAGAACTGCTGATCCTCTCCAGGGACGGCATGGACGCCCCCATCCTCAAGGGGCCGAATACCCTCAACAACATCGTTCTCCTGCTGAAGTCCACGGGCGTGGCGAAGTACGCGACCGCCCATGGACTCCGGTCCATCGTCATCGGCTACGACAGCCGGGTGGCGGGCCAGGATTTCGCCCGGCTGGTATCCGGGGTGTTCCTCGCGGAGGGGTTGAAAGTCTACCTCTTCGACGAAGCCTGCCCGTACCCGGAAATGACCTTCGCCATACCGACGCTGGGCGCCGATATGGGCATACTGATCTCGGCGAGCCATAACGACCGAAGATACAATGGCTACAAGCTCTCCGCCGGGACGGGATCGCAGTTTTCTCCTCGGGAACGAGCGGTAATCTACAACGATTACATCCGGAAGACGACCCCGGACCAGGTGGCCCTCCTCGACTTCGCAGACGCCGGAGTCGATCCGGATCACCCCGAAGACCCTCGCCGTGACGGCAACAGGCTCGTGTTCCTTGGCGGCGCCGAGCCACTGCCCGGATTCGACTATCTCGGCCGTCCCCTCGTCGATATCCACCGGATGTTCCAGGACCAGATCCGGGGATTCATTTCCGACGCCGCGTTGATGAAGTCGTGGGCGCCCTCCATCGGGATCGGGTACTGCGCGTTTCACGGGGCCGGACGCAAGGCCGTGCCCCGGTTGTTGCGTGATTTCGGATTCACCCGGGTGGACCGGGTAACCCGCCACCGGCTGAATGAACTCAACGGCCTCTTCCCCGCCTTTCAGGAACATCCGGAACAACAACCGGACCCGGGCGATCCCACGGCGTCCGAGATCGCCGTAGACGCGTACGTCGAAGAGCACGGCGCGGATGCCCTGGAGGCGCTCGACCTCTTGATCGGGACCGACCCGGACGCCGACCGGGCGGGGTTCGTGGTCAAGGTCCCCCCGGCCTTCCGGAAGTACCATGAAAACCGGTCTCACGTGCTGCTGTCGGCCGACGACGCATGGTCTCTGCTGCTCTGGTACCGCCTGTCGCGGGAAACCGGGAACGCGCGGGCCTTACATCCGCGGCCGGAAGAGTCGTTCATCGTACTTTCCCACATCACGACCGACGCGCTGGTCCGTCTCGCCTTGAAACACGGTGTCGGCGTCGTAAAGACCTGGGTCGGGTTCGGCCTGATCGCCAACGCGGTCGAACGGGTGTGGGCTGGCGATGGCCTGTCGGACCCCCGGTACGGGGATACCATCTTTGAGACCGTGGGTATGGAGGATATGCCCCGGCGCTACAACGCAGGCTGCCTGGAACAGAGCAACGGATTCAGTATCCTGGGAGGCCCGCCCGCCACGGCCGCGGCCATGGGAAGCAACGGCCACGTGCGCGACAAGGACGGGGTCTTCGCCGCGATCCTGCTCGCCGAAGTGGCGGCCTATGCCGCGTCCCTCGGGACGACGGTCTACGAATTGCTCGACGAGCGGATCTACCT
Organism: Candidatus Latescibacterota bacterium; assembly: GCA_022822725.1. Taxonomy (GTDB): domain Bacteria; phylum JAAXHH01; class JAAXHH01; order JAAXHH01; family JAAXHH01; genus JAAXHH01. The sequence goes on from JAJEAN010000007.1 coordinate 350,621, forward strand.
GGATCCCGATATCGGGTACTTCGCCACCGACGTCGTTCCGGTGCCGCGCTGGGGGGAATTCAAGGGACTGGAAGGGCTGACGAAGAAGATAGGCATCCTGAGACGATGCGCGGCGCTGGGACAACGCGTCCGGGACGGCGAATCCCTTTCGCTGGACGGTCTCCCGGTGCGATCATCGGAGACCTACGTGGCGGGCAAGTACGCGGACGCGCATCAGTGGCCGGGCTTTCCCGACGAGGGCATCCGGTTCTATTTCGACAAGGAGAGGCTCAACTACCTGACCGTGCGGCCATCGGGTACGTCGCAGTGCCTCAGGTTTCACATCCAGTTGAAAGCGGAGAACCTGACGCGAAGCGGTCTGGCGCAACAGAAGCATGAGACCAGGATGCGTGCCCGCAGGATCATCCACGCGATGCGCGACCTGATCATGTAGCGTGCATCACCCGGTTTCCTGTATTTCCTAAATGGCGAAGAAATCCCTCAGGTTGTTCTCGATGTCCGCGTCTTCGCGCAGCCTCGTAAGCCACTCCTGGTACAGTTGATTCTGCTTCTGTATCAGCAACTGCTGTTTCAGGTTTCCCTTCACCATCTCGTAGGTCGTTTCATCGACCGGTTCCCTGGACACCAGCTGAATGAGGTAATAGCCCCGTTCCCCTTCGACCACTTCACTGAGCGCGCCGGCCTCCGACAGCTGGAAGGCCCCTTTGATGAAATTCAGGTCCTGCCCGATCCGGGGGATGAATGCCTGTTGCCGCGTGATGGGATCCGTGGTGGCGACCTGTTCGGCCATTTCACCGCTCAACGCGTCCAGATTGCCGCCGGCCAGGCTCGTTCTGACCTGTTCGCCGTGCAACCGGGCCTGGTCCATTTTGCGGTCCCTCACGAGAATCGACCGGATGCGCAGTTCCACTTCTTCGAGGGGCAGGACGCCCGCCTGTATTTCGCCTTCGTTTGCCAGGACGTAGTACCCGCTGGCGTTCTCCAGCACTTCTCCGATATCGCCGGGTTCCGAGGCGAAAGCAAAGGACGACGCGCCGACCAGGTACCCGATGCCCGGGATGAACCCGTCGGGCCGGTCGGTGAAATAGCCGGTGGACTCGACCTGGAGCGAATCCGGCATGGTGCCGGCAGCCTCCTCGAGGCTGCTTTCGACGGCCCGGGCCTGAAGCTGTCTTGCCTGGTCGAGCAGCGCGGTCAGCGTCTGCTGGCCGGTTATGGTCCTCAGGAGAATGTGGCGCGCGCGGACCTGTTCCTCGCCATCCCTGATCGCTGCCTCCTCCACCCGGATGATGTGCCAGCCGTACTCCGTCTTCACGGGTTCCGTGATGGAACCGGGCGGCGTCTGGAAAGCGGCCGTTTCGAATTCCGGGACCATGGCGTTGCGGCCGAAGAAACCCAGGTCTCCCCCTTCGGAGGCATTGGAGGTGTCCTCGGAAAAGTCCCTGGCCAGGGTTTCGAAATCAGCGCCTTCGACGAGCCGGTCGTAAAGCTCGTTGATCTGTCGTTCGACGCGCTGGGAATCGGCCACGCTCGGTTGCTTCGGAATCAAAACGTAGGACAGTGAGACCCGGTCTTCCTCCAGGAACGTGTCGGGATTCGCCGAATAGTACGCGGCGACGTCCTCATCGGTGATCGATTCCGGTTCCACGACCTGGTCTTCAGGATCGAACAGTAGATACCTGGCCGTCAGCCGCTCGTTCTGGTTCACGAAGGCCCGCCGGACTTCCAGGTCCGTCACGCGGGCGGCCGATACAACGCGGTTGACGAGCTTTTGCCGGGGAAGCAGCATGCGGTACTGGTCTTCGAGAAACGCCCAGCCTTCGACCGCCGGATCGTTCAGCGCCTGGAGGTACTTGGTCTGGTCGAATTCACCGTCGGTCTGGAACATTTCCTGCTGCCTGATGTAATCCGGCGGATTCGTGCGGATCGCCTCCAGTATCTCGGCGTCGGTTACGCTGATGCCCTGCCGTCCGATGGCCTGTTCGAGCAAAGTGAGGTTAACCCGCCGGTCCCATACCTCATTGATGATTTCGCGGCGCCTGAATTCGTCCACGGCTCCACCCTGCTGCTGGCGGTCGATTTCCTGCTGGCGTTCCACTTCGAACCGCATTTCCTCGTAGGAGACCGATTCGCCGTTGATCGAACCCACGGCATTCTGCCCGCCCGGTCCCCTGCCGGTCATGTCTGCGCCCCATTCCAGGCCGATCAGCCCCACGAACGCGAAGACCAGGATAATCATCACGACGTGGGTTCGTTCTCTCAGTAGTTTCATCAGGGCCATCTTGCCAGTGCTCCTTGCGGACTTGCGGCGGCCGGGACGGCCAGGCCGACTGCATGATTCCGGACGATGAAGAAAAGAGATACAAATATAAGGAACCGGCCCGTCGCCGGCAACTCATTTGTCCTGGGCCGGGCCGGCAGCGGGCAAAAGATGCTTGACAGTACTCGCCGCTTCACCTATTATTTCCTGGGCGCTTTGATCGACAAGCGGCCCGGCCGTGTTGTTTACATTGCGATGACCTCAAGGAGTATGCCCGATGAAAAGCGGTATTCACCCGGAATACAAAGAAATCACGGTATCCTGCGCCTGTGGAAATACGTTCCAGACACGCTCGACGATCGACATAATCCACGTGGAGATCTGTTCGGCGTGCCATCCCTTCTATACCGGGAAGCAGAAGATGGTCGACAGTGCGGGCCGCGTGGAACGCTTCAACAGGAAGTACGGAATAAACGGGTAATCCGCGGCCGAAGCCGCCCGTCCCTTCCAGGCGCGATGACCAGGCTTGACCCGACCTTCGGTTGCGCCGCTCCCCTTTCCTATTCCATGCCTTCATGTTACTCCAACAACTCGATAACATCGTTCGACGCTTCGAGTCCCTCGACCGTCAGCTGGCGGACCCGTCCATAACCGCCAATCCGCAAAAAATGCGTGAGATCGGACGGGCGTACCGGGAGCTGACCCCGGTCGTCGACCGGTACCGCGTGTACCGTAAAGTCCTGGATGACCTCGAATCGGCCCGGTCGGTGCTGCAGGAGTCCGCGGCCGATCCGGACATGGCCGAACTCGCCCGGGACGAGGTGGAAAGCCTCGACCGGGAACGGACGGCCATGGAGGAGGAACTCACGCGGATGATCGTTCCCCGGGACCCCGAGGACGAGCGTAACATCATCTGCGAGATCCGGGCGGGTACGGGAGGCGACGAAGCGGCGATCTTCGCCGGGGAGTTGTACCGCATGTACAGCCGGTACGCGGACAGCCGCGGATGGAAGACGGAAACACTGAATTCCAACGGGGCGGAAAGGGGCGGCGTCAAGGAGGTCATCTTCCAGATCGAAGGCAAGGGCGTCTACGGCAGACTGAAGAACGAAAGCGGCGTCCACCGCGTGCAGCGGGTCCCCGTAACGGAAACGCAGGGGCGGGTGCACACCTCCGCCGCTTCGGTGGTCATACTGCCCGAAGCGGAGGATGTCGAAGTGGAGATCGACGAGAAGAAAGACCTCGTCTTCGATGTCTTCCGTTCCTCCGGTCCGGGCGGCCAAAGCGTGAATACGACCGATTCGGCGGTGCGCATCACCCATGTGCCGACCGGCCTGGTCGTCTCGTGCCAGGACGAGAAGTCGCAGCACAAGAACAAGGCCAAGGCCATGAAGGTGTTGCGCGCCCGCCTGCTGGACGTGGCCCGGCAGGAACGGGAAGCGGAGAAGGCGAGCAGCCGCAGGTCCCAGGTGAGAACGGGAGACCGAAGCGAGAAGATCCGGACCTACAACTTCCCGCAGGGAAGGGTCACGGACCATCGCATCGGTCTGACGCTGTACAAGATAGACCAGATCCTCGAAGGGGACATCGACGAGATCGCGGAGTCTCTGGCGGAGGCGGACCGGGCGGAGAAGATGGCGCAGTTGACCTCAGCATGACGCAGGCCACCGGAAGTGATGCATGAACGAATGGGAATGTCCCGCCGCGTCGACCGTGCTCCAGGCGGTTGAGTGGGCAGTGCGGAAGCTGGACGGCCGGCCGGATCAATGCGGCCCGGAAGGTCGGAACATCCCGGCAGGCGATGGCGGTCCGCCGGACCAATGCAGCCGTGTCGAATCGGAACTGCTGCTGGGCGAGGTATGCGCGTCGAGCCGGCTCGAGCTGTATCTGGACCATGACCGGCGGCTCGATACGCTGGAATCTTCGCGGTTTTCGGCGCTGGTCGGCCGTAGGTTGCGCGGGGAGCCGGTCCAGTATCTCACGGGACGTACGGAATTCTACGGACGCGCTTTCGAGGTTTCGCCCGCCGTGCTGATCCCGCGGCCCGAGACCGAAGGGCTTGTCGACCACGTTCGCCCCTACCTGGATGGTAAAGCGCGGTTGGATGCTCCCGTGCGTTTCGCGGACATCGGGACGGGATCGGGCGTCCTGGCGGTCACGCTCGCCCTGGAATGCCCATACGCGCAGGGATGCGCTACGGATGTTTCCGATGAGGCCCTGGGGGTCGCGCGCGGTAATGCCGGCCGCCTGCTTAGGGACCGTCTCAGCCGGATCGTCTTCATGCAGGGTTCGCTGCTGGCGCCTCTCGATGCGCACGCGCCGCACGGCCTGGACCTGATCGTGTCCAACCCGCCCTACGTCACTTCCCGGGAAATGGACGGCCTGCCGGAGGAGGTACACGGCTACGAACCCCGGCTGGCGCTTCACGGCGGCGAAGACGGCCTGGTATGCCATCGCGCGCTTGTCGAACAGGCCCCGGAGTACCTGAATGAAGGCGGAATGATCGCCCTGGAGATCGGCGCGGGACAGTCCGCCGCGGTGACGCGCTTGATGACGGACCGCCGCGCATATGGAAACGTGGAGATCGTGAAGGATTACAACGGCCTGGACCGCATCGTGTCCGCCATTTACGTCGGATAGGTGCGGCATCACCGACCGGAAGGTGCAACATGCTCAATGACCACCGCCTCATGATACTCGGAACAGGAAACATGGGATCCTGCCTGCTCGGCGGCATTCGCAGAGCGAACCTCGTTCCCCCGGACCAGATCGTGATCACCGGCCTGAGGTCCGACCCGCTGCAGGAACTGGCGGATCAGTGGAAAGTACGGTGGACCACCGACAACCGGGAAGCGGTTCGTGAATCGGATATCGTCATGATCTGTCTCAAGCCGCAGGCCATCGAGCGCGTGGTGGAAGAGGTACGCGACTGCCTGCGCCCCGACCAACTGCTGATCACGATCGCGGCGGGGGTGACGACTTCCGGGATCACCGAAATGTTACGGACCGAGAACCCCGTCGTCCGCGTGATGCCGAACATCGCCTCGCTGGTGGACGAAGGGGCCGCCGCCATTTCACCGGGCCGGTACGCCGGCGAAGCGCACAAGCAGATGGCCGCCCGGATCTTCCAGGCCGTGGGACGGGTCGTGTTCGTGAACGAGCATCTCTTGGACGCCGTAACCGGACTCAGCGGCAGCGGCCCCGCCTACATATACATGGTCATCGAAGCGCTGTCCGACGGCGGCGTGAAAATGGGCCTGCCCAGGGACGTCGCCCTGGACCTCGCGGCCCAGACCGTACTCGGCGCCGCGCGGCTGATCCAGGATACCGGCAAGCATCCCGCGGTGTTGCGCGACCAGGTCCTGACGCCTGGCGGCACCACCATCGCGGCGGTTCACGACCTGGAAATCCGGGGACTGCGCAGCATGCTGATCAGTGCGGTCGAAACCGCCACCCAGCGATCGCGGGAACTCCGGGACGGCAAGTAAACCCCACCTTTACTTTTTTTTTTCGAAGTACGTGACCGCGAAACTGACGCAGCGGCCGCAAGAAATGGCCCCGCGAAGGCCGTTCCGCGTTTACGGCACCATATTGTGTTATTGCCAGGACATTTCGTGGTATATGGTGTCAACGTATGATGTGTATCAACGTTTATATAGTCTTTTAGGCACTTGGAGTTACGAGGTTTTCCTTATCCATAGGTAAAGAAAACCGATGTAAGTCCATTTTTTTTTTGACAATATGGGGGGCACAATGTAGTATAGTGGGTAGAAGTGGGACGAAGTGGGTCACCAAACACCCTAATTGCCAAACACTTGTATAGTATTCTTGAATGATCACCTCACGTTAGGGTGCTTACTCCTTTGTATTACAAGGAGATGACGGATGGTCAACTTCCTGGGATCATACACGCACACCGTGGATCACAAAGGGCGGGTGAATGTCCCTGTGAAGTTCCGCAAGCACATCCGGACCGACGAGGACGACACGCTGATCATCACGCGGGGGCTCGACGGGTGCCTTTTCGTATATCCGATCGACGAGTGGGAACAGATCGACACCCGATTGCGAGAACTGCCTGTCACGAAACAGAATACGCGGATCTTCATCAGGATGCTCTCGTCGGAGGCCGTGGCGGTTTCCATGGACAAGCAGGGGCGCATCGCGCTTCCCCGGCAACTGATCGAACGCGCGGGCATCGAAACCGAAGTGCTGATCGTCGGTACGCTCGATCACTTTGAAGTCTGGAGTCCCAGGGAATACAACAGAGTGATGGACGATTCGGGACACACCTACGAAGAGCTCGCGGAATCCCTTTTCGTCTGATCATTCCCACCCAAGGGCGAATGCAGCAGCGGAATAGACATGGGTCTGGCAGATTCGTACATCCATGTTCCCGTTCTTGCCGGGGTAATAGCCGATATGATCGTGTGGAACAGGTCGGGCACATACGTGGACGGAACCATAGGAGGAGGCGGTCACGCGCGCGCCATCATGGACAGGCTGGATGAATCCGGTCGGCTGATCGGGCTGGACAAGGATGAGGAAGCGGTACGCGTGTCCAGGACCAGGCTGACGGGCGGCGAAACGCCTCGCGTGGAAGTTATGCATCGTGACTTTACGGATCTGAAGTCCGTGCTGGAAGCGGAACACATCCCACGGGTGGACGGACTGTTTCTGGACCTGGGCGTGTCATCGTACCAGATCGATACACCCGGCCGCGGTTTCTCGTTCCAGTCCGAAGGTCCGCTCGATATGCGCATGGACCGGGCCGGGGCGCTGACGGCAGCGGATATCGTCAACGGCGGATCCCGGGACGAAATCGAACGGATCATCGGGGAATACGGCGAGGAACGGCAGGCCCGCAGCGTCGCGAACGCGATCGTCAGGAACCGCGCGAAGTACCCGCTGGATTCCACCACCGGGCTCGCCGAAACGGTCAGGTCGGCGGTCCACCGCAGATGGGCGGTCAAGTCCTGCGCCCGGGTGTTCCAGGCACTGCGCATCGCCGTCAACCAGGAGCTGGACAGATTAAGAACGGCGCTGGACAACCTGTTGCCGCTGCTGCGCGGCCGGGGTCGTTTCGGCGTCATATCCTATCATTCGTTAGAGGACCGTATGGTCAAGCGGACGTTCGAAACCTGGGCTTCGGATTGCATCTGCCCGCCGGGTCTTCCAAAGTGCGTGTGCCAGCACGAGCGCGTCGCCGTGCTGCACACCAGACGGGCCGTCGTGGCTTCACGGGAAGAGGTCGCGGCAAACCCGCGGGCCCGAAGCGCCAGGTTTCGTATGATCGAACGCTTGCCCGACAAACTGGAAGCACGCTGAAATCCGTACCATCCATTTCGACCGGAGAGGCCGACATGAAATCCGCTTTCAGAATCCGAAGCGACCATCCGTACATGGGACAGTTGTTCAGCTGGATCGGTATGATCGCGCTCGTCACGTCGTTGAGCATGTTCTACATCTGGCATCAAGTGGAAACCAGGACGCTGAAGGTGGAGATCCTTCAACTGGAGCAACAGAAGGAAGCGATGGTGAAGAAAAGCGCTTACCTGCACGTGCGGATCGTTCGGCTCGAGGAACAACTCCGGAACGAAACCGTGGCCATGCAACGTTTCGAACTGGAACACGCGGCGGTCGGACAGGTCGTGGTCATGGACGCGGTGGACACGGCCGCGGCACTGGCCGGCACCGAGCCCGATGTGAGGGCGATCGCGGGCAGACCGACGGACGACGAATTGATCCTCGCCTCGTTCCGAACGGCTCGAGTGGATACCCGATGAGGTTTGACCGATATGGTCGCGAAATCCTGTATGCGCAGACTGACCCTCCTCTTCGCGGTCGGTATGTTGCTGTGCGCGGGGCTCGGATTCCGAATCGCACTGATACAGATTCGCGACGGCGAGACCTACAGGCAGCGGGCACGTGACCAGCAGCACCGGGTCGTCACCATCGACCCCCGCCGGGGCCGTATCTTCGATCGTAACCATAACACGCTGGCCCTGAGCGTCGAGTTCGACTCTTTCGGCATCCAGGATCTCGACAGAAACCGGCTGGATTCTGCCGACGTCGGCAACCTTGCCGTTCAACTCTCCCAGATCACCGGCGAAGATCCCCGGCACATCGTGGACCGGATTACCGGATCCACCGACTTCCGGTACCTGGTACGCTGGGTGACGCCGGAGACCAGCGAACGGATCAGGGGGCTGTCCGCCTACCCCCGTTTCGAACCCTATATCCGCACGGAGAAGGAAGCCAGGCGGGTCTATCCCTACCGGACCGCGGCCGGCCAGGTGCTGGGATTCAGCGTTGACGGCGCCGGCCAGGCCGGATTCGAAATGGAACATAACGGGCTGCTGTCCGGTATAGAAGGATACAACGTAGTCCAGATCGATGCGCAACGGCGAGCCTATTCCTGGCTGGAAGATTTGCAGAAGTCGGCGGAGAACGGCGCGGACGTCGTCCTGACGATCGACATAGCGGCCCAGGTCGCCGCCGAAGGGGTGCTTGAAGAGGCGATAGCGTGGCACGATGCGCTTGGCGGCATGGTCATCGTGATGGACCCGGGGAACGGCGACATACTGGCCATGGCCAGTTCGCCGGATTTCGATCCCAATACACCGGGCCGATTCCAGTTCGAAGCCCAGAAAATCAGGCCCGTGGTAGACACCTATGAACCCGGTTCGACGTTTAAAATCGTCGCCGCGACCGCAGCCCTGGAGACCGGCGCGTTCTCGCTGGAGGACCGGATCGATACGAGCGGTGGGCGCATCGTCCTGGGAAGCCAGACTATTTCGGACCACGAGGTCTTCGATGAACTGACCGTGCGGGAAGTCATCGAGCATTCCAGTAACGTGGGTACGGTCAAGATCGCCCTGGAACTCGGCGAAGAGACGTTCTACGAATACACCCGGTCATTCGGCTTCGGCATGAAGACGGGTGTTGACCTCCCGGGCGAGGTCAACGGGATCCTGCACAAACCGGCCAGTTGGTCCCGGTCGACGTTGCCCACCATGTCCATAGGCTACGGAGTTTCCGTGACCGGCGTGCAACTGGCGTCCGCCTATTGCGCCGTGGCCAACGGGGGGCTGCTCCTGCGACCCCGGATCATCAAGTCCATCTTGCGAAACGACGGTTCAGTGGAGTCCGTGCCGAAGTCCGTCGTACGCAGGGTGATGGATCGGCAGACCGCCGAAACACTGATGGGCGTGTTTACCGGGGTGGTGGAGCGGGGCACGGGGACGAATGCCAGGGTACCCGGGTTCAAGGTCGCCGGGAAGACCGGCACGGCCTGGAAGGCGCGTGAGGACGGCCGGGGATACACCCGGAACTACCGGTCGTCGTTCGTCGGCATGTTTCCCGCCTCGGATCCCGAAATCGTCGTACTGGTCATGATCGACGAACCGAAGAGACGCGGTTTCTACGGCGGATCGGTGGCCGCGCCCGTCTTCAACAAGATCGTTCGCCGCCTCGTCCATCTGCCGGACGGCCCGGTGGAGTCCGTACCCGAATCCGACGACGGCCTGCCACTGCACCTGGCATCCATCGAGCCGAATACCGCTTCGGACCGTGCGTTTGGATTTTCCGACCGGTCAGACCCGGACTTCGACGGTCCGCTGCCGCGAGACCCGTTGACGCGGGACCCGCTTCCGCTCGACGGCCGCTGGGAAATCGAGCGTCCCAATACCCTCTCCGTGGCGGAACGGGCCCGGGTAGAACTGCCGTCCGTAATCGGCATGAGCGTACGAGAGGCCGTCAGGACCCTGGCCGAAATGGGCATCGAGGCGACCATAGTCGGCACGGGTTACGTCCGGCGCCAGATTCCGGCACCGGGCCACCGGCTCATTCCCGGTGATCGATGCGTCATCGAATGCGGTCCATACAACTAGCCGTCCCATCGCTCGCTTCGTGCGGACGACTGCACTGAGGATCAAGGCCTTGCTAAAGCTTTCCGGTTTACTGGACGCGCTGCCCCGATCAGCGGTGATCCACCTGCCGGGTCGAGCGAACCGGGCCGACCGGGCCGACCGGGCCGACCGGGCCGGCCAGACCGGCCGAGTCGACCAGGCCAATCCTGCCGACCAGAAGATCGGCGGCATCGTCCACGATTCGAGGTCCGTGAAGCCCGGTGACATTTTCGTCGCGCTGCGCGAGCCATCGGGCCGCGACGGCCACAGGTACGTCGGCGACGCGGTGGCGCGGGGCGCTTCGGTGGTTGTCCAGGAAAACGAAGAACGCCTCGAACACGCGACCGCGGTGATCGTTCCGGACACTTCACTGGCGTACGGTCTGATGGCCGCCGCGTATTACGGCCGGCCGGCAGACGACCTCGGCCTGATCGGCATCACAGGGACCAACGGCAAAACGACAGTGGCGTTGCTCGTCGAGGCCATCCTCAGGGAGTTCGGCCGGACCGTGGGCGGAATCGGCACGCTGGGCAGCCGGTACATGGGCGAGATGCTCGATTGGAAGCTGAGCCATACCACGCCCTATCCGATGGAGCTGCACCGCACCTTGAGGAAGATCCGGGACCAGGGAGGCGAATGCGTCGTCATGGAAGTATCTTCGCACAGCCTGGCCTGGCAGCGACTGTCCGGACTGCGTTTCACCACGGGCGTCTTTACCAATCTCTCCCGGGAACACCTGGACGACCACAAGACCTTCGACGATTACCGGATAGCCAAGACGCTGCTTTTCTCCGAACTGCTCGACGAGGAGGGCGCAGCCGTCCTCAACATGGATGATCCGGCCTTCGTCCATTTCAGGAACGCCTCGCGCGCGCGCGTCCGTTCCTATGGCCTGGACAAGAGAGCGGAGGTCCACAGGGCGGGTCCGATCGGATACCACGCGGACCGGACCACCCTTGCGGTGCAGGTTCGATCCGATCCGCCGTTCAACGTGACGCTGCCGCTCCTGGGCCGGTTCAACGCGTACAACGCCCTGGCGGCGATCACCGTGGGGCTGGAGTTCGGAATCGACGGCGCGCTGATGAACCGGGCCGTATCCGGGATAAGGGTCCCCGGCCGGCTGGAGCGCGTCGACGCCGGACAGCCATTCAACGTGCTCGTGGATTTCGCCCATACGCCCGATGCGCTCGGCGCGGTGCTGTCGGCCTGCCGCGAATGGACGCGGGGGAACCTGACCGTCGTGTTCGGTTGCGGCGGAGACCGGGACCCGGGCAAGCGGCCCCTCATGGGCAGGGCGGCGTCCACCCATGCCGACGTCGTCATCGTGACGACCGACAACCCCAGAACGGAACCGCCCGACCGGATCATACGGGATATTGAGCCGGGTCTGCTGCCCCACGTCCGCTCCCACATCGTCCAGGACCGTGGCGAGGCGATCCGGAAGGCCCTGCGCGAAGCGGGCGAAGGCGACACCGTGCTGATTGCAGGAAGGGGAGATACGATCTTCCAGGTCGTGGGCGATGCGCAGATCGAGTTCGACGACCGGATCAAGGCCCGTGAGTGTCTCGAGGCGCACTATGGATAATCACAATGGGGCCGGGGAGCCCACGCTGATGGAAATCGCCGGAATCATGGGCGGCAGACTGCACGTTCAGTCCCCGGCGCTTCGCCGCAGCCGGATCACGGGCGTCTGTTCGGATACCCGGCGGATCGAGGAAGGCAATCTCTTCGTCGCGATTACGGGCGAGCGTTTCGACGGTCACGACTTCGTACCCGAGGCCGTGCGCGCCGGTGCGTGCGCCTCCCTCGTTACGGACGACTGGCACGCGCACCGTCCGGTCCGGGAAGCCCCGGAGGCCGCGCGGATCGTCGTGCCCGAAGTACTTCCCGCGCTGCAGGCATTCGCGGGCTGGCACCGGAGGCGGTTCGACCTGCCCGTCGTAGCGGTTACGGGTTCCAGCGGGAAGACCACCACGAAGAACATGATCGCTTCCGTGCTGGGTGAACGCTTCCGGGTCTTCAGGACACCGGGGAACCTGAACAGCCAGCTGGGTGTCTCCGAAGCCCTGTTTTCCCTGCGGGGAGACCACGGCGCGGCAGTACTCGAGCTGGGCATGAACCGCGCCGGCGAACTGGACCGGCTGTCCCGAATGACCCGTCCCTGCATCGGCGTGATTACCAATGTGGGCCCCGCGCACATCGAGTTCTTCGAGTCCATCGAAGGCATCGCACTGGCCAAAGGCGAGATCCTGGACCATCTGCCCGAAGGCGGGAGCGCAGTGCTGAACGCCGACGACCCCCTCGTCATGAAGCAGGCCGGCCGCAGCCTGGCGCGGGTGGTCACCTACGGCCGCGGCACGGGCGCCGACGTCAGGCTGGCAAGCGTCAGGACCGAACTGTCGGGATCGGATTTCACATTGTCGGACGGGGTCTCCTTTCGAATAAACCTGATGGGGGAGCACCAGGTCATGAACGCCGCGGCCGCCGTGGCAGTGGGCAGGCTCCTGGGCATCGACGATCAGGGCATCGCCCATGCGCTGCGGAACGTCGAGCCCACGCCCATGCGCATGGAGTACAGGAAGGCGGGCGCCGTCCACCTGATCAACGACGCGTACAACGCCAATCCGTCATCCATGAAGGCGGCCCTGGACGCACTGGCGACGGCCGGCGGCCGTAAACTGGTCGTCCTCGGCGACATGCTGGAACTGGGTGCCCTGGGCAGGCCCGCGCACCGGGAGATCGGAAGGCGCGCCGCGGAAGTGGCGGAGCGGATCATCACGGTGGGCGAACTGGCCCGTGAAATCGCCGCGGCCGCCGTGGACGGCGGCATCCCGGCTTCCCGCGTCGTGTCGTGCAGTTGCAACGACGAGGCCGCCGCCGCGGTAATGGCGGAAGTCGAAGACGGCGACGTGGTACTCGTGAAGGGATCGCGCGGCATGCGCATGGAATCCGTCGTGGAATACCTGGAAAAGTCCCTCGGCAAGGGCCAAATGGAGTAAGCCCGTGTTGCATCAACGGATCGATCTTCCACTGCTGGTCTCGTCCCTGCTCCTGCTTTGCGTGGGGTCGGTCATGGTATACAGCGCGAGTTCAGCCGTTGCCGCGGAGATGTTCTCCGGCGACAGTGGTTTCTTCGTGAAACGATACCTGGTGCGGTTGATCCTCGGGATCGTCATCCTGGTCCTCTTCGCAAGCCTGAATTACCAGAAATTGCAGAAGTGGTCCCCGATCCTGATCGTCATGGGCCTGGTGTTCCTGGCGCTCGTGTTCGTTCCCGGTATCGGGATGACCATCCGCGGAGCGACGCGCACGGTGAGCCTGTTCTCCATGACGATCCAGCCCGCCGAAGGAGTCAAGATCGCCCTGGTGATCTTCCTGGCCTACTGGCTGGCCAGGCGGCATCAGGTCATGGACCGGTTTTTCACCGGTTTTCTGCCCGTATCGGCAGTGATCGCAGCCACCTGCCTGCTGATCGGCCTGCAGCCGGACTACGGCACCGCGATCGTGCTTGCCGCGACCGCTTTCTCGGTGCTCTACGTCGGCCGCGCCCGGTTGCTGCACCTGGCGAGTGCCGTGGGGATCATGGTCCCGGTACTCTTCTACAAGCTATACTCGTCCGCCCATAGCCGGGAACGGCTCATGACCTACTTCGAACGGTTTTTCGGCAATTCCGCCGATCAGGCCCAGAATCTCCAGGGCGCGGACTACCAGTTGCAACAGGCACTGATCGGCCTGGGTACGGGCGGCGTGTTCGGGAACGGACTGGGGCAAAGCCGGCAGAAGTTCCTTTTTCTCCCCGATCCTCATACGGATTTCGTGTTCGCGGTGATCGGCGAGGAATTCGGGTTTCTGGGGTCGCTGGCGGTCCTGGGCCTCTTCGCAGTCTTCGCGTGGAGAGGGGTCCGTATCGCCCGCATGGCGCCGGACGCCTTCGGGTTTTTCCTGGCATCGGGGCTGACCATGCTCATCACGCTGCACGTGCTGGTGAACATCGGGGTGGTGACGGGCTTGCTGCCCACCACGGGCCTGCCGCTGCCCTTTCTGAGCTACGGAGGGTCCTGGCTGCTCTTCTGCATGATGAGTATCGGGATCCTGCTGAACATATCCAGAATGACCTATCGACGCCAGAGACTGCAGTATGACTGATCAGACCGATGAGACCGCCCGGACCACACAAACCGGACAGCCGGCACAAACCGGACAGCCGGGACAAACCGGCCAGGCGGCACAAACCGGACAGCCGGCACAGACCGGACAACCCGGTCAGCCGGGACAACCCGGACAGGCCGGAGGGACCGGCCGACATGGACGGCATGGACCGGCAATGGTCTGCCGCCACGCGCATTTCATCGGCATAGGCGGAATCGGCATGAGCGCACTGGCCGAACTGATGCTCGGATATGGATGCAAAGTCAGCGGATCGGACCTGCGGAGCACGCAGTTGACCGACCGTCTGCGGGGTCTCGGCGCGTCCGTCTTCCAGGGCCACGACCCGGCCAACGCGGAAGGCGCGGACCTGGTCGTGTACTCCTCCGCCATTCCCGGGGACAATCCCGAACTCGCGGCGGCCCGCAGGCTGGACCGGCGTACCGTCAGCCGCGCCGAACTGCTCGGTACGCTGGTGCGCGTGACACAGGGCATCGCCGTGGCGGGCACCCACGGTAAGACCTCCACGTCGGCCATGATCGTCAAGGTACTGGCCGCCGCGGGTCTGGACCCGACGGCCGTCATCGGCGGCATCATGACGGAAAACGGATCCAACGTCCGCCGTGGAAACGGTCCCTGGATGGTCGTGGAAGCCGATGAATACGATCGATCGTTTCATGCGTTGACCCCGGCCGCGGCCGTGATCACCTCGGTGGACGCCGACCACATGGAATACTACGGTTCGCAGGAAGCCATAGATGAAGCCTTCACCGTCTTCGCCCATCTCGTGCCCGGGGACAGGCCCCTGATCGTGTGCGCGGACGACCCGGGTATCCTGAGGATCCGGTCCGGCCTGCGGCGCCGCCTGGTGACCTACGGGCTTTCGGCGCACGCCTCCATCCGGGCTGACCAGGTAGCATCGAAGGGGTGGAGCATATCCGCCGAGGTGTACGTGCGGGACGTTCCGGCCGGCCGGCTGGTGTTGC
The DNA here is from genome assembly GCA_022822725.1 of Candidatus Latescibacterota bacterium. Classification (GTDB taxonomy): domain Bacteria; phylum JAAXHH01; class JAAXHH01; order JAAXHH01; family JAAXHH01; genus JAAXHH01. The sequence continues at coordinate 365,923 of JAJEAN010000007.1, forward strand.
CTCAGCCGGGCGAGTGCAACCTCACCAACGCCCTGGCCGCCATTGCCGTGGCCGACTATCTCGAGCTGCCCGTCGAGCGGACGTTGGCGGCGCTGGCGGAATACCGGGGACTGAGCCGGCGATTCGAAGTGCTGGGCAGCGTCGGCGGCGTCTCGGTAGTGGATGATTACGCCCACCATCCCGCTGAGATTGAGGCCGCACTGCGCGCCGTGTCGAATACGGGCGTTCGGCGTATGTTCGTGGTGTTCCAGCCGCACCTTTACAGCCGGACGCGGGATTTGCGCCGCGAATTCGGACGCGTCCTCGGGCGGTTTCCGGCATACCGGACGATCGTCACGGACGTATACCCGTCCAGGGAGACTACCCGTGACGGGGTGACGGGCGAGATGATCGTCCAGGACTCGAGCGCATTCGGCGGAAATGTCGCGTATGTCCCGGACAAGGACCGGGTAGCGGCCACGCTGGTGGACGATCTCGAGCCTGGAGACATGGTGCTGACACTCGGCGCGGGGGATATCGGTGCGGTGGGAAGCCAGGTTTGCGAACTTTTGCGGAAACGCGGGGACCGGTCTCATGGGAATCGCTGACCTCTTCAGCGGGTTGGTGGCCGGCGAGCGGCTGCGCCTGAACGAGGGCCTCGACCGGCACACCACCTACCGGGTCGGGGGACCGGCCGACGTCATGTGTTTGCCGGAAACCCGGTCGGAACTGCTGGAAGTCGTCACCGCGGCCAGGGTGCACGAGGTCCCCTGGCTCGTGCTGGGGAACGGGAGCAACATCCTTTTTGCCGATGACGGTTTCAGGGGGCTGGTCATCAAGATACGCGGATCGACCCCGGCGGATGGGACGCTTTGGCATCTGAAGCAGGAAGGTGAACGCCTCCGGGCGGGCGCCGGCGTGAGCCTGCCCCGGCTCGCATGGTCGGCGGCGGCCACGGGACTGGGCGGACTGGAATTCTGCACCGGGATCCCCGGCGTGGTCGGCGGGTCCATCCGGGGCAACGCGGGTGCCCACGGGAGCGATCTGGGCGGCGTGCTGGAGTCGATAGAGTTGATACAGCCTTCCGGCGACATCGAAACGATCCCGGCAGGCGAGGCGGGGTTCTCCTACCGGGAGAGCCGGATCGATCCGGGCGGCATCGTGACCGGGGCCGTATTCAGGCTGACGCCGGACGAACCGGAAAACGTATATGAACGCATACGGGACTTTACCGATTACCGCAAGCGCACGCAGCCGTCCGCGGACCAGAGCGCCGGATGCATGTTCAGGAACCCGGAGGGCGGCCAGGCGGGGAGACTGATCGACAAGGCCGGTTGCAAGGGACTGCAGGTCGGAGGCGCGAGGGTGTCCGACGTCCACGGAAATTTCGTCATCAACCAGGGCGGCGCGACGGCCTCGGACGCGTTACGGCTGATCGACATGGTGCGCGAGCGGGTCTTCGAACGGACCGGCACAGCGCTCGAACTCGAGGTGCGCGTGATGAAATCGGGGGTCGTATGAAGCTGAACAGGACACATTTCGCGGTCCGGCTGATGCATGGATTCGCGGCCGTACTGCTCGTCTCCGTCGTGGCGGCCGGACTGGCCATGGGCGGCATGGAACTGTCCAGGTGGGCCAGTACTTCGCCGGCGTTCAGTCTGGACACCATCGACGTCTCGGGGAACATCGCCGTCGGCAAAGAGGAGATCATCACGGTTTCCGGCCTCGAGCGGGGACGGAACATCTGGTCGGCCGACCTCGAAGAGACCGAAAGGCGCCTTATGCTGGACCGGCGGTTCGAACGGGTCGCGTTGTCCAGGAGACCGCCCGGTACCGTCGTCGTCCGGGTACAGGAACGGGAACCGATCGCTTTCGTGCAGCTGGACCGGCTTTACGGCGTCTCGGAACGCGGCGAGCTGATCCCCCTGACGACCGCAAACGGACTGCCGGATCTTCCCGTGATCACCGTCGACGCTACAAGCTACCGGCATGCGCCGGACGCCGCCGAGTCGCGCGAACGCAGTTTCGAAACGCTGAGAGACGCCATGCGGGGCAGTCCGGAGATAGCCCGCGCGCTCTACCTGATGAGGGTGCTCAGAACGATGTCTCCGGGGATGTATGACGAGTTGTCCGAGATTCACGTGTCCAGTCCCGATGACCCGATCGCCTACATGGTCGAAGGCGGACTGGCCATACGGTTCGGGACGGGCAACTATCCGAGGAAGATCGAGATGTTGAGACGGACGGTGGAAGAGCTGGAAGCCAATGCCATCCGTACCCGCCTGATCGATCTGCGGTTCAAAGACCAGGTGATCGTCCGGCCGATCGTTTCCAACCGGCCCGGGGGCGGGAGATCGTAGTGGCAAAAGGAGTTGAACATGGCTCGTGAACATATCGCCGCGCTCGATCTGGGCACCACCAGAACGGTCGTGCTGATCGGCGAGATCGCAGAAGACGGCCTACGCATCCTGGGCAAGGGCGCGAGCGGGTCCCGGGGCCTCAGGCGGGGCGTCGTGGTCAACATGGACGAGGCCGCCCGTTCGGTCGGGGAGGCGCTCCGGGCCGCGGAGGAAGACGCGGGCGTAAAGGTAAACGAGGTATTCGTCGGGTTTTCCGGCGAGCACATCGAAAGCGTCAACAGCAGCGGCGCCGTGGCCATCGCGTCCGACGTCGTCCGGGGCGTGACGCGGGAAGACGTTGTCCGTGCCCGCGAAGCGGCGACAGCACTCAAGATCCTCTCGGACCGCCAGGTCATCCACGTACTCGCACAGGACCACATCGTGGACGACCAGTGCGGGATCCTCGACCCTTGCGGCATGTCGGGCGTCCGGCTCGAAGTGCGCGTGCACATCGTAACCGGCGCGGTTACCCCGCTGCGGAACCTGCGCAACTGCATTACGCAGTCCGGCATGCAGGTCCGGGAACTCGTCCTGGATACGATCGCCACGGGCGAGTCGGCACTCACGTCCGACGAAAAGGATCTGGGCGTCGTGCTGCTCGACCTGGGCGGAGGCACGACGAACGTCGCGCTGTACCACCACGGGAGCATACGGCATTCGGCGGTCATACCGGCCGGGGGCAACAACCTCACGAACGACATCGCGATCGGTCTCCGCACACCGCATGAGGAAGCTGAAAGGATCAAGTGCGGCTACGCGAGCGCGGTCTATGTCCGGCCGGAAAGGGACAACACCATCGAGGTACCCGGGGTCGGCGGCCGCGAGACCCGGCAGGTGACGCGGGAGGAACTGGCCTTCGTGGTAGGACCTCGGATCAAGGAGCTGCTGTTCCTCGCGCGGGAGGAAATCCGCGGCAGTGGATTCGAACACCTGGTCGGCACAGGCATCGTCATCACGGGCGGCGGTGCGCTGATGCCGGGCATCGCGAAACTGGCGGAGCAGGTCTTCGGCATGTCCGCGAAAATCGGCGGGCCGCAGGAGGTCTCCGGACTGGAAAGTGACGACTGCGCGCCTACGTACGCCACCAGCGTCGGCCTGTTGCGCTACGCCATGTACAACCTATCGGAAAAGGAGTGGCACCATGGTAAGGAAGGAGGATTGCTGGACCGTGTGATCAGCCGGATCGCGGCCCTGATGTAGCACCTATCGCGCACAATTGTGCAAGAATCGAGCAAAACCGGCAGATTGCTGCCTCAAACCCACAGAAGGAGGCTGTAAATGTCTACTTTCGACTTCGATGCGGAACCAGGACTGTTCGCGCGCATGAAGATCATCGGCGTGGGCGGCGCCGGAAAGAACGCCGTCAACCACATGGTTGAAATCGGTGTCCCGGGCGTAGATTTCCTGGTCGCCAACACGGATGCGCAGGACCTGGCGGGTTCCAATGTCAAGTACAAGATACAATTGGGACACGAAATCACCCGGGGTCTCGGCGCCGGCGCGAATCCGGACGTAGGGCGCAAGGCCGCGGAGGAAAGCCGGGACGTGATCGCGGAACACCTGACCGATATCGACATGGTCTTCATCACCGCGGGCATGGGCGGCGGCACGGGTACCGGCGCCGCGCCGGTTATCGCGCAGATCGCCAAGGAACTGGATGTCCTGGCCGTCGGCGTCGTGACCAAGCCCTTTGCCTTCGAGGGACCCAAGCGTGCGGCGAACGCCGAAACCGGGCTTTCCGCGTTGAAAGAGCACGTGGATACGGTCGTCATCATTCCCAACCAGAAACTGAAGGAAGCCGTGAGCCGCAACACATCCTTCAAAGACGCGCTCAAGGTGGCCGACGAGGTCTTGCTGCAGGCCACGCGCGGCATTTCGGACCTGGTCACCCTGCCCGGGCTGATAAATGTCGATTTCGCCGATATCCGGACGACCATGGAAAACAAGGGCGAAGCCCTCATGGGCACCGGCGAGTCCGAGGGAGACATGCGCGCGCTGGAAGCGGCCGAACGGGCCATGAAGCACCCGCTGCTCGCGGACATGGACATAGACGGGGCCAAGGACATCCTGCTGAATATTTCGGGCGGGCAGGATATGACCCTGTTCGAAGTGGAAGAAGTGATGAACACGGTGCAGGCGGCCGCGGGACACACCAACATCATCATGGGTACGGTCCTCGACGAGAGCCTGGAGGGCAGTATCCGGGTGACGTTGATCGCCACCGGTCTGGACCAGGCGATGTCCTCGCCGGACGAAATGCTGACTCGGAACATCCTGAAGTTCCAGCCCGACCGTCCTGACGAGATCGAAACACCGGCCTTCCAACGGGTCAAGCGTAACGGTTTCGAGACCGAGGAAGTGACCGTGGGCGACCCGTCCGACGACGCGGTCGACAACAACGGGCTGGACGTGCCGACCTACATGCGCCGCCGCAGGGCATTCGGTTCGTAGTATCCGGGATCATCCCACGCCCGAACGGGTGATCCGGGCACAGGTCATACCGGCCAAATTCGATTGACAGGCCAACGGCGGGACGGTATTTTGAGGCTGGCGTTTTCGCGGTGCTGGTTTCTATATACCATCCCGTCGGATGGCGTAGTCTTACCTGTCCGGTCTCCGGTCTGATTACGGTCATTCCATACCCTGTTCTATTCTGCAAATTCCGGTACGTCAGGGAGAAACATCCGATATGGCCGAGGGATTGCCCCCTCAGTACGACCCCGGAACCGTTGAACGGAAGTGGTACGCTTTCTGGGAGGAGAACCAGTTCTTCCACGCCGATCCGGCTTCCGGCAAGCCCCCCTATTCCATCGTCATTCCCCCACCCAACATCACCGGCATACTCCACCTCGGCCACGTACTGAACAACACGATCCAGGACGTGCTCATCCGGTTCAAGCGCATGCAGGGTTTCGAGACCCTCTGGATGCCGGGAACCGATCACGCCGGTATCGCCACCCACGTGGTCGTGGAACGGATGCTCGCGAAACAGGGCATCGACCGGGAGGAAATCGGCCGCGAGCGATTCGTGGAAGAGGTGTGGAAGTGGCGCGAGCAGTATGGCGGCACAATCGTCCGCCAGTTGAAGGAACTGGGCTGTTCCTGTGACTGGCGGCGCGAGCGTTTCACCATGGACGAGGGACTTTCCAGGGCGGTGATCACGGTATTCATCGCGCTTTTCGAAAAGAAGATGATCTACCGGGGCAATCGCATCATCAACTGGTGCCCCCGCTGCGATACGGCCCTGTCCAACGAAGAGGCCGTGCCCCGGGACGAGCAGGGATCGCTGTGGCGGATCCGGTATCCCCTGGCAGACGGCACGGGAGGGATCAGCATCGCCACGACGAGACCGGAGACCATGCTCGGCGACGTGGCGGTTGCCGTCCACCCGGAAGACGAGCGTCACGCGCACCTGGTCGGCAAGCAGGTCGTCCTGCCGCTGACGGACCGGACCATCCCGGTCATCGCGGACGCGGAACTGGTTGACCGGGCATTCGGCACGGGCGCCGTCAAGGTGACGCCGGCCCATGATTTCAACGATTTCATCCTCGGCAACAAGCACGATCTGCCCCGGATCGTGATCATGGACGAGCATGGCGCGATGAACGAGGCCGCCGGTCCCGCCTACCGGGGATTGGACCGGTTCGACTGCCGCCGCAAGATCGTGAAGGACCTCGAAGAGCTCGGCCTCCTCGAAGGGATCGAAACGCATCTCCACGCCGTCCGCCACTGCCAGCGTTGCGATTCGGTCCTTGAGCCCCGGCTTTCCCGCCAGTGGTTCCTGAAGACCCGGCCGCTTGCCCGGCGTCTCCTGCGCGCCCTGGATGAGGACCGGTTGCCGGGCTTTACGCCGGAGCACTGGGAGAAGACGTACCGCCACTGGCTCGAAAACATCGAGGACTGGTGTCTGTCCCGCCAGCTGTGGTGGGGGCACCGCATTCCGGTGTGGTACTGTGCGTCCTGCGGATGCGCGCACGCGGGCACCGAAGCGCCCGGGCGGTGCAGCCGTTGCGGCCACGGCGTACTGCACCAGGACGAAGACGTGCTCGATACCTGGTTTTCTTCGGCCCTGTGGCCCTTTTCGACCATGGGCTGGCCGGAACGCACGGCTGAGCTCGGGACTTTCTATCCCACCTCCACGCTGGTCACCGGCCACGATATCCTGTTCTTCTGGGTCGTGCGCATGATGATGATGGGCTATGAATTCATGGACGACCGGCCCTTCGACGACGTCTATCTCACGAGCCTGGTACGCGATATCAAGGGTCGCAAGCTGAGCAAATCGCTGGGTAATTCGCCCGATCCCCTGGAAGTCATGGATACCTACGGCGCCGACGCGCTGAGGTACGCCATGATGCTGATCGCGCCGCACGGGCAGGACCTGCTGTATTCCAACGAGCAGGTTGAAGTGGGGCGCAATTTCGCGAACAAAATGTGGAATGCCGCCCGGTTTGTGCTCATGCATCAGAAGCCGCCGGAGTCCGGTTTCGCGGCCTCCGGGAACCTCTGGGACCGCTGGATCCTGTCCCGGCTGGACCGGACCGTTGAGCAGGCGACCCGGTCCCTGGAACAGTATGCCTTCCACGAGACGGCGCTGTTGCTTTACGACTTCTTCTGGCACGACTACTGCGACTGGTATCTCGAAGCGATCAAGCAACGGCTTTACGACGAGACGGACGTCGCATCAGCGGATCACGCGCGGCGCACGGCGCTGCTTGTGCTCGAACAGACGCTCCGCCTGTTTCATCCGTTCATGCCCTTCATCACCGAGGAAATCTGGCAGCAGCTGAGACCCTACCTCGATGATCGTGACGCGGAACCGGCGGGCATCGTCGTCGCACCCTGGCCCGATTCGCGTCCGGACCGGGTTCGCGCGGATGCCGAAAGGGACATTCGTTACGTCCAGGAACTGGTCGGGGCCATCCGGGGCATACGCGCCGACTTCAGAATCCATCCTACCCAGGAGATGGCGGTGCTCTGCCGGGTCGCGGACCCCCGCCTGATCGAAGTACTCTCCGGTCAGGCACAGGCCGTCCAGTCGCTCGCCCGATGCACGCTGGCCTTCGTCGACGGCGACGAGACCCGCCCCGCCGGCAGCGCATCCGGCGTGTTGCGGGACATGGAATTCTACATACCACTCAGCGGACTGATCGACCTGGAGATCGAAACGGAACGCCTTTCCAGGGAACGTGCCCGGGTCGAGCAGGAGCTGGAAAAAGTCCGCAAGCGCCTGGCGAACGGCCAGTTCGTACAAAAAGCGCCCGCGGAAGTCGTCGAGAAAGAAAAAGACAAGCAGAACAACTACGAGGACATGATCGGCCGGTTGAATCGGAATCTCGAAATGATTTGTGCAGGATGAGCGTCGAGTGCTATATTGATCTGCACGCCCACAGCGACTGCTCCGACGGCGTCGATACCCCGGAAGAACTCGTGTCGAAGGCCCGCGCGGCGGGCCTGTGCGCTCTGGCGATTACGGACCACGACGCCGTCGACGGCGTGGAACGGGCCCGTAGCGAGTCGGCCAGCGAGTCGGCCCGTAGCGAGTCGGCCCGGGACCTGGAGATCGTACCCGGTGTGGAACTCAGTGCACGGGAAGGCGATTCCGACGTGCACATCCTGGGTTACTTCTTCGACCCCGGCAACAGGTCGTTGCTTTCCTATCTGGAAACCTTCAGGTCGCAGCGGTTGCACCGGGCGAAGGGCATAGTCCGGAAGTTGAACGACCTGGGCGTACCGCTCGAACTGGAATCGGTACTCGCCCATGCGCAGGGTGGAAAGACCAGCGTCGGCCGACCGCATATCGCCCGGGCGCTGGTGGAGAGCAATCAGGCCGACTCGATCCAGGACGCCTTTACACGGTACCTGGGGAATCACGCACCCGCGTACATGCCCAAGGTGTTTTTCGCCGTCGAGGATGCGATTCAGGTGATCCACGAAGCCGGCGGCGCGGCCGTGCTGGCCCATCCGGGGTCCCTCAGGCGGGACGAATTGATTCCCGGTTTCGTAAAATCGGGTCTGGACGGCCTGGAGGTCATCCATCCGGACCACTCCGGGACGGCCCGCCGGTACTACGGGCAACTGGCCGCGAAGTACGGACTGGCTGCAACCGGCGGATCGGATTATCACGGACCACGGCCCGACCGATGCGGCCTTGGCGGCATGAAGGTACCTCTGCATCATCTGACCGATCTGAAACGGAAACTTGCTTGATCTGATATGAAGTCGAATGGCGCGCGGTCGTTCGGTATTTCTGCAGGACTCAAGGAGACGAAAAATGCGTTTTACCCTGCCGGATTTCTTTTCCAATGATATCGGCATCGATCTGGGTACGGCCAATACGCTCGTTTACGTGCGCGGCAGAGGTATCGTCATCAACGAACCTTCCGTCGTGGCGGTCAATACGAAGACCGGCAAAGTCGTTGCCGTTGGCGCGGAGGCCAAGGTCATGCTCGGCAGGGAACCACCCGATCTCAAGGCGCACCGGCCGTTGCGCGACGGCGTGATCGCCGACTTCGAGTATACGGAAGCCATGATTCGGTATTTCATCCGCAAGGTGCTCAAGAACTCGTTCTTCATCCGGCCGCGCGTCGTGGCGTGTATCCCATCGGGCGTGACCGACGTCGAGATGAGGGCGGTCCGGGATTCAGCGGAGCGGGCCGGCGCCAAAGAGGTGATGTTGATTTCCGAACCCATGGCGGCCGCCATCGGCTGTTCCCTGCCCGTGGAAGAACCGGTGGGGAGCATGATCATCGACATCGGCGGCGGAACCTCGGAGATCGCCGTGATCTCGCTCGGCGGTATCGTGACGGCAAAGTCGGTACGCATCGGCGGCGATGAAATGGACGAGGCCATCATCAACCATATGAAGAACGACTGCAACCTTCAAATCGGTTTCAACATGGCCGAACAGATCAAGTGGAAACTCGGTTCGGCCTATCCCGTGTTCGACAGGGAACTGGAAATGACGGTAAAGGGACTCGACCTGATCGACCGGATTCCACGTTCGGTCGTGGTCGATTCCCTGGCGATCCGCAGGGTACTTTCGCAACCGCTCGACGGCGTGATCATGGCGGTGAGGCAAACCCTGGAATTGACGCCGGCGGAACTCGCGGCCGATATCATCGACCGCGGGATCATCATCAGCGGCGGCGGGTCCCGGCTGCCTGGCCTGGACAGGCAAATCACGAAGGAGACGAAGCTGCCGGTAAGGCTCGACGACGAGCCCATGACCTCGGTGGTCCGGGGAGCGGGGAAGATCATAGAGAACTTCGCCGCCTACGAGACGATGCTGAGCGTCCTGAAAGACTAGCATGTTCCGGTTCTTCTACATTCTGTATTACAATCGCCAGTCCACCGCTTTCGTCCTCGCCATGGGCATTTCGATCCTGCTTCTGACGGCAGCCCCGCAGCGGCAGGTCGGAATCACGCGTATCGTCTGGCTTACGGTACTGACGCCGTTCCAGGAAGCGTTCGCCTTCATACCTTCCTACTTCAATCTCAAATCCGAAAACCAGCTTCTGCGCCAGAAACTCGTCCAGATGCAGCTGCAGGCGGCCGACCTCGCGGAGCGCAGATTCGAAAACGTGCGGCTGCGCGAACTGCTCAGCCTGAAGGAGAAAAACAGGTACACCTATGTGCCCGCCGAAGTCATTGGCTGGAACACGGACCAGAGACTGAACACCATCGTCATCGATGTCGGCCGTTCGGAGCAGATCCGGAAATACATGGCCGTTGTCAGGGAAGACGGCGTCCTCGGAAGAATCATCGAAGTCGGCCTGACGTCGTCCTACGTCCAGCTGCTGACCGACAGGAACAGCCGTATCAGCGGGCTGGTCCAGCGAAGCCGGGACCAGGGGATCATCCGGTACGTGAATGACGCATTGTACATGCAGTTGCCCCTTCGGGCCGATGTCCGCATAGGCGACCGCGTGGTGACGTCCGGCCTGGGGGAGACCTTTCCTTCCGGATTGCCTGTGGGCAGCATCGACAGGATCGGGCTGGACAGCCGGAACCTGTTCAAACAGGTTTCGATTACGCCCGCGGTGGATCTGAATCGCCTTGAGGAGGTGTTCGTGATCGCGGGTGAAGACAAGCCTGCCGCGGTAGATTCGCTTCTGGCCCAGTGACTTCGGCAAATCCAGGCCGGTTACATGACCCGGTTTTCCCATGCGCCTAAAACACGTAATCCTGCTGTTCCTGGCGTTTGTTGTCGACAGCACCTGGGGACACGAGATCGCCATTCGGGGAATCCGGCCCGATTTCGTTTTGATCATGCTGATCTACGGCGCGATGGGATCGGGGGCATTCGCGGGGACCGTCCTGGGTTTCAGCGTAGGGCTGTTGGAGGATTTCAACGGTTCTCCCGAGAATCTGGGACTCAACGCCATGTGCAATACGCTGGTCGCATACGGCGTGGGCGTTGCCGGAAACACGCTCTACAGGGACAGCCTGTCCACCCTGCTGCTCACGCTGCTGACCGCCAGCATCGTCCATTCCGCCGTTTACTGGTTGGTGTTTACCCGGTTCCAGCCGGCCGAATCGGTTTACCTGCTGGCTACGGTTTCGTTGCCCACGATACTCTACACGATTACCGTGGCGCTTTTTTTAATCATCGTATTGACCTTTCGACAGGGACAGATCGATGTCCGTTGGCTTTTCCCAGAATGACAGTCCCACCCACAGGGGCCAGCTGTACCTGTTCATCGGAATCGTGACCGCGCTGTTTCTCCTGCTGGCCGTCCGTCTGTTTTATTTCCAGGTCATTTCGGGCGAGGAGTACCGGGCGCATTCGGAACGGAACCGGATTCGGCCCGTCGTTATCGAAGCGTCCCGTGGACTGATCATGGACCGGAACGGGGTTGTCCTTGCAGAAAACTGGCCATCCTACACCATCGCCGCCGCACCATTCGAGACCTCAGACGAGACCGTGGACTACCTGGGGGAACTCACCGGCCGGGATGCCCGGGCCATCCGAATGCGCCTCCGCGATCCGTCGGTAAACCGGTTCAATCCCATACCGGTACAGCGGAACGTTTCCTTTGAAATCGCGTGTCGGGTCGAAGAACACCTGCCGGACCTGCCCGGTGTACTCGTTCAGATCACCCCGGGCCGAATGTACGGCACGGGCGAGCTGGCGAGCCACGTACTCGGTTATGTATCCGAGATCAGCCAGCAGGAACTCGAGGGACTGAGTGAAGCGGGATACAGATCCGGCGACATCATCGGAAAAACGGGGGTGGAAAAGGCCTTCGAGCATCACCTTCGCGGCCAGAACGGCATGGAATTCATGGAAGTGAACGCCCGCGGCCAGGAACTCGGTCCGATGTCCGGCATGCCGGCTCTGCTGCCGGAATCGGGAAACAACGTCTATCTGACGCTCGACACCCGGATTCAGGCCGTCGCCGAAGAGGCGATTCCCGATAGCCTGGCCGGCGCGCTGGTGGCGGTGGATCCCATGACAGGCGCGGTCATCGCGATCGTCAGCAGGCCTGGATTCGACCCGAACCTGTTCACGGAACGGATTCCCCAGGAGACGTGGAATTCACTTGCCAACCATCCCCTGAAGCCCCTGCTGGACCGGACCCGGGACGGCCAGTATCCACCGGCTTCCACGATGAAGATCGTAACGGCTTCCGCCGCGCTGGAGGAGCACCTGGTCACACCGACCACGCTGCTTGCTCCCTGTAATGGAGGTTACCAGTTCGGGAACCGCTGGGCGGGGTGCTGGACCTACGGTCATGGTTCCATGGCGTTCAGGGATGCCATGGCCCATTCCTGCGATGTATATTTCTACCAGGTGGGACACCTGATGGGACTGGAACGCTGGAGCCGGTACGCCCGGGGCTTTGGCCTGGGGACCCCGACCGGTTTCGACGTGGGTGACGAACAGGGCGGCCTGGTTCCGGACACGGACTATTACGATCCGGCGGAAAACCGCGTCTGGACGCCCGGGAAAATCCTGAACCTGGCGATCGGACAGGGTGAACTTCTCGTCACGCCGCTGCAGATGGCGATGTTGACCGCCGCGGTGGCGAACGGAGGCGTGATTTACCGGCCGTACGTACTCGACCGGGTGGAGTCGGCCGGCGGAGAAACGGTGGAAACCGGCGAACCGACCGCCAGGGACACGCTGCCCATTTCCCCGTCGACGCTGTACCTGATCCGCGAATCCCTGGTAAACGTGGTCAATGAAGGGACCGGAAGGTCGGCGCGACTGCCCTACACGCAACTGGCGGGAAAGACGGGCACGGCCGAAAACCCGCACGGCGCCAGTCATTCCTGGTTTGTCGCGTATGCTCCGGCCGAATCACCGCGGATCGCTGTCGCGGCGATCATGGAGAACGCGCCTTCCGGCTCTGCCGTGCCGATCGTACGGCGGGTTGTCGACGCCTGGCTTACGCTCGAACCGGTACCTGTTGCCGGATTGATCGACGCCGGATATATGGAAGGTGCCGCGCCTTCGCCTTAGCGCCCTGGCGCTCTTCTGTCCCGGGAGCACCTCTGAAATACTTTCGAAGCGGTATACGGTGAAACCTTTGAAATGTCTTGGGCGTTCATACTGTAAATGGAATCACAATTAAGTCGCACACTCGTCATCACCGCCGTCCTGTTGTCCGTGATCGGCATTATCGTGATCTACAGCGCCACGCGGGACGAGACCGGCCTGGGCATGTCCCGGTACATGCTGCAGTCCATGTGGTTCGTGGCCGGCATCGGGGTGATGTACATCACGTCGGTGCTGCCCATACGGTTCCTCCAGGCGATGACCATCCCGGTATTCGTCCTGGTGATGGTCCTGCTGGTCGTCGTCCTGGCCTCCGAAACCGTCAAGGGGTCCAGCCGGTGGATCAGACTCGGCTTCATCGGCATCCAACCTTCCGAGCTGGCGAAGATCGCCGTCATCATGGCGCTCGCACAGTATCTTTCCCAGGTGCGAACCAACATACACCGGCCCTCGGTCATGGCTACCTGCGGCGTGATCGCGGCGATGCCCGTTTTCCTCATTCTGTCTCAACCCGACCTGGGCACTTCCATCGTCTTCGCGGCGATCTTCTGCGGCGTGCTGCTCTGGGCGGGGTTGAGCGTCCTCGAGCTGTTGCTCATGGTCTCCCCCCTGATCGGCGTCATAATCGGCGTCGTGAGCGGGTTCGACTGGGTCATCTGGTCCGTATTCATACTGATCGTGGCGGGCATCGTGTACCTGAAGTGGCCGCCGCGTTTCGTCACCATATTCCTCACCGTCACCCACCTGGCCGTGGGCCTGGGTGCGGAGCCGCTCTGGGATTCGCTGCACGACTACCAGCAACGCCGCGTAGAGACTTTTCTGAATCCCCAGGTCGATCCGAAGGGCGCGGGATACCAGATCATCCAGTCCAAGATCGCCATCGGATCGGGCGGATTGCTCGGACGCGGGTTCCTGCAGGGGTCTCAGACCAGTCTTGCGTTCCTTCCCGAGCAGCACACGGATTTCATCTTCTCGGTCATCGCCGAGGAATTCGGTTTTGTCGGCTCGATGGCCGTCCTCATCCTGTGCTACGTCTTCATACTCATCGGGATCTATATCGCGATGAACGTCAAAAGCCGTTACCAGAGCCTGCTCGCGGCCGGCTGCGTTTCCGTCTTCACCTTTCACGTAATCATGAACGTGGGCATGGCCGTCGGTGTGCTGCCGATCGCCGGCGTACCCCTGCCCTTTCTCAGCTACGGCGGCTCCTTTCTGATGACCAGCCTGATCCTTTGCGGACTGCTGCTCAATGTCTGGCGCCATCGATTTGACTACTGACTGTTGTCATACGCCTGACTGATGTTATACGCCTGACTGATGTTTCACGTCTGACTGACGTTTCACGTCTGACTGATGTTTCACGTCTGAATGCCGGCAATCGCCGCGAATGAGGATAGTCCATGCATCCCATCCTTTTTGAGCTCGGTCCGATCACCGTACGCACCTATGGCCTGTTGCTGGCCGTTTCATTCATCGCGGGGATACTTCTGGCACTGAGACGATCCAGGGCGCGCGGCCTGAACCAGAACCAGATGATCAACATGAGCCTGCTCATCATGGTCGCGGGCATTGTGGGCGCCCGGATCATGTACGTCATACCCCACTGGAACGAGTTCAGCGCGAACCCCCTCGACATCATCAGTCCCTTTCAAAGCTCCGGTTCGATCGGCCTGACCGGCCTGACCATGTATGGCGGGTTCATCGCGGCGGTGCTGGTATCCATCCTGTACCTGCGCGCGAAGCGATTGTCTGTCTGGAAGGCCTGCGACGCCTTTGCGCCGAGTATCGCCCTCGGCATCGGCGTGAGCCGCGTCGGCTGTTTCATGAACGGCTGCTGTTTCGGACTTCCCACCGATTCCTCCCTGGGCGTAGTCTTCCCGGCGTTCAGCGCGGCGGGCTCGTTCTACCCGGACGTAGCCCTGCATCCCTCCCAGCTCTATAACGCGATACTGGGTTTCGGTCTTTTCGGCCTGTTGATGTGGCTGGACCGCAAGCCGAGATACGACGGGTTCCTCTTCGCCGTGCTGCTGATCGCCGAACCCGTCACCCGGTTTTTCGTCGATTCGTTCAGGTACTATGAATCGAGCATGACCCTGGGCATTCTGGGCGGGATGTCCTTTTCGGTAAACCAGGGGATCAGCATCGCATTGTGCGGCCTGGGACTCCTCCTCCTGGGATGGACCAGAAACCGTGCGCGGCAACGCTCGTCGCGAAGACGGCCCCGTCGCTCGTGAGGGTTCTGTGCGCGGCAACACGTACTTTGCATAGTCCGGTCTACGTCAGGCAGGTGGTCGCGTCGATGTGAGCAGTACCTTTCCGTTCCTCTTACACCTGAAGTTCGAGCATCACCCGGCTTTTTCCGACTGATAGGAGGAAGGGAACCGCCGGACTCCGGGCACGGTTCGGTCGTTCCGGTTAGACGGAAGAGGACTGCCGGACTCCGGGCACGGTTCGGTCGTTCCGGAAATTTCAAAGCGTGCCCCCCGCGTGTGTCGATCGTCCATGTCGTAATCCGAGCCGGTCTGAATGATACCTGAGGCCCTGTTAACACATACGTTACGCACGGCCGGCCGTACGGCACTGGACCTGGTTTATCCCCCGTGCTGCGTCCTTTGCAAGGTCAGAATCTTCGACGAACGCAGTGTCGTTTGCGACGGCTGCGCATCGGGACTTCTTTCGATCGATGCGCCGTACTGCGAACGATGCGGCCATCCGCTGAGTACGCCGGTGGCCGCGTGTCCGGCCTGTCCGGGCCGCACGTTCTATTTCGACGGCGCGTTTTCCGCGTTCGCATTCAACCGGCCGCTTCAGGATCTCATCCATCTGCTCAAGTACAGAAACCGCCCCGGCGTTGGACGGTTCCTGGGATCCATGCTGGCAAAAAGGGTTGAACAGGAACCGGGGATACCACATATTACGGGCGTTTTGCCCGTGCCCCTGCATCCGATCAGAAAGCGGGAAAGGGGCTACAACCAGAGCCTGTGCATCGCCCGGGGCATATCGGACGTTACCGGCATTCCGGTGCTGGAGAACGTGCTTCGGCGGAAGCAGAACACACCGACGCAGACCTCGCTGAGTCCCGAAGCGCGAATGGCCAACGTCGAGGGCGTATTCGAAGTAGCCCGATCCGAAGCGGTGCGCGGTACCACGATCTCGCTGGTCGACGACATATTCACAACGGGGGCAACGATCAACAGCTGCGCACGGGCCCTGGTCCAGGCAGGCGCCGGAAGGGTTTTCGCCCTGACCGTCGCGCGCGCCTGAGTTCCTTCGAACCACCCCTGGCGCCGCGGGCGGCCCGGCGTCTCGGTGGCCTGGCGCCGCGGGCGGCCCGGCCCCCTCCGTATCACCTGCACGCGGGAGAGTAGACTTCAAATGCATATCGGTATCCTGACGGGCGGCGGCGACTGCCCGGGTTTGAACGCCGCGATCCGGGCCGTAACCAGGCGCTCGATCAAGTCTTACGGCTCGACGGTCCTGGGCATACGCAATGGATGGGCCGGACTGATCAACAACGATACGATGCCACTCAGCCTGGTCTCCGTATCCGGCATACTGCACCGGGGCGGTACCATCCTGGGCACTTCCAGAACCAACCCGATGAAGGACGAAGGCAACATCGACCGGATCAAGGAGAACGTCCGGCAACTGGGCCTGGAAGCGGTTGTGGCCATCGGCGGCGAGGACACCCTGGGCGCCGCGGCCGCACTGAACGAATCGGGCATTCCCATGGTGGGCCTGCCGAAGACGATTGACAACGACATCGTCGGGACCGACATGACCTTCGGCTTCGACACGGCGGTCACGATCGCCACCGACGCCATCGACCGTCTCCATACCACCGCGGAGTCCCACCACCGGGTAATGGTCATCGAGGTGATGGGCAGGCATACGGGGTGGATCGCCATCAAGTCGGGTATCGCCGGCGGGGCGGACTGCATCCTGATCCCGGAGGTCCCCATGGGCCTGGACGAGGTCTGCGCGCTCGTCAAGCAGCGCATCGACCGGGGCAAGACGTTCAGCCTCGTCGTGGTGGCCGAAGGTTTCACGATGAAGGACACCCCGGGCCAGGTGACCCAGGACGACCAGGTCGATGAATTCGGTCACGTGCGGCTGGGCGGTATCGGAGAAATCGTCGGCGCCGAAATCGAACGTCGGGCGGGCATTGAAACCAGGGTGACCATCCTGGGGTACATTCAGCGCGGAGGATCGCCCACGCCCTACGACCGCGTCCTGGCGACGAGGTACGGCGTGACCGCGGCCGACCTGGTGCACGACGGGGATTTCGGCAAGATGGTGGCGTTGAAGGGCTCGAAGATCGAAAACGTGCCGCTGTCCGAAGTAACCGGCAGGATACGTACGGTCGACATGGAGCTGTATGACATTGCCCAGGTATTCTTCGGCTAGCATGCCAACGGAGTAACTGTGAATAGGGCGGCGCGCCGGTTGATCATCACCGGCAATTGGAAAATGCACACCGACCTGGTCGAAGGCGCTACGCTGGTCGCCGAGGTGATCGAGCGCACCGAATCGCTCGCCCTGTCCGCGGACCTGGTTCTGTGCCCGCCATACACCCACCTGACCGTGGCGGCCACGCAGCTTTCCGGCCGTTCCATTTCACTGGGCGCCCAGAACATGCACGACGCCCCGGAAGGCGCGTACACGGGGGAAGTGTCGGCCAGAATGCTGTTGACTTCGGGGTGCAGGTACGTTATATTGGGACACTCCGAAAGACGGTCGTATTTCGGTGAAACGAACGAGTCCGTCAACGGGAAAGTGAAGTCGTCGATTTCGGCGGGTCTCACTCCGATCCTCTGCGTCGGCGAGACGCTGGAGGAGCGTGAAGCCGGCCAAACCGAGCAGGTTGTCGGCGAACAGGTTCGAGAAGGTCTGTCCGGTACGGATCCCAAGACGGCCCACGGTCTCGTCCTGGCTTACGAACCGGTCTGGGCGATCGGGACCGGCAGAATGGCTACCCCCGATCAGGCAGACCAGGTGCACGGTCACCTGAGGCAGGTGATCGCGGAAATGTTCGGCGACGACTTCGCCGACGGGATCCGAATTCAGTACGGAGGCAGCGTCAAGCCTGAAAACGCGGGCGCGTTGATGGCCCGGCCGCACATCGACGGTGCGCTCGTAGGTGGTGCCAGCCTGGACGCCTCCTCTTTCGAGGCCATCGTCCGGGCCGGACTGGGAATCAATGGCGGCTAGCGGAACCTGACCGGCCGCCGGTCGAAAATCGAAGGATACATACCGTGTTTACCACCGTGGTTGCAGTACATGTGCTGGTCTGTCTCGTTCTGATCCTGTCCGTCCTGTTGCAATCGGGAAAGGGCGGCGGCCTGTCCAGCGCTTTCGGCGCGGGCGGCGCGGGCGGCGGCATGGCCGGCCAGATGTTCGGCGGCCGGGGCGCCGCGACTTTCCTGGGCAAGGTGACCACCGTGCTGGCGACGCTGTACATGCTGATCGTCATCGGCCTGAACCTGTTGCCCGACGATGTGCAGGGCACGCGAAGCCTCATCCAGGAAGAAGCCCTTAGAAACCAGCAGACGTCCCCCGCCCAGGGATTGCCCGATGCGGAATCGGGCCTTCCCCCCGCGCCCGTGGATCCAGGGTCCACGCCCTGATCCTTCGACCACTGTGAGGCGGTCCAGCCGCCGACCGGTCGTCATGACGCCGAAGTGGTGGAATTGGTAGACACGCTGTCTTGAGGGGGCAGTGGGAGAAATCCCGTCGCGGTTCGAATCCGCGCTTCGGCATCCTTTCCTTCGTTTCTGTCTTACATCCCCGTCCTCGTGAATCCGGAGGGCGTCCCATGCGTCCGGCTGTTCCGGGAGCCCGCGGCGAAGATACTCGCGTGATCAGCGTGCTTCAACGGCCGGATCCGAAGAGCCAGTCCCAGAATCCCTGGCTTCGACCCTCGACAGCACCGTCCTTCACGACATCCTCCGTAACATAAAGCGTCGTCGACAGGTTGAGATGCTTGTCGACGCGTATGGCGTATCCGCCCCGGTCGTTCCGCTCGAGTGCCTCGGTGCGCAGGTAAGGCTTCCACAGTTCGTTGAACTGCCCGTGCCACAGGAACACGCCGGCCACGTCCTCGACCAGAATGCGTTCGGCCTCCTCGTAAAGCGCAATACGTCGCGCCGGATCGCCGATCAGGCGGTTGGCCTCCGCCATGATGGATTCGAAGCGCTGGTCGTACCAGGCATGGCGGCCCGTCGAAAGCCAGATGCCAAGCAGGTTGCTGGGATCCATGTAGTCGTATCCGTAGGGGATCATGGCGAAGGCGATGTTTCCCTCGTACATGGTTTCCATGAACAGTTTGGCCTCGGTGTTCTGCACGCCGATATCCAGGTTCAGGTGTCGCTTCAACATGGCCTGCACCGCCTGCGGCGCCTGTCCCCCCTGAAGATTGGTTCCCCTGGTCCACATCACGGTCCGGGGAAATCCCCTGCCGTCCGGATAACCGGCTTCCGCGAGCAGTTGTCGCGCCCGGACCGGGTCGAACCGCTGAACCGGTGCGAGTTCCCGTGGATTGGCCGCGGGAAGTCCCTCGGGCAGCATGGACACCGAGGGAACGGCGACGCCCTGGAGGGCGGACATGACCAGTGCTTCGGTGTCGATGGCGTGGCTGAACGCCTGCCGCACCCTCAGGTCATCGAAAGGGGGCCTGAACGTGTCCATCATCAGGTACGTGGTCGAGAAGGCCATATAGGTGACCAGCTGGTCCCTCAGAACGGGATCGTTTTTTACGCGGTTGATTTCAGCCTGGTTCGTCAGGACAGCCTGGTCCACCGCACCGGCCTCGTAGGACGACAGCATCGGCGGGGGGACCGCGGCGTTGTAAAGCTTCGAGACCACTTTCTCGAGAAAAGGCTTGTGGGGTCCCCTGTAGTGGGGATTCGGCGCCAGCACGATCCGGTCCAGCTTCGACCATTCCACCAGCCTGAACGGACCGCTGCCCAGCAGCGTTTCCGGCCGCGTCGACCAGCCCGGGCCGTACTTCTCGAAAAGGTGGGTGGGCGTTACCCAGCTGAAGGTCAGGATCAGGGGCAGGTAGGGCGTGGGTTCGTCGGTTGCAAAGGCAATGGTCTGATCGTCCAGCGCCGTGACGCCCAGGGAATCGAGGGGCAGTTCGGCGGCAACGACCTCGCTCCAGTTCCTGATCGACCGGTAGTACCATTCGAGATCGAACCCCGTGGCCGGGTCGGCCCAGCGTTTGAAGGTGTCCTCGAAATCGAAGGCCGTAAGGGGATGACCGTCGGCGAAGATCAGATCGGGTTGCAGGTGAAACGTCCAGGTGAGCCCGTCCCCGGATACCTCCCAACGGGTCGCGGCGGCCGGCAGCAGGTTGTAGTTCCGGTCCATGCGCACCAGCGGCTCGTTGACCAGGGCGTAATCGTGACCGATCACCTGGTAGTGGGAGGTGGCCATGTCCAGGTAGCGGTCCTCGGCCTTGAAACTGGTGAAGACCTGGCGTTCGGGCGGGGCCGCGTCGGGTGGCAGCGGAACGCCGATGGAATTGGTGTATGGGGCGGACGGATCCGCGTCCGGCCTGTCCGGCGCATCCGGCGTGCCCAGCGCATCCGGCCACGCCGACGCATCCGGCCAGGCCGACGCATCCGGCCAGGCCAACGCGGCCGTACCGGCGATCAATGCCGCGGAGAGGAGCGCAATGACGAACCGGACTGTCAAGGCATGTTCCCTTCTGCTTCCGCGGGTGGTCCCGGACCATCCAGGTACAGGATCACTTCATCCGATTCGATTTCAACCCGGTAGGTCTTGACCCGCATGGCGGGGTCGTAGAGCGCCCGGCCGGTGGCGAGGTCGAATTCCCACTGGTGCCAGGCGCACTTCAGGACCTGCTTCCCACAATGTTCGACCGAGTAAACTTCATCCGCCGTTACATGGGGCCTCAGGCGGCCGAGGCAAAGCGGCCCGCCCTTGTGGGGACACCGGTTCCGCAGGGCGTGGAACCGGCCACCGACGTTGAACACGCCGATCCCGCCGCGCCCGCCCACGGGGACGATGCGCCGATCGCCCGGTGGAAAGTCATCCACGGCGGATACCACGTAACGGCGGCTCATTGGCAGGGGTTCCCCTGTGCGTCCAGGCCGTATAGTTCCCGCGCTGTATCCACGAATACACGCCGCTTCAGCCCGGCATCCACGCCAGGCAGTACCGAATCCGGCGATTCCCAGTCCCAGTGGGGATAGTCGCTCGCGTATACGAGGATCTCGTCCGCGTGCAGCCAGTGGAGGAAGGTCCCGAGGTCTTTCCGGGTCGGAGGTTGTTCCATGGGCTGGCATCCGAATCTGACATGGTCTCGAATATACTCGCTGGGAAGCCTCCTGACCCACGGCGTGTAGTCCCTGACCGCCTTCCAGTCGGCGTCCATGTGCCACATGAGGCCCGGGACCCAGAAAGTGTCGTGTTCGATGAAAAGAAACCTGAGGCTGGGGAATTTCTCGAAGGTGCCTTCGCAGATCAGGCTCACCACGTGCGCCATGGCGATCTGGGGCCGGGCCATGCGCATTTCCAGGTAGTAGGAAGGATATCCGGCGGCCGTGGGGGCGCCGGCGACGCCCGCGCCTTCGACGCCGAAGTGAACGCACATGGGTAGCCGGCATTCTTGCGCGGCCTCGTATATCGGGTCGTAGAAGCGGTTGCCGAAGGGCATTCGCCCCCCTGCCGGCATGATGACCTGCAGCACCTCGGGGCGACCGCCGATGCGCCGGATTTCCGCGGACGCCTGCTTCGGGTCCGTAGGCGCAATCGCCACCGAAGCGCGGAATCGGCCGTCCGCCTTGATCCAGGTCTCCAGGGTCCAGTCGTTGAAGGCCCGGCACATGGCGGCGCCGTAGTCCGCGTCCGGGTGCACCGCCGCGCCGTATACGGTCGATCCTGTCAGAAGGGCGACGTCGACGCCGTATTCATCGAGATGGTGCCCGCGGGCCAGTTCGATATTGCTGCTCGGATGGGTTTCGGTGTGTTCCCAGAGTTCTGCCCGGCAACCGCCTTTCGGGAGATTGGTGTACCCCAGGCCGGGCATCATGGATCCGAAATCATTCACGTATTCCACGTAGTGACCGGGGAGATAGGGGAATAGATCCTCGGTCTTCTCAACCCCGTGGTGCAGGTCGCAGTCGATGAGGTTGATGGATGATGCGGCTTTCGGTACGGTCTCAGTCATGATCTGGTGGCAACTTGCCAGGAATTCGGTGGAAATCGAATCCGTCAAAAAACGAACCCGTCGGAAATCGAACCCGCTGGAAATCGAACCGGGTGGAAATCCGAAAAGGTGTTACTGCCATAGATATGCCGTCCCGGAGCCCTGTCAAGATGATCATGAAATCCGCGGGCCGGACGGGCGCCGGGTAACCCGAGTCGCGGGAGCGCTCCGGTCCGTACGAATGAACCGTTTCGATCGGGCCTGCCGGACCGGACTGCCGGAGGACCATGACGATGAGAAGCAGATTGTGCTTTGTATTTGTCGACGAGAAGGTACATTGCCATACCGTTTCGTTCCTTCGACACATTCGACTGCGGCGCAGCCGGGACGGGTCCGGCCATTAGCCGCGTCCGAAACCGGAGAGGATCACATGGAATACCGGCAGCTAGGGCGCTACGGCGTGCGCGTGTCTCCCATTTGTCTCGGTACGGCGTTCCGGGGTTTCTGGCGCGGTCAGACGGATGAGAAGACCTGCATCCGTACGATCGAAACCGCGGTGGACCTCGGCATCAACTTCATCGACTGCGCCAACTTTTACTTCGCCGGAAGATGCGAGGAAGTGCTGGGCAAGGCCCTGGCCGTCATGAAGGACAGGCGGGACAACCTGGTGATCACAAGCAAGGTCTGGAGCGAGATCGGGCCGGGACCGAACGACAAAGGTACATCCCGCTATCATATCATGCGGGAGATCGACCGCTCGCTGAAACGCCTGGGTCTGGATCACATCGATCTCTACCTGCTCCACAACTGGGATGCGGACACGCCCCTGGACGAGGCGCTGGATGCCATGAACGACGTGGTCAGGCAGGGCAAGGCCCGGTATGTCGGCATGTGCAATTACACGGCGGCGCAGGTCGTCGAGGCATTGTGGGTGGCCGACAGGCACAGCTTCGCGAAACCGGTCTGCCTGCAGAACCAGTACAACCTGATCCATCGATCCGGCGTGGAAGACGAGCTCCTCGACCGGTGCCGCCGGCACGGCCTGGGGATGATGACCTACAGCCCCATCGCCGTCGGCCTGCTTTCGGGCCGTTGCCGGCGGGGCGAGGATCCTCCCGCGGACTCGATCTGGGCAAAGGATATCGAGCGCTACAGGAAAATAATGACCCCGGCGATCGATCAGCTCGTCGCCACGCTGATCGAAGTGGCCGCGGAACTCGGCAAGACCCCCGCGCAGGTCGCTTTTGCCTGGATCCTGGACCATCCCGAAGTGACGGCCGCCATGACCGGGCCTGACCGGCCGGAACACGTGGAAGAGGTCTGTGGAGGGACGGGCTGGACGCTGCCCGCCGAGATCCGAAGCAAACTGGACGAGGCTTCCGCCCCGGACCGGCTCGGTCAGGTTGTGTAACGCTTACCCCTGACCCTTTTCCGCATCCGCATCCGCCGCATCGGGCATGCCGGCCATGCGATCGATCCTGAGCCGCTGGACGCGGGTCGGCTCCACGCGCAGCGCCGTCATCAGGTGCGTGCCGGCGCGGACCTGTTCCCCCTGCCGGGGGATGTGGCCCAGCAGTTCGGTCATGACCCCGCCCGTGGTATCCGAAGTCAGTTCATCGGGCAGTTCCAGGCCGCAGGCGCGGACGACCTGGTCGACCGGGCAACTGGCTTCGACCTCGAACCGGTGAGGTCCCGTCCGCACGATGAGCGGCGCCTCGCTGTCGAACTCGTCCTGAATCGGGCCTACCAGTTCTTCCAGTACGTTCTCCAGCGTGATCATCCCGGAAACCGTTCCGAATTCGTCCACCAGCACGGCCAGTACGGAATTGCGCCGCTGAAACTCCAGGAGCAGTGCGTCGAGGCGGATGGTCTCGGGCAGGAACAATGGCTCACGGGCGATACGCTCGAGAGAGGCGAACTGGTCTTCGTCGTAAATGCCCTTCATGAGGTCCTTGACGTGAATGATCCCTATGATCTGGTCCAGGTCCTCGTCACACAGCGGGAAGCGGGTGTGACCGGATTCGGCTACCACGCGCAGTTTTTCTTCGGTAGAGTCGTTCTGGTTTACGAACACGATCTGATTACGGGGAAGCATGTAGCGCCGGGCCACTTTTTCTTCGAGGTCCAGCACGTTTTCCATGATCCGGCGTTCCCGCCTGGAAACATGGCCCCCGGCCACCATGCTGACCAGGGCGATGCGCAGTTCCGATTCGGTGAATGATTCGCCGTGCGCGTCGATTACCCGGATACCCAGGCACCGGAGCATGAGATTCGCGCTTACATTCAGCAGCCAGATGAAGGGTCGGAACAACCTGTAGAACAGGACGAGGGGAATGCCGATAACCAGCGCCACCTGCCGGTACTTCTGCAGGGCGACGAACTTGGGAACGAGCTCGCCGGCCGTGATGAGCAGGAAGGTCATCACCACGAGGGCAAGCGGGATCGCGATGAAATGGGCGATTGCCGCGGAAAAACCAAGGGCCAGCACGAGCGGTTCGAGCAATGCGGCCATCGTCCTCTCGCTGAACCAGCCCAGGCCCAGGCTTCCCAGCGTTACCCCCAGCTGGCACGAGGAAAGATAGGTATCCAGATTCTGCAGAATATTCCGTAATGTCTGTGCGGTTCTGCTGCCATCCTGGACCATGACCTCGATTTCGGCCATCCGAATCTTGACGAGGGCGAATTCCGCGGCGACGAAGAAGCCGTTGAACGCGACCAGCAGCAGTACAATTATAAGGTCGTTCATAGTACCGGGGATTTGCGGAGAGAAAAAATACCTGTCGATAGTCGGGCGCGAATGGACCCTTTAAGGAACGGGACGGCCGAATCTTTCGGCGAGGACTTCGCACCGGTAGTCGAAAATGGCGTTGAGCTGTTTCTTCACGATCGCCGCATGTACCATACGGCCCAGTAAACCAAATGGCAAGGCATAATGGATCAGGTCTTTCATTTCCACACCGCCCTCCACCGAACGCAGCCGGTGTTCGTGGTGCCAGAACCTGTACGGACCCGATCGCTGTACATCTATAAAGTAGCTAAGTGGTTCTGCCTGAGTGATTTCCGTTACCCAATTAAAGTAGAACATCGAGTAAAGTCCGAGCCGGTACGTGATGATGAGACCCGGGTACATGCGGTCGGGGATATGGGAAGTCACGGTCAGACCGACACCCGGCGGGGTCAGGTCGCGCAGGTGCTCGGGCCGGCACAGGAAATCCCAGGCGGCTTCCAGGGATACGGGCAGAATCTGCGTGCGATGCAACCGGTAGACATGCATGGGCAGTCAGCGCTCCTGTCCGGATTTCCCCTACAGGTCAAGGCGCGGCAGGTCCATGGCGCAGACGGGCCATCGGAACGGAACGTTGCCGCGCTGTCTGGATACTACGGAAATCGTCGAAGCGAGTCAAACCACATTAGCCGGCGGGAAGACCGGACGGGGAGGGCGTGCGGTCTCCCCGGCCTTGACACCGTGCGGTCTCCCCGGCCTTGACACCGTGCAGTACCGGTTTTAACTTTCGCCTAACCATGACCATACTTGTTTCTGGCGGATCGGGCTTGATCGGCCGCCGGCTTATTTCCTGCCTCGAGCAGTGGGGCCATCGCGTCCTGCGCCTGGTCCGTTCCAGGGACCTGGCAAGCGACAGGGCGGTCTACTGGTCCACCTCTGAAGGCGGCTTCGACTGGGACGATTCGGGTTCCATCGACGCCGTCGTCCACCTGGCGGGCGAGTCGATCCTGGGACGATGGACCGAGGCCAAGAAGGCCCGGATTCGCGACAGCCGCGTAGGCCCCACGGGCAACCTGTGCGCGTTTCTCGCCGGGATGGCGTCGCCGCCTTCGGTCCTGGTGTGTGCGTCGGCCACCGGTTTCTACGGCAACCGCGGCGATGAACCGCTCGGGGAGGCTTCGCCGCCGGGTGAAGGGTTCCTGCCGCGGGTGAGCAGGCAATGGGAAGCGGCAACGGAACCGGCCCGAGACGCCGGGATCCGGGTCGTGAACCTGCGCATCGGCATGGTGCTGACCCCGGAGGGCGGCGCGCTGGCCGCCATGCGTACGCCCTTCCGGCTGGGGCTGGGTGGAAAGGTCGGTGACGGGCGCCAGTACATGAGCTGGATCACCCGGGACGACCTGGTTTCCGTCATACGGTACGCCCTGGAATCGGATGGGCTGGCCGGTCCCTTAAACGCGGTGTCTCCGCAACCCGTCACCAACGCGGAATTTACACGGACGCTGGGACGGGTTCTGCATCGTCCGACCCCGTTTACGGTACCAGCCTTCGCCGTCCGCCTGTTGTTCGGTCAAATGGGAAGCGACCTGCTTCTCGCGAGCGCCCGTGTCGAACCTGATCGGCTCCGGGAAGCGGGCTTCCGATTCGCGCATGCGGACCTGGAGGCTGCATTGAACGACCTTCTGCAAGCGAAGCCTTCGATCCCGGCGCGTTGAACGGGCCGGACCGAATCTCCACGACGGCGGTGCCTCCCACCGCGGTAGACACCACGGAATACGCCACGGAAGGGCCATGAATTCGGATAGTCGGCAACAACCCGCGCAGCATGAACCGGGATCCGCACAGCGTCAACCGGCGCAGCGTCAACCGGCGCAGCAACAACCAGCACAGCAACAACCAGCACAGCATCAACCGGCACCGGCGGCCGCATCGGCTTCAAGCGGATTCCTGGACGCCATCGAACGGGTCGGGAACCGCCTGCCGGATCCGGCTACGCTCTTCCTGATCGGCGCGCTGTTCATCATCGTCCTCTCAGACATCGCGGCCCGCGGCCAGTGGGCCGTGGTCCAGCGCCTGCCGGAACAGGTGGTCCTGCAGGACGGTACGACCGGTGTGGAATGGCGCGAGACCGGGAAGTCCTTCACGTCCACCAGCCTGCTTTCCCGGGACGGCCTCTTCTGGGTCGTGGCCAACATGGTGGAGAACTTCATGCGGTTCCCGCCGCTCGGTGTCGTGCTGGTCGGGATGCTGGGCATCGGCGTGGCGGAGCGGACCGGCATGATCGGCGCCCTGCTCAAGGCGTTCATGCTGGCGGTCCCGGGCCGGCTGCTCACCCCGGCCATGGTCTTCATCGGCATCATGTCGTCCATGACGCTCGACGCCGGATACGTCATTCTTCCTCCCCTCGCGGCGGCGCTGTACAAGGCGGTCGGCCGGTCACCGCTGGCCGGACTTGCCGCCGTATTCGCGGGCGTATCCGCGGGATTCAACGCCAATCTCTTCGTGACGGGCCTGGATCCCCTGCTGGCCGGCCTTTCCACGGCCGGAGCGCAGACGATCGACGCGGCCTACCAGGTCGCAGCCACGTGCAACTGGTATTTCATGATCGTGTCGACGGTGATCATGACGCTGTCGGGATGGCTCGTTACGGCCTGGTTCGTCGAGCGGCGCCTGGCGGGCAAGCCGCCCGAGGAAGGCGGACCGGCGCCCGCGTCGTCCGAAGGTCCGGACGAACACGCCCTGACCGCAGTGGAAAAGCGGGGCATGGCCAGGGCGTCCCTGGCGTTCCTGGCCGTACTTTCGACCATCGTGTTCATGATCCTGTGGCCCGGGGCTCCGCTGCACGGCACCGGCAGTCTGTTCGACCGGTGGGTGGAGGCCATCGTGCCCCTGCTGCTTTTCTGCTTCATCCTGCCCGGTATCGTCTACGGGATCTCGGTGGGCGCCGTCAAGAGCGACAAGGACGCGGCCCGGCTGCTTATCGAAACGATCGCCACCATGGCCCCAATCATCGTCCTGGCCTTCTTCGCCGCCCAGTTCATCGCCTACTTCCAGTATTCGGGACTCGGGCAGATGCTGGCGATGGCCGGCGGCCAGGCCCTCGGCCAGGCGCAGATGCCGGCATGGATGCTGATGATCGCCTTCATCCTCGTCACGCTGGTGTTCAACCTGCTGATCGGCTCCATGTCCGCCAAGTACGCCCTCTTCGCGCCGATCTTCATTCCCATGTTCATGATGGTGGGCATCAGTCCCGAGCTGACGCAGGCGGCCTACCGGATCGGCGACTCCGTCAGCAACACCATTACGCCGCTCAATCCCTACCTGGTGATCATCCTGGTCTTCATGCGCCAGTTCGTGCCCAAAGGGGGCATGGGCACGCTGATCTCCACGATGCTCCCCTATACCGTGGTATTCGCCGTCATCTGGACGCTTCTCCTCGTGGCCTGGATGGCGATGGGCATCCCCCTCGGCCCCGCGGGCGGACTGGTCTACGTACCCTGAACATCCTGACTAACGCATTAACTTGGCCAGAAGAGCGGAATGAAGATAGTGGCGGTGACGAGCAGGATGAGATTGAGCAGGCCGCCGACTTTCACAAAGTCCATGAAGCGGTATCCGCCCGGCCCGTATATTATGACGTTGGTCTGATAGCCGAAGGGTGTAACGAAGGAGGCCGACGCGCCAAACATGACGGCGATCAGAAGCGCGTACGGATTCACACCGCCTTGCGTAGCCGCGAAGACCGCGACCGGAGTCAGCATCACGGCCGTTGCCGTGTTGGACACGACGGCTGTCATCAGAGCGGTCAGAAGATAGAAGGCCGCGATGAGTCCAATCTCTCCCAGTGGCGCCGTCAGGTTCACCACCCATACCGCGAGCAGTTCCGCGGCCCCGGTAGTCTCGAGCGCCAGGCCGAGCGGAATGAGCCCGGCCAGCACGAAGACGACCAGCCATTCCACCTCCCTGTAGATCTCTTCGAAATGCACGCAGCGCGAAAACACCATCAGGACCACCCCCGTGAGCGCGGCCGTCATGATGTCGAGGACACCAAAACTGGCAATGAGCACGACACCAGCCATGATCGACGCGGCCACACCGGCCGGCGGCCGGTTCCCGGTATGAGTTTTGACCTCCGACAGGGGGACGAAATCCGGGTCCTCGGCGAGGACCTGGAGTGCGTCTGGGGTTCCATGTAAGAGGAGCAGATCGCCGACGCGCAGAGTGGTCTCGGCCAGTTTCTCATGTAGGGTGGCATTGTGGTGCTGTATGGCGATGACCGTCGCGTCGTAGCGTTGCGCGAAGTTCAGATCATGGAGCGTCCGGCCAGCGAGACTCGAGCCGGGCGCTACGATTACCTCGACCAGCCGCCCTTGCCCGCCCGTCAGGTCGAGGTCGTGGTTCCCTCCTTCTCCTGCGGTCCTGAGTCGCTGCCGGCTCGCGAGCTCCACGAGAGATTCCGCAGAACCCTGCACAACAAGGATATCGCCTGTTCGTATGTGGCGTTCTCCGTGCGGCGCGGTGATCTCCTCCCCGCCTCTTTCGATGTCCAGCACCGTGACGCCAAAGCGTTCGCCCCACTTAAGCTGGGACAGCGATAGTCCATTTGTCGAAGAATCGTCCGGGACATAAAGTTTCGTGACGAAACGTCGAACGTCGTACCTGGCTGACAGGTCAGGAGTCAGAATCCGCCGGGGCAGCAGTACCCTTCCTGCAGTGAACAGATACAGCAGACCTACGGCGAGGCAGATCAAGCCCAGTGGTGTGATTGAGAAAATGCCGAGGTCGCCAAACCCTCGTCTCATCGCTTCGCCATGCACGACCAGGTTGGCGGTGGTGCCCATCAGGGTAACCGTGCCCCCGAGAATCGAGACGAAGGAGAGCGGCATGAGATAACGCGAGGCCGGTTCATCCGCCTGCTCCGCCAGCGCGACGAATACGGGCAGGAAGACCAGCACGACGGCAGTGGTCATGAGAAAGGGAGAGAGGGCCGCACAAATGAGGCAAAGCGCAAACATGCGCATGTACTTGCCGCCCAGGGGTGCGGTTCGCGCCCAGGCCCCGATGGCGGACACGAGGCCGGTCTTGCGAAGTCCCAGACCGAGCACGAGCATGGAACCGACCGTCACGGTCGCGCGGCTCGACAGGCCCGATACCGCTTCGGCCGGCGTGAGCAAGCCACTTAGAAGGAGGATGACCGGGACGGCCAGCGCGACCTGGTCCACCCGCAGTTTGTCGAGGGAGAACAGGACGAGCGCCGCCAAGGTCAGGCCGAGCACGAAGGCTATTTCAAACGTCATCTTGCTTGCGTCCTTGTCTCCAGGATCCCTATTCGGGTGCGGCAAACCCGAAGTCAACGGGATCGAGAGTTTTCGTCGCGCGAAGGCCGGTTCTGCGTTCCTGGTTCAACTTTTGCGATGCCTCACATGGATTCGCGCCTGCAGCGTTCTTCCTGCTTTCGTCTAAAGTCCTTTCGCCGGACGTCCGCGCAGGTACAGGTAGGCGGGGATGCCCAGTGCGGTCAGCGCGAGACCCGCGATGGATTCGACAGGCGTCTCGAAGAGCATGTTGGCGAGAATTCCGGCGGAACCCGCGATGAACAGCAGGGGGACGACCGGGTAGCCCCAGGCACGGTAGGGCCTGGGCAGGTCGGGCAGTTTCCTTCGAAGCGTAAACACCGCCGCGGCGCCGGCAATCCACAGCATGAGATTGGCGAAGGTAACAAAAGTAATCAGGTCTTCGAAGGTGCCGCTGAGGGTGAGCACGCAGGCCCAGGCCGCCTGAAACACCACCGCCGGCCCCGGTGTGCGGAATTTGGGATGCACCGATCCCGCCCGCCTGAAGAACAGCCCGTCCCTCGCCATGGCGAAATAGACGCGGGGGCCCACCAGGACGGTGGCGTTCAGCGCGCCGACGATGGACACGATGACGGCGGCCGACAGCAGTATGGCGCCGGTTTCACCGAAGAGCACGTTGGCGGCCGCTTCCCCGACCCGGACGACCCCGGCCATTTCCCCCACCGGCATGGCTTTCAGGTAGATGAAGTTCACCAGCAGGTAGACCACGGTGACGCACGCTGTGCCCAGGAAAAGTGCGCGCGGCAGGTTCCGGCCCGGATCCCTGACTTCGCCGGCGACGAAGGTGACCTCCTCCCAGCCGGCAAAGGCCCAGGACACGGCGATCAGCGCGACGCCGAAGGCGACCACCAGTTGCCCGAAGTCTATCCCCTGCGCGTTGAAACGGAAGTCGATCGGCTGCGTGGACCCGGTCCAGAGCCCGAACAGGATGAACAGCCCGAGCGCGGCGATCTTGATCACCGAGGAAACGTTGGTGATGTACTTGCTGAAGGTTACGCCGCGATAGTTCACCACCGTGAGCAGGAGGACCAGGACGAGCGCGGTGAGGTGCCCGGCCGAGAGCGCATAGGGGAAGGTCCAGCCGGGCAGGGCGATTTCGGTTTCGAAGAACACGTTGGTCATCCCGAGCGCGGGGATGAAGTATCCTGCGTACTCGGCGAATCCCACACCGAGGGCGGCGATGATGCCGGTCAGGTACATGGTGAAGGACACCCAGCCGAACAGGAACCCGCAGAAAGGTCCGTAGGCTTCCCGTAGGTAGACGTACTGGCCCCCCGCCCGCGGCATGGCGGCACCCAGTTCGCCGTAGGTCAGCGCGCCGGCGAGGGCGTGCAGGCCGCCGAACAGCCAGGCCAGGAGAATCAGCGTCGCGGACGGTATGCCCCGGGCCATCAGGCCGGTGGTGAGGAAGATGCCCGATCCGATCACGATGCCGATGATGATCATCGTCGTGTCGAAAAGGCCAAGCTGGCGGACCAGGCCAGTCTTTTCTTTTTGATCGCTTGGAATTGCCATATATTGTGGGTAGAAGGCGTTACGCCAGGTAGCCGCATCCACCAGATGCGATGGCCGCCGGCACAGGCGCGTTCGATAGCCGCCGACGCAGGCGCAGGGAATAGGAAAGCGAAAGTCCATTTTACCGGGACGGTCCGCCGAAGTCAAGGCGGGACTGGACGGGACCAGGCGGGATCAGGCGGACAAGGCGGACCACACGCAATGCGGAAAGGGAACCCCGAGGTGAACGATTCAGCGCTGGACCTCATCGACGCGACGACCTATCCCATTCACCGGCCAGAATCGACCGCATACCGCACGCTGGTCGCCAGGTGCAGGGACGACCTGGCAGCGCAGAGCGCCTGCCTGTTGCCCGGCTTCGTCACGGAGGAGGCGAGGGTTCGCATGGTGGCGGATGTGGACCTTGCCGCCCCGGACGCCTTTTCGTGCCGGAAACCCCATAACGTCTACCTGGAAGAGCACGACGACGCCTTTCCGCCCGACCACCCGCGGCGGAGGCCCCAGGCCACGGAACTGGATTCGGTCGCCTTCGACCAGTTCCGCCCCACTGACGGCCTGCACCGGCTGTATGTCTGGGACCCGCTCCTGTCTTTTGTCGCCGACGTGCTCGACAAGGAACACTACTACCGGATGGCCGACCCGCTGGCTGCGCTGACCGTAAACGTGATGCGCGAGGGACAGAATCACGGCTGGCACTTCGACGAATCCGAGGCGACGACCACCCTGATGCTTCAGGCGCCCGAAGCGGGCGGTGTTTTCGAATACGCCCCGGACGTGCGTCCCGCGGACGGAGAAGGCTACGAGATCGTCGACCAGGTGCTGCGTGGTTGCTATCCCGACATACGCACGCTCGCGGTGGAACCCGGTACGCTCATTCTCTTCGTCGGCTACCGGTCCATGCACCGGGTGACCCCCGTCGAAGGTCCGGTGACCCGGTACGTCGCCGCGTTCTGTTACAAGGACCGGCCCAATGTGCGCAACAGCCGGGAGGTACAAAAGCTGTTCTACGGGCGAACGGCATGACGGCGTCAGACCGAAGACGGCAGCCAGCCGAAGACGGCGGCAGTCCGAAGACAGCGGCCGACTGGAAACGGCGGCAGGCCTGATATGTGACCGCTCGAGGAGGTGGACCATTGCACACCGTGATCGTTGGGAACGGCGTAACCGGCGTAACGGCCGCCACGCGGCTCAGGCAGCTTCAGCCGGACTGGAAGATCACGCTGGTATCCGGTGAATCGGCCTACCATTATTCCCGCCCCGCGCTCATGTATATCTTTATGGGGCACATGACCTACGAGGCGACGAAACCCTTTGAGGACCGTTTCTGGCGCGACCAGCGCCTTGACCTGGTCAGGGACTGGGTAACCGGCATCGATATCGAGGACAAGCAGCTGGTGCTGCACCGGAACGGACGGTTGCCCTACGACCGGCTGCTGATCGCCACCGGCGCCAAGTCGAACAAGTTCGGCTGGCCGGGGCAGGATCTCGAGGGTGTCCAGGGCCTGTACAACCTCAAAGATCTGCACCAGTTGTACAAGAACGCCGAACGTACCGAGCGTGCGGTCATCGTCGGCGGCGGGCTGATCGGCATCGAACTGGCCGAGATGCTCCATTCCAGACACATCCACGTCACCTTTCTCATCCGCGAATCGTCCTACTGGTGCAACATCCTGCCCATGGAGGAGTCGGGCATGATCAACCGGCTGATCGAGGAGCAGGGCATCGACCTGATCAGGGAGACCAACCTGAAGGAGATCGTGGACGACGGATCAGGAAAAGTCGAGGCGGTCATCACCGAGTTCGACGACCGGATCGACTGCCAGCTCGTCGGCCTGACGCCGGGTGTATCGCCCAATACGGACCTGGTCCGGTCGACACCCATCGAGACGGGCCGGGGCGTCCTGGTCGACGACTCATTCCGCACGAACATCCCCGACATCTACGCCGCGGGGGACTGCGCGGAGATCGTCAGCCGGAACGGAGGCCGTAACCTGATCCAGCAGGTCTGGTACACGGGCAAGAAACAGGGCAAGGCCGCCGGTGAAGTGCTGGCCGGGGAGGATACGGCATACGATCCGGGGATCTGGTTCAATTCCGCCAAGTTCTTCGACCTGGAGTACCAGACCTACGGCATGATTCTGAGTACGCCCCAGCCCGGCGAACGCCACCTGTACTGGGAGCATCCATCCCACCGGCACGCCGTCCGCGTCGTCTCTGCCGACGGCTGCATCAAGGCTTTCAATTTCATGGGAATACGCGCCCGCCACGAAGTGTGCGAACGCTGGATCTCCGAGCGGCGCACCGTGGAGTACGTCCTGGACCACCTGGAAGAAGCCAACTTCGATCCGGAATTCTTCGTCCGCCACGAGACGGAAATCGTTCGCTCGTTAAAGGAGCAACTCGCATGAGTACACCGCCCGCTGGAACGACGTTGATCGACCCGGAGACCATCGCGTACTTCTACGATGAAGAGGCCGACGGTTTCGGTGAGCCCGCCACCGCGGCCGAAGCGCCAAGGAACCCGGGCATGATGGTCTCGGCCGGCGTGATCGGGCTGGGTTTCCTCGCACTCGCCGTCATCCTGTTCGGCATGCCCCTCTCCGGCGACTGGACGCCCTTCCTGCTCTCCTTCGGCCTGTTGTCGGCCGGTACGATCGGTTACGCCTGGTTCGCCTACAAGGATACCGTGCCCGGCATCAAGCACGACGGCATCATGTTCGGGAACACCACGCACCGCGGCGCCATCGCCTGGGCACTGGGCATCGCGCTCACCGGGTTCTACGTCGTACTGTACTGGTGGCCCGAATACCTGGCGCGCGCCATCGCCCTTGTCGAGCCGCTGTCGCAGGCCCTGGCGGGCCAGCCGGCGAACCAGTGGTTTCTCTACGGGTTTCTCTACACCATGGCCGTGGTCCTCTTCGGTTTCCGCATGTTCATGCGGTACCGCCACAACCGCTACCACATCATCCGGACCATATCGGTCATGTTCTTCCAGCTGGTCCTGGCCTTTGTCCTTCCCCAGTTCCTCCGCGCGCTGAACGAACCGGAATTCTATTTCAGCTATTTCTGGCCGCTGAAATACGATTACCTGTTCCCCGGCACCGTGGACTACCTCGTCAACAGCCCGGGCGCCCTCGGCTCTTTCATGGTGTTCTGGGGCGCGGTCTGCTCCTTCATCGCCACACCCGTCCTGACTTATTTCTACGGGAAGCGGTGGTACTGCTCCTGGGTATGCGGTTGCGGTGGACTCGCCGAGACCCTGGGCGATCCCTGGCGGCATCTCACTCCCAAGTCGACCGTGTCCTGGAAGATCGAACGGGCGATCATCTACGCCGTGCTCCTGCTGATCATCCTCACGACGGCCGTGCTCTGGGTGAGCAGCACGTCCGACGGCGCGCTGAGCGCCATTTCCGCCCCGCTGAAGCAGTGGTACGGATTTTACATCGGCGCCGTATTCGCGGGGGTCATAGGCGTAGGGTTCTATCCCGTCCTCGGCAACCGGGTCTGGTGCCGTTTCGGCTGTCCGATGGCCGCGGTACTGGGCATCATCCAGCGCTTCTTCTCCCGCTTCCGCATCACGACCAACGGCGGCCAGTGCATGTCCTGCGGCAACTGCACCACCTATTGTGAGATGGGGATCGACGTGCGGGCCTACGCCGAGCGCGGCGAGAATATCGTCCGGTCATCCTGCGTGGGGTGCGGGGTCTGTTCGGCCGTGTGCCCCCGAGGCGTGCTCAAGCTCGAGAACGGCACGACCCACGGCGACCGGTACCCGGGGTCCGACAAACCGTTGGACGCTTTTTCAACGGCTGTCAGCAAGGGCGCCCGGGTGTACGGCGACCGCGACGGGTACGTGTAAGCCGTTCGGTACCACCGATCGTCGGAACCCGCATACACCGGATGGCCGCGCCTGCGGACTTCGGATGTCGGCGCCCCGCATTCACCTTACCAGGAAGATCACCACCGCGACCGTGACGATGCTGCAGACGGTGGACAGGAACACGGCGTTGGCCGCGAAGTCCTCCCTGCTGCCGAATTCCATGGCGATCAGCACGGTGTTGATCGCGGTGGGGTAACTGGTGGACACCACCAGGATCGGGGCGATCCTGGGATCGATGTCCAGCAGGATCACCAGTCCGTAGCCGATCAGGGGGGAAATCACCAGTCGGCATACGAGGGACGCCAGGCTGGCCTGCCACGCCTGCGTGATGCGGGTCCTGGCCAGTTGCATGCCCAGGGTGACCAGGGCCATGGGAACGAGCGCCTCGGACAGGTACTCGATGGGAAGCCAGACGAAGCCGGGAAGTTGCAGGCCGAAGTTCCGGATGGCGAAGGCCAGGATCAGCGCGTATACGAAGGGCATCTTGAAGGACTGAAGGAAAGCCCTCCGGGCCGAAATCCGGCCGACCGAGACGAAGAACAACCCCAGGGTGAACACGAGAAAGTTCTGGACGGCCAGGACGATGGACTGCACGGCCAGGCCCAGCGTGGGGAAGGCCAGTTCGCTGGCCGGAAAGCCGTAATTGCCGCTGTTGTAGTACATGACCGACAGACTGAAGGCCTGCTTCATGTCCTTCCGGTACCGCATGATCAGGGAGCCGGCGAGGCTCAGGACATAGAGCGCGACCAGCATGAGCAGGCAGAACACGCTGGTGTCCCAAACGAAATCGGCGGAGAGTTCGGACTGGGTCAGGGATACGACGAGGGTCGCGGGCATGACCAGGTAAAGCAGGACCCGCGTCAGGGCCTGCATATCAAAATGCCATTTCTTCTGAAACAGGTAGCCGAGGGAGATGAGGACGAAAATCGGGGCGATGATGTCGAGCAGGATGATCAGGAATGGCATCGGATCGGCGGGGATGGGATTCGGGTGGACTCGCGTGGCTGCGTAGTTCGACGGTCAGCCGCCGAAGGGATCGAAGCGGCCGTCCGCCGCCGTCCACCCACCGTCGACGAACATGACGGAACCGGTGGTGTAGGAACTGGCGTCCGAAGCCAGGTAGAGGACGGCACCCGCGATTTCATCCGGCCTGGCCCATCGCCGGAGCATCGTCTTGTCGGCGTACGCGTCGTACCATTCCGGGTGCTGCTTGATCTGGGCGGTAAGCGGCGTGTCCACCACGCCCGGGGCAATGGCGTTGGCCCGCACGCCCCGGTCGGCGAGTTCGGCCGCCAGTGCGCGGATCATGAGCACCACGCCGGACTTCGTCGCGGCGTAGACGCCCTGGCCCGGTTCTACGACCTGTGACCGAATACTCGAGAAGACGATAATACTGCCCCCGTTGTTTTCGGACATGGACCGGGCGACTTCGCGCACCAGGCGGAAGGTGCCTTTCAGGTTGAGATCGACGACCCGGTCGTACTCTTCGTCGGTGTACTCGATGAGCGGTTTGCGTATGTTGACGCCGGGAGTGCTGACGAGGACGTCCGGGGGAGTAATACGGTCGAGAACGCGCTGAATGTGGCCCGTATCGCGCATATCCAGCGTTACCGCATCGGCCGATCCGCCGTCCTGGCGTATCTCCTCCAGGGCGGATTCCGCCGCCTCCCGCCGCACGTCCGCGCAGACCACATGGGCGCCGAACTGGGCCAGGCACCGGGCCGAACTTCGGCCTATGCCGCTTCCACCGCCGACGACCAGCGCGGTGCGGCCTGTCAAATCGAAGAGGTTTCTGTAGTCGGCCATAACGTGGTCCGGGCTATCGGCGTTAACGTCCTTGCGCGGCATACGTCTTGGCGCCGCGAACTTCCCGGCGCGGTATGGCATACGTCCTTGCGCGGCATACGTCTTGGCGCGGCAAGCATCCTTGTGCATGCCGGATCCAGGGGGATGCTTGGCTTTATCCGGCCAGCCCACTATCTTAGGACGCGGGCTGGCCCCTGTCAAGATGTTCGGCCCGGGGCCGGACGGGCGTATACGGGATCAGGGATGAGTAGCGTCGCCTGTAGGGGGCCGGCTTGGTCGATTTCGCCTGGAGGCAGTAGATGAACGGTAGAATACGCATCGTCGCGAACCCGGCATCAGGCAGCGGACGCGGAATGAGGTACGCGGAACAGGTGCGGGACTTGTTGACGGCCAACCATGCGGACGTCGAGATCCGCCCTACCTCGGCCCGGAGCGAGGCGGAGGCCTTCGCGGCGGAAGCGGTGCGCGAAGGATATGCCTGCGTGGTTGCCTGCGGGGGCGACGGAACCGTCCACGAGGTAGTAAACGCGCTGGCAGGAACGGACGTAGCCCTCGGCATCCTGCCCTGCGGACGCGGCAACGATTATGCCCGGGCGATGGGGATACCGGCCGCGCCCGAGAAAGCCGCATCCGTCCTGCTGCAGGGCCATGTCCGTCCCTTCGACCTGGGCAAGGTTAACGACCGGTACTTCGCGACAGTGGTGACGCTGGGATTGGATTCGGAGGTGGCCAGGCTGGTTTTCGAAGGGCAGGTCCCGTTCAAGGGCATGGCGGCCTATCTGTGGGGCCTGGCGCGCATGCTGCGCGTCTATCGCGGCGTGGCGTTGCGCATGACCGGAGACTTCGGCACCATCGACCAGACGGTCCTGCTCGCGGCCACCGGGAACACCAGCACGTACGGAGGCGGGATCAGGATCGCGCCGAACGCCGACCCGGCGGACGGGGCCCTCGACATCTGTCTCGTGCGCATGATGAGCGTGAGCCGTATCCTGCGGGTATTTCCCCGGGTCTACTGGGGCGGACACCTGACCCACCCCGGCGTCTTCTCCTACAGGACGGGCAGCCTGAGCATG
Source organism: Candidatus Latescibacterota bacterium (assembly GCA_022822725.1). Lineage (GTDB taxonomy): Bacteria > JAAXHH01 > JAAXHH01 > JAAXHH01 > JAAXHH01 > JAAXHH01. The sequence goes on from JAJEAN010000007.1 coordinate 404,333, forward strand.
GAAACGGAGCGGCCGGTCGTAATGTTCGCCGACGGCGAGCCCGTGGGCGAGACCCCAGCGGAGATCATCGCGGTGCCCGGTGCGTTGCGGGTTGCCTGTCCGGCGCCCGCAGGCTGAAGGGCACGGGTTATCCGTACGCTACTCCCTCTGCGCTACTCCCTCTGCGCTACTCCCTGGTCTTGTAAAGCCGGGAATACATGAGGGCGCCCACGATACCGTCGTAATCCCTGGAATAACCCTTGAGGTTGGACTTGCGGAGCTGAAGCGTCAGGGGATGGAAGACGAAGGCGGCAGCGTAGTCCCGCACGAGGATCTCCTCCGCCTGCCTGTAAAGCTTCGTGCGCATTTCCGGGTCCAGTTCGGCCCCGGCTCTTTCCACCAGCGCGTCGAATTCGGGTTGCACCCAGTCGTGCCGCCCCGCGCCTTTCGGCTGGGAGCGCCAGGTCATGTCGAGCATGTTGCGCGGATCCATGTAATCGGCGACGAAACGCAGAAAGCCGAAGTCCATTTCCCAGTTGTACAGCTTGCTCATGTAGGCCGTCCGGTCGAGCGTTCGAACGCTGACGTCGACCCCCAGGTGTTCCAGCAACATGCTTTGTATGGCCTCACCGGCCATCTTCATGGACGGCGTCGGCGCACGCAACCACATTTCCTGCCTGGGAAACCCTCTGCCGTTCGGATAGCCGGCCTCCCGCATCAGCGCCTTCGCGCGGGCCGGATCGAATGCCTGGTGCGGTTTCATTGCGTCGCCGTTGTATTCCCTGAAGTCGGGCGGCATCATGGAGTAGGCCGGCGACGCCGCACCCCTGAGGACGATCCTGCAGATCGCGTCCCGGTCCAGTGCCCGGGCGAAGGCTTCTCTGACGCGGATGTCGTCGAACGGCGGTTCCGCCACCTGGAAGAACAGGTACCAGGTCGTTCTTCCCGGCGTCTTCACGAGTTCCCGGCTCAGTACGGGATGCCGTTCAATACGGTCCATGTCGTTGATATCGACCGTCTCCACGTCCACCTCGTTGTTCTCATAGGCCAGGACGGTCTGTGCCGCCGCGTAGCGGAATGGATGGATGACCTTTTCCAGCAGGGGCTTGTGGGGGCCGTTGTACATGGGATCGGGGACGAAGGTCATGTGGCTGCCCGTTGCCCATTCGGACATCCTGAAACCGGAGTTCGACACGATATTGTCGACGTCGGTCCATTTCCGGCCGTGCTTTTCCACCGCCCATCGCGGCGCGGGGTAGGCCAGTCCGAAGGAAACCACGTGGGGAAAGTGGGGCGCGCCGCGCTCCATGTCCACCTGGAGCGTGAGGTCGTCGACGGCACGGACCCCGAGCCGGGCCAGGTCGGTGATCTCCCCGAGGCTGATGGCCTTCGCGTTCATGATGTCGTAATAGAAGAAGGCATAGGGATTGGCGTTGGCCGGATCGAGCATCCGCCTGAAAGCAAAGACGAAGTCGTGGGCCGTTACGGGCCGGCCGTCACTCCACCGGGCGCCGGGCCGGAGGTGGAACGTCCACTCCGTGGCGTCGTCGGAGACGTCATAGTGGGTGGCGGCGCCGGGTATGGGCTGCCAGAGCTCGTCCCGGATGAGCAGGGTTTCGAAGGGCAGGAGCGTGGATTCACCGTCGTAGAGATTGATCTGGATGTCGAGGCTGCGCGGCTCCGGGCTCATCACCCGGAAGACCTGCCGTTCGGGCGCCGCCGCGTCGGCCGGCAGCGCGACGCCGACGGAGTTGGTGTACTGGCCGTGGGAATCACCGGCAGGCGGCAGGACGGCCGCGGCCAGCAGCAGGACGAAAATTACCTTGTGCATGGAGGTTCCCGGATAAGGTGAATCGGGCTAGTCTATGCTGCCTGTGCGTGTTGCATGATGAATATAGACTCGCCGGCGGAGGCGGGTCAAGAGATTGTCCACCGCCCTGTATTTGCTTGACATCACCCATCCCTGCGCCTACTTGATTACACGGTGTTTCCGTCAATATCGGCGTTCCGTCCCGGGTCATGCCCATGCTGTCCGAAAGTCCCATTACCTTCGACCGCGTAGTCCGCATCGCAATCGCCGTGGGCGTGATCTGGCTGTCGATCACCCTGATCGCCTATCTGAGCGACGTGCTCATACCCTTTGCCGTCGCACTGCTGCTCGCCTACCTGATCAATCCCCTGACTTCATGGCTGCAACGCAAACTGCCCTTCAAGCATCGAATCATCTCCGTACTGCTGAGCCTGACGATCATCCTCGCCGCCGTGATCCTTTTCCTGTCGGTCCTGATCCCGATGGTCGTGAGTGAAGTGATGCAGATGCAGCGACTGCTCTCCGGACTGGTGGACACGGACCAGTGGCAGGCGAGACTGGCGGACTATGTTCCCGAGGAAATCAGGATCTACATCGCTGACCTGGTCCGGATCGAGGAACTGGTCCAGCTGTTGAACTTAGAGAACATCCGGCTGTTCTTTCAACAGGTTCTGCCCGGTATCTGGGGTGTGTTCTCAGGTACCATCAGCTTCATCATCGGTCTTGCGGTCATCATCGTCATCCTGCTCTACCTGGTCTTCATCCTGCTGGACTTCGACGAACTCTCCAAAGGCTGGAAGGACCTGATCCCCGACCAGTACAGGCAGGTCGTACTCGACGTCGTATCCGACTTCACGAAGGCCATGCGGGTTTATTTCCGCGCCCAGGCCCTCATCGCCTTCATCGTCGGACTGCTATTCGCTCTGGGCTTCTGGCTAATCGGCCTGCCCATGGGGATCATGCTGGGCCTGTTTATCGGGCTGCTCAACATGGTGCCCTACCTGCAGGTCGTGGGCCTCATTCCGGCGGTGCTGTTCGCGATTGCCGGGGCCCTGGGCGCGGGCGAGAGCATCTGGGTCATGCTCATCCTCGTCCTGGCCGTGTTCGCCGTCGTACAGGTCATCCAGGACGCCATCCTGGTTCCGAGGATCATGGGCAGCGTGACCGGGTTCAACCCGGCGGTGATCCTCCTCTCCCTTTCCATCTGGGGAAAACTGCTGGGTATACTGGGGTTACTGATCGCACTGCCGGTGACGTTCCTGATCCATTCGTACTACAAAAGGTTCCTGAAGGGGTCTCACCCGGTGAAGGAACCGGCATGAAGGAGCAGTGAATGGACAGAATCTCCTGGGACGAGTGTTTCGCGCGCATCGCCTATGCCGTTTTGGCGCGATCGAACTGCATTCGCCGGCACATCGGCGCCGTGATCGTGAACGACAAGATCATCACCAGCACGGGCTGCAGCGGCACCCCACGGGCCGGGGGAGAATCTGCTTGACGCGCAGCCGGACTGTACGGAAATTACGCGGCAAATCCATAAGGAACATAGCACGTGCGAAACGGGTGACGTTTGCATACCAGCGAACGCATAACGCAGTCGGACTTCGTCTACCGCCGGCAGCAGGATTCGAAATCGGAGGTCCTGTCCTTTTCCGAAGCGTATCCCGATTACCATCCGCAGGACCGCGTGGGACTGATCTCACCCCGCTTCGAAGACGGCCTCTTCGGGCTGGCCGGCGCCGTCCTAGGGCTGGCGACCGGGTTCTACGACTGCCTCCGGTCAAAAGGGGGCGAGTTTTTCAATTACCCGCAGCACCACGTCTTCATCGGTGGACGGGATGTGATAGGGGTACGGGACGCGCGCGTTCACACGCGGAACGGTGACCGGGACCTAACGAACCAGGAGATGGGGAGTGCCTGGGGATGGCTCGACGTCTGGCCGGAAACCAACTGGCATCTCTGCCCGGCGACTCCGGCAGGCATGCTCGAGGCGGCATTCCGCCACCAGGTCAACCGACTGTTCTGGCCGGCATCATTCATGCCCGGTACCGTGGATAAACCGCTTCCGCATTATGCGTATAGACTGCTGCTCGGAAGGATGAAATCCGTCTGGTATTACGACTGCGAGGATGGGAGTCTGGAAGTCCGGGCATCGGGGTCCGCCGCGGACGTCATCCGGGAAAGCCTGGAACGGCTGCCCCTTGGAGCCCGGGCTGCGGATCCTGCTCTGAACCCGCCCAGCCGACCGTGGTTCGAGCACAGTTTCAAACCAGTGGAACCTGAAGCGTTTCTTGAAGATATGTCGGCTTGCTTCAAGGATGAATGAAGGTGCAAGAAGTCATGCCAAATCGAGCCATGCCAATAAAGGAGCAGTGACTCATGGTGGACAGATCCTACCTGTTCGACGATGACGCCATTCGCGACTTCATCGTAAACGGCTACCACGTGATCAGGGTGGACAAGCCGGTCGCGCTGCACGATGACATCTACGAGAAAACGAAGGCGATCATCGACGAAGACGGGAATCCCGGGAACAACCTGTTGCCTCGCGTGCCCGAGATCCAGCAGGTCTACGACGATCCCGCGGTGCAGGGCGCGCTGACCAGCCTGCTCGGACCGGATTACGTCATGCACGCCCATCGCCACCCGCACGTCAATCCGCCGAACAGCCGGGGAGGCGCCTGGCACAAGGACAGTTACTGGGGTTACACCAAGGTACGGGATCACCACCCGCGCTGGATCATGGCCATGTACTATCCCCAGGACACCCCGGTGGAAATCGGCCCTACGGGGGTAATACCGGGCAGCCACTACTTCGAGTCCCGTGAAGAGACTGTCGGCGGGAACGGTTCGGTCCCCGATGGATTCCCCGCAAGCGGCGAGGCCGGCACCGTAGCGATCATACATTTCGATCTGTGGCACCGGGCTTTTCCGAACCAGACGGACAAGGTCCGGTACATGATGAAGTTCCAGTTTACGCGGATGTCGGAACCCGATCGTCCCTGGTGGAACAGGCAGCGCGAAGAAATCGACCTCGGCGGACTGTCGGAAGATCCCCGGGCAGCCATGTGGAGGAACATGTGGCACTGGCTCGCCGGAAACGGGTCGGCCGGGACCAGGCGGGAAGGTGGAGAGGACGTCGAGGCGCTCGCCGGCGACTTGACCCACAAGCTCGAACAGAAGCGCCTGCACGCGGCCTATACCCTGGCGGAGCGCGGGGAGGCCGCTCTCCCTCATCTGCTCGATGCAATCCAGCATGAACAGGACGAGGTCCGGCGGGAAGCGTGCTACGGGCTCGGTGCGCTGGGCGCCGCAGCCGTCGAACCGCTGGTCTCCCTGCTCGGGCACGGCGAAGAGCGGGTCCGGGGTTACGCGGTTTACGCCCTTGGAGACATCCGGCACGACAGCCCTTCGGTAGCGGCGCGCCTTGCGGGTCTTTCAGACGATCCATCGCCTTTTGTCCGCCAGAATCTGGCCGACGCCCTGGGCCAGATCAAGCTGGCCGCGGATACGGCCGTCCCCGCACTGGTCGGCATGATGAAGGACGAGGATGAGCAGGTGCGTTCCAGGAGCGCCTACGCGCTGGCCCGGTTCGGGGACGAAGCCCAGACGGCTATTCCGCATCTCGCTGACGCGTGCTACGATGAAAACCGGTACGTGCAGGGCCAGGCCGCCATCGCCCTGGAACAGATCGGCACGCCGGAAGCCCTGCGCACGCTGCTGCACTGGCTGCAGGCCTCGAGGTGGTGCCCCCTGACGACGGCGAAGAGTACGTTTTAGCGGACGATTCCCGCCCGCTACCAGTCGTGTATCATGTGGCCCTGGCCGGGATAGAACAGGGCGTCCGCGATGAAGGACAGGACGATGCCCAGGGTATACCCGAGCAGCACGCCCAGGAAGAACCGCTGGCCCGTGCGGTAGGCGCCGGTCCCCACTTTCAGCAGGATGAACTTGGCGAGCCAGGCGAGGAACACTGACAGGATCGAGTCCCGGATATTGCTGGCGAAGCAGATGGCGAATCCCACCGGGGCAAGGGGCCACCAGACCAACCAGTGCCTGAGTTTGAGCAGGACCAGGAAGATGGCCGCGCCCGCCGCCATGAACCAGGGCTCGTTCTGTCCCAGGGACAGCGGGTTCTTCATCCAGGTCACGATCTGGTCGTAGTAATCTATGTTGAGTCCACCGAAGGCGCCCCCGCCGAAGTTGTATGCCCCGACCGCATATCCCGACTGTATCGAGTAGGACAGCGCCGTGACCATGCTCACCAGGAAGGTGGCGGTGAGCACGAGCAGCAGCCCCTTCTTCCGCGGCCAGAATCCGTCCGTCAGGCGGTCGGCCAGCACGACCGATCCCATCCCCAGTCCGCGCCAGTTCCGCGCGTAGGCGCTCGCCAGTCCCAGTGACGTGAGACTCGGCCCCGGCACGTTCCCGGATCCCAGGGACAGCACCGTGATCTGGTGCGCGTTCACGGGCAGGTCGAGGAACACCACGCCCGTCTCCGCGATGACCTTCGTGGTACCGAAGTACAGGATGAACAGGAAGGCCAGGAACACCGCCATTACGGGCAGGGACAGACCGGACTGGTACAGCCAGGCGCAGATGAAGGCGGATCCCAGCAGCAACCCGATCACGGCGGTCCGGTAGGATACGAGTTCTTTTGAATCGTCCGGTCCGGCATCCTTTCCGAACGCTTTTCGGAGTACCCCGGACAGATGCCGCCTCGCGGTCCAGAGGCTGTACCCCACGTACACGAGGAACCCGCCGAAAAACTGCGCGTTGACGCCGCCGCTGCCGCCGGGACCGCTGCTGGCCGTGTTGAGGCCGATGTAGTTCAGCGCGCCGATCTCGAAAAGGCCCAGCATGAAGAAGACCCAGATGCTCAGGAGGATGTCGACATTGATGAAGTATCCGAAGCAGAGCATGTAGGGGCTGATGCGCAAGGGGATGGAGGGGAACATCGGGCTCAGCTGCAGCGGTGTTTCGAAGAAGGTGCCCACGGGCAGCTGCGGCACGACCAGGGCGAAGGAGAAGATGTTCCAGATCGCAATGGCCAGCGCGAGGCCGAACCCGGTCTGGAAGAGGCGGTCGTAGACCAGATTCGGCCAGCGGCCGGGCGACTGGTCCCCGGCGATGAGCTCCAGGGGGACCTGCACGAGGGGAAAGGTGAGCCGCTCGTATTCGACCCACTGCTTCCGGAATATGGTCGCCACGCAGGCGCCGACGACGAAGATGGCCACGAAAAAGCTCATCCACCAGGCGACGGGCACGATCCAGGGCGACCAGGGCATGGTCCCGCCCGGCGGCACTCCTTCGTAGAACCACCCCATGGCGTTGTTCTGGTTGCTCGCCACGAGCCATCCCGGCAGATAGGGGTGGAACAGCTCCGCCCACTGGTTCTCGGGCTGGGCGAAATAGAAGGGCGTCGAAATGATGGTCAGGAAGTAAGATACGAAGGCCTTGCCGGGTATGAGGCTCGAAATGAGCAGGATGCAAAAGATCAGCGCCAGCTCGCGGCCGGTGAAGGCGGCTTGTCGGGCGATGCCCCGGACGAAGGGATTGTATACGAATACGACGAGCAGAAACAGGGCCAGGGCGGAGATGGGCAGGTGGGCCACCGACATGCGGGACGAGTGCAGGATATAGGTCCCGTAGGTCACCCAGATGTTGAGGACGATGGCCAGGACCAGCCCCGTGGCGAGGGACCGGGTCGTGATTACGGAGTCTGGCGTTCCTGCCACACGACCTCCATGGGATCGGGGATGGCGTAGGGCTTGACCCGCTGTTCGTGAAGCCATTCCGACAAGTGGTGATCCATGCTGTGCAGGATCTCCGGCTCGTTATCGGCCAGGTTACGCGTCTGGCAGGGGTCGCTTCCCATATCATACAGGGCCACCGGGTCGAACCGGTATCCGAAGTCGTCGTAGGTCCGGATCATGAGATGCCCGGGTGTCCGCACCGCACGCTGCAGCGTGTACAGGCCGTGTCCCCAGACCAGGTAGTCGTGCAGGCGGCATTGTCCCGTGGCGAGTCCGTCCGCGAAGGACCGGCCGTCATAGTATTCCGGCACTTCGCCGCCGGCCAGTTCGATCAGCGTGGCGCTCAAGTCCACGTTGTAGAGCAGATCGCCGCAGGAGGACCCGGGCGGCGTTACGCCCGGCCACTTGACGATCAGCGGGATACGGTGTATGCATTCGTCGGCGCATACGTGATCGCCGTAGACACCGTGTTCCCCCATGGCCTCGCCGTGGTCCGCCGAGACGATGACCGCCGTGTCGTCCAGGTCGCCCAGTGCGTCCAGCACCTGCTGTACGTGATGGTCGGTGTACCGGATCTCCGCGTCGTATCCGGTCACCATGTGATTCAGGTCGTCCGCGTTCCGGATTGCGTCCGGCATGTTCGGTGTGGGACTCGGCCGGTCCCCGGGAAAGAGATGGGACGCGGTGAACCAGCCGTCGATGTCCCGGTGGCCGGCTATCGCTGCTTCGTCGGGCCAGTCCACCGCGGTCGGATGGGCCGCAATGCGGTCGAACCACTCGCGGGGCGCTTCGTAAACCCGGTGCGGGTCCCAGTAGTTGATGTAGAGGAAGAAATCGTCCCGGCCGCCGTTCGCCGCGATCCAGCGCAGCACGGCCTCGTTGACTTCGTCCGCCGTCTCCGATCCCGTCTTCAGGTTGGGCGAATGAAACTCCGACCAGCCCAGCCCGAACCAGGTCGCGCAGTGCCTGGTGGGGAAGTTGGAGAAGCAGACGGTGTCGTATCCGTGCTGGCGCAGCCTTCTCTGCACCAGCTGGTTCCGCTCGTCGGGCCCGCCGTAGCGCTGTTCGAGTATCTGCAGCTTCGAAGCGGGACCGCCGTGGGTCACCACGCCGTTGTTGATCCCGAAACGGCCGGTGATCCAGCCGTGCCTCGAGGGCATGCAGGGGGAGTCCGCGCAGTAATACCGGTCGAACCGCATGCCCTGCGCGGCGATCTCGTCGATGGCGGGCGAGGTGGGACGGCCATATCCGTAGCAACCCAGGTGATCTGGCCTCAGACTGTCGATGTCGAAATAGACGATGCGCAAGGAGGGTTACCGGAATCCTGGGTATGAAGGAAAACCGCTACGCGGCTACGGCCTTGTCGATGATGACCTTCATCTTGTCGCCGTGCTTGTGGCGGCTCGCGGCTTCTGCAAGGGCTTCGATGGGCAGGAATCCATTGTCCTGGAGCCAGAACGCGATGGCGGCCAGGGCGGCGCCTTTCGACCCACCTGTCTTCCGGAAGTCCCGGGTCACCAGGTCGGGCGGACCGGGCAGACCGGATGCACCGGTCGGACCGTTCGGACCAGTAGCGCCGTTCGCGCCGGTCGCACCGTTCGCGCCGATCTCGCCGTTCGCGCCGATCTCGCCGGCCAGTTCCGCAAGCTCGGGACCGAGCTTCGTGTCCGCGATCACCAGGGTATGTGCGCCGATGCGTGACCGCACTTTGTCCAGCCCGTCCTGCGAAATGACGATCATGATGTCGGGACAGTCGATCCCGGTGTAGTGGATCGGCTGTCGGGACAGGATAACCTCCGCGACGGAGAACCCGGTGCCGATGGTGATGGGATAGTCGCCCTTCTTGGTGGCGGAAAGTCCCGCGGTGATCCCCGCCGTGGAGAGCAGGTCCCCCGCGGACTGGATGGCTTCGCCGGCCGAGCCCGCAACGATGATCTCCAGGCGGCCTTCGAGCGGCGCCTCGCAGGTGCGCTCGATCGGTTTCATTCCATCCAGCAGGGACCGGCCGGACACCCTGTGCGGCAGGCCGACCGTGCGCGGGTTCCTCGTCACCACGCTTTCGTAGTCTGCCGTATCGTGGAGCTCCTGGACCTTCCGCATGCCGTACGCCGGGCACATTTCAACGATTTCGATAAGCGAGAACCCCGGCGTGGACAGGGCCTCCTTCCAGAGCTCGGCCGTGTCCTTACCGATGAACGTCCGTGCGGTGTAGGCCGCGCCGGCGTTGTGGGCCAGCGCGCAGATGTCGTATCCAGGCACGGCCGACTCGGGCCGGTCAGGCTCCTTGAACTCGGTGGAGGACAGCCCGCTGGTCTGGCCGCCCGTCATGCCGTAGACCATGTTGTTCTGCACGACGAGGGTGAGGTCCAGGTTGTGCCGGGCCGCTTCGAGCAGGTGCTGCAGTCCGATCGTAGCTCCGCCGTCACCCTGCAGGGCGATGATCTTCTTTTCAGGATGCTCGAGGCCCATGCGGATGCCCATGGCCAGGGCGACCGCCCGTCCGTGAAGCCCGTGAATCGTATGGCAGGTCAGCAGCGGGTCCACGAGCCCCGTGCAGCCGATGTCGCTCACCACGATGACGTCGAGGGGGTGCAGGCCCAGGTCCGCCAGTGCCTTGCTCATGGACTTGTTGGCGACCGTATGACCACAGCCGGGGCAGTAGGGCATCTTCAGGTCGTTCAGGATGGTTTCCTGCATTGCCTTACTCCTTCCGCGATCTCCTGCGGGGCGATCATGTGGCCGATTTTGTTGACGCCGTGTATCCGGTCGTGCCGCCGGTTTCCGTAGAGCAGTTCCCGCAGCAGGCCGACGATGTTCTCCTCGACGACGACGACGTTCCGGTATGCCTCGAGCAGTTCGTAGATGCGCGGCGTTACGGGCAGCAGCGTCTTCATGACCAGGAGCGAAACGGGTTCTCCGCCCGCCCGCAGCAGGCCGACGGCCTCCCGGGCGGCCTCCGCCGAAATGCCGTAGGTCAGGATGACCGTATCGGCGCCTTCCTCCCGGTCATGGTCGAAATAGGTGTATTCATCGATGCTATCTTCGATCTTGTTCTTGAGCCGCTCTGTATTGTCCAGGGCCTCGGGGCTGTTCTTCTGGGTGATGCCATCCATGTCGTGCGTCGATGCGTTCAGCCGGACCTGGTGCAGTTCGTTGCCCAGGGGCAGAAAGGGCGGCGCGAGACTTCCATTTACCCCGTAGGTCTTGTATTCCCCGTTCCCTTCGTGCATGTGGCGTTCGGCGCGTTCGATTTCCTTCAGGCCGGAAATGTCCATGTTCTGGTTGGTCATGACCATTTCCTTCGAGGTCAACAATACCACCGGGGTGCGGAGGTTTACCGCCGTGTGCACGCTGGCCGCGGCCATGTCCCAGCAGTCGTTCAGGTTCGAAGGGCAGAACACCGGGAGCGAATACCCCCCGGAGATGCATCCCCGCAGCAGGAGCAGGTCCCCCTGGCCGCTCGTCGTGGCCGACCCGGTGCTCGGACCCAGGCGCTGGGCGAGAATGATGACCATGGGCAGTTCCATCATGAAGGACATGTTGATCGATTCGATCATCAGGGCGAAGCCGGGAAAAGCCGAGGCCGTGACGGGGAACACGCCCGATGAGGAAAACCCGGCGGCCCATTGAAGCGCGGTGATTTCGTCCGGCGCCTCGAGGGCGATGGGGATGCGCTGCCTGGCGCCCGTGAAGAGCCAGTTGACGGGGGTGATGGGATACCCGATGTAGGCGCCCGCGCCGGCCCGGGCCATCGCCTCGATGATCAGCCTGGACCCGTCCAGGAAGACCATGCGTTCGTTAACGGTCGTCATGGCGCTCCCGCTCCCTCTCCCTTTGCTGCTCATCTTGAATGGATTCCGCCACGATTTCGGCGATGTCCCGGACCCGCATGGGTTCGCCGGCCCGCTTGTTGGCGTCGTTCATCATCCTGGCGCAGAAGGGACAGCCCACGGCCAGGGTGTCGGCCCCGGTTTCCCAGGCTTCCAGGAAGCGATGGTCGCTGACCGCCTCCCTGCCTTCCTCTTCTTCTTTCCAGACCTGTGCGCCGCCCGCGCCGCAGCAGAATGACCGGTTCCTGTTCCGGGCCATTTCAACCAGGGAGGGCCGGGTTGCCGCCAGCGCCTGGCGGGGGGCTTCGTATACACCGCCGTGGCGGCCCAGGTAACACGGATCGTGATAGGTGGTGCGCGTTCCGTCACGCCCCGGCAATGCGAGCCTGCCCGCCTTCGCCAGTTCGCCGATCAGTTGCGTGTGGTGCATGACCTCGTAACGGCCGCCCAGCGCGCCGTATTCGTTCCCGAGGGTATGCAGGCAGTGGGGGCAACCCGTGACGATTTTCTTCCGGCCGGCGCCCGCGGCGTTCAAGGTCTCGATGTTCCCCTCGGCTGAGATACTGAAAAGATACTCGTTTCCGGCCCTTCGCGCCAGATCTCCCGTACAGGATTCGTCGTTCCCCAGCACGGCAAAGTCCACGCCCGCCCGGTGCAGGACCGTGGCGATGGACCGCGCCGTGTCCCGGGCGCCGGGGTCGAAGGCGCCGGCGCAGCCGACCCAGAACAGCACGTCGTAGTCCGGATGCTCCGCGACGGTGGACACCTTGAAGTCCAGAGATTCGGTCCATTCCATCCGGTCGCCCGCCATCTGCCAGGGATTGCCGTTCCGTTCGATCCCGGTGAAGGCGCCTTTCAATTCATTGGGAAACGCGCTCTCCATCAGCACCTGGTTCCGGCGCATGGCGAGGATATCGAACATGGGTTCATTGCCGACGGGACAGGCCTCCGTGCAGGCTCCGCAGGCTGTGCAGGCCCAGAGGGCGCTTTCGCTCATGGCGTAGCCCAGCATCGGCTCCGTGTCTTCCCCGCCCGTCGCCAGGGATTTCATGTGGTTGCGAAGGTGATACCGCTTGTTCACCTCCAGGGCCGCGGGAGACAGTTCCTTGCCCGTGGCATAGGCCGGGCAGGCATCCTGGCACCGGTTGCACATGATGCAGGCGAAGGCGTCCGTGATATGGGTCCGGTCCAGGTCGGTGATCCGGCCAGCGCCGAACTGCTCGATGGACTCGTCTTCGAAATCCAGGACATCCAGCGTGCCCGGACTGGTCCGTTCAGGGGCGGTCATCAGGTTGAAGGGGCCCATGAACAGGTGGGCGTGTTTCGAAAAGGGGAACCAGGGCAGGAAGGCCAGCACCAGGCCGATGGCGATCCACCAGCTGGCGTGCAGGCCGAAATCCAGGAAGGAGGGCGCCAGGCCCGTCCAGAGTCCGGCCGCCAGCGCAGCGACCGGTTGCCAGGGGTCCGGTCCGTGGATGGCGATGTCGAAGGATGCGCCCAGTAGCCGGAAGCCTACGTGGCCGAGGATGAAGCACCCCACGATCAGGGAATCCCGCCTGATGCCGTCGGCTGCCCGGGGGTGCAGTTTGACGTTTGGCGCGACGGCGAGGTCCGTGGACTTCACGATGAACCTGCGGATGAGCAAGGCGGCCATGCCGGCGAGCGCGGCCAGGGTCATGAGATCGACGAGCAGGCGGTAGGCCTGGCCGGCGGCGGCATGCTCCAGAAAAACGAAGCCGGTAACCATGCCTTCCAGCACGTCCACCAGGTTGACCGCCATGTAGAGGATGAATCCCCACGCGATCCCCGTGTGCGCGAGAGAGACCAGTGGCCGGTTACGGATCATGTTGTTCTGGCCGGCCAGGGCCTTGATGCCGGTCAACAGCCGGCCTGGAAGACCATCCCAGGCAAGGCGGCCCCTGCCCCGCTTGATCGTCCTGATCATGCGCCTGAAGGTAACGGATGCCAGGTACAGCGAGACGGCCGCAAGGATGGCGAAGAGGATCTTTTCGTAGGGAGTAAGCATCGGCGTCCCGCGATCACATAGTGCCGCCGAAGGAAGACGCGATGCAAGGCGCGCCGGGTTACCGGCCCAGCCGTTTCTTCACTTCTTCCGCGATGGCGGGCACGAAACTGAAGAGGTCGCCGGCGATGCCGTAGTGGGCGTACTTGTACAGCGGTACGTCGGCGTCCTTGTTGATGGCCACGATCACGCGGGCGTTTTTCATGCCCGCCAGGTGCTGTATCGCACCGGATATCCCGCAGGCGATGTACAGGTCGGGCTGTACCGTCTTTCCGGTCTGGCCGACCTGGTGGGCATAGGGAATCCACCCGGCGTCCACCGCGGCCCGGCTGGCGCCGAGGGCGCCGCCCAGGGCGTCCGCCAGTTCGCGAACGGGCCGGAAGCCCTCCGGTCCGCCCACGCCCCGGCCGCCGGATACAATGATGCTCGCTTCGGTCAGGCTGACGGTGCCGTCCGCGGTCTCCACAGACGTCACGCGGGTGGGGATCTCGTCCTCGGACAGTGCCGCAGGCACCGTGATGATCTCCCCGGTCCGGGTCGCGTCGGGGTCTGCCGGCTGAAAGATATTGCGCCGCACCGTGACGAAACGGTGCCCGGTGCCCCTGAATGTTACGGTGGATACCAGGTTGCCGACCAGGGCGGGACGGACCGCGGTCAACCGGTCACCTTCCACATGCAGGTCCGTGCAGTCCGGCGCCAGGCCCGCCCCGGCGAGGGCGGCGACGTAGGCCGAAAGTTCCAGGCCGGCCGTACTCGCCCCCATCAGGACCACCGACGACGGTTCGTGCTCCAGGACCCGCGCCAGGAGTTTCGCGCAGGGTTCCACGCGGTAGCGGGCCAGCGAAGGATCATCGGCTGTGTATACGCGGTCCGCGCCGGCCTCTATGGCCTGCCTCGCGATCTCGCCCACCCCATCGCCGAACACCGCGGCGGTGAGGGAACCGCCGAGATCGCCGGCGACCTTCTCGGCGGCGGCCATCGCCTGCCAGGCGATCGGGTCCGCCTGCCCATCCACCTGTTCAATCCATACGAGTAGGTTGCTCGCCATCCGTTCGATTTCCCGCCTAAATGACTTTTTCTTCCATCAACCGGTCTACCAGGGTCCTGGCCGCGTCTTCGGGGCCGCCGTCGATCATTTCGATGTGCGCTTCCCGCACCGGAGGAAGTTCCGTCCGCCATACGACCCCGGAGGCCCCTGCGCCAACGCCGGACGGATCGAGACCGAGATCTTCGCAACCCCATACCGGTATGTCGGCCCGGGCCGCCTTGCGTATGCCGATTAGGCTCGGATACCGGGGTTCGTTGATTTCCTTGACGACCGTGATCAGGGCCGGAAGCCGGCTGGTGACCGTTTCTCGCGCCTTTTCGAGCAATCTGACCGCCGTGACGGTCCGGTCCGACGGGTCCAGGTTCCGGAGTTTCGCCACATAGGAAACGAGCGGTATACCGAGCAGGGCCGCGACCTGCACGGCCGTCGCGGCCGTGTTGCCGTCAATCGCCGCCCGGCCGCCGACGATCAGGTCGAAGTCACCGATCTTCCGGATGGCCGCGACGAGAATTCGCGCCGAGGCAAGGCTGTCGCTGTCCGCCATGGCCGGGTCCGACACCAGGACGGCTTCGTCCACGCCCATAGCCAGGGCGGTCTTCAGCGCGTCGGCGGCTTCAGGAGGCCCCAGGCACAGCGCGGTCACCTTGCCGCCGTGCTCCTCCCGGGCCTGCAGGGCGGTTTCCAGCGTGTACTCGTCCCAGGGATTGACGATCCGGGGTCCGCCGTCGGCTGACAGCATCAGGCCGTCCATGGCGGCGGACAACTGGGCCGTATCGGGCGTCTGCTTCACCAGGGCGATAATGTTCAAGAAACCGTTACCTCGCTTTGTGCCTCGTCATGACCGCGTGGCCGTCAGCGGTCAGTGGTCGGTGTGGCCGCATGCAGTAATTGGTCAGCTTTGCCAGTATGCCGGATCGTAAGCGGGCATTTCGCACCGGAGCGGGCGGTCCGTCCGGTTGCCGAACTCATAGTCCGCCTGCATGAGCTGGTGGATCTGCGACGTGCCCTCGTAGATGACCGCGCTCTTGCTGTTGCGCAGATGGCGTTCCACGTCGTACTCGTCGGAGTATCCGTATGCGCCGTGGACCTGCACGGCGTCGCTGGCCGTGGCGAAGGCCGACTCCGTGCAGTACCACTTGGCCATGCTCGTCTCCCGGGTGTTCCGCATGCCCCGGTTCTTGAGCCATCCCACCTTGCGTACCGCCAGTTCACCCAGGTCGACGCGCTGCTTCATCTGGGCGATGAGCTGCTTTACGAGTTGGTGGTCGCCGATGGGCTGGCCGAAGGTGCGGCGCTGCCGGGCGTACGACACGGAAGCTTCCAGGCAGAATTTCATCAGGCCGACGGCCCCCGCCGCGACGGTATAGCGGGCGTTGTCGAGGCAGGACATGGCGATCTTGAATCCTTCGCCCTCTTCACCCAGCCGGTGGGATTCGGGTACGGGGACCTCGTCCATGTTGATCCAGCCCGTGTTGCTGGCCCGCACGCCCATCTTCCCCTTGATCGTGCCGGTGGACAGTCCCTCCCAGCCCCGTTCGAGCAGGAAGGCGGTGATGCCCCGCGTACCCTCTTCCTGATCCGTCTTGGCAAATACCAGGAAGCGGTCCGCCACGTCGGACAGCGTGATCCACATCTTCTCGCCGCTGACCAGGTAAGTGTCGCCTTCCTTCCGGGCCCGGCTGGTCATGGCGGCCACATCGGATCCCGCACCGGGTTCGGTCAGTCCGAAACAGGCGATATTCGCGCCCGTGGCCAGGGGCGGCAGGAACCGTTCTTTCTGTTCTTCCGTGCCCCACTGAAAGACCGGCAGGGCGTGCAGGCCCAGGTGGACCGCGATCGTCTCCCGGACGGAAGAGTCCGCCCATTCCAGGCCCTCCGAAAGCAGGCCCAGGGAGATGAAGTCCATGCCAGCCCCATCGTAGCGCTCCGGGAGGCAGATGCCCATGAATCCCTGTGCCGCCATCTTCGGCAGCAGTTCGTGGGGAAAAGTACCGTTGCGGTCGTGTTCCCGGATGGAAGGCAGGATCTCGTTGCGGGCGAAATCGTACACCATCCGCTCGACCATCCTGTGTTCATCGCTTAGTTCGAAATCCATGTTCAGTCCTGGTACACTATACAGTCCTGGTACGCTGTTCAGCCCCGGTTGACTCAGCCCTGTTTTTCGGCCGTTACCCCGGCCGCTTTACTGAAGTCTCTGCCCGGCGTGGACTCCGGATGAGTGACCGGAATCTCCCGCATCACTTCGAGGAACCGGTCCACGTCGCGGTCGTTGTTGAAGAAGTGGGTGGATACGCGGGCACGGCCCACGCCGCCATAGGCGCCGAAGATGAGCACATTCCGATCCTCCAGGGCATGGGTCACCGTGTCGACGTCCGCCGCGGTAAAGCAGACGTTGCCGGCCCTTTCCGCCGCCGCCCTGGGTGTGATGACTTCCCAGCCCAGGTCCGCCAGTCCATCCCAGACGCGCGTGCTCAGTCGAAGCACGTGCTCCTCGATGCGGTCGATTCCGATGCCGAGCAGGCAGTCCAGGGCGTTGTCCAGGATGTACACTCCGATCCAGGTTTCATTGCCTGGCGTGAACCTGCTGGCGTCCTTGCGGGGAATGTACGCGGAGGGATCCTTCCAGTCCGGGAGGTAGGCCGGCGTATGCCAGCCGACGAAAGGCGGGTTCAACTCGGGTACGCGCTGGCGGTTCCAGTAGAAGATGCCGACCCCGTGTACGGCCATTAGCCACTTGTAGCAGCTGGACACGACGAAGTCCGCATGCTGCGCGTCGACCGGAACGACGCCCGCGGAATGGGTGACGTCGAGACAGAGCAGGGCGTTCTTGCGATGCACGATTTCGGCAAGCTCGGGAAGCGGCAGGCGTTGGCCGGTGAAATAACTGACATGGCTGACATTGACCACCCGGGTATTTTCATCTATCGCTTTGTCAAGATCTTCCAACTCTGTGCGCCAGTTGGAGTTTTCTACGATCCGAAGCTCCACGCCCCGGTCCTTCAACAGGGTCCACGGCAATACGTCCGAAGGGAACTCCACGTCGGCGACCACCACGTTGTCGCCAGGGTTCCAATCAAGGGCGTAGACCAGCAGGTTGATGGCCTCGGAGGTCGAGGTCAGGAAGGCAATGTCGTCGGCCGGGACGCCGAACAGACGCCCGACTTTTTCTTTGCATCCGTTGGACACCACTTCAAGCCGCCTGCGTCCTTCCTCTCCCAGGAGCTTGTCTTCGAAGAATCGGTTGACGGCGTCGCCATGCGTCTTCAGCATGGGCGATTCGCCGCCGGTACACAGGTGGGTTATGCCCTGGGTGCCAATGAACTCGGAAGGGTCTATCAGCATGGGTGTCTCCAGTTGAAAATCCTGTGGTAACAGCCGGTCGCGAACTCGACTGCCAAGATATCCGCCGGTACTGTTTTTGTACAGGGAATTCGGGAGGTCGTTACCTTGCGTCGCCTGCGGTGTTGTAAATGATATAAAACGGTCTATATTGTCTGGAACCCCTGGAACCGGCCGCGTGCGGGCAGCACGTCCCGTACAACCCCTGGAAGGTCCGTTTGGTATACGATTTCCACACTCATTTCTATACCTCCGCTTACCTCGACGAGATCGAACGGGGAGGTTACCAGGCCGTGCTGGTCAGGGACGCCGGCGGCAATCGCCTGCTGAAGCTGGATGGCGATTACAGCATGATCGCACCGGGGCATTTCGATGCCGATCGCGTGGTCGAGCATATGGACCGGCACGGCGTGGACCGGCAGCTGCTGAGTTTCTCGATCCCCGGACTGCACGTCGAGGAACGGAATGACGGCCTTCGCCTCGCCCGGGTCGTGAACGAGGCCCTGGCCGAGACGGTGGTCCTCCATCCGGGCAGGCTGTCCGCGCTGGCGGTCCTTCCCCTGCAGGATCCGGCCGCTTCGGCGGCGGAACTGCTCTACGCCGTGGAGTCGCTGAACCTGCGGGGTGGCATGCTTTTTTCAAATGTCAACGGCCAGTCGCTGGGTGCCCCGGCGTTTCATGAACTCTACGCGGTGGCTTCCGCCCTGGACCTGCCGCTCTTCATACATCCCACCACCCCCCATGCCCATGATCTTTACGCGGCGTACAGGCTCACGCCCATGGCCGGGTTTCCTTTCGACACGTCGGTGGCCGCCCTCCACCTGGTATTGAGCGGAACCATGGCGGCTTATCCGGGCCTGAAGGTCGTGCTGGGGAACCTGGGCGGCACCATCCCCTTTCTCGCAGGCCGGATCGACCAGGCCTACCGTTCCTACCCCGAGGCTCGCGAGAAACTGGACCGGCCGCCGTCCGAGTACCTGAAGGCCATGTACTACGAATCCGCGGGAATGCCGGACCGGGGAGCGCTTCGCCTGGCAATCGATTTCGCCGGTACCGACCGGGTGATGTTCGGTTCCGACTTCCCCCAGCAGATCGCCGACGTCGACCTGGGCCTGCGGACCATCGACGAACTGGGGTTGGATGAAGCGGCTAGACAGCGTATCGTCGGCCGGAACGCGGCAGGACTTTTGAAGGAATAACGCTATTCACTGGTAAAATTGGTTTATCGCACTATAATAAAAAACACACCCACATCAGGCAGGAATCGCGGGTTGCCGGATATACATGGGACATACTTGGCCGATTCCCTTGAAGCCGGAGCGAACCACTTATGACTGAGGTGCAGAAGACCCTTTTCCTGCTGGACGGAATGGCGCTGGCCTACCGCGGTCATTTCGGGTTGATCCGTAATCCGAGGATGACTTCGACGGGGTTGAACGTATCCATGGTGTTCGCCATCGCCAATACCATCCTTGGCATCCTGAACAAGAACCGGCCCACCCACATCGCCGCGGTGTTCGATACGCCCGAGCCGACCCACCGCCACGAGCAGTATCCCGAGTACAAGGCGCAGCGGGACGCTATGCCCGAAGACCTGAGCACCGCGCTGCCCTACCTGTTCCGGCTGATCGAAGGGTTCAACATCCCGGTGATCCGCGTACCGGGCTGGGAGGCCGACGACGTGATCGGGACGCTGGCGAAGCAGGCCGACCAGGCAGGTTACACCACCTTCATGGTCACGCCGGACAAGGATTACGCACAACTCGTCTCCGAGCAGTCCTTCATCTGCAAGCCAGGGAACACCGGGGACAACTTCGAAACGATGGGCGTGGCCGAGGTGCTGGATAAATGGGGGATCGAGCGCGTCGACCAGGTGATCGACATGCTCGGACTGATGGGCGACGCCAGCGACAACGTGCCCGGCGTCCCGGGCGTCGGAGAAAAGACCGCGCAGAAGCTCATCGCCCAGTTCGGATCCGTGGAGAACCTGCTGGAGAACACCCACCAGCTGAAGGGCAAGCAGAAGGAGCGCATTGAAGAAAACAGGGACATGGCCATGCTGTCGAAGAACCTGGTCACCATCGAGCGGGACGTGCCGCTGGACATTACGCCGGACGGGTTGGCCGTCAAGGAACGCAAGGATGACGACCTTAAGAAGCTGTTCGTCGAGCTGGAGTTCAATACCCTGGGCAAGCGGCTCTTTGGCGACGATTTCTCGGCGGCCCCGCGGCTGACCGTCGCCGGCAGCCAGGAAGACCTGTTTTCCGACGACCAGCTGAAGACGATCGCGGACGTGGAGCATGACTACCACTGCGTCGACACCCCGGAATCCCGCGCGGCACTCATCGGCGAGCTTACCCGCGCGCCGAACTTCTGTTTCGACATGGAGACGACGAGCCTGGATCCCAAGACCTGCGACATCCTGGGTTTCGCCTTCGCGATCGAACCCCATACGGGATATTACGTGCCCATGCCGGACGGGCGGGAGGAGGTACTGCGGGTCGCGGGCGAATTCCAGTCCCTCTTCGACGACACCGGCAGGGAACTCATCGGGCACAACATCAAGTTCGACCTTTCCGTGCTGCGGTGGCACGGGATCACCGTGTCCTGCCGCATCTTCGACACCATGCTGGCGGCCTACGTGACCGTGCCGGACCTGCGGCGGACCATGGACTATCTGTCGCAGGCCCTCCTGGGCTACACGCCGATCTCCATCACCACGCTCATCGGTGAAAAAGGAGAGGAGCAGGGCACGCTCAGGGACGCGCCGCTGGAGAAGGTCGTCGAGTACGCGGCAGAAGACGCGGACATCACGTTGCAGCTCGCGGAACTCCTGCGGCCCCGGATCGGCGAGATGAATCAGGATACCGTATTTGCGGACATCGAATGTCCCCTGGTACCCGCGCTCGTGGAAATGGAGCACGAAGGCGTGCGGATGGACGTGGGGCAGCTCGAGCACCTGTCGCAACTGCTCGGCGAAGAGATCCAGCGGTCCTCGGACCGGATTACCGAGCTGGCCGGCGAGCCCGTCGATTTCAACTCGGCCAGGCAGCTTGGCCATATCCTTTTCGACAAGTTGAAAATCGATCCCAATGCCAAGCGCACGGCCAAAACGGGCCAGTATTCGACGGCGGAAGCCATACTCCGCCGCCTCGCGCCCAAACACGAGATCGTGGAGCAGATCCTCCACTACCGGATGTGCACAAAGCTCAATTCCGTTTACGTCAGCCAACTGCCCCATGCCGTATTCCAGCCGACCGGACGCGTGCATACCTCGTACGAGCAGGCCGTGATCGCCACCGGCCGGATCCAGTCCCACGGGCCCAACCTGCAGACCATCCCGGTCCGCACGGAGATGGGCCGCCAGATCCGCAAGGCCTTCGTGCCCCGGGACGAGGACTACTTGCTGCTGGCCGCGGACTACTCCCAGATCGAGCTTCGCATCGCGGCAGAACTCAGCAGGGACGAGGGCATGATGGAGACCTTCATTCAGAACGAGGACATCCATTCGGCGACAGCGATGAAGATCTATGACGTAGACACCGACGGGGTGACCGACGAAATGCGCAGGTTCGCCAAGACCGTCAATTTCGGCATCATCTACGGCATCTCCGCCTTCGGGCTGGCCGAACGGCTCAACATCCCGCGGGGACAGGGCCAGGATTTGATCGACCAGTACTTTGCGAAGTATCCGGGGACGCGCAAATACATGGACGAAACGGTCAAGTTCGCGGAAGAGAACGGATTCGTCGAGACCATGACGGGCCGGCGCAGGTACCTGAGGGACATCAATTCCCGGAACAACACCACCAAGCGCGCCGAGCAGCGCGTCGCCATCAATTCCCGCATCCAGGGCACGGCGGCCGACCTGATCAAGCTGGCCATGACCCGGATCCACAATGAACTGAAGAAGCGGGAGTGCCGGACGCGGATGCTGCTGCAGGTGCATGACGAACTCGTATTCGATCTGCATAAATCCGAACAGGACACCGTGCCCGGCCTTATCGAGGAATGCATGCGGGGCGCGCTGCCCATGACCGTGCCCATCGAGGTGGAAATCGGCATCGGCGCGAACTGGCTGGAGGCGCACTAGCGGCGCGCGTTAGCGGCGCGCATTAGAAGAAAGGCAGGTTGGGATTATGGGTTCAGGCAACGGCTGGATCCGGGTCGGTTCCGTCGCGGACGTGCCGGCCGGGGAGTCCCGTGCCGTCAAAATCAGCGAGGGGCGCAGCGTCGCCCTGTTCAACGTGGATGGCCGGATCCACGCCACCGACAACCAGTGCCCCCACATGGGGTTCCCGCTGACGCGCGGCGTGGTGAAGGACGGCGTCCTTACCTGCGACTGGCATGGACGCAGCTTCGACCTCGAAGGCGGAGGCTGCTTCAACTACGAATGCGACGATCTGGAGACTTTCGCGGTCGACATCCGCGGGGACGAACTGTGGGTGCAGGCCGGGGACGCGACCTACCGGCGCCGCGACCAGCACCTGCAGCTGCTCTGGGAGGGTCTCCTGAGCGGGGATTCATGGACGATCTCCAAGGCCACCGCCCTGTTGCTGTCCGGCGGCGTTTCCGAACACGACATAGTGCAGTTGATCCTGCGGCACCTGGGCCGGCACGTGGCGTCGGAGCAGGACGCGGGCGGAGGCGGCAACATCGTTTCCCTCCTGGTCTCCGGCCTCGAAGTCGGCCGAAGGTACGACGGAGAGGACCGACTGATGGCCCTGTCGCTGGCCGGCCGCGCGGCTTCTGGACGTGCGTCTGAACGGCTCGAGGTCATCACGCTGCCGCCGCCGGTGAGCTGGGAACAGATCGACGGCTGGGTGCGCATGTTCTCCCGCAATATGCAGGATTTCCGGATCGAACGGTGCCTGCACACGGCCTGCGAAAACGGCCAGGAAGAACATATCTTCAAACTGCTGTTCGAATGCGCCGTGGCCCCGTACTTCCTCGGCTTCGCCCGGAACGTGGCCAACCTGGGCGACCTCGCCCGGGTGGTGGATACTTTTGGATGGGGCGAGGCGTCCGAACTGGTCTGCAACCTGGCCGCCAAGATGGTCGGACGGGGAAGGGACGAGCCGGAGCGCTTTCACCGCGACGCCGTCCGGCTTCTCACCGATCTCGCCCCGGACCTCGAATCCCACGATTATACCGGAAACACCCGCACCGACTACGACGAGAACGCCCTCGTGGACGCGCTGTTGAGCGTCGACGTCGAGCGGTCCTTCGGGGCCGTGGCCCAAGCCCTGAAGGACGGCGTGGCCGTCGAGCGCCTCATCACGACCTTCGTCCTGCTCGCGGCGGACCGCATGGCGCGCACGCCCGTGAACGTGGACGCCGGCTGGGGTTCGTTGTCCACGGAATACAACCTGGCGGCTTCCCTGCGTCACGTGCACGCCTACGGCGGTCCCGCGGCCGCGGCGAAGGGCCTTTTCCACGCCGCCTGGCAGATCTTCGATAACCGCTGGATCAACATTCCCGCCCGTGCCCTCGACGAACCCCTTCCGGAACATACGTCGGACGCGCCGGACGCCGCCTCCGCTTCGGAGCGCATCGTCCAGTCCATCAGGTCGCTCGATATCCACGGCGTGGGCGACCAGGTGGTGGGTTACCTGAACAGCGGCTTCGACGGTTCCGAGCTGCTGAAAGAAATCGGCCGGGCGATCCTGTGGGACGATACCAACATGGAGCTTCTGCCCACATTGCGCGTCACCTTTAATGAATGGGAAGGCGCCAGCGGCGGATCGGGACACCCGTCCCGGTACCAGCTCCTGGTGGGGCTGGCCCGATACGCGACGGACGTGCGGTTGAACAAGAACAGCATGGCGTCCATCAACACGGCCATGCGGTTTTCCGAAGGGCGGACGACCGTCGAGGTATTTGACGAGTAGGGATGCGCGGAATGCAGACACGGATCGTCTGAGCGGATACAAACACGAATCATCAGAGAGGCAATCGGCTATGACGACGGAACAGAATGGTTACGTGAGGGTGGCGGGCACGGACGAGGTGGTGGACGGCAAGCCCAAGGCCGTGAAGGTGGAGGGAAGGAGCATCGCCCTCTTCCGGCACAACGGGTCGATCTACGCCACGGACAACCAGTGTCCCCACATGGGCTACCCGCTGACCCGCGGGCGCGTTCGCAACGGCGTGCTCACCTGCGACTGGCACGGATGGAGCTACGACCTCGGCGGCGGCGGCTGTTTTACCGGCGGGTGCGACGACCTGGAGACCTTCCCGGTCGAAGAGCGGAACGGCGGTGTATACGTAAGTGTCGGCGACGGCGGATCGAAACGTTCCGACGCCCATTTCCTGCTGCTGAAGGAAGGGCTCTATTCCACGGACCAGTGGACGATATCCAAGGCCGTCGCCATCATGCTGGCGCGGGGCGTGTCAGAACGGGACACGCTCAACCTCATCATCCGTCACGGCGGCCGGCACATCGCCACGGAACGAGGCGCCAACGACGGCGGTGGAGAGGTTTCGGATTTCGTCAACGGGATCAAGGTGGCCCGCCAGTACGAAAGCGACGACCGCATCATCCCGCTGACCTTCGCCGCCCATGGATTGTCGGGCCGTGCGGGGGACCGGCCGACTATCCAGCGGCTGCCCGATCCGGTTACCTGGGAGAAACTCGAAGGTTGGATAAGGGTGTTTTCGAAAGACAAGAAATGGGAAGGCATCGAGAAGTGCCTGATCACCGCCCGGCGGATGGGCGGCCATGACCACGAGATCCTGCCGCTGCTCTTCGAATGCGCCATGGCGCCCCATTTCCTCGGCAATTCGAACAACCTGCTCAACATCGGTTACATCGCGGAGGTGCTCGAGGAATTCGGATGGGACGAGGCCGAGGAACTGGTCTGCAACCTGTCGGCCAAGATCCTGGGACAGGAGCGGGGGCTGCCCGACGAGATCCGGCAGTCGGCCATCGACCGGTTCATCGCTGACACGGAGACGCTGGATTCCATCGGCGAAGGAACGTCCGACGATTCAGGCGCGGCGTTCGACGAAGATGCCTTCGCCGAGGGCCTGGTCAGCGGCGAAATCGGTCCGACCTTCGGCGCGGTCACCCAGGCGCTGCAGGACGGCGTATCGATCGATCGGATCGTGACGACCATGGTGGTACTGGCCGCGGACCGCATGGCGCGCACGCCGGTGAACATGAACCCCGGTTGGGGCGGACTGGTCCGGGAGATGATGATGGCCTCCGCGGTCCGAAAGGCCCTTCGGTTCGGCGGACACAGGGTCGCCGCCCAGGGGCTCTACCACGTCGCCTGGCAGTTCTACGGCGACCGGTGGCTGAACATCACCCATCGGCCGTTGTCCGAATCCCGTGGTAGTTTGCAGCCGGGTAGCGCGGACGAAGCAGAAGCGATCGAAAGCGTCCTTTCTTCCATAGAGCAAATCCAGATCAGGGAGATCGGAAGACAGACTCGCGACTATCTGCGTTCCGGCTACTCGGGCGACGCGTTGCTCCGCGATCTCGGCCTGGTGATTCTCAAGGACGACAACGGCCGGAACATCCTCTCCACGCTGCGCACGATCTTCGACGAGTGGACCCTGTGCGAAGATCATCCGTCCCGCAACCAGTTGCTGGTGGGCCTCGCACGATGGGCCACAGACGTGCGCCGCGCCACGGGAAGCCAGTCCGCCGCGGCGACCGCGCTCAGGTTTGCCAAGGGACAGACGGCGGTGGACCTGTACGAGTCGTGATCGTGTGCCGTGGACTTGGCGAGCCGGACGAGTAACCCAACCCGCCTGCACGTCGCACACCTTAACGATACGGTAATCTCGTCTTTGACAGGTCAGTACATATGACCCACACTCCGCCGTACACGATCACGCCACAGATCGTTTCGCGAATAGAGCAGATCGGGGAAGCCATCGGCAAGGCCGAAACTCTGAGGGTTTCTCAGGATCTGCGCCTCCGCCGGATTAACCGTATCCGCACCATTCGAGGGTCGCTGGCCATTGAAGGCAACACACTCAGCGAGGAGCAGGTAACCACCCTCTTTGACGGCAAACTCGTTGTCGCTCCGCCGAAGGATATTCTGGAAGCACGCAATGCCATCAAAGCCTATGATCGGTACGAGCGATGGGATCCGGCCAGAGAGGCACATTTACTGGAGGCTCACCATGTTCTCATGGGCGGACTGATAGACACACCCGGCCAGTACAGACGTGGCGGTGTGATCGTCGCCGGACCCGGTGGGGTTCAACACGTCGGACCACCGCCCGAGCGTGTTCCCGGACACATGTCGGACCTCCTGGGATGGTTGCAAGACACGGAAGAGCATCCACTGATAGCGAGTTCGGTTTTCCATTACGAGTTCGAGTTTATTCATCCCTTCGAAGATGGCAACGGTCGGATGGGAAGGCTCTGGCAGACTCTGATTCTCACGCGCTGGAAGGCAATATTCGCTCTCCTGCCGGTCGAGAGCCTGATCTATACCCGGCAGCAGGATTATTATCGTGCCATCAGACAGAGTTCGACCCAGGGTGAGAGCACTCCGTTTATTGATTTCATGCTGGAGATCATGCTCGAAGCGGTCCGGCTACCCCAGATAAGCGACCAGGAAACCGATCAGGTAAGCGACCAAGTAGCCAAACTGCTCACCGCATTGCGTAAGGGACCCGGGACGGCCGTGGAGTTGATGATGGATATTGGTTTATCCCACCGTCCGACGTTCCGAAAGAACTACCTTCAACCGGCGGTATCGATGGGGTTGATCGAGATGACTCGTCCGGAGTCGCCTACGGCGAGGAACCAGAAGTACCGGCTTACTCCGCACGGGCGCAGGGTACAGGAGGCGGGGAATACGACCGGACCAAATGAGTGAATTCGTCCTTGTTCCTTAAACATGCTTGTTTGCCATCTTGCCGGATTTGCCGGGTAGACGATGCTCATCAACAATTGTAATGGAGCATGACAATGCACAGATTCCCCACCGGGAAGATGCTCTTCGACCTCTACCACCAGGACCCTGACGAAGCCGACCGGCTACTGTTCGGACGCCGCACGTATCCCGACCGGCGCGGGTTCCTGAAGAACGCCGGCCTGGCGGCCATGGGCGCGCTGGTCGGCGCCGCGATCCCCTTCCACCGAAACATACCGGCCCACTTCATACCCGTGGCGCTCGCCTCCGAACCGGCGATCCCAGGCAAGGACGGCCTCACGGTCCTCAATGACCGGCCCATGTGCGCGGAGACCCCGCCGCACCTCCTCGATGACGCCATAACGCCCACCGAAAGGCACTTTGTCCGCAACAACGGGCTGATGCCCCAGGACCTGGACGCATCCCGCTGGCGTCTGGCGATTGACGGCCTGGTCGACCGCCCGGTGACGCTGGGAATCGACGATCTTGGAGCGCGCTTCGAAGTCGTCACCCGGGCGCTGGCCCTGGAATGCGCGGGCAATGGCCGCGCGTTTTTCGACCCGAAGGCGGATGGCGAACAGTGGACCTACGGCGCGGTGGCCTGCTCGGAATGGACGGGAGTCAGACTGTCGGACGTATTGACGGCCGCCGGACTGCAGCCCGGTGCCGTCTACACCGCCCACTACGGCGCAGATACCCATGTGTCCGGCCCGGAGAGTGGACTTCCCATCTCTCGTGGCATACCCGTCACCAAGGCCATGGACGGACACAGCCTTATCGCCTTTGCCCAGAACGGGCAGCCGATCCACCCGTTGAATGGCGGACCCCTGCGGCTGATCGTACCCGGATGGCCCGGTTCCTGTTCCCAGAAATGGCTGACCCGCATAGAGATACGGGACCAGGTACACGACGGGCCCAAGATGACCGGCACTTCCTATCGGTTGCCGAATCGAAGTGTCGCGCCTGGCGAGGCCGTGGACGAAAAGGACTTCCGCATCATCGAAAGCATGCCGGTGAAGTCTTTGATCACCCATCCCGCGACGGGCCACAGGACAGCGGACGATGAGATCGAGGTGCGCGGGCACGCGTGGACCGGTGAGGGGCGTGTAGATAAGGTCGATCTTTCATTCGATTTCGGGGCGACCTGGAAGCGGGCGTCGCTGGATGAACCGGTCAACGCCTACGCCTGGCAGAACTGGCGCGCTTCGATCGCGTTTCCCGGGAGCGGGTATTACGAGGTATGGGCGCGGGCAACGGATTCACGGGGCGTCAGCCAGCCGCACGCCATCGCATGGAATCCCCGGGGATACCTGAACAACGCCATGCACCGTGTCGCGGTTTACGTGGAGTAGCTCCTGTCCCGCCGGCGTTCTTTCCCACCATTTCAATAGATTCTACATCAAGAAGGGATATAGCGTGCAAAAAGTTCAGGGATTCGGTGGTTTCTTCTTTCGGGCAAACGACCCGGAAGGCCTTACAAAATGGTATCAGGATCACCTTGGCATCAATCCGGCGCCGACGAACATGGAGATGGCGCCCTGGGTGACCGAGTCCGGGGTCACGGTTTTCTCACCTTTCGACGCGGACACGGACTACTTTGCGGCAGACAAGGCTTTCATGCTGAATTTCCGCGTGGCCGATCTGGACGCGATGATCACCCAGCTGAAGTCTGCAGGTATCGGAGCCAGCGACGTAAGCGAGATGGAGGGCATCGGTCGCTTCGCCCGTATCCACGACCCCGAGGGGAACGCGATCGAGCTTTGGGAACCCGCTTCGTGAGATTCGCGCCGGTTTGAACCCGGTCCGCAGGTTAGACGTTGTCCACCGCCGGCCTCGGCAGATCGGCCCAGTGGCCCGTGGGATCGGATCCCTTGACGATCACGCCTTCCTTGTTCCAGTTGAGTTCGGCGCGGACGGATGCGGCGCAGAACCTTAAGGTCAGGCCGCATCGGCGGCGGTCCGAAGTGTTGAGGCCCGATCCGTGCAGCAGCAGGTCGCTGTGCAGCGAAATCTCCCCCGCCTTCAGTTCGATATCCACCTCGGTACCGTACATTCCTATATCTTTCACCGTCTGGTTGAGCACGTTGTTCTCGGCTTCTTCGCTCATGTGATAGGTCAGGTGCCCGTAGTGGTGCGATCCAGCCACGAAACGCATGCAGGCGTTGCCCGTGTCCGCATCGTCGATGGCCAGCCAGGCGGTGACCGTCTTCGACGGCGACAGGGGCCAGAAGCTGGCGTCCTGGTGCCAGTTGACGATCTTGCCGTCCCCCGGCAGCTTGCAGAAGAAGTGGGCGCCCCAGCCCACGACGTCGTCACCCAGCAGGTCGCTGATGTAGGCGACGATCCTCGGATCATTCATGATGTCGTGCACCATGCCCGATTTCAGGTGGGCCGAAATGATGGAGTAGTTGTGGTCGCCCCGGGCCATGACCTGCTCGATCATGCCGTCGAACTCGTCTCGAATGGCGCCGATTTCGGCATCCGAATAGATCCTGAAGGGTTTCAGGTAGCCCTCTTCGTTGAACTTGTCGATCTGCGCGCCCGTGAGCACGGCCGGATGGTCGTTGCGTACCGGGTGGTACTGCAGGTCACGGGACATGCGGATCAGGTCTTCCGGGGTCGGCATCTGCTTGAACCGGGTGTCCTGCAGGGTCGTCTGCGCCATGATGCGCTCCTTGTTTTGACTGTTGGATTGGCCGCGGGCGAATGTTTTCGGTCGCTGACAGACCACGGACCTCAGCCGTCGTTCTGTGTCTTCAGTATGACGTTCTCGGTTTCCTTTTCCCAGGTTTCGTTGTAGACCAGGGGTCTCGGCCTGCGCGGCGGATAGTCCGGCGGGGGATTCTCCGGGTCGTTCAGTTCGAGGCGGTCGCGCCCCCGGGGCGCCTCGTACCAGTGCTTCTCCCGTTCGGCCGCCTCGATCTCCCGTCGGAGGATGAATTCCGCGTGGTCGAAACTTGAGATCGCCGCATCAGCCAAGAACACGCGATGCACCTCGCTGCCGTCCCAGGTTTTCAGGTCCGGCAGGACCACGGGGCCCGTGCAGACCTGGAACTCGGCGTCTTCTTCGTTAATATTGATCAGGTCCACGGGAAACTCAAGGGTAACCTTCACATTACTGTCCGGTTCAAGATAAGTGATCCTGGCGTTCATCAGCGCCCGGTCGAGCGTGGCCTGGACCACTTCCCGCGCACTGGCCAGCGTGTCTTCAGAATCGTACTGGCGGATGTCGATATCGTGGTCCTGGAACTGTTCCTCCAGCGGGGTTCCCCCGGACTGCGCGAGTTCGGAGCTCGGCCGCCTCGAAATAGGGATGCTCAGGCTTCGGCTGAAGACCATACGCCATTCGTCGCTGGGTACCTGGAACAGATTGCTCCGGGCAATGGTGTATTCCGTGCGGCAGGGCGCACCAAGGTACAGATCGGTCTTGCGTCCCGTTTCCAGGTCTTCCAGGGTGCAGGCCGCCTCCAGGTGGAACCGCACCTGGTAGGCCTGTCCCGGCACGCCCACGAACCCGCCCGTGTACTTGTATACGGGGTCGGGCTTCCAGGGCCGGGACTTCCAGTGGAAGGAGGAGCGATGAAAAGCGATCATGAGGTGAGCCGTCTTTGCGCACGAGTCGCGCGCGTTCTCGCTACTGTCGGATCAAGGGGTTTAGAATAAAAAATGGCTCGTTTGACGGGGCGAAGCAATACAAAACTGTTGGCTCGCTGGATGGTCCGCAACCGTGATTTCTGTTGCGAGCGAAGCGTGGGAACGCTACATTGAAAGAACGTTTTTGACGGAAAAAGACGGCGCGCAGACCATCATACACTACGGTCCACGGACTGGATATGACGCAGGATTCCACACGTTCGGAGTATGAAATTGACCTGGATCGCGTAGAGTCACTGGAATGGCTCGAATCGCTGGATTACGTGCTCCAGCATTCCGGTCCGGGCAGAGTGCGCCAGTTGATCGCCCAGCTCCAGGCCCACGCCCGTGGCAAGGGCGTCCGGCTGCCCTTCGCCGAGAACACGCCTTACATCAACACCATCCCGCCCGACCAGCAGCCGCCCTATCCCGGCAGCGACGAACTCGAGCACCGGATCCGCAACATCATCCGGTGGAACGCCATGGCCATGGTGGTCCGCGCCAACACGGCGGACAAGTCACTCGGCGGCCACATCGCCACGTACGCCTCGGTCTGCAACCTCTACGAGGTGGGATTCAACCACTTCTTCCGCGGACCGGGCGACGGTTACGACGGCGACCAGATCTTCTTCCAGCCCCATTCATCGCCCGGTATCTACGCCCGGGCCTATATCGAGGGGCGGTTCAACGAACAGCACCTGGACAACTTCCGCCGCGAGCTTCGGCCGGGCGGCGGGCTCTCGTCCTACCCCCATCCCTGGCTCATGCCCGATTTCTGGATCTTCCCCACGGCATCCATGGGCCTGAGCGCCATCATGTCCATCTACCAGGCCCGGTTCAACCGGTACCTGGAAGACCGGGGGCTCAAGCAGGCCAACGGCCGCAAAGTCTGGGCGTTTCTCGGCGACGGGGAAACGGACGAACCCGAGGCTCTCGGCGCCATTACCCTGGCGGCCCGCGAGAAGCTGGACAACCTGATTTTCGTGGTCAACTGCAACCTGCAGCGGCTGGACGGTCCGGTGCGGGGCAACGGGAAGATCATACAGGAACTCGAAGCCGCCTTCCACGGGGCCGGATGGAACGTCATCAAGGTCATCTGGGGGAGCGGCTGGGATCCCCTGCTCGCCCAGGACGACGAAGGGCTGCTCGTGAAGCGCATGGGCGAGATTGTCGACGGCCAGTACCAGAAATACACCGTTTCCGACGGCCAGTACCAGCGGGATCACTTTTTCGGCGTGCATCCCAAACTCATGGAGATGTCCAGGCTGCTCACCGACGAGCACGTGCGGACCATCATCCGGGGCGGTCACGACCAGGATAAGATCTACGCGGCGTACAAGGCGGCGGTGGAACACCCCGGCGCGCCGACCGTCATCCTGGCCAAGACGATCAAGGGCTACGGCCTGGGCGAATGGGGGGAGGGCAAGAACACGGCCCACCAGCAGAAGATGATCGACGAGGACGGGCTGCGCCACCTGCGCACCGAACTGGGCATCCCCCTTTCCGACGACGAAGTCCGCGAGGCGCCCTATTTCAGGCCGTCGGCGGACAGCGCCGAAATGGAGTACATCCGCGAACGACGGGAAAGCCTCGGCGGCTACATACCCCGGCGCAACGTTGTGAACCCCGGCCTGCCCGCCGCGCCGCCGGACGAGGTGTTCGAGGAATTCAAGGAGGGGACGGACGGACGCGAGGTCTCGACGACCATGGTGTTCACCCGGATGCTGTCGCGCCTGCTGCGCGAACCCGAAATCGGCAAGCTTATCGTCCCCATCGTGCCCGACGAGGCCCGGACCTTTGGCATGGAGGCCCTGTTCCGCCAGTGCGGCATCTATTCCCACGCCGGCCAGCTTTACGAACCGGTGGATATCGATACGCTCCTTTACTACAAGGAGGCGCAGGACGGACAGATCCTCGAGGAAGGCATCACGGAAGCCGGTTCACTTTCCTCCTTCGTGGCCGCCGGGACGGCCTATTCGACCCACGGCGTCAACACGATCCCCTTCTTCATCTTCTATTCCATGTTCGGCCTGCAGCGCGTCGGCGACCTGATCTGGGCCGCCGCGGAGATGCGCACGCGGGGTTTCCTGCTGGGTGGAACGGCGGGTCGGACGACGCTGAACGGCGAGGGGCTGCAGCACCAGGACGGGCAGAGCCACCTGCTGGCCGACCCGGTACCCAACCTGCGGACCTACGATCCGGCCTACGCCTACGAACTGGCGACCATCATCAAGGATGGCATACGGCGCATGTACGTGGACCAGGAGGACCTGTTCTACTACATCACCGTGCAGAACGAGAACTACGCCATGCCGCCCATGCCGGAAGGGGTGGAAGAAGGCATCCTGAAGGGCATGTACCGGCTCAGTTCGCTGAACGGGGGCACGGCGAAGGCCCACCTCTTCGGAAGCGGTTCCATCATCAACGAATCGCTGAAGGCCCAGGAGATGCTGGCCGAAGACTTCGGGGTGGAAGCGGACGTCTGGAGCGTCACGAGCTACAAGCAGCTGCGTCGGGACGCCATGGAGACCGAGCGCTGGAACCTGCTGCACCCGTCGGAAGCGCCCAGGGTGCCGTATGTTACAGCATGTCTCGAGGATGCCCGAGGCGTGTACGTCATGGCCTCCGATTATGTCAGGACGCTGCCGGATTCCATCGCGCGCTGGGTGCCGGGCCCCGTGGTCTCGCTGGGGACGGACGGTTTCGGGCGGAGCGACAGCCGGCCGGCGCTGCGGAACTTCTTCGAGATGGATGCCCGCTTCATCACCCTCGGGACCCTGAATGCCCTCGCCCGGAAAGGCGATATCTCCCCGGACGTCCCCGAACGGGCCATGCGCAAGCTGGAAATCGACCCCGAAAAAGCCAATCCCCTGGACGTATGATCAGGCGTACAACGCGTTGCTGAAGGCGCGGCGGTACTGCTTCGTGGTGGGGTGGCTCTCTCCAAGCATGCCGAAAATGGCGACGCAGCTCCGCCGGGCCCCGTCGTCGTCGTAGGACCGGTTCATCTCCAGCACCTCGATGAAACCTTCCAGGGCGAGATCGTACGCCCCCTGCCTGAGATGCCCGATCGCCTGGACGTAGGCCGGCTTGACCGTGTCTTCCGCGAGATTCTCCGGCGTGTCGAGGTACAGGAACAGGCCGGCGATCGTCCGCAGGACTTCCGCCGAGTCATGGTATTCCGTGCCCGGTTCGATCGGCTTCAACAGGTCCAGGCTCCGGCCGGGGTCTTCATCCAGCCAGGTGCGCGCCAGGCAGACCGACGCCTGCACGTTGTCCGGCTCGGACGCCAGCACCTCCTCGAGCAGGGCGCGGCCACCCTGCATATCGCCGGCTTCCAGGTGCCGGAGCGCCACTTCGAGCTGTTGCGCGTGGGGACTCGGCAGGGCCTTTTTCAGCCACTGCTCGATCATGGGTTCCGGCAGCGCGCCGGTAAACTCGTCCCTTACCTCCCCATCCACGAACATCTTCACGTTCGGTATGCCCTGAATACCGTACCGGCGCGCGATCTCCTGGTGTATTTCCGTATTCACCTTCACGAGTTTCCACCGGTCCCTGTGTCGTTCGGCGAGGGATTCGATCACGGGGCCCAGCACCTTGCAGGGCCCGCACCATTCCGCCCAGAAATCGACTAGTACGGGGACCGTGTGGCTCTGTTCGACCACTTCTCTGTTGAAGTCCGAAACCTCGTAGTTCATCGCCGTTCCTTACCGGTTAGCGGTGCGCGCATCGGCGAGCCGCCGGTTGACACGAATACTGCCTGGCGTTATCTTTCATCGCGGTTCGTCCGGGTGAACGGGCTTCAATCGCCGTCGCCGAAGAGTCTGCGACGGGTATCGATCACGATGTCGGCCATGTTCTCCCACGACGTGCGGGATGTGTTGAAGACCGTGTGGTACAGCGTCGGGTCCGCCCAGTCGCGATGGTAGTTGTGCTGCAGGTAGAGCGACCGTTGCCGGTCCTTCTCCTTGATGAGTTCGGCGGCCCGGTCCCGCGACAGGTTCATCTCGTCCATGATTACGTCGACCCGGTACTCGAAAGGCGCGATGAACAGGGTGTGGAAGACGTCCTTGCGGTCCGCCAGGATGCACTGGCTCCCGCGCCCGACGATGATGACGTGCTGCCTTCCGGCCAGCGAACGGATGGTATCCTGGAGGATCTGGAGGTATTCGTCCCGGTCCAGGAAGGTGTTCTTCAGGGAGGTGGGATCCTTCGTCCCCTCGTCGTCGCCCGGCACGTACGGCCAGATGAGGGGTGGGTATTCCGGGGAAAGGGAGTAGACGGTCGAAGGAGTGAACAGTTCGCCGAGAAAGCGCCGGATGGCCGATTCGCCCACTTCGTCAATCTGCTCGACGACATCTTCCGAAACACCCACGGCATGGGCGGTTTCGGCGATGAGTTCCTTGTCCACGCAATCATAACCGAGGCGGTCCGCGACGATCTTCGCGATGTCCCTCCCACCACTGCCGTATTCCCTGGCGACCGTGATGATGCTCATGATGGACTCCTTGTTGCATGCAACCGTCGAAGGAGACGAGGCAATCGTTCTAAAGCGCCGCGCCATGCCCCGTTATGAATCGTTGGACGAGACTGGGGATTTCCTGGATACGCAGGGGTTCGCGCCCGCCCGTTTCGGCATGATCCTGGGTACGGGATTCGGGGCGTGCGTCCGGGCGGTCGAAAAGAAAACTGTTGTACCCTACGGTTCCATCCCCCATTTTCCGGTGTCGACAGTAGAAGGTCACGAAGGCAACCTGGTCTTCGGCGCCCTGGGCGATGCATCCGTGATCGTGATGCAGGGCCGGATCCACCTGTACGAGGGCTACGACGCACGTCAGATCGCCTATCCCCTCGAGGTTATGCGCCGGTTCGGCGTCGAGGTCCTGCTCTTGACCAATGCCGCCGGGGGACTGAATCCCCGGTACGTGCCGGGAGACCTCATGGCCGTACGGCAACATATACATCCCATCGGCGATAAACTGATGGGAGACTTGACATCAGATACGACGGGCGAACCCTGTTACGATGCGTCATTGAGGGATTCGCTTCACGAGTTCAGTATACAAAAAAACCTGTTCGTCCAACAGGGAATTCTGGCGTGGATGCCCGGTCCTTCCTTCGAGACCCGGGCCGAAATCGCCCTGCTGAAATCACTGGGGGCGGACGCGGTGACCATGTCGACCGTCCCGGAAGCGCTGACGGCCCGGCGGCTCGGAATGCGGACCGCGGCCGTATCGTGCATATCCAACGTGTGGACGGGCCTGGCCGGCGAGACCGTAGACCCGGACGACGTGGTGTCTACGGTCGAATCGGCGGCCGACCGCTGTGCGGACCTGCTGACCGGGCTGGTTGGCGCGGACGGCCCGAACGGCCCGGACCACGCGGACGCCCCGGACCACGCGGGCGGCTTGGGCGGCCCGGACCGCGCGGACGGCCCGGACCGAAGTGTCACTCCCGGAGCCTCACGTTCATAGCAGGTCACCGGTTCAAAAAGGGGCGGGTGCGTACATCATGGCCTGGTTTGAGAGAAGACAGCGGGGATTGAGCCCGCAGAAGCGCAAGGAAATCCCGAAGGGGCTGTGGGTCAAGTGCGACAAGTGCGACGCCATGCTGTACAAGGCTGAGCTCGAACGGGACTTCAATGTGTGCGGGCAGTGCGGGTACCATTTCAAGATCGGCCACCAGGGGTACATCTCCCTGATCATGGATCCGGACACTTTCACGGAGACCGACACGGATCTGCGCACCGTCGACCCGCTCGAGTTCAAGGAGAAGGAAAACTATCCGGACTACATGAAGCGGTACCAGAAGCGGACCGGCATGATGGAGGCCGTGGTATCGGGCACGGGACGCATAGAGGGAAGGCTCGTTTCCCTCTCCATCCACGACGGTTCCTTTCTGGCCGGAAGCATGGGGTCCGTGGTCGGCGAGAAGGTAACACGGTCCATCCGGCGGTCGCTCGACCTGGAGATCCCGCTGCTGGTGGTCGCCACGTCGGGTGGTGCGCGCATGCAGGAAGGCATCCTCTCCCTCATGCAGATGGCGAAGACTTCCCTCTGGTTGAACCGCCTGTCGGAGGAGAAGATCCCCTTTGTCGTCGTGATCACCAATCCCACCATGGCCGGCGTGATGGCGAGTTATGCCTCGCTGGGAGACTTCACCCTGGCCGAACCGGGCGCCATGATGGGCTTCGCCGGCGGAAGGGTGATCGAACAGACGATAGGATCGAGCCTGCCGGAGGGGTTCCAGACCGCGGAGTTTTTCCTGACGAAGGGCTTCGTCGACCAGGTCGTGCCCCGGACCGGTTTGCGGGAGACCCTGGCCACGATCCTGAGCTATTTCCCCGACCGGGAGAAGAAGGAGGCGTTGGAACCGGAAGTGCCGTGACGCGCCTGGCGTCCCCGTAAGGGTTGCCGGTCGGCGGCTTTCACGATTCCAGCATGAGCTTGTTGAGCGAATCTTCCGGGACGACCGGGTAGTCCCCGCTGAAGCAGGCCGTGCAGTAGCCCACCCCGGGCTTTCCATACTCCTTCCCGGTTTTTACCATGCCCTCGATGGACAGGTAGCCCAGACTGTCCGCCCCCAGATATTGACGGATCTCCTCCACCCGGGTCTGCGAGGCGATGAGTTCGCCCCGGCTTTGCATGTCGATCCCATAGTAGCAGGGATGGCGGATGGGAGGACTGCTGATCCGCACGTGCACCTCGGAGGCCCCCGCGCCGCGGATCAGCCTGACCAGCTGATTGAGGGTCGTACCCCGCACGATGGAATCGTCCACGAGGACCACGCGCCGGTTACGCAGCACACCCTGGACCGGATTGTACTTCAGTCTCACCGTGAATTCGCGCATCGACTGGTCCGGATCGATGAAGGACCGCCCCACGTAGTGGTTCCGGATCAGACCGATCTCGAACCGGATTCCCGACTGCTCCGAATAGCCCAGCGCGGCGGTCGTGGCCGAATCCGGCACGGCGATGACGATGTCGGCGTCCACCGGGTGTTCCTCCGCCAGCTGGCGGCCGAACCTCCGGCGGAACTTGTCGCTGTTTTCGCCGAATACCTTGCTGTCGGGCCGTGCGAAATAGATGTACTCGAAGATGCAGGCGGCCGGCTGCGCCTCTTCGAAGGGGAAGAAGGACCGGATGCCCTGTTCGTCGATGACGACCATTTCGCCGGGTTTCACCTCGCGGACGTATTCCGCTTTCATGATGTCGAAGGCGCAGGTTTCCGAAGCGAGCACGTGGGCATCACCCAGGCGTCCCAGGCACAGGGGCCGGAATCCCCGGGGGTCCCGGACGCCGATCAACTGCGTTTCGGACAGGAACACGATGGAATAGGCGCCTTCGACCTGTTGCAGGGCGTCGGCGATCATGCCGGGCAGGTCGGGTTCGTTCGATCGTGCGATGAGGTGGAGTACGATTTCGCTGTCGGACGAGGTGCGGAAAATGGAACCGGTCTCTTCCATCGACAGGTGCAACGCGCCGGTATTGGTGAAATTGCCGTTGTGGGCGGTGGCCAACTGCCCGCGCTTGAAGTTGACCATGAAGGGCTGCGCGTTATCGACGTTGGACGTGCCGGTGGTGGAATAACGGTTGTGGCCGATGGCCATATGGCCTTCGAGGTCGTTCACCCGTTCGCCATGTTCGTAGGCTTCGCTGACCAGGCCCATGGCCCGGTGGGAGTCGATGTGACTGCCGTCGGAGACGGCCATCCCGGAGCTTTCCTGGCCGCGGTGCTGTAGGGCATACAACCCCAGGAAGGTCAGCCGGGCGGCTGCGGGGTCGCCATAAACGCCGAAGACACCGCACTCCTCGCGAATTTCATCGTCTTCCCACATGGCCTTGCCCCGATTGTATGTTGATGCAGCCCACCGACATTATATGCGCCGGAGCGCGAAATGTCCACCGCATTTTTGCGCAATCGAAGCACTTTGCGGCGGGGGCATTTCCGTTGACACTCCGGGGGCCGCCGCCTACATTGCACGAGGCTCGTCACGAGGCCTGGAAAGAGGCCTGGAAAGAGGCTCAGCACGAGGCTTTAAACCACTGTTTCGACTCACATTTAAAGGAGAATCAATCCGTGGAACGAACGCTTGTTCTCATTAAACCGGATGCCGTGCAGCGCGGTATGATCGGCCTTGTCGCAGGCCGTTTCGAAAGCAAGGGACTCAAGGTCGCCGGCCTCAAGATGATTCAGCTGACCGACGGTATCCTGAACGAGCACTACGCGCACCTGTCCGACAAGCCCTTCTTCCCCCGAATCAAGTCCTTCATGCAGGAAACGCCGGTCGTGGCGATGTGCCTGGAAGGCGTCGACGCCGTGGACGTCGTGCGGAGCCTGTGCGGCGTGACGAACGCCAGGGAGGCTGCCCCGGGAACGATACGCGGCGATCTCGGCATGAGCGTGCAGTGCAACCTGGTGCACGCTTCCGACTCCCAGGAAACGGCGCGGGATGAAGTGCCCCGCTTCTTTTCCGGTGAAGAACTGTTTACCTACGCAAAGGCGGAAGACGCCGTCGTCTACGCCAGCGACGAACGTTAGGCGCCTTTACTCCGGTCAGGCATGGACATACTCACCGGTACCATCGAGCGCATCACCTACCAGAGCGAAGAGACCGGTTACACGGTCGCGCGGTTGCGCGCCGAACCGGACGCCTGCCGGACCGCCGAAAACCTGGCGCGCGCGGCCACGCGGGACGGCCTGCTGACCGTCACTGGCGAACTGGCGAAGATCGCGCCGGGCGAGCGCGTCGAAGTCGCGGGGTTCTGGGTAACCCACAAGCAGTACGGCAAGCAGTTCAAGATCGTCGAATCGAAATCGATCCAGCCCACGACCACGGACGGTATTCGAAAATACCTGGGTTCGGGGCTCATCAAGGGACTGGGTCCGGCAAAGGCCGCCATGATCGTCGATCACTTCGGCGAGGGCACGCTGGAGGTCATCGAGAAGACGCCCGGCCGGCTGTCCGAGGTGAAGGGCATCGCGAAAAAGACCATCGACGTCATACGGTCCGGCTGGGAGGAACAGAAGCACATCCAGGAGGTCATGCAGTTCCTGCTCGGACATGACGTCAGCATGGCCTATGCGGTGAAGATCTACAAGGCCTACGGCAACGAGGCCATCGGGCAGGTCACGAAGAATCCGTACCGCCTTTCCACGGACATCTGGGGCATTGGCTTCAGGACCGCCGACAAGATCGCCATGAATCTGGGGGTGGATCCCGGCGCGCCCGCCAGGGTAGAGGCCGGCATCCGGTACGTCCTGGAGTCGCAGGCCGACGACGGACACGTATTCGTGCCGCTGGATACCCTCACCGAGGAAAGCGCCGCCGTGCTCGATGTCGACGCCAAGACCATTCCGGCCGGCATCGAAGCCCTGGTCCGGGCCGAGGTCGTCCTTCGCGACGAGGACCGGGTCTATCTCCAGCCGCTCTACTACGCCGAGCAGGGCATCGCGCGAAACATCGCGCGCCTGGTCGACCATCCCCGCACTCCGCCACCCGCCGAACGGATCGACGAACACATCCTGCACATCGAGAAGGAGCGCAGCATCGTCTTCAACGCGGAACAGCGCGAGGCGATACACTCCTCGGCATCCCGCAGCGTCCTGGCGGTTACCGGCGGCCCGGGGACCGGCAAGACCACCTGCGTGCAGGGCATCGTGTACCTTTTCAACCGCGTGGGCGCGAAGGTGCTGCTGGCCGCGCCGACGGGCCGGGCCGCGAAGCGGTTGTCGGAGGTGACCGGCGCCGAGGCGAAGACGATCCACCGGCTGCTCGAGTTCAATCCGGGACTGATGGAGTTCGGCCGCGACCAGGACAACAGGCTGGAAGCCGACCTGGTCATCCTCGACGAGTCTTCCATGGTGGATACGGCCCTGATGAACGCCGTGCTGCGAGCCGTGAAGACCTCGGCCCGTTTCATCATGGTGGGCGACGTCGACCAGTTGCCTTCCGTGGGGGCGGGCAACGTCCTCCGGGACATGATCGACGCCGGCCGTCTCCCGGTGGTCCGCCTGACCGAGATCTTCCGCCAGGCAAGGGAGAGCAGCATCGTGATGAACGCCCACCGGGTCAACCGGGGCGAAATGCCGGACACGAAGAACAGGGACCAGGGCGACTTCTTCTTCATTCACGAGCCGGATCCATCGGCCGGCGCGGAGCAGATCGCCGAGTTGTGCACGGACCGCCTGCCGCGCAAGTACGGACTCGATCCCTTCAACGACATCCAGGTGCTCACTCCCATGTACCGCGGCGACATCGGCGTGGATCAGCTCAACCGGAAGCTCCAGCAGGTGCTGAATCCGTCGGGGGCCTCGTTGAAGCGGGGCGACCGGGAACTGCGCGTGGGCGACAAGGTGCTGCAGACACGGAACAACTACGGGAAAATGACCTTCAATGGCGACATCGGCCGCATAGCGCACATAGACCCGGACGACCAGGCCGTGGACATCTCCTTCCAGGAATCCGTCCGGTACGATTACGGCGAACTGGACGAGTTGGTCCTGGCCTACGCCATCAGCGTCCACAAGAGCCAGGGCTCCGAGTATCCCGCCGTCATCCTGCCGCTCTACAGCACCCATTACATCATGCTGCAGCGGAACCTGCTGTACACCGCGCTGACCCGGGCCCGGGCGCTGGCCGTCCTCATCGGCACGCCCAAGGCCCTTGCCATAGCGGTGAAGAACAACCGGGTCGTCGAGCGTTACACGGGGCTGCGGGAAGCACTGGGCGAGTTGATCGGCGACCGGACGGAAAGCCTTCCTGGCCTTGCGCCCTAAGATTCGGGCATGAAATACACCTTGACAGGGGTATAAGGCGTCCTATCTTGTCCAATTTGTTATCCGAACATGCGGAAACTGGTGAATCCCCACAAAACTACGCCGATGTGTATACATTGTATCTACTTGGCGTACAATAGGTTGCGTGATTTAATGGCTGTACCGCTTCAGGAGGCGCGCGTTGTCCGTCCGTGAAGAGGAACTGAGGGAAGACAGTCCGGAACAGTACCAGAATCCGGATACCGCTTTGTTCGGCGAAGCGGACGAACCCTACCTGCCGGGATTCAACCTGAAGACGGTCTGGGCCTGCCTGTTCGTCGGATTCGTCATGCTGCCGGGATCGATCTATCTCAGCCTGGTGACGGGCGGGCAGACCGGCGCGGCGGACTGGGTCACCGTCATCCTGTTCCTCGAGATCGCGAAGCGCTCCCTCGTCAAGATGACCCGGCAGGAAATCATGATCCTGTACTGGGCCGCGGCCGGGCTGGCCGCCGCGGGGAACGCCATGAACACGGGCATCACCGGCGGCCCCTTCGCCCATCTGATCTGGGAGCAGTACTACAAGCAGTCGCCGGAAGCCACGGGCATCGCCACGCTGATCCCCACCTGGGTCGTGCCGACCCTGGACTCCACCGCGATGGCGAGCCGGACCTTCTTCCACATGGACTGGTTCGTGCCCGTCCTCGTCCTCACCGCGGTGACGGTCCTCTTTGCCATCAACTCCTATTCGATGGGGTACATCCTCTTCCGGGTCACCAACGACGTGGAAAGGCTGACCTTCCCCCTTGCGCGGGTGCACGCGGGCGGCGCCACGGCGCTGGCCGAGACGTCGCAGAACCGGGAGGGCTGGCGATGGCGGGCCTTCAGCATCGGGTCGGTGATCGGCGTATCGTGGGGACTGCTGTATGTGATGATCCCCATCCTGTCCAGCACGTTCCTGGTCACGCCCATTACCATACTGCCCATCCCCTTCATCGATTTCACCACCAGCCTCAAGGAAGTGCTGCCGGCGACCATGGTGGGCATAGGGACCGATCTCGGAACCCTCGTCGCCGGGTTCGTCCTGCCCTTCTGGGTCGTGATCGGCACCTTCGTGTCCTCCGCCCTGATCGCCTTTGTGGCCAACCCGGTGCTCTACCACAACGGCATCCTGACGACCTGGGAGCCCGGGATGTCGCTCATTCCGACCCAGATATCCAACAACATCGATTTCTGGCTCAGCTTCACCATCGGCGCTTCCCTCGTCATCGGCATCGTGGGCTTCACCGCGACCATACGGGCCATAACGAAGTCCAACCGGGAGCGGCGGAACGACCCCGACCGGGCAACGGGGGTGCGTACGACGCCGAAGGGCCGGGGCGACCTGCCGATCTGGCTCGTTTTCATCTTCTGGTTCGTCAGTACGGCGGGCTTCGTGATCATCCTCTACATCCTGATCCCCGACTTTCCCTGGTGGATCAGCGCCATTTTCGGATTCCTCTGGTCGCCGGTTTTTTCCTACATCGGGGCCCGGATGATCGGCATCACGGGTTCGCCCTACGGATCCTCCTTCCCCTTCGTCAAGGAAGCCTCGTTCCTGCTTTCCGGTTACCGGGGCGTCGACGTGTGGTTCGCGCCCATACCCATCTTCGAGCACGGGAAAGTGGCGGAAACCTTCAAGCAGCTGGATCTTACCAAGACGACCTTCGGCAGCGTGATCAAGCTGACCGCCATAACCACCATCCTGATGTTCGTGTGCAGCTTCATCTTCTACTCGCTCGTATGGAAGCTGAACCCGATCCCGTCGGCGGCCTATCCCTACGTGCAGAAGATGTGGCCCCTCAACGCGGCCATGCGGACCATCTGGGTGAAGTCCACCCTGCCCGGCGGCATCACGTTCATCTTCGACATCATCAAGATCGAGTACATCATCGCCGGCCTGGGCGTAACGGGCGGGCTCTTCGGCCTGCTGACGCTGGTGGGCGCCTCGCCCCTCTTCTTCTACGGCCTGGTCGGCGGACTGGCCATGCCGCTCTGGCAGACCCTGCCGACCTTCTTCGGCGCGATCCTGGGGCGCTACTACTTCACCAAGCGCTTCGGCGAAGAGAAATGGATGGCCTACGTGCCCATTGTGCTGGCCGGCTACGGGGCCGGCATCGGACTCATAGGCATGATCGCCATCGCCATCGCGCTGATCTCCAAGGCGATTTCGCAGATCGTGTATTGAGGAATCCGGTACCGGTTGTCTAGTGGTAGGCTAGTGGTAGGCCCGCAGCGGTTCCACCGCCCCGGCCACGCGGGAGGCAATGTCCCGCGGCACCCGCGGATTGAAGGGGCCGCCCTCGCCCGGCGCAACGTCTTCCCATCCCCCGATGATCATCGCCTCGATCACCGCTGAATAGTTGTACTGCCGGCCGTTCATGAAACGCAGGTGTTCGAGTTCCGCGATAAGCGCTTCCACGCGGGCTGATTCCGCGA
Source organism: Candidatus Latescibacterota bacterium (assembly GCA_022822725.1). Lineage (GTDB taxonomy): Bacteria > JAAXHH01 > JAAXHH01 > JAAXHH01 > JAAXHH01 > JAAXHH01. Next base: position 447,863 of record JAJEAN010000007.1, read on the forward strand.
AGGCGCCCCGTCGCTGGGCGTTGTTGATCTCGTCCGCGGCGCGGGCGGCGACGATGGCGGTGCCCGAGGTGTGTCCTTTGGCGCCCATCTCGGCGGCCCGGGTGCTCCGGTCCCCGATCCCCCACATGACGATGCCCTCATCGCCGATGCCTTCTATGAGCGGGAGGACTTCTTCCTCGCTCGTGCCCACCTTCACGCCGACGATATGCGGGGAGTCACTGACCAGCCGGATGATCGGGTTCACGTAGTCCGCGGAGCGCATGTACAACAGGAAGCGGGCCCCGCAATCCGCGCCGAGCCGGTCGGCGAATGCCATGTAATCCTCGTAGGCCGCCTCGTGATCGGCCACGCCGGTGAGCGGCATAATGAGATACACGTCCGGTGGGCGGGGTAGGGCCGACTGCCTGCGCACGAGTTCCTCGGCCTGTGAAATCGGATTCGGCACGATACCGGACATCAGGAACCCGTCGTCTCCCATCTCCTCACCAGTCGCCTCGATGACACGCATCTGGTCCTCACAGGAGAAGTGGTGGATCAGGCTCGTGCCCGCGATCCCGATCACGCGCTTCCGGTCTCCGTCGAGATGGTTGTTGTCCATCAGGTAACGGATGTTCCTGCGGTGGCCGTCCATATCGATGGCGCCGCCGCGATAGGGCACGATGGGTATGGCCGTGACGGAGTTTAGCGTGTCGTACAAAGCTTCGTAATGCATTTGCTATGGTCCTTTCGTCTGCCGGATGTGGATCAGGCCGCCGGGCTTCAAGTTCAGGCCGCCATCGGGTCGACGCGATGCGTCTCCACGACGCCTGGATCCAGGTTCAGGCCGAGGCCCGGACGGTCGGGTATATCCATACGGCCGTTGACCACCCGTTCCGCGGGCGATACGAGTTCTTCGCGCCAGGGCACCTGGCCCCAGGCGTATTCGAGCACGAGAAACCCCGGATGGGAGGCCATGATCTGGACGTGCGCCGCGACCGTGACCGGTCCGAAGGGGCCGTGCGGCGCGGTCAGTTGTCCCCTGCTTTCGGCGATCGACGCAATCTTCTTCAGCTCGCCGATGCCGCCCGTGATCGTAACGTCGGGCATGATGACCTCCATGGCTTCGACGTCGAAGAGGGGCCAGAACCCCTCGATGAGCATGGCCCGTTCCCCGCCGGCGATCCGCCACCCGGTCTCTCTTTTGATCTGCCGGTATCCATCCAGGTCCCGTTCCCCCACGGGTTCTTCCAGCCAGTACAGGTCGATGCCGCGCAGGCCGTCTACGATCCGCCGTGCTTCGTCGAGCGAGAAACGGCCGTAGCAGTCGAGGAGCAGATCGATATCCGGCCCGATGGCCTCCCGTACGGCGTGCACGCACTGCAGTCCGTGGTCAATCAGTACATTGCCGGCGCCGAAGCGGCCGTCGAAGGGCGCGATCTTCACCGCGGTGTGGCCGTCCCCGACCGCGCCGGTGGCCTGGCGGACGAAGTCGTCCGGCGTGCCTTCCAGTGCGGCCCGGGTGACGTTGGCATAGACGGGAATGTTGTCCCGGCATCGTCCCCCGAGCAGGGCGTGGACCGGTGCGTCGAGCCACTTTCCGAGGATATCCCACAGGCCCTGTTCGAAGGCACACAGGGCATGTACGGCGGGCCGGTCTTCGGGACGGGGTTTCAACCGGGCGGTCAGTTGCTCGATCCGGCGAGGGTCCTGCCCGACGGCCTCGCGCTCGATCTCCTTCAACGCAGACAGGACCGCGCCTCTCGGCGCCGACGGATTGAGCTCGCCCAGCCCGTCCACCCCTTCGTCGGTACGGACATGCACGAACACCCAGTGATGCTGTCCGTTCACGTCCACCGCATCTACATCGATACCCGTTATGCGCATGGCTCATCCATTGCGACCTACCGCGGTCTGATGCGATCCGCCGCGGTCCTATGCGACCCGATCTCAGGGACTGTACACGGTGGACTGGTTGTACGGTATGATCAGCGGTTCCGGTCCGCCTGCCGGCAGATGGGCAGCCCATTCCCGCGGATCGTAGTCGCGCGCCACGAAACAGGCATAGTGGGCGGGCACGACGGTCTTGAGGCCGAGAGAGGCCGCGATACGGGCCGATCCGTCGAAGAAGGGGAATTCGCCTTCGTTCGGGTGATTGGTCAGAAACCCGATATGCGGCCGCAGATTCCGCACCGGTCCGAGCAGGGATTCGTGGTTGCCGAAGGTATTCACCGGGTCGCCGGAGATGTAAACGCGGACCGGGCCGATTTCGACGACGTAACCCAGGTGCTGCACGTCGGGCGGCGCGATGCCGTCGTCGGGAAGGCCCTCCGGCGGTTTGGCCCACACCGTGTGCGCCTTAGATGATCCCATTTCCGCGGAGTCTCCCGCCGTGACCACCGTCATGCGCCCGCTGTCGAATCCCGCCTCCGTGAGCGCGTTTATGCTCTCGATCGGTCCCACATAGCGTACATCGGGAAAGGCCGCCGAAAGCCGCTCCAGCGATTCCAGGCAGGTGTGATCCCCGTGGTTGTGGGTCAGGAGCACGTAGTCGGTCTTCAGCGTCCCTTCGTCCAGGGGCGGGCGAGTATGGACGAAGCGGTCCGCGGGCCGTTCGCGCGGGTAGTAGGGATCGACCTGGATCACCGTGCCGTCCGGATGCTTCAGTCCGAAAGAGCTCTGGCCGAACCAGTGTATACCCACGCTGCCGGCGGGCACGCGAAGGTCTTCGAAGGGGTGCATGGAGGATGTCCTTTCTGATGAATGCCTGGTAGGCGGATTGTCATGGGATGCCGGGTACGGAGAACCTGGCCTCCAGTAGGGCACGGAGAACTTAGCGTCCGGGCCGGTGCGTGTCAAGCGGGGTAAGGGGCCGTACAACCGTTGGCTGAGGGGAAGTTTCGATTTGGACTGTCACGGTTCCGGGGGCATTGGAGCGTCCTGATTTACCTTGCACCGGCCAGATGGTCTTCTTAGACTGAGCGGGCCATGCTGTTATCCCGTTTTTTTAAGAGAAAAAGACCGGGTGTCGACCCTGTTTCTCCCCAGGAACGGATGATCGAGGAGCAAATCCGGGGACGCGGTATCGACGAACCCCGGCTCATCGAAGCCATGCGCGCCGTACCCAGGCACCGGTTCATTCCCGCGGCGTACCGGTCGCACGCCTACGACGACTGCGCCGTGTCCCTCGACCTGGGGCAGACCGTGTCCCAGCCCTACATCGTGGGACTCATGACCCGGCTGCTTGACCCGGTCGATTCGGACCGGATCCTGGAGATCGGCACGGGTTCGGGCTACCAGACCGCGATCCTGGCCCGGCTCGCAGGATTCGTCTACACGGTGGAACGGCTGGCCGTCCTGGGTCAACGGGCCAGGGAAACCCTGCAGTCCCTGGGATACAACAACATCCGTTATCGGATCGGAGACGGCCACAGAGGGTGGCCCGGGGAAGCCCCCTTCGACGGCATCATCGTGACGGCGGCACCGAGCGTCCTGCCCGAGGCGCTGTTTCGCCAGTTGAAATCCGGGGGACGGATGGTCATCCCCATCGGTGAAGAGCTATACACCGTGACGCGTTCGGGAGACGAGACGGTCAAGGTACACCACGGCGGCGTGCGTTTCGTGCCCATGGTGGAGGATGGGGGGTAAGGGAACTGTTACAGCCGCTCAGGCGGCGCCCAGCACCTCGCGGAAGATCTGGCCGGCGAGCGCTTCGTTGTGGCCGTAAAATGTCGAATGGGCGCGGTCGGAGTACGAAAACGATTTCGCCGTCCGGCGTCACCGGGATCAGTATATACGCCACGCCATTCCCTCGCACATTTCACCCACGTCCCGCCTTGACCCTTGTCGCCTTTTGGTATATATACTTGCAGTCCCGTCGATACGTCCTTCCCCGGCGGTACCGCACGTATACATTTCTGTACTGTGGCACTTCATAAGCTGCCTTCGAGACCGTTCAACCGGAGCAAGCCATGATGGCGACTATTGAGAAAATCGCGGAAGTCGAGGCGATGGTGGGCGAGGGACCGGTCTGGGACCCGGACAGCAACACGCTGATGTGGACCGACATCCGGACCGGCCGTTTCTTCGAGTATGACCCGGCGACGAACCAGAACCGCCAGGTGCACGATGGTTTCAACGTCGGCGGGTTCGCCTTCAACGAATTCGGCGGCCTTCTGGCGTGCATCTGGGACGGTATCGTGCTGTGGAAGTCCGACGACGAGTGGGTACGCGTTTTCGACGAGACTCACGACGGCGAGCCACTGCGCTTCAACGACGTAACGGCCGATCCGGGCGGGCGGATGTTTGCCGGTTCGCTGATCGACGGCGGTGTGGGCAAACTGTACCGTTTCGATCCGGACGGCGGCGTGGAGATCATCGAAGAGGGGATCGGCTGCAGCAACGGCATGGGGTATTCGCCGGACGAATCGATCATGTACTATACGGATTCCGCCGTGCGGACGATCTACCAATACGATTACGACCGCGCGACCGGTTCCGTCTCCAACCGGCGGGATTTCGTCAAACTGCCCGATACGGCGGGGGTGCCGGACGGGATGACCGTCGATGCCGAAGGCTTTGTGTGGACGGCTGTCTGGTTCGACGGATGCATTATTCGATTCGACCCGGATGGCGTGGAGGAGCGGCGCATCGCGCTGCCGGCGATCCAGACCTCCAGCGTCATGTTCGGCGGGGCGGACCTGACCGACATCTATGTCACGACTGCGGGCACCTCATTGGAACCCGGTTCGCCCCTCGATCCGAAGGACTACGACTGGGAAGCCTACGGACAGGGTTACCGCGGCGGCGGCTTGTTCCGCGTGCGGCAGGATATACAGGGCAAGCCCGAGTTCAAGGCCCGTTTCCCGTGGCCGGAAGGACCGGGACAACCGGATGAACCAGGACAGGAGGAATGAATGGCCTTTGACGTCGTCATTCGCGGCGGTGAGGTAATCGACGGTACCGGAAAGACCAGCCGTTACCCGGCGGATGTGGGGTTGCGGGATGGCCGCGTGGCGGGGATCGGAGACCTTGCGGACGCCGAAGCCGCGCGGACCATAGACGCCGGCGGCCACATCGTCTGCCCCGGCTTCATCGACGTGCACGTCCATTCCGAAAACTCCCTGCTCGGCGGCAGGGATCAGATGGGCGGCCTTCGCCAGGGCGTGACGACCCACTTGCTCGCGCCAGACGGATTCGGCTGGGCGGGATTGTCCTCCGAAGAGGCCCTGCCCCTCTGGCACTACACGCAGTTCGCCTACGGCGAGCCCCTGGAACCGGTCAACTGGCCCACGATCGAGTCCTATCTGGATTTGTTTCCGGGTCGATCACCCGCCAATGTGTATCCCCAGGTACCGCACTGCGCCGTGCGCGTCAAGGCCATGGGCTGGGACCCCGGGCCGCCCACTCCGGACCAGTTGAAAGTCATGGAGGCGGAGACCCGGGCCTGGATGGTAGCGGGCGCCGGGTGCCTCTGCCTGGGACTGGACTACCAGCCGAGTGCCAACGCGCCTTTCGAAGAGCTCGTGGCGCTGTGCAAGGTGGCCCTGGAGTATGACGGGATATACGCCGCCCACCTGCGGTACCAGATCCTGGGCCGGGACCGGGCCTGGCAGGAGATCATCGACCTGAACCGCGCCAGCGGCATACCCGTTCACGTATCCCATGAACGCGTCGACGGCATGACGGGGCCGATCCTGGAACAGGCGATGAAGGACGGAGTGGACATCACCTTCGAATCGTACCTCTATCCGGCCGGCATGACACACATCACGATGCAGCTGCCCATGTGGGTCCAGACGGGCAGTCCCGAAGAAGTCCTCGACAGGATGCGCCAGCCGGAAACCCGCCGTAAGGCCCTCGAGCATCTGAAATCGACGAACCTGGCGGACCGACAATACATCGGTTATACGCGCTCGGGTAGATTCGCCGGGATGACCCTGGGCGAGGCCGCCCGGAGCGTGAACAAGACCAACGAGGAGTTCGCCTACGACCTCGTGCTCGATGAGGACGGCATCCAGGCGTTTGTCATGTTCTGGCCGGTCCCGCAGGAAGAGATCGACGCCGTGCTGGACCGGACGGCGCCTCATCCCCTCATGATGGTGGCCAGCGACGGCGTCTATGACTGCACCCACCCCCATCCGAGGGGTATGGGATGTTTCGCCCAGATGCTCAGGAAGTTCGTGCGGGAGCGCGGCCTGCTTTCCCTGGAAGAGGCCGTCTACAAGATGAGCGGGTTCCCGGCGGAACGCTACCGGCTGAAAGACCGGGGCGTGCTGCGCGAAGGCGCGCCTGCGGACGTGGTCGTCTTCGACCCGCAGACCGTGGCCGACCGGGCCACCTTCGAAGCGCCGATACAGCCTCCCGACGGCATTCCCCATGTTTTCGTCAACGGCATGCCGGTCATCGAGAACCACGAGCCCACCGAGCACCGCCCGGGCCAGGTCCTGCGCAGAGGATAAGAAGGGACGCGTTTCAGATACATGGATTGGGATCTAGCTTCTTACTTCCCGGCTTCCGACGGTCCGGAGATGCGCCGTTTCAAGGCTGACCTGCGGGCCGACCTGGACGCTTTGCTGTCCGAAGCCTCGGACACGGCGCCGCTGGAACCGGATAACCAGGAAGCCTGGGAGCGTATCGTGCTCTCCTTCGAGGACGTCGTTACCCGGTTGCGGCACCTGGGCTCCTATATTTCCTGCATAACCTCCGCCGACGCGAACAACGAGGATTTCGCTGCTGAAGAAGGCGCGTTGAGCCTGCTGGACGCCCAGATGTCCAAGGTCCTCGTGGAACTGCAGCGGGGGTTCAAGTCCCCATCCGACGACGTTTTCGACGCCTTCACTTCCCGTCCAGCCCTGCGGGACGCCCGGTACCGTATCTCGCGCATCCGGGAGCAGTCCCGGTATACCATGTCCACGGAGAAAGAGCACCTTACGTCGGACCTGGGCGTAGACGGCATCGAGGCCTGGGGACGTCTATACGACCGGATGTCGGGCAAGCTGACCTTCGAGATGGCCTATCCGGACGGACGGCGGGAACAGGTGCCCATGTCGCAGCGCCGCGCCCTGATGGAACACCCCGACCGCCGCGTGCGCCGCGCCGCCTTCGAGGGGGGTAACGAGACCTGGGCGTCCATCGAGACCGTGCCCGCGGCCGCGTTGAACGCCATCGGCGGCACGCGGCTGACCCTGTACCGCCATCGCGGCGTGGACCACTATCTCGACCGGGCCCTCTTCCAGGCGGCGATCTCGCGCGAAACGCTGGACGTCATGTTCGAGGCCGTCTTTTCGGAGATCGACACCGCCCGAAACATCCTGGCGTACAAGGCGCGCCTCATGGGCGGCGATTCCCTGGGTTGGTACGATCTCTCGGCGCCCCTGACAGTACAGGACCAGGACGAACCGTCCTGGGAAGATGCCAGGACCCTGGTGCACCGGGCCTTTGCGGCCGGATATCCGGCCCTGTCGGACTACACCACCGAGGCTTTCAAGAAGAAGTGGATCGACTGGTCGCCCCGGCCCGGCAAGCGTCCCGGCGCGTTCTGCACGGGCTCCCCCCTGACGAAAGAGTCCCGTGTCTACATGACCTACAACGACAACATGGGCGACGTGCTGACGCTCGCTCACGAGCTGGGACACGCCTTCCACGGCCACCTGATGCGGACGGAACGCACGTTGAACCGCGCCTATCCCATGACCCTGGCCGAATCGGCCTCCACTTTCGGCGAGATGCTGCTCATGCGCGGGTTGATGGAGGAGCCGGGTATCAGCGCAGAGACCAGGGCCTTCCTGCTGAACCTGGAGGCCAGCGACGGCGCCACCTATCTGCTGGACATCCCGGTGCGCTTCGAATTCGAGAAGGCCTTCCATGAAGAACGGGCGGCCGGAGAAGTCGGCGTGGGCCGGCTGAAGGATCTGATGGTCGAAACGCAGCGCCGCGTGTTGGGGGACGTGCTGGATCCCGAAGGCGGCGACCCCTATTTCTGGGCGTCCAAGCTCCATTTCTACATCACGGGCACCACGTTCTATAATTTCCCCTATACCTTCGGCTATCTGCTCAGCCGGGGTCTCTTTGCCCAGTTCGAGCAGGAAGGCCCGGATTTCCTGCCGAGATACGAGCAGTACCTGAAGCTGACCGGTAGCGATACGGCGGAGAACGTAGTCCGGCAAAGTACGGGTCTCGAGCTAACGGATCCCGCGTTCTGGTCCGGCGCCATACGCGGGTTGGAGGGCGTGCTGGACCGGCTCAAGGCCAGCGTGGCCGAAAGCCGGGCCGCGCTCAACTGAACGAACCACCCGGTTGGCGCTGGATGGACGCGAAGCGGGCAAAGGTGGATGGACGCGAAGCGGGAAACAACGGTTTGACGAGGAGCGAGCGATGAAGGCCATCGAGGGGGAGCGCAACCGTTTCCACGGCGTGGAAGTCGGTTCGGACGCCTTGCCCGACACGGCGGACGGATTCAAGGAGCGCCTGGCCCATTCTATCCGTATCTGGAAGGAAGAGGAATTGCAGGTCGCCTGGTTCGAAGTCCCCCTGTCCCGCGCCTTTCTCATCCCCGCGCTGGTGGACGCGGGCAGCGTTTTTCATCACAGTACCACAGACTACCTGATGCTGACGCTCCGCCTTGCCGATGACGCCTTCGTACCGCTCTACGCGACCCATTACATCGGCGCCGGCGGCGTGGTGATCAACGAGAAGAACGAACTGCTCGTGGTCTGTGAGCGGTTCCGGGGTGGACGCGCACCGTACTACAAGCTGCCCGGCGGGGCATTGCTGCCCGAGGAACACCTGGCCGAGGGCGTCGTCCGGGAGGTATTCGAGGAAACCGGCGTGCCAACCCGTTTCGACGGCCTTGTCTGCTTCCGGCACTGGCACGGTTACCGGTACGACAAGTCCGATATCTACTTCGTCTGCCGGCTGAGGCCGCTTCACCAGATTATCAAAATGCAGGCCACGGAGATCGAAGAGTGTTTCTGGATGCCCGTGGAGACCTACATGGGCTCGGAGAACGTCAGCCAGTTCAACAAGCTCATCGTCAAGGCCGCGGTGGAGAACCAGGGCCTGAAGGAAACCTGGGTCGACGGCTACGGGGACCCGGACCGATACGAGTTCTTCATGCCGGAGTAGTACGCTGAATTAACACAATAAACCGGTAAGATAACCTATATATGCGAGGACCAACCCATGGCTAAAACGCGCCGGCGACGCAAGAAACTCCCCAATATCGTACTGTTGGGTGTGGATTCCCTGCTGGCCGATCATATGAGCTGTTACGGCTATCATCGGCAGACCACGCCCCACATCGACCGGTTCGCCGAGGGCGGCGCGCTGTTCGAGAAGACCTACAGCGCCCATATACCCACGACCAGCGCCTATGCGTCCATGCTGACCGGCCTGGATGCTTTCGGCACCCAGGTTGTGGCCTTGCGGCACAAGGGCGGGCTTCGGGAGGACGTGCAGACGCTGCCCGAGATCCTGCGGGAGCATGGATACGCGACTACCTGCGTGGGGTTTACCGGGAACCCGTCGTCCCGGGGGTTCGACAAGTACATCGACTATCCGAGCTGGGGGAGCTGGAACGAAGGGCGCAGCCCCAAGGCGCAGAATCTGAACGACGTGGCCATCCCGGAATTGGACAGACTGGCAAAGCGACGCGGACCGTTCTTCCTGTTTCTCCGTCACATGGACCCTCACGCGCCGTACCTGCCGCCCGAACCCTACGAACGCATGTTCTATCACGGCGACGAGTGCGACCCGAAGAACCGGTCCATGGACCCGGTCATGGCGTTCAAGCCCTTTTGTGACTTCTTCAAGTCCTGGATGCCACCGGGCATCACCGACAAGGACTACGTGATCGCCCAGTACGACGGCGCCGTGGCGTACATGGACGCCTGCATCCAGACGATCTTCAACGCCCTCGAAGCCCATGGCATCATGGACGAGACGATCGTGATCCTCAACGGGGACCACGGCGAGACGCTCTACGACCACGAATGCTGGTTCGACCACCACGGTCTCTACGACGTGACGCTCCACGTGCCGCTTATCATCCGGTATCCGGGCAGGATCCCCGCGGGCAGCCGTGTCAGCGGGTACAACCAGCACAAGGACCTCGTTCCCACCATCATGGACCTGGCCGAAATCGAGACCGGGATCGATTTCGACGGCGACAGCCTGATGTCGCTGGTCGACGGCACGGTTTCGTCCTTCGACAGTGAGTTCTACATCACCGAGTGCACCTGGATGCGCAAGCACGGCTGGCGCACGCCGCAGTGGAAGCTCATGGTCGCCCTGGAACCGGATTTCCACTTCAAGCCGCCGGTCGAACTGTACAACCTGGTGGAAGACCCGGACGAGAACAACAACCTGGCCGAGGAACTCCCGGAGGTGGTCAACCTGCTTAAGCGGCGGATGAACAGTTGGATTCGTAAGCGGGTGAAGGAGACCGGCAAGCGCAATCCCATGCTCACCCAGGGAGACTGGCACGGACACGAGGGCGTGGGCGCCTTCAAGTCCTCGCAGCAGGCCTACGACACGATGCACATCGGCGACCCCAACCAGGCCGCCAGTCTGCAGGCGCGGAGCAGGTGATGGATGCCACGTCGTACCGTACAGCGTCGTGTCGCGGCGAGCAGTTTGGAAGGCGTTTTCTGGATGGGGAATCTGGTTGTATCTTTTACGCAAGTAGCTGATAAATATAGGTTAATTCGCGTAACACATAAGGCGAAGCACCTTAAAAGGAGCGTTCGAAGATGGGTTTGAATATCGCGGTGGTGGGCATGGGCGGTATTGGCAATAACCATGCCCGAAACTACCAGGCACATGAAGCGTGCACGATCGTGGCGGTTTGCGATGCCCTGAAGGACAAGGCCGACCAGGCGGCGCAGACCTACGGCTGTCAGGCTTTTTACAGCGTCGGCGACCTGCTGAACAGCGGCCTGAAGGTGGACGCAGCGAGCGTCTGCACGGCCGGCGTGGAGAACGGTGGGGACCATTACGCGCCGACGATGGAATTGCTGGGCGGCGGCATCCCCGTACTGGGTGAGAAACCCATTTCCAACGAGATCCCGAAGGCCAGGGAGATGGTCGCGCTGGCGCGGGAAAGGGGCATTCGCTACGGGATCAACCTCAACCACCGCTTCACCCCGGCCGCGCTGCGGGCGAAGGAGTGGGTCGAGGCCGGCCGGCTGGGCGAGCTGAACATCATCAACATGACGATGTGGATCAACAACCCCAACGAGAGTTCGCCCCATTTCCACATGCGGGCGCTTCATCCCCATTCCATCGACGTGATGCGGTATTTTTGCGGCGACGTGGAGAAGGTCCAGGCCTTCTTCAAGAAGGGCCGTGGACGGAAGATCTGGTCCAACGTGCAGGTCAACATGCTGTTCGAAAACGGCGTGGTGGGCCACCTGACGGGGAGTTATGACGCCGGGGGAAGCTATGGGCTGGAGACCTGCGAGGTCGTGGGATCGGACGCCCGTTTCGTCATACGGGAAGCCTGCGAGCAGCTGGAGTTCTACCCCCGGCATTCCAGGGAAGTGGAGACCTATCAATACCTGGGCGGCATGATGGGGTTTTCCGAGACGTTCGAATCGCGGATCTCCCGCTGGGTCGAGCAGAACCTGGAAGGCGCGGCGCCTGGAGATATCGACGCCAAGGCCGAGGACGCCCTGCGCGCCCAGTTGATCATCGAGGCCGCCATCGAATCCTGGGACACGGATACGGTGGTGACGGTGCAGTATTAACGGATCTGAACGAAGCGGAACGGAAGCAACCGACCCGAAAAGTGGGATCAATAGTGTTTATTGAAGACTAAGGAGAAACCATGAAGCTTGGCGCCAATTCGGTTCTGTTCGGTGGATACGACATGGAAACGGCCTTCAAATACCTGGCCATGGCCGGGTACGACGGTATTGAAGTGTCCGCGATCAACGGCATGAGCGAACATCTCGTCCTGTCGGACTGGCGATCCATCGCACCGGAAATCAAGCGATTGTCGCGGGAGTACGGCCTGGAACTGCTGGCCATGGAGCAGCCGTCGCAGGACGAGGAGATCATGGAGTCCGCTTTTCAGGCCGCGGCCGAGACCGGCATCCCGATCATCAACTGCGGACCCGGCGGCACGTCCGGCGACGAAGAAAGCCTCCAGGCGTCCATCGACGCCCTCGGCAGCCTGGCGGACAGGGCGGAACACTATGGCGTCGTGCTGTGCGTGAAGGCTCACGTGGGCGCCAGCATCGACGATACACCGACGACGCTGCGGGCCATGGAGGCCATTTCATCGCCCGCATTCGGGATCGACATGGATCCTTCCCACATCCACCGCGCGGACGAGAATCCCGTGGACGCCATCAAGGCCGTGCTCTCCCGCGTACGCCACGTCCATATCCGCGACTGCAAGGGCCGGCAGGCCGGTCCCGGCGCGCCGGAGGACCAGGCCAACGGGCGGGGCGACATCGACCTGGTAGGATATATCCGCGCGCTGCACGAGGGCGGCTACGACGGGCCGGTCAACCTCGAGGTCATCGGGGCAAAGGAGTATACGCTGGAGCAGTGCTGCGTGATCGCCGCGGAGACCCGGGGACACATGCAGGCGTGCCTGCAGGCGTGCGGAGCGCGGTAAGGGATGAAACGGCAAAAATACAGGAAAGGCACAACATGAAAATCACCAAGCTGGAGACCTTCCTGGTCAAGCCCCGCTGGCTCTTTCTCAAGATGCAAACCGACGAGGGCCTGGTCGGACTCGGGGAGCCCATCCTGGAGGGCCGGGCAAAGACCTGCGCCCAGGCCGTGGCGGAGCTGGAACCCTATCTGATCGGCAAGGACCCGACCCGGGTGGTCCATCACTGGCAGGCCATGTATCGACACGCCTTCTACCGGGGCGGCCCCATTCTGACCAGTGCGCTCAGCGGGGTGGAGCAGGCGCTCTGGGACCTGTCGGGCAAGGCTCTGGGCGTGCCGGTGTACAAGCTGCTGGGCGGCCCCACGCGGGACCGGATCCGTATCTACAAGGGCGGCGGCGATCCGTCAACGATCAAGGACTGGATCACGAAGGGCTTCACCTGCTTCAAGACAGGACCGTACACGGAACGTCCGTCCCGGATCATCGAGAACAAGGCCTTTATCGACACGGCCGTAAACCGTTTCGCCGAACTGCGGGAAGTCGCCGGTCCGGAAATCGACCTGGCCATCGACTTCCACGGCGCCGTCAGCCCCCAGACGGCCAAGGTGCTCATCAAGGAACTCGAACCTTACCAGCCCTTCTTCGTGGAAGAACCCGTCCAGTGCCAGAACGTCGACGTACTCGCCGAGATCGCCCGGAGCACCCACCTGCCCATCGCCACGGGAGAGCGCATCTTCACCAAGTGGGGGTTCCGCGAGATCCTGGAGAAGCAGGCCGCGTCCATCCTGCAGCCGGACCTGTGCCATGCCGGCGGCATCTTCGAGGTGAGACTCATCGCGGGCATGGCCGAGGCCTACTACGGCGGGATCGCGCCCCACAACCCCCTGGGGCCCATATCTCTGGCCGCGTGCCTGCAGCTGGACGCCTCGATCCCCAATTTCGTCGCCCAGGAGCACACCACGCTGGGCGAGGGATACCTGAAGAAGCCCTTCGTCTTCAAGGATGGTTTCGTGGAACTGCCCACGGAGCCGGGTCTGGGGATCGAACTGGACGACGATGCCATGGAGGACAAGATCGACCACGACTGGCGGAACGGCGAGAGCTACCTGGCCGACGACGGATCCGTGGTGGACTGGTAGCGCAGTCCGCGCGTCAACGCGAGGCGAGGGATTATGCCGATGACGGGTCCGTGGTGGACTGGTAGGACTACGGCTGGTAGAGGTCGCGCACCAGCCTGAAGCCTTTCTCAATGGCGGCCAGCGGGTCGGGCAGCCCCGGGTTCATTTCCAGGCTGACCGGACCGTCGTATACGATGTCGTCGAGGGTGGCCAGCGTACGCGCCAGTACGTCCGGTGTGAGCACCCCGTCGCACAGGGCCCAGTGGAGATCGGACACACCGTCGTTGTCGTCGAGGTGGAAATAGCCCAGCCGGTCGCCCGTCGTCGCGACGGCCACGGCAGGATCTTCCTTCGAAATCTGCGCGTGGCCGATGTCGAAGAGCAGGTACAGGTTGTCGTGCCCCAGTTTCGCGATATAGTCGAGGGTGTCCCGCACCGTGGCCAGGGCCTTTCCCGGAAAATGCTCGATACACAGCCTGATGCCGTACCCGGCCGCGACGCCGGCGAGGCCGGATACGGATTCCCCATACCGGTTCAGCGTTTCCCCGTCTCCTTCTTCTCCCGGTAATAGGTAGGCCCGACGAATCCCGGTCTCATGGGCATATTCGAGTGCCCGCCTGGTGTGCTCCACGGCCGCGCCGCGGGCGTCAGGGTCGGCCGCGTCGAGGGCGGCGCCTTCCGGCATCCCGAAACCCGTTGCCATGCACGCGGGCGTCAGTTCCAGGTCCGAGATCAGGCGGCGGGATTCGGCGGACCGGAAATCGAAGGGGCGATGATCGATATGGCGCAGTCCCACCTGGGCGATTCCCGTCAGCACGTCCGCTTCCGTGCCCCCCAGGGCCCAGGTGCAGCAGGAAATCGTCATGAGCCGGTTCCTCCTTGCTCGTACTTCTCGTGATTGAATTGCTGTCCCAGTCGCAGCATGCCCGTCTCCGGATCGCGGGAACCGGTGTCGAAGGGATCGCCGGTTTCCGCCATCCAGCGCTGCAGGCGCACCTCGCAGTCGTCCTGAATCTGCCTATACGCAGGATCGCCGGCCAGGTTGTTCATCTCAAAGGGATCGACTCGCCGGTCGAAGAGCAGGGTGTCCCGCTGATGATCGTGCCAGCGCGCATAGACCCAGCGGTCGGTCCTGATCCCGCGCCAGTAGCCGACCCATTCCCCCCGGTGCGGCCACCCGGGTCCGAGGATCTGCAGGTAGACCGAATCGTTGCGCGGTCCCGGCCGTCCATTGAGCACGTGCGACTGATCCATGCCCTGCACCCCGTCGGGCACGGGCACGTCCGCCATCCCCAGCAACGTGGGCATCATGTCGACGCTGCTTACCACGGCGTCGCTTCTCGTGCCCGGCGCGATCCGCCCCGGCAGCCGGGCGATGAAGGGCACATGAATGGATTCCTCGTACGGGGTCGCCTTCGAGGCGCGGAAGGAAGGGTGCATCCAGCGGTCCATGGGCTTCCCGTAGCCGTGACTGCTGAGGTGGTCCCCGTGGTCGGAGGTGAAGACCACCAGGGTGTTGGCCCGTATGCCCAGGCGTTCCAGTGCGTCTTCCAACCGGCCGAACTGGTCGTCGAGCGCGGTTACGTTGCCATAGTAGTGGGCGATCTCGCGCCGGGCGAAGGCGGCGAACTGTTCCGGGACGTTGGGAGGCAGATCCACCTTTTCGGGGTCGTAGATATCGAACTCGTCGGGGTATTCGTCGTAGGGCCAGTGGGGCGGTCCCCAGCTCAGCACGAGGGCGAAGGGCCGGTCCGCATGTCCCCGTACATGGTCCTCCATGAACCGGATCGCCAGCGACGTTTCCGTTTCCGGCGCCCAACCGTCCATTTCGATCGGCCCCTGCTCGTTCTCGTAGTAGGAGACGTCGTAGTAGTCGTGGTTGCAGTCGTATGCCGCCATGTAATCGAATCCGTACCGGCCATCCTCACCGTAGGGGCCATAGCCCAGGTGCCACTTCCCGATGTAGGCCGTGCGGTAATCATGGTCCCCAAGTACTCCGGGAAGAAAGGCCTGTTCCCGGTGAAGCAGGTACTCGTTGTCCATGACGCCGTTGACGTGGGAGTAGCGGCCGGTCATGAGCTGGCCGCGGTAGGGCGAGCAGATGGGACAGCTGGAGAACACCTGGTCCAGCGCCATGCCTTCGGCAGCGAGCCGGTCCAGGTTGGGGGATTGTACGACGGAGTTTCCACTGGTACTCATGGCGGAGTACCGGTGCTGGTCGTCGAATACGAAGAGGATGTTGGGGCGGGACATCAATGGCCTTGGCCGGAATTACGACCCATCCAGCGCCTTGCGCATATCGTCGCCTTCTCGCTGCCAGTATCCATGCAGTATGTGCACGTCCGTGCCGATGCAGAAATGGCGCACGCCCAGGTCCAGGTAATACCGGGCATCGTCGGCGGTATTGATTTCCGCGCGGGGGTTTCTGCCGGCGGCCAGAGACTTCTCGATCACCACGCTTTCGACCTCTTTCACCGCTTCTCTTTGACCGATCTTGCCCACGTTCACGGAATAGTCGGCCGGTCCCCACTGGATCATGTCGATCCCGTCGATCTCGAGAATTTCATCCAGGTGGTCCACCGCGGGTCCCTTCTCGATCATGGCCGCCATGACGATTTCGTCCAGGGCGTCAACGTAGTCCTGGCCGCCGCCGTAACCCATGTAGGAGAACCGCCGCGTCGCAACGCCGTAGGTACCCCGGGATTCCGGCGTATCAGGGCGCACGATGTCCACGCAGGCCCGGAATTCGTCCGGGGTCCTGCAATCGGCGAAGAGCACGCTCTGGAATCCGGAGCCGATGGCCCGCTGCGCAAGGAATCCCCGCGGCTCCTGGTCGACCTTGATCATCAGGCCGAGGTCGTGCAGTTCGGCGGCGCGGCCCAGGTTGTCCAGGTCATGGAGGTCGTAGGGTCCGTATTCTCCCACGAATTCGACATAGTCGTACCGGCCGGTGTGCCCCACGAGTTCGACCACGGAGGGCCAGACCGTGTGTATGTGGGTAGACAGCGAGGGCCGGCCCTCGTTCAGGATGCTCCTCAGCTTGTTCGGTCGCATTGTTCTCGATTGCCTTTCCGGGTTCCGGGCCGCCTGCAGCAGAGTACGTTGCAGCGGCGTGCTCAATGAGCCCACTTGTATGTAAACCCTTTGGTGGAAACTACCTGATTACAGCCTGTCCGTCTTCGAAGCTTCGAAAGCCGTCATGGCGTGGTCCGCCCATTCGATATGCATCTGGATCATGGAGATCTCCCGTTGCAGTGAAAGGGCGAAATGGTGAGAGCTTTCAGCCTGTGTCCTGGTCTGAGATTTGAGGATGCTGGCATAGGTCTTTGCCTTGCGCCTGAAATCCTGGAGAAACCGCAGCGTCTCCTGGTCGCTTGCAATGCCTTCCATGAACCGGAATCTGAGCATCAACTCGGCGAGATTGTCCCTCAGGTCGGATACTGCGAGCCGCTTGTGCAACCACGCGCCAAGGGCCTTTTTGCCTTTCTCGGTCAGGTGAAACACTTCTCTCGGCTTCAACCGGGAGCGGTGAATGACTTCGCTGTCCACAAGACCGTTTTTCTTCAGCTGTTGGAGCGCCGGATAGATCGAACCAGGGCTGCTGCTGAAATGGCCCATGGGCGTCGATTCCAACTCCCTGCGGACGTCATAGCCCGACCGGGGAAGCTGGTTCAGCAGTCCCAGCAGAACGTATCCGAGCAGGGTGGGGGAATAGGCTCTGGCCATCGTGCGGTTTGCTTAATATGGAAAGAATTAGTACGAATCATTCTAAACGAATATACGAAGGCCGTCCATCGTCGCCAAACCCGAAATGTCCGTTCGGCGTATTTACCGAATTGAAAAACT
The DNA here is from genome assembly GCA_022822725.1 of Candidatus Latescibacterota bacterium. Taxonomy (GTDB): domain Bacteria; phylum JAAXHH01; class JAAXHH01; order JAAXHH01; family JAAXHH01; genus JAAXHH01. The sequence continues at coordinate 465,428 of JAJEAN010000007.1, forward strand.
GCCGTTCGGGGATCTGATGTCCGTGATTCCGGCTTCCCAGCGAGACTTTGCGGGTGCAATGTTGCAGGCGCAATGTCGGCGCAATGCAGGCGCAATGTTGGCGCTTCGCTGCGTTCGCTTATGGGTCGTCCGCGGTCTGCTGCTGTCTCCAGACCTCGAATTCGGCCGTCATTTCGGAGGTCCATTCGCGGTCGATCTCACCGGGCGTGTAGGTACCCTCGCGAAGCTGCTGGTGTCCCCACGCATCCCGCATCCTGGTTTCTTCCGATTCGATGACGACCTGTTCCGCCAGGTGCGGCGGAATGAAGATGACGCCTTCCCGGGTTCCAAGCACGATATCTCCGGGTACGCAGGTAGCCTCGAGACCGATGCGGACCGGCACGTTGATGCCGAGCAGGGTCACGTCCGCGATGGCCGTGGGATCGACCCCCCGGATGTAAGACATCATCGGGATCTCGTACAGTCTCTGCAGATCCCGGATCCCCCCGTCGATGACCATGCCGTTACCGGTCTTGGCGTAGATGGAATTGCCGAGATTATCACCGGCGAAGGTGCCGAACTTGACCTTGCCGAAGAGGTCGATGACGATCACGTCATTGGGTTCCAGCGTATCGATCACCCAGGAGTTCTGTCCGCCTATGCAGCCGTGTTCGGCGCCGTCGGACTGGATGGCCGATTCCAGGTCCGGCCGGGTGGGCACATACACGCCGGTCACCGCGCGGCCGACCAGGGTACGATCAGGATGGAGGATCTGCCAGTCCCCCGCGAATTGGTAGTTGTATCCCTTGCCTCCGATGACGCCCCAGGCTTCCTCGATGGTTACCTTCTCCATCCGTTTGAGAATGCTGTCAGGCACGACGGGGCGTCCGTCCGGACCCCGTTCGCCGTCCCACTGCGCGGTGACGGCTCGCGTGAATTCCGGACTGTTCAAACCGATCATGTATGGCTCCTGTCTCCTTTGCGCATGCGGGGATCAATGCTAAAGCTGTGGACGAAAAGCGGTACTCGAACGCCGAACGCTTGCGCGGCCACGTCCCGGTCAACCTACCTGGTCTGGGGCCCCAGCGTCTTTAGATCGATGAAGGGCATGGCTTGGCCGATGACCTGGGGGAAATGGCCGTCCCATTTCTCGATCGCGCGCAATTGCAGCAGGGTCGGCGTGATCGTCGCGCGCTGCAGGCGTTGCGCTTCGGCTTCCGCCTGGGCCTGCGCAACCTTCTGCTCGGCCTCGATACGGATGCGCTCGAGGTCACGCTGGGCCTTCAGGGCCTGCTGCTCGGCCGTCTGCTTGGCCTCGATGGCCAGGTTGAAGGTCTGTGAAAACGCAAAGTCGACGATGTTGAACTCGTCCACGATCATATTGAAGTTGATCAGCCGCTGCGTGAGAGACTCCTTGATCTCGTCCTTGACATCCGCGCGGCGCGTGATCAGCTCTTCCGCCGTGTACTGGGCAGACACTGCCTTGACGGCTTCCTGTACGGCCGGGTCGATGACCCGTTCCTTGAAGAAGATGCCGATTTCCTGGTAGACCGTGTTCACGGCGCCCGGATCGACGTGGTAGTTCAAGGCGATCGTGGACGAAACGGTCTGAAGGTCCTTGGTGGAGGCCGTTGCGGCCGTTTCCGACTTCTTGATCTTGACGTCGACGGGGATCACGTCCTCGATAAAGGGCAGCTTGAACTGCAGGCCTTCGGACAGGACGCGGTCCTGGACGCCACCGAACTTGCTGAACACAACGCCTCGCTCCCCAGCGCCTATTACGGCGTAAGAGTTGTACAACACCAGGAGCACGACGATACCGATGGCGATTTTCAGATACGGGATGTTGCTGCCGGGCAGCTGCTCCCGGATATCATATTCAGACATTTCTGTTCCTCCTTCTTCTTGGTGGACTGGCTCGACGGGCGTGATTGACTCGACGGGCCTGGCTGGCACGATGAGCCCTGGTCGGCTCGACGGGACTGGCTGGCTCGACGAACCTGGCTGGCACGACGGTACTGGTTGGCTCGGAGGCCCCCAATACCCGTTGACGTGGTTTTCACCCGTTGATTCGAATCAACACTTTCAATGAATTCCGCGCAGCGGCGGTTATCTCCATGCCCCTCCGTGTCTCCGATAAAGGAAAACGGTGCGTAACGACCTGTTCGGAAGTTACCACACCGGCCTCGATAAGGTCCAGCGCCATGCGGGTATCGTGAGGCCCGCAGGAATAACTGCATACGATCGATACGTCATTAAAGTACAGGTCATAGGGCCTGAAGGCAAGCACATCCTCCTCCGGCGAGGACATGAATAGGAGCACGATCCCGCCCTTGCCCACGCAGGTCAGGCCGGTCTCCATCGCCCCGATGCTGCCGGGGCCGACAATTACCGCGTCGGCCATTACGCCGCCCGTCAGTTCGCGCACCGCCTCCGCCGGATCGTGCTCCCCTACGTCCACCGCATGGTCCATGCCGAGTTCGAGTGCTTTATTCAGCCGGTAGGGTACCCGGTCGGCGCCGATGACCGTCTTTGCACCGTAATGCCGGGCCACGATCCCGTTCAACATCCCCATGAGCCCCAGTCCGATGACGAGTACGATGTCGCCGGGGCGGATGCGGGCGCGTTCCACGGCCTTGACCGAGCAGGCTACGGGCTCGATCAGCGCGCCGTCGTCGAAGGATACCGATTCTGGAAGGACCAGGGTGTCGTAGCGGAGGTTGATCTCGGGGACCCGCACATACTCGGCCACGCCTCCCGGGTCGAGCCGGGTCTTCTTCCAGGTAGCGCACATGGTGAAGTTGCCGCGGCGGCAATGGCGGCACCGGTAGCAGGGCGCGTGGTGGTGTATGAAGACGCGGTCCCCCACGGAAAGACCTTCGACCTCTTCGCCCACGGCCTCCACGACACCGGTCGGCTCATGGCCGATGACGATGGGCGCCTTTCGCCGGATGTACCAGGGTGTGACGTCCCCGCTGCAGATCCCGCAGCTTCGCATCTTCACAAGGGCGTCGCGCGCGGTGATGACCGGCGTATCCATCTCTTCGATACGGATATCGTCGATGTCGTAGACTTTTGCGGCTTTCATGGACGGTACCCCGGCGGGATCAGGGAATGATCGCGTACTTCAGCGTGTCCTTTCCGAGGAAGGTCCTGAAGGTCTCCGGCACTTCCTCCAGCGTGCGGTCTCCCGTAATCAGGGGCGTTACGTCGATCCGCCCGTCCGCGAGGAGATCGTAGGCGCTCCGGACCGCCTCGGGCGTGAAATGAAAGATGCCCTTGAGGGTGATCTGGTCGTAGTGCAGCCGGGCCGTATCGTAAGTAACCTTCGTGCCACCGGGACATCCACCGAAGAGGATGACGCATCCGCCCCTGCTGACCATGGTTACGGCTTCCTCCCAGACCGCGGGCAATCCCGTGCATTCGAAGACGATGGGCGACCCGTAGCCCCCCGTGGCGTCCAACACGGCTTCCGTGGCCTGCTCGCTGTCGCTGTCGATGACGAGGTCCGCGCCAACCGCCTTGGCCATTCCAAGCCGGTACGCATGCCGCCCCGAAACGATGACCTGTTCTACCCCCATTTCCTTCAGCACCATGACATGCAGCAACCCGATGGCGCCGGCACCGATCACGACCGCGGTCTCCGGGCGCGTCTCCAGCGCCTGGCTGACACAGTAGGTCACGCAGGACAGGGGTTCCAACATGGCGGCCTCGCGAAAGCCCAGTGCATCGGGTTTGGGATACATGTTCACGTCGACCACCGAGCCGGGAACCCTCAGGTATTCGGCGTATGCACCCAGGGCCATCGTCTTCGTCAGGTGCGGGCACAGGTTCTGAAGCGATCTGAGGCAGTAGACGCATTTTCCGCAGGGCGCGGTATGTACCGACATGACGGGCTGCCCTATGTCGTAACGGTCCACCTTGTTCCCTTTGGCGTAAACAACCCCCGAGAACTCGTGTCCGAACAGGGTCGGAGGCGGCATGAGGTGATGACCTCTCCGGTATGCCTTGAGATCGGTCCCGCAGGTCAGGGCGGATTCCACCCGCACGACCACGTCGGACGGTCCCGCGACCGGCAGATCGACATCGTCGCGGGTTTCGATCCGGCCCGGCTCAACCAGCACACATGCGCGCATAGGTTAAGATATCCGTAGCTTTGTGGGTACGTTCGCCTTGAGCGTAATCGCCTTACAGGTAAGACGTACTTACTACGAGACAAGTTTCACGGACGCCTATTATACGTCCTTGACGAAGCAAGCGCAAGGACAGGCGGCAGGGGCGGATCAAAACGGAAACCCGGGGTGATTTGTATTGACACCCCACGGGCGGTCCGGTATCGTTTTTCCATGCTCATCTTCGACGGCGACTATCCCATGGCCTATGGCGGCGTTGAGCTGAACAGGGATCTTACGCTTCCACTGGCCGAGGTGCGTGCGGCCGACGGGGATTCGGGCAACGTGGCCTTTGCATGCCTGCCCGAAATGCGGCGGGGCCGGGTGGCGGCTGCGCTTATGAAGTTCACCGTACGGCGAAAACGGGAAAACAGCATTTTGGCCGGTCTCCGTGGGAGCGCGGCGGTCTATGGGGCAGCCCGCGGCCAGTTGGCCTATTACCATATGCTGGCGGAACAGGGGGAAGGCGTCGTACTCACCAGGGGGGAAGCGCTGGCCGGCCATATGGCGGCCTGGGAGAAGGCGGAGGATATCCACAGGCTGCCCGTGGGATTTATCCTCGGCATGGAAGGCGCCGATCCCATCCTCCGGCCGGACCAGGTACACGAATGGTTCGAGGCGGGCGTCCGCGTGGTGAGCCTGACCCATTACGGCCCGAGCACCTACGCCCACGGCACGGGTTCGGAAGGCGGCTTGCTTGCCCCCGCGGGAGACCTGCTGCGGGAGATGTCCGCCTGCGGCATGTTGCTCGACCTCACCCACATTTCGGACGAGAGTTTCTTCGAGACCGTGGACCTGTATGAGGGACCGGTGCTGGCCAGCCACCAGAACTGCCGCGCCCTCGTCCCCGGCCAGCGCCAGTTCACCGACGAACAGCTCCGGATCGTCATCGAAAGGGGCGGCGTCATCGGCGCGTCCATGGATACCTGGATGCTCTGTCCGTGGTACACCCTCGACTGGTCGGACACCGGGGGATACAACCGCCGGGACCATTTCCGGCGCGAGGACATATCGTTGCACCACGTGGCCGATCATATCGATCACGTGTGCCAACTCGCCGGCAATGCCGACCATGCGGCGATCGGCGGCGATACCGACGGGCAGGGCGGCATAGACGGAGCGCCTTGCGAAGTCAATTCCATCGCGGATTACCAACTGTTGGTTGACATTCTTGAAAACCGGGACTATGCCCGGGCTGACATCGAGAAGATCATGTACCAGAACTGGGTACGATTCTATACGGACAATCTGCCGCGGAACGGCTGAGGGAACCAGTTACCTCGGATCGGCTGACGTACCAATCGCCGCGGAACGGCTGAGGGAACCAGCTGCCGCGGAACGGCTGAGGGAACCAGGTGCCGCGGAACGGCCGGCGGCCATCATCCCCGGGATTTCATCATGCGCATGCTCACGCTCACGCTCACGCAACGTTTGTTTCGTCTTCGCTCCGCCCTGTTTGTACTGCCCGTCATCTATCTGAGTGGTTGCGGCGTCGAGGATGACGTCCAGCCGTCCGACAGTCAGACCTGGACCAATTCCATCGGCCGCAGGCTGCCGGACGACGCGGCTCCGCCGGATCAGCAACGGTTCCGCTACATGTTCCGCGAGCCGTCTACCCTGGACATCAGCGTGGCGGCCTACGAGGCGGACGGCACGTACTTCGCCTTCGAGCGGCTGGTACTGCTGGACGAGAACAACGAACTGGTGCCCGCCGCGGCGGACCGCTGGGCGTCTTCGGAAGACGGCCGGACCTGGACCTTCCATCTCCGGGAAGGCGCGCAGTGGAGCGACGGCAGGGACGTCACGGCCCACGACTTCGAGTACTCCTTCCGCCGCATGCTGGATCCGGCCAGCGGGAACATCTACGCCTTTCTCTATTACGTAATCAAGAACGGGCGGGCCTTCAACCAGGGCGAACTGACGGACGTGGAACAGGTGGGCATCCGCGCTGTGGACGATCTGACCTTCCAGATCGAGACGGAGGGTCCCTGTCCCTACCTGCCGTACATCGTCTCCTTTATCACCTCATCGCCCGTGCCGCGGTGGCAGGTGGAAAAGTTCGGCGCGACGTGGACCGAGCCGGAGCACTGCGTGTCCAATTTCACCTACCGGCTGGCGGAATGGAACACGGGTTCCGACATGAAGTTCACGCTGGACCCGAATTACAATGGTCCCCACAAGGCGCTGCTCGAGGAGATCATCGTCAAGTTCATCGGCGCCCAGCGCCCGGGTACGCTGCCTTATGAGAACGGAGAGGTCGACGCCTACCGCCTGGATCCCATCGACTACGAGCGGGTGCTTCAGGACAGTGAGCTTGTGCAGGAGATTCACCGGATGCCGGAGTTCACCACGTGGTACCTGTTCTTCCAGACCCGGCAGCCTCCCTTCGACGACGCCCGGGTCAGGCGGGCCATCGCGCGTGCCATCGACCGGACGGTCCTGAGCAGCACAGTCCTCAACGACCTCGCGATCCCGGCGTATTCCATGCTCCCGCCCGGTTTCCCGGGGTATTCGGCGGAACAGTTCAAGGCGTCCCAGACCTACGATCCCGATGAGGCGCGGCGGCTGATGGCGGAAGCGGGCTATCCGGATGGCAGGGGCTTCCCGAAGACGGAGTTCTGGCTGCGGGTGGCCGATACGGGCATCAACCGCATCGCGGGAGAAGCGGTGCAGGCCATGCTCCGGGAGACGCTGGGCATCGAGCTTGAGATCAGGTACCAGCAACGCAACATCTTCAACGAGAACCTGTTCCAGTGGCAGATCCCCATGGGCATGCTGGTCTTCGTCTACGACTACCCGGACCCGTCCAACATGCTCGGTCTCCTCTGGCGGTCCCAGCCCAGGGGGTATGCCCGCCACGACTGGCTGCATGCGGAGTTCGACGACCTGCTCGACCGGGCCAATTCCCATATGGACCCCGCGGTGCGTTACGACCAGTACGCCCGGGCCGAGCGCATCCTGGCGGAAGAGGCGGGCGCCGTCTTTCTCTTCCACCCGGTGATCACAGAATTGAGAAAGCCCTATCTCCGGGGAATCAAGCAGGACCGGGACGGCCGCGTGGTGCCGATCATTTCGATCCAGACCGTAAATTTCACGGAAATGTATATCGCCCGCCATTGAATCACCGGCCCGTCACTGTATCACCCCGACATGCTGTGCATGGATAAGACCGGCGTATCGATCACCGGCGGTGGCGCAATCTTCACGTGCACAACCGACGTACTGCTTGTCGCGTACCACTGGTTCTTACCGGCCGCCTGCCGCCTCGACCATCCGATATCTCCATGGATAAAACAGACGTTTTGATCATCGGCGGCGGTGCGGTGGGCGTATGTGCCGCGTACTACCTGCGTGAAGCGGGATACGGGGTCATGCTCGTGGACCGCGGGGAGATCGGGGCTGGCGCTTCCCACGGCAACATGGGGCTCGTCGTACCCAGTCACAGCGTGCCGCTCGCGGCGCCGGGCGTCGTGGCGCAGGGCCTGAAGTGGATGTTCAGGCCGGACAGCCCCTTCTACATCAAGCCGCGGCCCGATCCGGCGCTGATCCGCTGGCTCTGGGCGTTCTGGAAGGCGAGCAGTGAAGACAGGATGCGCCGGGCCATTCCGCTGATCCGGGACCTGAGCCTGCAGAGCCTTTCGCTCTTCGACGGGCTTGATGAGCTGGACGGCGTGGCGTTCGACTACCATCGGCGGGGCGTACTGGCCCTGTACAGGACACCGGAAGGACGTGAGGAAGGCGAAGAGGAACTGCGCCTCCTCTCTTCCTACGGGCTTGAAATAGAAGAGCTTACACCGGACGGTCTGGCTGAAACGCTGCCGGGGTTGGAACTGAATGCCCTGGGCGGCCTGCACTTCAGGCAGGACGCCCATTTGACGCCAGCCAAATTCGTGCGCGGCCTGGCGGCGTACCTTGAGCGCCAGGGGGTCGACGTGCGGCCCGGGACAGAAGTTACAGGTTTAACAAAAGAAAAGGGACACATCACGGTTGTCCATACGACCCGGGGAGACGTCGTGTCGGAAGAGGTGGTGCTGACGGCGGGTTCCTGGTCGGCCGCGCTCGGCAAACTCGCCGGAGTCTCGCTGCCCATCCAGCCGGCCAAGGGGTACAGTGTTACGATTCGGCGGCCGGCGGCATGGCCGGAACAGCCCTTCATGCTGAGCGAATCCCGGGTGGCCGTCACGCCCATGGGCGACACGCTGCGTATCGGCGGCACCCTGGAACTGGCCGGCATGGACCGGTCCATCAACCGCCGCCGCGTCGCCGCCATCCTCGATGCCGTTCCCCGTTACCTGCCTTCCTTCGATATCGGTGCGCACGAGATCGTCGAGACCTGGTGCGGACTGCGTCCCTGCACGCCCGATGGCTTGCCTTTTCTGGGCCGGGCCCCGGGCATACCCAATCTGATCGTGGCTGCCGGCCATGCCATGATTGGGGTATCCCTCGGTCCGGTGACCGGGCAGCTGGTCCGCCAGATCGTGGCCGGAGTGCGGTCCGATATCGACCTCGGTCTTCTCGCGGTGGACCGGTTCGCCGCCTGAGTGAACATGCGCGATTCAAAGCCCACGGGCACCTCGTCCGAACATCCTTTCGCGAACAGGCCCCACGCCACGCTCGTACGGCTTTCCTTCCCCGTTCTGCTCTCGCTCATCGCGGAACCCCTTACCGGCCTCGTGGACACGGCCTTCATCAAACGGCTCGGCGCGGAGTCCCTGGCCGCCCTCGGGGTCGGCGCAGTGGCTCTTTCCGGCCTCTTCTGGGTTTTCAGCTTCCTCGGGATCAGTACCCAGACCGAAGTAGCCCAGGCCGAGGGCGACAACGATCGGTCCCGGTCCGTTTCAATGAGCAGCCTGGCCCTGGTCATGAGCATGGCCATCGGTCTGATGGTCGCACTCCTCGGCATTCCGCTCACCTCGCACCTGGCCACGCTGCTCGGCGCTTCGGGCGCTATTCACGAAGGAGCCGTGGACTATATCTCCTGGCGCTGGCTCGGTGCGCCGGCCATCCTGATCACGTTGACCGCCAGCGGCGCACTGCGGGGGCTTCAGGACATGCGCTCGCCGCTCTGGATCGCCCTCGGAATCAACGGCGTCAATATCGCGCTCGACCCGATCCTCATTTTCGGCGCGGGTCCCGTGCCCGCACTGGGCATCACCGGCGCGGCGGTGGCAAGCGTCGTCGCCTACTGGATCGGTGCCGTATGGTCTATCCGCATCGTCAATCGGAAGCTGGGGTGGTCCTTCCAGGTGGATTTCAGCGCGGTCGGCCGGTTGATGCGCGCGGGCGCCGATCTCTTCATACGCACCGGCGTGCTGAATCTGTTTTTACTGCTTACGACCCGCGAAGCCACGCACGGAGGCGCGGAAATCGGAGCCGCCCACCAGGCGATCAGGCAGGTATGGATGTTCGGCACCTTCGTGCTGGACGCTCTTGCCGTCACGGGACAGAGCCTGGTCGCCTACTTTCTCGGAGGCGACAGGATACTTAGCGCCAGGAGGGTAGCCCGGATCGTCTGCCTCTGGAGTGTTTGGTCCGGTTGCCTGCTCGGATTCGTCCTGTGGCTGGGAAGCGGGATTGTAATCGACCTGCTCGTACCCGCGACCGCGGTAGCCTTTTTCAATTCCGCCTGGATCATCGCCATCGCTGTACAGCCGCTCAACGCGCTGGCCTTTGCCACCGACGGGCTGCACTGGGGCTCGGGCGACTACCGTTACCTGAGAAACGCCGTGATCCTCGCGACCGGCGTGGGCGCGGGCGGTCTGCTCGCCGGTCCCCACACCCTGGACTGGATCTGGATAATGACGGCGGCCTGGATCGGCGTCCGGGCGACGCTGGGCGTGATTCGGATCTGGCCCGGGGTGGGGAGTAGTCCGTTCAGGGTGATGGATTGACGGGGTGAGTATAGCGGGCGCAGTGGGAAGTCCACAGTTCCATCAAAAAATGAGAAGCTCAACCAAACAATTCTACAGCTTCGCCGAAGATCATGTATTCGTGGTTCCGCTTCGTTTCGACTGCTTGATGAGTTCAAGTTGTTCTTCCCAGTCGGGTTCCGAATTGGGACCAGGTAGATCGTCGCACTTGTCGAAGAAGGCATCCAGTTCGGCCAGTTCCTCGACAGCCTCTTCCTCGGAGAGGATGTGGTTCTTTCTTTGTGTATGGAGTTCCTGCAGCCAGGTCTTGAATTCGCCGTGACGGTCCCGTCGTTTGCGGTCGAAAAACCCGTAAGTGTTCTCAATTTCGTTGTAAAGAGTGTACGCCAAGCCCGCGATACTCGCGAGATAGCAGTATTCCTGCTCTTCATAGATGGAAATCGGGTATTCGGTTCCTTTCACCGCGTAACGTTCAAAGTTAAGGCCGATCGCAATATCGAATCGCCTCTCTTCTTCGCTTGAGGCCTTTCCGAATACCTGTTCCGGCCAATTGTTCTCCGGTAGCGAACCTAATCCGTCGTTTTCGTCCTCGGACTGTTTTTCATGGGGAATGACGACGCAACGTTCGATTTCTAGGCCGTTGCTCCTGGCGTCTATGAGCAACTTTCGGATGTCATGGCCATAGTTCACGATATGCTGGCCATGACTCCATTTGAGATCAATCGGCAGTAATCTCTCGTCTTTGAAGAGCATGTAGGCCTTTAGGCCCAACTCAATACCGTGCAAGAAGTTATATGCTGTCGATCGATGAGATTCCGGAAATGGAATCCCGAATGTCTTCTTCCAATCGCGGGATAGTTCACTGCGCCCTACCTGTATGAATTCCTTTCCATGTTCGAAAAACTCCTTATGGCCGAACCATTGCTCGCCAATGGTTCCCTGGATGAATTGAAATTCGTTTCTTTTTTCGTTAACTATTTGTCGGTTCAGGAACTTACGTGCTTCGTCCCGGTCCAACTCCTTGCGTTGGCCGACACTGCCGTGCAGATAGTACCGGCCTGCGGCGTCGCGCTCGATTTTTTGGTTATGTGTTATCTCAAACCAGCGGTGTTTTGGTTTCATTTGGTGAGAACCTCTTCAGTACATTGCTAACGTGGTTTGAGTTTGTCTCCTGCCTTGATCAAATGTCCGAAATAACAGAAAACCCGTCAACCGAGAATCCGATCTGATTTGCGGCCTGGGGTCGTCACTCCATGACGGTCTGGGCGTTGAGTCCGCGTGAGCCGAAATTATGACGAATGGGGATAGGTCGCAGCAACGACCTTACCATGGAAAGTCGAAGGTCGGGCGATTTGCATAGCGTCTGACGGAGATTTCAAGACGCGCACCCGTTCCGGGTCCCAGCCGAAGTTTGAGGTAGTCGCCGGTCACCTCTTCGGTGTGCTGGTTTCCTTCCGCTACTTCGCCTTCAACTGACAACGATACTGACACCGACTTCATCGCATGCTCCCGGTACGCCCCGCCCTGAATGATGACCTCGGCAGGTTCCACGGGATTGGTATTGACCAGGGTAACCGCCGATTCCGTATCGCCGACCTTGTCGACAAGGGCCGCCACGTCGGCCGGGAGGCCCGGCCGGCGCTTCACGGGATCGAAATACCGGAACATGCAGTGGACCGCCTGGGCGCGCTTGGGGGCGGGCCCGCCCGTGGTCTGCTGAAAGAGCGTTTCGGGGATTGCCGGGTTGAAGCCGTTCGTATTGTCGGAAAGGCGCGTGTCCGTCGTCAGCGGGTCGTTGCGCACGCATCCCACCTTCTCACGGACGGTCGCCAGGTCGGCGCGCAAGGCCTCTTCGGGGTAATCGGGGTGCTCCCCTGTCAGGTATTGCAGCCACGGGTTATCCGGGCAGCGCACCCGGGCCGCTTCCGACATGGACCAGTACCAGGTCTCCATCGCACCGACGCTGTAGGGTCCCGGGGTGAAGTTGTACCAGCCGTCATCCCCGTATTTGTTGGGATACACCATCTGACCGTCCTCTTCCCGGCCGTTTTCATTGATCAGGTCGATCATCTCGCTCCACGGCGCCGCGTAGGAACGGTCCCCGGTCAGCAGCAGCGCGTGGCTGAAGCCCGAAAGTCCAAGATGTATCGTGTCGCGGTGTACGATTCGGCCGTCCTGGGGCGCGGTGGTCGTGAACCCCCACCCGTAGCAGCCACCGTACCACTTGCCGTCGCAGGCCCCGCCGATGGTCCCGTCCAGCCCGATATTCGTGGGGATGATGCCGCCGTTGGCCCGTGTGCGTTCGACCCAGGCATCCACGTATTCGAGGATCCAGTCCCGGTACTTTGCCTCGCCCGTCAGCGCGAAGGCATTGAAGGCGAGTCCCGTCGCGAGCATGTTGGAGGGATGGTCGCCGATCACGTCGGTGTAGTCCTTGAAATGGCCCAGCATTTCCTCGAAGTTGCGCTCGCCGTGGGCCAGGACGAAGCGGCCCTCTTCAATGGGATCACCCGCCCAGTCTATGGCCTCGGCCTTGCGCAACATGGGGCCGCGGCTCCCGTTGAACAGGCTGCGGATGATTCGGTGTACCGGGTCGTAGTTCCGCGCCCCCGGATCCTCATCCATGTAGAAACCGGACCACAGCCGGACCCGGCGTTCAAATTCCTCCGCCTTCGGGTCGCAGAGGCCGAGGTCGCCGAAGACCGACATGCTCTCGCCGTTGTGCAGCCAGTCGAACATGACCGGGAATTCCTTGTAATACATCCCGTCTCGGCAGAAGGGCACGTCCACCGTCTTCGCCTCGGTGTACTGCAGGATATGCCCGTCCTGGGCCTGGTTGCTCATGTCGAGCAGCTTCTCCGGACCGCCCATCATGTAGAGGATGGGCCAGCCGGTCAGGTTCTCGATGGCGTCGTCCGGACCGTCGTCGCCGCCCCAGCGCGGCACGCAACGCATGTAGCCCCGCTCGTCGAAATACCGGTCGTAGAAGTACTCGCAGGCCCGGGCCTGTGCTTTCAAAGATTCCTTCTGCAGGAGCGCCCAGGCTGGAGGCGGCATGGGAGTGGTGATGTCAAGGGTGGTCATGGGAAGGGTTATCGGCTACCTGCAGGGAGGAACAGGAAGTCAAGAGTAAAGCCTGAAAAGACTTGTCAATCCGTACCCCTGCATACGGTCCGTCAAGGCATCGGGAGGAGTTCGGCTTTTACTTCAAGCCAGGCATTCAATTCGGTGAATCGGAACGAACCGGCATCGAACATCCTCATGAAGAAGGCGTATGCTTCGTCGTTGTCTGAGTTGATGAAGTGGCCGTTCATGCGCAAAAAGGTGTCTGTGACGAAAAAGGCGACCCGCTTATTGCCGTCGACGAATGCGTGATTGTTGGCCAGGCTCTCCATCAGAGCGGCCGCTTCCTGGATGAGTCCGTCATAGTATCCAAGCTGGGGACGCATAAGCGCCGCGGCGAGCGCGCCTTCATCGCGGATTCCCGGAGAACCGCCAAAAGCGTTCGTCAGGGCGTCGTGCATGGCGATGACTTCCTCTAAGGTCGGGTAGTCATGGGTCATCGGGCCAGCAACTCACCCAGGCGTCGGTTTTTCTCGACACTGACCCGAAAGTGGGCCATAACCGAGGATCGAAGCTTTTCCCGGTCGCGGTTTTCAATGTACTCCCGCAGGGCTTCTTCCAGCACTGCCTGAAATTGGCGGCCTTCCTTGCGGGCAATTTCGCGCACCGCCGCCAGCAGTTCCGGCGAAGCCTGACTGGAGAACTTCTGTCTTGGCACAGCCATCACGTACGTCCCCTACGTATCGTTGTTACAATCTGGAACTTCAAATACTAGAACTGTAAAATCAAATTGTCAAGAAATATCATGATGAAAATGGACAGCACAGGTCAGAGATTACTCAGAGGAAATAAAGCAGTCGAGTCAAAACATCCGAAAGCGTCTTTCACCTATCGAGTTTCAATCGCGCCGAACGCCATCCAGCGGGGGCCGCGTCCTGCTCATTTCTGCCGCTTATTCCGCCCCGAACTCGAGGAACGGCCGATTGAACCGGACTTGCGACCGGACGCTGACGGTGACCCGCTCTTTCGGACGTTGGGCGTGCCGCGAGGTTGCTGCCTGACGCTCGGGGTATTTCGCGGTTGCTGGCGAACACTCGGTGCGTTCCGAGGTTGTTTCCGGATATCCTGGCCGGATTGCCTTACGCGGGTTGGCGTGCTGCGCGGTTTTTGCCTGGCTATCTGGCTCAAAGGCGGTTTGACCCTGACGAAATCCTCCCTGCTGCGCCCCGAACCGGCACGTACGTTCGTAGCCTGCCGTTCGCGGTCCGGATTTCTGTTGGAAGTCGATACCTGCTTGCCGCGGTCCGGATTGCGATTCGGCGAATTCGACCCGGCTAAACGCGGTTTCTTGATGCGATCCGGTTGCCGCCCCAATTCCCGCCGGAGTTGATCGAATCGGTTGGCAGCACCCTTGCCCTTGCTGGACGAAACAGCCGTACGGTTTCGATCCGGCCTGACCGCCCGGTCCGGATACCGACGTATTACCCGAACCGGCTTCAATCCGCGCCGGACATTCCGGTGCCTTCGGTCCACGACGATCACGTCGCGTCCCCATCGTCTTCTCGGATGGGGCCACGGGTTGAATCGCACGAACAGCCAGGGATGGAACGAACGCCAATAGACACCCGTTCGGCAACTCCAGGGTACGTACACGATGCCCGGTCTCAGCACTGGTTCGCACCACCAGGGCCAGTGTCCCGGCAATACGCCTGGATGAACGACTACGGTGGTTCCGCGATCGATCACCGTTTTCTCTTCATCTTCCGTTTCGCCTTCCCCGCTTTCTTCTGTATCGGTCGCTTCATTCGGATCGCTTGTACCGTGCCGGCCGGCATTCGAAGTGGAAGCGAAGGCATCCTCGGTCGTCCCGTCAGGATTCGTCGCAGACACCGAATCTCCCGATTCAGCAGCCAGTTTGTACCACCTGGCCGCTTCTTCGAAGTTCTGCGCCACGCCCAGTCCTTCCGCGTACATGTTGCCCAGGGCATACTGGGCGTCGGCCAGTCCCTGCTCGGCCGCCAGCCGGTACCACATCGCGGCTTCGATGTAGTTCTGTGCTACGCTCAGTCCCGCCGCGCCGAAGGAGCCCGGGTCGACGGATGCATCCCCCGTTTTCTGTTCAGCGGCCATCGCGTACAGGGATCCCAGGTTGAACTGCGCTTCAGCAAGGCCCTGATCCGCGGCCAACCGGTACCACCGGGCTGCTTCGCCGTAGCTCTGGAGCACGCCTTCGCCCTCGGCAAACAGGGAACCCAGGAGGTTCTGTGCGTCGGCAAGCCCCTGTTCGGCGGCCGCGAGATACCATCGGGCGGCATCCGGGAAGCTCTGCGGCACGCCATGGCCCGCGTCATACATGGTTCCCAGGACAAACTGGGCGCCGGCCAGTCCCTGCTCGGCCGCTTTGCGGTACCACTTCGCGGCTTCAACCTCGTCCGGGGTCACGCCAAAACCGAAGTAGTGCATGAATCCGTAGTTCATCTGCGCCACGGCATGGCCCCCTTCGGCCGCAGCGCGACAGGCGGGCACCAGGGCGGTTGCTTCTTCAGGAGTCAAATGGCGCAACGCCTCGGACCGCGAGAAATCCTCCTTGCATGCAGCGAGCACAGGGTCCAAGCCACCCTGGGCGGTCTGATCCGGCTGATCGATCGGTGCGGGCTGAACGGGCTGAGCGGCCTGGGGGTCCTGGTCGGAATATGCGGGCTGAACGGGCTGTGTGGCCTGGGCGTCCCGGTCGGAATATGCGGACTGGTCGGGCTGTGTGGATTGGGCCGATACGTCATTTGCCTGTATGACCGAGATACATATCAAAAGTGGCAGTATCGTCCTCAAACGCGGCGGTACCGTCCTCATCGGTGAAGGTATGGTCCTCAAACGCGGCGGTACCGTCCTCATCGGTGGCAGTTTGGTCCTCATCGTCGCACCTCCTGACGGCAGGCGGAAAGACGGGCCCTGCTGGTCAGATGCAGCATGCGTACAGGGATTCAGATGGGCAGGCCCCTATTGTTATTGATGAAATCAGGGCGAATCCTGTTTTGATATGAACACCTGATTATACGCTGTGGGTCCTGTTCGGGTTCCCTGTCGATCCGACTCGGATTCTGGGTTGCTTTTCCAGATCAGTTGGTCCGACTCGACCATGGATTACAAGCTGAATTCATTGAACGAAATACGCTCGCTATGTCAGTCACGCGACTTCAAGTGGCCTTATGGCACCCAAAGCCGAAACGGCTTTACGCTCAATCTTCGTAGGGAGCAGGTACGGCAGAACTGACCAGCAAGTTGCCAGATCAGATTGTCGTAAATGCAATAGGATTCAGCGGGACCGAATATGCGACCGTCAGGCCGCCTTGGCCTGCCGCATCCAGAAGCAGCCGTGCACCAGAGATTCCTCGTAGGTCAGCGCCTGGCCGATGCGCTTCTTGTCGCGAAGGCGGATATCGGTACCGAGTCCAACGCCGGGATCCTCCTGGGCATCCATGGAAGCGAAACGACGGATCACCCACAGGGCGACATCCGCCGATGGAGGACCGGAATGGGTGGGCCGCTCCATCAGGTGGGATTTGATGAGCGCTCCCCAGTGTGCCGCCAGCAGGTGCCGTGCGCCGAAGATTTCCACGGCGGTTATCCACCGACCCTGTGAGACCGCGATACCGCACTGCCCGGGTAATGGACCAAGCTCGGAAAGTTCCCTGGCCGCTGCGGCCCGGGCTTTGTCGCGGCTGAATACCTGCCGATGGCTTTCCATCGCGGCCGCGGTGCTGGAATGAGCCTGATGGGACTGCAATTCATCCGCGATTTCGGACCAGACCCTGCCCTGGTCGCTGGAGTGGACCTGATCCTGCTGCATTGAGTCGAACACGCCTTCCCGGATCACCCTGCGGATTCGCGGCGACGCATTCACCTCATCGCGCTGGTACGGCACCGCCTGTCCCCACCGCCCTTGTTCCAGGCATGATACGGGCAGGGAACGTTCAGACCGCGCCGGAACCAGCACGGACGCATTGACAGCGCGGTTCTGTTTGCCCCCCAGGAAGTGCTCGCCGTCAACGATCAGTATCGGCGTGTCCGTCGGGTTGACTGCCAACAGGGATCCTACCGACGCGTTCTCAAGCTCCCGGACAACGATGCCGGAGGAGGATCCGGTCCCAATCTCAGGAGGATTGTTCGCCGGCAAGTAGACGGGAAAGAAAGAAACGCCGAGTCTGGTTATCGGGGCACCGATTGCCGCGGTCGAAAGGTGCTGAATCATCGAGGTCCTCCTGCTAATCGATATCTGGTTTTCTTGCGAGCGGTTTACGACTGTGGACTTTACATGCAGAGTATCGGGTCGCAACGCCGCCCGAGGACCGAGTTTTAGTCCATGATACTTAACATTTCGGTAATATACAATGAAATCCGGGCCGGCCTACCCTGGATGCGCCGACAGTGTATTCCGTTAGGCAAATCAATTGGCCGATATGCCTTGACACCATCGGACAGGGCACCGAATCTTGTGAGTTCATGTAAGTTGTAATGTATCAACAAACAGAATACCGCGTCTCCATATCTTACAACGTCCTCAAATCCCGATCTCATTCCGAAAGGATCCGGCATGCGCTCGAGCAAGGTCCTCTCCAAGCTCCGTTCCTCCGGCTTCGTCCGGATGGCCGGTCTCGGCCATTACCTGCCGTTTTACATCCGCTACGCCGCCCATTTCAAGTTCGACGGCCTGTGGTTCGACCTGGAACACCGGGCCATGGATTCCCGGGAGGTGCAGTCGATCCTGGCCATGTGCCGGCAGCACGACATCGATTGCATGGTGCGCCCGCCGACCCTGGAAAGGACCCGGCTGTACCGGTACCTGGAAGACGGCGCCACCGGATTCATGATCCCCTTCATGTCCACGGCGGAAATCGCGCGCCACGTCGTCGATTGCACGAAGTTCCCGCCCCTGGGCAACCGGGGCATCGACGGCGCGGGTATCGACGGCGATTTCGGTATCGAAGTGTGGAAGGAGGGGACCACCTATTTCGAGGACGCCAACCGGGAGACCTTCATCGTGGGCCAGATCGAAACCGTGGAAGGCCTGCGCAACGTGGACGCCATCGCGGCTGTCGAAGGCATCGACGTGGTCTTCATCGGCCCCGCCGACCTGACGCGGCGCCTGGAGACCGACCCCAACGTCAACTGGACGCTGGACGACGCGATTTCGCGGGTATCGGACGCGGCCGAACGGCACGGCAAGGCCTGGGGCATCACCGCAGGTACGCCCGAACAGGTGGCGAATTACCGAAGCCTGGGTGCCAGCCTCGTACCATGGGGCGGAGATTTCAACCTGATGAAGGTGCTTGAGCAGTGCAGCAAGGACCTGGACGCGATCCCGGGCGCGTGATTGCGCCGTGAAGCCTGTTCAGAAGGATGATATCGCTGACCGTTCATCCTACCATACTTCCTATAGTGATCTGATATTGAGCTATCGGTGGCGACAGGTAACCGCCCATGCGCCCTTCGCGCCCCGCGACGGGGCCGGTGCGCTGGTATTCGATGGGGCCATGTGGCTGATCGGCGGCTGGAATCCCCGCGACAAAGTCCATTTCCCCCGGATTTGCAGCAGCGACGTCTGGCGGTCCACCGAAGGGCGCGACTGGTCGCTGGTCAAACCCAACACCTATCTGAACGACTCATTCGAACCGAAGAAGGACTGGGCGGGGAGGCACACGGGCGGATACGCCGTGCACGACGGCGCCATGTGGCTGGTCGGAGGCGATGCGAACCAGGGGTATCACCAGAACGACGTCTGGGTGTCCGCCGACGGCCGGGACTGGCGCTGCGTGCTTGAAGAGGCGCCCTGGGCACCCCGCGTGTTGCACGGCACGGCCGCCTACGACGGGAAGCTCTGGGTCTGGGGCGGACAGACCATGCCCGGGTTCGCCGGCGGGACGGACCGTTTCTACGATGATGCATGGGTTTCGCCAGATGGAACCACGTGGACGCCGCTCGAGCCGAAGGAACCCCGGTGGGCGCCGCGGGGGATGGTGGGCGGCAGTGTCGTGCATGAGGGACGCCTCTGGATCCTCGGCGGCGGTACATATGATACGCCGGACACGCCCGAACGCACGTTCCACAACGACGTGTGGAGTACCGCCGATGGCGTCCATTGGAAATGCCACACGCCCGGCGCGCCCTGGTCTCCGCGTCAGTATCACGGCACGGCGGTATTCGACGGAAGGATGTGGGTGCTGGGTGGATGGAATCGCCGAGACCTGAATGACGTGTGGTATTCGTCGGACGGAATTACCTGGTTCGAAGTGCCCGATACGCCCTGGCCGGCCCGCCACGCGGCCAGTGTCTACGTTTACGACGACGCGATCTGGATCGCTGCGGGCAGTCACATGGTCTCGGACGTGTGGATGCTGGAGAGGTGCTGAAGGGCATCGGCTTGGTGACCGGCAGTCAGAATTCCACGGTCCCTTGGCCGGCCTGGACCTGGGCCGGCCGGCCCTGGGCCGGTCTGGTCCTGGGAGCCGACCTGGTTCAGGAAGCCGGCCTGGTTCAGGAAGCCGATCTGGTTCAGGTAGCCGACCTGGTTCAGGTAGCCGACCTGGTTCAGGCCTCGTGCACGATCGTGTCCACCCGATGGGCCTCGATGTAATCCCGGTCGATCTCGGCGCCCAGGCCCGGACCCTGCGGGACCGGAACGCATCCGTGTTCATCGATGTTCTCGAGCTCATCGGTGAATTCGGGCGCGTAAACGGGCGGCTTGGTCGTCTTGATTCCGGGATGTACGAGCCCCAGTTCGTAGTAGTTGCTGTTTCGGACGGATGCCATGACATGGCGGTGGGCGAGGCCGCCGCCGTGGAGTTCCATGTCCAGCCCCAGCCCCTCGGCCGCGTGGGCGATCTTCATCACGCCGGTTATGCCGCCGTCCTCGTAGACCCCGGACCGCACGAAGTCCGTTCCCCCGTTGACGACGAAATCAACATGCTGCTCCAGGCCGAAGATATGCTCGGTCTGCAGGATCGGCGTGGTGATGTGTTCGCGCAGCTTCTTGTGGCCGAATATGGACACGCCGCCGTCCTTGTAGGGATCTTCCAGCCAGAAGAACCCCGCTTCGTCGCAGGCCCGACCTACTTTCAGCGCGTCCGCCCAGGTATTGTATTCGCACGCGGGATCGATCATGAGGTCCATATCGTCGCCGACCCGCTTGCCCACGACTTTGACGTTCGCCACCTCCCGCTCGATAGGAGCATTGCCCCAGCCGTGGATCTTGAAGGCGCGGTACCCAAGGTCCCTGCACTGTTCGGCGAAATCCGCGAAAGCCTCGGGCGTATGCAGTCCGCCGTTTTCGTCGCCGTGATACGTGCTCGCGTATGCCGGAAGGGAGGTTTTGTAACCGCCCAATAACTGGTAGACGGGCGCGTTATAGTACTTGCCTGCGAAGTCCCACAACGCCACGTCCACCGCGCCGATCTGGGTCCGGTCGGTGTGCCGCAGTCCGCGCTTCAGATCGTTGTAGATCTTTTCCCGCTCGAAGGGATTGCTGCCCAACAGGTACTGGACCGCCGCGCCCGAAGGGGAAGGGCCGCCCAGGTATTCGCCGACGATGCCGAGATTGGTGTGTATCCGCAACAGGCCGCCGCCGAGTTTGCGACGGGCGCCTTTTTCGTACACCATGTTGAATCCGTTGTAGTCCACGCCCATGTTTTCGACGGTGTACTGAAAAACAACAGTTTCGATTTTTGTGATTTCCGGGGTCACCAGCAGCCTCCCTCGAGATGAGTTAGTGGATCTTAAAAAAGATTTCGGGTTGGATTTTCATGGGGACGGATTCCGATTTCATCCAGTCTCTTTTCATCCAGACGTTATTTTCGGTCAGGTCCAGTCCCTCATCCTTCTTTAATACGAAACGTACTATCATTCATCCGCATGGGGATCCGGACTTCCTCTCTTCCACGCTTCTACTTCGATCTTCTGTCTTTTTACCCCTTCTTCACATTTTCCCTTCTTCCCTCCAGCCCGCTTAGTCCGGTCATCTTTCTTCAATAATCCGAATCATAATAATGTTAATTGGCATAGTATTAATTTAACTAATAACTAATATAATAGTTCTAATCGTACTATAATTGACCGAAGTATCGAAACACACGGTTATCCGCTGTTTGGATGGGCACTGATTCAGGTTCATTGCACCTTCCTTATCTCCCGTATAGTCCCGTACGGCACCCCGGTAATCCCCACCATTTCTTCGGCCCGCCGTTCTGTCTCCTCGACCTCGTCTTTCAGGTCGTCGGGATAGTAGACGTCTCCCTTGCGCACAGTGAGGTGCGGGGTGATCATCTTTCGACCGGATTCCTCCCTTCCGTGTGCGTCGGTAAAGTTAAAATCACCGTCGTCCAGGTCGAAAACAGCTATGTCGGCGACGCTTCCGGTCCTGAGCGTGCCGATGTCGTTCGTACGGTTCAATACGCGCGCGGGATTCACTGTCGTCTGGCGCACGATTTCCTCGAATTCCAGTCCCATGTTCAGTAGTTTCGATGCGGTTTCGGGTAGACTGTACACGGGAGACTTCAGGCTGTAGACGTGCAGGTCGGTGCTGATCACGTCGGACAGAAAACCCAGTTCGACCGCCCGTTTCGCAATACCGTAATGGAAGCTCCCCGCTCCATGGCCCAGGTCGAAGAACACGCCGCGGTTTCTTGCCTCGTATACCTCAGGGATTACCCGGTCGTCATTACCGAGAATATGGTCTCCCTTGCCCTGGTAGCAATGCGTCACGACATCACCCGGGCGGAGCAGATCCAGAATACTCGGCAGGGCGACGCCCTTGTCGATATGGACCATGACCCGGGTGTCCGCCATTTCAGCGGCTTCGACGGCCCTCCTGAGCGGCTCAACGCCGTGGTTTCCCACCTGGAATGCACCTTGCCGGACCTTCACGCCCACGCAATGTTGCGGCCACATCGAAATGACCCGCGCCGTGTGTTCGGGAGCCGCATTCTTGATGTCCTCCATCTCGCCACGCATGGAATTCAGCAGCCCGATGCTGCTGATATGGACGAAGGTGAGCACTTCGGTCCGGGACGGTTCGATGATGTACTCGAGAAACCCGCGCAGGTTCGTCCAACCGGGGCTCCCGGCGTCCACGATGGTCGTCACGCCGGTGGCCAGGCAGAGCGCGTCGGCCTTGATGCCGAAGGTGGTGGCGCCAGCATAGACATGGGCGTGCAGGTCGATCCAGCCCGGCGTCAGGAACTTGCCCGTTACGTCGATGGTCCTGTGGGCGCCGGCATCTAGACGATCGGAGATTCCAGCGATTTTGCCGTTCCTGATCCCGATGTCGCCTTTTTCGTTCTTCCGCAGGGACGGATCTACGATCGTCGCCCCCGACAGAACCAGGTCGAAAGCCATAAAGCCCTCCGAAATCGATACAGGTTGGACGCTTCGGTCTGGATGCCCTTCTCAGCGCGTGTTTATTGACATCTGCTGAGTATAACCATATTGTTTTCGCGTATCAATGGCCTTAACCCGATCCAGCCACCTCACGACCTGGTACAGCCTCTGCAAGGACACGCGCCATGGCGACCGGTTTGACCGAACAACAGATCAGCCAGTATCTCGAAGACGGCTTTCTGCCGATCGAAAGGCTGTTCGACCCCGCTTCACTCGATCCCCTGATCGCGGAATTGGACGAGGTCGTCGATACATGGGCGGAAAGGTACTACGCGGACGGCAAGCTGGGGAACCGATTTACGAACGAACCCTTCGAGCGAAGGCTGTACCTGATTCACGAAGCGATGGACGGGTGTTGCAGGGAGCTCATGGAAGCCGTACTGGGCAAA
Organism: Candidatus Latescibacterota bacterium; assembly: GCA_022822725.1. Lineage (GTDB taxonomy): Bacteria > JAAXHH01 > JAAXHH01 > JAAXHH01 > JAAXHH01 > JAAXHH01. The sequence continues at coordinate 488,330 of JAJEAN010000007.1, forward strand.
CGGAAGACCGCGGGCATGTTTCACGTCATGACCCTGCCCGGGATTCTCGATGTGGTCGAATCCCTCATCGGTCCGGAGATCCTGGTCCATCCCCAGTTCAACTCCCGGGCCAAGCTGCCGGACAAGACTTCCATCGTGGACTGGCACCAGGACATCGGTTTTCTGGACCCGGACGTGATGCAGACCTTCATGGTCAATTTCTGGCTGCCGCTGGTAGATACAAACGAACACAACGGCTGCCTGGAAGTGATCCGCGGCAGTCACCGCAGCGAACGCCTGCCCTTCGAGGACTCGCCCGAGAATATCGATCCGGATGCGCTGCCCGCCGGTGACCGGGTTACCTGCCCCATCCCAAGGGGCGGCGTGCTCCTGCTGCAGCACACCACGGTGCATCGGTCCGCGCCCAATTTCTCGGATCACATACGGTGGAGCCTGGATATCCGGTACAGCGACTGGCGAAAGCCCACGGGCAGGGACGACGTACCGGGTTTTGTCGCCCGCAGCCGGTCGCATCCTGAGAAAGTCGCGGCCGGACACGAAGCATGGCAGCGATTGTTCGAACCGGCGTAATTCATGGACGAAGATACCGCACATAACCAGTCCGGCGTTCGATACGCAGCGGACGAAAGACCGCCGATTCTCCTTGCAATCGGTCTCGGCCTCCAGTTCGCCTTGCTTACCGTTGGCGGCGTGTTCCTGAAGGTGGCCATCGTGAGCCGCGCCGGAGGGGCACCGGAATCTTACCTGGCGTGGGCCGTGTTCGCCGCCGCGGTCATCACCGGAATCACCACGGTCATCCAGGTCCTGCGCGTCGGCCGCGTGGGCGCCGGCTACGTACTCCTGATGGGCACGTCGGGCAGCTTCATCGCGATCTGCATCGCAGCGCTCCTGGCGGGCGGCCCTGCGTTGATGGCTACCCTTATCATCGTCTCGTCGCTCTTCCAATTCCTGCTGTCCGCCCGCCTGTCCCTGTTTCGCAGAATCCTGACGCCGGTCGTTACGGGCACGGTCATCATGCTGATTCCCGTCTCGATAATGCCCGTGGCATTCAGCATGCTGGGCGATGTACCCGAAGGGCTCCCGGCGTCAGCCGCCCCGGTCACGGTGCTGACGACCCTGCTGGTCACCATCGTCATTGCTTTGAAGGCCCGGTCGTCGCTGCGGTTGTGGGCGCCCGTGATCGGCATGGTCGCGGGATCCGTGGCAAGCGGGTTTTTCGGCCTGTACGACACGAGTAGCGTGGCCGACGCTTCCTGGATCGGGTTTCCGGAGGGCAGCTGGCCGGGTGTCGATCTCTCTTTCGGCCCCGCGTTCTGGGCGTTGCTTCCCGCCTTCTTGTTCGTAACGCTGGTGGATGCGGTGGATACGATCGGCGATTCGGTCGCGATCCAGCGCATATCGTGGCGCCGTCCCCGGGCGGTGGACTACCGGGCCGTGCAAGGCGCGCTCGCCGCGGACGGCACGGGCAATCTCCTTTCCGGTCTGCTGGGGACATTGCCCAACACCACCTATTCCTCGAGTATCGCGGTGACCGAACTGACCGGCGTGGCCTCCCGCATGGTCGGGCTGGTCGTAGGATTGCTCTATGTATGCATCGCCTTTGTCCCAAAGGTTCCCGCGGTGGTCCTCGCCATACCGAATCCCGTGGCCGGGAGTTTCCTGATCGTCCTGCTCGCCATACTGTTCATCATCGGCATGAAACTGGTCGTGCAGGATGGAATCGATTACCGCAGCGGGCTTGTCGCCGGAGTCGGATTCTGGATCGGCGTGGGGTTTCAGAACGGCGCGATCTTTCCTACGCTGGTCGCAGACTTCGCCGGTGGCTTCCTGGGGAACGGAATGACGGCCGGAGGACTGGCGGCGATGCTCATGACTTTGTTCCTGGAGTTGGCCGCTCCGCGCCGGTACCGCATGGAGACGGACTTCGAACTCACCGCGCTGCCGAAGATCCGGAAGTTCCTGGAAGTTTTCGCCGCCAGACAGGGATGGGACGGGGCCACGGCGGAACGGCTCGTCGCCGCCAGCGAAGAGTCGATACTCACGTTGAATCCGGGACAGGATGAGTCCGGTCAGGTCCGGAGGCTGCTACTGGTGGCGCACAGGGAAGGCACCTGCGCGGTACTCGAACTGGTCGTAGCTACGGGCGAAGGCAATCTCCAGGACAGGATCGAGCTCCTCGGCGACGAACGGGCCGTGGAGACGCCTGAGGAGCTGGAAGTCTCGCTGCGTCTCCTGAGGCACTTCGCGACTTCGGTGCGCCACCAGCAGTACCACGATACAGACATCATCACCCTCCGTGTGGACATCGGGCCGGTCGATCCCGCTGGAACCCCTTGACCTGGTGAGGCGTACCGTTATTTTGTTTTTTTAAGTTTTTCCCTGAATAACTACTGATACTGGTCATTTAGATACACGAAACACGATTGACGAATGGCGAATCAATGACCCGGAATGCGATGGACAGCCAATCAGGTGTCCGGTACGAGGCGGACGAAAAACCGCCGATCCCGCTGACGATCGGACTCGGACTGCAGATCGCGCTGCTCACGGTGGGCGGGGTAGTGCTGACCGTCGCAATCGTGAGCCGTGCCGGCGGCGCCAGCGAATCCTACCTGACCTGGGGCGTTTTCGCCGCCGCGGCGATCTGTGGTATCACCACGGCCATCCAGGCGCTTCGAGTCGGCAGGATCGGCGCCGGCTACGTGCTCATGATGGGTACTTCCGGCAGTTTCATCGCGGTGTGCATAACGGCGCTCGTACAGGGCGGGCCGCCGCTGATGGCCACGCTGATCATCATCTCCTCCCTGTTTCAGTTTCTGCTGTCGACGCGCCTGTCGCTGCTTCGCAGGATACTGACGCCCGTGGTATCCGGTACGGTAATCATGTTGATTTCGGTTACCGTGATGCCCATCGCCTTCGATATGATCGGGGACGTGCCCGAAGGCGAACCCGTTACCACGGCCCTGATCATCGCCGCCGTCACCATGCTGTGCTCCATCGGCATCGCGTTGAAGGCGACCTCCTCGCTGCGTCTCTGGGCGCCGGTGATCGGGATCGCGGCCGGGTCCGTCGTCAGCGCCTACTTCGGGTTCTACGATACCGCCCGGGTGGCGGCCGCCCCCTGGGTGGGTTTGCCGGAAGGCGCGTGGCCGGGGATCGATCTTGCGTTCGGGACGGCATTCTGGGGGCTGCTGCCCGCCTTCCTGTTCGTGACGCTGGTGGGCGCGGTGGAAACGATCGGTGACTCCGTGGCCATACAACGGGTTTCCTGGCGCCGTCCGAGGGCCGTGGACTACCGGGCCGTCCAGGGCGCGGTGGCGGCGGACGGCCTGGGTAACCTGCTGTCCGGTCTCCTGGGCACGGTGCCCAACACGACCTACTCCACGAGTATCGCCGTGACCGAGTTGACCGGCGTGGCGGCCCGAAGGGTGGGCGTCGTCGTGGGCGCGGCATTCATCGCGATCGCTTTCGTGCCGAAGTTCCTCGCCGTCGTGCTGGCCATACCTAATCCCGTGGCAGGCGGATTCCTCATCGTACTGCTGTCTCTGCTCTTCGTGATCGGGATGAAACTGGTCATCCAGGATGGCATAGACTACCGGAAGGGCCTGATCGTCGGCGTGAGTTTCTGGATCGGCGTGGGTTTCCAGAATAACGCCATTTTCCCTGAGCTTGTATCGGGTTTCGCCGGTGGACTCTTGCAGAACGGTATGACGGCCGGCGGCCTTACCGCCATGATCATGACGCTGTTTATGGAACTGACCTCTCCGCGGAGATACCGGCTCGAATCCGATCTGACGCCGGCGGCGTTACCCAGAATCAAGACTTTTCTGGAAGATTTCGCGTCGCGCAACGGATGGGGCTCCGCCATGTCCGACCGGCTGGTGGCGGCGAGCGAAGAAACACTGCTCTCACTGTCCCGCGAGGAAGACGACGCCACCACGCGAAAACGCCTGCTTCTGGTCGCGCATCGGGAGGAAGGAAGTGCCGTACTCGAACTGGTGGCAGCCACGGGCGAAGGGAACCTGCAGGACCGGATCGAATTACTCGGCGACGAAAGGGCTGTGGAGACCCCGGAGGAGATGGAGGTTTCGCTTCGTCTCCTGAGGCACTTCGCTTCGTCGGTGCACCACCAGCAGTACCACGATACCGATATCATCTCGCTCAAGGTGGATGTTCGCCACACTCACACCGGCGACTCGTCCTGAACGTGCGCGCCGGTTCCGCGTATTACCCGGCGTATTACCCGGCAGCCGGTGCTTCAGCCCCAACCCCCGCCACGATCACTTCGGGCTTACTGGACTTGAACGGACTGTCTTTCGAGGAGCGGCAGTGCGTTGAAGCGTAGTGGTACTGGAGCGCCCTTCGGCGCCGGTCGGAGGTATTCGGCGGCGTGTAGTGGTAGGTCTCGCCGTGGAACACGAGGGCGTCCCCGGCTTTCATGACACAGGCCACCGCGTCGTCCACCGTGGGCGCCGAAGTCAACCCGTAATCGTCCGCCACACCCCCGTGTTCCCCGATGCCTTCGCGGTGCGAACCCGGAATGACGTGCATGCATCCGTTCTCCACGTCGGCGTCGTCCAGCGCGATCCAGAATCCGAATACATTATTGGGTTCCAGCCGGAAGTAGGCGTTGTCCTGGTGCCAGACCTTCTGGCCCCCGAACCGGGGCGGTTTCATCAGCAACATGCTCTGAAACAGGGCGACGTCCGCTCCGATCAGCTCGACGGCGATACCCACCATGCCGGGATGGAGGGCCAGGTTGCGGAACAGCTCGCTGTGGCGGGTCATCCGGAACAGTTTCCGCACGCCGAGTTCCGTGGATTCGGGCGTTACCGTACCGCGGCGTGCGGCCGGCTCGATCTGCACCAGTTCCTCCGGAACGTCCGGGTAACGGTCCACAATGGCCGTTATCTCGCGTCGGATGGATTCGACTTCGTCCTGAGACAGGAACGCATCCGCGATGAAGTAGCCGTCCCGGTTGAAAGCGGTTTTCTGTGCTGCTGACAACAACGTCCCTGTGGTCATGTCTCAGTCCTTCCAGTTGAAGACGACGCCCATCATGTGCTTTTCACGCCTGTATATCATCTCGTAGGCTTCGTTGATCTGTGAATAATGCATCCGGTGTGTAATGAGACGTTTCGGTTCCAGTTTGCCCTCACGCATCAGGTCCAGCGTGAAGCGGCACATGGTGCTCCAGTCCCTCCGGTCGCCCTGGCCAGGGGGAAACAGGTAGCCGGAACGCCCGTTGACGGCAATCAGGGAAATGCCCTTGGCATAGAACCATTCCATGTCCAGCGGGTTGAAGTCGAGCGGCGGTTCGCCCCGGCCGGGCAGGGCTACGATGCCGACCCGCCCGTTGTCGCGCACGATCTGGCAGGAGGTGCGCAGGGCGGGCCAGGGATTGGCCGTGAGGATCACCAGGTCGACCCCCTCGCCGTGGGTGAAGTCGTCCAGTTTCTCATCCAGGTCGGGATCGTCATGCATGAAGGTCGCGTCCGCTCCCATGCGTTCGGCCATTTCCATGCGGACCGGGCTGTTCGCGATGCCGATCGTCCGCGCGCCGAGGCAGGGACCGAGTCCGACGGCGCCGAGACCGAGGACACCCAGGCCGACGACGGCAACGTTCTCGCCGGGCTGGAATTGCGACTTGTAGTAGCACATGGCGCTGAGCGTGTACAGGTGGCCGTATACCGCGTCCTCGTCGTGCACGCCGTCGGGGACCTTCACGAACATTTCATCGTCCTTCGCGATGAACTCGGACTGGTGGGGGTACCGGGAGATGACCCGGTCGCCCACGGTGTAGTCGGTCACCGCCGCGCCCACGCCGCGGACTACACCCAGATTGCTGTCGCCGACCCAGCGTGGGAAATCGGGCGCACCGGGCACCTGCTCCGCGCCTTCGTAGTTACCACGGTCCGTACCGATCTTGAGCGCCGATATGACGGTCTCGACCCAGAGATCGTTGGGCCCCAGGCTGTTTGTGTCCAGGGGATGTTCTTCGATGCGCAGGTCTCTCGGGCCGTGCAGCACGGCGATTTTCATGAATCAACTCCGGTCCTGTGGTCGCGTCATCACTTGAATCCTCCACGTCCGGCGCACCTGGAGTTACGTCCTTCGCGACCGGTCGCGTCATACAGGCCGTTTCAGGCCGAAAGGGCCGTAAGGCAGCGGTCGTAGACCTCGAACCGCTCTCCTTCCGTTTCCTCGGGGTCCACCAGCTTGAGCCACATGGCGCTGCCGGGTTTTGCCGAGCTGTAGGACCGGTGGCTGCCGATCACCGAAGGGTCTTCTCCGTGCCAGGCAACTTCCCCTTCCTGCATGTAGATGAACTGTCCCCGGTACCGGTCCACGATGTTCTTCTGGTGATCCCGGTAGAACAGGCCCTGTTCGCAGGCCGTGCGACGCAGCGTGTGCAGCAATTCAGGCGCTTCGTCGACGTCCGAATCGAAGTGCGCCACCGGGGCCTGCACATCGCATTCGAAATCGATTTCGTCCAGGTCGACGGTGCCGAAACCCCGCTGCGCGGCCACCAGGAGATGGTTCCGGTCCCTGCGAAACGGCGGTACCGGCCAGTCTGACGCGGGATCGTGCCCCATCAGGTGGGCGCCGCAGGCGTCCGTGGCCGTGATCTGGTCACCGGCAATCAGTACGTCGCCCACGCGGCCTTCACCGCCCCATTCCCGTCCCTTCTGCCCCACGAGACCGTCGATGATGTTCAGGCAGGGATTCGTGATCATGGCCAGGTCGGGCAGGACGTAGGAGAGGCGTATGGCATGGTGGAAATAGGTACGGACCCGCCCGTTGGGCGGTACGATGGGCGGCAGCCCGAAGAGGTTCTTCATGCAAAGCGTTACGCCCATGAACAGGTGATTCTTCATCTTTGCCACGGAAATCACTTCGTCCGCGTCCTCGAACACGCCGCTCAGGATGTACCGGTTGAACATGTTCCCGCCGCCCGGCACCTCGTATACCGCCCAGGGCGGCCGGTTCGAGTCGTCGTACTTGACGTCGAATTCGCGGAGGTGATGGACGTAATTGAACTCGTCCGGCGTGAGTTTGTCCGGCGCGTAGGGATTGGTGTCGGTGGCGTAGATCTCCGCGTCGGTATGTTCCCGGAGCAATTGCAGCACGGCCCTGCATACCTCGTCGTCCACCAGCTCCCTCCGGCGCCCCTTGAATCGGTCGACTTTGTCCATGGGTTTCATCATGTTGAACTTGATGACGATCTTCCGGGCTTTCTCGATGCGCGCCCAGGAGTCCGCAAGCGGTTCGGTGATGCGCTTGAGGGTCTCGTAGACGCCTTCGTAGGGCGTCCGATGGTCGCAGGACGCCGCGCGAACGGTGTATTGCTTCTCCGGCATGTCACGGTCTCCAGACGTTGCGGGATTCGAGGGGATACAATGCAAGGTGCAATATACATCCACCGGGAACGGCGACAAGGGTAAAGCCCCGGCACGGCTCGGGACGGCCCCGGCGCGGTCCGGTACGGCGACAAGGGTAAAGCCCGAGACGGCCCGGTCGATACCGTTCAAGTCATTGCCAAAGGCAGTCAAATTGAAAGGCACGGGCATTTAGGGTTGTGCATTTGTGCCCGATGCGGCATATTGAAGGCCCCTTTGTCCTGTGATTCCCCCTCGGGGAAACCGAATTGCCATCGGTATCACGTTGCGTCCGCGGAAGATGGACCGACCCGGCCGGTCGCCGCGGCCAACAGGAAGGTGATCGCGGAATTGAATGTCCTTCGGAAATTCGTACGGTTCGTGGACGGGTTGAACGAACGTGTCGGCTCGGTCGTATCCTGGTTTACGACCCTGCTCGTCCTGACCGTCTGCCTCGACGTATTCACCCGGTATTTCCTGCGCAGGAGCAGCGTGGCGGTACAGGAACTGGAGTGGCACTTCTTCGCCGTGATCTTCCTGCTCGCCTCGGCCTGGGCCCTTAAACACAACAAGCACGTGCGCGTGGACGTGCTGTACATGAACTTCAAGCCCCGGAACCAGGCCCTCGTAAACTTGATCGGCAGCCTGCTTTTTCTGCTTCCCTTCGCCGTGATCGCCATCTGGAGTTCCCAGAATTTCGTCCTGAATTCCTTCCGGATCGGCGAGGTTTCGCCGGATCCCGGCGGTCTGCCCGCCCGCTACATCCTGAAGGCCATGATTCCCCTCGGGTTTTCGCTCATATTGCTGCAGGGCCTGGCCCTGGCGGCCCGCTCACTGGACCGGTTCATCCACGGAGGAGAAGATCCCATGGGCGAAGAGGACGAACCGCCCCCGAGAGGGCTAACGGCCAGGGAGGAGGACGCGGTTTGACCGAAGCGATGCCCCTCATCCTGTTCCTGGTCCTCTTCCTGCTGCTCCTGATGGGGTACCCGGTCGCCTTCACCCTGGGCGGCGTGTCCGTACTCCTCGGATTGATGACCTTCGGCGCGGATTTCTTCAACCTGCTGCCCCTGCGCATCTGGGGCGTCATGACGAACTACGTCCTGCTCGCCGTGCCCCTCTTCGTCTACATGGGCGTCATGCTGGAGAAATCGGGCCTGGCCGAGGACATGCTGGAGACCATGGCCCTGCTGTTCGGCCGGCTTCGGGGAGGCCTCGCCGTGGCGGTGGTGATCGTGGGGGCCTTGCTGGGGGCTTCCACCGGCATCGTGGGGGCGACGGTCGTGACCATGGGCCTGCTCAGCCTGCCCACGATGCTGAGGCGGGGTTACAGTCCCCAGGTGGCGACGGGAACGATCGCCGCGTCGGGAACGCTCGGACAGATCATCCCGCCCAGCGTGGTACTCGTGCTCCTCGGAAGCATTCTCAACGTGTCGGTCGGCGACATGTTCATCGGCGCCGTCATACCGGGTGCGATTCTCGTAGGCATGTACCTGGTGTGGCTTGCCATCGTGGCCATGTTCAAACCGGACGAGGCCCCGGCCATGCCGGCCGACGAACTGGCGGCGTTCCGGGAGAGCGGCATGTTCAGGAAGATCATCAGGGCCTTCCTGCTTCCCCTGGGCCTGATGACGGTCGTGCTGGGCTCCATCTTCGCGGGCATCACCTCGCCGACGGAAGCGGCGGCCGTGGGTGCGCTGGGCGCGACCCTGCTCACCGTCTTCCAGGGCAAGTTCTCCTATGAAACGCTGAAGGCGGTCATGAAGGAGTGCACGCACATCACGTGCATGGTCTTCTTCGTGCTGGTGGGCGCCGAGGCCTTCGGACTGGTCTTCCGGGGCATGAAGGGGGACGCCTACATGACCAGCCTGATCATGGACGCCAACCTGAGCACCTATGCCTTCCTGGCCCTGGTGCTGGTCATGATCTTCATCGCCGGCTTCTTCATTGATTTCATCCAGATCACCTACATCATCGTGCCGGTCGTCACGCCCATATTCATCGCCTTCGGCGTCGACCTGCTGTGGCTCGGCATCCTGATCGCGGTGAACCTGCAGACTTCCTTCCTAACACCGCCCTTCGGGTTCTCCCTGTTCTATCTAAAAGGGGTAGCGCCGCCCGAAGTGCAGACCCGCCATATCTACCGGGGTATTCTGCCCTTTATCGTGATCCAGCTTTTCTGCCTGGGGTGTCTGGTCTACGCCCCGTACCTGGCGACCTGGCTGCCGGGCTTGCGCTAGGTTAGCGGTTAAGACACTTCAGTACCCGATCGCGTTTCAGTATCCGATCGCGCAGCCGTCTTTTCGGGGCTCGGACGCACCGTGCAGCATGCCGGATTCCGGGTCGATGCGGATCGCCTGGTAGCCACCGTACCCGTGGGCAGACCGGGATATACGGTGGCCCATTTCCGCCAGTCGCCGGAAGGCCGCTTCTTCGATGCCTTCTTCCACGTTGACCCGTCCCCCTCCGGCCTCCATGGAAGCGCCCGTGGGTTCGGCCGAACCGAAGTGCTGGAACCGCGGCGCGTCGCCCGCCTCCTGCACGTCCATACCGAAATCGATCATGTTGCAGAGGACCTGGACGTGGCCCTGCGGCTGCATGGCCCCGCCCATCAGGCCGAAAGTGAGCCAGGGCTTGCCGTCCCGGGTCACCATGGCGGGGATGATGGTGTGGAAGGGCCGCTTGTGGGGCGCCAGGGCGTTGCGGTGCGTGGGATCCAGCGAGAAGAGTTGCCCCCGGTTCTGGATCGGGAATCCCGTGCGCTCCGGCACGATACCCGATCCGAATCCCCGGAAGATGCTCTGGATAAACGAAACGGCGTTGCGCGCTTCGTCGACGACGGTCATGTAGGCCGTGTCCCCGTGCTGAAGGACGGGATCGCCGGCCGGGACGTCGACCGCCGCCCTGCGGGGGTCGATGCGGGCCCGCTGCCGGTCGGCGTAGTCCTTTGACAGCAGCACTTCCACGGGCACGTCGGTGAAGGCGGGATCGGCGTAGAACACGGCGCGGTCGGCATAGGCGAGTTTTTTGGCTTCGATCTGCAGGTGCAGCGTTTCGGTCGACAGGCAACCGGTTTCGGCGAGGTCGTAGCCTTCCAGGATGTTCAGCATCTGCAGGGCGGCGATGCCCTGCCCGCTCGGGGGCAGTTCCCAGACCGTGTGGCCCCGGTAGTCGACACTGACGGGATCATCCCAGGTCGTCGCGTGGTCCCGGAGATCCTCGGGACTGAACAGTCCGCCTGCGTCCCGGGAACAGGCCACGACGGCCTCGGCGATCTCGCCTTCGTAGAACGCGTCGCGTCCGCCCTCGGCCAGGAGGCGATATGAGTGGGCCAGGTCCGGGTTCCGGAACACCGCGCCGGGTTCGGGTGCTTTCCCCCCAGGCAGGTAGACACGGACGGACTCGGGCCAGGGCGTCAACAGCGCCGTGGATCCGGCCCAGTCTCTCGCGATGATGTCCGAAACGGGGAATCCGTTCTCCGCGTAGGCGATGGCAGGTTCCAGCACCTGTTCCAGGGACCGGGTGCCGAAGCGATCGAGGAGACAGGACCAGCCGTCGACGCAGCCCGGGACGGACCAGTTGAGCGGACCGGTACCAGGCACGTAGTCGTGTCCCAGCCCGGCGTAGTGGTCGATCGTGGCTGCGTACGGCGCCCTTCCGCTCGCGTTGAGACCGGTCAGCTCGCCGCTTTCGGCCTCCCAGACGATGGCGAACAGGTCGCCGCCGATACCGCAGGACATGGGTTCCACCACGCCGAGTACGGCGTTGACGGCGATGGCGGCGTCAATGGCGTTGCCGCCGGATTTGAGGATTTCGATGCCGGCCTGGGCGGCCAGCGGCTGGCTCGTGGCCACCATGCCTCCGGGCGCCATGACGACCGAGCGCCGCGAGCCGCGGTAGGTGTGGGGATCGTATCGCATGGTCTGCGTTTCTACTCCGTTCGGATGTGATCAGCTCGGATGGTGATCAGCGGAAGAAGGTCTCGGCATTGTGCCGGGGCAGATATCCGATCTCTTCCTTCGGCGTCTGTATGTCGAAAATGTTGTACGTGTTGTCCGAAATGACGAAATAGTGCCGCGCCGGTGGCAGCTTGCCGGCGAGATGGGCCGTGTAAGCGGCGTGGACCATGGCCGCCGCGTCCTGCTGGTGGCACCAGACGGCGAAATAGCCCCGCTCCTCCGTGAGGGGAGTATTGCGTGGGTTCACGCCGCCCCAGCGCGTTGCCACCGCGCCGCAACCACGGTCGGCCGCCCGTTCCACCCAGGCCTCGACGTAGGCCTTTTCGTGGCCGTAGTCGTTGATCGGGCAGGCGGGCAGGTGCGCGGAGATCGGCGCGGGCCATTCCCGGATCGAATCGAACCTGCGTTCCGCGAGCAACGCGTACGCGCCCGATTCGAAAAAGTGATAGGCATCGTCCACCGCGTGCACGGAACTCGAAGCCACGATCATCGGCCCGTGGCCCGAACGGCCCAGGTCCAGCACCGATTCGAACACCAGGTCCGTCATGCGGTTCATGGCCGCGAGATCGCCCTGCCGGGCCAGGTAGACGACGAGATCGAATCCGGGGAGCATGTCCCTGAATCTATCAGGCTCTTCGACGATGTTCATATCGACGAACCGGCCTTCGGCGAGGCCCTCGGCCTTGTCGGGCGCACCGGGCAGGTCGATGGAACAGAAGCGGTATCTGTCGTCCAGCTCCGGCAGGTACGTCCTGAGTCCGGACCCGATCGTCCCCCGGCCCCCGATGAGCAGCGTGTTGAACGCCATGCGGCCTCCTCTCAGTAGGCCTCCAGATAAAGCGATTTGATTTGGTCGGCCGTGGGCACGCGCGGATTGTTCTGCGGGCTCCCTGAAGCCAGGGCGTCGTCGGCCATCTTGTCCAGTGCCCCGGTAAGGGCCTCCCTGGATATGCCGCAGTCTCTCAATCCCGATATCTCGACGTTGTCGTTGAGTCTTTGCAGGCCGTCGACGAGCAGTTCACAGGCGGTGGGCGTATCGTCCCCTTCCAGCGCCCAGCCGAGCTTCCGGGCCAGTACGGCGTATCTTTCAGGTGCCGCCGGCACGCTGAACCGGGTGACCGCCGGCAGCAGCACGGAATTGCTGAGACCGTGGGGCAGGTGGAAGACCGCACCAAGGGGCCTGCTCATGCCGTGCACGAGGCAGACCGAGCTGTTGGCGAAGGCCATGCCGCCCAGGGAAGCGGCTTCCATCATGCCCCGGCGCGCTTCGTGGTCGCCGGGATGCTGCCAGGCCCGTAACAGGTGCCTGCCGACGAGATCGACGCAGGCAAGGGAGAGGGCGTCCGTCATCGTGCCGTTCTTGCGCGATACATACGCCTCGATGCCGTGGGTCAGCGTGTCCACGCCGACGTTGGCCGTCAGGGGACGGGGCATGGACAGGGTCAGCGTGTAGTCTACGAAGGCCGCCGCTGGCAGCACATGGGCATCCAGGATCATCATCTTCACGTTGCGGCGCGTATCCGTTATGACCGTCACCCGGGTCATTTCGCTGCCCGTACCGGCCGTCGTGGGAACGGCGAACAGCGGCAGGCCGGGCCGGGGTATCCGGTGATAGCCCGCGTATTCGGACAGGGGACCGTCGTTGGCGGCCATGACCGAGATGCCCTTCCCCGCGTCGATGCTGCTGCCGCCGCCGACCGCAATGACGCCGTCGCAGCCGTTCTCGGTAAGCAGGGCGAGTCCTTCCTCGACGTTCACGTCCGTGGGCTCGGGGGTCACGTCACCGTAGACACAGGCTCTAATGCCCGCCTTGCGGCACAGGTCCACCATGCGGGCAGGCAGGCCCTGTTCGACGAGGTAGGGATCGGAGACGATAAGCACGTTTTTCAGTCCGGCGCGGACGGCCTGGGGGGCCGCTTCGTCGAATGCTCCCGCCCCACTTATAATGATGGGAGGGATATTGATCTGCACGGGACCGTTCACCGTCAGGTAACTCCTTTGATGACGGTGCTGTACTGCCGGAACGAACCGGTCTGCACGACTTCGCGGAGCGCGTGCACGGCCGCGTGCAGTTCCTCGTAGGTCGTGTAAAGCGGTGCGATGCCCAGCCGGATGTTGTCGGGCATGCGGAAATCGGAAATCACATGTTTTTCCTCCCGGATCGCCTGGTCGATTCGGTACCCCTCGGCATGGCCGAAGGAGACGTGCGAACCCCGGCCTGCGCCGTTCCGGGGCGAATTCAGCGTGAATCCGAGGGGCGCCAGCACGGATGCCCAGAGATCGACCAGGTACTCGGACTGGCTCAGCGACTTGGCGCGCATGGAATCCACGCCGGCTTCGAGCGCGAGGTCCACGCCGGGTTCGATCATGGCCAGGGAGAGGACGGACGGCGTGCCCGTGAGATAGCGGTCAATGCCGGACGCCGGCTCGAATTCGGGATCGAAATAGAACTGCTTCCGGTGGCCGAACCAGCCTGATACCGGATTCATCAGCCTGGATTGCAGGTCTTCGCGGACGTAGAGAAAAGCCGGCGCGCCGGGGCCGCCGTTCAGGTACTTGTACGTGGAACCCACCGCCAGGTCGATGCCCAGGTCGTGGCACGCCATCGGTACGACGCCGGCGGAATGACTCAGGTCCCACAGGATCATCGCGTCCCGGCCGTGGGCGATCTCGGTGATCCGCGCCATGTCGTACATGTAACTGGACTTGTACATGACGTGGGAGAGCAGCACCAGGGCCGTATCGTCGTCGATGGTCCGGTCCAGGGCTTCCTCGGACACGGCAAAACCATTGTCCACGGGGAGAACGACCAGGTCGTACGCGGGATCGAGCAGGTCCGCCACGGCCTTCAGGATATAGATGTCCGACGGGAAGTTCACGCTGTCGGTTACGATGCGGCGCTTCCCCGGCCGCTCCTTCAGCGCACCGGCAATCAGTTTGAACAGGTTTACCGAGGTCGAGTCGGCGATGATCACCTCGTCGGGTCGGGCGCCGATCAGGCCGGCCAGCTTTCCGCCGATGCGCCTTGAGAGCCCCATCCATTCGTCATTCCAGGCCCGTATGAGCCGGCTGCCCCACTGATGCCGGATCAGCCGGTCCATCAAGGAGATGGCATCCTTGGGAACACGCCCGAGGGAGTTGCCGTCCAGATAGATCAGGCCGGGGTCGTCGATCAGAAAGCGATCCCGGAACCCGCCCAGGTCATCGCGGCGGTCCAGATTACGCGCGTACTCGAGCGACGTGTTGAAATCCAAACACCTACCTCCACAGGTTCTGCTGTCGCTGGGATGCGGCTTTAATGTGCGGCGGAAGAGAAAACCGGAATGTAAACGGAGGGGAAGGCCGGGACAAGTGGAATGTCAGTGTCCGGGCGCTTAGCTGTGCTCGCCGGCTGGCCCGCCTGGCCCGTGCTCACCGGCTGGCCCGTTTGGCTCGCTCGTCCTGCTCCAGGGAACGCGGCTGGGTGTCGAAGAGGTTCAGGTCGACAAAGGCCATCACCCGGGCCAGCGTTTCGCGGTATCGCAACAGCAGGGACTGGGTATGCGGGGTATCTTCGGCACAGAAACCCGTCGCATCGAGATCGACGGCATCAGCGAGGTAAAGCGCCCGTTCACAGTGAAACTGCTGCGATACGACGATGACGCGGTCGAGACCAAACACTTTCTTCGCCCGGAAGACGGAGTCCAGGGTCCGCACGCCGGCGTAGTCGAGCATGATGTATTCTTCCGGAACGCCCAGTTCGACCAGGTCCCGCTGCATGGTCGTCGTCTCGTCATAATATTTCGTGGAAGCATCCCCGCTGACGAGTATGGCACGGATCCGGCCGGCGTGAAACAACTCGGCGGCGGCCTCGATGCGCGCGCGGTAGTATCGGTTGACGTTCCCCTCGGCGTACTTGGAAGTGCCCAGTACGAGTCCCACCCGGCATTCGGGCGTTTCCTCGATCAGGTAGTACAGACGGGCGGATGCGTTGCGGGTAATGGCGAAATCGTTTAACAGGGCGGCGAAGAGACCGGTCATGGCGAGCGCCGTGACGACCCTGGTCAATACCGGCAAATGGCGAAATGCAGGTTTGCTTCGCATCGAAACACACGATTTCTGGGGAAATGGATCTTTGAGGTATGAAGAACCGGGGTTATACTTTCATACTACCTGGCGCGGTCTGTGTCGTCAAGCGGTAAACCATGAATTTTGATGTGCTCTCCTTAGACACCGGAGTGTTACCAACATGTTAAAGCGATTGCCCACCTTGTTTCGCCCCATGATCCGGTTTCGCCTCAATACCTTGCTTCGCCCCATGATCCGGCTGGTTCTCATGATCTGGCTGCTACCCCTTGCGGCGGCGGAAAGCCGGCAGAACGTGCCGGCCGATGAGGCGCCGATGACCGTGCTGTTCTATGGCAACAGCCTGACGGCGGGGTACGGGGTCGATCCCGACAAGGCATTTCCGCAACTGGTGCAGTTGAAGATCGACGGACTCGGCTGGCCGTTCAGGGTGATCAACGGCGGCGTGGGCGGGGAGACCTCGGCGGGCGGCCTGAGCCGTATCGACTGGGTGCTCCAGAACCGTCCGGACGTATTCATCCTCGAACTGGGCGGGAACGACGGGCTTCGGGGTGTCGACCCCCGCGTCACCCGCCGGAACCTGCGGGCCATCATCCGGCGTGTCCGCGAACGGTATCCAGCGACGAAGATCATTCTCGCCGGCATGCAGGCGCCGCCCAATATGGGCCAGCGCTTTGTGACCGAGTTCAGGGAGATCTACCCGGAACTGGCTGAATCGGAGCGTGTTTCGCTCATCCCCTTCATTCTCGAAGGCGTCGGCGGCATAGCGGAATTGAATCAGCCCGATGGCATCCATCCCACCGCGGAAGGGCACGCGATCATGGCCGAGCTGGTCTGGAAGGCGCTCGAACCTGTACTCAGGGAATTGCTGCCGTGATTCGGCGTATCGACTAGATTTCCGCGCGCAGCACTTCCAGCGGGGATTGCCGGTAGATGCCTGCGCTGGCGGCCATGCCCACCAGGATCGTGATCAACGCGATTCCGCCGACCACCGCCAACACGGGGATGTAGGCCGGCACGTAGGAGATGTTGAAGACAAAGACGGCCAGGATCCACGTGGCGGCAAAGGCCAGCACAACCCCCGTCAATGCGCCGATCGCGCCCAGGAACAAGTACTCGATCGTCATGATCTTCAGAATCTGGTTCCGGGATCCTCCGAGGGTCTTCAGCAGTACGCTTTCCTGCATCCGCTGGTAACGGCTGTTGGTCACGACGCCCACCAGGACGATGACGCCGGTGAATACGCTGAACAGCGCCATGAAACGGACGATGAGGGAGACCTTGCCGAGTATTTCGTTGAGGGTGTTCAGGATGAGGCTCAGGTCGATCATGGAAACGTTGGGAAACCTGCTGACTGTTTCCCGCTGAAAACTTGCCGAGACCTGTGGATCATCGATCCGCGTCACGACCACGTGAAACTGGGGCGCCTCTTCCAGCACGCCTTCCGGGAAGACCACGAAGAAGTTGGGCTGCACCCGCTGCCAGTCTACCGCCCTCACGCTCCCCACGGTGGTTCGCACCGGAATGCCCTGCACGTCGAACACGATTTCGTCGCCGATGCCAAGTCCGAGGCGGTCGGCGATGCCCTTTTCCACGGACACGAGCACGGAATCCTTCCCGGTCTCGACGCGGGACTGCAACGAGCCTTGCAGCAGCGTTTCCGCGTCTTCCAGGTGCCCCCGGTAGGTCGAACGGTATTCGCGCCGAAGCGCCCATCGCGGCACTCTTTCCGTCGAATCCGCCATCACCTCGGTGATCGTCCGTCCCTTCAGCCCCGCCAGCCGCATGCTTACCACCGGCGTCTGCTGCATGACCGGAAGTCCGTCGCGGCGCATCGAGGCAAGGATATCCTCCCGCTGTCCGGGCTGTATGTCGAAGAGCACCAGGTTCGACTGCCGGTCTCCGCCGACCTGGGTAATGTGACCCACGAGTGAGTACTGCAGGAGGTACAGCGTCGTAATCAGGAAGGCGCCCAGCCCGAGGGCGACGACCATGGTAACGGTCTGGTTATCCGGACGAAAGAGATTGGCCAGGCCCTGCCGCCAGACATAGGGCCACGTCGCCGGCACGATGCGCCTGGCCAGCGAGATCAGGCTCCGTGCGACCAGGGTCAACAGCAGGAAGGCGCAGATCAGTCCCCCCGCGAATCCCACGCCCTGGAGCCACACCCGGGTCTGGCTGATGCCGAATAGCACGACGCCGGCCACGAGCACGGCGATCAGTGCGATGCGCCGCGGGTCCGTCCTGGCGCGCCGCGGTGTTTCGACGGAGGAGCGCAGCGTGAGCAGCGGAGAAATGTCCCGGATCGCAAGGAGCGGCAGGAGGGCGAACAACAACGCCATGAGCAGCCCGAGGCCCATGCCCTGGAGCAACGGGAGCCAGGTAAACCCCACCACCAGTTCGAAGGGAACGAAGTCCTGGATCAGCACGGGCAATACACCGAGGACGAGATAGCCGAAAGCCGCGCCGATGGCGGAACCGATCACACCGATGGCCACGGCCTGGACGACGTACACCGCGAAGGTGTGCCGGCCCTCCGCGCCCAGGCAGCGCAGCACGGCAATGGTGCCCCGTTTGCGGCGTACGTAGGTATGAATGGCGCTTGCAACGCCGACGCTGCCGAGGATCAGGGCGATGAACCCGCTCAGGTTGAGAAACCGGTAGAGATTTCCCAGGGAACGTTCCAGGCCCGCCTGCCGGTCCCTCACGGTGTCCCAGTCCATCCCCCACCGGGCCGCGGTATCCGCGCCATAGGTTTCCGCGAGTGCGTCCGCATCCACATCGTCGTCGAACCGGAACAGGGCCCGGTAGACCACGCGGCTGCCGGGCTGGATCAAGCCCGTGGATTCGAGTTCCGACATGGGGATGTAGACCCGGGGGCCGATCGTGCTCATCGCCGCGGTTTCGCCCGGAATGCTGACCAGGCGGCCCGAGATCTCGAGCGTGCGCAATCCGACGCGGATCGAGTCGCCCACCTCCACGCCGTGCTGGATCATCAGGTTGTCGTCCACGAGGGCCGTACCGTCCGTCCTGAACGTCCGCTCGGCGGTGGGGGGAACCGTTTCCAGTACGCCGTAGTAGGGGAAGCCGCCTTCGAGCGCCCGTACGTTCGACAGCCGTGACGAGCCCATCCGGGGGAAGGCGACCATGGAGACGAAACTGTACTGTCGCGACTGTTCGCCGCCCAGGTTCCCGAGAAAGACTTCGGCCGAATCCGAGAAGGCCGTCCGGGTGTTTATGTCGAGGTCGGCACCGAGCAGGGCCTTGGCCTCCACGTCGATCGCGGCCGCCATGCTGTCGCCCAGGGTACGTATCGACACCAGGGCGGCGGTGCCAAGGATAATGGACGACATGTAAAGGAGCAGGCGCCGCCGGTAGGTCCGGCTGTCCCGCCAGGCCATGCTGAGCAGCCAGCTTACCCGTACCGGCGTCTTATCGGATGCGGGAGGAATGCTCATGGATGAGGATCGGGGGTAAGGGACAGGGAACGGGCTTCCGGGATACTGGCATGATCCGGAAGGTAGTCTTCGACCATCCGGCCCCCGCTCAACCGGACGATGCGGCGGGTCCTCCGCGCCAGGTCGAGGTTATGGGTCACGGTGACCAGGGTCGTCCCGGATTCCTCGTTCAGTTCAAACAGCAGGCTTTCTACGGTAGCGGCCGTGTCGGCGTCGAGATTGCCCGTGGGTTCGTCCACGAAGAGCAGGGCCGGACGGTTGATGAAGGCCCTGGCCATGGCCACACGCTGCTGTTCGCCCCCGGACAGCTGCACCGGGTAGTGGGTGGTCCGGTCCGACAGGCCGACGCGGTCCAGAAGTTCCTCCGCCCGGCGGTAGACCGCCTTTTCGCCCCGCAATTCGGCCGGGACCATTACATTCTCGAGACTGGTAAGAGTCGGAATCAGCTGGAAGTTCTGGAATACGAAGCCCACGTGCCGGTTGCGGACGCGGGCCCGTTCGTCTTCGTCGAGATCGTCCAGCACGATGCCATTCAGTGAAACGGATCCGGAAGTCGCCCGGTCCAGACCCGCGCAGAGACCGAGCAGCGTTGTTTTCCCGCTGCCGGAAGGCCCGATGATCGCCAGGGAGTCGCCCGGCATCAGGTCGAACTCGATATCCCGCAAGACGGTAAGCGTCCCGCCGCCGCTCGCATATGTTTTGCTCAGGCCCCGGACCGACAGGATAGGCTGGTCGCTCATGGTTACGGTACTTCTCCTTCCCCGTTGTCCGGTTCCCGCAATTCAGGATACCGGTCCAGTACCTGCAACAGAAGATCCGGATAATCCGTCATAATGCCGTCTACGCCGTGATCGACATGGCGTTTCATTTCCGCTTCGTCGTTGATCGTCCAGACATATACGTCCACGTTGTGCCGATGGGCGCCCGAAACGAACCTGGCGCTTACCAGGGCCAGGTCCTGAAAACTGGGTGGTACCTGCATGGTTTCTCCCCCGGGCACGAAAGCGAATCCGAGCCCCAGGGAATTCAACACCCATAATCGGAGTACCTCGCCCACCGTGGACGAGGTGGCGATACCGGGGTTGTTGTCCCGGATGTATCTGACGGTTTCGGACTGAAAGGATGCGATGACCTTCCGTTCCGGGTACGGGCTTTTCGCGATCGCTTCAGAAAAACGGACCCTGTCGGCATCGGACACGTTCTTCAACTCGATGATCATCCGCGTATCGGGGAGACCGTTCAGTACTTCCTCCAGGGCAGGTACCCGCAATCCCATGCCCCGGAAAGGAAAGCTCGCGCCGTCGTCCGCGGTCCACCGGAAACCGGCGTCCAGTTCCCGCAGCGCGTCCCAGGTCATCTCGTCCACCCGGCCCGAACCGTCGGTCGTACGGTCGACCGTGGCGTCGTGTATGACCACCAGTTCACCGTCGCTCGTGGCGTGCACGTCGAATTCCAGTGCGTCCGCGCCGATTCTGACCGCGTTCTGAAAGGCGAACAGGGTGTTTTCCGGCCACAGTCCCGCGCCGCCGCGGTGGGCGATGGCCAGGAGCCGGTCTGTTTCCGTGAATGAATGTTCGGGCATGGGGCGGGATACGATCGTGGCGTAGGCCAGGACCGCGACAAGTATGACCACGGCGGCGACGGCCAGCCGAAGGAACCATTTCCATATGAATCGAAGCATTTGGCAGCCGAGGTTGGAGTTACAGGGGCCAGTCCCGAAGGATGCGTTC
The DNA here is from genome assembly GCA_022822725.1 of Candidatus Latescibacterota bacterium. Classification (GTDB taxonomy): domain Bacteria; phylum JAAXHH01; class JAAXHH01; order JAAXHH01; family JAAXHH01; genus JAAXHH01. The sequence continues at coordinate 508,921 of JAJEAN010000007.1, forward strand.
CACTTCCTCGGCGTGATTGCTCTCGTCCCGGATCATGTCTTCCAACTGGACCATGAGGCCGAAGTCGCCGTATTCTTCCGCCTCGGACCGGCGCTGGACGTACCGCCGGACGATCGTGCGCTCGTCCTCGAGCATCGTCTCCAGGTTCTCGCGGTTCGAATCGCTTACCTTGATCGGCCGGGGAACGGTCGTGGGCTCGCCACCGAGGACCACGATCTTGTCGGCCAGGTACTGCGCGTGCAATTGCTCGTCCGGCACCTCATCCAGGAAAAACTTGGCCAGTTCGGGCCGGTAGGGACCGCTGGCCTTGGCCGCGTAGATGGTAAACTGGATGATCGCGCCAAGTTCGGCGGCCAGGTCTCCATTCAGGTTGTCGATCAGGGTCTGCTTGTCCACGCTTCCTCTCCTTTCACTCGCTGTCCTCTTTGACAAACTCGCACGTCAAATCCTTCGGTTGTTTTCATGATACGAATCACCGCCGAAATACACAACGCGTATTGCTTCCCTTTAGTTTGTCGTCGCCGGTAAATCAGCTTGTCCTGGACGGTAAATCAGCTTGTCCTGGACGGCCCGGGTTCCGGCTCGATCCGTCATCAAGCCATTTCGAGTACGGCCTTGACCACGCCGCTTTCCGGGTCCAGCCACGTGGGAAAATCCTTCAGCATGCCCTCCGGATCGGCCCGATGCGTAATCCAGGGCGAGGTGTCGATCCGGCCGGCTTCGATATGGCCGATGACCCGCTGCAGGTCGACCGCGCGGGCGTTCCGGCTGCCGAGCAGGGTCATCTCCCGCCTGTGGAAACCGGGACCGTCGAAGGTTATCTGCGAACCTGTGATGCCGACGTAGACCAGGCGTCCGCCATTGGAAACGTATTCGTGGGCCTGCATCATGGACCCGGCGTGGCCGGTGGCGTCGAAGACGGCCGTGGGCAGTTCGCCGCCCAGCATGTCCTGCAGCTTCGACGGCACGTCCGTTGGGTCGGAAACGACTTCGAAGAGGTCATAGCGACGCTTGCAGAACTGTATGCGCTGCGCGCTGATCTCAAGCAGGATCACGCGCGCCCCGGCCAGGAGGGCGAAGGTCAGCACGGATAGACCGATGGGTCCGGCGCCGATGAGCAGGACCGTTTCGCCCCTTTCGATCGCGGCGCGGTCCACGGCGTGGGCGCCGATGCCCAGGGTCTCCACCAGGGCCAGTTGCTCGAGGGACATTGCATCGGAACGCAGCAGCTTCCCGGCCGGGAGCACCAGGACGTCCCGCATGCCGCCGTCCACGTGTACGCCCAGGACGTCGAGATTCGTGCAGCAGTTCGTCTTGCCCATGCGGCAGGGCACGCAGTCGCCGCAGTCCAAGTAGGGGACGACGGCGCACAGGTCGCCGGGATGGATGTGCGTCACGTCCCGGCCTGTCCCGAGAATCTCCACCCCCAGTTCGTGCCCGAGGATGCGCGGGTAGTCGAAGAAGGGTTGCGTACCCTCGAAGGCATGCAGGTCCGTGCCGCAGATCCCGACCCGGCGAATGCGCAACAGCGCCTCTCCGGGACCCGGAGGCGTGGGCTCGGGAGTATCCTCCAGGACGAAACGGCCGGGTTCTTCGAGTACGATAGTGGGCATACGGTCAGGTCTCGCTTTTCAGGTGAGCAGGGCGGAAAGCAGGGGTGGGTTGCGGTTAAACTTTTCGATGTACGCTTCGTAGGTAGGCGCCAGGCGCATCCTCACCTTGATCTGGTGGTCCACCGCGATGGATTCGAGCCGGTGGTCCAGGAATGGATTTCGGAACCGTTCGATGCAGTCCTCCGCGAAGATCCGGGCGTCTTCCACCTCGTCCGGCAGTGCCGGCACGATTTCCTCCAGCATCAGGTCCCGCAGCCAGGGACCCGTTTCCCCATGGTCGACCGCCTCCCGGACGGTCCGGATGCCCAGGGGCATGGCCCGGCAAACCAGCGCCGTGTGGGCGCCGTTGAGCACCCTCACCTTGCGCAGCGCGTAGGGACGGACGTCCGGCGTACGGGTAATTGCCGGGTGCTCGATGAACCGCGCGGCCCCCGGCCGGTCCTCCAGGGCCCAGAAGGCGAAGGGTTCGGTCAGCGCCAGCAGCCCGTCGCCCTGGGGATTGGGAAACCCCGGCGGCGGTTCGATGGTGATCCGGTCCACGAGCGTATGCAGCCAGGTCACGCCTTCTTCGAGCCAGCCCAGGAAACCGTCGCCCAGGCGTCGCTGCCGCCCCAGTGCCCGGACCAGCCCGCGCAACGCCCCGGCGTTGCCGTCGATCAGTTCGCAGGGGATGACGGTCACCGGAGCGCCGCCATTTTCATAGCGTGCCAGGAGCACGGCGAGCAATTTTCCAGGGAAAGAAACCGGCGGCAAACCATCCGGCGGCGATCCATCCGGCGGCGAATCGTCCCGTAGCGCGCCGCCCCGCAACTCCGTCTCCGGCACGTCGTAACCGATCTCGGATGTGTTGGAGAGGATGTACTCCGTGGACGGATCGCGTCCCGCGACCAGTACGGCTTCCCAGTCTTCCGTGGCACTCAAAGCCCTCGAGACGCTCTCTACCTCGACGGACTCGTCGATCCGCGCTCCGTCGCGGATCCCCCGCACGCGTATCCGGTAACGGCCGTGCTGGTCGTTGAACAACCGGGCCCTCCCCGTTCCCGTGGACTGTACCACGACGATCCGGCCGATGTCCTGCCCGTCCTGTCTCGCCTCGTGGATGAAGAGATCGGCGAAGGCGCGGAGGAACCGGCCGCTGCCGAACTGGAGCACCGATTCAGCCGGCGTCGCCATCCGACTCCCTTTGCTTGGCCTCGTCCCACAGGGTGTCCAGCTCTTCGAAGGTGGCCCTTTCCAGGCTTTCTCCCTTGAGTTCGAGGGCGGCCTCGATGTACCTGAAACGGCGGATGAACTTGTCGTTGCTTCTTCTCAGGGCGTCCTCCGGAGGCACGTTGAGGTGGCGGGACAGATTGACCAGTGCGAACAGCAGGTCGCCCATCTCCTCTTCGATATTCGCCCGGTCCGCTTGCTCCAGGGCCTTGCGCAGTTCGACGGTTTCTTCGCGGACTTTCTCGAGCACCGCTGTAATTTCGTCCCAGTCGAAGTTGACCCTGGCGACCTTTTCCTGGATGCGGTAGGCGCGGAGCAAGGCCGGCATGCCCGCCGGAAGGCCGTCCAGCACCGACCCGGGGCCTTCCTCCCCCTTCTCCTCCCGCTTGATCTTCTCCCAGTTGGTCAGCACCTCGTCGGCCGTGTCCGCCCGGGTATCCCCGAAAACGTGCGGATGGCGACGCACGAGCTTGTCGTTGATGGCGCGGGCCACGTCATGGATGTCGAACCGCCGTTCCTCGGCGGCGATCTGAGCATGGAATACGACCTGGAGGAGCAGGTCGCCCAGTTCGTCGCGGAAGTCGCCGTCCTCGCCGTTATCCAGCGCGTCCAGCACCTCGTAGGCCTCTTCGATCAGGTAAGGCCGCAGGGTCTGGTGGGTCTGTTCCCGGTCCCAGGGGCAGCCTCCCTCCGACCGGAGTTTCGCCATGATGTCCACGAGCTCTTCGAAGGGGGTCATAGAGGGTTGCGTCATGTCGAGCGGTGGGCGTCGAAAATACGGTTCAGGTAGTCATTCTGTTCGGCGAAAAGGATGTGGGCTTCTTCGAATCTTTCCAGATCCCAAGTTCCGTCGTCATACTTCTTGCGAAGGTCCTCGAATCGCGTTCCATCAGAAACGCGGTTGGCTGCTTCTCCGACAATTCACACCAGTTTTTCAAAGCGAGTTCCATGACCGGTCTTCTGAGACCTGCCCAGGTCCATTCAAAACGCCAGGGTTGATCATGGCCTGTTCTCACAAATCACCGTTTCGGCCCAAAGCACGACCACTTTGGCGAGTCCGATAGCATGCTTGTATTCTTCGCCATCGACCGGCTCGGTATTCAAGGGATAGCGGGTTTCAACTGCATAGTCGGTTAGCCCCGCGCTTTCCTCTACCTCCCGAGGAATATCGATACTATCGGGTAAATGATCCAGCAATGTTCTAATATTGTGCGTTCGAGGGAAATCAGTATCAAGAAACACGAAAACGGCCTTCAGAGCTTTCTCTGCAGCTTGTTGGGCATGGAAACAGAGACTTTCCAGCAAAACACCTTCCGGTTGGTCTATACAGGCAAGTTCCAGGTCGCTTCTTGCGTAGCGGAGCCAGTCCTCGGCACTGCCCGGAATGGGAAAATCAGCGGCCATAGATCTCTTTGCCTTCCTTCAAGACGCTCTTATAGATAAAGCCAACACTCTTTTCGTGCTTTTCCAAATCATTCGGAGTTGCGACTACGATATCGAAAGGCACCCCGAGACCGATAATCTCTCGATACAGTTTCTGCGCCGTTCTTCGCCGGTGAACGCCCTCGGGCATGACGACGAGCAGATCCAGGTCGCTGTATTTACCCATGTCTCCTCTGGCTGCTGAGCCAAAGAGGATGATCCGTAGTGGATCCACGCATTCCACCACATTGCTTACCAGCTTGTCTATGACGGCAGGAGTTGTGTTCTTGAAGGCGTTATCCATTACATCTTCACCAGGAGGCCGGTTCACGGGCTTCGGATTAACGTCCACCATAGCCATCTCCTACAATAACCTGAACCGGCCAGGAATCAAGCCGTAATTTGCCGCACTCGCTACAGGAAGCCACCGTGCTTTAAGCTCAGTTCCAACCGCTTGTATCCACCAATAAAACTATTGACGTAAGCCCTTGATAAATCTACATTGTCTAGGTTTAACGGGGATCGTTCCCGTAACCGGTTCAGGATCGTTTCGCAAGGGAGGAACTGGGGCTTCGGAAAGGCGTGCAAGGCATGGTAAGCGAACATGTCCTCGTTCTGAACCAGAACTACGAGCCTTTGAGTGTTTGTACGGCAAGACGGGCGGTCATTCTCGTTTTTCTGCGCAAGGCGGAGATCATCGACAAATATGCGGACCCGGTGCGGGGCGTATACGCGCTGTTCGACCGGCCCAGTATCGTCCGGCTCGTGAATTTCGTCCGCATACCCAGCAAGGGCATCATGCTGTCCCGCAAGAACATCCTCAAGCGAGACGGCCACCAGTGCCAGTACTGCAGCACGACGAGGGGACCCCTGACCGTGGATCATGTCCTGCCCAGGTACCTGGGCGGGAAGGACAGCTGGGAGAACATGGTCTGCGCCTGCCAGCGGTGCAACAACAAGAAGGGCGACAGGCTGCCGGAAGAGGTGAACATGTCTCTACGGCGCAAACCAAAGGCGCCCACAAGGATACACTTTATTCGAGACTTCATAGGCATCCACCATCACTCCTGGCGCCCATACCTGTTTCTGAAGAACGAGCGACCGGAAGAACTGCTATGGCCTACCAGGTAAGGCTCGAACATTTCGAAGGACCGCTGGACCTCCTGCTGTTCCTGATCAGGGAACACGAGGTGGATATCTACGACATTCCCATCTCCCTGGTCACGCAGCAGTACCTTCAGTATCTGGAGCTGCTCAAGCTGCTCGATCTCGAAGTAGGCAGCGAGTACCTGCTCATGGCGGCGACGCTCCTTCGCATCAAGTCGAAGATGCTCCTGCCCCGCAGGTCCGAAGAGGAGGAAGAGGAAGGCGCGGACCCGCGGGAAGAACTCGTGCAGCGCCTGTTGGAATACCGGCAGTTCAAGGAAGCGGCCGGCGTGCTGAACGAGCACCAGGACCGCAACGCCGACGTGTTCTACCATCCGCCCGCGGAGCATCCGGACGAGGAACAGAACGGCGTGGAGACGCTCGATACCCGGCTGGCGGGCAACCTGAATCTCTGGGACCTGCTGCAGGCATTCAAGTTCACGTTGGACCGCGCGAAAGACGATTTCGACCGGACCGTGGAGCGGGAGACCCTGTCGATCGAGGACCGGATGTCCGATATCCTGGATCACCTGAAGCGACGGAAGAACCTGTTCTTCAGTGCGCTTTTCCAGGAGGATCTCTCCCGGCCCTTCCTGATCGTCACCTTCCTGGCTCTGCTGGAACTGATCCGGCAGAACCGGGTGGTTTTCGAGCAGACCGATACGCTGGGTGAGATCTGGCTGACCCTGTCCGATTCGGTAGGGACCTCGTCCTGAGGGAGCACGCGCCATGCAGAAGAAACTGATCATGGACGAGGCGCAACTGGAGGAATACCGCGCGATCACGGAAGCCGTGCTTTTCGCCAGTGACGCGCCGCTCAGCCTGACCGAACTCAGCCGCATCATGGATGATGTGGGCGAGGACCTGGTCGGCGGATGCATCGAAGACCTGAACGAGAAGTATGTGCGGGGCGGCCACGGCTTCGAGATCCGGCACGTGGCCAACGGCTACCAGCTCAGCAGCAAGGTGGATTACGCAAAGTGGATTCGCCGGCTCTACCGGGGCAGGATTCCTTCGCGGCTCACCCAGGCCGCCCTGGAATGCCTGTCGATCGTCGCGTACAAACAGCCGATCAGCCGGTCCGAAGTGGAGGCCATAAGAGGGGTGAACGTGGATGGCGTGCTTCGGACGCTGCTGGATCGGAACCTCATACGCATCGCCGGCCGGGGGGAAGGCGTCGGCCGGCCGATTCTCTATGCGACGACGGGTGATTTCCTCCGGTATTTCGGGCTCAACAAGCTATCGGACCTGCCCAAGCTGGACGAGCTGAACGAATTGCTTAAGGACCAGGATATCGAGCTGGACGAAGTAGAAGAGCAGCTGGACCAGTCGCTGTTCCCGCGGCCGGGGAGGTCGGGCGGTCCGCGGCCGGGGCGGTCGGACGGCCCGGCGGACGAGACGGATGGAAAAGTGGTGTCGACCGATGAGACTGAATAGATACATGGCCCAGGCGGGCGTTGCCTCCCGGAGGCACAGTGAAGCGATGATCGTGGCCGGCCGGGTCAAGCTGAACGGCGAGACGGTGGTTTCCCTGGCCACGCAGGTCCGTCCCGGTTCTGATGTCGTGACGGTGGATGACCGGACGCTGGAGGTATCGGCGGCCCGGAATTGCTACCTGCTCAACAAGCCGGCCGGATACCTGACCACGATGAACGATCCCTTCGGCCGGCCGACGGTTGCCTCGTTGATCCGGGACATCCCGGAGCGCGTCTTTCCCGTCGGCAGGCTGGACCGGAACTCGGAGGGCCTGCTGCTCCTGACGAACGACGGCGCTTTGGGTTACCGGCTGATGCATCCGAGATTCGGTTTCGAAAAGGAGTATCACGTCCTCGTGGAGGGCGTACCGAGTGAAGTTGCACTGGAAAGGCTGAGAGAAGGCGTTGCGCTGGATGGCAGGACCACGGCGAAGGCCGGCGTGGAAATGCTCCGGCGCACGGGAAGCGGCACCTGGCTTTCGATCGTGCTGCACGAGGGCCGCAAGCGCCAGATACGGAGAATGTGCGACCTGGTGGGACATCCCGTAATGCGGTTGATCAGGGTGCGGCTTGGCGGACTGGCCGCCGGAGACCTTCCCGCCGGGAAATGGCGCGCGCTGACCCATGGAGAAATCGAGGAACTCGAGCCGGTGTGCGGCATGACCGGCTGATGGACTTTTTTCGTTCGGGCGGACCGGTCCGGATGTTTCTGCGGTCCGTGTTTTTCATCCATCAAGGAGGAGTGACATGTCAGAGGACTCACTGAAGACTACCGAGGTCGAGGAGACCGAGGTGTCTTCTTCACCCGCCGAATCCGCGGAGGCGGCTAAAGGGGTATCCGCGGAAACACCCGTGCCGGATTCAGGGCAGGATGCACCGGTGGAGCCATCCGCCGAATCGGAGACCGCCGTAGCGACGGAGACCGCCGTAGCGACGGAGACCACCGTAGCGACGGAGACCGCCGTAGATACGGAACCCGCTCCGCCAAAGCGTCCGTACAGGCTGCCCAAGTGGGTGGACGAGCAGGACCTGAACCAGCAGGAACTCGAAGAATACGAGCAGATGTTCCAGATGTACGACGAGACCCTGAAGGATATCGTGGAAGGCGAGATTGTGTCCGGCCACGTGCTCGCGATTGAAAACGGCGAGGTCGTCATCGACGTCGGGTTCAAGTCGGAAGGCGCCATACCCCTTTCCGAATTCACCGATCCTGACGAGATCGAAGTCGGCCAGGAAATCGAGGTGTTCCTGGAGGATATGGAAGCCCAGGAAGGCCAGCTCATCCTGTCGAAGCAAAAAGCCGATTTCATGAAGGTCTGGGACAAGATCAAGGACGCCCACGAAGAAGGCGCCGTGGTGGAAGGCCAGATACAGCGGCGTATCAAGGGCGGGCTGGTCGTCGACCTCTTCGGCGTGGACGCTTTCCTTCCCGGCTCCCAGGTGGCGTTGAAGCAGACGCCCAACCTGGACCAGTTCATCGGGGAGAAGCTGCCGTTCAAGATCATCAAGCTGAACAAGAGCCGCCGGAACATCGTGGTCTCCCGACGCGTGGTGCTCGAGGTGGAAAAGGAGAAGCAGAAGCAGGCCATCATCGCCGAACTCGACCGCGGCCAGGTCCGCAAGGGCGTGGTCAAGAACATCACGGATTTCGGCGCATTCGTGGACCTGGGCGGCATCGACGGACTGCTGCACATCACGGACATCTCGTGGGGTCGCATCGGCCATCCCTCGGAACTGGTCACGATCGGCAGCGAGATCACCGTGGCCATCCTGGAATTCGACCGCGAACGGGAACGCATATCGCTCGGTCTCAAGCAGCTCGAGCCCTACCCGTGGGCGAACGTCGAAGAGAAATACCCGGTGGGTTCGCGGATCACGGGTCGGGTCGTCAGCATCACGGACTACGGCGCATTCGTGGAACTCGAACGGGGCGTCGAGGGGCTGATTCACATCTCCGAAATGTCCTGGACGAAGCACGTGACCCATCCCTCCAAGATGGTTACGGTCAACGAGAACGTGGACGCGGTCGTCCTGAAGGTGGATCAGCAGAACGAGAAGATCTCCCTGGGCATGAAGCAGACCCAGCCGGATCCGTGGCTGTCGCTCAACGAGCGGTACACCGTGAATACCATGGTCCGGGGGCGCGTGCGAAACATCACCGCTTTCGGCGCTTTCGTGGAAATCGAAGAGGGCATAGACGGGCTGGTCCATATCTCGGACATGTCCTGGACGCGCAGGATCAAGCACCCCAGCGAAGTCGTCAGGAAAGGTGAAGAGATCGACGTCATGGTCCTCAACATCGATCCCGAAGCCCGGCGCGTATCTCTCGGCATCAAGCAGGTCTCGGAGGATCCGTGGATCTCGCTTGCCGAGGTCTATCCGGTGAATACCGAGACGACCGGGGTGATCATACGGCTCCTCGAACGGGGCGTGGTCGTTGAGCTTTCGCACGAAGTGGAGGGATTCGTTCCCATTTCGCAGCTCAATCATCCGGAGATCAAGCGGCCGGGCGACGCCTTCAAGGAGGGTGAGGAGATCCCGCTGAAGGTCATCGAATTCGACGGCAAGAACCGCCGGGTCGTGCTCAGCGTGAAGGCCTACTTCCGCGATAGGGAACGGGCTGAAATCGACGACTACCTGAACAAGCACCCCGTGGCGGGTACCGTGATCGGCGATGTCGTGGCTGTTGAAGAAACTGCCGCCAGGTCCGGCGATTCCGCCAGGGCGGAGGACGCCGCCAAGTCAGGGGACGCCGCCGAAGACGAGAACGCTGCCAAAACCGGGGAAGCGGACGGATAAACACCCGTCCGCGACCAGCGGGACAGAGGTCTTTCGTGACTCAACCTGGCTTGGCCCCGGCGCATGATGCTCCGACGGTAGCCTTGCACACACTTGGCTGCCGCCTGAACCAGTACGAGACCGAGGCCATCCGCGAGCAGTTCGTTTCGCGGGGCTTTCGGGTCGTGCCCTTCGACGGGCCAGCGGACGTCTACGTCGTCAACACCTGCACGGTGACCAATCAGGCCGATGCACGGGCCCGGCAGGCGCTCCGGAGGGCAGTCCGTACCACCGGGCGCCCTCCGGCGTCCATCGTCGTCGCCACGGGCTGTTACGCCCAGACGAATCCCGGCCAGCTCATGGAAATCGAGGGTGTGGACCTCGTCCTCGGCAACGTGGAGAAGGGCAATCTCGTCGACCACGTGCTGTCGATGGGCGCGGGTGATCCTCCCGCCTCCCGGGTGACGCGCAGGGCGGAGATGGCGCGATTCGACGAGCGTCTCGACGTCTCCGCTTTCGAAAGCCGAACGCGGGCCATGCTGAAGATTCAGGACGGCTGCGATCAATTCTGCTCGTTTTGCATTATTCCCTGGGCCCGAGGCCGGCATCGCAGCCTGCCGCCGGACGCCGTGATGCGCCAGGTTCAGACCCTGGTGGACAGAGGTTACGCCGAGATCGTGCTCACCGGCGTGCATCTCGGCGAATACGGCACCGACCTGCCCACGCCCGTCACGCTCAACGAGGTCGTTCGACAGATCCTGGAGCGGACCACGCTGCCCCGCCTGCGGCTCAGTTCCATCTGGCCCACGGCGGTGGACCGGGAACTGATCGACCTGATCGGGGACCACGCACCAAGGCTGTGCCGTTACACGCACCTGGCCGTGCAACACGGCGACGACCACCTGCTTGGCGCCATGCGCCGGACATACACGGCCGGTCAGGCCGAAGAAGTGGTCGAACGGCTGGTCGACGCAGTGCCGGATATCTGCATCGGCGCCGACGTCATGGTCGGATTCCCCGGGGAAACCGACGCCTCCTTTCAACGCATGTACGACTGGCTTGACCGCCAGCCCTATGCGTATTTCCACGTGTTTTCGTATTCCAGGCGGGACCATACCCGCGCCGCCCGCATGCCGGACCAGGTACCGCCTTCGACGGCGCGGGAGCGCAGCCGGTTGCTTCGAACGTTGAGCGATCGGAAGTCAGCGGACTATAACCGCCGTTTCATGGGTAGGGAACTGACTGTGCTGGTCGAGGATGAATCGGGCGGTCCGGGCAGCTCGGCCGGTTCGCCAGACTTGCCTGGATCGCCTGGTTCGCCTGGATCGCCGGTCCTGCCTGGTCCGCCGGGATCGCACGAAGAACAAAGCCTGCCCGGTTCGGCTGGACCGCAAGCTCGGGTCATGACGGGGAGGACGGACCACGGTCTGAGATGCTGGTTCGAGGGATGGGCGGATCAGGTGAATACCTTCGCCGCAGTGGAAGTAGACGCGACCGGCACCCGGGGCGCGACCGGCCGGCTCTCCAATCCCGGTGCACGGAGCGTAACCGACCGGGTTTCCGTAGACGACGCACATGGCACCGCCAGCCGACTCTCCGAAGCCGGCGCACAAGGCGCGACCGGCCGGGTTCCCGTAGCCGGCGCCACCCTTGAATTGGATTGACAGGTGTTGAAACCGTCCGTTATATTACGGGCTGGAAAGTCCTGCGCCAGTAGCTCAGCTGGATAGAGCGACGGCCTCCGGAGCCGTAGGTCAGAGGTTCGAATCCTCTCTGGCGTATATCTTTTTAGTTTCCGTCCTATTCGTCCCCCAGGTTCACCCCTGCTCCCCGGCCTGGTCGTCTTCCTCTTCGTCCGCAAGGTAGAGTTCGTTTTTCAGTAGATAGCTGACTGTGGACGCATACCAGCGGGTTTCCCGTGAAACCGAGGCGGCGCGCTTGGTGGGGATTCCCATCCCGTTGAGTTCCTCCGCGATGCTGCGCAGGCTCCTGCCTTCGGTCCGCCAGTGCTTCACCTGCCTGATGATCTTCTGCTCCCCGGCGTTGGGCACCAGTTGGTTGCCGGACAGGTCGTAACCATAGGGGACCGCGCCATAGACGAACCGGTTGTTCTTCTTCAGCCTTATCCGGTTCCTCGTCCGCTCGGCGGGCAGGTCGTGGGCCATCCCGGCGAGGACGTTGAGCGTGCTCATGACCACCTCGCCGTGCTCCTGGTCGGTGCGGACGGATCGGCCGTCGAGGTCCAGCACGTGGCATGCGATGCCTTCGCCGGACCAGGCCGCGAGGCGGGCCGACATTTCCGCCGCGGTCCTGAACATCCGGTCGAGCCTCCAGATGACGACATGCTGGATACTCTTTGATTCGACCGTATCGACCAGGTCCCGGCCACCCAGCCGTTCCTCGAGCGGAATGAATGCTTCGACACGGATATCGCGTATCACCAGCATGATGTCGAGGTCGTTTTCCGCGCAGTAGGCGCGAAGTCTCTTCTCCTGGTCCGCTCTTCGAAAGGGATGTTTCCGGGTCTCCATCGAGCCGACCCTGATATAGCAAACCGCCTTGTTCATCCGGTATCTCCTGGACGGACTGGACCGCGCGCTTGACCTGTCCCCTTAAGGACTAAACATATTTTGTGTTTTTTCGTGATCCAAGGACTTTTTTGGGACCGCCCGGAACGGGTCGGGAATCGACGTAAAACTTTTTGCTTGCTTGGTTTAATATGCCCCCATATATTAGAGTGGTGCTGCAGAAGTGGGCGAAGTAGTGCCCGCTTTTTTTTGTGTGTTTTTCGTGCTGGAACTCGAAGATACGCGATGGAAACTGACCGCGATTCGATCGTCCGGATCGTCTCGTCGCTCGCCGGACCAATCGTCGACGAAGCCGGGTTCGAACTGGTGGATATGGAGCTGGCGGGCAGGCAGGGAAGTTACGTCCTCAGGCTGTTGATCGACAAGCCGGGCGGCGTTACAATCAACGACTGTGCGCAAGTAAACCGCGAATTGTCCAGCCTGCTTGATCTGGAAGACCCCATTCCATCCCGATACACGCTCGAAGTCTCCTCACCCGGTCTGGACCGGCCGTTCAAGACCGAAAGAGACTTCCGCAGGGCCCTTGGAAAACGGGTCAAGGTCGTATCCGCGGACGGAAACGGCGGATCGGTCACCCGGGTGGGTCTTCTCGAAGGTATCGAGGGCGGTACGGTTGAAATCGTCAGCGGCGGGGAGAAGCACCGCATACCCGTCGCAAGCATCCGGAAAGCCCACCGGGAACTGGAACATGGATGGGACAATGGTTAGGAGAGGGAGCCCCAGGTAATGAACTACGAGGTCATTGAGGCGCTGGCGCAGATCATACGAGAGAAAAACGTGGAGCGTGAAGTGATCTGGGACACGGTGAAGACCGGCCTGGTCACGGCGGCGAAGAAGCGATTCGGCACGGGCGACGACAACGTCGAAGTACGTGTCGACGAGAAACTGGGCACGATCGAGATGACGGCGGCCTGGGACGTGGTGGACGAGGTGGAGGACCCCGAAACGCAGATCACGCTCGATGCCGCGCTGGACATCAATCCTGAGGCGGAAGTCGGCGGCCGGGTCGAACAGGAATTGTCCTTCGAGGAGTTCGGGCGCAACGCGATACAGGCGGTGAAGCAGGTCGTCGTACAGCGCGTCCGGGAGGCGGAACGGGAAAACGTCTACGAATTGTACAAGGACCGGGTCAACGAAATCGTGATCGGCAGCGTGCAGCAGGTGGACCGGGGCAATATCATCGTGAAGATCGAGCGCACCGAGGCGCTGCTGCCGTGGCGCGAGCAGATACGGCGGGAAAGGTACCGGCAGGGCGAGACCATCCGCGCCTTCATCCTCGACGTGCAGAACGCCATCAAGGGCCCCCAGGTCATTCTCTCGCGGAGCTGCGAAGCGTTCCTGGAACTCCTGTTCAGGATGGAAGTACCGGAGATCCACGAGGGCATCGTGGAAATCAAGGCGTCCGCGCGGGAACCGGGTGACCGGTCCAAGATCGCCGTCTTATCACACGACGACCGGGTCGACGCCGTCGGCGCGTGCGTGGGCATGAAGGGCACGCGGGTACAGGCGGTCGTCCGCGAACTCAACAACGAGCGGATCGATATCGTGCCGTGGAGCAACGATCCGTCCGCATTCGTCACCCAGGCGCTGCGTCCCGCCGAAGTGGCCCAGGTCCAGATCCTGGACATCGAGAAGAAGGACATGCGCGTGGTCGTCGAGGATGACCAGCTCTCGCTGGCCATTGGAAAGGCGGGTCAGAACGCCCGGCTCGCGGTCAAGCTGACCGGGTGGAACATCGACCTGATCAAGCGATCGGATCTCGAGAAGCAGCTTATCTCGGAGACATTCGGCACAGACGATGAAGAAGCGGAGGACGCCGGATCGCTCGACGGAATAGAGGGCATTTCGGAGAAGCTGCGCCAGAAGCTGGAAGACGCCGGTTACACGACGGTGGAGTCCCTGCAACAGGCCACCGCCGACGACCTCCAGGAAATCTCCGGTATCGGCGGGGTTACGGCCGACAAGATCATGACGGCGGTTCAGTGAGGGAATGAGGACTTCGGTGATGCAGCGAAATGATCGATCCTCCGTGACCGGACTCCTGGGCCTCGCCGTGCGCGCCGGGACGGTCAGGGGTGGCGCGGAAGCCGTCAAGAAGTCAGTACACGGCGGGAAATCCCGGCTGGTCATCCTGGCCGGGGATGCCTCCGAGGGGACGAAGCGCTCATTCAGAAGACTGGCCGGTTCCCGGGGCGTACCCGTGCTGGAATGTCATACAAGGTTGGAACTGGGCGCGTGCCTGGACCGGGCGCCCATGGCGGTGCTGTCCATTTCGGATCGGCACATGGCGAGCGGAATGCTGAAGAAAGCGTCTCCGGAAGGAAACGATTAGGCATATGGCGTCAAAGAGAATCTATGAAGTAGCCAAGCAGTACAACATATCGAGCAACGCACTCGTCCAGATGCTCCGTGACCTGAACCACACGGTCAAGAGCCATATGAGCATCATGGACGAGAAGATGGTCCTCGACGTCAACATGCGGTTCGAGCAGGAGAAACTCGCGGCCCGCGAGGAACAGGACCGCAAGAAGAAAATGGCCGCTTCGGAGACCGCCGCCAAGCCGAAGGCCGTGAAGGAGGGGCCTGGTAAGCGTGCCCGGCCGAAGGCGGAAACGGGGAAGCCGGCCAAAAAGGACGAATCCTCCGCCACCCGGGTGGCAAAAGGTGATGGGGACGTACGCGGGCGCCGCCGTCGATCCAAGAAGAAAAAGAAAGCGAAGGTCGACCAGAAGGAAGTGGAAGCCAGCGTGCGCCGGACCATCGCGCAGATGGACAGCACCCGCACGCGGCGCCGCCGGCGCCGGGGCGACCAGGAAGAAGGAGAAGGAGAGGAAGAGGTCCTGAACGTCATCCGGGTTCCGGAGTTCATCTCCGCGGGTGAACTGGCCGAGCATCTTTCCGTTTCTCCGACAGAAATCGTCTCGAAATGCCTGCAGCTCGGACTCATGATCACGATCAACCAGCGGCTGGACATGGATACGCTGATGACCGTCGCTTCCGAGTTCGGATTCGAAATCGAGGAGCAGTCCGAGTACGGCCTCGAGTATATCGAAGAAGAAGAAGAGGAGGACGAGGGCGTCCTCGTTCCCCGTCCCCCGGTCGTCACCATCATGGGACACGTGGACCACGGCAAAACCTCCCTGCTCGACTACATCCGCAGCAGCAACGTGATCGCCGGCGAGGCCGGGGGGATCACGCAGCACATCGGCGCCTACGAAGTCGACCTGGAAGGCGGTCAGATCACGTTCCTGGATACACCGGGTCACGAGGCCTTTTCCGCCATGCGCGCCCGGGGCACGCAGGTGACCGACATCGTCATACTCGTGGTGGCGGCGGACGAAGAAGTCATGCCGCAGACCATCGAGGCCATCGACCACGCCAAGGCCGCCGAAGTTCCCATCATCATCGCGCTGAACAAAATGGACCTCGAAACGGCCCGTCCCGACCGCATCAAGGAACAACTGAGTCAGCACGGCCTTCTCGTGGAGGACTGGGGTGGCGACGTCATTGCCTGCGAAGTGTCGGCCCTGACCGGAGCGGGCGTGGACCACATCCTGGAAATGGTGCTGCTGCAGTCGGAGATGCTGGACCTGAAAGCGAACCCCGACAGGCGGGCGCAGGGCGTGGTGGTGGAAGCGGAACTGGACCGCGGCCGCGGGACGCTTGCCACCGTCCTCATCCAGCAGGGCACGCTGCAGGTCGGCGATTCATTCGTGGCTGGCCAGTTCAGCGGCCGGGTCAGGGCGCTGCTCAACGAAAGAGGCGGGCGAATCGGAGACGCGGGCCCGTCCGTACCCGTTCAGATCATGGGATTCTCGGGCATGCCCCAGGTCGGCGACTCCTTCGCCGTCGTGGAATCGGAATCGCTGGCGAGGGAGATCGGCAACCGGCGCCGGCAGATGCGCAGGGAGCACGAGTTCCGGCAGGCCAGGCCTATAACCTTAGAAGATATCTACGACCAGATCAAGGAAGGCGAGATCCAGGAACTGCCCGTCATCGTCAAGGGCGACGTGGGCGGTTCGGTGGAAGCCTTGAGCGATTCGCTGCTGCGCCTCGAGAACGACGAGGTCAAGATACGGATCATCCATACGGGAATCGGAGCCATCAACGAATCCGACGTCCTGCTCGCAACGGCGTCCAACGCCATCATCATCGGGTTTCACGTGCGGCCCAACGCCCAGGCGAGGGCGCTGGCCGAACGGGAAAAAGTCGACATTCGCCTGTACGATATCATCTATCGCGTCATTCAGGACGTTACGGACGCCCTGGAAGGCATGTTGAAACCGGATATCGAAGAACAGGTCGTGGGCGTAGTGGAAGTAAGAGAGATATTCAGGGCACCGCGCGTCGGAACGATCGCGGGCTGCTACGTCCAGTCCGGTAACGTGACCCGCAACGCCAATATCCGGCTCATACGCGACGGTATCGTCGTCTACGAGAGCACCGTCGGATCGTTGCGCCGGTTCAAGGAGGACGTACGCGAGGTACAGTCCGGGTTCGAATGCGGCCTGACCGTCGACGGGTTTCAGGATGTCAAGCAGGACGATACCATCGAGGTCTACGAGACCCGGGAAGTCGCCAGGCAGCTGCAGACGCGATAAGTGAATCATGATCGTAGGGCTGTGCCGAATCGACCTGTTTTTGCCCGAAAGCCGTTCGCTGAAGGCCAAAAGGCAGGTGATCAAGGGGCTGAAGGACCGGATCCGAAACCGGTTCAACGTGTCGGTTGCCGAGGTGGAGCACCAGTCGCTCTGGCAACGGGCCACCCTCGGACTCGCGATGGTTTCCGAAGAGAAAGGTTACGTCGACCGGACCCTGCGGCAGGTGCTGAATCTGGTCGAGGCGGAACCCAGGCTGCTGGTACTGGATCACGTGTTCGAGTGGTACTAGGAGCCCAGGAGCGGTAAATGGCACACCGTCGATCGGCACGGGTGGCTGACCTGGTCAAACAGGAAGTCAGCCGGATCATTCAGCACGAAATGAAGGACCCCCGTATCGGATTCGTGACGGTGACCTCCGTGGAGATTTCAGTCGACCTGAGGCACGCGCGGGTCTATTTCAGCGTGCTCGGGTCGGATGCGGATCAGAAAGCGAGTCTGGAGGGGCTCGAACGGGCGAAGGGGTACATCAGGACGCAACTGGGCCGGAGGATCAAACTGAGGCACATTCCGGAGCTGCTCTTTCGATACGACGAGTCGTTCGACTACGCACAGCGTATTTCCAGTGTCATGAGGAGCATAGAAACCACCGACAACGAATCCGGTCGACCGGAGGACCGGGTACCGGCGGACCGGGTACTGGAGGACCAGGTACCGGAGGACCAGGGGGACGACGAAGGTCGATGAAGGTCCTTCGCTCCGTCGAGGAAGCTGCTGCCCGCTGTCCCGGGGCCGTGATCGCCGTCGGAAACTTCGACGGGGTCCACCTGGGGCACGGCGCGATCATCAAGCGGGCGATAGATCGGTCGGAGGCCCTGCGCGCTCCCTGTATGGTCGTAACCTTCGATCCGCATCCGCAACTGGTCGTAGGCAGAAGACCGTCTCTGCCGATCCTGACGCCGACGGTCCGGAAACTGGAGTTGCTGTCGCAGTTCGAAATCGATGCCGTACTCGTTATCCCCTTCACGGACGGGTTCGCCCGGATCGAGGCGGAATCCTTCGTTAAAGCGACGTACGTGGACGCACTGGATATACAGGAGATCGTCGTAGGCTACAGCCACAATTTCGGAAGACACGGCCGGGGAGACCGGTTGCTGCTGGGCCGCCTGAGCGCGCGTTACGGGTTCGTGGTCCATGTCGTACAGCCGATTGAGGTGGAAGGGCAACCTGTAAACAGCAGCCATATCCGAGCCGTCCTGTCCGAGGGAGCGATCCACGAAGCCGAGTGTATGCTCGGACACCCCTATGCGATTACCGGCATCGTGGTCCGCGGGGACGGGCGTGGGAGCGCGTTGCAGTTTCCCACCGCCAACCTGGAAGTGCACGACCCCGATGTCCTGATCCCCAAGCGAGGGGTATACGCCGTTCGCGTCGGCGTGGGGGAAAGGGTGTTCAACGGCGTGATGAACATCGGCGTCCGGCCCACGTTCGGCCAGGAGACCGAACACTGTGAGGTGCACATCCTGGATTTCGAAGGGGACCTCTACAACCAGACCATCCGGGTGGAATTCGTCGAGCGTATCCGGGACGAGAAAAAGTTCGAGACCGTCGAAGCGCTCAAAGACCAGATTTCAAAGGACGTGTATACGACGTATAACATGTTGAAAGCGTGACCGGAACGGATGGCGCCCGTGGTTGCCTCCGGGAGAACCGGTCACAGTCAATTCATTCAAGGAGATCGTTTAGTGAGCATTGAGAAAGCACAGAAAGAGCAGATCCTTACCGAACATGGACGTCACGAGAAGGATACGGGATCGCCCGAGGCGCAGATCGCCCTCATGACCGCCCGGATCACCGAACTGACGGAGCATTTCAAAGTCCACAAGAAAGATCACCATTCGTTGCGTGGCCTGCTGAAAATCGTGGGCCGCCGGCGCCGGCTGCTTTCCTACCTGCGCAGGCACGACCTGGCACGGTACAGGAAACTGATCAAGGAACTGGGTATCCGCGGATAGACGGACAGGACCTGTTGATGCAAGACCCGTAATTGATGCAAGACCCACTGGTGGCGGCACAGGCCGCCATCTTCTGACAATTTGAGGAGAATACCAAGTATTATGGCTCATCGTGTTGAACTAGAACTGGCTGGCAGAACGCTGACCCTCGAAACCGGCAAAGTCGCCAAGCAGGCGGATTCATCCGTCTGGGTGCAATATGGCGAGAGTGTGATTCTGGCCAATGTCGTATCAGAAAGCAAGTTCGTGGAAGGGCGAGACTACCTTCCGTTGATGGTGGACTACCGCGAGCGGATGTACGCGGCGGGACGCATTCCCGGCGCACGGCTTCGCAGAGAAGGGCCTCCTTCGGAGAAAGAGATCCTGAGCGGGCGGCAGGTCGATCACGCCATCCGTCCCCTTTTCCCCAAGGACTACTTCTACGAGACGCAGGTTTCCATCATCGTGCTGTCGACGGACATGGAGAACGACCACGACATCCTGGGCGTCATCGGCGCCGCCGCGGCCCTGCATATCTCGGACATTCCCTTCAAGGCGCCGCTCGCCGCCATCCGCATGGGACGGGTCGAAGGCGAATTCGTCGTCAATCCGACGTACAGCGACCTGGAGGACAGCGACCTGGATTTCGTGGTGACCGGCACGCCGGATCACATCATGTCGCTGGAAGGCAGCGCACACGAGATCTCGGAAGACGACCTGACCGATGCGATCCTGCTCTGTCACGAGAACATCAAGGCGGTCATCGAGAAGATCGAGGAGCTTCGCCAGATGGTCGGCGCGCCGGAGCGGCGGTCATACGATTCGCCCAAGACGGATGCCGAACTCGCCGATAAGGTGCGCGAGATCGCGCTTCCCCTCGTGAATGAGGGCAACCGGACCAGAGAGAAGAAGGCACGGGGCGACTGTTTCAGCCGCGCGGCCGACCTGGCCGTCGAGCGGCTGGCGGAAGCCTATCCGGACAGCGAGAACATCATTCGCGACCTGGTACGGGACGTGCAGAGCGCCGACATGCATGACATGATCAAGAACGAAGGCGTGCGCGTCGACGGCCGGGGCATGGACGATATCCGGCCGATCTGGTCGGAAGTCGGCGTGCTGCCGAGGACCCACGGTTCGGCGCTCTTCACCCGGGGCGAAACGCAGAGCCTCACCGTGACGACCCTGGGATCCAAGATGGACGAGATGAAGCAGGACGATCTCGAAGGCGATTCGCTAAAGTCCTTCATGCTGCACTATAACTTCCCGCCGTACAGCGTGGGAGAGGTGCGCATGGCCCGGGGACCCCGGCCGCGCGACATCGGCCACGGTTCGCTGGCGGAACACGCCATCGCGCCCGTAATCCCGTCGGAGGACGCGTTCCCCTATACCATACGCATAGTCTCCGAGATCCTGGAATCCAACAGCTCGTCGTCCATGGCCACCGTATGCGGCGCCACCCTGTCCCTGATGGACGCGGGCGTGCCCATCAAGAGCCCCGTCGCCGGGGTGAACATCGGCCTGATCCCGGACGATCCCAAGCCCCAGTACCTGACCGACATCCAGGGCGTGGAGGACCACCTTGGCGGAATGGATTTCAAGGTCGCCGGCACGCGCGAAGGCATTACTTCCGTGCAGCTCGACGTCAAGGTCATGGCCGTCAACGAGGAGATTCTTCGCGAATCCTTCGCCCGGGCGAAGAAGGCGCGGATATTCATCCTGGACAAGATGGCCGAGACCATCGCCGAAACGCGGTCGCAACTGTCCGAGCACGCGCCCCGCATCCTGACCGTTCAGGTCAAGCAGGACCAGATCGGTTCCGTGATCGGTCCGGGCGGCAAGGTAGTGCGCGGCATCCAGGAAGAGACGGGCGCCCAGATCAATATCGAGAACGACGGAACGATTACGATCGCCGCCGTCGACGCGGCCGCCGGAGAAAAGGCCAAGCAGATCATCGAGAGCATGACGGAAGAGCCCGAGATCGGCAAAGTCTACCAGGGCACCGTGAAGCGGATCGTAGACTTCGGCGCCTTTGTGGAGATCCTTCCCGGCAAGGACGGCCTGGTGCACATCTCCGAATGGGAGAACCACCGGACGAATTCCATGCGGGATGTGACCAACGAAGGCGACGAGGTGACCGTGAAGATCATCAACATCGATGATCAGGGCAAAGTCAAGCTGAGCCGGAAGCAGGTGCTCGCCGCGAACTGACCGGAACGAACGGCCAGTATGATCCGAACACCGCCGCCATGTGTATCGTCCCGATCGGGCACCATGGCGGCGGTCTTACCTGTACGGCCCTCCCTTGCCAGAATCCACGCCAGAATCCACCGACCGTACCAGAAAAACCGTGCTTCCCAACGGCATCCGGGTCGTAACGGAGCACATGCCGCACGTCCGTTCCGTGACGATGGGCGTCTGGGTGTGGTCCGGCACGCGGTTCGAACCCGACGAGAAGCCCGGTATCGCCCATTTTCTCGAACACGCGGTATTCAAGGGCACCGAGAAGCGCAACGCGTACCAGATCGCCCAGAGCATCGAAAGCCTCGGCGGGTACCTCAACGCCTTCACCGGCCGGGAACTCAACTGCTACTTCGCCCGCGTGATGGACAGCCACCTGCCCGTTGCCGTGGACGTGATCGGCGATCTGCTGCAGTCCTCGAAGTTCGAACCCCATGAGATCGAGAAGGAAAAGATGGTGGTCATCGAGGAGATCCACGGCCTCGAAGACAACCCGGAAGACCTGGTCAGCGAGCTTTACGCCAACCTGATCTGGCAGCCCCATCCGCTGAGCCGGCCGATTTTGGGCAACGCGCCCTCCGTTTCGTCCTTTACGCGAAACCACCTCGTCGCGTACCTTGCAGCACGTTACCGGAACGACCGTATATACGTCATCGCGGCGGGCAGCGTGGAACACGAGGCCCTGGTCGATCTCGTGCGGAAACAGTACGATTTCCCCGGCGAAAGCCAGCCAGCAGATACGGATGACGAAGCGGACGTTGAAGGCGATGTCCACGCGGACGTCGACGGAGATGCCGACGCGGACCTGCGGCCGGATGATCCGACGCGGCACAGTAAGCAGCATGGGAAGCGGCGCAAGAAACGGGTGCTGAGCAAGGACATCGCCCAGGTTCACCTCTGCATGGGGGGCATCGGCCTGCCCTACGGCCATCCGTCGAAATACGCCATGTTCCTCTTGAATGCCGTCCTTGGCGGCGGGATGACCTCGCGGCTGTTCCAGAAGATCCGCGAAGAGGCCGGACTGGCCTACTCGATCTATTCGGACCTGGATTTCTACCGGGATACGGGCCAGATCTGCATCAGCGCCGGCGTGGACCCCAGGGACGCGCAGCGTACGGTCGACCTGATCCGGAAGGAGTGCCGGGTGCTATGCGAGCAACCCGTCCCGGAGGAGGAGCTCCGCGATACGCGGTCCCAGTTGACCGGCGGCCTGTACCTGGCGCTGGAGGAGTCCGGCAGCGTGATGAACCGCCTCGCCAGGGCGGAGATCTACGAAAACACCTATTCCAGCGTGGACGAGACCGTCCGGAAACTGGAAGAGGTGACCACGGCCGATATCGCCGAACTGGCCGAGACGATTTTCACGCCGGAAAACACGTACCTGACGGCCGTCGGTCCCGTTTCGGAAGACGATATCGCCCTGTGAGCGACCCATGAGCAATCCCGTCGTCATACCCATCGCCTCGACCCGGCCCGACAGAGTGCATCCGGCGCCGCGCAGGATGACACCCGGATCCGCGGGACTCGACCTGTACGCCTGCGTCGACGAACCGGTGGAAATCGCGCCGAAACAGCTCGAACTGATCGGGACGGGATACGCCATCGCGCTGCCACCGGGATACGAAGGCCAGGTACGGCCCCGGAGCGGCCTGGCGCTCAACCACAAGATCGGGGTGCTGAACAGCCCGGGCACGATCGACTCGGACTACCGTGGAGAGATCAAGGTGATTCTTTTTAATTTCGGAGATGAGCCATTCATCGTAAGCAACCGGGAGAGAATCGCCCAGCTCGTCATCGCCGCCGTACCTTTCGTCGTCTTCGAAGAGGTCGACCGTCTCGATGAAACCGGGCGCGGCGCGGGTGGATATGGCCACACGGGAGTATAACCCATGCTGCTGAGACTTGTTTTTACGACCCTGGCCATCCTGCTGGTGACCAACGTGTACGGCGGCATCGAGGTCGATTCGATCACCACCGCAATCATCGCGGCCGTCGTCCTGGCCCTCATAAACTCGATCGTGCGGCCCGTAGTCGTCTTCCTGACCCTGCCCATCAGCATGCTTACGCTGGGCCTCTTTCTCCTCGTCATCAACGCGGCCATGCTGTACCTGGCCGCCTGGCTCGTCAACGGGTTCGACGTGGGCGGATTCTGGGACGCCCTGATCGCATCTTTCATCATCTCGGTCGTCGTGGCGCTGCTGCATGGGTTGATCCAGAGCAGGAGCTGACAAACCACCTCGATCGCAAGAAACGAATGCCGAAGCGAGATGTATACTGCATCCCTGAGATCTTCCCTCACTGCGATGACCGCGGGGTTGCTGGCGGCTACCTTCGCAGTGGCCTGTACGGGCGGTCAGGATGCCCCCGAGCCGAAGGGCGCAGGAAGTGGAAAGAATCCGCCGGCCCCGGCTACGGCGCTGGATGACGGCCAGGGGGACCCCGGGATCGGCGGCGACTACGTCCTGTTTGGTCAATCGGCCGCGTTCACCGGCCCGGCCCGGGAACTGGGCAGTGCGATGCGCCTGGGTATCGAGGCGGCATTTCACGAGGCCAATCGGGACGGCGGTGTCCATGGCCGCGAACTGCGGCTCAAGTCGTTGAATGACGGCTACGAGACCGGATTTGCCGCTTCCAATACGCAGCGTTTGATTGAGATCGAGGGCGTGTTCGCACTGATCGGCGCGGTGGGCACGCCTACGTCCCGCGCCGCATCACCGCTGGCCCAGGCCGCCGGGGTGCCCTTCCTGGCTCCCTTTACGGGGGCCGAATTCCTGCGCGGCCCGACGCTGGATCACGTGCTCAATGTCCGGGCTTCCTATTACCAGGAAACCGAGGAGATGGTGGCGCGGCTCACCGAGGATCTGGGAATCACCCGCGTCGCCGTCCTGTATCAGGATGATGCCTTCGGCCTGAACGGGCTGGAGGGCGTGCGATTGGCGCTGGAGCGCCGCGGCCTGGAACCGGTAGCGGCCTCGCATTACCCGCGAAATACCCGCGCCGTGAAGGGCGCTTCACTCAGGATCACGGCGGCCGGCCCGGAAGCGGTGATCCTGATCGGGGCCTACAACCCTGTGGCCAGGGCCATAGAACTGGTACGGCGGGAACTGGACCCGGTATTCATGACAGTATCCTTCGTGGGGAGCAACGTGTTGGCGAAGGCGTTGGGACCCGACGGGGCCGGCGTATATGTCACGCAGGTCGTCCCGCTCCCCGAAGACGGGAACATCCCCGTCGTGGCCCGGTACCACCGGGCACTCGTCGAGTACGATCCTCAGGCGGAACCAGGATTCGTTTCGCTGGAGGGTTATCTTGCCGGACGCCTCGCCGTCGCCGGTTTGACAGCCTGCGGTCCCGAACTGAGCCGGGCGTGTTTCCTCCGCACGGTGCGAGATTCAGGCACCGTTGACATAGATGGCATGCGACTCGAATTCGGGCCCGATGACAATCAGGGATCGGACGCCGTGTTCCTGACCGTGATCGGGACCGACGGCAAGTACCACGGGGTCGATAAACTGATCGGCGCGAAATTCGGTCCCGATTGAAGAAACGTGAACGGTGCCAACCAACGTGAACGGTATCATAGGAGAACCTCTTTATGCCCGCGGAAGGCTTCTCGCTCCAGGGGATAATGGACCTGTTCAGACTCTCTGATCACACGCCCGATCTGCACCAATCGCTCCTGACACTGGGGATGCTCATCATCGTCGCCAAGCTGGCCGAGGGCGTTTTCCGCAGGCTGCGGCTGAACTCCATCCTCGCCTATGCCGTTGCCGGCATGTTTCTGGGACCGGTCATGGAACTGACCGGCATCTGGTGGGTCGAGTCTACGCTGCACCTCGAGCTGGTGCTGGCGCTGGGCGTGTTCGTGTTCTTCTTTCTGATCGGCCTGGACGAAGTGGACATATCCAGCTTCATGTCCTCCCTCAAGGGCCATTACTTCCTCGCGGCCGTATTGTCCGTGACCGTGTCGCTCGGTATTGCGATGCTCGTCACCACCGAATGGGTGTTCGATTTCGGACTGAGACTGAACTTCACGGAGTCGCTGGCGTTGGCCGGCGTGCTGTCGATGACCAGCCTGGGGATCGTGGCCAAGGTGCTGACCGATGGCGGATACCTGAAAAAGCCGGTCGGGCTGCAGATCTTCACGGTAGTGATCATCGCCGAGTTGATAGCCCTGCTGCTGATCGGGTTCAGCATCGGCGAACACGCCCACCAGGTTACGCCGGTCGGAATCCTGGTCCTGCTGGGTAAGGTAGTCGGTTTTTCCGTGGTAACCTGGGTCCTTTCGTCGAGGGTGCTTCCACCATTGGTGGCGCAGTTGCAGCGATTGATCCACGTGCCGCAGCTCTCCCTGGGACTGCTGCTGGGCATGCTCTTCCTGATCGTATACGGCGCGGAAGCAGCGGGACTTCACGGCTCACTGGGCGCCTTGCTGTTCGGGGCGTCTCTCTCTAGCCTTCCCTACCAGGTGCAGCGGGAGATCATCCCGGGGATCCGCAGTGTCGCCGAGGGGCTGTTCGTGCCCCTCTTCTTCGCTTCCGCCGGTCTTAATTTCAGCTTTACCTTCGCGACCCTGCCGCTGGCGGCCATGGCGGGATTGGCGTTCATCCCGTTTTTCGGCAACTTCACCGGCGCGTTCATCGGCGCTTACGTGTCACGCCTCACCGTACCTTACGCCGTGGCCACCGGGCTGATGGGCAAGGGCGTCGCTGAAATCGCCCTGCTGCTGGTCATGTGGAACTCCGGGATTATAGACGAGGAGGTTTTCTCCTTCCTTGTGCTGGTGATGTTCTGCTATATCCTGTTCATGCCGGGCGTGATCAACTTCGCGGTGAGCCGGGCGAGTGCCAGGACCGACCTGCCCGCGAAGCTCGATGACATCCCATTGGGCGTGATCCGCTTTGCGCTGGAAGATATCAAGATCGATGACATCCTGGACCGCGCGCATCAGTATCCAGCGCCTACGGTCACGGTGCGGGATTTCACGGAGCAGTGGGTCGATCCGCAACAGTCTCACTACGTCGTGGCGGACAGGGAAGCGCTGATCGGGATTGTTTCCGTGGAGATGTTGCGCTACCTTCCCAAGGAAGCCTGGGGCCACACCCGGCTCGATGCGGTAGTACGCCGGAAACCCCCATTGGCCTGGCCCGACGAACTGGTCGAAGACGTACTGCAGCGTATGTCGGAGCAATCTGTTTCCGTCATTCCCGTGTTGGAAAGGGATACGGAACGGTTCCTGGGTGCGGTCAGTACCAGCGACATCACCCAGCTCATTACGATGGAGACGATGGGCGAGAGCAGACCGCCGCACCGGCAGGTCGAGACCGCGGCGCGGGCCCGACGGAATCAAAGGACGGAGAGTACACCTGAATGATCCAGATAAAAGAAATCGACCTTCGCATCCAGAACATGCGCACGCGCATGCCCTTCAAATTCGGCATATCGACCATGACGGCCGTGCCGCACCTGGTACTCGCCATGGTACTGGAGGCAGACGGCCGGACAGGCAGGGGATATTCGGCCGATCACCTCCCGCCGAAGTGGTTCACGAAGCATCCCGATACGTCCCTCGAGGATGAAGTGGGGGACATGATCGCCGTCATCCGTCACGCCAGCGAAGCCGCGCTGGCCATCGGCCCCGCGCCCGGTCCGTTCGCCCTCTGGCAGGCACTGTACGAAGCACAGAAGTCCTGGGGCAACGAGCGCGGTTTTGCGCCTCTTCTGTGGGGCCTGGGTACCAGCCTGGTGGAAAGAGCCATGATCGAGGCTTTCTGCCGCCTGCGGGGCACGGATTTCGGCCAGGCCGTGCGATCCAACGCCTTCGGCCTCCGATTGGACGCTTTCAACCCGGCTCTGAAGGGCCTGGAACCCGCCGATGTGCTGCCCGCCACCCCGATCACCGTCACGAACGTGCGCCACACCGTGGGACTGGGAGACCCCCTGACCCGGCCGGAAATACCGCCGGAGGAGTTGTGCAATGATGGGCTGCCCCAGTCGCTGGACGAGGTCATCGACACCTATGGCATATCCTACTTCAAGATCAAGCTGTTTGGCGATGAAGCACGGGATTTCGACCGCCTGAAACGGACGGCCGCGATCATCGGCGGGCGTCTGGACCGCTACGCTTTCACCCTGGATGGCAATGAGAATTACGGCGACATGGCATCGTTCCGTTCATTCTGGGAAGCACTGCGTGCGGATCGCGACCTGTCCGGGTTCCTGCGGCGTCTGATCTGCATCGAACAGCCCCTTCACCGCAACATCGCGCTGGACGATGAAGTCGGACGGCACTTCCAGGCCTGGCCGGACCGTCCCTCCTTCATCATCGACGAATCCGACGGCGATGTCGGCGATGTGGCCAGGGCCGTCGATATCGGGTATGCTGGAACGAGTTACAAGAACTGCAAAGGGGTATTCAAGGGACTGTCCAACGCGGCCTATCTGAAGCACCTGTCGAACCGGCATCCGGACCGTGAATACACTATGACGAGTGAAGACCTTTCCAACATCGCACCGATCGCGCTGATGCAGGATCTCGCGGTGCTGGCCACATTAGGGGTTGACCACAGTGAGCGAAACAGCCACCATTATTTCAAAGGGATAACCGTCTGGCCCGATGATATACAGGAACAAGTCGTGAAATACCATCCGGATCTGTTCAGCTTGCATGCCGATGGATTTCCATGCATGAATATCCAGCAGGGCCTGATCAACATGGAGAGCGTCACGACCAGTCCCTTCGGGGTCGGATTCGAGTTCGACAATTCAAAACTCACCGGGCTGGATGACTGGCGTTATGCTTCTCTGGAGGTTGATTGATCGCTTCGACTGCGTTCATCGGCTGCGTTCATCGGCTGCCGGTAGCCTGGTCGTGAGTTACGATGGTCGGGAGTCTCAAGGTTCGGGAGTCTCAAGGTTCGGCCGAATCGTACAACACACTATCTGATTGTACTAAAATGATAAAGTATCGTACAATCAATGTTATGTTTGTACGTCAACCGCCTGTGGCCTGTACAGAACATAGATCTGTTGTACAAAGGCATATAACACGCATGAAACGCCAAAAGGGACCCGCGAATAGCGTCCGGAATCGGATTAAGACCATTTTCATCAGGAGCGAGGTGCTGGATTTCGCACTTTTCAGGCCGAAAATCGGGTTTATGAGGGTGGTTTCGAGCCACCCCTTGACCCTCTGGAAACCGGATAAGAGCAGGATTAGATTTACATAATATCTATTATGCGAAGTAGGGTTTTGGAGGGGTAAATGAGGGATTTTAGGGTCTGGGGGTCCAAATCGGACTAGAAAAGGTCGGGTTGGGCCCGTGTACAAAAGGAATAAGGTTTGTACGATTGGTGTGCTGGACGTGTACAAACAATATAGTATTAGTACAAATGGTGTATGGCGAGTACAAAAGATAGTATAATAGTACAAATGTCGATTGTACAAATAAAATGACTATTGTACATAGTTGTCTGCTGAATGTATAAATAAATAGTGATTTGTACATAATATCAGTAACTTCCTGCCTAAGATAGATCCTTGCGTTCACAACGATTCATAAAAACAGATTTCCGAAAAATCGAACTGGCGGAGAATGATCTTCCATTAGTGCCGGATGACGGCGTACTCGTTCAGAACGAATATACGGTCGTCAGTGTCGGTACGGAAATCTACAATTATATAAATGGATGTGAACCCGGAGGTAAACCGAGTTTTCCTCGTACTACGGGATACTGCAATGCGGGGATAGTTCTCGAAGTTGGAAAGGACGTGAAAGGGATAGTTCCTGGAGATCGTGTTGCCGGCCAGGGCAATCACGAAAGCCATTCAATCCTGTCAGGGTTGATCAACAAGGTGCCAGCGAGCGTTTCATCCAGGACGTCGGCGTTCATGGTCATGGGTGCTACATCACTGCATGGTCATCGCGTAGCCCGGCCAGAATTAGGGGAAGCTGTTGTAGTAACGGGCATGGGCATCGTGGGCCAGTTGGCCGCCACTTTTGCCAAACTGAGCGGTGCCGTGCCTGTGATTGGCGTGGATCTGGACGATTTCCGCCTTCAAAAGGCCCTTGAACGCGGGGTTGACGTCTGTATCAACCCGGAGCAAGAAATCGATGTGGCCGAAACGGTGCGCCGGCACTGCGCTGCGGACGGGGCGGACCTGGTCATTGAAGCAACGGGCATCCCTTCGGTATATCCCATGGCGCTGACCCTGCCGCGACTCGGTGGCCGCCTGCTCGCCCTCGGCTCACCGCGCGGTTCGGTGGAAGTGAGTTTCTTCGCCGATGTACATCTGCGAGAGGTCACCATCCTGGGCGCTCACCAGCCCAAGACACTTGACGAGGCCGATCTGTACTATCCCTGGAGTAAGCGCAGGGACCGCGACCTGGTCCTGAGGCTCATGAGCGAAGGAAAACTGCCGATCGAGGACCTGATCACCCACGAAGCCAGTCCCTCAGACTGCCAGGCCGTCTACGACATGCTGGCGAATGATCCCAGGGAGGTGCTGGGTGTGGTTTTCAACTGGAACTGAAGTCGCCAGAAGGATCGGTAACCGCCGATCGTAGTTCCTTCTACCTCAAGTAAACCATCACACCAACTAACTCTCAGCGATTGCTACGTCCAAAACAGTTGCCGAGCACTGAGGTGGGGGAACTGGCTCCCCGTGTTCTATAAGACTCTCTATATGCAGGGCTATTGCTTGACGTATCTCGCTGATCACATGCTGCTTTGTAGGCCCCGTAGCAACGCAACCGGGCAGATCCGGAACATAAGCGGCATAGTTGTTTGACGACTTTTCGATAACAATCGTATAGCGCATCCTGATGGTCACTCCTTCAGTCCGGCCTGTTTCAGGACGCTTGTCCACGCCCCCCTTGGAAGATCATCACCCGGGTTACCTGCTATGGTTACGGTACCCGGCTTTTCAAGATGCCTGTACTGCCGATGACTTCCTTTGGTCCGTTTCAATTGCCACCCGTCTTCTCTGATCTTGCGGATTGCATCTCGTACTTTGGGCATTGTAGTTTCATTCCATTGCTTGTTCGTACGTCTAAACTGTATTTGATTTAGGCGCTCTCTACGACGTTTTGTGATCT
Organism: Candidatus Latescibacterota bacterium; assembly: GCA_022822725.1. GTDB lineage: Bacteria > JAAXHH01 > JAAXHH01 > JAAXHH01 > JAAXHH01 > JAAXHH01. The sequence goes on from JAJEAN010000007.1 coordinate 539,080, forward strand.
CTTTTTGCCAAGCGGCATATTCCTCTTTGCTAATCCAACCTTGCTTGTACTGTCGTTCTACATTGAAACAAAGGTGGGCAATGTCTCCATCGAGGGCCATCAAACCACCTTGATAGGGTACAATACTTATTGGTCTGCGAGGTTGACTTAGATCCATGTTCGAATCAGATGGCATAGGAACTCCTCTCGGCTGGGTGTATTCCTACTCCTGGTTCCGTTCAGTAGGGCAAAGGGTAGATTCTCTGTCAAGAACGATCACTGTTCAGGACCGGTCAGTTCCCTAATGACGTTCCCTGCTCGGACTTGAAAAAACCCAATTCCTTTAACTTCCGCTTATAAAAAAAATGCGAAGTTAAACGTCCCTCGTCAACGCATTTCCCGTGTAACCAAGAATGCAATCTGCAAATACAACAGCGTCCATTTCATCACACGTCAATCTCACTTCAGAAACCATTTTCTCCTTGATTAGACCTTGATTTCTCCCTTATGTTAACGGTCGGGTTTAATCTTTGTTCCGGTGTCCCGGAACATGCATAACCACCTGTAAAACAGTCATTTAACGATTACATGAAACCGAGGGGATGCTCCATGACCGTTTCCGTCAAGCTCTTTGCCACCTTGCGAAAATACCTGCCCGAAGACGCGGTCAACAAGACAGCGACGATAGAGCTCGGTGACCAGGCCACAGCGAGCGACATCATCAAGCAGCTGGACATCCCCGATGGACACATACACCTGATTCTGATCGACGGCAAGCACTCGGCCGAGGACTCCCCGTTGACGGATGGCGCCGTCGTAAGTTTCTTTCCACCGATTGCCGGCGGAGCCTAGGGCTGGTGTCCTGCCACACCTATTATGGATTCAAGCTGGAAGACGCCGTCCGGGGCCTGAAACGGGCGCTGCGGGACCAGAACATCCCCGTGGTGTCCGTCCGCGAGGTCTGTGACCGGGTTGTGTTCGCGATCGATATCGCATCCGAATCCGGGGAAATCAGCCTGGCCTATCACACCACGACGACCCATCCCCTGGCCAGATTGGGTGATATTCCCGCGATCGAGGTTACGGTCGACGATCACCTGCCCGATGTCAAACCCGTGCTGACCATGGCGTTTTTGAGAGGTGGAGGGTAACCTTCATGCGTGCCGGTTTCGAGGTTCCCGCGTTTGTTTCCTGTCTTCTGGCCTGTATGTTGGCCTGTCTCCTTACCTGTTTTCTGGCAACCCCCCTTCCGATTTCGGCGCAAAGCTCCGGCGGCAACAATCCGGCGAGCAATCCGGCGGGACAGATCGCCGTGGCCACCACCTCCCTGAATCAGCTTTCCGATTTGGACGCCGGGTTCCTGATCCCTGATACCTTCGACAAGGTCCAGGAGGCCTATGATCGATATACCCGTGACATCCGGGAAGGCGAATCGACCCGGGATATCGAGCGGTCCTATGCGGAGTTCGACGCCGCCCTGGTCCGGGCGCGGGAACGGCTGGATCGCGTGAACGAGATACTTATGGTACCGCTGGAGAAGCGGTCGGCGGCCAAGCGGGTGAACGCCCCCGCGATGGTTCCGGATGCCTTCGAGGAGGCCGAAAGCCGTCTCGAACGGGCCATTTCCAGGCTGGAAGACGACCGGGTCTCCGATGCCTTCGCCCAGGGACAGGAAGCGGCCGCGCTCTACGATGAAGCGAGGTCGTCGGTGATCGAGATGTCGCTGATCGGATCGGCGCAGATTGGCCTGGCCGAGGCCGAAAATCAGGACTGGGACCGGTTGGCCCCGGCGTCCTTCGAACGGGCCCGTCGGTTGACGGAGGAGGTGTCCGGCGCCCTGGACCGCGGAGAACCCATTACTGCCGCGTTGAGAAACAAGGCCCAGGACGCCGATTATGCGGTACGGCGCGCCATCGAGATTGCGGCGCAAGTCGACGCGCTACGCAGCGATCCAGGGAATTGGGAGCGCATGGTCCTGTCCCAGGAAGATCTCGTCCGGCAAGCCGCCGACATGGCGGGAGTCTCCGCCGACTTTCTGGCGGATGATCCGCAGGCGATTATGACGTCAAGCCTCCGGGCGCTCGCCGCGAGGCAGGATTCCTTAAGCCTCCTTCTCCAGGGGGCCGAAGGGGACGCCGCTGCGCGCAGCGCCGAGGTCGATTCCCTGCGTCAGGCGATCGAGGAGCAGCAGATCCGCCTGTCGTCCATGGTGGAAAGCTACCAGCAGGACCTGCAGCGCAGGAAGGAGGAACTGGACCGGGAACGCCGCGAACTCAGGGACTACCTGTACGAAAAGACCCAGCTGGATGCCGCCGCCCAGGCCCGGGAAAGGTTCTCGGATGACGAGGCGATGGTGGTGCGCGACGCCGAACGCCTTACGCTGCGGCTCATCGGGCTGTCTTTCCAGGCGGGAAGAACGGAAATACCCGGGGGGGCGCGCGGGTTGCTCGAGCGACTCGGGGAATTGCTCGTGTTGTATCCTCAGACCCGCGTTGCCGTGGAAGGGCATACCGATGCTACCGGCAAGGAGGAAACGAACGTCACCCTCTCGAAGTCCCGCGCCGACGCGGTCATGCGGTTTCTGGCGGAACAATCCGGTGTTGAAGCCGAGCGTATGACGTCTTCCGGACTTGGCAGCGCCCAGCCCATCGACAGCAACAATACGCGCAGCGGCAGGGAACGGAACCGGCGAATCGATGTGGTACTGACCTTCAGTAGAGATCTGTAACCCGCAACGGGGCTTTAACGTCCCGTCGCGAAACGATGCGTCCGTCGCGAGGAGAACCCGAAATTGAGCAGAGAACCAGGCAGCGAACGCTACGAAGAAATGAAGGAGAAGCTGTTTTCGGCCGTGATCGCCGACGCCCTGGACGCCTGCGGCTACCGCGACCAGATCCTCCGGCACGACATCAGGCCCTTATATCCCGGCGCGGTCGTGGCGGGCCGGGCGCTGACCGTGCTGTCGGTGGACGTATACGAGATCCCCGACGAACCCTATAAGCTGGAACTGGAAGCCGTGGACGCCCTGAAGCCCGGGGACGTCCTCGTGGCGCAGACCAACGGCACGACGCGCAGCAGTCTCTGGGGCGAGCTCCTCACGACCGCCGCCGAGGCCCGGGGGGCGCGCGGGGCGGTGATCGACGGGTTTACCCGAGATTCACAGGCCATCGCCGACATGGGCTTTCCGCTGTTCGTCCGCGGCATCGCACCCTATGATTCGAAGGGACGCAGCGACGTCATCGCCTACAATACGCCCATCGACTGCGGCGGCGTGAAGGTCTGTCCGGGCGATCTGGTATTCGGCGATTTCGACGGGGTCGTGGTCGTTCCCCGGGCCGCGGAAGAAGAGGTACTGAAAGCGGCGTTTGAGAAGGCGGCCGAAGAGAAAGCGGTCAAGCAGGCCCTGCAGAACGGCATGTCCGCCACCGCCGCCTTCGAGAAATACGGCATTCTCTGATGAAGCCCCTGGTGGAGTGCGTGCCCAATATCAGCGAGGGGCGCGATTCGGGCGTCGTGGAGGCCGTTGCCGCCAGCATCGCCGCCGTCGACGGCGTCCACCTGGCCGGCATGGAAATGGACGGAGATCACAACCGTTCCGTGATCACCTTCATGGGGGCGCCCAAGGACGTCGCCAGGGGCGCTTTCGAAGCCTGCCGGACGGCCCGGGACCTCATCGACCTGAGACGCCACCGCGGCGTGCATCCCCGGATCGGCGCCACGGACATCATCCCCTTCATTCCTCTTTCCAACTGCACGAAGGACGACTGCGTCTCCCTCGCCCGGGACTGCGGCGGGCAGATCGGCCGGTCTCTGGGTATTCCGGTGTATTTCTACGGGCACGCCGCCCTGCATGCGCGGTGTGGCGATCTACCGGAACTGCGCCGGGGAGGATTCGAACGCCTGTCCGGAGAGATGGAAACAAATCGGGACCTCGCGCCCGACGCGGGACCGGGTGTTGTCCATGTTTCCGCGGGCGCCACGGCGGTGGGCGTCCGCGAAGTACTCGTCGCCTTCAACGTGAACCTGGACACCGATGACGCTCGCGTCGCCCGGGGAATCGCGCAGAAGATCCGGGAGAAGAACGGCGGCCTGCCCGGCGTCCGGGCCCTTGGACTGCTGCTGCCGGGACGGCACCTCGCACAGGTTTCCATGAACCTGACGGACTACCAGCGGACGAACATGGCCCGGGCTTTCGAAACGGTCGCGCACCTCGCGAAAGCCGAAGGGGTGGAGGTCCTGGAGAGCGAACTGGTCGGACTCGCCCCCCGTGCGGCCATGGGCGGGGCAGCGCCCGGGGACCTGCGCATGAAGCAGCTGGGTCCGGACCGGTATCTTGAAAGCCATACCAGCCGATTCACCTGACCTCCCCGATCCTGGCCATTCTCCGCTGCAAATCCCTAAATACCTTGACGCCGAACCCCCGCCTTCATATAATGTTGACTAAATTAGTAAACTAAAGCCTTCGGCGCGGGAGGGCGCATGCGTGTATCGGCCAAGGCGGAGTATGCGTGCAGGGCCGTACTGGAATTGACAAGGTACCACGACAAGGCGGAAGTCATCCATATCAGCGATATCGCTGTCCGCCAATCCATTCCCGAGAAATACCTCGTCCAGATCCTCCTGCAGCTGCAACGTGCCGGCCTGGTCCGGAGCAAGCGTGGAGCGACCGGGGGTTACTCGCTGGCCAGGGCTCCGGGCGAGATTTCACTGGGCGACGTGATCCGGGCCATGGACGGCGCCCTGATCTCTGTCGAAAGCCTTTCCGGCGACGCCGAGATAACGGACCAGCTGAGCGGCCAGCACGTATTGAAGGACGTCTGGATGGGGGTGCAGGAAAAACTCGGTGAGATCATGGACGGCATCACGTTCGAAGACATTTCCAGGCAGGCGCAGAAGAGCCTGTCCATGTACTACATCTGAAGGATAGCCCGTGGCGTCCGGGAACGGAATATACGACAGCGCGCTCGACCTGATCGGCAACACCCCCCTGGTCCGCCTGAAGCGGATAAACCAGGTCCCGGGGGTCGACCTGCTTGGCAAGCTCGAATCGGACAACCCCGGCGGCAGCGTCAAGGACCGCGTCGGCCTGAACATGATCCAGGACGCCGAGCGGCGAGGTTTGCTCAAGCCGGGCGGCACCATCGTGGAGCCGACGAGCGGCAACACGGGACTCGGCCTGAGCATGGTGGCCGCGGTACGGGGCTACAAGGTCATCCTCGTTATGCCGGACAACATGAGCTCGGAGCGTCGCGTGCTGCTGACCTCCTACGGCGCGGAACTGGTGCTGACCCCAGGCATGCTGGGCATGGCCGGCGCCGTGAAGAAGGCGGAGGAGATCCTCGCCGAACATCCCGACTACTTCATGCCCCAGCAGTTCAAGAACCCCGCCAACGTCGAAATACACCGCAAGACCACGGCCGAGGAGATCTGGGAGGCGACAGGCGGGAAAATCGACGCCTTCGTGGCCGCCGTGGGCACCGGGGGAACGCTGACCGGCGTGGGGAAGTTCCTCAAAGAGAAGGACGAACGCATCCGCGTGATCGCGGTGGAACCCGCGTTGTCCCCCGTGATTTCGGGCAAACCCGTGGAGAGCCTGGTGCACGCCATCCAGGGCATCGGCGCCGGGTTCATTCCCGATATCCTGGACCGGTCGATTATTGACGACGTGATGTTGATCGACGACGAGGATGCCTACCAGACCGCCCGTCGCATGGGCCTGGAGGAAGGGCTTCTGGTGGGCATTTCGGCAGGCGCCAACGTCTGCGCCGGTCTCAGGTTGGCGGAGGACATGGGAGAAGGCCGAATCGTGACCATTCTGTGCGATACCGGCGAGAGATACCTGAGCATCCGGGAGTATTTCGAAGGTCAGAACGACTGAAATCGATAATGCGCGTTCAAGAGCGTCTGAGAGGAGGTACCGCTAGATGTCCGTTACCGTTCGCATTCCAACCCCGCTGCGCAAGTTGACCGGCAACCAGTCCGAAATCGAAATAGACGGCGAAACCGTCGAATCGCTGATCGGAAACATGGAGGCGTCCTATCCCGGTATCAAGGACCGCATCTGCGACGAATCCGGCAAAGTGCGGCGGTTTATCAACATCTACATCAACGAAGAAGACATCCGGTTTCTGGACGGTACGGAAACCACGGTAAAGGCCGGTGACCGGATCTCCATCGTACCCGCCATCGCGGGCGGCGTGGGTGGTCCAGGCGGCGTGGGTGGTCTGGGCGGCCTGATCGGTGTGGCCGGCCAAAACGGTCCAGGCAGTCTGCGGGACCGCGGCTGATGTCTTCCGTGCGGGTGCGCGTTCCCGCGACCACGGGCAACCTGGGTTCCGGCTATGACTGCGCCGGCATGGCCCTCGGCCTCTATAACACCATAGAGTTCACCGAAACGGAATCCGGCCTGGACGTGACCGTTGAGGGCGAAGGGGCCGATGCGGTACCGCTCGATGAAAACAACCTGTGCATCGTCTCCGCCCGGGCCGTTTTCGACGCCGCGGCCTGGCAGCCCGCCGGTCTCAAGGCGCGCATGCACCACGCCATCCCCGTGTCGCGGGGCCTGGGTAGCAGCGGAGTCGCCATCGTAGCGGGCGCTGTGGCGGCCAATGCCCTCGCGGGACAGCCGCTCGGTACGCCGGAACTCCTTCGCATCTGCTCCGACCTGGAAGGGCATCCCGATAATGTCGTGCCATCCCTGCTCGGTGGGCTCTCCGTAAGCGGCGAGCGGGCGGGAACGATCGTGTACCAGACCTTCTCCGTACCTGCCGACCTCCAGGCCGTCGTGGCCATTCCCGAATTCACCCTCGATACGAAAGTTGCCCGCGGCGTCCTGCCGGAATCGGTATCCATGGAGGACGCGGTCTACAACCTGTGCAGCGTGGGCTTGCTGGTGGGCGGGATGGTGACGGGAGATTACGCCCTGCTCCGGGAGGGCATGGCCGATCGCCTGCACCAGCCCTACCGGCAGCACCTGGTTCCCGGTTTGGCGGAAGTCACCGGGGACGCCCTGGACGCCGGTGCACATGGCGCGGCGCTCAGCGGCGCCGGGCCCACGGCCATCGCCCTGGCCACGGAAAACCTCGACGGGATCGGTGAAGTCATGGTCGATGCCTTCGCCCGGCAAGGCGTTTCCGGACAATACCGGATCCTCCCCATAGACAACGAAGGATGCCAGGTCCTGCGGGACTGAGCCCGAGAGACGAGTCCGCGAGCCTGGACCGCACGCCCCTCAAAACTCTTCGGTACCAATGCATGGGCGCTCTCAAGGAAATTCGCGTCATCGACCTGACCCGGGTGCTCGCCGGTCCCTTCACGACCATGACCCTGGGCGACCTGGGCGCCGAGGTCATCAAGGTCGAACCCTTCGGCGGGGACGAGGCACGGGGATTCGGTCCCTTCAAAGAAGGCGTGAGCGGCTACTTCGAGAACGTCAATCGCGGCAAGCAGAGCATCGCCATCGACCTGAAGCACCCCACCGGCCGCGACCTGCTCCTTCAATTGATCGAAAAGTCGGACGTCCTGGTGGAGAACTTCAGGCCGGGCGTGATGAAGAAGCTCGGACTGGACTACGAGTCCCTGCAGGCGCGTTTCCCGGGGTTGATCTACGCGGCCTGCTCCGGGTTCGGGCAGACCGGACCCTATGCCCGGCGCGGGGCCTACGACATGATCATTCAGGGCATGGGCGGCATCGTCAGCATTACGGGCGAACCGGACCGTCCGCCCGTCCGGGTGGGCGTATCCATCGGAGACATCGCCGCTGCCCTCTATTCCTGCATCGGCATACTCACGGCGCTGTTCACCCGGACGCAGACGGGCAAGGGGCAGATGGTGGACATCGGCATGTTGGACTGCCAGGTCGCCCTGCTCGAGAACGCCATCGCCCGGTACGACATGACGGGCAGCGTTCCGGAGCCGCTCGGGGCCAGGCACCCCTCGATCACGCCCTTTCAGGCCGTGGAGACCCGGGACGGATGGATCATGATCGCTGCGGGCAACAACGTCCTCTGGCAAAGGTTGTGTGAGGTCATGGGGCGGGAAGAACTGGCCGGTGACGAGCGTTTCCTGGACAACAATCTGCGCACCGAAAACCATGCCGAACTGCACGCCGTCCTGAGCGAGGTCTTCAAGGCTAGTACATCGGAAGAGTGGCTTCGGAGGCTGGATGCGGCCGAGATCCCCTGCGGTCCCATCCAGGATGTCAGGCAGGTCGTGGAAGATCCCCAGGTACAGGCTCGCGATATGATCGTTAAGCTTCTGCACCCCATCGCCGGCTCCCTTCGCGTGGCCGGCTCACCCCTCAAGCTCTCCGACACCCCGCCCGAAATCACCCGTCGCGCTCCCGCCCTGGGAGAGCACACCGACCAGGTGCTGAATTCGCTGCTCGAGGCATCCCCGGACGACCTGGCAGGGTGGCGGGCATCGGGTGTGATCCAATAAAAAAGCCCTCCGACGGCCGGAGGGCTAGATCCTGCTTCATGCAAGTAAGTTAATCAGTGCGCGTCACCCCACCGCCTCGGCCACGAGGTCGCCGACTTCGCTGGTGCTGTAGCCCATTCTGCCGGCGTCCATGCTCTTCATCCTGGTGCTCACCACGTCGATGATGGCCCGTTCCACGGCGTCGGCGGCCTGGGCTTCACCCAGCTGCGCGAGCATCATCTGGCAGGAGGCGATGGCCGCGATGGGATTGATGACGTTCTGGTCCGTGTACTTCGGAGCCGAACCCCCGATGGGCTCGAACATGGATGTGCCTTCGGGGTTGATGTTGCCTCCCGCGGCGATGCCCATGCCGCCCTGGATCATGGCGCCCAGGTCGGTGATGATGTCGCCGAACATGTTGGTCGTGACGATGACGTCGAACCATTCGGGGTTCTTCACCATCCACATGCAGGTCGCATCCACGTGGGCGTAGTCGGCCGTGATGCCCGGGTATTCCTCGGCGACTTCGTAGAAAGTCCGTTCCCACAGGTCGTGGGCGTAGGTCAGCACGTTGGTCTTGGCACAGAGCGTCACCTTGTTCTGCCTGTTTCTCGCCTTGGCCGTCTCGAAGGCGAAGCGGACGCAGCGCTCCACGCCTTTGCGTGTGTTGATGGACTCCTGCACCGCGACCTCGTCGGGCGTGCCCTTCTTGTACACGCCGCCGGCGCCGACGTACAGGTCCTCCGTGTTCTCCCGGACCACGACGAAGTCGATGTCCTCGGGACCCTTGTCCTTGAGTGGACAGTCCACGCCGGGGTACAGCTTGACGGGACGCAGGTTGATGTAGAGGTCCAGCTCGAACCGAATGGTAAGGAGGATGCCCTTCTCGAGCAGGCCCGGCGGGCAGTCCGGATGGCCGATGGCGCCGAGATAGATGGCGTCGTAGTGCCCCAGTTCCTGCAATCCCTCCTGGGGCAGGATTTCTCCCGTCCTCAGGTATCGTTCTCCACCGAAATCGTATTCCGTCAGTTCATAGCCGAATGAGAACTTCTCAGAGGCCGCCTTGAGCACTTTCAGCCCTTCACGCACGACCTCCGGGCCGGTCCCGTCGCCCGGAATGACCGCGATATTATACAAGTGTTCCTCCTGCGTATTTGGGAATCTGAGGTTGGGTTAATCGACGTGCAGCCCGCTGTGCCGGGCAACGAGTTGATTGAGGGAATGCAGGTAGGCCTGGATGCTGGCTTTAACCACGTCGGTGTCCGAGGCGTGGCTGTTGAAGGACTGGTCGTGGTAGCCCACGCTGACCTGGACGTGGTGGGCGCCTTCACGGCCGTTCGACGAGGTCTGGATATCCTTCACGTAGGTGGGCAGCTTGGTGATCCGGTCGACGGCGTTCAGCGCGGCGAGTATCTGGTTGTCGCCCACGCCTCCTTCTTCGATGGTCTCGCCGCTGACGTGGAGACGAACGCTCGCATCGGCCTGGCCGGTGTGCGAGGAGGTCACCCTGAAATCCTCCAGCAGGTACTGTTCGGGCACCTCGACCGGCGAGTCGGATACGATCCGGTGGAGGTCTTCGTCCGCCACCTCCTTCTGCCGGTCCGCCACGTTCAGGAAGCGCACGTGCACCTTCTCGAACTCTTCCTTCTGGTTCTCGTCGTACGTGTAGCCCAGTAGTTCGAGGCGGTGGCGCAGGGCATGGCGTCCGGACCGTGCCGTCAGCACAATGTCGCTTTTCTCGATGCCCACATCCGACGGGCTCATGATCTCGTAGTTCTCCCGGTGCTTCAGGAACCCGTCCTGGTGAATGCCCGATGAATGGGCGAAGGCGTTGCTGCCCACGATGGCCTTGTTGCGTTGCACGGGCATGTGCATCAGGTCGCGCACCAACAGGCTCGTGGAATAGATCTGCGTGGTTTCTATGCCGGTGCGCGCGTCGTAGAAATCCCCGCGCATCTTGACCGCCATGACGATCTCTTCGAGCGAAGCGTTGCCCGCCCGCTCGCCCACGCCGTTCATGGTGCATTCGACCTGGGTCGCGCCCGCCTTGATGGCCGCCAGGGAATTGGCCGTCGCCATGCCCAGGTCGTTGTGGCAGTGCACGCTGACCTTGGCCTTGTCGATATTCGGCACGGTTGCGATGAGCCGGGAGATCAGGCTGCCCCACTGTTCCGGCACGGCGTATCCCACCGTATCGGGGATGTTCACCACGGTGGCGCCGGCGTCGATGACCGCCTCGACGGTCTCGCACAGATAGTCGAAATCGCTCCGGGAGGCGTCCTCGGTGGAATACTCGATGTCCTCGCAGAGATCCTTGGCGAACACGACGGCCTGCACGCCCATGTCCATGATCTGCTGGCGGGATTTGCGGAACTTGTGCTTCAGGTGGGTGTCCGACGTACCCAGGACGATGTGGATCCTGGAGCGTTTGGCGGGTTTGACGGCCTCGGCCACGGCCACGATGTCCGATTCCACGGCCCGAGCGAGGGCCGTGATCACGGGGCCTTCGACCTGTTCGGCGATGTTCTTGACCGCGGCGAAATCACCGGGCGAGGACGCGGCGAACCCCGCTTCGATCACGTCGACACCGAGTTTGGCCAACTGGTGCGCCACCTGGATCTTCTCATCCCGGTTCAGCGAAGCGCCGGGCACCTGTTCTCCGTCGCGCAGTGTGGTGTCGAAGATGTCTACTTTTCGCATCGCCGCTTGCTCCCGTTGACTTGTCTGCGTGCAGGTGGCCGGAACGGTCGTTTCGACCTGGCCTGACTGGGAGGACGCTCTACTTATTCTCTTCGATCCAGCTCATCATCTTGCGCAACTGCCGTCCTACGTCTACGATCTTCTTCTCCGCCGCGTTGCGCCTGAGGGCGTGCAGGACAGGCGAATTGGCCTGGTTCTCGAGCATCCACTCGCGGGCGAACTCGCCGGACTGGATCTCCGCCAGGATGCGTTTCATTTCGGCGCGCGTTTCCTCGTTTACGATCCGCGGACCGCGGGTCAGATCGCCGTATTCGGCCGTGTTGCTGACGGAATACCGCATGCCTTCGATGCCGCCTTCGTACATGAGGTCCACGATGAGCTTCAGTTCGTGCAGGCACTCGAAGTAGGCGATCTCGGGCTGGTAACCGGCCTCGACCAGGGTCTCGAACCCGGCCAGGACGAGTTCGGAGGTTCCGCCGCACAGCACGGACTGTTCGCCGAACAGGTCGGTTTCCGTCTCTTCCCTGAAGGTCGTCTCGATAACGCCGCCCCGGGTACCGCCGATGCCCTTGGCGTAGGCCAGGCCGATGTCCCGTGCGCGGCCCGTGTGGTCCTGGTGAACCGCGAGCAGGCAGGGCACACCGCCGCCTTCCTCGAAGACCCGGCGCACGAGATGGCCCGGTCCCTTGGGGGCAACCATGAAGACGTCCACGTTTTCGGGAGGTACGATCTGGTTGAAATGAATGTTCAGACCGTGGGCGAAGGCCAGGGCGTTCCCCCCAGCCAGGTTCGGCGCGATATAATCGTTGAACAGACGCGACTGGAGTTCGTCGTTGACCAGCATCATGATGATGTCGGCCTCGGCGGCCGCCTGCTCCACGGTACGGGGCTCGAATCCGTCCTCCACGGCCTGGTCCCAGGAACCGCCCTTCCGCAGTCCCACGATGACGTTCACACCGGAATCACGCAGGGAAAGTGCGTGGGCGTGTCCCTGGCTGCCGTATCCGACAACCGCGATGGTCTTGCCGTCCAATATGCCCAGGTCGGCGTCCTGATCGTAATACAGCCTTGCCATTGGTTCTCCTTCTTGCCGTTCCGGCGGTCGTGCCGAACCGGCGGTGATCTTTTTTCGTGCCGTACCTGCGGCCATGCTTGGTCACGCCAGGTCGGCGGTGATCTTCCTGCGTTCCTTCTCCCAGACGGGAAGCGGGGCTTCTGGCGACGGGGTGTCCTTGCTTGACGATTCGCGGGCCAGCGCCACCCGGCCGGTCCGGGCGATTTCCCGCACGCCGAAGGGCCGAACCAAGCTGATGATGGCGTCGATCTTGTCCTCGTTGCCCGTGGCCTCCAGCATGATCGTCTTCTGGTTGATGTCGACGATTTTGGCCTTGAAGATGTCCGCGATCTGCACGAGCTCCTGCCGCGTGGACTGGTTGGCGTTCACCTTGATCAGGGCGAGTTCCCGGTTGATGTAGTTCTCGCCGGTCAGGTCCACGACCCGGATCACGTCCACCAGCCGGTTCAACTGCTTGGTGATCTGTTCGATGATCATCTCGTCGCCCTGGGTGACGATGGTCATGCGCGCCGTGCCGGGTTCCGCGGCTTCGCCAACGGCGATGCTGTCAATGTTGAAACCCCGGCCGCTGAACAGCCCTGAAATGCGGGCCAGGACGCCGAACCGGTTCTCGACGACCATGGATATGGTATGGCGTGCCATGGTTTATTCCTCTATTCTTCGATCATTTCGTGGGAAGCCGCACCTGCCGGGATCATGGGATACACGTTTCCTTCTTCGGCGATCACCATGTCGAGCATCACGGGGCGGTCCTTGACCTTGGAGGCCTCGAGCCAGGCGCCTTCCACGTCTTCATCTTTGAACACCCGGATGCCCACGGCGCCGTAGGCCTCCGCCAGTTTCACGAAATCCGGGTTGGAGTCACGCAGGTCCACTTCGGAGTACCGCTGTGCGTAGAACAGCTCCTGCCACTGGCGCACCATGCCGAGGTAGCCGTTGTTCAGCAGCACGATCTTGACGGGCAGGCCGCAGGCCACGGCCGTGGCCATTTCCTGGATGTTCATCTGGATGCTGCCGTCGCCCGAAAACACGATGACCTCGCGGTCGGGAAAGGCAAACTGTGCGCCGATCGCCGCCGGCAGTCCGAAACCCATGGTGCCGAGCCCGCCGGAAGTAATCATCGACCGGGGGTTCGAGAAGCCGTACCACTGGGCCGCCCACATCTGGTGCTGGCCGACGTCGGTGACCACGAAGGCCTCGCCCTTCGTGAGCTGCCCGATCCGTTCGATGGCGTACTGGGCGCACAGCGGGAAATTATCCGTCTCCTTCTCGACGGTCTCCCGGTCGACGCCCTCCAGGCCTTCCTCGTGAAGCCCGATCGTGTTCGCGTAGGTCAGCGGGTGGTCACGCTTCCATTCGTCGATCTGCTGAAGCCACTCCTCGGTATCGGCCCGCTCCACCAGGGGAATCAACTGCTGCAGCACCGGCTTCACATCGCCTACGATGGGGAGGTCCACCCGCACGTTCTTGTTGAGGGACGACGGATCGATGTCGATGTGGATCTTCTTCGAATTGGGCGAAAATTCCTCCAGCTTGCCGGTCACCCGGTCGTCGAATCGGGCGCCGATGCAGACCAGCAGGTCGCACATCATCACGGCGGTATTCGCGTACCAGGTGCCGTGCATGCCGAGCATCTTCAGCGAAAGCGGATCGTTTTCCGGGTAGGCGCCGAGCCCCATCAGCGTGGTCGTCACCGGCGCGTTGAGCTTGCGGGAAAGCGCACGGATTTCCTCCGACGCCTCGGAGATGATCGCGCCGCCGCCCACGTAGATCACCGGCTTTCTGGCCGAGGTGAGCATCTCCGCCGCCTTGCGGATCTGCTTCGGATGTCCCTCGGTACGGGGCTTGTACCCGCGGATGTCCGGCCGTTCCGGGTACGAGAACTCGGCCTCGCCGATCTGGACGTCCTTGGGCACGTCGATCAGGACGGGACCGGGCCGGCCGGTCGTCGCGATATGGAACGCTTCGGCGAAAACTCGCGCGACATCTTCGGTTTCCTTGATCAGGAAGTTGTGTTTCGTAATCGGCCGCGTGATGCCCACGGTGTCCGATTCCTGGAAGGCGTCGTTACCGATCAGGTGCACCGGTACCTGGCCCGTGATCACGATCATCGGGATCGAGTCCATGTACGCGGTCGCGATGCCGGTTACCGTGTTGGTGGCGCCCGGACCGGAGGATACGAGGACCACGCCGGGCTTGCCGGTCGCCCGTGCATATCCGTCGGCCATGTGGGTCGCGCCCTGCTCGTGGCGAACGAGGATGTGCCTCAGGCCGGTGGTGCGCTGAATAACGTCATAGGTCGGGATCACCACGCCGCCGGGATACCCGAAGACGATATCGACCCCCTCTTGCTTCAGACACTCAATGACAATTTCAGCACCCGACAGTTTCATCGACCTTCTCCTTGTAAAACGAGAATATCCCTCGCAGGACGTGATCTACCGTTCACGAAACCGGCTGGATTTCGTCATATTCAAAAACCCAACTTGTGCCTCGTAAAATACGCCAGAAGCGCCTGATGTCAAGTTAAAACTCCATAGAAACCACTTGACGGAAAGCCCCGATTCCCTTATATGTTTTAGGCTTTGCACCAGAGGTCACCATAGGTGTCGGAATCCCTGTCGAATCGACGTCCAGCCAGTGTGTTCTACGTCGTTTCGACCCCGTGAAACGCACGTCGTCAGACCAGCACGGTTATACCCAAATTCAACCGGCCGTGTTGCGCAACCCATAATCCAGGAGGACCAGGTCGATGGCAAGAACGAGACGGCGGATCAGCCGTCGTGAGATGAAAGAGGACCGCTTCATTCTTTGGCTGTACGAAATGAGCAGCGAGCTCGACAGGCACTGGAAATCGCTCACAGCGGCCGTCGTCGTGGTGGTCGCCTGCGTGGCCGGCTGGTATTACTGGTCCGATAAGCAGACCGTTGATTTGGCTGAGGCGGGACAGGTGTTCGCGCCGGGTCAGACGGCAATGCAGGACAGCCGATATGAAGACGCCATTCCCATATTCGAACGGGTCGTGACCGAATACGGCGGAACTACAGTGGCCCTCGAGGCCACGATCGAACTGGCCAACGCCTGTTTTCAGACCGGCGACTTTGAAAAGGCGCGCACCTACTACCAGACCTACCTGGACAAATACGGAAGTCAGGACGCGCATTACTGGCTGGCCGCACGCTCGGGGCTGGCTGCGTGCGACGAAGAAGAAGAGAAATACGAAGAGGCGGCCAACCAGTATCTCGCCCTGGCGGACGAAGATCCGGAGAGTTTCCGCGCCCCCGGTCTGCTCCTCGACGCCGCGCGATGTTTCGGGGCCGCTGAACAGAAGGACCAGGCACGGGCCCTGTACGACCGGGTGGTCGAGAACTACGCATCGACGCCCTATGCCCGGGATGCCCGGATCGCGCTGACCGCGCTCTAACGGAGATCGCGTGAAGGTTACCAACTTCGCCCCCGGACCCACGCCGGTTCCCGAACGGGTCGTCCGGAAGATGTCGGCGCCGGTCCTCACCCATCGTTCCACCGAATTCAGCGATCTGCTCAGACAGGTCACCTCGGGGCTGCAGCACGTTTTCCAGACGAAGAACGATGTGCTCGTGCTGACGGCATCGGGCAGCGGCGCCATGGAGGCCGCGGTCGTCAACCTGCTTTCGCCGGGAGACCGGGTGCTGGCGATCAGCGGTGGCAAGTTCGGCGGCAGGTGGGTAGAACTGTGCGCGACCTTCGGCATCGACGCCCATACGCTCGACGTGGCGTGGGGAACAGCCGCGGAACCCGACGAGGTCGACCGCATACTGGGGGAACAGGGCCCCTTCGAAGCCGTGCTGGCCACCCACAGCGAGACATCGACGGGCGTGCTCCACGACATCGAGGCCCTGGGCAGTGTCGCACGAGGTCACGGCTGCTACCTGGTCGTGGATGCCATCAGCGGGCTGGGCGCCAATGAACTCAGGACGGACGACTGGCACGTCGACATCACTCTGACGGGTTCGCAGAAAGCGCTCATGATCCCGCCCGGACTGGCCTTCATCAGCGTCAGCGAACGGGCGTGGCAACGAATCGAAGAAAGCCGCCAGCCTTCCTACTATCTGAACCTGGAACGGGCCAGGGATTCGTTCACGAAGGGGCTGACGCCCTATACGCCGGCCGTGTCGCTGCTCATGGGACTGGCCGAGTCGCTGAGGATGATGAAGGAAATCGGCCTGGAGGAAATCTACCGGATTCACGAGCGAAACGCCCTGGTGACCCGTGCGGGCGTCGGAGCCCTTGGGCTGAATCTCTTTGCGCGCAGGCCATCCAACGTGCTGACCTCGGTAGTCATGCCGTCCGGTATCGACGGTTCCGATTTGCTTAAGACGATCAAGCAGGAGTGCGGCGTGACCATCGCCAACGGGATGGATCTCTACAGGGGCAAGTACATTCGCATCGCCCACCTGGGTTACAATGTCGCCCCAACGGACATGATCATCGCCCTTAAGGCCCTCGAGTACGGACTCGGCCGTCACGGGCATGATTTCGAATCCGGCGCGGGTGTCGCCGCCGCAGAGCGGGTAATTCGGGAGACGGGGTGAGCGGGCGGGATGCCGGCTCGGTGAGCAGGCATGTCGACGGCTCGGTGAACAGGCAGGTCGCCGGTTCGGTGAGCAGGCATGTCGACGGCTCGGTGAACAGGCAGGTCGCCGGTACGGTGGGCGGAGCGGATTTCTATTTATTCAACTCGCGGATTTCAATGTTGCTGTCGCTGGTCTCGAGCCAGATCCTGGCGCCGCCGCCGTTGAGCAGGTACGTAGCGCTGATTTCCCCTTCTTCCGCGTTTTCCTCGTAGCGCTCCGCTTCGAAATCGGACCGGATCCTGTACCGCAGGTTGCCCATGAGGGTGTTACGGGTCCGGATCATCTTCCTCTGCGCTTCGACCGACTTCCTTTGTGCGGCCTGTAATTCCCGCTGAGCTACCCGCAATTCCTTCTGAATCTCCTGCAGAAGCCGTTGCGCCTCTTCGGCCGACAACTGTACCGCCTCGTTCACGCTTTTCGTCAGCTTATCGACAATCTCCTGCAACTTCTCCTCGTCGATCTCTGTGTCGGACGTTTCCAGGTTGATCGTCGGAATCTCGGGTATGTCGATCTCAATCCGGTCGTTCCCGCCTGGTTTCGTGTGCATTTGAAACACGCCTGACCGCGATCTTTTATCCACGCGAATCCGCGCTTCGATGGTCGCCTTCGCTTCCGGGTCCACGTAGAGCACGATGTCGCCGCCTGCCGAAACCAGTGAGCTGCCCTTGGAACCCTGCGGCGTGATTTCAGCCAGGATCTCACCGCCCGCGGTACGTGCGTCGATCGAACCCGTTACGTTCAGGAGTTCCAACTCGCCACCGGCGGTTTTCACCTGCAATTCGCCCTTCGCGTCGCGCAGTTCGATGTCTCCGCCGGCCGTGGTGATTCGGGCGTTCTCCGAAAGTTCGCCGATCTCGATATCGCCCCCGGAGGTATTGATCCGGGCTTTTCCGCCGACGTACTCAATGGAGATGTCTCCACCGGACGTCTGGGCTTCCAGCGCATTGCCTACGTGCCCGATCCGGATGTCTCCGCCGGAGGTCTGGACGTCCAGATCGGCCGAAGCCCTCTCGACCCGGATATCTCCGCCCGACGTCTGCAGGTGCACGTCGCCACCGACTGTGCCCACCCGGATGTCTCCGCCGGACGTGGTCAGCTCCACTTCGCCGCTGATATCCCGGAGCGTAACGTCGCCGCCCGAAGTATGGCTCCGCACGTCACCGGTCAGGTCGCCCACGACCTCGATATCGCCGCCGCCGGTGCGCAGGTCCAGATCGAACGCCGCGGGCAGGTCGATTTTGAATCGCATGCCCTTCCTGCGATTCATCGACCAACCCGAAAACCTCGGGTCGTAATCGACGCGCAGTATGCCCCCTTCGTACCGGATTCTGAGATCATCCGCGCCGCCTGACGGTATACCCTGGACGGTCACGAGCGCTTCGTTCTTGCTCCACGTGGAAATGGTGATGTCGCCTGCCCGTGTGTTCAGGTCGAGCCGCCCGCCCCTTTCCACCTGGAAGGTCTCCGACCGGCTGCCGGCAATCCGGTTCTGGTCATCCGAGAGCGCCACGGCTTGCTGCGTCAGGGCCTGCTGCGTCAGGGCTATCTGCGCAAACAGCAAAATGCCGAAAATACAGACCAGTGATTTCATGATCGCTACTCCTCTGTCGGCCGCTTCCCGTTACGGTGCGGCCAGATTGCTCAGCACGGTCCTTGCCTTCGTGCGGATGTAAGCGTTCTCGTCGAGAACCATCCTGGTCCTGAGTACCCTTTCCAGGTTCTCGTCGAATGAGGCCGGCACCTGCTCCTGCAGCCGGTTGATCGCGTTTATTCTGAGGGCCGGGTTTTCGTCAAATACCAGCGTGTGGATCATGGCGTCCCTGATTGCTTCGTCGAAGGGATACCGGGACAGCGCGTTGAACGCTTCGCCGCGGACCCCTGCATTCGAGTCGGTCTTCAAGGCCGTGACCAGGGCGTCTCTGATCTCGTGATCCGACTGAAGGCCTTCCGAGGCGCTCACGGCGTTCACCGCACGCAGCCTGACGCCGGGGTTCTGCTCGTTGAGCACGGCAAAGGTGAGTACGCGTTGTATATCCGGATCGTCGACCGGTCCCATGATCTGTACGGGCCGGACGGCTTCGAACCGGATGCCCAGCGTGCCGTCGGGCACGTCCGAATCCACGAACCGGACGTTGGATATGGCCACGTCTTCGTTGCTCAGCAGGTCTGTCTGGCCCATGCCCGGTACCGCGAATCCGGACATACGGCCATCCTGGAATGCCAGGTAGTAACCGCCTGCCAGGCCGATGAACAACAGCAGCGCACCTCCGAGAACCGTTCGGTACTGAGGAAGAACACTGGTCGTAAGTCCTTGCAGCCCATCGATAAAACGACTCACCCATCCTGCAGGCGATCGGTGTTTCTTAAGGCCTGGTGTGATTTTGGACCACAGGTTGACGCGGGCATCGAGCAGGTCGGTTTCCGCAGGCTTTGCAGGCGCGGCCCGTTCCATGACCGTACAGAATCGTTCCAGCTCGTTGCGAAAGCTCTGGCATCGCTGGCACGTTTCGAGATGGACGTCCAGCTGCCGCTGATCCGCATCCGACAATTCGCCGTACCGGGAGAGCTCCAGCCATTCCTCCCACTTCGCGTGAGACCGATCCTCATCCCTTTTCATGTTCGTATGTCCTCGAGTTGAATGCGCAGTCGTCGCGTGGCGTCGAAGAGGTATTTCTTTACGGTGCCTTCGGCGCATTCCATGATGCCTGCGATTTCCCTCAGTTTGAAACCTTCGTGGTGACGCAGCACAAACACGGTGCGCAGCCGGGGCGAAAGGGTGTTGACGGCGGCACGTATCCGCGCGGCGATTTCATGGTTGATGACGGCGGCGTCAGGCCGGTCGGCGGATATGAGGGTTACCCCGTGTTTCGTTGCGTCCCTGTCTTCTCCCAGACCGTC
This sequence comes from Candidatus Latescibacterota bacterium, assembly GCA_022822725.1. GTDB lineage: Bacteria > JAAXHH01 > JAAXHH01 > JAAXHH01 > JAAXHH01 > JAAXHH01. The sequence goes on from JAJEAN010000007.1 coordinate 558,766, forward strand.
TTCGATCGGTACGAAGCTTCTCTTGCTGTTTCGCGCCCGGTGCGAAAGGCAGGCATTGGTTACGATCCGGTAAAGGTAGGTCGAAAACCGGCTGCGGAATTCGAATCTCGGCAAGGCTTTGTAGACCCGCATGAATACTTCCTGGTAAATGTCCTTGGCATCGTCCATGTCTCCCACGAAGGACACGGCCATGGACAGCACCTTTTCGTCGTACCTGTAGACCAGTTGCTCCAATGCCCGTACGTCGCCATCCCTTGCCTTGAGTATCAGCCTGCGATCCTCCAGATCCGTGCGATCGGATACCGAATCGATCTCCATATCCTCTTCCTGATGGTCCGGTGCGATTCGGCCTTCGAGTTTGAGCGCAGTTTCCACGTTGTTACCTGGCGACGAGTGCCGTTTGCGGACGCTTTCTGTTTATGAGACCGGCTATGGTCCGGAATGGTTGTGTGCGTAGTTTTTTTTGGGGGAAACCGCAGGTATGGTATGGCATACCGTGAGCGGCCGGAACGCCACGGCCGTAACAGAATGACATACCTGGAGCAGCCGGAATAGTTTGGCCGAGTGTATGGCTATGGCAATTGAATACCAGGACGTACGAATTTCAAACGGGCAGGAACAGCGGGATAATGCGAGGAATGGCCGGTTCGTGGGCGTCTTTCGATACGTCGAAATCCGATCCCTCGACCTATGGCAGGCGTTCCAGCACACCGGAAGACGACCGGAGAAACCGAAAGGCGACACAAGCCGTTTGAAGACAGAACAAGCCGCTGGAAGGCGACACAAGCCGTATGAAGACGGTACAAGCCGTTTGAAGGCGATCTGTCGACTCGACCGGCCGAACCGCACGAGAAGAGGTGCATCGGTATTCATCCGAAACTACCGTTGCACACGGCTACGGGCGTTCAGCCGTCCTTCGAGGCGGTCGTGCCGGAGGTACCCTGTTTCTCTTCGGCGGGATCTTTGTTCTGTGCTTTCTTGAACTCGGTGATCCCCTGGCCCAGACCCTTGGCCAGTTCAGGGAGCTTCTTGGCGCCAAAGAGAATCATGACGATGACAAGAATGATAATCAGTTCGGTCGTGCCGAAACTACCTAGCATGTAAATCACCTCCTCGCACTGAGAATACGCTTATTGACCCAACTTGTCAAGCGCGAATGAACAGACTGGACCGTGCCTGTTCAGAATCCTTGCCATGTCGACTCTCGCATGTTTATATAGTTGCTGACGTTTGCAGCCGATCCGGCTGCCGGCCGTACATTCGTTCAAGGAGGACACGGTGATCGTACGTATCGCTTATTGCGCTGATTGAAGCTACGAACAAGACGCCGCCGGGTTGGCGGTGAAACTGCTTGAGTACTACAAACACGATATCGAACAGCTGCAGCTCGTGCCGTCCGGAGGAGGCAGGTTCGAGGTCACCGTGGATGACTCGCTGATCTTCTCCAAGCTGGCGGCCGACCGGTTTCCGGAGTACGCGGAGGTCAAGGACGCCATCGAGGCGTCGATCGCGGGCTGACGCGCATTCATCCGCAACGAGGTTGGTATGAACATTCACGTTTCGATGGAAGACGAGATTGCCGTGCTTCGCATCGAGGGCAGGTTGTGGGAAGAAGGAGACAGCGTCGAGCTGGACCGGATGATCGACGACACCCTCGGCCGGGGCTGCAAACGGTTCGTGGCCGATTTGACCGGCGTGCCCATCATGAACAGTTCCGGGCTGGGTTCGCTGATCGCAGCCATGAAGAAGATCAGGTCCAGGGACGGGGAGATGGTGCTCACGGGCGTCAACGACCGCCTGGATCATCTGTTCCGGATCACCCGGCTGTATACGGTCTTCAAGACCTATGACGATGTAGACGCCGCCGTGGAGAACATGCTCGCCTGACGATCCAACCGGAAACCGAGGCCGTCATGACGGACTACCAGCCCCTGGACCTCACCCCGCATTGCAACGCGAACCGCGGCGTGTACGATTCCATTGCGGACCCTCCCCTGGGATCGCAGGAGTTCTACGGCCTTCCCTTTCAAATCGGCGACGGTACCGGAGAAGCGGACTGCTTCATCGGCTTCGGATCCGAGGTGGGCTGCCCGGCCGAACCCGTCGCGGTTCCGGTCGGCCATGCCGCGGTCAACGTGGTTTTCGCCCACGCGGTGATCCGTTCGGAGATCGAAGCGGGCGGCCCGATAGCCCTTCCCGTCGCCACGTACCGGTTCGAATGGGACGACGGACGCGCCGAGTCCGTTACGGTCCGCGAACGCTTCGAGATCGGCTACATGCCGCTGCCCTGGGGACAGTATCCCTTTCTCTGCGTCCCGGACGAAAAGCCGTCGACCTACAACCGTTCGGGCGGCGACTGGAACGCGGCGGGCCGCCGGCAGACGGAGGCGGAGCAGGGATGGCCGCGCGGCTACTATCTCTGGGCATGGCGCAATCGCCGGCCCGGCCGGGAAATACGTTCGATCGAGATCACGCCGCAGGGACCACCCTTCGTGGTGGCCGCCATCACCCTCGGCCATGTCGATGAAGATCCCATCTGCCGCTGGGCCGCCCGGGACGTGGAAATCAACCTCAGGAATCAGGAAGACGCCGGAAAACCCTTCAACCTCGAAGTCGAAGTCGACCGGGGCTACGCGACTTACGCCTATCCGCTGCCCGGGGAAACCGACCAGGCCTACCTGACCGACACGCACCGCGGCTGGGGACAGGCGGACGCCAATCGCGCCAGTCCCGCCCACGTGGGCGTGGCCGGCACACCGTCGGCCACCGTAACCGTAAAACAGGATGGGAAGGCGGTCGGTTCGGCCAACTGGGGCGAGCTGGAAGCCAACGATGTCGTCGAGACCCCCTCGGTCCGGTTCGAGATCATCGACACGGGACGGAACTGGGTGCATACCACCGTGCTGGACGATGAGACGGGCAAGCCCGTCCCGTGCCGCGTCCATTTCCGGTCGGCCAGGGGCGTGCCCTACGCGCCGCACGGCCACCATGCCCACGTGAACTCGAACCTCGATACCTGGCACGTGGACGTGGGCGGCGACGTGCGCCTGGGCCAGATGTCCTACGCCTATATCGACGGCAAATGCCAGGGCTGGCTGCCCCGGGGCGAGGTGCACGTGGACGTGGCCCGCGGGTTCGAGTACGAGCCGATTAGGAAGCGCGTCCACATCGAGGCCGGGCAGCGCGAACTCACGCTGCGGCTCAAGCGCTGGACCGATCTGAACGCGGAACGGTACTTCAGCGGCGACACCCACGTGCATTTCCTCTCCACCCAGGGCGCACAGCTCGAGGCCAGGGGGGAAGACCTGAACGTGGTCAATCTCCTGCTCTCCCAGTGGGGCAGTCTGTTCACCAACACCGAGGAATTCACGGGATCGGCGAACGTGGCGCACGACGGAGACACGATCGTGTATGCCTCGCAGGAGAACCGGCAGCACATACTGGGCCATCTGTCGCTCCTCGGCCTCAAGGAACCGGTTATGCCCTGGTGTTCGGACGGACCCGGCGAGGCGGAACTGGGAGGCAACCTGGAAACGACCCTGTCGTACTGGGCCGACGCCTGCCACGCGCAGGGCGGGACGGTGGTGATTCCCCATATTCCCAATCCCAACTGCGAACCGGCGGTCCTCATCGCCACGGACCGCGCGGACGCCGTGGAGATGCTGGTGCACAGTGAGTACAACCACCTGGAGTATTACCGGTACCTCAACTGTGGATATCGCCTGCCGCTGGCGGGCGGGACGGATAAGATGTCCAGCGACGTGCCCGTGGGGATCTACCGGACCTACGCCTACATCCCGCCGGACGAACCATTTACCTACGACAACTGGTGCAAGGCGCTGCGCGGCGGGAACACCTTCCTGAGCGCCGGGCCCATCATCCGGTTCAAGGTGAACGGCCAGGCCATCGGCGACACGGTGAATCTGCCCGGGAACGGCGGGACGGTCGAGATAGAGGCGTCGGCGGATTCGACCCTGCCCATTCATACGTTGGAGATCGTGCAGCAGGGCAGGGTGGTCGCTTCCGCGGAAGAACGCAAAGGCACCCGACGGCTGTCGCTCAGGACCACGTTGAAAATTGAAGGCCACACCTGGCTGGCGGCGCGGTGCGCGGGACCGAACTACACCAGCATTCAGCACCACGACGGCTGGCGCCGGGGCATCATGGCCCATACGTCGCCGGTTTACGTGGCCTGCGGCGGTCCCTACTGGCTGTTCGACCTTGAGAACGCCCAGTACATGCTAAGCCTGATCGAAGGGGGCCTGTCCTACATCAAGCGCCGAAGCTGGCAACACAAGCCGGGCACGACCACCCACCATCATGGCGGCGACGACCACGAGGCCTTCCTCGAAGCTCCCTATGTGCAGGCCCGGGAAGCCATCCACCGGCGCATGCACGAGCTGAATATACCGCACTGAGCAATCCGTTCGAAAGAACCGGAGCGCACCCCATGCAAGGACCCCGCGTCGACCGCGTCATTTTCTGGGTCGCACTGCCGCTGATCGCAGGCGTCTCGGTACCGCTGGTGCTGTTCCCCGTCGAAGGAGAAGCCCTGCTGAGCGCGGCCTTCGGCTGGCTGACCCGGATCCTGGGATGGGCCTACCTCTGGTTCACGATCGCCGCCTTCGCGCTACTGGTCTACTACGCCCTCGGCAAATACGGCAACGTGCGTTTCGGCGGGCCCGAAGCCAAGCCCGAGTTCTCCCTGATCAGCTGGATCGCCATGATCTTCTGCGCCGGGATCGGCGCCAGCGTCCTCTACTGGGGCACCATCGAGTGGGCGTATTACTACATGAATCCGCCGTTCGGACTCGAACCCCGGTCCGCCGAGGCCACCGAGTGGGCGGCGACCTACGGACTGTTCCACTGGGGATTCACCGCGTGGGCGATCTACTGCATTCCCACGCTGCCCCTCGCCTACCTCTTCTGGAACCGGCGGCGGCCGGTGCTGCGCATGTCGGCGGCCTGCGAAGGCGTGATCGGCGCGCAGGCGGTACGGAGGCTTCCGGGCAAGTTCATCGACATGCTGTTCATGTTCGGCCTGCTTGGCGGGGTCGGGACGTCCATCGGTCTCAGCACGCCCATGATCTCGGCGGGACTGTCGGAGATGCTTGGCGTCGCCAGGGGTTTCTGGCTGGACGCCTCGGTGGTGATAACGCTTGGGGTGATCTTCGGTGTGAGCGTCTACACCGGGTTGCAGCGCGGTATTCGCGTGCTGAGCAGGTTCAACCTCTGGCTCACCATCGCGCTGCTCGCATTCGTCTTCCTGATGGGACCGACGCTATTCATCATAGACACGATTACCAACAGTATCGGCCTGCTGATGCAGAACTTCATCAAGATGAGCCTGTACCTGGATCCGATCGCGAAGTGGGAATCGCTGATTTCGGCAACGGGGGAAGGGAGTCCGGTCCCACAGGCTACATTCCCGGAGCAGTGGACCGTGTTCTACTGGGCGTGGTGGATCGCCTTCGCGCCGTTCATGGGGCTGTTCGTCGCCCGCATCTCCCGGGGCCGTACGATCCGCGAACTGATCGGCGCCGAGATCATCGGCGGCGCGATGGGTTGCTGGATGTTCTTCGCGGTACTCGGCAACACGAGCCTGTTCCTGCAGCTGGAGGGCTCGCAGGATCTCACCGGCCTGGTCGCGCGCAACATGACGCCGGAGGCGATCATTGCCACGGTGGTCGCCGTGGGAGACCGGGTGATCCCCTTCGCCATACCGCTTCTGCTGGTGTTCGTGACGCTGGCGATCATCTTCGCCGCCACCACGCTGGACTCCGCGTCCTACATCCTGGCGTCGGTGGCCACCCGGGAACAGGCCGAAGTGCGGGAGCCTGCGCGTTGGCACCGCTGCTTCTGGGCGGTCGTGCTCAGTTCCGTGGCGCTGTCGCTGATGTTCGTGGGGGGAACGGAAAGCCTGCGGGCGGTCCAGTCGGCTTCCCTGATCGTCGCGCTTCCGCTCATCGCCGTGCTGGTCCTGATGACCCTGTCCTTCATCCGGTGGCTGAGACAGGATCACGGCTCCTGAGACAGGATCACGGCTCCTGAGGCGACCTCTTTCCTACCTGCTGCCCGGCTACCCGCCTGCCAAACTGCCTACTGCCCGATTGCTAAACTGCCTTACTACCCGACTGCTAAACTGCCTTACTACCCGCCTGCCAAACTGCCCGACTACCTGAAACTGTACGACACGCCCAGCTTGATCCGACGGCCCTTGGGATCATGGGTCAGCGCGTCGAAGGCCAGTTCCTGGTTCACATACGGCGGCGGCGCGTCGGCCAGGTTGAACAGCGACAGCGTTGCGACCACGCCGGTATCGGGAATCCGCCACTGGAAATTCATGTCGAAGGTCAGGAACGGGTCGATCTGTGTCCAGTCTTCTCCCGAAGGCCCCGTGGCGAACCAGTAGTCACCGTTCTCGTACGACGAAATGTAGTGACCCCTGGCGATGGCGCTGTAGTCGCTCCAGTGGTATCCGACGGTCGCGTTCATGCGCAGCGGAGGTAGCGGCGGCGCCAGGGGGTTCGTCGCGTTGAGGAATCCCACGGCTTCGTTCTCGGCGACGAGTTCCACGCCGTTGTGCATGAGCGCTTCGATGGTATAGTCCAGCGTGTAGCTGCCGTCCAGGTGGGCGTCTATCGCGCCGTTGCCCCACAACTGCCGCGCTCCGATGTGCCAGTCGATCCCCGAGGTCTTGAGACCGGGCCAGTTGATGTGGTTGATCCGGATACGTTCCATGTCGGCCGGGGCGCAGCTCCCATCGTTCCGGTTTCCGGGACAGTAGATGCGGTCCTGCACCGCTGCGCGGGTCGACGGGTTCACGTAGGCGGCAGCCAGCGCCGCGTCGGGAAGGACGCCGATGGGATTGTTGAAATCGAAATTCCAGTAGTCGACCGTCATCTCGAAACCGGTGTCGTTCTCGATGATCACGCCCAGGTTATAGGTAAGCGCTTCCTCCGGCTCGAGATCTTCAACGCCCCTGTTCTCGATGGCCTTCCAGGCATCGGTCGGTCCCACGTAGGCCGTGTAGATGACGACGTCCGTGTTGAGATCGTCCACCGAAGGCGTCCGGAAGGTGGTCTGAACCGTGCCACGCAGGGCCAGGAAGTCGTTGACCTGCGCCCTCATCGAGATCTTCGGATCCAGGCTGTTCGCGAAACCGTAGTCCTCGAAATGCAACGCGGCCTGGCTGTCAAGCCAGGCCATGGGTTTGAGCGCCAGCTCGGCGAACACGGCGTGGGTCGTCTGATTGGCTTCGTAAGGATGGATCCCGGACGTGAAGGTAAAGGATCCGGTCTGGATCGCGCAGCTTTTGTCTCCCGGTATGCGGCAGGGATTGATGGAGAGGTCCCCGGGCGCGTTGGGCAGGGCGGAGACATCGACGCGGCGCAGTTGGTAACCCGTGGCGTAGCTGGCGACGCCTTCCCTGATCACGCCGTTCAGAATGGTTTCCATCGACAACAGGCTGGCCTCGCTGGTCGTGACGACCTTTTCGTTGATCCAGTCGATCAAATCGGGGCTGTGGGCCAGTTCGGAGCGGTAGTTCGGGTTCGGACTGTCCGTCCAGGGGGCGTCCGGCTGCGCGGAATACTGGATGCCGTTGCTGAAGGGATTGAAGTACGAGCAGTACCCCGTTCCCGGCACGACACCGCCAGGGATGGTCCCGAGGGCAAGACCCGAAGGCGCACTCGGGTCCGGTACGACCGGGACGCCGCAATTCGGACCGCCGTACCCGCGGAACGCCAGAAACTTACGGTAGGCATATTCCGCCGGTTGACGTACCGTGCCCTTCGTATCGGAATAAGAGATGCCCAGGTCATAACTCAGGCTGGACTCGCCGATCGGACCTGTGAGGGAGCCGGCCAGGCGGCGGGTGCGGGACTCCCTGCCCTGGATGCGCCCGGGACCGGCGTTGCCGACCAGGCGTCCGAAGAAGTACCAGGGCTCGTCGCCGGTAAGGTCCAGCGTTACGCCGTCTGCGTTCGTGTACGTCGGGTTCTGCTCGACGAAGGCGACCCGGCCAGGATGGTAGACGGGCACCTGCTGTACACCGTCATAGAAGGCGATCGGGGGAAAAGAAGGGGTGGTCTCCCAGTCAGGTACGCGGGCATCGTGGTAGAGCGCTTCCAGGTGGTAGTTCGCTTCGCCGAACGAGCCGTTCAACTCCGCGAAACCCCTGGTATGCTGGAGTTCCTCGATGATGCTGTCCCAGGGCTGGTAACGGAAGCGGCACGTGCTGGCGCCCACCTGGTATCCGCCCAGTCCCGAACACCCCGGATCGACGAATCTCGGCTCGCCCGCGAGGATGCTCTCATCGGTCACCAGACTATTTCTCGGTATGATGAATGCGCCCGGATTCCCGTACCAGGACCAGCCCCATCCGTAGTTCGGAAAAGGGCGCAGCGCCCAGTCCCGCTCCTCGGCACGCAGATTCCGGCGGCGCTTGTGTTCCAGGGATATCACCAGGTTTGAATCGCCGACTTTGCCGCCCCAGATCCCACCCAACTGGGCGTCTCCGGCGGAGTCGAAATAGTCATAGGACACATCCAGCTCGAAACCTTCAAAATTGCTTCTTGTAATGAAGTTGGCGACGCCCGCGATCGCATCCGATCCATACACGGCCCCCGCGCCTTCCTTGAGGATATCCATCCGTTCGATGGATATGGACGGAAAGGCGTTCACGTCGACGAACCGGCCCCCCACGAGCCTGCCGGGCACGTAGGTCTGCCGCCGGCCGTTGAGCAACACCAGGCTTCGCGAGGCGCCGAGGCCGCGGAGGTTGATGTTCGCCACGGTTTCCGGGATGTCTCCCGACTGCGCGTTGTACCAGCTGTTGGCTTCGCCGATGACGCCGCTGCTCGCACTCAGGTTCTTGAACAGGTCGACCATGGACGGCGACCCCTGTTCGGCCAGCGTGGCACGGTCGATGCGTGCGACGGCATAGGGAAGTTCGATCGGGGATTCCCGGACCGCCGTTCCGGTAACGACAATCGCTTCGGCTTCCAGCACGGGCAGCAGGGAGAGGGAATCCACCGCCGCGTCTTCCTGTTGGTCGGCAAGCGCGGCGGAGCCTGGCATTCCGGCCATGCTGAGCCAGCCGATCACCATTAAGGCAAACGAACGCCTGTTCGATGTGTACATGAAGGCCGCCTTTGGCTATGAGTTTCTTATGATTTTATTGAATTGCGAAATAAAGGAGTTCGAACAGAAATATACGTAAAAACCCCATTATGTCAAGGGAATTAAGGGTTTATGCTTGCGTAAAGAAATATCACATTACACGGAGTAATTGCGTTAACCGGTACGGGGTTCGGTCAACCTCGCCTTCTCAGATGCAGGCACCAGAACAGGGGCGGCAGGGCGTACACGTCGCCGCGTCCCGCCACGTACCGCTGCTGCTGGTCGGCCGGCGAATCGTTGCGGACGACGTCCCATCGGCCAACGGTGTTGAAATCGGTTTCCACCGTGGCCGGGTCGAAAGAGGTGATCATGGGTTCCCCCAGCTTGCCTACATAGTTTTTCATGCCCTGGGCCAGGGAACGTTCGTCCTCCGGAATGCTGTTCGTCTCGGCGAGATAGTCGAAGACGATCTCCGAACCGGGGCAGGTTATCCCGGCCACTTGATCCAGCGTGTCCTGAATCGCCTCCCGGGACAGGTAGTACGTCACGCCCAGCCAGTTGAAGAAGGACCTTTTTTCCGGGTCGAATCCATGGGCGGTCAGCCGGTCCGCGAGGTCGTCTTTTTCGAAGTCGATGGGAATCAGCCGCAGACTGTCCGGCAACGCCAACCCGGCGGCCCCGGCCCGTTCCCGTTTCAGGGCGATCGTGGATGCGAGATCGATTTCGAAGATGGTCACGTCGAGACCGGGATGACGCAGGGCGAACGTATCGTAGCCGGAACCGAGTATGACGTACTGGCCCACCCCGTCTTCGATCGCCGCCAGCAGGCAGTCTTCGGTGAAGCGGGCGCGGGTCAGCGGCTGGGTGGTGATCGGCATGAGCCTTCGCAGCACGATGCCGGAGACGAAGGCGTCGATCAACCTGTAACCGAGGATCCGTTGCCACCGTTTGCTCAGAAACTGGAATGCGTAGGGATCGTGGAAGATATAGGGCGGGTTGTGCCGGAGGAGGTGCCGGGCGCGACTTACCGCCACGAGTTCGGCGGTCCGGCTTCCGTGGGTCTGGACCTGGCCGGGGTGCTGATCAGCCATGTTTGATATCAGTCCACCCGTTTCAGGTTCCGAAGGCCTCGATGGCGCCTTCCAGCGTATCGTGGACGGCGAAAACAGTCGTCAGCTTGGTCATCTGCAGGAGGCTGCTGACGCTGCGGGTCACGCGGGCGAGCTTCAGATCACCGCCGACCTTCTGCATGCGGGTATAGGCGCGAATGAGCAGCCCCAGCCCCGAACTGTCGATCCAGTATACTTTGCTCAGATCGAAGATGATCTTCCTTGAACCCTGGTCGGCCAGCCGGTTGATGCGTTCGCTAAGGGCGTCGGTGTCCCTTCCCTCGGCCATGCGGCCGCTCAGTTCCAGCACCGTGACGTCCCCGTGTTTGATTTCTCTGACTTTCACAAAATCCTGCCTCTCTCAAGCGGAACCATCTACACAATGCGCTGGCGCTATCGCATGCGAAACAAACGGCTTCAGGAATGATATACCTGTGTATGGCGGGGTACTGACGCTGATAGGGCGATTCGCAGGCCAGGACCGGAAAGCCGACCGACCGCGGATGCGCTTCCTTCCGCCGGATGCCATCCCTGGGAATGAATCCGGACTTTGTCTTGCTGAAATTCGACTTGAAAAATATACTGAGATTGTTTAACTGTCAAGACGATTTTCCTGTTGCTTCCGATTAACCTTACGCCGGTCGGAACACCGATCGAAACACCGACCGAAACGTCGACCGAAGCGCCGAAAATAATGTCAGTCAGACGACCTTACATCCTGCTGAATTACGCCTTGAGCCTGGATGGTAAGCTATCCACGGAGCAACGCGATCCGGTTCGATTCACCAGCAGAATCGATCGCGGGTTGATGGACGAGATCAGGGCGGACGCCGATGCCGTGCTCATCGGCGCCGGTACGCTCCGCGCGGAGGACCCGCCGGTAAGGATCAAGGCGGTCCGGCGGCGGAATGAACGCATGCGCAAAGACAAATCGCCCCATCCCGTCTCGGTGATCCTGTCACGGTCCATGCGACTTCCGCGCACAGGAAGGTTCTGGGAAGACGACCAGGTCGAACGGATCATTGCGACGACGCAGCAGGCGAAGGACGAACAGGTCCGGCCCTTTCGGGATCTGGCCGAAGTGGTCCGGGCGGGCCAGACCACCGTGGATCTCCACGAATTCTGCCGGATGCTGGCCGACCGCGGCATAGGCCGGTTACTCGTCGAAGGCGGTGGCGAAGTCAACATGGCCTTCTGGGAGGCCGGCCTGGTGGACGAGGTGTACATGACGCTCTGTCCAGTCGTGATCGGCGGAAGGAACGCTCCGACGGCGGCGGACGGCAGGGGCTTCGCCATCGACAGATTCCGCACGCTCAGACTGATAGAGTCCAGGCGGGTCGGTCAGGAGTTGTTCCTGAGATACCGGGCAGTGCGGTCGAAACCTTAGCCCCGCAAGATTTCCGGCCGGTAAAATCACCTGAGGGCGTGGACCTTGATCCGGACGGACCCGTCCTGCACGGTCAAGGTGGACTCGGCCAGGTTCAGCGGGACGTTGACGGGACTGCCCTCGGCGCTTTCGGGTTCCAGCGTCACGTCCAGCCTCGAAGGTTTGAGTCCTTCCCAGGTCCCCCAGTAAATGTCGACGAAGAGGCCGATGCCGAGGGTGAGCAGGATGTCCGCGATGATTACCGACGGCAGCTTGACCTTCTGCAGGACGATCCACTTCGTCTCGTAGCCGGGTTTGGAGATCTCCACCAGGTGGGATTCGTTCCGGGGAAGTTCGATGGTGAACGGATTCGAGTCCCGGTCGATGCGGTCCGGAATCTTGATCCGGGCGTCCGCGGGGGTCACGTTGATCTCCACTTTCTGGGTGTCGCCGAGAAACACCCGTCCACAGCCAGCGGTGGAAATGAGCAAAAAACACATCGTCAAGCGCCGCATCGATTCCTCCGGTTAATCCAGGTCTGTAATGCCTGCCAACGACTCGTGTTGATTTAACGTCCTCTCGGCAACTAAGTTTCAATATCGACTGATTGTCCTCGGCGATCACCGCGGCGTCAGCGTGAGCCGATGCCCCGCGAGTGCTTCCACGGCCTCCCGGCTGAACGCCAGCGGAAGGTAATCGTCGTTCGCCCAGGTGTCCAGCAGGCTGCCGTAGTAGGGGCTTCCGGGCTGTCCCGACTGGCCCGGCGTGATGATGAAGACCGACCGGTCCCAGTCTTCCGTGTCCAGGATGTGCCGGAAGCTTACCGACGTGGCGGCGATGGTGCCGAAGCCGCCCGAACGCTCCACGGCCGGCAGGGAGAAGGCATCGGACAGGAGGTGGGTGAAGGGGCTCATCTGCAGCCGTCCGTACCGCCACTGCCCCCAGTCGTCGCCCAGTTCCGATTTGAGCCGGTCAACGGTCTTGCGGAGGCCGGCTTCCACGAGCGGCTGCCGTTCGTCTACCGGCGTCTCCGGGTCGTAGGCGGCGGCTTCGGCCTCGCCCCGCCACCGGTACCAGACCGCCGCCCCGGCGCTGTCCCGGTCCAGCACGCCGTTCCAGTCTGCTACCAGCGCACGGGCCCGTTCGACTTCCGCGTCCTCCGACGCCCAACCCTGAAATGCCGGGATGTCGGCCTCGGCCCGCAGCGAATAGGCGTCCAGTTGGATGCGCTGGTGGTCCTCGACGGAGTACTTGCGATTGGATTGCAGCAGTTGCTTCATGCGTTCGATCCGGGAGTATTCGACGCCTCGTGCGGAATGGAACATGACCGGCCGGCCCGTATAGTCCGGCGGGTGGGAATCGTTATTGGCCGTCCCTACCCAGCCGCGCTGGGGATTGTACTCCCGGGGCAGGTCTTCCCGGAAGCCTTGCCACTCGAACCGCCCGTCGCCCGGGACCGGCAGCCGGCCGTTCCAGCCGTCGCGGTCCGGCGTGAGGGCCGAGACCTGGAAGGCGATGTTGCCCTCCACGTCGCCGAAGACCAGGTTGTGCGTGGGTACTTTCCAGAACATGGCCCGTTCGAAGAAGTCCTCCGCGCTCTCCGCCTGGGCCATGCGGAAGCATCCCAGGTACGGCGCGGTACCGGGTTCGTGGGTGATCGAACGTACGGCATAGACTACGCCGTTCTCAGGGTCTTCGTAAAACACCGGACCGTGCCGGCTGTACTTGAGCACGATCTCGCGGGGCTCCTCGCCTTTCACCGGGATCTCCTCCGTGATGACGCGCAGGGATTCCCAGCCGTCCCGCCACCGCACCATGTCGGGCTGGTCCGGGTGCAGTTCCTCCACGTACACGTCGTTCACGTCGACCCCGGCGAAGGTGAATCCCCAGGCGACGCGGTCGTTGTGTCCGGCGTTCACGCCCACGAAGGGCGGCTCGCTGGCGCCGATCACGTTCCAGCCCGGGGCGTTCAGATGGGCGTAGTACCGCAGCGAGGGGTTCTCCAGGCGGCGGTGTGGGTCGTTGACGACCATGACCTGGCCCGTGATGGACAGGGCGCCGCTCACGGCCCAGTTGTTGCTGCCGATCTCGAGCAGTTGCTCTTCGGTGGGCGCCACGGCCTGGCGGTCCGCGGGTACCAGACCCGTGTAGGGTTCCACGAGTTCCAGCTGCGGCAACCGTCCGGGCACCAGGGGATCTCCCTCCCCTTTGCGCATGGCGGCTACAATGTCCTCGTGGACGATGTTCACGTCGAGGCCTTCCGGCACGACGAGGTCATCCCAGGGGAGCGGAGCGGCCCGGCGATTGGCCTCCTCGACGCCGTGTTCCGCCACGGACCGGGCCAGCCGGATCTCGTCGCCCGCATCGTTCCCCGCGCTCGGGAAGAAGAGCCCGGTCCAGCGCCTCACTACTGTTTCCTTCGTCCACCGTCCGGGCTGGATGCCCGTGAGCTTGAATTCCACCGGAAGATTATCGGCGTGCGTGTCGATATAGGCGTTGACGCCGTTCGCGTAGGCCGTGAAGATGCGTTCGCCCTCGGCGTGGTAGCTGGTCCACTCCCGGTCGTCGAAGGGCCCGCGGTACATCATGAGCCGCGTGCGGGCGTCGTAGTCGAAGGCCTCGGGACCGAAAACCTCCGCGAGGCGGCCTTCCCGCCACCGGCGCCAAAGCTCCATCTGCCACAGGCGGTCCTGGGCCATCACGTAACCCTGGGCGAAAAAGAGATCGTCCGTGTTCTGCGCGTAGATATGCGGAATGCCGTGGCGGTCGCGGATCACCTCGACAGGCTCCTGCAGGCCGTCCAGCGTCAGCTCGCCCTCTATCGGTGAAAGGGATGCGCGGGCGAGGGACATGAGCTGTTCGTCGGGATCCACCGGTTCGATCTCCTCGCTGCAGCCCATGACCATCAAGGGAACAACGAAAAGCACCGCGCACAGATAGATGAAGTGAGATACTGTCATGAATGGCTCCTCTTGCTCTCCACTGCCGGATTGCACGATTAAATAGCACGCGCAGCGCAGCGTTTCGTCCGTTTTGTACTGTCGGAGAATCGTCCGTTATGGTCGAATATGGTCGAATATCATCCTACCATCCGGATGTGTGGTTGTCAAGCAACCCAGGGCCGGATCAGTCCCGCAACCGCGCAGGCGGCCTGGGGGGCCGGGCGACCTGGGCGGCCTGAACATCCCGATGGATGGCGCAGCGGTCGCAACCTGCCTGCCGGATCAGTCCCGCAATTCCGCCCGGATGCGATCGGCCAGCTTCATCGTCTCGACGGCCTCGTCCAGTCCCGCCGCGGGCAGGTCCACGGGACGGTCTTCCTTGATGCAGTCGACCAGGAAGCGGGCCTGTTCGGCCGTGCCGGCGGACTCGACCGTGTCGAACGCCTCTTCTTTCCCGTCGCGCTGCACCACGGCGCTCTTCACGCCTTCGAGGTAGGCCGAACAGTCCCTGCCGTGGATCTCGTATCGTTCCAGGCGGGCGTCCGTCGTGAAATTGGCCGTGAGCTGGGCCACGCACCCGTTCTCGAACCGGATGAGCGCCGCGTATACATCGACGAACCGGGAATTCGCCCGTCGCGCGACGGCGTGCAGTTCGGCGATGGGGGAACTGCCGGCCAGGGAACGGGTCAGGTCGATGGCGTGTATCGGCGTTTCGTAGATGAACCGGTCCAGCAGGTGATCGGGGTAGCCCCGTGCGGCCAGATTCGTCATGCTCTTGTGGAATTCCGCCACGATCTGTGTGATGGGTCCCCGCTCCTCGATCATGCGGCGCGCCTTGCAGATCAGCGAGTGGAAGCGCCGGTTCCATCCGACCAGCACCCTGGCGCCCGATGCGTTGGCCGCGTCGCGGAGTGCCTCGGCTTCGGCGCCCGAAAGTCCGGGCGGTTTTTCAATGAGCGTGTGGACACCGGCCTGTATGACGGGGAGGGCGCACTTGCCGTTGAGGTGGGCCGGTGTCGCGACTACCGCCAGGTCCAGTTCCTCTTTAGACAGCATTTCATCGATGTCGCCATACTGGTGTGGGACGGCGTTTTCGGCGGCGACCCGGTCGCGCAATTCCTTCACCGGATCGCAAACGGCTACGAACTTGAGGTCGTCGAAGGTCGACATGGCCTCGATATGGCCACGACCCCGGCCGCCGCACCCGATCAGGGCGGCTTTCAGATCTGTGTCGGGCATTTCTGTTGCTCCGGTTTTGGCGGTGATTTGCTTGACGCATGCAATGTATGGTCATTTCTTCTGCAAGTAAACATGCCATTATCGAACGGTGATTCCTGCATGCTGGATCTCGGTTTTTTCAGGCAGAACGGTTACGTCAATCTCGGCCAGGTTTTTGATGGCGAGGAACTGAGTCGTTTCGTCGACCTGTACGACCAGGACCGGTCGAAAATGGGCTGTTTCTGGCATCCCATTTCCAATCACGGGCACCAGACCCTGAATTGTGAACCCCTGATCTCCTCGCCGGAGATCGACGGGCTGATCCGCCATCCCAGCCTGATCGAACCGATCGAGACCATCTTCGAAGGCCCCAGTTGTCTCGGGGAAGTCTG
Organism: Candidatus Latescibacterota bacterium; assembly: GCA_022822725.1. GTDB lineage: Bacteria > JAAXHH01 > JAAXHH01 > JAAXHH01 > JAAXHH01 > JAAXHH01. Next base: position 574,916 of record JAJEAN010000007.1, read on the forward strand.
CCTGCGCCACATGGCCCCGCGTGACGACAATCCGGAGGAGATCTGGCACCGGGACCGGCCTCATTCGACGGAACGGCCCTACCGGTGCGGCTACCTGCAGATGATGCTCTACCTGACCGACGTGCACGAAGGTACGCACTGTTTTTCTATTTCTCCCGAGCCCTGCGAAGGTCCGGTGCTCGATACAAAGGAAACCGGGATAACGTGGTTGACTAAAGCCTTTGTTAACTGACACAGATCGGAGAGCGAATGTCGAACAACCGACCGCAAGTACTCATCGCCTGCAGTGAACGCGTCCGCAATGGCTATCTGCCGCCGAAGGAACTGACCCGCCTCGAGACGTTTGCCGACTGGACGTGGTTCCACTCCGAGGGCGGCGGCATTTACGATACCAGCACGGATCCCGAGACCACGGTGCAACTGGCCGGCGAAATGGCCGGGGTGGATGCGCTGGTCGTCTGCCATGGTGCGCCGAGGATCGACGCCGAGATCCTGGATGCCGCGCCCCGCCTTAAATTTGTCGGCGAACTGGAAGGCGACCGTTTCGCCGCACGGCTGGATCTTGAAACGATGTGGGCCCGGGGTATCCGCACCGTAGATACGACGAATGGTTCCACTTATCCGGTAGCCGAATGGGCCCTGGCGCTTACGCTGATCTCCATGCGCAATGCCGGCGCGCTGTTTCGCCGCATCATCGAACGCAATACCCAGGACCGCAGTCTCATCCAGCCCATGGCGGGCATACTGACCGGCAAGCGGGTGGGCTTGATCGGCGGCGGCCACATGGGGCGGCGGCTGATGAAACTGTTGCGCCCCTTCGAGGTGGAACTATGGGTCCACGATCCTTACCTGCCGCAGGAGCTGCCCGAGGCGCTGGGCTTCATCCAGACGTCGCTGGAGAACGTGCTGTCGAAGTGCGACGCGATCATCTGCGTGGCGCCGCTCACGCCGAAGACCCGGGGCATGATTGGAAAGCGCGAGCTGGATCTCATCCGGTCGGGGTCGGTATTCGTGAATGTGTCGCGTGGAGCCATCGTAGATTCCGCGGCCCTGATCGAACGGCTCAAGCGCAATGATATCGCCGCGGGGCTGGAAGTTTTCGACCCGGAGCCCATCCCCGAGGACAGCGAAATCATCGATCTGCCCAATGTTTTCCTGACGCCCCACTTTTCCGGACGCACGGGCGAGGAGTATCCGCACTTCTTCCGCTTCATGGTCGATGAACTGGAACGGTTCTTCTCCGGCCACGAGACATGGTTCAACCTGACGCCGCGATCGAAGGCCAACCGCGAGGGACAACCGTGACACGCCCCAACCTGCTTTACATTTTCACCGACCAGCAGCGCGCCGATACGCTGAGCTGCTACGGCAATCACCAGATCGAGACGCCGGCGCTCAACGGACTCGCCGAGGACAGCTTCGTCTTCGAGAACGCCTACGTGAGCCAGCCCGTATGCAGTCCGGCGCGGGCCACCATGCTGACCGGTCTCTGGCCGCACACGGCGGGGGTGCCGTCCTGCAACGTACCCCTCGCCGCCGACAAGCCGACCATCGCCGAGATGCTTCCCAGGGAATACGATACGGCCTTCATGGGGAAATGGCACCTGGGAGACGAGATCTTTCCCCAGCACGGGTTCAAGACCTGGGTGGGCACGGAAGACCAGTATCGACGGGGCTACTCGAAATCGGAGCGGCTGGCCGAAGTCAGCGACTATCATCACTTCCTGGTGGATAAGGGACACAACCCGGATACCGAACTGCTGGGTCAGAAGGTCTTCTCAAGGCACTATGCAGCATCCCTGCCCGAGGAATGCACCAAGGCGTGGTACCTGGGCGAGCGGGCGTCGGAGTATATTCGCGAGCAAGGCGACGAACCATTTGCCCTCTGCGTCAGCTACCTCGAGCCTCATCCCCCGCACACCGGTCCGTTAAACGACTACTTCGACCCGGACAGCCTGCCCACCGGACCGGCTTTCATGCGGCAACCGCCCTTTGACGCACCGCTGCTCATCCGCCTGATGGCCGCATTTTACATGCAGTCGGAGAACTACGGGCTGGACCTGCGTACCGAGACGGGCTGGCGGGCGCTGATGGCGCGGTACTGGGGCAACATCACCCTGGTGGATCGCTCGGTGGGGAGGATCCTGAAGGCCCTGGAGGAGAGCGGAAAGGCCGATGACACCATCGTCGTGTTCACCTCGGACCATGGAGAACTGATGGGCGATCACGGCATCCTGGGCAAGACGCTCATGTACGAGGAATCGATAAAAGTGCCGATGTTGCTCCGCGCGCCTATGCTGGATCATCCGTCGCGGAGGATCAGCGGCCGGTTCAGCCACATCGACCTGGTACCGACGTTGATGGACTTACTCGGTCTCGAACGGCCCGACCGGTTACAGGGCCGAAGCCGCGTACCTGTGCTGCAAGGGCACGATAACCTGGATAACGACGATGTGTTCGTAGAGTGGAGCGGAGAGGACGGCCACGCCCGGGCCGGTCTCGGTGAAGCCGAACCGAACCAGAGCATGGTCCATCAGTATCGGACGGTCGTTACGGCGGACGGTTGGAAACTCAACCTGTATGGGAAGGGGCAGGGAGAGCTATACGATTTGAATGATGATCCGTTTGAGTTGGAGAACCTGTATCATCATGATGGGCAACGGGCGCGTATCGGGGAGTTGAGGGAAAGAATTCGTGCTTGGCAGGAAGAGACGGGGGATCAGCCATGAAAACTGGAAAAGTCGCGGTCTTCACTCAGGCGCAATCCCCGATGGAGATGCGTGAGTATCCCGTACCATCGGTTACGGCGGACGACATGCTCGTCCGGATCCGAATGGCGAACATCTGCGGCTCCGATCTGCACTTCTGGCGCGGGCACGGCCCCAAGATCACGAGCGGCATCCCCCAGGTGCTTGGACATGAAATGATCGGAACGATTGAAGCCATGGGGCGCAATGTGACGACGGACAGTACGGGACAGCCGCTGTCCGAAGGGGATCGCATCGTCTATTCCTACTACAAACCGTGTCAACAATGCTGGATGTGCCTCAACGGCATGCCGGGATGCCCCGACCGTTATCGAGACTGGCTGGGCGTCTCAAGCGATCAGCCGCCCCACTTTCACGGCGCGTACGGTGAATACTACTACATGAAACGCGGCCACTGGGTCTTCAAGGTCCCCAATGACCTTTCGGACGCGCTCGTGTCTCCGATCAACTGCGCTTTGTCTGAAGTGATATACGGTCTCAATCAGATCGGCATCACCCTGGGCGACACGGTGGTCATTCAGGGGGCAGGCGGCCTTGGACTCTATGCGACCGCAGTAGCAAGGGAGATGGGGGCTGGAAGGATCATCGTGCTCGACCGGCTGCCGGCGCGCCTCGCACTCGCCCGGGAATTCGGCGCCGACGAGACGCTAAACGTCGATGAAATTGACATGAAAGCACGCATTGAGTTCGTACTCGACCACACGGGCGGGGTCGGCGCCGACCTGGTCGCCGAATTCGTAGGATCGCCGCGCGTACTCGCCGAAGGCATCGATATGCTCAGGTGGGGCGGCCGTTATCTCTGGATCGGTAACATCAACCTGGGATTTCCCACCGAGATCGATCCGGGCAACATCGTCCGGTGCAGCAAGGCGATCCGCGGCGTAATCGTCTACGAACCCTGGGTCATCCCGCGCGCCCTCGAATTCCTGAGTCGTACGCGGGACAGGTATCCGTTCCACAAGATCATCTCCGATACCTTCTCATTCAGTGAAATCAACGAGGCATTCGTATACGCGGACAAAGGTTCTGCTATCCGGGTTGGACTGGAATTCGACACTTAGACTCAGTAGACTTAGCTCTTAACGAGAATCCGCGCAAGGAATCTCCTTTTTGACGACGAAGGTAACCGGGTATTCCAAGATCACGGTGTTCTTGTTGCGATTTTTGACTCGCACGCAATCTAGTGTAAGAATGATAAACTTGTCTGACTTCATATTACCTTTGGCAGGCGGATGCGGTAGACGTGAAAGTTTTGCATGAGCAACAAGAGATTTGTGTTTATAAGGATTGGTCGATTGAGTACATATATGGCGATTAAATCGTAGCAAATCATGCCGACACAAATGTTGAACATTCATAGCAGAAGGCGTTGAATCGATGCGACAAGTTGTTCTTTATCCTGGAGAGGACGGCTTTTGGATTGCAGAATGTCCAAGTCTGGCAGGTTGCATAAGTCAGGGCGAATCTCGGCAAGCGGCGATTGAAAGAATCAAGGAGGCTATCGAAGCATACGTCGAGGCTTTGGAAGACGATGACCTTCCAGTTCCTGAGGACAAATTCGAGGCCTTGGTCGTAGCCGTATGAATGTTCTGCCCGCAATTTCAGGGCGCGAATGTGTCAAAGCACTTGCCAAAGTAAAGTAACGGGAATCAGTCACTGTAAAGGACCCACCCCCCATGGCCATGACCGAAGAAGAACGCTTCCGATTCGACCTTTCCGGTTTTCTCGTCCGTCCAGCGATACTCACCGCGGAAGAAGTCAAAGAAATCCGCGAGCAGATATACCTGATCAAGCACGATCCTGAATCGCTCCCACCGGAACACCGGGACGTGCCCGGGGGACCGTCGAGCGTCCTGATCGATCATCCGGCCGTCGTGGACGTCATCGAGGAGATCATAAGCCCGGATTTCCGGCTGGAGAACTGTTCCTGCGTGTGGCGCAAGAAGGGGGAAGAGCACGGGGAACTGCACGGCGGCGGTCCCAGGCAGATCGATCCGATCTTCGGGTACCGGGTACAGCGCGAACAGATCTACGCCGGCATGGTGCGGGTGATCTTCGAGTTTACGGATATCAGGATGGAAGACCAGAGCACGCACTTCGTGGTGGGGAGCCACAAGGCAAATTTCCCTATGCATCCCGACCACATGTCCCTGGAGGAGGGCAAGCGTAGCGAATTCCTCGTGACCTACGCCTGTCCTGCGGGCAGCGCAGTCTTCTTCACCGAGAACACATGCCACGCGGGTCCCAAGTGGAACCGGGACGAGCCTCGCGTGACCGTGCTCAACGCCTATTCACACCTGGCCACCCACTGGCACCGATTGAAAACGCCCCCCGCAGTCATAGCCGGCCTTCCCCGCGAGAAGCAGGTTTACTTCCGCGAACCTTGGATCGCCGATTTCCGAACGAGTCCGGCTACCAGGAACACGGCGGAGCGGTTCATGGGCAATGACGAACCGCCGGTCAATGCCGACACGAAGCCCTGATTACATTTCGTGCGATCAGGTAAGGATCCGGCCTGGTAGGGGAAAGGTTGGGTTGGGTGCCGAGGCCGAACACGGCCAACTGAAGTCAAGGTCCCACAGGCGCGGTCGCACGGTCACGGCCGCACGGTCACGGCCGCACGATGGAGCCATCCGCCCTGCGATCTTCAGCGGCGTACAATGGCCTGGCTGCTGCGTCAGCGTCGATGAGTTTTGCGGCCGCATCTTCGTCGATATCCAGCCCTAATCCAGGATTGTCGTTGGCGTAGAGGTGCCCGTCCTGCAGCACGCAGGCGCCGGGGAACGCCGCGTATTCCGCCTCGCTGAAGGTATTCTCCTCCTGGATCCCGAAACTCCAGCTCGACATATCCAGATGGACCGCTGCGGCCTGGTTGACCGGGTCGTTGTCGCCCCCTTCCTGCCAGGCGGTGTTGATGCCGAAGGACTCGCACAGGTTCGCGATCTTCCGGCACGGCGTGATGCCGCCCGCCTTGGATACGCGCACGCGGACGTAGTCGATGAGCCGCTCGGTGATGAGAGGCGTCCATTCGTGGGGATTGACGAAGAGTTCGCCCATGGCCTGGGGCGTCGTGCACTGTTCCCTGATCAGGCGGTACCACTGCACCTGCTCTGGGGGCAGTACGTCCTCCAGGAAGAAAAGCCGGTAGGGTTCGAGGCGCTTGGACAGGGTCACGGCGGACTGGGGCCGCAGGTGTTCGTGGACGTCGTGGGTCAGCTTGGGGCCGAATCCGAGTTTCGAACGCAGATACTCGAACATGTTTGGGATGGCCTCGATGTAGGCCTCGTCGTCGAAGACCTGGTCGGCGGGCCATGCGTTAGCCGGTCGGGGCGCATCCTCCGAAGGAATGAATCCCCCGCCGCCGTAACCGCCCAGCTGGCAGCGCACCACGGGGAAACCTTCCTCAAGGTAGGCCTGTACCGCTTCCAGCAGGGCCTCCGGCGTGCTGCCGCCCGCGTGGGCGTAGCAAGGGACGGCGCTTCGGCATGCACCGCCCAGGAGCTGGTAGACGGGCATCCCGGCTTCCTTGCCCTTAATGTCCCACAGGGCCATGTCGATCCCGGAAAGGGCCGTGTTGGTGATGGCGCCGTTGCGCCAGTATCCGCTCGTGTAGAAGGTCTGCCAGATGTCCTCAATACGGCTGACGTCCCGCCCGATCAGCCTGGGGGCCAGCAAAGACTCGACGGCTTCGATGACGGCGCGCTGGTGGTAGTGGTCGCTCGCCGAACCGATGCCGTACAGCCCGGGTTGATTCGTTTCGATCTTGACGATGCCCCAGGTGCCGTTCGATCGCGTCCGGATGCACTTCACGCCGGTGATGGTCGTCACGGTCCGCTCCTTTATTCGGTCGTAATTCGCTCACCGTCTTCGATAAAAGGTTCGGCGTTGCTCCAGATCCGCGAACCGTCCTCGGTGTAGATCGGTTCGGCGGAGTACTGGGTCAGGTAGACGCGGCGCCAGCCGTCGGAGGTGTTCGGGCTGCTGCGGTGGAAGGACACGCTGGAGAATACGGCGATGCTCCCGGCCGGCGCGACCACGGGCACGCCGGGATCGTCCCCGAAGTATCCGATCTTGTCGTTCGAACCTGCTTCGACGGTGTGTTCCAACCGGTGCCGGGTCCCCGCCCGTGAAAAGGGCAGGATATAGACCGTGCCGTTCTCATCGGAGACGTCGTCGAGGGCGGCCCAGCAACTCAGGTAGGGCCGGTGGTCGAAGCCCACGTAGCCGGAGTCCTGGTGCCAGCCGAACTTCATGCCGACTTCGGGGCCCTTGACCACGAACTGCTCGTGGAAGAGAAAGGCCGTGTCGCCGAGGGTCGCGCGGCAGATTTCGGCCATGAGCTCGCTGAATATGAATGGACGCAGGCCTGGATTGTCCCGGTGGCGGTTCGAAATAAACAACCGCCGGCCCTTGTGGGTTATGCCCTTGGCCGCGACCTCGGCCTGATCCATCTTCGCTTCTTCCTCGGCCGTCAACCGGTCGCACTCGCCGCGTATGTGCGCCAGCTGCGCGTCATCCAGGGCGGCCTCGAGGATGAAGTATCCCTCTTCCCGGTACTGCTCCTTTTGCGCGTCGCTGATCTTTAATGGGCTCTCGCCGGTTTCCTGTCCACTGCTGTTTGCTGTAAAGCTCATTGTTATCCTCGTCCTATGTAGGGCATGGTGGTCGCCATGACCGTGATGAACTGTACGTTTGCGTCAAGGGGCAGTCCCGCCATGAAGACGACGGCGTCGGCCACGTTCTTCACGTGCATCCTCGCCTCGGCCAACAGGTCGCCCGTGGGCTGCAGGACGCCCTCCTGCATCCGCTCCGTCATCTCCGTGGCCGCATTGCCGATGTCGATCTGGCCGCAGGCGATGTTATACTTCCGGCCATCCAGGGAAGTCGAACGCGTCAAACCGGTTACGGCATGTTTCGTAGCCGTGTACGGCGCCGAGTTCGGCCGGGGCACATGGGCGGAGACCGAACCGTTGTTGATGATCCGGCCGCCCTGCGGATCCTGGTCCTTCATGATCCCGAAGGCCTCCTTCGTGCAGAGGAAGGAACCCGTCAGGTTGACGTCCACCACGGTCTGCCACTGTTCGGCCGTCAGCTCCTCGAGAAGCACCGCGGGGGCGCCGGTTCCGGCGTTGTTGAAGAGCAGGTCCAGCCGTCCGTGAACCGCCTTTGTTTCGGCGAAGAGGTGCTCGACCTGTGATGCGACCCCCACGTCCGTGGGGACGATAAGCAGTCGGTCCGCGGCGTCGCCGGCCTCGGCCACGGTCGACTCCAGGGCTTCTTTCCGTCGGCCGGCCAGGACCACGCGGTAGCCGTCTTCCAGCAACGCCAGGGAACAGGCCTTGCCGATGCCCGAACCCGCTCCGGTAACGACGGCGACCTTGGTGGAGTCACTCATTTTACGCTCCTTAATCCTGATTCAGTTGTAGATACATTGTATACACGCAAGCCGCTGGTCAGGACCATCACGGGGCTGTCTACCGATCTGACCGAAACGCCGATTGCCGATCCCGTTTACTGATCCCGTTTACAGATCCCGGTATCCATACGCCCTGCAACTAACAAATCCATTCAGCTCTCTGCAATCCTTTTTCGCGAGTACAGCGTCGCGGCGCCATGAGGGGCGTCGTCCATCCCAAATTCAGATCCGCAGCGCCATGCGGGGCACCATTCATCACGAATACGGGTCTGCGGCGTCGCGCAACGCGTCTCCGAGGAAGTTGAAGGCGATGACGACGACCAGCACCGGCGCGGCGGGGAATAGAAGCCAGGGATGGTTGAGCAGCACCGTGACGCGCTGCGCTTCCTCGAGCAGCACGCCCCAGCTGGTCATGGGGGGCCGGATGCCCAGTCCCAGGAAGCTCAGGGCCGTTTCTCCCAGGATCATGCCCGGGATGGCCAGCGTGGCCACGACGATGATGTGGCTGTAGCAGCCGGGCAGCAGGTGGCGCGAGATGATGTACCAGTGCCCCGCGCCGGCGGAACGTGCCGCCGTCGTGTAGTCCTGCTCGCGGAAGACGAGGACCTTGCCCCGGACTTCGCGGGCCAGGCCGCCCCAGCTGATGATGGACAGGATGATCGTGATGCCCAGGTAGGTCTCGATACTTGTCCATGCGGCGGGCAGCGCCGCCCCGAGCGCCATCCACAGCGGTATCGGCGGAAAGGAGGCCAGGATCTCGACGACACGCTGAAGGGCGTGGTCGATCCAGCCGCCGAAGTAGCCGGAGAGCGTGCCGAGGACGGATCCGAGGATCAGGCTGAGGAAGACGCCGATGATCCCCACGGTAAGCGAAACGCGGGCGCCGTGGAAGATGCGCGAGAGCAGGTCGCGGCCCATGCGGTCCGTCCCGAGCAGGTACATGGGACCTTCCGAATGGACCAGCCGGAAGTCGCCGCTTGCGTCCCTCGACAGGAACCGGACCGGGTAACGCCGGCTCTGGTCCGTCTCGTACGCCAGTTCGAGGGTGACCGGGTTCTGCGTGGAGGTAAGGCCGTAGACGTAGAACCCCTCTGACCAGTCGAAATGCAGGTCCTGGGGCGGAAGGTACCGGACCTGGATCCGGATTTCGTTATGGTCGTAGGGGGAGAAATACCCGGCGAAGATCGCCACGAGGTAAAACAGTCCCAGGACGACTCCCGCCGCGATGCCCATCCGGTTCTTCCGGAACCGCCGCCAGATCAGCGCACGGTAGCTGAGATAGCCCGCATCCTGGACCGTTTCCATCGGGTCGACCGTGGTCGTGGTCATGGGTTTGCTCCGCGTTCTACTCGAACGCCTCCATCTGCTTTCGAGGCCGCAAGGCTACTCATACCGTATCCTCGGGTCCGCCCAGGCCAGCGCGATGTCGGCCAGGATGTTGCCGATGATCAGGAGCAGGCTGAACATCATCAGCAGGGTACCGGCCAGGTAGATGTCCTCTGCGACCAGGGCCCGCAGCAGCAACGGCCCCACGGTGGGCAGGCCCAGGACGATCGCCACGATCGTGGCCCCGGAGAGGATGTTCGGCAGGCTCATGCCCAGGATCGTGATCAGCGGGTTGATGGCGATACGCGCCGCGTGCTTGATGACGACGACGGACTCCTTGAGGCCCTTGGCCCGGGCCGTCTGTACGAAGGGCTGGCCGAGAACGTCCAGGAGATTGCCGCGCATGATGCGCATCAGGCCGGCCGTCCCGTTGATGCCCACCACGATGACCGGTATCCAGAGGTGCTTCAGGAAGTCGACGAGCTTGTCCCACGTCCAGGGCGCGCCTTCGTACTCGCTTGAGAAGAGGCCGAACAGGGGAATCCTGTAGATCTCGAACACGAAGACCAGGAGGGCCAGGGCCAGGAGGAATCCCGGCATGGACATGCCGATGAAGCTGATGAAAGACAGCACGTTGTCGGACAGGCGGTACTGGTGGGTAGCCGAATAGATGCCGATGGGGATCGCCACGGCGTAGGTGAAAAGCAGGGCGCCCAGGGCGATGAGCACGGTGAAAGCGAGCCGGTCCCAGATCAGCGAGTTGACTTCCTGCTCGTATTCGAAGGATTCGCCGAAATCACCCACGACGAACCCCGAGATCCAGTTCACGTACTGCCTCCACATGGGCTGGTCCAGGCCGTATCGTTCCCGCAGCTCGTCGATGCGGGCGATGGAGCTGCTGTCGCCGTACATCTCCTCCAGTTCCTGGATCTTGCGGTCCAGGAAGTCGCCCTCGGGCAACTGGATGATGACGAAGCCGATCATGGAAATGGCAAGGAGGGTCGGGATGGCGAGAAGGCAGCGCTGTATGACGTAGGTGATCATGGTTTAGACAAAGGCTACACCGCGGTCCGTGAACTGCCCGGTATGCGGTTTAAGTGATCATCCCTTCAGTCGATGTAGAACTGCTCGGGGAAACTCGTCGCCGGGCCGGCGATGGCCCAGGGGCCGAGAATGCCCGAGTCGGGTACGTTATGGAAGTTGTTCTTCACTATGACGGGCCTGGGCGTGCGGGCCGCGGTGCCCAGGTGGAAGGGCCCGTGCTCGATATGGATCCGCACGGCGTCCTGTACCAGGCGGTGCCGGGCTTCCAGGTCCTGCTCGTGTTTGATCCGGTCGTAGATGTCGAGCAGCTCGATCATGACGCCCGTAGGCGCTTCGCCCCTTTCGCCGCCTGATTCGTACCATTTGCCCACCTGGGGGTGCCAGTACTTTCCGGAAGTCGGAAACACCCAGTCCGGATAGGTGAACAGGTCCATTTCCGCCTCGCCGTGGAGATGGGCGGTGAACTCGCCGAGGTCGCGGCGCAGCTTGAGTTCGGCTCCGGGCGGCGTGTATACGATGACCTCCATCCCCAGTACCCGCCAACCCTCGGCCACGATCAGGGCGACGTCGTTTTCATGGGCGATGTGCGCCGCCGCCGGCGCGTCCAGCACGAGGGTAAGCCGCTGGCCGTCGGGACGAAGCCGGTATCCCTCGTCGTCGCGGCGGGTGAGCCCCATCTCGTCCAGCAACCGGTTCGCCTGCCGCAGGTCGAAGTCCGCGTCGGTGGCTTTCCACAGGTCGAATAGTCGTGCACCTTCCGGATCCAGGAAATGCCAGCCCTCCTCGCTCACGGTGGCGGCCTGGGGTTTCGCAAGGCCCTTGAAGGCGACGGCGTTGCACTTCTCGCGGTCGATGGCCGCGGCGAGCGCCTTGCGGAACCGCTGGTCGCGGATCAGGCCGCGGAGGACCGGGTCGTTGTCCGACCAGTTCAGGTTGATCGCCGGATCCGATCCGGAAGCGCTCTCCCATAACTTGACGCGGTAATCTCCCTTTTCCCGGCTTTCCATGAACAGGGAAAAGTCCCGGAGTTCAAGATCGCGGAACTGGCAGTCCACCTCGCCGGCCAGCACCCTGAGGACCCGGATCTGGGCTTCGGGAACCAGCGTGGTGACCACCTGGTCGATGTAGGGCAGCTGCCGGCCGTGGTCGTCCACGACGTAGTAATAGGGGTTCCGCTCCAGGATCACCCGGAAGCCGCCCTTTTCGATGCGGGTGATCGTCCACGGCCACAGGGAGGGCTGTTCGGGATTGCGCTGGGGCAGCCTGTGCTTCTCGTACAGGACGAAATCGTCCACGTCGTCGTTGTGGTCCGGGTGGAACTGCTTCATATAGTGCTCCGGCACGTTGTACTCTTCGCTCCACCAGAACCCGGTCGCCAGCCACAAGGGCACCAGCCAGTTGGGTCCGGCGAACTTCATGACGATGGTGTAGTCGTCCGGGGTCTCGACCTCCATGGGCTTGCCGTCCACGAGGCACCACACGGGCGGCGGGTACCGGTGGCGGTCGTCGAGGCACAGGTCGTACCAGGCGCGGAAGGATGCCGAGGTATAGGGATGGCCGTCGGACCACCGTACGCCCTCGCGCAGCTTGAGCGTCAGTTCCGTTCCGTCCTCGTTGAACGTCCACGATTCCGCCAGGCCCGGTTCGAGCCCCGTGGTCCTCCGGTTCCATCGGATCAGCGGGGCGTAGCCGGCGATCATCTTCCAGGTGCCGAGATCGGTGTTGTTGTGAAACTGGCGCCAGGTCCCGCCGTAGATCCCGGGCCCATCGTATCCCTCGTAGTCGTGTCTGGCCACAAGCGGGTTGGCCGGGATCCGCTCCTGCAGGGGCGGCAGGGCGCCCGCCGCCACCCGGGCGGCCAGTTGGGGCGCCTCCTTGCGGGAAAGATCCAGCGAACGGATCGCCGGAGATTCCGTTGCGGATTCGCCGCCGGCGCAGGCCAGCACACCGACGCAGGCCAGCATACCGACGCAGGCCAGCATACCGCTGCGAGCCAGCATCCCGAAGCGAGCCAACATCCCGGCGCAGGCCAGCATACCGCCGCGAGCCAGCATATCGCCGCTAGCCAGCATACCGCTGCGAGTCGTGCCGAAGCAAGCCGCAAGGGATACGCGTGCCGGGGTTTTGGGAAGGTGTCTGTTCATCAGTGCTGTGTCATTCTGGCTCAAATGCCCTGGAGAGACAGCGTGTCGCCGTAATGGCACGCCGCCTTGACGCCTCCGGGATAGGTCTTTAGTTCCGGTTCGGATTCCCGGCACAGGTCCGTGGCGTGCCGGCACCTCGGATGAAAGTGACATCCTTTCGGCGGCGACGCGGGATCGGGAACGTCGCCGGTCAGGGCGACGCGCGCCCGTTTCTTCTGTACCGCGGGATCGGCCACCGGGACGGCGGAGATCAAGGCCTCCGTGTAAGGGTGCAGCGGATGGTGGTAGACCTGTTCGGCAGGACCCGTTTCCACGATCCGGCCGAGGTACATGATCGCTACCCGGTCGCTGATGTGCTGCAGCACGCTCAGGTCGTGGGTGATGAAGATGTAGGAAAGGCCCATGCGGTCCTTGAGCGAGGCCAGGAGGTTCAGTATCTGGGACTGCACGGATACGTCCAGGGCCGATACGGGCTCGTCCGCGATGATCAATTCGGGCTGGAGGGACAGGGCCCGGGCGATGCCGATGCGCTGGCGCTGGCCTCCGCTGAAGGCGTGGGGATAGCGGCGCATGTCCCCGGCGTTCAGCCCCACATCGGCCAGTAGGCCGGCCACGCGGTCCTCCAGTTCGGACCCACGGGCCAGTCCGTTCACACGGAGCGGTTCCCCCACGATGTCGCTCACCGTCATACGGGGGTTGAGGGACGAGTTCGGGTCCTGGAACACCATTTGCATCCGGTGCCGGTAGGGACGCATTTCGCGTCGGTCCAGGGGACTGAGATTCACTCGCTCCGCGCCGAAGTAGATATCGCCGTCCGTCGGCGGGATCGTCTTCAGCACACACCGTCCCAGCGTCGTCTTGCCGCACCCGCTTTCGCCCGCCAGGCCGAGGGTCTCCCCGGTGCCGCACTGAAAATCAACGCCGTCCACCGCCCGGACGTCGCCCCGCTTGCGCCGCCAGAGTCCTTTTCGAATCGGAAAGTACTTCTTCAGATTCCGGACGTCGAGGATGGTTTCCATATCAGGCATCCTGCGCGACCTTGTCCGCGTGCCAGCAGCGAACCCGGTGTCCCGGTTCGGTTTCCTCCACGGGGGGCATCGAGGCGCACTGCTCCGTGGCGTAACGGCATCGAGGCGCGAAAGCGCAGCCTTCCGGCAGGTTGAGCGGAGACGGTACCGTGCCCGGGATCGTGGACAGCTGCGATGGTTTCTCCCTGCCGATCCGAGGCGCCGATTCGAGCAGTCCCCGGGTATACGGATGGGCCGGCTGGTAGAAAATCCGTTCAGGCGATCCGGTTTCGACGATCTGCCCCGCGTACATGATCATGATTTCGTCGGCCATGTCGGCGATGACGCCCAGGTCGTGGGTTATCATCACTATGGCCATGTTCAGGTCTTCTTTCAGCTCCTTGAGCAGATCGAGGATCTGCGCCTGGATGGTCACGTCCAGCGCCGTGGTGGGCTCGTCGGCGATCAGGAGTTCGGGACCGCAAGACAGGGCCATGGCGATCATGGCGCGTTGCCGCATGCCGCCGGAAAGCTCGTGGGGATACTCGTCCACCCTCTGCAACGGGCCGGGGATGCCGACTTCGGACAAGGCCTCCACCGCCCGGTTGCGTGCGGACTTCCGGTCCATGCCATGGTGAAGGCGCAGCGCCTCGCCGATCTGACTGCCCACGGTGTATACGGGGTTGAGGGCGGTCATGGGCTCCTGGAAGATCATGGAGATCCTTCGGCCCCGGATTCGGCGCATGGCGTCGCCCCCCGGCTCGAGGTCGTGTATGTCGACGGTTGCTCCGTCTTCCCTTTCATGGTAGGTGATCTTTCCTTCGATGTACCCCGGTTTCGGGACCAGCCGCATGAGGGAGAGCCCCATCATGCTCTTGCCGCACCCGCTTTCACCCACCACGCCAAGGGTTCTGCCCCGCCTGATCCGGAAGGAGACGTCCCGCACGGCCCGGACGGGACCGTCGTCTGTGGGGATCACGGCTGAGAGGTGTGAGACATCAAGGAGAAGGTCTTGCATACAGGGTCATTTTAACGCTCCTTTCGAAGGTCTGTCAAGGTGATACCGCCTCCTGCCGCAACGGGAATATTGAAGAAACGTGACCGGAAGTTTGTAGGAAGTAGGACTATAAACACTCACCACGTAATCGTATCTACAGTGCTGAGGATCTACAGTGCTGAATTTACCCAGGTTACCTGAAGGAGTCGAATATGCATGTGTCAGAGACGGCCTTGAAAGCATGGTCTCGCCGGGGTTTCATGAAAGGCGCCCTGGCGGCCGGTACAGCCGGCATCGCCCTGTCCATGTCGGACCGAATGGCCATGGCCACGCAGTTGATCACGGGCGGGAAGCCCACCATCGAAGCTATCAGAGGCGTAGGCGTGCAGCCGGGTCTCGTACGCATGAGCCTGAATGAGAACCCGTTGGGACCGTCGCCCCGGGCCATCGAGGCCATGGCGAATCGGATGTTCGGCGTAAACCGCTATGGCACGGACCTGAACGATCTGATGCAGGCCCTGTCGACCTTCGACGGGGTGGAACTGCCCGAGCCGGACGATTCCATGCGGCGCTCGTTTTTCAGGCCGCCTCCCAGTCCCTTCATGTTGACTCCGGGATCCAGTCTCATCCTGGACCTGCTCTGCCTGGCCTATCTGAGCCGCAACGGTGGCGAAGTCATCGAAGCGGAGTTTGGCTACGGGTCCGTTTCCCGTTCCGCCAGCGACTACAACGACCTTTTCGGCGTCGACGTCAACGTCGTCCGGGCGCCGATGACGCCCGAATACAAGCACGATCTCGACGGGATGGCCGCCCTGGCGTCCGACAGGACGTCGCTGGTCGTCATCACCAATCCGAACAACCCCACGGGAACGCTGTTGCAGCCCGAGGAGATCGAAGCGTTCATCAACAAGCTTCCGGCTACCGCCATCGTGGTCATCGACGAGGCCTACCTGCACTTCGTGGAGCAGGATCCGATACCCTCGGCGGTCCCGCTGGCGGTCAAGTACGACAACGTGGCCGTGGTAAGGACCTTCTCGAAAGCCTATGCGCTGGCTGCCGTGAGACTGGGATACTGCGTCTCCTCGCAGAAAATCCAGGATGAATTGCGGAAATACTACCAGGAATCGCCGAACGCCCTGGCTACCGTGGCCGGCGCCGCCGCGGTCCGCGACCTGGAGCACCTGCAGAAGTCCCGCGAGGCGGTCTGGGATTTCAAGAAGCGGTGTTACGCCACTTTCGACGAGATGGGGATCGAATACCTGCCGTCCCAGGGCACCTTCGTAATGGCCGATCTGAAGCGCCCGGCCATGCAGGTGGTCCGGGAAATGCGCGCGAGAAACGTCTGGATCAGTTCCCGGCGGCAGCGGGAGTTTCAGAACTGGATCAGGGTGTCCGCCGGTACGGAGGCGGAAACCGAAGTCTTTCTCCAGACCCTCAAAGACGTGCTGGCCAGGTCCAGCTGAGTCCTGAGTGATAGCGACGTAACATAAAAAGTCCAGCGGTGCGTTTTCGCCGCTGGACTTTTGTGTTAATGGGTTTCAGGCTTGTTGGGCTTTCAAATCAGGTTTCTGTACATTTCTTTCAACCAATCCCTCTCTCGTTTTATGACTTCCAGGTCTCCTCTTCTGTAGAACACACTCCAGGGTTCGACGCCGTTACTCCCCCAATTTGATATTCTTGCAATCTCCGATTCCTGAAGGTCGACGAGGGCATCCATCACGTTTTTGGGGCTATAATCACCGTAAGCCTCGCATAATACAAAAAGCCGGTCCCGCAATTCGGGAGGTTCTTCGAACCCACAGTCCCGCCAGAAATCACTTCCACGCAGCGGTACGTGATACCAGGCGATCTGCGCAACATCCATGATGGTTTCGCCTGGTTCGGCGAAATCCCAGTCTATGACGCCCGCCAGCATACCATTATGCCAGATGGTGTTCCAGGGACCAAGGTCACCGTGGCGTACTATCCATCCGGATCGCCATTTCGAATCCGGGACACACCATACCGTATTCTCGGGAGGCATGTAGCTTTTAACTGCGAGATGGTAGGATTTCAGAAATCCAGCCAATTGTTCCAGGCCACTGTCGGTCCTGAGTACTACAGGCCATGGTCTCAAGCCCGCTGTGCCTTCGATGTAAGTCAGAATTTCGTGCCCGGCTTCAACCCCATGTACCCTTGGGACGCCCTGGAAACCGGTATTTTCAAGAAACCTGAGCAGGTCGTGTACAGCGTGTGTCCACCGATTGACGGGACGGTGGACGACATCCCCGATGCGTTTAACGGTGTGCAAAGCACCGCACTGGCGGTCCTTATTTGCCATTATGAGATCCCCAATACAAAAACGGGAGCGTGTGATCCCTCACGCGCCCCCGTTCAGCCGTCTTCCGCCAGCCATGTAACGCCCGTCTCAACGCCCTTTCGGCATTCCTAGGATTTTGTCGACCGCACCGGAGCGGCGGGCTCCGTTTCCGGTTCCGGTGTTTCCACCTTGTCCTGCGCATGGTCGTCCGCCGTCGCCTGGTCCCTACCGTCCACGGTTTCCTGCGCCTGTTCGTTTGGAGTTACCGCCCCGTTTCCGTCCACGGGCTTCGTTTCCGATACGGCCGTTTCAGCGGCCGCTTCTCCGGCCGCTTCCTTCGCTCCGGTTTCGCCATCCTCGGCCGTTTCCTGTGACTCGGCGGTCTCATGTGGCTCGGTGGTCTCCTGCGACCCGGCCGCTTCCTGCGACCCGGTGGTCTCCTGCGACTCGGTGGTCTCCTGCGCCCCGGCCGCTTCCTGCGACTCGGAGGACACCGTCGACTCAGCGGTCTTCTTCGACCCGCCGGTATCACGCGCTTCGGGAGGTAGCGGGGGCAGGGTCTTGCCTTCGATGAGCATGGCCACCTCGTCCCGCGAGAGCGAATCCCGTTCCAGGAGGGCCTTGGCCACGACGTGAAGCTGGGGTTCGTAATCCTTGAGCAGTTTCTCCACGCGTTCTCCTGCCTCGGTCACGAAACGCTGGATCTCCTGGTCGATGCGATGGGCGGTGGTCTCGCTGTAGTTTGGTTGGTGGGCAATGTCACGGCCGAGGAAGACCTCGTGCTCCTTCTCGCCTAGCGCCGTGGCCCCGAGCTCCTCGCTCATCCCCCAGTCGCATACCATGTGGCGGCTGATGCGGGTGACCTGTTCGATGTCGCTTTGCGCGCCGGAGGTCACTTCGCCGAAGACGATCTGCTCGGCCGCACGGCCGCCCAGGGCCGCGGCCATCGTACCCAGACAGTACGAGCGGGACTGGAGGTAGCGTTCCTCCGGCAGGGGTATGGTCACGCCAAGGCCCCTGCCCTGGGGCAGGATCGTCACCTTGTGCAGGGGGTCGATTTCGGGGATGAGTTCGAAGGCGAGGGCGTGACCGGCCTCGTGATAGGCCACGATCTCCCGCTCCTTGTCGCTGATCACGAGCTGGCGCTTCGATCCCATCATGATCTTTTCTTTTGCTTCCTCGAAGTCATCGTTGGTTACGGAAGCGCGATCGTAACGCGCCGCGATGAGCGCCGCCTCGTTCACCATGTTGGCCAGGTCCGCGCCTACCATGCCGGGCACGCCCTTGGCGAGCACATCCAGCTTGACCGAGTCGTCGAGGGGGATTTTGCGACTCTTTACGTGGATCTCCAGGATCTTCTCCCGTCCCACCACGTCCGGACGGTCGACGACGATGTGCCGGTCGAAGCGGCCGGGTCGGAGCAGTGCGGGATCGAGCACGTCCGGACGGTTCGTCGCGCCGATCACGATGATAGAGTCCGTTTTCTCGAAACCGTCCAGCCCCACAAGCAACTGGTTCAGGGTCTGTTCCCGCTCGTCGTGCCCGCCACCGAGTCCGGCGCCCCGGTGTCGTCCGATGGCGTCGATCTCATCGATGAAGATGATACACGGTGCGTTCTGGCGGGCCTGGTCGAAGAGGTCCCGCACGCGGGAAGCGCCCACGCCGACGAACATCTCCACGAAGTCCGATCCGCTCATGCTGAAGAAGGGCACGCCCGCCTCGCCGGCCACGGCCTTGGCGAGCAGCGTCTTGCCCGTGCCCGGCGGGCCCAGCAGCAGGGCGCCTTTCGGTATCCGGCCACCCAGGGCGTGGAACTTGTCCGGGTTCTTCAGGAACTCCACGATCTCCTGCAGGTCGCGCTTGGCCTCGAGCACCCCAGCCACGTCGGCGAAGGTGATGGAAGGCCGGTCTTCCACGATCATCTTGGCACGGCTCTTGCCGAAGGAGAACATGCCGCGCTGGCCCGACTGCATCTGGCGCAGGATGAAGATCCAGAACCCGATCAACAGCAGCCAGGGCAGGGCGGCGATGAGGTAGCCTACCCAGTTGGTGGCCTCCGGTTCGGCCGTAACCATGACGTTTTTCGCCATGAGATCGGCCACCAGCTCCGGGTCGTCGAAGGGGATGTATACCTTGAATTCGCGCAGGCTCTGGTTCGCGCCTTCGACCACGGTCGACGAGTCCTGGCGCAGTGTGCCCGTGATCAGCTTCTCGGTGATGGTGACCTGCTCGATGTTGTCGGCTTCGAGAAACTGCTGGAACTGCGTATACGACACGGTTACCGCGTTATCGCCCCGCCTGGGCAGGAACTGCGCGGCCATCAGGAAGAACAGGAAGAGTACGAGCCAGATCAGGATCGAGCGGTTCTTCCTCGACTTGTCGGGCGGTGGCTGCCGGTCGTTCCTGGGATGGGGCTGTCGCTGGTCTGGGGGCGGCTGCGGATTCCGGTCCTGCGGTGGTTGGGACATGTCTTGTTGAAGACCTCGGTTCGTTCGGGGGTGGGTCGGCGTCTTTAGAAACCGGTGCAAATCGGCGCGGCGACGATCAGGTGGCGGAGATCAAGGCCGCCTTCGGTCCGGTACGGCGACCAGTCCCTGAACATGCTCCGCAACTTGCTTCGCGCTTCCGAAAGCCTGCGTTTCACGGTACCCACGGGAACGTTCATCCTCGTGCTGACCTCATCACAGGAGTAACCGGAGAAATAGTACATGGCGACGGTCCGGCCGAGTGCGTGCGACAGCGTCGCTACGGCATTCCGCACGCTGCGGCGCTTTGCCCGGTCCAGGTGCACATCGCCCGGCCAGGCGCTTCCGTCGTCTTCCTCCTGCCGGACCTCCGACCAGGCCGTCTCCCGGTGTCTGCGGTCACCCACGTGGGCGAGGCACCGGTTACGCGCGATGGCGCGCAGCCACTGCGGAAACCTTTCCAGGTCGCGCAGGGACGACAGCCGCTGGTACACGGAAAGCCAGATATCCTGTACGATATCCTGCTTGTCCTGGCGGTTCCTGACCATGGATCCGACGATACGCCTGATCTCGCGGTCATGCCGCTGCACCAGCTTTTCGAAATCGTCCGGACAGCCGTTCAACACGCTTTCGATGATGAGTCCGTCCGCCGTGTGCGCCATTTCGTACATCCTGCGTCAGGGGTGTTCGGCTACGCGTGAAGTGCGGAAGGCACCGTCTACTGCGGGAGGCACCGTCTACATATACTAAGAGGCCCGAAAACGAAAATCGGTTCGTTTTTTTTCGTATCGTTCCGACCCACCGTTAATATACCGGATCAACGCGTCCTCGTCAAGCGGCCCCGGCGGCCTGTTCGCTGCCGGACACCACGCGGATTTCGCGGGTCAGACCGATCAATCCGACGAGGTTGGGAAACATCATGCAGGCGACCATGATATCTCCGAGATCCCAGATCATCCGGGCTTCGTATACGGCCCCGAAGAAGGCGGCCGCGCACCAGGTGATCCGGATACCGAGCACCACGCCCCGGGAGTCCGTCACGAACCGCAGGCCCTGCTCGGCATAGTAGGACCAGGTGACCATGGTCGTGAACCCGAACATCAGGGAGCAGAGCGCGACGATGGCTCCGCCGAAAGGGATGGTGGTATTGAGCGCGGAAGCCACGAGGGCGGTGCTGATCTCGCCGTTGTGCCAGACGCCGGCGATGACCACGGTTACCGCGGTCATGGAACAGACGACGATCGTGTCGATGAAGACACCGATCATGGAGATATACCCCTGCCGCACCGGGTTGTTCGTCTGCGCCGCGCTGTGGGCGATCCCCGCGCTTCCGAGGCCGGCCTCGCTGGAGATGACGCCGCGCCGGATACCGTACTGGATCGTCCGGGCTACCGTGACGCCGGCGAAACCGCCGATGGCCGCGACCGGCGTGAAGGCGCTTTCCACGATGATCCAGAGCGTTGCCGGCAGCGCGCTGAAGTGGGTGAATACGACGTAGACCACGCTGGCGGCGTAGACGAGCACCATCGTGGGCACGAGCCTTTCCGCGACCAGGCCGATGCGCTTGATCCCGCCGATGATGACGACGGCCAGGATGCCGGTCAGCAGGGCGCCGGTAATCCACTTGGCCACGTGAAACTGGGAGTCCATGACCAGGGCGATGGAGTTCGCCTGGCTGATGTTCCCGCCGCCGAGGCCGCCCAGCGTGGCACAGAGGGCGAAGATCGCGCCGATGGTGGGCAGGTTCAGCCCGTCCTTCAGATAGGACATGGGGCCGCCGAGCATGAGGCCGTCCCGCGTCTTTCCGCGGTACCGCAGGGCCAGCACGGTTTCCGCGTACTTCGTCGCCATGCCCAGGGGCGCCATGGCCGCCATCCAGAAGGCCGCGCCCGGACCGCCCACCGCGATGGCCGTCGCCACGCCCGCTATGTTGCCGTTGCCGATGGTGGCCGCCATGGCCGTGGTCAGCGCCTGGAAGGGCGAGATGTCGCCCGATTCCCGATCGCCCTTGTCCCTGCGCAGGGCGCCCCGCATGACCAGGCCGACGGCCGTACCGAACTTCCGGAACTGTACCCCCCTGCTGGCCACGGTGAGCATGAAACCCAGGACGGCGAGCACGCCGATCGTCCAGGGTCCCCACATGAAATCGGATATCGCGCGCAGGACGGCATCCATGGCGTACCTCTTTCGCTGATGTCGGGATGTGAATGTGATGTTAAAGGCACTGAAATGAGATATGATTAATCTACTGCGCTTCGTGCGTTAAACAAGACCAAAGGCCACCCGGAGACCACCCAAAGGCCACCCGGTGACCACCCCAAGACCACCGGCCGCGATGTTCGAATCCGGCCGCGATGTTCGAATCCGGCCCGGCTGTTCGAAACCCAGTTTTGGTTGTCACTCGCGATGGCCCGGTTTATCTTGGATGCTCGCATTCACCAGGGTTGAAATGGAGTTCTCATGACCGACCGCGTCTACGGCGTGCTGCTGGTCAGTTTCAGCAGGCACAGCCACCAGCGCAGTTTCGTCCCCGCTTTCGTGGACCATCCCCGGATCCGCATCGTGGGCGTGGCGGACGACGCGGACATCGACCCCTATCTCGAGCCGTTGAACCGGACCTGGGCCGATCGTCTGGGCGTTCCGTATCTGGAAGGGATCGAGGCCGCCGTGCAGCAGGATGACGTGGATGTCGTAAGCATCGGCCACGAGATCGAGCGGAGGGCGGATATCGCCAGACTGGCGGCGCGCGCGGGCAAGCACCTGTGGATCGACAAGTACATCGGCGCCAACATGCGGGAATGCCGCGACGTGGTCGACACCGTCGAAGGATCAGGCGTCACATCTATCCTTCCCAGTTACGTTTACAACGATTTCGTCAATCAGAGCAAAAGGATGATCGACACGGGATTGCTGGGCGAATTGACGGCGATGCACGTCGACATCCTCTTCGGCAAGGGGATCCCCCGGCCCATTTCGAATGCACAGCGAAAACCCGGTTTCCTGCCGGCGGGCAGGTGGAAGTTCCCGGACATCAAACGCGAGTTGCTGACGGTGGGCGCCTATGGCGTTGCACTGGTTCAGCAGTGTTTCGATCCTGTCGTCGAGGTATACGGCCAGGCCGGCGCCTACTTCTTCCCGGAACATGCCGCCCATGGCGCGGACGACTTCGGGACGCTGACCCTCGTGGACCGGTCCGGACGGGTGGCCACCCTGTCCGCCGGGCGCAACGGCATCGCCTCCCATGGCGCCGGAGGACCGAACCTGGCCTACCTGTTCGGCACGAAGGGCACGGGACGGATCGACGGAAAACGCCCCGGGTTCGATACCCACCTGAGAAACCGTATCGTGGACGGTGACTACAGCGTCGACGATGACGATCCCATGCAGTGGCACAGCGGCCCGCCCACCTTGCTGACCTCCACGGGAACCGAGTTCACCCGTGCCGCACTGGATGACCTCGTTCACGCGCTGGACTCCGGCGCGCAACCGCGCTTCACCGTGCGGGACGCCCGGGACCACATGGAAGTGATGCTCGCGGGCTATGAATCCGTCGTGCGGAACCGGCCGGTGCGTCTTCCCTTGAGCAGCGGGGAGGCGGCGTGAAAGGTATAGACGGACTGGTCATTGGTAGTCCGCGGGATTTTGAATTCTTCCGGGAGGACCTGGAGGCGCGGGACGGCGTGGTGTTCGCCCGGTCGACCGGCGGTTCCAGCGACGCCGCACAAGACGGACAAAAGGGCACGGATCAAGGCTTCGTGACGCTGCGAAACGCCCTCGACGCGTACCTGCCCCGGCGGGCCCTGTTTCTTTCACCCTACCGGGGCATGGCCGCGGACGCGGCACACCTGGTTGAAAATGGTGCCGACGTGCGCACGGCCGGTCCCATGCCCGTCCGGACCCGCAATCTGCGTATACCCATAGCGGATTTGCACCGGTCCGATTCCGGATTCCGGGCGATGCTTGAAGCGAGCCGCCATGCCGATTTCGGGGACCCGGTGTACCTTCGGCTGATCTCATCGCCGCATGGCGGGAAGTGGCAGAAGCGGTGGTGCGTCTTCCAGTCGTGCCGCAAGGCCGCGGCGCTGCTGGATTCTCCCCTGCGCCGAGTGTACGTAGCCGCGACGAGGGCCGCACGTAGTCTGCACGTGAGCATTACGTTGAAGACGCAACGCAATGCCACCGGTCATTTGCTGGTGGCGCCGAGGGGGTCCCGGCTGCAGGACGACCTGTTCCTGGTGGGAACGGGCGGTACGCTGGCGGACGATCCCCTGCTGAATCAACCGGGTGTGTATGGGAAGTCGGATAATAGCATGTTGACGCGTTACAGCATGTTGACGCGGCCTGCCGGGCGGAGACTGGCCTGCCTGTGGGGGAATGAGGCCCGGGTCACCCTGTCCGCCGCCGAACGGCGTTTCTACGATGACCTGTTCCAGGCGATCGACGACTCGTCGCGGTCGCGGAGCGGTATCTGCCTGGATTTCCCCACGGCCTGACTCGTGCGGACCAGTAATGAACCGGGCCTGAAGTGAACCGGCCCGTAATGTACCGGCCCGTAATGAACCGGCCCAGAAACGAACCGGGCCTGCAGTTGAGCGGACAGGCGCGTTTCAAGGATCAAATGCCACCATGACCGTCATCTCCCCATCGGCCGCCGTCGTGGCGCCGGAAGAAGCCGGCCCGGTTTCTCTGCCCTTCCTGCGGCGCATGCTGAAGCACCGCATGGTCTGCGCCGGCGGCGGCCTGGTCCTGTTCCTGGCGTCCCTGGCCCTGGCCGCCCCGGTCCTGACCGGCCTGGGTTATCTGCAGGACCCCATGCTGCAGCTGGCCGACGGCCTGGACGCCGACGGTCTGCCTATCCCGCCCGGCGAACGGTTTCTCCTCGGCACGGACCATCTCGGACGGGATATGCTGGCCCGTCTGGTGCACGGCACCCGCATCTCCCTGCTCGTTGGCGTCGTGGCCATGCTCATCGCTGTTTGCGTCGGGGTGACCGTGGGCATGCTCGCGGGATACCACGGCGGATGGGTGAACGCCCTCCTCATGCGCGGAACCGACGTCATGCTGGCCATACCCGGGCTGTTGCTGGCCATCGCCTTTGCCGGACTGATGGACGGACGCGTGATCCAGATCCGCTTCGAGCCCCTGGACTGGCACGTACTGAACATCACGCTGAAACGCGGACTGGTCAGCGTGTTCCTCGTCATCGGGCTCGTAAGCTGGACCTGGATCGCACGGACCATTCGAAGCCAGGTACTGATCCTGAAGACCCGGGAGTTCGTCACGTCATCCCGGGCCATCGGCTGTTCGGATTTCCGCATCATGGTCCGGCATCTGCTACCCAACGTCCTGCCCCTGATCATCGTGCTCGGGTCCCTCGCCACGGCGAACACGGTGCTGCTCGACGCCGGCCTGAGTTACCTCGGGGTCGGCGTACCGCCCCCTGCGCCGTCGTGGGGTACCATGATCGCCGAGGGACAGCCGTACTTCATCGTCGCTCCGCACCTCACCGTGGCTCCGGGCCTGTTCATTACCGCGGCCGTCGTGGGATTCAACCTGCTCGGCCAGGGTCTCCAGGAGGTACTGGATCCCTACGTGAAGGAGGGGAAGTGACGATGAACGGCACACCCGCGCGGAAATCTGTGGTTGAGGCCGCCCCTGCGCTGCTGTCGCTGGCAGCGGGGTGCCTTACGGTGCTGATCTTCGCGGTTTCCTGTTCCGGCGACGCCCTTCCCGGGCGGCTGCACCCCGAGGAGAACGTCCTGCGTATCGCCGTGCCTTCGGACCCGCGATCCCTCGATCCGGCCATCGCCTACGACGTGGTGACCTGGCCGCTGGTGCGCGCCCTGTTCCACGGCCTGATCGATTATGACGACGACCTGAACCTGGTCCCCTGGCACGCGCGCTCGTGGACCGTCTCCGGAGATGGCCGGACCATTACCTTCAAGTTGCGACGGGACATCCGGTTCTCGAACGGGCGGCCGATCACATCGGAAGATTTCGCCTGGTCCCTCGAACGGATACTGGATCCGGCCACCAGGTCCCCGGGGCAGGGATTCTATCGGAACATCGCCGGTGCCCGTGCGTTCCAGGACGGTTCGGCGGACCGGGTCGCGGGCCTGCGCACACCCGACCCCGAGACCCTGGTGATCGAGCTGGCCCATCCCGATCTGCCCTTCCTGTACTGCATGGCCATGCCCTTCGCGTACGCCGTTCCACGGGAGGAGGTCGAGCGGCGCGGGGAGACCTTCGGGCGGCATCCCGTCGGCGCGGGGCCCTTTGTGCTGGCGGACTGGCAGCGCGGAACGCGCATGCGGCTCGCGAAGAATCCGTCCTACTACCGGGCGGACGAGATCCGGCTGGAAGCCATCGAACTGATGGTCGGCGGGGACGAGACCCTGCACATGATGATGTTCGAACGGGGCGAGCTGGACATTGCGAGCGTCACTTCGACGGGGATTCCGGACGCGGACTTCATCAGGGTAATGAAAGACCCCGTCCTCCGCGCTCGCGTCGCCCATCAACCGCTGAACGCCATTCAGTACCTTTCCATGAACACCGAGATGCCGCCTTTCGACCATGTGGACGTGCGCAGGGCGGTCAACCACGCCATCGACCGGAAGCGGATCGTGAGCCTGATCAGCGACCGGGGCATCCTGGCCCGGGGCGTGCTGCCGCCCGGCATGCCGGGATTCAACGAGGATCTCGAAGGGTACGACCACGACCCGGAAAAGGCCCGCCGGCTGCTTGCGGAGGCCGGGTACCCCGAGGGGTTCACCACCGAACTCATGATCACGGCCCAGAGCGGAATCGATACCAAGATCGGGCAGGCGGTGCAGCAGGACCTCGCGGCGGTCGGCATCACCGTGGAAATCAGGCCGGTCACCGGTTCGACGCGGATCGAAGCGACGGGCCGGCGCGGCGCGGTACCCTTCTCCACCTTCGGGTGGTACCAGGACTATCCGGATCCGAGCAATTTCCTCGACGTACTGTTGAACGGCAACCGGATTACCGAGGTGAACAGCACCAACGTGGCCTTCTATGACAATGAATCGGTGAACGCGCTGCTGAACGAAGCGTCCACCAGCACGGACCAGGCCCACCGCCTGGCCCTGTACCAGGAAGCGGAGCGGTTGATCGTGGAGGACGCGCCCTGGGTGTTCCTGTACTATCCGCAAATGTACCTGCTCCGGCAACCGTGGCTCAAGGGGCTCAGGCTCAATCCGGTCTGGCCCATTCGCTACGAGTTGATGTGGATCGAACCATGAATCGCGACCGAGACCATAAAAGGACCTCGCCATGTTGAGCAGGATCCTGCGCCGCCTGGGATGGGCGGCCGTGATACTGTGGGGGACCACGGTAATCACGTTTCTCATCGTGCACGCGGTTCCGGCCGATCCGGTCCGGGTATACGCGGGGGCGAACGCGGATGCGGAGACGATCGAGCGGATCCGCGCGGAAATGGGCTTCGATGATCCACTCATCGTGCAGTACGGCCGCTACATCGGCAACCTGCTGCGCGGCGACCTCGGCACGTCCCTTGTGACGGGAGAACGGGTGCTCGACGCCCTCCTGGCGCGGTTCCCGGTAACTCTCTCCCTGGCACTGACGGCCGTATGCCTGTGGATGCTGATGAGCGTGCCGCTGGGTGTCCTCACGGCGAAGTACCGCGGCCGGGCCATCGACCGGGCGGTGCTCATCGTATCCCTGGTCGCCATTTCCCTTCCGGTCTTCTGGCTGGCCCGCATGCTGCAGTACTACCTGGCCTACCGGACCGGCCTGTTTCCGGTGGCCGGATGGACGGGCTGGACCCACATCATCCTGCCGGCGGCGACGCTGGCCCTGGTGATTACGGGGTACTACGCCCGGCTCGTCCACACGAACATGGTGGAGGTGCTGAACGCCGATTACGTGCGCGTGGCCCGCGCCAAGGGGATCCCCGAATACGTCGTCCTGTTCAAGCACGGGCTGCGGAACGCCGTCATTCCCGTCATTACCGTCCTCGGCCTCGACATGGCCGCGCTCATGGGCGGCGTGGTGTTTACCGAGAACGTCTTCGCCCTGCCCGGCCTGGGCGTCCTGGCCCTGCAGTCGGTCTTCAACCTTGACGTGCCCATGATCATGGGTGTCGTGCTCTTCTCGGCCGCGATGGTGGTCTGTGCCAACATCGTGGTGGATTTCGTGTATATGTGGATCGATCCCAGGGTCGAGGGGATGTAGCGATCGCCGCCCGGAGCGCATTCAGGAAAGCAGGGCCGAAGTCAGCAGGTCCACCACCATTTCTTCTTCTTCGTACCCGTATGCCAGCCACAACTGGTTGTCGTCGTGTTCCAGGATCAGGGTGGGGAACTTGTCGGCATGGAAGGACCGCCGAAGCGCGAAGTCCTCGTGGAGCAACTCGTCGGCATGGGCCGAAACGAGGTCATCGGAAAAACGCCGGGTATCCAGGTTCAACTCCCCGGCGAGCTGCACGAGGGTTTCCGCGTCCGACGGGTTCCGTGCTTCGAGGTAGTAGGCCCGCTGGATGGCGTGAAACATCGCCTCGGTCCCGTCCGGCCGCTGCATGCCGGCGGCGATGACCGCACGGCAGGCCGGATAGGTCGATCTCCTGGGCTCGCAGTCCTTCCAGAAATCCCAGTTGAATTCAGCGCCCGTCCGTTCGGCGACCAGCCGCCACTGGGACTGCACGTAGGATCGGGTTTCCTCCGGCATGGGATCCGCTGAATCGCGCGCAAGGCCCCCCATGACGTAACGGATGGGGATTTCTTCCGGGAGCACGCTGGAAACCCCCTCCAGCACGGGACTGAATCCCCAGCACCAGGAACACATGGGATCGGCGATGTAGTAGAGCACGTCGCGTTGCAGATTACACCGTCGCTTTCGTCGTTTGCGGACCCCCTAAAAAGACCTGTGCGAGCGCTATGACGGAACGTATTATAGTGAAGCCGAGACCCATTTAACAAGAGTATATATCGGGAGGAGATGCGCATATGTTCAACGGACTGGGTATGGACATGGGTAACCTGTCTCGCCTGTCGCGCGCCAAAACGCGGTCGATCTCGCCGGAAAACACGGACGGCGGCAAGGGCCGGGGCGGCATGGCCACGGAGGGCACCGGCGCCCACAACGCGCGGCACCTGGGGCAAGGTTGGAAGATCTCCCCTTCCTTCGACATCGAAGCGGGGGAAACGCTCACCATGGCCGATATCGTAGGGTCCGGGGCCATACAGCATATCTGGCTGACGCCCACCGGCCACTGGCGCTTCGCCATCCTGCGTATTTACTGGGATGACGAGGAGTATCCCTCGGTGGAGTGTCCCATGGGCGATTTCTTCGCCTGCGGGTGGAGTGAATACGCCCACGTCTCCTCGCTGGCCGTGTGCGTGAATCCGGCCAGCGCGTTCAACTGCTACTGGGAGATGCCCTTTCGCAAGCGTTGCCGCATCACGCTGGAGAACATCGCCGACGAGAAGATGCGCGTATACTACCAGATCGACTACACGCTGACCGAGGTTCCCGACGACATCGGTTATTTCCATGCGAGTTTCCGGCGCACAAACCCCGTTCCGTACAAAGAGGTGTTCACCATCCTGGACGGCGTTCAGGGGCACGGCCATTACGTCGGCACCTACATGGCGTGGGGATCCAACAGCAACGGATGGTGGGGTGAGGGAGAGATCAAGTTCTACATCGACGGAGACGACGAGTTCCCGACGATCTGCGGGACGGGCGTCGAGGACTACTTCTGCGGTTCGTACAACTTCGATATCGATGGCCGGTACGTGGAATATACCACCCCGTACGCGGGCATGCCCCAGGTCATCCGTCCCGATGGCATGTACAAGTCCCAGCAGCGGTTCGGCTTGTACCGGTGGCACGTGACCGATCCGGTGCGGTTCGAGGAGGACCTCAGGGTAACGATCCAGGCGCTGGGGTGGCGGCAGTTGCTCGGGTTCGCGGAAGGCGGACCGTACCAGGCGCTCCAGGACGATGTCGCGTCGGTGGCCTTCTGGTACCAGACCCTGCCGAGCGCACCCTTTCCCGCGCTGCCGGATCGGGATCAACTGGAAGTCATCTGAAAAATCCTGCGCGGCCGGTCGTAGCGAATACGGGGCCGCGGCGGGAGTGTGACACGCGGCTGAACGGCTTGCGTACCGGGCCGCGGGAGCATAATGGAACCGGAACAGCTTCAGTCGGTCCGTAGTCGGATCACCCACACCCTCTTCGTCACCCAGGCCCTCTTCGGCGCCACCCAGGTCGCGGCCTTCACGGTGGTGCCCATCCTGGCGGCGCAGTTGTCCGACAGCGAGCGCATGACGGGCGTGCCCATGACCATCGCCTTTCTCGCGCGCTCGATCAGCGCCTTCCCCTTCGGCTGGATCATGGACCGCCTGGGTCGCCGCGCCGGGCTTACGGCCGGATACCTGTCGTCCCTGATCGCCGCCGCGGCCAGTTTCCTCAGCGTGGCCGTCCACTCCTTCGCGGGATTCTGCGTCGCGTCCTTTTTCGCCGGTATGGCGCGCAGCTCCAGCGAGCAGGCGCGGTTCATCGGCGCTGAAATCTATCCCGAGTCGGAACGGGCGCGCATCATCGGACGCATCGTGTCCGCCGGCACCATAAGCGCTATCGGCGGCGCCATGATGGTGGCGCCCGCCGGGATCTGGATCGCGCAGTACGGGTATCCGCCCATGTCGGGACCCTTCTTCGTCGGCGTGGGCCTGAGCCTGGCGGCCGTCCTGCTTACCCTCTTCCTGGTCCGCCCCGACCCGCTCGACCTCGCCCGGCGCATCAAACCTTCCAACGAATCGGAAATCGACGCGTCGACCATGCGCCCCGTGCGGGAGATCCTCCGCAACGTGCACGTCCGGTACGGGATTGCGGCCATGGTGATCGGCCAGTTCGTCATGACGCTGCTCATGGTGATTACGCCCCTGCACATGAGCCATCACGACCATGGCACGTGGCTGATCTCGTGGGTCATCATGGCGCACGCCATCGGCATGTTCGGCGTTTCCGGCATCACCGGGCGGCTGATCATACGGTGGGGGCAGCACGCTATCGTGAAGTGGGGGGTGCTCATCCTGGTCGTGTCCTGCGTGATTACCCCGGTTTCGCCCCGGTTCATCCCCCTGACGATCGCCCTCTTCCTCCTCGGCCTGGGGTGGAACTTCTGTTTCATCGCCGGCTCTTCCCTGCTTTCCAACGCGCTCGCGCCCCTGGAACGCGGCCGCGTGCAGGGCGTCAACGAGATGTTCATCGCGCTGTCGGCGAGTTCGGCCAGCCTGGTGACGGGGTTTCTCTTCGAATCGGGCGGCATGCTGCTGTTGGCGGTGATCGGAGCGGTATGCTCCGTCTGCCTGGGGTTCTGCAGCCTGGTTTATGCAAGGAGAACCGGGCAGCGGACGCTGGCGGAGGCGGCCGGTTGACTGGGGTTAGTTGAGCGGAGGCGGCCGGCCTGCTATGTGGACTCCGGGCGGACCGGAGCGGGGATCTCGTCTACCGAGGCGCATCCCAGGTTGGTCATGTTCACTTCGAGGTCGGCCTTCAGGATCTCGTAGGCATGATCGCCGCCCGCCTTGCCGAAGGCGCCTACGCCGTACATGAAAGCCCTTCCCAGCATCACGAAATCAGCGCCCAGCGCGAGCGCCCGGATGATGTCCAGCCCGGTGCGCACCCCGCTGTCGAAGAGGATGCGGGCCCGTCCGTTGACCTGACGGACGATGGGCGGCAGCGCGTCGATGGCGGCAAGCGTGCCGTCAAACTGCCGTGCGCCGTGGTTCGAGACCTGGATGCCGTCCACGCCCGCCTCTATCGCCCGCTCTGCGTCGTCGGGGTGAAGGATGCCCTTGACGATCACCGGTCCGTCCCACAGATCACGGACTTCACGGACATAGTCCCAGTCGAGGGTGCCGCCCAGTTCCTGGCCGACGTAACTCGCCACCTCGCCCATCTGCTTCGAATCGGCGTACTTCTCGATGGCCCTGAGCCGGGGAAGACCGGCGAGCAGGGTCTGGATCGTCCACGTGGGATGAGTCAGCGCTTCGTACACGAATCCGGCGGTGATCCGCGGCGGTGTCTCCAGGCCCGCGCGGCTGGTCCGTTCCCTGCGGCTGCCCATGGGCACGTCGGCCGTCACCACGAGCGTATGGAATCCGGCCCCCATCGCGCGCTTCAGCAAATCGTCGCGTATTTCCCGGCGCCGGGGCGGATAGAGCTGGAACCAGCCCATGTCGCCCGCGATGGGACCGACCGTTTCGGGCGCCTGCGTGGCCACCGTACTCAGGCAGTAGGGCAAGCGGTACTTCGCGGCCGAGGCCGCCAGGATGAACTCCGCCCGGGGCCACATGAGCCCGGTGAGTCCCACCGGCGCCATGCCGAAGGGCACGCTGTAGGTCCTGCCGAACAGGGTCGTGGTCAGATCGGGTTTCAGGTCGCCCTTCATGAAAACCGGTGCGAGCGTGACCTCCGCCATGCGTTCCAGGTTCCTCGCCACGGCTCTTTCGTCGCCCGTGCCGCAGTCGAGATACTCCCAGGCAATGTGTGGCAACCGCTTGTGCGTCAGCCTGCGCAGGTCGCTCACAGCAGGGTAACGTTGCAACCGCCGTTTGAATCGCTTTTCAGTCATGCGTTTCGTACCGATTCGACTGGAAATGATCGGTTGATTTCGACCGTGGTACTTCGTAATTTGCTACGGTTCCCGCGCCTCAGGTTCAGGCGTGGATCGTACCCCAAGATAAACGTACGCATCAAAAAGGCAAGGCGATCAGAATGGAAAACAATCCACTGCTGAACTGGGACGATCTTCCCCCCTTCGACCGGATCGAGACCCGGCATATCGAACCTGGAATCCGCGACCTGCTCGAGGGCTGCGAACAGGCCGTGGCCCGGCTCGAGGAAACCGCGCCGCGCACCTGGCGCGAATTGATGGATCCGCTCGAGCGGATCGAAGACGACCTTGGCCGCATCTGGGGCATCGTTTCCCACCTGCACGGGGTGAAGAACTCGCCCGAGTTGCGGGAAGTGTACGATCCACTGCTCGCCGAAGTGGTCAGGTTCGGCAACCGGCTCGGTCAGAGCAAGCCCCTGTACCAGGCCTATTGCGCCTTGCGGGACAGCGAGGAGGCGCAGCATTTCGAGCCCGCCCAGCAGCGGATCCTGGCGTCGGCCATACGCGAGGCCGAGTTGAACGGCGTGGGCCTGGGTGACGCGGACCGGGAACGCTACAACGAGATCAGCCAGCGGCTGGCGGAACTGAGCACGAAGTTCTCCAATAACGTGCTCGACGCCACCAAGGCGTTCAAAATCAAGCTCACGGAAGCCGATGAGACCGAAGGCCTTCCCGATACCCTGCTCGAACTGGCCGCGGACGCGGCCCGGCAGGAGGGCCACGAGGAGGCCACGGCTTCGGACGGACCCTGGGTGCTCACGCTGGACTACCCCTGTTTCATGCCGTTCATGCAGCACAGCAAGCGACGGGACCTCCGCGAGCGCATGTACCGCGCCTTCATTTCCAAGGCGTCGGATGGCCAGTGGGACAACAAAGATATTGCCAGGGAGATCATCGCCCTGAGGAACGACAAGTGCGGACTGCTCGGGTTCGACACTTTCGCGGCGTTGAGTCTCAGCCGGAAAATGGCGCCTGACGCGGGTTCGGTGCGGCGCTTGCTCGACGAATTGCGCGCGGCGGGCCGGGGTGCCGCCGAGCAGGACATGGAAGCGCTGAAGGCGCTGGCCGGAATGGATGGCGACGACGAACTCAAGCACTGGGACGTCCCGTTCTGGGCGGAACGGCTTCGCGAGGCGCGCTACGACCTGAAGGACGAAGAACTGAGACCCTATTTCCCGCTGCCCCGCGTGCTGAACGGATTGTTCGAACTCACGGAGCGCCTCTTCGGCGTGCGGCTGGAGGATGCCTCCGGCGAGGCGCCGGTCTGGCACGAGGACGTCCAGTTCTTCCGGGTGTTCGACGGCCGGGGCGAACCCATGGCGGCCTTCTACCTGGATCCGTACAGCCGTCCCGCGGAGAAGCAGGGCGGCGCGTGGATGGATACACTGGTGGGCAGAAGCGCGGTCATGGCTTCCGCGGGACAGGCCGCCCGATTGCCGGTGGCCTACATGATCTGCAACCAGGGCAAACCCGTCGGCGGCAAGCCCTCTCTCATGACGTTCCGCGAAGTGGAAACGCTGTTCCACGAGTTCGGCCACGCGCTTCAGCACATGCTGACCACCATCGACTACGGTATGGCATCCGGCATTTCCAACGTGGAATGGGACGCGGTGGAGATCGCCAGCCAGTTCATGGAAAACTGGTGTTACGACCGGGGGACGCTGAAGGACCTGGCCCGCCACTACGAGACGGACGAACCGCTTCCCGACCAGATCATCGACCGCCTGCTCGGCGCCAGGACCTACCGGGAGGGCAGCAATACGCTCAGGCAGGTCAACTTCGGTATGCTCGACATGGACCTGCACGAGCACTTCGATCCCGCGGGAACGGAGACGATCCTGGACGTGCAGCGCCGGATCGACGCGGAGACGCTGATCCTGCCGTCGCTGGAGGAAGACCGGTTCTACTGCTCGTTCTCCCACATTTTCGCGGGAGGCTACGCCGCGGGGTACTACAGCTACAAGTGGTCGGAAGTGCTCAGCGCGGACGCCTTCTCCGCCTTCGAGGAAGCGGGGCTGGAGAACGTAAAGGAGATGCGGCGGCTGGGCAGGCGGTTCCGCGACACTATCCTGGCCCTGGGCGGCAGCCGGCATCCCATGGACGTCTTCCGGGATTTCCGTGGAAGGGAGCCGACCACGGAGGCCTTGCTCCGGCAGGGCGGACTAAGCGGACCAGGCGGACCGGGCGGACCGGGCGGACCGGGCGGACCAGGCAGGCCAGGCGGACCGGAGGAAACGGGGGCGCAGGCCGGTTCCGGACCGGATTCGGCCCGGTGATGATCCCAACCGTCGGATATGCGCCATGAAGGAAACTGTTCGCATCGGCATGATCGGCGCAGGGCACATCGCCCATTCGCATGCGGAGGCGTGGCAGAAAGAAGCTTCGCTGACCGCGGTGGCCAGCCGCCGTGTCGAAAGCGCCAGGTCCCTGGCGGAACGGCACGGCATACCCCACGTGTGCCGGGACGCGAGTGAGCTGTTGCACCGCAACGACATCGACGCCGTCGGCATCGCCACGCCCCATCACCTGCACCATCCCATCGCCCTCGCAGCCCTGGCGGCCGGCAAATCCGTGTTTTGCGAGAAGCCCCTTGCACTCGATGGTTCGCAGGCCCGGGAAATGTGGTCCGAAGCCCGCCGCCGGGCGGCAAAAACAGGCGTGCAATCGGGCATCCGCCTTTTTCCGGCGCTCCGTCTCCTTTCCCGCCTGTTGCGGGAGGGTCGGGCCGGCAATATCCATACTTTCGACGCCCACTGGTCCTTCGACTGGGCCAGGGATCCCGGCTTTCCGCTGACCTGGCGGTTCAGGCGGGCCGAGGCCGGAACCGGGGCCCTGGGCGACCTCGGCGTATACATGATCGATGCGGTCCGCTGGCTGGTCGGCGAGATCGCGCAGGTCAACGCGGAACTGGCAGTATACATTCCGCGGCGTCCTGTACTGACTTCGCCCGGACACTTCGGCGAACTGCGCCGGCTGCATCGAGCGGAGCAACTGGAGGTATCACGGGAGACCGGACCGGTGGAAAACGATGACGTCTGCCAGGTGCTGCTGCGGTTTGAAAACGGCGCCCGTGGGTCGATCCGGGCCAGCCGGCTTCACCAGGAACATTCCATCCGGATAGATTGCGAGCGGACATCCTACCGCTGGCAGATGACGGGAGACCGGCGCCTCATGGAGCGGTCCAAGGGAGCGGAATACACGCCCGTCGAAATGCCGGAACCACCAGGTGGCGGCACCATCGTGACGACGTTTCTCCAGAACATCCGGAGAGATGAGGACAAGGCGCCCACGTTCCGTGACGGCCTGGCGGCCCAGCTCGTCATAGACGCGGCGGTCAGGTCCCACGAAACGGGCGGGTGGGTAGATGTGCCGAACGCCGAAGGGTAGCGCGAGCAAATAGGTAATGCGAACTGATGGGAAGAGCGTAAGTTATGAATCTCACGTGGGAAAGAGCGCATATGCCCTCCGGGACGGAAGAAATCCTGAACAAGCGTACGCTTTCTTCCTCGCACCGAAGGCTTAACGAACTGCTCCAACCCGGGATGCGCGTATTGGATATTGGCTGCGGAACCGGGGCGATCACGAAAGGAATATTTGAAGCAACCCATCCCGGTATTGCCGTAGGTCTCGACATCGACGTCGGTCTGATCCGTCAGGCACATGATTCGTACGCGCACGGCCCATGTTATGTCGTGGCCGACCTTTATCGTGTCCCATTTACAAGGAAGTTTGACCTGACAAGTGCGGCCAGGGTGTTACAGTGGCTTTCCGATCCCGGCAGGGCGATCGAATGCTGCATAAGCGCAACTAAGCCGGGCGGCCGGTTTCTGGCACTGGACTACAATCATGAGAAGATCGCATGGGAACCCTGTCCACCCTCGAGTATGATGTTATTTTACAAAGCGTTTCTGGCCTGGCGGTCCGATGCCGGCATGGACAACGCGATTGCCGACCGTCTCGCTTCTGAATTCGGACGGCTGGGCCTTATTGATATACGTGTTACCGAACAACACGAACGTTCCGACAGTTTGCACGCCAATGACAAGTCCCGTCTCGCTATCTGGTCGTCAGTCGCCGCCACCCGGGGACATCAAATGGTGAAAGATGGGTACCTTACCGAGTTGCAGCGGATAACCGCGGAGCAGGACTTTCGTGATTGGACAGATTCCACGGCCGTTACCCAGACCATATACCTGTTGGCCGTTGAGGGACGGGTACCGGGGTAAACTATGAAACTGGACTATCTGCTCATATCCGCGACGGAACTGGAACAGGAACCGGTCCGGGCGCGGATGGAAATCTCCGGGACGGACCATCCCCTTGCCCGGCCCTGGCACCTGGGTGCATTGTGCGGGAAGCCGGTACTCCTGATCGAGGGCGGCGTGGGACTGGTCAACACGGCCGCGGCCCTGACCCTTGCGCTGACTCGCCATGATCCCGACATGATCCTGCAATTCGGGGTAGGCGGCGCATACGTGCGGCCCGGTCTCAATGTGGGTGACCTTGCCATTGCTACGGAGGAATGCTATGGCGACACGGGGGTTCTGGCACCGGAAGGCTGGATCGACCTGGAAGGGATGGGTTTTCCCACGGTTCCCACCCGGACCGACGCCTATGGGCTAACCGACGCCTATGGACAAACCGACCCCCACGGGCAAATCGAGCATTCCGGGCAGACCGGGCATTCCGGGCAGACCGGGCACTCTGGGCAGACCGGGCATTCCGGGCAGACCGGACCGGCAGGACGGCCGCCCAGGGAACCGCTGTACAACCGGATACCGCTCGATGACGCGCGCGCGGAGCACATCCGGCAATGCCTGGAATCCGGACTGGAGGGAACCGCGGCGCACAAAATCATGGCTGGTCCCTTTGTCACCGTGCAGCAATGCAGCGGCGTACAGTCGGTCGGAGATACCATGGCTGCCCGCTACGATGGGATATGCGAGAACATGGAAGGCGCGGCGGCGGCCCACGTTGCCGTCGCCAACGGGGTCCCCTTCGTGGAGATACGCGGCATCAGCAACCGGGTGGTCGACCGGGACCTGTCCGGGTGGAACCTGCCCCTGGCGATCAGGCGCTGTCATCAAGCGATCGAACTGATCGTAAAACAAGGGACCCGCTGATGAACCATATGGTCCTGGTGCATCCTTTTCCAGGTAGTGCAAGCAATGCTGGTCCTGTGCGCGGACGGACGTAACGCAGACGGATGGTACCATGACTGCCCTTTCTCTGGGCTACTCGCCCTGTCCCAACGACACCTTCATCTTCTGCGCCATGACCCAGGGGCTGATTCCCGATGCGCCGACGTGCCGTGAGGTGTTGGAGGATATCGAGACCCTGAATTCCCTGGCCCTGGAGCGCAGGCTGGACCTGACGAAGATCTCCTTTCACGCCCTGGGCCACCTCAGGGACCACTACGTCCTGCTCCGGTCTGGCGGGGCCCTGGGCAGGGGATGCGGTCCCCTGGTGGTTTCGAGGGAACCGTGTTCGCCGGATCGGTTGAAGGGCAGGAAAATCGCCCTGCCCGGTCAGCTGACCACCGCGGCGCTGCTGCTTCGACTCTTCGATCCCTGCCTGGATCAACTGGTCTACCTGCCTTTCGACGAGATCATGCCGGCCTGCGGACGCGGCGACGTAGACGCCGGCGTGATCATCCACGAAAGCCGGTTTACATTCGCCGGATACGGCCTGTCCCAGGTGATCGATCTCGGCGCCTGGTGGGAGGCAGAAACGGGTCACCCGATTCCCCTGGGCGGGATCCTCGCGCGAAGGGACCTCGGCGGCGCGATGCACGAACGGCTTGACCGGTCGATACGGTTGAGTATCGAATACGCCTACGCCCATCCTGATGAAGTGATGCCCTATATCCGGCGTCATGCCCAGGAGATGGACGAAAAGGTCATGCAGCAGCATATCGACCTCTACGTGAACCCGTTTTCACTGCAATACGGAGACGACGGGGAAGCGGCAATTCACGACCTGTTCGAACGGGCTGAGCAGGCAGGGATCGTCCCGTCGTCGGAGCAATCCCTGTTCGCGTAATGCAGATTGCCGAATGACGGCCCGGTCGAAACACGGCCCGGTCGAGAAGCGGCCATCTCCGAACCACATCCCGGAAGGACCGGAAAGCCGATAACCCCTAGCACGGAGAGGAAACACCATGCGCATATTGATCATGACGGACATGGAAGGCGTCAGCGGCATCGTGGCCTGGGACCAGGTCACGGGCGGCAAGCCCATGTACGAGGAAGGCCGCCGGCTGTATACCGAGGAGATCAACGCCGCCGTCCGGGGCGCCCGGGCCGCGGGCGCGGAGGAAATCGTGGTGGTGGACTGCCACGGTGCGGGCGGAGACTGGACCTTCAACTCGCTGGTGCCCGAGCTGCTCGATACCGGATGTGAATGGGTGGCCAAGCATCCCTGGTCGCGTTATACGGAAATGTTCGAAACGGGATGCGACGCCGCGTTATTCGTCGGCATGCACGCCCGGGCGAACACGCCGGACGGCGTGATGTGCCATACGATCTCGACGACGGGCTGGCGCAGCCTGCGGTTCAACGACGACGAGGTGGGCGAAGTCGGCATCAATGCCGCCCTCTGCGGGCATTACGGCTGTCCCGTGCTGCTGGTCACCGGCGACGAGGCCGTGTGCCGCGAGTCCCGGGAATTGCTGGGAGTGAACCTGCCGGTCGTGGCCGTGAAACGGGGCCTGTCGAGATACTCGGCCCGGCAGATTCCCCCGGTCCGTGCGCGGCAGATGATCGAGGACGGTACGCGAGAGGCGCTGCAGGATATGCCGGAAATCAGACCCTACGTACCGGCGGCCCCCACGCGGATCACCATCGAACTGGACACCGTGGACAACGCGGCCCATTACAAGGGCAGGCCGGGGGTATCGTTCCCCGACGACCTGACCGTCTGCAGTGACGGCCGGGACTGGATGGAGGCCTGGAACCAGATCTGGCACTGGTAGTCTTTACCGGCGGCATGCCTATAGCTCTTCCATCAGGTCCCGGATGAAGCGTAAGTCCGACCGGGCGAGATCACAGACCGTGTCCACGGGAACGCCGCCGTATTCGCTGTGCATGGTGACCGGCCCGTCGAACCCCTGGGACTTCAGCGTGGAAAGCGCCGTGTTCCAGTCCCCGAAGCCCGTGCCCAGCCGCACCACGTCGACTTCCCACCGCCTTTGTCCATCCCGTACGTGCAGCACTCGCGTCAGGTCCTTGAAGGAAATGACGGACAGGTACGCCCTGACGATGTTGAGGGCCATGTCGATCGGTTCCCCGCAGATGGACAGGTGTCCCACGTCCGAGAACACCCCGACGT
Source organism: Candidatus Latescibacterota bacterium (assembly GCA_022822725.1). Lineage (GTDB taxonomy): Bacteria > JAAXHH01 > JAAXHH01 > JAAXHH01 > JAAXHH01 > JAAXHH01. The sequence goes on from JAJEAN010000007.1 coordinate 614,375, forward strand.
GTTCGGGATCGAATCCCTGGACGACCTGCATGACGGCGGACGAATTCAGGCCCATGGAGTGGCCCGAGTGGTTGTGGACGACCGTTTTCACGCCCGTTTTCTCGGACAGGCGCTGAAACCCATCCAGTTCCTTCCGCGCACGGTCCAGTTCCGCCCAGTAATCCGACACCGGAGACCAGTGCCAGTACCCCAGCTTGATGTGCTTTACCCCGTTGTCACCGCAGGCCTGGTAGTATCTCTCCGCGTAGTCGAGCGTGGCCGAAGTGAAATCCCCCGGTGCCGTAACGAGCGGGATGGAAAGTCCCTCGTCCGCCAGTATGCGCGCGGCTTCCGGCAGGGCCCGGTCGATGTTACCGGGGTTCACGGGATATCCTTCGCGCACGCACAGATCGGCGCCTGTTACCCCCACGCTCTTCAGTTTTTCCGCGACTTCCGGTATGGACAGTCCCTCGAGGTGCTTGGTGAACATGATGAACTGCATGCGTCGATACCCCTTTCTCAATAAGACTCCCAGCGATGCGGCCGGTCCGGGAACCAGGCCAGGTCTACTCCCATGGCGGCCAGCTGCCAGAAGAGATAGGCGAGCAATATGCCAATAAACATCCTTCGGACCAGATGGTAAAGCGTCGGACCGCCGATGCGGAACACGATGGCCTGAACCAGCCAGGCCAGGAAGATCGTCAGGAAGGCGTTCCGAACCGGGGCGGACATGACTACCACCATGCCGATGGGGTGGAGCGGCCACCAGGGAAGGAGAAACCGCCCGGCCAGGAGCACGATCATCATGACGACGCCGCTCCCGAAAAACAGGATTTCGAGGTCGCTGATCCGCGTCGCGTTGTTGACCCAGGTCACGATCAGATCGTAGAACCGGATACCCCGGTCCGTGCCCAGGTCGGTCCGCAGGTTCTGCGCGCCAGAGGTGTTTCCGGCGTAAATCACGTAGCCGATGGAGGCCGCGGCACTCAGGCAGAAGGCGGCGGCCACTCCGGCGAAGAGGTGCCTGGAAGAGATCCCGCTCCCGGGACCCCGCAAATCCGGTAACCTGCCGGTCCGGGCTTGCCGGTGCTGGCGCCAGCGGGATTTCAGCCAGGCCACGTGGGACGTGCCGATCATGGTAAAGGTGCGCCAGTTGCGCGCGAACCCGTTGGCCATGCCCAGGGCCGTGAGGTCGCCGTGCCCGATCCGGGCGGACCCCACGATGGCGATGGAGAACTGGTGGCTGTTGATGGGCAGGTCGAGTGTCACCACGCCCGTTTCCGCGACGACGCGGGCCAGGGCGATGTAGAAGATAAAGAGCAAGGCGATGAACAGCGCCATGATCGGCAGAGACATCCCGGCGGCGTACAGCCAGCAAATGATGAAGAGTAGACCGAGCAGGAAGCCGAAGACGGCCGTTCGGTAAGAGAACAGCTCTTCCGCATCGTCCAGTTCGTCTTGCCGGCCCAGGGCATGTCGCCATACGGCCACGAGGTGCCGACGGGCCATCCACAGGCCGAAAAGGACGAAGGTAACCAGGCCGGCTATGGATTGAATGCCGGCAAGACCGCCATGGATAATGGTGCCGGAGGTGGATCCTACACCGAGCAGGTTGAGCGATCCCTCCTGAAGCACGTAGAAGACGAGAAACAGCCACATGCTGAGCAGCACGTCCCGGTTGACGTAGATCAGCAGGCAAAAGACGAACACGTTCATGCGGAAGATTAGCCCGGGAAAGGCGGGATCGAGGGTAAGCACCCGGGAGTGTTCGGCCATGATCGGGACCGGAGGCCAAACGCCCCAGAAAGATATGATGTTCCAGATCATGACCAGGGACATGGCCGCCGCGCCGGTCAGGATCCATCGATTGCCGTTTTTCCCATTTCCGCCTTTCCCATTGTCGCCACCCACCCCAGCGCTGCCACCCTCCCCGACGCCGCCTTCCTTTCTGCCGTCTTCCCCAGTGCCGCCTTCCTTTCCGCCGCCGCCCAGCGAAATCAGGTGCAGGCCCACTTCACCCAGCGGGAACTGAAGCCGCTCGTGTTCGACCCACTGTTTCCGGAGCATGACGACGATGCACGCGCCGACGAAGAGCAGGACCAGGATGAAGGCACCCCACCAGAACAGGGGGGACAGCCATGCACCCCAGGGAATCGACTGGCCGGACTGGAGTCCCTCGTAGAATACCCGCGCCGCCGCCCGGTCGCTCAGGACCAGCCATTCGGGCAGATAGGGAAAGAAGATGGTTTCCCAGCTGTTCTCCGGCGAAGAGAAGTAGAACGGCGCGGTGATCACAACGAGCAGGTATTTGGTCATGGCCTGGTCGGGCACCGTGGAAGCGATCCACCCCATGGCGAAAACCATGATCAGTTCATAGAACGTGAGCGCCGACGCGGGACGAATCCGCGCGACCAGGACATTGGGCAGCAGCACGCAAAAGAGAAAGGGAACGAGGAACACCGGGGGAAGGTGGGTCGCCGCCGGTTCGTAGCCGATATGATTGGCGCTGTATTCCCCTGTGAAACCGATGAAAACCGAAAGCGCGGCCCCGATGAGGAAGGCCCGGAAGGTCCGGAAGGCCCGAAAGGTCCGGAAGCGCTGGAGGAAGGCCGGTGCGATCAATGTCATCTCACGGTAGGAGGGGCGTGACCGGTCCACAAAGCCAAACGCGACCGGTCAGGTGCCGGCCACCACGTGCCGGCCACCAAGTGCCGGCCACCACGTGCCCACCACGTGCCGGCCGGTACGTGCCGGCCACCAAGTGCCCACCGTCCGGCACGGGCCGTCAGGTACCGGCCGTCAGGACCACACGGTCAGTCCCATGACGAGATATACGACTCCGGTCAGCACGGCGGCAACCATCGCATAGGGGATCTGGGTCCTGACGTGATCGATGTGATCCGATGCCGCGCCGGTCGAAGCGAGAATCGAGGTATCGGAAAGTGGAGAGCAGTGGTCGCCGAAGACCCCGCCGCCGGCTACGGCCGCAATAGTCGCGTATACGATGTCGGTCAACGCGTCCCCTGAATAAACCAGGGCCACGGGTACCGCGATGGGCAGCATGATGGCGAAAGTGCCCCAGGACGTGCCGGTGGAAAAGGCCATCACGGCCGCCAGCAGGTAGGTAGCCAGGGGGAGCATGGACGGCGTGAGGAAATCCCTTGAAACCGATACCATGTAGTCGGCCGTGCCCATGTCTCTGCTCAACTGGTTGATCGTGTAGGCGAAAACCAGGATCATGATGGCCGGCATGATCCCTTTGATGCCCGTCATCGCCGTGTCCATGATGTCGTTCAGCCGGATGCCCTGGATGCGGATCGATATGCCGAGGAATATGACGACGGCGAGATAGGCTTCCAGCGTCTTCGCGGACCCCGTGAGCACAAAGGAACCCAGGACGATGACGATGATCAGGATCACGGGCAGGATGAAGTTCAGGAACAGGCGGGGTTTGATATCCGGGAACATGGGGGTCTCGGTCAGCTCCCGTCCGATGAGCGGGACCGCGCCGTCTCTCAGCACCTTGCCTTCGTCCATGGCCCGGCGTTCCGCTTTCTTCATGGGGCCGAACTCCGGGACCAGTCCGGCGGCGATAAGTCCGACCAGGATGACCGCCGTTATGGCGTAGATATTGTAGGGAATGGAGTGAATGAACGCGTTCAGCGCATCGCCGGCATCGGCTATGGGTCCCATGCCGATGGTGAGTCCGGAGATATAGATCGCCCAGCCCGTGAAGGGCAGGAGGACGATGACCGGGGCGGAGGTGGAGTCGGCGATATAGGCCAGTTTCTCCCTGGATATCCGCGCCTTGTCGGCCAGGCTCCGCATCGTGGTCCCGACGAAGAGCGGGCTGAAATAGTCGCTGAAGAATACGAACATGCCCAGCATCCACGTCCAGAGCTGTACTCCCCTGCGCGACAACTTCCGGTAGGCCACGAACCGGGTGAAAGCCTCAATGGCGCCGGTACGCATGAAGAAGGCGATCATGATCCCGATGCAGATCTCGAGCAGGAACACCCAGGAGAAACTGGTATTCCCGATCGCGTCGATCATCAACTGCGAAAACCCCAGTGGCCCCTGTCCCGCGATCAGGACGCCCACCAGGCAGGCCACAGCAAGGGAATACACGGCGTTCCTGGTCAGGAAGGCCAGTACGATGGCAAGGGCCGGCGGCACGATGGAGAGGATGCCGAGGTCGGTTTCCATAAGGGATCCCCGGATTTGAAATGGGTTTGGATCTCAAACAAGAAACATCTATCGGGCGCTTCAGGCAACCACCTATATTGTGATGCATGAATCATCTCGGTTTCATGCTGATCGATCCGCCGTCCCGATGGGGCGGGAGTATCGACGACACCTTCCGTTTCATTCGGTCCATCGGATATGACGGCGTGGAATTGAACCTCACCACGGAACTGGCGGGCCGTCTAAACCTTGTGGAGGACGCCGTCCAGGCAAATGATCTGCCGGTCGTTTCGCTGCTCACCGGCGCGGCGTACCAGGAGGGGCTTTGTCTCAGCGCGCCGGACGCGTCCATCCGCGATCGAACGGTCGAGCGCCTGGTGGAGAACATGGGAACCGCGAAACGGTTCGGGGCCATCCTGGTGGTCGGCCTGTTGCAGGGGCTGCGCTCCGACGAACCGGACCCTGAAACCGCCAATGCGCGGATCGTTTCCTGTCTGCAACGGGTGGGGCGGGAAGCCGAGGCCAGGGGCGTCGACATCGTGATCGAACCGGTAAACCACCTCCAGGTGGGATTCAACAACAGCGTCGGGGAAGTCCTGCGTCTGATCCGCGACATCGGATCCAGCGCCTTCCATCCCATGGTCGACACCATCCACATGAATATCGAGGAAACCTCCCTCGTACAGCCCATCCAGGACTGCGGCGCCCGTCTCAGGCACGTTCATCTCTGCGAAAGCCACGGGGGATTGCCGGGTTCCGGACGCATCGACTTTTCGGCCGTCCTCGATGCCCTGGAAAGCGTGGGGTATTCCCATTTCGCTTCCGTGAAGGTCTACAGGAAGGCTGGGTTGCGCGAAGCGGCGGAGCAGAGCATGGCCTTCTTCAAGGAACTGAAACCGGGCCGGGTGCGCCGCGTCGGCCGGCCGGACAGGTGATTCAGGGGATCGGCACGCTTGAAGTACCGGAAAGCCAGGCCGTAGCAGCGATTACGGCCATGCCGGCTTCTGCGGCAAACCGGTGCGGACGGACTCCAATCCCGCCTCGCAAACGGCTACGACACGGGCGCCCATGCGGGCGGGAATCGGGTTTTCGATGCGGCCGTCGAGCGTGTCCAGGAAATCGATGACGGAACGGCCCCAGCCGTGTCCGCCCACGGCGGCCTCGTCGGAGACGTTGGGCAGCGTCACGGGTTCCTCCCCCCTGCGATACAACTTTCCGTTCCAGAGGGTCCCTTCGGTGCCGTACACGGCCAGCATGCCGCCTCCCATGCCGTGTCCGGAGCAGCCGCTCGAGACGAAGACCTTGCCAAGCACCCCGTTCTCGAACTTCAGCATGACGATATAGCAGTCGTCCGCGGGAAACTCGGGCACGCTCATCTTGCTGCTGTAGGCAAAAACCTCCACGACGGGAGCGTCTACCGTGGAAAGGATGCTGTCGATGGGGTGGCAGCCGCCGCCAAAGAGTATGTTCTGCGGATGCTGCCGGTCGATCCGCCACGGCGTGTGCCTGTGTTCGCCGGGCTGGTAGATGGACCACATGTCGTGGATGTAGTCGCCCTGCACGAAGAAGATGTCGCCGATTTCTCCCGAACGGGCGGCACGGGACATTTCCCGCCAGGGATACATGTACCGGACGGTGTGATCCGTCATCACGGTCAATCCAGCCCGGTCGGCGGCATCGATGATGCGCTGCGCGTCGGCCATGGTCGTGGCCAGCGGCTTCTCCACCAGGGCATGAGCGCCGTATTCCAGGGCCAGGACGGTCTGGTCGGCGTGCAGATGGTCCGGGCCGGCCACCGCGACGACGTCCGGACTGGTTTCGACCATCAGTGATACGAGGTCGTGGCCGGTAACCGCACCGGGGTAGATCGACCTGGCCGCCGCGAGCTTCTCACCGTCCGGGTCGAACAGGGCGGTCACCCGGGCGCGGCCGCTTTTTTCCGCCACCTGGGCCACGTACTTTCCCGCGCTGCCACAACCGCTCAGGAGTATGGAATAGGGCATGTAGAATGGTCTGATTCAGCCCGGATCTCACTTCACCTGATCCAGCCGGGTCCGGTACTTGTCATACAGGTCAGTGTGCTTGCTGCTGATATCGACCGGCCGGCCCTGGATGAAGGCCCGTTCCACCTGCGTCATGATCTCGAGCGGGTCTCCATTAGTCACGATCAGCGTGGCGTCCTTGCCCGTCTCCAGGGAACCGAGCCTGTCCTCCACTCCGAGAATACGGGCGGGGTATAGCGTTACGGACTTGAGCGCCTCATCCTTCGGCAGGCCGTAGGCCGCCGCGGTGGCCGCGTGGTACGGGAGGTTCCGCACGTTTGAGGCGCCTCCGCCCTCGCCGATACAGAAGGCCAGGCCGGCCTCATGCAGTTTCAGGGCATTGGTGTAAGGCGCGTCGTAGGCCTCCCAACGACGGACGGGCAGGTAATGCACGGCGCCGATGATCACGGGGATATCGTTCTCCTTCAAACGGTCCGCCACACGCCAGACGTCGGCACCGCCGACCAGGACGATCCTGAGATCCTCGGCAAGCGCCCAGTCGAGGGCGGCGTGGATCTGCTTCTCTTCAGACGCGTGAATGAAGACGGGCAGCTCTTTTTTGAGGACCGGGATCATGGACTCCCAGCCGAGGTCGGAGGGATGAAAAGGCCCGCCGTCGCGTTCCGCCTCTTTTGCGATCATGTACGCCCTGGCTTCCCGGAAGGCGTCGCGAAACCTGGCAAGGGAAGCTCTGCGTGCCTTGATCTGCTCCTCCGGACCGCCCAGGCCGGGAATGTCGCGAACACGGTAGGATGGCCATCGTACGTGAAGCCCCACTGTCGCGACAAGGGTCATTTCCTCGGTGGTCCATCCATCCATCGCGATCAGCCCGGATAGACCGGAGATCAGTCCCCCGCCCGGCATGGTCAGGGCGGTCAGGATCCCGTTGGCCCGGGCGACCGGGAAGTACTCACTGTCGGGATTCACGGCGGTCACCGCGCGGACGCTGGGGGTCACGTTCCCGGTTTCGATATTGTCATGGGTCGCCCAAACCGAGCCGATCTCGGTGAGGCCGAGGGTCGTCGGCGCGGCGATCAAGCCGGGATACACATGTTTTCCCGTAATGTCGATCACCCGGGTGTTTTGGGGCAGGGCCAGGTCGATCCCGATACCGGTAATCACACCTGCTTCAAAGAGCACTGTGGCGCCCTCGATGACGCCGCCGCTTACCGTATGGACCGTTCCGCCGGCCAACGCGATGGGCTGTACCTGCGGGCCGGAGGGCTTCTGCTTGGAAGCCGTCGCTTCGTGGACCAGGGGACCGAAGACGACCCCCGATATCAGCAAGAGAAACATCAACGGAACCGCAGACCGCCTTTGCCACGTGCCTGCAGCGGTTTTCGCCGACGGGTTCGTCCCCGGTAATGTGCGGGGTAATAACGCCATTTCCAACCTCCATTCGCCGGGATCCCGGCTAGTACGGGCCTACACCTCCGGCGCATGTTCTTCGGTCTCGGACGATTCTTCGTCTGCTTCTGGTGATCTGAGCAGTTTCTGAATCAGCCGGGTCCGTTCTTTCTCGACTTCGGTCCGCATCTGCCGGTCCTCGTCGATATCGAAGTACTTCCTTCCGTCGATCCACGTCTGTTCGCACTTCGTGTAGGTGGACAGGGGATGGCCGTTCCAGATCACGAAATCGGCGTCCTTGCCCGCCTCGAGCGATCCAACCCAGGGATCGACGGCCAGTTGTATCGCCGCGTTCAATGTGACGAACTTCAGGGCTTCCACCTCGTCCACCCCGCCGTACTTCACCGCCTTGGCGGCTTCCGTGTTCAAACGCCGGGCGAGTTCGTCACTGTCGGAGTTGAAGGTGACCAGTACGTCTGCGTCGTGCATCAACGCTCCGTTATAGGGAATGGCGTCGTAGGCTTCTACCTTGAAGGCCCACCAGTCGCTGAAAGCGGATGCGCCCGCGCCGTGGGCGGCCAGCTCCGGCGCGACCTTGTAGCCCTCCAGGACGTGCTGAAAGGTTCCGATCGTGAACCCGAAGTCTTCGGCCACCCGGAGGAGCATCAGGATCTCGTCCTGGCGATAGGAGTGGCAGTGGACAAGGCGTTCACCGGTGAGGACTTCCTGCAGCGTTTCCAGTTCGAGGTCCCGGCGGGGCGGCACGACGTCGGACTTGTCCTCCAGCGCCTCGTATCTGTCCCACGCCTGCTGGTATTCCCGGGCCGCCTGGAACCGGTCTCGGATGATCTGCTCAATCCCCATGCGGCTCTGCGGATAGCGAGTGCTGAGAATGCGCCAGTTGCTGCGCTTGACGTTCTCGCCCAGGGCGAACTTGATCCCCGCCTTTGCCTCGGAGAATTTGAGTTCCTCGGGGCCGGCGCCCCACCTCAGCTTGATGATCTGGTTCTTCCCTCCGATGGGGTTGGCCGAACCGTGCAGCACGTTGGCCACCGTGAGTCCTCCGGCCAGTTCCCGGTACATGGCGATATCGTAGCTGTCGATGACGTCGCCGATACCCACCTCCGCGGTCACAGCCTGCGTACCTTCGTTAATGCCCTCCAGGATAGCCGTGTGCGAATGGGCGTCGATGATGCCGGGGGTGATGTGCTTGCCGGTACCGTCGATCTCCACGGCGTTTTCCGGCGCCGTGATGCCCGTGCCGACTACCGCGATCTGTCCTTTGCGGATCAAAATATCCGCGTGCTCCAGCTTGCCCCGCCCGTCCAGCGTCCACACCGTGGCGTTCCTGACGACGAGATGTTCCGGTTGTGCCGGTGCGCTCGCCCTGCCGAAGGCGCCCGGAGGGTACAGCGCTGAAGGTTCAGGCACATCGGCCGGCGCGGGTATGTCCTTCGTTTCCGCTTCACGCGGTGCGGTGCGTTCGGCCGACCAGGCCACGCTTTCGCCGCCGGGCCGGATCCCCCGGCCGGTGATCCGGTCTCCCTGGATCGAACCCGAGAAACGCCATACGCCGGCTTCTCCCAGCGCCTCATCCTCCACGCTGAACGCGATGCGCGCGTCTTCCAACATCATGCGGACGGCCTTCATGGCGTTCCCGTCCTTGTCGAGGGTAGCTTTCGGCGCTCCAGGTGCGCCTTCAATGGACAGCGACAGGCTGTCGCCCTGCAGGACGGCCATCCATGCGCCCCTTGGATCGGTGACGGGCCGGGGGGTGACCACGTGGCGGTTACCCGCGACCCAGACGTCCTGAACCTCCACGTTTTCTGCGAAAAGAGGGCCGTCGGTGATGGTCAGGTTGGCCAGCTTGCCGGGATCCAGGGTACCGAGCCGGCTGCTCAGTCCGAGCATGGACGCCGGGGTCGTGGTCAACGCGGCAAGCGCCGCTTCATAGGCCAGCCCGTGCTCAATCGCCTCACGCACCCTTTCGTGAAAACCGGCGCCATTGTCCAGTCTCGTACTGCTCAGTGCGATGGGGATTCCGGCACGATGCAGTCTCCCGGGATTCCCAGGCGCCAGTTCCCAGTGACGCAGCGTTGCCAGGGTGACGTCCAGGGCGTCTTCCGGCGTGGAAACGGAAAAATCGTTCGACCGGGGAAAATCGAGGGGCAGGATGACAGGCGCACCCACTTCGCGGACCGCCTCCAGCATGCGGTACTCATGGCCGCTGCCCCGCAGGAGGATTCGCAATCCGAATTCTTCGGCCAAACGGGCGGCGCGCAGAAAGGCATGGTCGTCGTCGACACTCATGAGCACGGCCTGGCTGCCGGCAGCCACCCTGTCCAGCGCCGCCAGTGCGTCATTGTCCTCCGGTCGGTCCTGTCGGGGATTCGCGGCGTAGGCCGTGTGGGCGTTCCGGTACCACTGCGCGTCGAGGATCGTCTGACGCATGAGGGCCACGACACCCATCATGGAGGCCGGATAGGTGCGGCTCCGGTTTCGTTTCATGCGCAGGTGCTGGAAGACGTCGCGCTTAAGAATGTTCTGGTTGGGGGATCCGGAACCCAGGTTGACTACCGCGCTGCTGCCCGCGAATATACCTCGATCGGCCACGACCATGGCCGCCGCGAATCCCGTCTTCCGCAATCGTTCGATCTCGGTCTCCGTGACGCGATACGCTTCGGCGGCGGAACGCTCCGGGCGGACGGCGGGGTTCCAGTAGGTGGACCCCGAGGTTTGGCGCCCTTCCTCTTCCGGCAGTCCGGCCTGCGTGAACATCTCGATCAACCCGGGGTAAATCGTCCGGCCGGAGTAGTCCCACCGCTGGGCATCCGGCGGGATGTCGACCGAAGCCCCCGCCCCGACGATCAGCCCGTCCCGGATGACCACGATCCCTTTCTCGATCACGAGATCGGGACGGACGTATATCCGGGCGTTTTCCAGGGCGTGTACCCGCGAAGGGTTTTCCCGCAAACCCGCCTGCGGTACCGTCTGCTGGGCCTCCGCGGCGAGGTTGACGGCCCCGGCCAGCAGCGCGGCAGGGACCAGACTCCAACAGTTCTTCAACATGGTCCACCTCCTGAACCCACGAAACGTATCATACTCGAAACCTGCTGTTACACTGGCACTTACATATTTCTTCTACATCAACAGTTCAACGACTTTGTCCACGGCCTGCCCGATCCGTCCGGAGAGTCCGCCATCGTCGAGCCGGCCGATGGGATGATCGACTTCGATGATCGGAAAGTCACCGCGGCCGAGTTGCTCCGCCATCACCCGCGCGGTGTGCGTGAAGCTGGTCGTGCACAACAGCACGGACGGTAGTTCCAGGTGCTCGAGGATGAGGGCATCGTGCATGCTGCACGCGCTGCAGGAGCCTCAGTCGCCGACGCCCACGAGCGCGAAATTGCAGCGCCGCACAATGAGATCGGTCATCTCGCCGGACAGCACGCGGCTGGCGCTTTCCTTGGTGAATTCGTGCGACTGCACGGGATGGTCCAGTCGTTTGCGCAACTGCTCGAAGACACCACGCAGTATGACATCGGCATTGGGCTTTCCGTTGCCCACCAGCGCGGCTACGGAGTGCCCGGGACCGAGCGGTCGGGGGGCCGGCCGAAGATCCGCGGCGGAGGCGGTGGCGGTGGGGTCGACGAGGGTGATGGGCATATTCCTTGCTCCGGTAGCCGTGGGGTGCCGTCGGAACGGCAGTGCATTCAGGGTCGCTATTTTCGGGAGACCAGGCGCGTCACAGGTCGAGACCCGACCCCTCTGCCCGCACCCAGCCAGGACGGGATGATGGCGGAGTGTCCGCCCGCGGAACCTCCCGCGAAGATGATCCACAGGCCTTCCCGGTCCGGCGTCAGGGTGATGCGTTCATCGGGTTCCAGATCGTCGTGCCGGCCTGTGTCGTGGATTTCGCGTCCGGCCGCCGCCGTACGTTCGAACAGCGCACCCCGGATCGTATCGCGCGTCCACACGGCCCTGCCGAAGACCGATCGGTGTTCCGGGCAGATGACGAAAACGATGGCGGCGCCGGCGTAGTTGGTCGTGCGGGCAACGCGCGCGAACGAATCGATCAGGCCTTCGGGCTCGTCGTTCACGTGGTCGGCCACGGAATGGGGGGCTTCCGCGGCGAATACCGTTACGGCACTCTGGTCCGGGGGAACACCCAGCTCTTCTCCCTGGGTCGGCCAGCCGGCGCAATGCGCCTCCGGCAGGCAGTACGCGATACGCCCGGCATGGGCTACCGTCGCCCGGTCCAGGTCGCCGGGCACGCTGCCGATACCGTTTCGGATCACCAGGTTCAGGGCCCTGCCCAGTGTCAGATTGGAACGGTTGCCCGCGCCGAGTACCGCTGTTTCCGCATTGAAACCCAGCGCTGCGACGACGGGTCCGTGCACGATGACCAGCGGCGCCGCGCCTCCGGTGCTGGCCGACGGTCCGACGATGTTGAATGCCGGGTCCAGGACGGCTTCCACCGCGGCCAGGACCACGGGAAACAGCGTGTCGGTACAGCCAGCCATCACCGTGTTGGCCGCGACCAGTTCCGCGGTGATGGTCCGCTTTCGTTCGGGGACCCGCCCGATTACCCGGCCCGGTTCGAGCCCACAGGCGGCCAGCATCCGGTCGACGCGTTCGCGGGTGGGCGGAACAACGGGCAGGCCGTCCGACCAGCCCCGGTCATAGGCGTACCCGATGGCATCGGATTCTGAGTCGACCTGGTGGGTCATCGGCACCGCTACTTGCCGTAGTAGTTTTCGAGATAGGTCAGGATGGTATCTTCGGTCTGCCTGTCGAATTGCTTCAGGCCCTTTTCCGCCTGCATCCACCGGATGGCGTCCAGCCACTCCTCGCGGTTCGCCCGGTACGAGCGGATGATCTGGGTCGGATGGCACTGCGCGCATTCCCGCTCCACGACGGGGTAGCCGTCGCCCATGATCAGCCGGGTACGTTGGTTCAGTTCCAGTCCGGTCCGGGGATCGAACATCGCCACGGGCTTGGCCGCCTCGGCCCTGGCATTGGCCAGTGCGACTTTCGATCTTTCCGCTTCGTAGTAAATCACGCCGATCACGATGGCATCAAGGACGATCACGAAGGCTATCTGGCCAAGGACGCGCAGAAACTTATTCATGTGCGGCTCCTGTGTGCGATTCCTGTGGGTTCAGCGAGTACGGCTCATCCGGGGGATACGGCTCATCCGGGCCGGCGGGTTGTCATCTCGCATTCTACGCGCCGACGGCGGGTTGTCATCTCGCATCCGCACCGATGGGGAGGCCGAAACCCACGTACCACGTCCGGCCCGCGGCCGGCTCGAAGAAGCGGTCCCCGAAGGCGTTGGGGACGATGGAACCATTGTAGCGCGTATCGAAGAGGTTGTTGACTCCGGCGAACACGACGCCACCGACCATCTCTCCATTGTAGGTGATTCCCGCTCGCACATCAACGAGGCCGTAACCGTCGTTAACGAAGTCGGAAACGGGCTTATCGCTCCCCGGAGCGGGTCCGTTGAAGTCGTTGGCGAAATACTCCGACGTCCACTGCGCGTTCAATTCGACGAATGCGCCATTGCCCGGGTGGGTGTAGGTGAATCCGGCGAACAGGTGATGGGACGGCACGCCGGGCACTTCGTTGTCCGACAACTGGAAGCGCGAGGGGCTTCCGTCGACCGTCCGCTCGACTTCGAAGTCGTCGAACCTGAACTGCATGCCCGTGTAGGCCATCGACAGGTTGACCGGGGCCAGGGGAGACCAGGTCAGCTTCAGTTCGACGCCCCGGTTCTGCGTTTTGCCCGCGTTGCGGAAAAAGACCTCGTCCGTCTCCGGATTGTCGATCTGGAAGGGCAGGAGCATATTGCGAATGCCGAAGGTGAAGAGGGCCGCGTCATAGGCGAACCCGGCGTCGGGCACGAATCCCTTTACGCCCGCCTCGAAGCCGCGGATCCGTTCGGGCTCGAGATCCGGGTTGAAACCGCCGGCCTGCGTGGGCTGGTTGCTCAGTTCCGTGGTGGTCGGCGTCTGGAAGGCGGTGGAGAAATTGCCGTACACCGCCGTGAGCGGGGCGGGCCGGAACGCCACACCCAGGTGTGGACTGAACTGCGCCATGTTCCGCGTTCCCGAATCATCGGTCTGGTCACTCAGGAACCGGTCCGTCGCCTCGTACCGGAACCGGTCGTACCGTCCGCCGGCGGTGACCGAAACTTCGGGTGCAGGTGACCATTCCAGCTCCACGAAGGGGCCGAAGCCGTCGACGCCTTCCTCCTGGTCCAGCAGTTTGTCGCCGCGCGAGATCTCGTCGAAAACGCGTGCGTCGTCCAGCGTGCCCGCGAGGTCTCCCGGAATGCCGCCATTGCCGTATTCACGCCGTTCATCGCGCTGTATCTCCAGATCCACTCCGGCCGTCATCCGCAAACCGCCGTTTCCGATCCCGCCCTCGCGGCTGTACACCCCCCGGATACCCCCGGCCATGCGGTCCAGGTCGATGATCCGGCCCGGTATGGGATTGAACAGCGTGCGTCCCATGCCGAATACCGTGATCTCCGCTTCGGACCCGGGCGCCTCGTAACGCATGGACAGGCCGCCCTGGAACTGTCTGACCTTCTTGGACGCGCCCTGCCGCTGGACGAAGGCCCTTGCACTGGCGGGGTCCGACTCGGTCGTGGCCTTGTCGAGAGAGCTCGGGTTGTACTGGTACGGCGCGTTGTAGTAGTTGGCCACGGCCGTCACGGTCCAGGCATCGTCGATCATCCGTTTCCCTACGGAGTTGATGCCCGTCGACCGCGCGGAGGCGTGATCGCGGAACCCATCGAACCAGAGCGTATTGAAATTAACAAGAAACCGGTTGCCACCCGATGTGCCGGCTGCCTTGCCCTGCAGGCGCCGAAGGCCATGTGAACCGGTGATGAAACGGGGCGTGACTTCGAACGGCCGGTCCGGAGCGTCTTCGGTGCGGATCAGGATGACGCCGCCGGCCGCGTTGCCGTAAAGCGACGAACTGGGACCGCGCAGCACTTCGATCTGCCCCGCCGAGGTGAGATCGAGGTTGTTGAGCTGGGACTGGCCGTCGGCCATGGTCAGCGGAATGCCGTCCAGCACCAGCTTGACCCCGCGCACGCCGAAGGACGCACGGCTTCCCAGGCCGCGTATGCTGATCCGGTCGCCCTGCGAGACATTGTTTCGATTGTTAACGATAATCCCCGGAAGCCCACGGACGCTTTCCTCCAGGGACAGCCCCGGTTCGGCGAGCTGGATCTCGTCCCGGTCGATCCGGTCCACGGCATACGGTATGTCGAGGATCTCCCGGATGTAGCGGGTAGCGGTGACTTCAATGGGTTGAAGGACGTGATCTACGGCAACGTCGGTGGTGTCGGGTGTGGACTGCGGCCAGGCGTGGGCAAGGTGCGGATGCAATAACAGGTGCAGGAAAAGGACGCCGCAGGCTGGGAGTATCTTTTTCATCGTGAACCGATTCGATGCGGCGGGACGGACGGGTGGGTCCGCCCCGCGGTGTACATTAATCCAATGCACGAATCTTGACGTTCTTGAAGCGGATCTTGCCCTGGCCGAAGGCCTGCAGGACGACGACGCCGCTGTAGTGGGACGAATCCTGGATCTTCACCGCTTCTTCCCCGTTCAGGTTCACGGTTATGTCCCGGCCGTCCGCGGTGATGACCATGGTGTTCCACTGGCCTTCGGTAGTCGGTACCGGTTCATACTTGGCCAGCGCCACGATGCTGCCCGTGGTATAACCCGAACTGTGGGTGTCCGCGATATTGATCTCGTAAAAGGAATACTGGTTCACCCCCGCGCCCGAATCGCGCGGCCCGCGCACGAAGACACCACTGTTGTGGCCGGCGTCCTGGTTGAACTGCACGCTCAGTTCAAAGTTCCTGAATTCGTCGTAGGTCCCGATGTATCCGGGGCCCCGGCCCGTCACCTCGCCGGTGATCATGCCGTCTTCCACCGCCCAGGTGGCCGTGCCGCCCCGGTGGGTCCAGCCCAGGAGGGTCTCGCCGTCGAACAGGAGCTTCCATCCCGCCTCTTTCTCGGCGTCGGTCAGCATGTTGTCCTGCGCGGCGGCCGTGCCCTGCATACAGGCCATGACCAGTACGGCGGCTGCCACGCTCCACATGAAACGTTTCATTGCGATTCTCCTCTGGTTACATCCAATTCGGTAGACTCTTCTGCCATCATGCCAGTCGCCGTCCTGACTGCCGGCTATTCGCCTTCTCCGGCTTCGGGCTCTTCACCCAGCTTCAACGCGACCAGTTCGGCGGGACTGCCGATGCCGCCGATCGTCATGATGATGTACTGCACGTCATTGTGCATGTAGGTCATGGGCATGCCGCTCTGGGAGGCGGGCAGTTCGATCGAAGCCACCACCTCGCCCGTTTCCTTGTCGTAGGCGTGAAGATAGGGGTCTCCACCGAAACCCTCGCCCGCGAAGAGCAGCGTACTCGTCACCATGGAACCGATCCGGGTGGCCTTTCCGGTCCTGGGCAGATCGACGCCGGCGAGTTCGGGCAGGTCCTTGATGGACTGCGGCGTATCGCCGTTAGGCACCATCCAGACGTGGTCGCCGGAGTTCATATCGACCGCGGTGATGCGGCCCCAGGGCGGCCTGACCAGCGGGATCTGGCCGAAGACGCGCGGCGCTCTCAGGCTGGCCGAGAAGTAATCCATGTCCGACTCCTCGGGATCCGGCGCGCGTAGTGCCAGCTTCGATATACTGGTGTTGGAGGGAATGAAATTCACGCCGGTGACCGGATCGAGGCAGGTCATGTTCCAGTTGACCCCGCCGTTCGCGCCCGGGATCTGGATCGTACCGACGGTGCCGTCCGGTGCTTCAGCGAGCGAAGGCGGCTGGAAAAGCGGCCCGTACCGGTGGTTGGCCATCAGGTTGATCGCTTCCTGGCGCACCGCGGGAGTGAAATCGACCAGGTCGTCTTCTGAAATCCCCTGGTGTTCCCACGGAGCGGGCTTGACCGGTATGGGTTGCGTGGGCGAAGCCCGGTCGCCCGGTACATCCGAAGCAGGCACGTCCGTTTCAGGCATATCCCAGATGGGCTCGCCGGTCACCCGGTCGAAAACGTAGGAATAGCCCTGCTTGGTGTTCTGGATCACGATCTTCCGTTCCACGCCGTCGATGGTTACGTCGGCCAGGATCGGCGCGGCGGGATTGTCGTAATCCCAGATGTCGTGATGGACGATCTGGAAGTGCCAGATCTTTTCGCCCGTCGTGTAATCCACGGCCACCAGGCTGTTCGCGTACAGATTGTCGCCGAGACGGTGGCCGCCGTAATAGTCGTTCGTAGGCGCTTCTACCGGCAGATAGGCATAGCCCAGTTCGGTATCGGCGGAAATGGAGGTCCACACGCCGGCATTCCCGGTATAGGACCTTGAATTCTGTTCCCAGGTATCGGCGCCTTCTTCGCCTTCGTCCGGAATGACTTTGAACTTCCAGACAATGGCGCCGGTACGGGCGTCATAGGCAACGACGTCGCCCGGCGAGTTGGTCATCGACCTGGGGCGGAATCCCGCGGCGAGGGCCGGTGGAACCAGGATGAGATCCTCTACGACCGTCGCGGGAGAGGTATTCGCCAGGTTGCCCACGGGCGTGACGTTTTCCGAATTGCGCCAGCCTTCCATCATGTCGACCACGCCGTTGTTCCCGAATCCCGGTACTGGAATACCGGTGTCGGCGTCAAGGGCCACCAGGTAGAAGCCGCGAGTGATCAGGATGACCCGGTTGTCGCCCTGCCCGTCGGTCCAGAAGGAGACGCCGCGGCCCGAATTGCGGCGCGGAGCCGTTGCCCAGCGTTCTTCGTCCTCCACGGGCCGGTAGGTCCACATCGTCTCGCCTGTCTCTGGCTCGATGGCCATGGCGCTGCGCCGCGTACCCGCCGTGGAATACAGCATGCCGTCCACATAGATCGGCACAGGCTGGGCGTAATACTCGGGCCGGGGACCGAAGTTGTCCTGCTTCCACCGCCAGGCGACTTCGAGACGGCCCACGTTATCCGCGTTGATCTGATCCAGCGGGGAATACCGCGTATAGGCCAGGTCGCGGCCCAGCGTGCGCCATTCGCCGTCGGACTGTTCTACGGATATGATCTTGCCCGGGGCCCTCTGGGCCGCGGGTTCGCAGGCGGCCATCACCATGATCGACATGGCCAGTACGATGGCCGGCGAGGTCCAGAAGTACATTCTTGAAGATCGACTAATCACACGCTGCCTCCCGTGGTGCGGGTTGGGTGATGATGCGGATTGCAAGTACAGTGTTCTGCGTTACAAGGAAATCCCGGAAACGCGGTACGGGGACCGGGCGGGATATCCTGTATACAAATAGAACGATGTTTGCATTGAATTGAGCGTACCTCGACCAATTTATTGTTCGGGTTTTCCGTTGTAAAGCCCTTTATGAGATGTAGCGCATCTTTCACCGAAATCGCGGGAATCGCGCGGCTGGGTCTTGTCAGTTTCCGCGCGGCCAGGGCGTCTCGGGCGGACCGAAATGCGGCGCGCCCAGCACGGGGGTCGACAGGCAGTAGAACCCATGGTTGGTGAATAGCCAGACCAGGTTCCGGTCGTATTCGACGTAAATCCCATGGGTCAGATTGCCCAGTGCGTATTCCGGCGTGCGGGACGGGTCGAACTTCGGTACGAAGTAAGCCGTAATCTTTGGATCGGAAAGATCGGAGACGTCGAAAACCTGTACGCCGGCGTTGTAGAAGGCATAGAGGAGGATGTCCTCCTTCGGCGTTCCGGGCTGGGTATAGTAGCCGCTTCGTTTCGGCCCGAAGCTCCCGCGCCGCTGCACGAAATCCGTGAAAGGCGCCTCCGCGGGCGGCACCGGCCGGGGCAGCGTACCGATCAGCCTGGGACTGGCCGGATCGTTCACATCGATCATGAGGATGTCTTTGTAGGGCTCCCAGCCGTCCTCGTTCAGCGGATAACCGGAGAAGTAGACCACGCCGGTCTTTTCAACCTGCGTCACGTTGATGTAGTCGCCTTCCGTGCCCGCGACGCTGGGTGGAAAGTTGAGATGGCCCAGTGCCTTGATTCCGGTTGGATCGGATATGTCCACCACGTAGAAACCCAGGCCACCCATGGCGGCGTATCCGTACCTCCCGCCATCCTCCACCGGCCTGGGCATGAAGATCGACATGCGCGCGCCGAACCAGGAGGTGCGGTTTCCGGCCCTGGGATTGGTCCGGTAGGCGGCCTCGTCGTCCGGGTCGCCCAGTTTCTGTCCCGGCACGTTGAACTGGCTGAGAAACACGGGATCGGCCGGGTCGGACATGTCCCAGGCCTGATAGCCGGCCGAATACAGGTCGCTCGGGTATTCGGTCAGGGCATATTCCGCACTCGGCGCTGCGGCGACGAACATGTACCGGCCGCCGTGATAGGCCGGGATGTCCCGCACACCTGAACCCTGTTGCCGTCCGACGGGCGCGCCGGGGTTTTCGTAGTCCGTGGTTCGCTCGGTGAGCAAGGACCAGTCTTCCGGCAGAGGCCCGTTCATCTCGTATACCTTGAACCCTTTGAGATGATTGGCGTGGCGTATCGCCTTCACCTTGTCCGGTTCCGTTCGCTTGTCGCTCAGTACGCCGAAACGCCGGATCTCGAAGGCCTGCACCATGATGTACTTGCCCAGGTCCGCGTTCCACTGGATGGACGCGGCGCCGAACATGTCGTCTTCCGCATAGGGATTGACCTCTTCGCCGGGACCCTCCCCGGTCCACGTGCTGCCCTTTTCGTGCACGACCTTCAGGTCTCGCGGATCGGTGATGTCATAGATTTTCAGGGCACGCCGCACGTACTGGTACATGTACCTTCGGCCGTCGAAGTCCACGATGTTCTGCCAGGTATGGAAGGGTTCTACAGTAATCGGGTAGTAGGCCTCGACGGTCATGTCCTTCGCGTATTCGTTCGTATCCCAGTAGTCCAGCTGGCCTTCGAAGGGTTTCGACTCTTGCTGGTGCGGGGTGGCCGCAGGATAGACGAACCGGCCGGTTTCCGGGTCCATCCCGTAGCTGGCGGGATCGGGTGCGGGGGGCGTACGATCCTCCACCAGCGCGTCGGCGCGGAGGACATATTCGTCCGTAATGGTGGACTGGGGCGGGGATTCGCTTTCCGTGGAAGATACGCAGCCGGTGGCGATCGTTCCGCTCAGAAGCGCGGCAACGAGCGTCTTCATGGCTTGGCTTCCATGGGCGTGACGAGCCTGCCGATGCCCTCGATCTCCATTTCCACTATGTCGCCCGGCATGAGGTATTCGGGCGGATTCCGGGCGCGGCCTACACCGTCCGGCGTGCCCGTGGCGATCACGTCGCCCGGATAGAGGGTCTGGACCGAGGTCAGATACCGGATCATGTACGCTTCATTGTAGATCATGTAACTGGTGTTGCTGTCCTGCTTTATCACGCCGTTGACCCAGGTCTTTATGTCGAGGTCGTCATGCTGGATGAATTCCTTCGGCACGATGTAGGGCCCGAAGGGGGCGGCGCGGTCGCTGCTCTTGCCGTTGAACCAGTTCGGCCCGGGGAACATGCGGTTGATCGGTTTCAGTCCGTCGCCGCCCCGGCGGCTTACGTCGAACAGTATGCTGTAGCCGAATACATAGTCGTGGGCGTTCTCCAGGGTCAGGTCCAGCGCCGGCCTGCCGATGATGATGGCCAGTTCGGCTTCCCAGTCGATGTTCACGTCCTTCGGCACGTAGTAGGGTTCGCCCGGATCGATGATGGTGGATCTTGGCGACTTGGCGAAGAAATAAGGTTCTTCGGCGTCCACGTCCACTTCCAGGGCGGTGAAACCCGCGCCCCCGATGGCCGATTCTTCCATCTCGTCCGCGTGGGCCCGGTAATTCGCAGCGGCCGCCAGCAGGTTGTAGGGGTACTTGATCGGCGCCTTGAAGGAGACGTTCTCCGGATCGAATACGAAGGCCAGGTCCGGGTTCGACAGGCGGTTTTCCGCGCCCATGTAGTTCGCTATCGTGTACATGCGGTTGGAAACGGCGTCGTACTGCTCGATCAGCGCACGCATTTCCTTCGGAATGGATACCGTCGGCAATCCAAGCTGACGGGTGACGTAGGCATTCGCCTCGTGCAGGTCCATCAGTCTCTCCTGACCCGGTTGGCCCGTCTGGTCCGGTTGGCCCGTCCGGACCGGTTGGCCCGCCTGGTCCGGTTGGCCCGTCCGGACCGCCATGCCGATGCGGATGGTTCCCGTGGCCTCGAAGGTTGCCAGTTTGAAGGGCGTGTCCGGCTGGTCCGAAACCTGGGACCGGGCCGTGCCAGGTGCAGTCAGCCATAGTGCGGCGCCAATCAACAGGACGGCGGCCGGCAGAAATCGTATCCGGTACGACATTGCGTCATCCTCCTCGAAAACCGGTCGATCAGGGCGCGTCTGAATCGCCAGGACGAGTCTGCGCACCAGATCGCGGAGTTACGTATTCGGCGACCCGTCGAAGCATCCGACCGGGAAGTCGCTGGGTAACTGGGTACGGAAGCGAACGGGCAGAATGGATATGCTGATTTTCTGTTGATGGAGAAATCGGATCGGGGCGGGGAGATTTGAACTCCCGACCTCCTGCTCCCGAAGCAGGCGCGCTGACCGGGCTGCGCTACGCCCCGATGAAAGACCGATCAAGGGACAAGGGCCCGGTGGGCTGCCTTGCCGGAATCGGGGCGACTGGATTTGAACCAGCGACCACCAGCCCCCCATGCTGGTGCGCTACCTGACTGCGCTACGCCCCGAAAACTTCGGCGTATAATGTATGCCGGGGAGGGGCTTCGAGCAAGGGTTATTTTGTCGGACGATGGGTGCTCACGCACGATCCCATGCGGCCGTGAGCCTGTTCGACGAACCAGCGATGGTCGGAGCGAATCAGGGATTCGTCCCGTGTTGCAGTCGCGAGAAAGTCGAGTTTGTTTACAACGCGTAACGCCGTGTAGACATCCCACCAGGGCAGACAACCGAATTCCACGGGATTCAGGGATTCGTAGTGACCGGTGAAAAGGGACATGGCCTCGGCGCCGAAGAGCATCAGGATTTCGAAACGGGCGTTCGATACGTCGAAAAGCGGGTCCCCCCGGCGGGTGTCCTCCCAGTCGATGACCGCCGTGAGGCATCCATCCTGCCAGAGGGTGTTCCCCGGCCAGTAGTCGCCGTGCAGCAGGACCGGTGCATTACCCCGGGGGAGCGGCCACCGCGGCGCAAGTACTTCCAGCAGTTCGCGTTCGCCCGCGGTAACGCCGGGAGATCCCGACGGCCTTCCAATCGCCGAAGCGCAGTCGTCCTCCACCCGCAGAAGAAAGGAAAGGTCCCGGCTGGCCGTATCCATCCGGTGTATCCTGGCCAGTTCGCGGGCCATCTCAACCACGTAGGCCGCCGGATCTTCAGGATTCAGATCGGTATCGCCTTTCGCGTATTCCAGCACCAGGGAGGGCGTGGGAAAAAGGGGATCCGTCGCGTCCAGGTAGACCGGGGCGGGCGTGGCCATCCCCGCAGCGTGGGTCAGTTGCAGCACGCGGAACTCGTCCGCGGCCACGTTCGGGTTCTGCTGGAGGTCCACGTCACCGTGCAACCGGTGAATGAGTTTTCTCGACGTACCGTCCCCGGCTTCGAGTTCCAGGACGGTCACATCGGCCGAATAGCCGCCGGGCAGGCGGCGATGGCTTTTCAGCCTGGCGTGCGGATCGAATCGACGTACGAGCTTTTCAAACAGGGTGTGATCGTTGACGGTTTCCATAGATTTACGGTCCGTACGGGATACCCGTTACCCGGGATTCCTGTTGCACGGGATTCCGGTTACCCGGGTTAGTCTATTCCCCGGGGTAGTCTATGGCCCATTTGCCCTCGAGGTTCCCGCTGCCGCCCGCCTTGCTCCAGAGGGAGACCACTTCTGCCGGAGCGCGATGATCCGCCAGGTGGGCCAGGAACAGGTTATGCAGGTCATCCAGGACAGCCTCGTTGCCGGCGGCGATATTCTGTTGGGCAAGACGGTCGCTTCGCAGGTCGTAAAGCTCGGGCCTGCCGTCGGCTCCGACGGGCGCGTAGCCCCAGCGGTCCGTCACGAGGAAGGGGGTCGTGGCCCGCCGGGGCAGGCCGCCCGACGGTTCCGCGAGATAGCAGGCGCTGACCGCGTACTCGCGATGGGCCGCCCGGCCTTCCAGCAACGCGCCGGCGAAGGACATCCCGTCGAAGGGTTTCGGCGGGTCCACGGAGACGCCGGCCAGGTCGCAGAGACTCGGGAACAGGTCGATCGTCTGCGTAATCATGGGGAGTTGCGCCCCGCGGGGCACGCCGCCGCCGGCCAGCATCAGCATGACGTGACCGATCTCCGGGTAGATGGGCCAGAACCTTCCGTCGGTCTCCAGGATGTTGGACTTGCCCGTCCGGTCGTGCTCGCCGATGGACATGCCATGGTCCGACATGACGGTCACGATGGTATCGTCCCAAAGACCCAGGTCGTCGATCTTCTGCAGGACCTGGCCGATATGGCGGTCCACCAGTTCGGCCTCCGCCGCGTAGTGGGCCCACAGGTTGTGCAGTTCCTCCGGCGTGTAAGCCGATGACGGTCCGTAGTTCGGGTGCAGCATGGGCGGCCCCGTGTAGTCGGGGTCGTAACGCCGCACCATGTACTCCGGCGGATCCCAGGGTTCGTGGGGATCGAAGAAGTCCACCCACAGGAAAAACGGGGCGGCTTCGGCGTTTTCCTCGAGCCAGCGAACGGCGGTCTTTGCGGTCTGGGCGGAGAAGACATCGGATTCGTACCGGTAGTAGTGGTTGACCCAGCGGTGCTGGTTTACGAGCGTATGGCCCCGATAGCGCGGGTGCACACGGGTTTTGTCGTCCTGGACGACGCGTTCCACGGGGTCGTTGAGGTGGAGCAGCGGCCTGTCGCCCTCCTGGCCCCTGTTCTGGTACGCCGCGTCGAAGCCATCGGTGAAACGGGCCTTGAACAGGTGGGGACAGTCGCAGATCAGTTGGGTGGCATATCCCAGTTCACCGAGCATCCTGCTCGCATGGTTGGGCCCGCTCAAATCGATGGGCTGCCAGCCGTAATGCGGCCAACCGGTGACCCCCGTCGCGAAATCGGTGCGATGGGGGATCGTGGGAAAACTGCCCATGTGGGCCTTTGTGATCTCCGTCGCCCGTTCTGCGGCGAAACGGTCCAGTTCGGGCGTTCGCACGGGCCGCTCCGCGCGGTTTCCCAGGTTGTCGTGGCGGAAGGTATCCGTTATGAGTACGACGATGTTTTTCGGCATCATGGTCCTTTCGTTACGGCATGATCGGGTATACGTAGGATTGGCAGCGGAAGATCAGGGCATCGGGATGGATCCATTTGAGACGCGTTCAGCCGTCGATCCCGCAGTCATCCAGGTAACGGTCCACCGACGCCTTCAGCGGTAAATCTCCCCCCATCACCTGTTCTGCATAGTCGCGGTACCAGCCCGGAATCAGGGACCGGGCCTCACGGAATTCGGCGAGGATGAGCCTTGCGAAGTCCCCGCTGTCCTCCAGGTAGCCGGATTCGTAAAAGTGCGCGATCGCCCGTTCGCGGTCGTACTCGAGCCGGATGATCTCCGCTTTCCACGCACCGGATTCGAACGTCATCTGTGCGTAGGCTGCACGGGGATCCCGGTCGAATGGCGCGCCCACCGCGCCCACGTTGACGACAAGGGCATCGTCCACGGTCCGGATCAGGGGCCGGTGCGTGTGACCCACCACCAGCACCTTCGGCGCCGGTGCGATTTTCTCGCGCAGCGCAGCTTCGGTATCATCGGGGAAGATCCCCTTGCGGTCTCCCAGCATGGAAGCGTGCACCATGCGGAATTCGTTCCCCGCCTCATCGGTCATGGACCACTGAAAGGGCAGCGCTTCGAGGCGTTCGACCAGCCCGTCCGGACTATCCGGGCTATCCGGACTATCCGGGCAGTCGGCGCTATCCATGCGGTCCGGGCTATCCGGGCTATCCGGGCAGCCGGCGCTATCCATGCGGTCCGGGCTATCCGGGCCGGCCTGACCAGTCCGGTCGGCCTGCCCGGCCTGGCCAGTCTGCCCGGCCAGTTGATCGTACGTCCACTTGGCATGCCGGATGATCTCGAATTCAGGACCGTGGTCGGGCAGGTTACCCTTTCCGTATTTCAGCACGTACCGCTCGTGGTTCCCACAGATCATGCCCCAGTCTTCCGCCATGGCACGACGCACAACCCGTTCGGTGCACGCCCGGGGATTCGGTCCCCGGTTGATGATGTCGCCCGCGCACAGGACCCGGTCTGGTCGCCACCGGTCGATGTGGTCCAGGACGGTTTCCAATGCGTCCAGGTTGCTGTGCACGTCGGCGAAAACGGCGATCTTCATGGTTATCGGGTCTGTCCAGTTCGGTCAGGCCGACCAGTCGGTCCAGGCTGGATAGGATGTCCAGGCCGTATGTGATGACCGGACCCGCCGGACCGACCTGCCTGATCTGGCCGGTCGGAAGGTTCGTCTGACAGGAACCGGCGAAGCACGTTGGCCACGATCCTGGAAATGTCGCTGTCGGCATCGTTGTGCAGCAGGCTGCCGCAGAAGGTGATGGATCCCGTGGAGAAAAGCTGGCTGCCGGAGTCCGACTGCTGGTACACCATGTCCGCCCGGACCAGTTTCTCGATCGGCTCTCCGGACCAGGTCGTGATGTGGGTGAGCAGCTCTTCGGGGACGGGAATGAAGGATTCGTGGTGGTTTTCGGAACTTGCGACGATATGGGTATTTTCGGGTGTACCCAGCCGGAAGTCCGCCCGGTCGAGTTCGAATCCGGCGGCGCCGTTGCCGCTGTACCCGAAATCTCCCACGGTCTCGCGCTCCACACCCTCGAATATCCATGCGGTCTCCGGGTTGGCGCGGGCGTCCGGGTCGATGCGATAGTACGATCCATGGAAATTGCCCTGGGCCGAGAATCCCACGGCGGCGAGCTGCTGCGGGGGACGGTTGTTCCTGCGCCAGAGTCCGCCGTAACCGCCGTCGAAAGCCTGGAAGTACTCACCCGGTTCGGCCGCCCAGGCCCGAATGCCGCCTTCGTTCCGGCGGATTTCGAGGGTCCCGTCGCCTTCCGGGTGGACGGCGATGCGCCAGTAAAACCCGTTTCCGCCCAGGTACATGAAGTGGCCGCCCCGGTCCCTGTACTGCTGCAGCGCGTCGAGCGTGCGGGGCGTATGGTATTCCGGATGGGAACCCGTGGTTACGGCGCGGTAGTCTGCAATCGCCTCGATGCCGTCATCGTGCAGTTCCTGGTCGGTGACGACGTCGAATGGGATGCCCGTTTTCTCGAGCCACGCATACAGGTGCGTGTCCGCCTGCAGGTGCCTGAGTCCAGAGCAGTCTCCTTCCGTGGCGCCGAATGTGATGTAGCCCGGGCGGAGCGAGAACAGGGGGCGCCTGTGACTGGCGTGGCAAATGCCGCTTCCGTCACGGTGGAAGTTGTAGGTGGACAGCCCGTATTCCGGGTGAACGGCGGGGTTCCAGGGATAGGCTTTCCACGCTTCGATCCGTTCGAGCCAGGAAGGATGGAAATCCGGCCGGGCGTGATTGCCGTAGACGGTATAGGTGAAGGTGGACGCGAGGACGCAGAGATCCGCCGTGGGCCTGCCCCGCGGGGCGCAGACGTAGAACGGCATCAGGTCCTCGTGTGCGCCGCACCGGATACGGGCCGCATAGAGCCCCGATCGCATCCCGTCCGGGATCGTGAAGGTGAAATCGGTCTCCCAGCCGAAGTCGTAGATGTCGTCGTCGTGGAAGTGGATGGCGCCGTACTGGTCCGGTGCGTGCTTCCAGGACATTTCCTCGCCGGACCACCGGGAACCGGTCATGGCACGGGCCGGCATGTTGACCAGGCGGCCGTGCAGATTCTGAGGCCCGATGTCCACGACCTGCGTCGAACTCGTGTCCCGGGCGAAGTCCCACAGGGCCCACACACCCTGATGGTCTCTTACGTCGTATTCCCGGTTGTCGATTTCTTCCACCGGCATGTCGACGAGGGAGGGCGCTTCGATTTTTCCGTTGAAGTGGTCCTGGACGGGATCGCCGTCCATTCCGCCGATGATGACCCGGGCCAGGACGTCTGAAGGTACGGGGTCGACGGCCGCGACCGTGATATCGGACGGGCCGGGTGTTGCGTGGACCGCTCGCAGCCCCACGCTCACCGTCCCGCTTCCGGCATCGTAGCTCGCCCACACCCGGTACCATTGCCGGTTCCTGACCGGCGCACTACGACAGGCAATGCGGTTCACCTGGTCCACCGATGAGCGGACAACGGCGATCAAGGCGCCGCGGTCCAGGCAAAGGCTGAAAACCGGATGCTTCTCGCCGCTGCCACAACTGACGATTCCCTGGTCCGCCTTCTCGGGGGTCGTGGGCCATATCGTGGCGGAAAGGGCAACGCCGCCGGCCGGGTGGAAGCGGCCGTCAAGCGGGATGACGGCGTGAGAACCCGGGTGGAACGGCTGGGACCTGGAAGGGAATTCGCCCCCGAAGGGCAGGCCGGCTTCCTCGAGCTGAAGCCCGGGGCCGGCGGGATTGGGATCGGCGCATATCACGCGAACGAGGCTGGCCCGGTAAGGTGCTTCGGCCGCGCTGCTGACCTTGAAGGCGATCTCGTCGCCGGGCCGGCCGGACAACCGGTCGGAGTAACCCAGCAGGGGGATGTCGGCCATCATTTACCCGGGAGCAGTTCGTCGCCTTCACGCCGTTCGCGGTACCCGCAGACCATGAGGCCCGGCCGTCCGAAGCTTTGACCGTATTCCTGGCGGTTGTCCGGATTCCGGTAGCCCATGCGCACGAGCCTGCGCGGCCGTTTCGTCTGGTTGATGTAGGATCCGTGCACGGTGTCGATGCAGAAGATGACCACGTCGCCTGCCCGGGCCGGTACCGCCACCGTGTCTTCCAGCTTGTATTCGTCCGTCGGCAGATGCGGCGCGCAGGGACCTTCTTCCGATTCGGTGATGTGCTGCAGATGGCCCGATTTGTGGGATCCCGCCAGGAAGCGGATCTCGCCGTTCTCGTGGCAGGTGTCGTCCAGGTGCACGAGGACGTCGATGTACCGTCCGTCGTGATGGCCGTAGAAGGGGTTGTCCTGGTGCAGGGGAAAAGGATGCCCGGTCTGGGGCGGCTTGATGTGCAGCGTGGTGTGATGAAGCTCCACGTTCGGCCCCAGCAGCTGCGACAGGGCTTCCACCAACCGCGGATTGGCGACGGCGCGCGACCAGGCCTGGGAATAGAAATGGAGGTCGTGCATGGCCGTAAGTTTGGACTTTGCCTCCGTTTCCGGATCCATGTAGGCCAGGCGCCAGGGGCCGCCCCATCCCGGGCTCGTGAACGCCCAGTCCTCGACGAGCCGATCCAGCTGATCCGACAGTTCGGCCGTCTCTTCCGCCGTATATACCTTAGGGATGCGGAGAAACCCATTTTCATGGTAGAACGAAATCTGCTCGTCGCTCAGCACGGTTTGTTCCATGACCATGGTCATGTCAGATGCTCCTTCGTTCAGTGGTTTCGTGCGGGGTTGTCGCGTGCGGGGTGTTTATGCCATTCCAATGTAGTCATTATGTTTCCGGCGGGCAATCCTATTTGAATCGATCTGATGGTATGGAAGCGACCTACCTGTACACTTCGGCCAGGAGTTCGTAGGACCGCAACCGGGCTTCGAAATCGTGGGTGATGGTTACGGCCATGACCTCATCGGCTCCGAACTGGCCGGCAAGCCGGTCGATGGTGTCCCGGACCTGGTCCGGACTGCCCACGGCCGCCAGGCGGAACTTGTCGTCCAGAAAGGCTTTCTCGGCTTCACTGAACCGGTGCTTTTCCGCTTCCTCCACGGTAGGTACCACGTTGCTGGGCTTGCCCGAAGCGAAGCGGGCGAAGAGCAGGTCGCGGCTGAGAGCGAGACGCCTGGCCTCCGCCTCGGTGTCGGCGCAGATGACGTTGATCGCGATGCAGGCCTCGGGCTGCGGCGACTGGGTGGAGGGCTCGAAATAGTGCCGGTAATATTCGAGGATGCGCGGGTCGATATTGCTGTTGATGAACAGGGCGAAATTGTAGGGCAGTCCCAGCCTGGCGGCGAGCATCGCGCTTTCGGGACTGGACCCGAGCATCCAGACGGGAGGCGGAGACTGGATGGGCGGTGTGACCCGCGGCTCGAAGTCCCTGTTCTGCAGGATCTCCACCAGCTGGGTGACGAGTTCGGGGAACTGCTCGAAACGGGGTCCCGCGCCTGGCGACAGCATCCGCGCCGTCTTCATGTCGCCGCCGGGCGCCCGTCCGACCCCCAGGTCGACCCGGTCCGGGTAGAGATTCGTGAGGACGGCGAAGCTCTCGGCGACTTTGAAGGCGCTGTAATAGGGCAGCATGACACCTCCGGATCCGATCCGCATGTCCTCCGTGGCGGCCCCGATGGCTGCGAGCAGCACTTCGGGCGAACTGCCGGCCAGGCAGTGGGCGTTGTGGTGTTCGGACACCCAGAAACGCCGGTATCCCAGCCGTTCGGCCGACCGGGCGAGGGTGAGCGTCTCCTGGAAGGCCTGAACGGCCGTTACGCCTTCACGAATTGGAGATTGGTCTAGTATGGAAAGATTCATGATGGTTTGACTGCTCCTTTACCTGCCGTCCACGACTACCTGCTGTCCACGACTACCAGCCGTCCACGACGTGTCCGGCACCTGGGAACCAGACCGCGTCCACCAGGTAGGTGACGAATACACCCAGGGCGTAGCCGGCGAGCATGCCGATAAACAACGGCTGCCCCTTGCGATAGAGCGACACGCCCCCGAGGCGAAGTATCGCCGATTTCGCAATCCATACGACCAGGATGGATAAGAAGGCCATGTCCGCCGCATAGGTGGTGACGATCCCGAATCCCACCGGATGAAGGGGCCAGAAGTGAAGACGGTGATGGGCCCAGATCAGGAACGCCGAGATGAAGACTCCGCTCATTACCATGGTCAGCTGGGACTGCGTCATGGCCTGCGGATTCGTAAGAAAAGTCTCCAGCTGCGTCCAGTAGCCTTTCGCCCCGGATTCGAAACCGCCTGCCTTGAGCTGGGACGCCCCCATGTCGTACCCCAGGTAAAGCGTGTACAACAGGGCCGTCGTGAATCCGATGGCCAGCGAAAGCGCGATGGCGCCGAATACCCCCCTGCCCACTCCGCCGATAACGTCTCCTACCTTTGCGGCGTGCGCCATGGAACACATGCCGAGTGTGCGCCAGTTCCTGGTGAAGGTCTGGCACAGCCACATCCCCGTGATGGTCCGGGCGTTGATGTGCTCCGATCCGACGAACCTGAGCGTTATCTCATTGGCGCTGTTGTAGGGCAGGTCCAGGGACGCCAGGCCGGTCTCCGCCACCACGCGGGTGACGCCGATATACAGCACCAGCAGCACGAACATCATGAGCGCCACGACCCAGAGCGACATCCCCGCGCTCCACAAGAGGAAAACCATGTAAATCGAACCGCCGGAGAAGGATAGAACGGCCGTACGGTAGGAAAAGAACTCCCGGGAATCATCGATTTCAGGGGCCTTGCCCAGGGCTTTCCGGACCACGTCGCGGATATGCCTTCGCGCCATCCACAGCCCGAACAGCACGAAGACCAGAAAACCGGACAGGTGCTGGAAATGCATCATTTCCTGCGGACCCGGCACGCCGACGCGGGTCATCACGCCCTGCTGCACGATGCGGATGAGGTAGAACAGCCAGACGCTGAGCAGCACTTCCACCCTCGTGAAGTAGGCCACGCCGATCAGCAGGAAGTTCAGGCGGACCTGGATGGGGTGGAACGCCTCGTACAGGGTGAGGGGAAAGGCGTGTCCCACGCCGATGGGGATGGGGGGCATGAGGTCGAAGAAGCTGAACGTGTTCCAGGTCATGATGAACAGCGTGATGCCGAACCCCCACCAGAACAGGCGCACGCGGGCAATCCTCGGGAAAAGCGACTTGTCCTCCGCGCCGTCGACGAGTGCAAGGGGCACCTGGGCCAGGGGGAAGGCCAGTCGCTCGTGTTCGACCCACTGCTTCCGGAGCATGACCATGATCGAGGCGCCGACCATGAACAGGGCGATGTAGAACGTCACCCACCAGAACATGGGTACGAACCAGATCTGCCAGCGTATGTTTCTCGCGGAATACACGCCTTCGTAGAACTGGTTCAACCCGCCCAGGTGGTCCCGGACCACCAGCCAGGAAGGCAGATAGTCGAGGAACAGTTCCGCCCACCGGTTTTCGGGCGTGGCGTGATAGAACGGGCCGCTGATGACCGACACCGCGTAATTGCTGAAGGCCCAGCCGGGTATGACCGATGCCGTGAAGACCAGGAAGAAGATCACGATGAGTTCCTGGCTGGTGAAGGGTCGGCTGAAGCCCGAGATCTTCAGAAATGGATTTACCAGGAGGACCATCAGGACGAAGGGCAGCAGTGCCGCCACCGGCAGATGGGTGACCGTGATGAATGAGCCGCGCGTAACGAATTCGGAGGAGATCGACCAGATGGTCAACAGAATGGTGAAGACGCATCCGGTAACCACGGCCCGGAGGGTGAGGCCGGCGGAAACGGGCCGCGCCGCGGGAGGCGCGGGGAACTTTTCCCGGTCGGATTGTGTCAATGTGGCTGAGGACATGATAGCAAGGCGATGTACGTTCGGACCGTGGCACGAGTTGCCTGGTTCACCGGTCAGATCCGTTTCACGCGGATTCTGCGCCCGTGGTTTCTGCGCCCTTGGATTCTGCGCCCGCGCTTTCCGCACCCGTGCTTTCCGCACCCGTGGTTTCCGCACCTGCGCATTCTACGCACGCCCGAAGCTTCGCCAGTCCTTTCTGTGCCGTGGCCACCGGGCCTTCGGCCCAGTACGCGGGGTTGAACAGCTCCAGTGACAACATGCCCCGGTAATCCTGCCGTACCAGGCTGGCGACGATCTCGTCCCACGGCGCTACGCCGTCTCCGGGATAGACCCGGTGCTCGTCTTCGATGTCCGCGCGGGGCGGGTCGGAAGGATAGTCGTTCACGTGGACCAGGCCCAGGCGCCCCGGATCGAGGTAGTCCATCCCGCGCTGGTGGCCGCTCCCCTTGTACATGTGAAAGATGTCGGTCAGCAGCCGGGTGTCGCGCACGCCGCTTTCCGCAGCCACGAGCAGGGCTTCTCCCACCGTGCCCAGCGTCCGGGACACGCCCCAGAACTCCAGCAGGGGTTTAGGGGTGTAATCCGACACGGCGTCCGTCAGTTCGGCGAATCTCCGCGCGACGGAAAAAAGGTCTACATCCCGGTCGTGGATCCCCTTCGGGGCCGTGGCTACGAAAGGGCAATCCAGGACCTGCGCCATCCGGAAGCAACGTCTGGCCTCTTCCAGGCCCCGGGCATGGCGGTCGGCTTCGGGAACCGCCCATTCGAAGAACGCGATCAGGTTCACGATCCGGATCCCGCGACGCGCGGCGCGGTCCCGCAACTGTTCCAGCGTCCCGCCGCCTTCGATCCAGGCATCGATCTCCTCGACCCAGGGTTCGATACCGTCATACCCGGCGTCGGCGGCGATATCCACGTATTCCAGCACGGAAACGCCAGGTGAACGGATCGTGCTGGTGTTCAGGCAGTATTCAAATAGACCCATCGTATGCACCCCTTCAGCGAGATCGCCGTACCGGCGTAGTGAGCCATCGAAGGACGGCGCGGAAGACGCGTTTGAAAGGACGGCGCGGAAGACGCGTTTGAAAGGTTATTGTTTTCCGTGATTTAGGCTTCGAACCAATTTAGTGCCAAATATAAAAAAAGGTACTCTTTTAACCGGTTTTGCCTATATTGTATACCGCAAAAACAAGCGTCTCCCGCCCACTGTGATACCCGGAACGAAAGCGAGGTATGTTTCGAGCTTACCGAGGTGTATTCTACTCATTTGCCTTATTCTGATTCCCCGGACCGTTGCCGGCCAGGTGAGTGTAACCGACGACATCGGGACTACCGTGACAGTCCAGCGTATTCCGGAACGGATCATATCCCTCATCCCGAGCAACACCGAGTTGCTTTTCGCGGTCGGCGCGGGAAACTCGGTCGTGGGGGTCACGATCTTCTGCGACTATCCTCCGGAAGCCAGGGAAATCGAAAAGGTCGGCGGCGTCACGTCGATGAGCCTCGAGAAAATAGTCGCACTCGAACCGGACCTCGTGCTGGTCTCCAAGAGCAACAACAAGGAACTGGTATACAGCCTGATGGCGCTGGATGTCACGGTGTTCGTTCTCGACCCCCAGTCGGTCGAAGAAGTGCTCGAGGCGATCGCCACGGTGGGCAAGCTTGTCGGGCGGGAGGAAGCGGCGCGCGAGCTTAACGACGGCTACCGTCAAAGGCTGCGCGTGGTTTCGGACCGGATCGACGGACTCTCCGAAAGTGAACGTCCCACTGTATTCGTCGGCAGCCCATTCAGAGACGAGCACTGGACACCCGGCCCCGATACCTATACCTCGGATGTTATCCGACGTGCGGGCGGGCGGAACGTCGCCGACGACCTGCCGCCCGACAAATGGTCTGTATACAACATAGAGAACATCATTTCCAGGAATCCGCAGGTCCTTCTTTCCACCTTGAGTGAAGGGGAGGATCCGGTAGAAACAACGAAGAATTACCTGGAAAGGGCGAAATCGCTCGATGGCTGGCGGGACCTGGATGCCGTACGCAACGAACGCGTCGTCCTGATTCCCGAAGACTGGCTGATCAGGCCGGCTCCGAGGCTCTTCCTCGCCATCGAAGCCCTGGCGGCTGCCTTGCATCCGAATCTGTTCTGATGTCCTGGCCGGTTCCTGACTCGTCCCTGACTGAAGATACGGAACGTCACTCAACCCAACCGCGCACTTTCCATGCCCCTGATCAACAAGATCCCCGCAGAACTCAATGACCTGATACAGTCCGACCCGCTGGCAGGCGATGACAAAGGAGAACTGCTTTTCGCCTGCAAGACGGACCTGGCGCCGGACGGCCGAATCGATGAATCGATGCTGGTCGTGACCCGGCGACAACTGGTGGTTGCTACCCGATCGGACGAGGCGTGGACGCTGACCCATACCCTGTCCCTGGCGGCGATTACCGGCCTGACGGTGGAACCCCTGGTCGGCGCAAGTGCGCTCACGGCCGAGGTGGACGGGAGCAGTATCCGGCTGCTCCGGTATACCCACGCCGTGGCGCAGGACATGTCCGACGCCGTCGAGTCCCTGTTGCACCTGATTGGCCCGGATGGAAGCCCGGATCACACGGAGCCCGTAACCGAGGAACCGGTACCGGACTGGTCGAGCCGCGAAGCGCACCTGCGCACGTTCCGGCGGCTGTGGACTTTCTGCCTGCCCCACTGGCGCACGCTGGTTATCGCGATGGTCGTCACGATCGCCGCGTCGGCCATCGACCTGCTGCCCCCGTATCTGACCATGATCCTCGTCGATCAGGTCCTGGTGGACCAGAGCACCTTCATTTGGCTACCGATTATCGTCGCCCTCCTGGCCGTGTCCCGCATTGTCCATACCGGGGTGACCATCATAAGCGGGCGGATGATGGCCGTGCTGGGCGACCGGCTGGCCTACGACGCCCGGTCCGAACTGCTGAACGTCCTGCAGCTCCTGCCCCTCAAGTACTACGATATGCAGCAGACGGGCGGCCTCATGGCCCGGATCGCCCGGGACGCCAAGTCGATCCACTACTTCTGGATCGATTTCGCGCCGCAGGTGGTACAGCAGGGACTGCTCGTGATCGGCATGACCGCGGTGCTCTTCTACCTGAACTGGGAACTGGCCCTCCTCGTCCTGGTCCCCATTCCGGCCATAATCTACGCATCGATCCACATCAAGCGGTACCTGATGTGGTTCTACGGCAGGTCGTGGGACAGCTGGGCGACCTTCTTCGAGCGGGTAAACGACGCGCTGTCCGGTATCCGGGTCGTGAAGATCTTCGCCCAGGAGAAAAGGCAGAGCCGGGACATGCAACTGGAAAACGAAAAGGTGTTTACGGCCGAACGTAACATCCACGTCCGGTCGCGCACCGTGCGCCCCCTGCTCGCCTTCATCGTGTCCGTGGGCGGACTGCTCGTCTGGTGGTACGGCGGGCTTCAGGTGCAATCGGGAGAAATGACCACCGGCATGCTGATGGCCTTCTTTCTTTACCTGGCCATGTTCTACAGTCCCGTGCAGCAACTGACCAGCATGGCCGACTGGATTCCCGAGATGATGACGGCCATCACCCGCACCTTCGAGGTCATCGACAGCCCCATCGAGGACTATGCCCCGGCGGGGACCGTCGACGTGCCCCGCTTCGAAGGGCGCCTGGAACTGCAGGACGTCAACTTCGGATACGTGGCGCACCAGCCCGTGCTGAAGGGGATCAACCTGCACGTCGAACCGGGCGAGATGATCGGACTCGTAGGGCACTCGGGCGCGGGCAAGTCCACCCTGATCAAACTCATGTGCCGTTTCTATGACGTGGACGGAGGGCAGATACTCATCGACGGCATCGACGTGCGCCGGATGGACCTGATGCAGCTGCGGAGCCAGATCGGATACGTGGAGCAGGACCCCTTCCTGTTCTCCGGATCCGTGACCGACAACATCCGTTTCGGCAACCAGGAAGCGTCCCGGGAAGCCATCATCGAGGCCGCCATCAACGCGAACGCCCACGAATTCATCGTCAAGCTGCCCGATGGCTACGATACGTCTGTCGGGGAGCGTGGCGGAAGGCTTTCCGGCGGAGAGCGCCAGCGGGTCGCCATCGCCCGGGCCATCCTCCACGACCCCCGCATCCTGATTCTCGACGAGCCTACCTCGGCCCTCGACCTGGAGACGGAAAAGAAGATCCAGGAAGCCCTGGGACGGCTCATGGAAGGCCGCACGACACTCGCCATCGCCCACCGCCTGTCCACCCTGAGAGACGCCGACCGCCTGCTCGTCCTCAAGAACGGCGAACCGGTCGAACTGGGTACTCACGAGGAACTGCTGGACCGGCAGGGCGAGTATTACCGGCTGGTCCAGTTGCACACCAACGTCTCCAGCATCGTGGGCGTGGAGGGCTAAGCCATGTCCTTTCTCGATCCATCCGCCATACGCCTAGAACGCCGTGACGATCAGCCGCCCACGCTTTCCATCGCGGGCGACCTGTTCTTCAATGTCAAGATCCGCCAGGCTTTCCCGCTTTCCTTCGAAAACCGGTACATCACCTTTTTCGACCAGGAAGACGAATACCTGGGCCTCGTGGCCGAACCGTCGTCCTGCGACGAAAGTACTTTCCGTATCATCCGGGATGAGATCGAATGGCGCTACTTCCGCCCCAGGATAACGCGCGTGGCGGAAATGGAGGGACGGGGAGGGACTTCCATATTTTCGGTGGAGACGGACCGCGGCGCGGTAAAGATCCCGATGCGGGACCTCAGGGAAGGCATGATGGAGTTGTCGTCCGGACGTATCCTCATCACGGACGAGCATGGCAATCGGTACGAGATCCCCGACCTCGACCGGCTGGACCGGCGCAGCCGGCGCCTGATCCGCCGCTTGATCTGACGCTCTTCCGCTAACTCAGCAGGATCGGCACGATCTTCGCGTAGGCCGTCTTGAACCCGAGGACGGCCAGGTAGATGCCCACTCCCAGCAGGATCATCAGGACCGCACCGAGCGTGACCAGGAGCGGCTTGCTTTCGGCGAATCGCTGTTTGAGCCCTTCCACCTTGGCGTAGATTTCCGGGTACTTGTTCTCCAGCCGCGACAACATTCGTCTGGCAAATGCGCTGTGCGTTGACAGGATCGTCAGGCCGATGACGATGAACAGCACGCCCTGCAGCAGGGGAAGGAAGATGCCCAGGACCCCGATGACGACGAAGGTCCATCCGAATATGGACTGGGCCATGCGTATCAGTAGTTTCTGCTCTATTTGCTTGATTCCAATCGTTGTATAGCCATCCACTCCACCTGCGCAACTACGCCTGCACGATATCAGTCAAGAAAGGCGAGGGCCTCCCGCATTTCGTCCAGGTCCTTGGCGTCTCCCTGGCGCTGCGCCACGACGATGCCCCGCTCGTAGCATCTTCGGGCCTCATCATCGCGGTCAAGCTTTTCGTATACCCGGCCTGCCTGGTGATAGCCCGCCGTATAGTCCGGCGATGCTTCCATGAGCCGTTCCAGGATCCCGGCCGCTTCCTCGAGCCGATTAGAGCTCACGTATTCCAGCGCGATCGCGTATTGAACGAATGGATCGCCGGGATCTTTTCTGGCGAGCAGCTCGAGTTGTTCGAGGCGCGAACTCATACCATGTTTCCTCTGCAGTACTTCCGTGTATCCTTCACGTATCCTCCGCGTATCTACCGCGATTCCTCCGCGCATCTACGGTGCATCTACCGTGTATCTACCTTATTCCCTATATCAGCGAACGGGACTGGCATCCGTCCACGTTGATGCAGGCGCCGGTCACCCAGCTTGCCCGGTCGGATGAGAGGAAAACCACCACGTCCGCGATCTCTTCGGGCTTCCCGAAGCGTCCGGCCGGGAGCTCCTGCTCCACGAACCTGCCGATGCCCTCCGGATCCGCGTCCAACCGTTTCTGCCAGTTCCCCCCGGGGAATATGATCGAGCCCGGTGCCACCGTGTTCACGCGGATGCCGGTCTTGGCCACTTCCTTGGCGAGCGTTTTTCCCATGGAGATCTCGGCGGCCTTCGTGGCGTTGTAGGTGGCGGGCCCACCCGCCTCCCGTCCGAAGATCGAGGAGATCGTGATGATCGACCCGCTTTCCTGCGCGCGCATCGTGGGCAGCACGGCCCGCGTCGCCCGCACGGCGGCGAACATATTCAGGTTGAATACGTGGAGCCACTCGTCATCGGACACATCGTCAAAGGGATTCCAGACGCTCCCGCCCACGTTGTTGACCAGGACGTCGATGCGGCCCCAGCGCGCCAGCGTTGCCTCCACGACTCGGCCTATGCCCTCGGCCGTGGTCAGGTCCCCGGCCGTCGCCAGCGTTTCGACGCCGCTTTGCGCGACCTCCCGTTCGGTTTCGAGCAGCCGGTCTTCTCCCCGGGCACTCAGGCTGACGTGGCATCCCTCGTCCGCAAGGCCCAGGGCGATTGATCGTCCAATGCCCCGGCTCGATCCCGTAACCAGCGCGACTTTGTCTTTTAATCCCAGATCCATTTCCATCCCTTTCGTTTATGATCTACGTTAAACGAACGCACCGGCAGGCACCACCAACCGCAGCGTTCGCTCAGTCGACCGGTTCGAACAGAATCTTCATGCCTTCTTTGTTCAACAGCCGGTGGAAAGCGTTCTCCCATTCGGTTAATGGAACCACGTCCGACACGATGGGTTCCAGTTCGATCTTGCGCTGATCCAGCAGCGCCATGGTCCGGTCCCAGGCGTCCAGGGAACCGGCGAAGGAAGTCTTGATCTCGATCTCCTTCAATTCCGCAGGGAAGAAGTCCACCTCGAAAGGTCCACCGTGCAGCCCGATCTGCATGATGGTTCCCTGTTTCCTCACGAGTTCGATCGCCGATCGCGTAGCCGCCGCCGAACCGGAACACTCGTATACCAGGTCGGCGCCGTAGCCTCCGGTCCGGTCCCGGACGAGTGCGAGCAGGTCGGTTTCCTCGATGTTCACGGTCTCATCCGCCCACCGAGCGCCGGTTTCAAGTCGTTCCGCATCCGCCGACGTGCCGGTCAGGATGACGTAGGCGCCTTCCGCCTTCGCCACCTGGGTCGTCAGCATGCCGATGGGACCGGGTCCCGTGACCACCGCCACGTCTCCGGCGGTAACGGGTGCACGGATAGAGACGGCCTTGACGCAGCAGCATAGAGGCTCGCTCAGCGAACCGATGGTGAGTTCCAGGTGCTCCGGTATCCTGCGCAGCGCCCATGTAGGCATGACCACGTACTTTGCAAATACGCCGTGTACGCCGCTGCCGATGGACTTTCGGCTGTCGCACAGACTGTGCTGCCCCGCCGCACAGTACCTGCACATGCCGCAGACCACGGTGGTCGGAATCCCGGTCACCCGATCACCCGGCCGGTAAGCGTCCGTATCGGTCGCCTCGTCCACGACGCCGGAGAACTCGTGGCCCATGATCACGGGCGGGTCATAGGGGTACTCGTCCTTGTATATGTGGATGTCCGTACCGCAAATACCGGCGGCGCGTATTTCCACGCGGACCTCCCCGGAACCGGGTTCCGGAACCGGCATTTCTCGGACTTCCATGTTGACCGGACCGCGGTCGTATTTGACCAGACCCTTCATCCTACAATCCCCGCTGCGCGTGCTATCGGTTCCCTTTTACGCTAGCTTAATCCCCGCTCCGCGTACTTTCGGTTCCCTTTTTGCAACCGCCAAATCCCCGCTGCCCGACCGCCCTCTGAATGGGCGGTTTGAATATAGGGCGCGGGGTATCTATTGACAAGATCAAACACATTAAGCCGTTGACACCCGCCGGGCGCGTTCATAGGTTTAGCACGCAGGTTCAGCACGCACTGGAATACAGTCTCCAGCCCCCGTAGCTCAGTGGATAGAGCAACGGTTTCCTAAACCGTTGGTCGGGTGTTCGACTCACCCCGGGGGTATTCCCGGTCTAAAGCCCGTCTATAGCCCGTCTCTCACTTTTTCCCCGCTTCCCCGCACATCAGCAGGAGGGTCCTCATGTCCGATCTGTCCCGGTACATTCAGGAAACGCCGCTTATCGACACCCACGAGCATCTCCGGTTCGAGGACGATTGGGTCGCGGGCGGCCCGGACGTGCTGCAGGACCTTTTCGAGAACTACGTCCCGGCCGATCTCGTGGTCGCCGGCGCTTCGCAGGAGGCGGTCAATATCCTGCTGGATCCGGGGAAGGGCGACCTGGCGGCACGCTTCGAGCCCGTTCAACCGGCCTGGGAGGCCGTGAAGCACACGGGGTACGGAGAGGCTGTGGGCATCCTGGCGAAGGATGTGTACGGCATGGATGAAATCACGATCGACGGTCTGGCCGCGGCGCAGGCCGAGAACGAACGGCTGCGGGCCCCCGGCCAGCGCCTTTCGCTCCTGCGGGATCGCGCGGGCCTGGACCACGTGCAGATCGACAACTTCGTCTGGGCCTGCGATCCGGACGTCTCCGGTCCGGAGTTCTTTCTCTACGACCTCTCGTGGATGGGGTTCTGCAACGGCGTGGTACCCCTGGAGCAAATCGCGGAAGAAACGGGGATTACCGTGAACAATCTCGGCAGCCTGCGCGATGCCATGGCCGCGATTTTCGCGAAGCACGGCCCCCATGCCATCGCCGTCAAGGCGCAGCACGCCTATGCCAGGACGCTGCGCTGGGAGGAACGGAGCGACGAAGACGCGGCCAGGGCCCTGGAAATCGTGCTCCGCGATCCCGGCAATGTGCCGGAGGAGGCCGCGCTTTGCCTGGGGGACTGGGGCTGGGCGCGTGGCGTGGAACTATCCATCGAGCACAATCTCCCATTCAAGATCCACACCGGCTACTACGCGGGCCACAGCCGCATGCCGGTGGACCGTATCAAAAGCGGAAACCTGTGCGGACTGCTGGCACGGTACCTCGACGCCCGGTTCGTGCTGATGCACATCGCCTACCCCTACAGCCACGAGTTGATTGCCCTCGCGAAGCACTACCCCAACGTCTGGGTGGACCTCTGCTGGGCCTGGTCAATCGACCCGTTCAGCTCCTGCGACTTCGTCCGCCGCTTCATCCACGCCGTGCCCATCAACAAGCTGTTCGCCTTCGGAGGGGACACCGGCTGGCCCACCAGCGCCTATGCCTACGCCGTGCAGGCGCGGAAGTGGCTCAGTCGCGCCCTGGAAGGCGAAGTGAGCGACGGCCTGCTCACCGAAAAGCAGGCGATGGACGTGGCGCTCCGGCTCATGCAGACCAACCAGCGGGACTGTTTCGATATCGCCGGGACGCGGGGGAATATCGCGCGGTCCCTGGAATCCGTCGAGGCCTAAAAACGGGTTGCGATCAGGCAGGTTGTCCCATATATTGAGCGCGGTTTTTACAAGCCACGATAGCTCAGTTGGTAGAGCAATTCATTCGTAATGAATAGGTCGTCGGTTCGAGTCCGACTCGTGGCTTTCTGATTCACGTCTGATCCCCTTCCCCCCGAAGATTCCGCTCACCATCCTGTCAGACCAGGGGTACGAACTCCTAAGATGCCCAGCCCTGCCGATATGAATGCTCCGCAGCACCCGGTACATTGTGTACTTTAAGTCGAACCGGCCACTTCTCAGTTTCGTGACAAGGTCAGAGGTATAGTCAGACCGGTCCTACGATTGCTCTCTGTCCTGTTCAGCCCTGGCCTTCGATAGCGCCGATGCGATGATGCCCGGCGGAATGGCGATGACACCTATGCCGATCATCAGAAGCAGGAACGTGAATATCCTTCCCCCTCCGGTCACTGGATACGTATCGCCGTAACCCACAGTAGTCAGCGTTACAACCGCCCACCACAGACCATCCAGAACCGAACCGAATTTATCGGGTTGCACGGCGCTTTCGAAGTACCAGATTCCCGCTGCCGCCAGGTAAATCAGGATCAAGGACAGCACCGCGAACATGATAATCTCTTCCTTCACGATGACGACGGCACGTTGCAGGCGGTCTACTGCCTGATTGTACCTGAACAGCCTGATAATCCTGAAGATCCGCAACACACGAACGACTCGAAGTATCAAGCCGTCGATGTACCCGAAGCCGAACAACATGAGGTAAAATGGCAGGATAGCCAGCAGATCGATGATGCCGAAGAAACTGAAAACGTATTTCGATCTTTTCAATGCGACAAAGCATCTCAAGCAGTATTCGAATGTGAACAACACAACGGTTATGACTTCCACCCAATGGAGGAAAGACTGTGTCTGGCCGGATAAGCCAGGGATTGTTCTCAACGTGAATGTGAACAGGGACAACAAGATCATCCCGAATACGAAATCGTCGAACGTACGGCCCTGCCATGAGTCTCGACGTTCGACCACATACCGGATTCGTTCAATGTATGTTGTGCGGTTCATGTGTTTGCCTGTTCAGTGAAAGC
The DNA here is from genome assembly GCA_022822725.1 of Candidatus Latescibacterota bacterium. Classification (GTDB taxonomy): domain Bacteria; phylum JAAXHH01; class JAAXHH01; order JAAXHH01; family JAAXHH01; genus JAAXHH01. Next base: position 655,971 of record JAJEAN010000007.1, read on the forward strand.
TGTTGTTGCGCTTAGGGTTACGTCCAGATCTCAGCCGTGTTCCGTGGATTTCAGCTCCTCAAGCAACGTGTCGACCGTCAGACTGACGGCGGTCGCCGACTGCAACGTCTCGACCGGAACCGACACGTGCAGCCCCGTCTCGATCCAGTTTCTCAATTCCACGGCCATGAGGGAATCCACGCCCAGGCTGCGCCACGTCTGCACGAGATCCACGCTCCCCGGATCCAACTCTACAATCCGGCAGATGGCATCGGTCACGAATTCCTCGATGTAGGCGCGAAGTTTGTCTGTAGGAAGCGCACTCGCATCGGACTTCGATAACGGGGGAATCGACCGCGGTGCCAGCGTCTGATCACCGGGATTCGGCTCCAGCAAACGGACCAGAAGCGAATCCGCCGCAGGCGCCGTCGTGGGGATCACGCCCACGCGATGGATGTTGCGGCGCAATATCCGGTCAAGTGTCTCGCCGGCCGCGTCGGGCGGGATCAGCCGCAGTCCCTGCCGCCTGAGACGATCGATGGCGCGCTCATCGGTCATCATCCCCGTACCTTCCCAGGGTCCCCAGTTGATCGTCGTCACAGGCAGGTTTTCTTTGCGCCGGAGATCCGCGAGTCCGTCAAGAAAGGCGTTCGCGGCGGCATAGGGCGCCTGTCCCGCCGTACCGATCACGGAAGCCGCCGACGAAAAGAGAACGAAGAGATCCAGATCCAGATCCCTGGTCAATTCATGCAGATGCCACGCGCCGGTCGTTTTGGGTTCGAGTACCCGGCGGAACCGGCACGCGTCCTGAGTAATCAGAATGCCGTCGTCCAGCACGCCGGCCGCATGGAAGACGCCCCTAAACTGCGCATCCTCCCTGTCCAGATCCGAAAAGAGCCGCGCCATCGCCTCGTAATCCGCCACATCGGCCTGAACATACCTTACTTTGCCGGTGGGATCGGCATCAGGCACCGCCTCCTCGCTCTTCCGCCGGCCCGTAACGATTACCTGGCCGGCGCCGCGGTCGAGCAGCCAGTCCGTCAGATATCGACCGATCCCGCCCGTGCCGCCTGTGACGAGGTAGGTCTCATCCGGCCGGATGACCGGGTCGTCATCGCCCAGAGCCACTGGAACGGTCGATCCGTCATCCACGAGCACCAGTTTGCCCGTATGCCGGGCCTGGGACATGAGCCGGAAGGCATCCCGCGCCTCGGCCATCGGATAGGTCCGGTGCGGCAGAGGACGGATCCTGCCATCCCGGGCCATGTCGACGATCTTACGCAGCAAGTTTCCTGCGCGATCAGGCTGTTCCGCGATGAACTGGGCGAGATCGATGGGATGAAAGGATCGATTGTGATCGAACTGGTTAAGGTCGATGAGACCGTGGTTCAACACATCGGTTTTGCCGATCTCGATGAAACGCCCGTGGCTTGCGAGCACGGACAGCGAAGCCGTCATGGCGGGCCCGGACAGCGTGTTGAGGACGATATCCATTCCCTTCCCATCCGTCTTCGCCAGGATCTTTTCTGCAAAGTCCAGCGTGCGGGAATCCATTACGTGAGCCACACCCATCTCCCGCAGTAAGGCCCGCTTTTCGGGTGATCCCGCCGTCGCGAATATCTCGGCTTCCACGTTCAGTGCAAGTTGCAGGGCGGCCAGGCCCACACCGCCGGTCGCGTTATGGATCAGGACGCGGTCCCCAGTGGACATCCCACCCCGTACCACGAGACCCAGGTATGCCGTCAGGAAGGCCACAGGCAGCGTGGCGGCTTCTTCGATACCCAGGTGATCCGGCTTCTGGACCACCAGGGCGGCCTTCGCGGTCACGCAACCCGCCATGGTTGCAGACATCATGCCCATGATCGTATCGCCAATTTCTATCGAGTTCACCTTGTCGCCCCGCGCCGTGACTTCTCCCACACATTCCCAGCCAAAGGACGGCGGACGCCTCGACGGGTCTCCCAGCATGCCGAGGGCGGTCAGCACATCCCGGAAATTCAATCCTGCCGCCCGCACGCGGATGGCCACCTCATCCGGTGCCGGCTGAGGCACCTGTTCCGATACAAAATGGAGATTGTCGATCGAACCCGGCACGGACTGAGAGAGCCTGTAACTTGTTTTGGCATCGGCAGTTACGGGTACGGTTTTCGCTTCGCATCGCCCCAGGTCGAAGGGAACGAGACGGCGAACGTGGAGGTCAGTTCCCCGTAGCGAGATTTCACCAGGAAGCGTGTCCATGGCCACGATCGCAGCGAGTCGTTCTACATTGATGTCGGCTATCTCGCCGCTTCTGGCTGTCTCACCGGTCCTCGCCGTCTCACCGGTCCCGGCCGTCTCACCGATCCCGAGCGTCTCGCCGATCCCGGCCGTCTCGCCGCTTTCGGCCGTCGCGTAGTTTCCGGCCGTCTCGCCGCTTTCGGCAGGAAGGTCTATCAATGTGCAGTCGAGTTCAGGATGTTCGCGCATGGCGACTCGTCCGCATCCCCAGATCGTCGCCAGTTCAGGTATCGCCCCGTCACCCGCGACCACAGACTGCGCTCCCGCTGTAATCAATCTCAGTCGGCACGGAATCTCCGGACAGTCCAGCACCGCCCGGATCAGCTCAAAGGACTCCAGTGCTGGTCCCGTATGGCGGCCGGACTTCCGGTTGTCTGCTCCCGTCCAGATACCTGCGACAGCAACTAAATCTCCGGCAGCGGGTTCAACCGATCTCAGTCTTTCGAGGAGCAGATCAGTCGCGGGCGACTTGTGATCGCCGGCGTGGTCGATGAATTCACTTTTTCCACCGTGTTGTGACAAGGCATCGACCAGACCGCCGCCGAGTCGTTTGTCGTCCGAGAGCACGAACCAGTGGGAAATTGTAGTGGGTTCAGCGTGAGTCTCCGGAGATGGTGCGTTTACCCACGTTTCCCGGTACAGTCCGTGTGGGTTATGGATGCCGTGCGTGCCCGTGCCTGCCCGACCCAGACCCGCGCCGGCCGGAGACAGGCCAACGCCTTCCAAGGCAACTACGGGAAGACCCGTTTCATCGACGATGCATACGTCGGCCAGCAGGCCGCTGCGTTCTGACGCATCCCGCAACCTGGCATAGCCGACGAGGGCTTCATGCGGTCCCGGAAGCCTGTGCAGCACTGTGTTTGCCACGCCCACCGGCAGATAAGGACCGTCATCTGGTACGAGCATGAGCAGGGCCTGCAGGCCGGCATCGAGCACACCGGGGTGCAGGCGGTAAGAGGCCTGGTCATCATCCCGGACGGCCAGGAAGGCCAGCGCCTCTCGATCGGAGTAAACGAGTTCGTCGATCCGGCGGAACGCAGGCCCGTACTGAAACCCCAGATCGGCCGCGCGTTCGTAGAACCGGCGGCTTGTGGTCCGGCGGTCGCAACGGGATCTGACGGCTTCCAGATCGACGCGTTCGGCCATCTCATCCATGCGGGCACGTTCGGCTCGCAGGTTCAGCAGCCAGCCGGAACCCTTGTCTTGCGATTCCGACCTGGAGGACAGGATGAACCGGTTCTGCCTGCGTACGATCTGGACGAGATGTGCGCCGGTTTCGGGCAATAACAGCGGGTTCAGGAGTTTAAGATCCTTGAAAGCGACCGGAATGTCCCCCTCGTCGAACGTCTCGAAGAGCATTTCGATCTGGCCCGCAAGGGGCATGATCGTACGGTTCCGTATGGCGTGATCCGCCAGCATCGGGTGGGTGTCCAGGCCGATCGTCCTTTCCCACACGGTGGTATCTGGGTCCACGGACGATTCTACGCCCCTGCCGATCAATGGGTGCGGGTACCGACCGCTCGATTGATCCGCCATCCCGTCCAGCCAGTACCGTTCCTTCTTCCAGGGATATGCCGGCAATGGGACGGGCGTGCGAGGTCGATCTGCCAGACGTTCCCAGCGAATACCATGGCCTTGGACGTAACATTTCGCCACGGCTTCGAGCAGGACTTCCCGCGCTCCGTGATCGCGACGCAACGAGGCGAGCGAGTAGCCCATCCGGTTCAGATGCGCCAGGTTCTCGTAAATGGCCGTTGACAGCACGGGATGGGGACCGATCTGGAGGAAAAGCGGCGTTGCGCCATCGGGAATCTGCTTGAACGAATGCGCGAAAGTCCGATCGAAGCGGACCGGACTCCGGATGTTGCGCCACCAGTGGTCCGCCGTTAATTCCGTCCCTGCCACCGGAGCGCCGGTGACCGTGGACAACAGTGGTACCCGGATCTTAACGGGCGACAGATCAGCCAGAGCCGCCAGGAATTCGCCGCGGATACCGTCCATTTGGCCGCTATGATAGGCCATTTCCGTATGTAATTGCTGACAGAAGAGCTGCCGGCCATCCATCTCGGCCTGCAGCCGATCGATTTCCGCTGTCTCCCCGGATATGGTTACGGAAACCGGGCTATTGACCGCGGCGACTGCCAGGCGGTCTTCGAAGGGCTCGATGGCCTCTTCCGCATCTTCCGGCGACAGACCCACGGCCAGCATCTCTCCCTGGCCCTGCAATGCCTTCTGCAGCCTGCTGCGCGCCCAGATAATGCGAACACCCTCATCCAGGGTGAGTACGCCCGCGACGCAGGCGCCGGTGATTTCTCCGACACTGTGGCCAATGACGTACCGCGGTTCAATACCGATGGACTGCCACCAGGATGCCAGGGCCCATTGCAGCGCCATGTTGGCGGGTTGGGCGACTTCGACGTCGGTGATTCGCTCCCCGGTTATGCCGTCCATCGTCTTTTCTATAATCGACTCTCCGGAAACCTCTGAGAAAAGGCGGTCGAACTCATCCAGCGCCTCGCGAAAAACCGGCTCGTCGTGATACAGTTCCTGGCCCATGCCGTACCACTGGGGTCCCATTCCGGTGAAGACAAAGACAACGGGCGCTTGTTCCGCATCGGCCCGCGCAGTCTCGAACCGCTCGGGGAGGCCGCCGCCGCTGAACTGTTCAAGGCCCTCGGCGGCTTCCCCGGTCTGCCCGAAGACCAGTGCCAGGCGGTGATCGAGATGGGAACGCTGCAGGGCGAGTGCGGACGCAAGATCGCCGGGAGGCGTGCCGGGGCGGTCACGGAGCAGCGAAGCCGTATCCGATGCCTTTTGGTTCAGAGCGGCGGCGCTGTGGGCGGATAGGACCAGAAGTTGGGGAGTCCGCTGGGTGGTCACTTCGCGCTGGGCGGTCACTTCGCGCTGGTCGGATGCACTACGCTGACCAGATGCACTGCGCTGACCGGATACACTGCGCTGCCGGGACGCACCGCGTGAGCTGTGCTCTTCGGCTTCGACCGGGTCGCGATCTGTTCGTGCGCCCGCGGTATACCCGACGGATTCAGCGTCTGGCGGCGATCCAAGCACGACGTGGGCGTTGGCGCCGCCGAATCCGAAGGAATTCACGCCGGCAAGGGCGGGACCTGGAATGCTGACCGGCTCGGTGGCCACCGTCAGCCCAAGCGCTTCGAAGGGAATGTCGGGGTTCGGTTGATTGAAGTGCAGGGAGGGCGGCAGGATGCCGTGTTTGAGCGCCAGCGCCGTCTTGATGAGCCCGGCGACGCCGGCCGCCGCCTCGGTGTGGCCGATATTGGTCTTCACCGAGCCGATCATGCAACCGGTTGCGCCCGTGCCGCGCGTGGCCCGTCCGATGGCCATCGCTTCAATGGGATCACCCGTGGGCGTTCCCGTTCCATGGGCTTCCACGAAGGCGAGTTGAGCGGCGCTTACGCCCCCGGCGCCGGCCGCCGCCTCGATGACGGCTTCCTGTGCGCTTTGTCCCGGGACCGTCAAACCTCGGCTGCGCCCGTCCTGGTTAATCGCGGATCCGTGGATGGCCGCGTAGATCGCATCGCCGTCATCCACCGCTTCGGATAGCCGTTTCAGCACGACGATGCCCGCGCCGTCACTGCGGCCGTAACCGTTCGCCCCCAGGTCGAAGGCCCTGCAGCGCCCGTCCGGCGACAGCATCCGTGCTTGCTCGAATCCGCGCGTCGTCTGGGGCGTCAGAAGCAGATTGGCGCCACCGGCGAGTGCGGCCGTGCACGTCCCGGCCTGGATATCACGGCAGGCCAGGTGTATGGCGGTCAGGGACGAGGAACAGGCCGTGTCCACCGCGATGCTCGGACCCTTCAGATCCAGGAAGTAGGAAATGCGGTTGGCCGCGACGCTCAGCGTCCCGCCCGTGTTAGTGTGCATGCCGACCTGCGAAGGCGCCGCATACCGCTGCAGGTCCCAGTATTCGTCCAGGAAGATCCCCATGTAAACCCCGACGGGCCGGCCTTCCAGCCTTACCGGGAGGATCCGCGCGTCTTCCAGCGCTTCCCACGCGAGTTCGAGCAGGATGCGCTGCTGGGGATCGATGTGACGGGCCTCCCGTGGAGAGATGTTGAAGAACGCCGCGTCGAACCGATCGATTTCGTCGACGAAACCGCCCAATTCGGGAAAGGCTCCGCCGTCCGCCCACGGTTTCCACAGCGATTTCCGTTCATCCGGTACCGGACGAATGGCGTCTCCGCCGTTCAGGACGAATTCCCAGAAAGACTGCGGCGTCGATATCTTCCCGGGAAACCGGCAGGCGATGCCGATAATGGCAATGGGTTCACCGGACATGGCTCGCGGTCCTTCGATAGGTCCAGTGGGCGTTTGCGTACCGGGTGCGGACCAACGACTCGGCTGCGCGCCGCTCGTCGGCGTCCAGCACGTCCGTTCGGCCTTCCACGTTCAGGCGATCAAGCATCGAACGGGTCAGGCGGTCGGTCCATTCCTCGAAGGATGGCAGATCGGGGATCAATTCGGCAACGGAGACAGTCCGCTGGTCCAGCAGCCGGGCGATGGTCTCCCGGCGTTCCGGATCACGGGCGGGCATCAGCAGGGGGAGCCGGCGGTGTCCCGGTCCCAGAAGCAGGGATCCATGTTGCAGCACAACCCCGCGGGAGCGGCGCTGGGCGCTGCCGGCCAGCTTCCTGCCGCCCGCAGTGATCTCGTAACGTCCGATGGCCGTGAAGCATACGTCGTCATTGTTTCCCGCGCCGCAATGTGCTTCCAACGACATCTCGGCCGGTATACCGAATTGCTTCAGCGTTTCGACCAGTGCTTCGCTCACCGCGCGGAGCATCACGCCGGAACGGCTGCCCAGCGCGGGATGGGATTCCGGCGCCACCAGGCTGTAGGCTAATTCCTGGTCGTGCAGCACCGCGCGCCCCCCGGTGATCCGACGGACCAGTTCGATGCCGTAACGTTCGCATTGGCCGGGATCGATCTCGCTGTCCAACTGCTGCCCGTATCCGATGGACACAGCGGGCGGGCGCCACGAATAGATGCGCAGCGTCATCATCTCCGCATCCCGCCGGCTCGCGTCCCGCCGACCCGCATCCCGCCGGCTCGCGTCCCGCCGACCTGCATCACGTCGGCTCCTGTCCCGTCGGCTCCCGTTCCGCCGGCAAGCGTCCAGCAGCGCTTCGTCCACGGCCATGTTGTACGCGGCGGAACATCCGGGCGTGGAAAGTACGCGAATCATGACTGGTCGATGTCGCGCTCGGACTGCAATTGCTCCACGGCCTGTCGCGCGGCGTCCTGTTCCGCGTTCTTCTTGCTGGTTCCCGTGCCTTTGCTGACGGGATTGCCGGCGACGAAGACTTCGATGGTGAAGACCTTTTCGTGGTCGGGACCCACGGCGGAATCAACGCGGTATTCCGGCTGCCCGATGCCTTCGCCCTGCGTGAATTCCAGCAGCGCGCTCTTGTAGTTCCGCGAGTGATCGATCTCTGACGGGCGTTCCGCGGTCAACTCCTGCAGCAGGGTACGGTGCAGGAATCGCCTGACCGGCTCAAGCCCGCCGTCCAGGTAGATGGCGCCGATGATGGATTCGTAGGCATCGGAAAGGATCGAGTGGCGGAACCGACCGCCGGACCGGGCTTCACTGGTACTCAGCAGCACGTAGCGGCCGAGCTTCATTGTCCGGGCCTGGCGAGCAAGCGCCTTCCGGTTGACCAGCGTGGACCGGAGCTGGGTCAGCTGGCCCTCGCGGCGCGCGGGATACTTCTGGTATATGAACTCGCCGACTACGAGATCCAGTACCGCGTCACCCAGGAACTCCAGCCGTTCGTTGGAGTGGACGCCCGACTGCTCCCGGGAATATACGTAGGAACGGTGCTTGAGCGCCGTGATCAGGTAGTCGAGGTTCTTGAAACGGTAGTTGATGTATCGCTGTACCTGGCGTGCGTTCTCCTGCTCAGCGGCCGTACGGTTCGCGGATTGGCCGGACGCGCCGCCTTTCAGGCCCGTCAGTAATGCTTTGGCCGCGCGCCGCAGCTTGTGCAGAATGGAATGCCGTTTTGGCACGGTAGTCCCCGAAGCACGTCCGAGGCTTTTCGGAAAGATGCTACGCCGTGTATTTCTTAACCACGAGCGTCACGTTATGCCCTCCGAAACCGAACGAATTGGTTATGGCCGCCCTTACTTCACGTTCCCGGCCTGCGTTGGGGACGTAGTCCAGGTCGCAATCGGGATCGGGCTCCTCGTAATTGATGGTGGGATGGACATAGTCACGGGCGACGGACAGCGTGGTCGCGATAAACTCGACCCCCCCGGACGCTCCCAGGAGATGGCCGACGAGCGACTTGGTGGAGCTGATCGCCAGGTTGCGCGCGTGATCTCCGAAGACCTTCTTGATGGCCAGAGTTTCGATGCGGTCGTTAAATGGCGTGGACGTGCCATGGGCGTTGATGTAATCGATTTCGTCCACGGCCAGTCCGGCGTTCCCAAGCGCCAGGCGCATGGATCGCATAGCGCCTTCGCCCGATTCGTGGGGCTGGGTGATATGGAAGGCGTCCGCCGTCGCGGCATAACCCGCCAGTTCGGCGTAGATCGTCGCACCGCGCTGCTTCGCGTGGGACAGGGTCTCGAGGACGACCATGCCGGCGCCTTCGCCGAGTACGAAACCGTCACGATGTGCATCGAAAGGCCTGCTGGCCCTTTCCGGTTCGTCGTTCCGGAAGGAGAGGGCCCGCATGTTGCTGAACCCGGCCACGGCCATCGGGGAAATACTGGCTTCCGTTCCTCCGGTGACCATCACGTCCGCGTCACCGTACTGCAGGATCCTGAAGGCGTCGCCGATACCGTGGGCGCCGCTGGAACAGGCCGATACCGTGGTGTAGTTGGGTCCTTTCAATCCGTGTATCATGGAGATATGGCCGGGGGCCATGTCCGCGATCATCATGGGAATGAAAAAGGGACTCACGCGTCCCGGACCCTTGTGTACCAGGTTGGCATGCTGGTTCTCGAAAGTCCATATCCCGCCGACACCCGTACCCAACACTACCCCGATGCGTTCTGCGTCTTCGGCTTCGAGATCCAGCCCGGAGTCTTCGATCGCCATCTGCGCCGCGATCACGGCGTACTGCACGTTCTCGTCCATTCGCCGCACTTCTTTCCGATCGATGTAATCCGCCGCGCTAAAGTCCTTCAATTCGGCGGCGATTTTCGCCGGAAAGTCGCTCACGTCGAACTTGGTGATGGTGCCAACGCCGCTTTGACCGCTGCAAAGAGCCTTCCAGTATGTATCGAGCTCGAGCCCCACGGGACTCAGCACGCCCATACCGGTGACGACAACGCGCTCTGCCACGCCGATGCCTCCAGAAATCTACCGGCCGCGTTACCCGGGACTGCATGGGACCGCGGAAGCCGGGCCTTGAGATGAATCAGCTGTCTATATTGGCCTGGAGATACTTGATCGCGTCTCCTACCGTGACGATCTTCTCGGCGTCCTCGTCGGGAATCTCGAGATCGAATTCCTCCTCGAGCGCCATGACGAGTTCGACCGTATCGAGCGAGTCGGCGCCCAGGTCGTCAGTAAACGAGGCATTGTCGGTAACCTGGTCACCGTCCACACCAAGCTGCTCGGCGATGATCTCCTTTACGCGATCTTCCATCTTCTTTCCTCCTGTACGAATGAAATGTTGGTTTCTTCAATTGCTTGCTGAAATCAGATATACTGCTTCGCTCACATGCCCATTCCGCCGTCGACGCGCACCACCTGTCCGGTGACGAATGCGGCGTCGTCGGACGCCAGAAAGGCCGCGATGGCGGCGACGTCGTCGGGTTGTCCGGCCCGAGAAAGCGGTGTGGCCTCCAGGAACGCGGACCGCACGGCCTCGGGGAGCGCCTCCGTCATGGCCGTTTCGATATATCCCGGGGCGATTGCGTTGACCGTGATGCCCCTGCTGCCCACCTCTTTCGCCACCGACTTGGTGAAACCGATGATCCCGGCCTTGGATGCGGCGTAGTTGGCCTGTCCCGGGTTGCCCGAAAGGCCCACGATCGAGGTCATGTTGATGATACTGCCGCTTCGCTGCCGCATCATCTGGCGGATTACGGCCTGCGTGCAGGCAAACACGCCGCCCAGGTTCACGTGGATGACCTCGTCCCAGTCATCCTGTTTCATGCGCATCAGGAGCGTATCCCTGACCATCCCGGCATTGTTGATGAGGACGTCGATGGACCCGTACGCCTCGACCACGCTGTCGACCAGGTTCTTCACGCTGTCCCGGTCATCGATGTTCAAGGAAACGCCCCTGGCATCGCCGCCCTTGCGGTTCAGCGCGTCGGCGGCTTCCTGCGCCTTGATCCCGTCGCGGCTGGTCAGGACGACCCGGGCGCCTTCCGCGGCGAAGCGTTCGGCGACGGCGGATCCGATGCCCTGCGCTCCGCCCGTTACGATGGTGACTTTGTCTTTTAAGCCCCGCAATGCTCAAATTCTCCGCGTGTACGTGCTGTAAGCTGTGAAATCAAACCGGATTACCGCGATTCCAACCGTTCTGCCATGGGCCGGCCGATCGATTCCGCCACGGCGAAGACGTCCGCGAGCCGGTCCGCGTTCAGGACGCCGATGCCGCGGTGCATCCTCTTCATCAGCCCGGTGAGCACGTTGCCCGGACCTGCTTCCACCACGGTGTCCACGCCGTGATCAGCCAGCGTCTGCATAGATTCCGACCAGCGCACGGGGCGGGTCAGCTGTTCGATCAGCAGGCGGCGGATTTCATCGGGCTCCGTTACGGCCCGGGCGGTCACGTTGGCCACCACCGGCGTTTGAGCGCGGGCTAAGGGGGTCTTTTCGATCACCTCGGCGAGGCCGTGCCGTGCGTATTCCATGAGTTCGGAATGGAAGGCGCCGCTGACCTTGAGCGGGATGACCCGCTTTGCGCCCGCTTCCCGGGCGCCGTCCATGGCCCGTTCCACCGCAGGAACCGCCCCTGCGATGACCGTCTGTGCCGGGGCGTTGTAGTTGGCGGGTTGAACGGGTTCGTCTTCTTCGCTCGCCACTCGGCAGATTTCGTCGATTTCCCGGGGTGCGAGGCCGATCACGGCTGCCATGGTGCCCGGTTGCCTCCCCCCGGCCTCGTGCATCAGTTCACCGCGCAGGCGAACCAGACGCAGTGAATCCTCGAACCCGAGCGAGCCCGACGCGACCAGCGCCGCGTATTCCCCCACGCTGTGTCCGGCGACGTAATCCGGATGGATCCCCTGTTCGTTGAGCAGGGACGCCACCGCCACGCTGTGTACCAGGATAGCCAATTGCGTGAAATTCGTTTGCTTCAGGGTCTCGGCGGGGCCGACAAAGGAGACCTCGGCGATATCGGCGCCGGTGATCTCGCGAGCCTGCCGGTACAGCGTACGTATTCGCGGATACCGGTCGTGCAGGTCCCGTCCCATGCCCACGTACTGGGAAGCCTGCCCCGGAAACAAGAAAGCGATCCTGGCCTGGGTCATGGATTGGCGGCGCCGAACCTAGATTGCTTCGACTTCCTGTACTTCCCTTCCCTTGTAGTATCCACAATGGGGGCAAACCCGATGCGCGAGTTTCATCGCTCCGCAATTCGAGCATTCCACCAGCGCCGGTTTCGGCAGTACCCAGTGCGTCCGGCGCTTACGACTCCGTGCCCGGGATTGACGTCGCTTGGGCAGGGCCATGTGCTATTCCTCCTTCAACAACGATTTCAGTGTGTGCCAGCGATGATCCATCTGCCGCGTACCACAGCCGCAGACGCTCTTGTTCAGGTTCCTGCCGCATTCGGGACAGAGGCCCTCGCATGCTTCGCTGCACAGCGGTTTCATGGGGATATTCAGGTTGACGAGCTCGGCGATGCGCCGACTGAGGTCGATCGACTTCGCGCTGTAGTCCAGGATTTCCACGTCGTCCGATTCGGTCAGCTCCTCGCCCTCGGGTATGGCCCGGTCGGTCTTCTCGTAATAGGTCGCGATTTCGCCGCTGATATGTTCTTCGACCTCTTCGAGGCACCTGCTGCAGGAAAAGGTCATGGCGACCGCTATGTCGGCCTGCAGCACGAGTGAATTCTCGGAGACCGTCAGTGTCCCTTCTACCTTGACGGGAGAAGCGAAACGGCCGTCCACGTCCGGAATGAAATCGGCGGCGGGCATGTCTTCCAGGTGGATGGGATGCAGTCCTTCGGCCAGATGCTCGATCGCTATTTGCATATTGACGGCTTGTTCAGGGGGCTACGACCACGCTCCACACAAACTCTACACACGCTTCACTCACCACATGCCGGATATACCGGGCTTTACTCCGATCGGCCGGAAACCACTAATAATAGGGAAGTTACCCCGGTAATGTCAAGAGGAAAATCCCCGGATCAGGCAAGTGCGGATCGGATCAAATCCACCACGTCGGCCGACCGGTCGGCCACCGGGATGCCCGCCGCGTTCAGCGCGCTCACTTTCTCCTCGGCACCGCCCGTCCCACCCGATATGATTGCGCCTGCGTGCCCCATGCGCTTGCCGGGAGGCGCCGTGCGTCCCGCGATGAAACCGACCACCGGTTTCGTCATATGCTGTTGCACGAACTCGGCCGCCCGTTCCTCGTCGGACCCGCCGATCTCGCCGATCATGACCACAGCGTGCGTATCGGCGTCCGCTTCGAAGGCCTCGAGCGCGTCGATGAATCCTGTGCCGATGATCGGATCGCCGCCGATGCCCAGGCAGGTCGACTGGCCGATGCCCGCGGACGTAAGCTGGTGGACGATCTCGTAGGTCAGCGTGCCGCTGCGGGAGACCACGCCCACGTGTCCGGGCCGGTGAATGTGGCCGGGCATGATGCCCACCTTGGTCACCCCCGGCGTGATGGCGCCGGGACAGTTCGGCCCCAGGAGCCTTACGCCCGAGTGCTGCAGGACGGCGTAGACCCGGGCCATGTCCAGTGTGGGAATGCCTTCTGTGATGCAGATTACCAGGTCCATCCGGGCGTCGATGGCCTCGTGGATCGCGTCGGCCGCGAAGGCGGGGCGGACGTAGATGATGGACGTATTGGCACCGGTCGCCGAGGCGGCTTCCCCGAGGGTATCGAACACCGGGATGCCGTCCAGATCCTGGCCCCCCTTTCCCGGGGTGACCCCTGCTACGATGTTCGTGCCGTAGGCGGCCATCTGGCGCGTGTGGAAGGAACCGTCCCTTCCGGTGATCCCCTGCACGACGACGCGGGTGTTTGCGTCAACCAGGATGCTCATTTCGACTCCTTCCCGAGCGCTACGGCCTTCTGAACGGCTTCCGCCATGGTGTCGACGGCAACGAGCCCCACGGATTCAAGTATTTTCCGGCCTTCCGCTTCATTGGTACCGGTGAGCCGGATCACGATGGGCAGCGTGAGCGGTCCGCCGGGACCGTCGGCGATGCGGCGCAGGGCGGTCACGATGCCGTTGGCCACGTCGTCGCAGCGCGTGATTCCGCCGAATATGTTGAAGAGCACGGCCTTGACCCGGTGGTCGGACGTGATGATGTTCATGGCGGTGACGACCTTGTCCGGGTTCGAACTCCCGCCGATATCCAGAAAGTTGGCGGGCGTGCCCCCGTAGAACTTCACCATGTCCATCGTCGCCATGGCCAGTCCGGCGCCGTTGACGATGCAGCCGATGTCGCCGTCGAGCTTGACGAAGCTGAGATCCGCGTCTCGTGCCTCGGCCTCGGTGGGCTCTTCGGACTCGGGATCGCGCATGGCCTCGATTTCCTCGTGCCTGAACAGGGCGTTGTCGTCGATGTTCATCTTGCCGTCCAGTGCCCACAACTTGCCTTCCGGCGTGGTCACGAGGGGGTTGATCTCCGCCAGGGACGCGTCGCTTTCCATAAAGGCGTCGTACAGCCGGGCGAGCATGCCGGCGGCCTGGTTGACCTGTGCGGGATCGGAATAGAGCTTGTAGGCCAGGGACCGGGCCTGGAACGGGAGCAGGCCGAGCAGGGGATCGACGGCCAGTTTGTGGATCTTCTCCGGGGTATCCCGGGCGACTTCCTCGATATCGACGCCGCCCGCCGCGCTGACCATGAACACCGGCCGTCGGGTCTGCCGGTCGAGGATGATGCCCACGTAGGCTTCGTGGCCGATCTCCACCGCTTCGGCCACGAGGACCTGCCGGACCGTCAGCCCTTTGATGTCCATGCCCAGGATCCGCCCTGCGACATCGAAGGCTTCATCGGGCGTCGAGGCAAGTTTCACGCCGCCCGCCTTGCCCCGGCCTCCGACGTGCACCTGGGCCTTGACCACCACCCGCGTGTCCAGTTCCTCGGCGATGCGCCGGGCTTCTTCGGGCGTCCGGGCCACCTGTTCCCGCGGGATCGCCATCCCGTGCCTCGCGAAGATGCCCTTCGCCTGGAATTCGTGTATGTTCAAATCCTGCTCCTTGTGTGTACTGGTTGCCTTTGCGTCTATTACACTCGTAACGGGACCCTTTGTTCCATCGGCCGTCCCGCCGGTCTCAGGCCTGCCTTCCCACCATGCCGCCCAGGGCGTCAAAGCCCGGTTTGAGAGCCGGATACATGGATCTGAAGATCCCGTAGCACTCTTCGTAGCGTTCCGAAGCTTCCGGGTCCGGTTCCGTCCGGGACACGACCTCGACCAGGTCGTCCGCTGCGTCTTCTACCGTGTCGTACACGCCGGTACCGACAGCGGCCAGGATGGCGGCGCCAAAGGCGGGGCCTTCCTCGGCGTTCACGGTGACGACCTCCGCCCCGTAGACGTCCGCCTGGATCTGCCGCCAGAGGCCGCTCCGCGCGCCGCCGCCCGTGGAACGGACCTGACCGACGGACAGTCCGAGTTCCCGCATGATTTCGATGGAATCCCGCAGGGCGAAGGTCACGCCCTCCATCACGGAGCGGATCATGTGGGGCCGGCCGTGCCGTCCCGTGATGCCGATGAACGCGCCCCGCGCGTTGGCGTCCTTGTGCGGGGTGCGCTCGCCCATGAGGTAGGGGAGAAACACCAGGCCCTCGCTGCCCGCCGGTGCACGGGCCGCCTGGGCCGTGAGCAGCTCGTAGGGGTCGGTGTCCAGCATCCGGGCCGCACTGACCTCGACTTCACCCAGCGTATTGCGCAGCCACTGGAAGGCGCCGCCGGCGAAAAGTGTGACTCCCATGAGATACCACTTGTCGGGGACGCTGTGGCAGAAGGTATGGACGCGCAGTTGCGGATCCACGCGGACATCGTCGGTGTGGGCGAAGACGACGCCCGACGTACCCAGGCTGGCCAGGATCCGGCCGGAACGGACGATGCCTGCGCCCACGGCGCCACAGGTGTTGTCGGCCCCGCCGCCGACGACGGGCGTGCCGGGCTTCAGTCCCATATCCGCGGCTGCTTCCTCCGTCACGCGGCCGCAGACGTCGATGGATTCGAAGGTGGGCGGCAGGAACTCCGCGGGCAGGCCGATGGCGTCCAGCATGGCGCCGGACCACCTACGCGCGCGAACGTCGAACAGCAGCGTGCCCGCGGCGTCGGAGACTTCCATGGCGTATTCGCCGGTCATGCGGAACCGGATGTAGTCCTTCGGCAGCATGACCTTTCGGATGCGGCCATAGACTTCCGGCTCGTGGTCGCGGACCCAGACCAGCTTGGGCGCGGTGAAGCCTTCGAGGGCCGGATTGGACACCCAGTCCACCAGGTTTTCCTCGCCCGCCTGTTCCGTGATCCAGCGGCACTGCTCCGTGGTCCGCGTGTCGCACCACAGGATGGAAGGCCGGAGCACCTCGTCCCGCTCATCCAGCAGGACCGAACTGTGCATCTGCCCGGACAGGCCGATCCCGGCGATGGATTCGGCCGGTACGTCCGCGGCGCTCATCGCTTCGCGCACCGTATTCGACGCCGCGCGCCACCAGTCCGCCGGATCCTGTTCGGCCCAGTTGGGTCGGGGCGTGTGCAGGGGGATCTCCTCGAAGGCCCGGGCCGCCAGCTCGCCCCGTTCGTCGACGACGATCGTCTTGATGCCCGAGGTGCCGATATCGATGCCGATCAGGTGTCTCATAGGTGAGCCAATTTCTGTCTGAACCGTGCCTCTCCGGCACAAAAAAACCTGCGCAATACCGCAGGAGCGAGATGATTGGGACCGGAAGCCGGATTCAACTCATATAAGCGTTCAGCCGGACGCTGCGGGAAGTATGGCGCAATCGGCGGATCGCCCGTTCCTTAATCTGGCGCACGCGTTCTCGGGTCAGGCCGAACTGCTTCCCGATTTCATCCAGGGTCATCGGCTTTTCCCGGTTGATCCCGAAATAGAAACGGATCACGGCGGCTTCGCGGTCCGTGAGCGTATTGAGGGCCCAGACCACTTCCTCTTTCAGCGACTTCTCCATGACCGGCGTTTCCGGCGACTCGATGGTCGTGTCTTCGATTACGTCGAGCAGGCGCCCCTCCTCGCCCGGAGAAAAAGGCGCGTCGAGCGACAGGTGGGGGCTGAACGTCCGCATGATGTTGACCACATCCTTGTGATCCAGCGACAGCTTCCCGGCGATTTCATGGGTCGTGGGTTCCCGGCCCAGTTCCTGCTTGAGGCCCCGTACTGTCTTGTTGATCCGTCGCAGTTCCTCGGCCCGGTTCAACGGCAGTCGGAAGATCCGGGACTGTTCGGCCAGGGCCTGCATGATCGCCTGCCGCACCCACCAGACCGCGTAGGAAATGAACTTGAACCCCTTGTGTTCGTCGTAGCGCTGGGCGGCCTTGATCAGGCCGATGTTACCCTCGTTGATCAGGTCGGACAGCGGCAGGCCCTGGTTCTGGTACTGCCTGGCCACCACGACGACGAACCGCAGGTTGGCCTGGATCAGCTTGTTGATGGCGCCGTTTACCCCGTTGCGCGCGTCGCGCGCCAGCGCCATTTCCTCCTGCAGGTTCAATACCGGTATGGTCCTGATTTCTTTCAGGTAGGTATCGAGCGACCGGTCATCACCGGAATTCCGTGATCCAACCCGGGAAATGTTGACATCCGACTGGGCGGACTTGGGCATGAACATTCTCCGGCACCGATTGCAGACCGGTTGGAGACAGCCGAACGCTGTCCCGCCGAACTGTTTGTGGCAGCGTTAGTTGCGGATTTCGATCGGTTCAGGGCGAACCGGGGTCTGCGCGACCGCCTGCGCGACAATTCCGTTTCTCCTGAAACTTACGAAACTATAATAATGGCCCGGTCGGGGCGTCAAGATAAATCAAACCAAATTTCACCGTGAGACAACCCCGGTTCAAAACACCCGTTCCTCGACGTTGTTGCCGATATAGATGTCCATCATCGTGGTCCGGTTGCCCCAGAAATGGTCCTGCCCCCACGAATTGGGATCCAGGCCTTTGAACCAGGGCTTGCGCAGGTCCAGCACGTGGGTGTGATAGATGAAGACGCCACCCGCCTCTTCCACCAGGATGCGTTCGGCCTGCGCGTAGTAATCCATGCGTTTCGCTTCGTCCATCGTCGTCCCCCCGGCCTGCAGCAACCGGTCGAAGGCGTCATTTTTCCAGTCATGCCGTCCGTGGCCGACCGGCTGGGAATGCCAGACCTGGGACAGCATGTTGTGGGGATCGGGATAGTCGTACTGATAGGGGATCAGTCCGAAGGGAATGGAATACTGGTACATGTTGTCCATGTAGAGGCCGATTTCCTGGTTCCGGATCTCGACGCGCATGCCCAGGGTCTCCAGCAGCATGCCCTGGATCGCCTGTGCGATGCCCATCTGGGTCGGGTCCGCCTGTCGAAGCCAGAACTCGATATCGGGCAGGCCCTTGCCGCCCGGATAGCCGGCTTCCGAAAGCAGGCGCCGTGCCTCGGACGGGTCGTAACGCTGGACATCCTTCAGCAGATCGCCCGTGTATCCCGGGAAGTTGGGCGGCAGCATCGTGTAGGCGGGCGTGCCGTGGCCCTGCAGGATGACCCGGCAGATGGTCTCGCGGTCGAGGGCGTGGCTGACGGCCCGCCGGACCCGTGCGTCGTCGAAGGGAGGTATCGCGGTCCGGAAGAAGAGGTACCAGGTCTGGAAATGGGCGTTGGAGGTCAGGTCCCGGGTCAGTTCGGGGCTGTTCTCGATCTCGCCCAGGAATTGGGCAAAAACGCCCTGGCGGTCGACCTCGTTGTTCTCGTAGGGCGTGATGCCGGGATGGGTGCCGGCGATGATGAACTTCAGCTTGATCTTCTCCAGGTAGCCCGGGTAGGGCCCGTTGTAGTAGGGATTCAGGTCATAGGAAATAAATCGGTCGGTGATCCATTCATCCAGCCTGTAACTGTAGTTGCTGACCATGTTGCCCGGCTCGGTCCAGCGTCGACCGTATTTCCGCACCTGCCAGGGCGGCACGGGCGCCGCGGAATTATAGGCCATGATGTGGGGGAGGAAGGGGCAGGGGGCCTCGGCCTCGATTTCCAGGGTCAGCTCGTCGATGGCGCGCACGCCCACCGAGTCCGGATCGCTGATATGGCCGTGGTTGAAGTCCCGCGCGTTCTTGATATTGTAGAATAGAAAAGCAAAGACATTGCCCTCGTCCGGGTCCAGGAAGCGCTTGAAGGTGTACTCGAAATCGTGGGCGGTCACGTCCCGTCCGTCGCTCCAGCGGGCGCCTTCCCGCAGATGGAAGGTCCAGGTGCGCCCGTCCTCGGAAGGTTCCCAGCGGTCGGCGGCCCCGGGAATGAGGACATCGTCGGCATCGAACATGGTAAGCCGTTCGAACAGAAAGGGATCCGCGCCTTTGACGCCGTAGTTGTCCATGCTCACGTCCAGTGTCTTGGGCTCTTCGATGAAGTACATCAGGATCTGTTCGTGGAGCGGTGCGGCGTCGGGCGGCAACTGCTTCCCCAGGCTGTTGACCACGGGACCTTCGGCGATCTGGACCTGGGCGCTTTCGTCGTCGCCGCAAGCCGATGCGCAGAAGAAAGCGAGGAGGAGGGCTCGGACCGTGAAGGCGTGGGAGAAGTTCATGCGAGCTACCTTTGATCGTATTCGGACCGGATGACTGGATACGGACCGGATAACCGGTTTCGGACCGGTTGATCGAATTCGGACCGGTTGACCGGATTCGGACCGGACATCGAGACACTGGCGCCGCGATGGGTTAAAGGAACGGCTACGCGGCAGCTTGCGTGCTCGAACTATGCCGGATATGCGGTTTTGCGTGTTTCCTGTAAAATGACCACCTGCCCTTGCCCGGGTCAATAGAAAAGCGCAGGGCGGTCAGGCCGGGTCAATAGAAAAGCGCAGGGCGGTCAGACCGCGTCTCTTGACACCGGGGATGGGGGTGGCTAGGTTAGTGGCGATCCCTCCCGCTCACGCAAGCCATTGCTTGAACCACGCCAGGCAGTCCCGAGCCAGGCATTCCCGAGCCAGGCAGTCCAGACCATGTCCGATCCACAGGCGAAACCTGCCCGTCCCACGCTGCGCAAATCCCTCGGGCTTTTCGACGGCATCACCATCCTTGTAGGCATAACCATCGGAGCCGGTATCTTCTCGGCGCCCCAGATCATCGCGGGCTTTACCGGTTCCTTCACGCCCATCCTCTGGCTCTGGATCGCGGGCGGGGCCTTCATTTTCATCGGCGGCCTGGTCTACGCGGAACTGGGCAGCCGGATGCCGGACACGGGCGGCGAGTACATGTACATCAGCCGCGCCTTCGGCCCCTTTGCCGGGTTCATGTTCGGCTGGTCCCAGCTATTCATCATCCGTACCAGTCCCCTCGCCGGCCTGGCCATCGTGACGGTCAATTACTTCACCTATTTCGTCGAACTGACGCACGTGGAACGGATCGCCGCCGCCCTGTTCATCATCCTGCTGCTGGCCATCCTGAACTATGTGGGCGTGCACCGGGCCGGCTTCTACCAGCGCCTGACCACGGTGCTCAAGGTCGCCGGCCTGATGGTCCTCGTGCTGCTTGGATTCACCCTGGATTACGGGGGTGAAAACCTGCTGGGGACCGCCGCGGCGCCAACCGGCACGCTGGGGCCCGTCGGCAATATCATCGCCGCGGCCTTCATGGTGGTCTTCGCCTATATGGGTTTCGAACGGGTGGGCTATTCGGCGGGCGAGATGAAAGACCCCCGGCGTACCATACCCCTGACCATGTTCGTGGGGATTACCGCGATCGTCGTGATCTATGTGCTGGCGAATCTCCTCTATCACCAGACCCTGGGCATGGAAGGCGTCCGGTCGAGCCGCATCGTGGCCTCGGACACGGCCGTCCTGCTGCTGGGACCCCTCGGCGCGGGGTTCATCGCCGTCACCGTCATGATCTCCACGACCGGGAGCATGAACGGGACCTTCATGACCGCCACGCGGGTCTATTACGCCATGGCGCGGGACGGACTCTTCTTCAAGTGGCTGGACTACATCCACCCCGTGTACCGTACGCCTTCGCGGGCCATCATCGCCCATGCCGTGTGGGGAACGGTCATTCTGCTGTTCCGGGGGACCTTCGAGACCATCATGGCGGGGATGGTGTTCGCGGTGCTCATCTTCTTCGGGGCCAATACCCTGGCCCTGTTCAGGCTTCGCCGGATGGGCGTTGGTGCAGAAGGCGGTTACAGGGTGCCGCTTTATCCATGGACGCCGGCCCTCTTCCTGGCGGGCATCCTCGTCCTCGTCGTCCTGCGCGCCGCCTTCGAATGGTACAACTCGCTGATCGACCTCGCCTTCATCGTCACCGGCCTGCCGTTCTGGTTGATCTGGCGCGGGAGGAGGGGCCGTTCCGGCTGATCCGGCGCGAGACGCAGGTCGGCGGCCGGGTCCGGTGGCCAGTTCACCACATAGAAGCCCCCTCCCACAACGCGGCAGAGCAACCGCGATGCGTCGCGAACGCGGCCGGTCAACGGTCAGTTTTCCCTTTACGGAATCGCTTGTGCCGTGTATATTTAACCGTTCCATTCAGGCAGATATTCGAGCGTAACCAGGCCGGACCTGACAGGCCGGAGATCATCCATGAGCTACCAGCTGACGGACAGTTTCGGTCGAACGATCAACAACCTGCGGATATCCGTAACGGACCAGTGCAATTTCCGTTGTATCTACTGCATGCCCGAAGAGGGGATGATCTTCCAGCCGCGTGCAGAGATCCTGACTTTCGAGGAAATCACACGTTTCGTCGGGATCGTTACCGGGCTGGGCATCTCCAAGCTGCGGCTGACCGGCGGTGAACCGACCGTTCGCAAGGATCTTCCCGTGCTGGTTCGCATGCTGGCCGATCTTCCCGGCGTCCGGGACATGGCCATGACGACCAACGGGTTCCTGCTCAAGAAGATGTCCCGCGGCCTGCGTGAGGCGGGACTGCCCCGGATCAACGTCAGCCTGGATACGCTGGACCAGGAGAAGTTCAAGCAGATGACCCGTCGCGACGTCCTGCGCAAGGTACTCGACGGGCTGGAGGAGGCGACCGGGCATTTCAAGCTTCCGATCAAGATCAACGTGGTCGCCATGAAGGGTTATACCGAGGACGAACTCCTCGATTTCGCGAAACTGGCGCGTACGGGTCCGTACCAGGTGCGTTTCATCGAGTTCATGCCGCTGGACGCGGACCGTTCCTGGACTCGAGACCAGGTGCTGGACGGCGCCGAGATCATCGAACGGATCGGCGCGCAGTGGCCCCTGGACGCCGTGAAGCGGCCCGACCAGCGGGAACCTGCCGACCTGTTCCGGTTCCGGGACGGCCAGGGCGAGATCGGCCTCATCGCGTCGGTCAGCGAACCCTTTTGCGGCAGTTGCAACCGGATCCGCATCACGGCCGACGGAAAGCTTCGGACCTGCCTGTTCTCCATCAACGAAACCGATATCAAGGCCCTGCTGCGGGGCGGTGCCTCGGACGCCGAGATCGCCGAGACGGTCATCGAGGCGGTGCGGAACAAGGAACCGGGACATCACATCAACGAACCTGATTTCGTCCAGCCGGAACGGACCATGTCCTCCATCGGCGGATAGCAGGAGATCATCATGAGCCAGCGGTTGTCATCTCAGGAGCTGCTCGCCCAGGTCAAGGGCGAAGTGAAAGAGATGTCCATGGAAGAACTCAAGTATAAGCTCGACCGGAACGACGACCTTGTCCTGATCGACGTGCGCGAGCAGGACGAAGTCGACCAGGGCGTGATCGTCGGGGCGACCCATATCCCGAGGGGCTTTCTCGAACTCAGGATCGAAAGCACCGAGAGCGACCGGAACCGGGAAATCGTGCTGTACTGCGCGGGCGGCAACCGCTCGGCGCTGGCGGCGCAGTCGCTGGAAGCCATGGGCTACACCAACGTCATCTCCATGCGGGAAGGCTACACGGGCTGGAGCGCGGCCGGCTTTCCGACGGTCCAGGAGCGCGGATTGAGCAAGGAAGAACGCCTTCGGTATTCCCGGCATCTGATCGTGCCCGAGATCGGAGAGAAGGGCCAGGTAAAGATCCTCGATTCGAAGGTGTTGCTGGTGGGCTCGGGCGGACTCGGTTCGCCGTCGGCCTACTATCTCGCGGCCGCCGGAGTGGGCACCATCGGGCTCGTCGACTTCGACGTGGTGGACGTGACGAACCTTCAGCGGCAGATCATCCACGGCACGTCCGACATCGGCCGTCCAAAGGTGGTGTCCGCCCAGGAGACGATCAACGACCTGAACCCCGACTGCAACGTGATCCTGCATGAAACCCGGCTCATGGCCGAGAACATCATGGACATCATCAAGGATTACGACATCGTCGTCGACGGCTGCGACAATTTTCCCACGCGGTACCTGGTGAACGACGCTTGCGTGCTGGCCGGCAAGCCGAACGTGCACGGCAGCATCTACCAGTTCGACGGATACGCCACGGTGTTTCATCCGGACAAAGGACCGTGTTACCGCTGTCTCTATCCCGAACCGCCGCCACCCGGCGCCGTACCCAGTTGCGACGAGGCGGGCGTACTCGGCGTCCTTCCCGGGACGGTGGGACTCATTCAGGCCACCGAGACCCTCAAGCTCATACTCGACGTGGGCGATCCGCTCATCGGCAGGATCTTGATGTATGACGCGCTGGACATGACCTTCCAGACCTTCAACGTCCAGAAGGACCCGTCCTGTCCCCTGTGCGGCACAAATCCCACGATAACCGAGTTAATCGACTACGAAGCCTTCTGCGGCTTTGCGCCGGCCGCCGGTTGACGGCGGATCGGAGCGTTGCTACCCGGCTGAGCGTAAGCCCGGACCCGTGAAGGGACTTTCAAGCGGGCGGCCGCGCGGCAAGGGGATTTTCATGTTCATCGACGACTGATCCCATTTTGTCCGTTAACCCAGTAATCCGTTAACCCATAAGGAATCCTCACCATGGCGGAAAGAATCGGTTTCATCGGCCTCGGCATCATGGGCGAGCCGATGTGTCGCAACCTCATGAAGGCGGGTTATGCCTGCACCGTGCATACCCGGACCAAATCGCGGGCCGGAAAGCTGCTGTCGGAAGGCGCGGTCTGGGCCGGCAGCCCGAAAGAAACGGCAGGCAAGTCGGACGTGATCATCACGATCGTGACCGACACGCCGGACGTGGAGAAGGTGATCCTGGGTGAAGGCGGGATCGTCGAGGGCATCAGTCCGGGTTCGGTGGTCATCGACATGAGCACCATCTCCCCCTCGGCCACGCAGAACATGGCCGCCGCGCTCAAGGACAAAGGCGCAGATATGCTTGACGCGCCGGTCAGCGGCGGCGACACCGGGGCGATCGCGGGTACCCTTTCCATCATGGTGGGCGGCCGGCAGGAGGTGTTCGACCGCTGCCTGCCGGTCTTCGAAGCCATGGGCAAGAGCATCAACCTGATCGGCGATCACGGCGCGGGACAGATGACCAAGTTGTGCAACCAGGTGGCGGTCAGCGTAACAAACCTTGCCATGGCGGAAGCGCTTATCCTGGCCGCCAAAGCCGGCCTGAACATGGAGAAGATGCTCGCCGCGATCAGCGGGGGCGCCGCGGGTTCCTGGCAGCTGTCCAACCTGGCGCCGCGCATCGTCAAGCGGGACTTCGATCCGGGATTCATGGTGAAACTGCAGCAGAAGGACCTGCGGCTCGTGCTTGGCGCCGCCTCGGAACTCGGACTGGGTTTACCCGGCACAAGCCTGGCCCACCAGTTGTTCAATGCCGTCGAAGCGGCCGGTGAGGGTGACGAAGGTACGCAGGCGCTGGTGAAATCCCTGGAACGCATGAGCGGTGTGGAAGTACGCGGCTAGACCGGGACGATGCGCGCGGTTCTACGGCGTGGTTGTATGCGGCAAGGCTGCCAGGTAGCGTGCGGTTCGACAGGTAACCGGGTACCTTGAAGGAGATCGATGCGTTTTAGCCTGCTGGTGACCTTCTTCGGCATCGGCGCGGTCCTGATGGCGGTCGCCGTGGTCTTCATGTACGGGACGGATGGATCGGGCGAACCCCGGACACCGGCCGAACACGGCCGAAGGCTGTTTCGCCTCCAGGGCTGCGCTTCCTGCCACGCCATCGGCGGGGGGATCTCCCGGGGACCCGACTTGGCCGGGCTGATACCCCGGCTTTCCGCTCGCTTGACCGACACGGCCTACCGAAGTCACCTGGATTCGCTTCGGGTGGCCAGACCGGATGCGCACGCCTTTTTCGCGCCGAGGTACGAGCGGGTACTGGGCACGCAGGGCGAAGAGCGGATCAAGGTCTGGTTCGCGGAGCATCTTCGGAATCCCCGGTTCGATCACTTCACGGGACTGATGCCCGACTACGATCATTTGACGGAAGAACAGGTGGATCGGCTGACGGCCTTCATACTTACGCTCAAGTAGTAACCGGCCGAGACGGACCGATGCCCAAGACGGACGGTATAAATCATCACTCGCGGAACGGAGACCGAACATGACAGACGATGGAAAAAGACACAGCAGGACGATCACCGACGGACCCTCCCGGGCCCCGGCCCGGGCCATGCTCAAGGCTTCGGGGTTCACCGACGCGGACCTGTCCCGGCCGATCATCGGGATCGCCAACACCTGGATCGAAATCGGCCCGTGCACTTACCACCTGCGCGACCTGGCCGAATACGTGAAGGAGGGCGTGCGGGAGGCCGGCGGCACGCCCATGGAGTTCAACACCGTCTCCATCTCCGACGGGATCACCATGGGCAGTCAGGGCATGAAGGCCTCGCTGGTAAGCCGCGAGGTGATCGCCGATTCCATCGAGCTGGTCACGATCGGGAACATGTTCGACGGGCTCATCGCCCTGTCCGGCTGCGACAAGACGATACCGGGCACCGTCATGGCCCTCGGACGGGTGAACGTGCCGTCCCTGATGCTCTACGGCGGCTCGATCATGCCCGGCAGCTTTCAGCAGCACGACGTCACCATCCAGGACGTCTTCGAGGCGGTCGGCGCCCACGCCTCGGGCAAGATGACCGACCTGGAACTCAAGGACATGGAAGATCACGCCTGTCCGGGCGCCGGCGCCTGCGGCGGCCAGTTCACGGCCAACACCATGGCCATCGCCTTCGAGATGCTGGGGATCTCGCCCATCGGCAGCGCAAGCGTTCCCGCCACCCACCCGGACAAGCCGGAGGTGGGCCGTGAGTGCGGACGCCAGGTCATGGAACTGGTGCGCAGGAACCTCTGCCCGCGGGACATCATGACCCGGGAGGCCTTTGAAAACGCCATCGCCGCCGTGCTCACCACCGGCGGATCGACCAATAGCGTGCTGCACCTGCTGGCCGTCGCCCAGGAGTCGGGCGTGGACCTTCAGATCGAGGATTTCGACCGGATCAGCGAGAAGACGCCGCTGCTCGCCGACCTGAAACCGGGCGGCCGTTTCGTCGCCAATGACCTGTTCGCGGCGGGCGGCAACCGGCTCGTGGCCAAGCGCATGCTGGAGGGCGGCATGCTGCACGAGAATGCGATCACCGTATCGGGCCGGACCATCGCGGAAGAAGCCGCCGACGCGTCCGAGACGCCGGGCCAGGTGGTCGTTCGGGATCTCGGGGATCCGCTCAAATCCACCGGCGGTTACGTGATCCTCAAGGGGAACCTGGCTCCCGAAGGCTGCGTTTTGAAGGTCGCGGGCCACGAGAAGACCCATCACCGCGGACTGGCGCGGGTCTTCGACTGCGAGGAAGACGCCATGGCGGAGGTGATGAACGGGGGGATCCGGCCCAATGACGTGGTGGTCATCCGCTACGAGGGACCGAAGGGCGGACCGGGCATGCGGGAAATGCTGGCCGTCACGGGCGCCCTCGTCGGCCGGGGCCTGGGAGAATCGGTTGCCCTGATGACCGATGGCCGTTTTTCCGGCGCAACCCACGGATTCATGGTCGGGCACGTGGCGCCCGAAGCCGCGGTGCGCGGCCCCATCGCCGCGCTGCGAGACGGCGATATCGTAGTATTCGACGTGGCGTCCCGGCGCCTGGACGTGGAGCTGTCCGACGAGGCCATCGATGAACGGCTGGCCGACTGGTCCGAGCGGGCCTCCCTTTTCGGAGACGGCGTCATGACCAAGTACGCCCGGCTCGTCTCATCGGCGGCCAGGGGTGCGGTCACCAGAGCCTGACCGACGCCAGTTCCGTTCGCCGGCCTGTTGTGTTGGATGCAGCTGCCGACTGAAAGTGTAGCCGGCAAGAACCTGATCACCTGATCACAGGATCACAGGATCCCGCGGCCGAGTGCGGACAGCAGGAGTTCCACACCCAGTTCGGACGTGGTGTTGCGCGTGTCCATGATCGGGTTCAGTTCGACCAGGTCCAGTGCGCGTAGCAGTCCGCTGTCGGCCACCGTTTCCATGAGCAGGTGGGCCTCCCGGTAGCTCAGGCCGCCCTTGACCGGCGTGCCCACGCCCGGCGCGATGCCCGGATCGCACACGTCGAGGTCGAAGGACACGTGCACGCCCGTCGTACCGTCCCCCGCAAGCTCCAGCGCTTTCTGGGCCACCCGGGCCATCCCGAGTTGATCCACGTCTTTCATCGTGTATACATGGATGCCGGACTCGAGCACCAGGTTGCGCTCGGCGGGATCGAGATTGCGTACGCCGACGAGGACAGTGTTCTCCGCTTCGACGGCCGGTCCGGCCGGACCGAAACCCGACAGTTCGGCAGGTTCGCTTCCCACCAGCGCGGACAGGGCCATCCCGTGGACATTGCCGCTCGCGCTGATGCCGGGCGTATTCATGTCTCCGTGGGCGTCCACCCACAGCAGGCCGATGCGCTCTCCGTCGTCCCGGGCGCGCGTGGCCGTGGCCACCACCGAACCGGCGGCAAGACTGTGATCGCCGCCCAGGACGATGGGCACCGCGCCGCCTCTGTGCACGGCAAGTGCCGTATCGTACAGGGCGAGGCAGACTTCCGCGATGTCTTCTATGTACTTTCGGGAGGGATCGCCCGGACTGCACATTTCACGGATGGGCGCGGACAGATCACCCCGGTCCGTCACCGTTCTCCCCAGGGCGGAGACCCGTTCGCCCACGCCGGCGATACGCATGGCGGACGGCCCCATGTCGACGCCGCGCCGTCCCGCGCCGAGGTCGAGGGGCACTCCGATGATGTGGATCGGATGCATTGGCGAATCAGTCCCGTACGGGCAGTTCTCCTGCCGGAGCGATGCGGCATCCGGGCAGGGTGCGCAGGAAGGCCTCGGGTCCGGGCGGACAGTAGATGGCGATGATGCGCATGGGCTCCCAGCCCGTGTTGATCGTTTCGTGGTACATGTCGGCGGGGATGTGGCACATCATGCCGGGACCGACCTTGCGGCGTATCTCCTTCCCGTCCTCCTCCACCATCTGTTCGCCTTCTCCTGAAATGTAGTAGAGGATTTCCTCCACGCCGGGGTGGTTGTGCCGTTCGTGCCCCTTGCCGGGTTCGAGCACGACCAGCCCCATGCTGAAGCGTTCCGTCTCGGTCACCCGGGGCTCGCTGAACCACTTGATGTTGCCCCAGTCGAACATCATGGTTTCCACGTCGTCCGGCTCTACGAATCGAAGGCCCGGTTCAGGCATGGTTGTCTCCCTGATCTGTGCTACGTGCTGTGTACTGAGTGCTGTGTGAGTCAGCACGGCGCGATTCTGTGTAGCGCCGTATTTGTGCTGCGATGGGCGGCCGATTCACTGAATCAGCCGCCTCGCTGGTCTTCTATATGGCCAGTTCCTTGAAGTGACGGACCTGTTCGGTAAGCGCCCGTTCCACGGGAAGACGCTCGATGCTCGACGCACCGAAGAAACCCACCACCCCGGTCGTGTTGCTCAGCACGTACTCGGCGTCATCGGGTTCGGCGATCGGCCCGCCGTGGCAGAGGACCAGGATGTCCTCCCTCACCCCGACCGCCGCGTCCCGGATGGCTTGTACCCGCGCTGCGGCCTCCTCGATTGTCATGGCCGTCTGGGCGCCGATCGTACCGCTGGTGGTCAGGCCCATGTGGGGCACGAGCACGTCCGCGCCTGCCTCGGCCATCTTCACCGATTCTTCCTCGTTGAAGACATAGGGGCAGGTGAGCAACCCGGCCTGGTGGGCCTCGGCGATCATCTCGACTTCCAGGTCGTATCCCATGTTCGTTTCTTCCAGGTTCTGGCGGAACTGGCCGTCGATGAGTCCGACCGTGGGAAAGTTCTGCACGCCCGAGAAGCCCTGGTCCTTGAGTTGTCTTACAAAGACGCTCATGATGCGGAAGGGATCCGTGCCGCATACGCCCGCCAGCACGGGGGTGTCCTCCACGATGGTCAGGACCTCCTGTCCCATCTCTACCACCACCTGGTTGGCGTCGCCGTAGGGCATCATGCCCGATAGCGAACCGCGCCCGCCCATGCGGTACCGGCCGGAGTTGTAGATGATGATGATGTCGGCGCCTCCTGCTTCCGCGCACTTGGCGGAAAGCCCCGTACCGGCGCCGGTGCCGACGATGGGTCTGCCTTCAGATACCTGCGCCCGAAACCGCCGCAGGCATTCGTCATAGGGTATGGCCATGTTTTACTCCGAAGCTGGGACCAGGTGATGCGTGATGAGATTTGCGCAAAGCGAGGTCTGATTTTATGATTCTGACTTGGAGACTACCGGCCCCGCCGTATGATTCGAGTATAGGAATCTGCGGAACCAGCGTCAACGAAATTGGCGCGCGACAATGGCGTGCATGAACCAGCGATCGGTAATCTGATTGAGCCGGCCCTGGCCACGCCGTATTTTAGCGAATGGAAGCCATCTTTTCCTATACGTATCGACGTCATTCAAGAGGGGATGTCTGTGAAACTGTCATTGTCGCAGCTCGAAGCATATCACCGGGACGGATATGTCATCGTCGATTGCCCCTTTCCGCAGACCTATATCCTGCACTGCCAGAATGCCGTGGAAAAAGTCGCCATTGATCCTGCGTTGATTACCGCGGACACGCGGAGGAATCACTTTCGGCTGACGCCACAGATACCCGGCTCGTACTGGAGTTCGCTCGACCATTCCCTACCGTTCCTGAAGATCATGCTCCATCCGGAAATCCTCGAATTGGCCAGGCAACTGGCCGGCGACGACGATGTCTATCTCCGCAACGGCGGTATCAACGAACTGGCGCCAGGCAAATCGTTCTGGTGGCATCGCGACAGTGAAATGGTCTATACCGAGTTCATGCACTACTTCTCGGGGGCTTCGGTGGAGCACGGTTGCCTGCGGGTCATTCCCGGTAGTCACATCGGGTCTGCCGTCCCGCTCAAGGAGGAAGCGGAACGGAGACGGCGCGCACAGGGATATCCCGAGGAATACTGGGTCGATGGCCTGGCGGACGTAGTTCTGCCCGGAGAAATACCGCTGGAAGTCCGACCGGACCAGCTCATCGTCCGCGATTCACGGATCTTTCACGCGACCGGTCTCAATGCCTCGCAGGAAGGTCGATTGATGAGCCACTGGCTCTTTCGCGCCGGGTCGTCCGACGACCACCGGTTTCGTTTCGAGGAAGTGCTGACCGATGATCTGATCGAGGCGCTTTCACCTGAACAGCGGGATGCGCTGTGGCTGGGGAGGGCGTTCGAGATTGCCGAAGCGTACAAGGAAGAACGGGAACGGGAGAAAGGGAAGGTGATGTGGGGAGTGGTGTAGGACGCTTGTCAGCTCACAACGCATATCGCAACGACAGCAGGAGTCCGTGACCGGACAGCTTCGCTCTCGTTTCGGCTAGTTCTAATTCCAGCGGGTCCCGGCGGCCGTCACGCCAGATCACGCGTCCGGTGTCTACGCCCGTCGTGACGAATCCCCAATACGTATAGCGCCAGCCGACATCAAGCGTCATATTGGCCCACAGGGTCGTCGCGAAACCGGCCGTCATCATCACGGCGAAATCAGCGCGGCGTCCACTCGGTACGATGGTGTTCGTATTCGGGAATGTCATGTGCGTTTCGTCGATGTCGACGACGTTGAGGCCGCCACCGCTGCCCAGGAAAGGCCTGAAGGGACCGAAGCCGGGCAGGTCCAGGTAGGCAGCCAGCATGCCGGATACGGAGGAAAGCTCCGCCGTGACTTCCTGGTCTCCCGTGGTCTGCACGAAATTGGCGTTGCCCTGGTAGGTAAAGCCCGGACGGTATTGAAGGAGGGCTTCAAAGCGGAGCAGGGGTGTCGCGGCGTACCCGATCCCGAGTTCGCCGCCGGTCAACGTTCCGAAATCTCCCGTCGATCCCAGGGGCGAACCGTCAATACCCTTGCCGCAGCCGTAGAGGGCGGCCGGCGAGACGCTCAGGCAGTCGTCGTCCCCGAACCGGGTGTTAGAGGACAGATCCAGGTTCACCCCGCCCCGAAGGTAAAATCTGTTCCGTTGTTCGGTGAGACCGTTTGTCGGCCGGGCAGTTTCGATCTGGCCTGTCGGATTTCCCCCTGAACCAGAGACCGCAGTCGCCTGCGCGCCCGCCTGCTTGACATTTACAGTGGCCATGACTAGAGCCAGGGTAATGGCCGTTCTAATCCCCATGGTTATCCATCGGTCGCAGGTCAAGTTCCTCTCCCGTTTTGGTCTCATATTGACGGGCCAGAAGAACAAACCGCGCCTTGCATCTGCCCATTCGGTCGTTTCCGGAATGTCATCGGTGTTGATGTAACTGTCTGGCATGTTCGCCAAGTCGCGAATCTCGCTCTGCCTTTCGGGTGAAAGATCAGCCTTGTCCTTGCTCATAGGCTCTCCTCTCAAGCCTGGTTGCCGCAAGTGCACTAATGTTCCATTGGCTTTCACTCGTGATAAACGGAGGGATGTCGTTACAAATCAAGCACTTAACAATCTGTGCTGCTTCGGGTTTTACCAAGGTATCCTCGTGCCACAGTACATCCTTTTCGAGTTTCCTGGCGATTGACCGAGTAATCCGGTCGGACTGCTGTGCATTGTCGTCGAAGGCGACTCGCGCATTGTCGTCACCAATGCGTCCTGCGACGATTTGGACACATGCGCTATTCGTAGCCAATGCGGTTCAGCTACTACCTACCGTGTCATTCCCGAGGTGCTGCCGGACGCCGTTGGAAGTCGCCGAACCACCTCACCGATTCTCCGGTGGGCGGCTGCGAGATCGAACTGCGACTGGAGGTTGATCCAGAACTGTGGTTCGACGCCGAACCAGTGTCCGAAGCGCAGGGCAGTATCGGCCGTAATTGATCGCTTACCAGCTATGATCTGGCTGACCCGGTTTGGCGGAACGTCTATCTGGCGCGCGAACTCTGATGGCACTATCCCCAACTCAAGTAGTTCGTCATGAAGGACTTCACCGGGATGGACCGCACGCTGCAACATTTAATGACTCCCATGGTGTCTAGTGATAGTCAACGATCTCGACGTCGACGGGACCGGGAATGTCACTCGGCCATCGGAAGCAGATGCGCCATCGTCGGTTGATTCTAATCGAATGCTGTCCCGCTCTGTCACCTCGTAGCAACTCGAGTCGATTGCTGGATAACGCTTTCAAGGTACCAAGCGATGGTGCTGCATCCAGAATTGAAAGCCTTCGAGCGGCCTGCCGTTCAATCCCTTGAAACGCTGGGACGAATTCTCCCCTTGCGAATCTTTCGGTTTTGCGATCCCTGTATCCGAGAATCATGACTGAAACAATGTACAGAATTAGACGAAGTACGTCAAACGTCAATTCCCATACAAATGCCGTCGGGACAGCGAGTACAAATGCTAAAGGAGATTGCGAGTGTTAGGTAGTAGTCTTGTCACCCACCCACCTTCGCCTCGAACGCCGCAATCTCCTCCGCCCCTTCCAACACGCCAATCTCCAGGTGGAAATCCCGCACTTCGTCGGGCTCGATGTGCTGCAGGTAGCCGTTCTTGCGGTTCCAGTCCCGTCCCAGCATGCTGACGTTGCCCGGTTCGATGCCGGTGACGTAGGTGCCCCGGTGGAAGTGCTGCCAGTGGGAGACGATGGGAATTTCCGCCTTGGGGAAGGACCAGTACAGGCCGAGGCCGAGGCTGTCGTTGATAAGTCCTACGTGGCATAGCCCGGCAGCATCGGCCCGGGGACGAATGACGTAGACGTCGTCGTGCGCTTCGTCTTTCGGTGCGGAGACCGTGGTAAAGGTCTCTGGATCGACCTCCCGGTCTTCGAGCCATTCGGTCGCCTTCTCGATGTCGACGACGACGCGCGTCCCCTCGTCGAGGACGGGGAACCCGGGGTTGCAGTGGTAGACGAACATCAGGGGCGAGCGGTCGACCGACTGGTTGTGTATACGGTCGTGGATGTGCAGTGATTTCTCGCCCAGAACCGTCGAGATCTCCCGGGTGAGTTCCAGGTTGGTGCCGAATACGACGGCTTCCCTGACCTTCCCGCGTACCTTGACGATATAGTCGTCGCCGTCCCACTGGCCGTCGGTATGGACCTGCCGGGCAGGAAGGAAGGAAAGGCGTCCGTGGAGACCCAGCTCTTCGTTTTCTTCTTCCGGATCGGTCTCCGGATGGCCCGTGAAGGTCATCCCGCAGCTCAGGACCAGGCCGCCGTAAAACCCGCGCATCCAGCCGTAACCCTGCGGTTCGTAGAAGGAAGGTCCCACGTCGCCCGTGTTGCCTCGGAAGCAGAGCGACATGCCCTTGTAGTGGGCCGAGGCCACGTCCAGCGCCCGTCCGGGCAGCAGGGAGAAGCACAGTCCCGAGGCGTTGAATACTTCGATGAGATCGGCGCCCCGGTCGCTGCCCTCCTTCAGCTCGCCGTACCGTGCGTGGGCCACCTGGCTCATGTCTCCGATGACATCAAGCAGTTCCCTCCGGGTATAGTCTCTTCCAAATAGACGCGCCATATTCACCTTCCTGGATGGAAATTGGTTACGTCAGACCGGTGGTCTTCCAATGTACCGATAGTATTTCGATTTCTTGCGACTTCTTCTGAATGAGTACGCCGGACTACTTCCGCTGAATCTTCGCCCAGGTATCGCGCAAGGCGATGGTCCGGTTGAACACCGGGCCGGTCTCGCCGGACGCCGGTTCGCCAGTTTTCGAATCTACTGAATCGACACAAAAGTACCCCAGCCGCTCGAACTGGTAGTTCACACCGGGCACAGCGTCCGCCAGTCCGGGTTCGACCTTGCAGTCCGTGACGGTCTTGAGCGAATCGGGATTCAGCAACGACTGGTCATCGCATGATTCGCCCGGACGGGGTTCCGGGTCGCTGAAGAGCCGGTCGTACAGGCGCACGGTGGCGTTCAGGGCGTGCGCGGCCGATACCCAGTGGATGGTGCCCCGTACTTTCCTACCGTCGGGCGTGCTGCCCCCCCGGGATTCCGGATCGTAGGTGCAGTGCAGTTCGACGACCCGTCCATCGTCATCCTTGATCACGTCCGTACAGGTGAGGTAGTAGCCGTAGCGCAGGCGGACTTCCCGACCCGGCGCCAGCCGGAAGAACTTCCGCGGCGGATCTTCCATGAAATCGTTCCGCTCGATGTAGATCTCCCGGGTAAAGGGCACCTGCCGCGTCCCCATGCCCTCGTCCTCTGGGTTGTTCACAGCCTCCATCTGCTCCGTGCGGTCGGTGGGGTAATTGGTAATCACGACCTTCAGCGGGTCCAATACGCCCATGACCCGTGGCGCCCGCTTGTTCAGGTCTTCCCGGATGATGAAATCCGACAGGGCCATGTCGATGAGATTGTGGTTCTTGGCCACGCCGACGCGGTCGCAGAGGGTCCGGATGGCCTCGGGCGTATATCCCCGGCGGCGCAGGCCGGACAGCGTGGGCATGCGCGGATCGTCCCACCCGGACAGCACGCCCTCCTCAATCAAGGGCCGGTAGAAGCGCTTCGACAGCACGGTATGGGCAAGGACAAGCGGCGCGAATTCGATCTGCTGCGGATGGTATACGTCCAGCCGGTCCAGGATCCAGTCGTAGAGCGGCCGGTTGTTCTCGAACTCCAGCGTGCAGAGCGAATGGGTGATGCCTTCGACGGAATCCGACAGGCAGTGGGTGAAATCGTACATGGGGTACACCCGCCACTTGTCCCCTGAACGGTAGTGATGGGCGTGGCGGATCCGGTACAGCACGGGATCGCGCATCGTCAGGTTGGGATGGGCCATGTCGATCCGGGCCCGCAGGACGTGGGCGCCGTCCGGGAACGCCCCGGCCTGCATGCGCCCGAACAGGTCCCGGTTCTCATCGACCGGCCGGTCGCGGTACGGACTGTCCCGGCCAGGTTCCGTGGGCGTGCCCCGGTGGTCCCGCATTTCCTCCCAGGTCAGGCTGTCGACGTAGGCGTCCCCTTGGTCGACAAGTTGCAGCGCGTAGGCGTACAGTTGATCGAAGTAATCGGAAGCGAAGTACAGCCGGTCTTCCCAGTCGAATCCCAACCACCGGATGTCCCGTTTGATCCCCTCGACGAAGTCCACGTTTTCCGTCTCCGGATTCGAGTCGTCGAACCGGAGGTTGCACAGCCCGTCGTACTCCTCCGCCACCCCGAAATTCAGGCAGATCGACTTAGCGTGGCCGATATGGAGATAGCCGTTCGGCTCCGGGGGGAAACGGGTATGTACCTTGCCCCCGAACTTGCCGCTTTCCATGTCCGCGTCGATGATTTCGCGTATGAAGTCCCTATACTGTTTTTCTTCGCTCATAACTTCCTGTTCCGGTTAACGTTGGAGCGGATTCAAGACCGTGTAATATAGGGCTGGAAACGCAACGACGCAAACGAAGTCTAATGTCAGTCCAACTTTAATATAGCGGTAAAACCCGTCCATATTAAACACAGCCTTTAATATAGCGGCGGTGCTGTTCGGATTGGTTGGTCAGAACCCGTGGGCGCACGCATGTCCAAGCCCTACAGCTTCCACGCGCTCGTGAACGCGAAACCTCGCATCGCCGGGGAACACGACGACGAGCCGGTCAAGTTTCAGGTCGGTCAACGCCGTGTGCATGGAACGCGTCAACGACGGCGTACTGGATCGCTTGAACTCGAACCCGGTTCTTCGGCCGCCTTCCATGATCAGGAGGTCAAGTTCCGGCCCGCGATGCGTAGCCCAGTAGTAACAGTCTTCCCATGCAGTGCCGGTGATCCGGACCACCTCCTGCATGGCGAAGCCCTCCCATGACGCACCTGACTTCGGATGCCCCATGAGATCTGCCTCGTCTTTCACACCCAACAGTGCGTGCAACAGCCCCGTGTCCGAAAGATACACCTTGGGTGCCTTGACCTGCCGCTTCTTCAGATTCTCGTACCAGGGCTGCATTCTGCGCGCGACCAACGCACCGACGAGCGTGTCGAAATAGGTATTCACCGTCGGCGCCGTGACACCAAGTGCGCGGCCGAGTTCGGCACCGTTCCAGTGATTTCCGTGATAGTGGGCAAGCATGGTCCAGAACCGACGCATGGAGGCGGCAGGAACAGATACCCCGAGTTGGGGCAGGTCTCGTTCCAGGAACGATCGGATGAACGCCGTCCGCCAGGTAAGGCTGTCCTCATCGTTCCTTGCGAGGAACGAGGGAGGAAACCCGCCGCGCAACCAGAGACGGTCCGTTTCGTCGGCTCCCGTTTCGTTCACCCGCAGAGGCGGAAGTTCATAATATGCGATCCTGCCGGCGAGCGATTCCGAAGATTGGCGAAGAAGAGAGGGTCCCGCACTGCCCAGGACCAGAAAACGGGCCGGTATACCGGGGCGGTCCGCGAGTACGCGCAGCAGACGGAAAAGTCCTTCATTGCGCTGAACCTCGTCAATGACGACCAGCCCGCGGAGTGGTTCCAGTGCAAGCTTGGGATCGGACAGCCGGGTCTCGTCCGTCGGATCCTCGAGATCAAAAAAGGTGACGGAACGCGATTCGGCTTCGATCAATTGCCGTGCCAGCGTAGTCTTGCCGACCTGCCGAGCTCCGATGAGACAGACCACGGGAAACTGGTTTAGCAGTTTGCCAATTGCGGAGAGATGTTGCGTACGAGGGATCATACCGAACAATATATGTGAAAATCGAAAGTGGCGCTATTGATTTTCAACATTGGCCTTCGGTTTTCCTACATTGTCCTTGCCCACGCACCGATATGCGGCGGGATGACCACGGGACGCTACGACGCGACGATTTCGGCCCTGACACACTGGGGAATGGTGTCTATGTCCACCGTTAAACACGTGCGGCTTCAATTGGCTTGATTCGGTCTCTGGCATGACGGCGTACTCGGGAACGAATTTCCTTGCCATTCATTACCAGTTCCCTGGATAACTCATAGACTTTCTGAGCATTCATCCAGAACTCTGGTGTCTGGTCGAAATACTCACCTAAGGCGATGGCGGTTTCAGCGGTTACACCGCGCCGTTCATGAACGATTTCATGAAGCCTCGTAGATGGTAGATCAATATCCCTCGCCAATCCATTGACTGTAAGGCCCATCTCCTGAATCTGCTCGAGAAGAAGCACCCCCGGGTGTGTCGCTATTCTGTTTGTAGGAACTGTCATAGTTTGACCTCTTCATTCGTAATGGTTGTTTAGTTCCACTTCAAAGGCATCTCCGTCCTTCCAGGTGAAACATATCCGCCATCCCCTGGAGACGCGAATACTGTAACGTTCCCCACGTAAACCTACCAGTCGTTCAAGTCTATTCCCCGTTGGTGTCTTGAGATCGCGGAGGACTTTTGCATTGTTGATCCGGTCCAACTTGATTCGCACACGATTGAGAAGATGATCAGGAACTGCCTTTACACGATTCCCCAGGAACACGTTCCTCGTCAGCTTATTGGCAAAAGATCGAATCATGTCGAATCTATTACGAATAACGTAATACGTCAAGAGTAATTTGTCATTCCAACTCCACTTAATGAGTTAGTAGATTTCGTTAAGAAATCCTCGTCCACGCCCCGATATGCGGCGGGATGACCACGGGACGCTTCGACGCGACGATTTCATCCCGGACGCGCCGGGGTATGGTCTCCACGTCCACTTCTTCCGCGGTGGCGATCCCGTAATGCTCCAGCAGGGGAAGCACGCTCTGGAAGGAATTCGCCACATAGGAGTATCCCGGCCAGTCGGCGGATCCTCCGATCAACAGGCCGGCATCCAGTGTCGGTTCGGGCAGCCCCGCGTCGACGAACACCCGGTAGAGTTCCATGCCCATGTTGCCGTTGGCCCCGGACCGCTCGAAAACCTCGACGACCCAGTCGCCGAGCTGACCCATGAGCGGGGTATCGGGGTGCTTGTAGGCCTCGGTGATCGTGAAATCGATCTCCTGGAACATGACGATGCCGCCGGAGCGCAGGCGGGGAATCAACTCCTTCAGGACCGCGACCGGATCGGGCAGATACATGAGCACCAGCCGGCCGACCAGGGCGTCGAAGTCGCCCCCGACGTCAAGCGTCTGTATGTCGCCGGCATGAAACGCCACGTTTTTGTGCCCCGCCTTCTCGACCCGTTCCCGCGCCGTTTCAAGGATGTCGGGATTCATGTCCACGCCCACGACTTCCCCCGTCGGCCCCACGAGTTCCGCGACGGCCAGCGCCACGTCACCGGCGCCGCTACCGATATCGAGTACCCGCATCCCGCTGCGGATACCGGCCGATTTCAGAAATCGTCTCGTGATCGGTTCGAAGAGCCGGGACTGTTCGATCAGGCGCTCCGTCTCTTCGTCACTGCGTCCCGGGGTATATCGTCGTTCGCTGTGGTGGTCCGTCATGTTCGGGATGGCTCCTTTCCGGACAATCTGTTGCTGTGTTCAGTTGCTGTGTTCGCGCTTTAATCTGTGCAGACATATTCAGAGTGGCACAAAGTGGGCAGCTAGACTACCCGCGTCAATCTCTTTAAGGCACTCCGGCACCCTTCACTGAAGCATGAATCCGTCCACCCGCCTCACTCCTTCACCGCCCCCAGCGCCCCAGAATGATTCCCTGCACGACGTCCCGCCTCACTCCTGCACCGCCCTCAGCGCCCCAGCGTGATCCCCTGCACGACCACTCACCTCACTCCTTCACCGCCCCCAGCGTGATCCCCTGCACGAACTCCCGCTGCATCGCGAGGAACAGGGCCATGATGGGGAGGATGGACAGCAGCGTACCGGCCATGAGCATGCCGTATTCCTGGCGGTAGACACCCACCAGGCTGGCCAGGCCGAGGGGCAGGGTGTACTTGGCGGCGTCCCGCAGGACGATCATGGGCCATAGGAACTCATTCCAGGCCCCCAGGAACCCGAATATGCTCAGGGCGCCCATGGCCGGCTTCACGGCCGGGATGATGACGCGCCAGTAGATGCCGAACTCCGACGAACCGTCGATCCGCGCCTGGTCGATGAGGTCCGAGGGCACGCCGAGGATGAACTGGCGCATGAGGAACACGCCGAACCCGCTGGAAGCCAGGTAGGGCAGGATCACGCCCTGGTAGGTGTCGAGCCAGCCGAACTGGTACAACAGGGTGAACAGGGGCACCAGCACCAGGTGAAAGGGGATCATCATGGAGGCGAGGACGATGGCGAAGAGGACGCCGCGGCCCCGGAACGAGTACTTGGCGAAGGCGAACCCGCCCATGGTGGCGATAGCCAGGAGCAGCAGGGTGTGCGAAGTGGCCAGGAAGGTGCTGTTCACGACGTACTGGACGATGGGCATTTCCTGGAACAGCCGGGTGAAGTTCTCGAGCGTGGGATCCTGGGGAAGAAAGGTGGGCGGATAGGAGAAGATCTCGCCCGACGGCTTGAAGGAAGCGGATACCACCCAGAACAGCGGCGTCAGGACCAGGACGGTCAGCAAAATCAGGAGCACATAGGTGATGGTGGTGCGAACAGGGTTTCTCATGAGGTCAGTTTTCCCTGAATACGCCAAATAACCGGACCTGGATGATGGAAATCACCCCGATGATCACGGCCAGGGCCCATCCGATCGTGGCCGCGTAACCAAGGTTGATGAATTCGAATCCGTGCTTGTACAGGTACATCACCATAGTCATGCTCGCGTTGCCGGGGCCGCCCTCCGTGAGCACGTAGGGCAGGTCGAAGAGCTGGAATGACCCGATCATGGAGGTGATGACCACGAAGGCAATCACGGGCTTCAAGGCAGGGATCGTTACGTGGACGAAGCTTTGCCAGGGTCCCGCGCCGTCCACCGCCGCCGCCTCGTAGAGCTCCTGGCGGATGCTCTGTAGCCCCGCGAGGAAGTAGACCATATTGAATCCCGCCCACCGCCATACGCCGGCCAGCACGAGGGCGGGCATGACCAGGTCCGGGTCCTGAAGCCACTGGATTTCGGAACCGAGGACCCGGTTCACCAGGCCGTAGCGCCGGTCGTACAAGAGGTAGAAGATCACGGCGATGAAGACGCCGGAGATCAGCACCGGCGAGAAGAAGGAAAGGCGGAACAGGTTCCGGCCCTTCAGGCGGGCATTGCTGAGGAGCAGTGCGAGGGCCAGGGCCACGGGCAGTTGCAGGA
Organism: Candidatus Latescibacterota bacterium; assembly: GCA_022822725.1. Classification (GTDB taxonomy): domain Bacteria; phylum JAAXHH01; class JAAXHH01; order JAAXHH01; family JAAXHH01; genus JAAXHH01. The sequence continues at coordinate 695,964 of JAJEAN010000007.1, forward strand.
GCAGGCTGCCCGCGGCGAAATAGGCCGTGTTCCAGAGGGCGGTCCAGAAGAGCGGGTCCGCGATCAGCCGTTCGATGTTCTCGAGGCCCACGAAGGTCTGGTTCTGCATGCCCCGGACACTGTACGTGCTGAGACGGATCGAATCGAACAGGGGGTAGACCATGAAGACCCCGAAGAGCGCGAAGAAAGGCGCGAGGAAGAAGTAGGGGGCGTACCGGGGCTTCATTCGGTCTCTGTTGTATTATTCCGCAGTGCGCGGACCTGCTCTGCCAGGTGGGACAGCGCATCGGCGGGTGTCCGAATCCCATTGGCCGCCTCATACACGGCCTGCCGCAGCAGATCGTTGGCCTCGGCCCAGTAGGGATTCAGGTAGAATCCGGGGATGTCCGGGGCGAGATCCGTAAGGCTTCTGCCCAGGACCTGCCCGTCCAGGTACGCCTCGGGCTCGGTATACACCGGGTTGGACCACGCCGAACGGATCGGCGGTATGATAAAGGTCTTGCGGTAACGGTTCGCGAGGGCCTCATCGTCCATGTAGGCGAACTTGGCGAATTCCCAGGCGAGGTCCGGGTTCTCGGCCTGTCTGGTGACCGCGATCATGGTGCCGCCCCAGGTCGAGGTGCGGCGCTCGCCTTCCCGCCAGGCCGGCAGGGGCATGGCCCGCCATTTCCCTTCCAGTTCCGGGACGAACCTCCGTGCGAAGCTGATGTACCAGTCCGGTGCCAGCACGCCCAGGATAATGCCTTCCTTCATGGCGGCGTAACTGGCCGGGTCCTGGGAGAATTCGGGGATGGCCAGCTGCTCTTCGTTGAGCAGGCTGCAGTAGAATTCCAGGGTGGAAACGGCAATGTCATTGTCGATGATGACCCCGCCGTTTTCATCGAACATGCCGCCACCGTTCTGCAGGAGCATCAGCCAGAAATGACCGGGCTTGTGAGCGCTCAGCATGATCGGGTATTGGTCGGGCTGCCCGTCGCCGTCGTCGTCGCGGGCGAGAGGTCTCGTCTCGCGGACGAAATCATCCCAGGTCTCGATGGATGCCGGATCGATCCCCGCTTTCTCGTAGACGTCGTGACGGTACAGGAGCATGACGGGATGGACATCGCGGGGCAAACCGTATATACGGCCGCCCAAGGACCAGGGTGCGAGACGGGCCTGGACGAACTCATCGGTGATCCCTTCGCGTTCGATGCGGTCGGTCAGGTCCACGAAGCCTATTTCCTCCTTCGTGCCCTTGAAAAACCTGCCGACCGATGAAATCTCGACTTCGGACAGATCGGGGCCGCCGATGCCGGAAAGGAAGGCGGCCAGGAGCTTGTCGTGCAGTTTCGAGATCAGCCGAAGTTCGACTTTGACGCCGGGATGCGCCGCTTCGAACGCCGGAATCCTCGCGCTGAACTCATCGTAGTGCGTCTGCGCGAAGATCCAGAACTCCAGTGTGTCCGAGCGGTCATCGCCGCGGAACACGATGACGGGAAAGGCCAGGAGGAAGAGCAGTCCGAAGATCAGGGGAGCCTTGCCGAGGTGAATCATTTTCTATCCATCCCCCATGGCCCGCCGGATAGGCCCCATCACGGGTTCGGTAACGTCTTCCGGCGGCGGGGAAGTGAAGAACGATACCCCGACACCCACGATGGACGAAGCCATGAAACTCCATGCGACGGGAATCAGTCCCGGATTGGGAAGCCATTCGTAGAACATGGCCACGAGCACGGCGTTCCCGGCGATAATGGCCGTAATCGCGGCCGGCGCGGTAAAACGCCGCCAGTGCAGCCCGAGCAGCCAGATGGGCGTCAGCGTAACGAATCCGGAAAAGGACAGCTGGGCCAGGGCGAATATGGAAGCCGGACGGAGGATCACGATGTAGTAAGCGATCCCGCCGAGTACGACGAGGAACAGACGGCCGAGCACCACCTGCCGGCGCTGCGACAACCCGTACCATACGTCGCGGGTGAGCATGGACGACAGGGTCAGCATCTGGGCGTCCAGGGTGGACATGACCGCCGCCAGGATGCCGGCCAGGGCCAGTCCCTGGACCATGGGACCGAAATGGCTGCGGATCACCATGGGGAAGACCATATCCGAATCCCGGCCCACGAAATCCGGGAATTCGATGCGTCCCCATACGCCGTAAAGTGTGGCCACCAGCATCAGCCCGATCATGATGATGGGGTAATACCGGATGGAGTTCTTCAGCGATTTCACGTCTTTGGCGGCAAATACGCGCACCAGCAGGTGGGGAAAGGCGAGGACGACCAGTCCCATGGCCATGCCCCACACGAACCAGTTGCCCGGTGTGAAGGGCGCCGTGTTTTTCGTGTACGCCAGTTCCGGGAACCGGCGCGCAACTTCCTTCATGATCGCCGGGATGCCCCCGAAATCGGCCGCGACCACGAAGATCGACACGTAGAGGAACACGCCGAAGACGAGGCCCTGGAACACGTTCGTCCACATGGTGGCACGCATGCCGCCCGTTGTGGTGTACAGCAGCGTGATGACCAGGATGCCCGCCGCCGCGATTTCAAAGGAGATTGCCTGCTGGGTGAACACGTCGACGGCCAGCCCCACGCCGGCGACGCCGGTGGACAGATAGGGCAGCATATACACGAAGTATACGAGGAAGAGCAGCCGGCCCAGGTTGGGACTGTCCAGCCTTCGGGCAAGCAGTTCGGCGGGTGTCACGGCCTTGAGTTTCCTGGAGGCGATCCAGGCCGGATACCCGATGACGTAGTACGCTACGGGTATGATCAGCGCCGCCATGGCCGCCGTATAGCCGAACACCCCGTAACCGTGATGGTAGGCCAGGCCCGATATGCCCATGATCAGGAACGGCGTGATGTTCGTGCCGAAAAGGGCCATGAACATGACGAGCGATTTGGCGACTCGGCCCCCGAGGAAGTAATCTTCGGCCGTCGGCTTGGACCGGCGGAACGCGGCGGCGCCGATGCCCAGCACCACGGCGAAGTATACCACCACGACGACGAAAATGGTCGCTTCAGGACCCATCGTAGTCCCGCCATACATATCGGGTGAAGTAGATCACGAGCGCGGCGGCTGCGATCACCCAGGCAATGTGGTAGGCCAGGTCCAGGGGGAGCCAGCCGAAGAACGGAGGAGGGGAGATTCCGTGGTTGAAGAAATCCACGTGAAGCGCGGCCAGCACGACCACGAGCACCCAGAATATCCGTCTATGCTGTCTTCGCGTCATGTCTGCCGAAGTACCGCCGGGTTTCCGCGGCGACGATGGGCGAAAGGAAGAGCAGGGCGACCAGGTTGGGGAAGGCCATGAGGCCGTTCATGATGTCGGAGACTCCCCAGACCAGTTCCAGTTCCGAAACGGCGCCGACCCCTACGAAGAGGCAGAACAGCGTGCGGTAGGGCAATGCGGAGCGTTCACCGAGCAGGTACACCACCGATTTCTCGCCGTAGTAGCTCCAGCCCAGGATGGTCGAATAGGCGAAAAGTACCAGGCCCACGGCCACCAGGTGACCGCCGAAACCTCCCGGCAGCCCGCTGGTGAAGGCTGCCGCGGTGAGCGGCGCGCCCGTGTCGCCCGAAAGCCAGACCCCCGTGCCGATGATGGTGAAACCGGTGATCGTGCACACGACCAGGGTATCGATGAAGGTCTGGGTCATGGACACCAGGGCCTGCGTGACCGGGTCCTTCGTCTGGGCGGCCGCGGCGGCGATGCCCGCGCTGCCCAGGCCGGATTCGTTGGAGAAGATGCCTCTGGCCACGCCGAACTGAACCGCCTGCCGGACCATCGCGCCTGCGAACCCCCCGGCGGCCGCGGCGGGCGTGAAGGCGTGAGTGATCACAAGCTCGAAGATGCCCGGGATCGCCGAGGCGTTCATCAGGATGGCGGTAAGTCCTCCGAGGATGTACAGCACGATCATCGTGGGGACGATCAGGCTGGCCGCCCGCCCGATGCTCCTGATCCCTCCGATCAGGACCAGGCCCGTGCCGATCATCAGGACGACGCCCGTGACCCAGGGCTCCACGCCGAAGGTGCTCTGGAGCACGTCGGCCATGGAATTCGACTGGGTCATGTTGCCGATGCCGAAGGCCGCGAGCGCCGCGAACAGCGCGTAGACGCCACCCATCCACTTCCAGCCCATGGCGTTGGAGATGTAGTACATGGGGCCGCCCTTCATGAGCCCCTTCGAATCCGTCTCGCGGTACTTGACCGACAGGACCGCTTCCGAGTACTTGGTGGCCATGCCCACCAGGCCCGTCATCCACATCCAGAAGAGCGCGCCGGGTCCTCCGGCGGCGATGGCCGTGGCCACGCCCGCGATATTCCCCGTTCCGACGGTCGCCGCCAATGCGGTCATCAGGGCCTGGAAGTGGCTGATATCGCCTTCGGCCCCGGATTCCCGGCGACGGAAGAAGGCCAGGTAGAGCGCATGCCACAGGGAACGGAATTGCACGCCTTTGAGCAGTATGGTAAGATAGAGTCCCGTACCGCCCAGCAACACGAGCAAGGGCACGCCCCATACCAGGGACTGCACGTTGCCGACGTAATCAAGCAGCGAGTTTTCCATATGGGTTACCGTGTAAGGGTGATATGGCACACGACGAAGGCCAACCTAAGAGCGCGGCGGAAAGCATGTCAAGCACTTTCCATTTTGTTGCTTGATCTTTAAACGTGCCGATTTTATAGTGAACCATCGCCGGTGGCGGTCAGCAAAGACCGGGTCCGGTTTCCATCTCACCATTCCAGATAGTACCATACCAGGTAAGTACCAGACCACCTTAGATAAGTACCAGACCACCTTGGAGACTGCGCAACATGGAAACACTCCGAATCGGCATTGCGGGCGCCGGCGGCATGGGCGGCCACCACGCCCGGTTGCTGTCCGCCCGTGAAGACGTCAGGGTCGTGTCTTTGTTCGATACCGATCCGGTCGCGATGAACCGGCTGGAAAAGACGCTCGGGCCGTCCGTACAGGGATTGAACCACTATGCGTCGCTCGAGTCGATGATCGACTCGGAGGCACTGGACGCAATCGTCATCGCGACCCCCCATACCCGGCACGCGGACCAGGTCCGGACCAGCCTCGAGGCGGAACTGCACGTGCTCGTGGAAAAACCCATGGCGACGACGACGCGGGACGCCAGGGATTTCATCGAATACGCGGAACGGGCGGACCGGGTGCTTGCCGTCGCCTACCAGCGTCACGGAGAGGGGAAGTTCATCAGGGCCCGGGAGATGATCGGGGACGGCGTCATCGGCGACGTGCGCCTCGTCCACGTCATCATCGCCCAGAACTGCCTGGGGATCTTCAGCCCCGGGGCCTCGTGGCGCGCCGATCCCGAGCTTTCCGGGGGCGGGCACTTCATGGACACGGGCAGCCACATCAACGACATCCTGCTGTGGACGACGGGACTGGAACCGAAGACCGTACACGCGTTCATCAACCCCGAAGGCACTCTCGTCGACGTCAATACGGCCATCTCTGTGGAATTCACGAACGGCGCCGTAGGCAACCTGTCCTACACCTCCATGTCGCCCGAATGGCGGGAGGAATTCACCTTCTACGGTACCGAAGGCGTGATGCGTTTCGGCGCTTCCGAGCCCCTCTTCGTCCATCGCAAGGGAGAGGACATCCGCCTGCCTCAGACCCCGGGCCGGGGGAAGCCACCCGCGGAGAACTTCATCGAGGCCATCCTGGGCGAAGCGGAAGTGCAGGCCCCGCCTGTCTGCGGCCTGCGCGTCGTGCAGTTGACCGAGGCGGCCTACAAATCGGCGGAGAGCGGCAGGCCGGAAGCAGTGGGCTGATCGATTCCGCAACAAGGTTACATCACCTGCTTATACTTCGAGGAAGCACATGCGTGATCAGGAATCAAACGGATGTCCCCTGTTCATCGGCGGGCACTGGACTGGCGCGGACGGTACGGCCACGGAACCGGTATACAATCCGTCGGACGGCAGCGTGATCGCGAAGACGCCCATGTGCGGCGCCGCCGAAGTCGATGCCGCGGTTCGAGCCGCCCGGGAAGCCCTTCCCTCCTGGTCCGACACACCGGTAGTCGACCGGGCGCGGATCCTGTTTCGTTACGTGCATCTGCTTGAAGAAAACTTCGAAGCGCTGTCCCGCCTTGTCACGCGGGAGCATGGCAAGACCCTGGTGGAAGCCCGGGGTTCGGTGCGGAGGGGCATCGAGGTCGTGGAGTTCGCCTGCGGGGCGCCTGCGCTGCTCATGGGCGACGCGCTGGAAGAGGTCGCCAGCGGGATCGACTGCGACACCATCCGTCAGCCCGTGGGTATCTGCGCGGGGATCACGCCCTTTAATTTTCCCGCGATGGTCCCCATGTGGATGTATCCCATCGCCATCGTCTGCGGCAATACCTTCGTGCTCAAGCCCTCGGAGAAAGTGCCGCTGACCGCCGTCAGGCTCGTGGAGCTCCTTCAGGAAGCCGGACTGCCGCCCGGCGTGATGAACCTCGTGCACGGCGGCGTGGACGTGGTCAACGCCCTCTGCACCCACCCGGGCATTGACGCCGTTTCTTTCGTCGGCTCGTCGCCCGTGGCCCGGCACGTCTACCAGACCGCGACGGCCCACGGCAAGCGCGTACAGGCGGCCGGCGGCGCCAAGAACTACATGGTCATCCTGCCCGACGCGGATCCGGACTTCACGGTGGACGCCCTGATCGGTTCGGTGTACGGGTGCGCCGGGGAACGGTGCATGGCCGGCAGCGTGGCGGTAACGGTGGATGACGCGGCCCGGCGCGTGCTGCCTCTGCTCCGCGAAGCGCTGGACGGGATGAAGGTGGGGCCGACGGACCGGGACCCCGACGCGGACATGGGGCCGGTCGTTACCCGGCAGCACCTCGAAAAGGTGCGCGGATACATCGCCTCGGGCCTGTCGGACGGCGCCTCGCTCTACCGGGACGGCCGGGGCGTGGAAGTGCCGGAAACGCCGGACGGATTCTACCTTGGACCCACGATTTTCGACGAGGCGTCCACCGAAATGAAGATCGTACGGGAGGAAATCTTCGGTCCGGTCCTCTCCGTGATCCGCACCGACAGCCTGGACCATGGCATCGAGGCCTGCAACCAGAGCGGTTTCGGCAACGCCGCGGTCCTGTTCACGGGCGACGGAAAGGCCGCCCGGACGTTCAGGAACCGGGTGAGCGCCGGGATGGTGGGTATCAACGTCGGCGTGCCGGCCCCCATGGCGTTCTTCCCGTTCTCGGGCTGGAACGGCTCGTTCTACGGCGACCTGCACATCCAGGGCAAGGAAGGTTTCGCCTTCTATACGCGGCAGAAAGTCACCATGAGCCGGTGGGCGTGAGCCTGCGGGCTCCAGGGGATGAGAAAATGTCCAAACCCGATGTATATATCCTGAAAAGCCACCTGGGCGGTGAAGACGCGCTGAACGATGCGGCGTTCGCCGGACCGGCCCGTGAGATGCTGCGCGCCCTGGACGTCGATCCCGGAAACCGCGCCGTGATGATGAAGCCCAACGTCACTGCCGGGGCGCCGCGAAACAGCGGTATCGTCACCCATCCGGCCTTCGTGGGCGGGCTCGTCGACTACTTCGTCCAAGACACGGGCGTTCCGGTCGACGAGGTATACGTCGGCGAGGCGTCCAGCCGGCTGACTTCAAAGTCCCGGCGAGACCTGGCCTGGGCCCGGAGCGGGTACACGGAGATGGCGCGCGAAAAACGCGTACGGCTGCTCGAGCTGGCGGACTACGGCAACGTACGCGTCACCCCGGGGAACACGGTACAGCTACACAATATCGGGATCTCCCGCTGGGCTGCCGCGGAGAACGTGTTCTACGTCAACGTGCCCAAACTGAAGACCCATAACCTGGGCGTGGTCACCCTGTGCGGCAAGAACCAACAGGGCATAATGATACCGGTCACGGAACGCCACCTGTGTTCGGACGCGTGGCGCGCCACGTTCGGGCGCGCCGACCGGCGAAAGCAGGGACGGGAATGGATGCGCGTCGAGGACCACGAAGCCTGGCAGCGGACCATCGCCCATATGCACTGGGACGTCTTCCTGGCCTGCCAGCCCGATTTCAACGTGGTGGAGGGCATCGTCGGAAGGGACGGCAACGCCTTCTATCTCGGCCGGAATTTTCCCACAGGCCTTGTCGTCGCCGGCGCGTCCATGGCCGCGGTGGACCTTGTGGCGGCCCATCTCATGGGCTTCCAACCCGATAACCTGGTATATCTGCAGGTCGGTATCGAGCGGGGACTGTGCCCGTCCTCGATCAGTGACGTGAACGTCCATCTGGTCCGGGACGGCGAAGTGGACGAACTGGTCGATCCGGATCGTTACCGGGCCGATCCGCCCTTTGCGGTGTACCGCGACATCCCCGCGGACTACGCCAAAAAAGACCTGTTCGACGAATACGATCCTGAAGCCGAGGATTTCCAGATCACGGCCTGAGGAAAGGCCGGATTCCCCGGCGGGACGCATCCCGGAGGGTCTCCCATGACCCAGGTGGAACCGGATCCCCTGTACGCCGCCTTGATGTCGCCCGCGACGCGTGACCTCACCCACGGTTTTCTACCGTCCGAAGACCCGCTTGCCCGCCTGCCCGAACCCTTCGTCGCGTGGGAACAGGCCGGCGGCGTGCTGCCCAAGCTGGCCCTGACGCGGCATATCCGCCCCACGATTGAAGAACTGCCGTACTTTCCCGGTGACCGGCTGGCAACCCTGGCCGAGCATGAACGGGCCATGAGCCTGCTGTCCTTTCTGGCCAACATGTACGTCTTCGCCCCCGATCACCCGGTGGCCACGGCCATCCCCGGGAACCTGGCCACGGCCTGGCACGGCGTGGCCTGCCGCCTCGGGCGCCCTCCGATGCTGACCTACGCCTCGCAGGTCATGTACAACTGGCGCAGGTTCGACCGCCAGGACCCCGTCGAAGTCGGCAACCTCCACATGATGCTGAACTTCCTCGGCGGGATGGACGAGGAGTGGTTCGTCACGATCCACGTGCATATCGAGGCCGTCTCGGGACGGGCGCTCTCCGTGCTGATCCCCGGCCAGGATGCGGTGTCCCGGGACGATGCCGGGACCGTGGCGGATTGCCTGGACGCCGTGTCCGCGACGCTCCACGAAATGCGGGCGGTCCTGGAGCGCATGACGGAACGGTGTGATCCCAACACCTACTATCACCGGGTCAGGCCGTACATGTTCGGCTGGAAGAACAACCCCGAGCTGCCCGAAGGCATGGTGTATACGGGCGTGGAGACCTATGGCGGAAGGCCCCGGCAGTTCCGCGGTGAAACCGGTGCGCAGAGCGCGGTAATCTACGCCGTGGACGGTTTTCTCGGGATCGAGCACGGCTACGATGAGATGCGGGCCTACCTGATGGAGATGCGCGACTACATGCCCGTGCAGGACCGGCACTTCATCGAAACGGTGGAAGCGGGACCCTCCGTCCGGGCGTTCGTCCTTGAACGGGGGAACGGCGAGCCCGGATTGAGAAACGCCTACAACGCCGCGGTGGAAGCACTGTACGAATTCCGCCGGTTGCATATCGAGTACGCCGCCATGTACGTGCTCAAGCCCGGGCAGCGGGAAAACAAGGGCCACGTGGGCACGGGCGGCACGCCTTTTACCGTCTACCTTAAAAAGCACATAGACGAAACCCTCGCGCACCGGATCTGACCGGTCATGCGCCGAAAACCTTTGCCCCGCCGGGCGTATCCTGTTAAATTGGTATACCGGTAAAGGCCATGTCCACAAGGGCTTAGCGATGGCGCGCCAGTTCGACATTCCCAGTTACTACAAGAGTGAGATCACTTCCCGGATCAAGCAGGGGAGGCGGCTCGTAGATCCCAAGAAGAAGGACCTGTCGCCGTCCATTCTGGATTTCGGCAGCGTTCGGTTCATCTTCGCCCGGCATTTCGGGTTCTGCTACGGCGTGGAAAACGCGATCGAGATCGTGTACAAGACGCTGGAGGAAAACCCGGACAAGCGGATCTTCCTGCTCAGCGAGATGATCCACAATCCGAACGTCAATACCGACCTGCAGTCCAGGGGCATCCGGTTCATCCATACCACGCTTGGTGAACAACTCATTCCCTGGGATGAGCTGACCCGAGACGACCTGGTCGTCGTCCCCGCCTTCGGCACCACGGTGGAAATCAAGGAAATGCTGACCCGCCGCGGGATCGACTTCTGCACCTACGATACGACCTGCCCCTTCGTCGAAAAGGTCTGGACCCGGGGCGGCCAGATCGGCCAGCAGGGGTTCACGGTCGTCATACACGGCAAACCCCGGCACGAAGAGACGCGCGCGACGTTTTCCCACAGCGTCCAGCAGGCCCCGACCGTCGTGGTGCGGAACCGGGAGGAGACCCTCATCCTCGCCGATATCATTACCGGGAAGGTCGACAGGGACCGGTTTTTCGAAGTGTTCGGCGAGAATTGCTCGGAGGGGTTCGACCCGGAAGTCCACCTGAACCGGGTCGGCGTGATCAATCAGACCACCATGCTCGCCAGCGAAACCCACGAGATCGCGCGGCTGATCAGGGAAGCGCTGGAGGAACGGTACGGCGCCGAGCGCATCGGCGATCACTTCGCCGATACCTCCGATACCCTGTGCTACGCGAGTAACGAGAATCAGAACGCCACCTACGCCATGATCGAGCAAGGAGCGGACGTCGCCCTTGTCGTCGGTGGTTACAACTCGTCCAACACCTCCCACCTGGTGGAGCTCTGCGAGGAAACGATCAGCACCTTTTTCATCAACAGCAGCAAGGACATCATGTCGGACCGGCAGATCCGCCACTTCGACCTGGAATCCAAGTCGATCGTCGCGACCATCGACTGGCTGCCGGCCACCCGGCCCGTCGATCTCATCCTGACCTGCGGCGCGTCCTGTCCCGATATCATGCTGGACGACGTATTGCTGCGCATCCTTTCTTTCTTCCCCGATGCGCCGCCGGTGGAGGAAGTCATCGCCGATTACGAGCATTCGGTCCGTCAACCCGTCGTTTCCGCCTCTTGAACCCACCCGGGAGTGCCATGCAGATCGGCGTCAGTTCGTACAGTTACAGCCGGTTGATCCGAAACGGCGAGATGACGGAATTCGACGCCATCGGCAAGACGGCGGAACTCGGATTCGACGTGATCGAGTTCTCCTCGCTGCACCCGCCCGGAAGCGAACCGTTCGAGCGGTATGCTCCCGACGTGCGCGCGGCCTGTGATGAGGCGGACCTTCCCATCGCCAACTACACGGTCGGCGCGGATTTCATCAACGGAAGCGGAGGAGACCTGCGGGCCGAGGTGGAACGGGTGAAGGACGAGGTGCGCATTGCCCACCTGCTCGGTGCACCCGGCATGCGTCACGACGCCACGAGAGGGTTTCCCGACAGCCGTCCCGGTGCGCGCTCATTCGACGATGCCCTGGCCGTACTCGTCCCGGCGATCCGCGAGGTCACGGAGTTCTCGGCGGACCTGGGCGTCCGGACCATGGTGGAGAACCACGGGTTGTTCTGCCAGGACAGTGAACGCGTGGAAAGACTGGTCAACGCCGTTAATCACGAGAATTTCGGCGTGCTCATAGATATCGGCAACTTCCTCTGCGTGGACGAACCGCCGGACGCCGCCGTGGGACGTTTGATCCCCTACGCCTTTCACGTCCACGCCAAGGACTTCCACACCCGGCCCGGCACGGCCACCGACCCCGGTGAGGGCTGGTTCCGCACGCGGGGCGGCAACTATCTCCGGGGCGCTATCGTCGGCCACGGGGAAGTCCCCCTGGCTTCCTGCCTGCACGTCCTCTCACGCCACGGATACGATGGCGTGCTGTCCATCGAATTCGAAGGACTCGAGCATCCCGTCGACGGCGTACGCATCGGACTCGACAACCTCCGGCGCTACCTGGGCTGACCAGGCGGCCTGACTGTCCTGTCCTGGCTCGCCGCGGGAACTGCCTGTTGCGTCGCGCTGCGGGAACTGCCCGTTGCGTCGCGCCGCGCGGTCTACGCCAGGTGGACGACCTCGCCCGATTCCATGGATTCGTTCGCCGCGAGGGTGACGGCGAGGCTGTTGACGACATCACCGTAGGCCGACCGGATGAGGGACGGATTCCCCTCTTCGATGGCCTGCAGAAAAAGTTCGTTCTCGAGCAGGTAAGGGTTGTTCCGGCCGGGATAGCGCACGGTTTCTTCTTCGCGCACGACCTCCAGGTCTCCCCTCGTGATCTTCACCGTGAGACCCCGGGCAATGACCTCAAGGGCGGTTCCGTAGCCCTGTTCGGCGACACAGGAAGAGAGTATGGTGGCCACGGCGCCGCTTTCAAACACGAGCGACACCGTACTGGCGTCCTCCACGTCGTAGTTCGGCAGATCCAGCATCCGCCCCTTCGTTCCCGCCGCGTAGACGCTGACCACGTCTCCCATGAGGTACCGGGCGCAGTCGTACACGTGCGTCGTCTGCTCCACGATCTGTCCGCCCGACTTCGATTTCACGCGCCACCAGGGGGATCCGGGCGTGTTCCCAATCCAGTATCCGACCGCCAGGGCCGGCCGCACGCCGGCCAGCAGATTCCGTGCCTTTTCCGTCGCGTCCATGTACCGCCAGTTGTACCCCACGCATGAAAGGACGCCGCGTTCTTCGACCTTGGCCGCGATGTCGCGCGCGGTATCCACATCCAGCGCCTGGGGTTTCTCCACGAACAGGTGGAGGCCGTGTTCCAGCACGGCCATTTCTGGATCGCCGTGGGCGAAGGGCGGGAGACATACGTACACGGCATCCAGCGCTTCCCGGTCCAGCATCTCGCGGTAGTCGCCGTACGCGCGGCCACCGCACCGGTCGGCCGCCGCTTGCGCGCGCTCGACCAGGATGTCCGCGTACGCCACGAGTTCGGCCCGCTCGATGTCCGGCAAGAGGTTCAGGTGCATGCCAGCAATGCCGCCAGTTCCGATAAAACCTATACGAACGCCCATTCGAAGTCCTCCGCTGTTCCCTGCGCGTGAATCCCACGTTGACCGGCCAGGCCTGCCGCCGGTTGTTGACCGGTCAGGCCTTCCGCCGGTCCGCCGCCTGCATCTATGATTCCTTCTTTACGACGATCAACGTCGTGTCGTCATCGGGCCCGCCGCCGCCCACGAAGGCGCGCCACACCTCGATCACGTGGTCCCGGATCTCCTCGACCGGGCAGTCGTGACAGTCCTTGATCGCCTGTTCCAGCCGATCGATGCCGAAAATCTCGTCTTCCAGGTTGGACTTCTCGATGAGGCCGTCCGAATACAGGACCACGACATCGCCATCGTCCAGGTACACGCGACCGTCCTCGAAACTCGCGTCCTCGAACGAACCCACGATCAGTCCCCCGGTATGGAGATTGACCGTTTCGCCGGATTTCCGGCACAGCAGGGGCGGCGGGTGGCCGGCGTTGCAATAGACGAAAGTGTTCTCCTGCTGGTTCGCGATACCATAGAAAAGGGTGGCGAACCGGTCCGCGGACGTAACCTCGTACAGGACCTCGTTAACGTGTCCAATGACGTAACTCGGAAGGTAAACGTAGTAATTGGCGAATTCGTGAAACGACGTATAGAGCGAAGCCATGGTCAGCGCGGCGGGAATGCCCTTGCCGACCACGTCGCCCACGGCCACGCCCAGCTGCTTGTCCGAAAAGGGAATGAAGTCGTAGAAGTCGCCCCCGACCTCCCTGCTGGGTTCGCTGAACACGGCCAGGGAAAGGCCGTGGACTTCGGGCACGGCGCGCGGCAACAGGGCGCGCTGAATCTCGCCGGCGACCTCCAGTTCCCGGTCCAGCAGCCGGCTTCGCCGTGCGTCATCGAACAGGCGCGCGTTCTGGATGGCGATACTCGCCTGGGACGCGAAAGCCTCCAGCAGGGACTGGGCTTCCTCGTCATAGGCGTTAACCCGGTCGCTTTCGATGTTGAAGACCCCGATGACCTGGTCCCCGGAAAGCATGGGAACGGCCATTTCCGAGTTCGTACCCGGCCTGTGCTGCACGTACCGGTCGTCCCGGGACACGTCCGGCACGATGATCGCCCTTCCGGTCTCGGCCGCGGATCCGCTGATGCCTTCGCCCATCTTCAGGTTGATCGCGTCCAGGTCCGGCGAATATCCCCTGATGGTCTGTTTGACCACCTCGTTCCGGTCCTCGTCGAGCAGGAAGATGACCGCCGCATCGTAGGGCACCACCGTCTGCAACGCGTCGATGATGAGGTTCAGCACCTCACCCAGGTCCAGAGAACTGCTGATCCGCTTGCCCACCTCGTACAGGGCGGTCCGGTGGACCATCTCCTGCCGGGCCAGCTTGAAATGCAAAAGGCGCGTGACCGTGTATCCGGCGTGGCGCGCCAGGGAGATGGTTACCTCGAGGCGTTCGGGGTCGAAGCCGGTCTCGCCGGCTGCCATGACCGCGAGCAGGACGCAGTGAAACCGGTCGTCGATCTGGTGATGAGTAAGTACGGCCTGGCCGGTCAGTACATCACTGCCGGACACGGCCTGGCCGGTCAGTACATCACTGCCGGCCTCCGCCTGCCGGGGCCATTCCAGTTGCCGGACGTCCTCGACCAGACGGGTGCTCGGCTGGGACCGCAGCCAGGACAGCAACGTCTCGACCTCCGGTTCCGCGACGGGCTGCACGGTACCGCGGCCGGCCGTTTCGAAGACGATCCGGTTCGATACACAGTCTACCACGAAAAACCGGCAGACTTCCGCGCCGGAAAGCTCAAGCGAGATCTGTTCGATGGCGCCGGACAGGTCGGCTTCACCCGTAGCGGCCGTCATGCGGGTCAGCCCCTCGACCACGCGGTGCCACAGGATATCCGAACGTGTTTCGACGACGGTTGGTTCAAGCATGGCGATACCGGGAAATCGCACCCTCACAGCGGGTGATTTCAGGACCCCCGCCGTTCCGATCGGGGGTCGGCAGAACACGTGCTGCCGGACAGTATTTCGACAGCCTGTTTGATATCCTCGGGCAGGGACGCCCTGAAGGAATGGGTCCGACCCGAGTAGGGATGGATAAACTCCAGTTCGGATGCATGCAGCGCCTGCCGTTGCAGTACATCCAGCATCTTTCTCAACATCGGGCGGCGGCGGGGCGCCGTGCCGGCCAGCCGCTTGAGCCTTCCCCCGTAGACCGGATCACCGATGACGGGATGGTTCAGGTGGGCCAGGTGTATCCTGATCTGGTGGGTGCGCCCGGTTTCCAGCGCCAGGGCGAGCAACGTCCCGTCCTCCATGGAACTGCGTACGCGGTAATGGGTGACGGCCCTGCGGCCGCGGCTTTCCTCCACCACGGCCATCCGCTGCCTGAACCGCGGATGACGTCCGACCGGCGCGTCGATCGTACCCGAGGGTTCGGCGAAACGGCCCCATGCCAGCCCGGTGTAACCGCGTTTTATACGGCGTTCGGCCAGCTGCCGGGAGAGAAACGCGTGGGCGTCTTCACGTTTCGCCACGATCATCAGGCCGGACGTATCCTTGTCCAGACGATGCACGATACCCGGCCGGACCCGATCGTCGAACTGCTCCAGGCTTCCACAGTGGTGCAAGAGGGCATTTACCAGTGTCGAACGCGCATGTCCGCACGCCGGATGCACGACCATGCCCGCTGCCTTGTTCACCACCAGGAGTGCTTCGTCTTCGTAGACGATGTCCAGCGGGATGGGCTCCGGCTCCGCGGTCGAGGGAGGGGTTTCGGGTATGGTCACGGCGACGACGTCGCCTTCGGAAACCCCGTGGCCGCACTTTTCCACGACGACCGAGTTGACCGAAACCGAGCCGGCCCGGATCCAGCGCTGGATTCTCGACCGGGTTACCGGCAGGTCCGTTTGCGACAGGTACCGGTCCAGCCGCCACTGGGACTGCGCGGCGGGTACCACGGTCTCGACGAAGGATCCCTCCCAGTCATCCGGAAGGTGCTTCATCGTTCAATATCCGGTTAATGGCGGGCAGACGGGTGAACAGGAGGATGATCCCGATGGTGATGGCGGAGTCCGCCACATTGAATATGGGCCATCGGAATGCTCCCACCCCGATATCGATGAAATCCGTAACCGCGCCGTAAACCGCGCGATCGATCAGGTTGCCGATCGCGCCTCCCAGTATGCTCATCATGGCATACCGCCCCCAACGCTCGGCAGGGGGAAGCCTGAACAGGTAATATACCATGACCGCGCAGGCGATGACCGACAGGACAAGGTAGAGCCAGCGGCCGCCGAGGGTGATGCCGAACGCGGCTCCGGGATTCCGAATGTAAGTTAACTGGACCGCTTCCCCCAGGAGAGGATAGGACTGGTGAAGCGCCATCCCCTGCTGAACGGCGATCTTGGTAATCTGGTCCAGGATCAGGATGCCGGCGCAGACGACGGCCGGCTTTGCCAATGCGCGCAGTCCGAAGATGTTAGATCAGACCTCGTTCTTCTTTTGATTTACACTCTATGCACATCCGGGCGTGGGGTACGGCCTCTAGCCTTGCCTTGCCGATTTCTCCATTGCATACGTAGCAAAGACCGTAGGCGCCGTTCTTGATGCGCTCCAGGGCTTCGTCGATATGAAACAGGAACCGCCCCTCGCGAGAGGCGAGGTCGTAGGCCTGTTCCTGCTCCATCGATTCGGTACCCTGGTCCGCCGGGTGTTCCGAAAATGGATAGCTGCCCGCGACATCGCGCGCCGCGGAGTTTATGGTCTTGTTTCCGAAATAGCCCAGCTCATGCAACAGCGTTTCGCGCTTTTCGAGCAGGAGCTTTTCGAATCGTTTCAGATCTTCACCCGTCATCCATACCTCCACGGCAAAGCAGACTTCGATCGATGATTGCAGCCAACCTTCCGTAATCCTTACTTCGCGCGGGTATCGACGAACATAAGACATTTCCGTCGACCGTCAAACTCTTTTCAACGACGCCCACCGCGGCGACCGGCAAACCACAGTGCACGGCCGCGACCACTTCATCCACCAGACCTCCGCCGGCCACGTCGATTCCCGCGCTGGTCCACGCGGCGATTTCGTCACCGGTTCCGGACCGTGCGATCCGTCCATACACGACGCCTCGCAGCTCGAGTCCCATGGAAGACGCGCCCCTTCTGAGCCCGTTCGACCAGCCCACGTCATACGGCGCGCTCATGTCGGGATACCTCGGACCGAGCCGTTCGTCGTTCGGTCCCCGCAGCGGATTCTCGCCGGTGCAGTTTACATGATCGTCCACGATCACGAAAGAACCCGCTTCGCATCTGCGATGCAGCGCGGAGCACCCGATCGCGATCAGAAGGCTATCGGCACCCAGCATTCGAAGGACCCGCACCGCATCGATGCGGCGTTCAGCGGCCATGCCGTTTCCAAAACAGGGGAGCAGCACCGGTCCGGCCCGGAACACGGTCTCGAAGGGCGCCCAGGACCCGGGCGCTTTCATCTCCCTCCAGGGAAACACCTCCGGAGTCACTTCCGGGACCGACAGGCCGACGATCCTGTTTCCGCGCAGGTCATCGCCTATCCTGGCGGCCAGCCTCGCGATCCGTTCATACGTCATTCGTTAGCGTTCATCCTGGCCGGCGTTCAACCTGGCCGGGACCGCCTGGCCGGGGCTGCCGCACGGGACCCGACGCCTGCTTTTCGCTGCTTTCCCGGTCCATGCCCCGCATGGCGTCGAGTTGTTCCTGGTGGGATTCGAGCAGAATCCTGAATTTAACCTCGTAGTCCTTCCTCAACGTGGTGAGCGCACCCAGTTCCCGCTTGATTTCGGCGACCTGGTTGTTCGCGTCGGAGATCCACCGGTCCGCCTTGTTTTCCGCATCTTTCAATACGTTTTCCGCTTCTTTCATGGCATTGGCCTTCATGTCGTGAATGACCTTTTGCGCGGAAACGAGCGCGTCCTCGAGCAGTTTCCTTCTCCGGCCCACGTCGGAGAACTCGCTGTCCATCTCCGTTATCCTGGCACGCAGCGATGCGTTCTCCTTCGCGAGGTTTTCTAACGCGCCGGCGGTGCTGTTCAGAAAGGCTTCCACTTCATCCATATCGTAACCGCTGACCCAGCGCGTCTTGAACTTCCGTTCCCGAATTTCCTCCGGGCTGATATCCATGTGTATACCTCTGTTTCCTGGTCTCCTGGTCGCGCTCCCGTCAGATCCGCAGCAACAGGGGCAGGAGACTCATCTGGACAAACCTCAGTATCAGAATGGCGATCAGCGGCGAAAAATCGATGCCGTACGTCGACGGCATGATCCTGCGAATCGGCGCCAGAATGGGATCGCTGAAAAGGATGAGCATCTGGAAGAGCGCGTTGCCCGTATCCGGATTGAAGAACGAAAGCACCGCGCGTACGAGTATCACGATGAAGAGCACATCGAAAATGAAATCGATTACGTAGAAGACGCCTTCGAGCATCATATTCGTCGCGGAGCCGGCAACCTGCGCCACCAGCGGCCCGGCCTGCTGCTGCACAAGACCGAGCAGAACGCCCAGTAGTACGATGCCCAGCAGGGCGGATACGTCCGGCCGCCCGATCCGGTAGCCGGTGAAGCGGCGGATCGGGGCCAGGAAGAAGTGGGCGATGCTGTGCATCATATGCCCGGACTGGCTGAATGCGAACGGAGATTCGATGGAAATGAAGAAAGCGCCCAGGAACAGGATGGCGAGCACACGCACCACGAAATCGAACACGTCCAGCAATCCGGATGCCAGGGATGAGGACAGGGGCACGCCCATGACGGTCGTGACCAGGAGGCCACGCACGACGACGAGGGCGATGATGGCGAAGACGGGCGACCAGTCGAAACGCGGCTCGCCGCGCATGATCACCTGGCGAATGGGCCGAAGCACCGGTTCAGTCGCCGAGTACAGACCCCGCTGGATCGGGTTCTCGCTGAAGGGGCTCGCGGCGGGCATGAACATTCGGAGTCCGAAAGCCAGCATGTAGATGTTGATGATGAATTCGATCAATCCCATGTAGGGTCCCGTTCACCGGCGGATCAACGGCGCATCATGCCGGGCGTGCACCGAAAACGGCCGTGCCGACCCGGACCATGTCCGCGCCTTCCTCTATGGCTACCTCGAAGTCATGGGACATGCCCATGGAGAGTACGTCCATGTCGACGCCTGCGACACCGGCGGACGCGATGCGGTCTCTCGTCTCCCGAAGCAGCCTGAATGCGGGCCGGGCATCTTCGGGATCGGGTGAGAACGCGGGGATCGTCATCAGTCCCCTGACGGACAGTCCGGACAGGACGGACAACTGCTCCGCAAGTTCCAGGGCGCGGTCGGGCTCCACGCCGGCCTTCGTCTCCTCCGACGACGTATTGACCTGGATCAGTACGGGCATGGTCCTTCCCGCGGCCTGCAGCCGCCGGTCGAGTTCCCGGCCAAGGGAAAGGCGGTCGACGGAATGGATCATGTCGAAGATCCGCACCGCGAACCTGGCCTTGTTACGCTGCAGCGGACCGATCAGATGCCAGGTCGCACCGTCGTCCTGGTGGATCTTCTCGAGCGCTTCCTGGACCCTGTTTTCACCGAAATCAGTGACACCGGCCCGCCTGGCCTCTTCGATCATCGAAAGGGGCTTGGTCTTAGATACGGCGATGAGCTGAATGGACGAGGCCTCGCGGCCGGCTCGCGCGGCAGCCCTGGATATACGGTCGTACACCCGGACCAGATTGTCTTTGATCGTGGACAAAAGATCAACCTCACCGAAAAACCAGTTTGATAATATATGCGGACCGGGGCACCGTCGCAACAGAAATCAGTAAACTACGAGGTTGCTGAAGGAAACGAGATTTCACCTGTTCCAGGCGACTGTTATGAATGTGCTGACGCCGATGGATTCCATTTCGGATTGTTCGGTATACGACCTGAGACCGTACCACTATGCGAAAGGGGGACAGCTTGCTATCACGTGTATCGAGCGGCGCCGTACTGGGCATCGAAGCGATTCCAGTGGAGGTGGAAACCCATATCTCCAACGGTCTCCCTCATTTCTCGACCGTCGGACTGCCGGACAGTGCCGTTCGGGAGAGCAAGGACCGCGTCGTGGCGGCCATCAAGCAATCCGGTTTTGCCTATCCGTACCAGCGAATCACCGTCAACCTGGCCCCCGCGGACGTGCGCAAGGCGGGTACTTCCTTCGATCTGCCCATCGCCGTAGGCATTCTCGCCGCGTCGGCACAGTTGCCGGTCCAGTCTCTCGAAGACACGGTCCTGCTCGGTGAGTTGTCGCTGGACGGCGCGCTCCGGCCGATCCGGGGTGCGTTGCCCGTTGCGCTCGCCGCGCACCGCCTCGGCGCGCGCAGGCTGATCGTTCCCAGCGAGAACGCGGAGGAAGCGGCGATGGCCGGCGGCATCGACGTTTACGGCATGCCGTCGCTGGAATCCGCGGTCCACTTCCTCCAGGGCCGGAAGCGATTTGAACGGTCCCGGCACGATGCCGAACCGATCCTATCTTCCGGTGCGGACTATCCCTTCGATTTCTCGCTCGTCAAAGGACAGGATCACGCCAGGCGCGCCATCGAAGTGGCCATCGCGGGATCACACAATCTGCTGCTCATCGGTCCGCCGGGTTCGGGCAAGACGCTACTCGCCCGCTGCGTGCCGTCCATATTACCCGATTTCTCCCTGGAAGAAGCGCTGGAAACGACACAGATACACAGTGTGGCGGGGAAAATCCCGCCCTTTACCCCCCTGGTCACCACCAGGCCTTACCGGGCACCTCACCACACCATCACGGAAGCGGGCCTGATCGGCGGGGGGAGCATCCCGAAACCCGGTGAGGTGTCGCTCGCCCACAACGGCGTGCTGTTCCTGGACGAGCTGCCCGAATTCCGGAAACAGGTGCTCGAAATGCTCCGGCAGCCCCTGGAAGACGGCAAAGTCAACCTGTCCCGCGTCTCCAGGTCCCTGTCCTATCCCGCACGGTTCACCCTGGTCGCCGCCATGAATCCTTGTCCATGCGGATTCCTTGGCGATCCGAGGCACGAATGTACCTGTCAGCCTGCCCGAATACACCAGTACATGTCCCGGATTTCGGGCCCGTTGCTTGACCGTATCGATTTGCACGTCGAGGTGCCGCCGGTGCCGTACGGAGACCTCGGCGACCGTCCCGTCGGCGAACCCTCCCACCGTGTCAGAGACCGGATCAACCGGGCCCGGGAACGGCAATTGCCGCGCTTCGCCAACCTTCCCGGCGCTTTTGGCAATGCGCACATGACACCACGCGACCTGAAGCAGCATTGCGTATTGGACGACCGGGCCCGCGACCTGTTGCGGAACGCCATCGCCCGCCTGGGTCTATCCGCCAGGGCCTACGATCGCGTCCTGAAAGTCGCCCGGACCATCAGCGACCTGGCCGGTGAGGACGCGATCAGGATCGAGCATGTGGCCGAAGCCATACAATACAGGTCGCTGGACCGCGGCAAATGGATGGATCGCTGAATGGTTCGCTCTGTCTATAAACAACTTTGATTCCACCATGACCTGCACTATAGTAGGTAAGTTGAACGAGACCTGAATAACGAGCTGACGTTCTACCGACTTACGCGGGTCAGAAATCCATGTCCAGAACAGGAACGGGGTTGGCCGGCCTTTCCGCCATGCTCCTTTTGCTGGCGGGATGCGGCGGTACCGGGCAGGCGGATTCCGCCGAGTCCTTTTCTACGGAACGCTATGCGGCCCTTGTGGATACCCTTTCCGAACCCGGTGGGTATTTCGACAGCGACAACCTCGTCTCAAACGAGGCCGGCTATCTCCACGTCAAGCACGCGCTGAAGCGGCTCGGTGTCGAGGGCGGCGTCTACATCGGCGTGGGGCCGGACCAGAATTTCACCTACATCGCGCAGGTACGTCCTCGGTACGCCTTCATACTCGATATCCGAAGGGACAACCTCATCGAACACCTGCTTTTCAAGGCCGTCTTTGCCCTGGCGGAATCACGGGCGGAATTCCTTTCCGTGCTCTTCAGCAAACCCCTGTCGGGAACCGCAGGTGACGACGACGGCAATCCCACCATCGAAGCGCTGGTGACCTATTTCGATCGAACTGCAGGCGACGAAGATCTGTTCCGCCGGAACCTGGAACGCGTTCGGGCTCAGATCAGCAATTACATGGTCCTTTCGGGAGACGACGAAACCCGGCGCGTGTCCGAACTGTACCGTTCCTTTTTCGAGCGGCATCTGGACCTGAGGTGGGAGTACCGGTCGGACGGGGACCGGGGAATATCCTTCATAACCTACAGGACGTTCCTGCTGGGACGGGACCTCGAAGGGGCTTACGGGAATTTCCTGGCCTCGGACACGGACTACCGGTTCATCCGAGAGATGCAGGCCCGAAACGCCATCATTCCCGTCACGGGAGACTTCGCGGGCAGCCATGCCCTCCGGGCCATAGGGGATTTCGTCCGGGGAAGAGGGGACCGCATCTCCGCGTTCTATCTCTCGAACGTAGAGTATTACCTGCACCCCGACGGCCGCCTCGACGAGTTCGCGGCAAACGTCCGGTATCTGCCGACGGACGGACGGAGCGTGATGATTCGCGCCTTCGTCAACCTGAGCCAGCGCGCCCATCCGTTGCGGGTGGACCGGGAACTGATGACCACCGTACTCCAGTACACGCGCTCATTCAGCCAGCTTTTCGCCGACGGGACCTACGAGTCCTACCTGGACCTGGGCGTGAAGAACTACATGCAGTAGGGCCGGAGCGTCTCCGGGCCGGAACATCCCCTGGCCGGAGCGTCCCCGGGCCGGAACATCTTCGGGCCGCCTTCCTCTGTTTCGCCAGGCACCGTGGCGCTCCGGCCGCCTACCTCAGGATGCGCTGGTCGCTCAGGTCCTTGCCCCCGACGGACTCCACGATACTCGCGCCCCGGAAGGCGACTTGCTCCAGGCCCGCAAAGGCGTTCACGATGTGGTACTGCGTGGGCAGGTCCCGCCATTCCGCCCGGTGGAACCGCACCGATCCCTGGCCACTGCGCTGCGCCGTCACCCTGCGGTTTGGGGTGGCGGACGGGGTGAGTACGGCGTATTCCGCGTCGGCCTCGTTCCATTCGCCGGTCCGAGGTATATACTTGTAGTGCAGGGTTCCGGTAAGCTCATCTCCATCGGCCGGCGCCGCGGGAGCTTCGGCCGCTGCCGCGGGAGCTTCGGCCGACGCCGCGGGTGCTTCGGCCACGGACGTGGGTTTTTCCGCCGATGCTTCGGGAGGTTCGGCCGTTGCCGCGGGGGGCGTACCCATTTCCGCCAGATTCATCTCCATGAAGCGGAATCCAAGCCAATCCGCCGTACATCGCGTTTCGCCGTTCACCATGGTCGGCGGCGGGATCGCGCAGTATATCTTCGAGAAACCGAGTTGTTCCCTCCCGGTGAGAATCGGATCGGCCAGGTTCTCCCACAGCACCGCGAGGAAGGGTCCGCGGGCCCAGTCCCGTTTCCCCCTGTACTCGGCCGGGAAACTCACGCCGAGGGTATTGTAACCCCTGCCGGCCAGCCACTCGATTTCGGTCATATAGGAAACCGTCACGGTAACCACGGGATCTTCGGCCAGCCGGAATCCCTCCGGCAGCAGGACTTCCAGCTGTTCCGGCCGGGTCAGGAAACTAACGGAATACGAGGTGGTCCGCGGGGAGTCGAGGCCGTCGAAGCGGCGTCCATCGGGGCGTTGACGGGGACCCGCGGCAGGGCCGAAATGGGTCGGCATCATGTACATCCGGCCGGGTTGAAGCTTGTAGGGCATGGGCATTCCCTTACTGAAACCGTCGGTTCGCCGTCCGGTCCGGGTGCGTACCGGGACGTGTGAACACATGCCGGTGTTTCCAATATGTACTGGCGTTGCAATGGTCGGACTATATACAATCTACTCCAGGCCTGTCAAGTAGAGGGCATCGGCGCAACGGGGGCAGACATGCGGCACAGGATCCTGGGGAAGACCGGCATTCCGGTCAGCGAGATCGGAATGGGCGGGCTGTTCGTTTCAACCCATGGCGCGGACCGGGCCGAGGGCATTCGGGCGGTACGGCGGGGATTGGAACTCGGGATTAACTACGTTGACACGGCGCCTTCGTACGGCGATTCAGAAGAAGTGATGGGACTGGCCCTGGATGGGGTGGCGCAACCCATCGTCCTTTCGACCAAACTCGGTGGGCGGCCCCAACCCTTCGACCCCAGGAACCCGGATCTGCTGCGCCGGTCCGTGGAGACCAGCCTTGAACTGTTGAAGCGAGACGCAATAGACATACTCATGATCCACGAACCGGACCGCCCCGGCCAGTACGACTGGTTTACAGACTGGGAGCGGTTTCACGGTCCGGTATGCGAGCTGCTCGAGGCGCTGAAGTCCGAAGGTATCATCCGGTTCACGGGACTGGGGGGCACCACGGCGTATACACTGCCCGCCATCATGTCGACCGGCGCGTACGACGTCGTGC
This sequence comes from Candidatus Latescibacterota bacterium, assembly GCA_022822725.1. Lineage (GTDB taxonomy): Bacteria > JAAXHH01 > JAAXHH01 > JAAXHH01 > JAAXHH01 > JAAXHH01. The sequence goes on from JAJEAN010000007.1 coordinate 720,324, forward strand.
TCACGGCCTTCAACTACAGCCTGCTCTGGCAGGAAGCGGTCCACGCGGTGCTTCCCGAGGCCGTGAAGCAGAACATGGGGATCGTCGTGGGGTCCCCCCTGCAGCAGGTGGCGCTGTCCGCGTGTTATGTGGACCAGGTGGAGCACGGGGCGCCCTGGTTGTCACCGCCCCGGCGCGAGCAGTTCAGACGGCTGTACGCCCTGGTGGAGGAACTGGACATGCCCCTGCCGGAACTGGCGATCCGCTGGGTATTGTCCAATCCCGCCGTTTCCACGGTCCTTTCGGGATCGAGGTCGGTCGAGGAGATTGAGCAGAACGTCGGTTACGTGGCGTCGGGGCCGCTGTCGCAAGCGGTCCTGGACCGGGTTCGGGAGATCGCGGACCTGGTGCCCTTCCGGCCCTTCGAGGAACCCTTCGGCCTGCCCTTCGCACGCGCCTATCGGGGGCCCGGCATGGCGCGGTAGCGGGCAGCAGGCGGAACCCTTCCCTTCCGGCCGCCTTACCGGTCTTCCGAACGAACGTCCATCATGCCCAGGACATTCCGCAGATTCGCGGCGGCTGTTGCGTAGTCGTACTTCGCCGTAACGTGATCGGTCTCGGCCTGCTTCAGGACGAACTGGGCGTCGATAAGCTCGAGTTGCGTGCTGACGCCGCCCTCAAACTGTACCTGCGCGATGGACAGGCCGCGGCTTGCAAGTTCGACGGCCTCTTCGCCGGCCCTTACGCGTTCCGACGCCTCCATCATATCAAGCACGGCCTCGGTGACGTCCACCTCGATCTGCTTTCCGAGCTGACGCTCTACGTACCGTGACAGCTCGTAGTCCGCCTGGGCCTGCATGACACGGCCCGAGTTCTGCCTGCCGTCGAAAAGCGGAATCGATACGTTGATGAGTGTGTTCCAGCTCCGGGAGAAGTCGTTGAACCCGATCGACTTGAAACCGGGGTCATTTACCTGGGCCTGCATCAGGTAACCGGCGGAAAGCGATACATCGAGTCCGTTTTCTCCCCGGGCGAGCCGGATCGCCGCATCGTTCATCGTGGTCTGCAACCGGGCGGCCTTCATGTCCGACCGGTTCGCCAAAGCCTGTTCCACGGCCGTTTCGATGTCCTCCGACAAGCCGGATGCGTCTACGTCCAGGCCGCCGGTACAGCGTATACGCGCCTGCAGGGGCAGTCCGATCAGCCGCTTGAGGTCCGCTTTCGCGATCGCGAGCCGGTTCCTGGCCTGGGTGACCGGCGGACGGGCGTTGGTCACTTCCACCCGGGCCCTGAGTACGTCATAGTCCGATACCGTCCCGGCTTCATAGTACCGTTGTACGGCTACGTGCTGGACCACGGCACGGTCATATGCCGCCGTGGAAACCTCCAGCGTGGCCTCGGCCAGAAGGACATCGTAGTACGCGTCGTGGACCTGGTGCACGATGTTCCCCCGCACCCGGTCCGCGTTGGACGTCGAAATCTGCTGGAAGTAACGGGCGATTCTCAGGCCGACTCCGACCTGCCCGCCCCGATAGATGGTCTGGGAAAGATCGAGTCCGAAGTTGATCACATTGTCGGTGCCTACCTTGAAGGTCTGGCCGCCGAAATTAAACTCCGGCAGGGCCCAGTTCCGGGTGATGGTGCTGCTGAAGTCGAGCTTGGGCAGCGCCTCGGAATACGCTTCCCGCACGCGCGCCCGGGCACGGTCTTCCTCCAGCCTGGAACTCAGCAGGGATTCGTTATTCCTGAGCGCAAGCTCGACGGCCCGGTCTAGCGTAAGCAGAATATCGTCGTCCTGCTGTGCGGACAGGGGCAATGCGATACCCGCCGCGCATACCAGGGACACCAGCAGTCTTGTAATGTCGCGAATCATGTTGGTTTGGTCTCCAGATTCACTCACTGGCTTCCGGTTACACCGCGGGGACCGGCTGCTCCACGGTAGTCCCGGCGTCCTGGCCGGGTTCTTCCTCAGGGTTCGCCGCCGCGTCACCTCGTTCGGTCCATCCGGCCACCAGGTCGTACATGACGGGAACCACGACCAGGGTCAGCACCGTGGCTATGGCCAGTCCGAAGATCACGGCCACCCCCATGGGACCCCACCACTGCGAGCTTTCTCCACCGATCTCGAGGGTAAACGTCATGAAATTGAAGCTGAACCCGGTAGTCAGGGGTATGAGTCCGAGGATAGTCGTGATCGCCGTCAGCAGGACCGGCCGCAGCCGGGTCACCCCGCCCTGGACGATCGCTTCCCTCCGCCGCAGACCGCGGTGCCGTAGTTTTCGGATGTAATCGATCAGCACGATGGCATTGTTGACGACCACCCCGGCCAGGCTGATGACCCCGATTCCGGTCATGATGATACCGAAGGGCGTGGCTGTCGCGATCAGTCCAAACAGGACGCCGATCAGCGACAGCACCACCGACATCATGATGATGAAGGGCATGGTGATGGAATTAAACTGCGTAACGAGTACGAGCGTGATCATGATAAGGGCGATGAAAAAGGCCCTGGACAGAAAGTCCGTCGCTTCGTCCTGCTCGACGTTCTCACCGGTGTAACGCAGGGCGTATCCCTCGGGCAGATCGAGTTCCGCCAGCGTCATCTGCACATCCGCGAGCACATCGTTGGCCAGTCGACCTTCCACGTCGCCCTCGATGGTCAGTACCCGTTCCTGGTCCTTCCGCTTGATGGACCCCACGCCTCCGGCCACGCGGGTCCGGGCCAGGGTACTCAGCGAAACGAGTTCGTCCTCATGGATGATGTGGATGCGTTCCAGGTCGGCGAAGGTGGCCCGCTCGGGTTCGGCAAACCGGACCACAATGTCGTATTCTTCCTCCCCTACCCGGTACTTGGAGGCTTCCGTGCCGTTGATGGCGGTACGCACCGCCCGCGCAATCTCGGCGGTGTTCATTTCCAGCAGGGCGGCCTGTTCGCGGTCGATTTCGACTTTAAGTTCGGGTTTGCCCGAATCGTAGTCGTCCTTGAGGTCCACCAGGCCCGGGATGTTCTCGATGCGCAGCATCACCTGGTCGGCCAGCTGTCCGAGCACGGCGAAGTCATCCCCCACGATTTCGATGTTGACGGGCGCCGCGGTGGGCGGACCGGGCTGCGGGGTGATGATCTCCACGTCGGCGCCGATGAGACGTTCCATCCTTCGGCGGATCGCCTCCACCGTTTCGAAAGAAGACTGTTCTCGCTCCTGCCGTTCCAGCAGGTCGACGATGATCCGCGACCGGTGGGGTGTCCCTCCGCCGCCGCCCGAGCCGGGGTTCTGGGAGTCCGATGCCGCCCCCACGCTGGCGACGTACTGGGTCATGTCGGGCACGTCCTGTATGAAATCCTCTGCCTGCCGGACCACGCCGTCGGAGACGTCCAGCTGGGTGCCGATCGCCGTGTTGACGTCGATGTAAGCCTGGTTGGGTTCGGTCTCCGGGAAAAACTCCACGCCCTTGCCGATCAACCCGTAAAGCACGATCATCCCGATGAGCACGCCGCAGGTGACGGACATGACCGGCGCCCTGTGAGCCAGCGCCCACATGAGAAACCGGCTGTACCGCCGGCGCAGGGCGATCAGCCACTTCTGGTCCTTACGGTCCGTGTTCACGGTGAGCAATACGGAGCAGACCGTGGGATTGATGATGAGCGCGACGAAAAGCGAAGCAGACAGGGTGATGATCAGCGTGGCCGGAAGGTAGCTCATGAAGTCGCCGATGATGCCCGGCCAGAAGAGCATGGGGGCGAAGGCGCACAGGGTGGTGAGGGTGGAAGTGCAGACCGGCACGGCCACCTCGCCCACGCCCTCGCGGGCGGCGCGGACCAGGGGCCTGCCTTCCTCGCGGTGGCGGTAGATGTTCTCGACGATGACTATGGCGTTGTCCACCAGCATGCCAAGCGCCAGGATCAGGCTGAATAGCACGATCATGTTCAACGTGTAGCCCAGGATATCCAGCACGATGAAGGAGAGCAGCATGGACAGCGGAATCGCTATGGCCACGAAAAAAGCGTTGCGCACGCCCATGAACATGAACAGCACGCAGACGACGAGGATCAGGCCCGAAATGATGTTGTTCTCCAGGTCGCTGACCATGGAACGAATGTCCTTGGACTGATCCGCCAGGACCGCCAGGCTTACCGTCGCGGGCAACCGCCCCCGTTCAACTTCCAGCAGCTCCTTCACGGCGTCGGCGATCTGAATCAGGTTCTCCCCGCTGCGTTTCTGTACGTTCAATGTAACGCAGGGCAGGCCGTTCAGCCGGGCGAAGGAGGTTTCTTCCTTGAAACCGAACCGGACCTCCGCCACGTCCTCGATGGCGATGGGTTGCCGGTTGCGGGTCTCGACCACAAGCGATCCGATTTCCTCCGGCGTCGTGAATTCGCCCGGGACCCTGACGGCGTACCGCAGGGTTCCGGTCTTGATCGATCCACCAGGCATATTCAGGTTTTCCTGGCGAATCGTTTCGATGATATCATCGAGTTCCAGGCCGTAGTATACCAGCCGGTCCGGATCGACGTTGACCTGGACTTCCCGTTCCAGGCCGCCGGCGACCGATACGTCCAGCACGCCCGGTATCTGTTCGATGCGCTGCTCCAGGTCCTCCGCGATGTCTTTCAGCGTTACGAGACTATGGGTCCCCGCGACGTTGATCACCAGGATGGGGATGTCGTCGAAGTTGATCTCCTGGATGGTGGATTCCTCCGCGTCATCCGGAATCTCGGCCCGCGCGAGGTCGACCTCTTCACGGACCTTCTGGAGCGCATTGTTGATGTCGACGTCGGTTTCGAATTCGATGACCACCGTCGAGATGCCCTCGCTGGAGGTCGAGGAGATCTCCTTCACATTGGACAGTTCTTCGAGATGCTTCTCGATCGGCTGGGTAACGAGGTTCTCGATGTCCGCGGGAGACACGCCGAAATAGGGGGTGGCGACGAAAACGATCGGTATGGTGATCGAGGGGGTTGATTCGCGCGGCAGCGACAGGTAGGACATGAAGCCGAGGAGAATGACGGCTCCGGTCAGCACAAAGATGCTGATTCTGTTCTTGATGGCCAGGTCAGAGACTTTCAACAGTAATTACTCCCGTGGATGCCTTCGGCAGACGTCGTCACCGTGCCTGCATCCCTTCGTTTCTGACCTGAATGGTCTCACCGTTGACCAGGTTCCGGTGGCCGACGACGATGAGAGTATCACCCGTTGCGAGCCCGTTCGTGACCAGCACCTGGTCACCTGATGTCGAACCCAGCGCAACCGGTACGGACCGGGCGACGTTCTGGTCTGCCAGGAATACGATCCGGCCCTGATCGGTATCGATTACGGCATCCTGTGGGATGACGATGGCTTCCGGGATGTTGTCTCTGACGACGCGGATGGTGACGGCCATTTCGGGTTTGAGACGGTGCGTCGGATTGTCCAGCATGATTTCCACGGGAACGGTACGGCTGTCCGGATCGAGCGTCGTTCCGACATAGGAGATGTCCGCTTCCAGGGTAACGTCCGGATAGGCGGGAAACGTCAGGGTGGCCCGTGTGCCGTAGGAGACGTGTTTCAATTGCCGTTCAGGAACGCCGGCCACGATCTTGACCCGGTCGATATCGACCAGGTCCATGAGTTCCCTGCCCGGCGTAGCCAGTTCGCCCACCTCCAGATTGCGGCTGTCCACCACGCCGGAGATCGGCGCCCGAATGACCGTCTTGCTCAGGTAGGTCCGGGCCTGTTGATGCCGCGCGAGATTTATGTCATGGCGATACTGCGTGTCGAGGTATACGGACTCCGCAAGTGCTTTCTGCTCCAACAGCCGTTTCTGGTTTCGCAGGGTCAGACCACTGGCGTTCACGGCGGCCTGGGCTTCGTCGGCGGCGGCCTGCAGCAGTTCATCATCCAACCGCGCCAGCACGGCGTTCTGTTCGACGGACTCGCCCTTTTCGACCTCGATCCGCTCTACCAGACCGGTCGCTTCGATACTCACTACGACGCGGCGGACGGGCTTGACCTCGCCCACCAGCCTGAGATGATTGATGAATCCCCTGGGCTCGATCACCCGGGTCACCACGTTAGCTGACCGCGTTTCCTCCACGGCGGACGCTTCGTTGACGGCGCTGCCGCTCTCGCCACAGCCCGCGGCGGCCAGTACGCCGGCCATGCATGCGGCCGAACCCAACCAATGCCTGGCGCGGTTAATCATCGATACCCACTCCTTGTATATCTTCGTATATCTTCGAAATCTTCCGAGTACCGATACGGACGGCCAACCCCGACTTGCCGGGACGGCCGAAATAACGTAATATCAGGACGTCCTGTCAAGTACATCTATACAACGGGAAACGGGGCGTCATTCAATAAAACCGCGGTCCGCGCCGGGGTCGATTCCCTGGCCGGGAACCACGCCGCACACGTCGCCGACACCTCATGTGGAAACCGATCAACAACTTCGCATACCGGATCTACTTTGCGTACCGGAACCGGATTTCGCGCCGCGCAAACAGGCGATGGGCGTTCCAGGTTTCGAGACCGCCGGACCCCGGACCCAGACCCATTCTATACGTGGCATGGGGCCGGATCGGTGACGTGGTGCTGGCCACCGGGCACCTCAACCGGTTGCGGCGCTGGTTTCACCCCAGTCCGGTCTGGTTCCTGGGAAGGTCCCGCGTAAGGCCGCTCGTCGAACCGCACGTGGACGTCTTCCTGCCATTTCCAAAACCGGACGCACGCCCATCCGGGTCCCGTGAATCGACCGCGCCGCTCGAAGAGATCGCGAACCGGTCGTTCCGGTGCGTCATCGCAGACATACATACGTTCTACGGCGGACTCTTCGCCCTGGATGCCGTGCTTGCCGCCGTCCGGGCGGACCGCAAGTTCGTCTACGAAGGATACCACCTCGGCCAGGACCTGGCGCCGGAACGGCCCTACCCGGCCGGGTACGAGGTCGTGCCGAAGTACGAGGAACGGGATGGCGTGGGCAAAGAGGACGTCCCGAGCCATTTACTGCATCACAACGCCCATTACATCGGCAACGTGCTGGGGCTCTGTGGTGTCGAACCGGACGAGGAGGACGCGTGGCGGCCGGAACTGGATCATGTCGGATCGGGAACCGACGCATGCCGCCGGTTCGGGATCGAACCCGGGAAGTACGTGGCATGGCAACCCTCAAGCGACAACCGGAGGAAGGACTACCCGCCGGCGCGTTGGGCGGAGACGATCGCCGCGTTCCCCGATTTGCCGTTTGTCGCGCTGGCCGAACCCGGCGGGGCCGACGAAGTGAACCGGACTGCGCCACCCGGCGTGCGCGTTATCGAAACGGATTTGACCGGGGCGATGGCGTTGATCCGGGAGGCGCGCCTGTTTGTCGGACTGGACTCGGGACTGAGCCATATCTCGTCGGTGATGGGAACGCCGACGGTGTGTGTCTGCCCGGACAGCCACCTCGGGTACTTCTTCCCCTATCCGGAGAGCTACGGTTTTGCGAATCTGCACACCGTAGCACATCCGGACTACCTGTCGTGCCGGGGCTGTTTCATGACATGCCGCCACGAACCCCTCACGTCGACGGTCACCCGGGGCGCCCTCTGCCTACGCACGTTGCCTTCCCGGCTGGTCATCGAGGCCATCCGGACCGCTTTATAGCTTCCTGCCGCGTCACAGTTCGGCGGATATCCGGACCGCTTTATGGCTTCCTGCCGCATCACAGTTCGGCGGCCGATCTGGGTTCGACCCGGGCGGGTCGGGCCAGCGCGATGAGATCCTCGATATCGAACTCGGCCAGCAACCCGAAGCAGAACAGGGGCGAGAGGGATTCGTACCGTCCGGGTTCGTCGATCAACCGGTGCAGGCTGTCAAGGCCATGATGCAGTATGATTTCATCGACCGCACGTCCGCAAAGGGATGATGCCATCAGCGCGATCACCGAGGACACGGGACCTTGCGCCGCCACGCTCAGCCGGGCCGTTCCCTCGTGATGCATGACGGCCGCGAACTGGGCGACCTGGAGCCCCAGCATCCGTTCTCCACTCGATGCCATCATCATCGTCCACTGATGTGGCGCTTTGCCCAGTCGACAGGCGCCCTGCATGACCACTTCCACCACCGTGGCCGTGACGTTATGCCGCAAGGCTTCCTCTACCAGGCTTTCCGCCCCCTGCCGGCCTTCATCTGTCGCGACAAGACACTTCACGCCGGATTCCGGATGCGTCGGTACCGTGGTCACGGCGGGTAGTTCCCATCCGTCCCTCAAGTGGTAGAAGGCGCGATCCGGCAGGTGGCCGTCCACCGTGCGCGTGGCCTGGCCGGTCACGTACTCGACGGGAAGGGGCCGGTAACGCAGCAGGGACTTCAGCCGTTCTTTGCCCGCCGCCTGCCACCGTGAGAACGCACCGGGTTCCTCCGGCGGCTTCCGGCGTTTCAGTCCGCGGGCCAGGGACCGGGCCAGGGAGACGAAATCGGCGTTGCCCGCCGGCGTTCCGACCCACAATTCTCCTTCGGCGCGGACTTCGTCTTCCGAGGGGATCTCTTCGTCGCGGTTCAGCACGCCCGGCCGGTCGTCCAGGAAATGCCGGTTCAAAAACCCGTAGAACCGCTCCCGGTGTTCCCGCTCGTAGTTGTGGGTCCCCGGATCCAGGTTGTTGTGGAATGCAAAGTCGTCAGGTCTTCCGAGTGCTTCGTACAGCGGGCGAACCGGTTCATAGACCGAGGGCCGCGCCCGGGCGGTCTGGAAGCAACAGTCGTCATGTTCGTTATACATCAACAGGGCCGGACGCGGTGCGAGCAGGGCCGTGAGCATGGGATAATCGGCCGTCGCGGCGAGGTCGGAGGCATTCTGCTCTATGTCGCCCCGGTCCGCCTGGTGGTTGATCCGGCAGTCCAGGCCGATGTAACCGGCGTTGGGCGCGGCGAGGCGCACCCGCGTGTCCAGGGCCGCGAGCACGATCGTCTGCCAGCCTCCTCCGGAAAGTCCGGTCACGGCAATACGTTTCGGGTCGACCTGTTCCAGGTCCAGCAACACCTCCAGCGCGCGGCACATGGCCAGGTAGAAAACGGATATGCCGGCCACACCGCACAGATCCAGGTAGCTAGCGTTGTTGTGCTGGTAGCCCGGACCCTTGAGTTCTCCGAAACTCAGCCACTCCGGATTCAGCGCGAACACACCCCGGCGGGCCAGGTTGACGCATCGAATCTGCTTGTAGTCCACCGCCTTGCCCGGAGGACCCACATGCCCGTTTACGTTCAACACCCCCGGCGCCGAATCCGCGGGATCTTCGGGTTCGTAAAGCAGGGCCGGGATGACCAGGCCGGGTTGATCGGGCGGATCCGAGTGACCGGACTGGCCGGGCTGATCGGGCGGCCCGGGAATCGCACGGTAGGTCAGCTTGCGTATCCGGTATCCCTTGCCGGTCTCGATCACGTCGCTCCACTCGACATCAGGCGCGGTGTTTCTCCACGCGTCGGGTACGCCCTTGAAAATCACTTCTTCCAGCACGGTCTGGCGCAACTTGCCGGCCGCTTCTTCCCAGGTCCCTGCATCGGGGAGATCGAAACGGGGTACGCGGTCCAGCAGGTATGCCTTCAGCGTGTCCACGGTGTTGGATTCCCCGACCGGCGGGACGGGCTTCTGCGCGGCCGGTTTGTCCTGGCGGCCGGTGCTGTCTTGTCGGCCGAAATTTTCCTGTTGGCCGGTACCGCCCTGCCAGCCGATGCCGTCTTGCCGGCCAATGTTGTCCTGACGGCCGGAGTTTTTCCGGTCCAGGTCTTTCATCTTAGCGTCTCCTCATGCATCGAAATGGATGAATCGGCAGGATACTCGGGCACCGCTTCCATACTCACCTCTACTTCAAGCTGAGTCTCGCCTCCTCCGAACAACACGCCTCGCGTGGGGGACACGTCCTGATAGTCCCGTCCCACCGCCACCCGAACGTGGCGTTCGTCGGCCAGCATCGCGTTCGTGGGATCGAATCCCGTCCAGCCGGGTCCGGGCAGCAGGCATTCCACCCAGGCGTGCGAGGCAGCGCCTCCGCCACCCCCGTCACTCCTGGCGCTTCTGCCACCTCCTTCACACCTGGCGCCTCCGCCTCTCCCGGATTCGTCATGAAGGTATCCGGATACGTACCGGGCCGGAATGCCCCAGGTTCGCGCTATGGCGATCATGACGTGGGCGTAGTCCTGGCATACGCCGCGGCCGGTATCCAGGATGTGTTCGATCGTGGAAGAGATCGTGGTGCTTCCCGGCACGTACTCGAATCGTTCGAAGAGTGCACCGGATAGCCGGTTCAGCACGGCCAGCGGGTCGCCCGCGGGCGCTATGCCGATCCGTTGCACGAACCGTTCCAGGGCGGGCGAAGGAAGGGTCAGGCCGCTGTGATCCAGGAAGTCCCAGTGGTGGTACGAATCGGCCCAGCCCCGGATCGTCTCCCAGGCGCCTTCATCGCATCCCCCGGGCGGTGCGTCCGGCGACGAGACGTCCACCGTGGAATGTGCGGTGATGGATAGCGACCGGTGATCGCGGTTCAGGTGAAGCTGGTGACGCGTATTGCCAAAGGCATCCGTGACCGGAAAGACCGAGCCTTCCGGTTCCGTTTCGATGCGGAACGAGGCGACCCGCTGCCCGCGGTCCGCGATTGGCTTGAGCGCCAGGGACATCGCGCAGTTACGCACGGGGACGCCATATCGGTACTTCGTGAAATGCTCGATCCGGTATCTCACGTTTCTGGCCATGGCGTCAGCGAGCAGGCAGGGCTTCCAGGGGATAGGCGATGTAGGCGTCCATGACGTGCTGGTGGAGCTTCCGGCTGTCGCCGTACACTTGTTCCAGCGTTGCGTGCCATGACGTAACGTCGTTCCTGCCGTCCCGGACGGTGACGCACAGGGAGGCGCTGAGCGCCGCCGCTTCCCTGCCCGCGCCGGGCGACGGGCCCGGTCCAATGGCGTCCAGCACGGAGGCGATCGCTTCGAGGGACCGGCGCACGGAACCCGGAAGCAGTTCGTCCGTGACGATCAGGTCGAGCACCTGTCCGGGCTGAACCACAACGCTGTAGGTATGCACATAGGCGTCGAAGGCGCGGAACACGTGCAGCAGGTTCGCCCAGTCCGCGTCGAAAGATTCGTCCTGCCTTTCCTGCGCCGCGATCTGCGCCAACAGGACCGACGCCGACAGCTGCACCCGTTCGATGTACCTGCCCAGCTGGATGAAATGCCAGCCTTCATCGCGGTACATGGTCGCGTCCGCCACGCCGGTGAAGGTGGCGATGTCCTTTGCCGTCCCCGCGTAGAAAGACTCCGGCGCCGTTTTCCATATCTCCTGGATGGTCAACCCCTGCAGGCGCAGGAAGGTCAAGTTCAGCGAAAGCCACATCTCGGCGCTGATGTAATTACGGACTTGCCGCGCGTTCTCCCGGGCGTACGCGAAGAAGTTCCATATGGAATCCGGATTCGTAGATTCGAAGGTCAGGTGGTCGGCCAGGGTATACGAGTCGGCCAGCGTGTAGTCGTCGCTCCTGAATGCTTCCAGCGTACCGGCGGGCGGGTGCTGGTTCATGCTGCTGTACACGCGGTTCCATCCGAAATGGATCTCGCGCAGCGGCCGGTCCACCAGCGTTTCCACCTGCAGTTGCATCAGCCGGCTGAGGTGCGCGGCGCGCTCGAGATACCGGCCCATCCAGTACAGACCCTGTGCGCTTCTGGACAGCATTCAGTCCCCCAGAACCCAGACGTCCTTGCCCCCGCCTCCCTGGCTGGAGTTTACGACCAGGCTGCCCTCCCGCAACGCGACCCGGCAGAACGCGCCCGGCACGATACGCGTCTCGCGGCCATGGAGCACGAAGGGTCTCAGGTCCACGTGCCGCGCCGCGGCACGGCCTTCGATCAGGCAGGGCGCGCGCGAAAGGTCCAGTACGGGCTGCGAAATGAAATCGGCCGGGTTCTCCCGCAAAGCTCGGGCGCAGGCCTCCCGTTCATCCGGTGTCGATTCCGGCCCGACCAGCATGCCGTATCCCCCCGAACCGCCCACCCGTTTGACGACGAGGTCCTCCAGGTTGTCCAGGGTGAATTCGAGGTCCGCCGGGCGGCGGCAGATATAGGTCTTCACGTTCCGCAGCAGCGGTTCTTCGTCAAGGTAGTACCGGATCATGTCGGGGACGTATGCGTATACGCTTTTGTCGTCCGCGACGCCCGTGCCCGGCGCGTTTACCAGGGTGACGTTGCCGGCCCGGTAGACGCCCATGAGACCCGGGAGGCCCAACAGGGAGTCCGGCCGGAATACGAGCGGGTCCAGGAAATCGTCGTCCACCCGGCGGTAGATGACGTCTACCCGTTGCAACCCCGAAGTGGTGCGCATGTACACGTAGCCGCCGTCGACCAGCAGGTCCCTGCCCTCGACCAGGGTCGCGCCGATTTCGTGCGCCAGGTAGATGTGCTCGTAAAACGCCGCATTGTATACGCCGGGCGTCAGCAATACCACGCAGGGATCATCTTCCTCGCGAGGCGCGAGTTCCTTCAGCGTTTCGCGGAGCATGCGGCCGTAGTGCTCGACTTCCCGCACCCGGCAGCTGCGGTATAGCCGGCGCAGGTTGGCCTTGACCGCTTTACGGTTGGCGACCATGTAGGAAACGCCCGACGGCACGCGCAGGTTGTCTTCGAGTACGTGGAATCCTTCATTCGTGCGGACCAGGTCGGTGCCGCAGACCGCGACATACGTCCCGTGCGGCACGGGCGCCCCCCGCATTTCGACGCGGTACTGGGGACAGCCGCGCACCAGGTCGACCGGAACGACCCCGTCTTCGACAATGCGGGCGGGACCGTATACGTCGGCGAGAAACCGGTTCAACGCCTTCAGCCGCTGGGTAAGTCCGGTTTCGAGCTCCTGCCATTCTCCCGCGGGAAGGATCCGGGGCAGGCAGTCGACGGGCATGATGCGTTCGCCGGACGCTTCTCCCCCGTACACGGTGAACGTGATACCTTCGCTGGAAAAGGAGTGCGTGACCCGCTCCTGCATGCGAACGAGTTCTTCGACAGGCAGCCGGAGCAGTGATTCGTGAAGACTTCGGCAATGTATGCGCGGTGTACCGTCAGGCAGGAACATCTCGTCGTAGAAAGCGCTGTCCAGGTCGTAAGCGTCGAAATCCATAACGCGGGTCTCCGATCGTCGGACCTGCGGGAGCCTGGACCTGTATACGCAGGGCATGAAGCGGTCGGGGTTTGACCTACAAGCCTTGCTCATACGTTACTCACATCCAGCTCGTTCTTTCCGACGGTTAACATGTTATATCGGGTCATGCGGCAGATCAAGGGAAGTCTCACCGCGCGATACGAGGCCGGACGGCCTGCATGCGGCGTGTGGCCGGATCGAATGCGACCATGCTTTCCGAATCCAACAATTCTGTTGCGTTTCCGGGTTCTCCCGGTATAATCACTCTCAGGTACAATCACGCATGGGTTTACCACACGCACACCGTGCATCGCGTACGTGCACCACGCGCGAATCCATCGTGCACCGCGCGCGAATCCATATCGAATCCGTGACCATGCACAGGCTGGACACCCTGCGTTCCTATTAGCATCCCCCCGTACCGCGAGCTGCGCCCATGTCGACCTCCACCCAGGGCACGGAATCCGGCGTGGATACCGAAACCCGCGTATTCCACGTCGAGGGCATGACCTGCAGCGCGTGCTCGGCGCGGGTGGAGAAGATCCTCTCCCAGGTCCCCGGTGTCGCTGCCGCCCACGTAAACCTCGCCCTGGAACGAGCGACGCTGACAGTCGCGCCCGGCGTGGAAGGAAACGCCCTGTCCGGTCCCGTGGCCGACGCGGGGTACCGGTTGAACGCCGTACAGGACGACCGGTACGAGCAGGAAGCGGACCCCCGGCAGTCACGCCGGGACCGTGTCGCCATGGTCGTCGCGATCTGCGTGACGGTTCCCTTCCTGCTGCAGATGCTGGCCGGACTGCTGCAGGGCTGGACCGGTCTGGAATGGCTTATGCCGGTATACGCGGAAGCGATGCTCGCGACCGTGCTGCAAATCGGCATCGGCTCCCGTTACTACCGGAGCGCATTCCACGCACTGCGCGGCGGCGGTGCGAACATGGACGTCCTCGTGGCCCTGGGGACCACTTCGGCCTATGTGTATAGCGTCTATCTCGTCTATCACCTGGGCGACGGCGCGGCGGGCCGGCTTTACTTCGAAGCCTCTGCGATTATCATTACCCTCGTACTCATCGGCAAATATATCGAGAGCCGGGCGCGCCGCAGCGCAAGCCGGGCGATTCGGGAACTGCTGGCGATCCGGCCGGTTACCGCGCGGATACGGACGGCGGACGGCTCGGAGCGGGAAACACCGGTAAGTGCCTTGCAGCCCGGCGACGTCGTTATCTGCCGTCCCGGCGACCGGGTGGCGGCGGACGGCGTCGTGCTCCGGGGCGAAGCCGAAGTCGACGAAGCGCTCATCACCGGCGAGAGTGTCCCGGCACCCAAGCACCCGGCCGACACCGTGATTGCCGGATCGATGAACGTCAATGGCTTCCTGGAGATCGAGGCCCGGGCCGTGGGGAGCGATTCGACGCTGGGGCGGGTGATTCGCCTGGTCGAAAGCGCACAGGCCGCCAAGCCGGCCATCCAGCGCATGGTGGATCGGGTCAGCGCCGTATTCGTACCGGCCGTGGTCGGCCTGGCCGTGATCACCTTCGCCGCGTGGGTCCTTTCAGGTGCCGGCCTGGAATCCGCGTTGATCAATGCCGTCTCCGTCCTCGTCATCGCCTGTCCCTGCGCGCTGGGCCTGGCGACGCCGACGGCCATCGTGGCCGGTGCGGGCGTGGCGGCCCGGGCGGGCATCCTGGTCAGGGACATCGAATCCCTGGAACAGGCGAACAGCCTGACCCACGTTGTTTTCGACAAGACGGGCACCCTGACCGAAGGCCGGCCCGTGATCGATTCCGTAACGCCCCTGACCTGGCGGGACGAAGTCGATCTGCTTCGCGTCGCCGCATCGCTGCAGCGGGGCAGCGAGCATCCCCTGGCCACGGCGTTTCTGCGCATGGCCGCGGACCGGGAAATCGCCCTGGCCGACGTGAGCGGATTCAGGAACCTGGTGGCGAGAGGCGTCCAGGGCGACATCGAAGGCACAGGCTATCTGCTGGGAAACCGGAGGCTTTTCGAGGATACCTGCCCGGGCATCGGGCCGCCCGCCGTACCGGGCAACGGGGGTTCTACAACGGTCTGGCTGGCGGCTCGCGCCGAATCGGGATGCGAATTCCTCGCACGCTTCGAACTCATCGACGCGCTGCGGCCCGATGCCGTCGAGGCGGTGGATGGACTCAGGAGGCTGGGAGTCAGGACCCTGCTGGTTTCAGGCGACGCGGAGGCCGTCGCTGAGCGTATCGGAAGGCAGGCCGGCATCGACGAAACCTACGGCGCCGCCTCGCCGGAAGAAAAGGAGCGTATCGTAAGTCGGCTGTCCGCAGGCGGAGCGAAGGTCTGCATGGTCGGAGACGGGATCAACGACGCCCCCGCCCTCGCCCGTGCCACGGTGGGGATTGCCATGGGCTCCGGAACGGACGTGGCCATGGAAACGGCCGCGATCACGCTGATGAGACCCGATCCGAACCTGGTGGCCGGGGCGATCGACGTGAGCCGTAGAACCATCCGGAAAATCAAGCAGAATCTGTTCTGGGCGTTTGTCTACAACGTGATCGGGCTGCCCCTCGCGGCCCTGGGATTCCTCGTCCCCGCGCTCGCCGCGGCCATGATGGCGGCCTCAAGCATCAGCGTCGTACTGAACGCGCTGACGCTCCGGTCATGGCGTCCCGGAAGCCGGTAGTCCCGGAACCCGGTAGTCCCGGAACCCGGCAGGTGCGATTGGAACGGGCCGTCTTGTTCAGGCTGTTTGATCTGAAGGGGAATCCGCGGGGGTTGCCGGTGCGGCCTCGCCCGCGGCCAGCGGCAACCTGATGGTCATTTCGGTGTATTGGCCCGGTTCCGAATCCACCTCGATGGATCCACCGTGTTCGCGGACGATATCGTTGGACAGGGCCAGCCCGAGGCCGGTGCCCTGGTCGGTAGGCTTCGTGGTGAAGAAGGGGTTGAAGATCTTGTCGATCACGTGGGGCGGTATACCCTTGCCGTTATCCTTTATCCGTACGACGATCTGATCTACCTCGCGGCGGGTGGACAACCATATGCCGGGTACGTAACCGGTTTCCGTGTCCGGGTCTTCCCGTTTTTCGTTGGTGGCGTGACAGGCGTTGTTCACCATGTTCAGGAATACCCGGGCCATTTCCTGGGAGACGATCTCGATCTCGCCCAGTTCGGATTCGAAGTCTTCGTTGATTTCGAGCTGGAAGTCCGAGTCCGTTGCCCGGGCGGCGTGGTAGGCGAGGCGGGCGTGTTCTTCCAGCAGGGCGTTGACGTCTGTCGACTGTTTCTCACCCGATCCCCGGCCCATCTGGAGCATATCGCGCACGATGCGGTTGGCCCGTTCGCCATGCTCCCGGATCCGGCGCAGGTTATCCGTGAGGTCTTCGCCGATCTCCTGGATCAGTCCGTCCTGCTCCTCGTTGATCGTGCCGCCGGCCGCGGGCAGTTCCTCCTTCATTTCCTCGAGGAGTTCTTCCGAGGACTCCGCGAAGTTCTTGACGAAATTCAGCGGGTTCTGGATCTCGTGCGCCACGCCCGCGGTGAGTTCGCCCAGGGCCGCCAGTTTCTCCCTCATGACGATCTGATCCTGCGCCTTCTGAAGTTCCGCCAGCGTACTTTCCAGCTCGTCGTTCTTTCCGCGCAGTTCCTCGGCCAGTTTTTCCACGAGATTCAGCCGTTGCGCTTCGATCGAGTGCAGCCTGAAGACTTCCAGCGCGGCCGCCATGTCTGCCACCTCGTCGCGGCCGTCCAGTTCGACTTTATGCTTCAGGTCACCCCCCGCCATGCGCCGCATGTGTGCAGATAGAAACTCCAGGCGCTTCAGCAGCACCTTGCCGACGAAGAGCCACGCGATCAGCAAGGCGCCGGTCAGGCTGACGGCGTTCAAGGCCAGGAGAAGCTGCCTGCCTACCTGGATCGTCTGCGTCGACGCGATCGTGGCGGCCTCGGTACTTTCCTGCGCCGAATTCACGAGGCTTTCCACCTCGGCCACCAGTTCGACGGACAGATCCCGGTTGTTATCGATCAGGGCGCGTTGCTGGGCAATCAGGTCCAGGTCCTCGCCTCGAATCTCGAAGATCTTTCCCTGGCCGCTGCCCAGTTCGAAGAGCTGGCTGAACACCGGTTCGAGTTGTTGCCGCAGGGGCGCCGTGCCCAGGCCCGCGAGGCTTCGCTCCACGCCGCCGTCGGCCGACTCGAAACGCTCCAGCAGGGGTTCCAGCCGGTCGGCATCGGAAAGGTTGAAGACGTTGGACAGGATTCGGGTGCTGACGGTCGCCTCGGCCTGCAGATCGGCCAGGTGCCTGTACCGCTGCAGTTCTTCTTCGGAAAGGTATTCCTCTCGGGACGCCGCCGGCTGATCGAAATCCCGGTATCCCGTAACCGTGTAGAACAACTGGTTGTCGATCGCCGGGATCAGTATGCTCGCCAGTTCGAGTTGCAGCCGTTCCAGTTCAGCACGCAGAAGCTGTCCCTGCTCCTGAAGCTCGAAGCGCCTGGCAACGGACTCCTCGATCATCTCGATATTCGACATCAGCGTGTTGCCGGCTTCGCGGATGTGTTGATAGCGCTCGTCCGCCATGCCGTAGCCGGCGATGGCTTCCAGCTGTTCCGCGAAACTCTCCCGTTCTTCGGAGATGCTCGCGGTAACCGATTCGAGTGCTTCAGGAGTTTCAGCTGCCGTCAGGCGCGGCGCGGCCGCCGCCAGCGTTCCGCTCCGCTGGGCCACGCCGAAGGCCGCCGCGATCTCGGGTACGGCGACCTCGTTTACTTCGCGCTGGGCCTCGCCGACTTCGTTGAAGGCGAACCACGCCACCATACTGGTCATCATGGTAAGCGCAACCGCCGCCCCGATGCCCAGATACAGCTGCCCCGATATACGGGATGGGCCCTTGTCGTACAACCACAAAAGCCACTGCTTGATCATGGCATCACGTCCCGGAGGGTCCGGATGGGATGGTACTGGCCATCCTGTCCGATCACCGTAAGGAAGACCGCGTCCGAACCCTGGTTGTCCCCTTCGCCGAACTGAAGACGAAGGCCGCCCATGTCGATCGTGCCCGCCCTGTTCAGGCTTTCAATAAGGCAGGACCGCCTTACGTCGGGGCCGCAGCCCTCGAGGGCGGTGATCGTCAGCCTGCCGGCAATATATCCCTCGAAGGAAACGAATCCGGGGTTCGTGCCCGGCGCGTGCGCGGAGAGCGCTCTGCGGTACTGAACGGCGATGGCGATGTTCCCGGCCGCGGGGAAGGGTACCACCTGCGAAACCAGGACGCCGCGGCCGTTTGGACCCAGTTCACCGGCCAGCGCGTTGCTCCCTACAAATGAAATCGTTGCGAATACGGGATTGAAACCCACGTGACGCGCCCATGAAATGAGCGCAGCGACGGGCTGGTAGGCGCCGATCACCACGACCGCGTCCGGTTTTCCCTGCTGCAGGTCGAGCAGGCCGGCCTTGATCGCGGTGGTGTTCCTGGGATACACTCCGATCGCCACCGGATCGAGCTGCCTGCGTTCCAGCGCGCGTCGTACGCCGCGGTAGCCGACCCGGCCAAAGGAATCGTTCTGGTACATCACACCGATGCGCGTGATGCCGAGATCGCGCGAAAGCCGGTCGACGATTTCCTCGGTCTCCTGGAAATAGGAGGCGCGGAGGTTAATGACGCCCGTATCCGTATTGTCTCGCAGGAAAATAGCACCGGTGAATGGTGCTATATAGGGTACGCCGGCCTCCGCGGCAATGGGGACGGCCGAGCGGGAGGTGGGCGTGCCGACGGCGCCGATCAGCGCGAAAACCCCTTCCTCTTCGATCAGATTCCGGGTATTCGCGATGGCGGCTTCGGGCTCGTAGGCGTCATCGAGTGTGATCAGCTCGAGCTGCCGGCCATGTATGCCGCCGCGGCGGTTCGCTTCCTGAAAGGCCGCCTCGATCCCGAGGTTCATGTTCCGACCGAGTTCGCGGGCCGGTCCGCTGAAAGCCGCGGACTGGCCGAAGAGTATGCGTTCGGCCGTCACACCGGGTTCTTCGACCTGGGAGGCGTTCGCGCCGCTGTTTTCAGAGGATAAAGCGGGAGAGAACGCCGTCGCACAAAGGGCGAGCAGGACGACCGCCCAGTGGTCGCGCGTTCGTCTCATCCGTTTTCCTTCCGCTTGACGATGGTGAGAATGTTGGTGTTGTCTTCCCGGCGGTAGCTCAGTTCATCCATCATGGTCCGGACGAGGTAGATGCCCAGGCCGCCCACGGGCCGATCATCCAGTCCGGAGTCGACATCCGGTTCCGGCGAGTCGGTCAGGGGGTTGAACGCCCGTCCTTCGTCCCGAAGTTCGATCGTCAGCGCGTCGGCATCGGTGTCCATCACGATTTCGAATTCGTGGTCGGGCTCACCGCCGTGGCCGTGCGTGACGATGTTCACGCCGAGTTCCTCGAGGACCAGCTTTACCTGGTAGACCATGCCGGGAGGCCATTCCTCGGACTCTCCGAGCTCATCCACGGCCTCGTAGATGCGCTCCAGCTGGTCTAGCTTGGTGGGCAGGCTTAGGGACAGTCTTCTGCTCATAATCAGGGCTGGCGTTGAAGCACGGTTACACAGGTTATGTCATCTGACTGCGGTGTTTCTCCGGCGAATTCATGGACCGCCTTGAACACCGCCTTGTTGGCGGCTTCAGGACTGTCGGGAGGGGCATTCGCGAAAACCGCCTGCAGGCGGTCCATGCCGAATTCCTCCCCGTCGGCGTTCATGGCTTCGGTTACGCCGTCGGTATAAAGCAACAGGAGATCGCCCGGTGAAAGAACGACGGCGGACTGGCCGAAACCGACCCCCGGGAAAACCCCGAGCGCCATGCCGTCCGTACCGGGGAGAAGCGTCGACGAGCCGTCGGAATGCACCACCAGCGGAGGATTGTGCCCGCCGTTGGCATAATCTACCTGTCCGGTATGGGGGTTGTATACCGCGTAGAAGGTCGTGACGAACATGGCCGCTTCGTTATCCTCGGTAAGCAGGTCGTTGACTTCCTTGAGCACAGCGCCCGGTTCGATGGCGCCGATCGCCGAGCCCTTCAGCAGGGTCCGGCTGGACATCATGAACAGGGCGGCTGGAACGCCCTTGTCGGAGACATCGGCGATGGCAAGGGCGATTTTGCCTCCGGGCAGGCCGAATACGTCAAAAAAGTCGCCGCCGACCTCCCGGGCCGGTTCCATGTTCGCATAGATCTCGCACAGATCGGATTCGGGGAACTCGGTGGGCAGAATCGACTGCTGCATCTTGCTGGCAACGTTCAGCTCGTTCTGCAGACGTACGAGCTTGTCCCGCGATTCCAGGGCTTCGCGCCATTGCTCCATGTTCTTCAGCGTACGCTCGATGGTAACCCGCAGGTCCTGGAAATCTATGGGCTTGGTGATGAAATCGAAGGCGCCTCGGTTCATGGCCGTACGGATGTTCTTCATGTCCCCGTAGGCGGAGACCACCACGGCACGGATGTCGGGGGCGATGTTTGGAATCTGCGCCAGCAGCGTCAGGCCGTCCATCCGGGGCATGTTGATATCGGAGAGGACCATGTCGATATCGGGCACTTCGTTCAGGCGTTCCAGGGCTTCCACACCGTTCTGGGCGAAATACAGTGTATACGTGCCGGAACGCACGTCACGGCGCATGCGCTGCCGCATCAGGTGTTCGAGATCCGGCTCGTCGTCCACTACAAGGATTTTATATGGTGTCTGCGTCATTTCACCCCCGGATACCGCCGTGGCCGATACTGTTTCACGGTTCGCAGCGGCGCCTTGAATCTATCGCTGCGGTGCGAAGTGGAAACGGGTAGCGGCGCCTATCGGCCGATCTTATCCACCGCTTCGGCCTGGGAATCGTGAATGGATATGATCTTGTCGAAACCGCTGATTTCGAAGACTTCCCGGATCGGGTCCGAAAGCGAGCACAACGCGAACGCGGCATTCCGTTTCTGAAGCAACCGCGCAATCAGCAGGATGACCCTCAGGCCCGCGCTGCTTATATAGGACAAGGTACTGAAATCCAGCAGCACCTTGCTGTCGTCTTCACCGATGGCGCCGTTGAGCGCGTCTTCGAATTCCCGCGCATTGGCACCGTCGATTCGACCTTCAACCTTCGCAATAAGTACTTCGTTTGCTCGGTCGACACTGATCTCCATG
The DNA here is from genome assembly GCA_022822725.1 of Candidatus Latescibacterota bacterium. Classification (GTDB taxonomy): domain Bacteria; phylum JAAXHH01; class JAAXHH01; order JAAXHH01; family JAAXHH01; genus JAAXHH01. The sequence continues at coordinate 741,571 of JAJEAN010000007.1, forward strand.
AAACCAACCCCCTTTACAGGTTTAAATTACTGCCTGGTTCGGCAGAACCAGCAATCCTTACTCCGTATCTGCTCAGTACTCCGTATCTGCTCAGCCCGAAGCCAGGATGGGATGCAACGGTCCCCCGAACGGCTCGCCCGGATTCATGGTCTGGTCGCCGCCCGCGTCCCATCGGCCGTTGTAGTTCACGTACTCCGGTATGTATATGATCGCCAGCGCTCTCCGGGGCGATGCGGTGCGATTCGGCGTGGCATAATGGAACGTGCATCCATGGTGAAAAGTAACGCCGCCCGCTTCCATGTCCATCACGACGGGTTCGACCTCGACCTCGATGTCCGTACTCTCGAGATCTTTCAGTACACTCGCGCCTTCCGTGCTCAGCGGCACCGGCTCCAACCGGCCGTACTTGTGCGAACCGGGAATGAACTGCATGCACCCGTTGTCCACCGATACATCGTCCACGGCGATCCATGCCGATAGCGCGCCGACCTGTTCCATGGGCCAGTACGGTGCGTCCTGATGCCAGTTGGTCGCCTTGCTCCGTTCACCGCCGGGCTTGATCAGTCCATGGTCGTGGTAAATTACCAGGCGCCTGCACTTCGATATCTTCCGGGCGACCTCCGCCAACCGCGCGTCAAAAGAGTATTTCCGGATGACCTCGTAGTCGACCCAGAGGTTGACCATCTGGTTGAAAACACGGTTGTAATCGTCGTCCGTCTCGCCTCCACCACCCAGTATGCGTGCTCTCTTTTCCTCGACGGTCTTGTCCAGCGCGTCAGCGAGTTCCTCGATTTCCCGTTTCGAGAAGAACCCCGGAATCTGGAGATAGCCATGCTCCTGAAAGAACTCAACCTCTTCGGCGCCAATGTGATTTGGATTCATAACTCGGTAGAACCCGGGGCCTGTATCGAATTACTCATATATAATCCTGCCCAGTACAAATCAACAACAATTAACAATTCTATGCAGAATCTTGCACGAATAACGTAAATTAACTTACAGTCAAGAATTATCAACCCCTTTTCACAATTCAAGGGTATAATTCGACATTAGGACGCCATGGCAGCATCGAATCGGCGACTCGCCGAGACCGAAACGACGCCCCGGTCAGCATCGGAACGGCGTTTCTCAAAAATCGAAACGACGCACGGCTAAAATCGAAACGCGCGGCAGGGATCGAATCGGCGCCCTTCAGCAATCGAAGTCTCAACCATCTTATCATCCCGGAGGACAGCACCATGTCGACAGACCGCTACCAGATCCGAGTCCAGCACTATATCGACTATCACCGGGATGGCTTCCTCGTCGTCCGCGGACTCGTGCCTGACGCCGAGGTGGCCGAGATACGACGTCACACGGAGGATCTGATGAACGGCCGTATCGTCATCGACGGCGTCGTTCCGCCGCCGCCCGGATTGACGTCCGATCAGATGGGACAGCACTGGCTGCGCATACACATGCTCCACCGGAAGCACGCGATCCATGAGCAGTTTATGCTGCAGCCTCGTATACTGGACGTGCTCGAAGCCCTGATCGGGCCGGACGTGCTCGCGCTCCAGACCATGTTGTTCCTGAAGCCGCCCGGTCGTGAAGGCCAGGGTTATCACCAGGACTCGTACTACATACCCAGCTATCCCGACACACTGATCGGTTCCTGGCTGGCCGTGGATCCCGCGGATGAAGAAAACGGTTGCATGATGGTCATACCGGGATCGCATCACGAACCTATCTATCCGGACGGTAACAAAATCGGCCAGAACCACACCGACGGCGCCATTGGAGACCTCGGGGTAATCGAGGGCGCCAGTGCGACGGATGAGGCCCTGAACGGACTGGCCCCCGTCGCCGGAAAGTACGCCGGCCGCGAGGTGGCCGCGCGGATGGCGCCGGGCGATGTCCTCTTCTTCCATGGCCATCTCCTGCACCGGTCGCACGAGAACCGGACCGGGTCGCGGTTCCGCCGGGCGTTTGTTGGCCATTATTGCAACGCGAGGTCCTGGGTGCCGTGGAACCATGGCGCCGATTTCGAGGGGCCGACCGCGAATCACCTCCACATCCTCGCCCGGGGCAATTCCCACCTGCCCTACGCCACGCCGAAGTTCGGCACGCCGTGCGACGCGCTCAATCCCAGGGAAACGGCCGGGGGCGTGCGGCCGGCGCGCATGATGGGCGACATGCCCGCGTCGACCGTGAAGGGCGTCATGGTGCCGCGATGACTGAATCGGGCAGCAGGTAGGAGGGAATGGATTCAAAAGGTACCGGAGACCGTCCCGAAGGGCCGGGTTCAGCGCGTCGAACGATCGAACGCCTACGCGCCGAAGAGGGTCCGTGCCCTGAGGATGGCCCCGGCAAGTTTGTCGATCTCTTCGGAGGTGTTGTAGAAATAAAGGCTTGCCCGCGCCGTGGCGCCGTAGGGCGTCCCGAGCCGGCGCATCAGGGGTTGCGCACAGTGGTGACCGGCGCGGATGGCGATGCCCTGGCGGTCCAGCACCGTCGACAGGTCGCTGGGATGCATGTTGTCGAGGTTGAAGGAAACGGCGCCTCCCCGTCCCGGTGCGTGGCCGTATACCGTCAGGCCGTCGATTTCCTCGAGCCGATCGATGGTGTAGTCCGTCAGCGCTCTTTCGTGAGTGTGAATGTGCGACATCCCGACGTCGGAGAGGTAGTCCACCACGTTGCCGAAGACAATGGCATGAGCGATATTGGGCGTGCCCGCCTCGAATTTCTCCGGGATGTCCGCGCAGTCGAACCCATCGAGCCGGACTTCGTCGATCATCGAACCACCGCCCATGTAGGGATCCATCGACTCCAGCAACTCCCGCCGGCCGTAGAGTCCGCCGATACCGGTCGGACCGCACATCTTGTGTCCGGAGAACGCGAGGAAATCGCAACCCAGTCGCACCACGTCCACCGGCATGTGCGGCACGCTCTGCGCGGCGTCCACGAAGACCAGTGCGCCGGCGTCGTGGGCCCGTTCCACGATCGCTTCGACGGGATTGACAGTCCCCAGCACGTTCGACATGTGCGCGATGGACACGATGCGCGTCCGCTCCGTGATCAGGCCGTCCGCCTGGTCCATGTCGAGCGACCCGTCCTCGCGGATGTCGAAGTATCGGAGCACGGCGCCGGTTTCCCGCGCAAGCATCTGCCAGGGCACGATGTTGCTGTGGTGCTCCATGACTGACAGCAGGATTTCGTCGCCCGCCTTGACATTCTTCCGGCCCCAGGCGCTCGCCACGAGGTTGATGCCCTCGGTCGTGTTCCGCACGAAGACCAGGCTGCGGTCCGGCGCGTTGATGAAACGGGCTACCTGTTCACGGGCGGCCTCGTAGGCGTTGGTCGCCTCCTCGCTGAGCGTGTGGAGTCCGCGGTGCACGTTGGCGTTCAGTCGCGTGTAGTAGTCTTCCAGGGCGTCGAGCACGACCCGGGGTTTCTGCGACGTGGCGCTGTTGTCCAGGTAGACGAGCGGCTTGCCGTGCACCTTCCGGTCCAGAATGGGGAAATCCCCGCGGTAACGCAGGGCGTGCTCGTCAGACAGGCGGACCGCGTCATCCAGCCTGCGCGGCGCTTCTACCAGTGCTTCTTCCATGATGCCCTTACTGTATGTGATATCGGGTACGGTGTGTGATATCCGAATATGGTGTGTGCGATCCGATACGACAGGCGTATGCGATTGGCGAATGCGGTCAGTAGTCTATGCCGAGTTCCAGCTTGGCGTCTTCGGTCATCATGTCGATATGCCAGGGCGGCTCCCACACGATCTCGATCAGCGCGTCCGAGACCTCTTCCAGGTCCTTCACCTTGGTCTCCACCTCGGCAGGCAGCGACTGGGCTGCCGGGCAGTTCGGCGAGGTGAGCGTCATCTTGATGTTGGTCATGCCGTCCTGCTGCACGTCGATTTCGTAGATGAGTCCCATTTCGTAGATGTTGACCGGGATCTCGGGGTCGTAGCACGTCTTCAAAACGTCCACGATCCGTTCTTTCACGGCATCGGTATCCATTCGTCAGCCCCTGTGTCGTCAGCCCATGTGCAGCCAGTGCTTATGTCGTCGGCGCTTGTGTCGTCGGCGCTTGTGTCGTCACCCATGTCGCGGGTGTGAAAGTTGTGACGCTATTTCCCCGTCCGGTCCCGGGCCGCCGAAAGATCCCGGATGGTGGTTTCGAAAAGCGTGTCCAGCGAGATACGGACGGCGTCGATCCCGAGACGCCGTATCAGGTCGGCCGCGAACCCGTAGGTAAGCAGGTGGCACGCGCTGTCGTGGGACAGGCCGCGGGTCCGCAAGTAGAAGATCTGGTCTTCGTCGAGCTGGCCCACGGTGGCGCCGTGGGTGCATTTCACCTGGTCCGCGTAGATCTCGAGCTGCGGCTTGGTGTGTATCATCGCGTCGGGCGAGAGCATCAGGTTCTTGTTGAGCTGCTTGGCGTCCGTTTCCTGGGCATCCTGGTGCACGAACACCTTGCCGTTGAACACGCCGCGGGACCGGCCCTCGAGGATGCCCTTGTACACCTCGTAGCTGTCGCAGTTCGGCACGGCGTGATCGATGGCGGTGTGGTTGTCCACGTGCTGGTCGCCCGCGACCAGGTACAGCCCGTTCATGCGCACCACCGCGTGCTCGCCCGCGAGCCGGGCGTTCGTATCGTTCCGGGTCAACGCGCCGCCCATGCTCATGTTGAAGGTGGAGATCCGGCCGTTCCCCTCCAGGTGGAGCTGGGTCGTGGACAGATGAGCGGCCCCGGCGCCTTCCCGGTTGATCCGGTAGTGGTCCACGTTTCCGTCCCGCCCCACGGAGATTTCCGTGACGGCGTTGGTGAGGTACGGCTGATCCGTCAAGCCGGAATAACTCTCGACCACCTTCAGGTTCGCTCCGTCCGCCGCTGCGATGAGCGTTCGCGGTTGCGTGGCTGATGTCGCGTCGAGTCCGGTCGTCACGTAGTGTACGTGCACCGGGGTTTCCAGGGACCCGCCGCGCGGTACGTGGACGAACAGGCCGTTTTCGATCAGGGCCGTGTTCAATGCCGTCAGACCGGTGCCTTCGTAATCGGCATAGCGCGCAAGGTGCGGATGAACGAGTTCGGGATGTGCCGCGAGGGCATCGGCGAGGCTGCTCACCACGACGCCCCGGGGCAGGTCTGGCCCGTGCGACAACGCCGGTGCGTGCACGCCGTTCACGAATACGATCCTGTGCCAGCCGTTGCTTCCGAACTCGTAGGGCGCGAGCGCGTCCTCGTCCAGCTCCGCTTCCGCTGGTCTGCCTGGTCCGCCCGGTCCACCGGGCCCACGTGGTTCGCCCGTTTCGCCCGGTCCACCCGGTTCGGCCTGGTAGGCCGTGTCCGCGATCCGCCGGAGATCAGTGTAAACCCAGTCCTCTTTGAGCGGAAAGGAAAGCTCACGGGCGACCGGCATGCCGAGTTCCCGGAAGCGCTTCATGGCATCCGAACGGGTCCGGTGCAGCCAGAGCGGCGCATCCAGGGAACGGATGCGGTCGTAAGCGTCATAAAAACCGGTGTATCTACTGGTCGTCGCCTGCTTCAGTGATTCCGTCATTTCTTGTTTCCATGCTCCATGAATGAATTCAACCTGCGGCTTCCACTTCTTCGCGTATCCACTCGTATCCTTTGTCTTCCAGTTCTATCGCCAGTTCTTTACTGCCCGACTTCACGATCCGGCCCTGGTACATGACATGGACGTAGTCCGGCACGACGTAGTCCAGCAGCCGCTGGTAGTGGGTGATGACGATCATCGCGTTGTCCGCGTTGCGCTGCTGGTTGATCCCGTGGGCCACGATGCGCATGGCATCGATGTCCAGACCGGAATCCGTCTCGTCCAGGATGGAGAGCGTCGGCTCGAGCACGGCCATGTGGAAGATCTCGTTGCGTTTCTTCTCGCCGCCGGAGAAGTCCTCGTTCACGGGGCGCCGGGCCAGATCGGGGTCCATGTCGACCTGCTTCATCTTCTTGTCCAGCAGGCGGCGGAAGGCTCCGGCGCTCATTTCCGGCTGGCCGCGGTACTTCAGGCGTTCGTTCAGCGCCGCGCGGAGGAAATAGGCGTTGCTCACGCCCGGGATCTCCACGGGATATTGAAAGGCGAGGAATATACCCTCGTTGGCCCGCTCCTCGGGGGTGAGCTCGAAGAGGTCCTTGTCCTGGAACCGTACCGTGCCTCCCGTTTCTCCGTATTCCTCGTGGCCGGCCAGGATCTTTCCCAGCGTGCTCTTCCCGGACCCGTTGGGTCCCATGATCGCGTGGACCTCGCCCCGTTCCACGGTCAGGTCGATCCCGTTGATGATGTCCTGGTCCTTGATCCCGCCGCGTAGATTACTGATGTCGAGTAATGCCATCTTGCTTGCTTTCTCCTGTTGTGATCCGTGGTTCAGGGCTCAGCCGCCTCGGGCTCAGCCGCCCGTACTCGTCAACCCACGCTGCCTTCCAGGCTGATCCCCAGCAGCTTTTTCGCCTCCACGGCGAATTCCATAGGCAGTTCCTGGAAGACCTCCTTGCAGAACCCGTTGATAATCATGGAAATGGCGTCTTCGGTGGATATGCCCCGGGTCTTGCAGTAGAAGAGCTGGTCCTCGCTGATCCGGGCCGTCGAGGCTTCGTGTTCCACGCTCGCCGAGTTGTTCCCCACGTCGATATATGGAAAGGTATGGGCGCCGCAGCGGTCGCCGATCAGCATCGAGTCGCACTGGGTGTAGTTCCGCGCCCCGTCCGCCTTCTTCAGGACCTGGATCCTTCCCCGGTAGACATTCTGGCCGTTGCCTGCGGAAATCCCCTTGGAAACCACGGTGCTGCGGGAGTTCTTCCCCACATGGATCATCTTGGTTCCCGTGTCGGCCACCTGCTTGTTTCGGGTCAGCGCCACGGAGTAGAACTCGCCGATGGATTCGTCGCCTTGCAGGATCACGCTGGGGTACTTCCACGTGATGGCCGATCCCGTTTCCACCTGGGTCCAGGAGATCTTGCTGTTATCTCCCTTGCAGGCCCCGCGCTTGGTCACGAAGTTGTAGACGCCCCCCTTGCCTTCTTCATTTCCCGGATACCAGTTCTGCACCGTGGAATACTTGATCTGCGCGTCTTTCAGGGCGACCAGTTCCACGACCGCCGCGTGCAGCTGGTTTTCGTCCCGCATGGGCGCGGTACAGCCTTCCAGGTAGCTCACGTAGGAACCTTCGTCGGCGATGATCAGCGTGCGCTCGAACTGGCCCGTCCCGGCCGTGTTGATGCGGAAGTAGGTGGAAAGTTCCATGGGACACCGGACGCCGGGCGGGATGTAGCAGAAGGAGCCGTCGCTGAAGACGGCCGAGTTCAGCGTCGCGAAGAAGTTGTCCCGGTACGGCACCACGGTGCCCAGGTATTTCTCCACCAGGTCGGGATGTTCCTGCGCCGCCTCGGAAAAGGAACAGAAGATGATGCCCAGTTCGGCCAGCTTGTCCTTGAAGGTCGTGTGGACCGACACGCTGTCGAAGACCGCGTCCACGGCCACGCCCGCGAGCACCTTCTGCTCTTCCAGCGGGATGCCGAGTTTGTCGTAGGTCTCCAGCAGTTCGGGATCCACCTCGTCGAGACTGTTGTACTGCGGCGTGTTCTTCGGCGCGGCATAGTAGACGACATCCTGGTAATCGACCGGCGGATAGGCCATGTACTGCCAGTTCGGCTCCTTCATCGTGAGCCAGTGCCGGTAGGCCTTCAGGCGCCACTCCAGCAGAAACGCGGGCTCGTTCTTCTTGGCGGATATGAACCGGATGATATCTTCGTTGAGCCCCGGTGGCGCCGTTTCCATCTCGATGTCGGTCACCCAGCCCTCTTTGTATTCCTGTTGGGCTAAAGTTTCAATAGTATCCATTGCGTCTCCTTAAAACGAAAAAACTGCCGTGCCAATTCTGTCGAGCCAATTCTGTCGAGCCTGTCCTGCCGTGCCAATTCTGTCGAGCCTGTCCTGCCGGGCTAACGGTCAATCTGGATCGTGCCGCCCATGGCCTGGTCCCGCATGGTATCCAGGGAGACCTGCTCCACCACCTCGAGGACCTGGTATTCCTTCTGCAGCAGGTCCATGAGCGTAATGTGGTCGAGCACGCCGGACAGGTACCGGGCCAGGACCGTCCAGACCGGCCGGATGGCGCAGGCGTTCAGGTGCGTGCACGCCTCCAAATGTCCGGAGAAATGATCGCACATGTGGCTGTCCGGACTGGTGATCACGATCCCCTCTTCGGAACTCAGGGCGCGCATGACCTCGCCCAGCGTTATGCTCCGCGGCTCCTTCGCCAGCGCGTAACCTCCCCGGATCCCCCGCACGCTTCGGACGAGTTCCGCCCGCCGCAGGATCATCAGCAGCTTCGATACGTAGTCCAGGGAAATGCCCTCCGACTCGGCAATCTGCCGTCCCGTAACCGGGTCACGGGAATGGTATCGCGCCAGCTGCAGAATACACCGGAGTCCGTATTCTTCCTGGGAGGTGACTTTCATGGTCAAGTCTCCTTAAATAACCGGGTCCTGCCGGATCTTGCCGGGTTCTGCATGATCTTGCCGGGTCCTGCATGATCGTGCCAGGTCCTGCCGGGTCCTGTCTGATCGTTACGGGAATATAGCAAACCTGACTTTTATGTCAAGTATTATATCCTATACGGTTCGAAGCGGTTGTCGCGCGCAGATTCTACATTTGCTGAACCAATCCGGCCGAACGGGGCGAGACGCCGCCATTTCCTGCGCGATCTCCTTGACATCCGGGGCGGCCCGCGTTACCGTCGGTCCCATAACCGCTGCAACGAATCTCACCTGACGAATCTCACGCATGAACAAGAACTCGGGAACATCCATGTCCGAAAAACTCGATGTGCGCACGCTCCCCGGTACCCAGACTGTCGACGCGGCCGTGGGACAGGGCTATTTTCCCGTCATTACCCGGCTGGGTGGCAGTGAACTGCTCATGGCCTACCGCGGCGGCGCCGCACACATTGGCCTGGGTGGGCGGCTGGACGTGGGGCGCTCCCTGGACGGCGGCCTGACCTGGTCCGCACCCCTGACCGTGGCCGACAGCGAACGGGACGACCGCAACCCCGCACTCGGCATGGCGCCGGACGGCACGCTCGTACTGGCCTACCACTGGCAGGGTTCCTACGACGAAGCGGGTGCCTGGAAACCGGAAATGGGCCGGGCCGATACCCGGGTCGTATTCTCCAAGGACGGCGGCCATTCCTGGGTGGACGACGCACTCATCGACTATACCCCGATCAACGGCGCCTCGCCCTTCGGCAAGATCATCACGGACGGCGGCGTAATGCACATGCTGATCTACGGAGGTTCGCCTTGCCTCGAGCCTGGAGAGGGCACGGTCCGGGTCGGACCCGCGTCGACACCGACATACATCCTCCGGTCTAAGGACAACGGCCGCTCCTGGGGCGATCCGACCCTGGTTGCGCTGGGGCTGAACGAATCGGACATGACCCTTCTGCCCGACGGACGCTGGTTGTTCGTCGCCCGTTCCGAAGACCGTGCCGAACAGGCGCTTTATACCTGTGTTTCAGAGGACGGCGGGTACAACTGGCGTAAGGTCGGCCGGGTCACGGAAGCAAAGGAACATCCCCCGGACCTTACCCTGTTGCCTAACGGCTGGCTGCTGCTGCTCTTCGGTCGCCGGCATCCGCCCTACGGCGTGGAGGGCCTGATCAGCCGGGACGGCGGGATGACCTGGGATGACCGCAGGATGGTGCTGGACGACTCCCTTCCCGGCGGCGACATCGGCTATCCCTCCACCGCCCTGCTGGACGATGGACGGCTGGTCTCCGCTTACTACACCGCGGGGACACCGGACAGGCAGTGGGAGATGTACCGCACCGCGGACGTAGCCTGCAAGGTCGTGATCTACGACGCTCCCAGCCTGATTTACCACTGGAACAAAAACGCGTAACAAACTGTACAGGAATGGGTTACGGACCTGGAGATCTGAGTGCGTGTCCTTGATTTCGGCACGGTCTGCGACGGAAATCCAGTTCCTGGTCGCCGCCGCAGCTGCGCCTTCACCACCATCAACCGGCTCCATGACGGCACGATACTCGTCTCGGGCCGGTGGGGATCGGCCCGAGACTCGGTGGACGGCCACGCCTGCATATGGGCTACCGCCGATACGGGCCGCACCTGGAGCCTTCGCTATGATGGCTACGGGAAGGGATCCTGGGACGGCACACCGGGCGAAGTAAAGGGGCTGACCAGTACGGAACTGGATCCTGGCAGGCTCACGGCTACGGCCCTGTGGGTCGACCGTTCCGACCCTGATCTTCCCTTCATCCACCCGGAAACGCAGGGCCTTCTGCCCATGCGCATCATGCACGTCGAGTCGGCGGACGGCGGCTGCACCTGGAGCCCGCCGCGGCGCATGGACACGTCGCCCCACCTCGCCGCGTCACCCTGTTCCCATACCATCGTCCGGTTGCCCGACGGCGTCCTGGCGCAGCCCTACGAACAGTGGAAGGAATACGAGGATGTGTCACCCGGACGGCCCGTGGCGCGGCTGCGCTTCTCCCGGGACGGCGGCCGGACCTGGCCGGAGTTCGCCACGGTGGCCCGCCATCCGGACAACGCACTGGCCTACTGGGACCAGCGGCTGGCCGTACACCCTGGAGACGGGCGCCTCGTCGCCACGTTCTGGACCCATGATTTCAGGGCGGGGTCGGACACCGATGTCCATATCGCCTGGGGGTCGCCGGACGGACGGTCGTGGACGGTCCCGTGCGGCACCGGACTTCCCGGCCAGCACTGCCAGCCGCTGTCCCTGGGCGGCGACCGGCTGCTGGCCGCCTATCCGCGGCGGCGGGATCCTCCGGGTATCGTGCTATCCATCAGCGAGGATTTCGGGGCGCACTGGGATCGCAAGCGGGACCTCCTGGTCTACGACAGCACCGCCGGCACCGAGTCCGGCGCAGGCGGCGGGCGAACCCAGTCTGAACTGTGGGGGGACATGGAGCGCTGGCGCTTCGGGCATCCCCGTATGGTGCGTCTGCCTGCCAGCCCGGACAACCCGGACAGTCAGGACCAACTGGGCGACGAGGTGTTCGTCGTCTACTACGCAGGAGATGATGCCATCAAGACCGCGCGGTGGGCAAGGGTGCGCGTGTAAATGGGCGGTGCACCGTGCCGGCGATCGCTGATGCGTTCAGCCCGGCAGTGACGCGATCCACCGATCGGCACGGCGCTTGAGGTTATCGGTCCGGTTTCAGCCTCGAACATCCCGCCACGGACGCGCCATGATCTGCTCGAATCCCTCCGGATCGATGTCGACTCCTAATCCCGGGCCCTCGGGCACTGCCACGCAACCGTCCTCGTCCAGCACGAAAGGCTCGGCGAAGTAGCCCTTGCCGATGTACGTCCTTCCCCCCTCGCGCCAGCAGTTCACTTCGTTGTGTTCCTGGACCAGGAAGTTCGACGCGCAGGCATCGATCTGTATGGAAGCGGCCAGGGCCAGGGGGCTCAACGGGCAGTGCAGGGCGAGTTTCGCGTAGGCGCTCTCGCCCATCACCGCGATCTTGTGGCACTCGGTGATGCCGCCGGCGTGGCACAGGTCCGGCTGCATCACGGAGAGGGCGTTCTTGCGCAGGGCGTCGTAGAAGATCCACTTGCCCATCCACCGTTCCCCTGCCGCGATGGGAATCTGGCTGTTGCGCGCGATGTCCGCGAGCACGTCCACCCGCTCTACGGGCATGGGTTCCTCGATGAACAGCGGCCTGTGGGGCGTGAGGGCGGAGATCATCTGTTTCGCCATCACGGGATGGGGATTATGGATATCCACCGCCACTTCGACGTCGGGGCCGGCGCCCTTCCGCACGGCGGCGAAGGCTTCCGCGATCCGATCGACTTCGGCGGTAGGCTCCAGCCCGGTGCCCATGCCCACGTGCAGCTTCATGCAACGGAAGCCCCATTCATGAATGATGACCCGGGCCGCTTCCTCGTGGTCCTCAGGGAAAACGAAATCCGGTTCAAGGGCAGGATCCCAACCGGCGTCGTAGGGTTGCCCGGGTTCCACGCACCAGGGAAGCTGGCCGCCCACGGCGCGGTACATGCGTATACGGTCGCGGCAGGCGCCGCCGAGCATTCGGTGTATCGGAAGTCCGGCGGCCTTGCCCGCCAGGTCCCAGAGCGCCATGTCGATCCCGCTGATCGCGCTCATTTTCACCGGTCCGCCGACGTAGCCCGACCCGCCTTCGTACATGGTGTGCCACAGGGATTCGACGCGGCAGGGGTCTTTGCCTACAAGCAGCGGTTCCAGGCGCCGCACCTCGGCGATGACGCTTTCCGGGTGGTTCTCAAGGTAGGGTTCGCCCCAGCCGAACAACTCGGTGTCCGTGTGGATCTTCAGCCATACCCAGCTCGGCGGTACGCGCAGTATCTCAAAATGGGTGATTCGCATGCTCGACTTGCCTCCCTGTGGTCGATGCCGGACCCGAAGCGGTACGGCCGAAGAGGTACGGCCGATGCGGCTCGCTCGAAGCGAACCATACTGTGACGCTCGCCTACCGGCCGTAGACCGTCTGGATCGTGGCGCGGATGTAGCCGTTCGCATAGGCCTTGCCGGCCGGACCGGCCATGGACTGAGGGAAACCCGGGGTGTGGTCCATGCCGAAGGGCCCGAAGTACCCGTTATCGCGGTAGGTTTCCATGGCCCGGCGCATGTCCACTTCGCCTTCGTCGATGAACACCTCGGCGAACCTCGGCAACTGCCCCCGGACATTCCGGAAATGGACCAGGGCGATCTTGTTCCGGGACGCCATCTCCGCGATGATACCGTATACGGCCTGGGGACCCGCCAGTTCGGTCATGCAGCCCTGGCAGAAAAGCATCCGGTGACTGTCGCTGGGCACTGCGTCGAAAATCCGCCGGAAATGATCCAGGGTGGAACATATCTGCGCAACGCCGCCCAGCGGTTCCGGAATGGGCGGATCGTCCGGGTGAAGCGCCAGGTTGACGCCGGCTTTCTCGGCGGCCGGGACCGCGGCGCGCATGAAGGAGACCATGTTTTCCCACATCACCGCCTCGGAGACGGGCGGATCATGGGGCGGCGGACGGTTCCGGTCGAATTCGGCATAATCGAACGTGCTGTACACCGCGCCGCCCCGTCCGATGTCGGAGGCGGTCCGGAAGTTGCCCATCGGCTTGAAATTCCAGGCCAGGGTCGGGATCCCCGCCTTCCCCAGACTTTCGATGAGCCCCAGGAAGGCGCCCAGTTCGTCTTCACGATCCTCTGTAGCCAGGGTGATCCCCTCCAGGACCGGCATGAAGACGGTCTGCAACTTCAATCCGTGAGACTCGGTCTTCTCCCGGGCCCGTTCGAAGAGTTCCGTGCTGTCCTTGCCGGACCTCACGTGCCGTTCGGCCTCGGATTTTCCCCCCGTCCTGAGGTCCAGCTGGATCATGTCCACGCTGATCGCGCGGTAGAAGCTGAGCGTTTCATCATCGAAATCGGTCCAGTTTACGACATCGTGCAGATACATCGGGTTCCTCCAATGAGGTCACGGCGTTTGGGCGCCGGGCTTGTTCAGCATGAACTCGAGAATGGCGGTCTGATGGGTCTGATGGATCTGATGGGTCTGATGTCAAGATAGATCGGCCGGAAGTCTGGGCAACCGCGAAATGGGCAGAAGATCGTCCACATACCCAGATTGGGCTATCGAAAAGGGACATCGCACATTATAATCGTGGTTACCCGCACCGTGCAAGGATGGTTCAGACGGGACAGGCGAATCCACAGAACCTTCATATATGCAGGACCTCCATACTTCGATGAATGCAGGCCATCACGACAGGAGAAGCAAATGGCGAAGCGCAACCTGAAACAGCGCATTGGCGCGGGCGAGCAGATCATCGGCGCCAATGTCGGCATGTCCCATACGCTGGACCAGTTGAAAAAGGTCGTCGAATCCGGACGGTTCGATTTTCTCTGGGTGGACGGCCAGCACAGTGCCTTCAGCGAGGAACGGCTGGTGGCCTTCTGCGACAAAGCCGATACGCTAAACGCCGACGTCATGTTCCGCATCAAGCACACCTACCAAAGTTACCTCGTCGGCAACCTGCTCGATCTCGGTCCGGCCGGGATCGAGGTGCCCCAGGTTGAAACGGAAGCGACGGTCGAGGAAGCGGTCGGCTTCTTCTACTATCCTCAGCAGGGCGTGCGAAGCTGGGGAGGCGGTGCGCGGCGCAAAGTGGACGAAGTCGGGGGCGACCGGCTGCAGTACGCCGCCTGGTGGAACAACTACGGCGTGCTGATGATGCAGCTGGAATCCATCCCGGCGGTGACCGGTGCGCGGCGGCTGGCCAGGTCGGGCGTGGACTGCCTGTCCTTCGGTCCAAACGACCTCATGTACAGTATCGAAGCACACCCGAATCACCCCTTCCGGGACGTGGACGACTGCGTCCGGCACGTGGTCGGCCAGCTCGGAGATTCGGAGACGATGGTCTGCTTCAGGAACCATGCGCCCAAGGACCGGGAGAAGTACGTGGATATGGGCGTGACGGTGTTCCTGGAAAGCCCGGATCTGTAAATGACCATAGAAACAGGCAAGCCCCCGGCAGTATGTACCACCGGGGGCCTGGTCCTGCTTGCCTGAATACCGATCGTCAATCTAACCCTGGCTCGAGCCTCCCAGGATATCCTCGAGTTCATTCACGAAGACCTCGAGTTCATCGGGCTTGCCAATGGTCACCCGGAGGTGGTTGCCGAGGAGATCGACCTCCCGGGTGCGGTATCCTGATCCGGCGCGCACCATGACGCCGCGCCTGAACAGTTCGCCCGACATCCGGCGGCTGTCCCGACCGACGTCGACGATCATGTAGTTTCCGTGGCTTGGCGTGTACGCCAGTCCCAGCCGATCGAACTCGGCGGCCAGGTAGTCCTTGCCGTCGTTCACGACCTTCAGCGTGCGCGCCACGAATTCGTCGTCGCCCAGGGCTGCAAGCGCCGCGTGCATGCCCAGCGTGCTCAGTCCGCCCCCGAAGAATCCCATGTGCGTCATCAGCATGTCCATCATGCGCTGGCCGCCGACGGCGTACCCGATGCGCATGCCGGCCAGGCCGTAGATCTTGGAGAAGGTGCGGGCGACCACCACGTTATCGCGCTCGAGCGCGAGTTTCACGGCGTCCTGGTAGTTCGGATCCCTGACGAAGTGGATATAGGCTTCGTCGATCAGCACGATGGCCTGCTCGGGCGCCGCATCCACCAGGGTCACCAGTTCGTCGTAAGGCACGATCGTACCGGTGGGGTTGTTGGGATTGGTCACGACGATCAGGGACGTATTCGGGGTGATGGCCGCTTTCATGGCACCGAGGTCGTGTACGAAATCACCCGTGGTCGGCACGCGGACGACGCTGACGTCCTTCCCCATCATCTGAAAACTCTGAAAACCCCGTGCGACCGATCCATATCCCGGGACCGCCTCGATGCACGCGCCGCCGTTTCCCGCGGCGATGACGGCGAGGGCCTGAAGAATGGGACCGGAGCCGGGCGTGACCATGACCCGGTTCAGCTCACGGAATCGCATGAACGACCGCATGTCTTCAAAACTCAGTTCGAAATCCTCGACGCCCGGGACGTTATGCATCTTGTTGAGGCGAACGGGCAGGTCGACCCCGAAGTCATACCGGTTGATCTTGTGCAGGTTCTCGGCGATGGCCGCGACAGCGCGCGGCGACGCGCCGAGTGGATTCTCATTGGAGCCGATATTGACCCGGCCCGGCTCGACACCGTATCCGCGGACGTCTTCGGCTTTCTTTCCGGTAGCCATGGCCTGCGCGATCTCCCAGGCGGAACCGGTGGCCACGGCGCCGGCACCCAGCAGGGCGCCCTTCATGAACCTGCGCCGCGTAAACCCGTTCTTCAGTACACTCCCGAAACCCATGATCATGCCTCCACAGTTAAAAGTGACTAAAACACGTGCTATAGCCCGAACCTGCTACCTGATATTCAGCCTCGCCATCTGGGTGACGATGTAATCCGCGCAGCGGAAAGCCAGCGCCTGAATCGTCAGTGTCGGGTTGCTCTTGCCGCTGGTGACGAAAGAAGATCCGTCCACGATGAACAGGTTGTCCACGTCGTGGGCCTGGTTGTACTTGTTCACCACCGACGTCGCGGGATCATTGCCCATCCGGCAGGTACCCATGAGATGGGCATCGCCTCTGGGCACGAAATTCGGCGAGGCCACGACCCCGTGGGCGCCCGCGGCATCCAGCAGTTCCCGGGCGCGTTCGCGGAAGAAGTCCCCGAGTTTATGTTCGTTGGGATGCACGTTGTAGGTCACGCGCGGGACGGGCAGGTCCCACTTGTCCTTGACGTCGGGATCTAGGTCGATCGTATTGGATTCCTGGGACATGGACTGCATGCTGGTGAGGGCGACCATGTACCGGGTGTAGTTGTCCATGATCCATTTCTTGCGACGGGCGCCCCACCTGCGCAGCCGCGGCATGTTCAGATTGGCGAACGAAATGGTCTCGCCGTCGCCCCGCGGTTCGACTACGCCCCCGCCGAAGAAACCGTACTTGTCCGGGTCCGGGTCGTAGAAATCCTGAATGATCCGGGAATCCATGACCCCCTTGTACTCGTTCAGATCCTTTTCGAAGAACCCCCGCGCGGACTGGTAGTAATTGAACATCAGGTGCTTGCCCACCTTGCCGCTGCTGTTGGCCAGGCCGTCGGGGAAGAGATTGGATTTCGACATGAGCAGCAGGCGCGGGGTATGGACGCCGTTGCAGCACACGATCACCGCGCGGGCTTCCAGCCGGTGCTCGCGCAGGTCCTTGTCTAGGTAGATGACCCCTTCCGCCCTGCCGTCCTCGTCGACGACGATCTCCCGCACGCAGGCGTCGGCCCGTATCTGGCAGTTGCCCGTCCGCAGCGCCTGCGGAATCATAGTGACCAGCATGCTGGACCGCGCCTGGATGGTACAGACGTAGCTTTCGCAGAATCCGCAGTTCATGACCGGCGACCTGCCGCCGTATTCCCGGGAGTTGATGGCCAGGGGCGCCGGATAGGAATGCCAGCCGAGTTTCCGGGCGGCCAGGTCGGACAGCGCGCCCGAACTGGTCCGCGGCACCGGGGGCATGGGATAGGGACGGCGACGCGGAGGGTCGAAAGGATTGGCGCCGGCCAGACCGGATATGCCGATCTCGTACTCGGCTTTTTCGTAGTAGTGTTCCAGATCCCAGTAGTCGATGGGCCAGTCCTGCACGTCGGCGCCGTCCAGGTCGCCGTAAAGGCTTCGCTCTTTGAAATCGTTCTCGTGAAGCCGCCATGAAATGCCCGTGTAGTGGAGCGTGCTGCCGCCGACGGTGCTCTGCATGTGGATCCCGTGGTCTTCGGCGGCCTGATCGTCCGCCGACTGCCGGTACGTATTGGGCTGGTCGTGGCGGTAGATGTTGGGATGGTCCGGATTGTTGCTGGCGGGATGCATGGCCTGAAGCTCGTCCTGGTCGAAATGGCGGGTCTTCAGAAAGGACCCCATTTCCATGGCGACCACCTGCAGTCCCTTCGTGCTCAACTCCTTTGCCAGGACCGCGCCCGCGGCTCCGGTACCGATGATGATTACGTCCGGCCGTCGTATGTTGGGATTGGGTAGGGACATGGAGGCTCCGGCACTACTCCTCGCCGATGATTCGGCTTTTCATGGGTCCGTCGTAGGGTTTCCATTCGGGATATTCGGTTTCCGGGATGGTCATGTCGAATTCGCTGAAGGGCGGATCGTAGCCAAAGGGCGCCCGGCCGGGAAACCGGATCAACTTCCAGCCGGTCTCGCGGTAGTTGCCGCCGTAGGACGGATCGCTGAACATGCCCTCCATGGTATGGGTAACCACCATCCGCAGGAAGTCCCGGGCGCCCATGGGGGCGTCCTCCGGCCAGGTCCCCGGAGACCTCGGACGGTCCATGCCCGTCAGCGCCCGTCTCCTCGTTCTTTCGTCCAGGTCCAGGAAAGGCGCTTCGTGCGCGGCAACGCAGTACCGGTCGAAGGCGGCCAGGCCCGATTCATACGCCTCCCTGTATTCGGTCCGGTGCGTGCCCAGTGCACGGTCGATATAGACGGCTACCCGGGCTTCCGCCGCGCCGGGACCGTTGTCATCGGACGGCATGATCATCCGGGTCAGCGCGTCGACGGTACGCCCCTGGTGTGCGTCCAGGTGCTGCCAGGCGTGTTCGTAGGACGTCTCTTCCTGGGCTTCCAGCGCGCCGGCACGGGACAGTACGCCGAGGGTGATTACGCCCCCGGTCGCCTGCGCGGTGCTGGCGATAAACGACCGGCGGGAAAAGCGCTTCTGCGTCATGGTCTTAAGGCTCCGGATTCCGGCGTTTTCAAGGTTCGAATGCACATGCTGGAATGTATACACGATTCAGGCCGGTTTATTCAAACTATCCGCCATCCAAAATACGGTTGGCCATCGGGTTGACAACAGAATTCTACCGCGCGCAATCCGGTGGGCAAAGAAGTTGACGGCGATACCTGCGAATCTATATTCATTTAGCATGGATATTCTGAAACCGCCGGCGTTGAAACCGGGCGCCACCATCGGGATCGTCGCTCCGGCCAGCCGTTCCGCCCTGCCGAGCGCCCTGAAGAACGGCCGCCGGTCGATCGAGGCTCTTGGATACCGCACGGTGACCGCGCCGCATCATTCGGACCGGCATGGATTCCTGGCCGGCAGGGACGACGACCGCCTGTCCGACCTCCAGGACATGTTCGCCGATCCTGAAATCGACGGTATCGTATGCCTTCGCGGGGGGTACGGGTCCGTCCGCATGCTGCCCCACCTGGATTTCGACGTCATTCGCGCCCATCCGAAGGTCTTCGTCGGCTACAGCGACATCACGGCCCTCCACGGTGCGATGCAACGGCATACCGGACTGGTCACCTTCTGGGGGCCGATGGTCTCTTCCGACATGAACCCCGCTTTTCTACCATACAACCGGGATGCCTTTTTGAAGGCGGTTGCGGCAACAGATCCCATCGGTGAGATTCCGCACCCCGACGACATGCCGCCGGTGCAGGCCATACGCGGCGGCAGGGCCAGCGGACCGCTGATCGGGGGCACGCTTTCGCTGCTCGCGGCCGCGGTGGGAACGCCCTACGAATTCGACTACGAGGGCGCCGTCCTGTTCTTCGAGGACGTGGGCGAAGAGCCCCACCGGATAGACCGGATGCTTACGCAGCTGCTTCAGGCGGAACGACTGAGCCGTATCCGCGGCATCGTGATCGGCGAATGCGCCGGATGCGGCAGCGCGCCGCACAACCCCGCGTTCCCCTACGGCAGTTTCAGTATAGAGGAAGTGTTCATCGACCGGCTGCAACCTCTGGGCATTCCGGTAATCTACGGTCTGGGCATAGGGCACGGTACGTACAAGGCGACGCTGCCCCTGGGCGTGCGGGCCACGCTCGACGGGGACGCCTGCACCCTCACGATCGATGAACCGGGCGTCACGTAGCCCATTCCGCCTGGTCCGGACTCTTGTCGCGTTACGGGCTCTTGTCGCGTTACGGGCTCCCAGCGCGGTCCGGACTCCCGACGCAATCCGGACTCCCGGCGCGTTCCGGACTGGCATGAACAGGGAACTCCATGGGCATTCACATCCTGCTGGACGTACCCCTGCCGGAATCGGTAATGGCGCTCTTCGATGCCGGGGACGAATTCCATATGCTCGACGACCTGGCCGACGGAGACCGGAGGTGGCGCCTCGTCGACGCCTATCTCACCTATGGCCATCCCCCCACGGACGGGGAGGTGATGGACCGCATGCCGAACCTGAAGGTCATCAGCAATTTCGGGGTAGGCGTGGATCATATCGATACGGAAGCGGCCCGCAGTCGCGGGATTCCCGTGGGGAACACGCCCCACATGCTCGACGGCGCCACGGCGGACATGACCTTCGCCCTGCTGATGGCGGCGGCACGGCGCGTCGTCGTGGGCGACCGGTTCGCCCGGAGCGCCGGGTTCACCCATTATGACCCGAGCATTCTTCACGGATACGAAGTGCACGGGAGCACCATCGGCATAATAGGCATGGGCAGCATCGGGAAGCAGGTCGCCCGGCGGGCGAACGGGTTCGACATGGAGATCGTCTATCACAACCGGAAGCCGGATCCGGACGACCACCTGTACCGGGCCCGGTATGTCTCGCTGGAGTCGCTGCTCGAGATGTCGGATTTCGTGACGCTGAACTGTCCGCTCACGGAGGAGACGCGGGAGCTGATCGACGAAGCCGCGCTGCGGAGCATGAAAGAGACCGCCATTCTGATCAATCTGGCCCGGGGCGCCGTGGTGGACCATGACGCCCTCCATCATGCCCTGAGCAACGGCTGGATCGCCGCGGCGGCGTTGGACGTCACCGAACCGGAGCCCCTGCCGCGGGACCACCCCCTGCTCGAACTGGACAACCTGGTGATCGCGCCGCATCTGGGCAGCGCGACCACGCGCACACGCAACGCGATGGCTCGGAGGACGGTCGAGAATCTCAGGGCGGGACTCGCCGGGCGGCCTCTCGCGAGCTCCGTCTGAGGTCGCATTGTATTCCTTCGCACCGCTCGACCGACGTGTCGCCATTATCGATCTGGGTTCCAATACGGCCCGGCTCATGATCGCCCAGTTCACGCAGGACCGGGTCTTCAAGATCACCGACGAAGTCAGCCGGCGGGTCCGCCTGGGTGAAGGCATCGCCGGGGGCGGGCGGCTTCGCTCCCCGGCGCGGTCCAGGGCGCTGGACGCCGTCCGCATGTTCAAGTCGTTCTGTGACGCGCAGGGTATAGACCATATTCTTCCGGTGGCCACCGCGGCGGTACGGGACGCCGGGAACGGCGCCGGCTTCCTCGAGGAGATCGCCCGCGGCACCGGGTTGAACTTCCGACTGCTCAGCGGCGAAGAGGAGGCGTTCTACAGCACCGTGGGCGTGATCAACGGCCTGGGCCTGTTCAACGGGATCATCCTCGACGTCGGCGGCGGCAGCGCGGAAATCGGGTTGATCCGGGACGGCGCGTTCTCGAAGGGGGCCTCCACACCCTTCGGTACGGTCAGGACCACCGAGACCTACTTACCCGGTCCGGAGGTTACGACCGGACAGACAAAGCGGCTCGACGCGGACATCGACCAGGTGCTGGAGGGCATCGGCTGGCTCAAGTCCCGGGGAATGTTGCCGATCGCCGGCGTAGGAGGCGTCGTCCGCGCCCTGGTCCGCATCGACCGGATGGAACGCAAGTACCCCCTCGGGCTTGTGCACGGTTACGAACTGAAACGCCGGCGGCTGGAAAAGCTGATCGAGCGCATCGCATCCGTGCCCGTCTCCGAGCGGTCGCGGCGGATCCCCGGGTTGCAAAAGGAAAGAGAGGACATCATACTGGCAGGCGCCATGATCGTGGCCGCCGTGATGCGCAAGGCCGGCGCCCGGAGGCTGATCGTGAGCGGCCAGGGCCTGCGCGAAGGGCTGTTCTTCGAAGAGGCGTTCAAGCCCGTGTCGAGACTGGAAAGTACCGTCCGGTTGCGTCGGTTCACGATCCTTAACCTGGCGCGCCTTTACGGTTACGAGGGCGCCCACACCGGCCACGTCGCCCGATTGTCGCTTTCCATGTACGATCAGCTCCAGGAAATCCACGGGTACGGCAGGAGCGAACGGGAGTATCTGTGGGCCGCGGCCATGCTGCACGACATCGGCACGGTGATCGATTATTACGACCATCACAAGCACTCGGCCTATATCATCCTGAATGCCGGCCTGCCCGGTTTCGATCACCGGGAAATCGTGATTATCGCCTGGCTCTGCCTCAATCACCGGCGCGGCAAACCGGGCTTCTCAAGGTACCAGACCCTTTTGAAGAAGGAAGAACGGACCATGGTGTACCGGCTGTCTGCGCTGCTCAGACTGTCCGAATACCTGGACCGTAGCCGGTCGCAGATCGTCGAGGGTGTCACGCTGGAGGTCGGGACCGGGAAGGTGCGCATGAAAATCGTTTCCCGGGACAACCGGGACGTCACCGTCGAGTTGTCGGAAGCACGCAACCGCGTGCAACTCTTCGAAGAATGCTTCGGCAGGCGGCTCGAGATCGAGCTGGCCGGGAGATCCTTAAAATGAAACTGAACGATGGACAGATAAGGTTTTTCAGCGATTTCGGTTACCTCGTCCTTCCGGGCCTGCTGCGCGAAGAGGTATCCTGGATCTCCGAGGAATTCGAGCGTGTGTTCCGCGAGGCCGGGATCGTGCACGACGGGACCGCCCGGTCGAGTGTGGGTCGCTTCATCGAACGCAACGAACGTCTCTGCACGTTGCTCGACCACCCCGGCGTCGACGGTTTGCTGTCGGGCCTTCTGGGGGAGGACTACAACTATCTGGGCAGCGGCGGCGAATTGTACGTCGGTGACGGCCTCTGGCATCCGGACTGCCACGGGGACCCGGTTCTCCAGGTGAAATGGGCGATGTATCTCGATCCCCTGACTCCCGAGACCGGCGCGCTCAGATTCGTGCCGGGCTCCCACCGGCAGGGATGGCAGGGCAATCTCGATACCCATGCGCTCTGGGGCATAGGCATGGAAGAGGTTCCCTGCGCCGCTCCGCAGAACGAGCCTGGTGATGTCGTCGTGTTCAACCAGATGACCCTGCACAATGCCCTTGGCGGTGCAAACCGCCGCCGCATGCTGAACCTCCTGGCCTGCTCGTCCTGCCGCTCGGAGGCCGAACTCGCCTTTCTCCGGCGCAGGCTCCCGGCCGATCGGAGCGAACTCAAGTGGGAACTGATGCGCAAGACCGCGACGCCGGAGCGGATGCGTCACCTGGAACAGCCATGGCAGATACTGGCGTAAAGGGCATCGACCGCAACCTGACCCGGTACGGCGACACGGAGTTCAGCCGCTACCTCAGGCGGGCGTTCCTGTCTTCCGCGGGCTATGACGGCGAGGACCTCGACCGTCCGATCATCGGCGTCGCGGACACGTCATCGGATTTCAACACGTGCCACCGGGATATGCCGGCCCTGGTGGAAGGCGTCCGGCGCGGGATCACCCAGGCCGGCGGTCTCGCCCTGGTCTTCCCCACCATCTCGCTGGCTGAAACGCTGCTTTCGCCCACTTCCATGCTCTTTCGCAACCTGATGGCCATGGGCACGGAGGAAATGATCCGGTCGCAGCCGATGGACGGGGTCGTGCTGCTGGGGGGTTGCGACAAGACCGTGCCGGCCCAGTTGATGGCCGCCGTTTCAGCCGGCCTGCCGGCGATTTCGCTGGTGACCGGCGCCATGCGCACGGGGAGCTGGCAGGGCGAACGGCTCGGTGCATGCACGGATTGCAGGCGGTACTGGCTCCGGCACCGGGCGGGCGAGATCGGCCGGGAAGAAATCGGCGAAATCGAACAGTCTTTGTGCCCCACGGGCGGCACGTGCATGGTCATGGGTACGGCCTCTACCATGGCCTGCCTCACGTCGACGCTGGGACTGATGCTGCCCGGCGGCGCCACACCGCTCTCCGGATCGGGGGACCGGCTCCGGCAGGCGGTGATGTCGGGCAGGCGCATCGTCGAACTGGCCAAAAGCGGAGAAGTACCGCTCAAGTTCCTCACGCGGGCGTCATTCCACAACGCGTCGGTCGTGCTCGCGGCACTGGGCGGGTCCACCAACGCCGTGATCCACCTCATCGCCATCGCCCGCCGCGCCGGTGTCGCCCTTTCGCTGGAAGACATCCATGAGGCGGCGCGGGAAACGCCCGTGCTGGTAAACTGCAAGCCCGTGGGTACGGGATACATGGAGGACTTCCACAAGGCGGGCGGCCTCCCCGTACTGTGGAAGGCCCTGGAATCCAGGCTGGATCCCGATGCCATGAACGTGATCGGCACTTCTCTGGGAGAGATCCTGGCGGACACGCCCCCGCCGGCCGCCTGGCAGGATACCATCGGCACCCTGGAAGCGCCCGTCGGTCCACCGGGCGCCCTGGTCGTCCTGCGCGGCAGCCTGGCGCCCGACGGAGCCTTGATCAAACGGGCCGCTTCCGCTCCGGACCGCCAGCGCCACCGGGGACCGGCCGCCGTGTTCGAATCCCCTGACGACGTGGCCGCGCGGATCGACGACCCGAAACTGGGACTGACCCCCGATCACGTGCTCGTCCTTCGGAACGCCGGCCCCGTTGCCATGGGCATGCCTGAAGCCGGTTCGCTGCCCATTCCGGCCTACCTGGCCAAAGAGGGTGTCGTGGACATGGTGCGCGTCTCCGATGCGAGGATGAGCGGCACGGCCTACGGCACGGTCGTGCTGCACTGTTCTCCCGAGGCGGCGGTAGGCGGCGCACTGGCACTCGTGCGGGACGGAGACCCGATCGAACTTGACGTGGAGGACCGCCGGCTTGACCTCTGTGTGCCGGCGGAGGAACTGGCCCGGCGGAGGACCGAACACGTACCTCCCTCGACGCCCGACCGGGGTTGGCGCCGATTATACGCAGAACACGTCCTGCCCGCCCACCTGGGCGCCGACCTTGATTTTCTATGAAGCGGAATCACCGGCACCCGGCCTGCAAAGCGCACAATCAGGTCGAACTTACGCACTAGGGGCTCGATCTTGTGCACAAACTGTCCGGTCTTGCGCACTAAAGGCTCGATCTTGCGCACAAGGGCTTGCCCGAGGAAGGAATGCTGCCATGGCAGATAACCCGCTTGACCTGAAACTGCGCCGCCAGGAGCTGGCGCGTGACGACGGCTTTGCCGTGTGGCACACGATCACGGTGGAAACCCGCTGGGATCCGGAGCGTACCGCGCTGGTGCTGTGCGACGTCTGGGACGCCCACTGGTGCCGCGGCGCGGTCGAGCGGCTGAACGCGCTGACACCGCGGATGAACGAGGTGGCGGCCGCCTGCCGTTCCCGCGGCGTCCAGATCGTGCACGCCCCGTCCGATACCCTGGATTTCTACCGGGATACACCCGTGCGTAGAAGAGCCGAATCCGTGCCGTCCGTGGATCCGCCGCCGGACCGCGACCTTCCGGACCCTCCGCTCCCCGTGGATGCGTCCGACGACGGCGCGGATACGGGCGAATCGAAGGCCTTCCGTGCCTGGTCACGGCAGCATCCGGACATCGACATCGACCAGGAACGCGACCTGATGTCCGACAGCGGCGCGCAGATCCACGCCTGTTTCCGGCACTACGGGATCCGCAACATGCTGATGATGGGCGTGCACACCAACATGTGCATCCTGCACCGGACCTTTGGCATAAAGCAGATGGTCCGCTGGGGCGTTCCCGTGGCACTGGTACGGGATCTCACCGACGCCATGTACAATCCCGCCATGCCGCCTTACGTCAATCATGAAGAAGGCACCCGCCTGGTGGTGTCTTTCATCGAAAAGCACTGGTGTCCCACGGTACACAGTTCGGACCTTCTGCCGTGAACCCAATGATCGGACCAGGCCCCGGTTCCGCATGGATACGGATCCTTCCGGATACGGCCCTTTCCGCATACGGACCCATCCACACGGCCCACACGGGCAGCACGGCCCAACGGTCCGGTTACCAGGTGATGCCATGAATCGTGCATTGGACGTGCTGTCCGTGGGGGACGGCAACCTCGACGTCTGGATGCGGGTACCGCGCCATCCCGATCGGCGCACGGGCGATGTTCGGGGAACCGGCGTCGTCGGTAACGCCTGCCGTGTCGGTCCGGGAGGCGCCGCGGCCAACGTGGCGCTGGGTGTTGCCCGATTGGGAGGTCGCGCGGCTTTCGTCGGCGCAGTCGGCGACGACACGCCCGGCGTTCAGTTCGCGGACCGCATGCGTTCCGGCGGAGTGGACGTATCCCATCTCCACGTCATGACGGGACAGCCGACCTCCCTGGCCTGCATGTTCGAGACGCCCGACGGCGAGTACGAATTCTATGTGTGCCCGGGACCGAGGACCATACCGGCCCACTGCCTGGCGCACGATTTCGTCCGGTCGGCGCGCATTCTCTATCTTACCGGGCATGTACTGACCGAGGACGAATCGACCTGCCGGAACATGCTCGACGCGATGGCCGTCGCGCGCAAAGGCGGCGGGACAGTAGCCTTTGGTCCGGGCAAGTACTGGCTGAATCCCGACCTGGAATCCCGGGTGCACGAGGCTTTGAAATACACGGACATTATCGTTTCGAACGAATTGGAAGCGGAACGGCTTACCGGCCGGAAGTCACTCCGGGACGCCGTCGGGAAGCTGCTGGATACGGGTATCGGGATCGTGGCGGTTACGATGGGCGGCCGCGGCAGCCTGCTGGCAACCGAAGACCGCATGATCGAGCAGCCGGCCAGCCACTCCGGATCCGGGTCCATGGTCGGCGCGGGTGACGCGTTCACCAGCGGACTGCTTTACAGTTTTCTATTGAAGGAGAACCTGGAAGAAATGGCGGCTTTCGCCAATGCCGTGGCGTCCATCAAGATCGGCACGCCCGGTGCGTCAGAGGGCCTTCCCCGGGCGGATGAGGCGAGGGCGTTTCTTCGGGAAAACGCATAAGCTGAACAGGCCGGTCTGCCTACTTTCTGCTTCCGGCATAGAATGGCAGTTTCACCACTTCGGCGGCGATGTGCCGGCCTCGGATGCCGATCGCCAGTCCTGTACCGGGTTCCGCCAATTCGACAGGAACGAATCCCGTACCGATTCCGTGACCCAGCGTAGGTGATATAGCTCCACTGACGACCCGGCCGATCGGGACCCGGTCGTGGAGGATCTCATAGCCCTGCCGGGGTATCCCCCGCTCCAGCAATTTCAGTCCGACCAGCTTCCGCTCCACGCCTTCGCGACGGACCCCCATCAGGGCGTCCCGGCCGATGAAATCCGGTTTCTTCAGCTTGACCGTCCATCCCAGACCTGCTTCGATCGGATTGATCGATTCGTCGATCTCGTGCCCGTAAAGCGCGAGTCCGGCTTCCAGGCGCAGGGTATCTCTTGCCCCGAGTCCGCACGGTTTCAAGCCCTTTGAAGCGCCGGTTTCCAGCAGGAGGTCCCACAACGCGGACGCATGCTCCGCCGGACACCAGATCTCGAAGCCGTCCTCGCCCGTGTATCCGGTACGAAAAACCCGAGCATCGATGTCCCCGATCCGGGTTACGACAAAACCCTGAAACCTGAGTGAATCCAACCCGGCCTCCGCCAGCGGATCGAGGATCTGCTCGCTCAAGGGTCCCTGTATCGCGATGAGCGCGCTTTCCTGGCTCAGGTCCCGGATCTCGACGTCGTACGCGACGGCATGGCCGCGGAACCAGTCCAGGTCCTTCTCCCGGTTGCCCGCGTTGGGAACGACCAGCAGCCGGTCCGGCATTCGGTATACCAGGAAATCATCGATGACGCTGCCGTCGGGCCGGCAGGCCATGGTATACTGAGACCGATAGGGCTTGAGCCGTTCGACGTCATTTACCGTGATGTGGTTTGCGAAGGCGACCGCGCCCGGTCCGGATAACTCGACGCGGCCCATGTGGGAGACATCGAAGAGACCGGCCGCCGTGCGGACTGCGTGATGTTCAGCCAGAATCCCCTCGTACTGGACCGGCATCTCCCAGCCGCTGAAAGGCACCAGCCTCGCACCCAGCGCCAGGTGGCGGTCGTATAGCGCGGTTTTCTGTAGTTCGGCCATGCAACCATCCCCTTGCAGGATTTCGGTTTATACCCATCGCATTTAACGCCTGGGATTCCCTCGATGTCAATACAAAAACGAGATTCATCAAACGGTATCGACTGATTCGAAAAGGCATTTTTCGAGGGTCGAACAACACGAATCATCATCCACAAAAGGAGTACTCCTCTCATGATACGAAAACACCATATCGCAAGTGCCATGCTGTGCCTCTGTTTCGCGGGGAAAGCCTTGGGTGCGGGGATCGTCATTTCCGAGGTGCTGGCCGATCCCCATTCGGAATCCAAAGGAGAGTTCGTCGAGCTCTACAACGCGGGGGACGAACCGGTGGATCTCGAAGGTTGGCCCCTCGGCGATTCGAGGGATGTGAACGACACGATTACGGACTTCACCGGTCTCCATGACGCCGGCCTCGCGGGTACGGTGCTGGCGCCAGGTGCATACGCGCTTGTCGTCGATCCGGATTACGAAGGCGCATACAACGACCGGATTACTGCGGAGGGCGATCCCGCGCGTTTTCTGATGCTGACGGTAAAAGGAGACCGAACGCTGGGGAATGGACTCGGAAACAGCGGAGACCTGGTCTTCCTGAGAAGAGACGACGTTACAATTGACCAGTTCACATGGACCGAATCGGCGGGGGGAAACGGCATCTCGTGGGAGCGGCCGCGATTCGACCTGCCCGTGGACGAGTCCAACCTGATGCCGTCCATACATCCCGACGGATCCACCCCGGGGTATCGGAACAGCACGGCGAGCGATCCTCCAGCCACGCCCGGACCGGAGCAGCCCGCGGAGCCCGACGAACCCGTGCAGCCAGAGCAGCCAGATCAGCCGGAGGAACCCGAGGAACCCGCGGAGCCCGACGAACCGGAAGAACCTGCAGCGCCGGCCGAGCCGGAAGAACCTGCGGAACCTGCGGAACCCGAGGAACCGGTCGAACCGGGCGAACCCACGGAACCGGAGGCGCCCACGGAACCGGAAGAGCCCACGGGACCAGAAGAACCCGCCGAACCTGCAGCGCCTGCCGAGCCGGAAGAACCTGCGGAACCCGCGGAGCCTGAGGAACCCGACGCGCCTGAGGACCCCGAGGAACCTGCGGTACCCGCTCCCCCTTCAGATCCCATGGCCCCTCAAGGCCCCGGAAGCTCGATGAGAAACGTGGTCATTAATGAGATCATGTTCAACCCCGGCCCCAACCGGACCGAATGGATCGAATTGCACAACAGGGGTAGCGGTGCAGTCGATCTTGCCGGCAGTGCACTGCGGCTGGATCACGTGGAACGGGCGCGTCTCATTTCCCCCGGCGGCCTCTCGATCGAAGGCGAGGGCTATCTCGTCATCGCCCATGACACCGTACTGTTTCGGGAAACGCATCCCGGCTTCGGCGGTACCGTGGTGGAAGCGACGGGCGGCTGGGAAAGGCTTCGGAACAGCGGCGCGAGGATCTGGCTGCTGGACGCAATGGGCAATCCCGTCCATGATGCGGAATACGACGAAGCCTCGAATCCCGATCCCGGCCGTTCGATGGAGCTGGTCAATCCGGACTTCGACCCACCGGTCTGGGGACCGTCCGCCGATGCGGGCGGCGGCACTCCGGGCCGGAGGAACTCACTCTATGTGTCCCGCATACCGGACGGCGTCTCTGTGCATTTCAGCAACAATCCGTTCTCCCCCGATGGCGACAACTTCGAAGACGTCTGCCTGGTGACGGTCGACCTGCCCGCACCGCACGGGATACTTCACGTTATGGTTTTCGATATCCACGGCCGGTTTCTCCGAACGCTCATCGACCAGACGACGGTAGCCAGCCGGCATGTCTTTACCTGGGACGGAACGGATCAGCGCGGACGCGGACTGCCCGCCGGCCCGTACATTCTATACGTTGAACAGATGCTGCCCACACTCGACAGGCTGACTGCATCCAAGCATCTGGTCGTGATCGCCGCTGTTCCATGAATGGCCGGAAAGTGCCCGGGACGGTCCGGATATCTTCATGAACGGCCGGAAAGCGCCGTGAACGGCCGGATATTGTACTTGACACGGGGACCTGGGATATCTTGATTATGGTGGCTTCACGCAGCATCGCTTCAGGCCGCCCGCAGCATGAATCGGGTCGCGCGTACAGAGACGGATACATGAACAGTATCGTGGTATTCAGCGGCTCCTCCCATCCCGCGCTGTCGGAAGAGGTATGCCACTACCTGAACGAACCGCTGAAAGCCAGTACCCTGACGCGATTCAGCAACGACTGCCTCCAGGTCCAGTTGAATGCAAACTGCCGGGAAGGCGATGTCTTCATCATTCAACCGCTGGGTCCCCCGGTGCAGGAGAACCTGGTTGAACTGCTGTTGATGCTGGATGCCGCTCGTGGGGCGTCGGCGGCGCGCACCACCGCCGTGCTGCCGTATTACTCCTACTCGAGATCCGACAAGAAGGATGCACCCCGCATATCCATCGCCGGCCGTCTGGTTGCCGATCTGCTGGGGACGGCCGGTGCCAATCGCATACTCACCCTTCAAATGCACGAACCGCAGGTGCACGGTTTTTTCAGTATCCCGGTAGATCATCTGAATGCGATCAAGGTACTGGCCCAGCATTTCCAACAGCGGGATCTGAGCAATACGGTGGTGGTCTCTCCGGACCTGGGCAACGCGAAGAAGGCGGCCCATTTCGCACGGCAGCTGATGTTGCCGGTAGCGGCGGGCAACAAACGCCGCATCTCGGATGAAAAGGTCGTTATCGACATGATCGTGGGAGACGTTTCCGGCAAGAACGCGATCATCATGGACGATGAGATCGCGACCGGCGGCAGCATCATCGAACTGATCCAACGGCTGGAAGAACGCAACGTGCAGCGGGTTTCCGTCGTTTGTACACATGGCATTTTCAGCGGCCGTGCCATTGAACGGTTCAGAGACTGTTCCCGGATCGACGAAATCGTCACGACGAACACGGTACCCATCGGTGAAGACAAGCGGCTTCCCCACATGGTCATCCTCTCCATCGCTCCGCTGCTGGCGGAGACGATTCGAAGGATCCACAACGGAGAATCGGTGAGCAGCCTGTTTGCCGATACGATGTAGTGTGCGTCCGGGAGGGCCGCTCCCGGCCTTACGCGCGATGAATGACGAGGTTTTTAAAATCAGACACGCGGGACCAACCTGATTCATGGAGGCATAGGATGGACAAGATCAAGCGGCGCGAGTTTCTGAAGACGGCATCCACGGCCGGATTGGCCGGTGGGGCCGCGCTGATGGCTGGTTGCGGATCCGGGCAGGAGAGCAGCGGGCCCGCCATCCGCACGGACAGGACCTATGAATGGAAAATGGTCACCACCTGGACGCCGAATCTGCCCATATTGCAGGAGAGTGCGCGACTCCTCTCCCAATGGGTGGAGGAAATGTCCGAGGGGAGGATGAAGATCACGGTGTATGCGGGCGGCGAGTTGATTCCCGCCCTCGAGGGATTCGAAGCAGTCAGCCAGGGTGTGGCGGAAATGGGACACGGCGCCGCATACTACTGGGCGGGCAAGGCACCCGCCACGCAGTTCTTCTCTTCGGTGCCCTTCGGGATGAACGCGCAACAGGTCACCGCCTGGCTCTACAGCGGCGGTGGGCTGGAGCTATGGGAGGATATCTACGCCCCCTTCAACCTGATCCCCATGCCCGCGGGCAACACCGGCTTCCAGATGGGGGGCTGGTTCAGGAAGGAAATCAACACCGCCGACGACCTTCAGGGACTCAAGATGCGTATTCCCGGCCTGGGGGGCGACGTGATCAAGCGGGCGGGCGGCTCGGCCATTCTGTCCCCCGTGGGCGAAATCTACACCAACCTCGAACGCGGCGTCATCGACGCGACCGAATGGATCGGTCCTTACCACGATTACCTCATGGGTTTCTACCGGGCGGCGCAGTACTACTACTATCCGGGTTGGCATGAGCCGGGCACCGTGACCGAACTCATGGTTAACAAGAGCGCCTTCGAGGAGCTCCCGGCCTATCTGCAGACGGTGATCCGGACCGCGGCGGCCCGTTCGACGCACTGGGTGCTGTCCGAATTCGACGCGCGGAACAACGAGTACCTTCAGAAGCTGGTCAATGAAGAAGGGGTTCAGCTCAGGCGCTTTCCGGACTCCGTGCTCACTACGCTCAAGGGATACTCGGAAGAAGTCATCGCCCAGTTGATCGAAACGGACGAAGACAGCAAGCGGGTATACGAGTCCTTCACTTCATTCCGTAATACGGTCACCGGATGGACGGACCTTGGAGAGAAGATCTACTACTCGGGAGCCATGGGGTAGGGCGGCTGGGCGATAGGCCGGCAGCGCGATGAGCCGGCAGGGCGCTATCCGTCGAAAACGCCTTCGATCCGTGCGATCCAGCCCGTCGTCGCGTCGCAGTACAGCAGGTCTTCTCCGCAACGCGCCAGACCGTGCGGTTCCGGATGATCCGGACCGATATGGATCTCGTCGCGCACATCGCCGGTCTCGACATCCAGTTTCGCAATAACGCGGTCCACCTTGAATACCATCCACAGGGCGTCGTCACCGGTCCTCACAACGCCGTGGCCGGCCTTGTATGGCAGCGGAATGACCCGCTTTACCGACCAGTCCGGGATGCGGACCTGCGTGAGCGTCTTCTCCTGGAGCGTACTCAGCCAGATCGTGCCTGTTTCCACGTAATCGTAGTCCAGGCCGTGGGTGCCTCCGGGGGCGGGAAGCGGCCGGCGAAGCAGCGTAGCGCCGGTCCGCGGATCGACCTTGAGGATCTCGCCCGTCCCGGGCGACGCGTCGGTTTCCTTTGTGAAACGCCAGCGGTCGCCCGAGCCGTTCGCAGCCAGCCACAGCCCGCCTTCACCGTAAGACATCCCGCTCGTGTTGGAGGATTCCGTCGGCAACTCGCGCAGTATCCTCGTGACGCCGTACTCATCTTGGGGTGTTTCCAAAGCGAGAAGCGCGATACGATCGGTCAGTTGATCCACGACCCACAGGCCTTCATCGGTGACCTGCAGACCGTTGGGCGCGCTGTACGGCGCCCGTATATACCGTGTAATGCTGGGGTTCATGCCGGTTTCCTGTCCTTGAGACGGGTCCAGCCCCTGCCGGGATTGTAGGGTTTCGCCTCGTGGTAACGGTCCCGCAGTGCTTTGAAGGCTTCAGGCGTCGTAATCTCCCGATCGGGATGGTTCGAATCGCGGATCACGAAGTCGGCCTCGCTCGGATAGCAGGCCATGGTGACCGGGTCCCGTTCCGGCGTGTAGGTCGCCGGATCCTCCTCCGAGTTGTTCGGCGCGTCCATGGACTGGTACCGCAGGTCGATACTCCAGCGAACGGTCCCAGAACGGTTCTCGAAGGAGGCGTGGGGGGTCAGATTGGTCATGAACAGGACATCGCCCCGATTCATTTCCAGGGGAATGGGCTGGTTCTCCGGCAATTCGTCCCCGGGAATCTCCAGGTAGCCACCGTGCCCGCCCGTGTAATGCCGGAACACACCGCCCTTGTGGACCCCGGGAATCACGTGAAGGCAGCCGTTTTCCACCGTCGTGTCGACCAGCGGGATCCAGCAGGTCACGATCAGGTGCCGGTCGCAGTGGGGCAGGAAGTAGCCGGAGTCCTGGTGCCAGGGCACTTCCGTACGCGTATGTCCCGGAAGCTTCGGACGGATACGATAGGCGGAGGCACCCACGATGTCCGGTCCGATCAAGTCTGAAACACAGTCTACCAGGTCCGTATTCCGCAACAACTCCAGCATCGCCTCGCCGTTGAACTGACCTCCGCCCCGGCCCATGATCATCCCAAGGACGGCCTCGCCGGCTTCTTCGGATTCCTTGTGGATGTGCGCCAGCCGGGTCTCGAATCCTTCTCCGGTGTGGGGACTTTCCAGTTTTCCTTCGCCGTGTAGACGGCGCGCGCCTTCGTCCACTATGTCACTCAGGGCGTGGATCAGCGGCCGCAGCGTGGTTTCGGACAGCAGCCCGGCTTTGACCAGGTATCCCCGCGTTTCGAATTGCGTGGTTTCTTTCTTTGTAAAACCCATTTTATGCCTCTCCTCTTACCTGGTCCTCACCCGGCGCTCCGGGATGTCCCTGTGGCGGCACGCCGACCGCACCGGCCGCACCGGCCGCTTCGGGATGTCCCTGTGGCGGCAGCCGGCCGCGTCGACCAGGCCGGCCGCACCGGCCGCTCCAGTCGCTCCGAACAGGCTGACCATCAGATTCGCATCATGTCCGATACGTCCAGCTCGGTCTTCGGCTGGTGGGGTTTCATGAAACGCATGATTTCTTCAGACGTGGACAGGTCCAGCGCCTCGCGGGTGATGGTCTTGAGCTCCTGGTAATCCGCCGAGCGGATCAGGCTTTTGATCTCGGGGATGTCGATGGGGCTCATGCTGAGTTCGTCAACACCGAGACCGAGCAGTATGCAGGCCGCAAGGGGATGCGCGGCCATGGCGCCGCACACGCCCACCCAGATATCGTTGTCGTGCGCGGCGTCGATTACCGACGCAACCAGGCGGAGCACGGCCGGGTGACACGGATTGTACAAGGAGGCGATACTCGGATTGCCCCGGTCGGCGGCCACGGTGTACTGGATCAGGTCGTTCGTGCCGATGCTGAAAAAGTCCACCTCCTTCGCCAGGTCGTGGGCCGTCAGTGCGGCCGAAGGGATTTCAACCATGATGCCGATCGGCATCTTCCGGTCGATGGGCACCCCGGCCTCCAGTAGTTCATTCCGCGCCTCTTCAAAAAGCGCCTTTGCCCGCCGGAGTTCCTGCAAACCCGATATCATGGGAAACATAAGACTCACGTTTCCCTCAACGCCGGCCCTCAGAATGGCACGCAACTGTACCTTGAACATTTCCGGCCGGTCAAGACAGAGACGGATACCCCGCTGGCCCAGGGCGGGGTTGGCCTCGTCCGGCATCTGCTTCGGCATCTTGTCCGCACCGAGGTCCAGCGTCCGGATAATTACCTGGTTCGGGGCCATGCGCCGGGCGATGCGTTGATACGTCCGGGTCTGATCTTCTTCAGGAGGCAATTCGTTGCCGACCAGGTAGAGGAACTCGGTACGGTACAGGCCGATGCCGTCCGCGCCGTGGTTCAGGACGTCTTCCAGTTCAGCCGGCAGCTCTATGTTGGCCGACAGTTCGATGCGCCTTCCGTCCCGCGTCTCCGCGGGCAGGTCGTGGAGTTCCTGCAGCTCATGTCCCAGCACCGATAACCGGGACTGGGTCTCCCTGTAGCGCCTGATCGTATCGGCGTCCGGATCGAGATGGACCATCCCGCTGTTGCCGTCGATGATGATCATCATGCCGTCCGATATGGCCTGGGTGGCGATGTTGGTACCCACCACCGCCGGCACGGCCAGGCCCCGGGCGACGATCGCCGTATGCGACGTCTGACCTCCGGCGTCGGTGATGAAGCCGCAGACCGCATCCCGGTCCAGTTCCGCGGTATCCGAAGGGGACAGGCTGTGCGCTACGAGCACGATCTCCCCGTCAGCGGCCTCTATCCCGGTTTGCGCATTTCCAGTGAGCTTCGCCAGCACCCGGTAATGCACGTCTTCGAAATCGGCGGTCCGTTCACGGAAGAATGGATTCTCTATCGATGAATAATTGGCGATCCATCCTCTCATTACATCGTCGAAAATATACTCCGCGTTGGTCAGTTCACGCCGGATGCGCACGATGGTGACATCCACCACTTCCGGATCTTCGAGTACGGCCTGATGCGCGCGGAAGATCTTCACGATGTCCTGATCAAAATCCACCGCGATGCGGCGCTGCAACCGGGTCAGGTCGTTCATCGCCTCGTCGACGGCGGTGCGGAATCGACTGATTTCCGCCTCCACACGGTCGGCGGGGATCGGACGCTGGTTTATGGCGGCGAAGCGTCGATTATAGACAAAGGCGCGTCCTATGGCGATGCCCGGCGATGCCGGTATGCCTTTCAGCACGCGGCGTTCTTCGCTCATATTACGGCTCCTGATCCTGGTCGAACATGTCGGTAATGGCCTTCAGCGCATCCGTTTCGTCCGGCCCGTCGGTCTCCACCGTAATGGAACTTCCGTGCTCGGCGGCCAGCATCATGACCCCCAGGATGCTCTTGCCATTCACCGGTATGTCGTCCTTGACCAGCGTGACTTCCGACTTGAACCTGGACGCCGTGCGAACCAGTTGCTCGGCGGGTCGCATGTGCAACCCTTTCCTGTTTTTAACGGAAACGGTTTTCCTTACCAAGTCGCTGCCCGATCCATTCATACCTGCGTGATATGCTTCTACTCGTAGTCTTCCCTGCGATACCGGACCTTTTCGCCTTCCTTCATGACCTCCAGCACCCGCTGATTCAGAATCGACGCCGGGTTGATTCCGACGACTTTAAGGAGATGTCGGAGTGCGACGACCTCGGAAATGACCGTCAGGTTCTTGCCCGGATTGATGGGAATACGGACATAGGGCAGTTCCGCGTCGAGCAACGTCGTGGTCTTCTCATCGAGCGCCGTCCGTTCGTAGACCTCGTCGCTGTTCCAGTCCTCAAGGTTAACGACGACTTCAATCCGCTTGCGCACGCGGATGCTGCGTATGCCGAACATGCTGGTGACGTCGATAATGCCGACGCCGCGTATTTCCATGAAATGCTGCGTGATCGTGTTGCTCGTCCCCATGATGACGCCGCGCCGCATCCGGTATGCGGTAACCACGTCGTCCGCAACCAGCCTGTGTCCCCGTTCCACCAGGTCCAGGGCCGTTTCGCTTTTGCCGATTCCGCTGCGTCCCGTGAACAGCAGCCCCACGCCGTACACGTCGACCAGCGCGCCGTGCACGGTAGTCATCGGTGCGAAGTAGGGTTCCAGGTACTCGATCAGGGATTGCCCAAACGCATCCGTAGTCAGTGAAGTAACCAGGACGGCGGTATCGAACCGTTCGGCGGATTCGGACAATTCCCGCGGCGGATCCATGCCCTTCGTAATCACCATGCAGGGAAAGCCCAGGCCGAACAGTCGATCCAGCGACGCGCGCCGCTGGTCCGAAGGCAGGCTGTTAAGGTAGGTTAATTCGGTCTCCCCCAGAATCTGAATCCGGTTGCTGGAGAACCTCTCGACGAAACCCGCCAGTGCGAGACCGGGCCGGTTCGTCTCCGCGTTCGCAACCTTCCTGGACAGTCCCGTTTCACCTGTCAGCGGGGACAGTTTCAGGTCGACCTGCTCTACCAGGTTCTTGATCAGCAGGACGCGCGATTTCAAGGGAGATGTCGAGGCCATCATTCGCTTCAGGGGGCATGCCGCCCGCTTCCTAGTGACGCCGGTTTCTGTGATCGTGCAGCTTGCCGTTGTGCTTTTTCAGCTGGCTTTCCATCTTGTTGACCGCCTGATCGAGCGCCGTGTAGGCTTCGGCGTTCTCCTCTTTACTGGTCAGGACGTGCCCGCCGACGTGCACGTTCAGTTCAACCATGAAGCGGTATTTTTCCTGCGAGACGATAAGATCCGCACTCAGGATATGGTCGCTGTATCTGTTCAAGCGGTCGATCTCTCTGTCCGCATGCTCCTTGTAATCTTCTGCCAGTTCACAGTGTCGGGCCGTCATGGATTTCTGCACGTTCGCCTCCCTTCGCCGTATGGCCGATCGGGTCAGATCCTTCTGCGCATTCGCGCAATGGGAATTCCCAGGTTCTCACGGTACTTCGCCACCGTCCGCCGCTTGATCTGCACGCCTTCCTTCGTACGGAGGATTTCCTCTATCGCCTGGTCGCTCAGCGGCGCGCGCGCGTCTTCTTCTTCGATGATCCGCGCGATGCGGTCTTTGACCGTCTTGGTCGCCAGTTGGCCCGCCGCGGCTTTCCCGGCCTGCTCGTCCGTCTTTTTCTTCAACCTCCCGTCGAAGAAGAACCTCAGCGCAAAAATGCCCCGGGGCGTCTGTACGTACTTGCCTTGGGTGGCCCGGCTGACGGTCGTGACATGCAGGCCCACCTCGTCGGCCACATCCTGCAGAATCATCGGCTTGAGGCCGGACAGGCCCGTATCCAGGAACTCGCGCTGGGCCTTGACAATACTGTTCGTCACCTTCAGCAGCGTGGACCGCCGCTGTTCGATGGAGTTGACGAAGTGGTTCGCCTCGGTCAGCTTGCGCCTCACGTAACGACGGTCTTCTTCAGAGGACTGTCCGCCCCGGTTCAGGATCGACTGGTAGGCATGGCTGACACGCACCCTGGGCAGGTTGCGATCGTTGAGGTAGACGAGGTATTCCCCGTCCACTTTCTCGACGACCAGGTCGGGATGTATGGCCATAACCGAGGAATCGCCGACGGCCAGCCCCGGGTGGGGATTGAGTCCGGCGATCACGTTCAGGGCGTCCCCGATCTCCTGCTCGGACGCCCTTATCTTCTTACGGATCGACGAGATGCGCCGCAACTTGACGTCGCGCCAGTGTTCCGAAATCATCCTGTAGGCGAGCGAATCTCTCAAGTGCAATGCTTCCAGTTGAAGCATGAGACTCTCTCGCAGGTCCCGCGCGCCAACACCGGTAGGTTCGAGGGTCTGTACGACCTTCAGTACCCGTTCCGCCTCGTCGAACGGCACGCTCGATTCCAGCGCCAGGTCCAGCAGCGGTACGTCGAGGAGACCGCTTTCATTCAGGTTTCCGATCAGGTATTCGCCGATTTCACGGTCCCGGTTGGACAGGTCGAGAAGGCGCAATTGCTCGATCAGGTACTCGGTCAGCGTCGGATCCGACTTTCCCTCGCGTTCCAGGATGTGCTGATCTTCCCTTTTCTCCGTCTCTTCCCGGGCATCCATCTGGTTGTGCATACCATCCTGAATATAGGCATCCCAATCGATGCTGTTCCGATCTGACGCCAGATCCCCGAGATCGTCCTCCCGCACCGTGCCCGGTTCCTCGCGCGCTACTTCCGACTCCTCACGCGCTACTTCCGACTCCTCGCGCGCCGCGTCCAGTTCCTCGCGCGCCGCGTCCGGTTCCTCCGCCAGGGACTCCTCGTTGGGTTCCTCCGCCAGGGGCTCCTCGGCGAGGTTTTCCGCCAGGGGCTCCTCGGCGGGGTCTTCCGACTCCTCCTCCAGTTCCAGCAGCGGATTCTCCTCGATTTTCTCCTTGATCTCCTGCTCGAGTTCCAACGTCGAGAACTGCAGCAGTTTGAGCGCGTACATCAACTGGGGAGAAAACTGCTGTCTGGTCTGGGGCTGAAGTTGAAATTCCATGGGCGTGCCTTCAGGTTACTCCAGGCGGAACCGCTCGCCAAGGTAGATACGACGCGCTTCAGGATCATCGGCCAGGTCCTTGGCCGTACCCGATATGTATATCCGGCCGTCGGCCATGATGTAGGACCGGTCCGTGATCTGCAACGTTTCCCGAACCATGTGATCCGTGACCAGTATGCCCAGTTTTCTTTCCTTCAGGCGTCCGATGACTTCCTGGATGTCCTCAACGGCGATGGGATCAATGCCGGCGAAGGGCTCATCGAGAAGGATGAACTTCGGTTCGGTCACCAGGGCGCGGCTGATCTCGGTTCTTCGCCGTTCACCGCCGGACAGGGTGTAGGCTTTGTGCTTGGCCAGATGCGCAATGCCGAAATCCTCCAGCAGTCCTTCCATTTTACGGCGCCGGTCCTTGCGGGACATGGGCAAAGTCTGGAGAATGGACATCAGGTTCTGTTCCACCGTCATCCTTCGGAAGATCGACGGTTCCTGGGCCAGATAGCCGATTCCCACGCGAGCCCGTCGATACATCGGCCACCGCGTGATGTTCCGGCTCTGCCCGGTTTCCTGGTCATCGATGAGCACCCGTCCCGACCCCGGTTTGATCATGCCGACGATCATATAGAACGAGGTGGTCTTCCCCGCCCCGTTGGGCCCGAGCAGTCCGACCACCTCGCCCTGGTCTACACGCAGGCTCACATCGTCGACGACGCGGTGATTCTGATAGGATTTAACAAGGTTCTCAGCACGCAGGCACTGCACGGATCCTCCGCTTCAACGGTTGCCGTCTTCATCTTCCGGATTGAGATAGGACCCGTCCACGCCGCCGTCCGCGGTCACCTTTACCGGTTCGCCTTCATTCAGTTCGATTACGATTTCCTTCGCCCGGACCACATTGTGTCCGGAAGGACCGCTTTCGAGCGTAGAAGGATTGTAGGTACTCACCGCGTTCCCCTGCGCAGTAATCAACCTGACCGATTCACCTTCGAAGTCAACGATCATGCTGCGGCCTTCAATGGTGCTGCGGCCCGCTTCGTCCGCCTGGTCCGCTTCGTCCGCCTGGCCCGCTTCGTCCGCCTGGCCCGCCTGGTCCGTCATATTGTCCAAGCGACCGGTCCCTTCCGACCTGTCCGCGGTATAGGAACCCCTGGCGTTACCCGTAACCAGGGCGCGTGCAACTTCGCCGCCCTCCATTTCGAGGATGATCTCATCCCCGGTGATCTCGCTGTGAGGGCTTCGAATCTCCGGATTGCCGAGAAGATCGATCTGCTCACCTTCGCTGTCGTAGCGCAATGTATCGCAAATCCCCTCCAGCGATCCCTTCCTGACACGGACCGAATCGAAGACGTCCGCGGTCCGGTCTTCGAAGGCGTAGGTCATGCCTTTCCCTGTCGCTATGATCTCGCTCTCATCGTCTTCCAGCCGCTTGACCAGCCGGGGATCGCCGCTGAATCGAGCGCTGTCCGTCGTCTTGTAATACTCCGCATGTTCACAGTAGATGGTCACGCCTTCGCCCTCGTCCACCACGATGACGGATTCCTTTGCCAGCGCTTTCAGCAGGGTGTTGGTCTCGGTGAAGTAGTACTCCAGGCGAAAGCCCTCGATGTTGATCCTGCTATCGTTCTGCTGCCAGGTCATGTTCGGCTTGCCCGTCGCCACGGCGAGGTGAGGTTCCTGGGTGAATACCATGCGGTCGCCCGTCAGCACCACGCCGTCCAACGCGTCTTCGAGACTTACCCGACCCGCTCCGATGGCTCGCTCGTCCTCCTCGTAGTACACTGCGACGTCGGCGGTGAGCGTGGTAGTACCGCGGATCATGCGTACGTTGCCGAAAAGACGCACGATGCCGTTCAAGCGATCATAGTTCACCCGGTCACTCGTCAGTTCGGTATTTCCGTGCTTAAGCCGCACATTCCCGGAAAGGTCGAAAACCTCGTCTCCACCGGTAGACTGGAAGCTGCCCGCTTCCTCGATCTGTACCGGTTCGCGACGCTCCTGGCCCTTCGCCTGAGCAGCGGAAAGCACGATGAAACAGCAGACCGAAACCAGCCACCTGACGGGCCCTGTTCCACGATACAATATACCGGATTTACCGTTGGACGTCAAGGATGCGTCCCCTCCGAATCGGCGGTCCGGACACTGCGCGGCGAAGGCGTCATTGCGACTGCGCATCCGGCAGAAACCGGCCTTTGACGTTGCGTCGTATGATATACCGGCGCATGCCGGGATCGGCTTCAAACCCATCGCCCGCAATGACATCCGTATCCCCGGTCAGTCGGACGGCTGCGTCGGTAACGATGAGATTCGTCGCATTCCGCCAGGTCAGGGAATCAGTTTCCAGGGTGCCGCGCTCCGAGCTGTGTACCGATACGTTGCCCCGTACGCGCAGGTCGTGGGTCCGCCCGTCGATCTCGCCCCAATCCGCTTCGAGCGTCGAGGCCAGGCTGCCGTCCTCGTCGAAGAACTCGACGTAGATGCCCTCATCAATGACTGTGCGGTTGGTTTGCGAGAAATAGAGGCGGTGCCCGGCCCGGATCATGGCTTCCTGCCGGCCGTCCTGGCTCAGGTAAATGGTCGCGTTCCACGCTTCCTGGTCCGGCAGCTCGTCCTGCGTGTCTTCTTGAGGGAGCGGTTGATCGACGGGCTGGCATGCCATCGGGAACAGGACAGCCGCGGACAGGACGAAGGCCATGACAAGACGCCTCGGCCGGCAGCGGATAAGCCTTCTGGATGCGGTGTGATTCAGGCGGGGCGAAACACGCGGATTGCGGGTAGTCGGCATGACTGATTATACCTGATTTCGTCCGTCCGGGCAAGATCAAGTTGAGGTGCGCAAGTAGTGTCAAGCCTCCTTTGACGCCTTGTCAGGACTCCACCATTGTCAGGTCAAGCCTCCTTTGACGCCCTCCATCGATCGTGCATCCATACCCACTGCGCCGGCGCATTTCGGATGAACCGTTCCAGTTCCCCGGTATACGCCCTCGTCGTTTTCTCCACGTCTTCCGGCGTCCGTCCGGCGGGACGGATCGGTGATCGGACCGTCACGAGGTGCGTGTCGTCCGGCAGGCGGTGTATGGCCATGGGCACGATGGGCGCACCTGCCCGGTCCGCCAGTACCGCCGGTCCGGTCGGGGTCTTGGCCGGGTGGCCGAAGAAGGGTACGGCGATGCCGGCGCCCCGCGTATCCTGGTCCACCAGGAGCCCCACCACATGCCCCTTTCTCAGCGCGCGAAGTATGGCGGACGTCGCCCGGTCGCGGGCTACCACTTCCAATCCGCCCCGCACCCGGTTCTCCTGCAGGAGCGCGTCCAGACGGGGGTCGTAAAGCGGAGCCGCCACCACGGTTACCCTGAACCCCTTGAGCGCCAGGAACGCGCCCATCAGTTCGAAGTTGCCGAGGTGGGCGCTCACCGCTACCACGCCCTTCCCCGCGCCATAGGCCGATTCCAGGTAGGACAGGCCGTCGGCCCTGACCAGGGCGTCCACGTTCTCCGCCGTGACCCGGGGCAGCCGGGCGACATCCACGACGTTCCGGCCCATTTCCCGGAAGACGGTCCTGCCCAGCCGCCTGATCTGCCTGCGGGACTGCGCTTCGCCGTAGACCAGCTTCAGATTGGAAATCGCAAGGCACCTTGGACCACGAGCGGCCAGGTAAGCCAGTCCGCCGATCCAGCCGCCGAGGGACAGCGCATGCCGCCGCGGTAACGCGTTCATCAGGCCGATGAGCGCGCACACCGCCCGATAGATCGCGGCATTCCGCAGGCGCTTGATCAAAGAGGCCACGGTTGCACTCGCATGGATGCCAATCCGCCGCGTTAAGGCCGTACGACTTCGTCGATCGCGTTGAGGCTTTCCAGCAGAGGTTCCAGTCGGTCGAGCGGCAACATGCTCGCGGCGTCGCACAATGCCTCGGAAACCCTGGGATGGGTTTCGATGAAAACAGCATCGCATCCCGCGGCCACCGCGGCGCGGGCAAGGGGTTCGATGAATTCGGGCGTACCGCCGCTCGCGTCGCTGCTCGGACGACCGTACAGCCTCACCACGTGGGTGGCGTCGAATACCACGGGATATCCCGTCCGGCGCATGATGGCCAGCGACCGCATGTCGGCGACCAGGTCGTGGTATCCGAAAGAGACGCCCCGTTCAGTCAGGAGGATGTCCCGGTTGCCTTCGCTTTCGATCTTGGAGACGACCGACGCCACGTCTTCCGGCGCAAGGAACTGCCCCTTCTTTACGTTGACGGGCTTTCCGGTCCGGGCAAGGGCCAGGGTAAGCTCGGTCTGCATGGACAGATGCGCGGGAAGCTGCAGTATGTCCAGGACCTCCGCGGCCTCGTCGACCTCCTGCAACGCGTGAACATCCGAAAGTACGGGCACGCCGAGGTCTCGAACCTTCCGGAGCACGCGCAACCCCTCGCGCAGCCCAGGTCCCGCGAAATAGGCTGCCGAAGAGCGGTTCGCCTTCGCGTAGGAGGATTTGAACACGAGCGGGATCCCCAGCCGGCCGGTTACCTCGATCAGGCGTTCCGCGGTCTCCATGACCACGGCCTCGCCCTCGATCACGCATGGCCCCGCGATCAATGCCAGCGGCCGTCCGCCGCCTATG
Organism: Candidatus Latescibacterota bacterium; assembly: GCA_022822725.1. GTDB lineage: Bacteria > JAAXHH01 > JAAXHH01 > JAAXHH01 > JAAXHH01 > JAAXHH01. The sequence continues at coordinate 784,963 of JAJEAN010000007.1, forward strand.
GCCACGTCTCCCACGGCAACTTCTCTCACGATGCATCTTCCTCCGCGGCCAGCCTGAGGTCCGCCTTCACCAGGTCTTCGGGCACATCGACGCCAAGGGGGGCGTAGTCGGTTTGCCGTACGGTGATGCGGTATCCGTTTTCCAGGGCCCGCAACTGTTCCAGCCGTTCGATCCGCTCCAGGGGCGTCGGTTCGAGCCCGGCGAACGTGAGCAGGAAAGCCCGCCGGTACCCGTAGAGACCCACGGTATTGTAGAACCGGTGTTTGCGCAGGAATGCCCGGTCCGGCCGTTCCCCAGGCCAGGGCAGCGGTGAGCGGGAGAAGTACAGCGCCTGGCCCTGCCTGTCGAAGACCACCTTGCCCATGTGGGGATTGAGCAGGTCCTCCGTTTTGGTGATCCGGTGCGCGAGGGTCGTCATCGGCAGGTCCGGATCGTCGACCAGGGGCTTCACCACTGTTTCGATGGCTTCGGCCGTGATCAGCGGTTCGTCTCCCTGGATGTTGACGACCACGTCCGTATCCATGTCCCGAACAACCGCGGCCAGCCGGTCCGTACCGCTCGGGTGCTCCGGCGCGGTCATGATCGGTTCGCCGCCGAACCCGCGGACCGCGTCCGCGATGCGCCGGTCGTCGGTCACCACGTACAGCTCGGTGAGACACCGCGCGCGGCTGGACCGCTCATAGGTGTGCTGTATCATCGGCTTGCCCCGCAATGGCGCCAGCGCCTTGCCGGGGAAACGCGTCGAAGCGTAACGGGCCGGTATGAGACCCGTGATTCTCGGGATATCAGACCCCATATGGTCTTCAGATTACCTTGGGCACCGTGAAATGGCCGCGATCGGACGCCGGAGCGTTCCGCAGCGCTTCTTCCTGGCTCAGTGACGCGCCAGCTTCGTCGCTGCGAAAGACGTTCTTCAGCCGCAACACGTGGGAAGTCGGATCAATGGCCGTCGTGTCGAGCGTATTGAGCTTCTCCATGTACGCGAGGATGGCGTTCAGCTGATCCACCATCTGTTCCCGTTCTTCTTCCGAGAACTTCAGGTGGGCCAGTGCCGCGACATGGTCCACGTCCCTGACGGTTACCGTCATGGTCTGCCGCCCTTTCTCGTGCGCCGGCTCAACCGGAGCGTATACGGTAAATCAACAGGTCGATTTACCATTAGTTCATCTTCAGGATTATATCATCTCCAGGATTATATCATCTCCAGGGCGGCGTATTTCACGATCACCTTCTTGATCGTATCCGAGAAGCGTATCGTCGCCCGCAGGTCGTCCCCGCTTCCCGCGACCTGTATGATGCGTCCCTTGCCCCAGATGGGATGTTTGACATCCTGCCCCTGGGATATCCGCACCTGTCCTGTAGGCGTCTGCACGATCCGTGGGGACGTGATGTCGTCTTCGAACGGAGTAGCGGTGGCCTTTTCTTCCTTCGGCCAGGACGACCGCGAATAGGACCGGCCGGTGCTCTCCCGGGAAACCAGGTCGTCGGGAATCTCGTCGATGAAACGGGACCGCAGGGAGCTCTGCGTTCCCCCGAACCTGCGCCGAAGATTGGCGTGCGTGAGGAACAACTGGTCCCGGGCCCGCGTGATGCCCACGTAACAAAGCCGCCGCTCCTCCTCCAGGTCGGTGAGACTTTCCATGGCGCGCGAAATGGGGAACAGGCCGTCTTCCATGCCCGTGATGAAGACGATGGGGAACTCCAGGCCCTTGGCGTTGTGCAGGGTCATGAGCGTGACACAGTCCACGGATTCGTCCCAGCGGTCGATGTCGGTGACCAGGGCCACTTCCTCCAGGAATCCTTCCAACCCGACGGCCGATTTTCCCTCCTCCGGCCGTTCTGTCGCCTCTTCAAGGGCGGCCATCAGCTCGTTCACGTTCTGCACCCGGGTCTCCGCATCTACGTTTTTTACGGCTTCCAGCTCCAGTTCCCGAAGGTAGCCGGTCTTTTCGAGCACACGCCTGGCCGCTTCCGCACCGGAAATCTCCGCCAGGAGCGACCGGAGACGCAGCAGAAACTCCCCGAGTTGCAGGGCGGCGCGTTGCGCTTTGCCCGAGACGCCCGCCTCGCCGGCATGGTACAACGCTTCCAAATAGTCCATTCCGCGCTTGCCGGCCAGTTGCTCGACGCGGGAGACGCTGACGGCGCCGATGCCCCGGGCGGGGGTGTTGACCATGCGGCGGAAACTGACGACATCCCGGCCGTTGACCAGTATTTTCAGATAGGCCAGGACGTCCTTTACTTCCTTCCGTTCGTAGAACCGGACGCCGCCGACGATCACGTAGGGCAGGCCGGCCCGGCGCAGCTCGTCCTCCAGCGTACGCGACTGCGCGTTGGTCCGATAGAGGAGGGTGAAATCCCTCAGCACGCGGCCGGAACCGTTGCGCATCTCCTGGATCTTCCGGGATATCCACCGGGCTTCATCCCGGTCGTCCATCGTCTCGACCAGGCCGATCTTCTCCCCGGCGGGATTGTCGGTCCAAAGCTCTTTCCCCTTGCGGCCCTTGTTGTTCCGGATGACCTCGTTTCCCGCCTTAAGGATCAGCCGGGTGGAACGGTAGTTCTGTTCAAGCCGGACGACCTGCGCCTCGGGATAGTCCTTTTCGAACTCGAGAATGTTTCGGATGTCCGCACCGCGCCAGGCATAGATGGACTGGTCGTCGTCGCCCACCACGCAAAGATTCCGGTATTTTCGCGCCAGCAGGTTGATCCATTCGTACTGGGCGCGGTTGGTGTCCTGGTATTCGTCCACCAGGATGTACTGGAACCGTTCCTGGTACCGGTTCAGCAGGTCCGGATGCGTTGCGTATCCTACGGCCAGCCGCATGATCAGATCGTCGAAATCCATGGCATTGCAGTCTGCCAGGGTGCGCTGATACGCTTCATAGACCCGCGCGACCACCTGCTGCTCAAAGAAATCGGTGTGTTGCGCCTTGTACTCGGCGGGCGATACGAGCTGGTCCTTGGCCCCGCTGATGAAGCTGCGTACCGCCTCGGGGGAATGGCGCTTCTCGGAGATCTCCAGGTCCTTCATCATCCGGCGGATGAGGGCCAGTTGGTCATCGCCGTCATAAATCGCGAAATCGCGGCGGAAGCCCAGGGTCTCCGCCTCGCGGCGCAGTATCCGGGCCGAGAGGGAATGAAAGGTGCCCACCCACTGGGGGACGTCGCCCTGCCCGAGCATCCGGTCGATCCGGTCCTTCATCTCGGCGGCCGCCTTGTTGGTAAACGTGACGGCCAGGATGTGATAGGGATCGATGCCGAGATGTTCAACGAGGTAGGCGATCCGGTAGGTCAACACCCGGGTCTTGCCGCTTCCGGCGCCGGCGAGCACAAGCAACGGTCCATCGACATAGGACACGGCCTTGACTTGTGCGGGATTCAGTTCGCCAGCGAGGTTCATTCACCGTTCCCAAACGGCCAAGAGAGAAGGACAGTACACCCGGAATTCAGCCCGCTTCATCCATCTGGAAATACCGGTGAGCAGCGCGATATCAAAATACACGGCCAAATTCGGCCCTGTCAATAGAATCATGGTCCGGTCGATGACCGCCTGAGCCCGTCCATGCCAAAGTTTCGTTGAATCTCCGGGGCAGTCGGCTATATTATGGCGGATCGAATCCAACCCGTCTGTCCGGAGCATATGCCACGGGATCACTGCTGATGCTGGAATGTCTGTCGGAACGTGGAATCCTGTCGGCCGACGCGGATGCCTTCGAGTACGCGCTGGCCTGCGCGCCTGAGAGTCCGTACGGCCCGCTGGGGGCGCGGTTCTCGGCGGGGAAACCGATCTACGTCGTCCGGTCGCCCGCGCGGCTGGACTGCATGGGCGGCATCGCGGACTACAGCGGTTCCCTGGTCTGCGAGATGACCCTCGACCGTGCCGTTCTGATGGGTCTACAGGCCCGGGACGACCGGAAGGTGGTCGTACACAGCGCCGGCGTGGACGAACTGGGCCTATCGCCGGACGTTGCGCTGGGTCTCGACGACCTGGCGCCAGGTTCGGGCGCCGTGGATTATGATACCATAGGACGGCGTTTCTCCAGCGCGCCGGAAACCTCCTGGGCGGCCTACGTTGCCGGGGCTTTCAGCGTGCTGCAGGGCGAAGGGCACGTGGACCGTTTCCCCCACGGCGCCACGATCGTGCTGGCAAGCAACATACCGTTCCGGGTGGGCGCGTCCTCGTCGGCCGCACTGGAAATCGCCGCCATGCATGGCCTGAACCTGCTCTACGGAACCAATCTGGACGGGATGACGCTGGCCGTACTTGCCCAGAAGGTGGAGAACCGGGTGGTCGGCGCGGCCTGCGGCATCATGGACCAGGTCACTTGCGTGATGGGAATCCGGGGCCACCTGCTTTCCCTGCTCTGCCAGCCCCATACCGTGCGGGAACAGATTCCGATTCCGGACGGCATACGCTTTATCGGCATCAATTCCGGCATCCGACGGGAGATCAAGGCGGCGAGATATACGAACAGCAGAATCGGCGCGTTCATGGGCCTGGCGATCTTGCGGGACCGGCTGCGGTCCGGCAACGGAGCCGCCGGGATTCTCCCCCTGGACTACCTGTGCGACCTGCCCACGACCGAATACGTGCAATCCTGCCGGTCCCTGCTGCCGTCGAGCATTTCGGGCCGGGTGTTCAGGCAGCGCTACGGAAGCACCCCCGATCCCGTGACGACCGTCGATCCGGAGGTCGTGTACAAGGTGCGCAGCCGCGTGGAACACCCGGTCTACGAACACCGCAGGGTGACCGACTTCACCGAGTGCATCCGCGCGGCGGAGTCTTCCGATCGACCGGAACTTCTCGAACGGGCTGGAAGGCTGATGTACGCCTCAGACTGGAGTTACACGCACCGGTGCGGGCTCGGGTCCGCCGAAACGGCCTGGATCGTCCGCGAAGTAAGGAAACTGGGGGTGGAAGCGGGATTCTACGGCGCCAGGATCACGGGCGGCGGAGCGGGCGGGACGGTCGCCGTGGCCGGAAACGACCGCATGTTCGACCACCTGGACGATCTGCTTGAACGTTACTTCGAAGCGACCGGGATCAAGCCCGGGTTGTTCGCGGGCACTTCTCCCGGCGCCCTCGAGTTCGGGCACCGCGTCTACCGCAAAACCTGAGCATTCGCGGCGTCATGGAAGGAGCTGGAACGGGTTGGAACGCATTCGAAAGGCGGTCATACCCCTGGCGGGACACGGCGTACGCATGATGCCGGCGACCCGCGCCGTGCGCAAGGCGCTCTTTCCCATCGTGGACGTCCGGGGACGGGTATGCCCCGTGCTCCAACTGATCGTAGAGGAAGCGGTCAACGCGGGCATCGAGGAAATCGGCCTGGTGATCGCGCCGGAAGACGAGGTCGTGATACGCGCCTACTTCTCGCGGTTGCCCGGTCCATTGAAATCCGCGATCGGGAATCGCGCGGACTTGCTTGCCGTGGCCGAATTCCCCGGCGAACTCGAGGAGAAGCTGAGTTTCATCACGCAGGATCGGCCCCGGGGGTTCGGCGATGCGGTCCTCCGCGCGAAGTCCTGGGCCGGCAGTGACCCGGTCCTGGTCATGCTCGGGGATCACCTTTACCTCAGCGGCGAAGACCGGTGCTGCGCGCGTCAGTTGCTGGACGCCTTCGTGGAACTGCAGGCGCCGGTCTCGGGCGTGATCCGGAAATCCGTCGACGAAATCAGCCGCTTCGGTACGGTTTCGGGTCGCCCCGTGCCCAGGTGGCGCGGGCTTTACAAACTCGACACCGTGGTGGAAAAGCCCGGACCGGGACCGGCGCGGGAACGGCTGCGCGTGAAGGGCCTCCCGGCGGACACCTACCTGTGCTGGTTCGGCCTGCACGCCATGACGCCCGATATCTTCGACTGCCTGGAACGGATGGCAACGGACGGCGCCGCGGAAGGCGGCGAACTGCAGCTGACCGGGGCACAGGCCATGCTTTCGACGCAACGGACCTACTTCGCCCTGGAGATGAACGGCGATCACTTCGACACGGGTTCGCCGGAAGGGTTTGTGGAGGCCGTCGCGGCCTTCGCCGGAGGGGTTCGTGGAGGCCGTCGCAGCCTTCGCCGGTCCTGATTTCGCCGGCCCGGCCGGCATACACAACAAGCGAAAGGGAAACCATGTCTGAACAGCAAGCACCATCGCGGGAAACCCTCGAATCCCTGCTCATTCCGAGTACGGCCACGCTGACCTCCGTACTCACGGAATACGGCCTGTACAACACCTTCATGCAGGACGTCGCGCCCCTGGCTCCGGGCATGCGCATGGCCGGGCCCGCGTTTACCCTGCGGTACATACCCGGCCGGGAAGACATCACGCACGTGCCCGTGGACAACCTTACGGACATGCAACGCATCGGCATCGAAAGCATCGGACCCGGCGAGGTGCTCGTGATCGACGCGCGGGGCGACACCCGGGCCGGCGTCATGGGCGACATCCTCGCCACGAGGATTCTGCAGCGCGGCGCCGCGGGGGTGGTGAGCGACGGCGCGTTCCGTGATACGCCCGCCATCGTCGAAGCAGGGCTTACCGCATACGCGAAGGCCAGGAACGCCCACAACAGCAAGAGCGTGCACTACCCGAGCGATATACAGCGTCCCATCGCCTGCGGCGGCGTCGCCGTGTTCCCCGGCGACGTCATCGTGGGCGATGCGGAGGGCGTCGTGGTGATCCCGCGCCACCTTGCCGATGAAGTGGCTGCAAAGGCCGTTGCGCAGGAGGACCGCGAAGTCTTCATCCTGCAGAAGATCCAGCAGGGAGCCAGCATCATCGGCGTTTACCCGCCCGATGAAAATACCCTGGCCGAATACGAGACCTGGAAGGCGAAAAAGGGCTGATTCCTCAGTCGGTGGCCAGGTCCGCCATGCGCTGAAAGGCCACTACCGCCAGCAGTCTCTCCTCGGCGTGCAGGGTCCTGTTCCTGCCTTCCGATTCCAGGTCCGACAGGATCCTGTACGCCAGTTCGACCTCGTCCGTACCCGCTTCCGCGGCCACGTCCCGGGCGACCTCCACGAGCCGATTCAGCATCTCACCGGCCCGCTGGCGCTCGAAGGCGCCCATGGCTCGGTCGACGGCCGCCGTGAACCTGTCCCTGGCATCCCTTTCGACTCGCGACCAGCCGCCCAGTTGCCGGCGGACGGTCCGGAATATCCGCACCGTCGCCCGGTCCTGGTCCATCTCGCCGGACTGGAGCAACCGGTACAGCGGATCCGGCGCGCCGAGGAGATGCCCCGCCGACATGACCAGCACACCCCGCTGGAGGCTGGTTTCGCTGGTCCGAATGAGGTCCTGCAGCCGTCCCAGGATGCCGGTATTGCCCATCCTGGCCAGCGTTTCCAGGGTGGACTGGGCGATCGCGGGGTCCCGCTCATGCTCGAGCAGCGCTTCCAGCCCGGCTTCCGCGCGCCGGTCCCCGATTCGATCCAGGGCGAGCACGGCGCTTCTCCGGATGCCCGGACGATCATCGTGCAGCAGGGTTACCAGGATGTTGAGGCTGAGCGACGACGGCACCGCGCCCAGGGCCTCCACTGCCTCTTCGGCGATGTCCGACGACGGGTTGCCCACGCATTCAAGCAGGGGATTCACGGCCTCAGCCGCGCCGATCCTGCTCAAAGACTGTACGGCCTCCTTGCGCACGTTGCGGTCGCTGTCCTCCAGCAACGCGATCAGTTCGTCCACGGCCAGGTGACTGCCCGTTTCACCCAGTTCGCGGGCGGCCCGGGCCCGGACCGAGGGATTGCTCGATTTGCCCATGCGCACCAGGTGCCACAGGGTCGTGATGGGATTTCCCTTGCGCACGCGGTTGATCACGTCCCGGGAAGAAACCTGCGAATCGGAGGTCACACGGGCGAGCAGGCCCATGTAGGCGATACGAAGCGCACCGTTGGCCAGGAACAGGTACTGCAGACCCGCGAAGGTGTAGCCGAGGATGGAGACGGCGGGGATAGAGGTACACAGGTCCGCGGCAATGCCGCCCAGTATGGCGCCGCAGGCCGCGCACCCTCGCGATACCGCGGCGAAGCACCCCAGGAACGCGGAACGGTTGAGTGCCGGGGCTGTCTTGACGATGAGATTGAACCGTGCGGTGCCCCACCCCGCGCTCATGATACCGCCCCAGACCTGTACGAGCGGCACCATGATCCAGTAGTTTTCGAGGGTCACGAATCCCCATCCCAGCGGGAACAGGGCCAGTCCCGCCGCGGTGAGCGACATGACCGGCTTGTACCCGTACTTGTCCGCCAGGTAGCCCCAGAAGGGATTCATGATGATCGTGGCGATGGTCTGAATGGCCGAGTAGATCGCGATCTGGGCGTAGGAGACCTCCAGCGTCCGCAGCATGTAGACCGTGAAAAAAGGCGCGGCGATCTGGGCGATGAGGAGCCGCCCCGACACCAGGAACATCAGTCTGCGGAAAGGAACGTGCCGGAAGGGCAGGCGAAGCAATTGGTTCGAAGGGACGTGTTCTCCCCGGCTCTTCTGCGGTTCGGGAATGCGGGACCAGGCCCAGACCCCGAAGCCGGAGAAGACGACGGCCGTGATGAACAGGGTGGTGAAGCCTTCCTGCTCATCTCCCGCGGCGTACGTACTCAGGAAGAACCCCGCGCAGACCGACGTGATCAGGCCGGCGGACGCCGTCAGGCTGCGCTGGCGGGCGACGAAGCGGCCGCGTATCTCGCCGGGCACCAGATCGGTCAGCCAGGACTGGCGCGCCGGGGAGACCAGGGACATGGCCGTCTTTGAAAGGGCGATGCAGCCCATGAGCGCCAGCACCTGGTATCCCTCGAAGAAGAGGAAGGGGATGAAGGCGATGGGCAGCCAGAGCGACGAACTGACGGCATTGGCGGACAGGCACAGCGTCTTGCGCCGTTGCAGGCGCTCGATCAGCAGCGGCGAGAAGGCCTGAAGCAACTGGCCGATGGAAATGGACGCGGAGATGAATCCGATCATGGCGCTGGACGCGCCGAGATGCAAAGCGTAACCCGTTGTATAGACGCCCGTGGTAATGGCCGAATGAACCGACTCGAGCATACCGTTCACGTTCCACATGCGCATCCCGCGCGCCGTCTGCAGCCGGGTCAGTTTTTTATCCTGTTGCATGATTCGATTTCCCATTCCGGGCCAGAATCCAGCTGACCGCCGTGCCGATCCCCAGGTTCACGGCCAGGGCCACGGGACTGATCCACATGAAGCTGACCGGGTCGTTTCCATCGGGCAACATGCCGAAGAGCGGACCGGAAAAGGCGATCAGCGAGGCGGTGAGGACGCCGCACACCGCGCCCGCAACGACGCCGGCCGGGCGGGCGAAAGGCACGAACAGCGCGAAGAAGAACAGGGCGAATATGGGCGTCGTCAGCAGGTTCGAGGTCTTGTTGGTCACCGCCGTGATATTGCCGGGTACCAGTTCCATCAGCGAACTCGCGCCCACGGCAATGGCGCCGATGACGAAGGCGAGTGTTTTCGCTGTCTGCGTCAGTTGTTTCTCGCTCGCAGGCGACTTTCTGAACCGGTCGATGAAATCCGTTGAAACCACCGCCGTAATCGCGTTGACGCCCGAATCCATGCTCGACATGGCGGCCGCGAACATGGCGGCGACCACGAAACCGGATACGCCCGGCGGCAGGTAGTAGGCGATGTAGTGGGGGAACACGTGGTCGGCCTGTCCGTCCAGGTCGGCGCCGGCGGGCAGCAGGCCGGGCTGGTCCTGGAAGAAGCCGAGGAGGGCGAACCCCGCGACCCACAGGGTGATTCCGATGCAGAGTCCCACCAGTTGCTGGACCAGGTAGGACCGCCTGGCCGCGCGGGCGTCGGTGGTCGCCATGAAACGCTGCACCACGGTCTGGTCGCCCCCGGCCGTGGCGATCGCCCACGTCATGGACGCCAACATGGATCCGAGGACGGTCAGCCGTACGGATGGGTCCAGGCTGAAGACGGGCTGTGCGTCCCAGTGGGGCTGCCAGGCGCCCGGAATCCAGCCGAACCCGTCGAAATGCAGGGTAACCGTGACGATCACCAGTATGGCGCCACCGAGCATGAGCAGGGTCTGGAGCGTGTCGGTGATCACGACGGCCCGCAGACCACCCAGCGAGGTATAGATGACCGCGACGAGCCCGGTAACCAGGGTGATGACGGGGATCCAGTCATCACCCACGCCCAGCATGACGGTCATGGCCTTGGCGGACAGGTAGATCAGCAGGGCCATCCAGACCAGCCGGAGGAGGATAAACATCACCGCGCCCAGCAGGCGGATGCCCACGCCGAGTCGGTCCTCCAGCAGTTCATAGGCGCTCGTCACGCGCGTCCGCATGTAAACGGGAATCAGTCCGTAGCCCACCACCACGAAGATGATCGGAATCGTCAGGTAGTTGAGCATCCAGACGGGTCCCTTGCCGATGGCCTCGCCCGGTATGGAAAGGTAGGAGATGGTACTGAGCAGCGTGGCGAACAGCGAGAACCCGATCAGCGTCGGCGGCATGCGGCCCCCGCCGGTGAAATACTCGCTGACGGTGCTTTGCCTGCGGCTGTAGTAATAACCCAGCGATATCGTCGCGAGGGCGTAACCGATGATGATGGTCCAGTCGACGGGCGTCAGTCCGCCGGGAGTCATGGATCCTCGCTTTCAATACGTAGTGTATACATTGTATCTACAGGACGATGTGTCTACAGGACGATGTATCTACAGGGCGATGTATCTACAGGACGATGGGCAACACTGCGGCTAGGGCACGGCGGCGACCCGGACAAAATCCGTGTGGCCCGGTCCGGCCGAAGGCGATCCGCCGACGATGACGATGTGGTCTCCCCGGGTGAGGCCGCCGGCCTGCCGGGCCGCGTCGAGCGACGTGCGGATCATCCCGTCCGTCGTATCGAACTCGTCGCATAGCACCGGTTTGACGCCCCATACCAGGGCGAGACCGCGGACGGTCGCCACCTCCGGGCTGACGGCGATGATCGGCACGCTGATCCGGTGTCGTGCAGCCACCCGGGCGGTGTGACCCGACCGCGTGCAGCAGACGATGGCTTTCGCGCCTGCTTCCAGGGCCAGTACGCAGGACGCATGGCTGATTGCCTCCGAAACGCCGGGATTCCCGCGACGCTCCGGGTATCCACTCGCCGTCCGCTGAAACAGCCTGGCTTCGGCCTGCTCAGCAATGGACGCCAGCGCGCGCACGGCCTCCACCGGATAGGCGCCGATGGCGCTTTCTTCGGAAAGCATCACCGCGTCCGATCCATCGAGGACCGCGTTGGCCACGTCGGCGGCCTCCGCCCGCGTAGGGCGCGGACTCTCGACCATGGACCGCAGCATCTGCGTGGCCGTGACGACCGGCCGCGCGGCCCGCAGGGCCTTGCCGATGATGTCCTTCTGCACCAGCGGGACATCCTGGTAAGGGATTTCCACGCCAAGGTCTCCCCGGGCGACCATGAGCGCGTCCACGGCCGGGAGGATGTCGTCCAGCGCGTCCACGGCTTCCGGTTTCTCGATCTTCGCCATCAGAGGCAGGCTCGACCCCCGGTCGTCCAGCAGCTTACGTGCGCGCAGCACGTCATCCCGGTTGCGGACAAAGGAAAGCGCGGCCATTTCCACGCCCATATCGAGCCCTTCCAGCAGCAGGTCCCGGTCTTTTTCGGTGAAAGCGTTGATACCCGTCGCACCGCGCGGTACCGTGATACCCTTGTAATCGGAAAGCGAACCGCCGAGGAGTACCTTGCATCGAATATCGGGTGGTACCACCGCCTCTATTCGCAGTTCGATCAGGCCGTCGGCAAGCAACAGGCGCTGTCCCCGCCGTACCTCCTTCGGAAGGCCTGCGTAATTCACCGACACCCTGGCCTGGTCGCCGGGTACCGGTTCCGAAGTCAGGGTGAAATCATCGCCCACTGCGAGCCTGACGGGACCGAGCTGAAACGTACCGATGCGGATCTTCGGACCGGGCAGGTCCTGGAGGATCGCGACGGGCTTGCCGAGATCTTCCGCGGCGGACCGGATGCGGTGGACGCTGCGCCTGTGGTCGTCCGGGGCGCCATGGGAGAAATTCAGACGGAAGACGTCTACGCCTGCCTCGAGTACCTGGCGGAGCATCTCGGGCGAACTGATGGCGGGGCCCACGGTGCAAACGATTTTGGTACGTCGCATCGGTCCGTCCTTTCACGGGACGGGCGCAGCAGCGAAGGATGGGACGGTCCGCGCCGGGGCTGACCACACCGGACCAACGGGGTTTACTTCAATACGCCGATGCGGGCGACGTGATCGCCGAGTCTGAGTTCGCCGGAGTGGACATCCCCGGGTACGGGTTCGTCGCGCAGAACCGTCGACAGCGTTTCCGTCCTGATGTAGTCGGCGTGGGTATGTATGGCCTCGGCCAGGTCGCCTTCCGCCTCGTAATAGAGCGTGATTCGGTCGTCCACGTTGAAATCGGCTTCCTTGCGGAGATTCTGCACGTGGCGGACGAAGTCCCGCATCATTCCCTCCAGCAGCAGATCGCGGGTTATCGTCGTGTCGACGGCGACCGTGCATCCGAAGTCCGAGGTCACGGACAGTCCGTCCGCGTCTATCCGTTCCACCTCGAGCTCTTCAGGCGACAGATCGACCCGTTCACCATCCACCTCCAGCGTAAGGCCCTCGCCGCCCGCGACGAAGGCGCCGGCCTCGGCGCCGTCCAATGCCTCGAGCGCATTTCGCACCGCGTTGAGCCGCTTGCCGAATCGGGGACCCCACTTCGAGAAAACCGGCTTCACCGCGTACCCGCGAAACGCATCGTCGCTGTCGACCAGGTCCAGAGATTTCACATTCAGTTCTTCCAGCACCTGGGAGCGCAGCCGATCGATGGTTTTGCCCTGCCGGGCGGTCGCGGGTTTCACCAGTAGCCGGGACGCCGGCTGGCGGACCTTCATCCGGGCTTCGTTGCGCGCGGAGCGGCCCAGTTCGATCACCAGCATCAGGTCATCCATGTCGTCCATGAGATCCTGGTCGATGAGTTCGCCGGATGCTTCCGGGTACGCGCAGAGATGAACGCTTTCCGGCGCCGATGCGTCGACGGGAGGGACCAGGCTCCGGTAGAGTTCCTCCGACGAGAAGGGCAGGATGGGCGCAATCAGCCTGCTCATCGTCACCAGCACTTCATAGAGCGTCTGGATGGCCGACTGCTTGTCCCTGTCATCGCCGCTCTTCCAGAACCTGCGCCTGCTCCGGCGTACGTACCAGGTGGAAAGCACGTCGATGAACCGTTCCGTTTCGCGGACCACGGCCGCCGAATCGAAATGGTCCATCCGGTCGTTGCAAAGACGGATCAGCTGATGAAGCCGCGAGATCACCCACCGGTCGAGTTCGCTGCGGTCCGTTGCAGGGGCGGATGTGGAAATCGGCGGACAGTCCGGCAGGTTGGCATAGGTCACGAAGAACGCGTAGACGTTCCACAGCCTCAGCATCTTCCGGGTCACCTCTTCGGCGGGTCCGTAGCCGAAACGGAAGACCATGTTCAGGGGCGCTCCGGCGTACTGCCATCTCATCACGTCGGCGCCCATTCGCGCCGTGGCATCCTCCACGGCGATCGCATTGTCGCCGCTCTTGCTGAATGGCTCGCTGTTTTCGTCTCTCATCTCTTCGTAGGTGAGCACGGCCTTGAACGGCGACCGGTCATAGAGGGTCACCGACATGAACAACTGGGAGTAGAACCAGAGCCGGATCTGCTCCCGCATCTCCGTAATCCAGTCCGCGGGGAACCAGGATTCCCAGGTGGATTCGGGACCGGTCGCAACAGCCCCGACCTTGTCTCTTTCCGCCTCCGGTCCGCGTTCCGACCGGATCGTGCCTTCGATCGCGCGGTGTTCCGGCAGGTAATTCAGGGTCGAGAAGGGCACGATCCCGGCATCGAGCCAGCAGTCGCCCACTTCGGTCACCCTGCTGGCGGCCGCGCCACAGCGCTCGCAGGTGATCTCGATCTCATCGATCCACGGGCGGTGAAGCTCAGGCAGGTTATCGACGAGCGCGGGATCCACAGCCCGCTCACGCAGTTCGGCCGTGCTGCCCAATACGTTTACATGGCCGCAGCTTTCGCAACAGTAGAAGGGCAGGGGGAGTCCCCAGAAACGGCGGCGCGATATGCACCAGTCCCCCATGTTGTCCAGCCAGTCCTGCATCAGGAGTCCGCTGTACTCGGGCACCCACCGGACCGTGGAAGCGGCCTGCTTCATGGGCGCCCTGATCTCGTCGGCGGAAATGAACCACTCGTCGGCAAGGCGGAAGACCAGGGGGGTCTTGCAACGCCAGCAGTAAGGATAACGGTGCGTATAGTCTTCCCAGCGGAACAGCACGCCCCGGGATTCCAGCTCCCGCCGGACGCCCTCGGCCGATTCCCGGACATGGGTTTCAGCGAGCGGCCCGATATCGGCCGTGAAATAGCCGTTTTCGTCGATCGGAACGATGATGTCCAGTCCCAGTTCCTGTCCGAGCTGGTAATCCTCCGCGCCGCAACCCGGCGCGATATGGACGATCCCCGTGCCTTCCTCGTCCGAGACCATGTCCCAGGCCACGGTGGTCCGGTTGACCTCCTGCTGCGCGGGGAGATCTTCCAGGGGACCGTGGAACGGCAGTCCGATCAGGTCTTCTCCCTTCACGGTCTCTACTACCTCGGCTTCCTGCGGCAGGACGGTCTCGACGAGCGTTTTCATCAGGTAGTACTGTTCGCCGTCCAGGCTCGCTTTCGCGTATTCGGCCTCGGGGTGCAGCGCCAGGGCCGTATTGGCGGTGAGGGTCCACGGCGTGGTGGTCCAGACCAGGAAATACTCGTCATCGCGTCCCCCGACGCGGCAACGGAAGAAACAGGAGGGGTCGGTCTGTTCCTGGTAGGAATCCACGAGTTCGTGCTGGCTGAGACTGGTGCCGCAACGCCAGCACCAGGGCATGGACCGGTGACCGCGGTAGAGCCATTTCCGGTCGTCGCAGGCCTTGAGAAAGTGCCAGATATGTTCGATGTTGTTATCGTCCAGCGTGAAGTAGGACGCCGGATGGCCGTCTTCATGGTACCACTGCATCCAGTGGCCCATGCGGATGGACTGCCGCGTGATCCGCTCCGCGTATTCGTCCACCCTCGCGCGGCACGCCCGGGAGAATTCCGCAAGGCCGTAGGTCTCGATATCCCGCTTCGAATCGAATCCCAGGGCGCGCTCGACCTCGACTTCCACCCAGAGTCCCTGGCAGTCGAACCCGTTCTGCCACCGCTGGTTGAACCCCTTCATGGCCTTGTAGCGGCAGTACATGTCCTTGTAAGTCCGGCCCCAGGCGTGGTGGACGCCCATGGCGTTGTTGGCGGTAATCGGTCCATCGATGAAGGACCAGGTGGGACGGTCCGCCAACTGTGCGCGCAACTTGTCGAAAATCCTGTGCTCCGCCCACCATGCGAGAATGCGCTCCTCCATGGCGGGGTATTCCATCTTACCGTCAAAGGGCTTGAACATCTGGCCGGACACAGGTAACTCTACACTCCAAAGTTCATAGGGATTACGTCACGCCCTGCTTTTACAAAGCCACCGGGCACGCCGGAACCGCCGCCTGAAGGCATATTGGCCGATCCGGAACGCCGGTCTGAAAATAGCCGTTAGGGGTGTGTAGCACAAGGTAATTCTGGCTAGCGGCAAGGCAGGCGGCAAGGCTGGCGATCGGGCCGAAGAGTGGGCCTGCTGCCAGGTTGAAGACAGGGCTGAGACAGGATAGGCAACCGGGCTCAAAACCGGGTGGACGGCAACGATCTCAGGGCTGGCGATCCAGTCCCAGGGCGGGAATTCAGTCCTCGCCATCCATGACAGGGAACCGGTTCAATTCGTCCCTGCGCGCGCGCCAGTCGGGCATGTGACGGTCGAGGATGTCCCAGAATCGGCGACTGTGCGAAGGCTCGATCAGGTGTGCCATTTCGTGGACAATCACGTATTCGAGGCAATGCGCCGGCTTCTTGGCCAGTTCCAGGCTTAGCCAGATCCGGCCCTTTCGGAAGCTGCAACTCCCCCAGCGGGTCTTCATCTTCCGGATACGCCATTCCTTTACCGTCACGCCCATGAACGGTTCCCAAGCCGCGATCAGGCGCGGGATGCTCGTCCTCAGCCGTTCGCGGTACCACGCGTCGAGCAGGTCCGCCCGTTCATCCCGGCCGGTACCCGGTCGGACGCGCATTTCCAGCGTAGCGTTGTCCAGCAGACCGATCCGCGGCGGCCCCTCGTGGGTGGTGACGTTCAGTACGCGGTCGATCCCCTCCAC
Organism: Candidatus Latescibacterota bacterium; assembly: GCA_022822725.1. GTDB lineage: Bacteria > JAAXHH01 > JAAXHH01 > JAAXHH01 > JAAXHH01 > JAAXHH01. Next base: position 801,207 of record JAJEAN010000007.1, read on the forward strand.
GAAATGGCGCTCGCCCGATGCGAAGGCCCGGTCGGATTCCCGCTCCCGCTGGCGCTGTCTTTCCTGCTGCCGCCGGACCCAGGGCAACCGTCTCTCCACGGCCTGCCGGATCGCATCATCACCGATGCGGAGCGGCGCGGAGACCTTCAGGCGACCGTTGGGCGGCCCCACCCTGAGGTACAGGTGCCTGATCCGCTTCCGGTGGACTTCCACCTCGATATCGTCCACGTGCAAACGATATACCCTCGATGTCTTTGCCGCGGCGATAGGTTGCTCGCTTTCACGTGATGTGCTTTGCGGACGGGTTCCGTCGAATCGGACCCACCGTACAGGTCCGAGATCTTGCTGGCTCTTGCGCAATATAGGACGGAAGGCGGACCAATAAAAGGAGAACCAGGCGTTTTCCCCGGCCGATTTACCGGTTTGACTTTGATCATGCCAACCCGTTAATTGCCAGTGCTACGACACATCCTTCGGGGCCTGCAGCCGCAGGGACCGTTCGCCCGGAAAGGGACGAGATTTGAGCCGCGGCAAGCCCAATATCCTGTTCTTCTTTACCGACGACCAGCGCTTCGATACGTTACACGCGCTGGGGAATCCGCTTGTCCACACCCCCGTCATGGACCAGATGGTCGACCGGGGCGTGTCATTTACGCACGCCCATATTCCCGGGGGCACGTCGGCCGCCGTATGCATGCCCAGCCGGGCCATGCTGCATACCGGCCGGACCCTCTTCCGTCTCGACGGCGCCGGCGCGGACATTCCGCCGGAGCATACGCTCATGGGGGAATACCTGCGGTCCCACGGCTACCGCACCTGGGGCACGGGCAAGTGGCACAACGGCGCCCCGTCCTTCGCCCGCAGTTTCTCGGACGGCGCGGAGATCTTCTTCGGGGGCATGGACGACCACTGGAACGTGCCGGTCTTCGATTTCGACCCGGAAGGAAAGTACGAGGGTACGCTGCCCCAGTGCCCGGATGCCTTCCGCTCGAATGAATTGAATATCCGAAAAGGGGACCATGTACACGCCGGGCGGCACTCCAGCGAGATCTTCGCTGACTGTGCCGCGGAATGGCTGAATGGCTATGATTCCGAAGAACCCTTTTTCATGTACGTCTCGTTCATGGCGCCTCACGATCCCCGGACGATGCCCCGGGAGTTCCTGGATCTGTATGACCCCGGGGCCATCCCGCTGCCGCGGAATTTCATGGGCGGCCATCCCTTCGATAACGGCGACCTGAAGGTGCGGGACGAAGTCCTGGAGACGTTCCCGCGCGATCCGGCGAGCGTGCGGCGCCACATCGCCGAATACTATGCGATGATTTCCCACCTGGACGCGCAGATGGGCCGGGTCATGCAGGCGCTGGAAGACCGCGGCATGGCGGACGACACCATCGTCGTCTTCGCCGGGGACAACGGACTGGCCATCGGCCAGCACGGGCTGTTCGGCAAGCAGAACCTGTACGAGCACAGCATACGCGTGCCCCTGGTATTTTCCGGCCCGGGCATCCCCCGCGGTGTCCGGCGCAGTGCTTACGCGTACCTGCTCGATATCTTTCCCACCCTGTGCGATCTGTCCGGACTGGATACGCCCGGTTCCGTGGAGGGGGTGAGCCTGGCGCCTACGTTCGAAGATCCCGGCGCGCATCCGAGGGACACGCTGTTCGCCGCCTACCGCCAGTGGCAGCGCATGGTGAAGGACGGCAGGTACAAGCTGATAGAGTACGTGGTCGACGGGCGCCGGACGACCCAGCTGTTCGACCTGGAACGCGACCCGCTGGAATGTCGCAATCTGGCCGGCGAAGCCGCGCAGGCCGGCAGGCTTGCGGACCTGCGATCCAGGCTATGTGACTGGCGGGACGAATGGGGCGACGCGGACAGCGAATGGGGCCGGACCTTCTGGACCGGGTACGGCTCGTGAGGGTACCCGGTCCCACCGCTACGGACGTCACTTCTTAGGACGTCACGCCGCGACCGCCCGGTTCCCGGCGTTCTGGTACAACGCTTGCCCCATGGCGCCCAGGCCGATGATGACCAGCAGCAGATTGATGACCCAGCCCACATAGGGCAGGCTGACGGCGATCAGGACCAGCACCAGGCCGGCGAGCAGGGGCAACAGCATAGAACGGACGTCCCGTTGTTTCGGTCGCAGCAGCGCGTTGCCCAGGAAGTGGGCCACGACGATCTTGGAAACGTAAAGGCTCAACGCCCACGTGGCGGCAATGACCAGTCCGGCGGGCAACCCGATCAGCGTCACGGCGAGCACGACCGCCAGGACCGGCGTGGCCGTGACCAGCACGAACCCGAGCCCCGCGGAAGTGAGGATTCCGGTCAGGCTGTCCAGCGGCACGCGCCGGAGCGCGGGAATCGCCCAGAGCAACAGCAGGCCCGACAGGAACGCCGTGACCAGCCAGAGGGCTGTCCATGCAATGTTCCAGACGGACAGCATCCCATCCTCTTCCTCCTCCTCCTGGTCCGGCTGGGGAAAGTCCATGATGGTTTCGCCGGCAACGGTCGCGGCGGAATGCACCGCCAGGTTCCCCTCGTCGGGCAGCCTCACGTCGAGATTCCCGCCGATGGAAGCGGAAGACTGAACCGTTGCCAGCCGGCCGCCGAAGGTTACGTCCCGCATCACCGCGCCCGATATCGTCAGCGTACTGCCGAACACCGTGACGTTTCGGCCGATCGAACCGCCCACGTTGATGTTTTCACCGAACGCGAAGAGGTCTCCCTCGATCGTTGCGTCATGGCTGGAGCGTATCGACTGCCCGAATCCGTAGACGCTTTGACCGATCGAGTCTCCTATGCGAATGACCTGGCCGAACCCACCGAACCCGCCGCCCACCCGTCCGTCTGCCTCGATGGTCCTGCCGAACGCGTAGATGTCCCCCAGGACCGCTCCGTTGATTTCGATCGACTGGGCGAAGACAATCAGGTCTCCTGTCACCTCGCCGTCGATCCTGACCGTGCGTCCGAAGGCAACGAAGGTGTCGTCGACGATCTCTCCGGCATTCACCGAGATGTTCTCGTCGGACCGTATTTCGATGGCTTCCGCGGGTTGGGCGTATCCCAGCAGCAGCAGCAACCCACCGAGCACGGCCAGCGCGCTGGCCGGCCTCCGCAACAGAAGGTACAGTGAAGCCAGCAGCATGATGAACCCGACAGTCAGTCCTACATTGCCTATCAGCGTAACCATGGTCGTACCTCCATTCTGGTAGTATTCGATGAAATACGCTCCGGTGCTGAACAGCATGGACAACTGTCCCGAAACGTTCAGTGGATTCAGCCACTCAATACTCCATGGAAGTTCCAGTCCCATCACCCAGCCGATTCCCACCCGCATCAGCGCCGCCAAGCCGATGACGAGTCCCAGCAGCTTCAACGTGTGGATGGGCGAAGGCGCGGAGACCGGAGCCGGCTGTGTTTCAAGAAGAAAGGCCTCGGCGTTACCCATGACTTCGAAGAGCGCGGCCCTTTCCCTTTGGAACGCATGCACGAGGCCCCGGCACCGGGGGCAGTTTACCAGGTGTGCGGTGAACGCGCGTGCTTCGGGCTCGGGCAACTCGCCGTCAGCAAAGGTCGAGCAGACGATTTCCGATGGACACGCGTCCTGGTGCACCGATTCGTTGGTCATGGTTGGCATAGTCCGGTCAACTCCTCTCGCAATCGTCTCCTGGCGCGGTAAATCAACGTCGCCACCGTGTTCCGGTTCAGTTTGAGCGTATGGGCGATTTCGTCGTAAGTGAACTCGTTGTAGTAGGCCAGTACGAGCGGCACGCGGTACCGGTCCGGGAGCGACTGTATCGCCGAACGTACCCGGTCTCCCTTTTCCGCCCGAACCATGGTCTCCAGCGTATCCTCGGAGACCTTCGACGGGCCGACCTGGTCGGGATCGGCGGATGCATAGAAATTCACCTCGCGGTTTCGGCGCCGCAACCGGTCGAGACAGTGGTTGGTCGCGGTCTTGAGCAGCCAGTTCAGGGGCGACTTCGTCGCGTCCATGTTGGACCGGTTCCGGTATGCCCGGAGAAAGACTTCCTGGGTCGCGTCCTCGGCCTCGTAAACGGACTTCAGGAGATATCTGCTAAGTGCGAGAATCCGCCGGTAATGCGTCCGGTACGTCTCGTCGAACTCGAATCCCGTTGCGCTTTCGCCGCTCTCGGTCGTGTTCACAACCCTACTACGAATGGCGGAACGAGATAGTTTCATTTCCTGTTCCCCGGACCGGACGCCAGGCGCGTCACAGCCCGCGAAGCGGCGAGGCGGAACCGCGAAGCGGCGGAGCGGAACCGCGATGTATTGTGTTGGCGAATTGAGCGAAGTGCCTGCTAATCACGGGCCGGCACAGGCTTTACGGCCACCGCGCAGAACTTGAACTCGGGGATTTTTCCGTCGGGGTCCAGGGCATCGTTGGTCAGGACGTTGGCCGCGGCTTCCTTGAAGTGGAAGGGGATGAAGACGTTGCCGTCGGCAACGCGGCCGGAAGCCTTCGCCTTGAGCGTAATGGCGCCCCGGCGGGAGGATACGGACACCAGGCCGCCCTCTTCGACGCCCAGGCGTTCCAGGTCCCCGGGCGTCATCTCGACGAAGGGCTCCGGCGAAATGGCGTCGAGGGCCCGGGCGCGGCGTGTCATGGTGCCCGTGTGCCAGTGCTCCAGGACGCGGCCCGTATTCAGTACGAAGGGATATGCGTCATCCGGCAGTTCGTCCGGCGGGGCAAAGGATACGGGCGTGAACCTGCCCCGGCCCAGGGGAAAGGAGCCGGTGAACAGCACGGGTTCTTCAACGGGCCAGACCACGGTTTCCCGTTCCATCGCCTCGTAGGTGATCCCATCGAATATCGGGGTCAGCGCGACGATTTCCTCCCAGACCGATTCCGGTCCGTCGTATTCCCAGCGCGGACCGCTTTCCCCCTCATCCATGCGGATCATACGATTGGCCAGGTCGATCAGGATGTCCCCGTCCAGGCGGGCCTCGCCGGGCGGCTCGATCGCCTGCCTGCCGATCTGCACCATGCGGTTCGTGTTGACGTAGGTACCTCGCTTCTCCGCCGCGGTGGAGGCGGGCAGGATCACGTCGGCGAATTCCGCGGTCTCCGTGAGGAAGACGTCCTGCACGACGAGGAACGAGAGCTGCTGCAGGGCCTTTCTGACCTTGTTCATGTTCGGGTCCGAAAGGAAGGGATTCTCCCCCATCATGAACATGCCCGCGACGCTCCCGTCGAGCGCGCCTTGCATGATCTCCACGACCGTGAGGCCGGAGCGGGGATCGAGCGCGGTATCCCATGCCTCCTCGAAACGGTTTCTCACCGCAGGATCGTCCGCGGGCTGGTAACCCGGATAGAATTGCGGTACCAGTCCCACGTCGGAAGCGCCCTGCACGTTGTTCTGCCCCCTTAGCGGGTGCAGGCCCGTACCCCGCCGGCCGATGTTGCCCGTCATGAGGCAGAGGGAGATCAGCGCTCTCGCATTGTCCGTGCCGTTGACGTGCTGGCTGATGCCCATGCCCCAGAAGATCATCGCACGCTCCGCGCGGCCATACTCCCGGGCCACTTCCTCGATCACCGAAGGCGGAACGCCCGTGATCCGGGATGCCATCTCGGGCGTATAGCGAGCCAGGAAGGGTTCCAGGTTCTCGAAGCGTTCGGTCCGGCGCGCGATGAAGTCCCGGTCCTGCAGGCCGTCGCGCAGGATCACGTGCATCATCCCGTTCAGTAGCGCGATGTCCGTGCCGGGCTTGAACCGGACGTACCTGGTAGCGTGGTCGGCGATGGTCGGCCGCCGTGGATCGAGCACGATCATCCGGACGCCCCGGTCCACGGCCTGTTTCATGTAGGTTGCGGCAACGGGGTGGTTGTCTTCCGTGTTGGAACCGATCACGAAGATGACATCGGTTTCAAGGACTTCCTGAAAGGCGTTGGAAACCGCCCCGCTGCCGATCGCCTCGGTGAGGGCCGCCACGGACGAGGCGTGGCAGAGGCGCGTGCAGTGGTCGACGTTGTTGGTGCCGAAGACCACCCGGATCAGTTTCTGAAAGAGGTAGGCCTCTTCATTGGTCACCTTGGCCGATCCGAATCCCGCCAGCGCGCCCGGACCGAGCGTGGTTTTGATTTCCAGCAGCCTGCGCGCCGCCAGGTCCAGCGCCTCATCCCATTCGGCCTCGCGGAACACCTCGCGGATGCGTTCGTTCCATTCCGGTGACCGGAGCGAGCGGCGGAAGTCGCGGTAGTCTTCGAAGTCTGCCGACAGCGGCTGTTTCGGATAGGCGTCTTCCCGGCGGACGAGGGGCTTTGTGAGCCGCTGGGGATGGTGCGCGTAGTCGTATCCGTACCGCCCCTTGACGCAAAGCCGGCCCTCTGTATGGGTATCGTCCCTTCCGGTGACGCCCTCGATACGGCCGTCACGCACGTGGTACGAGATCCCGCAGCCCACGCCGCAATAGGGGCAGACTGAATCGATCCGCCGGGTACCGGACCCGGTTTCCACGGGGACTTTCGCACCGGTTTCGACCAGTCGTTTGTCGGTGAGTGCGCCGGTGGGACAGGTGGCTACGCATTCGCCGCAGGACACGCAGGAAGACCCGCCCAGGGGCAGGCCGTTATCGAAAGCGATACGTGTTTCGCATCCCTTGCCCGTCCGGCCGATGACGTCGTTCACCTGCACGTCGTCGCAAGCACGGATGCACCGGTCGCACAGGATGCACGCGTTCAGGTCCACCGCGATGACGGGCGAGGAAAGGTCATTCCGCATCGGCGGATTTGAGCAAGTGGCGGCGAACCGGGAAGGATCGGATCGAAGCTGGACACCCAGGTGCGCGAGTTCGTCCTGTTCGCGTGCCTTGCGGCGGTCCTCCACGGGCGGCTGGGCGGCTTCCATCAACTCCACGAGCGTGCGACGCGCCCGGCGCACCCGGTCCGTATCCGTGCGCACGGTCATGCCTTCTTCGATCTTTCGGATGCAGGCCGCCGGCAGCGTGCGGGCGTTCTCCACGTCGACCACGCAGACGCGGCACACGGCGACCGGTTCCAGTTTGGGATCGTGGCACAGGGTGGGGATGTCTATACCGGCGGAGCGGGCCGCTTCCCAGATCGTGGCGCCGGCTGGCGCGGTAAGGTTTTTGCCGTCGATCGTCAGCGTGACGGTGCGATTATTCATCCGGGCCGCCCCCGATGTTGTCCTTACGGCCTTCCGGTGGACAGCCGTGCGATGCGAAGTCGGAGGGAAAATGCCGTAACACCGAGGTGAGGGGCAGTGCGGCGGCCTGGCCCAGGCCGCAGATCGAGGTGAGTTCCATCGCCTCGGCGACGTCCGCCACAGGATCCATCGCCCCCGGCCGGGCGTCTCCTTCCAGAACCGTGTCCAGCAACCGGACCAGGTGCTCCGTGCCCGTCCGGCAGGGCACGCACTTGCCGCAGGATTCGTTGCGGAAGAACGTTACCGCGTTCCGGGCAACGTCGACCATGTCCGACCCTTCGGCCAGCACGATGACCGCCCCGGAACCCAGCATGGAACCGGCATCGGCGAGTGGCCTGAAATCCAGGGGGATATCCGCCATGGAAGCCGGAAGGAAACCCGACGACGTGCCCCCGGGAGAGAAGGCCATGAGCTCGCGGCCCCCGGAGACGCCGCCGCCATACTCCCGGATGAGGTCGCAGACCCTCGTCCCGAGAGGGATTTCATATACACCGGGCCGGTTGACGTGGCCGCTCAGCGCGACGTATTTGCGTCCAACCGCGCCGTTTACTCCCTGGGACCGGAACCAGTCGGCGCCGCGCCGCAGGATGGCGGGCACCCACGCGAAGGTTTCGACGTTGTTGATCAGCGTGGGCCGCCCGTGAAGCCCGTGCGTGCCGGGAAACGGCGGCTTGTTGCGAGGCTCGGCCCTCTTCCCTTCCATCGCTTCGAGCAGGGCCGTCTCCTCGCCGCAGATGTATCCGCCGGGACTGTCGAAGATCTCCAGCTGAAACGAATGCGCCGAATTCAGCAGGCCGCCGCCCAGGTATCCGGCCGATTGGAACGCTTTGATCGTCCGCTCGAGCACTTCGCGCTCACGGTCGTATTCGTGGCGCAGGAACAGGAATCCCTTTTCCGCCCCGACGGCGAGACCGCCCAGGATCAGGCCCTCGACGACGAGATGGGGATAGTGGAAGAGAATCTCGCGGTCCTTGAACGTGCCCGGTTCGCTTTCGTCCGCGTTGCAGATCACGTATTTGATGTCGGACTCGGTCTTTCGTACGAGGTCCCACTTGACGCCGGTCGGGAATCCGGCGCCGCCCATACCGCGCAGGCCACTATCCTTGATGGCTTGCACGAGCCCTTCCGCGTCGCCGTGCGAAACCCACTGTTTCAGGGATTCCGCGTCCAGGTGATGATCATGGGGATCAATGCATCCCGGGTTGGCCTTCCGCCGGACGGGCTGACGGCCGATCTTTTCGCCGGCGGCCAGGCGGGCGACGTGCCGGGCAAGCCGTTCCCCGGCCATGGACCGGTAGCTTCGGCCGTTGATCGATACCGCCGGCGCGCCGTCGCACTGTCCGAGACAGGAAACCCCGGAGACCTTCCACTGGTCCGGGCCGGCATGGCGCGCGGTATCCCGCAGGGTCTCCAGCACGTCGCAGGCCCCGTGGAGATGGCAGGAGAGATCGGTACAGACCTGCAGGGAGACCGCGGGAGGAGGTTCAAGCCTGAAGTGCGGGTAAAACGTGGCCACGCCCTGGATTTCGTAAAGGGGAATGCCCTTGCTTTCCGACAGGGATTTCAATTCCTCTTCGGGCAAAAAGCCGTGACGCGCCTGTATTGCTCTCAGATCATCGATCAACATGTACCGGGTCCGGATTAGAGGCGGTTACAAGACGAGCTGGTGTATCGAGGTCTTCCAGCGCGGACCGTCTATGTCGACGATGCGGAAAGCCGCGGGCTCGTCCGTCGCGATGACGCGGGAACCGTCCGGCATGATCACAGGGTCCTTCCGGAACTGCAGGCCCACACTCGGCGCCGTCAGGACCGTGGCGTGTTCCAGGTCCATGCGGAAGTCATGGTGCACGTGGCCGCACAGGATCAGTCGCAACGAGGCCGCGGCCCCGCAGATCTCCAGAAACCGAGTATTATCCAGCAGAATCAGTTCATCCATCCAGGCGACGCCGACCGGTACCGGCGGGTGATGCATGCAGATGACCGACGGCAGGCCGGAGGACAGTTCCTGCTCCAGCCAGTCCAGCTGGCCGTCGTCGAGCCTTCCCGAAACCTCGCCCTCGTCCTGGGTATCGAGCACGATAATGCGGTAGCCCGATCGGTCCAGGGTATAGTAATAGGGGGCCGATCCCGCACCGGATTCTCCCAGCATGACACGGCGGAAGACCGGCCTGTAATCGTGATTGCCCGTGGCCATGTAACAGGGAAAGCGAAGGGGGGAGAGGACGTCCTTCAATGCCCGGTAGGATGCTTCGGTCCCGTCGTTGCTCTGGTCGCCCGTCATCACGACGATATCGGGCGAGGGATCCAACCGGTTGACGGCGTTCACGGCAGCCCGCAGCCGTTCCAGGGTATCCTGGCCGTGCACGGGCTGTTTTGCCGCCGGAACGACGTGGGGGTCGGAAAGTTGCACGATGCGCATGGATCAGCTCTTCCAGTCCTCTACCAGTTGCAGCAGCAGTCGTACCCCCACTCCAGTGGCTCCTTTCGGGCAATATGGCTTGCTCTTGTCGGTATACGCGGTTCCCGCGATGTCCAGATGCACCCAGGGACGTTCGACGAACTTCTCCAGGAACGCGCCCGCGGTCAGTGCGCCGGCCCAACGTCCCCCGGTGTTCTTCACGTCGGCGATATGGCTGCTGATCTGGTCGTGATAGTCCTGCCATAGCGGAAGCGGCCAGACCCGCTCTCCCGCGGTTTCTCCGGACGCCCGGACCCGGTCCTGCAACCCGTCGTCATTGCCCATCATCCCCGTTGCGGCGGAGCCCAGGGCGACCACGCAGGCCCCCGTCAACGTGGCCAGGTCGATTACCGCGGCCGGGCTGTACCGTTCCGCGTACTCCAGGGCATCGGCAAGTACCAGGCGCCCTTCGGCATCGGTGTTGATTACTTCTATCGTCTTGCCCGAGCGGGTCGAAATGATGTCGCCGGGCTTCAGCGCCCTGCCGTCCGGGAGGTTCTCGGTTGCCGGAACGAGTCCCACCACGTGCAGGGAGGGTTTTGCCATGGCGATGGACCGCATCGCGCCGATCACGGCGGCCGCACCGGACATGTCGTGTTTCATTTCCTCCATGCCGCCGCTCGATTTGATGGATATGCCGCCACTGTCGAAGGTGATGCCCTTGCCGATGAATACCAGTGTATCCACCCCATCGGACGCCTCACCGTGTTCGAGCACGATGAAGCGAGGCGGCTCCTCGCTTCCGGCGTTGACGGCAAGCAGGGCGCCCATGCGCTCCTTCGCGATGTCCTTCCGCGTCAGGATCCTGCATTTCAGTCCGGTCTGCCCGGCCATTTTTCGTGCCGCGGCGGCCAGCTTGCGCGGGGTCATCGCATTGCCGGGCGCGTTGGAAAGGTCCCGTGCCAGGGTCGTACCCGCGGCGGATATCCGGCCTGCTTCGATCCCGTCCCTGACTTCATAGGCCTGCGCACGCTGCGGCGTCACTACGGCCACCGACTCGAGCGCGGTTCGGTCCGAATCGCCGGTCTTGAATCCGTCGTAGCGGTATGCACCCAGTAACAGCCCTTCCACCGTGGCCTGTGCGCAGTCCCTCAGCTCAAATCCCGCTGCGACCGACCCGCCCGGTCCGTCCGGCGCGACCGACCCGCCCGGTCCGTGCACAGCCGTGTACAATTCGGATACGCCGAGCTTCAGCGCCCTTCTGACGGCGACGCCCGATGCGCGCCGTGCCGTTTCAAGAGAGAATTCGACGCGCGGCCCGAGTCCCACGAGGATAACACGGCCCGGCGGCGCCTGGTCGAGCGGATACAGCACCGCGACTTCCTGGTCTTCGCCCTTGAAATCTCCCAGGTCCAGCACGGCTCGCAGATACCGGTGCAGGGAGGCGTCCATGAACGCCGCGTCGCTTTCCTCCAGCCGTTCTTCCTTGAACAGCCCGATGATCACGGTGGCGTCGACTTCCGATCCGATCCGTCCGATTTGGACGTCTGTTTTCATGCGCTTTTGTCCGTATTGGAGCGGTCCCCGGCTTCGTGCCGCAATTCGGGATATCGGCCCGAACAGACCGGCGACCCGCGAAGGGTGTTCATGGGATACATGGAATTAATGATGGCATCCGCAGGCTGGTCCGCAAGGTGCGGAGGGAACGGGTGCCGGGGTTGCCACGGCGTCAATTGCCGATCCGGCCGTTGCGAATGAGGAGAACTTCCTGACCACGTCGTCTTCCGAGCACGTGGGACAGGAAATGTCTTCCGAAGTGGCCGCGTTCATCACGAGCAATTCGAAATCATTCTCGCAGTGGGCGCAGTGGTATTCATATATCGGCATGGAGGATAACGCTCCTGTGAATATGCGGCGCCGGGCCGGTACCCGTTCGCCGGTGAGCCTGCTAGGCTTCCTCTGATACGGCCGGTTGAACGTTTGCTTCTTCTTCGCGCCTGAGGCGGTAGGCCCGGTCAAGCAGTTCTACCGGGTGAAGGACCTCGATCCCCCCGCCGTCCCGGTTTACGCCATGCCTGATCTGCAGGATGCAGCCGGGATTGCCGGTGGCCACGACGTCGGGCGCAGCTTGCCTGACGTGGTTCATCTTGCGCGCGAGCAGCCTGTCCGCCATGGCGGGATGGGTTATGTTGTATATGCCGGCGCTGCCGCAACACCAGTCCGATTCCTCCAGTTCGACGAGTTCGAGACCGGGAATCAGGTTCAGCAGGTCCCGGGGCTCTTCGTGGATGCGCTGTCCGTGGGCGAGGTGGCAGGCGTCGTGATAGGCGACCCGTGCCCGGACCGGACCCATGTCCTCATTGACGGGTATCCCGGCTAGAAACTCGTGCACGTCTTTGACCTTGCCTGCGAAGTTTCGGGCACGTTCGCGATAGTCGGGATCCCCGGCCAGAAGGTCGCCGTATTCCTTTAACTGCGCGCCGCATCCCGCGGCGTTGATGATGACGGCATCCACCTCCGCCTCTTCAAAAGCGTCGATGTTGCTGCGGGCCAGTGTTTCGGCCACCCCGCGCTCGCCGCTGTGTACTTGAAGCGCGCCACAGCAGGTCTGGGCTTCGGGAAGGACCACGTCGCACCCGTTTTCGTTCAACACGCGGACCGTCGCGGTATTCACGGGGGTGAACATCTCGTTCATCACGCATCCCGTAACCAGACCCACGCGATAGGCCGCCGCCCCCCGAGCCGGGGCGAAGGGCCGAAGCTCCGCCTTCATCGAAGCGTCGGGCATGTCGGGCATCATGGCCTCCATGCCGCGCAGGCGCGCAGGAAGCCATTTCGTGAGACCCAGTTTTCGTGCGAGTTTTTGAATGCCGAGTGCCTGGTACCAGCGTAAAGGCATGAAAACGACGGAGAGCAGGAAACGCGACGGCAGCAGTCGTTCGAACACCAGGTTCCGGAACAGCCGGCCGAGTAACGGTCGAGGCCGTTTCTCGACGATCTCCGCACGGGCCGCCTCCACGAGACTGCCGTAGTGGACTCCAGCGGGACAGGCCGTCTCACAGGCCCGGCAGTCCAGGCATCCGCTGATATGTGTTTCGAAGTGATCCGTCAGATCGATACGCCCGTCCGCGTAGGCCCGCATGAGATGGATACGGCCGCGGGGGGAGTCCATTTCCACGCCGAGTTCGGTATAGGTCGGACAGGCCGGAAGGCACAGTCCGCAGTGCACGCAATCCAGGAACTTGTCGTATTCGTGTACCAGTCTGTTCTGCGTGCTCATGCTGTGCGGATTCCGATCTTGCGCGGGCGGATGTATCGGCCGGTTTATGATCGTAGTATACCTATAGTTTAACCGTATATTGTCAAGCAGTTTATGGCCGTCCCGGAAGGCGAAATAATCCTACCGAAATCCTCCGTTCTATTTACCTTACCGTGATACGCGCACACGCATCGATACGCGCGCACACGCATCGCTTGGCAAAAAACATCCGGCCCACAGAACCCTCAACCTGACAGGAAGGAGCCGTTGGCATGCCCGCGTTCGAAGGTATCCTGCCCGCCATCATCACCCCGATGCACAACGACGGCAGTTTCAATGAAGAAGCGTTCCGCCGGGTAATGGAGTTCAATATCGAGGCGGGTGCCCACGGATTCTGGATCGCGGGCGGAACGGGGGAAAGCATCCTGCTCAGCGACGAGGAGAACATGCGGATCGCCACGGCGGCGGCGGACCAGTCCCGGGGCCGGGTGAACAACATCATGCATGTCGGCGCCGCGACCACGGGCAGGGCGGCCCGCCTGGCCGAACATGCCGCGGGTGCCGGGGTGGAGGCCATCTGCTGCGTGCCGCCCTTTTTCTACGGGCGGACCGACGAAGCGATCGTCGAACACTACCGCATCGTGGCGGCGGCGGCCGACCTGCCCCTTTTCGTCTACAACCTGCCCCAGTCCACGGGCGTAGAGATCACGCCCGGGCTGATGCGGATGATCCAGGACCGGGTGCCGCAACTGACCGGACTCAAGCATTCGTCGCAGGTATTCGCCAATGTGCGCAGCTTCTCGGCCATGGGGCTGAAGTGCCTGGTAGGCAACCACCAGTTGATGCTGCCGGCCATGACGATCGGCGCTACGGGCTGTGTGGACGGCCCGCCTGTTATTGTGCCGGAATACTGGGTGGAAATCTGGAAAGCCTACCGTGCGGGTGATCTCGGACGGGCAGAATCCGCGCAGGACAGCGCCAGCAGGATATGGGCGTCCCTGGGCGCGTGCGGCGGCGAGTTCCATTCGGTGGCCAAAGCGGCGCTCAGCGAGCGTCTTGGCATTGATTGCGGGACGGCGCGTCCACCGGGCAGGCCCTTGTCGAAGGAACAGCGGGACGCACTGCGCGGGACCATGGCGGAACTCGGCCTCCTGTAACGGACCGTCAGTCCGACAGCCGCCTTACGATGTCTTCGCCCACCTCGACGGTATTCGAACCGCCCCCTATGTCGGGCGTGCGGACCCGCCCTTCGGCGAGGTTCTCCGATACCGCTTTTCGAATGGCCGCACCGGCCTTTTCTTCACCCAGAAACTCGACCATCATGGCCGCCGCGAGGATCGTGGCGACGGGATTGACCTGGCTTTTGCCGATGAGTTCAAAGGCGGAGCCGTGGACGGGCTCGAACATGGAGGGATGTACCCGTTCGGGGTTCAGGTTCGCACTGGGCGCAAGACCCATGCTGCCGACGGTAATCGCCGAGATATCGGTCAGGATGTCTCCGAAGAGGTTCGAGGCCACCACCACGTCGAAATCCTCGGGACGGCGCACGAAGTCCATGGCCGCCGCGTCGATGAGGAGGGACTCGGTCTCGACGTCCCCGTACTCCGCTTTCACGCTATCGAATACCTCGTCCCAGAAAACCATGCCATGGCCCTGGGCGTTCGACTTCGTGATGGACGTGACCTTGCGCCGGCCGTCGCGGCGCCGTGCTTCTTCGAAGGCGTAGCGGATGATGCGCTCGGTGCCGTGCCGCGTGAAGACGGAGGTCTGGACCGCGACCTCCTGGTCGGTCTGATGGTACACCCGCCCTCCGATATCGGCGTATTCCCCTTCGGTATTCTCACGGATGACCACCAGGTCGATTTCGCCGGCCTCCTTGCCTGCCAGGGGAGACTGCACACCTTCGTACAGATAGGCAGGCCGGACGCAGGCATACTGGTCGAATCTGCGCCGAATCGGGAGAATCAGGTTGTTCAGGGTGATGTGGTCCTGCACCTCCTCGTCGCCGACCGCACCGAAGAATATGGCGTCGAAGGCCGCCAGCCGATCCAGCCCGCCCTCGGGAATGAACCTTCCCGTACGCTTGTAACGTTCGGAACTCCAATCGAAACGGGTGAAGCGAAAGGCCGGAGCGCCCAGTGCATCGAGCGTCTTGATGCCTTCCTCGATGACTTCGGGGCCGACGCCGTCCCCGCCGATTACGGCGATTTCATAGTCTGGCATGTTTTTATTTTACCGGTGTGCCTTTCCAGGGTTAAGCGATGCCGGGAGCCAGGATCCAGAAGTCCGGAACCGGGGGCCGAAATCGGGGGCCCGGAACCGGGGGCCGCACTCCGGTCGGAGGCGGCTGGACGCGCGCGCCTTTTCAGACGTCGACTCCTCCGGCGGAACATTCGTCGCATATCCACGCGGCGCGGGTCATCCCGCCCGCGGGGATCTCGGTCTCGTAGTCCTCCGCAACCGGCACCCGGGTCCTGCCGCAGAAGTCGCATTTCCCCAGTTGCCTGCCCGCCGGCTTTGCCTCCCGGATCCGGGACACCGCGTCTTCACGCAGGAACGGTTCGGCGACTTGCCTCGCGAATCCGAGCACCTGGCGGTCCGTTTCCGAATCCAGTGCGCGGCGGACGATGGGTTCGAAAGCCGGATCGGTGGGACAGCCCCCGTCTTCCAGCGTATGCCACGCCCGGCGGCGGACCCGGGTGTCTACATCCTCCATCATACGATAAAGCGCCTTCCAGACTTCTTCGTTGCGGTGGCGGACGTGGCACGGACACATGTAGGTCGCGGCCACGATGCGGTCTTCGGGGTCCGCGCTTTCGGACAGACGCAGGAGTTCCGCGATATCTGCCCGGCTCACGCGTTCCTCGCCCGGTTTCCGCCAGGCCTTCTGGTGGCGGTTGAGTCCGCTGTTCCGTTTGCCCATCGCCGTATCCTGGTCAGAGTTGCTGTACGGGATTGGAGAGCACGCCGATCTGGGGGGAGGCGATCATCACGATGTCGTCCTCGCGCAGTCCCATGTCGTTCGGCACGATGATGCCCGTGCCCGTGGAAACGACGGTACCCGCGGGGATCAGGTTGTCCCGGTAGAGGTACTCGTTCAGTTCGTCGAAACTGCGCGCAAGCTGCGAAGTGTTGGCCTCTCCCTCGAACACGACGGCGTCGTCCCGTAGAATCCTGCAATGAATGTCGATATCATAGGGATCGTCGATCTCGTCCGCGGTGACCAGGGCGGGACCGAGCGCGCAACAGCCCTGGTAGATCTTGGACTGGTTCAGGTAGAGCGGATTCGTCTTCTCGATATCCCAGGCTGAAACGTCGTTGCACAGGGTGTAACCGACGATTGCGCCTTCATCGCCCAGCACGTAGGCCAGTTCAGGCTCGGTGGCGGTGAAGCTCGAGTCGCCTCGTACGCAAATGGGCGCGTTGGGGCCGGAACAACGGGAGGCGGTGGCCTTGAAGAAGGATTCGGGACGGTCGGACTGGTACACCTGGTCATAAATGGTCTGCTGTGCGTCATCGTCCCTGAATTCGGCGCTCCGCTTGTAGGTCACCCCGAAGCCCCACACCTCGGGCGAGAATATCGGGACCATAAGGTGCGGTACGCCCACATCAGGCGTAACGTCGAGCGATTCGTAGGAGAACCCGGTCACCTGCCCGTCGTAGTCGTCCATGGCGCGTTCGACGAGTTCGGACAATGATAGACGGGCTGCTCCGGATATGTACAGAAGGTCGTTGACGGTTTCCACCTCCGGCATGATCTCCGAAAGGTCGATGACCTGGTCATCCTGGAAGATGCCCACGCCGGACTCCTGGCCGGGTTCGTAATATTGAACCAGTTTCATTCGAGATTCCCCGCATTTAAGGACAGTTACACCGGTTTCATGCATGCTGAAAACGTGAGGTAAAGATAGAATCACGGTGCTTCGTGTAAAGGGAATTCTGTCCGGCCTTCCGGGGGAAGATCACGGTTTGTGCTTGATCGCGGTTACGGTGGACATTACTATTCAAGAAGCTTTTTTGTTGAAGTGTGAAGCCCTCGACGGTGTATACTATTCCGTTTGCAGCGTCGTATCTACAGGTCATATCTACAGTCGGTCGAAAACCATACCACGGAAAGCACGCCGAGTGTCCTTTTTACTCCGGACCGTCGCAGTTCTGATCATGCTGACCTTCGTACTCGGCGTGATTCTGCCCACGGCACGCGGGCAACGTACCCCCGAATCTCCCGTTACAAGTTGGCGCAAGCTCGAAACACCGATGACCGACAACTGCGCCCTGTGCCACCAGCGTCTCGGAGAGCCCCTCTCCAGGCAGGTCGCCGAGTGGCAGGGCAGCATACACGCGTGGAACGGTGTCTTCTGCGACACGTGCCACGGGGGCGATCCCACGAGCACCATACTCACCGTGGCCATGGGCGAGCAGAACGGGTTCATGGACGCACCGCTGCCCGAAGCCGTTCCGGACGACTGCGGGCGCTGTCACCCTGAGGCCCTGGAGAGCTTCTGGGAAAGCGCGCACGGGGACCTGTTCGAAGCCAATGACTTCGAACCCGAATGCGTCACATGCCACAACAGCCACGACGTGACGGAAGTGCACATCGACATGGTGTCCATGACCGCGGCCTGCGGAGAATGTCACAACCAGGACTACATCGACGAGGTCCGCAATCCCCTGATCGATACGGACGGGAGAATCGAAAGGCTCTACGGACAGATCCTGGCCATGCCCGGAGACAACCCCAATGCGCCTTATCTTCGCAACCGCCTCGTCCGCGTCCGCAAGGAGTTCCGCGGCCTGGCGCACTACCTCGCCACCAATACCATCGTCACCAGGCGGCAGGCCATCGACCGGGAACTCGACTACATCGAATTCATGCTGCATTTCGACGACAGCACGGTCGAAGGCAAGTAGCCAGTAGCAGCACCAGTCCCCTCAGCCGCAACCCGCCTACCCTGCGGCAACCAGTCTACTCTGCGGCAACCAGTCCCCTCGCCCCCCTGTGATACGATGAATCTCCGGGTTATTTCTGTTGACATTCCCATACGGCTCCGCTAATTTTGACTGACTTTGCCAGACTCGATTGCCGAGGTAGCTCAGGCGGTAGAGCAGTGGACTGAAAATCCATGTGTCGACAGTTCGACTCTGTCCCTCGGCATTCTCCACAACACAACGAATATCCCGCTTTTGAACGGGCCTTTCGGCTGGCGTGGCTCCCGTCGGCATGGCCCGCGTCGGCGTGGTGGCACCGGCAATTCCCCAAGTTGCCGCACTCGCACGGCCCGAATCCTGATTCCCCTGCAACCTTTCTTGATCCGGTCGAGTCGAAACGATCGACACCAGCCTGCATGAACGGCCGATCGATCTCGAAGAAGGCCAACCGGGCTGCGCCAACGCGTTAATTGACCCGAACTCCCGCTACAGACTGGATACCACGCGACCATGTTCCGGAACTACCTCACGATTGCCTATCGTAACGCCCTGCGCCACAGAGGATACGCCGTAATCAACGTCCTGGGCCTCGCGGTCGGGATGACCTGTTGCATCCTGATCCTGCTTTACGTCCAGGACGAACTGGGCTATGACCGGTACGCGTCCCGGCACGACCGCATCTACCGGCTCACCATGTCGATCGAGACGCCGGACAGGGCGGAGACCCGCACCGCACGGAGTCCGACGGCCTGGGGATGGATGCTGGCCGACGCCTTCCCGGAAGTCGAATCGTTCACCCGCATAAAGGCGCCGCTGGTCTCCTGGCAGGTCACGTACGTGGAAGGCAACAAACGGTTCAACGAACCGGGTTTCTACTTCGCGGACCCCGGCATCCTGGATCTGTTCGACTTCAGGCTGGTCAGCGGCGACGCGAACACGGCCCTGAACGACCCCAATACGGTGGTCATGACCGAATCCACGGCGGCCAGGTACTTCGGCGACGCGGAGGCCCTTGGCAAAGTGATCCGTCTCGACAACACGTACGACCTGACCGTAACCGGTGTCATGAAAGACGTGCCGCGCAACTCCCATATGACCTTCGGCTTCCTGGGGTCCTTCGAAACGCTCAACGTCAACCCCATCTACGGGGGAACGGACTACGGCAGGAATACGCAGAACTTCGGTCCGGACCTGTACACCTATCTTTTGCTCGCCGAAGGTGCTTCGCCCGAATCCCTCGATCCGAAACTGGCGGAGTTCATCGCATCGCGCTACGGACCGGCCCTGAACCAGTTCAACGCGCAGATCGAAGCCGAACTCCAACCGCTGACCAGCATACACCTGCATTCGGACCTCGACGGCGAACTGGGCGCGAACAGCGATATCGCCTACATCTACATCTTCTCGGCCGTTGCGTTCTTTCTCCTGCTGATCGCCTGCATCAACTTCATGAACCTGGCGACGGCCCGTTCCGCCGGCCGCGCCCGGGAAGTAGGCATCCGCAAGGTGCTGGGCGCGTACCGCGTCCAGCTGATCGGCCAGTTCATGGGCGAATCGACGATCATGGCGGTACTTTCGCTGGTCGTTGCCACGGGGCTGGTCTATGCGTTTCTCCCCGCGTTCAACGCCCTGGCCGGCAAGGACCTGGTTTTTGCCTTCGACGATATGGGCATGGCATTCGGCCTGATCGGCATCGTTGCGCTGGCCGGTGCGCTGGCCGGCAGCTACCCGGCGCTGTTCCTTTCGTCGTTCCAACCCGTCTCCGTGCTGAAGGGCTCCTCCAGGGCGGGCGCGGTCAATACGAACCTGCGGAAGATGCTGGTCGTGCTGCAGTTCGTGATCTCCGTCGTGTTCATCATCGGCACGGGCGTGGTGGCGGACCAGATGCGGTACGTGCAGGACAGACACCTGGGATTCGACAAGGAACAACTGGTGGTCATGCCGCTCGGAGATCCCAGGCAGCGCCTGATATACAATGCCTACAAAGACAAAGTCGCCGGGTATCCGAACGTACTGGGTGTTACCGTGGCGAACGAAATGCCGGGCGGCCTGGTGAACGACATCCTCTTTACGCCGGACGGCGCGCCGGAAGAGGAACTGGTCCGCATCAACAACATGTGGATCGATCACGATTTCATCCGCACGATGGGTATCGATCTCACGGCGGGGCGCGATTTCTCCAGGTCCTTTCCCACGGACACGCTGCAGGCGTTCGTGATAAACGAGGCCGCCGTCAAGTGGCTGGGTTGGGAAGGCGCACCGCTCGACAGGAAGATCCGCCTGGGGAACTTCAAAGACGGCCGGGTCATCGGTGTCGTGCGGGACTTTCACGTTCGGTCGCTTCACAGCGGCATCGAACCGATGATGCTGCAACTGGCGCCCAACCCGGACCCGCTCCACTATCTCGCCATCAGGATCGCCCCGGATGACCTGGCCGGAACCATGGGATTCCTGGAAAGCAGCTGGCGGGAGATCTATCCGGACGATTCGTTCACATATTCGTTTCTCGACGAAGACTTCAACCGGCTGTATCAGAACGAAGCGCGGCAGGGCCGCATCTTCCGAAGTTTTTCCATTCTGGCGGTCTTCATCGCGTGCCTGGGCCTGCTGGGACTCGCTTCCTTCACGGCGGAGCAGCGAACCCGGGAAATCGGCGTGAGGAAAGTGCTGGGGGCATCCGCTTCCGGCATCGTCGCGCTGCTTTCCAGAGAATACGTCAGGCTGGTCGTGTACGCAAACCTCATCGCCTGGCCCATTGCTTACTACGTGATGACCGACTGGCTCGACAGCTTCGCGTTCCGTACGGACCTTTCTCTCTGGATATTCGTTCTCGCCGCGGCACTGGCCATAGCCGTCACGATGCTTACGGTGAGCTACAAAGCCGTCAGCGTCGCCCACACCGATCCCGTGGACGCCCTCCAGCACGAGTGAAACGCGGACGACCTGCAACACGCGTGAACCGTCTGCGCCCCCCGCGCCAATTTCAGGTTTGACGACCTTCCCGTTCGGCTGTAGATTTCTCGACCGAGCGCCCCGCCAAAATCGCGGTGCAGTGCGGTGCAGAACGGTGCATCACCGGAACACGCCAAACCGAACGGGAAAGACAGCGCTGATCGTGGCTACCAAAACCTATGCTACGCTGCCTTACACCGAACCGGACCACCTCGTCCGGGATTTCGCCAGCCGCGGCATCGTCGCCCTGCCGCCGGAAAGCCTCGGCATCCCCGAAAAGATCCACCAGCGCATATACACGGTGGAGAAGCAGGCCTACCTGGCAAGAAAACCGGTGACACCGGGCAGTATACCGGAAGTCCTCGAAGTCATCAACGCACCGGGCGTGGTCGATGCCTGCAACCGGATCGTGGGCCGGAACTGGGCCATCGTCCCCTTTACCCATAATGCCTCCTTCGCGAGCGGCGCACGGGACCAGCACTGGCACAAGGACGACAACGGACCGTACAACGGCCGCAAGCAACGCCATCACCAGGCCGTGCAGATCGAGATGCTCTACTATCCCCAGGACGTGACCGAAGTCATGGGTCCCACGGCCACCGTTCCCTACTCGCACTACTGGACGTTCAATCACGAAGAAAACCATGACAATTTCGCGGGCGCCGACCACCTCGATTTCGAATACCAGATCAGCGGGATGGAGGGCGTCCCGGTCAGCGGTCCCGACTCCGATTACGACTGGGAGGACGTCATCCACCGGCGCACGGCCCACGACGTCCGGATGCGGGAAGCCGTGTCCAACACGGGATGGCCGCTCGTGAAACCGCTCGAGGCGGCGCCGCTGCGGGCGGGCAGCGTGCTGCTTTATTCCCACAACACGTTCCACCGGGGGAATCACCGTAGAGACGACTGGCGCCTGTGGGACGCACATCCCCGGTTCATGTGGCGTTTCTGGATCTATCGGACGACGGAACCGGACGAAGGCGACGACTACGATGGGCCCGGTGAAACAGCCTGGCGCGAACTCGGCGTGGATCCCCTGACCGGGGTCGATCTGCGTGAGGCGAGCGACGACACGACCGTGGTCTGGAGATATCACAATCACTGGATGCGGACGGGACGGACGCCGCCGCCGAGGCCGGAGGCCCGTGCACTTTCCGCGCAGGGACGGGAAGCGAAAGCCGGCGAGCTGGCCGAACAGTTACGCACCATGGGGGACGAAGCGGAACCTCTGCGTATCGGCGCGGCCTACCGGCTGGCCTCGATCGGAGACGGGGCGCTGGCCGTCAAGCATCTCGGCGCTGCGCTTTACAGCCACCGGGAGAGTGTCCGCCGTGCGGCAACCTACGGTCTGATCGCCGTTGGAACGCAGTCCACGGAGACCTTACTCGAAGCGACGAAGTCACCGGTTAAATGGGTCAGGAAGGCCGGTGTGTATGGATTAGGCGACTGTGCGCCGCTCACCGAAGAAGTACTGTCCGCCGCCGCTTCACTGCTGCATAACGACCCCTCCGTATACGTCCGGGCCGTCGCCGCGGGAACGCTGGGCTGCCTGGGCCGACGCGCCGCCGGAACGGGCGTTGGACGGTCCCTGGTGCCCCGAATCCTCGATGCACTGGTCCGCAGCCTCGCACACGAAGAGAACCGGCTGAGCATGGACCTGGCCCAGCAGCGGAGCATCAAGTTCGTGCGGCCCACCGACGAGTGCGACGTCTGCGAGGGCAACGGCGTCGACATGGGCCTGGAGCGTTTCGATCCCGTGCGCTCCGCGGTACGGGAGAACGCCCTCTGGGCCATGGTCATCCTCTGCTCCCACGGGGCCCACCTGGCGGGCTACGCGCTGGATGCCGCCATCGATGCCCTGACCGAGGTGGTGCGCACCGACCGAAACGTCATCTGCGTGGGATACGCCATGGACGCGCTCAATCGCCTGGTCAACCTTGAGACCGAAGGGCCCTTGCCGGCTTCCGTCGATAGACTGCGGGCAGACCTGCTCAGTATCCTCGGCGAGTGCCCCATCCGGTGCTGGGAGGCGCTCGTTCGCGGCGGTTTGAGTACGGAACATCTTTCGACATTTTCCGATGCCGGCTAACCCGGCCAGCCTGCCAGCTCCGTACCACTTTCCACGCCGCGCAACGTACACCAGGACCGTACAACGCGCAGCATCTGGTACCATGGGTGATGCCCGTGCCCCAAATCCTCGTCGACAACATCGTCAAGACCTTCCGGATCGCCCAGCGGCGCCCCGGCCTCTGGGGCGCGTTACACGGGGTGTTGCGCCGTGAATACCGGACCATCAAGGCCCTGGACCGCGTCTCCTTCGAACTGGATCCGGGAGAACTGGTGGGCTATATCGGTCCCAACGGCGCGGGCAAGTCCACGACCGTAAAAGTCCTCTCCGGCATCCTGGTGCCCGATTCGGGACGGTGCGAGATTGACGGCCGCATCCCGTGGCGCAACAGGATCGCCAATGCGGCCAACATCGGTGTGGTGTTCGGCCAGCGGACCCAGCTGTGGTGGGATCTGCCCGTAATCGAGTCCTTCGATCTGCTTCGTGATATCTACCGGATCGAAAGCGTCGAATACGACCGGGCCCGGGACGAACTCGCGGCGCTCATGGACCTGGAACCCCTGTACGACGTCCCGGTGCGCCAACTCAGCCTCGGCCAACGCATGCGTTGCGACCTGGCGGCGGCCCTGCTGCACGCGCCTTCGGTGCTCTTCCTGGACGAGCCCACCATAGGCCTGGACGCCGTCTCCAAGCTCGCCGTGCGGGATTTCATCAAGCGCCTGAACCGGGACCGGGGCGTTACCGTCGTGTTGACCACCCACGACATGGACGACATCGAAGCCCTGTGCGACCGGGTGATGGTGATCGGACACGGGAGGATCCTGTCCGACAGCACGCTGGACGACCTGCGCACCCGCGTTACCCGGGAACGCCGCCTCATCATCGATCTGCTCGATGGAGGCCAGACGATCGAGGATCCGGACGTTACCTTCATCTCGAGAAGCGGCAACCGCGTCCACCTGCAGTTCGATCCGGACCGTGTACGGACGGCCGCCCTGATCAGCCGGATCACGGCGAAGTACGCCATCAAGGACCTGTTCGTCGAGAACCCACCCATCGAAGAAATCATCTCCCGACTGTACGACGAACACGAACTCCGTTAAAACCGGTCAGGCATGATGCAATCGTTCGTACTCCCCTACACCGCCGTGCTGTCCGCCCGTTTCCGCATGATCCTCCAGTACCGGGCCGCGGCCATTGCCGGGTTCGTCACCCAGATCGGCTGGGGCGCGATCCGCGTCATGGCCATGGAAGCGTTCTACCGGTCCACGAGCGCACCCCAGCCCATGCACCTCGAGGACGTGGTGACCTACATCTGGCTGGGCCAGGCGCTGCTCGGCCTGCTACCTTGGAATCCCGATACGGAGATCCGCGCCATGGTGCGGTCGGGTACCGTGGCCTATGAACTCGTCCGGCCGGTGAACCTCTATACGTATTGGTTCTCCAGGTCGATGGCTTTCCGTATCGCGCCGACCTTCATGCGTTCCATCCCGCTGGCGATCCTGGCGTTGCTGTTTTTCGGGATGCAGGCGCCCGCCTCGCCCGAGGCCCTGGTATACTGGCTGGCGGCGACCTTCGGCGCGGTGCTGCTCAGTACGGCCCTCACCGTGATCCTGTCCATCACGCTCATGTGGACGATTTCCGGGGAAGGCGTGTCCTTTCTGGTCTCTCCGGTCATCTATTTCCTGGCGGGGATGGTCATCCCCCTGCCCCTCTTTCCCGACTGGGCGCAACGCGTACTCGACATCCTGCCGTTCCGCGGCATCTGCGACGCGCCGTTCAGGCTGTATATGGGCCATATCCCGGCCACGGAAGCCTGGGCCGTGCTGTTCCACCAACTGATCTGGATCATCATCCTGGTCGCGTTCGGCGCGTGGCTGCTCTCGCGAGCAACCCGCCGGCTGGTCGTTCAGGGAGGTTGAAGGATGGCGAACCCGCTTGCACTGTATACCCATTACGTAAGCATCTCCCTGCGGAGCCAGATGCAGTACCGGGTCTCGTTCCTGCTCGGAACCCTGGGGCAGCTATTCAGCACGGGGGTGGAGTTCATCGGTATCCTCGCCCTGTTCGATCGTTTCGGCAGCCTGAACCTGTGGTCGCTCGCCGAGGTCGCTTTCTTCTACGGAATCGTCAACGTGGCCTTCGCCGTGACCGACATGCTGTCCCGCGGCTTCGACCACGTGGGCCAGCTGGTACGCACCGGCGAGTTCGACCGCATGCTGCTCCGGCCCCGAAGCACCGTGCTCCAGCTGATCGGCCAGGAATTCACCCTGAGGCGGCTCGGGCGTTTTGGCCAGGGCGCAGGCGTGCTGCTCTGGGCGACGCTCTACCTGGACATCGCGTGGTCTCCATCGGTCGTGGCCCTCACCGTGATCACAGTATGCTGCGGTGCCTGTTTCTTTCTGGGACTCTTCATCAATATCGGCACGGTGTCCTTCTGGACCACGGAGACGCTCGAGCTCATGAACGTGTTGACTTATGGCGGCATCGAGGCTTCCAAATACCCGCTGGCCATATACCACACCTGGTTCCGCCGGTTCTTCACCATGGTGATCCCCATGGGCTGCGTGACCTATTTCCCGATCGTGGCTATCCTCGGCCGGTCCGATCCGCTGGGTACGTCTCTCGCATTTCAATACGCGGCCCCCTTGTTCGGACTGCTCTATTTCATCCTGTCGCTGTTCATCTGGCGACTCGGACTGCGGCATTACCGCTCGACGGGCAGCTAGCGCGACATTCCGTGCAGACCAGATCGACGGCCGGGCTTTCCCGATCGGCTGCCGGACCGGCGCGAAGGACCGGTGCAAAGGACAGGCCGTTGGCCCGATCGGCGCGCCGTCCTTCTTGACGATGTTCCAGGCCGCCTGTTTATTGGTCCGGTATGGCGAACAACAGGCAATATCGATCCAATACGCTGTTCGTAGGTACCCGCGGCGTCAAGGAGTACCGCGCCAGCATACCCCACTGGGTGAACGGCTCCGATTCCGTGCTCGAGATCGGCTGCGAATGGGGCACGACCACCACGATCATCGCCGAACACGCCTCGGCCGTAATCGGTACGGACGTCAGCCCCGTGGTCATCGAACGGGCCCGTGAACGCCATCCCCACATCCGGTTTGAAACGCTGGACGCTTTCGACGTGCGGGCCGCGCTCGAACTGGACGAGGAATTCACCAAGATCTATATCGACATGTCGGGGATATCGGGATACCGGTCGCTGCTGGACCTGATCGCCCTGCTTAACAGCTACGCCGCCGTATTGAGACCGGAAGCGATCGTGGTCAAAAGCGGCGCCCTTAAGCACTTCGCTTCCCGTTGCATTCCCTTCGGGGATGATGGCGCCTGGCAGGAGCGTGCGCATGACCGCCGGTAAATCCAGCGACGCCCATAGGCGGAAGACGGGCATCCTCGTCCACGGATACAATCTGCATGCCGGCCAGTGGGAGGACGTGGCCTGGGGCGCGCCGCCGGAACGGCCCGGCCGCGTACCCATGGGGGTGTTTGTGGCCCTGAGCGAGCAGGCGGACGTGTTGGTCTTCGGTTCGGGCGCATCGGAAAAGGACGGATTGCTCGAATCCGAAGCGACGGCCCGGTTGATGCGGGAACGGTTCGACGAACTCGCCGGATTCACGGTTTTCAAAGGCTGGGATGCCGAATTTGCCCGTCCTCCCGGAAACGGCCGGTTCATGCAGCGGATCGAATCCATACTGCACCTGGACCGGGGGTCGAAGAACACCCGAGACGAAATCGCCCATGCCGGCCGCGTTTTCGTCGATCGGGACGTGGAGCGGGTCATCCTGGTCTCGAGCCCGACTCATCTGCCGCGGTGCCTGAGAGACGCCTGCACGATCTACGGGGAAGAAGGGGAGATGTCGGGCCTGCTGCAGGAACTCTACGCCGCGCCGAGTGTCACCGGATACCCGGGGTACTCTGCAGGCGATGTAACCATTTTCGAACCGCCGCATCGTCCGGACCGACCGGGCCACCCGGACCACCCGGGCCACCCGGACCACCAAGAACACCCGGACCGCCCGGGCCGTCGGGGGGCCGACTTGAGCCGAGTGGTATCCCGGGCGCACAATATACCGGATATCCAGAGGGACAGGTTCGTCCGGCGACTGGATGACCTTCTGCTGGAATTCGAAGTGTAAACCCCGGTCCGGCGACCGGATCAGTAAGGCGAGAGGCAAATCCTGAGGAGTACCGCATGATGACCCCGGAACAACGGTACCTGTTCGATGTGTTCGGCTACCTGCACATCGAGAACGCGCTGTCCCGGCAGGAGCTCGAATCCTGCCAGCGCGCGTCCGCCCGATACATGAACACGCCGGAAGACAAACTGCCGCCGGGATTCGGGTTCGACGGCAAGCGCCATCTCCACGGCTTTGCCTTCGACAAATCGCTCGAGGCCCTGACCCGCCATCCGTCGATCTGGCCCATCGTGCGGGAACTCACCAACGACAAGCCCCGGCTGATCAGCGGCACGCTCCAGGTGGACCGTCCCGGGGAATCGGCCGTGGGAGGCCTGCACTGCGCCCGGGAGGGTTTCGGTTGGGAGAGCACCCGCTACGAGACCCATCATGGACGGGTCTACTGTGACGACATCATCGTGTTTCCCTACCTGGACGACGTCTTTCCCGGCGACGGTGGTCTCATCGTTCTGCCTGGATCCCACAAGGCAAATTTCCCCCGGCCGGACAGCCTGTTCAACAACGGTCTCATGCATGGCGTGGAGGAACTCGCGCCGGGCGTGGTCAACATCACGCCCCGGGCGGGTGACATCATCGTGACATCAGAGCTCATGACCCACGGCATCCTCGAATGGCGACCCGGCGACCGGATCCGGCGCATCCTTGTGCTTCGGTACAAACCCCAGCACGCGGGTCTGGCCATGCCGTTCCCGGAGGATATCAAGGCCGTATTGTCCCCGGAAACGCTGGAATTGATCGAGACCGCCCACTACAACCACGTCAAGGACATCGTCAAGGACGACCGGGATGGCGGCCGGCAGGAAGCGGCCTCCTGAACGAACGTATCGGACGCGCTTGCATCGCGACCTGGCCTGGATGTGCCTTCATCGCGACCTGGTCCGTACCTGTGACCGTCTGAGCGCCCTTCCTACCCGCGGTCACGCTATACGCTCGCCCTTCCTACCCGCGCTCATTCGGTACGCTGGTCCGTCTCCTGCTCACCGGATTCCGGCGAGAGATGAATCGTCCGGGTGGGGAAGGCCATCTCGAGTCCGAGCGATTCGACGATCTCCATGATCTTCAGGTTGACGTCCTCCCTGATCCGCAGGTAGTCGTCCCACACCGTCGTCGCGGTAAAGTAATAGACCATGATGTCGAGCGAGTTCTCAGCAATCTCGTTGAAGCGCACGAGCATGGTCGATTCCTGGCTGACCTCGGGATGGGTCCGTAGCAGTTTTCTTATCCTTGAAACCGTCTCCTTCATCAGGTCCGACGGCGTATCGTAGGTGAGTCCCACCGTGATCCAGACCCTGCGGAACGGACGGGACGAGATGTTGTCGATCACGAATTCCGCCAGCCGGTTGTTTGGGATGACGACGAGGGTCTGTTCGAAGGTACGGATCCGCGTGCTGCGGAATCCGATGCTTTCCACCACGCCTTCGATCTCCCGGTCCGGTGATACGATCCAGTCTCCCGCCACAAAGGGCCGGTCGACCAGCAGCATGATGGACCCGAACACGTCGGCCAGGGTCTTCTGGGCGGCAAGGGCCACGGCCAGGCCGCCGATACCCAGGCCGGCCAGCAGACCGGATACCGAGTAGCCCAGGTTCTGCAGGATCATGAGGGCGGCGAGGATCCATACCATGATCTGCAGCGCCCGTTCGACGAGGGGCACGAGGTGGTCGTCCAGGGCTGTATCCGTCTTGTGCGCCCACGCCTTGAGCATCGACGTAAAGACGTTGACGCATCGAAAGATCATCCAGGCCGTCAGGAGGGAAAAAGGCACCCAGAACCCGGCCCGCAACACTCCCATGACCATCTCGGGCGGACGCAGCGTATAAATGGCGAGGTAGAGGCCCAGCACGACGATCACCCATTCGAGCGGTTTCTCGACCGCCATGATCAGCATGTCGTCCAGGTTGGTCGTTGTCACCCGGGCCAGCCGTTTGACGGCCCGGGTCATCAAGTGCTTGAATACCCATTTTACGACAAAGGTTCCCAGGATAATCGCGAAGGCGATACCGAGTTCCTGCCCCGTCCACTGCCACGACTGTTCAAGGATGTTGATGAGGTTCTCCATCGTCCTTTCCTTCCCGCCAGAGCCGGTACTTCCGGCATTTTTTTGTCGCATCGCCGGCGCCGATGCATATATTTCAAGGGCTGTATCTTAACGTATGGCCCGTGGACTGTCAAGTCGAGGTCCCCTGGCAGGAACGCCCGGCCATTGGAACATCAAGAAGGAGGAAGGGTGTGGCGGCACGCACCACAGTACTGTTTTTCACGGCCGTATTCATCGGCTCGACCGCGATGCTCTGCGACGGCTCGGGGATTCCGGAACCGCCCAGGTACACTGGAGATCTTCCGGAGCTCCAATCGCGCGGAGTCGTCCGCGTCATCGTCCGGCCGGACGCTGTCGACCATTTGCCCCGGAACGCGGAACCGGTCGAACTCGACCATGAAATCGCGCGGGGCATCGCCGAATCGCTGAAGCTGCAGTTGAGGCTTGTCACCGTGGACGACCACCATTCCATGGTCGAAAAGCTGCTGCAGGGCGAGGGTGACCTCATCGCCGCGAATCTCACGGATACACCGGAACGGCAGGCAAGAACCGCCTTCTCGGTACCCTATTTCTATGTCGATGAATACCTGATCGTTCCCGCTGGAGAAAAAAGTCCGGAAAGCATCGACGATCTGGCCGGCATGGAGATCAGCGTACGAGCGTCCAGCGCCTATTACCAGACCCTGCTGGAACTGCAGAAGGAGGTACCCGACCTGCGCATCAACGTCGTGCCCGAGACGATGCTGACGGAAAGCATCGTCGACGGGGTCGCCCGTGGCGAGTTCGAGGCGACGGTTTGCGACAATAACCTCTGGTATGCCGTGGCGAGCGCGTACGACGAGCTGGCCGCTCCGCTTGTGCTGTCGGAGAACCGCGAGGTCGTCCTGCTGATGCGGCCCGGCGACGACGCGCTCAAGGAGAAAGTCGACGAGATCCTGCTGGCCCGGCAGATATCCCCCAGCCGCGACCGTGTTTACACCGATGACCTGGACGGATTGAGGAAACGCGGCCGGCTGCGCATGATCACGCGAAACAACGCGCTGACCTACTTCATCCACCGCGGCATGCAGGTCGGTTACGAGTACGAACTACTGAAAGAATTCGCCAGGCGGCACGACCTGCGGCTGGAAATCGTCATACCGGACGACCACGCCAAACTGCTCGACTACCTGAACGAGGGCAAGGGAGACATCGTCGCCGCAGCCATGACGATAAACGAAGAACGGGCAGCCTCGGCCGCATTCACGAAACCGTATAACGATGTGGAGGAAGTGGTGGTCGTACGCTCCGACGAAGAGGGCATTTCCGGTTTCGAGGATCTTGCCGGACGAACGGTGCACATCCGTGGCAGCTCATCGTTTCTCGCGCCGGTCCGCGCCGCCGCCGATTCCGTGGAAGGCCTGCAGATCGTCGAACTTCCCGGTGATGTCGAGACGGAGGAAATCATGTTCGGTGTCGAAGACGGCACCTACGACGTGACCGTGGCGGATTCGAATCTGCTGGAGGTGGAACAGGCTTACGGGCACGACCTCAAGGCCGCGTTCAGCATCGGACCCGCGTCTCTGGGATGGGCCGTGCGCGAGGACAACCAGGCGCTGCTCGCCGCGCTCGACCAGTACATCGGGCAGGAGAAGCGGGGACTGTTCTTCAATCTGATGCGCAAGAAATACTTCGAGAACATCCGTACCATATCCAAGTCCAAGGACTCGCTGCGGGTCGATCGGAGCGGACAACTGTCGCCATTCGACGACCACGTAAAGAAGTACGCCGGGTATTACGGTCAGGACTGGCGTCTTGTCACGGCGCAGATGTACCAGGAGTCCAGGTTCGATCCGGACGCCGTGAGCTGGGTCGGCGCCCAGGGGCTCATGCAGGTGATGCCGTCCACGGGAGAGCAGATGGGATTCACCGCGCTGCACGACCCGGAAGAAGGCATCCACGCCGGGGTCAAGTACATGGACCACCTCCTCGACAGGTTCGACCCGAAGCTGCCGATGGAGACGCGGGTGCACTTCGCGCTCGCATCCTACAATGTCGGCTACGGCCATCTCCTCGACGCCCGCCGCCTGGCCAGGGAGAAGGGATGGGATGCCGACCGGTGGTTCGGCCACGTCGAAAAAGCCATGCTCCTCCTTTCCAGGCCCGAGTATTACAGCCGGGCCCGGTACGGTTTCTGCCGGGGTGGCCAGCCGGTACACTACGTCGAGAACATCCAGCAATACTATGACGCCTACCTGGAAGTGCTCGCCTCGGTCGGCCCGGTCCAGGCCGACGCTGCAGCACGCACGGAACAACCCGCGCTTGACAGGCCGCTCGCGCTCGACAGGCCGGTCCGCCCGGTCCGATCTGACAACACGTCCGAAGTCGCCACCTTCAAATAGCCTGCATTCGAGCATTCCATGGATTCAGACGCTAGAGATCCCGTCCATCCGGAGCCCTGGCAGAATCTCCAGGCACTCATCAAGGCCGGATCGAGACCGGTACTGCCGTCCTTCATCGAGTCGCTTTCGGCCACTGAATTGGCACTGGCCGTCTCGCGCCTGAGCCAGGAGGAGCACACCCGGCTGCTCGGACTCCTCTCGCCCCAGGACGCGGCCGAGTTGATCCACCAGATCGAGGACGTACAGGCGGTCGACCTGATCGAGGATATCCCTCCCGCCGATGCCGCGGCGATCGTGGACGAGATGTACAGCGACGCCCAGGCCGATCTGTTAGGCGGCCTCAAGGACGAGGAAGCGGAAGCCATCCTCGATCAGATGCCGGACGAAACGGCCGAGGAAGTCCGGCGACTGCTCCAATACCCGGACGAAACGGCCGGCGGGATCATGCTGACCGAGTTCGTATCCTATCCCGTTGACTTCTCCGTGCAGGACGTGATAGAAGACCTGCGGAACCGGCACGATGAATACGTCGGTTACGACGTGCAGTACCTGTACGTATCGGACGGTGCGCAGTTATCGGGCGTGCTGCGGCTGCGCGACGTGCTGATGGCCCGTCCCGAACAGCATCTCACCGAAATCATGGTGAAAGATCCCGTGCGCGTCCACGTGCTTGCTTCGCTTGAGCAGATGCGCGATCTCTTCGAAACCTACACCTACCTCGGCCTGCCGGTCACGAACGATGAAGGCAGACTGGTCGGCGTGGTGCGCGCCGCGGACGTGCAGGAAAAACTGGCGGAACAGACCGAAAGCGAGTTCCGCAAGACCAGCGGTATCGTAGGTGGCGAGGAATTGCGCAGCATGCCCGTCCTGAAGAGGTCCTCGCGACGGTTGTCCTGGCTCAGTGTCAACGTCGTGCTGAACATCCTGGCCGCGAGCGTCATCGTCCTGTACCAGGATACGCTGGAAAAGGCAATCATCCTGGCGGTCTTTCTCCCCATCATTTCGGACATGAGCGGGTGCTCGGGCAACCAGGCCGTCGCGGTGAGCATCCGGGAACTGGCTTTGGGGCTAGTACGGCCCAGGGAGATCCTGCGCGTCCTCACCAAGGAGGCCTCCGTCGGCCTCATGAACGGCCTGGTCCTCGGCGCGCTGCTCGCCGGCGCCTCCCTGTTGTGGCAGGGAAATCCCTACCTGGGACTCGTCGTCGGAACCGCCCTGGCGGCCAACACGCTGCTCGCGGCCTGTCTGGGAGGGTGCATTCCCCTGGCGCTTCGGGCGATGAAGGCTGATCCCGCGCTGGCGTCCGGCCCCATGCTCACGACGGTGACGGACATGTGCGGCTTCTTTCTCCTGCTCAGCCTGGCGCAGTTCGTGTTGCCGAAACTGGCCTGAAACAGGTATTTTGCCAGATAAAGGTCATCGGCACGGCATGGCCGACCGTTCAACGACCGTTTCTGCGATCCGCTACGAGGAATTCATACGTGCATCCAGGTCTTTCCAGCGTCATAGGCAACCTGCGCAAGGCGGGCCAGTTCATCGGCAGCGAGATCTGGCATATCAACACCCGGGGGCTGTCCAGGCTGCACGCGCTCCTGGTGCGCGTCGCCAAGTCCATCATCTTCCTGTATCACCAGTTCTGGGAGGACCGCCTGCTGACCCGCGCCTCGGCCCTGACGTTCTCCAGCCTGCTGGCGCTGGTGCCGCTGCTCGCCATCGTATTCACCCTGTACCAGAGCCTGGGACTCTACGTGGACTTCGAACCTACTCTGAGGGAATGGTTGAGTCCCCTGGGCAGCAACGGCGATATCGTGGCCACGAAGATCATGGATTTCCTGGCCAACGCCCAGACCGGAACGCTGGGATACATCGGGTTGGTGGTGCTCCTGTTCGCCGTGCTGGGTATCCTGGCGAACATCGAGGAATCCTACAACGACATCTGGCACGTGCGGCGCATGCGAAGCTGGAAACAGCGCCTGGTGAGCTACCTGGCACTGCTGCTCATCGGACCGCTGCTCATCACGGGCGTCGTGACCTTCACGGGTTCGTCGAACAGCATCGCCATACTCGCCAACTTCGAAAGGATCGCGGGCTTCTCGCCCCTGTCCGTCCTGCTGATCGGGTTCTTCTTCTCCCTCATCATCTGGTCGGTGCCCAATACCCGTGTTTCCATCCGGGCCGCCCTGGTAGGCGGGATGATTTCCGGATGCGGCTGGATTCTGCTGAACAGGCTATTCGCCCAGTTGATAACGGACACGACGCAGGCGGGGGCGCGGGAGATCCTGTTCGCCGGTTTCGCCGCCCTGCCGCTGTTTCTGATCTGGCTGTACCTGGGCTGGGTGATCCTGCTGCTGGGCGCGGTCCTGGCCCACTCCATCCAGAACGTGGGCATCATGGAGTGGAGACAGTCGGAGCGCGTCCACGGGACGGCGCTGCGAAGCTACATCAACGTCCTCGCCTTCCTTTACATCATTCGCAATTTCGTGGAAGACAACAGGCCGACCAGGCTGGACCGGCTTTCCGGACAGACCGGGGCGCCGGAGAACGTACTTGACGAGATGCTCTCTGCCTACGTGGACTCAGGGCTGCTTACACGTAAATCGGGGTACCACATCACCTATACGCCCGCGGCCTCGCCGGAGGACATACCCCTGCGTTCCCTCCTGAACGTGCTCTACCATCCAGGACCGCTCCCCGACCGCTTCCAGAGCGTGGATCCACTGAACGCCCTGGCCCGGGACCTGCTGCAGTACTACCGGACGTCCTACCACTATCCTCTCGACCAGTCCCTCACGGACACGGTGCTCTCTCTCACGCCGCCGCGGAAGACACCTGGTGAAAACCCCCAGGGCGGTGCCCGGGAAGGGAACCAGGGCGGGGCCCAGGGTTGAGCTCAGCACTGAGCCCAGGGCGAGGCCCGGGATGGTGCCCAGGGCGGTGCCCGGGACATCTGTGTCTTTAGTATGAAATCCCGGACCGGCGCAATCCGTCCAGGCTGCATCCCGGCGGCAGGTCGTGGCCCTTGACCGCGCGGAAGAAATCCTCCATCCCGAGCAGGAAGGGTTCGATGTAATCCCGCGAGCCGGCTTTGCCCATGTGGCCCACGCGAAGCGAGTCACGGGCGAATTCACCCATGGCCTGCGCCGCAAGGAATCCGTGGTTGCGAAGCAGGTAGGTCCGCAGCTCCGCGGCTTCGGACACGTCTCGATGGACCCGGAAGGTGGTCACCGTATAAGACGCGTATTCGTCGGCCACGATGGGCGTGCACCCAACCGCGCGCAGCCCTGCGCGAACGACGTCCCGGGCCCAGGCGTACCGGGCCCAGTGGCCTTCGAGCGTCTCCCGGTCCATGATGCGCTTCAGGCTGGCGTGCAGGGAGACGATCACGCTGCTCGACTGCGTCGTGGGGTAGGGATGCTCTCCGGACGATTCAGACGCCCGTTTCCACACGGCCAGGTCGTAGTACCAGCCCCTATGGGCACTGTCCTTGGCGCGTATGATATCCCAGGCCCGGTCGCTGACCGCGAGGATGCCCAACCCGGGCGCGGTCTCCAGGGCCTTGTTGGAAGAGGTCACGGCCACGTCGATGCCCAACTCGTCCACGGGGATGTCATAGCCCCCCAGGGCCGACACGCCGTCCACGAAAAAGGGCAGGTCGAATTCGCGGGCGAGGCCGGCGTACTCCTCCAACGGATTCCGCACACCGGTGCCGGTATCGTTGGCGACTACGACCAGGCCGGCGGTCCCGGGGTGGCACTCGAGCGCGTCACGCATTTTGGCCGGATCGCCCGGCTCCCCCCAGGGAGCGTCCACGGCGATGACCTCGCATCTGAAGGCCTTTAGTATCTCGACGAGACGATTGGCGAAGGGACCGTTGGTCACCACGGCCACTTGCTCGCCGGGTTGGAAGAGACTCGTGAGGCCGGCGTCGAGCGCGCCCGAACCGGGGGCCGTCATGATGATCACGTCGTTGCGGGTCTGGAAAACGGTCCGGAGCATCGATACGGTTTCTTCGTAGATGGGACCGAAGTCTTCACCGTAGTGGGGCAGCACCTGCCGGCTGAGCGCCTCCAGGGTTTCTTCCCAGATATCGATGGGACCGGGCAGCAACAGTTTGGGACGGGTCATGGGCATGCTCAATCCAGGTGGACGTCGGGATACTTCGCGATGATTTCGTTGATCGCGCTGATGAACCGGTCAATGTCGTCGTAGGAATCGTAGAAATGGGTGGACACCCTGAAAAACGACTGGTCGTTCGCCCCGATGGCGGTGACTTCGATCTTGTAGTCGCTCCAGAGATACTGGCATACCTTCGACAGGTCGATGCCTTCGATGGAGAAACTGGAGATGAACCCGGACATGGACTCGTCCATCGGGATCGTGAGCCGTGCGCCCCGGATCCGCTCGAGTGCCTGCGCCTTCAGATACCGGGCCAGGCCGAGACAGTAGGGCCGGATCCTGCTTTCCCATCCGATATCGAGCTGGTAATCGATGGCGTCACCCAGGCCGGCATGGGGGATCAGGTCGCGCGTTCCGTTCACGTCGTAACGGCTGGCCGCATCGGTCTCGCGCATGTTGTGGCCTATGATCACAGGGCGGATCTTGTTCTGGTATTTCGCGTCCATGTAGAGAAACCCCACGCCCTTGGGCGCCAGCAGCCACTTGTGGGAGCTGCTCGCATAGAAGTCGCAGCCGACTTCGGACAGGTCCAGGGGGACCATCCCCACGGCGTGGGCGCCGTCCACCATGGCGACGGCTCCGTGGTCGTGGGCCAGGCGGGTCAGTTCCGTGATGGGAGCGACCAGTCCGGTCGTGAAGTACACGTGACTGAAGATCACGACGCTGGTGTTCTCCGTGATGCCTGCCGCGTAGGCGTCCACGATGTCCTGCGGCGAAGACGGCGGAACGGGCAGCGAAACGTAATTCAGATTCAGTCCGTCCCGCTCGGCCAGCCAGGTCCACAGGGCGCGGACGGCGGGGTATTCCTGGTCGCTGAGCAGCACGTCGCTGCCCCGTTCCCAGATCAGGCCCTGGCCGGGTATGTTCATGCCCATCGTCGTGTTCAGCACGAGGGCGATCCGTTCCGGGGTCGTCCCCACGAACCGGGCCAGCTTCTCCCTGGATGCCTCCACCAGGGGCCTGAGCAGGTCTCCGTGGCGGCGGTGAAGCGGATCCGCCTCGAATTCGCGCATGAGGCCGATGATGCGTTCGATGACTGGTCGGGCGGAGGGGCCTACCGTTCCGCCCTGGAGGTAGGTCACGTCGTCCATCAGGTAGAACTGTTTCCGGATCTCCGACCAGTAGGCCGCTTCTTCGGCTGTGATGGGATGCCTTGATGTAGTCATGGGTAGTCCTGGATAGCGTGAATGGACGAGGTACCGGCCGATTGCATGACAACCCGTCTATTCTAAAGTCACCCCCCTGAGGTGTCAAGACGATACGATCCGTTTCGTCGGACCCGGGTCACCGGGAAAACACCCCGGCGGCACCCGATGAAATCACCCCGGCGGCGACCGATGAAAACGCCCGGCCGCGTCCGATGAAAACGCCCCGGCGGCGCCCGATGAAAACGCCCCGGCGTCGCCCGATGCCAACCGTCTACTTCCCGGCAGAAAAGCCTTGTCAATACAGGGTTACCACCTAACTTGTCCAGGTTGGTCATCCACTGCCAGCCTCAACATGGCGGGTTGTTTACGCAAGTGCGTTTCTTACCGGAAATCAAAAGGAGAATCAAGGCCGATGCGAGGAAACAGGGTGCTGGAAAAACTGCGGGCCGGTGAAGTCGCCCACGTGGTCGGCGGCCACAGCCATACGGCGAATTCCATCGATTTCATGGGGCAGTTCGGTTTCGACGGCTACTGGATCGAAGGAGAACACGGGGACATCACCTTTGACCGGATCGGAGACGTTTCCCGCGCCTGCGACCTGTGGAACATGGCGTCGGTGACGCGGGTCCACGCCAACGAGACCGGGTTGATCGGCCGCACGCTGGACTGCGGGGTCAGCGGACTGGTCGTCCCCCACGTGAGCAGCGCCGAGGCGGCTGAGCGCGTGGTGCGCGCCAGTCGTTTCGCCCCGGCCGGCATGCGCGGCATGTACTTCAACCGCCGGGGTTACGGCACCGAGAACAGCGAGTTCATCGCGAAGGTGAACGACGAGATCCTCGTCATCGTCCTCATCGAGGAAATCGAGGCCGTGGAGAACCTGGACGAGATCCTCGCCGTGGACCACATCGACGTGTTCTTCGTCGCCCCGGGCGACCTGGCCCAGACCATGGGCTATCCCGGAGAGATGTACCGCCCGGAGGTGAAGAAGGTAGTATCCGATACCCTGGCGCGGATCGTCGCGTCCGGCCGGAACGCGGGATCGCTTGTAGGAGACGAGACGTTCGAAGCGCACGCCGAGATCGGCGTCCGGTTCTTCTTCACCGTGTATGACCACTGGCTCCGGACCGGCGCCAAAGCTTACTGGGACCGGGTCGCGGCGATGAAGTAACAGGCGGGAAGCGCCGGCACCCGACCTGCGGTCACACCACCTGCAGTCATCCGATCCGCGGTCACCCGACCTGCCGTCACCCGACCCGCGGTCACCCGATCCGCGGTCCCACGACCCGCTGTCACCCAATCTGTTGTCACCCGATCTGCTGTCCCACGCCTTCGGCTATCGCGCGCTCATAGATGACCGCGGCCACGGCCACGTCCTCTACGGCCAGGCCC
This sequence comes from Candidatus Latescibacterota bacterium, assembly GCA_022822725.1. Classification (GTDB taxonomy): domain Bacteria; phylum JAAXHH01; class JAAXHH01; order JAAXHH01; family JAAXHH01; genus JAAXHH01. The sequence goes on from JAJEAN010000007.1 coordinate 839,352, forward strand.
TGGGATTCGAAGAGCGTAATGTCGGTGGGCTCGATGCGTCCGGGCACGAGGCCGGCGACCACGTCGGCCAGTTCGTGTACGCGGTCCCAGTGGAGGATCCCCTTCTCCACCGGCTCGAGCAGGTCTCCGCACTCCACCTTCGCCTGCTCCCTGGAATCGACGGCCACCACCCGGGCCCGTCTCACCGTCTCCACATCGATCTCGTTGCGCACGAGCGCGTTGGAACCGGCGGCGTTCACGTGGGTACCGGGCGCCAGCCACGCGCCTTCCAGCACCGGCTGCGCCGCACTGGTGATCGTGATCACCACATCCACTTCCTCCGCGCAGTCCCGGGCCGAATCGACCGGCTGTACCGGCACCCCAAGTACCTCGCTCATCTCGCGGCAATAGGCCTCCCGCCGCGACCGGTCCCGTCCGAAGGCCTTAACGGAAGTCACTGCGCGTACGCCGCATACCGCCGCGAGCTGGCTTCGGGCCTGCCATCCCGTACCGATTACACCTACACTGGACGCGTCCTCCCGGGCCATGTACTTCGTCGCCACGCCGCTCGCCGCGCCCGTTCGCATCTGCCCGAGGCGGTCGGCCTCGATCATGGCCAGCGGTTCGCCCGTTTTCGCCTTGAAGAGCAGTACGACGAACTTCGCGCCGTGACGCGTGGTCGTATAGGCTTTCAACCCGGTGAGATCAGGCGCCGGCATTCCCCCGGACATGACGTGGAGCGTATGGCCCGGCAGCCGGACCCTGGTACGGGGGATGTTGACCGCCTGCCCCTTTCCGAGCCCGCTGAAGGCCTGTTCGACCGCGCACAGCGCGTCTTCCATGGACAGTAAACCGCCAACCTGGTCTTCATTGATGAACAGCATGTCATGCGCTCCGTTCGGTCGAGTGTGAGTCGGCGCCCGGACGCCATGATATTCGGTACGTCGAGGCGGTGTCAAGACCTATGTCCCGTCCCGCCTTGACCAATGTCCCGCCCGGCCTCGACCAATGTACCGCCCGGCCTCGACAGCCACCGCCCGGCCTTGACAGCCACCGCGCGCCTTGACAGCCACGGCACGCATGGTATCTTCAGATGCGTCATGCCTCTGACACTCCAAGCCGTCCGAGACCGCTTTCCCGCACTCCAATACCGCGATTTCCGGCTCCTGTGGTCCGGCCAGGTCGTATCACTCACCGGATCCCGCATGCAGCAGACCGCCGTGCTGTGGCACATGTATCAGTTGACCGAATCGGCGTATGCTCTTGGCGCGATGGCGGTTATACGTCTCATACCCATCCTGGTCCTGTCACCGCTGGCCGGGGTCATCGCGGACACCCACGACCGCCGTCGCGTACTGCTCATCGCCCAATGCGGCCTCGCCTTGATCAGTACCACGCTCGCCTGGATCACATGGTCGAGACAGGATTCAGCCACGGCACTATACGTGATTACAGCCATAAGCGCGGGGATCGGATGCTTCAGCAGTCCGGCCAAGAACGCCATGGTGCCCAACCTGGTGGACCGGCGGCATCTCGCCAACGCCATGAGCATCAATATCACCGCGTCCCACGTGGCTTCGGTGACCGGACCGGGCGTGGCCGGCCTGATCCTGGCCACGGGCTCCATCGCGACCGTCTACTGGATCAACACCGTTTCCTTTGCCTTCATGATCGTGCCGATTCTGATGATGCGCACCGTACACCGGAGCATCGGAAGCGTGACGCGCGTGAGCTTCGCCGCGGCCCTCGACGGACTCCGGTTCATAAAGCGTTCGCCCATCATCCGTTCGGCGATGCTGCTGGATTTCACCGCTACCTTCTTTGCTTCCGCCACCTCGCTGCTGCCCATCTTCGCCACGGAAGTACTGGGCGTGGGGGAACGGGGATACGGCCTGCTCTCGGCGGCCCCGGCCATCGGCGCGGTGCTGACCGGTGCACTCATGTCCACCTTCCCCGTGATCTCCGGCCAGGGCCGGCTGCTGTTCAAGGCGGTGGGCTGCTACGCGCTGGCCACGGTGGTCTTCGGCATTTCATCCAGCTTCTGGCTCACCTTCGCGGCGCTGTTGCTGACCGGCGCCTTCGACACGATCAGCATGGTGCTTCGACATACCATCATGCAGCTTTCGACCCCGGACGAACTGCGCGGCCGAATGACCTCGGTAAACATGATGTTCGTCATGGGAGGACCCCGGCTCGGCGAGGCCGAAGCCGGGCTGGTGGCGGGACTCGCCGGCGCGCCGTTCTCCGTCGTCACGGGCGGGATCGGCTGCCTCGCGGCCGTCGCCGTCATCGCCTGGCGGTCGCCCGCGCTGAGAAAGTACGAAGGCCAGCGATAGCCCGAATCCAGGAGTATATTCCATGATCTACGATGTGCATTCCCATGCCTGGAGGTATCCCGATCACTTCAACGACACCTTTCGGGAACAGGCCATCCGCATGCGGGGCTACGAACTGGACATGACGCCTTCGTACGAGGGGTATCTATCCTCGGCCCGGACCGCCGGAGCACCCGTAAAGACCGTGGTCTTCGGCGGAAAAGCGAGGTTGTCGGGGCTGTGGACGCCCGACCGTTACGTGGCCGAATACTGCGCGGCGTACCCCGATCAGACGATTCCGTTCATGTCGCTGGACCCCACCCAGGACGGCTGGAGAGAGGAAATGATCGAAGGCCGGGAGCATCTGGGCATGCGGGGCATCAAGTTGCTGCCCATGTACGCCGGGTTCTATCCCCAGGCCCGCGAGCTCGACGACCTGTGGCGCTACGCCGGCCGGAACGGACTGCCCGTCCTATTGCACACCGGGACCACGTTCGTGGACCAGGCGCCGCTGGACTGCACCCTGCCCCGGCACCTGGACGCCGTCGCCATCCGGTTCCCCGAATGCAGGATCATCATGGCCCATCTCGGACATCCCTACGAAGGCGAGACCGTGGCGGTCATCCGCAAGCATCCCAACGTATACGCCGACATATCCGCGCTGCACTACCGTCCCTTCCAGTTTTATCACAGTCTCATGCTCGTTCAGGAATACGGGGTATGGAACAAGCTCCTCTTCGGCACCGACTACCCGGTCACGACGGTGGACGACACGCTCCGCGACCTGCGCGGCCTGAACGCCATGCTCGACGGCACGAATCTGCCCCGGCTCGACGAAGCGGAAATGGAAGGGATGATTCACCGGGACGCGGGGAAGATACTGGGGCTTGACTGATCAGTCCTCGCCGGTCAACCACCGCCAGAATCGAAAGGGTTCCGGTTTGATCTTCGTGGGATCCTTCAGTACGTCTTTCGTAATATAGAGTTCGGTCTGCAGATTGGACATGAGCTCGCCCCGCCATGCGCGGTAACCCCACTTGTTGGGTTCCAGGGCATCTCCCCGGATAAAGGGTTTCCACATCTGGTTGATCCGGATGTACCACAGGAAAATCCCACCGACTTCATCGACGAGGATACGCTCGGCGTCCCTGTACATGGCCATGCGCCGGTCGGGATCGCCCACCAGTTCGTTGGCCTGCCGCACGAGGCTTTCGAAACGGTCGTTGTGCCAGGCGTGACGCCCGTTGGATAGCCAGATGGTCAACAGGTTGCCCGCGTCGATGTAGTCGTACTGGTAGGGAACCATCCCGAGCGTCAGTTCCCGGGCGCTCATGGCGTCCAGGTATACCTTGCGCTCCACGTTACGGACGCCCACGTCCAACTCCAGGTGCTGATTCAACATGGCCTGCACCGCCTCCGCGGCCGTCCGGATGTTGGCGGCTTCTCCGCGCAGCCAGATGTTCACGTCCGGAAAACCGCGGCCGCCGGGATAGCCGGCCTCGTCAAGATAGCGCCGTGCCAGTTCAGGGTCGAACCGTTGAAACGGGGCGAGTTCCTCCGAGCTGGAACCCGGGAACCCGGGCGGCAGCATGGAGGCAGCCGGGATGCCCACGTCGCGCATGGCGGATTTCATGATGGCGTCTACGTCGATGGCGTGGGCGAAGGCCTTGCGCACGCGGACGTCGTCGAAGGGCGGATTATAGGTGTCCAGCATCAGGTAATACGTGGCGAAATCCGTGTAGGCATTGAGTTGTCCGCGCAGGACCGGGTCCGCCTTGATCCGGTTGATCTCGGCCTGATTGGTCAGGGGGACGTAGTCAACCTCGCCGGCTTCGTACGCCGAGAGGAACTGGGGCGGCACGGCGAGATTGTACAACCTGGCCACGACCCGTTCCAGCATGGGCTGGATCGGGCCCCGGTAGTTGTGATTGATCCCGAGCACGATGCGGTCGCCCTTTATCCACTCGACCAGGCGGTACGGGCCGCTTCCGAAATGGGTTTCGGGCCGTGTCGCCCATTCGGGGCCGTACTTGTCGAACAGGTGGGTCGGGGATACCCAGCTTTTGGCAAGCAGGAGCGGTAGATAGGGCGTGGGATGTTCCGTCGTGAAGGTCACGGTGTGCTCGTCCAGCGCTTTGACGCCCAGTGAATCGAGGGGCTGGCGTCCACCGACGACGTCGGTCCAGTTCCTGATCGAGCGGAAGTACCATTCGAAATCGAAGCCCGTCTCGGGATTCGCCCAGCGGCGGAAGGTGGCCTCGTAGTCGCGGGCCGTGAGCGGGTGGCCGTCCGCGAAGACCATGCCTTCCCGTATCCGGTAGGTCCAGGTCAGCCCGTCTTCAGACAACTCCCATGATGTGGCGCCGGCCGGAATCAGGTTGAAATCGCGGTCCACGCGGACGAGCGGCTCGGCCACCAGGCCCACGCCCCAGGCCTGCTTGTAGGTGGAAGTCCCCCGGTCCAGATACCGGTTGTCGGGCGAGAACTGGGTGAGGACCTGCAGTTCCGGCGGCGCCGCGTCCGGAGGCAGTGTGACCCCGAAGGAGTTGACATGCCGTTCCGCCCCGCCGGATTCCTTCCCGGAAAATTCCTGTTCGTCGGACACCTGTTCGCCGGACACCTTTTGACCGTCAACCGGCAACACGAGGATGGAAAGGGTGATGAGGACGACGGACGCGGCGGCCAGGAGCATGGGGACCACTGGACGCGTACGTACTGCGCTACGCAGTCTGGCCGCGGCTGGAACGAGTCGGAACAACTGGCGTGTCCCTTGGACGACAGGTTGGATTTGGTGAAGGAGTCGCTGGTGCATCTTACGGAAACAGCGTGAAGCTGTCAACGTTTTCGTCCCGGAACGGCCGCCAAAAACAGGTGACACGAAGCGTCGGGCCGATTACTGTATACAGGATCCGATTTGATGCAACTGCCCCCGTTTCAAGGGAACGCGGAGCCAGGACGGCGGATTACACAGAAAGGAAAAAAAGCATGCCGATCGCCGCGAGACAATTGGGAACCACGGACGCCTACGTGACCGAACTGGGCTTCGGCAGCGCGCCGCTGGGAGACCTGTTCCAGCCCGTCACGGACGCAAAGTCGCGCGCCACGCTGCGTGCGGCCTGGAGGGCCGGAATCCGTTACTACGACACCTCGCCATGGTACGGTCACGGCAAGAGCGAATTGAGGCTGGGGGAACTGCTGCGACAGAAAAGCCACGGCTCCTACGTGGTGTCCACCAAGGTCGGCCGCGTTTTCAAGGCGACGCGGGACCTGAAGCACTTCGATAAAGGCGCCTGGTGCGGCGGGCTGCCCTTCGACCATGTCTTCGATTACAGCTACGACGGCATCATGCGGTCCTACGAAGACAGCCTGATCCGCTTCGGGATCCACCGCATCGACCTGCTGCTGATCCATGACCTCGACCCCTTCTACCACAACGATCCGCAGATCCAGGCCTACCTGCACCAACTGTTCACCAGCGGCTGGCGCGCGCTGGCGGAACTCAAGGCCTCGGGCGACATCAAGGGCGTGGGCGCCGGTCTGAACAAGACCGGGATGATGCTGCGCTTCCTGGACCTGATGCCCCTTGATTTCTTCATCGTCGCCATGCCCTACACACTCCTGGACCAGGACGCGCTGGACCTGGAACTGCCCCGGTGCATTGAGGACGGCATCGGCATCGTGATCGGCGCCGTCTTCGCCTCGGGCATCCTGGTCACGGGCCCCACGGAGACTTCGACCTACGGGTACTTTCCCGCGACGCCGGAAATCATGGAGAAAACCCGTCGTATTCAGGCCGTTTGCGAGCGGCACCGTGTGCCCCTGGCCGCGGCCGCCCTTCAGTTCCCGCTGTTTCACCCGGCGGTCGCGTCCGTCATTCCGGGTGCGATCAGGCCCGAGTACGTCGAATCGAACCTGGCCCACTACCAGCATCCCATTCCAACCGACCTTTGGGCGGAGCTCAAATCGGACGGGCTGATACGCGATGACGCGCCGGTTCCGGGTTAGGCGCCCATGGAATTCGAACTCTGGCAGTTGTTCCTTCTCGCCGGCGTGGGCGTCCTTTCGGGGTTTCTGAACGTCATGGCGGGCGGCGGTTCGCTACTTGCCCTTCCCGTGCTCATCTTCCTGGGCCTGCCAGGAAACGTAGCCAACGGCACCAACCGCGTGGCCATCGTCGCCCAGAACGTTTCGGCCTTCACCAGCTTTTTCAGGCAGGGGTATTCGGACCTGCGCACCATGGTGACCCTCGCGCTCTGCGCCGTGCCGGGCGCGGCGTTGGGGGCCTACCTTGGAACCCAGGTCAGCGGCGAGCTGTTCAACAGGATCCTCGGCGGGTTGATGATCCTGCTGCTGATCCTGATGAGCAGAAAACAGCGTGAAGCGGAGACTGCCGAGCAGCCGAAGAGACTCGTTCTGGGGCACATCCTGATGGTCGCCGTGGGGTTCTACGGCGGGTTCATCCAGGCCGGAGTCGGGTTCTTTCTCATGGCCGTGCTCTACCGTGTCGTCGGCCTCGACCTCGTCCGCGTGAACGCCTTCAAGGTATTCATCATCGGCATCTATACCCTGGTCGCGCTGGCCATCTTTGCGGACAAGGGACAGGTGCTCTGGCTTCTCGGGGCCGCCCTGGCCGCGGGCACGACGGCCGGCGGATGGATCGGCGCCCATTTCACGGTCAAGCGAGGCGAGGGACTGATCCGTGTGGTCCTGAACGTGGTTCTGGTCGTCATGGCGGTCCGGCTCCTGCTCTGACACCCATCGCATCGGAGTGCATCGTGACCGGCCCCGCAAGTCCTTCCCGTCCGAACGTCATCCTCTGCATCTGCGACCAGCTGCGCGCGTTCGAAGTGGGTTGCTACGGAAACGAGGTCGTCCGGACGCCCCACCTGGACCGGCTCGCGGCAGAAGGCGTGCGGTTCGAAACGGCGGTGAGCAACAACCCCGTCTGCATGCCCGCCAGGTCCTGTCTCCTGTCGGGGCAGTACAGCCGGACCTGCATGGGCGCGCTGGGCAACTTCTCGGAACGGCATGAGGATGGATCCACGTCGATGCCCGAGTATCCGGCATCCGGCCGGCCCCACCTGCCCGCGCCGACGCTGCCCGAGATGTTCAGGTCCCTGGGATACGATACGGCGCTGATCGGGAAATGGCACATCCATTCCGCACCCGGACCGCTGGGGTTCGACTACAGCCTTTACCCGCGGGTCCACCACCGGCACAGCGGGCAGTCCTTCGTGGAAAACGACGGCGAGGAGTTCCGGGTGGACGGATTCAGCGTCCGCTTCGAATCGGACCAGGTCGGGGGATACCTGAGGGACCGGGAGAACCGGGAACATCCCTTTTTTCTCTACTACAGCATTTCTCCACCCCATATGCCGCTCATGGACGCGCCGGAATCGTACCTGGATATGTACGACCCCGCCGATATCCCCCTTCGCCCCAATGTCTACAGGGACGGCCGGCTGCCCTATGACGAACACTGGTTCAAAGTGTACCTGTGGGACTTTCTCTTCTACGAAAAAGACCTGCCGTTCACGCGCATGCTGCCCCCCGGATTCGATCTGCGGCACCTGATCGCCCTGTATTACGGCATGACGACGTGGGTGGACGACATGGTCGGACGCCTCATGCACTTCCTCAAGGCGTACAACCTCGCGGAAAACACCATCGTCGTATTCCTCTCCGATCACGGAGACAACCTCGGCAGCCACCACCTGTTCAACAAGGGCCGCCTGATCGAAGAATCCATCCGCATCCCGATGATCTTTCACGCGCCAGTCAGGCCGAAACCCCGGGTCGATACGGCCACGACCACCCAGCTGATCGACGTCATGCCCACTCTGCTCTCCCTCTGCGGCGGTTCCGTACCCGCCCACGTTCAGGGGCGCGACCTCGCTTTGACGCTTACCGATGGAACCGGGCCGACGGGAGATGAAGGCATATTCGTGGAGACCTCCGGGGGACAGGTCGGACTGCGCACGTCGACCCACACCTATGGAATCCGCGTCGATCCGAAAAACGGCAGTGTACTGGATGACCGCGCGTGCCTCTTCGACCTGCGGACCGACCCCTACCAGTTATCCAACCTGAAAGACGGCCGCCGCGACACGGGGCTGGCGGCCGGTCTCCGGGACCGGGTGCTCGACTGGCACCACGAAACGCCGTGGATGCACAGCGGCACATACCGGTGATGAATAACAGCAGGAACCCCCTATGAGCGAGGCGAGCAGGGAAGGAAACAACCGTCTGATCGGGGTGTTGTTCGGCCTCATGTTCGTGGCCGTCGCCGACAACCAGATGATCTCCCCGCTTCTGCCCGACCTGATGGCTGCCTTCGGCATGGGCGCGGGCCGGGCCGGGCTGCTGGTCTCGGTCTACGCCATCGCCGCGGCCGTGGTCTCCTTCACGATCGGACCGCTGTCGGACAGGACCGGGCGCCGTAAAATGCTCATCGCGGCGCTGATCGTATTCACCGCTGCGACCCTGTTGTGCGGCCTGGCGTGGGACTATGCTTCGCTGGTGGCCTTCCGGGCCGTCACGGGGGCGGCCGCGGGGGTTCTTTCCCTCAATATCACCGCCTGCATAGGGGATCACTTTCCCTACAAACGGCGCGGCGCCGCCATGGGACTGGTCATGTCCGGTTACTTCGCGGCCATGATCCTGGGCGTGCCGGCCGGTGCCTTTGTCGCGGAGGCCTGGTCCTGGCGGTGGGCCTTCGGCGCTTTTGCCGGGGCGGGTTTGCTGCTGTGGGTACCTGCGCTGGCCATCCTGCCTCATCGCATTCCGCCGGCAGGCACGGCAGGCACGGACAGCACGGCCGGGACAGGTAGCACGGCCGCCACGGGCAGCTCGGGCGGATCGGCCCCCGCGGATAGGACGGCAAGCACGGCCCCCGCGGTCCAGGGCGTATCCATCACTGATCTGGCGAGAGTTTACGGCCGATTCCTCGTGCGCACCGGCCCCCTGGCGGTGGTCGCGGCGTCGTTTCTCGTATCGGCTTCCACGGTCGGTTTCATCACCTTCGTGGGGACGTGGCTGCGGGACGCTTACGGACTCTCGACCGACTGGATCGGCCTGGTATTCCTCTTCAGCGGACTGGGCGCGCTACTGGGCAGCCCACTGGCCGGATACCTCTCGGACTATACGGGAAAACGGGGCGTCGTGGTGGTGAGCGGGTTGGTGATGGCCGTCCTGCTGGCGGCTATACCCTGGATAACCGGCCTGTTGCCGGTAGTCTTCGCCGGATTCATCCTCACCGGTATCGCCGGGGCCTTTCGACACGCGCCGCTGCAGGCGCTCGTCACAGCCATGGCATCCGACGAGGAACGCGGCACTCTCATCGCGCTCAAGAACACCGTGGCGGAATTCGGCATCGCCGGGGGCACGGCGCTTTGCGGTGTGCTCTACGTCGCCTTCGGCTATCCTTCCGTAGGAGCGGCCTGCGGCGCCATGGCCGCCGCCGCATCCATCATCATTCTGATCTGGGTACGCGAACCGGGCGAACCGGGCTGACCAAGCCGGCCGGCCGGGCTGCAATGTCCGGACGGATCAGGATTCGTCGTAGGCGGTAAGGCGTCTCATCCAGATGTTGCGGAACCGGACGGGATTGCCGTGATCCTGCAGTTGCAGGGGGCCCGTGACGGCGTGGGGCGTATCGTAGTTCGCCAGGTTCCGGTGCCCGGTGGGACCGACGGCCCGCTGGCGGTGGTGCACCACGATCCCGTTGTGGATGACCGTCAGGTGCGCGCCCTTGACCAGTCTGCCGCTGTCCCAGGAAGGCGCTTCAAAAATAACATCGTAGCTTTGCCATTCACCCGGTCCCCGGCTGGCATTGACCAGGGGCGGGTACTGGCCGTAGATGGCCGAGGCGGATCCGTCGGCATAGGTCCGGTTGTCGAAGCTGTCCAGCACCTGGATTTCATAGAGCCCCAGCAGGAAAACGCCGCTGTTGCCCCGGCCCTGGCTGTCTCCGACGACCTCTTCGGGCGTAGCCCATTCTAGATGGAGCTGGCAGTCGCCGAAATGCGCGCGGGTCGAGATATCTCCCGTACCGTTGACCTCCATGTACCCGTTTTCCACCTTCCACGCGGCGTCGCCTCCATCCCGCCCGATCCACTGGGCGAGGTCCGATCCATCGAAAAGCACGACCGCGTCTGAAGGAGGGCTGGCGCTGGCGCCGCCCGGCGTTACGACGCGGGGCTGGGGCCGGTCGCCGTCGTGGACGCGCCATTTGCTGCCGGTTATTACAGGGGTATCGCTGTATCCTACGGAATCTGCCATGGATCGACTCCTATAAGCAAACTTCGTGAATCATGCGTGAGTAGATGTCCACCGCTTCGTAAAGCTGCGGTATTTCAACGTATTCGCCTACCGTATGCGCCTGTTCTATACTGCCGGGGCCCAGGACCACCATCTCCAGCTGTTCCCTGAAATGGGGGGCGTCTGTCCCGTAGGGCACGGTCTCCGGCCGCCTGCCGCCGGTGACGTTGGAGGCCAGTTGCACGATGGTGTTCGAGGGATCGGCGTAGAAGGGGCGGGATATGCTGCTTTTAACCTCGAAGCCGTAGCTTTCGGCCCGGGAAACCAGTTCGTCCACCAGTTCCTCGCTGTGATCGTCCGGCATCGTGCGAAAGCAGATGTGACAGGTCGACCGTGCCGCGGAGACGTTCTGCTTCGTGTCGTAGTCGGTGATCACCATGTTGAACCCGTTGGAAGGCGGATTGAACTCCGCGTTCCGGAACCGTTCATCCTTTATGACCCGCTCCGCCAGTTCGGCCATTTCAGCCAGGAACGGGGCGATCTTGAAATTGGCGGATTCTCCCAGTCCCGTGCTGGTGTGCGCCGCCCTGCCGTGAGCCGTCACCACGACGTGGGCCGCACCCTTGTGGGCGTACACCGGCGTCAGGCCGGTCGGCTCGGCCACCACGCCGTAGGTAGGGCGAACGGCGCCCATGATGCGGGACTCCGTGGCGACCTGGTGCGCACCGCCGCCGCCCACTTCCTCATCGGCCGTGGCCACCACCAGAATCGGCTTCTTCAGTCGGTCCGCGTCCACCTGCGCAGCGGCGATCATGGTACATGCCAGGGGGCCCTTCATGTCGCAGCTGCCCCGGCCCAGCAACCGGTCGCCTTCGACCACGCCGTGATAGGCGTCCCAGTCCTGCTCCTGTCCGGGTACCGTATCCGTGTGGGACAGGAAGGCCAGGCCGCCTTCGCCTTCGCCTTTGCGTCCGACGAGGCTGACCTTCAACTCGCCGTTTTCATCCTCGTAGGTCAGCCGTTCCACTTCGAGTCCGCATGCCTTCATCCGGTCTTCGACCAGGTCGGATATGGCGGCGTTGCTCCACCGGCTGACGGATTTCACATCCACGAATTCCTTCGTCATTTCAACTGGATCAAGGCCCACTCAATACCCCCTTAAAGATCGTAGTTACCGCAACGCTGCGAGTGCGGCTCAGTCCGCCGCTGCGGGTGCGGCTCAGTCCGTCAGCCAGCGCGACATTTGTTCACGAAGTTCCGTGTCCGCCCTCAGTTCGAGGGCGTCGAAAGCGTTGTCCAGGTGGCCGGTGTGCCGGGCGCCGACGATGACGGACGTGATATCGGGATGGCCCATGGCCCAGGCCATGGCCAGGCGCACCATGGGAAGGCCCCGGGTGTCCGCCAGCGTTCGCAGCCGTTCCACGTTGCGGAAGTTACGGTCGCTGAAATAGATGTCGGCGTGTCCGGGAATCACGTCGAATCTCGAGCCTTTTGGAAAGGCGCCTCGGTCCGGCGTGTATTTTCCCGCCAGGAAACCCGCAGCGAGCGGGCTGTAGGACGTGACGCCCACCTCTTCCCGCCGGCACAGGGGAAAAAGTTCGTCCTGCGCGCCGGGATCGGCCAGGTTGTAGGGCGGCTGGACCACCTCGAAACGGGCGTAGCCCTCCCTGGCGCTGGCGTCCAGGGCTTCCTGAAGCTGCGCGGCGTTGAAATTGCTGCAACCCACGGTTCTGATTTTACCGGCCGCCGCCGCCTCGTCCAGCACGGCCAGGCTTTCATCGATAGGAACCGTTTCGTCGGGAGAATGCAGTTCGTAGATGTCCACGCAGTCTACCTGAAGCCGTTCGAGACTGACCTGGAGCGCCCGGGCGATATTCTCCGGGCTGTTGCCACTGCTTACCTTGGAGCAGATCACCACGTCGTCCCTGCAGCCCCGCGCCTTCATCCACTTGCCGATGATGATCTCGGAAGAACCCATGATATCCGAGGTCTCACGTACATCATCGACCTTCAAAACGTCCCGCCGGTACGTCCGCGCGTTGCCGCCTCCGTACCCCTCCGCCGTATCGAGCCAGTTCAGCCCCTTTTCGACAGCATAATCCAGGATCGAGGCCGAAGCGTCCTCGTCAATCTCGCGACCGAACGTAACGCAGCCAAGGCCAATGAAGCTGAGCGACGTGCCGGTGCGGCCGAGTTTTCTATGTTCCATGCACACTCCCTGGTGGTCTCCTGCGGAGGTGGTCTCCCGCGGATGCCGCGGAAGTCTGACGATTACTGCGAATGCCCGACGCAAGTCACCCAGCGCGGATGATCAAGGTGTGGTGTGAATGTATACCGGGGATGATCACGCAGGCAAGGGATGTTTGGCGGGAAAAGCGAGGAGAACGGGGAGGGCGGGGAAGGCGGGGAGGCCCCGGCGAATCTCCCGTTCAGATTCCATCGTCCCCTGACCGGACCGGGATTCGCTGGTCGATCAGCCGCATGCGTTCATCCAGCAGCCGCTTGAGTTGGTTCAACTTGATCCGGTGGGCCGCGAGTTCCCTTTCGTGTTCCTGGATCATCTGTTGAATGAGATGGCGATCTTCACCAGACCGGGGATCGTCCGGGCCGTCTTCGGTGAGCAAGGGAGAAGCGGGAGCGGCGAGTGGTTTCGGCTGAGACGCGAGCACCGTGTGCACGGTATGTTCCACATCCCCCCGAAGGTACTTGATTTCGATCCGGGTGCCCACGGGTAGCGCGGTCACGAATTCGGCCAGGACGATGGGATGGTTCATAGTGACGCCGTTGACGGCCTGAAGCACGTCGCCCTTGCGCAGCCCGACCCGCATGGCGGGACTGTCGGGATATACATCTGAAACGACCATGCCTTCGACGGCGCCCAGCATGATATTCCGGTCGCCGCCGATGGAGACGCTTTCCCAGATTTTTTCCACGTGAACGCCCAGCCAGCTCCGGCGGACTTCGCCGTATTCGATGAGCTGCCGGGCGAAGGTCTTCACGCGGTTGACGGGGATAACCGTAATCAGGCCGTTGCCTTCTCCTGCGGCGGAATTGCCCGTGGCGGAAGTCTGGACCCGATGGGGATCGGCCACGAGACCGAGCAGGCGGCCGTTCGTGGAGAAAACCGCGCCGCCTGAGTAGGCGGAACCGGCCACGGTGCTGATCTGGATCATGACGTCCTCTTCCCGCAACCCGTTTACGATCCCCGTCGTCATCGAGGACGGAAAGCCGTGAACGTTGTTCAGCACCAGTACCCAGGACCCCGGACGGACGTCATCGGAATCACCCAGGCGCGCGGTCTGGGTCTCCAGGCTGTCGACACGGATCACGGCGATGTCTGAAAGCCGGTCCACTCCGACGAGACGGCCCCGGCGGTAACTGCCGTTTCGAAAGTTCACCAGGATGTCGTGGGCATGGTCCACGACGCCGGCCGTCGTAATGATGAAACCGTTCCGGTGAAGGACCACGCCGGTCCCGATGGACCGCTCCCAGTCCGTGAAGGTCTGTCCGTTCACCGTATTGATGAACTTGCGCTGTACGATCACGCTGGCGACCGTCGGTTCCACGCGTTCTACGAGACTGACGATCTCCCGCTCGAGGCTATGGAGATACGGAGTGGTCTGCGCATGGACCCGGCCAGCGTCGCCCGTGAGCCCGATGCAGGCCAGTAGCGCGGCCCGGATCAGGATACGGAGACGGCCGGTCCAGAGGCGGCCGGTCCAAAGGCGGTAGTTGTAATGAGAACCGAGCATGGTCGATCAGAACGATATACGGACGCGCCTGAGGGGCGCTGCCGGCCCCGGCGACTCCGACGCGTCGGGCGCGCCAGGTGCGCCGATTGTGCCGACCGCACGCTGCGAATCAAGAAGTTCAGCGGTGCCAACGGTTTGAAGCAGGCCTTCCGTTGCCGGTCGATCCGGATCACCGTTGGTTACCAGGTCCCGGCCGAAGGCCTCGTCGAACAGGGATGGATCGAGGCGCATGCCCGTTCCCGCCGAAACGAACCGGATCCCATGGGTCATCGGCTCCATGGTCCTGACGGTGAGGATGCCCGGTCTGTCGACGGTCATGCGGTTTGCGGAATATGGGAGACTGGTTGCAGCGGGAGTGGGGGGATTTGATGCCTGTTCCGTGTTCGTTTCCGGGCTTGTCGCCATGGGCGGCGCGAGATCCCGTTCAAGGGGAAAGGGAGAAATGGGATCGGGCGGCGCAAGTTCGGGTTCGATGGGTGCCGGCAGGGCGAAGGCCGTCGCAGGACCATCAGACGAACCGGACCTTTCCGCCGGGCCGGTCATTTCGGCGATACCGCCGATCACGGCTATGGTCAGGACCAGACTGGTCGTGAATACCAGTTGAACGGGGCGCTGCCGGCTGAGTTCGCCCAGTCCGGAAAAAGCGGCCGATACGCGTCTCCACCAGTAGGAGGCGTACAAATCGCGGGCGACTTCCCGGCTCAGCAGGTTTCCGAGCTGTTGATCGAACACCGGCCGGGGGGACACGGCAGGAAGACTCTTGACGGCCCGAATGGCGCTTTCCATGTCTTTCATCCGAAGCCGGCACCTGGGACATCCGTTCAGGTGAAATCGAAACTCGTCTTCGGCGGCCTTCGTCAACTTACCGTCCAGGTAGTCCGACAGCTGCCGCTCGTATCCACTGCAGTTCAAAGCGTCCTTCCTCCTCAAAGTATCTCTACCTGCCACTGTCTCAACATTTCCTGCAGTCTCAGCCGTCCCCGGTTGACCCTTGACTTGACCGTTCCCGTCGGGCAACGGAGGATCTCGCCGATCTGCTCGTAAGAAAGCTCCTCGACGTCACGCAACACGATCACCGACTTGTACTTCTCCGGCAGCTGATCGATCGCGTGCTGTATCGCCCGGCCCAGTTCGTTCTGCTCAAGGTGATCGCCGGGTCCCGCGTTCATGTCCGGCAGATCGATGCCTTCCCTCGTGCTGTTCTCGTGGGGTGAAGCGTTCAGGGAGAAGAACTGGCGGCGTTTCCGCTTGCGCAACTCGCTACGGGCGAGATTGAGTGCGATGGTATAGATCCAGGTGGAAAGATTGGAGATCGCCTTGTAGTTGTGGCGGTTTCGGTAGACCCTCAGAAACGTCTCCTGCACAAGGTCTTCCGCGCATTCCGTATTGTGGACCATGCGGTAGACGCAGTTGTACAGCCGGGTACGGTATCTTCCGACGATCACCTCGAACGCACGTATGTCGTCCCGCTGGACTCGGACGAACAGCACTTCGTCCGACAGCGCCAGTTCGTCCTGTACACCGGACTCGAAATCGGTGACCTGAACCGTGTTTATGGAGGTATTTTCAGCCATATTATTTCCACCCATACCGCGTTATACGCCGCGCGGAGGGATTCGGTTTCAAAAAAGGCCCTTCGACGTCCTGATACCAGCCGGGTCGGGCTTAACTGAATATAGAAATCCGCCGCGTCCGTGTCAACCTGACCGTCATGCCCGTACTTCGCTCACGTCGTGGATGGTATACTGGTAGCCCTGTTCCGTAAGAAAGAGCTGACGGTTCACGGCATAGTCCTGGTCCAGGGTGTTCCGCGTGATGAGCGAATAGAAAATGGCGGCGGAGCCGTCCGCCTTGGGCCGGAGAATCCGCCCGAGCCGCTGGGCTTCCTCCTGGCGGGACCCGAAGGTGCCCGATATCTGTATCGCCACGTTGGCGTCCGGCAGGTCGATGGCGAAATTGGCGACCTTGGACACCACGAGACGCTTGAGTTCGCCGTTTCTGAACCGGGTGTAGAGATCGAGGCGGGCCTGGAGCGGCGTGCTGCCGGTGATCAGGGGAAAATCGAACAACGCGGCGATCTGCTTGAGTTGTCTCACGTACAGTCCGATGATCAGGACCTGGTCCGAGGGATGTTGTTCCAGCAAGGCGCGGATGATCTCGGTCTTGCGGCTGTTCTCCGAGGCGATCCTGAACTTGTCTCGGCGGTTGGCCACGGCGTAGGACATGCGACGCGCTTCGGGCAGATCGATCCGTATTTCACGGCAGTACGCCTCCGCGATCCAGCCCTGGCGCTCGAGCAGCTTCCACGGCATGTCGTACCGGCGGGGGCCGATCAGGCTGAAGACGTCGTCCTCCCGGCCATCCTCTCGGACCAGCGTCGCGGTAAGGCCGAGGCGCCGCCGGGCCTGGATCTCCGCCGTGTACCGGAAAACCGGGGCGGGGAGCAAATGGACCTCGTCGTAGATGATGAGGCCCCAGCCTTTCTGGTCGAAGAGGCCGAAATGCTCGAATTCGTCCCCTTTGCTCTTCCTGTAGGTCAGAATCTGGTAGGTTGCCAGGGTTACGGGCCGGATCTGTTTCGTCTCACCGGAATACTCGCCGATATGCTCTTCCGACAGCGAGGTCTTCTCGATCAGTTCCTCCCGCCACTGGCGCAGGGCCACCGTGTTGGCCGTCAGCACGAGGGTGTGGCACTTCAGAACGGCCATCGCTCCGAGGGCCACGATGGTCTTCCCGGCACCGCAGGGCAACACGATGACCCCGTTGCCTCCCTGCGGCTCCCCGTTCATGTGAAACGCGCCGACCGCATCCTGCTGGTATTCCCGCATGCTGAAGGATTTCCGGTCTCCGGTACCGGTGCGCAGGTTGATTTCCAGCGGGGCGCCTTCGACGTATCCCGCCAGGTCCTCCACGGGAAACCCGACTTTGATCAGCGCCTGCTTGATGTGGCCGCGGAACCGGTCTCCCACCTGAACCCTTCGCTCGTCCAGGGGCTGCGCGAGGAACTGCTTGACCGAAGGCAGGCCGGAAACCTCCGCGATCAGGGCGGGGTCGTCGGACTCGAGGACCAGCCTGCCGTCTTCCTTGTGCAGGCGAAGCTGCCCGTACCGGTCGATGAAATCGCAGATCTCGCGGCGGATGTTCTGCGGGATCTCGTACTTGCTCAGGTTTTCAAGCGATTCGAGCACGCCGTCGGCGTTCATGCCGGCCGAGGCGGCGTTCCAGAGGGAAAGCGGACTCAGGCGGTAGACGTGGATATGCTCCGGCGACTTCTCCAGTTCCGCGAACCGGGCCAGCGCGTCCCTGGCATCCTCGTAGCGCGGATGGTCGACTTCGACGAGGATGGTGCGGTCGCTCTGTACGATCAATGGGTTTTTCAGGTCAGGCAAGGATATCCCCCGGGTTCCATCCTGCACTGCGTCCGGTGCCGCTCATAGGTGCCAGGCGTTCTCGACCCGGCTCAAGGGTGTACACCCCGCGCGGATCAGCCGCGGCGTTCCCGCGGATACGTCCACCACCGTCGAAGGCTGGTCCGAAGGCGATCGACCGCCATCGAGTATCAGGTCGACCCGGTCGCCCAACCGGGCGGCCACATCCTCCGCCGTAAGGGGTTCCGGCTCACCGGAGCGGTTGGCGCTGGGTGCGGTCACGGGGCTGCCCGCCGCGCGGCACAAAGCTCCCGCGATCGCCGCGCCGCTGTGTCTGACCCCGATCGTGGCGCCTCCACCCAGCAGTTCCCGTGGCACGCTGTCCAGCGCGGGCAAAACCAGGGTCAGCGGTCCGGGCCAGCATGCGTCCATCACCGCATGGACACGTTCGGGGATGCACCGGACCAGGTTTGCCAGGTCCTTCCGGTGGGAAACGAGTACCAGGATCGGCTTGGATTCGTCTCTGCCCTTGGCTTCATAGATGCGCCGGATCGCGGCGGGATTGGTACCGTCCGCGCCCAGTCCGTACACCGTTTCGGTTGGAAAAGCCACGAGTCCCCCGGCGCGTATTATGCCCGCGGCCTCCTGCAGTATGGAACAGTCCGGCCGCACCGGATCGACAGTCAGTACCCTCATGTTTTCGCATCCGATCGACCTGACGCGCATGGCAACGGAACCCGGTTGGTCCACGCGGGCCTAGGCCATTCTGCGCAGGCCCTTCCGGCCGATGTCCCTGCGGAAGTAACGATGCTCGAACCGTATCCGTTCCACCGCCTCGTAAGCCCGGTCGATGGAGGCCCCGAGATCGTCGGCCAGGGCCGTCACGCCCACGATCCGGCCGCCGTTGGTCACCAGTTTTCCATCGCGCCTGGCCGTATCGGCATGAAAGGCCAGGACATCGTCCATTTCGTCCAGCCGGTCCAGCCCGTTTATCTCCATCCCTTTTTCGTATTCGCCGGGATATCCACCGGAAGCCACCACCACGCAGGTGGCGGCCTTCCGCTTCCAGGTCAGGGGCCGGTCGGGCATCCTGCCCTCGCTGATGCCGGCCGCCAGTTCCGCGAAATCGTCCTCGAGGAGCGGCAGGATGACCTGGGTCTCGGGATCGCCGAAACGGCTGTTGAATTCCACCACCATCGGGCCCTGGCCGGTCATCATGATGCCGCAATACAACACCCCTCTGAAAGGCCGTCCCCGTTTCCTCATGCCGAGTACCGCGGGTTCGATGATCCGATCCAGGATGTCCTCCATCGCGCCTTCGTCGATCACCGGCGCCGGTGCGTAAGCGCCCATGCCCCCGGTGTTGGGCCCCGTATCGCCGTCGTGGATGGGCTTGTGGTCCTGCGACGGGACCAGCGGCAGGACCCGTTCTCCATCGGTGATCGCGAACACGGACGCCTCCTCGCCTTCCATGAACGCCTCCACGACCACGTTCCGACCCGCATCGCCGAACTGCCTGTCGGTCATCACGACGTCAAGCGCCGCCATGGCTTCCTCGACGGTCCGGCACACCAGCGCACCCTTGCCGGCGGCCAGTCCGTCGGCTTTAATCACGATCGGTGCGCCCTGTTCGCCCACATACGCCCTTGCCGCGTCCACATCTGAAAATACCGCGAACGCGGCCGTGGGGATGCCTTCCTCCCGCATCATCTGCTTGGCGAACACCTTGCTCCATTCGATTTCGGCGGCCGCCCGTGTCGGGCCGAAAGCCCGCATGCCCAGGCTTTCCACCGCGTCGACCACGCCGGCTTCCAGTGCGCCGTCGGGTCCGACCACCACCAGGTCCACCCCGTTTTCGCGGGCAAAGCCGGCGATCCCGCGTGCGTCTTCCGGAGCGATGTCGACGCATTTTCCGAGCGCGGCGATGCCCGGATTGCCAGGAGCGGCATACAGTTCCTTCACGAGGGCCGATCTTCGCAGCGCCCAGGCCAGCGTGTGTTCTCTTCCTCCCTTGCCGACGACAAGTACGTTCATGGCGTCTCCGGATTACGGGGCGGTGGGACCGTGAACAACAAATCCATACCACAGATCACACGTGACTGGATCAGGTCCGCTTGCGATTGGAAAAGGTCTGTGCGCGACTGGACAAGACCCGTACGAGATTGGATCAAGATCCGCCTGCGACTGGATATGATCCGCGTGCGCGGGTCTGCATTCCGAAGGGATGTACGGTGAAACCTTTGAAATGTCGTGGGCGTTCATACTGTATAATGAATAGGGCTGTGCCTGCGTAAACGCATTCGGGGATGGCCGCGGGACCACATGGAATCCACCCGGCCCCTCGACAGGGTGATGATTAGCGAGATCGGAAAAGTTAACGAAACACCCGGGGAATGTCAAGGTGTGAACACGAAAATCACCATTGCTCGAATCCCTGAAAACCATTGACATGGCACCTTCCTGCTTTAGTTTTACATAGATTCATCGATACCGGTGGGCGGCCTTCACCGGACGCATACTGCCCGAGTGCATGCTGAAGGCTGTTTCCGTCGCGAACCAGGTAGCATTCCGGGCGGAAGAACGGGACGAAGGAGTCTGGCCAAATGTCGATCCTGAAGAAACCGAAATACGCCATCCTGCTGGTTTTTGTCGCGGTCGGGTCGTTTCTGCTGGGCAGTGCGGCCGACCGGACGATCCATGCGGCGGACAATATCTTCTCGAGCACCAGGCTGCTGATGGGCGTGCTCAACCTGGTCAACGACAACTACGTGGAGGAAGTCGAGCCCGGCGAACTGATCTACGCCGCGATCGACGGCATGCTCGAGGTGCTCGACCCCCATTCCAGCTTCATGAGCAAGGAGAGCTTCGCCGAAATGGGCGAGCGGTTCAGCGGGAATTTCTATGGCATCGGCATCGAGTTCGACGTCCTGGATGGATTCCTGTACGTGATTTCAGTGATCGACGAATCGCCATCGGAAGCCGTCGGCCTTCAATCCGGGGATCGAATCGTCCGGATCGACGGTGCATCGGCGATCGGCATCAAGCACGAAGAGGTCAGGCAGAAACTGCGTGGGGAGAAAGGGACCATGGTGGACGTAACCATCGAACGTCCCGGTGTCGAGGAGCGGTTCGACGTGACGATAACCCGCGATCGTATCCCCATACGCAGCGTCAGGACATTCTTCATGCTGGAAGACCAGACGGGATACATCCAGTTGATCCGGTTTGCCAAAACCACCTCGCGTGAACTGGAGGCCGCCCTGGTCCGGCTGCAGCAGGACGGCATGCAGCGGCTGGTACTCGACCTCAGAGGCAATTCGGGGGGCTACCTGGACCAGGCGGTAGAAGTGTCCAGCAAATTCATTCCCGAAGGCCGCGTAATCGTCAAGACCATGGGCAGGAACCGGAGTTCCAACCAGACGTTCCATTCGCTGAGTGGCATAAACCACCGGGAAATGCCCCTCGTGATTTTGCTGGACCACCGTTCCGCCTCGGCGTCCGAAATCGTGGCGGGCGCCGTTCAGGACTGGGACCGGGGCGTAATCGCCGGCACCCGCAGTTTCGGCAAGGGCCTCGTTCAGACCCTCTTCTCGGAGCCTCACCTGACGGACGGATCCGCGCTCAAGCTGACGACGGCCAGGTACTTCACCCCGAGCGGCCGGATGATCCAGCGGGACTATAAGAACAAGTCCTTCCAGGAGTATATCGAAGGCTCGTTCAGCGAGGCCGGGGAGGACGGGGAGGAAGCGGGATCCGGTACGGGTGAGGGACCGGCAGACCAGGCAGAATCCGAGGGCCAGGCAGAATCCAGGGACATCCCTGAGCGCACGGAATTCACCACCGCCGCAGGGCGTACGGTCTATGGGGATGGCGGCATTACTCCCGACGTCGTGATCGCGGCCCCGAAACGCACATACCCCTTCGTAATCGGCAAGTACAGGGGTTGGGTGCCTTTCGACCGGGCCTGTTTCGAATTCGCCAACACCTACGGCGTATCCCGGCAGGATCTCAAGGATGACTTCGAGATCTTCCTGCGGGAGTTCCAGGTCGACCAGGCGATGCTGGAAGCGTTCAAGGTCCAGGTCCGGGATTCGGGGATGTCTTTCTCCGACGAGGAATTCAATGAAGACCTGGACATCGTCGAACTCCAGCTGAAGCGGGCGCTCGCGCGGAATCTCTGGGGTGACGAGGAAGCAAACCGCGTGGCCGCGGCCGGAGACGAGCAACTCCAGCAGGCTCTTCAGTTGTTTGACTCTCACGAGATGCTGGTCCGGCATTAGCGTATTCCGTAATCTGGATCGAGAGCGGATCGGACTGCCCGGATCGCCCGGTCTTCACCGTGCGCACAAGACATACGGAGCGCACGTAACACACGGACCGCACGGACCACATAGCACACGGGCAATGCCGGAGAACGCCAAGGACTGACCGTGCCGAGTAAATCCACCCCTTCCACCTGGCACGCGCTGCGCATCCGGCTCCACGCGCTGCGCATCCGAAGCCGATGGATCGTCATCGCCGAAGGACTGCTCACCGCCGGCGCGCTGATCTGCATCCTCGTGCTGGCCCTTGCCGCGCTCGAATCCTACCTGTATCTCGACCGGACGGTCCGCCTGGGACTGATTGCGGCGGGGATCCTCCTCCTCGCGGCGTGGCCTGTCCGGCGCTGCATACACCGCCTGCGTTTCGGTCTGTCCGACGAGGACCTCGCACGGCGGGTCGATCGACAGTACCCCGATCTGAGCGACCGGGTCACCGTGGCGCTGCAACTGGCCCGGCAGCGCAAGACGGGTTCCAGGGATTCCGGGACCTCACCCGCCCTGCTGGACGCGGCGGTGTCGGAAACCGCGCGATACACCGAGTCGGTGGATTTCAGCGAAGCGGACCAGCGGCACCGCATCGCCCGGTCCGCCAAAGGATTCGGTATAGCCGCGCTCCTGGTGCTGATCGCGATGGCCGCCTATGGCGCGCCGTTTGCCGGCGCGCTGAACCGCCTGGCCAGTCCCCTGAGCCATTTCCAGCCTCCGCAACGTACGTTTCTGAGCGTTTTGCCGGGCGATGTGGAAGTAACGTCGGGCGGACAGGTCACGATCATGGCCGAAGCGTCCGGGGAGCGACCCGACCGGGCCTTGCTGCAACTGGTCTCCGACGACGGATTGAGGAATACCATGGAGATGAAGGTCACGGCGCCTTCAACCTACGCCCATACCGTGCGGGATATCCGGGAGAACCTGACCTACATCGTCGAAGCCGGCGACGCCGCCACCCGTCCCTTCCGTATAGACGCCATAGACCGTCCGTTCCTCGGTGGGTTGCGCCTGAACTATCGTTATCCGTCCTATACCAGGCTGGCGCCCAGAACCACCAAGGAAGGCGGAGATATCGTTGCACTGAAGGGAACGAGGGTGGAACTGACCGCCGTGAATGCGGGCCGGGACCTGTCGGAAGCGGCGCTTTACCTCGAGCATGCGGACAGAACCGTAGCCATGGAGGCGGCGAACGACACGGCCGCGGCATCGCTGACCGTGCGGTCGGACGGGCGGTACCGCATCACGCTGCGCAACGCGGACGGCCATGAAAACGTGAATCCCGCCTGGTACCGGATCATCGCGCTGCCGGACCGCATGCCGTCCCTGCGGATCCTGTCTCCGGGCCGGGACGCCGACCTCACGGAGAACATGGTCGTTCCGTTTCTGGTATCGGCCACGGACGACTTCGGATTCTCAGCCATGAACCTGATTCACCGGAAGGAGCCTGAAGGCGAAGAACAGGTCAAACCCATCCCCGTGGACACGGAGTCCACCATGATGACGCAGCCCTTCGTCTGGGACCTGTCCAATGAGAACCTGTTTCCGGGGGACGTGGTCTCCTACCGGATTGAAATATACGACAACGACACGGTATCGGGTCCCAAACGGGCGGTTAGCCGAACCTACACGGTCCGGTTTCCATCGATCGAAGAGATTTACGAACAGATCGACCAATCGCAGGAGCAGCAGGTCTCCGACATGGAAGACCTGCTGGAAGCACAGGAAGAATCCAGGGAGAAGATCCAGGCGTTGAACCGGACGCTCGAACAGAAGGCGCGGCAGGAAGCGGAAGGGGTTCAGACGGAGGAATTGGCCTGGGAGCAGAAGAAGGAAATCGAATCCGTCCTGGCCGGCCAGGAGCAGGCGACCGACGAACTCCTCAAGGCGGCCGAAGCGATGAAGGCGGCCATGGAAACCCTTGAGGACCACGATTCCACGAGCCAGGAGCTCATCGAAAAGATGGACCAGCTGAGAAAGCTGTTCCAGGAGATCGCCACCCCCGAACTGCTCGAGGCCATGCGGGACCTGAAACAAGCCCTTCAGTCCATCGACGACGAACAGCTGAAAGCGTCGATGGAAGCGTTCGAATTCGAGCAGGAGGAGTTCCTGAAACGACTGGAGCGCAGCCTTTCGATCCTGAAGCGCATACGGACGGAGCAACAGTTGATGGCCGCTGTTCGCCAGACACAGGACCTCGCCGCACGGCAGGACGAACTGCGCTACGCCACGGAGAATACGTCGGACGGCAGGGAAGGGTCGGAACTGGCGGAAAAGCAGGAGCAGCTGGGCAAGGATACGGGGTCCCTGCAACGCGGCCTCGAAAGCCTGGCCAGCGAAATGGAGGTGTTCCCGGACATGCCTTCTGAAAGTGTTCGGGACGCGTCCGGGGAAATGGAACGCCGGGGAATGACAGAATCCATGGAACAGATTGCCTCGCAGCTCAAAACGGGCAGGATGGGGCAGGCGATGGAAGGCCAGCAAGAAATGTCCCAGGCGCTTACCGGCCTGGGGCAGCAACTGCAGGAGATCCAGGACCAGCTGCAGGAAGACCGGATGAGGGAAATCGCCGAGGGCATGCGCCGCGCGATGCACAATCTCGTCGACCTCTCCGTCGGCCAGGAGGACCTAAACGAACGCACGCGTCGGCCGGGCGGGTCCGTTACCCGGATCGATGTGCTGTCGGAGGACCAGCAGGGACTTTCGGACGGTGCAACGCTCGTAACCAACGATCTTGTATCCATCGCCCGGAAGACGATGTTCATTTCGCCATCCATCGGACGAGCGCTGGGAGAAACCCTCAACAGCATGGATCGTGCGGAGGGCCACCTGGCCGAACAGGAACGCGATTCCGCCGCCGAGGAGCAACTGGCCGCCATGGAGTCGCTGAACGAGACCGTGCTCGCCCTGCAGCGGGCCATGCGAGACATGGCGAATTCCGGTTCGTCCTCCGGCATGATGGATCTCATCGAGCGGCTGCAGGGCATGGCGAGACAACAGACCGGGATCAACGACCAGATGAACCAGATGATGGACGAGTCGGAAGGAGAAATGGACCTGCGGACCCAGGCGCAGGTTTCCAGGCTGGCGGCCCGGCAGGAAGCGCTGCGAAAAAGCCTCCAACAGCTGCGACAGGAGCAGCAGGCCAACCAGGGCCAGGTCCTCGGACGACTGCAGCAAATCGAGAGAGAGATGGAAAATACGGTACGCGAACTGCAACAGTACCAGATCGACCCCGGCCTGTTGGAGCGCCAGCAACGGATCCTGTCCAGGCTGCTGGACGCTTCGAGGTCCATACGCGGCCGGCAGCGCGAGGAAAGGCGGCGGGCGGCCCCGGGCGAGGATTTGGCAACCCGACCTTCACCCGGCGGATTGTCCGACGACCTGACCCGGTTCGAACGCACCTTGCGTGACGATGTCATGGGCCGTATCGAGGAAGGCGCTTATCCCCAGGAATACGAAGCGCTCATTCGCGCCTATTTCCGAGCACTTTCAAACGTACCGGTCGTCAACTAGGCGGTGAACGTGAATCGCAGCCCCGAAGCGCTTTGCGGGCCCGTCCCCCCGCGTGGCACGCATCTCGCAAGCCGTCTGCTCGCCGAACCGCGACGTACGCTTCTCTCAATCAGTCGTCTGCTCGCCGTATTGCTGGCAATTCAGATCGTCCTGCCCTCGAGCGTCGAGGGACAACTCAGCCGGTCCGCCGACATAAACCGGCGGATCGAACAGGCCCGGAGCCTGGAACGCCTTCGGCAGTATGACCGTGCAGCCGTGCTTTTCGAGCGGGTGCTGCAGGACGATCCGGATAACCGGTCCGCCCTGAACGGCGCGCTCAGGCTGTACTTCCGGCTGGAAGCGTACGGCAAGCTGATACCGCTGCTCGAAACGCACATCGCGAAGTCTCCCGACGATTCAAGATTGCGCGGCAGGCTTGCCGAAGCGCTATTCGGCGCCGGCCGGGACGGCGAAGCGGAGGACCAGATCCAGGTAATGCTGGAACTATTTCCGCAGAGCGAGTCGGCCGTAAGCCAGATCGCGAATCTGCACCTGAGACGAGAAGCGTACGATCGGGCCATTCAGACCTACCTCGACGGCCGCGAACGACTGAACAAACCAGAGGAATTCGCACTGGCGCTCGCCAGTGTCTATACCAGTGCGTTCGAAGTACCGGGTGCCGTCCGGGAATACACGCGCTGGTTGACGCAGCAACCCGGCCAGTGGCGTATCGTCAACGACCGGATCGACCTGCTCGCGGCGATTGGAAGCCAGCAGCTCGTGGAACAGGCGCTGCGATCGGCGGTGGACGAACACCGGGACAGCAAGGACGCCCAGGATCTGCTCGGTGGTTTCTATCTCCGGTCCGGCAAGACGGAGGAGGCGCTGGCGGCGTACCGTGAAGCCGACCGGCTAGACGGGGACAGCGGAAAATTCCTGGTCAGGTATGCCGATTGGGCGTTGCGTGAGGGGCACCACCAGGACGCCATCGATACGTACCGGGAGCTGATCGGGGCGGAGGGGTCGGAGGCCCTGCGTGCCGAGGCGTATACCGGCCTTGCCCTGGCATACCGGAAGCACGGCGCCATGGACGATGCCGCCGATACCTACCGGCAGCTCATCGAGCGGTATCCGGAGACCGGGTTCCGCGACGAGGCCATGTCCAACCTGGCGGATCTGCACCTGGTCCATTACCAGGACGCGCCGACAGCGCTCGCCATGTACCGGTCACTGCTGGCCGACGCTTCCGCGCAGGAGTACCGGAAGAAAGCCCGATTCGGCATCGCGGCATGTCATGTCGTCATGGGCAGCCTGGAGGACGCGGTCGTACAGTACAACCGCATCCTCGAGCCGGGCGGCGAACCCATCGAAGCCGAGATCCGGGCGAGGACGCAGTATCACCTGGGTGAACTGGCACTGTTCCAGCACCGGCTGGACGATGCCCTGGACTTTTTCAGGGAGACGGCGGACCGCTTTACGGGCAGCCCCTATGCCAACGACGCGCTGGCGTGGACCATCCTGATTGCGGAAGGCCGCCAGGGCGGGGACGGCTCGCTTTCCGAATACATACAGTCGGTGCTGCTGCGCCGCCAGTACCGGGAACGGGAAGCCCTGGAAGCATGCAAGTCGTTTGTCGAAGAAAACGCGCAAAGTCCCATCGCCGACACCGTCATCCTGGACATCGGGATGTTGCTCGACCGGTTGGGCAAGCCGTTCCAGGCCGTCGCGGCCCTGGAGGACCTGATCGAGCGGCACCCGGAAAGCCGCCGCGTCGCCGCCGCCCGGTGGCGGATCGCGGAGATCTACGAAACGAAGATCGGCGACATCCCCCGGGCGCTTACCGAGTACGAGTCCCTGCTCCTCGCACACCCCGACCACTTCAGGAACGACGCCGCTCGCCGCAAGATCCGGGAACTGACCGAAGACCATCCCCCCGTGCCCTGACCATGTCCCAATCGCTTCACATTCACCTCGTGGCCGTCTGCGGCACGGGCATGGGCGCGCTCGCGGTGATGCTCAAGTCCCAGGGACACCGGGTCACCGGAAGCGACGAGAACGTTTATCCCCCGATGAGCACGGTACTTTCGGAGCAGCAGATACCCGTGCTCAAGGGTTTCTCCGCCGCCAACCTGGAACCGCGGCCGGACCTCGTGGTCATCGGAAACGCCGTTTCGCGGGGGAACCCCGAGGCCGAAGCCGTCCTGGACCGCAAGATCCGGTACGCTTCCATGCCGGAGACGCTCAAGTCCTTCTTCCTGTGGGACCGCAGACCGGTCGTGGTCACGGGGACACACGGCAAGACGACCACGACGGCGATGCTCGCCTGGGTGCTCACCGAGGCCGGCCTGGATCCCAGCTACATCATCGGCGGCGTGCCCATCGGGTGGCAGACCGGCGCGCGGCTGGGATCGGGCGACCTGTTCATCCTGGAAGGCGACGAATACGACAGCGCCTTCTTCGACAAACGGGCGAAGTTCCTGCACTACCTGCCCGACACGGTGATCATCAACAACGTGGAATTCGATCACGCGGACATCTACGATTCGATCGACGAGATCGCGCTTTCCTTCAGGAGGCTGGTCAACATCATTCCTGAAAACGGTCTGTTGATCGGCCCGGAAGTCGACGAGCGGGTCCAGGCGCTCGCTTCCCACGCATACTGTGCCGTCCACACCATGGGCATGGCGTCCGGCGCCTGGTGGTCGGCGCGCAACACGTCCTTCGATCCGGGGGGCACGTCCTTCGACCTGTATGAACGGGACAAGCACCGCGCCCGGCTGTCAACGAGCCAGCTCGGCGACCACAATGTGAGGAACGCCCTTTCCGTGGTGGCCGTGGCGAGGCATTACGGTGTGTCCTGGCCGGATATCGCACGGGGCCTGGAGACCTTCCCCGGCGTGAAACGGCGTCTCGAAGTGCGGGGTGAGGTGAACGGCATTACGGTCTACGACGACTTCGCCCACCACCCCACGGCCGTTCGGGCCACGCTGGAAGCACTCAGCAAGGCGGCGCCCGGACGGCGGACCTGGGCGGTGTTCGAACCCCGTTCGGCGACGACTATCCGGCGGGATTTCCAGGACGCCTACGCCACCGCCTTCGACCAGGCGGACCGCGTGCTGATCGCGCCGGTCTACCTGCCTGAGAAGGCGCCTCCCGGCAACCGGCTTTCGGTGGAGGAACTCGTGGCCGGACTGCTTGAACGCGGCGTGGACGCCGACGCGCCGGGCGGTGTGGAGCAGATCGTCTCGCGACTGGCGGGACAGGCGGCACCGGGCGACCGGATCGTGTTCATGAGCAACGGGGGTTTCGGCGGCATCCACGAGAAGACGATGGACCGGCTGGAGCGCGAGCAAACGGCGGAATCGGGCTAGTCAAGCGGTGGCCGGGGTCTAGCGGTGGCCAAGATCAGACGGAGGCCGGGATCAGGCCGCGGCTGAGATCAGACGGAGGCCGGGATCAGGCGTATCGCGCATACACCTCGACGTCCAGCACGTTACCGGCGGCCTTGTACTGCTGCCTGTGTGTAGCCTCGCGGACGAATCCCGCGCCTTCCAACGCGGCGATCTTCGGACCGTCTCCCGGTTCGACGTGGCAGAGCACCTTGCGGCCGGCAGGCAGGGCGAACGACTCGAGCAGCGGCTTCAGGTGTGCCTCGAATGCTGAATGAACGGTCAGGTCGAAGAGCAAAGTCTCACCGCGCCACCGGGTGTCCGGCACCAGGGTCGCATATCCCGCGACCGCGTCGTGCTCCGTGACCACCAGGCGGACCTGGACATCCTCATCATCCCGCGTCTCCTTCATCAATCCCAGGTATGCCCCCTCGAACATGCGCGGTCCGATATGTCCCAGGCCCACGTTGCGCAAGTAGGGCGGCCCGTCCTGTGCGCAGAGCACGTTCAGCGAAGGCCAGTGCTTCCAGTTTCCCGGGATTACTCGCGCATCACTTATCCTGAAATGCTCCGTCTCGAACACGGCGTTCCTCAAATACTTCATGTGGCCCGATTCCGGCACGACGCTTCGAAACCCGAAGCCGTGGTAAAGCCAGTAGGGATGGGTGTCGTAGCCCGTCGACAGCGTGAGGTAGCGACCGCCCCGGGCCCGGAAATCCGCCATCTGTTCGGTCATGACGTGCCGGGCTATACCCTTGCGGCGGTGTGCGGGCTCGGTATATACATGGCTGAGGATGCCGATGCCGTCGTGTTCGCTGACCATGATGTTGCAGACTGACCGATCCTGCAGGCGACTGAGGTAGAACCTGGTCTGAAGTGGCCCAACCCGGCCGGCGAACACCTCGTCCAGGTGCCACTGCTCGTTGCTCGATTTGTGCGCGAGAATCGGCCGAACGAGCGGCGCGTGGTCCAGCGGTCGAACGAGCGGCGCGTGGTCCAGCGGCGCGAGAACTTCCGGCGCAAGTTTGTCCGGGGCGTGCTCGTCCGGTGCGTTCACATCCGGCGCGTGCTCGTCCGGCGCGTGTTCGTCCGGCACGTGCACACCCGGCGCGTGTTCGTCCGGCACGTGCTCGTTCGGGGCGAGAACGACGCCGATCTCGAGCGTCTCACCTGTGCGGAGGGTCCTGGCGGCAATCGGCGTGTACATAGGGCGAGAGAGGACCGTACGGTAAGGGGGTGGGCTTGAGTGCGGGCCTGGGCCGGGCCTGGGTCAGATCCAGGGCCAGGTAGAGATCCAGGGCCAATTAGAGATCCAGGGCCAGGGAGAGATCCAGGGCCAGGACCAGGGTCAGCACTGGCTCTGCCCGGTGCGGCCCAGCACGTATCCGACGGCCATTCCGGCCAACGCCAACTGAACCGTATCGATGACGATCTTGACCAGGGTTCCGGTGAGGTTCAGCATAGTGGTCATGCCGAACAGGCTGAATCCCAGGAACAGGTGGAGAAGCAACCCGAAGACCGCACTGGTCCCGAGGGCCTTCATCGCGCCGGTGTGGCCGGTCCAGCATCCGAGGAGGACGGTCAGCAGCGCCCCCATGGCCACGGCGCCCAGTACGATCGTCCACAGGTTCGGGCTGGACTTCATGACCAGTCCGGGGTCCGCCACCGCGAAACCTTCAAGCAGACCGCCGAACAAGGCACCGGTGACCTGGCCAAGTAACAGTACCATGACGGTACCGGTTACGGTCGCCATGGAGAATCGTCGTGCGGACATAGGCTTCTCCCGGTGAATGCCGTTTATTCTTTCGACGCCATTTTCAGAACAGGAAACGCCAATAAACTTGCTGATCGCTTAATGTACAAAGCGTATACCAGAAATTCGTTCCTGTACAGACCGTTGCTGACCTACATGCTCAAGTCACTGGGCTAGGAGATCAATGGAAAAACGTTACAGGACTCGTGCAGTTTATGGTCTTCTGCGCTGTCTATTCTATCGCAAGGACTACCAGTGCCACGTGATCGACAAACCATAATCGAACGACGTTGGCGCATTGTCAATATGTGGACATCCGCCTCGATGTCTAAGACATCCTGCCAGCACTGATCAATGAGATAGACCTCTATTTCTCATTTTGCAACCATGAAAGACGCATCATACAACGGGTTATCTCACCCCGGCCAGGGTGCACTTTGAGCAGCAGTTTCACGTTGAGGCTCCACATTGGATCATACAAACTGTGGTCTATGTATCCGGGCGTAAGCTCAATTGGCCTTCGCCCTAGTATAGTATCCCCGCCTACTGCAAGTGAAAACAGTTCAGGCCTTGACTCCGACCGTCAGGCCAACTATTGACGTGCCGCCGCATATCGGAAGCGGATCCTTTCGGATTTATCTAAGGACATTTCACGGTCTCACTCCTATCTCGAATCCCACTGAGCCACGTCTGGAATGCGACGTCCGTCGGTACGCACAACTGCGTATCATCTAACCATAGAGTTTCCAATCGGTTGAGTTTGACTAAAGTCGATGGAAGCGGTCCTGATAAATCGTTGCTAAAAAGAAGCAACTTCCGGAGGTTGCTCAGATTACCCAGAGAATAAGGGACACTACCAGACAACGAGTTTTCGCCAAGGGACAGACTGTGCAGGTTGCCCAGATGATTACCCAGGGACGAAGGGATACCGCCAGTCAACGAGTTGTCTCTAAGGTGCAGATTGTGCAGGTCGCTCAGGTTGCCCAGTTCGGAAGGGATACTGCCAGACAAAGAGTTGCCGCCAAGAAACAGGGATGTCAGGTTGCTCAAATCGCCCAGGGACGGAGGGATACTGCCAGACAAAGAGTTGCCGCTAAGGTCCAGACTGAGCAGGTTGCTCAGATTGCCAAGTTCGGAGGGTATGTTACCAGATAACGAGTTGCTGCCAAGTTCCAGGAATAACAGGTTGCTTAGATTGCTTAGTTCGGGTGGGATACTGCCGGACAAAGAATTGCCGCGAATGTACAGGGATGTCAGGTTGCTCAAGTTGCCCAGTTCGGAAGGGATACTACCAGACAGCAAGTTGTTGTAATCAAGGTCCAGAGTACGCAACTCGCTCAGATTACCCAGGGACGAGGGAATTCTGCCAGACAAAGAGTTGTATGGAAGGACCAGTTCGCGCAACTCGTCCAGGTCGCCTAGTTGTGGCGGGAGGTTACCCTTCAATCCGTTGGGTACTGGTCTGCCGTGTTCATCAATGGCGACAAATACCAACCGTGTCACTCTTCCAGCCGTGTTGGTCGTGACCCCGTACCATTCCCCAATTGGTCTGCCGCTTAGCCAGTTCGTGCTGTTCGTCCAGCTCGGACCGTCAGTGGCGTCGTAGAGGGCGACTAGGGCGGTGCGGTCGTCTGAGACGCTGGCCGGTGGCTCCAGCGGCGATTGCATCGGGTTGTCCCGGCCACAGGTGACCAGCAGTAGAAGAGAAAGCGAGAGGGAAACTGGCAGGGAGACACGCCAGGAAGTGCTGCAGAAAACAGCTGTTGTTTTATAGAAGGAAATGGGTAGAATGTACCGGAGAACAAAATTTCGGAAACAACCAGAACGCTGTGGAGTCTGCCAGGACTCGAAAACCATGGATGTACTCTCATAAGGCGCGTGTTGCAAACGGCCAGGAGTTTCGAACAGTTCTTCACGCTGTTTACGTCGTCCAACGATATAAGGTTCCTACTGCGTACCTGCTGGCAGCGGCTGGGATTCCGCAGATCGCTTCGTGCGCAGCACCATTCCGATCACGGCGCCCGCCAGGGCAACACGCACCGTCGTCAGGACGACGTCGAACAACGTCGCCTGCAGGTTCATGTAGTTCACCGTGCCATAGAACATCATGCTGATCGCCAGGCTCATCAGGAAACCGAAGACCGCACCGGTCCTGAATCCCGCAACCGCGCCGGATACGTCTGCCCAGCGCCCGATCACCAGGCACAGCAGCACCGCCAGGATCAGTTCACTCAGATAGATGAACGGCATTTCGGGCGGATCTTTGGCCACGGCGGCCGCGCCCGGTTCGGCATTCGCCGCGAAGTACCCGGTGAATACCACCGCGTAGAGGATGAATCCCAGGACGAGCAGGACGAGGGTACCTGCGACTATGGCCACCGCGAAACGTACAATGCGCATAATGGCTCCGGGGATACGTTTACCGCTCAGCTCTCACTCAGTCCGCCTGAGACCTTAAACCTCCGCGAGACCCGCGATCCGGTCGATGAGCGTATCCACCTGGCCGGCCGTATCCATGAGGTGCAGCGTGGCGCGGACTCCGCTGAAACCGCCGGCGGCGCCCACGGTACGGATATAGATGTTCGGGCTGCGGTACCAGAGCCGCCCGACGATATGCGATGGGTCCAGGTCCCTGACGGAGAAGGAAATGAGGGCGCAGGACATCCTTGGGTCGTCGGATGCGTACACCTTGACGCCGTCGATGGCCCTCAGGCCCTGGATCAGGCGACGGGAAAGGTACCTGAGCCGGGCTTCCGTGGCCTCGACGGTTATCCTGTTGTGAAAATCGAGAGCCGCGCCGATCGAGACGCGGTCGGAATAGCTCGTGGAACCGCGCTGTTCCAGTTTCCTGGCGCCCGTGATCGCCCGGTCCGGATCCGACGAACCCGTGTAGACCAGCGGTTGCACTCTGTCGGCAATGTCGTTCCGTACATAGAGAAACCCGGTATGCTGGGCAGCAAGCATGTACTTGTGGCCCGGTCCCGCATACATGTCGCAGCCAAGTTCGCTCATATTCATCTTCATCATACCCGGCGGCTGGGCGCCGTCGATCAGCGTGATGATGCCCCGGTCGCGGGCAATCTCGCAGATCTCCCTGACCGGCATGACGAACCCGTCGGTGTAGTTGACGTGACAGATGGTAAGGAACCGGGTCTTCGGCGTGATGCCCGCCACCACGGCGTCGATGACCTTCTGAGGACTGTCCGGCGTGCGGAAACTGGGATCCGAGATGTCCACCATCTTGAATACCAGGCCGTCCCGCTTCGCCCGGTAGGCCATCATGTTCTTCACCCAGCCGTAATCGTAGTTCGTGGTCAGGATCTCATCGCCGGGATCCAGGCGCAATCCCATGAATCCGAGGCCCATCCCGTCGGTGGTGCTGTTGGTGAAGGCGATTTCGTCGACCTCGGAACCGATGAACGCGGCCATCTTCTCACGGATCTCGTCCATCCCCGCGAAGAAGTAGGTCGACCAGCACATGTTGGGATCTGAATTCACGGCTTCCACGGCCTCGACCTGGGCCTTGTGCACGCTGATGGGCGAAATGCCCCGTGTGCCCGAATTCATGTAGATGACGTTGTTGCGCAGCAGGAACTGGTCCGCCACGCCTTCCCAGTATGCCTCGTCGTCCGGTGCCGCTCCGCCGGGCGGGATGTCGGCGATGTCCGGCAGCGGCTCTGCTTCGGCTTCAGATACCGGGGACAGCAGGGTTGATGCGCCTGCCACTCCGGCCGCGCCGGCCATCACGCTGCCCATGAATCCACGGCGGGACAGGCTCTGGATCTTCTCGGAATCCTGTATACGGGGATCAATTCTGTTCGTGCCTGTGTCGTCAGACATGGAAAACCTCCGTCGGGGATCGAAAACAACGAATTTTCAAATGTATGGGGATTCGGAATATCAAATCTAACCGGGCAGGATTGCGGGTACAAGGTTTAAATGATGACTGGTACCGCAGGAACCCAGGCTATCGAGCAGTTCAGGTCTTCCGTTAGCCTTGGCCCACATCACTCATGCTTATCCAGATACGCACGTAGTTTCCTGTATTCCTCTTCCGCAGCGGGGTCAAGCTCGATCTGGTTCATGCGGGCGCGTACATTATAGAGGTCCATCTCGTCCGGCGATGCTACGCGATCAAGTATCGCCTGTATCCTGGCCGGGAAGTAGCTGCCCCAGTCCGGCTGGCGCCCGTCCAGGTCCGTGAACCCATACTCCTTTGCCAGCGTCCAGCTGCCGTATAGCCCGCCGTGCTTCGACGCGACGTCCGGATCGGCCGCCAGGGCCGCTACGCCCCTGCCCATGTAACACGGCGTCTCCGATTCCTCGAAAAACGAGTCCTGCGCGATCGCGTCCCGCCAGTTTTCTTCCGTCACCCCCATGCCGTCCAACATCGCTTCGGACCGCAGGAAGCCGGGTGTAACGGTCAGCGCGGTGATGTCGTGCGCGTGGAGGTCGCGCGACATGGCGTAGCCCAGACGGATCGTGGCGTTTTTCGCAAAATCATAGAAAAGGTTGCCCCGGTAGCCCATCGTGTCGCCGTCGGTGACTTCCACGATCAGTCCGGAGTTCCGCCCGACCATCATGGGAACGCCGTAACGGCTTGTGATGATATGGGTGTGCACCGCCCCTTCGAGCATTTTCAAGCCCTTGGCCGTATCGAGTTCCCAGAAAGAGGAACCCCACTGGATCATTTCATCGCCACCCCAGATGTCGTTGACGAGGATGTCGAGCCGGCCCTGTTCATCCCTGACGCGCGCAAACAGCCGCTCCACTTCGGCCGCGACGGTGTGGTCGGTCCTTGCCGCAATGCCTCGGCCGCCTTCGGCCGTGACCAGTTCGGCGGTTTCTTCGATCGTCTCGGGTCGGCCCGGCGTGGCGGGATGGCCTTTCACGCTGCGTCCGGAGCAGTAGACCGTGGCGCCCGCCGCACCAAGCATGCGGGCGATCCCCCGTCCGGTACCACGCGTCGCGCCCGCAACGACCGCTACGCGATCCTGTAGTGGTTTCCCTGTCATTTCGTATCCCGGAAGTTGGTCTGGCCGTGTTTCGGCGCAGGACGTAGAAAGCGGCGAGAGAAGGTTGCGTTGTAGAAGATCAAAAGGTACATGCAGCTGCGATGCATGTCAAAGTGATCGGCAGCGTATTCGGATAGCGGTTGTCTTGCCGTTCGGGTCCCATTATGGTAAAGGTTGGTTGATCATTGCTCCTTTCTCACGTGAAATTGATCCCGGAGGCATGTATGGCCATCACTCCCGTCGACTACACCAATCCACGCTACGACGCGAAGGCCCTGCACCGCTTTGCCGTTGAAGCATTTCGAAAAGCCGGCCTGTCGGAAACCCACGCGACGGAACTGGCCGATTACCTGACCGCGACGGACCTGCGCGGCGTCCTCAGCCACGGCACGCGCCAGCTTCCAGGCTACGTGAAGTCCTTCCAGTCGGGTAAATACAATCCGAAACCGAATATCAGGATCTACCGGGAAGCCGGCGCCGTGGCGCAGTGGGACGGAGACGGAGGCATCGGACACCTGGTTTCTGCCCGGGGGATTCGATCGGCGGTGTCCAGGGCGCGGACGACGGGGATCTGCCTGGTCACGGCGACCCACTGCGGCCACACGGGTTCTGTCGGCAACTGGACACGCATCGCGACCGGGGCGGGCATGATCTGCCTGTACTACAGCACGCCCATGAGCCGCCTTCCCTTCGACCGTCCGCAACCCGTCGTGGAAGCGTTGAACAACCCGCCCGTGAGCTTCGGTTTCCCACCGGCGGAGGGCGAGCCGCCCGTGCTGATCGATATGGGCGTGCACCTGGAACTGCCCGACGTGCAGCGGGAAATCGCCGAGATCAGCGTGCTCCCCCTGATCAAGGGCCTGGCCTACCAGGTCGTCTCCGTCATGATGACCTGGCCCGTGGACGCGCTGTCTACCGTCGAGGTGCGCTTTCCGGGCGCCACCAGCAGCCTGACCGCCATCGTCCTGGATCCCGCCTTCATCGGAGATCCGTCCGACTATACGCGGACAGTCGCAGACCTTCGGCGGAAAGTACACGCCATGATACCCCTGCCGGGGCTTGATCGTGCACTTCTACCGGGGGAAATCGAAGCCGAGCGGGAGGCCGATTTCGGCAAACACGGCATTCCCCTGGACGACGCCCATATCCAATCGCTGCGGGAACTGGGCGGTGACCTGGGCGTGCCATGTTACTGGGAAACGGACGGATGAGGCCACCAGACAACGGACCGTCAAGCGCACGCGGCAGTGAGGATTCCGGACGGCTGGACCGGGAGGCACTCCTGGACGTGCTTGATTGTTACCGGGCGCGTCATCCCGCGGAGGAGGACACGGTTGCCCGGATCCGAAACCTGGTCGCCGGACGCCCCGACTGCTTCGAAAGGTCCTGCATGCCGGGCCACATCACCGGTTCGGCCTGGATCGTTTCGCCCGACCGTTCGAAATTTCTGTTGACCCGGCACCGGATCTTCGACCGCTGGCTGCAGCTGGGCGGTCATGCGGACGGTTGTCCCCGGCCTCACTGCGTCGCCCTCCGGGAAGCCGAAGAGGAATCCGGGCTCGAGGGATTCGGACTGTTCCGGGACCCAGACGGCTTCGTTCCCCTGGATGTGGACATTCACAAAATCGCCGCGCGGGCCGGCGTCCCGGCCCATGCGCACTACGACCTGCGTTACCTGCTGGCCGCCGCCGCGGAGCAACCGCTCGAAATCAGCGACGAATCCCACGATCTGAAGTGGTTTGCAGGGGAAGAACTGCTCGAGACCGTCCGCGAAGAAAGCGTGCTTCGCATGCTCCGCAAAGGCGACGCCGTCCTGAAGCGGGCCGGCGGGGAATTCGTCTACGGATGCTGCTGACGATTCGCTTGCACGCCGTCCTCGGGGGGCGTATATTCCCCCGCGTTCGCAAACGACCTTTCCCGGACATGCCGCCACGTCCCGCTTCGTCCCGAGACGCTCGGGGACGGCTTCAGAACCGAAAGAGGTGCCGCACCATGCCCCCACCCGTAGCCCTGCAGCTGTACACCCTCAGAACATTGGCCGACGAGAACTTCGAACGTGTGGTGAACCTGACCGCCGAAATCGGGTACGCGGGCGTCGAACCCGCCGGTTTTCCGGGCACCACGCCTGAAGCGGCGGGCAGGCTCTTCAAGTCGCTCGATCTCGAGGTGCCCAGCGCGCACCTGCCCCTGCCCGTGGGCGAGAACAAGTCCTACGTCGTCGAGACCGCAGACGCGATCGGAACGAAGCGCGTCGTGGCCGGACTGGGACCCGACGACCACAGTACCGTGGACCGTATCAGGTGGTCGGCCGACCGCTTCAACGAGGCCGCGGAGGCCGTGGCCCCACACGGCATGACCTTCGGGATTCACAATCACTGGTGGGAATACCATGAGGTGGATGGACGGATCGCGACGGACATCCTCCTCGAGCATCTCGCGCCCGAGGTCTTCTTCCAGGTGGACGTGTACTGGGTGCAGGTCGGCGGCCCGGACCCGGCCGGCGTGCTCGAAAGACTCGGTGCCCGCGCGCCGCTGCTCCACCTGAAGGACGGGCCCTGCCTTCGAAATACGGACATGACCGCCCTGGGTGAAGGGAAGGTGGACCTCCCCGGCGTAATCGCGGCCGGAGGCGACCACACCGAGTGGCACATCGTCGAACTGGACAGTTGCGCGACGGACATGGTCGAAGCGGTGGAGAAGAGCTACAAGTACCTGGTGGACAAGAGCCTTTCCCGGGGCAAGAAGTAGATGGACCGGGCAGGCTGAGTGACAGTGCGTGAGGGTGCGCGCCAGGTTGCACGCCACGGTGCGCGCCACGAATACTTGCGTGCGGTGCGTGTGCCGGAGTAACGGGGAGTCTTAGCTTGACGAGCGGGAGCGGAGCGAGCGGGAGCGGGAAGAGCGGTTTCATGACCAGGGAAGAAGGCACGATAAAACGAGGACAACTGGTCCGGGACGGGTACTGCCATATCGAAGACGGGCGAATCCCCGGAAAGTACCTGGTGTAGCGCCATGACCGAGTTTGAAAACGCCATTTACGAATTGGACGTGTACGGATTCACGGTGGTGGAAGGCGTCTTGTCCGCCGGCCAGGTCGAATCGATGCGCAGGGTGCTGATACGCCTGAACGAAGAGGTCGGCGAGGAGCGGGAAGGCGCGGGGTCCTGCCGGCACGTCAGCAACCTGCCTGTCCGGGACCCGATCTTCTTTCCGGTCATCGACCATCCCCGCATCCTGCCCATCCTGGAGCACTACCTCGAGACATCGCTGATTTTGGGAAGCCTGAACAGCCGCATCGTGCGTCCCGGAGACGGCGACCAGGGCTTTCACAGCGACATCCCCGGCGAAATGCTCAACATGGCCTCTCCGGTCATGATGAACACCGTGTGGATGCTGGACGGCTTTTCACCGGCGAACGGTGGGACCCGGGTCGTGCCCGGCACCCACCGAAGCGGGCTTCCCCATCCCGCCGGCGATGTCGACGTGAAGTACTACGTGCAGCCTACTGCACCGGCGGGCAGCGTGCTGGTCTTCAACGGCCAGTGCTGGCACGCGGGTGGGGCCAATCGCGGCAGCACGAACCGGCACGCCCTTTTCGCCCATTATCGGAAACGCATGCTCATGTTCCAGTACGATCCCCACGAAGGGTTTCCCGCAGAATGGTTCGGCCTGCTCTCGGACCGCCAGAAGGAGATCATGCGCATGAAGAACGGCGTGGATGCGCCGCGGGCGGCCGACGTCCAGGTCTTCAGGTAGTCCGCGATACGGGCGTCAGCAGGTCCGTCTCAGCCGGACAGGACTTCCGGATTGACGATGTAGTCCGGCCGGCGGCCGTTCCATACCTGGAGGGCCATGGTCAGCGCCATGTGCCACATGCGTTCCCGGCTCGCGACCGTTACGCCGGCGATATGCGGTGTGACGACGACGTCGGCGCGGTGGAGCAGCGGGTTCTCCGGGGCCGGCGGTTCGGGATCGAAGACGTCCAGAGCGGCCCCGGCGAGATGACCCCGGTCGAGCGCGGCGCAGAGCGCTTCTTCGTCCACCAGTCCGCCCCTCGAAACGTTGACGAAGTACGCGCCCGGCTTCATCTGCGCGAAGCGTTTTCCGTCCATCAGCCGGCGGGTTTCCTCCGTGAGCGGCGCGTGCAGGGAAACGACGTCGGACCTGGACAGCACGTCCTCGATGCGTTCCGCCTTTTCGATACCCATCGCCGATGCGCGATCCGCCTCGATATAGGGATCGTAGGCGATTACCCGCATGCCCAGGGCGGCGGCCAGTTCCGCGACACGGCCGCCGATGCGTCCCAGCCCGATCAGACCGAGCGTCCGCCCGAAGACCTCCATGCCACGGTAGCCCGACAGGTAGTCCTTCCCTGGACGTTCCGCGAATTCACCGGAAACCTGTTTGATGTGCTTGGCCACGGACAGGATCAGGGCAATCGCCGTTTCCGCGGTGGAAACGGTGGGACCCTCCGGCGTGTTGCAGACCGCCACGCCCCTTTCCGTGGCATCCTGCACGACGATATTGTCGATGCCGATGCCCGTCCTGCAGATGACCTTCACGTCCGGATACCGGTCCAGAAAACCGCCGTCGTAGTTCCGCCGGGCGCCGGCGACGATCGCGTGGGCGCCCGGCAGTTCCCGGAGCGGATCTTCAGGCGACGCTTCCGCCGAGCCGTGAACGAGCAACCGCTGTTCGAACTCCGCACGAACCGCGGGGGGAATGGTTCGATCCGACCAGAGCCTCAGCATGGGGACCTCCCGCACAATACGGACCGAACGAACCGTGCTGCAAAGACAAATGGGTTGCCCGGAACCAAATAAGACCGTACATTATGACTATCATTCAGCACACAGCCGCACATGGCCGTGGATATCATAGACCGTTATTCCATGATTTGCAAGTCAATCGATATCCCGAATCGGCTTGAAACGCGGCGGCCGGCCTCCCGCGATGAACGGGAATCCGGAACGACACCGAACCGGAGAACCCCGAAGTGATTGGATACTACAGCCGAATTGCCTGTCTGATCTGCCTGCTCATAGCATGGACCGCGCACGCGCAGGAACAGGATCCCGCCGCGCAAGGTGCGGATTCCATTGTTGCGCCTGATGCGGATTCCGAAGCCGCGGCCGAAGCGGACTCCACCGGCGCTGGAGGCGACCCCCTCCTCGTGCCGGCGAACAGCACCGGTGAAATCGATTTTTCCATGGACGTGAGCGGATTCAGGGGGCAGGAAGGTCAGACCTACCTGGAGTTTTATTTCCTGTGCCGTCCGAGCGGTTTCACGCTTGAAGAAAGAGACGACGGCGTCTACGTCGCCACCTTTTCGATCGACCTGGCCATCATCGACGAGCAGGACAACGTAGTCTTCCAGTCGGTTCAGAAAAGGGAGTACCACACGGACCGGCCCGTCGTCATCACCCGAAGGGGCGAGGAAAGAGTAATACTGGAACAGATCGCCGCGGGCGTCGCGCCGGGTACGTACCGTGCGAAGGCCGTCTTGACCGACCACAATTCCAGGCGTTCCGGCGAAGCGGAGAAACCATTTGTCGCCCGGCCGCTCGATCCATCCGGGCTTTCAGTGAGCGACCTGCAGTTCTCCACGCTCATTCAACAGGCCGAGGAGCAGAACCGGTTCACCAAGAACGGCCTGCTGGTGCTGCCCAACCCCTTGCGCATATTCGAGAAATGGATCGAAGTGCCTGAAGACGGCAGCTATAAGCCTCGTAACCTGTTCCTCTATTTCGAGATATACAACCTGACTCCGGATTCGGCGGCGGATGAAGCGGCCTACGACATCTATCCGTCGGTGACCAGTCACGCCAACGACATGACGTTTCCGCTTCCTCCCAGAAAGAACCGGAAGGTATCGGGATCCGACGGCCTGGACGTAGTCGCCCTGGACTACATGACCTTCCCGGTAGGCATCTTTACCCTTGAGATCAAGGTCCGGGACGCGCAGACCGGGGCGGAAGCGGTAAGTTCGTCCGTCTTCGAGATCGTCCAGCCCCCCCCACCGCCGCCGCCCGCCACGGTCCTCACCGAGGAACAGGCAGAACGGGGACGCAGGCAGCTGGCCATCATTGCTTCCAAGCGGGAACGCGACCTCTACGACAATCTCGACCTCGAAGGCAAGACCGAATTCCTGATCGCTTTCTGGCGCATGCGCGACCCGACGCCCGAGACCCCGGAGAACGAATCCATGATGGTGTTCAATGAGCGATTTTCCTATGCCGATTATCAACTGGGCGGGGCGGAAAGCGACCGGGGCACGGTTTTCATCCGGTACGGACAGCCGGAAGAAATCGAGCGGCACGATTCCGACAACATCATGAAATCCTACCAGATATGGTACTTCACGGAAGGCGTCCAGGGCGATCCTTCAAGGACCTCGGAAGGAGGACGTCATTTCTTCGTTTTCGGTGATCGTCGGGGCATCGGCAGGTACGAACTGATGCACTCCTCCGCGCGGGGAGAACTGTATAACCCGAACTGGCGGCAAGACCTGCTCCTGATCGACATGAGCCAGACCATCGATCACAGGGGATTCGAAGGATCGTCGATGCAGGTACCCTTGAGCGCTCCCGAGACCGACCCGGGCAAGCCCTGAACGCCTGCTCACTCCCACTTATCCGCAGACAAAAGCGTCCAGCGTCTTGCCGAGACGACCGGCAACGGACGGCATCATGCGGACCGTGAGCCGAACGCCCTCCGGTTCGTCCTCCCGGCGCAGGACATCCCCCGACTCATAGGCCACTGAAACGGCATGTCCGTTCTCGTAGGGAATCAGCAGTTCCACTTCCACGCGTTGGCGGTCGACCCGGATTGAGATCTCCTGGCGCAGACGCTCCACGTCGCCGGGATCCAGTGCGGATATCGCGATGGCGTCGGGATAGGAGAGCTTCAGGAATTCCAGGGCGTCCGGACTCTCCAGCTGGTCCGCCTTGTTGTAGACGAGCAGCAGCGGCAGATGAGAAGCCCCCAGTTCCGCAAGTACCTGGTTCACCGTCACGATATGATCCGCGTGGTTGGGATGGCTGCCATCCACCACGTGTACCAGCAGGTCCGCGTCGTAGACCTCGGTCAGCGTGCTTTTGAAGGATGCGATCAGGTGGTGGGGCAGTTTGCGAATGAAACCCACCGTATCCGATAGCAGAACGGGT
The DNA here is from genome assembly GCA_022822725.1 of Candidatus Latescibacterota bacterium. Classification (GTDB taxonomy): domain Bacteria; phylum JAAXHH01; class JAAXHH01; order JAAXHH01; family JAAXHH01; genus JAAXHH01. The sequence continues at coordinate 882,150 of JAJEAN010000007.1, forward strand.
TGGCCCGGGGTCACGTTGACCGCGCGCGTGGTCGCGTCGAGGGTGGCGAACAGCCGGTCTTCAATCAGCGTGTCCGCCTCGGTGAATCCATTGAAAATCGTGGACTTGCCGGCATTGGTATACCCGATCAGCGCAATACAGAACATGGCGCTTCTGCGTTGTCGCTGCCGATTATAGGAAGCGGTCACCTGCTCGAGATTCCTGCGCAGGTGGGTAATGCGTCCGCGGGTCAACCGGCGGTCGATCTCCAGCTGCGTCTCGCCAGGTCCCCGCACGCCGATGGCGCCGCCCGAACCGGCCGCCACGCCGCCTTCCTGCCGGGAAAGGTGGTCCCACTGCCTCGTCAGCCGAGGCATCATATACTGCAACTGGGCGAGTTCAACCTGCAGCTTGGCCTGCCGCGACTTCGCCCGCGAGGCGAATATATCGAGTATCAGTCCGCTGCGGTCCAGAATGCGCCGTTCGATGACGCGGTCCAGGTTCCGGACCTGCGCGGGGGTGAGATCGTCGTCGAAAATCACAAGTTCGATTTGTTCCGCCTCGCACAACTCGGCGATCGAACGGGCCTTTCCGGTTCCGATATAGTACGCCGGATGCATGGCGCTGCGGACCTGGATGATCCGATCGACGATCTCCGCGCCCGCGGTATCGGCCAGCAGAGCAAGTTCGTCGAGCGACTCCTCCATCTCGCCGACTCGTTCTTTTGAAGGCACCATGCCGACCAATAGAGCCCGTTCACGGTTGTTCCTGGGTATTTCATGCATTTCGTGCATAGGGTGGCTACGCTTTTCTCCGGTCCATGTTCCTGCCGGTTCGTGATCCCGACAGCCAGTATTCCGCCATCATGAGCGCCATCGCGAAGACGATCAAAGACTTCCAGACCTCATACCCGCCCGCGGTACCGAAAATCCCGCCGCGGGGGACGTCCGGGGCGCCCGCCGGGTCCATGAGCACGATCTCCGCCCCGACTCCGAACAACCCGGCCGCCTCTGTCGGCGAAACCCGAGCCAGGTCCGATTCCCGCGTGTCCGGGTTTACGGCGAAGGCCTGAACGACGGCGTCACCGTCCCACAGCGCATACACGCCGGGCTGTTTCGTGTCCGGTACTTCCACCGTAATTCCGTTCCGGCCGGCACGGGCATTGACCGTCTCGGTACGTCCCGATGGGTACTCGAGACTGAGGTCGGCGTTGGCCCGCATTTCGGTCATCGTCCGGACGATGGACCTTCCCGCCAGATGGCCTCCTTCGGCAACCGTCACTGACGGATGCAGGTACCGCACGCTTCGATGCATGAAGGGAACGAACGCGCTGCGTAACGCCAGGTCGCTCCAGCCGGTGTTCAGGTCAGAAGCGACCAACAGCGCACGGCCGCTGCCGGACCGTCCTTCGAGGACCGCCGGCGTACCGTCCATGAACCGCGCGATGACCCTTGCGCCGAGTTCCGCTTCAATGGCGTAGGACGCGTAGAACCTGGCCTCGCCGGCCGACAGGGATTCGGCGTCGCGGCCGCCGAATCGAAACACGGGATGCTCGAAGTCGACCTGGTCCATACGGTGAAAGGAGTTTTTCCTGCCGGGCGTTCCCCTCCGTTCCGAGATCGAGCAGCCGAAGACGCCGGTGAAGAAACCGTGCCCGTAGACGACCGGATCCAGTCCCGCTCCGAGGAAGACCAGAACGCCGCCCCCGGAGTAAACGTAACGCTCCACGCTGGATAGCCGCGCCGGCGTCATTTCCACGCCTCCGTCCACGATCAGCACGCCCGCGTCGAACAGATCGCTGTTCAACACGTCGGCGGATGCAGTCTGCACGTCCACGGGAGTGACCAGGCCGCCCGCCGGCTTCAATACCTGCTCGATGAAGTACCTGGATTCGCTCTGGCCAACGGCGGTAACGCCAAAGGCCTCCGGAACGTCGAGGGTGAAGTACCGCCGGTTGTCGGCCGCGACATCATCCTCGTCCAGTTCCACGTAACCGGTATACCTGCCGGGCGCGTCGATGACGACATTGAACTGTACGGAACGCGTTGCGCCCGTTTCGGCCGTCACCTGGCGGCTGTCCCGGCTCAGGCCGTTTATGACCAGCCGGACTTCCCTGGTCCGGTCAGTGTCCGTCGCAACACCGCTTCGGTCCGTGATGGTCGCCACAAACCGTTCCGGCTGATTACGGATCAGCAGGCCCTCGCTGACGGAGACCTCGTCGATGCTGACGTTGTCCACGCTCCCCGCTTCGAATGGATAAAGGTAGATCGGCGCCCTAGACTGCGAAGCCGCCTCAGATTCGGATTCGGAAACCGATTCGGTTTGGGAAATCGATTCGGCCAGGTTCTCCCAGTCGTTACGCTGCAGGTCCGACAGGAGGTATATGCCCTTGTTCGCCGAAACGATGCCGGACAGTATCCGGCGCGCGAGCCGCACGGCACCGGCGATATCACCCGAACTTCCTGATACTTCCGCTTCCGCCAGGTGAGCCGCGAGCACCGCGGTCCTGTCCGTGGGAACGGGCGGGACGGCCTCTGGAGGCGCGGCCGTCAGAATGATCAGGCCCTCGTCGCCCTGCTGCATCGCGTCCACGATTCGACCGGCCTCGGTCCTCGCGGCGGCAAAGGGCGTATCCCCGAAACGTCCGGCGCCCATGCTGTACGAATTGTCCAGTACGATGGCGAAGACCGACCGCTGTTCGACGCTGCTGCCCAGCAAGGCGCCAGCCAGGCCTTCGATGACCGGCCTGGCGAAGGCCAGCACCAGAAGCAGGACGATGAGCGTCCGCAGCAGAAGCAACAGGAGTTCCCGAAGCCGCAGGGCCCGGGACCGTTGCAGATGGTGATCCCTGATGAAAATGACAGAGCTGAAGTCGACGGTGGAGACTCGCTGGCGGTGAAACAGGTGTATGATGACCGGTACGGCCACCGCAACGAGCCCAAACAGCATCAACGCGTTCAGAAAGGTCATTCTGCTTCCTCCACGGCGGTCAGGTAATATACCTAAAGGCGCCCGCGTCCGTAAAGCAATATCGGTGGCAGATCGGCGGCGGATCGGCGTCCTCACGCCTGGGACGCGACGGCCCGGGACGGGAGGTCGCCCAGGGCCGAATTTCCTTGACATGACGGTCGGTTACGGGTATCGTAATCCCAATATCCGGTCAATCCCGCTGGTAACCCCCTGAAGGAGCGTTTATGGAGGCATGGCTGGCCCTGGAAGACGGCACAGTCTACGAAGGCGAGTCCTTTGGCGCTACCGGGGAAAAGGTGGGAGAAGTCGTTTTCAACACCAGCATGATCGGATACCAGGAGGTATTGACCGACCCGTCGTACAAAGGTCAGATCGTCACCATGACCTACCCGTTGATCGGGAATTACGGCGTGAATCCCGGCGACCTGGAATCGCTCCACCCCCACGTGGAAGGATTCGTGGTCCGGGAGTATCAGCGGAATCCGAGCAATTGGCGCTCGACCGGCAGTCTCGACCGCTTCCTGGACGACCATGGCGTCGTAGGCATTTCCGGAATCGATACGCGGGCATTGACCCGCAGGCTTCGCGTCGACGGGGTCATGCGCGGCGTGATCAGTTCCGGCGCGGCGGACCCTGAAGCCCTCGTGGCACAGGCGAAGGCCGTGCGCGGAATGTACGGCACGGACCTGGTCCGCGAAGTGACCACGGACCGCCCGTACCGCTGGGAGGGAGAACGTCGTATCTACGTGGACCCTCCCGACGGCGATCCGGAACGCGTCTGGAACAGCTTCGACGAACCCGGCAATTTCCGGGTCGTCGTCATGGATTACGGCGTAAAGCACAATATCCTGAGGAACCTGGTCCGCCGGGGCTGCCAGGTACTCGTCCTGCCGGCGGACTACAAGGCCGGGCAGGTGCTGCGGCTGAACCCCGACGGCATCATGTTGTCCAACGGACCGGGCGATCCCGGCGCCGTTGAGTACGCCATTGAAGAGTTGAAAGTCCTGATCGGGCAGAAACCCATATTCGGCATCTGCATCGGTCACCAGTTACTGGGCATGGCGCTTGGCGCAGAACGGTTCAAGTTGAAGTTCGGACACCGCGGCGCCAACCAGCCCGTAAGACAGTGCGAATCGGGGCGGGTGGAAATCACCGCCCAGAATCACGGATTCGCCATCGACGCCTCCACCCTCGACGAATCGGAGGTGGAGTTGACGCACATCAATCTGAACGACCAGACGCTTGAAGGGCTCAGACACCGCCGGTATCCGGTATTCTCGGTACAGTATCACCCCGAAGCGTCACCGGGGCCGCACGACGCCGATTACCTGTTCGACCGGTTTATCGAATCCATGCAGTAGACCCGGCCAGCTTCATCACTGTTCCGGACGGTTTCCTACAGGAGCCAGCAATGCGACAAAGTATCAAGCACATCCTCTTTCTCGAACCGAAGTCCTCCCATCTCCACGTGTATTCGGACGCCTATATTCCGCGCATCGGCTGCCTGGTGCTCGCGACGATCATGCGGGACCTGGGCTACGGCGTCCGGGTGATGCTGGAAGAGGTGGAGGATATCGATACGAACGAGTTCGGGGAAGCCGACCTGATCTGCATCTCTTCCCTTACTTCCACGGCCCCCGGGTCGTACCAGTACGCCGATTTCATCCGGAACGTCTATCCCGAGAAGACGATCGTGATGGGCGGAACGCACCCGACCTTCGTGCCCGACGAGGCACTGCAACATTGCGATTTCGTGGTGCGCGGCGAAGGGGAAGACGCCCTGGTCGAACTGGTCCGCTGCCTGGAATCCGGCGCCGACTACCGCAGCATCGCCAACCTGTCCTGGATGGAAGACGGCCAGGCGGTACACAATCCGGAGCGGCCCAAGGCTGAAGACCTGGACGTGTTGCCCATTCCGGACTTCACCCTCGTTCCTTCCGGCAGACTGGACATCATGTCCATACAGACGCAGCGGGGATGCCCCTGGGACTGCAGTTTCTGCACGGTGACCAAGCTGAACGGGCACAAGCTGCGCGGCCATTCCGTCGAGCGCGTGCTCGATATGCTGGAAGCCTATACGAAGATGCCGAATTTCAGCTATCTCTTCTTCGCCGACGACATCTTCAATGTGCCGGTGGACCGCACCATGGCCATCATGCAGGGGATGATCGACCGCAGGTTGACGATTCCCTGGGCAGCCCAGATGCGCCACGAGATCTCGAAGCAGCCACAGTTGATGAAGAAGATGCGCGAGGCCGGATGCGACCGGGTAATGGTCGGATTCGAGTCCATCGACGAAACGGCCCTCGAGCTGTACGGCAAGAAAGAGACGGCCCGCGACGTGGAACGGGCTATCGACGCGATCCACGATCACGGGATCGATCTCCACGCCATGTTCATCGCCGGCGCCGATTCGGACCATCCGGAGACCATCAAGACCCAGTTCGAATTCGCCAAGAAGAAAGACCTGGCAACCTCGCAGTGCATGATCCTGACATACCTGCCCGGTTCCGAAGACACCATCCGCTACGACCTGCAGGGCGGGGAGTACCTGAGCCGCGACTGGAGCCATTACGACGGCCACCACGCCAACCATCCCGTACCGAACATGACCCGCTACGAACTGGTCAACACGGTGATGGAAGGCATGAAGGGCATGTACGCGCCGCACCGCATTCTGAAGAAGCTGGCCAGCGCGGCATGGAACGCGGCCAGGTTAAACAAGCGCGAGGCCGCGCGGCAGTTGCGCAACGGCCTGCTGCGCCTGAACGGCTACTCCATCCTTCAGCGGTGGTTCAAGGAGCACACCGAATACCTGGCCGATCTCCGCGCCGAGAACGTGTCCCTGTCGCCGGACCGCTACAAGCGAGTGCTGCTGGCCGTGTCCAACGTGGACGTGAGCCGGGTGCTCCGCACATTCCTGGACGAGATGAATATCCGCGTGGAGGAATTGAGCGAGGAAAAACTTTCCGCGCTCAAGGACTCGGACCTGGTCGTCATGGCCGGCGAGATGGTGGACGACGTGAGGGCCCGGTTCCAGAACCTGCACATCTTCCCCGTGCATGACAAGAACACGCGCATGGACCGGACTCTGACCCAGCTCGGCATCCTCTTCACCGAGAACGTGGACAAGGTGCGCGAGGCCATCGCCGCGGTGCACTTCCAGCCCGCGGAGGGCAAGCCGGCTACGGCAGGTTGAGGCGGGTTTCAGCGTGGATGAGGCGTGGATGAGGCAAATGGAGGTTCGTCCACGCCGCGGGCGAACAGGTGAACCGGATCTAACCGGTCTGTTTACCCGTTAATACCCTTATTACTACCCTTACTAAAGCGTTACTACCCTTATTCCTGCGAAAACCGCCTCGAGCCTCACCAAATAGGCCATCCCACGGTCTGCTCAGGTGTCATTGCCTTTATCCCCGAGATAACGCCATCGGGCACCCGGCCCTCGCCCACGGCATGCCACGTCGCCGGATTTCTTCAGCTTCGCCAGGAGGGTGCGGATCCATTCCCGACCGACGCCCGGACAGGCGCGTTCCAGGTCGCTCAGACGGAACTCGTCCGGCTGGGAGCGAATGGCCGCGAACACGCGCTCGGATTTGGCACCTCGCGGTGAGTCGGCCTGCGAGGCGCGTTCCTCCAACTCGACATAAGCACGCCGGATCATCGTGAAAACGAAGTTGAACCAGGGCGTCAGTTCGTGCCGGCCCTCGTGCCAACGATCGGATCTCAGCCTGAGCGATTCGTAATAGCTCTCCCGGGATTCCTCTACGAGGCGCTCAAGGCTGACGTAGCGGCCGACTTCGTAACCGTGCTGGTACAGCGTCAACAGGGTGAGCAGGCGGGAGACGCGTCCGTTGCCGTCCCGAAAGGGGTGGATGCAAAGGAAGTCGAGGATAAGGGCGGCGACAGCGATGAGTGGCGGGACGTTTTCCTGGTCGAGTGCATGGCGGTAGTGCCGACAAAGCGCTTCCACGGCCGCTGGCGTGTCCCCGGCGCTCACGCAACGGAACCGGACCACCGGGGGCTTTCCCTGCGGGAATTCCATGATATCGTTATCGACCCGCTTGAATTGACCGGCGTCGCCGCTGGCGGATTGGCAAAGGGCATGCAGACGTTGCAGGGTGTCAGCGGTGACGGCAAGATCCGCGTGATTGGCATGGATTTCGTCAAGGGCGCGGCGATAGTCCTGGACCTCCTGCTCGGAGCGATCGCGTGGTTTCGATCGGCCGAGTACCAGCGGGTGAAGGCGATCCGGGGCGACCACTACCCCCTCGATACGGTTGGAGGATTCGGCACTCTGAATGACAGCTGTGTCGTGGAACGACCTCAGGGCCTGTGGCGACTGGCGGACGAACAGCGTCTGTTTGCCCCGCGACTCGGCAATGTCGTTAAGCAGCCATACCGTGCTCAGCGGTATTTCGTGGTCGCGTAGACGATTGTTGCGAAATGAGTGCATGTTTCAGGCTGTTTGATCATGCAACAGGTCATCGACGGAGATCGAAAAACCAGCTGGTTTTATTGGCAAACACTCCCTTATGCCTGCCTTCCGAACTGCCAGCGTTTGACGTCGTCGAACCGGTCAAAATCCTTGTCGAATGTCGCCACATAATCGCCGGATGCCGCCGCCAACGCGGCGAGATAACAATCCAGGAAATCGAACTTTGTGGATGCGAAACGACGCAGGGCGTCCAGCATCTCCTCTTGCCTTATGCACCGGACGCCAGCGCATATGATGAGCTTCTGCAATGCCTCGACGATTTCCACTCGATGGGTCTTGTAATGGGATTCGAGTACCCAGACAGCCTCGGCGACCGTCACTTCGGTCAACACCAGCACGCATTTCCCATCGCTGGCGTCCGAGAACAGTGCACGAGCCGCAGGAGATAAACGAACGTGATCGTCCCGAAGAAACCGCAACAGCACGTTTGTATCGAGAAGATACCTGGTCATTTGTACCGCGCCGCCCTGGCTTCTCGCGCAGCGTCTCGTTCCTCGGATTTGGATGCGGCCGTTCTGTCGTCTGCCAGAGATCCGTAAAGATCTTTGAGCGTCTCGGTCTGAGCTCTGACCATTACGCCGTCCCCAATCAACTCGTAGATCAATCGCTGCCTTGGTTTGAGGCGAAGCGCCTTTCGGATTTCGGACGGGATCGTGGTCTGCCACTTATCGGTTAAAGTCGATTTGATCATTGGTTCATGTCTCCTTCCATTGTTTAATTGATCTCATTGTGTTTAAAATAACAATGGTAAAGCAGATCTGCAAGCATCACTTGTCTTCAGGATCGACGGAGATATAACGACATTCGATGAAAACGCCCTTCAGCATTCGGAGCTTATCCTATCCTGCATTATGGAAATGATACGGCTTGTGGATGGATCAGGGCTTCAGAACCAACGTGGCAGCGGGTTGGATCCCGTCGATGAGGCGAGGTCTGTCTCTAGCGAGCTTTCTGAAGTCGCATTCCACCTGAATGCCATGCCAGAACTGATCCGACTGATTGAAGAAGGCGCCAAAGCGTATCGACATGGAAGGCGTTATCGACCGACGGCCATGTACAATCTTGTTGATTGCTCGTGGCGCAACCCCGATTGCGCGCGCCATGGCATTTTGTGAAATGCCCATTGGCTTAAGGTACTCTTCAAGAAGGATTTCACCTGGGGTTATGGGTGCTTCCATGGTGTTAACCTAGTAATGAGTTGCTGCTCGTATCATGGTAGAATCTTACTAGTCGACACGCTCAAGAAAGCCAAGTCGCTCAAGCTCTTTCCAGTAATTTGACGCAGCTCGAGCTACATTCCCTTGTACTACCACACCCATCTCGAGATTGTTCATCAACCCGGGATCGGTCAGGTTTGCACTTCCAATGTAGCCATAGTTCTCGTCTGCAATGATCAGCTTTGCATGCGATCCCAATAATGAATCCGTCATCTCGGCTCGGGGACGAAAAACGCTTACCTCTGGGCTAGCTACCAAACCTGGCAACGAAGCTTTAAGATGAGCAATAGACTCTGTCGTACTGATTATATCAATCCTTACAGATCTCTTCGCTGCTTGACTCAGGGCCAATGCAAAGGGACCCGATGCTGTTTCCTTACTAAGAAAAATAAAAGGTGCAGACATGAAGAGATTACTATTGGCTCGGGTAACGGTCTCCACTAGAACGCCGTAGGTTGTTCGCTCTCCCAATCTTCGTATCAGACTGGAACCAAATCGTCCGGGTGGTGTAACAACAAGTTGCGAAATGCCCGAAATCAAAGTGTCGCCGCTCCCGAACTGTAGTGTTTAGCATAGTCAAAATAGCCAACAGAGACGTTACCGAGGACTTGATCGTTGCCTCCAAAAATAAAGGAACGACTCAAGTTCAGATTGAAAAACCTACAACTAGTCTCAGCCAAATGAGCACATGCATGACACGCACTACCTTGATCTCTGCACACAGGATCATAGACACAATCACGGTTTTCCATAATTGCCATGAGCCACTGACTAAGTGATTGGTCAAAAAGTGCTGTCAATGCACCGATTGTTCTGCTTTCGCGATGATTTCCATAGAGAAAAAACTCTAACGAACTAGGAAGTATATACTCAGACAAACTCGTTCTCTCAAGTCCGCACAATAGCGCTGCTTGTCTAATGCATAAGTGAGAGAGAGTGTGCAGTAGCCCGAAAACCGTCCTCAATTCTGGTGCATCTACGCCTATCGGTTCGAGAAGATCTACATCATTGGCAAGTTGCACAAAATACCCCAATCTCGAAAGGTTACTGTTGGTACCTGTCGGCGGATTGATGTGAAGACCACAAGCAGCCATCCATTCAAGCACTGTCTGAGGGTCGAGCTTAATGCGAATCGCATCTGCACGCACTTTGTCGGCAAAGATTGGATGTTTCCCCCCACTACTCTGAGTCGCAGGGAAAGGATTGAGATGTGCATTGTTTGGACCATACTCCGATCGGCTGTATCCGTAAGTTGCGGTGACTATTGGGAAATCACTCACCAACTCTATGTCCGATATACCCATTTCGCCTGCAATCAACCTTTCTGGCGAATCCTCCCGACGAGAAGCTATCCCTTTCGTAGACGCGGTCTCACTCGGAAGTAGAGACTCCATGAGCGTGTAGCCGGAGGATACCCAGACATCAGAGCTAACGCCTGTACGCTCTACAATAGAGGTTAGGGTCGCACTAGGATCGATCCTCCGGCTACGACGGTCAGCTTGTGACCTCAGACGCTCTATCTCCAGCACCATCTGTTCTGCATCTATCTCGCCTGACTGGAATCTCTCGGTCACAGTCGCTAGGTCATCAGCTGGAATACTCGATCCTCCAACTGAGTCCTCGGTCAAAATGGTGCTTGCTATTTCAAGAAGGCTTAGATCTGATAAATCCGGCAGGCCCAAGAATTTAGCGGCCACTAGAGGTGCCCATATAGATGCATCTCTTTCCAACAGTGCCTCAAGCTTCCTATCGGGGATATTTAACAATGTAGTTGTGTATGGATAATACGTCTTACCCGCACGGTGAACTTGTATCTCCATTTCACGATTTTCACCGGTGCAATATGGACATACACCAGCATAGACTCTTTGGGTTGATCTGCAATTTCGACATACCCATCTGAATGAACCTATGTGTTCGCTGCTTCTTGTATCGAGTGCCATCTTTCCTGTACCAGAACTACAATTTCGACAGGACGGTGGCGTGAGAGGTTCCAAATTACCACAACGATGGATTTTCACAAAGCGAAGTTGAACAAGGCGGCCAGTGTTACAATCCGGGCAAGTGGCTGTTGGAAGGCGATTTGAACGGGTGAAATCCAGAACACGAGCACAAGATCTATTCTGACACCAGAAAACTTTAGGGAATAACTCGCATTGTCCCTCCTGAGGTTCGATTAAATCGAATTTGGTGTTGTTCGATAGGACTATGTCTCGCATTCTAGGACGGTTTACCTCATTCCAAGCTCGAACCTCAGCTGCCACCCGCCGAAGTACGGCACTATAGCTGATTTCTGGTGGCCTCATGCCTCGGATTTCTGTGATTCGGGCAATTGCCATTCCCTTAGTGAAGTCGATAGTCTTTTCCGGTAAGTAGCCAAATAAAACCTGGTTTTTACCTCTTGTCATCACCTCGGGCATCAGTTCTGCTCCTTTCAGTTCTGAGATCTTCTAGCCCATTCACTACCAGTAAAGTCCAAAGTGATGGGTACAGGTTCATCAACGTCGCGAAGACTCCGTAATGGTGGTGGATCCAAAACATCAAATATGGATTTCCCAGCGGAACCTGGAGCCGACATCTCATCGAACAGGAATACTTGCACCAATCTTTCTATTTCGTCTGAAAACACACGTGCGCCCGGTTCTGCAGAATCTAGTACATTGTAAGCTTCTTTGAGGAACGGTACAAAGTCGGCATTACTGAGATCGCCTGACGCTATCTTTTGGATTACAAACTGTAGATTGTAAAAATCACTGGGTTTCCCATGCGTTTGTCGGTTCGCTAAGACTTGCAAAAGGACAGCAAGAAACAGGCCAGGAGCCGTGCGTTCAATGCTAAATCTCGACCATCTGTTAATCGCAGCCGGTTCTACAAGTTGACCCAAGAACTGGTGAAATTTACTAAAATAGGCATAGTGACTCTGATCCCGCTCCCGGATCGGATTGAAAAAATCAAAGACAATACCTATGTGCTTACGCCCAACGCGGCTCGATGCCTGTATGTACTCACCATTCAAACGCGGCATCCCAAAAAACAACATCATATTCAATCTGTCTACATCTACACCATGACTGACCATGCTTGTTGCTAGAACGCAATCCGGCAAATTAGAAGATATCGAAGGCTGTTCAAGGTGTGCGAGGGTCCGAGCGACTTCCTCGGTAGTTGAATTACCCGTGAGTTCACGGACATTCAAGGCAGAAAAACCATCTCTGATCAAGTTGCCATTTACATCTCCATCGATATCTGTATGGATTTGGTCTAATTGGCGATTTGCGAGGAAGTAAGACAAAGATGTCTTGTAGTTATCCAGAAGTCGTAGATATGCTTCTGATCCCGGGATCAACTGGCCGCCATAGGGATTGCTTCCTGTCGAAACCCGTTCAAGAAACATAAGTTCTCTATGGTAGTACTCTATCAGTTCGAGCACTGCATTAAGGATCGTTTTGTTATGTGGTACTATGCCTACAAAAAGGCGCTGAGGATAATCTTGAGTCTCGGCATAAAACGAAGCTTGGTTGGTCGGACCAAGCCCAGGAAATCTACGCGCATATTGACGCTGTCTGCCATAAAGGTGTTCGACTTGGCGTTCAAAGGCTTCGATAGTTGCAGAAGACGCGATTACTTTCAATGGTTCCTGATGACCATATTCCTTTCGTAGCCTTTGAGAAAACGTCTCGTAGTGAGAGTCAAATGTACCGAGACCCTCTTTCAATAGATGCAATTCATCTTGGATAAAAAGTGTCACGCCTGTTACACGTTCTGGTGGTGTATGATCCCAATCCTTACGATGACTACAACCGGTTTGACAACAAACACCCATAAAATATCCGTGCTTAGGACATCTACCGTCTACCGCCCCAAATACCATCGAAAGTTTACGCTGGTTACCAAGTACCGCGAGTTTGTCAATGGTTCCAAGTATTAGGCTTGGCAAGTACCGATAGATCTCATTATCAACAATGTACACCGGCAAGCGACCGTTTGGAAACCGACAGTCTCGGTTTGTACACCTATGAAGCAACCTTATTTCATCGGGATCAAATTCCACGGTGATAGACTGCGTCTCACATGCAGGACAACGGACGACTCGTTTCCAGATTTGGCGTTCATCTGGAGTGTTCACTTGGCTCCATACAAGTCTCTCGCTTGCCGTTGCATAGTCAGGATGAGGTCGCACTATCTTGTTGGGAGAGCCTCCTTCACCAACGAAATATCCGATACTGAATCCATCTATATCTTGTCCTGTTAACCGTTCGTCATTTTGTTCTAAACGAACCAACTCCGCTAATCCGACAACGTCAGCAGCACGCTGAGTTTGCTGTAGAGTTAGCAATCGTAAGGGAAACCGCGTCCATGCTGTAACTCCACCACGCTTACCTCTAAGGCGGTCAAAAAACATATGAAAAACAGCGACACCTAGGTATGCTTCGGTTTTTCCTCCTCCTGTCGGGAAGTAAATGATGTCTACAAAATTTCGTTCGTTCACCAATTCTGAGTCTGGTTGGCGTAATGCTGCCATTGATGGAATCTGGCTAACAATGAAAACAAGTTGAAATAACCTCCAACTCGTTTTGTCTCCCCTACTAAACGTCTCGTTGGTCAATCGAAAGGCCTTCATTATGTCTGGGTCTTCTTCGATCAGTCGAAAACCTTCCGAGAATCGTCTGATTTCAGACTCGAACAATTGTAGATCAGCATCATATTCCTGCCCATGTAAATCTTCCCATGTAGGATCGTTTTGTACATACCGATGTCGGGTTTCGTGCCATACCTCCAGATATTCGTCCATGGCTATGAGAACAGATTGTAGTATGGGTATGGGATCACTCGCCAGTCGTTCAAACGGTGCCGGAGGAGTCATGCGAGTAGAGTAGCGATGTTGGTCATACACAGGTACATGGTTTGTTACAAATTTGACCGACTGACCCTCTTCCGGCTCCACGGCGCAGTTAAATCCACGTGCAAAGATCGTACGGTCAAATCGAAAACCATGAGGGATAGCACCCAACTCGAATGGTACAACAGACGTGCCTATGATTTTGAAGGCGGCATGTGTATCAAAAAAGTAACCTTCTTGGTTTCTTGCGTCTGCGTCAATGGCAGAACTATTCGTAAACCGCAGAACGACAATCCACCGATTTTTATCGTAACCAGGTCTTAGGTTGATCTCAAATCCCCAACCCCACTTCGGGGCAATTGGAGTTCCAAGTCCTTCGAGGAAACTAGCATATGTTTCATCATCGCGAAGTGCGTCCTCTGGTACTCCTATTCTTTCATTAAGATCTGTCCCAGTTTTGACGGCGTCCTGAGCACTTAACACAACCTCCTTAGCTCTCAAACACTCCGCCTCCACTTCAGCAATGAAGGATGAATCATCGAACTGCCACAGCCCACTATCAGAATGACTAGCACTAACTATTCCTGTTGTCCTACATTCAATCTTCCTGAATTTCGGGCACAGATCCTCAGTTGGACGTCGTCCTCTTCTTCGAGAATGGGCTCCATCTGATTGGGCGTTCATTGCCTCTACGTCTACGTCCTGGTTCTCCGATCGAGCTTGATATGGAACGGATTCAGGTCGCGTTAAATCACATACCCACATTTGATAATCAATCTGTTCTTTTCGGTTCGGGAAAACCCGGTAATAGCAGTTCCATGTGAGGGACACCTCAATCTTTACTTCTGTGGTAATGTTTGCTAATTGGAAATCCGCACCAAATGCAACTGGTGCGAGTTTCATGCGCAGTTCTCTTAAAAACTTGGATGCTACGTGTACATTTCCATCTTCTTCGCTGTCAGATTCTCCTTCAACAGGTAGGCCATCGTTCGGTACAACTGGACGAAGGCTACCAATGAAATACTTATCACGTGGGAAATTACGGTGGCACTCTTCTTCTGTGCGCCCCTTGGCTGTATCACAGACCTTGCGAATTAGATATGAGGTCAGAGGTTTCTGCTCACGCCACTGTTCATCTTGGGCCGTCATGTGTGTCGCTCCTTCTTAAGGCGCCGAGGGTGCTTGTTATAAACAGGCCGTTCATCTCTCGGACATCCAGGACTTCAAGTAAAAGCAACGCATCCTGGACATCTCCAAACGTTAACTGGAGTTCGTTGTCGATGATCTCGTCTCGCATATGACCTCCCGAAGCACCTTTCATGATCCAAGCCTTAAGTCTTCTAGAAAGTTGAATATGGAGGCCGTGCAGCCTATCTCCAGCGTTATGAATGAGATTATAACACTTTGATGTAAAGGGCATTTCAAGCACGTCTGATAGTCGTCTCAGGTCTTCTACGTCGCGAGGGCGCATGACCAATCCTCGGGCCCAGAAGTAGATTGCGACAGGAGTCTGAAGCATTGACCCGCGTTGAACCAACTCGGCATGTAATTCATCAAGGCTATGCCCTGACCGAAGATAGGTCTGTATCCCCTCGCGCGCTTCCTGTTGCCATACGCGAATGTATTCCACATGCGTACGAATACTGTGGTGGTTATGGACACGCGAAATCAATAACTCGTATAGGCTTTGCTGGCTCTCGCCATGTATGTAAAGAACTCTGTCTTTTGGACGGGCTGATCGAATAAAGCGGCGCTCTATTTCGTGGTTTGAACGGACGAAGTTGAGTCTTTCGTCAGTAGCAAATAAGCCAAACCAGCCACCGGAGAACGTGACTCCAATTGCATTTTCAACGAAATCCGGTCCCTGATCACCTTCCTCCAATGTTCCCGTTTCATTGGAACTAACAGCGAAATTCTGTAACTCATTGGTTTCATCAAATTCCGATAAGAGACGATTCAGTTCTTCCGAAGGAGTTCCAATGTCAAGAGGACCTGTTGAATCTATCTCGCGCTTGGTGGGTCGTGGACGGCCTTGAACCGACCGGCTCGGGTGGACTATTACTATTTGCTGAGCACGGTTGGGCCGTACCGCTCGTGCTTCCCTATTCCTCAAAACATCCACTGTTCTTAGCGCACTCTGTATATCTGGCGCTAATGCAGTGTTTAACCAATCTGCCAACCACTTCAGTTGCCAACTCTGATGCGGATAGTAGAGTATGTCGGCTTTCGCCTGTCGGATTATGGGTAAAATTCTCTTAATGTTATGTCCTGACGGTATGCCAATCAGAAATGGCACTGAAGTATGGTTCGGAACCAACTGGTTAGCCACCGGAGCAATCCCTGTCTTCCCCACCGTATTCTCAGATAAAGCGCGTCCAAGACCTGTTATAGATGATACTGAAATCCCCATATCCACAAGATCTGACTCACTAACACCTTCATGGGCTAGCAAACTATGAGCAAACATTTCCTTATGAGCTTCGCTCGAAAACACCAATACCCTTTGCTCATCCTCATCTCGATCCTCAATGCACAAGTCAACAAGTGCTGACCACATCGGAGGGTCGTGGTCCTCTAACCAGTCCCTACTTTTCTGAAGATGCCGTGTTGCCTGTAGAATCGGTTCAGCGATCTCTTGTGATTTCAATGCGTTTGCGAATCGACCGAGTCCAGTACAGAGCATGTCAATTGAAGGCTGACGCCAATACTGCGTGCGTTCAAACTCATAGGTGGACAACGACACAGGTAATCGTTCCAGAATTCTCAGTAATCGATAGCCTATCAATACCGCGTCTCGCGACAACTGCCCATCCACCCCAGACTGGGCACGAGATAGTGCATACTGGGCTTGAATTAAACCACTTGTATAATCATCAACGTCCTCTCCCGTTAGCTCGCAAGGACATAGATTGATATCTTGAGCGGTCAGCAAGAAGAGTTCCACAGGACGTTCTTGAGTTAGCTTTTCTCGCTGGTCTCGACGGTGAAGAAAAGAAGCGGGCCACGTAAAGCGTGGGGAGTCCAAATTGTGAAAATTTGCATGAACCTCCGATAAGTGATTGCTGGACCATGCAATAGTCGGGATGCGATTTTTTTGTGCGTAATCAATCACTGCAGAAAGCCATGGCACTTCCGCTTGGTCATTGCATTCCACTGCGATTAGAAACGGATTTACCTGACGTAGTGAACTAATTGGATCTACGGGCGAGTAGATGCATACCAGCCTTGGAAGGTCATTCAATTGAAAAGCTTCCGAAGCCATATCTCTTCGCGAAAAGGTAACAGAAAAATACTCTTGAAGAGAATCACGGTTCAAAGTAACACGAGATAGATCTTCACGAATCCCTAGACGCGTACCTAAGTAGACCACATCTTTGGCGACCCCCGCTCGGTCCCGAGAATCCAAAAATGCCTTAATAAGGGCTGTTGCTAACAGTGCACTCGATCGGTGAGGTAACTTCCCTGGCATGCCGATCAGTACTTGATTCTTGTTTTCTATTGCTGACCATAGTAGCGTGGCATTGACCTTATCAATCCCATCCATATTTACTTTACTCTCGAGTCGTGTCGAAAGTCGATTTTTGCACCACAATTTGATAAACGCGTCATCACGCCAGCAAGGGAATGCGTTAATGCCGTCGTTAAGGCATTCAACAAGTTTATCTAGATCATTGCTCGTGACTTTATGAGAGTTGTCGGTGCAGGATTCAACCATTATGGTCTCTAATCTCTCAGATACAGGGAACGCTTCATCGCGATTCGAAAATCCTCCCAAGAGAATACGCGGGAGTCCCATGGTGAACGTAGGTGGATGATTGTATCTGGGCGGAGTTCGTGGATAAAACATCCCCAGTTGGCTGCTGCAAGAAGGACTGTAACACCGAATTCCTTAGCGCATCGGTGAAGATTGCGCGATACTATGTTTGCGGTTATCGGGTCTAGTGTGGCACAGTATTCATCTGCAATCCAAACATTGGCGTTTGAGGCTATCAACTTAGCGACCATAGCACGATACCGTTGGCCATTACTCAGTTCACGGAATCGTTTAACATAGAGATGGGCCTCGGCTAAGCCAGACACATTCAATGAAAACAGAGCTCTGTCAAATGAGCACCTGCCAAGTGAGTTAATGAGAGGTTTGGAATTCGTAAGGGGGCTTAAGGTACTTACCTCTGCTCCATCTGGAACCGTTAGCGAGCCGGTGGTACAACGGAGGTTAGATTCAGAGTCGTCAAGTTGGTGTTTCAATAGAGATAGTAATGAGGTTTTACCTGCACCTGAAGGTCCACAAATCAAGACGATATTGCCGGGTTGTATAGTGAGATCAAGGTTGGAAAATAGTCTGGTGGATAACATATCACGTTCAACCCCGAAAGCCTCTTGTATCCTCCTTGTTGCTTGCGAGCGGATGAGCAAAGAGGAAAGTTCAAGTGTACAGCCTCGCATTTCAATACAGGATTTTAAAGGTTTTTCTCTCTGACTAGGACGCTTTGCCGGATAACGGTCCGGGATAGCCAGTGCTTTGATTCGTTTCCGTACAAACTGCATTGATGAATTTGTAAGACCGGCTAAAAACGTCGGCTTCGGGACACGAAGAATGCGATGGAGCATAGCCCAATCGTCGTCTGACAATCTTTCTGGGGATCGAAGCAACAATCGTAGGAGTTTTTCACGTGAAAGACCTTGTTGGGTCTCGATTTCCTTGAGTCGTGTGGCGTAGAATACTTGAAGATCCACTATACCAGAACTATCCTCCTTCAATATCTCTCCACCTTTAACCCGAGAGTAGTTTTTGAGGATGTAACTCATATCTTTGCTCACCCGGTTAAGGTTCCCTTCTGTATCCCCGATATAGTGCATGCCGGCAGACTCAACAAACGGGACGTAACGTAACATATCGGCTGTGATTTCTATGAAAAGTGGCTTGAGCCTTCCGACATGCCAATGGTTCCTTGCGAAATGTGACGCATGCTTGACAAGCTTACTCGCCAGTCCAAGCCCGCGGAACTCGGGTGAAACTACAGTTCGCGCAATACGGACTACGAGGTTTGTGTATGCCCTAACCGTGTCTTTCTCCCATTTTTTCCAAGTAATCTTACCATCGTCGTCTTCGAACAAATCATCGAAAAGTGTTTTTCTTGGCTTGTTCATCATGAACGCCGTGGCGAGCTCTATGTATCCGAGAACTGTTGGAAGAAGCGGATCATTGGAACATACTATGAGTGGGACGCGACGTCCGTGTAACACTTTTCCACGATAGTGATATTCCTCCAGCTGATGGTAAGCTTCCAGTTCGTCCTCAGTTTGGATTTCCTTGATGGTGATTCTGACCTTCTTCTGTCCGATATGCAATTTGTCTCTAGCCTCGTATGCTGGCAGGACTTGTGCTAGGCCGTTCTCGCACCGCACGTAGGCAAGGTCGTTTCGTTTTACTACGACATTATCCTTACGTCCAATGCAGCAAAAACGGTGAGCCCTGAGAGTCGGTCGCCTCTTTCCAGATAACTTGTAAATTTTGGCACAAGGCTCATATTTGATTGACAACACTTTCATGTTGAGATTATCCCATTCCAAAAGGTAATACTATAACTTGACAAACTGCTGATTGTCCCGACTAGGTTGTGCTTGATATACTGCACGACATTCAAGTACAAAATCCTAAGGCAGAACTACTATTTCTTTAACCCGGCTCCCCGCAATACGCCTCATCCCCCACCTCCTCCTGCAACCTTTTCAACTCCGCCTTCAACTCTTCGACCACGTCCGCATACTCGGGATCCGCATACACGCTGTTAAGTTCGCAGGGGTCCTTCTCCAGGTCGAAGAGCTCCCATTCCGGCTGCGTCTTCGGGCCGATCGCGCCTTCCTGGCCAAGCGGGTCGCCGTAATAGTAGATCAGCTTGTACCTCAGGGTCCGGACGCCGTAGTGGGCGCAGACGTTGTGGTGCGCGCCGTGCATCCAGTACCGGTAGTACATGGACGTCTGCCAGTCGGCCGGGGTCTCGCCGCCCAGCAGGGGCCGAAACGAACGTCCCTGGAACGAAGAAGGAATGTCCACGCTCGCGCAGTCAAGGAAGGTGGCCGGGAAGTCGACGTTCAGGATCATGTCGCCGTTCACGGTACCCGGCGCCACTTCCCTCGGGTAACGGATAAGGAAGGGCATGCGCAGGGACTCTTCGTACATGAAGCGCTTGTCGTACCACCCGTGATCGCCAAGGAAGAACCCCTGGTCGGACGTGTAGATCACGATCGTGTCCTCCGCGATGCCATCCTCTTCTATGTAATCCAGCAAACGGCCCACGTTGTCATCGATCGAGGCGATGCACCGCAGGTAGTCCTTGATGTACCGCTGGTACTTCCAGCTCTTTTCCTCGGCCGGCGTCAGGCCTTCCGGCACGGTCACCTTCAGATCCTCGGCGTTGAGATCGCGCTCGACCCGCATCCGGGCGGCCGCGGCGGCCTGGGCGCGGTTCGAATAGTCGTCGTTGAAGGTCTCCGGCTCCGGGATGTCCTCGTCTTCGTACATGTCGGCGTGCTTGTCGTCTGGCTCCCAGGACCGGTGCGGCGCCTTGTGATGCACCATGAGGCAGAACGGGCGGTTCCGGTCGCGGCCTCTGAGCCAGTCCAGGGAATAGTCCGTGATGAGATCGGTGACGTACCCATTTCGCGTCGTCCGCTCTCCCATCCTGATCATCTCGGGATCGTGGTACAGGCCCTGGCCGGGCAGCACGTCCCAGAAGTCGAATCCCGTGGGGTCGTGGATGCCTCCGTGGCCGAGATGCCACTTGCCAATCACCGCCGTCTGGTACCCATGTTCCTGCAGTACCTTGGGATAGTTCAGCAACCGGCCGTCCAGGTGGGTGGACAGGGTGGTGACGCCGTTTACGTGGTTGTACGTGCCCGTCAGGATGGCCGCCCGGCTGGGCGTGCAGATGGAATTGGTGCAGAAGCAGTTGTCGAACCGCATGCCTTCTGACGCGATACGATCGATGTGAGGAGTCTGGTTTATCCGACTGCCATAGGCGCCGATGGCGTGGGCCGCGTGGTCGTCGGACATGATGAACAGGATGTTCGGACGTGATTGGGACATGGTACCTTTCCGTTTATTGAGAGACTGTCATGTTAGCCAGCACGTTTTTATTGGACTCAACCGGCCAGCACGCCCGTGAGCGTCGAAGCGGCGATGTTCGCGCCGCAAATGACGATGGCCACGGTACGTCCCCGGAATTCACTTTTCTGTTTAAGCAGGCTGGCCACGGCAACGCCCGCGGCGCCTTCGACGATCTTGTGATGCGCCTGGACCATGATCCGAATGGCCTCGCCGATTTCCTCCTCCGAGACCAGGATGTAATCGTCGACCAGGTCGCGGCAGATCGGAAAGGTGATCGATCCCGGCTCCACGTCGCCCGCCGAACCGTCGGATAGCGTTTCGCCATGTTCGGTGCTTACGATCCGCCCTGCACGCACGCAGTGGTACATGGCCGCCGACTGTTCGGGCTGGCAGCCGATGATCCGCGTGCCGGGCATGTGCGCTTTCAGGTAAACGGCAATCCCGCCGATCAGGCCCCCGCCACCGACAGTAACGAATACATCATCGATAGAAGGCATCTGGCGCGACAGTTCGATGCCAATGGTGCCCTGGCCGCCGATGATCTGAGGATCGTTGTAAGGCGAAATCCATATCCTGTCCAGGTGGGCGGCCTGCTGCCTGGCGTGCAATTCCGTTTCGAGCGGGTTGCCGTCGTGGAATACCAGGTCCACGGGATACTGTTTGATCGCTTCAATCTTGGAGGGATCGACGGCGTTGGGCAGATAGATCGTCCCCGGACAGCCGGTAATCATGCAGGCCCGGGCGACGCCCTGGGCATGATTGCCCGTCGAGGAGGTCACAACGCCCCGGGACAACTCCTCGCCGGTCAGCGACAGCACCTTGTTCATGGCTCCCCGCACCTTGAAGGAATTGGTGTGCTGCTCGCTTTCCATCTTCAGGTAGACATCCGCCCCGGTTTCGGCCGAAAGCGCCATGGAGTGGATCAGGGGCGTTTCCAGGACATGGGACCTGATGCGTTCTTCCGCGCTAAGTATTTCGGGGAGTAGGGGATGCATGGATGGGCGGTTGCCGGTTCATCAACCCGGCTGCGCGACTTCGACCTCGACGTGGCGGATCAGTCCTTCCTCCGTGAAGGTGATCGTTTCGAGCCCCCGGCGCTCCACGGGCTGCCCCGTTTCGGCGTTGATGGCCCGCATCGTGAATTCGAAGGAGGCCGTGTCGTCGGAATCCGCACGATAGACGTCCACTGTCCAGTGCACGTCGGGGAATGTCGAAAAGAAGCCGGTCATCATGTCCCGGATCTGGTCCAGGCCCTCGAACAGGCCGAACTGCGACGACCGGTAGGTGGCTTCGGAGTCGAACATGGGAAACACATCGTCCAGCACGTGACGATTCGACCGCTCGACATACTGCCTTGCAAGATCCGCCGCATTCCGTCGATCCATGCCATGCTCCCCAAGGTGAAGCGTTCACCGATTTCCGTTGGTTACGCGAAAAATGTGTCATTCGCTTGCATGCCGTGTCAAGTCGGAAAACCGCACGAGCGGCGGCCGTGGAGGATGACCGGGCGGACACGTGCCGCGGGGTTGAGGATGACCGGGCGGACACGTGCCGCGGCTCTGGAGGATGGCCGGGCGGACACGTGCCGCGGGGTTGATGATGGCTGGGCGGACACGTGCCGCGGGGTTGACGCGGTAAGTATATTCCCGGAACATCCACCGCAGCGCTTAGGCTGCCGGTGACTCGGTGGGTGCGGTGGCGTCAAGCACGCAGAACGTCTCCGATTTCCAGCAGTCCGACGCCAACTTCCATCAGACCAACGCTAACAGACCTCAGTCCGACGCCGTTTATCATCAGACCGACGCCAACTTTCATCAAACGACGGGTCCAATCATGCGCACCGACGACTTGCTCAACGAGGTGGAAACACCCGCTGTATTACTCGATGAGACCAAATTGATGGGCAATCTGGGCGCCATGCAGGACCTGGCGGACCGCCGCGGCGTCGCGCTGCGTCCTCACATCAAGACCCACAAGTCCCTGGAGATCGGCCGAAGACAGGTCGATATGGGCGCATCGGGCGTCACCGTCGCCACGGTGGACGAGGCCCAGGTATTCATCAAGGGCGGGTTCGAATCGATCACCGTCGCCCGGCCGGTGATATCTCCGTCGAAGTGGAGCCGCCTGCTGAACGCGGCGATGGCTCGAGGCGCCGACGTGCGCGTGGTAGTCGACTCGAAGGAAGGCATCCAGGTGGCTGGCGAGCGGGCTGCGGCCCATGGACTGACCGTGGGACTGTTTCTCAAAATCGACGTGGGGCTGCACCGGTGCGGCCTGCTGCCTGACGACCCACGCATCGGGGAACTGGCCGGCATGATCCACGGTCACGCCAACCTGGCATTCAGGGGCATCCTGTCCCACGCCGGTCACGTGTACGGTTCGAAATGCAGGGCAGAGGCCGCCGAAGTCGCTGACGGTGAGCGGCGCACCATGATCGCGGTGCGAGACGCCTTGCAGTCGGACGGCCTTCCGGTCCGAGAGGTCTCCGTGGGCGCCACGCCGGCCGTCCTCGCCGCGGAGCGATTCGACGGAATAACGGAAATCAGGCCTGGGAACTACGTGTTTCTCGACCTGCTCCCGGTCCGCGTGGGTGTAGCCCGGGTGGCCGATGTCGCCCTGACCGTGCTGGCCACGGTGATCAGCAGGAACGAACGCTATTACGTGACCGACGCCGGGTCGAAGACGCTGACTTCGGATACAGGCGTCCACGGCATGACGGGGGACCAGGGTTTCGGCCTGGCCTACCCGGCATCGGGATTCCTGGAAAACGACGGCGAGATGATCGTGGAAAAGGTCTCGGAGGAGCACGGCATGGTCGGCCGAAACGGGCTCGACCTGGCCATCGGGTCGAAGATCCGCGTGGTGCCGGTACACAGCTGTCCCGTGGCGAACCTGGCGCGGTCGTACGTCGTCCTGACGCCGGACGGACTCGAGACCTGGCCGGTGGATGCGGCAGGCGGATCAAGGTAGCAGATGCCGCACAAAGTTTGAAATGGACTGCGGCGACAGCCTGCAGAGGAGGCGTTGCATTCGGTTGCCTTTGCCGGCGGGTTTCATCTCGTCCAGGAACCGGGAGGGATGCTTTCTCTGCGTCGTGATACACAGTCTTTCCTCGGCCCGCGTCAGGGCGACGTAGAATACGCGCCGTTCCTCCTCGACATCCGCATCTGATCCGGTCATCCGACGATGGGGCAGGATGTCCTCCACCACGTGGAAGAGGATGACGCCTTTGTATTCGTCCCCCTTGCTCCGGTGAATCGTGGTTACGGTAATGCGATCACCGTCGGGCGGTGCTTCTTCCCGCATTCCTGCCGATTGCGCATCACTTTCCGATCGCACATCACTCCCCGATTGCGCATCACTTCCCGGTTGCACATCACTTCCCGAATGCGCCCGGGACGCACCGGGATGAACGCGGTCCAACTGGTCCGCGGCGGTTTCGGAGGCTATGGCCCCCAGGTACGTGTCCACGAATGCGCGCTTGCAGACATGCTGGGCCGCTGTCTGGCGGATCGAATCAATCGATTCCATATCCGATGCGGCCATGCGTTGCCGGCTGTTCTCCTCCTGCCTCTTGTAGTATGCACCCAGTCCCGTTCGGTCCAGTATTTCATTCAGGAATTCAACAGGAGATCCGTCCGGAGACGTATAGTCACCGCGCAGGATTTCGATACCTCTCCGATATGTTTCCATGAGCGCGACCACCTCATTCTTCAGCCCGGACGTTCGCTCGAAAAACCGGTGGCCGAGTGCCGCCGCTTCGCGCAATTGGTCATTGGAGAGTTGCCGGGAAGGAAAGGAAAGGCTGAGGGCGTAGGAAAGGGGATCGGCCCGCTCACCACGGACGATGACGTCCAAATACGCGCCCAGGGTCCGTCCCGCGTGGGACTGGAACAGTGCGCCTGCGTCCAACGGGTCGAAGGGCAGGTCCGCTTCCTTGAGTGCGGACTGCAGCGGCGCCGCGATCGACTGGACCCGGACCAGGACAGCCATGTCCCCGTATTTGTACCCCAGCTTTCTCCACCGGTGTATCGTGCGTACCACGGCATCCGTTTCCGCTTCCAGGGAAGGGCAAGCGATGACTCCGATGGTGTCCCTGCCCGATCCGACCTCGGTCTGAACGGGTCGGATGGGTTTTTCGAATCGGTTAGCGTTGTGGGAAATGACGCTGGCGGAACAGGTTACGATGTCAGGCCTGCACCGGTAATTCGCGCCCAGGGTGTGGATCGCCGCGCCCGGATACCACCGCTGAAACGATCGGATGTTCTCGGGGTCCGCCCCGGTGAAGGTGTTGATCATCTGGTCGTCATCGCCCACCGCGAAGAGGTTGTTCAGGGGCAGGGAGAGCAGTCTGAGCATCAGGAACTGCACGGGGGTAAGGTCCTGGACCTCGTCCACGAGGACCGAATCGAAGCGGTGCTGGTAGACCGAACGCGCAGTGGGATGCTCCAGGAGGATTTCCACGGCGCGGAACAACTGCTCGTCGAAGGTCATCAGGGCTTTCGCGTTCAACCGGCGATCCACTTCCTCGTGGATTCTGCGCGCTTGTTGCCCATCGAAGCCTTCGATCTCGACGTCAGGGGCGTCTCCGCCGATGGGCATCAATGTTCGCCTGTACCTTGAAGCCGCTTCCTCGTATGCGACGACGAGATGCTCGGGGAAGGGATAGGGCAAGGCGGCGGCTTGCTGCTCGAAATCCGCCTTCAGCACCTTCCGGAACAGATCGGTCATCCCTCCCGGCAGCGTCCGATCGGTAACGACGCCGTAGCCCGCGTAGGGGCTGCCCGGCGCCTGCCTGCAGATCTCGTATCCCAGGCTGTGCAACGTGCGGATATGGACGCCTGGCAGTCCGGCGTCGCCGTGTATACGCTCGGACATCACTTCGCTCGCCGCCTTGTTGAAAACCACGCACAGAATCCGGCCGGGTTCGATCCCTCCCCGAACGGCTTCCACCACCCGGCGCGTCAACACCCGTGTCTTGCCCGAACCCGCCGGGGCGAGAGTGAGTACCACGCCGGCCCGGGGGTTCAGGCACCTGGCCTGCTCGCCGGCCAGGCTCGGATTTGGTTCCGGCATTCGGATTGACGGCTCGTTTTCGAGGCCGGTCCCATTTCCACGGCCATACCCTCGTTTGAAGTCAGTCAGTGTCGAACGGACCTTTTCGACACAGGCCTCGCGATCGTACACGACTTCACACCCGCTGAACCGGACGACTTTTCGAATGCCGTGTTTTTCACTCAGAACCCTATCCAACCGGATCCGGTCGTCACGGACAAACTCCCTGTCGTCGATCTCCACCGCGACAGCGCTGTCATGCCGGTCGCCATCACGCTGGTCGTCATCATACTGATCGTCATCATACTGGTCGTCATCATGCCGGTCGCCATCATTCGGTTCGCCGACCAACGCGTCGACGCAGGCCGGTCCCAGTGGCACTTGAAGCCGATGAGGCAGGCCTGCCCGGATAAGCCCTTCTCGCATCATGACTTCCACGGGGGTCAGCCAGGGCTTCCTCGACGCATACAGCGCCTCGGTACTGGGAAACACGACGCATGTGAAACCCAGGAGAGACCGCAGTTGTTCTTTCATGAGAGGTAACATCGCCGCTTCGATCTCTTCTTTGTCCGGTATCGGGACCGGACCGGAGTCCAGGTCTTTCTCGTTCCATGAGGTGAACAGGTACAGGGGGATGTACCGCCTGTACGCCGGAAGCACGATGCGATTCACCAGGCTGTTCAGGTGTGGCGTGCACCGTGACGTCAACTTCAGCACAAGGCGATCGGGTTCGCCCGGGATGTCCCGTCCAGCATCCGGATCGACCAGAATGGATGTACCCGGCCGGGACTCGATCTCTGGTATTGAGAACGTGTCGGAACACCGGAAAACGGCCAGTCCACGGCCCTTGCGTTCCCACCTGGTCACTTCGTCCGGTGAGAATGGGGCCGGACTAGCTGCGAAGAGCCGTTCCGACGAATGAAAGGCGTCCGCTGGTTGCATGGCGTCCGGGGGTTGCATGGCGTCCGGGGGTTGCGTGGCGTCCGGGGATTGTAAGGCGTCCGGGGGTTGTAAGGCATCCGCTGAATGTTTGGCCATGTGATGGGTTTCTCCCGCCGAAGGCGCATCATCGTATTCCGTTCCGCAGGCGCCTGGATATCCTTCCTGGTATCCTGAAACAGATCAGTCGGCGCTGATGAACCAGCTCTCGAATCCATGAATCGCTTCCGTCCCGACATTTCATTGATCGAGTCAGTCCTGTCGTGTATTATCGGAATGAGGAGGCCAGTGCGATGGGTGCGGTAGAAGAGACTACCTGGGGAACATACCGGTCCCGGCCCGTTTTTCTATATACGTTGAACGGGGCGAGTGGCGCGGCCGCGCATGTGACGAATTACGGCGCGATTCTGCAGTCCCTGGAGATCCCGGACGCGGCAGGGCGTCTCGTGGACGTGGTACTTGGGTTCGATACGCTTGACGAATACCTGGGCGGTCATCCGTTCTTCGGCGCCACGGTCGGCCGTTGCGCCAACCGTATCGCCGGTGGAAGGTTCACGCTGGAAGGAAGGGACTACCCGCTGGCGATCAACGACGGAGCCGGTCCCAACCACATCCACGGGGGGCCGGACGGATTCGACAAACAGGTCTGGGAAACGGTGGACTTCGGTCAGCGAGAAGAAGGCCCCTTCGTCGCAATGACCTACACGAGCGTGGACGGGGAGGAAGGATATCCCGGCACGGTGGAAACGACAGTTACCTATAACCTGACCGGGGACGACGAACTACGGATTTCGATGGAGGCGCGGACTGACCGGTCCACTTTGGTGAACCTGACCAATCATTCCTACTGGAACCTGAACGGGCACCAGTCCGGTCCGGTGCTGGACCACGAGGTTACGCTGCTTGCCGACGCCTACACGCCCGTCGACCGCCATCTCATTCCCACGGGCGAAATCCGGCCGGTCGCCGGGACGCCCTTCGACTTCTCGGAACCGAAAACCATCGGCGAGGAGATGGACGCGATTGCTTCGCAGGAGCCGCAGGAGCCGCTGGAGCCGCTGGAGCCGCTGGAGCCGGAAGGTGGCGGAGGCCCCGGGGGTTACGACCACAACTTCGTCCTGCGCGGCGCGGTGGGGCGGGTAAGGCCGGCCGCCCGGGTGGCTTCCCGCCGCTCCGGTCTCGTGATGGCCGTCCGGACCGATCAACCGGGCGTACAGTTCTACACGGGCAACAACCTGACCGATGCCCTCACCGGCAAGCACGGCGCCGTGTACGGCAGGCACCACGGTTTCTGCCTGGAGACGCAGTCTTTTCCGGATGCGGTGAACCGACAGGGATCGCCGGGATGGCCTTCGGTCATCCTTCAACCGGATGACGAATACCGCCACGAGGTGTGCTACGCATTTACGTCCGTGGCACCGGACCGTTGACCGGGCTACCGACCTGGTGGCGCATTGCCGCGCCCGGTCCGGCAGCTCGATGGGCCCTGACCCCATCGGTCGGCCTGCCGCACCGCGCTCACCTGGTGAAAACGGTCTGGCGGAGATGGTCGGCCTGATCGGATACGAGGAAGGCGAGGATCCTGCCCACGCCCTCGGGGTCGCCCAGGTATGCTTCCGCCTGCTTGAGCGCTTCTTCCGCCGATCCGCCCCGGGATTCGGCGCCCTGTGCGATATTCCTGAGCTTCATGGGCGTCGCGATCCCTCCCGGGCAGACCGCGTGGACGCGTATGCCGAAGGGTGAAAGCTGGCTCTCGAGAACGACCGCCTGCCCGTGCACGGCCCCCTTGCTGGTCCCATAGGCGACCGATGAACTGCCTCCACGGACGCCGGCGCCGGAGGACAACAGGACGATGACGCCCTTTTGCTGTTCTTTCATCACGGCCGCAGCGTATTTGCAGGTAAGAAAGGACCCCTTCAGGTTGACGTCCATTACGCGCTGCCACACCGCCTCGTCCAGCTCGTCCACGGGCACGTAAGCGCCCTCGAGGATGCCCGCGCAATTGACAAGCGCGTCAATCCGTCCAAAGTCTTCTACCGCTCCCGCCATCAGCGCCTCGACCTGCCGGGCGTCCGAAACGTCCACCACCTGGTATGAAGCTTCACCGCCCGCGGCGTGGATATCGCCGAAGGTCTCTTTCAGCCCGGCTTCCTCGATATCGGCCAGGACCGTCCGCCCCCCGGCCTCCGCACAGCACAGGGCCGCGGCCCTTCCGATGCCCATCGCCGCACCGGTTACGACGACCGTCTTGTTCTCGAGCGACATGTTGCTGCCCTTCCTCGTATGGTTTCGTGAGATACTATTTCATGCCCATTTCATGCCAGTCCTGTCTGGTATTCTAATCCCTTGCAGTCCATTAATCAAACCCCGATGCGCCCTGGTGCTTCCCGCGCCGTTACATTCGCGCCATACGCCCCCAAATGCCTTGACAGGCGTACTACACGTGTGTAAGCTTATGGCAGGCGTGGAGATAGGTCCCGCGCCGAACCTGGTATCCGTATCAGTAGTCATGCTGCGAACCCATCCAGCCCGGACCCATTCGGCTCGGACCCCTCCCAATCCGGACAGGACCCGATCATGGACCGCCGACATTTTCTGGAGACTCTCGCAGCCGGACTCGTTGCCGGCGGGGCCATGCTTCCCGCTTTTCAGTCGGCGGCCGGCCCCCTGTTTGTTCCCGTTGAAACGGATGAAGAGGGCCTGACTCCACTGCGCAGGTTCTTCGCCGTAGCCATCGTCTCTTTTCCACCGAAAATCGACGTAGAAAAGGAACGGCTCGA
Source organism: Candidatus Latescibacterota bacterium (assembly GCA_022822725.1). Taxonomy (GTDB): domain Bacteria; phylum JAAXHH01; class JAAXHH01; order JAAXHH01; family JAAXHH01; genus JAAXHH01. The sequence continues at coordinate 911,539 of JAJEAN010000007.1, forward strand.
GATTGAAGGCGCCGTTTCGACTCCGTATGCACTGAGGTACGACGAACTGCACGAGTGGCCGCAAGTCACGCAGGAGAGCATCCTGCGCTGCGTCGGCGGCGCCCAGGGAAGAGCCCGGTGGGTCGGCGTGCGGCTGCGCGGCCTGCTTGAAAAGGCAGGTATGGAACAGGACGCCCGTGACGTCATTTTCTACGGGGCGGACGGCTATGAGAGCAGCGTACCCGCGGGCGAGGCGATGAAGAAAAGCAGCATGCTGGCCCTCGAGATGAACGACGAGCCGCTGTGGGCCAAGCATGGCTCGCCCGTACGCCTGGTCATGCCCGGAATGTATGGATACAAGCAAGTCAAGTGGATTACCCGGATCGAAGTCACCCGCAAGAACCACAAGGGATACTGGGAGAAACGCGGCTATTCTGACGATGGGCGGATCAAATCCTGAGGAGCCAGGCTTTCTATGGATGTCATGCTGGTTACCGGTGGAGCCGGGTTCATCGGCAGTAACTTCGTTCGATACGCGTTGAAACACCGTCCCGATACGCAGGTCGTGGTGCTCGATGCGCTGACCTACGCCGGCAACCTGGCCAATATCGACGATTGCGCGGGTACGGACCGGTTCCGGTTCATTCACGGGGATATCCGGGACAGGGACACGGTGGAAGACGCGATGCGCGGGGTCGACACGGTCGTCAACTTCGCGGCCGAATCCCATGTCGACCGGTCCATTCTCGACCCGTCCTCCTTCATCGAAACCAATTACAACGGGGTCTACGTCCTGCTCGAAGCGGCGCGGCGCCTGGAAGTGAAGCGGTTCCTGCAGGTTTCCACCGACGAAGTGTACGGCCACGTTCCGGAAGGTTACTCGGTGGAGAGCGACGCCTTCGCACCCCGCAGTCCCTATGCCGCCAGCAAGGCCGCCGCGGACCTGCTGGTCCAATCCTACTACACCACCTACGGCATGCCCGTGCTGATCACGCGGGGCGGGAACACCGTCGGCCCCTACCAGTACCCGGAGAAGGTCCTGCCCCTGTTCATCACGAACGCGCTGGAATACAAGCCGCTGCCGATATATGGCAACGGTAGCGCGGTGCGCAGCTACCTGTACGTGGAAGACCACTGTTCCGCCATCGACCGGGTACTCAGGTCCGGCGAGCCCGGGAGGGCGTACAACGTGGGCACGAACCGCGAAGTCAGCAGCCGGAGCCTGGCCGACCGCATCCTCGAAATCCTCGACAGGCCGGCCGACCTGCGCGAGTTCGTCCCGGACCGGAGCGGGCATGATCTGCGTTACGCCCTGGACTGCGGCCGCATCGGGGTCCTGGGATGGCGCCCGTCGCTCGACTTCGATACGCTGCTGGACCGGACGGTGCAGTGGTACGTGGACCACCCGCAGTGGTGGCGGGAGATCCGGAACGAAAGCGGTTTCAGGTCCTATTACAAAAAGCAGTACGATGAACGGTATCGGAATTGAAAACATTATCAGACTTGAAAACGGTATCAAACCTGAAGAAGTCCCGCGCGCATATGGAGTGTAAGAATTGACGTACCTGGCGCTGCTCGAGTCGGTCGTCCTGGCCGGATCGGTCGTTCTCGTGGTCTATGGTTTTCTGTTGAGCTTCATCGGCCGGATCCGCGGAAGCGGCACAGTACCGCTGATCTTTCCCCGGCATGTCTTCGCCCTGGTGGTCCCCGTGGGGAACGACGAAGGCACGATCGGCAGGACCGTGGAACATCTGCGCCGGAACAAGTATCCGCGGAGCATGTTCGACGTGATCGTCGCTCCGGTGAACTGCACGGATCAGACGCCGACCATCGCGCGGCGCAAGGGGGCGGTCGTCTACGGCCCCGGGAAGCAGCAATGGTCCGACGCGGACGAAGCGGTCCTCGGCGTGTTGGATCGGCTTACAACGAAAGACCGCTATGACGCCTACGTCGTCCTTGACGTCCGGTCCAGGATATCCGCCAACTTCCTGGCCGTGATGAGCGACAAGCTGTCCCGGGGCGCCCAGGCCGTCCAGTCCGGCTACAGCGTAACGGGAAGAAAGTGGACCTGGAATACGGCGAGAAGGGCCCTGCTGAGCACCTTGAAGCCCAGCTGGCTCACGAGCTGGCCGTTGAATCTCCGCCTGGCCGGGGGAATCCATAGAACCGGACTGTGCGTTTCCCGGCGGCTGGTAGAGAAACACGGCGTGAAAAAGCCCCGGCTGGACAACGTGCTGGGATTTCAAACCAGGCTGCTGCGCCACGACGTGGTCATTCAGTACACCGACCAGGCATGGGTATACGACCGTACCCGGAACGTAAAACCCGTTTGCTCCACGCTGGACCGCCTGAGATCCCGGTGGAGGCTAGCCCGCACCGACGGACTGCCCCTGATTGTGGATGGACTGAAATGGCGCAGCGCGGCCCAGGTAATCGGTGGTTTCAACCTCTTCATGCCCTCGTACGGCACGACGCTGCTCACGGCGCTGCTGTTCTTCGGCCTCGCCGCGTACCTGCACGGCGTCGCTTCGGCCATCACCCTGGGCTGGATCGCGCTGATCGCCAGCCTTGCGATCTTTGTAGTTTTCAGACTGTGGCTCATGCGCGCCCCGGTCCTGGCCTACGCGGCGCTGCCATCTCTGCCCCTGATACTGTGCTGGCAGGCCGTGAGATCCTGTTTTGCCTTCAGTCCGAAGCGTCCTCCGGCCAAGGCCGAGACCAAAGCCGAGGCCAAGACCGAGAGCGAGGCGCGGACCGAAAAGGGAAGCGGGCGCACACAGGGCCGAAGGCCACGCCGGCGGTATTCGAGAAGACCCAGGCGCCAGCCTTCCTGAGCAGGGATGACCCAGGTCTCGGTCTTCCTGGGTTGGGATGGCCCAAGTGCCCAGGTAGCGGTCATCCTGACCAGGGATGGCCCCGTGACGGCCTTCATGAACCGGGCAGCCCCGGAGCGTGACCCATTCCTCTACACCACGCGTTGATACTTGGATTCCTGCAGGGTGTCACGGAATTCCTGCCGATCAGCAGTTCCGGCCATCTCGTGGTGTACCAGTGGCTGTTCAGCCCGGGCGGAACGGGTGGACCGGGCGGCACGGGCGGCACGGGCGGAACCGGCGAAACCCAGTTGTTCTTCGACGTAATGGTACACCTCGGGACGTTGATCGCCGTCCTGATCGTTTTCCGATCGGATATCGCCCTGCTGGTCTCGGGTGCCTGGCGCGCGGCAACGGGCCATGCCGGGGAGGACCGAGGGGCGCTTCGCCTTCTGCTCCTGCTCGCCGTTGGTACGGTCCCGGCCGCGGTCTTCGGCCTGGGATGGAAGGACGAGCTGGAGCACCTGTTCTCCGCACCGGCCTATGTAGGCTGCGCGTTCCTGGTCACCGGTACCATGCTGTGGTTGTCCCGCTTCTCCGGCCACACGGACCACACCGACCACACGGACCACACCGACCACACCGACCACACGGACCACACCGACTACTCGGACCACACGGGCCAGCAGGGGCGGGACCTGCACAAGACGACCTGGTTCGATGCGCTGCTGATCGGCCTGGGCCAGGCGCTTGCGCTGATTCCCGGTATTTCGCGCTCCGGAACGACCATTTCCATCGCCTTGCTGTTGGGACTTGACCGGCGGCTGGCGGCGCGTTACTCTTTTTTATTGGCGGTTCCCGCCATACTGGGTGCGGTTGCCGTCCAGGCAGGAGATTCGAGCGGCATCCCCCCGGATCAATGGATCGCGGTAGCGGTGGGAACCCTCACGGCGGCCGTGAGCGGTTACATCGCGCTCAAGCTGCTCCTTCGCATCGTAGTTGCCGGCAATCTGTCCAGGTTTTCGTACTATTGCTGGGGTATCGGACTGCTGACGCTGGGCGGCGCGTTGTACGGGTTGTCCGGGCCGGCCGGGTTGTCCGGACTGACGGGGCTGGGCCAACTGGTCGGCGCATTCTGATTCGGTCTGTATCCACCTCCCTCGGCACCACACATTTTACAGACGGGAGCCAGGCACATGAATCCAGACATCAGCAGTTTACTCGATGAATGGGACTACACGGGGCCCGACAAGCTCATCGTGCGCAAGATCAAGGGAGAAGACGGCCGGACGAGGATCCAGATGCGCGTGGACCTCGGCATCCTGCAGATGGAGTGGTCAGGACGGCCGGATGGCAAGAGACCCCACGGGAAGGGCTCCCTGCTGGATCACTTTCTGAAGAAACTGGAGCAGATGAAGGCGGACAAGGGACCGGACGCGCAGCTCAGCCTCTCCCACGAGGACTGTGTAAACCTGCAAACGGAATCGCTTCAGTATTACTACCGGCGCATCTGTATGTTCGAACTGGAATCCTACCATGAAGCCTGCCGGGACGCCGAACACAACCTTCAGATCATGGAAATCGTACGGACCCATGCCGAGAACGACGACGACCGGCTGTCCCTCGAGCAGTACCGGCCCTTCGTCATCATGCATCGTACCAGGGCGCGAAGCCTGATCGCCACGGATTCGGGCGATATCGACAAGGCCCTGGGACATATCGATGAAGGCATAGAGGAAATAGAGACTTTCTTTCGTTCCTACGACCGGGACGACCTGGTCAAGGAAAGCCAGGAATTGAAAGTCCTGAGGGAAATGGCCGAGGAGATCCGAAAACAACAGCCCCGTTCCGAGGAAGACCAGTTGAGGGCGGAATTGACGGAGGCCGTCGAGAACGAAGAGTTCGAAAGGGCCGCCGAAATACGGGACGAACTGAAGAAGTTCGATCTGCCCTAGACCGGAGCCCCACTTGCTTTCCTGGATCAGATCCGCCGACCGTCAACTCATACTCTTCGTGCTGGGCGCGGTCAGCATGGGTCTTTCGATGGGGCTGGGTGAAATCAGCTTCAACAACTTCCTCAGCGACACCTACCGAATGGACGCGATGAGCCGCGGCGAGCTCGAGTTTCCCCGCGAGCTGCCGGGCTTCCTCGTGGCCGCCTTCGCCGGCATCCTCTTCTTCTGGTCGGAACTGAAGATGGCGGCCCTCTCCATGGCGCTGATGGCCGTGGGATTCATGGGGCTTGGATTCTACGGCGATCAATACGGGCTGATGCTCACTTCGATGATCATCTGGAGCATCGGCATGCACCTGCAGATGCCCGTGACCCGGACGATCGCCCTCCGGCTGGCCCGCGAAGGGCGGGGCGCCACCATGCTGGGGCGCCTGAGCGGCATCCAGACCGGCGCCGCCATTCTGGGCAGCATCCTGCTCTGGATGGGACTGGGCGGCACATCACTCGGTTATCTGCCCGTATTCGCCCTTGCCGCGCTGGTAGCCCTGGGAGGCGTCTACTGCTACCTGGCGATGCGTCCCATCGAGGGGCACACGGGCAACCGCCCCTCCTTCATCATGCGGAAGCGGTACACCCTGTTCTACCTGCTGAATATCCTCTTCGGCGCGAGAAAGCAGATCTTCATCACCTTCGGCCCCTGGGTGCTGATCAGCATCTTCGACAAGCCGGTATCCACCATCGCCTCGCTCCACCTGGTCGCATCCGTCATCGGCGTATTCTTCGCGCCGCAGCTGGGCAAGCTGATCGACCGGTTCGGGGAGCGCGTGGTGCTGATGATCGACGCCGTGCTGCTCATCGGCGTCTGCGTGGGCTACGGTTTCGCCGCGGAAATGGGACTGGGCGCGTGGGCGGTGGATCTCATCTATGCCAGTTTCGTGCTCGACCTGGTCCTGTTCAACGTCAGTATCGCGCGGACTACCTACGCCAGCAAAATCGTCGTCAAAAGGGACGACCTCACCGCGACCCTGTCCCTGGGCGTCACCATCGACCACGCGGTGTCCATGTCCATTCCCACCCTGGGCGGACTGGTCTGGATCATCTACGGCTACCAGTACGTCTTCATCGGTGCGGCGGTCGTCGCCCTCCTGACCCTGGTGGCTACCGGTTTCATCACGGTGCCCCGCCCGGGTACGGGCCGGGTGAGCCAGGCGGAGGCCGCCGGGTAACGGGAGCGGTCCGCGGACGGTCCGTCACTCGTTCAACGCGTGCGCCCGCGCGGTCATCCGCCGGCTAGCCGCCGGCCATCCAGCCGCCGTCCACCACGATCAGTTGTCCCGTGAGGAAATCGGAAGCCGGAGCGGCGAGGAACACGGCGGTGCCGGCGATGTCCTCCGGTTCGCCCCAGCGGCCGGCCGGCACGCGGTTCAGGATGTAGGTCCCCCGCTCGCTTTCTTCGACGGGACGGGTCAGCGGCGTCCGGATGTATCCCGGGCAGATGGAGTTCACGTTAATGTGGTACGGCGCCCAGTCGATCGCGAGCTGATAGGTCATGGAAGCGATACCGCCCTTGGCGGCGGTGTAGGCGGGGATATGGGGAATGCCCGTGATGGCGGCCAGTGAAGCGATCTGGATGATCTTGCCGTACTTTCGCCCGATCATGTGACGGGCCGCGAGCTGGGTGAGAAAGAAGGTGCCCTTCAGGTTGGTGTCCACGATCCGGTCCCAGTCCTCCTCGCGGTAGTCCTCCGGCGGCATGCGCACGTTCACCCCCGCGTTGTTGACCAGGATATCGATCTGCTTCCAGGTTTCCAGGGTAGTGGCGACCAGGGCTTCACGGCCGTCCCGGTCCGAGACGTCCGACTCCACGACCAGCGCTTCGCCGCCGAACCCTCTAATGGTCTCCCCGGTCTCTTCGAGCCTGGATCGGGTCCGGCCCGTGAGGACGACCCGGGCGCCCGATTCGGCCATGGCCGTCGCGATCCCCTGGCCGATGCCCGTTCCCGCGCCGGTTACGATGGCTACCCTGTCCTTGAGTGAAAACCGTTCGAGATTCATTCGTGCTCCTGTTCTACTGCCGGTCTGCCTGATTGGCGTTGACAACGTCCACCCTTAACCGGTATCTGTTTCCTGACGGGCGATGGGCGATGGGCTATGGGCTATGGGCTATGGGCTATGGGCTATGGGCTATGGGCGAAATATACAGGCCGGCACTCTTCGTGGCAATGAGACAAACACGTTTTCGGAAGGCGACTCGACCTTGGGTACATCCGCAAAACCCGAACCCGTGAAACTGGTTTGCGCGGTCATGGGACAGGACGAATCGATGCTGGCGGAGGGCCGTGATCTCCTGGCCGGAAGGTTCGGTGCGTTGGATCTGGCCGGTCCGGTATTCGACTTTTCCTTCTCATCCTACTACGAACGGGAAATGGGGGCCGGACTGGTCAAACAGTTTCTCGGATTCGGGCCGCTCCTGAACCCGGAGGACCTTGCGGAAACCAAGCGCACGTGCAATGATCTCGAAGCCGGCCTGGTCCGGTCCGATGGCATGCCCGGACGGGCGCTGAACATCGATCCGGGCTACGTCAACGGCGGCCAGCTCGTCCTGGCTACCACCAAGAACTACAGCCACCGCATCTATATCGGGAAGGGAATATTCGCCGAGGTGACGCTGCTTTACACCCGGGGCGCATTCACCCCGATGCCGTGGACCTATCTGGACTACCGGACGGAAGCGGCACTCGCCTTCTTCACCCGGGTACGCAGCACTTTTCTCGCCCAGCGGGAAAGTTCGAAGACCGGATGACCGGAAACGCCCGGCATCCGAAAATCACAACCGCCGGTTCATTTTGTCTTGACCTGTTTTCAGCGCCCGGTTTATTATACCCGTATACCGAACTTCCACTACGATGACGATTGTAATTCAAGGCGGACTGACCCCTATCAGTCTGCGTAATCCCGTCATCTCGCTTGTGGTCGCCCGCGACAAAACCAGGCTGATCCCGGTCCGATAGAAAGACTGCATACATGATTCGTCTTAAAGTATATGATGTGGGGCCTCCCTATCCCCTGCACGCCACCCCCGTTCTCTGGCTGGCCGACGAGCAGGAAGAGCAGGTGCTGATACTGTTGATCGGCATCGCGGAAGCCTTCGCCATCAAGAGCCAGATCGACGCCGGCGAGGAAGCGCCGCCGCGGCCCATGACGCACGATCTGTTGAATTCGGTCTTCGAGCACTTCGATGCCGAGATCGAGTTCGTGCTCATCTCCGAACTGCGCGAGCAACAGTTCTACATCGCGGAAATACACGTGAAGGCTAACGGACAGTCCATGACTATCGACTCGAGACCCACGGACGCCATCGCCCTCGCCCTACGTGCCGACGCTCCGATCTACGTGGAGGAGGAAGTCATGCGTGCGGCCGGCAAGCGCATGCCAAAGAGCAAGGACGAAAACGGCGAGGACGCGCTCGCCGCGTCCATCGAGGAGCTGGAAGCCGAAGCGGGAGAGGAAGGCAAGGTGCCCGCGGCGCAGGTGGCCGCCGAGGAGTTGATGGAATCAGTGGAGTTCAAGCGACAGCCACGCACCCCCCTGGAAACGGCGCGGCAGAAACTCCAGGCAGCCATCGACGAGGAGCGGTACGAGGATGCCGCCCGTCTGCGCGACGAGATCAACCGCCTGGAACAAAGCGCCTGAAGGGGTAGCGTGCGAGAAGCCATCTCGATGTGGAAGTATACCAGGATGGTCGTCCTGGTAGCCCTGACGGCAGCCATGTATGCCGCCGTCCTGATCCCCTTCAAACTCCTTCCCATAATACCTGGCATTACGGAACTCAGGCCGGCCAACGTATTACCGGTGATCTGTTCCCTCATGTTCGGGCCCGCCGGCGCGTGGGGCGCCGCCTTCGGCAACCTGATCGGCGACCTGATGGGCGGCACCTATGGACTGGGCAGCTATTTCGGAATGATCGGCAACTTCCTGTTCGGCTACATTCCCTACCGCATATGGCGCATGATTTCCAGCAAAGAGCCTGGTGCGTGGTCCCCGGCCATGCTGGCCCGGTACCTCTACGTAACGCTGCTGGCCAGCATCGCCTGCGGCGTGACGGTCGGCTGGGGGCTGGACATCCTGGGGCTCGTGCCCTTCCACGTGCTGGCGCCCCTGATTTCCATCAATAATTTCGTCACCGCGGCCATCCTCGGTCCGCTGCTGCTTCCCGTACTCTACAAACGGGTGAAACAGTGGGGCCTGCTCTATCACGACGTCATGAACCCCGCCGATCTCTCCAGGGGCCGGATGCCCCATGTCGCCCATGTGGTCCTGGTGGTGGCCCTCTTCGGCAGCCTGTACGCCGGGGTGTCCATCTCACTGGGCCTGAACGAAGAAGCGGCCCGGACGATCCCCCTGCTGTTCGGCCTGGAAATCACCGCGCCTGAGAGCCTGCTCATGCCGGCGGGCGCCAGTGTCGGAATGGGACTGCTGCCCCTGATGGTCCTGCTACTGATCGCCTGTTTGCTGATCTGATACTATCCGGAAGGGCTGCGAGGCAACGCACCGATACCGCAAGGACGGGAGGGATACCTTGTCATGAAGGTCGTCGACGTAGAACGCATCGTGGTGGATGTGCCGTTCACTGAACGGCAGGCCCGCATAACCGAGCGCGAGGTCTACAACTGGTCGATCCTGGAACTTTGCCGGGTGACGACGGATACCGGACTGGACGGCTGGGGGGAAACGGTCATTCACTACACCTGGGAACGGGTTACCGACGACGCCGTGAACCGGGTCATCGGGAAGAGCCCGGCCGACGTGATGAACGACGACACGCTCGGCGCCGGACTGCAGATGGCCCTCTTCGACGTGGTGGGTAAATCGCTGGGCGTGCCCTGCTACAAGCTGCTGGGGAACAAGGTGCGGGATTGGTCGCCCATTTCCTGGTGGTCCATCGACGCCTCGCCCGCGGACTGGCTGGCCGAAGCCCGCGACGCGGTGGCCCAGGGTTATACCAGCTTCAAGATCAAGCAAAGGCCCTGGTGGGACATCTTCGCCCAGGTGGACGCCATCGCCACGGGCATCCCCGGTTCCTTCAAGCTGGACCTCGACGCCAATGCAACGATGCAGAACGCGGCCGCGGCCATGCCCGTCATGCAGAAGCTAGCCCGGCACGGGAACGTGGCCATGTTCGAATCCCCCATCCCGCAGACCGACATCCTGGGCAACCGCCAGCTGCGGCAGGTCATCCCCCGGCCCATCGCCATGCACTTCGGCTCGCCGCCCTACTTGACGGCCGTCCGCGAGGAGGTCTGCGACGGCTTCGTCATCTGCGCCGGGAAGTCCGAAGTGATGCGCCAGGGCCAGTTGAGCGCCGAGGTCAACATGCCCTTCTGGCTGCAGCTCGTGGGCAACGGGCTCACCACGACCTGGGCGGCCCATCTCGGTGCGGTGTTGACCCACGCCACCTGGCCGGCCATCACGTGCATCAACCTCTACAGCCACCACCTGCTGACCCAACCCGTCGAAGTCGTGGGCGGCTTCCACCGGGTGCCCGAGGAACCGGGCCTGGGTGTAACCGTGGACGAGGAAGCCGTGGAAAGGTGGAAAGTTTCGGAAGATACCGTGCAGGAGTTGAAGGAAAAGGGCGAACTCTACGCCAAGCCCGAACCGCGCCTGGTCAATTCGGTGGTCTACCCCGACGGCACCCGCATTCACATCGCGCCCATGAGCCGTGCATACGGCTTTTTCATCCAGGGCAACGGACCGGCCCACACGGACGGGGTCTGCCTCGAGATCCTGCGCGACGACGGTTCAAAGGAATGGCAGGATCTCTACGAACGGGCCCTCGAGCATCCGGTGCGCTGCCGGGGCGAAACTACAGGAGACGGCATTTCATGATTAAGATCGCTGAGATTCTCAGTACCGGCCGCAACACCCTCTGGGACCAGGTAAAGCAGATCGGCGTCGATCACGTGGTCACCAGCATGCCGCCGGCCGTGGGCAATGAAATGGGCTGGGAGTACATGCCCATGCTGCGGATGAAGAACGGCTTCAACGACGCCGGTTTCGACGTGGCCGTCATCGAAAGCGCACCGCCCATGCACCGCATCAAGCTGGGCGCAGAAGGCCGCGAGGAGGAGCTGGACAACGTCTGCACCTTCATCGAGAGCATGGGCCGCGTCGGCATCAAGACCTGGTGCTACAACTGGATGGCTATCCTGAACTGGACCCGTACATCTTCTACGGTCCCGTCCCGGGGCGGCGCCTTCGTCACCGGCTACGACCACGCCATGATGAAGCACGCGCCGTTGACCGAAGCGGGCGAAGTATCCGAAGACCAGTTATGGGAGACCCTGCACGCATTCCTCGAGCGAGTCACGCCCGTCGCGGAACAGTACGGCGTGGAAATGGCCATGCATCCCGACGATCCGCCGCTTTCGCCGCTGCGGGGCATCGGACGGATCATGCGGTCGGTGGACAACTTCCAGAAGCTCCTGGACCTGGTGCCAAGTCCCATGAACGGGATCACCTTCTGCCAGGGAAACTTCGCCCTCATGACCGGCGACCAGCCAGCGGCCATCCGCCATTTCGGCGCGCAGCGCAAGATCTTCTTCGTCCATTTCAGGGATGTGCGCGGGGACGTGGAGAACTACGTGGAGACCTTCCACGACGACGGTCCGACCGACATGATGGAATGCCTGCGCGCGTACCGCGATATAGGGTTCGAAGGCGTGCTGCGCCCGGACCACGTGCCGACCCTCGCCGGCGAGGACAACGACCATCCGGGGTACTCGGCCCTTTGCCGGCTGTACGCGGTCGGTTATATCAGGGGGTTGAGAGAGGCAGTCTACCGGGAAGATGGGTAGCGAGCGGCGGGAGCGTTGTTGGCGGCGGCCAGAATGAAAGCGGCGCCGGACTGCGCGTTGTGGCGGCAGCGGTGCCCGTCAGCCGTCAGGTTCAGGGTGGATCGAGTCGACCCAGTACACGTTCTCCGGCTTCTCCACCGGTTCGATGTCCAGATTGACCACGACCGGCTCCATGCCGCTTCTGCAAAGCACGCATTCCAGGGGTTCGTCGGTCCGGGCGTTGATCTCCTGGTGGGGCACGAAGGGCGGCACGTAGATGAAGTCGCCCGGGCCCGCTTCCGCCACGAATTCCAGGCGCTCGCCCCAGCGCATCCTCGCCTTGCCCTTCACCACGTAGATCACGCTTTCCAGCTCGCCGTGATGGTGCGCGCCGGTCTTCGCGTTCGGATGGATGGTCACCGTGCCCGCCCAGATCTTGCTCGCGCCGGTCCTTGCGTGATTTATCGCCGCGGCCCGTGACATCCCCGGCGTTTGCGGGGTATTCGTGTCGAGCTGGTTCCCGGGGATGACCTTCACCCCGTCATCGCGCCATTTCGGGTCGTCATTCATTCGTCCAGCCCCAGCTCCGCGCGCAATCCCACGTCCATCACGCTGTTCTTCGTCCAGTAGTCCAGCATCAGCCGTTTGTTGCGCACCGCCGTCGTGACGAGTTCCTTCGTCGTACCGTCCGCCGCGATCTCGACCTCCTCCCAGGATTCGATCTCGTGGGGGAAGTCCCGCCTGAACCGTATGGTCAGGGTCCGGTTGAGATCCGGGTAATAGACCAGGTTGTAGACCATGATTTCGGGCTCCCGGACATCCGGCATCAGGATGGCGGTGGCTTTGACGGTACGCCAAGCCGTATGGTCGAACCGTTGGTACACCGTACCCGGAATCATGGACACCTCGCCGGTCGGCAGGGCGTCCGGATTCAGACGGATGGTCGTCCAGATCTCATCCTCGGGGATGGCGTTTTCGAGTTCCGCGACCCGGTCGCCTTCGCTTTCGAAATAGGAGTACTGGTGCACGCGGTACCGGTCATCCTGAAGGTTCATCTGGACGAAAGCGTGGCCGCACCATTCCTGCACGGACGTCGTGACCTTGAGCGTCCGTGGATGGCGGTCCCGGTCAACCGGCGAAAAGGCCGATGTCATGACCGTGTAGGGATATACGCCCGTGTTGAACTCACGCATGGCGTTGAGCTTGAGCACCTTGACGGCGTCGTCCCCGGCATCCTCGGGACGGTCCAGCTTGACCTGTTTCCGGGCCGAGAAATCCTCCGTCACGAATATGAGCACCGCGTCTCCGTCGTGGAGTTCGCCGTACCGGGCCTGCTTGAGATTATAGCTCGTAATCTCCGCCTTGCCCTGGTACCAGTAGTCACCGAACGTGACCGGCCTGTCCCGGGCGGCGTCCGTGCCATTCCCGCCCGGTCCGCACCCGCCGGTCAAACCGGCCAGCACGCACAGCGCGGCCATGAGGCCAACCAGCAGTCTCAAGAAGTTCCGTTTCATTGAATCACCTCGCTTTCCCCTGGGATTTCGGGAGAGTAGGCGAAGGGTCGCGATCCCAGCATCCGGATGCCGTAGACTGCCAGGGAGATCAGTCCCCAGGTGAGCCCGACGACCACGCCCGCGTCGACAATGCCGCGCCAGGGCTGGGGCAGGTACCGGATCAGGAAGATCAGGATCACGATCCCGATGGTCAGCGCCAGGATGTTTCTCCGGCGGCCCGGGTTGATGTGTATGTATCCGGCGAGGAACAGCGGAGCCAGCGCGATCAGCACGGGACGCGGGTGATGATAGAGGTACCAGGCCCGGGCGACGACACGAGGAGAAAAATTGCGCTGAAAACCCTGGTATCCCTCCGAATGTGCCATGAACGCCACCACGGCGGCCAGCGCCACCCAGTGGTACCAGTAAAATGGAAAGTTGTTGTATGCGTCGATCGTGACGGAGGACAGCCTGACGATGGCGAACACCAGGACCGCACAGATAAAGGACAGGCCCCAGGTCAGGCCGATGATGGAGACCGTCGTGTTGTTTGGTCCGGCCTGACGCTCCGTCATGGACGCCCCTTCAACGTACGTTCCATGTCCCGCCGGGCGTCCCGTTCCATGATGGTCCGTCTGCGATCGTAATCCCGCTTGCCCCTGGCCAGGGCAATCTCCACCTTGGCGCGTCCCCGTTTGAAATAGACCCTTGTGGGGATGAGCGTGAGTCCCTTCTCCACGACCCGGCCGATGAGCTTGCGGATTTCCGCACGATGCAGCAGCAGCTTGCGCCGGCGGACTGGCTCGTGGTTGAAATGGCTCCCCTGTTCGTAACGGGAGACGTGTACGTTGTACAGGAATAGCTCGCCGTTATCGACCGCGGCGTAGCTGTCGGTCAGGTTGATCTTTCCCGCCCGCAGCGACTTCACTTCCGTGCCGGTCAGGACGATCCCCGCCTCCCAGAACTCCATGAAATGGTAGTCGTGGCGTGCCTTCCGGTTCGTCACGATGACCTTGATGCCATCGGAACCGTTGGGTTCGGTGATTTGGCGTTCTGATGTCCTGGCCATGGCTGCCTCGAATCGGCACAACAATCCGGTTTCGCTGTCCGCCCTGCTTGACAATCGGCGGCTATCGGAATATATTATCGTGGCTGTTTTATGACAAATGGTATATGATGCCGAAGTGGTGGAACTGGTAGACACGCTGTGTTCAGGGCGCAGTGGGCTTTTGCCCGTGAGAGTTCGAATCTCTCCTTCGGCATTCCGGACGGTGGACCCGCATGTGTTTCATGTGGGTTTTTTGTTGGGAACTGGCTATGGAGATGCGGGGCCCGTCTGTCTCCTGTCGCGAATCCAGTGGGCGTAGCGTTTCGGATCGATCCGTATAACATCGACCGGCTCGACCGGTTCACTGGAAGCCCACTGCCACGGATCGACCTGTTCGAAGGTAACAGGCGGCAGGACATATACGTAACCTGGCCGGTCCAGGTCGAGCGTACCGACTTCGAGATCGATGCGAGGCTCAATGTCTTCGTGCAGGTCCTCGGGGCGCTCTATGCCGAGATCCACACCGAAACTGAAGCCGCCACCTCCGATCGGCCTGATGGGCAGCGAAAAGGCGATGGCGATGTTCTTCAGGTGGGTGGCATAGACCGCGAGCAGTTGATCTTCGTCCGGTCCCACGCCCCCCGCGGGCCTGGGTTCCAGTCGAGTGGTTTTTTCAGCGCTGCCGTGGTATAATACAGGTGGTTTCATTTCGGTTCACATCCCTCAAAATGAACACCGGTTGGTGTTACAGCTACAATATACAGGTACCTGAGTCTTCATGGAACAATGGATTGAACATCTTCTGATCGGTTTGCCGAGTTCAGGGCTGTTGGTGATCATTGCCGTTGTACTATTCACTCTCGGCAAAGGCGCGGACCGGCTCGTTCATGAAGCGGTCATCCTGTCGAGCCGATGGGGTCTCAGCAAAGCGGTTATCGGTGCAACGATCGTCAGCATCGGCACGACGACCCCCGAGGCAGCAGTCTCCGTACTCTCGGCGCAACAAGGCGAACCGGGACTTGCGCTCGGTAACGCCGTCGGATCGATAATCTGCGACACCGGGCTGATCCTGGGATTGGCAGCCCTGATTGCCCCGCTTCCATTCGACCGCATTCTGGCCTCGCGACTGTCAAATGTGCAGTTGGGGGCCGGTATCCTCCTGGTAGCCGTCTGTCTGCCGTGGTCCTCTCCAGCGAGCGCTTTCACCGGTGGCGGCGTCCTGCCTCAACTGGCCGGTGTCGTCTTCGTTATTCTTCTCGCGCTGTATATCTGGAAGTCCATCCGCTGGGCGGGTTCGACACCGTCAGAAACCGATGGCACTGCAGAAGCGGAGGGAGCGGGAACAGGCAATTACGGCACGCTCCTTAAACTCATCGGAGCGATCGCGATCATCGTCATCTCCGCGCAGATTCTGATTCCAGCCGTGAGTATCATGGCAGAACGCATTGGTGTACCGAAACACATCATCTCGGCGACCCTTGTTGCGTTCGGCACTTCGGTCCCGGAACTGGTGACGGCCATCGCGGCGGTGCGGCGCAGACACGGTGAACTGGTCGTCGGAAATGTCATCGGTGCGGATATCCTGAATGTGCTTTTCGTCGCGGGTGTCTCCGCTTCCGTAACGCCGGGCGGCCTGCAGGCCGATGGACAGTTCTTCCAATTCCTGTTCCCCGCGATGCTGTTCGTACTCATCGTTTTCAGATTCGGAATCCACCTGTCTGTCGATCGATTGAAACGTCCCCTGGGGGTCGTGCTGGTATCCGCGTGGCTCTTCGTTACGATCCTGAGTTACGTGCTTTCCATTGAAATGCACTAGGTGTGCCCTCCTCGCGATATGCAGGACTTGTGGTATCGTTCCTGAAACTCCGTGAGATCCCGAATCTGCTTGTCGGTAAAGTGTACGCCATCGGGAACCACCACGAGCTTGTCGTCCGCATCATCCAATCTTCGGATCACCGCGATGCATCGGCCCCTGAATCGATCAACCGGCCTGTCCACGCCCAGTAGGTAGGCATCGAGTTCTTCGCCGTCCAACCCCGATACGCCCGGAACCAATCCGTAATTCACCGGGTAGATGAGATCATGTTCGGGATGTCGGGTACCCATTGGCCGATCGATATCGATTTCGACGATTTTGCCGATGAACTCCCTGGAATCCATCACAACCCCCTCTACGAAACGGGCCAGTGACCGATGAGACCGAGTGCTTTTGCCGACTGGAGCATCCTGCTGGCGCTCTGGTTCATGATGTTCGCCGCAAGCAGCCAGACGATCATCATGACGCCGATACTGCCTATCGTGGAGGAGCAGTTCGATGTGCCCCGGGTATACCTCGGCGCCCTGGTCTCGGCCTATTCGATCATGCTCGGGTTGTGCGCGCTGGTCACCGGGCCACTCTCGGACGCGATGGGCCGGAGACGTACTCTCATGATCGGCACCGGGGCCATGTGCGTGACCCTATTCATGCACAGCTTCGTTACGGACTTTGCTTCACTTGTGCTCATCCGTTGTTTGTCCGGCATGGCCGCCGGCATCCTCAGCGGCGTCGCGCCGGCCTATATCGGGGATCATTTCCCGCCGGAGCGGCGGGGCTGGGCCAATGGCGTGGTCATGACCGCCGTTGCCGTGGGACAGATCGTGGGCATCCCGGGCGGTACGCTGCTGGCTGACCGGTTCGGTTTTGCCGCGCCTTTCGTCTGTTTCGCGGCGCCCATGATACTCTCCTTCGTCCTGGTCTGGAGGCTGGCCCTGCAGCCGGCCGTGGCCCGGGCGCGCCTGACTTCGATCGGATCGGTCGTCGGGCGCTACGCGGCCATGTTCACGACGCCAGCGACCGCGGCGGCCGTCGGCGCCTACTGCATGATGTTCTCGGGGATCGCCTTCTACGTGATCTACCTGGTCGTTTGGATCAAGGAGACCTACGGGGTGACGGGCGACGAGGTGGCGTCCCTATTCATGGTCTCCGGCATCGCCAGCGTCATCGTGGGTCCCTGGGCCGGACGGCTTTCGGACCGGATCGGCCGGAAGGTCCTGGTCGTGGGCGGCTGCCTGGGACTTTTCGTCCTCATGACCCTGACGACGGCCATCATGACGGATTTCTGGATCGCCTACCCGCTCTTTTTCGCCATCATGGTGCTCGTTTCGGCCCGCATGGGACCCTTCCAGGCGCTGCTGTCCGAGATCGTGCCGGCGGAACGGCGCGGTTCGCTGATGAGCCTGAGTATCGCCACCGGCCAACTGGCCATGGGATTATGCAGTGCGGTCGCCGGCGTCGTCTATACCGAGGTCGGTTACGTATCCAGCTCTGTAATCGGTGGTACGGGTATGCTCGTCATGGGCTTTCTCATATGGCGGTACATCCCCGAAACGCGGAAGGCAGCGAGGGGTTGACGGGCGGCAGGCTATGGCAGCCGGTTGGTCAAGCCGACTGCACCTATCATGGCCGACACGGTCCGCTCAGGTCGATGGGGCGTGCAGCGTGTCCACGAATTCGGCGACGACGGCGTTAAACCGGTCGGGTTCTTCGTAGAACAGTGCGTGGCCGCTGCCCTCGAAGACTTCCATGCGCGCACCGGGGATGTTTTCGTACATGTACCTGCAGCCGGGAAAGGCGCCGCTGCGGCCGCCTGTCGCAATCAGGACAGGGAGATCGATGGAAGGCAGCATGGGACGCCAGTCCTGCGCCTGGTAATCGGGGCCGAGGGTGACGCCTTGGGCGGGCGTGTTTTCCCTGCTCTCCTCCAGCAGCACATCCAGTGCGGCGTCAGAGACGTCCAGTGAGACGAACATTTTCTTTAGTTCCCGGCGCCTGTGCTCCGACTCGTCTCCCGGTGGCGGTTCGGTCTCGGGTTCAGGCGGGTCGTCCGGCGGATCGTGGACTTCGATGCTGGGTACTTCGTCCACCAGCACGGCCCCTTTGAGTCGGTAACTCCGGAAAAGTTCGATGTAGGAGAGGACGGTCCGGGCGCCGATGGACCAGCCGACCAGCGTGACTTCATCGAGCTCCAACGTTTCGATGATCTCCCGCACGTCCATGGCGTACCGGGCCGTGCGATGGCCCCACGGTGTCTTGTCCGACCGGCCGTTGCCCCGGGTATCGGCGGCGATGACCCGGAAGCGTCGGGACAGGACCGGAATCTGTTTGCTCCACCAGCCCTTGCTCAGTCCACCGCCATGGATCAGGACGACAGGCTTGCCCCGACCCGTGTCTTTGTAGTACAGCCGGACGCCGTCGTTGGCTTCGACGAAACCGGTGCGTTTCTCCAATGCCTGGATTCCTCAGCTTGATCTCAGGTTCCGCCCTCAGTGTCTGCGTGTTCACTTTCTGCACACTCAGATTCTATGCCTACAGTCTCCGCGCCTTCAGTCTCCGCACCCTTAAACTCCGCGCTCTCAGACTCCGCGCCGTCAGTTCACCCGGGGTTCGACGCCGAGTCCGTCGGATATCCGCGCACCAGGATGAAGGACGACCTGGTCCCCTTCCGCGAGGCCCTCAAGTATTTCGGCTTCAATACCATTCCGCTGGCCCAGAGATACGATACGGGAGGCAGCCACCCCGTCTTCTATCACGAATACGCCCCAGTCTTCTCCGACCCGGAAGAGGGCGCTGGACGGAATCCTGAGCGCGTCCGCTTTCTCCCAGACGACGATCCGTCCCGTGACACGATACCCGTCGCCCAGTTCCGGCGGGGTTTCGTCGAGGTCCACGATCACGTTGACGCGCTGTTCGTCCACACCCAGGGCGGACACCCGCGTAAAGGCCGCCGGCTCGACGCGGCTCACGGTGCCGGCAAGCGGATCAGGCCCGCCCCATTCCTCGATCCATACGGCCTGGCCGACATCTACCTTCACGGCATCGGTGGACAACACGTCGATCATGACTTCCATGTCCCCAGGATCGCCCACTTCCAGCAGGGGCGTACCCGCGGCGACTACCCGTTCGCTTTCTTCGAACAGGCGCAGTACCCGGCCATCTACAGGTGAGGCGACGGAGAGAATCGCCTTCGCGTCGCCCCGCTCTTCCTGCAGGGCCAGCAAGGCCGCCTGGGCGACCTCGTGTTCGGAGACTGCGGCCCGGTGGCGAAAGAGGGAAGATTCCAGGGAACGTTCGGCGACAGTCGCCACGTGTACGGCGCGCTCCAGACGCTCTCTGGAGATGCTGCCGCTGGCCGCGAGTTGCTCGGCCCGTTCGCGTCCGCGGACCGCTTCTTCCTGCTCGACCCGCGCGCGGGCGACGTTTGCCTCGGCCTCTCGGACCAGGGCCTCCGCCGTTTCTATCCGGGCCCGGGCCTCCGCGGACTCGCGGGACCCCAGGGGCGAGGGCGTGATGCGCGCCAGCACATCCCCTCTGTCGACCCGGTCGCCTTCATTCCACTGCGGCCTGGCGAGCCGCCCGGACGCCGGCGCCGTGATCAGGTAGCGCTGCTTGACCCGGGTTCGGCCTTCTTCGCTGATCGTCACGCGCATGGGGCCCACTTCCGCGGTCCCCGTGTCGACGAGCATAGGTGTAGGCATGAACGCGCGGACGAGGAGTACCAGGACGACCGCGAGGATGACAAAGAGCACAACGTGTTTGCGTCGAAGTTTCATTTCGGCCTCTCGCTTATTCCTGGATTTTCAACACACCGATCATATCGAGGTGGCGCAGTTGTCTGTGGACCACGTACGCGGACACCACGGCCGCCGCGCCAACGACCAGGAAGGCGAACGCGTAGGTCTTTCCGGTAATGACCAGGGGCATCCGGTAGAGTTCCTGGGCGGTAGCGTCCACGGCAAGATAACACAAACCCCATCCGATTAGAAACCCAATCGGTATCGCCATGAGGGTCACGATGGCCTGCTCGCCCAGGAGGACCACCGAAATCTCCCGTTCCGTGAAACCGAGCACGCGCAGGCTCGCCATTTCGCGGTTTCGTTCTTCCAGGGCGATGCGGGCGCCGTTGTACACCATGCCGCAGGCGATAATGCACGCGAAAACGGTCAGCGTGAACGTGGTGGCACTCGTGCTTTCGGCAATGGAGTCTTCAAATCCCTTGATCACCGCCTCGCGGACGGCGACGCCCGCCACGGCAGGCGTCTCTTTCAGCGTGGCATACAACGCGTCCGCCCTGAGCGGATCAACGGAGAGATACGCGCCGGAGATCGTACTGCCCTCGCCCAGGAAACGGTTCAGCGCGCGGTTGTCCATGTAGGCGGAAATGCCGATCAATTCATCGACGAGCAGGGATACCGGCAACCGGCCCTGCATCCTTGATCCTTCCAGGACTTCGACGGCCACCATGTCGCCCTCCCGGACCGCCAGGAGATCGGCCAGCGTCCGGGTCAATACGACGCCTTCCGGAGGCAGGGACTGAGTCTGTCCGTCGCGGTCGATCAGCTGTCTCAATTCACCGGCCGGATCGAGCCCGTTGATGGACGTCTGCTTCATTCGATGCCCCGACCGGAGCCTGACGGGGACGGCGCGGTAGGGTTCGGAACGGACGACCCCGGGAAGATGGGACAGTTCGAACCGGGCCCTTGCGGGACGCGGCCCGGCGAAGACGACCGCGGCGTCGTCACGCTGTACGGTGCGGAACTGGTAGTCGATCAGGTATTCGATCGAGTCGAAGGTAAACCGCCCCATGACCAGGATCGCCACCGCCATGGCGATACCGAAAGCGGAAAGCAGGGTCTTGACCGGCTTCCGTTCCATGTTGCGGAAGATCATTCGCCATACGGGGGTGAGCAATTGGTGCACGCCCAGGCGTTCCATGGCCAGCGGCCTGAAGTGGGCGGGAGAATCCGGCCGCATCGCTTCGGCGGGAGGCAGGGACATGGCCGACCGCAGCGCGTGCAGCGTGCCGAGGAACGCGGCGGACACGCTGATTATCGCAGCGAGGGCTATGACATCGTAATTCAACTCGTAGACCAGGTCGGGGAACCGGTAATAATCCTGGTACAATGCGGTGAGCGGCCTGCCGAGCAGGAAGCCGCCCACGATGCCGAGGAGGGTGCCGCCGGATATTGCCAGGAAGGCGAATTTGAGGTAATGCCACCCGATCGAGAGATTGTTGTACCCGAAGGCCTTCATGATGGCGATCTGATCCCGCTGGGCCCGTACCATGCGGGAAAACACGATGTGCAGCAGGAGCGCCGCGATCCCGAGAAAAACGGCCGGCGTGAAGTTGCTGGATACGCTCAGGCCGATGATTTCATCCATCAGAAACCGGTGGGAGATCTGGCTATCCCTGCCGTAAGCGCCCGTACTGCCATAGGGCTCTAGTATGAGATCCATCCGGTCGATCACGTCCATTTCGCGTGCCTCCGACGACAGGGCGACGGACAGGTCGTTGAACCCGCCCTCCATGTCGAAAGCCGCGCCCAGGGCGTCCCTGGCCATCCAGATCACGCCGAAGCGCAGGTTGTCCGGGAAGATGGATCCGGTGCCCTGTACCTCGTAGACGTATTCGGGCGAAAGGCCGATGCCGACGACGCGAAGCGCTTTCTGCCGGCCGTTAATCACCGCGCCGATCCAATCGTCGGGCGCCAGACCGTTGGCTTTCGCGAAGGCTTCGCTGATGATGACTTCCTCCGGCCTCCCGACCGCCGGGTAGCGGCCTTCCTGGATCGCCACGTCGTTGAGCACCGGCCTGCGTCGTTCAGGCATGGAGACCAGCCGGCCTGTGGCGGGTTCGTCCAGGCCGGGCACGTCCAGGTTCACATCCATCACGATCCGGGTGCGGACCCTTGAAATACCGGGGATCCCGGCGATTTCCTCCGCGGTGGACGCCGGCGCCCGTTTTATGCCGGCGAATACATCGGCGAACCGGTAACTCGCGTAGTAGGATTCCTGGGACTTGAGCAGGGAGATATAGGTGTGGCGCGAGGAGACGTAAAGCATGATGCCGCAGGCCATAACCAGGGTGATGGCGATGACCTGGCCGCGCATGCGGCCCAGTTCGCGGAACACCTTGCGGTTCAGGATGGTCATGGCAGTTACGCTCCGCGGAATGCAGCCTACCAGCTCAATTCGTCCGGCCGTTTCTTCGCCTTATTGGCGTACACCTCGACGATCTCGCCGCTGCGCAGGCGGATGACCCGGTCGGCCATGTCGGCGATCGCCGCGTTGTGGGTGATGACCGCGGTCGTGGTGCCCAGCGTGCTGTTGACCTTCTCGATGACTTCCAGGACCCGCTTGCCCGTCGTATAGTCCAGGGCGCCGGTGGGCTCATCGCACAGGAGCACTTCGGGGCGTTTGGCGATGGCCCGGGCAATAGCCACGCGTTGCTGCTCACCGCCCGACATCTGGGCCGGAAAGTGGTGCATCCGCGGCTGGAGACCCACGAGGCCCAGGGCATCTTCCGCCGTCATCGGGTCCTCTGCGATCTCGGTGACCAGCTCCACGTTCTCCAACGCGGTGAGGCTCGGGATCAGGTTGTAGAACTGGAATACGAATCCCACGGACCTTCTTCGGAAACCGGTCCTATCGGCCTCGTCCGCCCCGGTCATTTCCCTTTCCCGATAGTAGACCTGGCCGCCCGACGGCACGTCGAGACCGCCCAGGATGTTGAGCAGCGTCGACTTTCCGCTTCCCGAAGCCCCCAGGAAGACGGCCAGCTCACCGGCGTACAGGTCCAGGTCGACCCCGCGGAGGGCGGTAACGTCCACCTCGCCCATGCGGTAGACCTTGGAAATACTACGCGCGCGGAAAACCGGTTCGGTCTGAACAGTGCTCATCAAGCGATCTTCCTGTGTATCTATCGTGGCGTACCTATCCTGCCGGCCCTACCTGCTCCACGGATACCGGGCCGTCGGCTGATTGACGTAGCGCTGGAGGCCCAGCGTCAACCGCGCGCCGCATCCCGGCGCCAGGCGCACCGTGAAATCGGTATCGTCCACGGAAACCCGGCGGCCGTCGTGCTCGATTTCGCTTACCCGGTGCTCCCCGTAAGCGCCGCCCTGGACGGTCACGGTACGCGCATCGACCGGATTGACGTTCACCAGGTGCACGTCGAGGCCATCGGCATCTATCCGGTCGACCAGTGTGGCCACGTCCTCCGGGACGCCGGGCCTGCCGCGGACCGGATCGAAGTACCAGAGCCGGCAGTGGAGTGGGCGGGCGTAGGCCGGCCTTGGGCCGCCGGTCATGAGGTTCACGAGGGTCTCGATCCGCGCCGGGTTGAAGGGATTGGGATTGTCCGAAAGCCGCGTATCCGGCGTCGACGTGTCATTGCGGATCTTCTCCACCTGGCCTCGCAGATCGTCGAAATCCTGTCTCAGGGCGTCCACGGGAAAGCCGGGATTCGACCCGTCCAGGTATTTCAGCCAGGGCTGATCTCCGGTCAACGTCCGGTCGGCGGGATTCATGGACCAGTCGTACACCTCGACGGCACCCCGGTCGTATGGTTCGGGCGCGTAATCATACCAGCCATCGTCGCCGTGCATGTGGGGATACATGGTGACGCCGTCCACGGTCTTCCTGTTGGCGTTGACCGACTCGAGGACGGTGCGCCAGACGTCCACGTACTTTTGGTCTCCGGTGAGCAGCAGGGCGTTTCCGAAGCCGTCCACCGCGTGGGCGACGGCGTTCAGGGTGAAATTGTCCAGCCGGCCGTGGCGATGGGCGAAGACTTTGTGGTTCCATCCGTAGACGCCGCCCCACCACTTGCCGTCGCAGGCCCCGCCGATGACGCCGTCCAGCCCGATGTTCGAGGGGATCACGCCCCCGTTGGCATAGGTGCGCTCCACCCAGGCGTCGGCGTATTCGAGGATCCAGTCCCTGTACTTCGCCTCGCCGGTGAGGGCATAGGCGTTGAAGGCCAGACCCGTGCACGTGAGGTTCAGCGGATGGTCGCCGGCCACGTCGTTGTAGGTCTCGAACCGCTCGCACATCTCCGCGTAGTCACGCTGGCCGTGAAGCAGGTCGAACCGGCCGTCTTCCAGCGGGTCGCCAACCCAGTCCAGGGCCGTGGTCTTGCGCAGCATCGGCCCCCGGCTGCCGTTGAACATGCTTCGGATCAACCGGCGTTCCGGATCGTAGTTCTTCGCCCCGGGATCCTCGTCCATGTAGAAACCGGCGAACCTTCTCGTCCGCCGGATGTGGTTTTCGTCGTCCGGATCGCAGTTGCCCAGCAGGTTGAACACCACCAGGCCCTCGGCGTGGTGGGCCCAGTCACTGTGCACCGGGAATTCCTTGTAGTACATGCCGTCCCGGGCAAAGGGCACGTCGACGGTCTTCGCTTCGGTGTATTGGCGGATGTGGCCGTCCTGGGCCGTCTTGCACATGTCCAGGATGCGGTCTCCACCGCCGAGCAGGTAGACGACGGGCCAGTTCGCCAGGTTCTCGATGGCATCGTCCGGTCCGTCGAGGGCGCCCCATCGGGGCACGCATTCCAGGTATCCCTTCTCGTCGAAGTACTTGTCGTAAAACAACTCGAGGGCCTGGGACATGGAGCGGATGAGGGCGCGCTGGAGCAAAGCCCACTGCGGCGGTCCCTTGGGGGTGTCGATGTTGATCGTGATGCGACCTGGCATAAATATGGGTACCCGATGTCTTGCTTTAGAATGAATACGATGGGATTGACTATTGTAGAAGTAGTTGCGCAGTTCCGAACGATCAGGCTTTTCGGCACGGCAAGGAATCCGGGACCGGGACCTGGCCGGCCGAACAGGACTGCAGCCTATTTTATTGAACTGACTGCATTTACGTTCTCGTTCTGTTCATAATATCTAGCAAAAAGATATGCTCGAATCCGCGCATCGTCAAGCGGATCATGGATCGCACAAAAGGGACTTCCCCGGCGGTTCGCGCACGGCGTTTTTCGGCACGGTGCATCCACGTCCGTGTATCCGTAGTGTGTCCTCATTGTCAGATTTCGCGGGCCGAATCGGCCTGGAAGCGGGCCAGCCGGCCTGGAAGGAAGTAACGGATGATCAATCGCGCCGTTTTTGTGTTTACGGGGCTCTCCCTGCTCCTCATGCACCCGGGTGTAACCACGGCCCAGGCGCCGGCGGCTGACCGGTCTAACCTGGTACTCGAGCTACTGTTCGACGGAGACGCCAGGGATACGAGCGGCGGCGGGCATCACGGCGAGGTATTCGGCGCAGTACCCACGGACGATCGGTTCGGGCGGCCGAACGCCGCCTATGCCTTCGACGGCAAGAACGATTATATCCTCGTCGCGCCTCCACCGGCGCTCATGGAAGACGCGTTTACCCTTTCGGTCTGGGCAAGGTATGATGATGAGGCCTTCTCGAGATACTGGTCCAACGCAGTCATCACCCAGGACGACGGCGGCGGCGGCGGCAAACGACGCGTCTTTCAACTGAGCCAGTTAGGTCCGCTGCCCACCTGGCACATCATGGGCCGCGGCCGCGACCCACTTATAACTCGTCCCGTCGGAACCTCCGTCTGGCGACACCTGGCTGTCACCCATGACGGCAACGTGCACCGCCTGTACATGGATGGTGTACTGCACGATCAGGTCGAAGCCCCCTTCCCGCCTCATCCGCAAGAACCCGTTAACGTCGGTCGCAAGGGTTCGGGTGAACCGGATTTCTATTTTAAAGGCGCCATCGACGACGTGCGTATCTACACAGAAACACTTTCTCCGGAGGCCATCCTGGCCCTGGCCCGGGAGAACGGATGGCAGCCTCCACCCCTGGCGGGACTTGAGGTGCCCGACCCACCTGAGTCGTCCCTCGAAAACGCCCTGGTCGCCCACTGGCCCATGGAGACCGCCGAAATGCGCGACGTGTCGGGAAGCGGATTGAAGTCTATCGTCATGGGACAGCCGGAGGCCATAGCCGGCCGAATGGGCGGGGCGCTCCGATTCGATGGTGACGAGGACTGGGCGGTGGTAAAGAATTCATCGCTCGATCTGCTGCACTACCTGACAATAACCTGCTGGATCAGGGGATTCGACACCGAAAGCCAGTACAGCCAGGTGATCTGGTACGGCGACGGCGCATGGGGACAGGATCCCTATTCCATGTCGATACAGGAAGGCAAGATCGGATTTCGCGTGGACGACGTGGCGACGCAATGGGAACTGATGACTGAAACGAAGCTCGACCCTGAACGCTGGATCTTCGTTGCGGCGACTTTGAGCACGCGGGCGGATGGACTCATGGATCAGAAAATATACCTCAACGGTGAACTTGCCGTGGAACAGGTTACCGAAAATCCCTACCGGTACATCGAACTGGGCCGCATGTGGCTGACCTTCGCGACCTTCGGGGGCGGATTCGACAAAGAGCCCATGGACCTCGACGACGTAAGGCTGTACAACCGGCCACTGAGCCCGCAGGAAATCGAATCCCTTTTCGAAGGGATAGAGGAGTAACAGCATGAATCGCCATACCGACCGCGCAAACGAAGCGCCGTTGGACCGGAAAGAATCGGACGACACAGCACGGGACGACACAGCACGGGACGAACCAGGAAGCCGGCGCCAGTTTCTCAAAGGGAGCCTCGCGGCGGCGGCCGGTGTCGCAACGGCGTCGATGTGGGACGCGACGGCGGCGATCGCGCAGGAAGACGAAGAGCCTCTCGCAGGCCCGCCCGACCGTATCGACGACGAAGCCTACTGGGAAAAGGTCCGCGCGCAGTTTCACCTGAAACCGGACACCATATATCTGAACAACGGGACCCTCGGGCTGTGCCCTAAACCGGTCACGCAGGCCGTGTACGACGGGTACGTGTATCTCGCGGAGACCGGCAGCGAAGGAAGGTACCAACTCTGGGACGAAGTGGAGGAAAGCCGGAAGATGGCCGCCCGGTTTCTGGGAGCGGACGAAAAGGAAATCGCGCTGACCCGGAACGCGACGCAAGGGCTCCGGTTTATCGTGAACGGGATCCGCATGGAACCCGGAGACGAAATGGTCATGACCACGGATGAGCACATCGCAGGTTACCAGCCATGGAACCAGCGTGCCCGGCGCTACGGCATTCGAGTCAACCAGATTCAGATTCCAAGCCCGCCGGGTAGCAAACAGGAAGTGGTGGACCTCTTTGAACAGGCTTTGACGCCGCGGACGAAAGTGATTTTCTTCTGCCACGTTACCCGTGGTCCCGGCCTGCTCTATCCGGTCAGGGAACTGTGCGACATGGCCCGTGAAAAGGGCATTGTATCTGCTGTCGACGGCGCCCAGACGCCCGGTATGACCCCCGTAAACCTGCATGAGATGGGTTGCGACCTCTTCGCCACGAGCCTGCACAAGTGGGCGCTGACGCCTTCGGGTACCGGATGTCTATACGTTCGGGAGGGTTTCCAGGACAACTTCTGGCCAGGATCGGGCGGAAACGGACCATGGGATGACCGCGAACAGGGGCTGTGGCACGTGGGTCCCCACGGCACTTACGAACGGCCGGTCAGGGCCGCAATCAAGACCGCACTGAATTTCCTCGAATCGATCGGCATGGATGCCATCTTCGCGCGCGACCGGATGTTGTCCGATTATCTGAAGGGACAACTCATGGAGTTGCCCGGTGTAAGCCTGGGGACTTCAACGGACCATGCGCTGTCGAGTCCGGGAATCACCTCCTTCGGTGTGGAGAGGTGGGATTCCAACCTGCTTCGGGGGATCCTCGAGGGCAAGGCCGGGATCGTCTTGAGCCGGGACCAGAGACGTACCCACGACCTGGTCCGGGTGTCCACGCACTTCTACAACACGCCTGGGGAAATCGATCGTCTGATCGAAGTGTTGAAGGAGATCTTGTAGCCGCCGGTTGGAAACTGGCGAGATCAAACCCCTCCGTCGATGCAGCCGGTCCCGTCGTTGAAGTGCTCCGCACCTCGGTCCCGCAGGAAATCCAACGCACTGCGCAGATCCGGAATCCCGGTTCGTCCCCCGAGCCGGGTGCAGCTCAAGGCGGCGACGGCCGATGAGAATACCGCCGTCTTCTCAAGATGCCACTCCTGCAGCAGGCCGAAAACGTATGCGCCGTGGTATACGTCGCCCGCGCCGGTCGTATCGACGACCTCCACGGGGAAAGCCGGCGTGTGGAATGTCCGCCCGCCAGCCAGCGTCAGGCTGCCTTGCTCGCCGAGGGTGACGATCACGACGGATGATCCGCGACTGGACAGGGACTTTGCGGCCGCTGCCGGATCGACCAGGCCGGTCAATTCATCGGCGAACACCCGAGATGCGATCAGGTAGTCCGTCGCCCGTAGCAGATCCTCGATATCCTGGGGGCGGGACAGGCTGTCCGCGTCCAGGACCACGGGCACGCCCGCCCCGCGCGCGATTTCCGCGGCGGCCAGTGCGGCCCGCCGGCCCGTGGTGTCGAGGAGAAGGTACTTTGCGTCGGCGATCATACCGGCAGGAAGCTCCATGGGAGACATTTCCACGGTCGTTCCGGCAGCCATGATAGTGCGCTGCCCGGTCGATTCATCGACGAGAATCATGCTGACGGGAGTCGTTGTACCAGGCTCCACGTTCAATTGGGCCGAATCGACACCATACCGGTCGAATTCCTCCTTCACGGCGCGGCCCGCCATGTCGTTTCCGACTTTGCCCACGAAGGCGGTGGACGCCCCCAGCCGGGATAGCGTCACCAGCCCGGTGGAGACCATCCCGCCGCCCTGCTGGGTCGAGTCGCTCATCCAGACCTGCTCGTCCTGGTCCGGCATGCGGGGCACGATACCCAGGAAGTCCAGGCAGGCGCAGCCAAGTCCGACGACGTCAAAGGCCATCTTCTGTTCCCCCAAATCAACTTCTCGTCAATCAACCGAGCTTCACGTGAATGCCCGTTACATCCGCTACGACAGGCAGCGGGTCCGATATGCCTCTCTTCGCGTCCAGACCATCAAGTCTGAATAGGTCAGGTGATCCGTGGCATGGATTATTCGGTCCAGGGTCGATATGGAACGAGGAGGTGCGAAAAACTAACCCAACGGACGCCGGCGTCAAGCCCAATTCAATTGACAGGTTCCCCGGGCAGCCCTACCATTTCACGACGATCGGGACTGGACGCTGCTATGTCCGTTAAAATACCGACCAGCATGAGGCCTTTCAGGTCGCGACCGGCCTGATGAGCCCGGCCTGGATGAGTCCGGCCTGATGAGACTCAACCACGAGATGCCCACCCGAAACCACAAGGAACACGGTTCATGTCACTGACCGCGGACGTACGGGCCATGCTGCCCGACCTGGACGGCTACGCGTATTTCCAGACCAGCGGGTTTTCTCCCAAGCTGAACCTCGTCGTCGATGAAGTCGTCCACTGGCTGAAGTTCCAGAGCCGGGGTCCCGCCCTTCCTTTCGTCGCCCGGCGGATCGAGGAACTGAAGCGGGATATCCGGAGCAAGGTCGCACGCACCATCAACGCCACGCCTGAAGAGATCGTCATGACGGAGAACACCACGATCGGTATCAACATCGTGGCCAACGGCATCGACTGGAAACCGGGCGACAACGTGTTGCTGACCACGCACGAGCACCCGGGCAACCGGCTGACCTGGTACAACCTGACCGGCCGGCACGACGTGGAACTCCGGTTTGTCCCGTTATACAACGATCACGGCAGAACGCTCGAAGAGATGGACCGCCTGATCGACGAGCGGACCCGGCTGGTCAGCGTCAGCCACGTCTCAAGACGTACCGGCCTGCGCCTGCCGGGAAGGGAAGTCTGCGACCTGGCCCACGGTAAAGACACGCCTGTCCTCTACGACGGCGCGCAGTCCTTCGGGGCCGTACCCATCGACGTCCGGGACCTGGACTGCGATTTCTACAGCTTCTGCGGCCACAAATATACGATGGCGCCCCAGGGAACCGGGGGACTGTTCATCCGCAAGGACCGCATCGAATGGCTCAAGCCGAGCTGGATCGGGTCCCACTCGCAGAAGTCCTTCGACCAGGAAGGCAACATGGACCTGCACGACGAGGCCAGGCGTTTCGAGTTCGCCACGCGGAGTGTGCCCGACCAGGCGGGTTTCGGCAAGGCCCTGGACATCTGGGACGGACTGGGATGGGACGCGGTATTCGCGGGTATTGCGTCGTACACGGACCGGATGAAGGCTGCGCTGCGGGAGATTCCGGAACTGATCCTGGAAACGCCGCCGTCCTACGACGATTCGTCCGGGATCGTCACTTTCCACGTGCCGGGTCTGGAGGCGGGCCCCTTGTCGGAAAGCCTTCAGCAACATGAGAAAGTGCTGGTCTCCCCGCTCGAATTCGCGGAGGAAAGCACCCGCGTCTCGACCCACGTATTCAACTCGGATGAGGATCTGGAACGGCTGACGTCGGGGATTCGAAGGGTACAGCGCGAGGGGTTGGGCTCGTAGAACCCATGTGCCACGATGCCGGTCGCGCCCGAGCGTTCCGGTGCACTGTACCTACTCATCGGCGATTCCGTTCAGGAGGGATCGCCGTATATTCAAAGCGCCGCGCCGCTTACTGTTCCATTACATTGAACGAAGCAGACCGAGTCGAAACGATGGACGGCTGAAGCGTGTAAGGCGACATGTCAAGTTCCTGCTCATCAAAATAGTCCAGCCGGTTCGGTATCGACATCATCATAAGCCATCGCTCCGATTCCGTCAGTCGTTCCGGGCGGTACCGCACCGCGAAGTACGGAAGTATGCTCTCGGCAATGTCTTCCCCATCGGGAAAGTCTCGGGCGTACTCGGAGATTGCGACACCGTCCGCTTCTTGCGCTACGCGCCAGCCGGGGGAGTCACCGTGCTCCCGATCAAGCGACATATGTGCGCCCTCATGCAGGAATACCTCTTCCAGAAATCCCTCGCTCACGGCAGCAATGGTTGCTTGATCTTCCGTATGAATTAAGTAACTTCCGTTGTAGCCATTGCCCCCGAAATCCCCTTGCCCCGCATTGACTTCCACCTCCTTGAGGTTCGACAGAAGGGCCGCCGGCATACGCCCGATCGCCGGCGCGAACACTGCTATCTCCGCGCGCGCTGCCTCGGGGCTCCCGAACTCCGGATTGAACTGCCATTCTGCCGTCCGATCACCGAATTGCACGTTGAACAAATAGGCATTCACGGTGATCCACTCGTCGACCCGTCTGTCAAAGATCTCCCGCATCCCGCGGCCGGTATAGGTGACTTCGCCGAACGAAGTGGGGTCCTCAGGGCCAAGTATCTCCGGTGTAATCCATACTGTACCGCTGAACGGCGGTAATCCTGTGTGCTCAAGTGTGAAGTGCTGCGTGTAGTCCGAATCCACCGTGATCTCGATGGTTTGTTCCCGGTAGATTGGTTTGGCGCTGACAGTGATCTCGACCTGCCCTGAAACGTTTGAAAACCGGTACTGCCCACGCTCATCTGCGGTCATGGACTCTTCCGTACCATTTCTTAGTCGAACTGTCGCACCTGGAATCGCAAGACCCGCTCTCCGACCATCAGTCACTATGCCCGAAAGCGTGTACGTCTCCATAACCGTGACGGTAGCGGTCGAAGACGCGCTGCCCGAACGCGCCGTGATGGTTGCCACACCATTCGAAACCGCCGTGACCACCCCCTGTGTACTGACGGTGGCTACACCGTCGTCGCTGCTCTGCCAGGATACCATTGCGCCTGACACCAGCTGTCCGTTCTGATCCAGCACCGAGGCCGCCAGTTCCACCGTCTTTCCGATTTCCTTGAGGGTGGCCGAGGACGGCTCGATGGTTATGCTGGCGACAGACTGCTTAACCGTGACGGTCACGGTCGAAGACGCGCTACCCGAACGCGCCGTGATGGTTGCCACACCATTCGAAACCGCCGTAACCACCCCCAGTGTACTGACGGTGGCTACACCCGGACTACTGCTTGTCCAGATCACGGAAGCGCTACCAAGCACCGCATTGTTCTGATCGAAGACCTTGGCTGTTATGGACTCTGTCTGGCCTACAGCGCTGAGTGTAACGGTTGTGAGGGAGACCGTAACCCGGTTAGGTACAGGTACCGGAGGAGGTAACGGCTTAACTGACGCGGGCTGCGTCGGACTGTCCGTACCGCAAGTCGTCAGCACGGCCATTACCAGAAAAGCCAGAAGAGGTTTGATGTGGGGGCTGGCTTCACGCAAGGCAACTCACCATGAACGCATACCTGGAAATCCAAACATAGTTATCAACGAAACCAGTCGTAATTCAGCCCCAGCGACCTGTCCTCCAGGGGCAGGTCGACGCGCACGCCGCCCCTTGCCGAGGAGAGCTTGAGGGCGACTTCCACTTCCAGCGCCATGGCCACGCGGCGGCCCGAGTTCTTCGGTTCGTCCAGCTTTCCCGCCAGGCAGTCCATCACGTCGTTCAGCGAATACACCCCGCCATAGGGTGGCACGAACTGGGGTCCCGGCCAGGGTGTTTCCACGCGGTAGGGCCGGCCCTCCACCTCCATCTTCTCCCACCGCTGCCAGCCCGTGAGGAAATCGTAGGCCAGGTCGCCTTTGCTGCCGTGCAGGCGCACGCCTGGTGCGCCGGTGCGGAAGTGGACCACGAGGCCGCTTTCGGTCACCATCATGCCCTGACCCGTGAACTCGTCGCTTCCGGACTCCCGCCGCGGTTCATCGCCGGTACCGATTACCCAGACCGGTTCGCTGTCCAGGAAATAGGACCAGTGCTGGTGTTGGGCGGCGGGTCCCGGCGCTTCGATCGACAGCAACTCCCCGATGCCGCCGTCGCGCACCAGGGCGCCGGCACGGGCGAAAGATGGATGCGTGGTGGCGATCGCGCCGCAACTCAACGGCACGCCCGCTTCCGCGCAGGTCCGCACCATCCGGTCCGCTTCTTCGAGCGTATGGGCCATGGGCTTCTCGGTGAATATGCCCTTCGCGCCATGATGCACGGCGAGGCAGGTCAGGTCGGCACGATGCTTGGTGTTCGTGGCAATGGAGACGATGTCCGGCCGCTCGATGGCCAGCATATCCCCGGCATCGTCATAAAGGGACACGACGTCGTACCGCTCCCTGAAGGCCCGCAACCGCTTCACATCCCGATCCGCCGCCGCGACGAGGTCGATCTCGGGACGGTCCCACAGCGCCTCGGCGTAGGAGGACGGCAGACCCTCCGTGCCGGGATTCTCATGATAAAGGAAACGCCGGTGGATATTCAGCTCTGGCGTGGGACGATCGATATCATCCACGTCCCACACGCCCGTCCTTTGGGCGAGATCGTAAAGCATACCCATCCAGCCGAGACCGATGAGTCCTGCCCGGTACTTCGCCACGGATTTCCTCCTCCCCTGTAACCAGGTCAACGGCGAGTCGGCCTATTCATTCCAGGGCAGCGGCACGCCCAGCCGCTCGCTCATTTCCTGTACGGCACGTTGTTCGATCTCGCCGAACCGGATGCCCTGATCCCGGTGGAGCGCCACGCGCGTCTCTTCTATCGCGCCGGGCAACAAAGCTTCGTCATATCCCGGCATGGGCTCGTAGGTCTCTCTCACATCCCTTACGAAACGGTCGACTTCCTTCCGAAAATCCGCATTGGGAATCACCGTTTCGATATGAACCGCCAATACCATGCCGCCATGATTTGCCCCGGGCCACCGCGCCTGAACCTCATCAGCCTCCGGCAGCGCGGCGCCGGCCAGCGCGCATCCCAGTACCGTGGCGACCGCCCCGTAACCGATGCTCTTGAAGAAGGCGGCAGGTATGCGGGACAGCAAATCGTCGAATTCGGGCGAATGCTGGTAGTCTGCCAGGATGCGCGTGGCCACGTCCTGTACGATGGGTGGTTCATCGCCCGCCGGTATCCCGAAGCAAAGCGGGGGATTGCCGAGGTACCCGATCTGGGGCTTCGGGTCCTGGCCTCGGGCATCGCCCATGTTGCGGTAGCCCTGGACCGAGAACCCGATGCAGCCCGACGCCATGCACATGCGGGTGTAGTGGCCCGCCGAGCCGTAATGGCCAATGTGTCTGACCAGTCCCATGCCCATTCCCGTTTCGCGCGCCCGGGCGATGGCGCCTTCCGTCGCCTCCACCATGGGCCAGTACCCCAGCGTGCCATCGCCGTCCACGATGACGGAAGTGGGGGATTCGGCAATGACCCGGACGTCGGGGCGAGGGTTCGCCTGCCCCTCGGCGAATGACCGCGTGTAGCCGGATGCCGCTCGGACCCCGTGGCTGCGTACGCCGCGCAGATCGGAGTTAACGAGCAGGCGGCTGATGATCGAAGCATGGTGATTGGATAGACCCACTTTTTCGAAACAGGCTGTCGTGAAGGCCAGCAGGGATGTCTCATCGACATGGATATATGCTTCCGGCGGACGATTCATCAATGGTTCCTTTGGAATTGAAGCGGTGTTTACATATTGGTGGAAATGGCCTGCGTGGTTTAACGAAATGCATGGACGAACAGGTCAGAATCAGACCACCATGGGCGTCTGCAACACCGTGAGGCCCATGTCTACGTACTTGTCCCGGTCCGACGGATCCAGGAGCGCCAGGCTTACGGCGACCGGCGTGCCCTCCATTTCGCGGGCGACGTGCCGGACGCAGTCGTCCACGGTGCGGAAAGGCGGCCGGTGGTACCGTTCGATGTCGAACATGAGGTCGTTGGGGCCGAAGGTGAGGACGTCCACGCCGTCCTGGGCCAGTTTCCGGCAGTTGATGACCGCGTCCACCGACTCGAGTTGCAGCCACAACACGCCGGTGTCATTCCACCAGGCCGCGTACGCGAGGCGGTCGGAACGGTCCCCGATGCCGTAGCGCGCGCTTCCTCCCCAGCTTCTCCCGCCGAACTGCGGATAGTAGAAGAAGTGGACCGCCTCACGCACGGTGGCCTCCTCTCTGACTTCGGGAACGAGGATTCCCGCGGGACCAAGGTCGAGGTAATTACCGATCAGGTAGGTGTGCCGGGTGTGCTTTATGCGCAGGATCACCGGCACGCCCAGCGCTTCGGCCGCGCTGCAGAAGGATACGATCCGGTCTTCGCTCTGGGGGCCATGCTGGCAGTCGACGTTGAAGAAATCGACCTTGCCCTGCTGAAGAATCCGCGCCAGATCCTCCTTGCCGGACTCCATAGATGCTCCAACACCGTTTACGATTTCGCCGTTGCGTATGCGCCGTTTCAGCGAGGCCGGATGGGCCATGGCTGGAATCTCCCTTCCGTTCATTGAACCTGGTCAGTTTGCTTACAGCCGGGTCATTACGCGAATTTGGACCGGGGTATCTACGCGGATATTGGCTTCCGGATGACGAAGCATGATCCGTTCCAGGCGGCGCCGGTCCGTCACTGGAATGTGCGCCTTGTCCCACCACATCGCCCTGCACCGGTCGAACAGGTCCAGGCGTTCGAAATAGTGCCGAAAAATGAAATCCGTGTGCAGATCCAGGGTCAGTCTACGGTCCCTGACCGCCTCCGCCACGACCCGGTCCGCGTAATGAAAATCCACGTAGTCCCGGGCCAGCGTGGCCACCAGGATTACTTCGTGCTCCACCAGGCAGTACACCTGCTGCCTTGCGTGACGGCGTTTACCCTCATTTACCGGGAAGTACGGCCGTATATCGACGACGCAACCACCAGGCTTCACAACGCGACAGGCTTCGTGAAGGGCATGCCCCATGCCCTCATGTCGCACTCATCACAGAGACCAGGAGAACAGGGCCAGGTCGAAACTGCGGTCCTTAAAGGGCAGACGGGACGCGTCGGCCACGGCGAACCGGGCGGCGTCCTCCAGCCGTTTCCGGGCATGGGCGCGCCTTACCTCTTCCCCGGCCATGTCAACCCCGACGATTGTACCAATCCAGCCCCTTATCCTGCTAGACAGTCGGCCGTCACCGCAGCCGATATCGAGGACGCGCGCACCGGCAAACGCTATGTGCCGCTTGAGCATCCGCGCTTCACGCCGTTCCGGGTCGACACGCACTCCCCTCATTTCGGCCTCCCGTGTCTACGTTCATGTTCGAGTTCGGTCACAACGAGTCGAGTTCGGCCACGTCTTCGATCTCGACCCAGCCGCCCGTGTCCTTCGATTGTTCAATGGCCAGCCCCGTGTGATAGAGCTGGGCGGCCATCCTGCCGTCGGTACGGTTCGGCGTGCCCTGCTCGACCGCGCCCAGGAACTCGGCGACGCTCTCCGCTTCGCCGGGCCACCCGCCCACGACGGGCATCGCCGGCGCGACGTGGGTCGTCTCGCCATCGGCATCGGAATCGGCATCGGACTTGGTGCGCAAGTGGATCGTATTCCGGAAATAGTCGACGGTCAGATCACCTTCGTCGCCCGTCACTTCGATCGTGGTTTCCAGCTTGTCCACCGAGTTGATGTTCAGGTGAATCGTGCCCCAGAGACCACCGTAGTCGAAATGGACCACGCTGTGGAACTGGCGCCTGCCCGCCTGTCCGTGGCCGTCCATGACGAGCACGCGGCCGGGCGACCGGCCTATGATACTGTTCAACCCGTCGACGTACCAGGGCCCCAGGTGGTGGGCAAGGCACAGATCCGGTCCCCCGAATCCCGCCCAGTCGCTCCGCAATTTCAGGTGGACGGTCTGTGGAGCGCCAATCGCGCCCGACCGCAACAGTTCCGCGGCACGATGCACGACGGTGGCGTATCCGATCTCGAGATCGCCGTGCGTAACCTGGTCGGCGGCGACCAGCCGCTTAAGCATCTTGCGTATGCCATCGGGACAGCCGGCAAGCGGTGGTTCGTAATAAGCGGCGACGCCGGCGTCGAGGACGGCATTCATGGCGGCTTCGTGAATGGCATCCGGTATGGCCAGCATGACCGCGTCGAGTTCGGGACCATCCAGCAACGCCTCGAATCCGCCGTAGACCTGTACGTCCGGGCCCAGTTCCTCGCGGATTCGTTCCTGCGATGCCTCGCTGAAGGCCGCGGCGGACACGATCCGCACCCGTTCATGCTGCCGAAGGGCAGGCACGAACGCCATCCGGGTCCAGCCCCCGTAACCGATCAGGCCGACTCGTATGCTGGACATGGTGCACCTTTCTATGGGTCGCCTTACGGATTACTAATCGTTTCACTACGGGTGGATACCGAGGTATATTACGACAATGAATACCGCCGCGTATCGCAATGGCAAGTATAATGTAAAACGGAATGTCATGGACTCATCCCGAATAGTGTGCGGTGGCCGGTTCGGGATCGATCCCGCTCATGTTCTGCCGACCTCACGGTTCGTGCATGGAGACGCCAGGTGAGATGTCTTAGCACACTTGTCCTGCTGTCCCTGGTGCTGGCGTCGGGCCAGTCATCGGCCCAGGTCAACATCGAAGCACTCCGCCGTGATGCGGATTCAACCGGTCTCTCGGGAGCCCTGGCATTGAACCTGGAGATGCATACGGGAAATACGGACCTGAAGGAAATCGGATTGGAAGGCCGGTTGGATTTCAATCATCCCAGGGTAAACACGTTGATCCTGGCCCGTAATGACTTCGGATGGGAACAGGGAGAGCGGTTTGCCGATGAGGGGTTGATACATCTCAGGCAGCATTACCCCCTTCACGGGCGGATCGGTCTCGAAGCGTTTACACAGTACAATTACGACGCGACCTATCGGCTCGACACCCGTGCACTGGCCGGTGGGGGATTTCGATTCCACCTGATCGAATCCTATGCTTTTCACCTGTGGGAAGGCGCCTCCGCGTTCCTTGAGCACGAACGCCTGGACGAGTTGCCGGAAGGTGACCTGCACCCCGTCAGGTCCACCGTGGTCCGGTGGAGTCATTACCTCTCATCACGAATCGCCGTCAACGACCGGGTGGTATCCACGTGCACGATCTATGTTCAACCCCTGTGGGACGCGATTGGCGACACCCGCATCCTGGGGGAGCTCAATCTCGAAGTAGACCTGGCCGGACCGCTCGTGCTGGCATTGAGTTTCGTCACGCGGTACGACAGCCGTCCGCCAGCAGGCGTCAGCAGGCTGGATACCGTGCTTGAGAATGGTTTGGCCGTTACGTTT
This sequence comes from Candidatus Latescibacterota bacterium, assembly GCA_022822725.1. Taxonomy (GTDB): domain Bacteria; phylum JAAXHH01; class JAAXHH01; order JAAXHH01; family JAAXHH01; genus JAAXHH01. The sequence continues at coordinate 949,506 of JAJEAN010000007.1, forward strand.
TGAAATGGTAAATTCGGGTACTGACTCATGCTGAATCGGCTCCTTCATATGACCATGGCCGCACCGGACCAGGCACCTTGCATCAGTTTCTACGGCAACACCATTATGAACGAGCGTGCAGGCATATGAATAAGCGATGGTGCGCTGCTTTAGAATAGGAGTACGGGTACATGGCATTCAACAGTCGGCTCAAAGAAGATTTCGACCGCGACGGCTTCGTGCTGCTAAAAGGGTATCTGTCTTCGGCGGAAGCTGCCGAGATCAACAGCAATATCGACCGGTTCATCGAAGAGGTGCTTCCAGGAGCGCCGGATACGACGGCCTTCTACGAGGACATAGAGGATCCGTCGTCCATCAAGCGGCTGCAGAACATGGCTGAACTGGACCCGTACTTCGACGGGCTGTTCGGGTCCTACAATTTCACCGAACTGGCCGGATTCCTGCTCGCGGACGACGTGCTTCCCAAGAACCCGCAGTGGTTCAACAAACCGGCCAGGGTGGGCGAGGTCACCCCGCCCCACCAGGACGGCTTCTATTTCATGCTGGAACCCAACGAGGCCTTGACCCTGTGGATCGCGCTGGACGATATCGACGAGGAAAACGGATGCATGCGGTACGTGCGGGGATCGCACCGGCGGGGCATGCGTCCCCACCGCTTGTCGAATGTCCTGGGATTTTCGCAGGGCGTGTCGGATTTTTCGGACGAAGACCTGGCGCAGGAAGTGGCCATGCGCGCCAGCCCGGGCGACGTCTTCGCCCATCACAGCATGGTCATTCACCGGGCCGACGCGAACCGGTCCGACCGACGACGCGCGGCCCTTGGCCTGGTTTACTTTGCGGCGCGCGCGAAAAAGGATGAGGAAAAAGCCGAACAATATCGCAAGGAACTCTTCGCCCGGTGGGAAAAAGAAGGCAAGATCTAGTGAGCGACCACACTGCAACAGCCGGACCGCTGTTTTTCGCTGATTCTCGCTATTCCTTGCGTTCCGCCTTGCTATCCCTCGCTATCCCTGATCGCGGTCCTCGGCAAGCCCACCACCCCACAGGTCCATGGTGTTGACCGGCTTGCCCTGGAGTTTCAGGTAGTAGAACAGCTGCCCCTTGTGCTGGGCGAGATGCTGTACCATCTCCATCATGCGATGTCCCAGCACGGGAGTGGACGGGTCCCACGGTGCGGGAGCGGGTTCGCTGCGCATTCTTTCCTCGCCGGCAAGCTTCAGCATTTCAAATGCCAGGTCCCGGTCCGCCACGAGCATTTCCTTTGCTTCCGCCACCGATGCGACGGTCTGCATCGATTCGGCCGGGGGCAACATGTCGCCCGATCCCATGTCTTCCGCGCTGACGCCCTCGGGCAGTCCGAAGTCGCCGGTCACGAATCCCTTGATCGCCATGCCACAGGCTTCAGCCACGTGGTACAGCAGCTGGCCGGTGGTCATCCAGTTATCGCCCGTGGATGGCTTCCAGTCGAGGTCTTCATCGTCGACGAGATCCATCAATCCATCTGCTGCCTGGTATGTATATTCCATTTCACGGGTCAGTATCTCGGTCCAGTTCATGCCTGCTCCTTTTCACTGCATCTTTGCGCCATGACGCGTTATTCATTCTCGCTGGAACTACTTCCCCAGGATCCCTCATTCAGTTCGACGAGCATGATATGGTTGCCACAGGTATCGTCGAAAACAGCCTGGACGCCGAAGTCCTGCTTCGTCGGATCCATGCTGAATTTCACACCCAGTTTCTTCAGCCGTTCGTATTCTGTAGCGATATCGTCTACGGAGAACACTATAGAAGGCAGTCCGGACTCATAGAGCTCCTTCTGATACACCCGGGCGAATTCAGTGCCTTTCGGTTCCAGCAGAAGCGAGGTACCTTCCGGTTCTTCGGGAGAAGCCACGATGGCAAGGTTGGCATCGGGTACGAACATGATCTCCTTGAAGCCCAGGGTCTTCGTGTAGAACTCGTGCGCTTCAATAGGATCGTTCACAAAGACTCCGGTCATTTCGATACGCATTGCTGTCCTCCTTCTCCTGTTTGCATCGAATTGTGGTGCCGATTTTCCGGCCTGGTTGAGCAGTACAGTAATTACAGTTCAAAGTACGAACCGCAGGTGCGGAAAGCCACAGGTTTCGATGGGGCCTGAGACGACTCGAACCGGCCCGCGCGAAGTTGACAGACTCCCTGCCCGTGTCTACATTGTTTGATGATGACAGGTTGTGAAGATTCAGGAGATACGAGCAGGACCCAAAAGGAGCGGATATGGACAGGGTCAGGGTGCTGGTGGGCACTAAAAAAGGGGCGTTTATCCTCTCGTCGGATGGCGCGCGTAAAGACTGGCAAATCGACGGTCCGCATTTTGGCGGTTGGGAAATCTACCATATCACCGGATCCGCGGCCGATCCGGATCGCCTGTACGCTGCACAGGGTACCGGCTGGTTCGGGCAGTTGCTGCAGCGCTCGGACGATGGCGGAAAGAGCTGGAACCCGGTGGACAATGAATTCACCTTCGAGGGAGAAGCGGGCACCCACCTTGACTTCGACGACACCCCGTGCCCCTGGGAATTCAAGCGGGTCTGGCACCTCGAACCTTCGCCGTCCGATCCGGATACCGTATTCGCCGGCGTCGAGGACGCGGCGCTGTTCCGTACCACGGACGGGGGTCGGTCCTGGCATGAACTCGCCGGCCTGAGAAACCACCCTTCGAGCGAGGGCTGGCATCCCGGCGCGGGCGGGCTGTGCCTGCATACCATTATCCTGGACCAGGGCGACCCGAACCGGTTGATTGTCGCGATTTCCGTGGCCGGTGCTTTCCGGTCCCTGGACGGCGGTAAATCGTGGGAACCGATTAACAGGGGCCTGCATTCCGATTACATCCCGGAGCCCGAGGCGGAGGTGGGCCACTGCGTCCATCGCCTCGCCATGAACCCGTCCCGTCCGGACGTGCTGTTCATGCAGAGCCACCGGAACATCATGCGCAGCGACAACGGGGGAGATTCCTGGACCAATGTGAGTGGCAACCTGCCCAGCGATTTCGGCTTTCCCATCGGCGTGCACGCCCACGAACCCGAGACGATCTACGTCGTCCCGATGAAGGGCGATTCCGAGCACTACCCGGACGAAGGCCACCTGCGCGTGTACCGGAGCCGGACCGGGGGAAATGAATGGGAACCCCTGTCTTCCGGACTGCCGCAGAAAAACTGCTACGTCAACGTCCTGCGGGACGCCATGGCCGTGGATGTGCTCGATGACTGCGGGATTTACTTCGGAACTTCCGGGGGTGCGGTCTACGTGTCTCCCGACGGTGGCGACCACTGGACGGCCATCGTGGAGAACCTCCCGCCCGTGATGTCCGTCGAAGTCCAGACGCTCTCATGATACGCGTCGTATTGCCCTATCATCTGCGGAACCTGGCGGGGCTGCCCGGCAAGGAAATCACTTTAGAGGTCGAGGCCGGGATCGTGACACAGCGGAAGATCCTCGACGCCCTGGAAGCGCACTTTCCCCAACTCGGGGGAACGGTCCGGGATTACGGTACCGGCGCGCGCCGGCCCCTCGTAAGGTTCTTCGGCTGCGGCAGGGATCTTTCCCTCGAACCGCCCGACGCCCCGGTTCCGGACACCATCGCGCGGGGCGAGGAACCATACCTGATCGTGGGCTCGGTGGCCGGCGGGTAGCCGATGCACCGAATGCGGCGGTTTTTTCCATCAGCAACGGGGACTCATTTCAACATATCCGCGATATCGCTGTGCCCTGCCTTCTGCGCCCGGGCCAGGGGCGTCGCCCATTCCGCGGCGCCGCCCCTCGGGTTCGCACCCCGGTCCAACAGGAAACCCGCCAGTTCCCGGTGTCCCCAGTGCGCCGCCCAACCCAGCGGCGTGGAACACCACTCGTCGTCGACGGCTTCCAGGTCGGCCCCACGGTCCAGCAGCAGGGCGGCTTTCTGCACGTCTCCGATCGCCGCCAGCTTGTGCAGGTAGGTCACGCCGTGCCAGTTCGCATTATTCGGATCGGCGCCGTGGTCGAAGAACAGGTTCAGCATGTCCAGGACATCTTCGTTGGGATTCATGCTGGCGCCGTTCAGACTCCAGCCTTTCCTCCGGCGGAACGCGTAGCCCATGTAGTTGTTGGCGTACCACGGCCGGTTCAGTTCGGCGCCCGCGCGGATCAGCATTTCGATGATCTCCCTGCTGGCGAAACCGGCCGCCATGCACAGCACCCCGTAGTCCCCTCCGAAATTGGCCAGACCGGGGTCCGCGCCAAGGAGTTCCCCTACCACGGGTATATTGTCCAGCAATACGTACATGCTGATTTCCGCCGTGGCGCCGTGGCGATACAACAGGTTGATCATTTCCGTGTTATTCTTGCCCAGGGCCTGCGTCAGCGGATTCCCACTGGATTCCACCTGGGCATTCGGGTCGGCGCCGTGATCCAGGAGCAGTTTCGCCGTATCCAGGTGATTGCCCGCCACGGCTTCGTATAATGCATGTCCTCGGGGTGCGTTGCGTTCGGGGGCATTGGGGTCCGCGCCATGATCGAGCAGAAGCTGCACGATTTCCGTATTCCCGTGGCAAGCAGCGCTGAAGAGCGGAGAATACCTGCAGGTATCCTGATCGGAGGCTGCACTCCGATCCCCGGAGAGCAGTTCCCTTACGCGCCGAATGTCACCCAGGAGGCAGGCGACCGTCATGCTGTACTTCGCTCCCCTGGCAATCAGGTATCCGGTCAGGAGCGGATTGGCCAGCCCGTGTCGTTTCCTCGCATGAAACACGGCCAGGTGCAGGGGCTTGCATCCATCCCACCGGACGGGATCGGGTTCCGCGCCCCGGTCCAGGAGCAACTCGGCCATATCCAGGTTGAACGCTTCAACGGCCGCGTGCAAAGGGCGGGTGCCCCTTTCATCGCTTGCGTTTACGAGTTCCGGGGAAGCGTCGAAAAACGCACGCGCTTCCGCCAGATCGCCCCTGCGAACGACTTCGCAGGCGCGTTCGCCCACGGGAGGCGAGTCGTATCTGGATTCGATAGCGTCGGTCAGAAGCCCGGCAATTTCATTGAAACCGCGATCCCTGGCCCGCTCCAGAGGCGTTACGTGGTATTCCAGCCCCGAGTCCTTCGACGGATTCGCACCGTGTTCGAGCAACAGGCGCACCACATCCGTGTGGCCTTCCCTGGCGGCGAAGTGCAGCGGCTGGTAGTAGGCCCAGTTACAGTTGGCCAGCCCGGAATCTTCTTTCAGCAATTGCTCCACGCGAACCAGGTCACCCTCCGCAGACGCCAGCAGCATGTCCCACACTTTGTCTGGCTGGCCATCCATGAAATTTCCCTGCTCGTTCGAAAAATCAGGTCGTATCCATTTCATAATGCGGTCTCCGAATGCATGGTCTGATGACGGCGCGAAATCTTCAAGGTCTTTTGACAACACGCGGAGCAGTTGCGGCTTCAGCTTGCCCCTCGCTTCGTACAGCCTCTTGCGCACCGTGCCCGGTCTCAAGTCCATGAATCGCGCGATTTCAGCCGCCGAATAGTCTCCAATATACCGCAGTAACGTTACTTCTCTTAAAGTTTCGGGCAATGCCGCGACCGTATTACGTACCTTTTCACTGATATCTCTGCGCGCTACCCGTTCCAGCGGATCTTCACGCTCCGATTCCAGGTCACCCCTCATGGGAACAAGACAGCTATGCCTGCTTCTATTGAACCGGTAACACTGCCACTGAATTATCCTTCTGAGCCAGGCCGGAAACGAATCGGGCTCACGCAGCGACCGGATGTTCTGCCAGGCCGCTAAAAAACCTTCCTGCGTGGCATCCTCAGCAAGGTGACGTTCTCCCAGCAGACTCAGCGCGTATCCGAAGGCCATGTCCTGGTAGTGAACCACCAACTTCCCGAAGGCGAGGCTGCGATCCGAATCGGGAATCGTTGTATCGGTGGAAATCTGTATATACTGTTTGAGATCGTGGGTCATTGGCGGTTACAAAATGGTCAACATTCGTATTGGTCTGTACTTCCCGTTCTGGTACATTAGTGTCGATTGCCGGAACCGGCGTTACAAATTCAAGGAAAGGAGTCGTACGGTGGGTAATCTGAAAGTGAACGCGCTAAGGGTCTTCGTCCCGGCAAAGGACCACGACGTATCGACGAGGTTCTACGAGGATCTCGGGTTCGAAACCGTCTGGTCCGGACACGAAGTCAATGAGATGAGGATCGAAGGGTTCAGTTTTTTTCTGCAGAACTACTACCAGCAGGAATGGGCGGACAATTTCATGGTTCAGTTGTTAGTAGCCGACCTGGACGCGTGGTGGCGGCACATCGAGGGAAAGGACCTCGTGGCACGTTACGAAGGCGTCCGCGCTTCGCCACCGAAAGACTTCCCCTGGGGGCTCCGCGAGATCCACCTGATCGACCCGGCGGGTGTACTCTGGCACATCGCCCAGAATCCGGACTGACCCTCGCACGAGGGGTGAGTTGATCAGGTTCCGCCTGAGCCGTAATCCGCCAGGAGGTACTGCACAGCAAGGTTGGTAAAGTCACCCCAACGGACCGCGAAATCCCGAACCTGTTCTTCTGACACGCGCGCTCCATCGAAGTAGTGCCGTTCTATGGAGCGTTTGACCGCCAGGTCGCCGGCCGCCAGGACATTGCCCCGGCCCAGGTAACGCGCGAGAAACCAGTCCGCCGTCCACCGCCCGATGCCTACCAGAGCCGTCAGTTCCCGTTGTACGGTAGTGTCGTCCTTCTCCGCCAATCCGGCCAGGTCGATTTCACCGGAACATACTGCCCTGGCCAGGTTGAGTATATACCGTTCCTTCTGTCTCGAAAACTGCAGCGGCAACAGATCGCCCGGGTTTAAATCCGCAAGCCTTTCGGGCGCCGGAAAGGCATAATACGGCTCGCCATTAATCTGCGAGATTTCGCCATACTCGGCTACCAGCCTGCCGCGGACCGTATAGGCGAATCTCAGGTTGATCTGTTGGGCCGTGATGGAAGCGACGATCATTTCAAAGGGATCGACCTGCAGGTTGGGCCGCAGGCCGTGATGACGCTCGACCGAGGAGGCCAGGACCGGGTCCTGCGATGCGAAATCGTAGAACGCCCGCAACGGGAAACCCAGCCCTAGGACCTTCCTGGCCGCATCAAGCGCAACGGCGGAGACCGATTGGTCCGGCTCGACTGCACGGACCCCGGGCTTCATTTCCATCTCGATCCGGCCATCCACCTGTTGCACAGCAATCAGACACGGTCCCTTCGGAGTAGGAATCACCTTGCTGAAGACGCCGTCCTCGAACCGGTTGGCCAGATCGCTGCCATACCGCCGGTACCGGTCGAGCGTGGCCTCGAAGTCGATGATCGTATCTCTGTCCGTCAGCGCAATCGCCACGGCTACGATTCCAGCGGCTTCCACAGTCCGACGAAGGTGCCTTCGTTGTCCGCAATCCACGCGAAATGGCCCATGCCCGGGACTTCGGTAGGCGGTACGATGCCCGCTCCGCCCAGTTCCTCGGCCTTTGCGACGTATGCTTCCAGATCGTCAACCTGCACATAGACCAGCGTGTAGTTGTGCGGCTCGTGCCCCAGGGCTGAAATATGCCCGTTGATCCCTTCATCTCCCGCGGTGTCGATCATGGAGGCATGTTCATGGGACTCCATATTCCACCCGAACAGGCCGGCGTAGAAAGCCTGGGTTTCTTCTCTGTTCTTGCATCCGATCTCGAAATGCATGACGGGGTTCGGCATGATACTTCCCTTCCTTTTGTGGTACATGGTGAAACGATCGCGACACGCACCGTGCGGTCGCTGGACTGAAACCTACTTCTTGTACTTGTCGTTGAGCCCATGTCCGGCAAGGATCATCGGCATGATCTTCTCGAGGCGCTTCAACCGGGTTTCCTCCCTTTTGGCATCGGCGATGTAATCGGCGTACTCACGGCGGCGCCCGGGCGTCAGCGCCTCGAACCGCGCGCCGGCGTTCCGGTCGTCCTTCAGGGCGTTGGCCAGTACATCGGGCATCTCCACCGGCTTGTTCCGCTGCGCCTTGATCTCTTTTCCCCGCCGCTGGTTTTCGATGGCCTCATCCACGTAGGCGCGCAGGAGGGGTTCGTCGACCTCCTCGACCGACTGAAACCTCCACTGCCGCATGGCCCTGGTCTTGCCTTCCTGCGCATTGACCAGGATACCCTTTTCGTCGCGCAGCAGCGCGCCCTGAAAGAACCAGACGCTCACGAAATCCTTGAACGCCCCGATACTCGCCACGTTCTTTCCGCCATGTATATAACAGGGGATGCCCCATTTTACGGTCTCTTCGACCCCGCATCCGTTCAGGATTGTTCGCAATCTCTCCAGCAACGGCCGCCAGTCCCCGTGGCCATCCAAATAATCTTCCACAGTTTTGAACCGTTGCACTATCGCTCCTTTCTGATAATCCCACGCAGTGCGCGAACCCACGGCATGGTGAGCTATTTCGACACCTCGGTCGGACCGGCCACGCGCCGCGAAGCGCCCGGGACGCTCCCGAACAGGTTGAGGCGGCCCGACATGGCGGCCTCCACGTCCAGGTCGTACACCTGGGCGACGGTCGTCACGATGGGCCGGATCTGTTTTTCGACGTAATGGCCGTAATCGATCGGGGAGGTAAGCCGGCTCTCCGGTTGCGGTCCGTCCCGCGTGATCACGTAGCGGATGACGCCCGTCGGGTTTTCCATGAGCCGGGCCGCCTTCACGTGGGGCGGGACCGAACGGGTGTAGGACTCGACGGGCTTGCGCAGGTTCTTGCGGTACACGAGCAGGTCGTCCCGGCGGCCGTTTTGCACCGACTGGACCCAATCGAAGACCTCTGCTTCGATTTCGGCACCGGGGACCTCGTGGAATACCCGGTCCAGCAGGACGGCCTGCAGTTGGTGGGCCAGGTCGGTCCAGTCCCTTCGCACGGCCTCCATGCCTACGATTTCCACGCGGTCGCCACCGGGACCCCGCCGAAGCCCCGCGTATCCCTTGGCCCGGCCTCTTTCGCTGTCACCCCGCATGGACGGCAGCAGAAACCGGTGGTAGCGTTTCTCCAGTTCAAGTTCGAGGAATGAGGTTACGCCGTACTTTTCCTGCACGTGAGCGGCCAAACGGGCATTGATCCGGTCGCAAACCTCCTGTCCGGGTCGCTCGGAATGGCCGGGTCGCTCGGCCTGGCCGGGGTCGTCCTGATCGGCCATGTTGAGGTCCACGAAAACCGAATCGGTATCCCCGTAAAGCACCTTGTACCCGTCCCGCTCCAGTTCATCACGGCACCACTTCAAAATGTAATGGCCGAATTCCGTGATCGCGCCGGCCAGTTGGGGCGCGGCGAAGCGGCAGGAAGCCGAGGCCAACACGCCGTAGAACGAATTCATGACGATCTTGTAGGTGAACGAGGCCAGTTCGTCCCCGCTTTTCCTGGCCTCGTCGCGACGCGCGAAAAACTGCTCCAGCATGGATGGAAGAATGCCCGGTGTGCGGGAGAACCGCGCGCCATTGGGGGCTTCGAGACAGTCTTCTGGCCGTCCGGCGTCAGCCCCATCGCCAGGATCCCGGACCGCCCCATACTCACGATCGGCGTCAGCCCCATCGCCAGGTACCGCGACTGCCCCATCGCCAGATACCGCGTCGGATTCGTCCGTAATCACGCCCTGGGCCTCGATATGCGCCAGGGGATCGATGTTGAACGTCCGGATAATGGACGGATACAGACTCTTGAAATCGAAGACGAACACGTTGCGGTACAGTCCCGCCCTGGCGGGAATAATCATACCACCGGGAGCACCGGCGCCCGGGGTGCGGTCCACGCCGGTCGTCGGCGCCACCATGCCGCGTTGGTGCAAGGCATTGATGTAGATGTTGTCGAAGGCCGCTACGCTCACCCACGCCCGTTCCAGGGGAAGCCCGGTAAGCAATCCCCTGCGAAGGGTAAGGTTGATCAGCCCCTCCGCTTTCAGGATGTCGAGTACCAGGCGGGCGTCCTCCAGGCAATAGGCGCAGAAGGTCGCCCGGTCCTCTCGGTAGACCTCCGTTATCTTTTCCGCCCTGGAACTTCCGTCTTCCTCCTCGAGCAGCTTGCCCCGCCCCAGTATGGCCTGGGCCACCGTGCCCAGCCGGTAGTCGTCGAACCTCTGCAGTGTGCCGCGAAGCAGGTGCAGGGCGTCCAGGATCTGGCGTCCGTGTATCACCATGGTGCTTCCGCCCCAGACCTCGCCGGACCGATACCAGGACTGGTCCCCGGTCCGCCCGAGTTGAAACGGTACGTTCAGGTCCCTGAAGCGTCGCTGCAGAACTTTCAGATCGAAATCGACCAGATTCCATCCGGTGAGCAGGTCGGGGTCCATTTCGAGCATTCGGGCCGCCACTCCGCGCAGCATGGAAGCCTCGTCGGCCCAGCAGACCAGTTGTGCGGGATCATCGAAGGCCGGTTCGCCGACCATGTGGATTTCTTCAGATTCCGTAACGCCGGCGGGATCGGAAAGGACCAGTCCAACAGCGTAAACGGTGGTGGCCTCGGGGTCCGTTTCGATATCGAGGGCCAGCACGCGGAAGGCAGGTTCCCAGTACGCCGGTTGAAGATCGGGGTTGATGTACACCCGGCCGACGCGGTCGCCGGGCGTCCAGGGGCCCTTTACCAGGACGCCACCCCGGAGTCCGCGTCCGATCAGGTATTGCCTTCCGAAGGGCAGATCACCCTCGTACGTCCGGGTGTGCTGTGCCTCCAGGCTCTTGACCAGGCTTCGCTGGTCGCGTATGCGGTCGAGCTCGACGCCAGCGACCGGTTCGCCGTCCATCGTGGTGAAATCGGTGGGTTCTACGCGTGCGGAGATTCCATCCGAACGAATCCGTGCATCAGCCGCCGGCGCTTCAGAGACCCGGACATAGAGGGTCGGCGGCACCCGGTCGTCTTTAAAGAGGAAAGTCTGTCCGTTCTGGAGTCTGCCCACACCGCAAATGATGTCGCGTCCTTGCTCGGTGCGATGAAAGACATGGAGCAGGTATCCCACGTCTTCGCCCGTGGTTTGCCGCGCGGGAGCGGAGGCGTCCCCGACTGGAACGGAGGCTTCCCCGCCTGTAGTGGCTGCTTTTCGCGCGGGAGCGGAGGCTGCCCCGCCGGCGGCGCTATGCGGACGCATGACGGACATGGCTCAAGTGATCGCGCAGAAACCGGCCGGTAAAGGACGCGTCGATGCCCGCCACTTCCTCGGGCGTGCCGGTGGCGATGACTTCACCGCCGCTGTGGCCGCCTTCCGGACCCAGGTCGATGATGTGGTCGGCCGTTTTGATCACGTCGAGATGGTGCTCGATCACCACGACGCTGTGACCGGCTTCGATCAGCCGGTTGAGGCTGGACAGCAGGTGGACGATGTCGGCCAAATGCAGTCCGGTGGTGGGTTCGTCCAGGATGTACAGGATATGGCTGCCGCGGCGCAGCTTCCCCAGTTCGCTCGCCAGCTTGATGCGCTGGGCTTCGCCGCCGGAGAGGGTAGTGGCGGACTGGCCCAGGGTGAGGTATCCCAGGCCCAGCTGGTCGAGCGTCCGGATCTTCCTGGCGATGGTAGGCTTTTCCTCGAAGAAGGTGACCCCCTCCTCGACAGACATGTTCAACACGTCGGCAATGGTCTTGCCCCGGTAGGTCACTTCCAGCGTCTCCGGGTTGTACCTGGCCCCCTTGCAGGCCTCGCAACGCACCTCCACGTCCGGCATGAAGTAGAGCTGCGTAGTGATCGTGCCCTCTCCGTTGCATTCGGCGCAGCGCCCCTCGGCCACGTTGAAGCTGAACCGGCCGGGCCGGTAGCCCCGCGATACCGCCTCGTCCGTCTTCGAAAAAAGCGTCCTGATCTGATCGTAGAACCCGATGTAGGTGGCCGGGTTCGAACGGGCGTTCCGGCCGATCGGGGACTGGTCGATGTTGATGACATGCTTGATGTGCTCGACGCCTTCCAGCCGGTCGTGGTCCCCCGCGAGCACCCGGCTGTCGTACAGCTGGTTGTAGAGCTTTTTGAACAGCACTTCGTTGATCAGCGTACTTTTCCCGGATCCGGATGCACCGGTAACGCATACGAACTGTCCCAGGGGAATCTCGACGTCTATATCTCTGAGGTTGTTCTCCCGCGCGCCCAGGATGCGCAGCGCCTTTCCGGTAGGCCCGCGCCGTGTCTGCGGGGTCTCGATGGTCCGAACGCCCGAGAGATACTGGCCGGTAGGCGACGCGGCACAGTGCAGGATATCGTCGAGACCGCCCTGAACCACCACCAATCCGCCGTGCACGCCCGGACCCGGTCCCATTTCCACGATGTGGTCGGCGGCCCGGATGGTCTCCTCGTCGTGCTCCACCACGATGACCGTATTGCCGAGATCGCGCAATTGCCTGAGTGTACGGATCATCTTCACGTTATCGCGGGGATGCAGCCCGATACTCGGTTCGTCCAGCACGTACAGCATGCCCATCAGGCCCGATCCGATCTGCGTTGAGAGCCGGATGCGCTGCGCTTCGCCGCCCGAGAGGGTGCCGGCGCGGCGGTTGAAGTTGAGATAGTCCAGTCCGATACCCAGCAGCAGGTCGAGCCGGCCGGAAATCTCCCGGATCACCTGGCGGCCGGCCAGTTCCTGGCGCCCCGCGGGTTCGATGGCATCCAGTTCGGCGCGGAGTTCGTCGAAATTGATCTCCCCGAAATCATGGACCGTGCGGCCGTTGATCCGGAACAGGTGGCGCGACTCCCTGAGCCGGGAACCGTTGCAGTCGGGACACACCCGCTCCACCATGACCTTTTCCAGCCAGGCCTCCATGCCTGAACTGGCCACCTGCTTCTGGCGGTACCGCTTGTAGTTTCGCTCGATACCCTTGCCGATTCCGCCGAAACCCCATGGCTTGCCAAGCAGCTTGTGATCGGGTTCCTTCGCATCGGGCGGCGCCAGCAGGGGGAATTTGTCCGGCGTGCCGTCGAAAAGCACGTCCTGAACGTGCGGAGATAATGCACGGAAGGGCGTATCGAGGCTGAATCCCATGTGCTTCGAAAGGCTGTACATGACCCGTCCGGACCAGGTGTCCGGCTTGTAGTTGAAGGCGTCCTTGACGAAGCAGCCGTCCCGGATGCTCAGCGACTTGTCCGGCACCAGCAGGTCCCGGTGCACGACCATGTAGGTACCGAGCCCGAGACAGGTCCGGCACGCGCTGGACGGATTGTTGAACTGGAAGTAGTCCGGAGACAGGTCGCCCACCGCGATATGGTGTTCCGGGCAGCCGAAGGACGCGTAGAACCGTTCGGCGTCGCGCTTGCTGCGGCAGGTTGCCACGTGGACCCTGAGAAACTGATCTCCCACGGCGAGGGCGTTCTGAATCCCCTTGGCCAACTGTTTTTCCACGCCGGGCTTCAGGACGAACCGGTCGACGATGACTTCCATGCGCAAGTCGCCTGTCTCGTCGACGTCGATCTCGCCGCTGATATCCATGAGGGTCTCGTTGATCACCATGTGGCGGTGTCCCTTCTTGCGGATTTCCGCGAAGAGAAAGTCGAGGTCCTCCCCATAGATCCGGGAAACCGGCGCGCGCAGTTCCACTTCGGAGCCTTCGGGCAACGACAGCAGTTCATCGAGTATCTGCACGCTGGTCTTGACCGGCAGGTCGTGGCTGCAATAGGGACAGCCGGCGCGGCTGATCGTGGCGAACAGCAGGTTCAGGTAACTGCTGACGTCGGTCATGGTGCCCACGGTGGACCGGGGATTGCGCGCGACCGTCTTCTGCTCGATGGCGATGACGGGCGAAAGGCCGAAGAGATAGTCCACGTCCGGCTTGGCCACCTGCTGGATGAACCGGCGGGCATAGGACGAGAGCGACTCCATGTACCGCCGCTGGCCTTCCGCGTAGATGGTATCGAAGGCCAGGGACGATTTCCCCGAACCGGAAAGACCCGTCACCACGATCAACCGGTCGCGCGGCAGTTCGACGGTGATGTCCCGGAGGTTGTGTTCGCGGGCGCCCTGCACCAGGATCGTCGTGCGTGGACCGGTCCCGTCGCCGCTTTCGATGGCGTGCGGGCCGGCCGGTGCGGGACCAGCCGATGGGCGATTGGCCGACGCGGGTCCGTCGGAAGTCCGTGACCGGACCGGGATTTCTGACATGAGACACTCCCGGATCGCCGTGGCGTTCACACGCGATGGTAGTAGAAGGCGAGTTCCTCGTAATCCACGTTGCTCTTCAGCGTCAGGCGCAGGGGGCTGGATACCCGGGTGATGATGTCCTTGTCGGCGAGCCATTCGCACACGGTGGTCACGCCCCGGAGATTCATCTGGTTGTCGAACCAGGTCTCGATCTCCGTAACCGACCGGGCCGAACCTTCTTCTTCGAGATAATCGAGAATCGGCTGGAACAATGCCGTCACGCGGTCGGTGAGATAGGCGTCGATCCGCGCGAGCGCTTCCCCCACCGCCTCCTCGGTCTTCGGCCGATCGATCAGGTCCGTGTACACGGCGTTAAAAAACCCGGGATTGAGTTCGAGCGCCTGCTGGATGACTTCGCGGCCCGCGAGCTGGTCGTGCATGAAGACTTCGATCTGCGCGAGACCGTTGATACAGTACATGATGTAGTGAAAGGCATAGTGGAGATCGCGACGGACATGCAACCACTTCTCGGCCTTGTACAGGGTGGGGATCACGTGGGAGGCCGCGTGCATGAGCTGAACCTGGCGGTCTCTCGCGTTTAACGCCCGAATACCGTCGTAGAGGTCCCTGATCGATTCGTCGTGGGTGAACAGCAGGCGGCTTTGGGCCAGGGCCGAGTGCATGAAAGAGCTCTGCAATCCGCCTTCGATCATTTTCCTGAATGCGGAGCGCGGCTGCATGAATACGTGAATGTACACGTCGTTTTCGAGCAGTGCGGCGCCTTCCGATACCTCGTCGTCATCCTTGCTTTCCTTCCTGAACAGTTTCTTGTCGTCCCGCGTTATGACGATCAGGTCGATGTCCGACTTCTCCCATACCCGGTCGGCGGAGAGGCTGCCGAAGAGTATGGCGGCCAGGACGTGGCGATCTTCCCGCGCCTTGCTCACGAAAGCGTCCAGGGCCGACTCGAATTGCCGTTCAACTGCCGAGGGCGGATTTTGCATTGGATACACCGGGCAGATTGGCCGAAAAGGATAAGGCACATACCGCAAAACCGCGACTGGTCCGAGGATGTGCCCGTTTTTATATAACCCGCGCCGCCGCAATCGTCAATCTGCAAATACGTGACGCGGAGCGACGAAAACCTTGATATGCGGACGCGATTTAGGCTACTATGCCCTGAGGCCCGCGTACCGGCCCAGGGGATATCTCCAACACGGAACAGCCAAAACATAACCGGAGGATGCTGCAGTGCCTGCATCGCCATCTACGGACGATTCGTCCCGGGTCCGGACCTTACTGGCCCACAGGGGAAGGCTGGCCTCCCTATTACGTCCCGATCCGACTTTGTTTGAACGGATTGGCGGCCGGTCCGTCGTCGCCCGTATCATCGACGGCCTGTACGACCGGATCGAGGACGATGACAGCCTGCGGGCCATGTTTACGCGTACCCTGACCTCCGAGCGCATGAAGCAGAAGGCGTTCATGGAGGAGTGGATGGGCGGCGAGCCGGACTACACGCGCCACCACGCCTACGGCGGCATCCGAAACCGGCACGGACATATCCATATTACACGGGCATCCGCCGACCGGTGGCTTTCGCATATGTCCGCTTCCCTGCGGGATCACATCGGCGAGGAACCGCTCGTGGAGGAGGTGCTCGACACGCTCAGGCCTCTCGCCCACGGACTCGTCAACGAGGAGAAGCCCGTCCGAAACAAGTGGGAAATGAGATGTCACCGGGAGAAGCGGTGGAGACAGCCGGCCAAGATGGCGGCCAGGGGCCAGGTGGAAGCGTTGAAGCGGCGACTGGATGAGGAACCCGGTATACTGGATGATCCCCGCCACGGCGCGATCATCCTCGGCGAAGCGGCGTCAAGGGGCCATACGCCGGTAGTGGCGCTGCTGCTGGATCATGGGGTGGACGTGAACATACCGTCCGCCCATGCAAGCGATATCATGATGACCGCCCACTGCGCCGCACGGAGCAGGAAGAAAGAGGAAACCGCCGATTTTCTGCTGGAACGCGGCGCCGTGTACGACGTCTTCAGCGCCTGTTTCCTCGGCGACCTGACCCGGGTTTCCGAGCTGCTGGAGGAGGAACCCGGCCTGGTCAATGCACACGACCCCGCCTGCGACCTGCTGCCCGTGACGCCCTTGCACCATGCCGTGTACGGCGGGCATGAACAAGTCGCAAGTTTCCTGTTTGACCGGGGCGCCGAGACCGGTGTGAACAGCACGGCCCTGGTCGGCTACGCCGCGGGGCACGGGCAAACAACCCTGGTCCGGTTGTTACTGGAACACGGTGCGGACGCCACGAGGATCGGTTGCGGCCGATGGGTACTGGATGACGAAGAGGCTGCCCTGCTTATCGCCCGTGGCGCCGATGTCAACTACCCGGAAGGCAATTGGATCTGGACGGCCTGTACCGGGAACAACAGCCAGCGGGACGATCCCGCCTATGTACAGGCCTTACTGGACAGGGGAGCCCGGATCGACACGGTGCTGCGCGGCGCCGGGGCCCTGCACTTTGCCGCAAAGGCCGGATTCACGGGAGTCATGGAAGTGCTGCTGGACAACGGGGCACCGGTCGACGCACCGAGCGAAAAGGGCGAGACGCCCCTGTTTTACGCGTTGAAGGCGGGACCCAGGGCGGACATGGTGAAGTCTGTCGATCTGTTACTTTCCCGTGGCGCGGCCCCGACCCAGGAAGATAGCCAGGGCAAGACGCCCCTCGCCATTGCCCGTCGAATGAAGCGTCCCGACAGGGAACGCATCGTAGCACTGTTCGAAGCCGCTATTCCTCTTGCGACGGCGTAATCCCTTCCAGGTAGGACACCAACGCTTCCCGCGCAGGCGTTGAACCATGAATTTCAATCCCGACCCGCGCCCACACCAGCGGCGTCGTGCCGTGTTCATCGTCCGTCGCGCCTGGATCTGCGCCGGCCTCGACGAGTGCCTTCGCGATCTCCACGTCCCCGCACAGATGCAAGGGCGTCTGACCTGAATCCGCCCGGGCGTTCGCGTCCGCACCCCAGCCAAGCAGCGCATTGACGGTCTCTTCCTGCCCATGCTGCACCGCGGCGTGCAGCGGCGTGCCCACCACGGCGTGAACCCCGATCTTTCCTCGGTATCCGATCAGATCCACTTCGGTCTCTCGAAGTTTTTCTAGCCGATCCGTCCGTCCAAGCGCGGCAAGTTGACAGGCGTCGGCCGGCGCACCGCGGTCGATCAGGTAATCCGCCAGACCGCGGCAACGATCTCCACGGCCTATCGCAGTGCCGAGCGGCGTGTTGCCTTCGCAGTCTCGCGTATCCAGCTGCGCTCCATGGTCGAGCAGGATGCCTGCCGTTTCCGCGGACACGGCCACGTGAAGCGGCGGTTCTCCGCCCAGTCCCGGCCGCGATGCGGCTTCCGGATCGTCCGCCAGGATCGCCGAAACGCGGCGGACGTCGTCCAGCAGGCATGCGGCATGGATATCGACTTGGGCGCCGCGTTCCCGCAGCAACGCGGCCGCTTCCATGTGACCCCAGTGCGCGGCAAGGTGCAGGGCCGTCCATCCGCCGTAGGTGTCCGTACCGCCGTCTGGTTCCGCCCCGCTATCCAGCAAGAGACTGATCATGCCGGCCTGGCCCCGTTCGGCCGCCAGCTGTATAGGCGTGGGCAAACCTCCCCACCGGGGATGGGACACCGCGTCATTTACGATTCCACCATCCTGTTTCAGCACCTTCGCGGCGGCTGTCCTGTCGCTACGCCAGATGGCACTGCGCAGCCGGCGACGGTTCACTTCCCGGCGGAGGACGGGCCAACTCGGGAATCCGTAACTCCGCGCAATGACCAGTTGGGCGTCGGTCAGTTTGGCCGTGGAAGGATCAATCGTACGAGGGTGCGCGGCAAAGACTTTAAGCGCGTCTGCGTCACCCGAACGAAATGCATTGAGGAGTTCCCTCGCCTGGGTTTTGAGCTGATCCAGGTCGGGATCCAGGGGAAGCTTGCGAGGATTGTTCATCGGCGAATTCCTTTCCGTGACCCTCCGATTCCGCGTTTTCGGAGAAGAAAGAGATTCGCACCATCTGCCGGTTCATCGAGGATCGGGTAGGCTCAGCCTTTTCCGCGGAATGGAGGCGCCCCTGAACGCCGCATGTCTGAACTTAGGTCCTGCTCCGTTCCTGGTCAAGTCCATCGTCACCCGACGACGGACGAGATTCATCGATATCGGATGCTCGCCGCACGGTGTGGTGTTTCACGGTACTCCGGTATATCCACCAACCCGTCAAGATACCGTCATCGAATAGTAGTATGGATTTAACCAATTCACCACGCGCATTTCACCCAATGGTCACAATGGGAAGCTATGTTATAGCCAGATTCGGTGTTGAAGGCGCAATTCCATCCAATGGAAGGTGAATCGAATGTCTATTACCAGGGTTCTGGCTCGACGGGAAGGCGAAGGCGGTGACGAGATGCTGGTACATACGGGAGGGCAGGGTTCCTATCGGATGCATCAGATCCTGCTCGTACCGGGCTGGGTGGAAGGCGCGGCCCAGTGGATTTCCGTGGCGCTCAGTCCGCCCCTGTGCCTGCTGGCCATTACTTTCCTTTCTATCCAGTCCACACAAAACGGCCCGGTCTGGGGTTGGGTGCTGGCGCATTCTCTTCTCGCCATACTGTTGCCCCTGCTGTACCTGGTACGGCTGTTCCGCAGAGGCGCGGTATCCGACCTGGAATTGAACAGGAGGATGGAACGCATCAGGCCCCTTGGAGCTACGCTGGTGGGTTCGCTGGCCTCGATGGCGGTATTGCTGTGGGGTCAGGCGCCTCCTGTACTGGTGCTTGTGGCCAGCCTCAGTGCGCTGCAGACGGGGGTGTTTCTGCTGATTACGCTGTGGTGGAAAATCAGCGCCCACGCGCTGACGGCAACAGGACTGGCGGTCGCAGGTTTCTTCACGATCGGGATGGCGGCCATGCCGGCCGTCTTCCTGGCCGTTCTGGTTGCCTGGTCAAGGGTCCAACTGGGCGCCCACACCCTGGCGCAAACCGTTGCCGGAGCCTTGTTGGGTGGAGGGCTATGGACTGTCGGACTGCTCACTTTCTGAGGAAAACATCATGCGTATCGCCATAACGACCGAGACTTTTCTTCCGAAAATCGATGGCATCGTCACGACGCTGTGCCACCTGCTCGACCACCTGCAGATCCGGGGCCACGAGTCGATGGTATTCGCGCCGGAAGGGGGGCCGCGCCTCTACGCCGCTTCCGACGTGATCGGACTGCGAAGCTACCACTTTCCCCTGTATCCGGAACAGAAAGTGGTAACGCCCTTCGCGAGGCTGGGAAAGCGGCTGGCGCGTTTCCGGCCGGATGTAGTCCACCTGGTAAATCCCGTCTCGCTGGGATACGCCGGACTCCGGTACGCGGAGAAATCCGGCATTCCGGTGATTGCTTCGTACCACACGGACCTGCCCGGTTACCTGGAACGCTGGGGATACCGGTCTCTGAGCCCGTTCGCATGGAGCTATCTGCGTTGGATCCACAACCGCGTGGACATCAATTTGTGTCCGAGTCCATCAACCCGGAATACGCTCGTGGCCCATGGATTCAAAAACGTGCGCGTATGGGGGAAGGGGGTGGATACGAAGCGGTTTCATCCCTGTTACCGCAGCCGGCAAACAAGGCATCTCCTCACCGCCGGGCATCCCGACAAACCTCTTTTGCTGTACGTCGGCAGACTGGCCCTTGAAAAACAGCTCGAATCCCTGCGACCGGTGCTGGATATCCTGCCCGATACAAGACTGGCCTTCGTGGGAGACGGACCGGACCGCGGGAGACTCGAACGCTGTTTCGCCGGGACGCCCACTGTATTCACCGGGTACCTGAAAGGCCTCCAGCTCTCACGGGCCTACGCGTCTTCGGACGTTTTCGTCTTCCCGTCGACATCGGAAACCTTCGGAAACGTGATCGTCGAAGCCCAGGCGTCCGGGATACCGGTCGTTGCCGCAAGGGCGGGCGGGCCGGTCGACATCATCCGGGAAGGCGAGACCGGACTTTTCTTCGAACCCGGCGAACCCGAGGCGTTGGCCGGGACTGTACGAAAACTCATCAGGGAACCAGGCTACGCCGGGGAAATCGCTGCCGCCGGACGCCGCCATGCCGGACGCCGTTCCTGGGAAACCGTCATGGATGATCTGCTGATCCGGTATGCCGAGGCTATTCGAACGTACGGATCTTCTCGTAGTGCGTCGCCTCTGCTGTCGCCTGCGCAGTAGCCGTTCCGGAGGTGGAACGCAGAGCCGACACGTATCGTCTCACGATCGTCGGCCAGGCGAATTCCCTCGAATACCGACGCGTCCTTCGGGCCAGCTTTTCCAGCCGCACGGGCCTGTGCAAATACCTTGTAATCGCCCGTACGAAGGCCGGTGCGTTACCGCTTTTCACCAGGTGGCCGTTTGTACCTTCGCGTATGACGTCGCGAATGCCCTCCAGGTGCGCGGCAATGGTAGGCAGGCCGCAGAGTCCGGCTTCCAGCATCACTACGCCGAATCCCTCCATGGTCCCGGGCAGCCTGATGTTCGGCATGATGAACAGGTCCGCACTGCGATACATGGTCAGCAAGTCGCGTTCGGAGATGCTGCCCAGCAGATGGACGCGATGATTCAATCGCCCGTTTTCCACCGCGGCCAGTATGTGTTCCGCTTCGGGACCTGACCCCGCGAGACAGTAATGAATGTTCTCAGGCAACGCGGGCATCACGTGTTCCACGAACCAGGCGAATCCCTTGCGCGGCACCTGGCGGCCGACGCTGCATAGCAGGAACGCATCTTCCGGCGCAAGATCGGCCCCACAGTACTCAACCAGGAATCTTTCCGCTGATAACCGGTCTCGGCCGTCTTCCAAAGACGCGAATCGATCGACATTGATGCCGTTGGGGATTACCCGGAGACGGTCTCTTGAAAGGCCGCGCTCCCCACAGGCCATGCCCGTAGCCCAGCTGACCGATACAACCAGGTCCAGCCTGCGCAGTACGCGGCGTATCATGGACTGGTAGAGCCGATGCGGCCAGAGGACGTCATCGCCGTGGGCAATGGCCGCGACCTTGACCCCGTGTCGGCGGATCCGGGACAGGAACGGCAGCATGAGTCCAGCAGCCAGCACCGAAGAAAACAGTACCACGTCGAACCGTCCTGTTCTGGCCAGGTATAGCACAGACGGGCATATGCGCGCAATGAAGGCGGGCGTTTTGAGGTATATCCACCGCCAGGGCGTGCGCAGTACGTACGACCTGAGTTGTACGTCCGGGCAGTCCAGCAGGGCGTGATGCAGTTCGACGGCGACCCGCTGCATCCCGCCGATGCTCTCGAGGGTGCGGTCCTGCGGGGGGAAGGTGTGGGAAACGAACAATACACGGAGCGCAGACGCGCCACCGGTGTCGTCGGCTTCCCTTGCGACTGTAACTGGCGTCATGATCTGTCGTCACGAACCGATACGTATGCGGACAGCAGCAATCGTTATACGGGCAACGTAAACGCGTCGAATTACGGTTATGTGACGATCAGGCTACAATTGCCGTTCAGATCGATTCATGCGCCGTGTTTCTCGAGTATGCGCGACAGCAACCGGTATCTGCGCGTGCCAAATGGCGTATTCCGACGAATGGTACGCATGCGCCGGTCGCATTCCGGCAGCGCATAGGACAACGCGCGGCGGGCATTGGGCGTGTCTAATTCGGACAGGGCAAGGAGGGTGTAGTAAAAAGGGAACCGGCGCCACTGACCGGCGCCGTCCTGATGGCTCATCAGCACACCGATCCCTTCATCCAGGTGACGGGCATAGTCACCGAGACCGCCCGCGGCCATGTGCCGCCACACCGACACCGTGCACGGACCGCAGCAGAACGTTCCCCGCGGCTTTCCCTTTGCGTGCGCCTGCTCGAAACACCCGAGCAGTATGGACGTTGCCGCCTCGAGTTCGGGCAGCCGATCGCGCCCGACGCTGCGATTCAGCAGGATGATCGCCCGGCAGGTTTCCTCGGCGTGGATATGCCGCAACGACGCCGACTGAAGCCGCTCGCCCGTGAAGGTGTAGAGTTTGGACCGGCTGTCCTGTTCCGTAACGCCGAACGTCCCGGCATAGGCGGAGTCCGTGCCGAATCGACCGGCCAGCCAGTCCACAGTTCGTTCTGCTTCGGTCCGGCCGAACGATTCGCCGAGGAAGTAACGTTCGTTTATACGGTCCAGCGTAATGTTGAGACTGTGGGGATGGGGTATGCTGTCCATGGACTTTCCGGGTTCCCGCCAGGGATCGATTTGCCGGTGGATGGGTGCCGGCCGTCCATCTGGCGGCGCGAGGCCGGTCGTTTCACCCGAATTATATTGACAAAAATGACATTACGCCAGAAAATCATCCTCTCTTCACACACGTTGCCCGCAGGATCCGCGCACCATCAAGGACAACCATGCAACACCGAATAGTTGTGAAAGAAAACGGACGCTACAACGCGTTCCCCGTATTGAATCAACTTCCGGACGGGCGGCTTACGATCGGCTGCATCTCTTCGCCTTTCGGGGATCACTACGGATTGGCGGACTGGCTGACGTTCGAGTCCCGCGACGGCGGACGAACCTGGACGCCGTCGGAAGATCCTCTGCTGCCGCCCAACTGGCCGGGCACATCGCCGCGGGAGCGGTACGACAGGCTTTCCGGCGTTTTGCCCGACGGTACCTTGATGGCGGTGGGTTCGGTGGGACAGGAAATGTGGACGCTGGACCGCCGGGAGGAAGCCGAGGCCCGCGGCCTGCGTTTCGTGGAGGATGAGACGTACACGTCCCTTTTTCCGGGAAAGTTGATCATCCTGGGGTATCGACTGTCGGTGATACGATCCCGTGATGGGGGACATACCTGGGACCGGCGCACCTGGACCGTGCCGGGCTATGAATCCACGGTCGGTTTTCCGCGCGGCACCGTACTCGAAGACGGTACGTGGCTGTTACCCGTATACGCGATGCGAGCCGGGGGCGAGACCGATGGTCTCATATTCCGGTCCAGCGACGACGGAGAGACCTGGCAACTTCATGAGGCGGTGGCGCGTATCGGCAGCGAATGGGCCCTGGTGGAGACGGAGCCGAACCGCGTCCTTGGCCATATCCGCTCGACGTGTTACTGGTCGCCGGCCGAGGTCGAGCGTACCTATCACAAGGACCGGTTCCACACCCTGGAAACCTGGTCCGATGACGGCGGCAAGACCTGGACCCACCCTGTAGAGACGTCATTCGAGGGCTATCCGAACCACCTGCTCAAACTGCGTGACGGACGTATTCTGTGTACCTGCGGTTATCGGCGCGCCCCGATGGGCATACGTGCCCTGATCAGTGAAGACGGCGGCCGCACCTGGGACACGGACCACGAATACGTGCTCAGAGATGACGGCGGTGGCATTTCGAGCGCGTGGCCGCCGGAGAAGCGGCCCCGGATGGGCGGCGCCGACGTGGGCTATCCGATTTCGGCTGAATTGGATGACGGTACCATCCTGACCGTCTATTACATCACGACGGAAGATGAGATCACCCATGTCGCATCCACGCACTGGCATCCCGACCGGGACAGGCCGCCCGGTTCTCGAGGACGGTAAGCCATCTGTGCGCTCAGGAAACGGCGCCGGCATCCCGCAGCCGGTCCGCGACGGCAACATGCCCGTACCGTTCGGCCCAGGCAAGCGGTGTGGTCCAGGATTCCCCATGGGGCTGCGGATCGGCGCCATGCTGAAGATACAGTTCGACCAGGTCCTCGCGGGCCCAGCGAGCTGCCCAGGCAATCGGCGTGGAATGGAGCAGCGAATCCCTGCCGTCGAGCGAAGCGCCGAACTCGAGGAACATCCGGGCGAAGGTGATTCGCTCTTCGTCGGTCAAAACCGGTTCGCCCCAGACTTTGCCGGTGGCCGCGACATGGTGCAGCAATGACGTGTTGCGCCGGCCTTTCACGTTCGGATCCACCCCGTGTTCAAGGAACATCCGCACGATCTCCGGAAAAACGGAGCGATCGAAATCCCGGAACTTGCGGTGGGGGCAGCACGGCCACAGACGAATAGGCTGGATGATCAGTCCATACCAGCGCGGGTCGTCCGGCGCCCAGTCCAGTTTGCGCAGGCACACGCCGACGACGCTGGGATCGCCACCGCAGGCGGCGCCCCACAGGATTTCCTCCACCAGGTCGGGTTTAAGGTTCAGGGCCATGACCGCGGCCGAGGTGTCGCATTCCAGTGCCGCGCCGTCCGGCGTCATCGTTCCCCCGTAGCGGTACAGCAATCGCTTCATGCGTTCGTCCCGGTTGTTGTAGGCGCGGCTCATGGGATTGCCGGAAGCGTAGACGGCGGCGTTGGGATCGGCGCCCCGTTCGAGCAGCAACTGCGCGATATCGTGCTGGCCGTCGCCGGCCGCGATCCACAGCGGTTCGCCCCAGTTGTACGTCTCTTCCTCCAGGGACTGGATGCGGTACCGCTGGTCCGGGTCCATGCCGAGGTCCAGCAACAGCTTCACCATGTCGTACCGGTTATGGCGGACTGCGTCGCCCAGTAAGTGGGTTTCTGTTGCAATATCCGGTTCGAACAGATCGGGATGACTCGCGGCGACCTCGCGTACAGCTTCCGCGTCTCCCAGCATCACGTTCGTTCGCAGGCTCCGGGGAGCACCCGCGCTCATGAGGATGCCGGCGGCCATGAAACACCCTTCCGACCGCCGCCGGTCCGTCGCGGCCGTTAGATCTACGGCCAGTTCGAGGGGGGTCCGGCCTTCGAGGTTGGTCTTGCCCGTGTCGGCTTTGACAGATAGCAGCGCCTGAACGAGTCCGGGATGTCCGTGGCTGGCCGCGTGGTGCAGGACCGTATTCCCGTCTTCGTCGCAGGCCTCCGCGAGTTCCGGCGCGGCGTGGATTTGCCGCATCGCACCGGCCACGTCACCGTCCGCGACTATCTCGGCGAGTCGCACCACTTCCGGTGAAACGGTCAGATTCGGGCAGAGGTTCGCCTCGCGCCTCCGCTCCAGCTCCTCATTGATCGTTTCAATGACATCATCGAATCCGCGGTCGCGCGCCATGACCAGAGGCGTGGACGCGTCCCTGTGGGGATAGACCCCCTGGTTGGGATCGGCGCCCGCGGACATGAGCGCGGAAACGGCTTCCGTCTGGCGGTTTATCACCGCGTGGTGCAGGGCGCGGTGCTCGTCGTAGGACGCCGTATCCACCCCCACCAGGTGGGGGGCGACGGCCAGAATGGTATTCAGGCGTTCCATGTCGCCACCGGCCGATGCCTCGCACAGTTCGGCCACGGTGAAGGCGCCGGATGTCGTCTCGTTAGTCATGTCTGTTTCTCCTCGTCCGACATGTCACTGTCGTCGTTGCCCGTGACCAGGTGACCGTACCGATCCGCGTAAGTCTTCATCAGGTTGTCGTATCGGTCTTCTACCGTGGTCCCGGCCATATACGGTCCCAGGTGGTCGATGAAGGCGTGCCAGCCCGCTGCGAATCCCAGGAGGATATCGGGCATGGCGTGGGAATTCGTGAATCGAAGCCGCGTACCGCCTTCACAGGGTTCGAGCTCCCATCTTACCACGGAGAGACCCCAGGTATAGGCGAACACTCGTTCAGGCACCCATTCACAGACGGTCCCCTCCAGGCTGCCTTCCGATTTGAAATCCACGAAGATCCTGCCGCCGATCCGGCGCTCCAGCGTGGTCTCGTATTTCATCCACGAAGAGATCCCGTCCGCCGTCGTGACGGCCTCCCAGACCCGGGAGACCGGATGGGCGTACGTTCGTTCGATTTCTATACAGTATTCCGGCGTTATCCTGGCCAGCGATTCTGCCATGGCGATCACGTTTATTTAGTGCCCAAAAGCAAAGGTGCCGTTACAAAAAACTGAAGCCTCGGTGCGGGATTCATAATACTCAAGGGTAGAAACCGCGGCCCGGTTGACTACGGGGACCGGTTTCGCCGGCAAGTATGTCGACGTTTGTATTGACAGTACGGCACGGCGGCACTAACCATGTTTATCGGTATTATGGGAGATGAAAATGCGGTTTGACAAGGAAAAACAGTGGATCGGCGCCGTGTACGCCGGCGACCTCGAACTCATGGCCGATATGCTGGCCGAAGACCCGTCGTTGGCGGACTTCAGGCATGAAGCCCTCGACGATCCGTACCGCGAAGGCCGCTTTCCCGTCGCCACCCTGGCCTTTGCCGTGTGTGGACCGCCGCATCAGCAGATAGATTGGCGCCAGGTCGAGCGAAGGCTCAACTTCGACATGGTGAAACTGCTCGTCGAAGCAGGTGCCGACCCCAATATCGACAACATCCATGGACGGCCACTCTGTCTTTGTCGGGACGAAGGCATGGCGCGGTACCTGATCGACCACGGCGCCGATATCAACCTGTGGCACGATAACGGCGGCGCGCCCGTCTACTTCTCGGTCTGGCAAATCGATCCGGAACGGCTGAAGATGCAGATCCGGCTGGGAGCCGATCCCGGACAGATCAATCCCCACAACGGTTCATCCGCTTTACATTCCGCCGCGGAAGTCAGGCCAGGTGACGAACATCTTGCCGATCACCTCGAAACCATTCGCATGCTGAAGGAAGCCGGCCTGGATCCCAATCACCGGGCGGGAATCGGCGTTCAGTCGGACTGGGGCCCCGTCTACCAGGGCGATGCGCCGCTGCACATGGCCGCCCAGTTGAACAGGCCCGAAGTGATCGAGGCGCTGATTGCCGCAGGTTGCGACCGGTCACAGACCAACGTCGCCCATGAAACGCCGCGCGAAGTAGCCCAGCGGGTCGGGCGAGGCGAGGACATCGTCCGTCTGCTATAGGCCGGCATCGGGAAGCGACCGGAGAGGGAATCGTCCGGCAACGGGAAGCGACCGGAGAGGGAATCGGGCGGCGAGGGGAAGCGACCGGCGACGGGCAGCGCCCGGCAGCCAGCACTGCTGTCCGGGACTTCGGGACTGGGGGAACGGGTCATGTCATACGACTTTACCGGCAAAGCCGCACTGGTAACCGGTGCGTGCAATGGAATCGGGCGATTCACGACGATCGCCATGCTGGAAGCCGGCGCTTCGGTGACCGCGGCGGACCTGGTCCCCTGTCCACGCACCCTGGAGCTTTTCCGGACACGCAGCGAAAAAGTGCACTTCATTCGTACCGATGTAACCGATGCCGCCCAGGTTCGGGCAGCGGTACGGCAGAACGGTAAACGGTTCGGCCGCCTGGATTTCGCGGTAAACAACGCGGGCGTCTACAGGTACCAGGCTCTGACGCACAAGTGGAGAGAAGACCGGTGGGATGAAATGATCGACGTCAACCTCAAGGGCGTCTGGCTTTCCATGAAGTACGAGATTCCCGCCATGCTCGATCAGGGCGGCGGGGCTATCGTGAACGTCTCGTCCGTCGCCGGCCTTGTGGGCATAGGCGGGATGTCCGGCTATGCCGCCAGTAAGCACGGCGTGATCGGCCTGACGAAAACCGCGGCGCTGGAATACGCCCGGGAAGGCATTCGAGTCAACTCGGTATGCCCCGGCAGCCTTGCCCGTCCGTCCCTTCGCTTCCCGCGCGTATTCACCGAGGACAGGGAGGATGACGGACGGCACCCCATGGGACGGTTCTGCAAGGGCGAGGAGGTGGCGGATGCCATTCTCTGGCTGTGCTCGGACCGGTCGTCCTTCACGACTGGACACGCCCTGTCCGTAGACGGCGGGTGGACGGCGCGCTGAAAGACGTACTGCTTCAGGTCACAGAATCTCAGGACACTGAATCCCGGGTCAAGCCGGTCTCCGATCTTTGACGACCTGAGTATCGAATCCCGATTGCCAGGTCCTGCCATCATATTGCCCGGGATCCTCTGCCACCAGAGTTCGGCCGCCGGCGCCCTGAAGATCAGCGACTCTCTGGCCGGCATCGATCGGCGGCGCCATCGTCCTATCCTGGCAGTATTCGTATCGATGACGCCTCGTGCACTCAGCCGATGTGAACCTTTTCGCCGGTCTTCGCGCTGTCGTACATCGCGTCGAGCAACAGCATGTACCGATAGGCGTCATGCGCATTCACATCGGGCTCTACGCGGCCGGCGACCGCCCGGGCGAAGTGTTCGACTTCATGGAAGAAGGGCAGTCCCTCTTCCGGTGGTTCGGAATGCGGCACGTCGGATTCGTCTTCGATCTCCGTCGAAGTGAAAACCCCGTCCTCCATACGCCACAGTTTACCGTGGGAATAGGCGCCTTCACTTCCGTAGACCTCCACCACGGTGGGCGTATCGCAGTGCACCCAGCGGGAGCAGTCTATCTGGATCGTCTTGCCTCCTTCGAAACCGGCTATACCCGATAGGTAGTCCTCGGCCGGCCCCTCCGGACCGTCATACAGCGCCTCGACGACGTGACTGGCGGCAAAAGCCCATTGGGGATCCGGACGCCCCATCCACCACCAGGCCAGGTCCAGCTCGTGAGACGCGTGCTGACCGAGGGCGCCGCCCTTCTGGCCGTACACGTGGGTCCAGGCTTCGGGACTGTCCAGCGGCGCCCTGTGGTTGTATTTCAGAAAGATGCGGGCATGGTACGGCTCGCCGATGCGCCCCCGGCTTAACGCGACGCGCGTCCTGCGGTTCACCGGATCGTGACGCATGAAGTAGCAGAACTGCATCGTTACGCCTGCGCGCTCGGCCGCTTCCTTGAACGTCAGGATGTGGTCGGCGCGGGTGGCGTGCGGTTTCTGCACCAGCACGTGCTTGCCCGCGGCGATCGCGTCGAGGACCATGGGATAGCGGGCGGGTGGGTTCACCGCCAGGAGGACGGCCTCCACCTCTTTGTCGGCCAGCAGGTCCTGACAGGATCCGTAAAGACGCTGGATGCCTTCCGCACGGCCCACCCGGTTCCGGCGCGCTTCGTCCAGGTCGCTGATCGCGACGACGTCGAGCAACGTGCTGGCACAGGCCGAACGTATGGCGGCATGGCCGGCCCATCCGCAGCCCACTACGCCGAACTGAATCGCTTTTTGCTTTGGTGTCATCGCCGGTTTCCCATGTCAGGGACGGCGGATCTAGGGCGACAGCCGTTCGATCTCCCAGTTGCCGTCCGCGCCGCGCCGGTACCGAATACGGTCGTGCAGACGGAGTTCCCGTCCCTGCCAGAACTCGAACTCATCGGGCGAAACGCGGAACCCGCCCCAGTTTTCGGGACAGGGCATGTCGCCGGAGAGGTGCGCCGTCCTCAGTGCCTCGTAGCGGTCCTCCAGCACCTTCCGATCGGAAATCACCTCGCTCTGGCTCGAGGCCATGGCCGCCAGACGGCTCTCCAGGGGCCTGGTCCGGAAGTATCGGTCGGATTCTTCTTCGGTAACCCGGTGCACCGCGCCCGAAATCCGGACCTGGCGCCCGAGTTCGCGCCAGTAGAACACCAGGGCGGCCCTGGGGTTTTCGTCCAAGTCCCGGCTCTTCGCGCTTCGGTAGTCCGTGTAGAATACGAACCCCCGTTCGTCGACGCCCCGAAGTACGACGATCCTGGCCGACGGCACACCGTCCTTCGAAGCCGTGGCGACCGTCATCACGTCCGCCAGCTCGATCCCCGCGTCGACCGCGTTCCCGAACCAGGTGTCGAACTGCCTGAACGGGTCTGCGTCCAGATCCTGTTCATCCAGACTGGCGAATACGTATTCCCTGCGGAGTGCGTCTGGGTCCATTGGGTTACTTTCCGTGCTGGCTGTGCTGTCCGTGCTGGCCGCCTAACGCCACACGGCGAGAATCGCGCCCATCAGCACGCTGTACAGCACACGGTATCCGGACTGGATCAGCCAGAGTTTCAGTCCCGTGTCGCCGAAGGCACTGTCCGAGGCCATCGCCGTTGCGATGAAGCCGATGCCCACGAGGAGCCCGATCGACACGCCTCCGCCCAGGGTCGATATGTCCAGGGCGCTGATGAACATCGCGAGTACGACCGCCGTAATCAGAGCGGTGAAGAAACTGATGACAAACGGCGCGGCGGACGGTTGGATCTGGTCCGTCGTCTTGCCCAGTGCGGACAGCCAGGCCTCGCCGAAAATCGGGCCGTACCAGATCGCTCCGAGCGCGAACCCAGCCACCGTTGCCACGAGAATGGCCAGCCAGTTCAGTCCGGTTAACTCAAGCATGACGCCTCCTTGGTTCAGCAGGATTTATTGTGGTACGACGGTCTATTCCAACGGTTCGCTTTCGTTCTTTCCGCCAGGTTCCGTGGTGGTTCCGCCATCCGATGATTCCGTCACCGGACGGACCACGTACCGCAGGATGGTGACGTATTCCTCGGGGTTTCCCCTGAAAATCATGCCGGGTCCCTTCAGGTACTCCTCCTCGTGGGGACCTGCGAACGCATATCCCCTTTCTGCCGCGAAACTGCGCAGTCTTTCTACGGAGGGAGTCTCGTCTTCATAGGGACCGATGTAAAGCAGTTCCACGACTTCTCCGTAATCCCAGGTCGTGAGCGATACCGTCATGCCGGGAATGTGGACGTACTCCGGCAGTTCCGCCACCGTGTCCGGAACGGGTATGCCATAGATACCGACCCACTCTTCCCTGGGCCGGTCGGGCAGGATCGGCCACCGGGCCCTCGGTGCCGGAACGGGCCAGTAATCCACGCCACCGACACTGTAGTACAGATCGTACAGCAATTCATACGCATCGGACGCCACGTCGTTCGGGTCGCCCCTGGCCTCGACTACGATCATTCGTTGGGGCTGCATGGTTGAAATCGCGGGTTCGACGAGATGGCCATAGGATGAAAGGTCGGGACCTTTCCACAGGTAATAGCCCATCACGGACACACCGGCGACAACCGCGACGACAAAGACCAGCAACAGTTTTTTTATCATATCCCTCCCGTCCCTGTCAATCGCAGGTTCGAACGCAGATCGGGATTTTGCTATGAATCAGGTTCATCGCTCACCAGGCTTTCATCGCGGTTGCGCCGTGTCGAATGGCGCGGCGGCCGTAGCGGTCCCTGATGGTGTCGAGCGCGCGCACGAGACGATCCGACTTCCCGTCGCCATCCCTGAAGAGATCGGTCTGTACGGGCTCTTCAGGCCTGACCAGGTTGCCGACGGCCACGCCGAGAAGCCGTATGCCCGTCTTGCCGTCCCATACGCCGTCGAACAGTTCCACGGCTGCCTTGCCGATAACGAAATCGTTGTCTGTCGGTGCCACGGCGGCCTGCCGGGTCAGGGTCCTGAAATCCCCGAATCGGACCTTGATCCGGACCGTCCTGCCCAGGCGCCCCGCTTTACGCAGCCGGCGTCCCACCTTTTCGCTCTGGTCCACCAGCACACCGTGGCATTCCTCCCGGTCCGCCAGGTCCGTACCGAAGGTGTTTTCGTGGCCGACCGACTTCGCGGGATGCCCGGTCACCACGGGCCGGTCGTCCTGCCCGCGTGAGATCCTTGCGAAATGGGCGCCGGCGGCGTTGCCGAGCAACCGTTGCAGTTCCTCGGCTGATCGCTGCTGCACATCCCCGATCGTCCTGAGTCCGATTCGGACCATACGCTCCTGCATTTCCCTGCCCGCGCCCCAGAGACAGGAAACGGGCAGCGGCGCCAGGAAATCCGGTACGCGGTCCGGTGGGACGATCACCAGGCCATCGGGCTTGTCCAGGTCGGAGGCCACTTTGGACACGAACTTGCACGGGGACACGCCTACGGATATGGTGAGGCGCGTTTCCTTCAGCACGTCCGCCTTGATTGACCGGGCGATTGCCTCGCCGTCGCCGAACAGCTGCGACGAACCGGTGACGTCCAGGAACGCCTCGTCGAGCGACAACGGCTCGACGAGGGGCGTATACCGGTGGAAGACCTCCTGAACCTGCCGTGAAACCGCTCCGTAGGCCTCCGATCTGACGGGCAGGAAGATCCCGTCGGGACACAGCTTCCTGGCCGTTGTGCCCGGCATGGCGGAATGGACGCCGTATTCGCGCGCCTCGTAGGAACAGGTGGAGACGACGGACCGAGGCCCATCGCCGCCGACGATGACCGGTTTGCCGCGCAACTCGGGTCGGTCCCGCTGCTCGACAGCCGCGAAAAAGGCATCCATGTCCGCGTGCAGGATCGTACGTTGGCGATTCACGGTTATAGTAAGGCGACGTGCATGTGAATGTGTTGAACGGACTATACATCCAATTAAATGATTCATGCGCCGGGCGTACAAGGGCTTTGTTGCCCAATCGCAGAGTAAGCTGCGACTCCGATGAAAAGCACTTCAGTGTGTATCCGGTCGCAGCCGGCGCGGCATGCGGAAGTCCAGGAGCGCCTCTTGAAATGCTGGCGTCGGTACCGGGTCGACTGCGCACATGAACGTCCAGCCCTCGGCGTTTTCTGATGCGTTTCCGTATAGCCCGGACAGCACGCCCGTCATACCCTCTGAAGCGTCGATGGAGGACCGGACGGGAAATACCGTGCCCGGGTGGTCTGTGCGCGTCCCGGTCTTCCGCGACAATTCGTCCGAATAGCGCGTCAGCGAAACCCGGTACCCCGTCCCCTCGCGCTCGACACGGACCAGGTGGCCCCGGTCCACGCATTCTGCGCGGATGGTGTCCCACGGGATGATGACCCGCGGATTCGAGACGTGGAAGCGCAGGTCCGGCGTCCACTCAAGTGCAACCGCCAGGACGGGCAGCCGGTCCTCCACTTCGCAGAATGCCCTGGCGAATGCGAAATCCGTGTGATAGTCCGGGAGAAAAGCCCTGGCGTTGCCGTGGTGGATCAGGAACAGCAGGGCGCCTTGCTTTCCCTCCGCGCGCATCTGTGCCAGCGCCAGCACATGCCTGCGCCCCCGTTCCGTGACCGCGTCGGGAAACATGGCGATACCGTTTGCCGACAGGGTACAGGATTTGACTTCCAGGAACAGGTCCGCCGCGTTGTCCCGCAAGAGGAGGTCGAACCGGTGAGCGCCGAAGGCCACCTCCGTTCCCGCGACCGCGAAGTGCCTCAGTCCGGGGATCGCCCTGTCTTCGGCCAGTCTGTGTGCCACCGCGTTATTTAGATGGGTGTGGAGGAACACGGTGCGTTCCCTGTAGTGCACGGCCATCACCGTATACCGGGTCCGTCGGCCTACCCGCCGGCCGTGATCGGCCAGGATCAGCTGCACCCCCGGCAGAAGCAGTTCTCTCATCCTGCCGGGATTCGGCATATGGACGTATTCCTCCAGGCCATTTACCAGGCACGTTGCGCTGAATCGGTTGGGCCGGGAAAGATAGGTCCCCTCGGCGAGGGGCAGGGAAGTAACCGGCGGGTAGAACGAAGTCGTATCGGGCATGCTGTCGTTGTTTGTTCGGTGGACGTTTGGGCTTGCGGTTTTGACCAACGGGCAGGCGGTTCAGCCACTAAGCCGAAAGCAGCTCCCGCAACCGCCGGATGACGAGATCCACATCGCCCGGCTGCAGCGTTCCCAGCTTCACCCGGAAGCGACCGTTCCTGCACCAGGTCACGATCGAAGGCTCTCCATCGAGTAACAGCCGCTCGAACTCATGGTCCGACCACCCCGGCCGCTCGAGATCGATTTCAATGTGCACCACGTCACCGCTCCGCCTGACCGACTGGACCAGGGACGACGAAGACAGCCCCTTGCGGATATCCAGCCCCATGCGGTTGATTTCCCTGCGGACCGCGTCCTCGTCTCTTTCCATGATGTACTTGACTGCCGCGTAGATGCCGGCCAGTTCTTCCTTCCCGACCTTCATGGTGCGGCCGATGGCCCGGTTCGGATTGCCGTGGGCGGCACAACCCTCAATGATGGACCTTTTACCGATGACCAGTCCCGTGGTCTGGGGCCCGCGGATCGCCTTGCCCCCGCTCGCGATGATGGCGTCGACACCGAGATCCCGGGTGAAGTACCGGAAATTGGCCTTGGGCGGTATGCTGAATGCGGCGTCCAGGAGCACGGGCACGCCGCACGCGTGGGCGATGAGGACGATGCGGTCGACGGGCAGCATGCGGCCCCAGGGCGGCAGGGTCAGCACCGCGGCCGTGCGTTCGTTTATGCACGCGGCAAGTTGCTCCTCTGTGGCGCCGCGTTCATCGCCCATTTCCACGATCACCGCGCCTGGCGCCTGGATCGAGATATCTTCGTAAAACCGCGCACAGCGGTGCACGATGACCTCGTTCTTCATGCCCGTTGTATCGGGCAATCGTTCGATCTTCTCCGGGTCCGTTCCAGCCATGCAGGCCGCGACGGCCAGCGCGATCCCGCCCGCCGCACCGCAGCTCACGTAGGCGGCTTCGTTCCCCGTCATCCCGGCGATGGCCTCGCCGACCCGCGTCTGCATCTCGTACAGGTTGACGTAGTGGCGGGAGGCTTCGACCATGGCCTCCACGGCGCAGGGCCACATGACCGACCCGCCGAACCGCGTGTAGTGGTCCGCGGCGTTGATGAACGGCTGGACGCCGAGTTCTTGGTATATGCCCACGTCCTGTCTCCTTCTCGCCTGTCTTCCAATGTGCTGCGCCGTGGCCTCACCGGATTCCCCTGTCGCCAAATGAACGTACTTCCGCCCTGGAAGACGAACAAGCCCAATCTCAACGCTGTTTTTCTTTGCCAGCATGCCATGGGGAGCGTAGGTTTTGAAAGAACCGCATACCAAATACCCGGGCCGTTCCAGTCGTCACCGGAATCCCTTTTCCCGCCTTCGCCGGCGATGATGCCCATGATCGTCGAATGAAAGTCGGTTATTATCATTCCGCACAACAATATGCACATTAACTGATGAGGATACATGATGGGTAAGAAGATCAGGATTATCCTGGCCGTGCTGGCCGGTCTGGCCGTTGGGAGCGTTGTAAACATGGGGCTGATTCTGTTGAGTCCCATGGTCATTCCGCCTCCTCCGGGTGTCGACGTGACCGATATGGAGTCTCTGGCAGCTTCCATGCACCTGTTCCAGTTCAGGCATTTTGTCTTTCCGTTCCTGGCCCACGCCGGCGGTACCCTGGTGGCCGCGTACCTGGCCGTCATGATCGCGTCGGGGTACCGGCTGAAACTATCCATGGTGGTCGGATCGTTCTTCCTCCTCGGCGGGATTGCCAATGCCACGTTGTTACCTGCGCCCGGCTGGTATATCGCGGTGGATCTGATCGGCGCGTATATACCCATGGCCTGGATCGGCGGCCGGCTGACGGGCAAGGAGTAGCTTTCACCTGGCGTATTAGTCGAACCAATATGGAAAACGGATCCGACGGTTCTTTCCTTTCGATATTTGAACGCGGCGACCTGGCAGCAGCCCGGACCTATATCGACGCCCATCCATCTATTGGGCGATACGACGGCTACGAAGCGCACCCGTTGCTGCGGGAGTTCGTACGTCGGAATCACGGACATTGTAATAAGCCCGCACACCGTACCATCGCCGATCTGCTGATCCCCGATAGGGTCCGTACTTTCAGAGATGTCGTAATGTCGGACCGGATCGAAGACGTCCGTGCTCAACTGGCAGCCGACCCGAAACTGGCTCGCGCCGAGTTCACCGGAGGCCGGGGGATCGCCCAGGCGGTACATCACTGGAAGTCCATCCCCGCCGGCAAGCTGCTCCTGGATAGCAGCGCCGACGTAAATGCCCTGACCACGGTGGGTTGCTTGGGCGAGACGCCGCTCATGATGCAACTGAGATTCGGCACCCTGGAAGGTGCGCGTTTACTCCTGGAGCGGGGAGCCAACCCCAATCTGGGCGGACTTAAGCATACGCCCAGCAGGTCGATGGCAGAGGCACTTGCACTGTTGATTCAACACGGGTGGGACATCAACGAACAGGTGGGTTGCCGCACGCTGCTCCATCATGACGCCAATCACGGCCATGGCCGGAGGGTCCGTCTCCTGCTGGAGCACGGCGCCGACCCGAATATTCGGGATGCCGAAGGCCGAACGGCCCTGCACCTGGTGAGTGCGCGGGGCGTCGGCGGGGAGGCGATCCGGGCCCTGGTCGATGCCGGCGCCGATTTGAACGCCCGCGATCAGGCGGGCAAGACCCCGTTGGACTATGCCGAGTCGGCAAGAAGCCAGGTAGCTACCCGTGCGCTTACGGCGCTTGGCGCCTAGTAGATTACGCTCAAGTGAACGGACGGTCAATGCATTGCACTGGAGCGACGCAATGGAGGTCCTTCATCGAACACGGGGCGCAGGTGAACGCACTGGACGAGCAAGATGGCCAGACCACTCCGATTACCCTTGACCCTCGGCACCGGCAGGACTTACCCTAAAGTCGGTGCGGGACAGGCCGCCTCCGGTCCGTGGACAGGGTAGAAGCCCACCTGTTGGTCAGCCATCATATAGCTGAACTTCCTTCAGCCCGATCATACGGACACCGGGCAGCCAGTCAAGGAGCTCAGCCATGTCGGAATCCGCCGTTGTACAACTCCCCGATCAACCCGATCTGCGCCACCTGAAAGACCAGGCGAAAGACCTGGTGCGGGCTGGATCCTGCCCGACGCTGGCCGATGCGCTGTTCAGCATCGCGCGCCGGTACGGTTTTCCCAGTTGGCCGAAGCTGAAGGCCTACGTAGGGTCCGTCGGGTCCATGGGGGAGCTCGAACAGGCCATCCTCGAAGACGATGCCGGCCGGGTAAGGGACCTGCTGGCCGAGGACCCCGGCCTGATACACCGAGAGGGGCACTGGGTCAGGCGCCGCCGCCACAATGGCTACCGCCCGCTCGCTTATGCCGCGTTTTTCGGAAAGTCGAAGGTCATGGAAGTCCTGATTGCCGCCGGCGCGGATGTGCATGAAGGGGGAGAAAGGGCATTGCGTGCCGCGGCGTACTTCGATATAAACATGAGCGCCGTCGATCTGCTGCTCAACCACGGCGCCGATCCGAATGCAACGACGGTATCGCCGTCCGGCCGTCCATACAGGGTAATCGACTATCCCTGCATGACGCTGGCGTCCGGGATGTTGCGCCACCTCGTGTCGCATGGCGGCAGGCTGCTGCCGGAAAATGCGGGCATGATCCTGTCCACCAATGAGCGCAGACCACAGGATAAGGCCGATTGTCTTCGCGTCATGACGGAAGCGGGGTTCGCGTTGCCGGACACGCCGCCCATGGCCCTGCACCGGAGGGATACCCGGCTCCTGGAAGCGCACCTGCGCAGGGATCCCCAGATGACGTCGCGCCTGTTCTCGGAAAGGGACGTTTTCCCATCTGGGTTCGGTATCGAACTCCCTTCTCCGTACGCCTACGTGACCCCTCTTTCCAGCGGGGTTACCCTGCTTCACATAGCTGCCGAATTCTGTGATGTTGAAATGGCCCGGTGGCTCCTCGAACACGGTGCCGATGTCAATGCGCCTACCGGTATGGACCGGGGCGGGTTCGGCGGCTGGACGCCCTTGTTTCACGCCATGGCCACGCTGCACGTGCCGCGACATTTTCCCGACATGGCGGAACTGCTCCTCGAGCGCGGCGCCGACCCGGCGGTCAGGGCGTCCATCAGAAAGCCGGCCGCGGACGGCGGAGAGACGACCTGGAACGACGTCACGGCCGCGGATTACGCCCAACAGTTCATTGAACCGGATCTTGTTAATCACGAAGCCCTGCAGCGAGTGTCGCAGGCAGTCGAGAGAAGTAACGGGGCCGATTGACGAAGCCGAATTACGGTCCGAATTACGAGGTCGGTGACGGGGCCGATTGACGTAGACGGCCGGTGTCCTGTTTCAAGCTCAGGAGAGCAAACGATCCGGTAACGATCCGTCCTGGATTCGCAGCGGGTTTACCAACACAAAACGAGCACATGACAGCTAACCATCATAGTCCTACCAGAACGTGGCCCTACCCGGTTGTTCAAGTCGATGTCGAGCGCGAAGCCCTGAACCTGTTCCAGGGGTACAGATCCGGCCAGGCTGAGGCTGTGGCGGATGTCCACCGTTATGGATCCTCCACGGATCCTTCATCCTTCGATTTAGCCGATGCCCGGGACGTGCTGGCAAGGAGTTACGGGTTTCCGGGCTGGGCACAGGTGGAACGATACTTCCAGACGGTAGCAAACTTCTCGCGCAGTCCCAACGTGGAACCCGCGTCCCAGGAACGGCGCGGCACGCAGGAACGCGCTAGTGATTTCCTCCGTCTTGCCTGCCTGACCCAGGGTGCCCAGGATCACCCGTCGAGATGGACCAGGGCCAGAACCATGCTGGATGCCCGTCCGGAACTTTCCTGGACGAGTATCTACACCGCCGCCGCGGCCGGCGACGTTTCGGCCATGGGTGATTTCCTGAAAGCAAATCCTGAACTGGCGAAGACTCCCGGTGGTCCCCATGACTGGGAACCCTTGCTTTACGTGGCCCTTTCGCGTCTGGACCACGGTACCCCGAAAAATTCGGCCGTCGAGGTCGCCCGTTTATTGCTTGACCATGATGCCGACCCGAACGCGGGCTATCTCTGGGCCGGGTTCCCCTGTCCCTACACCGTCCTTACCGGCGTGTTCGGCGAGGGGGAAAACGGTCCCGCCAGGTGTCCGCCGCACCGGGACTGCTATGAACTCGCCGAGATCCTGATCGATGCCGGTGCCGATCCCAACGACGCGCAGACACTCTACAACCGGATGTTCAGCCGCGACGACGGACACTTACGTTTCTTGTTCGCCCACGGACTTGGAAAGGAAGGGAACGGGCCCTGGCACAGGTTGCTGGGCGAGCAGTCACGCGGCTGGGTGGCCGATCCGGACGACATGCTGGCCTATCAACTGCAGTGGGCCGCCCGATGGAACTACCCGGAAAGGGTCAAGTTGCTGGTCGAAAACGGGGCCGACGTAAACCGACCATCCAATCGGCCCGATGCGCGGTCACCCTACGGGGAAGCCGTCTACCACGGGAACCAGGCTATTGCCGAATACCTTGCGGCTTGCGGCGCGGAGACCTTTCCGCTGGAAGACCCGGACCGGTTCGCGGGTGCATGCATCAGTGGAGACGCGGAACGTGCCCGCGCCTTGCTTGCACGCGATCCGTCGTTGATAGACAAATTGGGAGCACGCGGAAACGCCCTCATGGAGAACGCCATCGGATCGGACAACCGGGACGCGGTCCGACTGATGGCCAAATTGGGCTTCGACCTGAACGCCTTCGGCATGCACGACGCAGCCCGTTACGGCCATCTGGATATGATTAAACTTCTAGTCGAGCTCGGTGCCGATGCCTCTCAAAAGGAACCGGGCCACGAGATCAGTGCCCTGGGCTATGCCAGCCACTACCAGCAGGAACACGTGATCGGCTACCTGGCGCAGTTTGCCGGGATTCACCGGGCCGTGCAGTCAGACCTGCTGGACCGCGTTCGTGATCTGCTCGAAAACGACCCCACCTGCGCCGGCGAACAGGACGCCGATGGGAACACGCCGCTGCACTGTCTTGACGTGGACAACCGGATGGAAGATACGGAGGAGATACTACGTTTGCTCGTAGCCCACGGAGCCGACGTCAACGCCAGGAACAAGGAAGGCCTGACTCCGCT
Organism: Candidatus Latescibacterota bacterium; assembly: GCA_022822725.1. Taxonomy (GTDB): domain Bacteria; phylum JAAXHH01; class JAAXHH01; order JAAXHH01; family JAAXHH01; genus JAAXHH01. The sequence continues at coordinate 989,071 of JAJEAN010000007.1, forward strand.
AGACAGGCTGGAGCGTCTTACGGGCATCAGCAAAAGAGACGACCTGGCCGAACGGCTGCGTGGGTACGGAGCCGTGGAATCAGATTCCAGCGGCGAGTCCAGGGACCACCCGGTGTCCTGAATCGGCCGCCCGGCGCGTCAGGACTATTTCCCCCACTTCGAAACGATCAGCCCGGTCAGCAGGCCGATGACGATCCCCGTGGGTACGATCTCCACGTACGATCCCGTGGAAATCGCCGCAAGCAGAGAAAGGACGGCACCCACCGCGCCGCCGGCAAGCGCATTCTTGCCTGTCCCCTCGACTTTGCACGCAATCACACCGACCAGCAGTCCGGTGACCAGGCCCTTCCCCGTTCCCCACAGGATGATCTCCGTCATCATGCCCCGGGCTTCGGGAATCAGGAACGCGGACAGCCCGTCGAGGAGCCCAAGCGCGCCGCCGGCGATCAAACCCAATGGCACGCGCTTCATGATGACTGCTCCGGTGTATGCGTGTGACAGTTGAACATCCAGTTTATGCCGTATTTGTCCGTGATCGTTCCGAATCGCGCGCCCCAGAACGTGTCCTGCAGCGGCATGGTCACCTCGCCGCCCGCCGACATGGCGTTGAACGCCTGCTCCAGTTCGTCCACGCTCGCGAAATCGATCGACAACGAGATGTTGGTATCGGAAGGGACCGTTTCAATATGGTCGGAACCCATGAGCACGTTATCCCCGAACTGGATAGACATGTGCATGGCCTGACCCTCCATATGGTCGGGGACTTCCATGCCGATGTCCTGGTCTTTGCTGTAGTGACTCAGATTTACGACCGTTCCGCCCAGACAGTCCCGGTAAAACCCGAGCGCCTCCTCGCATTGGCCGTTGAACGCCAGATAGGGTACCAGTTTCACGTTGAGTCTCCTTACGGTTGGCCACCTCGCGGGTGGCGAATTGTTCCGGTCTACGTGCCGGTGGTGGATTCGCCGCAATCAACTAACTGTCATGACAAAGATACAACACACGGCGCGGTTAGATTGTAAAAAAGAGACACCGGACTATAGCTCCGCGAATTTCACGTTGTTTTTCGCAAAGAACGCCTTCGGGGTAAACCCGGTAAAGGCTTTGAATTCCCGGATGAAATGGGCTTGATCGTAATACCCGCATTCGTGGGCCAGCCGGGTCAGCGTCCTGCCTCGGTACCTGTCGAGGTGATGGCAGATGTTCAGGAACCGGCTGACACGGGCGAAGATCTTTGGCGTCGTCCCGACCGTAGACACAAACTTCCGCTCCAACTGCTTCCGGGTAAGACCGACGCGTTCACCGACCTCTTCGATGGACAATTCCCCGCCCGTGGACCGGATGAACTTGACCGCTTCGTCGAGCGCGGTATCGTCCTTGTGATACTCTTTCAACCGATCCAGCAGGAACCGCTGCACGACATCGGCGAATTCCACACCTCCCGTCGCCTGGTGAAGCTCCTCCATCAATTCCTCATGATTTGCCGGCCAGAGCGTCTCGGTGCCGACCGTATCATCCAGAAAGCTGTGCACGGGCCGGTCGAAGAAATGGTAGGCTCCCCATGGATAGAAACGGACCGATACGAACCCGGTCCGGCCGTTGGATTCGATCTCGATGTATTTGCGCATCTGGGAGATCGCGAAGCTCCGGGGCTGTACCACGCTTTTCCCGCCCGCCACGGTCGTGATCCACGGATCGCCGTAGTGAAAGACGATCTCCACGATGCCGTCGGGCACGATGAGCGATCTGGGCCCGTGGTCGTCCTCATGTTCGGATTCCATCATCCACACGAGTTGGACATAGGGCGTGAGATCAGCATGCGTTTCAAGTTCGCGATATATCATGACCGATATGATATTCCGTTTTCTTCGCGTGGTGACGTGTCATGCACCGGTCCGCCGGAGCAAAACCACCGTCCGGAACGATAGGACAAGTAACCGGCAACAGTCGAAGGCGTCAAGCAGCGGAACGCGTGCTGCAGCCACCATTCGTTCTGAACCTGACCGTCGTTCCCCCGGACGCTTCTGCCCGGACGCTTCTGCCCGGACGCTTCTCCCCGGACGCTTCTCCCGACACTTCTCCTTGGACGCTTCTCCCCTGAACGCTTTCTCTTGACGCTTCTCCCTGCACACCTTTACATTTCCACACCGGCGTGTGCGGGACGCCGCCCGTCCGCGGAAAGAACACAAGTTCACCTGTATCGGTACCCATCTGTCGTGGCAACCTTCTTCTTGCCCGTTCGGCGGACGCACGGGTGTCTTAAGCGATCTCATGATCGCTTGAAGGAGGTTCTATGCCGTCCCTGCCCCCAAATTCCGATCTACGCCATCTCAAGCTGCAGGCTAAAACGCTGCTGAAGTCAGCCCGCGGTGGCGATGAGGATGCCACCGAAAGGATCCGTTCGGCCTCCGGCGGCCGGCGCGAGCGCATCGTGCTGTCGGACGCCTATCATGCCGTCGCCAGGGAATACGGGTTCAGGTCCTGGCCCCATCTCAAGATCCATCTCGAGATCGCCGCCAAGAGTCTGGAAGAAAGACTGGACACGTTTCTGTCATCGGCCTGGCTGTGGGGCGACCGGAAACGCGCCGAGGCCGTGCTCGGTTCGGCACCGGAACTTGCCGGGGCAGATATCTACGCCGCCTGCGCCGCCGGAGACACGGATGCGGTCTCGCGCATCCTGGAGACCAATCCCGCCGCGGCCACGACGAAGGGCGGCCCGAAGGACTGGCCCCCGATCCTCTACGCGACCTGGTCCTGCTTCCTCGCAGAGCGCACCGACGCCATGGTCCGTATTCTTGAACTGTTGCTGCGTCACGGCGCCGACCCGGACAGCTACTGGGTGAACGAGTCCGACTGGAAGGAGTCGGCGCTCTACGGATGCGTGGAGAACAACTGCGTGGCGGCGGCCCGGGTACTGGTGGACGCGGGCGCCGACCCCAACGACAACGAATCCCTCTACCACGCCTGCGAGAAATTCAATCTCGAACTGCTCGACGTTGTTGCGGTAAACGGTCTGGATCCAGAGGCGGTTTCCTATTGCATCAAGCATGCCATGGATATGAACTGGACAGAGGGGATCCTTTGGTTCCTCGGCCAGGGCGCGGCCCCCAACGCGCTCCATCCCGCCGACAACGAAACGTCCCTGCACTGGGCGGTAAAGAGAAACTGTTCGATCGACGTGATCGGCGCGCTGCTAGATGCCGGGGCGGATCCCAACGCGCGTACGTCCACCGGGAAGAGTACGTCCCTCGGGATCGTCGGCTGGACGCCGCTCGACTTCGCCATGCGGCTCGGTCGCGGGGATATCGCGGAACTCCTCCGGCGGCATGGTGCGGCGCCGTCCACCCTGTCCGAATACGACCGCTTCGTGGTCGCCTGCGCCAATGCGGACCGGGACGTCGTGGAGGACCTGAAAGACCGCAATCTGGCCGGCCTGACCGACGACGACCGGACCCTGATCAGCCACGTGGCCCAGGTGGACAACTGGGCGGCGGTGCGTCTCATGGCGGAACTGGGCTGGCCCATAGACGCCCGGGGCTGGATGAATGCCACGCCCCTCTACTGGGCCCTGTGCAAGGGCCAGCCCGAAATGGTCGGTTTCCTCCTTCGGCAGGGCGCTTCCACCGATCCTATCGGCGGGTATTTCCAGCATCCGGTACACGCCGTCACGCACTGCCAGTGGTATAGCGACAGGGGGAATTACCCCGCCGCGCTCGAACTGATCCTGGAACACGGTGCGGCGATTCCGGACGGGTTCTACCCCTGCGGAAATGCGGCGATAGACGAAGTCCTTACTCGCTACATCGAGGACTGAGGCGTCACTGGTCGAGTGCCGTACGCCGGAAAGAACGGGCGGCGTGCTCGTTCGTGCGCTGCGATACCCGGAAGCGGCCGCGGCCAACTTGACAAACACGGGGCGGAGCGGTATATAGCCTGTGCTCAATGCACGCGATTCCAGACCGGCGAACAGCACCGGAGTAAAAACAACACAGGCATATGAACAGCGAAGTGCACGCCAGTTACGAGGAGGTCCGGCATGGCCCGCATGGTCCACTGCGTCAAGCTCAACGAGGAACTTGAAGGACTCGATTTCGTCCCCTTCCCCAACGAGCTTGGCCAGCGCATATACGACAATATATCCAAACAGGCCTGGCAGTTGTGGATCAACTATTCGGTCATGGTGATCAACGAGTACCGCCTGAATCTCGCGACGACCGAGGCCCAGGAGATTTACGACCGGCACCTGGAAGCGTTCTTCTTCGGTGAAGGCGCCGAAATGCCGCCGGGATACCAGCCCCCTCAGTCCAAGTAACCCCGGCCGTCACGGCAGCCGCGGGGTTTTGCAGGAAGTGTGTCGGAAGGCGCGGCGTTCAGGAAGTATATCCGTCCTGCGCGGCGCCGCAGTGCTGCGGCCGGGCCGGCGCCCGGTATTGCACGCGGTGATCGGGCGTCTCCAGGCGGATGCCGCCCCGATGCTTCGACGTGAGGCAGTGGTCCAGGATGCCGCAGACGGTCAGCGTCCGTTCCACCGGGATCGGGGACACCCCGGTCTCGAACATCTCGTCGATCCGTGACACAAGGCAGGCGGAATAGGTGACCGGCGGTGTGGGCGGCAGGAAGAACTGGGTCGACTTCGGATCCCGTTCACCCTTCAGGCGGGTGGCGAAGCAGTAGTCGCCAATGGCGCCGTTGAGCATGAGCAGCGTGGTTTTCAAACCGTCCACGTGTTCGATGAAGTACGCTGCCGGCTCCTCGGCCAGTCGGCGCAGCTCGCCCGTGCCCAACAGGTCCTGCGTGCGGCCGTCTTTTTCGGGCAGCCCCTTTGGACTGTCGCAGCGTGACAGCGCCGATTCCAGCAGCTCCTTCGAATAGCGCCCCTGCTCGCCGGCTTCCCAGACTTCATCGCCCACGATCATCTGTACCGCTTTGACCCCCGTCTCTCCGCCCCTGCGCCGCTCGATCATGCACTGCATGGCTTCGAGGGCGTGGTAGTCCATGGCGTCCGAACCGCCGACGCCCACCATGAGCGCTTCCTCGATGTCGCATTCAAGCGGGAGTTCCAGGTCGGGCAGCCGCCAGGTGACCGGCAGGCTCGAGCCCGCGAGCACGGGGAACCCGAGCCGTTTCGAATCAGCCACCATTTCCAGGCCCCTGTCGAAGCTGTAGGAGAGGTTCTTGTCGTTGTAGACCGGCACGGAGCGGCCGTCCTCCTCGAACACCTCGACGCAGGCCTTGAACATCTCGTAGCGCGGGTAGAGCTTCTGGCCTTTTTCGTTGTTCGGATAATCACCGTGTTCGCAGATGATGAGTATGCCGTCCACGGCCAGCGAATCCCCGCCGCATCGCAGCGCTTCGGCGATGGTGGGATATACCTCGAAACCGAACTCGCGGGCTCGATCGGTACTCTGGTCGCCTTCGGGCCGCTGGTCGACGTAGAGCGATACAACCTCCGCGTCCGGCCTGCGCCAGCGGCCGGAGTGCGGATAGCCCACGAGGAACCGGTCCGCGAAATGCTGCGTGTGGGAGAGATAGGTGTAGATGGAACTGATGACAGCGAGCCGTTTGGGCATGATGTCAGTATCTCCAGAACGTGGAGTGCTCGGGCGCCGGATAGGCGACGTCGAGGTGAGGCGTTTCCAGACGCACCTGTCCCTCGTGCAGGCTGTCGACCCCCGCCGCGGTGAGGCCCGTCGTCAGCAGGGTCCGTTCGACCGGGTACGCGGCCTCGCCGGTGAGGAACATCTGTTCCACGTTGTTGACCTGCGGCGAGAAGAAGTTGGCCAGCGAGGTGCGGGCGGGCGGCATGGGCAGGTACATCTGCGTCGAAAGCGGCTCACTGCGTCCCGCGAGGCGCGCCGCGAAGTTGAAGTCCTCCACCAGACCGCTGAAGAGAATCATGGTGCATTTGACCCCGTCGCGGTGCCCGTACGTGTAGGCCACGGGATCTTCTACCATCCGCTTCATCTCGTTGATGGTGGGGAAGATGTTGTTGAATCCGTCGCGGGAAGGCTTCAGCGTGTGGCTGCGGCACAGGGCCGCTTCGAATAACTCCCGGGACCACACTTCGTCGTGGTAGGCTTCCCAGAAGGCTTCGCCCCGCCGGGCGTGAAGCCAGGCAACGCCCGTTTCACCGCCACTGCGCCGTTCGACCATGCATTGCAACGTCTCCAGGCCGTGGAAATCGTAGCTGTCGACGCCGCCGTAGCACACGCACACGGCCTCTTCCACCTCGGCGTGCAGCGGCATGTCGACCGAAGGCGTCCGCCAGGTCACCGGCAGGCTGGAACCCGCCATGAAGGCGAACCCCAGCCGCTGCGACGTTTCGTACATCTCCCGGGCCCAGTCCCAGTTCCACGAAAGGTGCTTGTCGTTGAAGATCGGCGCGGAACGGCCGCTGGCCTCGAAGACCTCTACGATCTCGCGGAACAGTTCGTAGCGCGGATAGAGCCGCTGCCCCTTCTCGTTGGTCGGATACTCGCCGTGCTCGCCCACCAGGAGGACACCGTCCACCTGCAGTGAATCCCCGCCCAGGGTGAGGGCGTCGGCGACCGTGGGGTATATCTGCATGCCGGGGAACCGCGCGGCCCGGTCCCTGCTGAGATCGTTCTCGCGCACCTGGTCCACGTACAGGGACACCAGGTCCATGGGCGGGTGGTGGTGCCGTCCGGCCCAGCCGTACCCCTCCAGGAAGCGGTCTACGATGTGCTGGGTATGGGCGTAGGGGTGGTAAATGGTCGTTATAGCGGCGATCTTCGGTCGGTTGGGCATGGTCGTAAGCTAGACGCGCCCCCGGTCGCCGTTGTCCGCCGCCCGGTCGTGCTTGATCACGGACATGGCCGACGCGATGATGGAACTGACGTCACTGAGATTGGAGGGTATGATCAGGCTGTTGGCCGACTTGGCCAGGTTACCGAAAGTCTCGATGTACTGCTCGGCCACCCGCAGCTGCACGGCCTCGTCGCCTCCATCGGACTTGATGGCCCCGGCAATGGCCCGTACGCCCTCGGCCGTGGCGTTGGCCACGGTGAGGATGGCCTGGGCTTCGCCCTCGGCCTCGTTGATCTGCTGCTGCTTCTTGGCCTCGGACTCCTTGATGACCTTCTGCTTCTCGCCTTCGGCCTGGTTGATGTTGGAGTCTCGCATCCCTTCCGAATTCAGGATGGCCGCGCGCTTCTCCCGCTCGGCCCGCATCTGTTTCTCCATGGCTTCCAGGACGTCCCGTGGCGGACTGATGTTTCGGATCTCGTACCGCAGGACCTTTACGCCCCAGGGATCGGACGCCTTGTCCAGTTCGCTGACCACGGAAAAGTTGATGGCGCCGCGCTCTTCGAAGGTCTTGTCCAGGTCGATCTTCCCGACTTCGCTTCTCAGGGTCGTCTGGGCGAGTTGCGTGATGGCCATGTCGTAATCGGCTATGCCGTAGGAGGCCCGTTCCGCGTCCAGCACCTGCATGTAGAGTACCCCGTCCACGCCGACCTGCACGTTGTCCCGCGTGATACAGAGCTGTTCCGGGATGTCGATGGACTGTTCCTTCAGCGTGTGCCGGTAGGCCACCCGGTCCACGAAGGGCAGCAGGATGTAGAAACCGGCGTTCAGCGTCTTGCTGTACTTCCCCAGCCTTTCGATCACGCGGGCTTCCTGCTGAGGCACGACGATGATCAGGTTTCTCAGGAATATGATCGCGGCGATCGCGACGACGATGGTTACAATCAGTGTATCCATTAAACGTTCCTTCCAGTGCGAGTTGGAGACGGGTGAGGTCTTGCAGACCCCTACACGCCATCCGGGTGCGTTTACGCGCTCCTGACCCAGAGTGTGACACCTTCAACACGTTCGACCAGACAGGCCTGTCCTTGCTCGATAAGCGTGTCTCCCTTGTTCACGGCGTTCCATCCCGTGCCCCGCACTTCCACCTTGCCGGTGCCCTGGGTCGGGATGTCCTCGAGGGCTTTTCCTGATTCGCCCTCCAGGGTGTTTATCTTCGTGGCGGGCCCTTTTGGATTCAGTCTTTCGGTCAACATCCGCCGGAACAGGACGAGCGAAGCGATGGAGACGACCGAGAACAGGAGGAACTGAACCCAGGTCGTTTCCACCAGGCCCATCCAGGCCAGCACGCCGACCACGAGCGCGGCTACGCCGAAGAACAGCAGGTAGAAGGCGCCCGGTGTGGCCATCTCGGCCAGGCAGAGCAACACGCCGCCAACAATCCAGACCCACCAGTCCATGGTCGCCTCCCGGAATCGGGTAAATCACCGTAAGAACGTCACACTTCGAGCAACAAAGCCGCGGGCACCTCGATCAGGGATTTGACCCTGGCCAGGAACTGCACGGCTTCCCGGCCGTCGATGATCCGGTGGTCGTAGCTCAGCGCCACGTACATCATGGGACGGATCACGACCTCTCCGTCGACGGCTACAGGCCGGTCGTCGATACGGTGCAGCCCCAGTATGCCGACTTGCGGCGGGTTCAGGATGGGCGTGCTCAGCATCGAACCGAACACCCCGCCGTTCGTGATCGTAAAGGTGCCGCCGCGCAGGTCCTCCAGCGACAGCTTGCCCTCGCCCGCCTTTGCCGCGTACTGTCTGATATTGCCTTCGATCTCGGCGAATGACATGCGGTCCGCGTCACGCAGGACCGGCACCACGAGCCCATCCTCGGCGCCGACCGCGATCCCGATGTCGTAGTAGTGTTTCCTGACGATCGCATCGCCACGGATTTCGGCGTTGAGTTCGGGGAAATCCCTGAGCGCCCCGATCACAGCCTTGACGAAGAAGGACATGAATCCAAGCCGGACGCCGTGCCGTTCTTCGAACGCCTCCCGGTTCCTGCGGCGTATTGTCATCACCGTGCTCATGTCGATCTCGTTGAAGGTCGTCAGCATCGCCGCGGTCTGCTGCGCCTCCACGAGTCGGCTGGCGATGGTGCGACGGCGCCGGGACATGGGTACGATCTCTTCCCGGGCGTCTCGAGGCGTTACGGCGGGACTGGTTTCGGCGGGACTGGTTTCGGCGGGACTGGCGGTCTCCACGGCCTGGGCGGGACTGGCAGTTTCCCCAGCCTGGGCGGTACCGTCCTGATCTCTTCTCGCCGTCACGGCCCGTTCCACGTCCTCCCTGCGGATCCGGCCGCCCATTCCGGTCCCTTCCACGTCCGAAAGGGAAATCCCCGCTTCATCCGCCATGCGCCGCGCCACGGGCGTTACCCGGTCGTCGGAAACGGCTTCGGATTGCCCGGACGCTTCCCGGGCGGACTCGGGGGGTTGATCCGCTGAATCGGGTTCATCCGCGGAACGGGGTTCATCCGAGGTGGCGTCCGCGCTGTCCGCGACGGTGGTGTCCGCGCTGTCCGCGCCGGTGGCTGTGCCTGCCGCATCGCCGTTTTCATCCAACACACCGAGCAGATCGCCGATCTGGACGTCCTCGCCCGCGGCTCGTTCGATGCGGGCAAGTATGCCGCTGTCGTTGGCGTTCACCTCGAGGGTGACTTTCTCTGTCTCTAGCTCCAGGAGGGCTTCGCCGGTCGTGACCTGGTCGCCTTCCTGTTTGAACCACTGGACGACGGTTGCCTCAACGATGGATTCACCCAGTTGCGGCACGGTGATATCAATGGCCATTCAAACTCCCCGGGTCTTCACGGTGAACTCAGCGGCTGACTGACGGCGGGAAGGCCGCCAGGGATGCCGCGGCCGGTCTCTTGGGAACGGACTTTCGCGTCATACGCTGGAATCGTACAAAATGCGCCGGACGACGCGATCTGTCAATGCATCTCGATATTACCCGACGCGCCCATGGCAAAGGCCATTTTCACGAGGTTCTGCTGGTTGTGGTTGTGAATGGCCGTCGAACCCTCCGAGGGCACGGCACTCGGCGGACGGGAAACTCGGTAGATCGGACACCGGCCATCCACGGCCGTCTCCAGGACCTTGCGGATGTAGTCCCAGGCGCCCATGTTCTCGGGCTCTTCCTGGAGCCAGACCACTTCCTCAGTCCCGGGAAACTGCCCGATGATCCCGGCCACCTGGTCTTCCGCCACCGGATAGAGTTGTTCAATTCGAACGACCGCGGCATGGGTCGCGCTTTGCCACAGTTCGTCGTTCATCAGGTCGACGTACACCTTGCCGCTGCAGAACACCAGTCTCCGAACCTGCTCCGGACGTTCCTGCGCACGCCGGTCTTCGATCATCGGCATCCACTTCCCTTCGGCCAGCTCCCGGGTGGAAGAGGCCACGTCGGGATGACGCAGCAGGCTCTTGGGCGTCATGATGATGAGGGGCAGCGGGTCGGATTCCAGGAGCCTCGACTGCCGCCTCAGCAGGTGGAAGTACTGGGCCGCCGTGGTGCAGTTGGCGATGCGGATGTTGAAATCGGCGCCAAAGGACAGGAAGCGTTCCATCAACCCGCTGGAGTGATCCGGGCCCTGCCCTTCGAACCCGTGCGGGAGCAGCATGGTCAGGGAGGAGTTCTGCCCCCACTTGGCGCGGCCGGAAACGAGGAATTCGTCGATGATGATCTGGGCGCCATCCACGAAGTCGCCGTACTGGGCTTCCCAGAGTACGAAGCGCTCCGGAGCCTGGATGCTGTACCCATACTCGAATCCCAGCGCGGCGTACTCGGTCAGCGGCGTGTTCCGCGTCTCGAAGGAGGCGTTCGCCTGGGGCAACCGCCGCAGCGGCGTCCAGGCCCGGTCGGTCTCGTAGTCGTGCAGCACGTTGTGCCGCTGGCTGAAGGTTCCCCGCTCCACGTCCTGGCCGGTGAGGCGGACCGGCACGCCGTCCTCGATGATGGAGGCGAAGGCCAGGATCTCGGCATGGGCCCAGTCGATTTTCCGGGCGTCCACGTCGTCCAGCGCCCGCCGCCGTCGTTCGATCACCCGCTTAAGCCGGGGATGCAGCGTGAAATTGTCCGGAAACGTCCACAGCGCCTCGTTCAGGTTCTTCAGTCGGCGCATGGAAACCGAAGAGCGTGTGCGCTTCGCGGTGCCCGATCTCGGCGGCTTGTAGTAGGGCTCCGTGAGCACTTCTTCCGGTTTCAGCTCATCCAGCATCGTCTGCATGGCCCCCATGCGGCCGGCGACCAGTTCATCCGGCTTGCCTGCTTCGATCCTTCCCTCCGACACGAGCCGGTCGGCCCAGAGCTTTCTCACCGTGGGATGGGCGTCGATCCTCCGGTAGAGGCTGGGATGGGTGAGCGAAGGGTCGTCTCCCTCGTTGTGGCCGTGCCGGCGATACCCGATCAGGTCGATCAGGAAATCCTTGCGGAACTTGACCCGATAGGCGTAGGCGATGCGCGCGGCCTCCACGCAGGCCACCGGGTCGTCGGCGTTCACATGGATGATGGGTATTTCGAATCCCCGCGCGATGTCGCTGGCGTACAGCGTGCTGCGGGACTGTTCCGACGGCGTGGTGTATCCGAGCTGGTTGTTGGTGATGAGGTGAATCGTGCCGCCCGTCCTGAAACCCGGGACGCGGTACAGCGTGAAGGTTTCCGCCACGACGCCCTGGCCCGCGAAGGCCGCGTCGCCGTGGATCAGGATGGGCAGGTTCCGTTCGGGCAGCGGCCGGACGTCCCCCGGCAGGTTGACGATCGTCCCCGCGGCGCGGGCCATGCCCTCCAGCACCGGATTGACCGCCTCCAGGTGGCTGGGGTTCGGCGCGAGGTGAATATGCAGGTCCACTTCCTTGCCTTGCTGGTCCTGGTATCTGCGCTGGGCGCCGCTGTGATACTTTACGTCGCCGGTCCAGCCCGTGTCGTTGCCGGTCTTGTTGACCCGCTGGACGGGGTCCCTGAATTCGGCCAGGATGTGTTCGTAGGGTTTGTGCAGTATATGGGCCAGCACGTTCAGACGGCCCCGGTGGGCCATGCCGACGAGTATGTTGCAGGTGTTGTTCTCCGCGGCCTCGCCGATCACACCGTCCAGGATGAGGATCATGGTGTCCAGGCCTTCGATGGAGAACCGGGTCTTTCCGGGAAAGGTCCGGTGCAGGAACTGCTCGAAGACCTCCACCTCGGTGAGACGGTCCAGGATGGCCAGCGCGCTTGCTTCGTCCTCCGAGGGTCTGAACCGCCCCGTTTCCGCGGCCTCCTGCAGCCATTCCCGCTCTCCGGGGACCTCGATGTGCATGTAGTCGTAACCGGTGGTGGAAGAATAGACGCGCTTGAGCTTCCTGAGGGCCTCGGACGCATTGTCGCACTGCTGGCCCACCGGACCACCGATCAGGGAGGAGGGCAGCCGGCGCATCGTCCCTTCCGTCACGCCGTGCGCCTGCAGTTCCAGCTCCGTCAGGGGATCGCCCAGTGCGGCGTCGTCCTCGGAAGCGAAGACGGAATAGGGAAAGTACCTGGGGTCGGCCAGGGGGTCCAGGTGGGCGCCGAGATGTCCGTACTCGCGGACGTTCTGGGCGAGATTGGCTATGAATACGATCTGGTCGATATCTGCCGGACTGGTGGCGGCGCTGACGGTGCTGGCTGTGCTGGCTGTGCTGGCGTTTCCGTCGGTGCTGGCACTGCCTGGCGGACTCACGCTGCCTTCCGGGCCGGACGGGCCGGTCGCGGATTCGCCGGTTGGCCGGCCAGTACCTGCAGGGCCGGCGCTGCCGTCGGTGGAATCTCCGTCGAGTACAGACCCATGCCGGGAGAACAGCGCGCGGGTTGCCGCGTCGACAGATTCGGGGTCTTCGAGATATTGCTCGTACAACGCGATAACGTAACCGGCGTTGGGGCCATGGAACTCGCGCAAGAGATCCAACTCGAATCCTCCCACGGACGACTGATTTCGACGTGGCTGGCGGACGGGGAATCAACGCCGGACGGCGGCATCTGGGACTCCGGTTCATCGCCGTTTCAACCCGCATACGAAGATAGAGGCGCCACCGGTGAATGGCAAATGAATTGTAGAGGTTCCGGTTGGCCGCAGGAGCGCCTGATGAGGGCCAATGTTCCCGATTAGTGCCTTGACTTTTGGCTTGCGGATGCATTTCTTCCAGATTTCGATCTCAATACCGTGTCAACCGCTTTTTCGGGAGTTTCAATTTCATGGACCTGAATGGGTTGAAAGGCAGGACCGTCGGCGCCGCGGTATCGGGCGGCCTGGACAGTTGTACCGTCACCCGGTGGCTGGCGGATCACGACGTGGACGTGGTCTGCGTGACCGCCGACCTGGGCCAGCCCGATGAAGAACGCATCGACTACGTCGCCGAACGCATGATGCGCTGCGGCGCGAAAGACGCCGTAATCGTGGACGCGAAGGATGAACTGGCGCAGGCCGGCATCGAGGTCATCCAGTGCCAGGCCATGTACGAGGGAAGTTACTGGAATACGACCGGCATAGCCCGTCACATCACCGTGCGATCCCTGCTGCCCGAACTCAATAAGCGCGGCATCGATATCCTCTCTCACGGCGCGACCGGCCGCGGGAACGACCAGGTCAGGTTCCAGCTCGTGGCCAACATGATAGACCCTTCTGTCGAGGTCTACGCCCCCTGGCGGGACCAGGCTTTCCTGGACGATTTTCCCGGTCGAAAAGAAATGATCGACTTCTGTGAAGACCGGGAGTTGCCGGTCCAGGCCACCCACGAGAAACCCTATTCCACGGACGCGAACATCCTCGGGCTGACCCACGAAGCCGGCCGGCTGGAGTCGCTCGAAACCCCGGCCGGATTCATCACGCCCGGCATGGGCGTCCATCCCCGGGAAGCGCCCGATACGCCCGAACGGTTCGCCGTCCGCTTTGAACAAGGCGCGCCGGTCCGGATCAACGGAGACCTGGTTACGCCGCTGACGGCCATCGAGACGGCCAACCGGATCGGTGGCAGAAACGGCATCGGGATCGGGATCCACACGGTGGAAAACCGCTTCGTTGGCATCAAAAGCCGGGGCGTCTACGAGTCGCCGGCCATGACGCTCCTCGGTCAGTGCTACGAGTTCCTGCTGCAGCTCATACTCGACCGCCGCGCCCGGCGTACGTTCGACCAGGCCTCGGCAGTCATCGCGGAGCAGATCTACCAGGGCTACTGGTACGATCCATCCACCCAGGCGCAGCGGGCATCCGTCGACGTGTTCAACCGGCTCGCCACGGGTACCATCCAGGTCGAACTGTACAAGGGCGGTGTGTCGTTCTTGTCGGCCGAGGACGTTCCCAACTCGCTCTATTCCGAGACGACGGCTTCCATGGAGGGCGTGGGTGATTTTGACCACAAGGATTCCGAGGGATTCCTGGGCGTACTGGGCGTCAGCGCACGAGCGCTCAAATCATCCGGTCAGACTAGCCAGACTCAGTAGGCCGAACCGCGCACGTTGAAGACGTCGAACCGTGCACGTTCAAGACGCCGAACCGAACACGTTGAAGATCTGGAGGCCACATTTATGCCGGTAGGAAACACGAACCAGGCGGTACCCGGATGCGGCACGCATCACGTGGCCGTCCAGACGCGTGACTGGAACGCATCGCTGCGGCTGTACCAGGAGGTCCTGGGCATGCAACCGGTGGCGGAATTCGGCACCACCGAGCGGAGGATCATGCTCCTCGACGCCGGTGACGGCAGTCATATCGAATTGTTCCAGCCCACGAACGGTACCCCGTCACCGGGCAGCTCATCGCCTAATGACCCGGTCACCCATTTCGCGCTGGCCACGACGGACGCGCGGACCGCGATCGAACACGTCCGGTCCCAGGGATACGAAGTGACGATCGAACCGAAAGAGGTCGATCTGGGGGGACTGGCCGTTACCGTCGCCTTCTTCAAAGGCCCGAGCGGAGAGGTGATCGAGTTCTTCCAGGAACATTGATCAGCAACGTTGGGACACGATGTATCGAATCTTCCTCATACTTGCCCTGGTCATGGCGGCCGCTTCCCCAGCCGGCGCCCAGGAATATGACGTATCCGAACTCCAGACGCGCGCCGAGTATTCCGATTACGACGAGACGACCCGGTACGAAGAGGTCATGTCCTATCTCCGGGCCGCCGTGCTCGCGTCCGACCGGCTGCACCTGACCGAATTCGGCTACACGACGGAAGGCCGGGCCCTGCCGCTGCTCGTTTACGGCGACGTCTGGGACGCCTCGGCGGCGGAAGTCGCCCGGACCGGCAAAACGAAGGTGTTCGTCCAGGCGAACATCCACGCCGGAGAGGTGTGCGGCAAGGAAGCCCTGCTCATGCTGATCCGGGAACTGGCCTCCGGAGCATATGCGGACTGGGCCGATTCCCTGGTATTGATGATGGCGCCGATCTACAACGCCGACGGCAACGAGCAGATCAGCCTGTACAACCGCCCGCGCCAGCATGGACCCGTGGGGGGCATGGGACAGCGGCCGAACATCCAGGGTTTCGACCTCAACCGCGATCACATGAAACTGGATTCCCCCGAGGCGCGGTCCCTGGTCTGGCTCATGAACGAATACGATCCCCACGTGCTGATCGATCTCCACACCACGAACGGCACCGTCCACGGCTACCACCTTACTTACTCTCCGCCGCTCAACCCCAATACCGCCGGCCAGATTATCGAGCTGCTGCGGGAACGGTGGCTGCCCGAAGTGCGAAACGCCGTCCGGGAGGGCTACGGGTGGGAATTCTACTACTACGGCAACGTGCCCCGGGCCGGGTCGGCCCGGGAACCGGGTTGGTACACCTTCGATCACCGGCCCCGGTTCAACAACAACTACGTGGGACTTCGGAACCGTATCGCCATTCTGAGTGAAGCCTATGCCTACGCGTCCTTCGAAGACCGCATAATGGCCACCCTGGCCTTCGTGAAGGAAAACGTGCATTTCGCCCACCGGAACGCCACTTCGATACGCGCGATGCTCGGGACCGTGGACCTGGAACCGGTCGTGGGCCGGGACCTGGCCGTCCGTTCCGAATTCGCCCGGTCCGGTGAGCCGGTGGAAATCCTGCTGGGTGAAATCGATGAGACGCGCAACCCCTACACGGGTGAGGTCATGTATCTGCGGAAGGAAGTTCTCAAGCCGACTTCCATGTACGAGTACGGGACGTTCTCCGCGACGGAGTCAGTACGTGCACCCCGGACCTATTTCGTACCCCCATCCCTGTCCACCGTGATCGAACGGCTCGATGCCCACGGCATCTGGTACGAGGAACTTTCCGGTCCGCGCGAACTGGCGCTGGAGCGGTTCAGGATAGACGCGTCGCAGGCCGCCGAGCGGCCCTTCCAGGGCAGGCACGAGCGGACGCTGACGGGCGTCTACGAACCCGTGGTCCACACGCTGGAACCCGGCACGCTGGTCGTACCGGTGGATCAGAGACTGGGCAGGCTGGTCTTCTACCTGCTGGAACCCCGGTCCGATGACGGCCTGGTCGCGTGGGCGCTGATGGACGATGTGCTCGAAGGCGCGGAGCACTACCCCATTCTGCGCGAACCGGCCGACCGATAGCGACCGGTAGACGTGCCTTACTGAGTCGCGTCTAACTGAGTCGCGCTCCGCGGAGCCGCGACTTACGATGGCCGCGCCTTACGGAGTCGCGCTTTACCGAGCCGCACCCTACGGAGCCGGAATGCCCGTACGCGTAATCCTGGACACCGATACGGGGGTCGACGACGCCCTGGCCATTCTGCTGGCCATGCGGTCGCCCGAGCTTCGCGTCGAGGCCATCACGGGGGTCTGCGGAAACACGTCCCTCGAAAACTGCGTGCGCAACATTCACCTCACCCTCAGCGCACTCGATGCCCGTAAAATGCCGGTGGTCGCCGGCGGCGAGGACCGGCCGCTGGTCCGGGAACTGGCCTTTGCAGGGGATATCCACGGCGACGACGGGCTGGGCGGCGTGACCCGCCAGGTGGACGCGGACGGGCGCCGCACATACCCTGACCCTGATCGGCGGCCGAGTGCCCTGCACGCCGTCGATCTGATCCTGGACCTCGCCGGCCGGTATCCTGGCGAGCTCATCCTGGTCGCCGTGGGACCGCTCACCAACGTCGCGCGGGCGGTCATGAAGGATCCGGACCGCATGCGCGGACTCCGGGAGATCATCATCATGGGCGGCGCCTTCGAGACCGGCGGCAACGTTTCTCCGGTGGCGGAATTCAATATCCACGCCGATCCCCATGCCGCCCAGATCGTCTGCGATGCCGGGATCCCCCTGGTCTTCGTTCCCCTGGACGTGACCCGGCAGGCGTTCCTGGATGCGGGAACGATCGACCGTTTCGCCGCTGAAGCAGTCGCCAGGGCGGTTTTCGTACGCGACTGCACGTCCCGTTACGTGGCGTTTCACCGGAGGAACCGGGGCGTCAACGGCTGCTTTCTTCACGATCCCCTCGCCGTGGCCGTCGCCGCCCGGGAGGACCTCGTCACGACGGTGCCGGCCAGGGTGGACGTGGAAACCGCGGGCGATCTCACCACGGGCATGACCGTGTCCGACCTCCGTTCCGATCGATGGGGCGAACCGAACGCGAGGGTCTGCACCGCGGTGGACGTCCAGGCATTCACCAGGCTGTTCGAGGAAAGGGTGCTCGCATGATTCTAAAGGACCGTACGGCCATCGTAACCGGCGGCGGACAGGGCATCGGACGGGCGATATGCGGTATTTTCGCCGAAGAAGGCGCCTCCGTCGTAGTCGTGGACATCAACGAATCAAGCGCCGAGGAGACCGCCCGGCAGTTGATCCGGGAAGGCCATGCCGCACGGGCCGTCCGGGCGGACATATCCGTCGCGGCGGAGATCAGCACCCTGGCCGACGGGGTCGTCGAGGAATTCGGCCGCGTGGACATTCTCGTGAATAACGCGGGACTGGCCCTGTTCAGGTCGGTGGAGCAGTGCACGGAGGAAGAGTGGGACCGGGTGATGGCGGTTAACCTCAAAGGGCCGTTCCTGTTGTCCAAGGCCCTGCTGCCCACCATGACAGCCCAGCGATCCGGCGCGGTGATCAACCTGGCCTCGGTCGCCGGCAAGACCGGCGGCGTGGTGTCCGGTGCGCCTTATTCGGTATCCAAGGCCGGAATCGAGTGCCTGACCAAGTCCCTGGCCCGTGAGCTGGCGCCACACGGTGTTCGGGTCAACGCCATCGCACCCGGGATCATTGATACCGCTCTGACCGCCCGGCATGATCCCGCCTTCGTCGACGCGATCCCCCTTGGCGGCAGCAAAGGTGAACCGCGGGACGTGGCCGAGGCCGCGCTGTTCCTGGCCTCTGACCGGTCGCGGCACATCACCGGCGAGATCCTGGACGTCAACGGCGGACTGTTGATGGACTGACCATGACCGCATCTGTTTCCAATTTCGCCCTGGACGTCGTGGACCGGCATGCGCGGGAACCGGGCCGGGTCGCCCTGCGGTGGCAAAACACGGGCGGCGCCACGTCGGACGTGACCTTCCTGGACATGAAGATACGCTCCGAGAAGGTCGCCTGCGTGCTGCAACGCCACGGCGTGCGCCCGGGACACCGGGTATTCATCCTGCTGCCGCCATGCACGGCCTGGTGGGAGTCCGTACTCGGCTGCATGCGCGCTGGCGCCGTGGCCGTGCTGGGTCAGGACGCGTCCACGCCACAGGTGCTGAAGGACCAGATCAATCATTCCCGGTCGTCGCTGGTGATTGCGTCCGACGCCGTTGCGGACATGGTCGGCCGGATCATGGACGACTGCAGCCGGATCACCCACTGGCTATCCGTAGGCTGGGAGCGCGAGGGCTGGGTGGATTTCGACCGTCGGGTCTCACTCGCTCCGGCCGGCTTCCAGTCGGTGGAAACGCGCGCGGCCGATCCGTGCATCGTCGTGTACGACCAGGGATTGCCGGCCGTTGAAACCACGCACCGTCACGGCGATGAAGGATACGACCTCGCGCAGCTCGACGCTTGGCGCGACGGGCTGGCCATCACGATGCACGAGGCGTCCGGTCACCCATGATTCCCGCGCTTACCGACTGCCTGGTGGTGGAGTTGACCACGCAGCTGCCGGGCCCCTACTGCGCCATGCTGCTGGCCGATCTCGGCGCCGAAGTGATCAAGGTGGAACCGCCCGGCGGAGATCCCCTGCGCAGTTTCCCCCCGGCGTTCGCCAGCGTCAACCGCGGCAAGCGGAATATCGTGATCGATCTGAAAAAGGACGAGGGCAGGGCGGCCATGAGCCGGCTGATCGGCCGGGCGGACGTCGTGCTGGAAGGATTCCGGCCCGGCGTGGCCGAACGGCTCGGCGTGGACTATCCCGCGGCAAAACGGCTGAACCCCGCCGTCGTGTACTGCGCCATATCGGGATTCGGGCAGAAAGGCCCCTACCGGGACCGTGCCGGCCATGACATCAATTACCTCGCGATCGGCGGCCTGCTCGGACGGGGCGAACCGCCCGCGGTCCCTCCCGTACTGATATCGGACCTGTCGTCCGGCCTGTACGCCGCACTGGCCGTTTCCGCCGCCCTCCTGCGGCGCGCGGCCACGGGGGAGGGCACCTTCATCGATCTGTCCATGACCGACTGCGTCCTGTCCTGGATGGCGCTCGACATCGCCTCGGCGGCGCAGGATCCGGACGCGGCCCGAAGGCAGCTCCTCGGGAACATCCCGCATTACGCGATCTACGAGACCTCGGACGGCCGGCATATCAGCCTCGGGATCGTCCAGGAGGACCATTTCTGGACCCGTCTCTGCGACGTCATGGGACTGGACGGATGGCGAAGCTGGCCTTCGAAGAAACGGCTGGCCCGGGAAGCCGAAATCAGGGAGAAACTACGTGCCGTTTTTGCAACGGCGTCCTGCCGGGAATGGGACCGGAGACTGCGCGAAGCCGACGTGCCCTGCGCACCCATTTACCATCTTGACGAGTTACCGGCCGACCCTTATATACAGTATCGAAACCCGTTCTACCGTCTCGTCGCCGCCGACCGGTCGGAAAGCCGTCAGGTCAGGGCACCCTACCGTACGGATTTGCCGGAGTCCGAATTGCCGCTCCCGCCTCCCGTCATGGGCGAACATACGCGTCCGGTGCTTTCGGAGACCGGATACGGGGATGACGAGATCGACCGATTGATACGACTTGGTGCAGCATACGCATCCCGAATCGGGGAGCAGTAGCCGAATCCCAAAGGAGATATCATGAGCATCCGCGTGCGAAACTGGCGCGACCAGGCGCCTTATGTCGGGCATATCAGCGCGCTGGTCTGGACGCTGTACCAGTCCCATGACAAAGACGAGAATTCTCCGCCGAAAATAAATCGGCTCAACGGCATTAACAGCTTCGTCAAACACGGGCTCCAGGGCCACCAGCATTCGGACCACCACCAGCATGACAACATCGAGCAGCTGTATTTCATCCTCCGCGGACGCGGCCAGTTGCTGATCGGGGACGACAAGGTGGACGTCCGGGACGGCACGGCCGTCTACATGCCCGTCAACGTGCCCCATCAGGCGTTCAATGACGGGGAAGGCTGGATGGAGCACCTGATCGTCAGCTGCCCGCTCGATGAAATCCGGGAGGGCACGCCCGCGGTGCGGGACTGGCGGGACGTACATCCGGTCGTGCTGGAAGGCGGTACCGTTTCCTGGCCGCTGCTGCGGTGCGAGGAGGATGCACCGGCCGCAGAGGGCGGCGTGCTCCAGCGTGTGCAAAGCGTGAACCGCTACGCGGTCCAGGGACGCCAGGGAACCGCCTGGCAGCAATTGGACGGCATCGAGCTGGTCCACTACGTGCTCAGTGGGTTCGGCGTCGTCGAAGACCTGGACGGGGACCGTCAGCTGGTCACGGAAGGCTCCGCGGTCCACGTGCTGCCCGGGGTTGCGCATCGATTCGCCAACCAGGGCGAGGGCTGGCTCGAGTTCGTCACGTTCGCGGTCGAGGTAGGTGAGGTCGAAGCGCCGGACGAATCCGGCGAGTTCGCGGAATCCGAGGAGCCGGTGGAGCAGTTCGAGGTCGAGGAAGTTGCCGCGGTCGGCGTGGTGGCGGAGGTCGATTGGGATGACGCCGACGCGGTGGAGACCGAAGAGGAAACCGAGGAGGACTGGGCCGACGATGGCGCTGACGATAGCTCCGACGATGGTGCCGACGATGACGCCGACGATGACGCCGACGATAGCTCCGACGATGGTGCCGACGATGGCGCCGACGATGACACCGACGATGACGTAGAGTCGACGCAGGCCGATGAAGAAGCGGTGGCTGTCGATGGCGCCGATGTAGATACGGAATCCTCAGAAGACGCTGAAGACGAAGAAGACGCCGAATCGGCGCAGATCGAGGATGAGACGGACGCAGAAGTCGCCGCGGCTGCCGATGAGGACGATGGCGCCGATGAGGAGGATGAGGAGGAATCGGCGCTGGCCGAGAATGAGACCGAGGACGCCGTTGAGGTAGAAGTTGACGATGGCGCCGATGAGGAGGATGAGGAGGAATCGGCGCTGGCCGAGGATGAGACCGAGGACGCCGTTGGAGCAGAAGTTGACGATGGCGCCGATGAGGACGAAACGGAAGAGGAAGTTGTAGCAGAAGATGTAGAGGACGTGGAAACGGAAGCGGACGCAGAAGACTTCGTTGACGCCGAGGACGAAGCGGACGAAGCGGACGTAGAGGACGTAGAGGACGTCGAGGACGCGGAAGAGGAAGCAGAAGAAGCCGACCGCGCGGACCAGGTCGAAACGGCCGCTGCGACGGCACAAGCCGAAGCGGACGACGACGAGTTCGACCTGGGTGATGACGATTCGGACTTCGATATCGAAGACGAGGACGAGACCGTCGAGGAGGACCAGACGGGGGAGGACTCCGATTCTCCGGATCCGGTCAGACGGTAACAGAAAGCGTACGTGAACAACCTACCCGCCCGTTCGTTCGGGCGAACCGGCATGCGTCCGGCGGCGCTGGCCATGGGAGCCGCCTTTCTGCACGAGAGCCCCGAGGCGGTCGAGGCCATCCAGACCGCCCTGGATCTGGGCGTCAACTATTTCGATACCTATCCGGGCCACCACGAGGAGAAATGGGGCGAAGCGCTCTCCGGCGTTCCCCGGTCCTCCTACTACCTCCAGGCCAAGATCGGCACCCACCCCGAACGCAGGAAGGACTTCTCCGGGGAAGGGGCCCGGTGGAGCCTGGACCAGAGCCTTCGAGACCTGAAGACCGACTACCTCGACTGCGTGCTCGTGCACGATCCAGCCGGTGTGGACGAGTTGCTGAAGGAAGGTGCGGTTTTCGATGTGCTTCGCGAAATGAAATCGCAGGGCGTGGTCAGAAACATCGGACTCGGCGCGCGGTCGCACGACTGGCACGTCCGGCTGATCGATGAAGGCATCTGCGATGTGTCCCTGACCTTCCTGGACTACACCCTGGTCAACCAGTCGGCCGCCGCCACGATCTTTCCGGCGGCCAGAAGGCGGTCTACGGGGATCATCCTGGCCAGCGTGCAGGGCATGGGCCTGCTGACCGGACAGGAGCCCGATCCGGATCGCGAACGGGGCATGCATCCCGGTTCCGAGCCGCGCGCGCATCGCATCTGGACCTGGTGCCGTGAGCACGGCGTCAACATCCGTCACCTGGCCATACAGTTCTGCCTGGCGGCGCCGGTGGACAGTATCGTCATGTTCGGGCCGGCAAGCCTCCGGCACGTCCAGGACGCCTACGAGGCCGCCACAGAAACGATTCCGGCCGAACTCTGGGAAGCGTTCGACCAGGCTTTCAGCATCCGCCCGGGCATGGATGCCGGGTGATCCTGGCACCTGGGTCGTAGCCACCGGTCCGGTGCGTCAACCCCTTTTCAGCTTCTGGCGGACGGGCGAACCGAACTCGACATGACCAAAGCCACCCACCCGTACGGAAACCCGTCCACGTGCCCTCACTGAACGCTTCGCACCCCATGCCTTCACTGAACTTCTCGCCCCGCGTGCCCGTCATCGACGCGAATGTGTGCGTGGGCAATCACCATACCGGACCATCGCCCTGCCAGAGCCCCGCGCAACTGCTTGAAGAAATGGACTTTCACGGGGTCCGGCGCGCCGTGATCTACCATGCCCAGGGCGAACAGATCAGTCCGACGGACGGCAACCGGTACCTGGAAGACTGGCTCGACGGGGACGGCAGGCTCATCCCGCAATGGTCGGTCGCGCCGGTGGAAACCTCCATGAAGCAGATCACGGAACTCCACGACCGGGGCCGCGTGAGTTCCGTCCGGCTGCATGATTGCCAGTCCGCCGGACTTCCTTTTCTCCCATGGGGTTACAACGATCTTCTGACCTTTCTCTCAGACGCCGGGATCCCGCTCTGGATCCCCCTGATGGACGTGGAAACGGACCACCTGGTCACTACGCTCAAGGCCTATCCGGACCTGCACGCCGTGCTCGTCGGCGCGCACTACACCCACGCGCTGGTCGTCCGCGGGCTGCTGGATGCGAGTGCCCGTGCCGTACTGGAACTCAGCCGGTACGAACCCATTGGCGAGGTGGAAGCCCTCGTGGACCGGTTCGGCGCGGACCGGTTCATATACGGCTCGTGGTATCCCCGGTACGCCATGGGTCCAATCCTGTTCTACCTGCATCACACGCGCATGGGAGAGGGTGAACTCGCACAGGTCTGTGCGGGAAACGTCGAACGGCTGCTCGGACGCACGGAGGGGTCATGATTGACGGCACGAGGGTGATTGACTACCACGGTCACGTAGGCCGGTGGGAACGGTACGGCATGGTGGACGACCCGGAACTCCTCCTGGGAGCCATGGATGCCGTCGGCATCGATGTCGCGTGCCTGTTCCACATTTTCCATCCCGACGGAACCACGGGCAATGATCTGACGGCGAGATTCGTCGCGCGGAACCCGGACCGCTTCGTCGGTTTCGCCTACGTGTCCCCGACGATGCCCGAACGGATGGTACCCGAACTGGAAAGGGCGATCGACAAACTGGGGTTTCCGGCCATCAAGCTCTACCCGCCCTACACGCCCTGGCCCTTCAACGAGGAACCCTGGCATCCGATCTATGAATTCGCCCAGGACCGCGGCCTGGCCATCATTTTTCACACGGACCACTTCATCAACAACCGTCCCCGTTACTTCGAAAACCTCGCACCGGCCTACCCCCGGGTGAACTTCGTCGCCGCGCACTGCGGCAACGTGCCCGAGGCGCGCGCCGAAGCCATCGCGGCGGCGCAGAAGTACCCGAACGTATACCTGGAGACCTGCTCGACGTACCGGACGCCCGGTGTGATCGAGGAACTGGTGGAACAGGGCGGGGCCGACCGCGTGCTGTACGGATCGGACATGCCCCTGATGGACCCGCGGCCGCAGATCGGCAAGATCATCACGGCCCGTATCTCACCCGAAGCGAAACGCATGGCACTGGGCGAAAACGCGGCCCGGCTGCTGGGTATTTAGGACAGGAGGTTAACATGATTCTCGACCAGGCTGAACTGCACAACGTACACGAACTGCTCGACGACCCCGATGGCGCGGGCAGTATCTGCTGCCGCGTGCCGAACGACCTGCGCGTGACGCTGAACGAATCGGCGAAGAACAACGCCCTGCAGGCCTCCGGGTGCGAAATCCGGTTCAACCTGGAGGGACCGGAGGCGGCCATCACGCTCCAGAGCCCCGACGGTCCGGCGCTCGTGGAAGTGTACCAGGGCGAATTCTTCAGCGCCCTGCATATCGTCGACGCGACGCCGACGCGTATCGCCGTGGCGCGCCCCGAGTCCGAACCGGACATGCGCAGGATCACGCCCGCCAATGCCCGGTTCGATACCGGCCTCACCCGGGTGGTCCTGCCGTGGAGGCCCTCGGTGCGCCTGGTTTCCATCGAAGGCGAGACGTCCCTGCCGAGACCGGACCAGGTGCCGCAGACCCGGTACCTGGCCTACGGTTCGTCGATTACCCACGGCAGCACGGCCGTCCGGCCCACGGGCACGTACCCCGCCCGGACCGCCGCGTTGCTGGGCACCGATCTATTCAACCTGGGATTCGGTGGCGGCGCCCACATGGAAGGGGGCATGGCGGACTACATCGCCGGACGCACGGACTGGCACATCGCCACGCTGGAGATGGGCATCAACGTCGTACAGTCCTTCAGCGTGGACGAGTTCTACAACCGCGTCGCGTACTTTGTGACCACGATCGCCGACGCCCATCCCGACGACTGGATCTTCTGCATTGACATCTTCCCATGCCGGTATGATTTTACTGGCGTCGAAAAATGCGAGACTTTCCGGTCCATCGTGGCGGAACGGGTGCTGGAATTGAACCGTCCGAAGCTCGTGCACGTACCGGGAGACGCCATGCTCCGGTCCAACACCGGACTTACGGTGGACCTCGTGCATCCGGCGCCCGCCGGTTTCGAGGAGATGGCGCGGAATCTGGCGGACATCATCCGAGCACGCAGAACGTAGGCCTGGATCTGAAGTATGTGGACTTGTGCACGCAGAACGTGGTTGTGCTCGCAGAATGTGGACTCGTACACGTAGTGAATAGACGTAAACGGCACGTAACCAGCGGGATTCCGTCTATCTACCGGCAGGCGAAAAGGGGAAACGAATGGAAACCATCCGTGTAGGCGTGGTCGGCGCCGGCACCAATACCGTGACCATGCATATACCGAAGCTGCAGGCCATTGAAGGAGTGAGGATCGTCAGCGTGTGCAACCGCAGCCGCGCCTCGTCGGAGCGGGTGGCGAAGCAGTTCGGCATCCCGAAGGTCTACGAAACGTGGACCGAACTGATCGAGGCCGAAGATACGGACGCCATCGTCGTCGGGACCTGGCCCTATCTTCACTGCGCCACGAGCCTGGCTGCCCTGGCGAACGGCAAGCACATCCTGTGCGAGGCGCGCATGGCCATGAACTACGAAGAGGCCCAGCTCATGCATGACGCCGCGCAAGGCAACCCGGACCTCGTCGCCCAGATCGTGCCGTCCCCCATGACCCTGTGGGCGGACAAGACCATTCAGCGTCTGATCGCGGAAGGATACGTGGGCGAAATCCTCAGTGTCGAACTCAAGTCCTCCGGCAGCGACTTTCTCGATCGCGACGGTCCCATGCACTGGCGGCAGAATGTCGACTACAGCGGCATGAACATCATGACCATGGGCATCTGGTACGAAGCGATGCGGCGCTGGGTCGGGGATCCGCTTTCGGTTTTTGCCCAGGGGAAGACCTTCACGAAGATGCGCCGCGACGCCGAAACGGGCGTGATGCGCGCCGTAAGGGTGCCGGAACACGTCGATATCGTGATGGACATGATCTGCGGCGCGTCGGCCTATGTCAAGATTTCGACCGTCCAGGGCCTGGCCAACGAAAGCGAAGCCACGATCTACGGCAGCGATGGCACGATCCGCATGGGCGACGGCAAGCTGTACGGGGCCCGCCGGGGCGACGATGCCCTGTCCGAAATCGAAATCCGGCCCGAGGACCACGGGGAATGGCGGGTCGAAGAGGAATTCATCGGCGCCATCCGCGGGTTGGAAAAGGTGTCCCACACGCCCTTCGACGTCGGGATCAAGTACATGGAATTCACCGAGGCGGTAACCCGCAGCATGTCGGAAGGCAAGGCCATCGCCCTGCCGTTGTAGGAGTGCGGGGATCCCGAAGCCCTCGCGCCGACAAACCTGAGCGTGGGAACTCGGTGTGCGTGGCACCTTAGCGTGCGTGGCACCTCAGCGTGCGTGGGAATGCGATCCTAAACGGTAATACGTCTTTATTAAATGGGGCAGCCAGGCTAGGAAGTCGTGACGCGGTCCACGTAGGCCAGGACGGCGTCGACCAGGTCCTGCGGGTCCGATTCGTTGACGATGGTGAAGTCCGCCATGGCGATGGGGCCGCCCTTCTCTATGTTCTCGATCTCCGCGTGGTCCCGCTTCTGCGCCTCTTCCGCCGTGAGGGGACGCATCCGGAAATGGGGGTCCGTCCGCGCGTCGTGGGTGCGGTTCTCCAACCGACGGTAACGGGTCTTCGGAGAAGAGACCACGGCCACCACGTGGATGCGGTCGGCGAAGGTCTCCTTCAGAATCTTGTGCTCCGACCAGGAATACAGCCCGTCGATCACCACGTGGCCGTGTTTCAGGCCTTCCTCGATGACGGGCAGCGAAAGCAGCGCGAACGCGCCCATCCCGTGGTCGCGCCTCAGCCCTTCGCGCATCTTCTTTTCGTTCTCCGGATTCACTTCCCGGCATTGCGCCCTGAGCCGGTCGATGGTCACCTGGCCGAAACGGATATGTCGCCAGCCCCGGGCGACCAGACATTCGGCGGCCGTCGATTTCCCCGATCCGGTCATGCCTACGATGGCGACGATGAGGTGCATTTCAGGTCCACCTGGATGCAAAGAAGCAAGACGAAAACCGGGCTGAATATACCATTTTCGATGGGACCTGTCAAAGCGGATGTACGCGGGGTATATTGTCCTTGACGATCATCCCGCGTCCATTTTGTTTTAAGTTTCTTCGATGATTCAAAACAATCCCATTCCCGTGCGTGACGGCAACGGAGGAAGGCCATGTCTGAATCATTACCCGATCGCGTAGGAAGTCGATTTCAACTCGAGACCGAGCTGGCCCGGGATCTCGGCCTGGTCGCGGCCACGACGATCATCGTCGGCGGCATCATCGGATCCGGCATATTCGGCGCGCCCGCGGGCATCGCGGCCGTACTGGGCTCTCCCGAACTGTTCCTGCTGGTCTGGGTCATCGGCGGCCTGCTCTGCTTCTCGGGTGCGCTGTGCTTCGCCGAACTGGGCGCCATGATGCCCCGTACGGGCGGTATCATCGTGTATCTCCGGGAATCCTATCCGCCCTGGGTGTCCTTTCTCTACGGGTGGACGGAGACCGCCGTCATCTGTCCCGGCGCGCTCGCCGCCGTCGCCATGATCTGCACTTCATACCTCGGTTACTTCGTACCGGAAATCTCCCTGGAGCATGTGTTGCTACAGGCCGGACCGGTGATGGTCTCGACCCAGCACCTGGCGATCTTTGCCGTCCTGGCACTGCTCGGGACCGTCAACTATGCGGGCGTGCGGTTCGGGGGGATCATATCCAATGTGTCCACCTTCGCCAAGGTCGCGGCCCTGCTGGGCCTGGTATTCCTCGCCCTGATCGTCGGCGGGTCCGCGGAGCACTTCTCCACGCCGTCGGCCACGGGCAGGGAGATGAGTCTGTTCGGTGCGCTGGGAACGGCCATGGTCGGCATCCTTTTCTCCTATAACGGCTGGTACAACACCAACAACGTCGCGGGCGAGGTGAAAGACCCGCGACGCGTGCTGCCCCTGGCCATCATCATCGGGCTGAGCCTTTGCATGCTGGTCTACCTGGCCGTCAACTGGGCATACCTTTACGTCATGAACATCGACGAAATCGCCCAGTCGAATCAAATCGCCGCCGAGGTGGCGGAAAGGCTGATCGGTCCGATAGGCGGGTCACTCACCTCCCTGGCCGTAGTCGTCGCCACCTTCGGAACCTTGAACGCCAACATCATGTATATGCCGCGTATCGCCTACGGCATGGCCCGTGAGCGCCTGTTCTTCAACTGGTTCACCCGGGTGCATCCCAGGTTCCGGACCCCTTCGCGTACGATCACCACCCTGACCATCCTGGGCATGGCGTGGAGCCTCGTCGGCAACTTCATGGAGATCGTCCTGGCCGTGATGTACGTGCTGTTCGTGTTCTACGTGTTGACCGTGATCGCCGTGTTCATCCTCCGCCGGAAGTATCCTGACGAACCCCGGCCATTCAAGGTGTGGGGCTACCCCGTCACACCGCTTTTCTTTATCGTGGTATCCCTCGGATACATTGTATCGACGGTCGTCTTCAGTTTCGGTGACGCCCTGCCGGGCATTATAGTCCTGCTGCTCGGGGTACCGGTGTACCTGCGGTGGTTCCGCAGGCAGGCGGCCGGTGCGTAGCCTTCTGGTCAGTGACTAATCCACAGATCAGGAAAATGAGGAGTTACAGATGCCCGGCATGAACGGCGGCGAGGCCCTCGTCCGGTCCCTGCACGCCAACGGCGTCGAGGTCGTCTTCGGACTGCCTGGCGCCGGTCAATACGAAGCCATCGACGCCATATACCGGCAGGAAGGCATGCGGTATATCACCACGCGGAACGAACAGGCGATCAGCTACATGGCCGACGGCTACGCCCGCGTGAGCGGCAAGCCGGGTGTGGGCATCGCGGTGGAGGGCCCCGGGTTCTTCAACACCACGGCCGGGCTGGCCACCGCCTTCGCCCAGTCCTCGCCCGTGCTTCTGGTGACCGGAGACCACCATGGCGTGTCCATACCGGGCCGGCCCCCGCACGACAGCCTGGGTGATTATGGCGCCTATTCGAAATGGGCGGGTCGGGCTGAATCCCCCGCGGACATCCCCGACCTGGTCCGGGAGGCATTCGGCCAGCTCAGCACCCCGCGGAAACGGCCCGTCGTCCTGGAGATCGGACCCCACGTTTTCAGGGCCGAGGAGGAGGTCCGCCTGCTGGAAGCGGCATCGTACTCACCCGCGGCGGGCGACGCCGGCCAACTGGCGCACGCGGCCCGGTTGCTCGCGGAATCGACACGGCCCCTGATCTGGGTCGGCGCAGGGGTGTCGGAAGGCGCGCCGCTGGTCCGGAAGGTCGCCGAACACCTGGGCAGCCCGGTCGTCAGCAGCCGCAGCGGGAAGGGCATCCTGCCGGCCCGGCACCCGCTTTCACTGGGCATGTTCGAAGCGCGGTTCAAGCCGCTGAAGGACCGCGTGGACGAATGCGACGTGATCCTGGCCGTGGGCACGGCGACCGACATGAGCTCCCGCCTGGATGGACAGACGGTGATCCGGATCGACGACGATCCCGATGAGATCAACCAGCAGGGCGCCCATACCCACGGCATCCTGGGCGACGCTGCGCTGAGCCTGGAGGTCCTGTACGGCCACCTGACCGGCCTGTCCGCGCCGAGGCCCAACGTCACCGAGGACATCGGGGCGATCAACGCCCACCGATTCGGTCCCGCGGAACAACTCCAGCCCCAGGGCGCTTTCATGGACGCCATACACGCGGCGATTCCCGATGACGGTATCTTCGTGGGCGGGATGAACCAGATGGGATACTACGGCCGGAACTACTACCATGCCCAGTCCCCGAGGGGATACCAGACTTCCTCGCACCACGGAACGCTCGGCAGCGTGTTCCCCGTCGGCATCGGCCTCAAGATCGGTCGCCCCGACCGCGCGGTCGTCGTGGTCTCCGGCGACGGCGGCATCCTCTACAACCTCCAGGAACTCGCCACGGCCGTGCAATACGGGATCAACGTGGTCACCATCGTGTTCAACGACAACGCCTACGGCAACGTGTGGCGGGCCCAGATGGAGGAATTCGACGGCCGTGTCATCGGCACCGAACTCCACAATCCGGATTTCGTGAAACTGGCCGAAGCCTATGGCGCAAGGGGGGTTCTGGCCGGGGATCCGTCACAATTGGAAGCGGCCGTCGGCGAAGCCGTCCAGGCGGACGCCCCGACCCTGATCGAGGTGCCGATCGGCCCCTGGGAGCGCCGGTACTAGAGGAACGGACGAGGACAGCTTTCAGCCATTTCACGCAGGACATTTCCAGTTCAGGTCGCACCCCGCTTCCCGCAGGAAGCGGATGCCCTCGTCCCAGTGCCGGTCGACGTTTCCCGCGCCGTGGGAATCATCCCCGGGTACCACGGCGACTTCCATTTCAAGGGCTTGTTCGAGTACCGGCCGGGAGACGTAAGGCTCGGACTGGCCTTTTTTCAGCGCGGCCAGGTTGAAGTCCAGGATCGAACCGAGATCGCGGATCGCCTCCAGGTTGCGCACGATCCGGTCCCACACGAAGGGCTTGACCAGGCGCGACCTGTAATCCGGGTCGAAGATCCGGACCAGGTCGAAGTGGCCGATCACCTCGGGACGCAGCTTCGTGATCATTTCGTATTGCCGGTCGAAGTACGCGCAGTACAACTCGTCCACGCCCCCGACCGTTTCCGCCGCGGCCCGGTACCATTCCGGCGATCCATCGAACAACGCATCGTTGATCTGGTGCACGGAACCCACGATATAGTCGGGCTCATGCGCCTCCCTTACCGCGGGTACCCAGTTTTCATACCCGCTGTACGCCTCCGTCTCGAAGGCGACCAGGATCCTGATCTGAGACGCGTACTTGTCCCGGAGCCGTCTGCACGTCGCCATGTACTCGCCGAATCTCGCCTGTTGATCGACGGCGTTCAATCCCGCGGCCAGTTCATCGGGGTAGCTCACTGCATCCCGCTCCGGCGGCATGTGCTCGGTGATACCCACCCAGGCGTATCCATGGGCGATGTAGGCCCGCACGATTTCCTCCAGCGCGTCTTCCGCGTGACTGCAGAATTCCCCGCTGTGGCCGCCGTGGACGGAGACGCGTTCGGGAGATGAGGCCATTTTCGAACCTGTTTCGATGGTCTCGATTACGCGATACCGGCCGATGCCCACGCTCGATGCATGGCTTCGGAGGTCTCCCGCAGGGCGTCCTGCGGGGCCTGGGCGTTCACCCGCGCGCTGAATGGTTCGGCCGTGACCGGTCCGTCGTAGCCCATGGCGTCCAGCGCCCCGAGGAACCGGGCTATGTCGAGGACACCGGTCTCACCGGGCAGGCACCGCTCGTTGTCGATCTGCTCTTCCACCGGGATCCCGGCCGGCGCGTCGTTGACGTGCACGTTCACCACGTCGCGGTTGTCCAGCCGCGCGAGGTCATCCCAGGTTCCGCGCGACGTGTACCAGTGCCAGAGGTCCAGCAGCAGTCCCGCGTTCGGACCCACGTCGCGGCAAAGCGCCAGCATGCCGTCCATGGTATGGATGAACGCGTGCCTGCGACCCCGGCGAAGCGTTTCCGGACCGATGAACTCCAGGCCGATCCGGCAATCGTGCTCCCCGAGGATCTCCGCCACGGGCTTCAGCCGGTCCACGTGGAAGGCGTAGTTCTCGTCGAAGGCCCGTTCATCCGACCAGGGCATGACCACGACAGTCGTCCGCAATGCGCCGATGCCCCGGGCCAGGCCGGCATACCGCCGAAGCCGGTCCAGTTCTTCTTCCCAGTTCCGCTCCGAATCGTGCCATTTTGCCGGCAGGCCCCAGTTGCCGGGACGGCTACCGGTCCTAGCAAACAGATCGCGGACCTCCCCGACAGAAGTCTCCCGGACCAGTTCGGCCACGTCCGGCAGGTTGATATCGGCGCCGTCGAACCCGTACTGCGCGGCCATATCCAGCGCTTCGGCCAGGTCGGCGTGAATGCCGATCATGCCTGGATTGAGGTTCTTGAACATTGTCCGTCCTTATCCGGTCTTGACGCGCTGGAACCGCTTCTTGCCGGCCCTGAGGAGCAGGACACCTTCATCGTCCAGATCATCCGAATCGAGTACCCGGTCGATGGCGGCCACGCGTTCGCCGTTGACGGACGCGCCGCCCTGCTGGATCAGCCTGCGCACTTCGCTCTTGCTCTTGCCCAGTTCGGCTTCAACGAACAGGTCGACCACGTTGATGCCGGCCTCCAGGCGTTCCCGGCCGATCTCCACGGTGGGCACGTCTTCCGCTCCCGCCTGCGCGCCGCCGAATACGCGCCGGGCGCCGCGCTCCGCCTGGACCGCCGCTTCCTCGCCGTGGGTGATTTTCGTCGCCTCGAAGGCCAGGACCGACTTGGCGTGGCGGATCTTCTCGCCCTCGAGGGCGCCGAGTTCCCGCACCTGCTCCATGGGCAGGAAGGTGAAATGGCCCAGGAGTCCTTCCACGTCCCGGTCGTCCACGTTGATCCAGAACTGGTAGAAGTCATAGGGCGAGGTCATTCCGGGATCGAGCCAGACGGCGCCTTCGGCCGTCTTGCCCATCTTCTTGCCGTCCGACAGGGTCAGCAGGGGCGTGGTAATCGCCTGCGCGGCCGCCCGTTCTTTGCGCCGGATCAGGTCCACGCCGGCCACGATGTTGCCCCACTGGTCGTCTCCCCCGAACTGCATCGTGCAGCCGTACTCCCGGAAGAGCATGAGAAAGTCGTAGGCCTGGAGGATCTGGTAGTTGAATTCCAGGAAGGTGAGACCCGTCTCCATGCGCAGCTTATAGGCCTCGGCCGTCAGCATCCGGTTCACGCTGAAATGTTCGCCGATCTCCCGCAGGAAGGTGATGTAGTTCAGCGTGCGCAGCCAGTCCGCGTTGTTCACCATCGACGCCCGTCCCGCCCGGCCCTCGTGGTCGCCGTCGAAATCGAGGTAGCTGCTCAGCTGCCGCTTGATCCGGGAGATGTTCTGATCGATGTCCTCCGTTGAAAGCTGGGGACGCAGGGCGTCCTTGCCGCTCGGATCGGGTATCATCGCCGTACCGCCGCCCACCAGGGCGATGGGCCGGTGGCCCCCGCGCTGCACGTGGGCCAGCATCATGATCTGGACGAGGTTGCCGACGTGCAGGCTCTGCCCCGTCGGATCGAACCCGATATAGCAGGTGACGGTCTCGTCTTCGAAGGCCCGGGCCACGGCCTCTTCATTCGTGACCTGGGAGACGAAACCTCGTTCCTTCAATACCTCGAATGCGCTGGACATGCTGGGAGATTCCGGTTTAAAGGGACAACGATTTACAGGGACAATGAACTACAGGGACACGGTTTACAGGGACACGGCCTGTCCCGTCCGGGAGGATTCGTAGATGGCGAGGATGAGCGCGAGGGACTTCTTGGCTTCCTCGCCGGTAATGCGGGGCGTGCCGCCGTGCCGGACCAGGTCCGCCATGTCCTCGATCACGTTGCGCGGGCCCTCGTAGGGAAAAGGATCGTCGGCCGATTCGTCCGGAACATGCCAGGTACTGACCTGGTTCCCGGCGGTGATGACCAGCCCCTGCGTGCCGTGCAGCTCCACCCCCGCGGGGATGGTGACGGGACAGGTCGTCGTCCCCAGGATGGTTCCGACGGCGCCGCTGCTGAACCGGAGCATGGCCATGCCGAGGTCCTCGGATTCGATATCGTGGTTGAACACCCCGATCTGGCCCTGTACGCGTTCGACCTCTCCCATGTACCAGCCCAGGAGGTCGATCTGATGCACGGACTGGTTGATCAGCGAGCCTCCGCCGTCCAGCGCCCACGTGCCGTGCCAGCCCTCGTAGTAGGCGTCGTTCCGGAACCACTTGAGACGCACTTCACCCAGGATCATCCGCCCGAGGCGGCCTTCGTCCACGGCCTGCTTGACACGCACGTTGTCGGCCATGTACCGCGCTTCGAAATCGACGGCCAGGATCACGCCGGCCTCGCGGCAGGCCGCGATCATCCGGTCCGCCCGTTCCAGGCTGACCTCCACGGGCTTGGTGGTGATGACATGCTTGCCCGCCTCCGCGGACGCGATGGCGAAGTCCGCATGGGTGCCGCTGGGCGTCATCACGGTGATGACGTCGATATCTTCGCGGTCGAGCATCCGGCGGTAGTCCCGGTACCAGTCGATCCCGTACTCCGCCGCGGCTTTACGGCCCCGTTCCTCATCGAGTTCCGCCACCGCCACGAGCCGCACGCCTTCCGTTTCGCTTATGAAACGGGCACGCACCGCCCCCATGCCAAGCCCTATCACGCCGAAACCGACGGGATCGGTGCTCAAGTCGAACTCCTTTTTATGTAATTGGATAGGTCAACACCGGGCCGGACTTCCTCCCGCCGGACCGGCATGGGATGCAACGCCGTTCATTCTTCGAACCGGCCGGAACCCACGGTCAGGAATTCACCCGCCAGCAATTCTCGAAGGATCTCCACCTTGTTCCCCGTGCGCCGGTGCAGGTCCGACATGACCTCCTCCCCGGCGAGCTCGTCTACGCAGCCGACGTGCTCCACGTATTCTGCCACGAGTTCCTCGTTCCATTCTCCATCGATACTGGCGGTTACATAGACCGAAAAGGTTTTGATGGGCATGGGATACTCATCCGGAATCATCACCTGTACGTCACGAATCACTTCATTCACCCTGATCGACTGGACGCTTTTCTCCTTCAATTCGCGAATCATATCGTTGAGATCGGTGAATGTAAGCTTCATGGAAAGGCTCCTTTCCGGCCACGGGCCGTATACCTGCAAATCGGTATGACAGCACAAGAACGAAGGGCGCAACGCAGGCAGTCCTGCTCAACGAGTTGCGGCCTGAAACTCGACAAGATCTTTTCGTGGCGTTTGTCTGCCTTCAGGCTAAGCGGAATGCGCGTCTATGTCAAGCGGTTTTTGGGTTGAAAAGAGTGGCTCGTTCCGGGGTCAGAGCGGGGTGTTCGTCGCGTCGTTATCCGAGTCGACCGGTACCTGCTGATACGAAACGAGGTCGGGAATGCGCTGGACTTCGTCAACTGTGTAAATTTGCAAGTAGTACTTTCAATTTAACAACAACGAAGACTGCTTCTTTTTCCTTATATATGTTGATGTGCACCTGCGCAAGGAACGTCCTGACGATACCAGACCCCGCTTGACAATCGTTTCTCTTCGGTCTAGATTTTGCATTAACGAACAGTGGATTCAAGACGAAAACAAGCGCCCGCCGTCTGGCTGTTTTCGGCAACGCGAGGGCACGGAAGCAGAAAGGGAGTCCGCCATGCTGGAAGAAATCCTGGCCCAGGAATATCCGAAACTGGAGACGTTGAAGGACGGCACCCGGGTTACGATCCGCCCGCTCGAAACCGACGACGTGGAAGCGCTGTACGTCTTCTTCCAGTCGATACCGCGCAAGGACCGGATCTTCCTGAAGGACGATATCCGCGACAAGAGCATCATCGAGGGATGGTGCAGCAATATCGACTGGGACGTCGTCATCCCCATCGTGGCGATCGTGGACGGCGATATCGTCGCCGAAGTATCGCTGCATCGCGAGCGCCGCGGCTGGAAAAGCCATATCGGCAAGCTCCGCCTCGTTGTACACCCCGATTTCCGCCGCCAGGGCCTGGCCGTCGAGATGATCAACGAACTGATCGCCGTCGCGCTTCACACCGGGTCCATCGAACAGCTCAACGCCGAGTGCATGGTGGACGTCCAGCGCGGCGCGATACTCCTGCTGCAACTCGTGGGGTTCGTACAGCGCGCCATCCTCCCCGGCCAGGTCCGCGACATCGAGGGAAAAGTGCACGACCTCGCCCTGCTTTCCTACACCCTGCGCGACCAGGAAGACTTCCCGGCGCTGGACTAGTGCGGGACTAGCGCGGGACCTACCCTTTCACCGCACCGATCGTGATGCTCCGCACGAAATAGGGCTGGAAGACGAGGAAAAAGACGATCATGGGCATGGCCGACACCGCGGCCCCGGCCATGAGCAGGCCGTAATCGGTATAGTACTGGTTCTGCAGGGAGTTGAGCCCGATCTGCAGGGTCATCATCGAGCTCCGGTTGATCACGATCAGCGGCCACAGGAACTCGTTCCACACGCCCATGAAGGTGAAGATGGCCAGCACGCCCATCCCGGGCTTCGCCAGCGGCAGGATCACCCGCTGAAACACCCCCCACTCGCCGCATCCGTCCATGCGCGCGGCCTCGATGAGTTCCGTGGGCAGCGTCTGCAGGAACTGTTTCATCAGGAAAATGGAAAAGGGCATGATCAGCGCCGGGACGATCAGCGCCTGGTAGGTATTGATCCAGTCCAGCTTGACGATCAGCGCGTAGAGCGGGATGATGGTCAGCTGGCTCGGGACGAACATGAGGCTGATCACCGTCCAGAAGATCGTCTGGCGCCCCGGAAAGACCTTCTTGGCCAGCGTGTAACCGGCGAGCGTGCCGAGCAGCACGTTGGATGCCGTCACCGTGCCCGTCACGATGAGGGAATTGGCCATCCAGGTGCCGATCTCGGAACCATTGAACAGGCGGGCGAAGTTGATCCACGACGCCGGCGACGGCACCAGGCTCGGCGGAAAGGCGAGGACCACCGACGGGGTCTGGAACGCCGTAACGACGATCCAGTACAGCGGCATCAGCGTAAGAACGGCCAAGAGCGCGAGCAGGATCCGGAAAATGTATGGGAACATGGCCGTCCTGATTCAGATCAGTATTCCACGTCGCTGGCCAGCCACTTGTACTGCAGCACGGCGATACCGGCCAGACTGAGGGAAAGCAGCGTCGCTTCGGCGGCGGCCTTCCCGAAGTCGAAATACTCGAAGGCGTCGGTATAAATCAGATAGACCAGCGTGGTCGTCGCGTAGTCCGGGCCGCCTCCCGTCATCATGAGCACCTGGGTAAACACCTGGAAGGAGGCGATCGTGGTGGTAACGAGCAGGTAGAGCAGCGTCGGACGGAGCAGGGGCAGGGTGATCTTCCAGTACTGTCGCCACGGACCGGCGCCGTCCAGCCGCGCCGCCTCATAGTAGCTTGCCGGGATACCGCCCATGGCGGCGGTCAGCAGCACGATGGCGGCGCCGTGACCGCCCATGATCGCCATGAACATCAGCGAAGGCAGGGCCATCTGGGGATCGCTGGTCCACAGGTAGGGTCCCATCCCCGCGAAGGACAACACGTAGTTGAGCAGGCCCCGGGCCGGGTTGAACAGCCAGAGCCAGACCAGGGAGAGGATCGCCCCGGACGTCACCACCGGAAGGTAGAAAGCCGATTTGAAGATGACCTGGGCCCAGGCGTATTTCAGCCCGAAGATGACGTAGGCCAGGAACAGCGAGATCAGCAGGCTGGCGGGCACCACCCCGCAGGTGTACAGGACCGTGATGCCCAGTGCCTTCCAGAAGAGGTCGTCCGACAGTGCGTAGGCATAGTTCTCCAGACCGGTCCAGACCGGTTGTCCCCCGGGAAAGTAATCGGCGAAACCTAGGAGGATCGTCGCGGCCATGGGCAGCATGTTGAAGGCCGCGAAAAGCAGGAGGGGCAGGAGGAGGAACAGATAGGCCCAGCGTTCCCGGAAGACCGTTCGAGTGAGGCTCAAGACGACGTAACCCTCCGGCGCTTACTCCGCCCCCGCGCGCAGGCGGCGTTCGATGTCTCTGCGAATGAACCGGTTTCCCCGCCTGGCCAGGTCGTCCAGTGCCTTCCGCGGCGTGGCCTGCCGGGACATGGCGGCCTGGAAGGCACTCAGCGTCATGCTCACGAGCGGAATGCCGTACCCCTGTATGGCGTCCTTCGTGCCATACCGCGCCACGCGCAGGACGTACTGCTGAAAGGGGTCGTCGTCCCAGACGTCCAGGGCGGAATACCGCGTCGGCAGGGTGGACATGGCATAGGCGGCCTCCCGTTCGTGCTGAGTGTTGGTCAGGAACTTCGCCAGGGCGATGGAGAGTTCGCGTTTTTCCTCGTCCTCCTGCCTGAACACGCACGGGGAGTCGGCCACGACGAAAGCAGCGGGGTCGAGTCCGGGCAGAGAGGGGTACATCATGGGATAAAGCTCGATCACGCCCTCCTTGATCCTGCCGGTCTCCAGGGCGCGCTCGTAGGAGAGCCGGGTACCGTGGAAAGCCTGGCGCATAGCGAGCCGGCCCGCGTTCCACAGGTCGGTCACGTCGTTGGTGCGCAGTCCGGCGGAGCCCGTCGGCACCACGCGGTGCGCGTGTTCCAGGTCCACCAGGAACTGCAGGGCTTTCACGCCCTCCTCGCTGTTGATGACCAGGCTGTCGCCGCTGTCGTTGAACTGCCGGGCGCCGTGCCCCCAGAAGAAGGGCATCTGGTCCTGTTGCGGCGAGTTGCGTTGAAAGGGCATGGCAAAGCCGAATACGTCGACCTTTCCGTCGCCGTCGCGGTCGAAAGTCGTCGCACGGGCGGCCGCGAGGAACTGCTCGAAGGTCCAGAGCCGGTCGCCTTCACTCGGCAGCAGGTGCGTGGCGCCCCGTTCGCGGAAAATCTCGAGATTCGCGATCATGTAACGGTTCCCGCCGATGAAGGGCAGGAAGTAGTGCTTGCCCTCGTATTCGCTGAATCCGTAGAAGGGTCCGAAATCCCTGATGTCTTCCTCGGAGAGATGGTCGTCGAAGGCTTCAAGGAGCCCGAACCGGGCGTATTTCAGTGCGATACCCGAAGTACTGATCAGGATGTCGGGCGGACGTCCCGAAGCCACGGCGATGTCGATCTTCTGAAACCCGTTGGTCCAGTCGAGCGTTTCGATGTCGATGTGGATGTTGCGTTCCGGGTACTGCCCCTTGAAATCGCGGACGACCTTGTTGTACCAGTCCTTGACGGTGTATTGTGCCCGCCGCGGGTCATCGAGCGGGACGCCGTCCAGTTCGTGGCCGGTGAACCGATCCAGTAATCCTGGGTCCAGAGCGTCAGCCTGATCTCGTCCTCGTCCTGCGGGGCGTTCCCTGCGCAGGCGCAAAGGCCCAGCAGCATCGATCCGGTCGCGATAAGTTTTAACATGGCGCAACTTGTTAATGTACAAGCCATTTATGTACAAGTCATTTATGTACAAGCTTGAAGTGGTTTCAGAACAGACTCAGTTGGTGGTCGAAATCGGGGGCGGTAGTATCCAGTCCGAGCAGCCGTTTCATCCGGTTGCAGTCGGCGGGAGAATGGCCGGAATAGTAGTTGTTAAAGAACCCGTACAACGTGCCGACCCGGGGGAGGATGTCGCGCTTCAGCCGTTCCGCCCACTTGATGAGATCCTGCGTGCGGTCTACGACGGATTCCCGGAAGTGGCCGATGCGCGGGTCCTCCGTTTTGCCCATCCACCGGATATAGGTGAAATCCGCGGTGATCTCGGGCACGATCGGCATGATCCCGAGATGGTCCTGCATGGTCCATGCCACGCCGTGCGTCCGGAGCAGGTCGAACACTTCCGGCTCGATCCAGGACCCGTGCCTGAACTCGAAGGCGAATCGGAAGTCCCTGACAGGCAACCGTTTCAGGAATGATTCCACCCGGTTGAACGTCTCCGCGTTACGCTGGAATCCGGGAGGGAGTTGAACGAGCAGACAGCCGAGACGTTCGCCCAGGAGGGCCATGCTGGCCAGGAACGGGACAAGCAGGTCCTCGGTATCCACCAGTCCCCGTTCATGGGTTATTTCACCGGGAAGTTTGGCGGTGAACCGGAACGTCCCCGGGGTGCGGTCGTGCCAGGACGTCACCACCTCCGGCCTGGGGATGAAGTGGAAGGTACTGTCGATTTCGAGGGCGTCGAAGACCCGGGCGTAGTGCTGAAGGAGGACTTTCCGGTCTGCGTCGCGGGGGTAGAAGGATCCGATCCAGTCCCTGTAGGTCCATCCCATCGTGCCGATATGCAGTGAAACGGGCGCCACGGTCATTTCCGCTCCTTGCGGACCGCCGGACCCGCCTGGTCAGGCCCCGACCCGGTCGGTATCGAAGGATTCCAGGTTCTGGGTGATGTCCCGGATGAACCGGGCCGCGTTGAGGCCGTCGATGAACCTGTGGTCGAAGGACAGGCTCAGGAACATCATGGACCGGATGGCCAGTGAATCGTCCGCCTGCACGACGACCTGC
This sequence comes from Candidatus Latescibacterota bacterium, assembly GCA_022822725.1. Classification (GTDB taxonomy): domain Bacteria; phylum JAAXHH01; class JAAXHH01; order JAAXHH01; family JAAXHH01; genus JAAXHH01. Next base: position 1,029,334 of record JAJEAN010000007.1, read on the forward strand.
TTCTTGACGCTTCCGGTGGCGATGATGCCCGCCTCGGGCTGGTTGATGATGGGCGTGCCGAAAAGGGTGGCCCACATGCCCGGGTTCGTCAGGGTGAACGTGCTGCCCTTCAGGTCGTCCGGAGTCAGCTTGCGGTCGTGGGCCCGTTTGGCCAGGTCGTGCGCCGCCGCGGCGATTTCCGCGAAGTCCATCTCGTCGGCGTGGCGGATCACCGGTACGACGACCCCCTTTTCCAGTCCGACCGCCAGGCCCATGTTCACGTGCTTCCACTGCAGCACCCGGTCGCCGTCCATCGTGGCGTTCAGCATGGGGTTCGCCCGCAGGGCGTCGACGATGGCGGTGATGAAGAACGGGGTCAGCGTCAGCCGGATGCCGGTCTTCTGCTGGAACCGTTCCCTGGCCTCGTCCCGGAAGCGGACGACGTGGGTCATGTCGACTTCCGACACGGAAGTCACGTGGGGGGACACCTGCTTGCTGAGGACCATGTGTTTGGCGATGGTCTTGCGCAGGGTGTCCAGGTTCACGACGCGGGCTTCTTCGGTGCCGGCCGGACGGGAGACCGATACATACTCCGATTCGTCTTCCTGTTCCGTGGCCGGTTCCGGAATGCGCGACGCGCGCCGTTCCAGGTAGGACAGCAGGTCGTCCCGGGTCAACCGGCCGCCCTTGCCCGTTCCTTCCAGGGATTCGAGCGTAGCCATGTCGATACGCTCTTCCCGGGCGATGCGCAGCACGAGGGGAGAGTAGAACCGCTCGGAGCGCCGGCGCCGCAACGGCCCCCCGTCACCGGCCTCCGCGGCCGGAGTCAGTTCATCGGCTTCGATCGTTTCTGCTTTCCCACCGGAATCACCGGCCTGCTCAACCGCCTCGGCGTCACCCGGCCCGTCGTCCTCTTCATCCCCCGTATCGATGACGCCGATGACTTCTCCGATGCCCACCGTCGTCCCCTCGGCTACCCGGATCTCACTCAGCACGCCCCCCGCGATGGCGGGAATGTCCGTGTCGATCTTGTCGGTGGTGATCTCCACCACGGATTCGTCGCGCTCGATCGTATCGCCGACTTTCTTCAGCCAGCGGATGACCGTTCCCTCTTCAACGCTTTCGCCGAGTTTGGGCATCACGATGTTCACGTAGGGTATCCTCTCAATGCCTGGCGATGAGTGCCTGCCGGTCAGTAGGCCAGGAGATCCCGCAGGGCCGCGGTCACCTTCTCCGTGTTCGGCAGGAAGAACTGCTCCAGCGGCGGGCTGAAGGGCACGGGCGTGTCGATGGCCGCCAGCCTGCGGACCGGTGCGTCGAGATGTTCGAAGGCTTCCTCGGCCACCACCGCGGCGATCTCACCGCCGAAGCCGCCGGTCAGCGTATCCTCATGGACGACCAGGAGCCGGTTCGTCTTCCGGACGGACTCGAGGATGGCCTGCTTGTCGTAGGGCAGGAGGGACCTCAGGTCGAGCACTTCCGTCTCGACCCCCTCCCCGGCCAGCGTTTCCGCGGCGTCCAGGCTGTGAAAAACCATCTTGCCGTAGGTCACGATCGTCGCGTCGACGCCCTCCCGGCGGACCGCCGCCTCGCCGATGGGCACGGTATAGTCCTCTTCGGGGATCTCTTCCCTGATCCGCGGAAACCGGTACAGCCCCTTGTGCTCGAAGTACAGGACGGGGTTGTTGTCGCGGATCGAAGACTTGAGCAGGCCCTTCGCGTCGTAAGTCGTGGCCGGCGCCACGACCTTGAGGCCGGGCACCTTGCAGAACCAGGCCTCGGGGTTCTGGGAATGAAAGGGGCCGGCGTTTCCGATGGCTCCCGAGGGGCAACGCACCACGAGAGGCACCGCGGCGCCCCAGCGGTAGTGGGTCTTGGCCACGTTGTTGACCAGCTGGTTGAACCCGCAGGTGATGAAGTCGGCGAACTGCATTTCGGCCACGGGCCGCATGCCCATGAGCGCCGCGCCCATGGCCGCACCGATGATGACGGATTCGGCGACGGGCGCGTCGATCACGCGGTCCTCGCCGAACTCGTCCAGGAATCCCTTCGTGATCTTGAAAGCGCCGCCGTAGACGCCGATATCCTCGCCGAGGCAGAAGACGCTTTCATCCCGTTCCATTTCTTCACGGAGTCCGGACGAAATGGCTTCAAGGTAGGTTACGGGCGGCATGGGTCGGTTCCGGTTGGGGACATCAGTCCGCGTAGACGCCCTGGAGCGCTGCTTCGGGTTCGGGCAGCGGACTTTGTTCCGCGTAATCCACCGCGTCGTCGACGATGCCATTGACTTCTTCCTGGATCCCGTCGATTTCTTCGCGGGTGAAGTACTTCCGTTCCAGCAGGAGGTTCTCGGCCTTCGTGACCGGATCGTTGTTCCACCCTTCCTCCATGATGTCCCTGGGGACGTAGAAGGCGTCGTCGTGCTGGGCGTGCCCGAGCAGCCGCGTGCAGCGGGCTTCGATCAGGGTCGGGCCGCCGCCCTCCCGCGCGAGTTCCACGGCGTCCCGAGTCGCCTTGTACACGGCGCGGACGTCCGTACCGTCCACCAGCGCGCCCGCTACGCCGTAACCCCGGGCCCGGTCAACGATGTTCTCGCAAGCGTACTCGAACCGGGTCGGCGTGGAGTAGGCGAACTTGTTGTTCTCCACGATCAGCACCATGGGCAGCCTGTGCACGGCCGCGAAGTTTAGCCCTTCGTGGAAATCGCCGATACTCGAGCCGCCTTCGCCGATGTAGGTCAGGGAGACCGCCCCGTCACCGCGGACCTTGCTGGCCAGGGCTACGCCCGCGGCCACGGGAATGTTCGCGCCGAGGTGGCTGATCATCCCGACGATATGGTGGTCCCAGTTGCCGCAGTGCATGTTGCCGTCTTTGCCGGCGGTCGGTCCGTTCGCCCGGCCCAGGTACTGGCACATCATGTCCCGCGCGGTATGCCCGCGGAGGAAATGAGCGCCGATCACCCGGTGCATGGGGACCAGGATATCCGCGTCGCCCAGGGCGTAGGCGCTTCCCGCGGCGATGGCCTCGTGGCCCGCGCCGGCGTAGGCCGCGCCCACGAGCCGGCCCTGCCGGAAGAGACGATAGACGCGCTCTTCGAATTCCCGCTGAAGGCGCATGGTATGGTAGAGGGTTCGGTAGTCGTCCCGGCCGAGGCCGAGATCGTCGAGGTCGGACGCGGCAAGGGCGGGGTCGGACAGGGCGGGGGCGGTCTCAACGTTCATATCGCCTCCAGGATGCGGTGTGGCATGCGCTGGTCATAGTCTCTGCTGCAGTTCGGGCAGGCTCGTCTCCTCGAAAGTCATGCCGAAGACGTCGCCCAGGTTTCGGAGGAGGCTTTTCTCTACCTCCTCCATCGATACCGGCCGTCCGGATAGTCGCTCCATCGAGGTGACCTCCCGGTCGGCGATGCCGCACGGGACGATCCCCTCGTAAAGGGAAAGGTCGGGATGCACGTTCACGGAGAACCCGTGCATGGCGATCCACCAGCTGACCCTGATGCCCAGGGCCGCGATCTTCCTGTCGTCCACCCAGACCCCGGTGATCCCCTCCAGGCGGCGTCCCTCGATGCCGAAATCTCCCAGGCATCCGATGATTGCGGCCTCGAGGTCCCGCAGGTACCGATAGACGTCCAGGTACCACGTCGCGATATCGAAGATCGTGTAGCCCACCAACTGGCCGGGGCCGTGGCAGGTGATATCGCCACCCCGGTCCGTTTCGTAGACCCGGATGCCGCGGGACCGGAGCGCTTCTTCCCCGTAGAGCAGGTGTTCGCTGGCTCTCAGCCGACGACCGATCGTGTACGTGGGAGGATGTTCGAGCAACAGGAGCACGTTGTCGATCAGGCCGGAACGACGCGCGGCGAGCAGACTCCGCTGAAGTGACAGCGCCGCGCCGTATTCCATCGTGCCGGTCTGCTTGGCCCGAACAACCCAGCAAGGCAGCACCTGCCCTCCTCATGCACGGCGACCTCGTATATCCCAGGCCTTGAACCCCGGACAACCTACGTTTCGGAGGACGGTTCTGTCAAGGTTTTTCTCCCTCGACAATGGGTCCGTAGAACTCTACCCGGCGGTCTTCCAGACGGTCGAGTTCATAGGCCCTGGCCACGTTCACGATGTGCTTCTCACGGGCGCCGGCAAGGTCCAGGTCGGCGAAGATGATCTCCTCGCGTGAACGGTCTCCTTCCGCCAGCGTGCGGCCGGTGAAATCGACGATCTTGCTCTGCCCGATGAAATTGGTCCCGCGCTCCCGCCCGACCCGGTTCACGGCGATGTAATTGACGCGGTTCTCGAAGGCGCGCGTATTGATCACGAATTCGGTGTTGCAGTCCGCGCCGACCGGCCAGTTGGTGGGCAGGGCGATCAGTTCCGCGTCATGGAGCATCATCACCCGGGCGCTCTCCGGAAACGCCGCATCGTAACAGATGTTCAGGCCGATCCGGCCCACGTCCGATTCGTACACGCGGAAAGGACGGTCGCCGGGACAAAGAAAGCGGTCGATGCCGAGATAGGGCAGATGGATCTTGCGGTAATGGCCGATCTGACCGTTGGGGGCGATGAAGGCCGCCGTGTTGTAAACGCTCGACCCGTCCGCCTCCAGCAAGCCCACGACGACGTGGATGTCGAGATCACGGCACCGGCGCTCGAGGCGTTCCGTGTAAGGTCCAGGAACGGGTTGGGCGTACGCACGGGCTTCGTCCAGGTCGTTAAAGCAGTACCCGGTCAACGCGCACTCGGGAAACACGGCCAGGTCCGCCCCCTCGCGGGAGGCCGTCTGCATGGCGTCGAACATACTGGTGAGATTCTGCTCGGGCTGGGCGAGTTTCAGGTCCATCTGCACGCCGGCGACCCGTATGGTGTCTGGCATTGCTCCCCCTGTCTGACTTGGGCGTGTGTTTCGGGATTATACGCCTTCGAGGGCCGGAAGTTGCCGGAAGTTGCCGGAAGTTGCCGGAAGGTAACCCTTTCCCTATCCCTGGCCTTTCCGGTACGCCGGCATGGCGCTCAATCCGGTCGCGGAAGGATGGAAGAGCCGGGTCAGGTGGGCTTCGATGACACCCCGGTTGAGATCGGGGCGCTCCATGCACGCCACGACCAGTTCGTGGTCCACCTGTTCCGTCATTTCGGCGATCGCCTTCATTCGGTCGATGGAATTGATGAGCGCCTGCCGGATGGGGATGCGCTCCGGGAAGATGTCGATGCCCATGTAGCCCCGGTAGCCGTACGTCTTCAGCGCGTACATGCCGGCGAAGATCTGCTCGGGTGAAACAATGCCGACCTGCAGGTCCTGGTCGTAATTGCCCAGGGGCTGGCTGTTCCAGTGCGTGTGGGCCAGCCGGCCCTGGCGGAGAATGCGGCTCAGGGCATAGGGGAAGTCCTCGAACCCCATGAGGACATGGCCGAGTTCCGGATTCAGGCCCACGACGGCGTGGCCCGCTTCGATCAGCGCCCGGTTCTCTGGGGCCTGGAGCCGCTCGTCCACGTTCTGGGCCATCAGGATGCCGTCCGTGGTGTTCCTGTAGATGTTGTTCCCCCGGGGTTCGTAGGGTTTGGGTTCGATGGCCGTCCGGACCCCGGGCACGGCGTCCAGCGCCTCGGCCAGGCCCGACTCGAAGAGGTCCCACATGGCGTAGAAATCGGTCCCGAAATTCAACTCGTAGCCGTCTCCGCCGGGCCACACGACCATGAAGTCCGTGTCCAGTTCCCGGTTCATCCGCAGCGTCTCGATCACCCTGTCGATGGCGGCGCGGCGTGCTTCGGGTACGGGCGAAGACAGGGAACCGAATTCGAATTGCGCGTCCCAGAAGAGGTTGGGGATCACCGTGATCAACCGCACGCCCGTGTCTTTTTCCAGTTGCTGGTAGAGATGGGCGTTGTCTTCGTTGATCTCGTTGGGATAGTGGGCCTCGATGCCACACAGGCCGTATTCCGCCATTTCGCCGGCGATGGCCAGGCGATCCTCGATGGAATAGGGCTCCATGTAGGCTTCGTGAAACCGGATCTGGGACGGCGAAAAGAACCAGACGCCGGCCGAGATCTTCAGTTCGAGCGGAAACTCCTTGAGGTGGCGCACGAGTGCATCGCCACTGCGCACCGTTGCCTGGTCCCGCAGGTCTGCGAACATAACCGTCTCCTGAAGAAAGCGTTAACCCATGGCGAGTCGTTTTTTCTGCGCTGCAAGCATCTTCTGTTGCCGTGCGACACGTTCGGGCACCAACCGTTCCCGCGGCGCGGCCGGTTTGAAGTCCAGCCGTTCTTTGCCCAACCCCGAGAGGACGGCCCGTTCCACCGGTGAGAAGTCAAGGGGATCGTCGCGATTGAAATCCATCGGTTCCCTGAGCGCGACCGGAGGATTGGTGATGAAACGTGCACGGCCCGACGGGTTACGGGATGCGGAGTGCAGAATGAACGGATGCAACAGCACGACGTCTCCCGCGTTACCCGTGATTTCCACGAAATCCCTGCATTTCGAAGCCAAATGGCCGAAACCGCCGCTGGGCAAAAGTCCCTGAGGATTTTCGTAGAGATGCCGCGCGACGTGCTGTACCGAATCACAGGCCACGAACGTGCCGCCGCTTTCGGGTAGTATGTCGGACCATACGACGATTGTCAATAATCCCTGCTCCGGACTGTCCAGGAAGTGCCGGAAGAAATCACCGTCCTTGTGCCAGCCCTGGCGAAGCGTCTCCGGCGGCTCCCAGACCTCGTCCGCACCGAATGTGAAGTTGATGATGAAACCATCTCCCCAGGAAGGCTGGGTATTCGCCAGGCGGTCCTCACCGCCCAGCAGGTCGCAGATGGCGCCCCAGGCCCTCGGCGCGGTCTCACGGATCGGAACCCGGTTCATGGCCGGAAGATGTATGCGTGGTTCCTCCCAGGTCGCGGCGTCGTCAGGATCGTAGCCGAGACGACTGAACGCGAACGCGCGCCAGTCGGCGGCCAGTTCCCGCGAGAAACAGTTCCGCAGGACGACATGCCCGCGCCGTATGAAATGGTCTATGTCCGAATCGGACAGCGCACTATAGGTCTTCGTCATGATCTCCCCGGGGTTGTTCCCGAATGGCGTCGTTCCCGAATGGGGTTGTTCCCGCCTGGAAATGTTTCCGACTGGAGTCGAGGTGTTCCATCAAGATAATAGGAGTGAAAAATGAGCCTGTCAACAGGGAGATCCAGCTTCAAAAGAGCGCTTGACATTCCAGGAGAAATCTCCGTATGTTCCACCTTTATCCTGCAGGATCAGGTGGCCTTTCACACCACGCAAAGGAAACGTCCTTGCGCATTGTCGTAACCGGTGGTGCGGGTTTTCTGGGATCCCATTTGTGCGACCGTCTGCTGGCGGACGGTCACCGGGTCGTCGCCGTGGACAACCTGATCACGGGCCGGACCGTGAACATATCCCATATCCTGGATAACGAAGGATTCACCTATCTCCAGCGGGACGTTTCAGAATACCTGGACATCGAGGGCGAGGTGGACTTCGTCATGCACTTCGCCAGTCCGGCGAGTCCGATCGATTTCGAGCGCGTCCCGATCCAGATACTGAAGGTCGGCGCCCTGGGTACCCACAATGCCCTCGGCCTGGCCAGGTCCAAGGGTGCGGGCTTCTTCCTCGCGTCCACCTCGGAGGTCTACGGCGATCCCCAGGTCAACCCCCAGCCGGAGAGCTACTGGGGCAACGTCAATCCCATCGGCGTCAGGGGGGTCTACGACGAGGCCAAGCGCTTCGCGGAGGCCCTGACCATGGCCTACCACCGTAAACACGGCATCGACACGCGGATCGTGCGGATTTTCAACACCTACGGACCCCGGATGAGACCCGCGGACGGCCGCGTCGCGCCGTCCTTCATCACGAAGGCGCTCCGGGGAGAACCGCTGACGATCTTCGGGGAGGGACGGCAGACCCGCAGTTTCTGCTACTACGAAGACCTCATGGAAGGCATCGTGCGGCTCATGCAATCCGGCGAGCACGATCCGGTGAACATCGGGAACGAGAACGAGATCACCATCCTCGAACTCGCACGCACCATCATCCGTCTATGCGGCTCCGGCAGCGAGATCGTCTTCCGGCCGCTGCCCCAGGACGATCCCCAGCTGCGTCGCCCCGACACGACAAGGGCGCGGGAGATCCTGGGCTGGAAAGCCGCGGTCTCCCTCGAAGAAGGCATGAAGAAAACCATCACGTATTTCAGGAATACCTGGCACAAATCCGTGCAGGCACAAAACACTGGATAACTTTTTTATGTCGCGTTCCCCTGATACGGCAAATCCAACCGAAGACGGACCCCAGCAGATCCGCATCGAAGCCTTCCAGGAAGGGCGGGAGAAGATCCTGGCGGAAGTGCGCAAGGTGATCACCGGACAGGAGGTCGTCCTGGAACAGGTGCTGATCGCCCTGTTCGCGGGAGGGCACTGCCTCGTGACCGGCGTGCCCGGCCTGGCGAAGACCCTGCTCATCAAGACCTTCGCCCAGGTGCTGGACCTGGAGTTCCGGCGCATCCAGTTCACCCCGGACCTCATGCCGGCCGACATCACCGGGACGGAGATCCTGGAAGAGGACAAGGCCACGGGGCAGCGTTCGCTGACCTTCATCAAGGGCCCGATCTTCGGCAACATCGTACTGGCTGATGAAATCAACCGGACGCCGCCCAAGACCCAGGCCGCCCTGCTCGAAGCCATGCAGGAACATCGCGTAACCGCCGGCCGCACGACGTTTCGGCTGGACGTACCTTTCTTCGTCCTCGCCACCCAGAACCCCATCGAGCTGGAAGGGACCTATCCCCTGCCCGAGGCACAACTCGACCGGTTCATGTTCAACATCCACATCGAATACCTCGAGGAAGACGACGAGGTCGCCGTGGCCCGGTCGACCACCTCCGCCGAGACGGTCTCGGTCGACACCGTCCTGTCGGGCGAGGTGGTCCGGGACTACCAGCGGCTCGTCCGGGAGGTCCTCGTCTCCGAACAGGTTGCCCGGTATGCCGTCCGCCTGGCTTCCGCGAGCCGGCCATCCGAGGGGGAAGCGCCGGGATTCGTTAAAGACTGGGTTTCCTGGGGGGCCGGCCTGCGCGCCTCTCAGTACTTGATCCTGGGCGCCAAGGCGCGGGCCCTGCTCGACGGCCGGGGACACGTTTCCTGCGACGACATACGCGCGCTCGCCCACCCGGTCCTGCGGCACCGGATCCTGACCAATTTCTACGCCGAGGCGGAGAAGATCACCTCCGAGGGCATCGTCGACCGGCTGCTCGAGACCGTACCGGCGCCGCAGTCCGGCATGTAAACCGGCAACGCAGTCCGGTATGTAACCTGGCACAGCAGTCCGGCATGTAACCGGCAATTGACCCGGCATGTAACGCTTCATTCCAGCCAATGGCGCCGCCATGACCGAAGTCCCCCGCTTTCTCGATCCCAGGACCCTCTCCAGCCTCTCTTCCATGGAAATGCGCGCGCGCATCGTGGTCGAAGGGTTCGTATCCGGCCTCCACAAGAGCCCGTACCGGGGCTTCGGCGTGGAGTTCGTGGAATACCGGCAGTATACACCGGGCGACGACATCCGGCACGTGGACTGGAAAGCCGTGGCACGGTCGGACCGGTACTACGTCAAGGAATACGAGGACGAGACGAACCTGCAGTGCCTGGTGCTTCTCGACCGCAGCGCGTCCATGGGATACGGCGGCCAGAGGTCCGGGCGGTCCCGGTGGTCAGGGCGGTCCAACCGGTCCGGGCCGGCGAGGCAGGCAGGGCAGGACGGGCAGGAAGGGAACACCCCGCCGATCGTCGCACTGGACAAGCTCGAATACGGCTCCTACCTGGCGGCTTCCCTTTCCTATCTCATACTGCGGCAGGGGGACGGAGTGGGACTCGTCACCTTCGACCGGGCCGTCCACAACTATCTGCCGCCCAGTTCGAAGAACACCCAGTGGCTTGCCATCCACTCGACCCTGGATGAATTGCGCGCGGACGAAGGGACCGATTTGGGCAAGCCCCTGCACGAAATCGCCGAATCGATCCCGCGGCGGGGACTGGTCATCCTCATTTCCGATCTGATCCACGACGTCGAGGAGATGATGAACGCCCTGATGCACTTTCGCTTCAAGGGCCATGAAGTGCTGGTCTTTCACATCGTCGACCGGGAGGAACTCACCTTCCCGTTCAGCGAGACCGCGCGGTTCGACGACCCGGAGACCGGCGAGCGGATCACGGTGGCGCCGTCGGCCATCCGGGAGGACTACCTGGCGGCGGTGGAGGAGTTTATGGAATCGATCAGGACCGGATGCGCGAAGATCCAGGTCGATTACGAGCGCATCGAGACCGACCGGCCGCTGGATTTCGCGTTGTTTTCCTATCTGAGCAGGCGCATGGTGAAACGCTAGGCTTCACCCGCGCATCGCCCCGCTGGTACGTGTCATGGACCTCGCTTTCCTGAACATCACGTTCCTCTTCGGCGCGCTGGGCGCGGCGGTCCCGCTGATCCTGCACCTGGTGCGAAGGCAACGGGCCGGGATCCACGTATTCAGCATGGTCCGTTTCCTCATCTCGTCCCAACGGGCCATCGTCCGGCAGCAGCGATTCCGCCGTATACTGCTGTTGCTGCTGCGCATGGCGGCCTGCGCGCTCCTGGCCGTGATCTTCGCGCGGCCATTCCTCCAGGATCAGGAAGAAACAGTCTTCGCAGGCACCCAGCCTGAAGCGGTGGCCATTCTGGTCGATACTTCCTACAGCATGGGATACGGGAACCGCCTCGCCCTGGCGAGGAGGCGGGCGGTCGAGATCCTGAACGATCTGCAGACCGGCGACCAGGCGGCGCTGCTGACCTTCGCCGTCCAGGCACGGGTCGTACGAGAACTCGGGACGAACCACGCCGAACTGCCCGTCCTGCTGGACACCGTGGTCAACACGACTTTCCACGCGACGGACTACGTGGAAGCGCTGCGTGCCGCCGACGACCAGCTGAGCGGGTCGGACTTCGGCCGTCGAACGGTCTACCTCGTTTCAGATTTCCAGCAGACGGGCTGGAATCCACGGTCCGCAGGATGGAAGCTCAGCCCGGGCGTCCAGCTCCGGATGATCGACGTCGGGGACGCTCAGGACGGCAATTCCGCCGTCACCGGCGTGGAGATCCCGGCCGTCACAGGCGTAGAATCCGTGGCTGCACCGGCCCGGTCCGCGGCTGCGCCGGCCGGGGAGGATCGGGCGCCATCCGGGAATGGGCGTTACCTGGACGTGGCCGTCCGAATCCGGAACTTCGGGCAGACGCCCTTCCGGGACGAGGTCACGCTCCTGGTCAACGGGATCGAGACCGGAAGGCGGCGCGTCGACATTCCCCCGCACTCCGGCCAGGTGGAGATCTTCCGGCAGGAGTTCGGAGCGGCCACGAATACGGGCGAGGTGATCGTGGGGGACGATGGACTCCCGGTGGACAACCGGTTCTACTTCACGGTGAATGCACCGACGCCCGTGCGCGTGCTCTGCCTGGAGGAAAGATCGCGGCCGAACCGCCCGTCGGAGGCCGCGTACTACCTGTCCCAGGCGCTGTCATTGCGCCGGGACCCGCCGGTCGTCGTGGACGTACGGTCTCCTGAGTCGCTTAACGCGGTCGATCCGTCGGAATACGACGTGGTCGTCTCGGCCAACCTGTCCGTCCTGCCGAGGGCCGCGAAGGACAGGCTGACCGGGTACGTGCGATCGGGCGGCAGTCTGATAATCGCCTTGAATCCTGCCGTATCTTCCGGTATATTCAATTCATCCTTCGGCGAACTGTTGCCTGGTCGCATAGTATCGCTTTCGTCTCCGGACCTTCCGCGAGACCGGTACAGGCTGCTGACGGACGTGAACTACCAGCACCCCGTCTTCCAGCCCTTTTCCGGTCCCCGGCACGGTGATTTCGGCACGGTTCGGTTCTACCACACGGCACGGTTCGAACCCGACTCCTCGGCGTCGGTCCCCGCACGTTTCGATGACGGCACCGCCGCCGTGGCGGAGAAACCACTGGGAAACGGCCGCACGTTCCTGGTCCTTTCCACCTTCGACCTCGCGTGGACCGATTTTCCCATACGGGAGGTGTTCGTTCCTTTTCTGTACGAGAGTATAGACTACCTGGCCTCCAGGGGAACCATGCAAGAGCGCGGGGCCGGGTTGTACCGCCTGGCGGGGGAGGCCGTCAGACTGCCGGACGACGCGCGGCACGTGGAACTTCCATCCGGCGAACAGGTGCAGGTGGAGACGTCCCGATCGGGCAGGAAGCTGTTCACGCAGACGCGGCAACCGGGGTTGTACCGGGTGCAGTCGGCGGGCGGACAGCAGACCTTCGCGGTTAATCTCGACACCCGTGAATCCGACTTCACCAGGATGGATGCGGAAGCCTTCGCCGCGGCGCTGATCAATCCCGTGGCCGCGAGTCCGGAAGCACGGGAAACCGAGTCGCAGGCCCGGCTGGTCCGGGATGCCGAAGTAGAACGCCGCCAGGGGCTCTGGTGGTTCCTGGGATTCACGCTCATCGCCCTGGTTCTCGGCGAGACCCTGCTGGCCAATCGAACGCACAGGTGACCCATGTCGACGGAACGGTCCATGCTGCAAGATGCCCTGCGTAGCGTACTTCGCCGCTGGCGCGCCATGCTGGTCATCCGCGGCGTCTCGGTGATCGCGATCGCCGCGGTCACGCTCTTCCTCATCGGGGTGACGGCCGTACATTTCCTGGATCCCGGCGGACTGGCCAGGATCCTCTTCCTGGTTGCCGCCGCGGGGATCCTCGGCTGGCTCGTTTTCAGGTTTTTGCTTGCGCCGCTCCGTCAGACACCCACCGACCTGCAGATCGCCCGTTACATTGAAGAACGGCATCCCGCGCTGAACGACGCCCTGGTCAGCGCCGTGGAATACGGCGACGCGCAACTCCGGCGACCGCAGAAGGACCTGATGGACCAGGTGCTGGCGTACGTCGCAGGTTATACCGAACAGATCGAATACAAGAAAATCGTGGATCGCAGAAGGCACGCCCGTCTCCAGGCTGCCGCGGCCGGCGCCGTCCTGGTCCTGGCCGCCATGATCATGCTGGAACCCGGTTATTTCGGCCGGACCGCCCTCCGGCTGGTGTCGTGGACCCAACTGGAACCGGCCTTGCCCGGCGGCATACGAGTGGAACCCGGCGACACGCAGGTAAGACGCGGCGACAGCCTGACCGTCACCGCCATCCTGGGCAGCGGTCTTGCCCCGGACCCGAGCCTGTTCGTCCGGTTCGGGCAGGACGGGGACTGGTCGACGCAGGAACTGTACGCGACGGATGGCGAACGGACCTTCGACGCCGAGATCCACGGGATCGTCGAGAACGCGCGGTACTACGTCGCCGTGGCCGAGACCCGGTCGGGTGAATTCCGGATATCCGCTGTCGATCCACCCTACGTAGAACGGATCGACGCCGGGTACGAATTCCCGGCCTACATGGAACTCGTCTCGAAGACCGAAGAGGACCGCGGAGACATCACCGCGCCGGTGGGCACGCGAATCGCCCTGCGCATCACGGCGAGTAAACCGGTGGTTTCCGGCGCGATGCGCTTCAGCGACGGCCGGTCCGTTGAACTGGAAGTGGCCGGGGAGGACCTCGAAGGATCCTTCGTCGTTCGCGAGGACCTTTCCTACTCGGTCCACCTGGTGGACTCGGACGGTTTCTCGAACGACGACCCGGTGGAGTACTACGTCCGGGCGCTGCAGGACCGCGCGCCCCGGGTGGCCATCCTCGAACCGGAGAGAGACACGCAGGTTTCCCCCGTCGATGAGGTCCTGATCCGCGCCGAGGCCGAGGATGACTTCGGCCTGGCGGCCTTTTCCCTCAACTACGCGGTGAACGGCGGCGACGAAGTCGTCGTGGACCTGGGCGCATTGCAGCGTGAATCGAGCGGCACGGTCTGGGAGGGGGAACACGTGGTTTACCTCGAGACCCTCGGGGTCCAGCCGGGTGATTTCGTCGCCTACTACGCGGAGGCGGGCGACCGCAGGAACGAAGCCGGCACGTCGGCGACGGATATCTACTTTATCGAAATCAAGCCATTCGATGCTACGTACCGCCAGGGCGAGGGCGGTGGCGGTGGAGGCGGGGGAGGAGCCGGGGACGACGTGATGCAGACGAGACAGCTCTCCCGCAAGCAGAAGGAGATCATCTCGGCGACGTGGCGCGTCAAGCGGACGCTCGCGGCGGAACCCGGTATCAAGGTGGAAGAGGACCTCGAGGCCATCGCGACGGTTCAGGACGAACTGCGGGGACAGGCGGAAGAAGCACTCATGTTCATGCGCTTCATGGTCGGTGTCTCGCAGGAGGCGATGAAAATGGTCGAATCGCTGGAACTGGTGCAGACGCCGATGGCGGCGGCTTCCGAAGCGCTCCGCTCCGGCGCGGTCGACGAGGCCCTGGCCCACGAACGCGAAGCGCTCATGTACCTCACGAGGCTCGACGCGCAGATGCGGGAGTTCACGGTGACCCAGAGCCGGGGCAGGTCGGGCAGGACCCCGCTCGACCTGTCGGACACCTCCGAACTCGAGCTGGACGACGAGAGGAACAGGTACGAGGTCCCAGATCAACCGGCCCTGGAACGCGAGCGGGAGCAGAGCATCGACGAGCATCAGCAGCGCGTCCAGGACCTGGCCCGGCGCCAGCAACGTGTGAATGAGCGGATCCGGCAGCTGGCGGCCGACGAAGACCGCCAGGAAGCCGAACGCCGGAGGGAACTGGACCGGCTGACCAGGACCCAGCGGGATCTCCGGGCGGAGACGGAGGAGATCGCCCGGTCGCTTTCCGGTGCAAGGAATCCCTCGGACGGACGCGGCGCACAATCGGGAGCGCAGCGTCCCATGCTGGATCAGGCGGACCGCGACCTGCGCGAGAGCTCCGAATCGATGGGCGAATCGATCGAACAACTGCGCAGGGACCGGCTCCAGACGGCGGCGGCGGGCGGCGCCGAGGCCGCCCGGCATCTGTCCGACGCATCCAGCCAGCTGCAGCGGGCCCAGGGGGCGTCGCTGGAGCGGCTGGCGCGGGAGGCCGTCAAGCAGGCGGACCAGCTGGCCGTCCGGCAGGAACAGCTCGAAAGGAACGTCAACGCGCTGAAGGAAGAGAGAGAAGGCGGATTCGAGGGCATTCTCAATCGCCTGGACGCGATCGAATCACGGCGCGGCGGGTTGGACGAGTCATCGAAAGAACGGCGCCTGGACCGGTTCCTGCGCGATCGGATGAGGGGTTTGGAAGAAGCGAAGGAGGAGATCCGTTCGGATCTCGAACGCCTCGAGCAAGACCTGGAATTCCTCGCCAGGAGTTCGTCCCGGGTGCAGCCCGAGACCGCGGCGGCGGCGGACCGGGCCGTCGAGATGATCGATGAGGAACGGCTGAGCGAACAGATCGAGCGGTCCAAGCGCCTTTTGAACCGGAATTCCCTGGACCAGGCCGCCCGCACGGAGACGGAGATCTCCGCGACGGTGGACCGGCTCGCGGAAATGGTTCGCACCGCGCGGGACAAGTTGATTACCCAGGACATGGACCATCTCGCCAGCACGCAGGATAGCGCGCGGGAGGCCATGTCCGACTGGCAGGAACTGCAGCGACGGCTCTACCGGTTGAACCGCGGCATTCCCAATGCGGAGACCCTGGATCAGATCTCGAGGGATTACCAGCGTCAACTGCAGCGCCTTCAGGACCTTTCGGGACAGGTCCCTCAGATGTCCCGGGAGTCGCGGCAGTTGCAGGACGACCTGGACCGGGCCCTTGCCCTGGGTGACGAACCGTGGAAGATCGACCGGGGAGCATGGAACGAACTCCACCTGAACATGGCCCGCAGTCTCGTGGATTACTACGATGGCCTGCGCGCGGAAGTCCGGGACATGCGCCGGAGGGAACGGCTCTATCTCGCCCGGGAAGAGGATGTCCCGCCGGGGTACCGGGACCTGGTAAACGACTACTTCGAGAATCTCTCCAGGAACGGGAACCGCAACTGAAGGCCCGCAACTGAAGGCCCGGACGGCGGACCCCGCTCCCGGTGACTTTCGACCCTTTCGCGACAACATGCCCACCGCGTTGATCAGCCACCCCGACTTCCTCCTGCACGATACCGGTCCCTTTCATCCCGAACGGCCGGACCGCATGACCTCCGTGCTCACCCACCTCGGGGTGTCCGGCGACGTTCCCGACGGCGCCCAGCAGGCCGGCCTGCTGTGTCTCTCGCCCGCGCCGGCCGATGAGGCGCGGATCAAGGCCGTCCACGACGGGGCGTATGTCGATGCGGTGGCGGACTGGTGTGGGATGGGATACCGGAATCTGCCCACCGGAGACACCACTGTTTCCTCCTCGTCCGAGACTGTGGCCCGGCTGGCCGCCGGCGCGGCCATGCGGGCGGTCGACGCGGTGTTGACCGGGGAAGCGGACCGTGTATTCTGCGTCGCCCGGCCTCCCGGGCACCATGCCGAATCGGACCGGGGAATGGGCTTCTGTATCTACAACAATGCCGCCGTAGCAGCCCGTTACGCCCGTTCGCGGTTCGGGTTGGAACGGGTGGCCGTACTGGACTGGGACGTCCATCACGGTAACGGGACCCAGGAGATTTTCGAGGAAGACCCGTCCGTGTACTATTTCAGCGTTCACCAGTCGCCCCTTTATCCCTTTACCGGCTCGGAATCGGAAAAGGGGACGGGCGAAGGGGCGGGTTACACGATGAACGTCCCGGTCTCCGCGGGATCCGGCGACGAGGTTTTCGTCGATGTACTGCGCGGAAAGATCCTGCCGGCCATGAAGGCCTACCGGCCGGACCTTCTCATCCTTTCGGCGGGGTTCGACGCCCACATGGACGATCCGCTTTCGGGTACCCTGGTCACGGACGCGGGTTTCCAGGCCATGACCGGCCTGGTGCTGGACTTCGCGGAAGACACGTGCGGGGGACGCCTGGTTTCCGTCCTGGAAGGCGGCTATGACCTCGAAGCCCTCGGCCGGTGCGTCGCGGACCACGTAAGCATGATGAACGCCTGAAAAACGGATGGAGGTCGTTCAGTGCTATACAGAAACCTGGGCCAAACCCGTTTGCGTGTTTCCGAAGTCTCCCTCGGCACGGTCGAACTGGGCATGGAGTACGGCCTGAAGGCGGACGGCGAACCCGGCGTGCCCATGGAGTCCGACGCCCGGATCCTGCTCAACCGGGCGATCGATTCGGGCGTGAACTTCATCGACACCGCGGCCTTGTACGGAAACAGCGAGGAGGTCATTGGCCGGGCGCTCGGGAGCCGGCGTTCCGAATACGTCCTCGCCACCAAGTGCGTGCACCGGCTGGAAGAAGGACTGGACTACGCCGAATCGAGACGGAGCATCGCCGCATCCATTGACAGGAGCCTGTCCAGGCTCCGGACAGACCACATCGACCTGCTGCAGATTCACGGCCGGGACCTGCTCGAGCTGGAACTTCGAATGATCCTGGACGGCGAGGTGATGGAAGAGCTCGAACGGGCCCGGGAAGTGGGCAAGATCCGTTTTGCGGGTTATTCGTCCTACAGCGAGGAGGCGGCGCTTGCGGCCATCGAGGATGGGCGCTGGGATACCCTGCAGATACCCTGCAACATCCTGGACCGACGTTACCTGGAACGCGTCATTCCCGAGGCACGTCGGCACGGCGTGGGGGTCATCGTGCGGTCCGCGCTGCTGAAAGGCGCGCTGACAGAGAAGAGCAGGTTCATGCCCGAACGGCTGAAGCCCCTCGTCGCGCACATCGACCGGCTGGTCGAGATCCAGTCCGCCACACGTTACAGCCTGCCCGAACTGGCCCTGCGTTTCGTCCTGTCGGTCCCGGACATCTCCACCGTGATCGTCGGCGCCGATCGGATCGCATACCTGGATGAGGCCGTCTCCGTGTCGGACGGCCTGGGTCTGAGCGAGGAAGTACTACTGGCGCTGGAAGATATGGCGCTGGAAGATCCCTGCCTGATCAATCCCGGGAACTGGGGCATTCCCTGAACGCCGCCACTCAATCCATTCTGCGGTATACCCCAACTACCTTGCCAAGGATGGACACCTCATCGGCGATGATGGGTTCCATGGTCGGATGGGCGGGCACGAGTTCGAAGCGGTCGTTGCGCCTGTAGAATCGCTTGACCGTGGCCTCGTCGTCCAGCAGCGCGACGACCGTTTCGCCCGTTTCGGCCACGGGCTGTTCACGGACCAGGACATAGTCCCCGTCCATGATGCCGTCTTCGATCATGCTGTCCCCGTGTACCTCGAGGGCGAAGACATTCCCGTCCTGCTTCACCATGCCCGTAGGAAATGACATGTATTCCTCGACGTTCTGTTCGGCTAGAATCGGCAGTCCCGCGGCTACACGGCCGAGGACGGGGACCCGGACGACGTCGCCGGCGCCCTGCGAAGAGGCATCCCTGGAACCCACGATTTCTATCGCGCGGGGTTTCATGGGATCGCGGCGTATATAGCCTTTTTTCTCTATCGCCCGAAGGTGGTCGTAAGCCGCGCGGGTACTGATACCGAATTGTTGGGCGATCTCCCTGACGCTGGGTGGATACCCGATCCGGCCGACCTTTTTGCGTATGTAATCGTATACGTTCTGCTGCTTGGCCGTTAACGCTTTCATAAGGATGAACTCCCGGGGATCTTCATGCGCGAGGTTTTGTGCTTCGTGAGGGCCTGTGACGGCAAATTATACACAACATACGGTTAGTCGTCAAGAAAAAAAGAATTGCCGTCGTGGACCTGTCGTGATTCCTCGAAAGGAAGATTACCCGGGATGATGCAAAAATTCATGTGCACAGGTTGCCGGCCGGCGTATATATTGATTCGACCGATCACGGCCCGATGAACCGGAGACCGCCATGCCCGTCAATGAGATGATACAGACCATGCTGGAGGAACTGCGCCAGATCGCAGATACCGAGGTGCACGTGGGCAAGCCGATGCAGATCGGCGATGCCTGGGTGGTTCCGGTATCCAGACTGTCCCTGGGGTTCGGCGCCGGGGGATTCGGCGGCGAGGCCGATCAGAAGAGGGGGGCCGGCGGTGGCGTATCGGTCGAACCCGTCGCCTTCCTGGTCATCCAGCAGGACCGCGCGCAACTGCTGCACATGGATTCTCCCAGCAGTCCCATGGGGAAATTGCTGGACATCATGCCGGACGTCATCGAAGAATTGAAACGGTATACCCGCAAAGACGGCGATCAGTAGACCAGGGGCGCCACGGTCTTGGATATCAGCGCCACGGCTACCGTGGCCATGCCCACCAGCCCCGTACCGCAGGCGTAGCCGGCCGCCAGGACCGGCGTGTACCGCATCCATTTCTGCCTGCCGAATTTCCGCTCCATGTAATACCTGCCCAGCAACGCACCCAGGAACTGCGGGATGAAGGCGTGGGGCACCGTGCCCACGCTGGCGATCATGCCGAAGATCAGCATGACGGGAAGGTTCAAGGCCGCCAGTACGGCGTAGGCCAATACGCCGAAGGCCGCGCCGCCTATCATGTACGGGACCTTCAACGCCTCGATCAGGTAGCTTGATTCGAACCCCGATCCTGCTGTGCTGGAGTACCACAGCGCCTGCATGGTGGCCTGCTGCTGCCAGAACTTCTGCGCGTAAGGATAGGCCTGCGACGGTATCGGCGCGAGACCCCAGACGAAGTGCCAGAAAAGCAGGCTGCAGACGAGCAGGACCGGGATCATGACCAGTTCAGCCTTCAGCACGCTCGTGAACCGGGTGCCGGTCAGTTCGACCTCGCGAAAGGCCTGGGCCTGCCCGCCGTAGTTGAAAATGGGTATGGGCGCGAACCAGATGTCCACCCCCTTGTAGCCGCTGAGAATAAACGTGGCCTCTTTGATGAGCGGAAACTGCAGATCGGCGCCCGTAATGGCGCGCAGACGGGCGCTGGCGTACGAGCTGAGCGGGGTATAGAAGAATCCGTAGAACACGAAAAACAGGATGGGGAAACCGGGCACCAGGCGCCAGCTCAGGACGACGTAGCCGACCGTCAGGAGCAGGAAGGCGCCGAAAATCAGGGACATGGGAAAGTCCCCTCTGCCGGGTGGCGTGGAATGCCTGGCGGGTGAGGCGCCGTCCGAACTTCCGCGCCTCGCTGCGGCCGACCGTTTCCTGAGTCCGGAAAGGATGCTCCAACCTCCGATCAGGGCGACGGCGAATCCCGTGCCGATGCGTACGCTCATCCAGAAATCGATATCGTTGACGAGCGTGGTCTGGATGGCGTCCATGCCCGGCGACCAGGTGCTCAGGATACCGAAGTCGTAGAGGAGCGGGTTGACGACCACGGTAAGCAGCGCGCCGGCGGCGGAACCGACCACGATCCAGAAGGGGAGCACGAACCCCGTCAATACCGGCCCCAGTCCCAGCTCAACCGCCATGGCCGCGGCGGGCAGGATGTTCTCCGTATTGCGCGTCAGGTCGGCGAAGGGTATGGGAATCAGCGTGATCGGCTCTGCCAGCAACGCACCCGTGACGGCCGGTATGCCGATGTAGAACGCGCCGAAGACGAGTCCCAGCATGGCCCCGATGCTGAAGGCGCGCCAGCGCCATGATTCCTGTCCCGCGGAACTCTCCGCCAGGGCCGTGGCGCCTTCCGCCTGGATCGGGGCCAGGGGGAAGGGCAACCGTTCCACGTCGGCCGTAACGCGGAAGAGACCGTAACCAAGCGTGAAGGCGCTCGCCCTGTTGAAGATGTGGAGGACGGCAATGAGCAGGATCGGCACCAGCCATTCCCCGTGCAGCAGCGTGCGCAGAACGATGGCGTCGGAATCCGCGCCGGGAGAGATCCAGGAGGGAATCTGGTCGTCGATGCCGAAGGCCCGGGCGCCGGGGGACTGGACGAAGTACTGGTACCAGATGAGCTGGGCGAAGGGGCCGCCGGACAGCGCCAGTCCCACGCCGGCGGTGAGGCTGGCCGCCACGTAGTACAGCATGTAGATTTCCTGGCGGCTGAGCGTGGTGAAGGACCGGCGCGCGACTTCGATGAACAGGATGATCGTGGTCCATTCCGCCGCGGGTCCGAGGCTCTGCCCGGCGATCAGGTTCAGATAGATCGAACCCGGGATCATGAACAGCCCAAGAAAGACGATCCCGATGACCGTCTTTACATTGAACCCCTCTTCATAGACCTGGGGATGGTCGGAAAAGGCGGAGGCTGACAGGTCGTCCTTGACGAGGGTCATGCCCTGGCTCTTTCGGTGGCGTTATGGATCCGCGGAAGCCTCGACGGCGGGCAGCTTGAGCCAGACGTCCGTGACGCTGAAAAACCTTCCCGAGACGTGGCGGACGTCCTCTGAGTCGCGGACCAGCCTCAGGCCGTCGAAACTGAAACGGTCCTCGTACTGCTGATTGTCATCGGTCACGAAGTAGAACACATTGTCCAGCACACTCCAGCGTCCGTTCTGGATATTGACCGTTGTGGAATCCAATACGACGGTCGTATCGACCTGGCCGTAGCGGCCGTCAGTGCTGAGACGGAGGCGTCCGCGTACCTGGGGGGGAACCAGCAGGATCCGTTCGTCTATGCTGCCGGAATCGGTCTGGGTGGTGGTGTTGACCGTGCGGCTTTCGAGCTCGTAATCACCGACCAGGGGCCGGGCGACATTGCCCGGGCCGATGGCATCCTCGCCGCATCCGGCAATCAAAGCGCTGAGGAGCACGCCGCAGGACACGCCGCAGGACAGGATCTGTTTGAACAAGGCTTTCTCCGGCGGGTTGGCCATGGAACCGCGCCACGGTACGGCGCGGTGTTCGGTGCATTCCGGCGGCGATGCGGACCGCTTTCGTGCAGCCGGTTCGCCGGTCCGGGACGCTTGAGATTATAGGCAGGCTCCACGTGAACGTCAAGCGATTACAGGTCCGACCGGCGGCATATTTCGCTTGACGTATACCTGTCCGCGGATTAGAAGTGATGGGCATTTCCCGGTGAAATCCACGCAGCCGCAGGAAGACGAATCACGAGGCCGGGGAAAGTGATACGTTACCGCACCGACGCGGCGGACCATACACACTTTCGCGTTACGGTCAAGCTGACGCACTGCAAAGGCGAAAACCCATGACGGCGCTCAAAGCGGGTATCATAGGATGTGGAAATATCAGCGGCGTATACTTCGATGCGGGACGCAAATTCGATGCGTTCGACGTTGTTGCCTGCGCCGACATGATCCCGGAACGAGCGCGGGCCAGAGCCGAGGAATACGAGGGCGTGGATGCCCTTTCGGTGGAATCCCTGCTGGACGATTCCGCCATCGAGATCGTCATCAACCTGACCATTCCCGCTGCTCATGCCGAAATCGCCCGATCCGCGCTGGAACACGGCAAATCGGTGTATTCGGAAAAACCCATGGCGGTCCGCAAGGAAGACGGCCGCGCCCTGCTCGACCTCGCGGAGCGCAACGGCAAGCTGGTGGGCGGAGCGCCGGACACCTTCATGGGAGCCGGCATACAGACCTGCCGCAAGCTCATCGACGACGGCTGGATCGGCGAACCGGTGGCGGCCACGGCCTTCATGCTGAGTGCGGGGCATGAAAGATGGCATCCCGATCCCGCCTTCTTCTACAAGCCCGGCGGGGGCCCCATGCTGGACATGGGGCCGTATTACGTTACGGCACTGGTCAATCTGCTGGGGCCGGTCTCCCGGCTCACGGGCGCCACGCGCATCACCCATCCCGTGCGCACCATATCGAGCGAGCCCCTTCGCGGCGGCAAAATCGAGGTCGAGGTGCCCACGCACCTGGCGGGCCTGCTCGAATTCGAAAGCGGAGCCATCGGGACGATCGTGACCAGTTTCGACGTGTGTCACCATGCGCTGCCCCACATCGAGATTTACGGATCGGAGGGCTCGCTGAGCGTGCCCGATCCCAACTCCTTCGGCGGGCCCGTAAAACTGCGCCGCGGCGGTGCGGAGCACTGGACTGAAATGCCCCTGAGCCACGGTTACGAGGAACAGAACCGCGGCCTGGGCGTGGCGGACATGGCCTACGCCTTGCGCTCGGGCCGGCCGCATCGGGCCAGCGGTGAACTCACCCGCCACGTGCTGGACGTCATGCTGTCCATCGAGGAATCGTCAGAATCGGGACGGCACATCACACTCGAAAGTACCTGTGCCAGGCCGGCCCCGCTGCCCCTCGGGCTGTCGCCCTATACCCTGGATCCCTGATTCATGCCCGATCACCCCGCTAAGACCCTCTCTGATCTGCTGCCGCGCCTGGAAAGGCTGATGGGCCGCATCGAATCACTGGTCTCGGCCTATGCGGACGGACGGACCGCGCAGACCGACCGGACCGGTGAGTCCAGGCGGACCGGTGAGCCCGGGCAGACCGACGAGCCCGGGCGGACCGACGAGTCCGGGCGGACCGGCAGGCCCGGCAGACCCGGCAGGCCCGAAGACGAGTTCGCCGGATACATGGCATTCCGGTGGGGGAAGCGAGGAGGAAAGGGCTGCCTGGAACCCATCGCGCACCCCGACCTGGTGGAACTGTGCGATCTATTCGGCCTCGACCGCGAGATCGGCGTCCTGGACCGGAATACCCGCCAGTTCGTCCGGGGGATGCCCGCGAACAACGTGCTGATCTGGGGCGAGCGCGGAACCGGCAAGTCTTCGGTGGTGAAGGGACTCCTGGCCCGGTACGCCGGCGAGGGCCTGCGCATGATCGAAGTCCATCGGCGGGACCTGACGGACCTGCCCGAGATCGTCGAACTCCTCTGGGACCGCCCCGAGCGTTTCGTCCTGTTCTGCGACGACCTGTCCTTCAAGGAAGACGAATCCGTCTATCTCGAGCTCAAGGCGCTTCTCGAAGGCAGCCTTTCCGCCCGGCCCGACAACGTACTCGTCTATGCCACGTCGAACCGCAGGCACCTGATGCCGGAGAAGCTCGCCGACAACACGTTCCGGTTCAGTCCGGACGACGATGAAATCCACCCCCAGGAAACCGTGGAAGAGAAGGTATCGCTGAGCGACCGGTTCGGCCTTTCCATCGGTTTCTACCGGATTACCCAGGACACCTATAACCGGATCGTCCGCCACCTCGCCGGCCAGCGCGGCCTCGACGTGGACGCGGAACTGCTGAGGCGGGAATCCCTCCGGTGGCTTCAGCGCGCCAGCGGGCGTTCCGGCCGGGTGGCGCGGCAGTTCGTGGACGACCTCGAAGGCCGGTTCAAACTGGGTGATTTTCCGTAGTCCCGGTCCAGCCTCGATATTTTGGCAACCGCGTTTCTTTCCCGCTTGACACGTTATTTTGCACCGCCTAATGTATGTAGATTGTTTTTTGGACATGCGCCGGATGTGCGTCGGATATGCGCAGATTGAACCCGCGCATATTCCGGTACCAGGTTTTCCGAATATTCCAGCAGTCAACAGTTCAAAGATCAACAGCAATCAACAGCAAAGGAGTGTGTCTTGCACGCATTCGACTACGCCACGCCCGAAAGCGTGGCCGATGCGGTGGTAATGCTCAGCGATCACGGAAAAAACGCCTGTGTGCTCGCGGGCGGTACGGACCTCATCGTACAACTCCGGGAGCACCGCCGCCGGACCGACCTCGTGGTGGACGTCAAGAAGATCGCCGAACTGAACGCGTTGTCCTGCGACGCCTCGACGGGACTCACGATCGGGGCGGCCGTGCCCTGCTACCGGATCTACGGGGACGCGGAAATCGCCGCGGCCTATCCGGGACTCATGGACGCGGCCAGACTGGTGGGCGGCACGGGGATCCAGGGCAGGGCCAGCCTGGGTGGGAACCTGTGCAACGCCTCCCCGGCAGGCGATACGATTCCCCCCATGATCGTCCTGTCCGGCCAGGCCGAGATCGCCGGTCCGAACGGAACGCGGAAAGTGGCCGTGGAAGACTTCTGCACGGCACCCGGCCGCACCTTGCTGGGGGACGGCGAGTTCCTGGTTTCGCTCCATTTCCCGGCGCCGGCACCGAACTCCGGCGCTTTCTACCGGCGCTTCATTCCCCGCAACGAGATGGACATCGCCGTGGTGGGCGTCGGTGCGTCTGTCGTGCTGAGTGAGGACAAGTCCACCTTCGTCTCCGCGCGCATCGCCGTCGGCGCCGTGGCCCCGACGCCCCTCTTCGTGCGGGAGGCCGGGGACGCCCTGGCCGGACAGCCCGTGTCCGACGAATCGATCCGGCGGGCGGCCGACCTCGCCCGCGAGGCAGCCCGGCCCATCAGCGATATGCGGGGCACCGCCGAATACCGCAAGCATCTGACCAGCGTATTGACGCGCCGGGTTGTGGAAGGCGCGGTCCAACGAGCCAAGGAGTAGCCGTCGATGTCGAAAAAAGTACACGTACAGACCACCATAAACGGAGAAGCCGTCGATTTCCTCTGCGAACCGCGCAACAGCCTGCTCGAAGTACTGCGCGACGACCTGGATCTCACCGGCGCCAAGGAAGGATGCAACAACGGCAACTGCGGCGCATGCAACGTGATCATGGACGGCCGGCTGGTCAACTCCTGCTGCGTGCTGGGCGTCGAGGCCGACGGGTGCGAGATCACGACCATCGAGGGCATCGGGTCCGCCGCCAACCTGCATCCGCTGCAGCAGAAGTTCCTCGAACACGCGGCGCTGCAGTGCGGCATCTGCACGCCCGGTTTCATCGTTTCCGCCAAGGCGCTGCTGGACGAGAACCCGAACCCCACGGAAGACGAGGTGCGCTACTGGCTGGCCGGCAACCTCTGCCGCTGCACGGGATACGACAAGATCGTCCGCGCGGTCCTGGACGCCAGGAACGGCGCCTGACCGGCCGGTACATGGTCAGGATGGATGCAAGGTCAGGATGCATTCGAGCACATGACGACGGACCGCGACAGCAGATTCGCGACAGCAGGTTCGCGACAGCAGGTTAAAGTCAGGACCGGGAAACAGCCGGGAATCCGATCGGCAGCATGATCCAAAAGGGAAAGACCCAACGGAGGGAACGAAACGTGTCACAAAACGGACATAAGGTCATCGGCACCCGTCCGATTCGCCACGACGGGGTGGACAAGGTCACCGGCCGGGCGGTCTACGGCGCCGACATCCAGCTGACGGGCCTGCTGTACGGCGCCATCAAGCGCAGTCCCCATCCCCACGCACGCATCAAGCACATCGACACCAGCCGTGCGGAGGCCCATCCGGGCGTACGGGCCGTCGTCACCGCCCACGACCTCCCGCAGATCGCGGACAAGCTCGCCGACCTCGGGGAGGCGATCGTCAACCTGCGTGACGCCAGCAACAACGTGCTGGCCTATGGCAAGGTCCTCTACAAGGGCCATGCCGTCGCCGGCGTGGCCGCGATCAATCTGCACGTGGCGCAGGAAGCGCTGGAACTGATCGACGTGGAATACGAGGTGCTGCCCCACGTCACGGGCGTGCTGGAGGCCATGGAAGAAGGCGCACCTATCCTGCACGAGGACATGAAGACCACGTCCATGGGCGAGGAGACGGACAAGGTCAGCAACGTCGCCAACCACTTCCAGCACAAGATGGGCGAACCGGACGACGGTTTCGCGGAAGCCGACGTGGTGATCGAGCGCGAGTTCACGACGCAGACCGTCCACCAGGGCTACATCGAGACCCATAACGCCACGGCCCTCTGGAACGAAGAAGGCCAGCTCACCGTCTGGACGAGCACGCAGGGCGCTTTCTCCGTGCGGGACCAGCTGGCCGAAATCCTCCAGATGCCCGTCTCGAAGGTCAAGATCGTGCCCCTCGAGATCGGTGGCGGCTTCGGCGGTAAGATCTCCGTCTACCTGGACCCGGTCGCGGCGTTGCTGTCGAAGATGACCGGACACCCGGTCAAGATGACGATGACCCGCGACGAGGTCTTCGAGGCAACGGGCCCGACGCCGGGTTCCTACCTGAAGGTCAAGATGGGCGCCACCAACGACGGCCGGCTCACGGCCGCCACGGCCTACATGGCCTACGAGGCCGGCGCCTACCCCGGTTCGCCGGTCGGCGCGGGCGCAGGCTGCATCTTCACGCCCTACGACATACCCAACGTCCAGATAGACGGATACGACGTGTGCGTGAACAAGCCGAAAACGAACGCCTACCGGGCGCCGGGCGCCACCAACGCGGCCTATGCCGCGGAAACCGTCGTGGACGAAATCGCCGAAAAGCTCGGTGTGGACCCGCTCGAATTCAGGGTGAAGAACGGTGCGAAGGAAGGCACCCGGCGGGCCGATGGTCCCGTGCATCCGGTCATCGGCTGTATCGAGACCACGGAAGCCGCCCTCAATTGCGAACACTACCGGTCTTCCCTGGAGAAGACGGCCAACGGCAAGGTGCGCGGCCGCGGCGTCGCCTCGGGCTACTGGTTCAACTTCAACGGCGGCCGGTCAGCCATCTCCGTCAGCATAAATCCCGATGGCACCATCAACATGCTCGAAGGTTCCACAGATATCGGCGGGTCCCGGGCATCCATCGCCATGCAGCTGGCCGAGACCATCGGCCTCGAAGCCACCGACATCAAGCCCTACGTGGTGGACACGGACTCCATCGGCTATACCGACGTGACCGGCGGCAGCCGAACGACCTTCGGAACGGGCTACGCGGCCCACGCCACGGGCCAGGCCCTCATCCGCGAGATCAAGGAGAGGGCGTCAAAGCTCTGGGACGTGCCCGCCAACGCCATCGACTTCGCCGACGGGGTCTTCTCCTACCGGGACGATGAAGAAAAGCGGAGCACCTTCAAGGAACTGGCCAGCCAGGCCGGCGATGCCGGCGGTCCGGTGGTGGCCCAGGTGAGCACCCAGCCCGATGGCAGCGGGGGCGGCGCCTTCGCCACCCACGTCGTGGACGTGGAGGTGGACCGGGAAACGGGCAAAGTGGATATACTCCGGTATACCGCGGTCCAGGACGCCGGTACGGCGATTCACCCGAGCTACGTGGAAGGCCAGATGCAGGGCGGCGTGGTGCAGGGCATCGGCTGGGGGTTGAACGAGGAGTACATCTACAACGACGAGGGCTCCATGACCAATGCCAGTTTCCTGGATTACCGCATGCCCACGACCCTCGACCTGCCCATGATCGAGACCATCATCGTGGAAGTGCCCAACGAATCCCATCCCTACGGCGTGCGGGGCGTCGGCGAAGTGCCGATCGTACCGCCGCCGGCCGCGCTGGCCAACGCCATCTACGACGCGACGGGCGTGCGGCTGCGCGACCTGCCCATGTCGCCGCCCCGGGTCCAGCAGGCCCTGGCGGAGAACGGCGGGTAGCTTGAGTAGGGAAGCAGTCTTGAAGCGAAGACGCTGAAGCGTTGGCGCGGAAGCGAAGACGCTGTAGTGAATACGCGAAGGGCGGGGGAGGTTGCTCCCGCCCTTTTGCTTTATGCCGGACGTATTGACGGAGCGGTTGTTTCAGGGGAACCGGACCAGCCGTCCGCACAAGCCGTCCGCACAAATCCGCAAACTATAGACCACCATGGCCACCATCTACATCCCGTCCCTCATGCGCGATCTGACCGGCGGCCAGGAGATCGTCCACGTCGAAGGGGCCGACATGCGCCAGATCATCGCCAATCTCGAGGCCGCTTATCCCGGATTCCGCAAGCGATTGCTCGAAGAGGGTACGCAGCGCATCAAACCCAACATCGCGGTCATGATCGACGGCCGCAACGCCCGCCGCATCCTGCTCGACAAGGTGAACGAGAAAAGTGAGATACACTTCCTGCCCGCGATCAGCGGGGGAAGTTGAGGGAGGAATTACAGCTTACGGTTCAGCTTGAGCAGGTGGTCGACGGTCAGGACCTTTTTGGCCGCGGGACCACGCTGGCCGGACGGTTTACGTTTCGACGGTTTCTTTCTCCGGTTCTTTCGTGTTACTGCTTGCCCGGACGCTTCCGTCTTCCCGGGGTCATCCGCCTTCGTGGCCGCGTCCACAATCACGGTTGCTTCCGTCTTCGCGGACCCGTCCACCTTCGCGGACGCATCAACCTTCCCGGACGTTTCCTTGCTCACGCCGTCGGCCCGCTCATCCTGCCGGCGCTTCGATGACCGGCGCCTTCGCCGGCGCTCGGGGTTCCCGTTGCCGCGGCTCTTTTCCTCCCGCATCGACAGCGAGATCCGGTTTCGTTCATGGTCTACGCCGAGTACCCGTACCTCGACCAGCTGACCCACCTTGACGGCTTCGCCGGCATGCTTGACATACCGGTCCACGAGCTGGCTGATGTGCACGAGTCCATCGAGGTGGACGCCGACGTCCACGAAGGCGCCGAAGTTCGTGACGTTGGTCACCACGCCGTTGAGCCGCATCCCTTCCTTGACTTCATCGATGCTATGTACCCCTTCGGTGTACTGAACAGGCTTGAACTCCTCGCGGGGATCTCGCCCGGGCCGCGCCAGTTCCTCCAGGATATCTTCGAGGGTAGGCCGCCCCACGGCCTCATTCACGTAAGCATCGAGCTCGATGCGTTCGCGGACCGCTGAATCGTCCATGAGTTCCTTGACGCTGCAACTCTGGTCAGAAGCCATCCGGTCCACGATTTCGTAGCTTTCGGGATGCACGGCACTGGCGTCGAGGGGGTTCTCGCCGTTCCCTATTCTCAGGAAACCCGCGGCCTGCTCGAAGGCCCTCGGGCCGAGGTTCGGCACCTGCTGCAGATCCGTCCTCGAAGCGAAGGGACCCGCGTGCTCCCGGTGGGCCACGATGTGCTTCGCCAAAGCGGGGCCGATACCCGAAACGTAGGAAAGGAGCTGTGCGCTGGCGGTATTCACTTCGACGCCGACATTGTTCACGCAGCTCGTCACCACGTCGTCCAGGCTCCTCTTCAGCGATGCCTGGTCGACGTCGTGCTGGTACTGTCCCACGCCGATGGACTTGGGATCGATCTTGACCAGCTCGGCCAGGGGATCCATGAGCCGGCGGCCGATGGAAATAGCCCCGCGTACCGTGACGTCCAGCCGCGGGAATTCCTGCCGGGCCTCGGCCGACGCCGAATAGACCGAAGCGCCGCTTTCGTTTACGAGCACGACGGACGGATTCCCCTCAAGCTCGATCGAACCGAGGAACTGGGTGGTCTCCCGGCCGGCCGTCCCGTTGCCCACGGCGATGGCATCGAAGTCGTACTGCTCGTGCAGGGACCGAACGGTCCGTGCCGCCCTTTCCTTCTTCTTTTCTCCGGAATGGGGAAAGATGCTGGCCCGGTCCAGCAGCTTGCCCTGCTCGTCCAGGCACACGACCTTGCAGCCGGTGCGGAATCCAGGGTCCACGGCCATGATGCGCCGGCGCCCCAGGGGAGGCGCCATCAGCAACTCCCGCAGGTTCCTTGCGAAAACCAGGGTCGCCTCCTGCTCGGCTTTCTGCCGGACCAGTGACCTCAGCTCGGTTTCGAGGGATAATGAAAGCAGGCGGCGGTAGCCGTCGGCAACGGCCAGGCGGACCTGTTCGGACGCGGGACCTTCTCCTTTGACAAACAGCTCCTCGAGCCGCGCGATCGCTTCGCCCTCCGGCGGGGCGATGGTCATGCGCAGCACGTCTTCTTTCTCGCCGCGCCGCATGGCGAGCACGCGGTGTGAAGGCGCTTTCACCGCCGGCTCGGACCAGTCGAAATAGTCCCGGAACTTGATTCCCGACGATTCCTTCTCCGCGACCACCGTGGAACGGATGACCGCCTTTTCATGGAACAGCCGGCGCAGGTTCGCCCTTGCCGTCGCGTCTTCATTGATCCACTCGGCGATGATGTCTCGCGCGCCGGACAGGGCGTCCTCGGGAGTATCGACTTTCTTCTCCGTATCGACGAAGGCCGCGGCCTCCGCTTCCAGGTCCATTTCGGATTGCCCGAAAATGCGTTCCGCCAGGGGTTCGAGGCCTCTTTCCCGGGCTGCCGTGGCCCGCGTTCGCCGCTTCGGCCGGTAGGGGAGGTAGGTATCTTCCAGCACGGTCAGGGTCTCCGCGGCCCGTACCTTCGATTCCAGCTCGTCCGTGAGCAGGGCGCGGTCCTTCAGGGAGGCAAGGATCGAGGTCCGTCGCTTCTCGAGTTCCCGGAGCTGGCCGATCCGGTCGCGAATCGCCGTGACGGCCACCTCGTCAAGCGAACCGGTCCTTTCCTTGCGGTACCGCGCGATGAAGGGTACCGTGGCCTCCTCGTCCAGCAGGCGCGCGACGGCTTCCACCTGTTCGGGCCGGATTCCCAGTTCGCCGGATATCTTCGTGATGTGCGTGTCGTTGCTGACGTTGCTGACGTTGCTGTCGTTGCTGTCGTTGCTGTCGTTACTCATAATAGTTTTTTTAGGTTTCAGCCTCATATACCGGTCACGCGCCCAGGATCTCCCTCAGCCTCAGCGCCACCCGTTCCGGCTCGCCCGCTTTCAGGCATACCGGACCGAAGAGCACGATCCCTTCCGAGACCCGCCCGGTATTGGCCTGGATGGGTGGATCGCCCCGCTGCAGTTCGAGGACCACGTTCAGGGCGGTCCTGCCCGCCGCGGACTCGTCCAGCTTCAGTACGGCCATCGGCACCTCGCTGGGCCTGCTGTCCGTGTCAATTGTGAACCGGCCACCGGGAATATCCCCGGCAGCGGCCACGAGTTCGTCCATGCGTTCCCGCCACGCCACGGTGCGCGCGTCCAGATGTTCACCGTCAAAGCGCTCCAGTGCGGTCAGCAAACCCACGATCTGTTCCTTGCCGACCTTGCAGGGCCTCCCGATGCCGTGATGGGGCGCACCGGGCAGGACCGATTTGTCGATGAGGGATTCCGGAGGATTCCACTGCGGCTTCAGTACGTCCATGTCCAGGTGCTGAAGCGCCACGCACATGATGAGGTCCCGGCGGCCGCAGAGGATGCCGGATCCCTGGGGACCGCCGATGGCCTTGCCACCGCTGAAGGCCACGAGGTCGGCCCCACTGGAAATGTAAGCGCGCAGGTTCGAACGTGGCGGCAACTGTCCGGCGGCGTCGACGATCACCGGTACGCCGTGGGCGTGGGCGACTTCGACGACTTCTTCCAAGGGCGGCAGGGAGCGGGGATTGGCGACGTAGCACACGGCCGCGGTCCGTTCTGTGATGGCGTCGGCGATCTCCCACGCTTCGGTGTCCCGCACGCCGGCTCCGCTGTACCGGTCCGCGATCCCGACTTCCACGAGCCTTACGCCCACCGACCGGATCGCGTGGTCGTAGAAGTTCCGCTGGCTGCGGGACATGATGACTTCGTTCTTCATGCACTCCGTTTCCGGCAGCCGGTTCATCTTGCCGGGGTCCGGACCGGTGACGCAGGCGGCGGTACCCAGGAGGAGTCCCGCCGCCGCACCGGAGGTGACGTAGCCCGCCTCCGCCCCGGTGATCTCCGCGATCACCTCGCTCGCGCGGGCCTGCAGTTCGGCGATGTCGACGCAGTACTGAGACGCCTCGCGCATGGCGTCGGCTACTTCGGGGTCCATGATACCGCCGCTAAGCCGGGTGGACGGACCCGAAGCGTTGATGATCGGCCGGACACCGATGCGTTCGTAAATGTTGGGCATGCAATTCCCTGGCGTTTTTCGAAGGATGGTGTTTCGAAAGCAGCACTAATCCTATTACATCGGACCGTGGTTTGCAACCTGTTTTTTCGTGGTGGCGGCCGGGGCGCTCCGATCTGCCAGTAATGAATTGACTTGCACCGTCGTTAAGGGTACTTTAATCGGGTGAAAACGCCATCGCGGCGTGGCGCGGAAACCCATGCCGATCCAGAACCCATTCAGATTATAAACCAATGGCCCACAAAGACTTGAATTCGTTCGTCGATCTACTTCGGGAAGAAGGCGAATTAAAGGAAATCACCGAGGAGATCGATCCCGAGCTGGAAATCAGCGCCATCGCGGACCGCGTGGTAAAGGGGAACGGGCCGGCATTGCTCTTCACCAACGTAAAGGGCCATTCCGGTATACCCGTGCTCATCAACACCTTCGGGTCGAAGCGCCGCATGGAACTGGCACTGGGCACTGAGAACCTGGACGACATCGCGGCCGAAATCGCCGACCTGATCAATCCCCAGGTACCCGCCTCCCTCGCGGGAAAACTGCAGCTGTTGCCCCGGCTCGCGCGGTTGAAAGATACCCAGGCCAGGACCGTGCGCAACGGCCCCTGCCAGGAGTTAGTCGAGACCGACGCGGCGTCTCTCGAGAACATTCCGGTCATCAAGTGCTGGCCCGGCGACGGCGGCAGGTACATCACCTTTCCCCAGGTCATCACGAAACACCCCGTGAAGGGCACGCGCAACGTGGGCATGTACCGTCTTCAGCAATTCGACGAGAAAACCCTGGGCCTTCACTGGCAGCGGCACAAGGGCGGCGCGCATCACTACCGCGTGGCGGAAGAGATGGGCGAGCGGCTCGAGGTCGCCATCGCGCTGGGCCCCGACCCGGAAACCATGTACGCCGCGACGGCGCCCCTGCCCGACGAGATCGATGAATACATGCTGGCCGGATTCCTTCGCAGGCAACCGGTCCAACTGGTGAAGTGCCACACGGTGGACCTGGAGGTGCCGGCCAACGCCCAGATCGTCCTGGAGGGCTATGCCGAACCGCATGAACGGCGTATGGAGGGGCCCTTCGGAGATCACCAGGGCTACTACTCGCTGCCCGACGAGTACCCCGTGTTCCACCTCACCGCCGTCACGCGTAGAAAAGACGCCATCTACCCGACGACGATCGTCGGGCCGCCGCCGCAGGAAGACGGGTGGCTCGGGAAGGCTACGGAACGCATTTTCCTGCCGCTGCTCAAGACCACGCTGCCGGAAATCGTGGACATCGACCTGCCCGTCGAAGGCATCTTCCACAACCTGGCCATCGTGTCCATCGACAAGCGCTATCCGGGCCACGCCCGGAAGGTGATGCACGCCCTGTGGGGCCTGGGCCAGATGATGTTCACCAAGGTGATAATCGTTGTGGACCGGGACGTGGACGTGCATAATATGCGGGAAGTGGCCTGGCGGGTCGGCGTTTCCATTGATCCGAAGCGAGACCTGATGATCAGCGAGGGGCCCTGCGACGTGCTGGATTTCGCCGCGCAGACCGCGGACGTGAGCGGCAAGCTGGGCATCGACGCCACCGAGAAATGGCCGGACGAGGGATTCGACCGCGGGTGGCCGGAAATCCTGCGTATGCCCGAAGAAGTCGACCGGCGCGTCGACGAGATCTGGCCGAAACTGGGCCTTTAAAGATCGAAACTTTACCTGTAGAGACGATATCCGGACCTGTTTTGACCGGAAACCGGACCTGTTTTGACCGGAAACCGGACTTGAAATACCGGAGACTGACGTGTTTGAAGCACTGATCGCAGCAGCGGACCTGGAAGACATCCACGGGAAAGTCCTGGCGGGCGAACGGCTTTCGGCCGACGACGGGAGAAGGCTGTACCAGCACGACAACCTGCCGGCCATCGGCTACCTGGCGAACCTGGTGCGCGAGCGGATGCACGGAGACCGTGTCTACTTCGTGCGCAACCAGCACCTGAACTACACCAATATCTGCAACAAGAGCTGCCTGTTCTGTTCCTTCTACGCTTTGCCGAAGGACCCTGAAGGCTATGTGCTGTCTCCGGACGACATTCGAGCCCGGATGGAGACCTACGCCGACATGCCCATTTCCGAAATCCACATGGTCGGGGGGGTGAACCCGAAGCTGCCCTACGCCTACTACCTGGACATCGTCCGGGCGATCAAGGAAGTACGACCGGGCGTTTCGCTCAAGGCCTTCACCATGATCGAACTCGAACAAATCCGCAGAATCGCGAAAAAGCCCATGGACGAGACGCTGATGGACCTGAAGGAAGCCGGAGTGGACGCGCTGCCCGGCGGCGGCGCCGAGGTTTTCAGCGAACGGGTGCACGAGGAGCTGTTCCAGGCCAAATCGGACTCGGACAAGTGGCTGGAGACCGCCCGGGTCGCCCACGAGGTGGGACTGCCATCCAACGCCACCATGCTCTACGGCCACGTGGAACAGACGGAGGAGAAGGTCTACCACCTCATGAAGCTGCGGGAATTGCAGGACGAGACACAGGGGCTGCTGGCCTTCATACCCCTGTCGTGGCACCCGGAACGCACGGCCATCGACCACCTGCCCGGACCGACGGGACAGGCAGACTTGCGGGAAATCGCGGTCGCGCGGCTCATGCTGGACAACGTCCCGCACATCAAGTCGTTCTGGATCATGAATACCCCGGCGGTGACGCAGGTGGGGCTCTGGTACGGCGCGGACGACATGGACGGCAGCGTCCTGGAGTACGAAATCACGCGAAACCCCGTCACGGACCGCGTGCAGGCCCTGACCCATACGCAGATGCTCGACATGATCAGCGAATCCGGGAGGCGGCCCGTCGAACGCGACGCGCTATACAACATCGTCGATCAGCCGGAGCCGGTACGGCCGGCCTACCTGGATGCGGTCGAGCGCGTGACCGAAGAAGCCGCTGCGAGCGCCGGATAGCCACCATGATTGCAGATATCGCGGAAAAGGTCCTGGCCGGTACCCGGCTGAGCGCCGACGACGGGCGCAGACTGTTCCGGCACCCGAACGTCACCGAACTGGGCATGCTCGCCGACCGCGTGCGGCGGACAAGACACCCCGATCCGGTGGTGACCTACAACATCGGGCGGAACATCAACTACACCAACGTATGCTGGGTGCGCTGCAAGTTCTGCGCCTTCTATCGTCCCCCGGGTCACCAGGAAGGGTACACGCTGCCGGACGAGGAGATCTTCGCCAAAGTCGAGGAACTGATCGCCGTCGGCGGCGATACCCCGGAATCCTGCGAAATCCTCATGCAGGGCGGGCTGAATCCGAAGCTGAAGATTGACTACTACGAACGGCTTTTTTCGGAGATCACCCGGCGATACCCCGCGGCTTATCTCCATTCGCTTTCCGTGGCTGAAATCGTCTATCTCGCCCATATCTCCCGGATCACGGTCGAAGAAGCGTTGATTCGCCTGCGCGCGGCCGGCCTGAAATCCCTCCCCGGCGCCGGCGCCGAGATCCTGGACACCGAGGTGCGCGACGCCATCGCCTACCGGAAGGAAACGGTACAGGAATGGCTGGACGTGCACAGCCTGACCCACCGGCTGGGCATGAAATCGACGGCCACCATGATGTTCGGATCGGTTGAAACCGTCGAACACCGGCTGAACCACCTGCTCCGCGTTCGCGAAGTGCAGGATGCGTCCCTGGCCAGCCACGACGGGTATTTCACGGCGTTCATCGCGTGGAGCTTCCAGCCCGAGGGTACAGAGCTGCCCGATACGCGGAAGGCGACCGGATACGACTACCTGCGCACCGTGGCCGTCGCCCGGCTATTGCTGGACAACATCGACAACATCCAGGCCTCTTACGTGACGCAGGGGCCGAAGATCGCGCAGATCGCCCTGGGATACGGCGTGAACGATTTCGGCAGTACCATGATGGAAGAGAACGTCATCAGCGCGGGCGGCACGAGCTTCGTAATGCCCACCCCGGAGATCGAACGGCTGATCAGCGACGCGGGATTCGTTCCGCGGCGGCGCAACACGCGCTACGAGTTCGTGGGGAATGGTCAACAAAACCCGTCTTAACGCGGTAAGTTACCTGAATACCAGGCCCCTGACCTATGGCCTGGAGCAGGGCGGCCTGGATCACGGATTCGAAATCCTCTACGATATCCCCTCCGTGTGCGCCAGGCAAGTGAGGACGGGCGAGGCCGCGGCGGGCGTCATTCCGAGCATCGAATACGCGCGCAGTGCGGTGCCTTACGCCATCGTGCCCGGGATTTCCATCGCGTCCGACGGGCCGGTCGGCAGCATTCTCCTGTTCCACCGGGTGCCGCTCCGCCGGATCCGGACCGTTGCGATGGACGTGAGTTCCCGGACTTCGGTCGCCCTGGCCCGGATCGTCCTGCGGGAAAGATACGGACTGGATTTCGATGCCTTCGACCATCCGCCGGACGTACCCGCGATGCTGGAAAGAGCGGACGCGGCCCTGGTCATCGGCGACCCGGCCCTGGAATATGTGGAACGGCCGGAACCGCGGCTGGACCTGGGGGAAGCCTGGCGGGAACTGACCGGCCTGCCTTTCGTATATGCCTTCTGGGCGGGGAAGGAAGGCGGTCTCACGCCCGGTGAGGTCGAACGGCTGATCGCGTCGAAGGAACGGGGCGTGTCCGCCCTGGACGAGATCGCCGAACTGCACGCCGGGAACCGTTCCCGGCCCACGTCATTTTACGCGTCGTACCTGAAGGACTATCTGGCCTACGACCTGGGCGACCGCGAGCGACGCGGGCTCATGGAGTTTTACGGCCTGGCCCATAGCCGCGGCCTGGTCCCGGACGTACCTGAACTGCGGTTTTATTCGCGTCAAGGAAGGAGATGAACATGGCCTCGACAACGACAGTAGGCATCGGAACGGGCAGCAACCGCCGCGAGAACGTGCGCGTCGCGGTGGAACGCACCGCCCCGCAGCTCGCCTCCCTCATGGGGGAGGAAGTCATGCTCAAGCCGAATTTCCTCTCCGGCACCAACCCGGTGGTCTGTACTCATCCCGACGCGGTCCGCGGCGTGCTGGACGTCATCATGACCCTGCCCCGCAAACCCGAACGGGTCCTGATCGCCGAAGGAGGCAATGAATCCGTGTCCGGAGAATGCTTCCGCCACATGGGCTACACCGACATTCCGGATGAATACGACATCCCCATCGAGCTCGTTGACCTAAACCGGGAAACACGCTGGCGCAACACCCGGGTTTACATGGTCGACGGCTCATGGACCACGGTACGGATGCCGCGCACCGTGCTGGACTGTCCCTGCGTCATCTCCGTCGCCGTGGCCAAGACCCACGACGGCGCCATGGTCACCCTGGCGCTCAAGAACCTCATCATGGGTACGATATTGAAGAAAGACCGGATCAAGGTCCACGGATACACCACCCACCACGACCGGCACCATCCGCAGGAAGCACGGGCACTCAGCAGGAACCTGATCCGCCTCGCCCGCCATCTCTATCCTCACTACAGCGTGGTGGACGGCACGGTGGGCATTCAGGGCAACGGACCGGGCGGTACCGATACGGTCCCCCTGGGACTGGCGGCGGCTGGAGAAGACACCATCGCCGTGGACGCCGTCATCTCGAAAGCCATGGGATTCGAGCCCCTGGAAGTGGGTACGGTATTCTACGGGGATGCCATCGGGCTGGGAGTGGGCGACCTCTCACACATCCGCGTCGCCGGCGGTAGGCTCGATGAACTCGCCCTGTCCTTCAGGGGCCACGATTCCATCGATCTGCAGCGACAGTGGGCTATTGAAGGGGCGTGGGAGACGGCAGCGGTCGGCGGTTGAAGCGGCGGTCGGGTTGGTGCCGCGGCCTGACGGGCCGGGCGTCCATGACGCGGCTGAAGCGGTCAGTGCCCCGGAAGCGCGTCCACGACGCGAAGCACCTCTTCTTCGGTATTGTAGAAATGGGGAGAGATGCGAATGCCGCCTCCGCGGCGCGCGCCGATAATCCGATGGCTTCGCAGCGTGCGATGCAGGGCTTCAGTCCCGTGTACCGGACTGTCGAACGTCACGATGCCCGACCATTCGGATTCGCCCCGGGGACTCAGGACGCGGTAGCCCGCGGCGCGCAGTGCGTCGACCAGGCGGTCGGTCAGCATGCGCAGCCTCCCCTGTACGATCTCGATACCCACCTCCAGCAGCAGGTCCAGGGAAGCGCCCAGCGCGTGTATGCCCAGCGTATTGTGGGAGCCGCATTCGAAACGACGCGCCGTCGGCGCCGGCGTCGGATCCAAGACGTCGTAGTTGCCCGCGTCGGCTACCGAATTCCAGCCCACTTCGTAGAGCTTAAGTCGATCCGTCATTTGCGGCGCGCAGTAGAAGATGCCGATCCCCTCGGGACTCAGCAGCCACTTGTGACCGTCGGCCGTGAGGAGGTCGATGGCCATCTCCTCCACGTCCATGGGCGTCTGGCCGAGGGACTGAATGGCGTCGACGACGAAGACGACGTCCTTCTCCCGGCAAAGCGCGCCGATCGCCTTGAGGTCGTTGCGGAATCCGTTCCCGAACTCGACGTGACTGATGGAAACGGCGCGCGTCCGGGCATCGATCCTGTCCGCGATCGAATCAACCGTGAGGCGGCCGTCCACGGATTCGACCATCCGTGTTTCCACGCCGAGACGGGCAAGATTGAGCCAGGGATATACGTTCGAGGGGAATTCCAGGTCGTTCAGGACCACGTTGTCGCCCGGGCGCCAGTCGATTCCGTTGGCGGCGAAACAAAGGCCTTCGGTCGTGTTCTTGACGAAGGCGATCTGTTCGGGCGTGGCGTTGACCAGGCGGGCCGCCCGCGTCCGGGTCGTCTCGATGGCGGTTTCCCAGTCGCGATAGTTAGAGGCGGCGTGCTCGTTGAAGTCCTTTGCGTAAGCGCGTACGGCCTCGAGGGCGCGTGTGGGCAACGTGCCGACCGCCGCGTGGTTCAGATAGGTGCAGTGATGGACGACAGGGAATTCCTGACGGATGCGGTCCAGATTCAATTCAGGCCGGTCCGGTTCGACGTGACGGTACGCGGCACAGCAGGGACGGTTGCCGGAACGTGCAGTCCGGCAGCCTGATCGACGACGGTCCGATCAGAAGCTTGCAGCGGCGTCCTCTGCCGAGTCGAAGATGCTGAAAACGGCATCCAGGCGGGTGACGACGACCAGCACGTTGTGCGTGCGTTCGCTCAGGTTGGCCAGCTTCAGATCGCCCCCGGCTTCGCGGAGGGTCTTGGCGCTGCCCACGAGCGCACCGACGCCCGAACTGCTGATGAGGTTCAACCTGCCGAGGTCGACGACGGCGCCGTTATTCCCCTCGGCCTTCAACGCTCTCACGCGGTCATGGAATGCGGACACTTCGGGATCGCCCAGGAAGCTGCCGACGAGTTCGATCACCGGTATACCGTTAATCCTGCTTTCGTTCATTGCACGCCTCCGTCTATAAACTGTTAAAGCTGAATCCAGCCATTGGATGGTGTAACATAAAACACCGCGGACCCGGTTTCCGCAAGGATAAATTACGCGGGGCCCGGCGGTCCCGAACGCGGCTCGACCGGGGTTCCCGCATGCGGCTCGACCGGCGTAAAACACGATGCGGACGACCGGCCGGACGGCCGGTTTTACCATCGGCCGGACGGCCGGATTCACCATCGGCCGGACGGCCGGATTCACCATTGGCCGGACGGCCGGATTCGCCATTGGCCGGACGGTCAGGGATTCGACGCGAAAACGGCGGCCTCGGTGCCTTTGGCACTGTAGCCCGGGCAGTGCCCGTCCTCGATGTAGGGACAGGGACTCCGGGCGATGATCACGCGGATGCCCGACTGGCGCAGGCCCCGCCCGATCACGTCGCGCGCCCGGGCATCGTCCCAGGGATCGATGGTCTCGTTCAGCGAGACCGGGCAGGCTTTCACGATGCCGTCGATGCTGAGCGGTTTGGTCTCGCGGCCCGGTTCGGATCCCTCCAGATTGGGCGTGCCCTGGAATCCCGACAGGGCCGTCGTGGCGTTGTCCAGGATGAGGACGAGCAGATCAGACCCCTGGTGGGCCACGTTGAAGAGCGCGTTGACGCTCAGGTGAAAGAAGTCGGAATCTCCCACGACGGCGATTACGGGGTCGGTCACACCGGACAGCACGAGACCCGATGCGATGCCGATGCTCGACCCCATGGAGTACTTCACGTCGAGCATCTCGAAGGGCGGGGTGGCGATCTTGATCGCACAACCGGGATCTACCACATATACCGGCGACAGGCCGAATCGGCCGCTCAATTCGCGCAGGATCTCGAACACGGGCGTGTAGGGACAGTTTTCCGGCAGGCCCGCGTTACTGGACAGGACCCTGTGTTCCGCCTGCGGCGGGAAGTCGCGGACCGGCTGGAATCCAGGCACGAATCCGGCCAGGGCTTTCGCGATCTGCCCACGGAACAGTTCCCCTTCCCGTGGAACAGTCCCGTCGTGCTTGCCGCTGATCGGCGTTGTGAGCTTCGCGTCATAAGAAACCGATTTGATCAGCGTTTCGAGGAAAGGTTCGTTCTCTTCCAGGACCAGGGTCTTTTCGGTGGTGCGAAGAAAGCGGGTGATCTGACCGGCGGGCAGCGGCCACAGGGTGGACAGCTTGAGGATGGACAGGCCGGAGATATCCACCCCTTGCAGCACGTCCATCAACTTGGTGTGGATCACGCCCGCCGCGATAATGCCGGTCTGCCCCGTACCGGTGACCTCGTTGAATCCCGATGATTCGAATTGGCGGGCGACCGTTTCAAGCCGTTCGTGCAGCCGCCGGTGCAGCTGGACGGCGTTTCCCGGCACCGATACCCACCGCATGGGATGCCGGTCGAAGGCATGGGGCCGCACGCGGGCCGTTCGGGGGATTTCCGGGGGTTCCACTTCCTCTTCCAGCGCGCCGTAGGTCTTCGTGATACGCACGATGACGGGCAGCTGCGTCTCGCGAGACAGCCTGAAGGCCTCCCGCGTCATCGTGATCCCCTCGGAAGGTGTCGCCGGTTCCAGCATGGGCAGTTCGCTTCCCCAGGCGATCGGCCGGGTATCCTGGTCGTTCTGGGTAGCCCAGGCGCCTGGATCGTCCCCGAGCAGGATGACGAGTCCGGCGCCTGCGTCCGTCAGGTTGGCCACCATGACGGTATCCAGGGCGACGTTGAACCCTACGCCCTTGCAGCCCATCAGGGCCGGGACGCCGCCGATGGAAGCACCCACCGCCGTTTCGAAGGCGACCTTCTCGTTGGTGGACCATTCCAGGTACAGTCCGTGACTCTCCGAGAAACGGCGCAGAAACTCGATGGTGCTGCTGCTCGGCGAACCAGGGTAGCTCGTCGCCACGGCGACGCCCGACTGCAGCGCGCCGTACGCGATGGCCTGGTCACCGGTGATACGCATTCCGGCCATGTATCGCTCCCGCCAGGGCGGAACCACGCCCGCCAGGCCAGAACCATGCTTGCAAGGGTATAACCACGCTTGCTTGCAAGGGTATAACCACGCTTGAATGATCGCGTGAATATAGGTTAAGCTGCCGCTTCCGGTCAAGCGATATCCATCGGGGAAAACCGGCCAGAAACCGCTTGCGACGGTTCCGCCGTCCGGCTATATTTGACGCGTTTCCCTTCAAGGTTCAGCACCGGGACGGCAGGATGCGGGGCGGCGCAATGCGGGGCCGCATGTACCGGGACCGCTTGACTCTGACATGGCCGCGCAGGTCCTTCGGTGCCACGCTTTTCGCTTCCAGGCGCCACACAGGCGACGGAGAAATGGAGATGGCAAAACAGCGTCAGGGATCCGGACGGAAGAAGGCGGTGAAAGACGGCCGATCCAGGCGGTCCGCCGGCATGGCGGACACCATCGAAGAACTGGACAGGATCCTGGACGGCGCCGGACCGGCCGAAGCGGACAACGAGACGTACTGGCAGGCCGTGAGGGCCCAGTTTCCGTATAATGGTTCCATGCACTACACCAACAACGGGACGATCGGCATCCTGCCCCACATGGTCCTCCAGGCCCAGATCGCGGTCCTGAAGGAAGCGGAGATCCAGGATGGGGATACAGGGGGCGCCGCCTACCCGGCTCCTCACGAGGCCCACGAGAAGCTGGCCGCCCTGATCAACGCGGACCCCTCCGAGGTCGCCATCACGAGGAATTCGACCGAGAGCATGAACATCATCGCCCTCGGCCTCGACCTGAAACCGGAAGACGAGATCCTGACGACGACCCACGAGCACTACGGCGGCTGGTCCTGCTGGCAGCACCGGCACGCCCTCTTCCGAAACCCGATCCGGAAGCTCGACTTATACGATCCGCCGGAAGACGAGGACGAGATCGTCCGGCTGTTCGAGGAGGCCATTCGGCCGGAAACCCGCGTGCTCAGCTTCTGCCACGTCACCTGCACGACGGCCTGGCGCCTGCCCGTCCGCAAGATCTGCGCGATGGCCCGCGAGCGCGGGCTCATCACCGTCATCGACGGGGCGCAGTCTGTGGGCATGATCGCGGTCGACGTGAAGGACCTCGGCGGCGACTTCTACGTGAGCAGCACGCACAAATGGCTGTTTACGCCAAAAGGCACGGGCCTTTTGTACGTGGATGACGCCGCACAGGACAAGATCGGACTGGGATACTACACGGGCGGCGGCCGGCCGACGGCGAGACGGTTCGAGAAC
Source organism: Candidatus Latescibacterota bacterium (assembly GCA_022822725.1). Taxonomy (GTDB): domain Bacteria; phylum JAAXHH01; class JAAXHH01; order JAAXHH01; family JAAXHH01; genus JAAXHH01. The sequence goes on from JAJEAN010000007.1 coordinate 1,072,425, forward strand.
AACGCGTCCCAGAGTCATGCGCCGTTGGTGGGATTCGCCGTGGCCGTGGATTTCCACAACGCCATCGGCACGAGCCTCGTCGAGGAACGCGGCGCGGCCATGGCGAAATGGCTCAAGACCCGTCTTTCCGATATACCCGGCGTTCGGGTCTGGACGCCGATGAGCCGCGCACTGTCGGCGTCCATGGTATCCTTTTCCATCGCCGGCATGACCTCCTCCGACGTGGGCACGCCGCTTCGGGAAAGGTACCGGATCCACAGCCGTGGCCTCCACGAAGGGGGCTACCATGGCGCCCGCATCTCCTGCGCCATGCACAACAGCCATGAAGAAATGGAGCGAGTCGCCGAAGCCGTGCAAGAGATCGCGGCGAACCGGTGCTGAAGGTGCGGAAAGAAAGGGTTCATTCATGCGTACGTCAGACCAGGTGCATATAACGCGGGAGAACGAATCATGTCCGAGACTGCACTGACCATACAGGCACTGAAGGATAAGTTGGGGGATGCGTTCGCGGAGAAAGTCGTCCTTCGCATCAAACGCGACGGCAAATACGTGGAATTCACGGGGGGAGACGCGGCCCGACGGGCGGACGCACTGGCCGGACTGCTCTCTTCCCTCGGCCTGCAGCGTGGCGACCGGGTCGCACTGCTGGCGGACAACCAGCCCGAATGGGGCGTCGCCTACCTGGCCATCGTCGGGCACGGGATGACGGCCGTGCCCATCGACCGGCTGTTGAAACCCGGTGAATACCAGCGGATCCTCGAGGACTCAGGAACGCGGGCCATCGTCGTATCGGACGCCTTCCGCGACGACTTCCACTCCATCGCCGGCACGCTGCCCGACCTGAAGCATGTGCTGAGCCTGGAAGAAGTCATGGCCGGCGAGGCGGGCGCACCGGCGCCGGACAACCAGGTCGATCCGGACGATCTCGCCGTACTGATCTACACCTCGGGCACGACCGGGCAGCCCAAGGGCGTGATGCTTTCCCACCGGAACATCATGTCCAACGTGGTGGCCGCAAGCGAGGTCATTTCCGTAACTTCGGACGACAGTTTCGTATCCGTGCTTCCCCTGCACCATACCTTTGAATGCACGGCGGGGTTCCTCGCGCCGGTCTACAACGGCGCCATGGTGTCCTACGTGGGCAGCCTCAAGTCGCGGGACATCGTCGATACGATGAAGGACTCCAGGGCGACGATCATGCTGGCGGTCCCGCTGCTTTACGAGAAGATGTACCAGGGCATCATGCGCAAGGTCGGCTCCCAGCCCGCGGTCACACGGACCGTGTTCAACCTCCTCATGGGTGTGGTGAAACTGGGTGAGAAGTTCAACAAACGCATGGGCACGGCCCTGTTCCGGAGCCTGCGCGACAAGGGCGGACTGGGGACCATCCGTTTCTTCGTGTCAGGCGCCGCCGCCCTTCCGCCCGAAGTAGCCGAGGGATTCGATCGCCTGGGGCTGCGCATCCTGCAGGGGTACGGGCTCACGGAGACATCTCCGGTCGTTTCCGTGCACCGCGTGGAACAACCGCCCAAACCCGATTCCGTCGGACCGCCCATAGGCGGCGTGGAGGTGGAAGTCGTGAACCCCGACGACACGGGCGTGGGTGAACTCGTCGTCCGTGGCGAGAACGTGATGCTGGGTTATTACAACAATCCCGAGGCCACGGCCGAGGTGCTCAAGGACGGCGCGCTGCACACCGGCGATTCGGGATGGATCGACGACGAAGGGCATATCCACATCGCGGGCCGGCTCAAGAACGTGATCGTCACCCGGGCCGGCAAGAACATCTATCCGGAAGAAATCGAGGGTGAGCTCGTGCTCAGTCCCTACATCGCGGAAGCGCTCGTCTTCGGCGCCGAAGACGCGGATTCGGGAGAGGAATACGTCCGTGCGGTCGTGGTTCCCGACTTCGAAGTCCTGGAAGAGGAAGGCGTGACGGACGACGACGAGACCCTGACCGCGCTCATGAAACACGAAGTGCGCGAACGGTGCGGGAACCTCGCGGACTACAAGCGCGTCAGGGAAGTGGAGCTGAGACGGGAAGAGTTCTCAAAGACCTCCACACGCAAGATCAAGCGTTTTCTGTTCAAGACCGGACAGGAAAGCCCCGCGGAGGACACCGCCGGCCAGTGAGGGAGATGCCGCGATCCCCGGAAGGCGGAATCACGATCCATGAATAACAGGCTACACCCACCCGATTCGGATCCGGCGCCGCATTCCTCGAAGGATACGCTCCCGCGGGCCATGATGCCGGACGGCACCGGGCCGCAGCGCACGCCCTGGCGCCGCCCCGCCGTCCTGTTCGCCTGTACCTTCCTGACCACCCTGATCTCCGGCACGATCATGGAGCACCCCACGGTCCCTCCGGTGGTGGTGATGTTCACCCTGGTGACCGTACCGTCCCTCCTCCTGGACGGACTGCCCTTTTCCCTGTCGGTGCTCGGTATCCTCATGGCCCACGAGATGGGCCATTATCTCTACGCCAGGTGGTACGGCGTCCACACCTCCCTTCCACACTTCATTCCCTCGCCCTTCTTCTTCATCACGCCGAACCCGGGTACCTTCGGTGCCGTCATCGTAACGAAGGCGCCTTATCCGAACCGGCAGTCCCTGATGGACATCGGTGCGGCCGGTCCCATCGCAGGCTTCATCGTGGCGGTCCCGATCATGGCGTACAGCCTGGTCGGCGCCCGGGTGGATCTCGTCCCCGGGGAGGGAGAGGGCCTTTACCTGGGCGAACCCCTGGTGTTTCAGGCGCTGGCGTACCTTATTCACGGTCCGCTGCCCGAGGACTACACCATTTACCTCGATTCCGTGGGCCTGGCGGCATGGTTCGGCTGCCTGGTCACCATGCTCAACCTGCTGCCGGTGGGCCAGCTGGACGGCGGTCACATTCTGTATGCCTTCACGGGGGGCGCGGCCGCGGGCAGGCGCCTGCAGAAAAACCTCGCGATCGCCAGTTTCCTGGCGCTGGCCGTACTGGGATGGTATTCGCCGGGATGGTGGGTATTCGGGGTGCTGCTGCTGTTGATGGGCAGGTTCAGCGGTTTCCGTCATCCCCCGCCGGTCGATGACGCGGCGCCGCTTCCCGGGCACAGCAAGTGGCTGGGCTGGCTCGCGGTCCTGGTCTTCATCCTGACCTGCATGCCGGTGCCGATCTCGTTTACGTGACCTTAGTCAAGAATCCCGACGGGCGGTCCGGACAGGCGGTCCGGGCGGTCCCGGCGGCGTGCGGTCCGAGCGGTCCGGACGGGGATCAACTGATCAGCAGCCGTTCCAGCTTCTTGTGGATTCGTTCGTCGTCCCCGTCGATACGATGGGCCTTGAGCAACTCATCGATCGCCCGGGCGTTCTCGCCCATGATCTCGAAGATGGACCCCAGTGCGTAGTGGGCCGCGAAATTGGTGGCGTCGAGTACGAGCGCTTTCTGGTACTCTCCAACCGCCAGGTCCCATTTCTCCTGCCGGACGAAGATCTCCGCGAGACTCATGTGGATTTCCGAGGTGTCTCCGTCCCATCTCAGGGATTCCCGGTATGCGGCGACAGCCTCGTCGTACATGGTCCGCCGTTTGTACACCATGCCCAGGAGCTTGTAGGCCTCGCCGTTCCGGGGTGAACGGCGAATGACCTCGCGGAAGCAGTTGGTCGCCTTCTCGAACTCGCCGAGATAGCAGTAGATCCGGCCCAGGTCCTGGAAGAGGGCGTCCGTCCGGTATCCGCCCTCGAGGGCGTTAAGCATGTAGCCGCGGGCTTCGCTGTAGCATTCCTGCTTCATGTAGATCAGGCCGATATCGTACTGTACCGCGACCTTTTTCGGAAACTCCCGCGCACACTTGCTGAGCCATTCGAAGGCTTCGCTCGTGCGACCGGTATACATGAGCCCGAGGCCCAGGCCCCTCAGGGTCCAGTAGTCGGTCTGGTTCCGCTCCACGCGTTCGAAGCAGAGGCGCACGATGGTCTCGTAGTCCTTCTTTACCAGGAGGAGCTTGAGCTTATGAGACCAGAACCACATATTGAGTACTCTTTTTACGAACGGACGGCACCATCTTCAGAAGGTTCGATTCCGGAGGAAAGGGACGCGCGGCGCCAACATCCCGATACACAGAATATACGGCGGGCCGGCAGGGGTGTCAAGCGGACACGGCCGGCCGGGCAGCAGGGCTTTACCCCTTGTTTCGGGAAGTGAAATCCGGGGTTGCAAGATGTAGAGGAGGATACGTTAAGTGGCTGCAAGGGAAGATGTTACGGGTATCATTCTCGCAGGCGGGAAGAGCAGCCGGTTCGGTTCGAACAAGGCACTCACCCGGTTCGAGGGAGACCGGTTGATCGAACGGCTCTGCCGGGCGGTCGGATCGGTGACCGGCCGGATGATGTTGATAACCAACACCCCGGCAGACTATGCCTTCCTGAAGCTGGCAAGCCGGAAGGACCTGGTCCCCCGCTGCGGACCCATCGGCGGCATCTATACCGCACTCAGGTCGGTGCAGACGCCGTTGTGCCTGTGCGTCGCCTGCGACATGCCCTTTATCCGGCCGGAATTCCTGGAATACATGATTGAGCGATCGCCCGGATACGACGCGGTCGTCCCCGTAAACGACGGACGTGTGGAACCGCTGTGCGCGGTCTACCGTGAGACCTGCGTCCCGGCGATCGAGGACCGGATCCAGGCACGCAGATACAAGATCGCCGGATTCTTCGACGAGGTCCGCGTCCTGCAACTTCCACCGGAAGAGGGCGGTTTCCGCGATGCCGGCATGTTCTTCAACATCAACGACAGGGCGGACTACGACGAAGCGCTGAAGCGCATGACGGACCAGGCGCGCTAGCCGGGCCGTCCCTCCACCAGCAGGATGAACTCCCCCCGCAGGCGGCGGTCCCGGGTCTCTTCGCACAGCAAGGACAGCGGACTCCGGTCGATTTTCTCGTGGAGTTTGGTCAGGTCGTTCGCCAGGGCCGCCCTGCGGTCCCCGAACGCCTCCAGGGCGTCGGCGATGAGCGCGTGCACCCGGTGGGGGCTTTCGAAATAGATGAGCGTGTCCGCACGGTCCGCGTCCGCTTCGAGAAAGCGGCGCCGGGCCGTGGGCTTGCGGGGCGGGAATCCGCAGAACGAAAACCGGTGGACCGGCAGGCCCGAAAGAACGAGCGCCATGATCGGCGCACTCGGACCGGGGGCCATGCTCACGGGGATTTCGGCCTGGATCGCCGCCTGGACGAGCCGGTAGCCTGGATCGGCGATACCGGGCGTGCCCGCGTCCGTGACCAGGGCGAGATCCCGACCCGCTTCCAGGGCGGCCAGGGCCCTCGGTACGGCCCGCTGTTCATTGTGTTCATGGTAGGACATCTGCCGGGCGCTGATCCTGAAATGCTTGAGCAGGCGGCCGGTCCGGCGCGTGTCTTCGCTGAGTACGATATCCACGCCGCGAAGGATCTCCAACGCCCTGAGGGTGATGTCGTCCAGATGGCCGATCGGCGTGGCTACCAGGTAAAGCATGGACTAGTTCGTCTGTTCGGGGAACGGCGCGCGTATGTCGTAGCGGCCGTGTATCTCCACGGGAAGCGCTCCCTCCTCTACCATCAGGTCCAGCGGATTGTCTCCCGTCTGCAGCGGCAGTTCGACCACGTCGCGAATGCGGGCCGATTCGTAGATCGCCATCATGAGTTCCATGGTGAGGCGGGCCGTATCGCCGTCGTTGCGATGTCCTTCGACGCTGCCGCCCAGCCAGGAAATGAATTCGTCGTACTGGTCGGTCTCCACCGGCGGGGGCGTGATGGTCTGCCATCCGCCGGCATGGCTGTTCAGCAAGACCAGGGTACCTTCGGGGCCGCGCTTTAGTATCCCCTCCGTCCCGTATATGACGTCCCCCTGCAGACCGGGATCGGGCAGATCGCTCTCGTAGGTGCCCCTGATCCCGCCTTCGAAGGCGATAATGGCCGCGCAACGGTCCTCGCACCGCACACGGCGCTCCCACCGGTCCGTCTTGCGGGTCACCTGGCCGATCACCCAGACCGGAACGGGGTCGCCCAGCATGTACATCATCTCGTCCAGTTCGTGGGTGCCCCGGTTGAGCAGGCCGTGGGCGTCCCGGCGAAGCATGGCCGTGGGCGTTCCGATCGCGCCTTCCATCACCAGGCGGCGCGCCTCCACGTTCTGAGGGGTAAACCTGCGCTGGTGGCCGATGGCGAGCTTGACGTCGTGCTGCGTACAGGATGCCAGCATGAGGTCGGCTTCGCGGAGGCTGGACGCCATCGGCTTTTCGCCCAAGATGCCCTTCGCGCCCGATTCCGCGGCTTTCACGGTGATTTCGGCGCGGACGTTCTGCCAGGTGGTGATGCTGACGATGTCACAGGCTTCTTCTTCCAGCATTTCCGCGTGATCCGTGTAGGGTTTCGCATCGAATTCGTCGGCCAGCTTTCGGGCGCTGCGCTCACTGACGTCGGCGACCGCCACCACGTCGGTCTGCGGCTTCTGCGTCCAATGCCGCGCGTGTGAACCGCCCATTCCTCCGCAGCCTATGATGCCGACCCGATATGATTCGGACATGTTAGCTCCTTGTATACGTTTGCCTTCCTTCTGCCGCGGCCTCACTGCCCGCCGTTCCGCGCAATTTATCGCATTACCGGTGAACTCGCAACCTTTGAATAGACGGGCCGTCGGACCGGCCTGCGCCCCATACTATATGTGTTGCTCCCCGTTTGCATCGGCTGTATGATAGAACAGGCAAAGGGAGGAGAGATTAGATATGGATTACAACGGCCTGCTGGTCGCGACGCTCGATGAAACGCTCGGGACCGCCATTGCCGAGTGCGGCGGAAAACCCGTCGTCGCCAGGGCGGACGACCCGGAAGGCGTGGAAGCCTTTCTGGATCGCCTGTCCAGGGAAGACATCGCCGTGTTGTTACTGACGGAACCCGGCCATGTCCGGGCGCTTTTCGAACGCGCGGCCGCAACCGGCCGGCTGGAGGTACTGCTGGATACCATCAGGCAGGTGGCCGTCGGCTCCGCTGGCCCCGCGTGCACGGACGCCTGGAGAAGCCATCATCTCTCGGTCGACTTCGAGCCCGACGGGACGGGAGGAGAATCGCTCGTGGCGGGCATGGCCCGGTTGGCCGGCTACCTGGTCAACAAGAAACGCACCGCCGTGGATGGAGGCGTAGACACCTCCTACTGGCAGCGAATCGACATGCGGTGGCATTTCGATAGCGATCCGTACGGTACCCGGGGGGAGTCCGCCTTTCTCAGGGCGTGCCGCCGTGAACCGACGGAGTATACGCCTATATGGCTTCTGCGCCAGGCCGGCAGGTACCAGCGGGCCTACAGGGAGCTCAAGTCCGACCTGGATTTCCTGGACATGTGCAAGACTCCCGAACTCACCGCCGAGATTACCTTGATGGCCGTGGAACGCCTCGGCGTGGACGCCGCCATCCTCTTCGCGGACATCCTGCCCCTGCTGCAGCCGATGGGACTTCACCTGGAGTACGTCGCCGGCCAGGGACCGGTCATCGGCAATCCGATTCGTTCGGCCGGGGCCGTGGATCAACTGGAAGAAGCGGGACCGGAGTCGCAGCACTTCGTCTACGAGGCCATCCGCCTGGCCCTGCCCGCGCTGCCGCCCCATATTCCGCTCATCGGCTTTTCAGGCGCCCCGTTCACACTGGCCGCCTATGCCATCGAGGGACGGAGTTCGAAGGACTTCAGGCATCTGAAGACGTTCATGTATTCCGATCCTGGGGCCTGGCACGCCTTCATGGAGAAGCTGGCCCGGGCCGTTACGGCCTACCTCAACGAACAAATCGAAGCAGGCGTCCATGCCGTGCAACTCTTCGACAGCTGGGTCGGCTGCCTGTCGCCCGACGATTACCGGACCTACGTCCTGCCCCACACCGGGTACGTGTTTTCGCATCTGACCCCCGGTGTCCCCAAGATCCATTTCGGGGTCGCCACCGGCGCCCTGCTTGGCCTGATGCGTGAAACGGGCGGGGACGTCATCGGCCTGGACTGGCGCGTGGACCTGGCCGACGCGTGGCAGGGGCTTGAACACGACGTGGCCGTGCAGGGGAACCTCGACCCCCTGATCCTCTTCGCCTCGCCCGATGTGATCCGCGAACGCGCGGCGGCCGTCCTGCACAAGGCCGCGGGGCGGCCCGGACACATCTTCAACCTCGGTCACGGTATACTGCCCGGTACGCCGGAAGACCACGTCATCGCCCTGGTGGACGCCGTGCACGAACTGGGCAGCGATCGATGAAGGTCGTCGTGGTCGGCGGGGGCATCGCGGGATTGAGCGCGGCTTACCGGCTGATGGAAACGAAGCGTCCCGGCCTGGACGTGACGCTGCTCGAGGGATCGGATCGATTCGGCGGTACGATACGCACCATCGAGCTTGGCGGATGCCTGGTCGAGTTGGGACCGGATGCCTTTCTGTCCACCAAGCCCTGGCTATTTGATCTCGCCCGACGCCTGGGTGTGGCGGACCGGATCATCCCCACCGCGAGCGCCCATCGCGGTGCCCACGTGGTCCATCGCGGCAGACTCCATCCGCTGCCCGACGGGTTCCTGATGATGGCGCCCACCCGCTTCGGCCCCATGGTAACCACATCCCTTTTTTCGTGGCCGGGCAAGGTCCGTTGCGCGCTGGACCTGGTACTGCCGCGCGGCCCGGCAAACGACGATGAGAGCCTGGGGGCCTTCGTGCGCAGGCGGTTCGGCGGCGAGGTGCTGGAACGCGTCGTACAACCCCTCATCGGAGGGATCTACGCGGGAGATCCGGACACCCTTAGTCTGAAGGCTACGATCCCGCGTTTCCTCGAGATGGAAAAGCGTTACCGCAGCGTCATCAGGGCCATGGTCGCACAGCGTCGCGCGGCCGCGAAAAAACAGGAGGGTGCGGCCGAGAAGCACCGGGAAGGTGAACCCGCGAAGCACCAGGAGAACGCGTCCACGGGTACCACGGGCACCACGGGCACCACGGGCAGCGGCGCGCGGTACGGCGCACTGAACTCCTTCGACCGGGGCATGGAAACCATCGTGGAGGCATTGTTGCAGCACCTTCCTTCCGACGCTGTGCACAGCCGTTCCGAAGTGACCAGCCTGACCCGTGAAGGGATCCGCTGGCGGCTGAGCTGCGATGACGGGCGGCAATTCGAGGCGGACGCGGTCATACTCGCCCTGCCTTCTCGAAAGGCCGCGGCGCTGCTTCACGGTACCGCCGCGGACCTCGCCAGCGAACTGTCGGCCATTCCCCATGCATCGTCGGCCATCCTGAACCTCGTGTACCGTCGATCGGACGTGCCGCATCCCTTGGACTGCTTCGGATTCGTGGTGCCTGCCGTAGAGGAACGAAAGATCATCGCTTGCACCTTCAGCAGCGTCAAGTTTCCGAATCGCGCGCCTGAGGGCCGTGTCCTGTTGCGTGCGTTTTTCGGCGGGTCCCTTCAGCGGGAATTGCTGGAGGAGAGCGACGACGCGCTGCAGCAGATGGCAGGCGAAGAGTTGCGGGACCTTATGGGCATCGAAGCCGCTCCCCTTGACTCCGCGCTTGCCCGGTACCCGGACGCCATGCCCCAGTACCTGGTCGGACATGTCGATCGCATGGAGCGGATCGATTCGCTGCTGGAACGTCACCCGGGGCTGGCGTTGGCAGGCAATGCCTATGTTGGCGTGGGCCTGCCCGATTGCGTGCATTCGGGCGAACTGGCGGCGGACCGGATTCTCACCGGACCAGCCTTCTGAACGGTTCCTTCTTCGGGTCGCATGCCATCAGGTCCGTCAGGTTGCCGCGGTCCAGGCCGGACTTGATGAGCCCGAAGACTTCTGCCGCCGCCTCGCCCAGTTGCCGGACGTCTTCCTCCGTATGCGCCATGGTCACGCGGAAAGAGGTGGCGGTGAAAACGCCGCGGCGGGACATCTCCTGGACGAAAAGCGTTGAGACGATGGGCGTGAGTTCCGGATCGGGCAGATCAAAGGAGAGACCGGGATTGTAGGAAAGGCCCACGCAGGCGCCGGGCAGTCCCGCACTCGCGAGGGCATCGTTGATCGTCTTCCTGACCAGCTCGCCCATGGCATCGAAGAAGGGTACGGAGTCGCGTCGCTTCAGTTCACGTATCGTGGTGAGCGCGGCGGCCAGGCCCACGTTGTCGCTCCAGTAAGAACTGGAAACGAACATCGAAGCGGCGGGTGCCATGGCTTCGCGGGACCCCACGACGGCGCCCATGGCATATCCGTTCGACATGGCCTTGGCCAGAGTGGTCAGGTCGGGCGTCACCCCGGTATACTCCTGGAACCCCCCGATGCGGAAACGCCAGCCGCAGGACACCTCGTCGAACACGAGCAGCGCACCGTGGTCGTGGGCCAACGATTTCACGGCTTCCAGGTAGCCCGGAGGCGGCAGTTCGGACCGTGCGGGCTCCATCATGACTGCTGCGACCTGTCCGTCATGCCGCTTGAGCAGGTCCGAGAGCATTTCGAGGTCCCCGTAGGCGAAGGGGATGGCCGTGCCTGCGAGGACGCGCGGCACACCGATCGGCTCGATGCCGGCGAAGGGGTACTCGCCGCTCTCCGGATCGACGAGATAGTTGGCGGACTGGTACCAGTCGTGCCAGCCATGGTAACCGCAGAAGAGGATGATGTCCCTGCCGGTGGTTCCCCGTGCGATCCGGGCGGCCAGAGCGCAGGTCTCTCCCCCGGCCTTTGCGTAACGCACCATTTCGGCGCTGGGGATGGTATCGACGAGTTCCTCGGCCAGTTCGATTTCCAGCGGTCCGTTCAGCGTGTAGATACTGCCCCGGTCGATCTGTTCCTTTACCGCACCGTCAACGACGTCGTTGGCGTGACCCAGGATGATGGCGCTGACCGCGTTCATCATGTCCAGGTACTCGTTTCCGTCCACGTCCACGAAACGGGCGCCCTTGGCGCTCTGGGCGTAGACGGGGCTGACGCCGCTGGCGAACTGGCTCGCCCGCCGGCTGATCAACTGCGTCCAGCCGGGGATCAGTTCCCCGGCGCGTTGATACATCTTCATCGACCTTTCAACCGAACGGTTGACGGTCATGTCGTCATTCCTTTCTATTGCGCGGTATCTTGTCGCGCCGGAACAGCCGTGCCGGATCAGTCGCGCGGCCTGTGCCACGGCTTGAACAGGGCGCGCCGGTCGTCGTCCCAGCGGGTGAAGGTGGATTCGGTTACATAGGGCAGTTCATCCATGGTCGCCTGGTTCTGCGACAGCATCCAGTAGGGCCCGTAGCCCACGTGGATGGTCTTTCGCACCTGGTCGGAACGGTTGGTAACGCCGCCGTGACGCAGGTTTTCAGTGAACAGGATGGCGTCGCCGGCCTTGACCTCCAGCGCGACCATGCCGGGTTCCTCGTCCGGGTCGCCGCCATAGGGGCAGGGCAGGTTCGTCTTGTGGGTTCCGGGGACGACGCTGAAGGCGCCCTGGTCCCGGGATACATCGTGTATGAAGTAGATCATGCGCACCATCATGCAGTCGATTCCATTGGCGTTGAAACCATACCGGTACTTCTGATTCTCGGGCCGCATGCCGCCGTGGGAGCCCGACTGGTTGCCGCGGTATCGAATCCGAATCTCCGAGTTGTTTATCGTGGCCCTGCCCTGGACGATCCCGCCGATGTAATCCATGGTCCGCGCGTCGTTCACCAGCACGTCGAACCGCTCGTCGGCGTTCCAGAAGTCCTCGATGATGACCGTTCTGCCTTCGGCGTTCGACCCGTCGACGTGGTATCCCAGGTCGGGGTTCCGGTGGTAGTCCGGCCCCCAGGGGCTGACCTTGCGGGGCGGTTCTTCCAGGTGCTGCAACGCGTGCGCTTCCAGTTCGTCCACGGCCGCGGCAAGGGAGGACACCGTTTCGGAATCCAGCATATTGTCGATTACGATATAGCCCTGGCGGTCGAATTCATAACGTTCGGTGTCGTTCATTCAGGCTCCTCACCTGTCCGTTTCCCAAAGTGGGACATATCCAGCCCGTTCCACGACGGCCTGCCCCTCGTCACTGAGTATCCAGTCTACGAAGGACTTTATTGCGCCACGCGGCGAATGGGCAATGTAAAAATACAGGTACCTGACCAGCGGATAGGTGCCGTCCCGCACAGTGGCCGCCGTCGGGTATATACCGTCGATCCTGCAGGGCAACGTGTCGCCTTCAAGGTCAATGCCGCCGTATCCGATCGCGTTCGGATTCCGCACCACGGTCTCGACCACCGCCCTGGACGTGGGCACGATCCTGGCGTTTGCACTGAAGACGGACTGCTGCAGCACGTTCTGGTCGAAATACACGCGCGTGCCTGAGTTCGGAGGACGGTTGACCACGAGGACAGGCGCTTCCCTTCCCCCGACCTGCCGCCAGTTTTCTATTTTCCCCGAGAAAATGGCCTGCACCTGTTCGATGGAGAGATCACGGACGGGGTTGTCCCGATGGACGTAGATACCCAGGGCGTCCCGCGCAGTCAGAATGCTCATGCCCAGCGAACCGCGTCTCTCCAGCAGCCGCTTGACTTCATCGGGGAGCATGGTCCGCGAGGCCGCGCCGATATCGGTCTTCCCCGCGATCAACATCTCGATGCCGTACCGGCTGCTTCCGCTTTCGGTTTCGATGAACACCCCGGGGTGGGTGTTCATGTATGCGACCGCCCACTGCTGCACCAGCCGGTTCATCGTGGTCGAACCGGTGATTTTGAATCGTTCGGGTCCATCGGTCACGGGCGTCGGGGGCGTCCCGCACGCCAACAGCACCAGACAGACTGTCGCAATGAGACGCATCATGGTCGTTACCCAGATGAAGACTAACGGCTTTCGACGATAGTGCGCAGGCGCTCCATGCTGTACCGGGACTGCGAAATCCACTGCGGCGGCCTGTAGGTATCCGCCAGGGCGCCGACATAGGCCAGTAATACCTGGACATGCTGCCGCACCGCGGCGCGATTGATCGGCTGGTCGAGATCGTCGAAAGGCGTATGGTACCGCGACCGTCCCCAGCTGACGAATACCTCTATGCCCACCTCGCTCGACAGGTTCCTGAACTGAATCCCCTCCATCAGGAGAATGCTGGGAATGCCCCCCTGGGCAAAGGCGATCTGGTCCGAAAGGGCAAAGGGATCCAGGCCCTGAAACACCATGGGAATCTGGGATACCGTCAAATCCAGCTCGGCGGCTACCGCGTCCAGCGACTCGCCCAACGTGGACAGGTTGGCACCGACGCCGATGATGTCGTTGAAGGTATCGACGATGGCAAGTCCATCCACGTTGACCGCCGCGATCGTCCGGTAGAGCGGGACGACCGGGTGGTCCAGGTAGTAGCGGCTGCCCAGTAATCCCTTCTCTTCTCCCGTAACGAAAAGAAAGACCAGCGATCTCCTCGGCGGCTCGGGCATGGCCGCGAACCCGCGTGCAATCTCCAGCACGCCGGCGCATCCCAGCGCATTGTCCGTCACGCCGTTGTAAACGGAATCGGCCCGTACGGGAGGTCCCACGCCAAGGTGGTCGTAGTGGGCCGAGACGATCACGTATTCGTCACGAAGCACGGGATCGCTACCTGGCAGCACGCCGATGACGTTGGACGAAAAGAACTCGCGCTCGCGGAATCGGCCGACAAATCGTATCTGCGCTTCGAGCGGGAAACTGCGCATTTCATAATTCAGGTCCATTTCGTACACGTCTCCCAGGCTGTAGGCGGCGCCTTCAAAAAACAATGCGGCCCGGGCCGGGTTCACCAGCATCGTCATGTTCGAGGGTTCGACGTATAGGAGCGTAACGTGCTCGAAGGCGAAGATGTCCCGCCATTCGCGCCAGGTACGGCCGCCGTGTTCCCGGTAGGAAGGGATCATGATACTGCCCGCCGCGCCCCTGGCCAGGGCGAGGCGCTGTTTCATACCGGGCAGGGAATGAACGGTGGGTTGCACACCCTCGAAATAGTCCGTTTCCTCAGAGTATGGCTCTCCCGACAGAAAAACCACGACCGCCCCTTCCACGTGGACGTCCTGGTAATCGTCGTAGTCATACTCCGGCGCTACGATGCCGTAGCCGACAAAGACAAGGGGCGCCGGCTGGGGAACAATGGTGTTGTCCCCGGTGTCGTAAAGAAGGTAATCGTCGAAAAGGTCGAGTTCATATATCGTGTCCGCCACACTGACCTGGAACAGGCATCCCGGAAGCGCGAGGCTGCCGTGAAGCGGCATGCGCTGCAAATACGTCTCATCCTTCGCGCCGGGCCGGAGTTTCAGTCGCCGAAGCTGCTCCGCCAGATAGTGCGCCGCGGAATCGGCCCCCGCGGTCCCCACGGCCCTGCCCATCAGCCGGTCACTGCCCAGGTACTCCGTGTGGGACCATATCCGCTCGATGGATACCTCTTCCATCGCAGTCCGTACCAGGGGCGACACGGCCTGCTGCGCAAAGCAGGGCATGGCGAGGAGCATTGGCAGCAGCATCAGTACAAAACGCGGCATGTGCCCGGTTTCCCGAATGTGGCAACGGGTGGATTCCCGAAGCCGGACGGACCTTCGTTACCTGATCGATAGTGGCGCTTCCTTCCCCATCCTGTGATACTCCGGTATGGCATGCGCAGGCCGACGAGGGCAATCGCACGCCTTACAACCAAAATAACGCAAGGCTTAAGTCCTGACAATATGCCCGTGGTACATTCGATGTATTTTGTTGAGTTAGTTGCAGACTTCAATCTGGTAGTTGACGCGTCTGGCGGGAATCTTTATATATAGAACTCGGCCGGCCTCGATTCCCCGAGCAGCTTCCATCCGGAGCAGTAAATGACCATCGGCGTACCTACCGAAACCAGTCCGGGAGAACGGCGCGTATCCATCGTCCCGGCCGGTGTTGGCGCCCTGGTACGGGCCGGATGCGCCGTCCAGGTATCCGCGGGTGCGGGCCGTGAGGCGGGCATCGCGGACGCGTCCTACGAAGAAGCCGGCGCCCGGATAGTACCAGAGCGCGAATCCGTGATTTCCGCATCGGACGTGATCGTGCAGGTAAGAGGGGGCGGCGCGAATCCGGACTCGGGCATGGCGGACGTGGAACTGCTTCGCGAGGACCAGGTGCTGGTCGGGTTCCTGGAACCGCTGTCCTCCGCCGCCGAAATCAGGGCGCTTGCGCACCGGCGCACGACCGCCTGCGCCATGGAACTGATCCCCAGGACTTCCCGGGCGCAGAGCATGGACGCCCTTTCCTCCCAGGCCAACATCGGCGGGTACAAGGCCGCGTTGATGGCGGCCGAATACCTCCCGAAACTGTTCCCCATGATGATGACGGCGGCCGGGACCATCACGCCCGCCCATGTCTTCGTGGTCGGTGTGGGTGTGGCGGGCCTGCAGGCCATTGCGACCTGCAAGCGGCTGGGTGCCGTGATCCAGGCCTACGACGTACGGCCGGCCGTCAAGGAGCAGGTCCAGAGCGTCGGGGCGCGATTCGTGGAACTGGAGCTGGATACCGCCGAGTCCGAAGGATCGGGTGGTTACGCCCAGGCCATGGACGAGCAGTTCTACGCGAAACAGCGGGAGATGATGGCCCGGGTCGTGGCGGAAAACGACGTGGTGATCACCACAGCCGCCGTACCCGGAAAACCGGCGCCCGTGCTGGTAACGGAAGACATGGTACGCAGCATGAATCCCGGCTCGGTCGTGATCGACCTGGCCGCGGAGCGAGGGGGAAACTGCGAAATCACGGAACCCGGCAGGACCGTGGTGAAGCATGGCGTGACCCTCGTGGGCGAATTGAACCTGCCGTCGACCGTGCCTTTTCACGCCAGCCAGATGTATTCCAACAACATCGTGAACTTCCTGAAGCTGATGATCAACGACGGCGCGCTGGACGCGTCTGTGGACGACGATATCGTGCAGGGCGCGACCGTAACGCGTAACGGCGAGATCGTCAACGAACTGGTCCGTTCCGTACTTGACGGTGCCGGTTGAGCGGGCTTTTACCGGCGAACGTGTCGAGGAACGTATCGAGGAGTGCCCCATGGGTGAAACCATTGCCATACTGACCATATTCGTCCTGGCGGTGTTCGTCGGATTCGAAGTCATCACCAAGGTCCCGCCCATTCTGCACACCCCGCTGATGTCCGGTTCGAACGCCATATCGGGGATCACGATCATCGGCGCCATCCTGTCGGCCGGG
The DNA here is from genome assembly GCA_022822725.1 of Candidatus Latescibacterota bacterium. Classification (GTDB taxonomy): domain Bacteria; phylum JAAXHH01; class JAAXHH01; order JAAXHH01; family JAAXHH01; genus JAAXHH01. Next base: position 1,088,563 of record JAJEAN010000007.1, read on the forward strand.
ACCCAGTACTCGACGCTGACCACGGTCCTCGGCACCGCCGCCGTGGTTTTCGCCACGATCAACGTGGTCGGCGGCTACCTCGTGACCAACCGCATGCTGGACATGTTCAAGAGGAAGGAGTAGGCGGATGTCCCCCGATCTCGTCCGCTTCGCCTATCTCGTCGCCGCCTCCCTGTTCGTATTCGGGCTGAAGGGTCTTTCCCATCCCCGTACCGCGGTGCGGGGCAACCGCCTGAGCGCCCTGGGCATGTTCATCGCCATCGTTGTGACGCTGATCGACCAGCAGATCGTCCGGTTCGAGTTCATCGTCGCGGGTATCGTCCTCGGCGGAGCCATCGGCGCCATCTGGGCGCTCAAGGTGCCCATGACCGCCATGCCGCAGTTCGTGGGCCTGTGTAACGGCTTCGGCGGCGGGGCGTCGGTGCTCGTGGCCGGCGCGGCCTACGTCGAGGCCGTACTGCGGTCCGCGGACACGATCTCGATGCAGTTCGGCATCGCGACCATGGCGTCCGGCCTGATCGGCGGCGTAACCTTCTGGGGCAGCCTGATCGCCTTCGGCAAGCTGCAGGGCATCGTGTCCGAAAAAGCGGTCCGCTTCACAGGAGACCACGTGCTCAAAGGGCTCTTCCTGCTGGCCGGGCTGGCGGCGGGTGTCCTCGGCATTCTGCAGCCGGAGAACACCCAGTACTTCTGGATCATGGTAGCGATCGCGTCCGTGCTGGGCATACTGCTCGTGGTGCCCATCGGCGGCGCGGACATGCCCGTGGTCATCGCCCTGCTCAACTCGTACTCGGGCATGGCTGCCGCGGCGACGGGTTTCGTCCTGTCCAACAACGTCCTGATCATATCGGGTTCGCTGGTCGGCGCTTCCGGGTTCATTCTGACGAGTATCATGTGCAAGGCCATGAACCGGTCGCTGGCCAATGTGATGTTCGCGGGGGTCGGCGGCGATTCGGGCGGCGACGACGCGGGTCCTGCCGACGACCTCTACGAGGGGAAGGTCAAATCCACCACCGCCGAAGAGGTCGCCATGGTGCTCGACAGCGCGCGGCGCGTGGTGTTCGTCCCTGGCTACGGCATGGCGGTGGCCCAGGCGCAGCACGCCGTGCGCGACCTGGCCAACCTGCTGGAAGCCGACGGAATCGAGGTCGAATTCGCCATCCATCCGGTCGCGGGCCGCATGCCCGGACATATGAACGTGCTACTGGCCGAAGCGGACGTCCCCTACGACCGCCTGAAGGAAATGGACGAGGCCAACACCGGATTCGAGCAGACCGACGTAACCATCGTCATCGGCGCTAACGATGTGGTCAATCCTCTTGCCCGCGACGCGGCGGACACTCCGCTGACCGGAATGCCGATCCTGAACGTGGACAAATCGCGGACCGTCGTGGTCATCAAGCGCAGCCTGAGTCCCGGCTTCGCAGGCATACCCAACCCGCTCTTCGCCGCGGACAACTGCCTGATGCTTTTCGCCGACGGGAAGGATGCGGTGCAGCAGCTGACGGCGGCGGTGAACGAGATCTGACCGTGTTGTGTCGGAATGGATGGAATCAACAACGAACATGGCAAGGAAACCCCGATGGCCGCGATAGGCACGCCGTTGTCCCCTTCGGCGACCCGTGTGCTGATGTGCGGTTCGGGTGAACTCGGCAAGGAAGTGGTCATCGAGTTCCAGCGCCTCGGCGTCGAAGTGGTGGCCGTGGACCGCTATCCCAACGCGCCGGCCATGCAGGTAGCCCACCGTTCCCACGTCGTGGACATGCTGGACCCGACCGCCCTGCGCGCGGTGATCGAGCGGGAAAACCCCGATTACGTCGTACCCGAAATAGAAGCCATCGCCACCGGCGCCCTTGTAGACCTGGAATCGGAAGGATATCACGTCGTTCCCACGGCACGGGCCGTCCACCTGACCATGAACAGGGAAGGGATACGCCGGCTGGCCGCGGAAGAACTCGGTCTTCCCACGTCGCCCTATCGCTTCGCCGATACCCGAGAAGCCTGCGAACGCGCGGTGCGCGAGATCGGCCTGCCCTGCATCATCAAGCCCGTCATGAGCTCTTCCGGCAAAGGACAGAGCACGGTGCGTCACGCATCGGAGGCGGACGGCGCCTGGCAGCGTGCGCACGACGAGACCCGCGGAGGTGCGGGCAAAGTGATCGTAGAGGGATTCGTCGAATTCGACTACGAAATTACACTCCTGACGGTGCGCTACGCAGGTGGCACGGGTTTCTGCCTGCCTATCGGCCACGAACAAGTCGATGGGGACTACAGGTACTCCTGGCAGCCTCAGCCCATGAGCGAAAAGGCGTGGTCGGAAGCCAGGCGGATGGCGGAAGAAGTCACCACCGCGCTGGGTGGTCGCGGCGTATTCGGCGTCGAGCTGTTTGTCAGGGACGATGAAGTGATCTTCAGCGAAGTCTCGCCCCGCCCCCACGATACGGGCATGGTCACGCTCATCTCGCAGGATCTGTCCGAGTTCGCCCTGCACGCGCGGGCCGTACTGGGACTCCCGATCCCGGAGATCCGCCAGCACGGTCCTTCCGCTTCGGCGGCCCTCGTGGTGGAAGGCGAATCCGACCGGATGAAGTTCGGCAACCTGGCCGCCGCCCTCGCCGAGCCGGACACCGGCCTGTATCTTTTCGGCAAGCCCGAGGTCTCCGGTCACCGGCGCCTCGGCGTAGCCGTCGCCCGTGGTGCGGACCTCCAGACGGCTCGCGCGAAGGCGACCCGGGCCATGGAGGCCGTGCGCGTCGAACTGTAGCCGAGAGTCGCCACCGGCGACGCCTGCATCACCGGTGAAGGAGGGATGATGCACAGTCAAACGGAACAACGGGTCAATGTGGATGACCGGGACTGGGGCGCCCTCACCCGGGGCGAGCGTATCCGGATGATCGAGGAGGCAGGCTACCTGATTATCCCGGACTGGATATCTCCCGAGTATCTGTCCGAACTGAAAGCGGAGTGCGAAAACCTCGAAACCGTCGGCCGGGACTACAGCGAAAAGCAGCGTGGCTGCAGGGATCCGCATTTAACCAGTCCCAAACTGGCCGAACTCATCGCCTACGAACCCACGGTGCGGTTTCTGGAGGCGTTGTTCGGAGACCGCCTGGTTTTCATTCACTATACCTACGACCGGTCCGAGCCGGGTACGCCGGGGATCAGTCTCCATACGGACGGCCAGCCCTACGGCTCGAAGATATTCGGGTACGAGGGGAGTTGTCCCATCACCGTCCGGGTACTCTACTACCTCGACGACCTGACGCTGGACGTCTCGCCCTTCCGGGTCGTGCCCAGGTCCCACCTCTGCATGCACGCGGACGCCCACCCGTACAAGCGGTACGAACGCCACCCCGAAGAGGTGGTCGTCCCCTGCACGGCGGGATCGGCGTTGTTCCTGAACCACAGGACGTTCCACGGCACCCTGCCCAACCGGGGCAAGCGTTCGCGGGCCATGCTCGCGGTGGCCTATCGGCCGGCCTGGGCCGGACCGATCGTCGACGTGGCGCCGCGGGATCCGTCGGACCTGGAACGGATGCCCGATTCCGTCCGGCCCTTCCTGGGCGATCCCAGCACGCGCACCTACGAGTTCGGCGTCGGTAACAAGCCGGAGGACATGCCGTCCAGCGCGCCCGGCATGAACCCGAGCCGCTGGGAACGGCGGGCGTAACGGGCGGGCGAAACGGGCGGATGGAACCGGCTTGGTGGGCCTGGCGGACCGGTGGCCGGACCGAACCGGGCAGACCGGGCCGATTCCGCGAACCCTAAGAACACGAAACCACGGTTCCCTGATCCCTGAAGGGCAGTGAACGTATAGCAACCATAGGAGCAACCTCATGCCGAAGGCCCTTTTCGTCTGGGGAGGCTGGGAAGGACACGAACCCAGGCAATCCCAGGACATCTTCATCCCGCTGCTCGAATCGGAAGGTTACGAAATCACGCAGAGCGACACGCTCGATGCATACCTGGACGCGGAATCCATGCCCACGTACGATCTCATCGTGCAGACCGTGACCATGAGCACGATCACCGGCGCACAGGAAAAAGCGCTACTTGAGACGGTCTCCGCCGGGGCCGGTTTCGGCGGCTGGCACGGCGGCCAGGCGGACGCTTTCCGTAACAACACCAACTACCAGTACATGGTGGGCGGGCAGTGGGTGTCCCATCCGGGCGGCATCATCGACTACGAAGTCAACATCATCGATCACGATGACCCCATCACGGCCGGGTTGAACGACTTCGCCATGCACTCGGAACAGTATTACATGCACGTCGATCCGTCCAACCAGGTGCTCGCTACCACCACCTTCAGCGGGGATCACGACCCGTGGATCGAAGGCACCGTCATGCCCGCCGCCTGGAAAAGGTCATGGGGAAAAGGCAAGGTCTTCCACTGCACGCTGGGTCACGTCGCGGCGGATTTCGACGTGCCCGAGGCGCGGGAAATCGTTCGTCGCGGATTGATCTGGTGCACGCGCTGATTTTATTCTTTACTTTGTTGACCTAAATAGGTATATTATCGTGGCCGGAAGACGGATCAGGCCACTGATCACACCACCATATCTCTATAGCAAGCCCATTGCAGGAGGACAGTCATGGCGTTACGTTTAATGGATGAAGCCCCGGATTTCACGGCTGAGACCACCGAGGGAACGATTCGTTTTCACGAATGGCTCGGTGACGGCTGGGGCATACTCTTCTCCCATCCCGCCGATTACACGCCGGTCTGCACGACGGAACTGGGATACATGGCCAACATCGCCCATGAATTCGCTAAGCGGAATGTCAAGATCCTGGCCATCAGCGTGGATCCCCTCGATTCCCACCGCGGCTGGATCAGCGATATCAACGAGACGCAGAACGCGAACGTGAGCTATCCGCTGATCGCGGACCCCGACCAGGAAGTCGCGCAGCTATACGACATGATCCATCCGAATGCCAACGACAAGATGACCGTGCGGTCGGTCTTCGTCATCGGTCCGGACAAGAAGATCAAGCTGATGCTGACCTACCCCGCGTCCACGGGCCGGAATTTCGACGAGATCCTGCGCGTCGTGGATTCCCTGCAGTTGACGGCCCAACACAAGCTCGCCACACCGGTGAACTGGAACATCGGCGAAGACTGCATCATTGTGCCGGCAGTCACCGATGAAGAGGCGGATCAGACCTTCTCCGACATCCGCCGCGTGAAGCCATACCTGCGCTACGTGAAGCAGCCCCAGGGCTGAAAACGACCGCGAACGGCGGCCGCAACGCGAACGGCTGCCGCAATCAGTTCGGCTGCTACAGTAGCTAAAATGAACGACAAAGGCGCCTCTCTAAAGGGGCGCCTTTTTTATTTGGTCATAATTTCCAAAATATGTGCTTGACGGGTGTTCCGTTATCCTGTTAATTGATATCATAATGATATTATTTTGTTATCCGTTCTACCAGTAATTCGAGGAGGAAAGTCATGATAACGGAACGAAGCCCCATGAAATTCAGTGGCTGGAGGGCGTTGATCTTGCTGATCGTCCTGTTTCCTTTGACGTTTGTGGTCATGGACTGGGTCATTACGTTCAATCCACCCGTACTGGAGCAGGAAATGAGCGTCAGAGACGTGCTGCTGCTGGTGTTTTTCTTCTTGCCGGCCCTCGCCGCACTTGGATTCTGCTTCAAGGGATTCTTCACGCTGGAACCGAACGAAGCCAGTGTGCTTACGCTGTTCGGCAAGTACACCGGGACGGTAAGGGAGCAGGGATTCTGGTGGGTGAATCCCCTCAACAGCAAAGCGAAGATCTCCCTTCGAGCCAGGAATTTCGATAGCGAGCGGCTGAAGGTGAACGACAAAAACGGCAACCCGATCGAGATTTCAGCCGTCGTGGTCTGGCGCGTGGAAGATACCGCCCAGGCGAGTTTCGACGTGGACGATTTCATCGAATACATACAAGTACAGTCCGAATCGGCCATCCGCCACCTGGCCACCAGCTACCCCTATGATCTGACCGAGGGAGAGACCGCCAGCCTGAGGTCGTCCATAGAAGAAGTTTCCGAAGCACTCGGAAACGAAATACGGGAACGGGTCGCCGCGGCCGGGGTTTCGGTATCGGAAGCGCGGATCAACCACCTGGCCTACGCCCCGGAAATCGCGCAGGTGATGCTGCAGCGGCAGCAGGCCGATGCCATCATCGCCGCCCGTCAGAAGATCGTGGACGGCGCGGTGGGCATGGTGGAGATGGCCCTTGAAAGACTGAAGGACCAGCATGTGGTCGATCTGGATGAAGAACGCAAGGCCGCCATGGTGAGCAATCTCCTCACCGTGCTCTGCAGCGAATCGTCCACGCAGCCAATCGTCAATACCGGTTCGCTGTACTGACGGGACCGGGGGATACTCGTAATCGTGACGGACAAGAAGAAATCCCTGCTGCTGCGCATCAACACCGAGCTCTGGAATGACCTCAACACCTGGGCGAAGGATGAATTGCGTAGCGTGAACGCGCAGATCGAGTATATTCTGCGGGCGGAAGTGCACAAACGGAAGAAGCGGCAACGACGCGAGGAAAATTGAAGGGATCGAAACGTGTGCAGGTACACATCTGCAGGTCATTTTGAAACGCGCGGTTCGGCCTGGTCCGGGAGCGCTGGCAAGGCCGGGCCGGCAGGACTGGGCGGGCAGGGGTAAGAAATCAGGGCATCGTACATGCCCCGGAGACTAGTGGCTTGGCGGTTGAGACGAATTCAGACCTGGATCGGTTCGAAACAACGGGTTTCGTGATCCTGAAGGCGTTCTATCCTGAAAAGGTGGTGGAGGCAGCCCGGAGCGCCGCCGGCGAACTCGTGGACCGGTTCGCGGATCGATTGATGGAGGCGGGAAAGATCCCGACCGGCCACGCCGATGCGCCCTTCGAGACGCGCCTGGCCCGGATTTGCGAGGACGCCCCGGACGATGCACCTCATATCTTCCGCAAAGAGCTCCACCTGGCGGGCATGTACGAGGTCTTCTTCCACCCGCCGCTGCTGGATATCGTGGAAACCCTACTGGGCGAAGAACTCAGGCTGTACCCAAACTACTCCATCCGCCCCAAGCTGCCCGATCACGCCCCGACGCTCGTCTTATGGCACCAGGACGGGGGCTATACCTATAAGGTCCACCGCGACGGCGATCACAGCGCTGAGACGGTGGATTCCCTGCGCATGATAAACGTATGGTCGCCGCTGGTTCCCGCCCGGGAGGACAACGGGTGCATGCAGTTCATCCCCGGCACGCACCGGATCGGCATGGCCCGGCACGAAGACCGCGAATTCTACCTCGAAATCACGCAGGAGGACCTGGCGCCCTACGTGGACCAGGCCGTGTCCATCGAACTGGACCCGGGAGACATCGTCCTCTTTCATAACATGCTCTATCACCAGGGACTGCCCAATCGCTCTGACGAGGTCAGGTGGAGCATGGACTGGCGTTATCAGGATGCGCGGCAGCCGACGCTGCGCAGTACGACGGGGCACCTCGCCCGCAGCCGCCTTCATCCCGGGCAGGTGGTACGCAACGCCGGGGACTGGGCCTGCCGGTCTTTTCAGTAGCCGGTCCACGTCCCGCGAACAGGACACTGTATTGCTCAATCTCACCGATACCGGTCTCGTCTTCCTCCGCGAACTCCGCGGCGCCCTGCGTGAACGCTCCATCGTCATCAACGTCGTCCTGGTCCCCCTGTTCATGTACCCGGTCCTCCTCTGGCTGGCCTACACGGGGCTCTCCTTCGTCATCGGCCAGACGGAGAACTTCACAGCCCGCGTGATGATCGCGGGCGACGTGGAGCAAGGCGCCGCCCTCGTCCGCGAGATCGAAGCCGCGGACCGACTGGAACGCGTGGACCGTGCCGAACGCGTGGTCCGTGCCGAACGCGTGGACGGACTGGAACGCGTGGACAGCTCTGAACGTGTGGATCGCCCTGATGCAGGGACGTCCGCCGCCCTGGAAGCCGGCGAGGAAGCGATTCGCGACGGCCGGCTGGACCTCCTGGTCGAACTCGCCGCCCGCGACGGCGGTTACGCGGAAGACATCGAAGTCCGGCTGACCGGCGACTCGTCGAAGGACCGGAGCCGTATGGCCATGAGCCGGGTCGAAGACGTCGTCAACCGCCACCGGACGGCCTACCTGGAAAGGGCGGGCAGGGAACGCGGTCTGTCCGGTCCGGCCTACCAGATGGTCTGGATAGAACGGGAGAACGTATCCACCAGCCGGGACATGGGACGCTTCATCCTGGGGATGGCGGTTCCCATACTCGTCATCATCATGCTGATCGTGGGCGGCATGTATCCCGCCCTGGACGCGACGGCCGGGGAACGGGAGCGATCCACCTGGGAGACCACCTTGACGGCGGCGACGGACCGCGTCAATGTCCTCGCGGGAAAGTACCTCTACGTGGCCGCCCTCTCGACCACGGCCGGCATGCTGAACTTCCTGGCCATGAGCCTCTCCATGCGTACCCTCATGGCGCCGCTCCTGGGCGACCGGATCCAGGACATGAGCTTCACGATCCCGTGGTCCGCCGTTCCGCTGATCTTCGTGGTAACCGTGCTCCTCGCCCTGTTCGTTTCCGCCTTCCTCATGGTCGTGGCCAGCTTCGCCCGGACATTCAAGGACGCCCAGTCTCTGGCGGGTCCCTTCGTAACCGTCATGATCATGGTGCCGGCGATCTTCATGCAGTTCCCCGGCCTGGAACTCACGACCTGGCTGGCCTGCGTGCCCATCATAAATGTCTGCCTGGTCTTCCGGGAAGCCATCGGCGGCATCTATCACTGGCCCCAGATCGGCCTTACCCTGCTGATGGAAATGCTGTACATCTGGATCATTCTGCGCATCGCCACGGCGATCACCCGCTATGAAGACATCATGACCGGCAGCTATGAAGGCGGGCTGGGCGGATTCCTGAAACAACGGCTTCTGCGCCGCAACCCCTCAGGAGGATGGCAACCGTGAACGATCCCGTATTCGTGAAGGACCTGACCAAGACCTATTACGATGAATCCCGCGGTCCCGTGCACGCCGTACGGCAGATCGGCTTCACCTGCAGTCCCGGCGAAATCTTCGGGTTGCTGGGCGCGAACGGCGCCGGCAAGACCACGACACTGCGCATGCTGACGACGATTCTCAAACCCTCGGCCGGCACCGCGAAGATCATGGGATACGACGTGGCGGAGGAGCCCGTGGAAGTCCGCAGGCACGTCGGGTTCTATTCGGCCACCACCGCGCTGTACCCCCGCCTAACCGCGAGAGAAACCATCGAGTTTTTCGCACGGATCAACGGATACGACGCCGCGCGGACGCCCGCCAGGGTCGATGAACTGGTCGAGCGTTTCGGTATCGAGGAATATGCCCGCGCCCGCATAGACAAGCTCTCCAGCGGGATGAAGCAGAAGGTGGCGATCGCGCGGACCCTGGCCCATGATCCGCCGATCCTGGTCTTCGACGAGCCTACCGTCGGTCTCGACGTGATCAACGCCCTGGAAATGCAGGCCATATTGTCCGAATTGAAAGCGCAGGGCAAGACCATCCTGTTCTCCACCCACATCATGAGCGAAGCGGAAAAACTGTGCGACCGGATCGCCATCATCCACGAGGGACGGATCCTGGCCTCCGGCACCCTTGACGCGCTCCGCGAGCGGACCGGGGCCCACTACCTCGAAGACATATTCGTCTCCTTCATCCAAGAGGCTGCATGAACCGCGCAAAGATCGGATTGCTCTACAGGCACGAAATGCGCATGCTGCTGCGGGACCGCCGGACGGTGGTACTGAGCGTGCTGCTGCCGCTCCTCGTTCTGCCGGCTATCCTCTTCGGTTTCAAACTCATGAGCGAATGGCGCAGGGATCAGCAGGATACGACGACGTATCGCTACGCCGTGGTGGGCGCCCGCGCCGACTCCGTCCGGGCGCTCATTGCAAGGGGCGCGTTGCTTGCGGCGGACGGTCCGGCCGAGACCGGGGATCCAGCCGAGGCAGTGGATCCGGCCGGGACTGGGGATAATGCCGAGACAGGGGATCCGGCCGAGGCAGCGGATCCGGCCGAGACCACGGATCCGGCCGAGGCAGCGGATGACGACCGGCGGCCGGCCTCTTTTCTGGAGGTAGAGGCCGCGATGCCCGATTCGAGCCTGGAAGCCGGCGACATCGATTTCTACCTGGAAGCCCTGACCGGATCGGAAGCCGATTCGCTTGACCTGGCCCGCGCCGCGGCCGACACCATGGAATCCGGGGATGAAGCCCGCGCCGCGGCCGACACCCCGGGCCCCGGGGATGAAGCCGGCGTTGCGTTGACCGTGTCGGACGAGCGGTATCCGGGCGTCCCCGTGGTCAGGGTCTACTACCGCGCCAACCGGGACGATTCCAGAAGGGGCAGCGGCCTGATGGTGGACCGCATGCTGGACGCGAGGGAACGGGACCGCGCCGAAGCGCTTCTTGGCCGGGGTTTCGAGGCGGACCCCGACGAAGTTATCCGGCTTTCAAGGGTGGACGTTGCCACGCCGGAGCAGGCGGCGGGATTCTACTTCGGACGACTGCTGCCGCTGCTGCTCGTTTTTCTCACGCTCACCGGCGCGTCGGTGGCGGCCATGGACAGCGTCGCGGGTGAGAAGGAGCGAGGATCGCTTGAAACCCTCCTGACCACGTCGGTACGCCGGATCGAGATCGTCGCCGCCAAGCAGTTGACGATCCTGTCCGTCGCGCTCTTCATCACCCTGGCGCAGGCGGGGAACCTCTTCGTGTACCTCGGTCTCGGGATTATCGAACTTCCCGCGGAAATGGACATTGAGGTGTCCCCCGTCGCCGTGCTGGTGTTGTTCGCCCTGTATATCCCCGTGGCCATCGTGGTATCGTCCCTCCTGCTGCTGATCTCGGCCTATGCGAAGACCTACAAGGAGACGCAGCTCTACCTCCTTCCGGTTTTTCTCGGACTCATGGTCCTGACGGCGGCGGGGTTGCTCCCGGCAGTATCCTTGCGCTCGCTGATCGCCGTCGTGCCCGTCGCGAACGTCAGCGTGGCCGTGCGTGAAATCATGGTCGGCCATTACGACATCCCCATGCTTCTGACGGCCTGCGTGTCCATGCTGCTTGCCGCCTTCCTGCTGCTCAGGTGGTCGTCCCGCATGCTGGACAAGGAAAGGCTCGTAACGGCGCAGGACCTGGATGAGGCGGACCTGGCAGGCGGCGCCGCGCTGTTTCCCCGGCGGGTGCTCCTGTGGTTCCTCGGCATGTGGGCCATCATCATCATCGCACCATCGAACGTGGACGCGTTGACCCGGCTCGAGGGACAGTGGGCCTTCAACATGTTCGGTATATTCTTTCTCGGCTCGCTGCTTATGATCCGGGTACACCGGCTCGACTGGCGCCAGGCCCTGGCGATCCGCCGGGTGCGGCCCCAGGTATGGCTGGCGGTGTTGCTCCTGGTACCGTCGACCCTGTTGACCGGGATCTTCGTCGTGGGGCTGTCCAGCGTATTCCTGCCCTTCCCGGAGGAGATGCTGGAGCAGTTCGCCAGCGAGCTCCTTCCGGAAGACTTTCCCCTTTGGCAGATTATGCTCATGATGGCGCTCACGCCCGGCATCGTGGAGGAGATGGCCTTTCGCGGCCTGTTGCTTCACGGGCTGCACCGCCGGCTGAGACCGGTCGTGCTCATCCTGGTGGTCGGCGTGATCTTCGGACTGTTCCACCAGGCGCTGTTCCGCATCATTCCGACGACCTACCTGGGCGTGGTAATCACCACCGTGGCCGTCCTCACCGGCTCGATCTTCCCGTGCATGCTGCTTCACGCGGGCAACAATGCCTTCGCCTTCCTCCTCTACCGTTATGGCGTCGAGGTCGAGACCTGGCCCCCGGAGTTGCTCCTGCTGAATCTGCCCGTGTTTGTCTTCGCGCTCTATCTGCTGTACCGGTACCGTACGCCCTACCCGGGCCTGCTGCCCTTCAGAAAAGGGGTACGCGGAGTTCCGGCGGACGAACGCTCGCGGCCATAACGATAGATATTGCCTCCCACGGCCCGCGACCATATATTGGCTCCGGTCTATTGTGAAATCCGTGTTCCCGCCCAGATCTGGAGTTCCTGCCCAGACTTGGACTCCGGCTGCAATCCTGCCCGTACATGTCCCGATCCGCACAACATCCGTTTTTCCTGTTTCTCCGGGTCATGCTGAAGAGTCCGCTGCGTGTGTGCGCCCTGGCGCCCAGTTCGAGAATGCTCGCCCGGGAGATGGCCGGGGGGCTGGAAATCAGGCCCAACGAATCCGTCATGGAACTGGGCCCGGGAACGGGCGCGCTCACGGACCAGATCAGGCATATCCTCCCCGATGACGACGGATATATCGGTATCGAACTCGAACAGCGATTCGTTCACCTGCTGCGGGACCGGTTTCCCAACCTTCGCTTCGAACACGATACGGTCACCCGGGCGTTCCAGGTGCACGCGGACTCGGGCGTTCCACCGGTCAAGGCCGTCATCTCCGGACTGTCCGTCGCCACCATGCCGGCGCCGGTCATCGACGAACTCATCGGCAACCTGGACAGGCTCCTGGGACCCGGTTCCGTTTTCCGCATGTTTCAATACGTCCACGCCTACTGCCTGCCTTCGGCCGTACGGTTCCGCCGCCGCATGAGCCCGCTGTTTTCCGATTACCGGTGCGAATCACTCGTCGTGCGGAATCTGCCCCCGGCTTTTGTCCTGACCTGGACCCGCTAGCGATTCTCGGAATGCCGACCGATATTTTAAAGTTAAACCATGCATATTTGTAATATTAGGTGACTTCCGTCGTGACCATGGCGGTCAGTTTGGCTATGTCGCACCGTCGTGGCGGAAAATCGGCGGCGCAGAATGCCGGCGGTGCAGATACCGGCGACGCAGAAGGCCGGCGGCAGGATGTGGGCCAGACGGAAGACGCAGTCTACGGAGTGCTTTGGTTCGATCTTTACCACGCAAAGGAAGGGAACGCAGAAAGTATGCACTTGAAATCCCTTGTTCCGACGGTCTTCGCCCTGATGGTCCTTAGCATGATGTCCCCCGACACCGTTGCCGCGCAAACGGACGCCGGCGGACTTTCCGTCCCTTCCTTGGAGGCGGCGGAACGCACCGGGCCCATCGCGCTCGACGGCCGGCTGGATGAAGCGGCCTGGTCGGCAGCCGTTCCCGCGACGCGGTTTGTCCAGCGGGAGCCGGTCGAGGGTACTGAGCCCGGCGAGGCCACCGAGGTGCGTGTGCTCTATGACGCCGACGCGATCTATATCGGCGCCCGGATGTACGACGATCATCCCGAGCAGATCGGACGGCAGCTCGTCCGGCGGGACGAACGGGGCGCTTTCGACCTGTTCTCCGTATCCCTCGATCCGAACAACGACAGGCTCACCGGATACCAGTTTCGCGTCAGCGCCGCGGGCGTTCAGCGCGACGCTTACCTGTATGACGACGTGCGGCAGGACGACGCGTGGGACGCCGTGTGGGAATCGGCCGTGACGATCGACGACCTGGGCTGGGTCGCCGAGATGCGCATTCCCCTTTCCCAGATACGATACGAGACGACAGAATCCGCCCAGTCCTGGGGCGTGAACTTCATGCGAAGGTGCCTGGCTTCGAACGAGGTCATAGACTTTGCCCTGCAATCCCGGTTGCGGTACGGAAGAGTCAGCGTCCTGGGCCGCCTGAACGGACTGGTCCTTCCGTCGGAAGCCCGCCGCCTGGATGTTCGGCCCTACTTCCTCGGCGGCGCCCGTACCGCGAAAGCCGAACAGGGGAATCCCTTCTTCGACGGATCCGACTTCAATGCGCGGGCGGGTTTCGGCGCGCGGTACGGCATCGGATCATCTTACCATCTCGTCGCGACCATCAATCCCGACTTCGGGCAGGTGGAGGTGGACCCCGCTGTCGTCAACCTTTCGGCGTTCGAGACGTTTTTCCGTGAACAACGGCCTTTTTTCGTCCTGGATGCCCAGGTTTTCGAGTTCGGCCTTTCCGGTCGCGATGAGTTGTACTACAGCCGCCGGATCGGTCGCCAGCCCCGGGGAGGCATACCCGATGGCGCGGACTTCGCCGACATACCCACGGAGACCAACATCCTGGGCGCGGCCAAGATCACGGGCCGGTCACCGGGCGGCGTGTCCATCGGCGCCCTGGCTGCCGTAACCGGCAGGGAGACGGGGAAGGCCTATACGTTGGCCGACGGCAGAACCGAGGAATTCACGGTCGAACCCCGGGCCGAGTTCGGTGTCTTCCGGGTCCGGCGGGACTTCAGGAACGGCGCGAGTCAGTTCGGTGGCGTCGGCTCGCTGATGCACCGGGCCCTGCCTGGTGACGGCGCCTTCGACTACCTCACGTCAGAGGCTTTCTCCGGAGGGGTGGACTTCGAACACAACTGGGGGGGGACGCGCTCGCGGGACTGGGCCGTCTACGGTTACCTCGTCGGAAGCCGCGTCCAGGGCAGCACGGATGCGCTAATCCGCCTGCAACGGTCCAGCAATCACTACTTCCAGCGTCCCGACGCCACGAGCCTTTCCGTGGACTCCACCGCCACGTCCATGAACGGGTACAACTGGCGATTACAGTTCGCGAAGCGCGACGGAAGCCCCTGGTCAGGAGCGGTCTGGTTCGCCGAGGTCTCGCCCGGTTTCGAGGTAAACGACCTTGGATTTTCCCGTTCGAGCGAGCGCCTGGACGGCGGCGCGCGGATCGAATACCAGAACATCACCCCGGGTCGCCTGTTTCGCAACTACGGACTGAATTTCTTTACCTTCTACAACTTCCGTCACGAAGCCCTCGACGAGCCGTGGTCCTGGTCGTCATGGCGGAACAACTACAAGAACGGCCGGTTCTTCGGGGGGGCCTATTTCGAATTCAACAACTACTGGGATTTGTTCCTGGGCTCCAGTTACAGTCCCACTCAGTTCAGCGATTCGAGGACCCGGGGCGGACCGGTCATGGAGGACCCCGGCTCCTATTCCTTCGATATCGGGATCAGTTCGGACCGGCGGAAACGTTTCTCACTGGAGACGGAATTCGACTACGAACGTTTCCAGCGGGGCGGTCACGAGTGGGAGACGGAGGTCGAAGCCACGATCCGTCCATCGCCAAACTGGGAGCTGAGGGTATCGCCGAATTTCAGCTGGGAGCGCAACGCGGCCCAGTACGTCACGCAGACTGATGTCCTGCCCTTCGCGCCTACGTACGGCAGCCGGTACGTTTTTTCGGACCTGCAGCGCCGGTCCTTTTCCCTCGAAACCCGGCTGAACGTCGCATTCTCGCCCTACCTGACACTGCAGATGTATGCACAACCCCTGCTGTCTTCGGGAGATTACCTCAACTACAAGCAGTTGCTCCGAGGCAGCAGCTTCGACTTCGACGTGCTGGACGAGGGCACGCGTTCCTTCATCGATCCGGCCGACGGCTACCGCTACCTCGACTTCGACGGGGACGGGATGCCGGACATCAATTTCTCGGACCGGGATTTCAACATCCAGTCACTGCGCATGAACGTGGTGCTGCGCTGGGAGTACCGCCCCGGGTCCCGGGTGTTTCTCGTCTGGCAGCAGACCCGCAGCGAACAGGACGAAAACGGGGTACTGGACATCGGACGAGACTTCGGCAACCTGTTCGGTGGTGAATCGGAGAACATATTCCTCGTCAAGTTCAACTACTGGTTCGGTGTGTGACTGCGGACGGACAGCCGGACCCGCACCCCGATGCGGCTTGACAAGGGGACGTTTTTATAGCCATATTGCGTCATTATACCTGATTCCGACATATGCGCGTCCTAACGGCCCTACCCGCGCGAACTGAAAAACGAACACGCCATGAAATCGAAGCACACCACTTTATTTGCGCTTGCGATCCTGTTCGCCTTCGGCGCCGGCGCCTTCTCCGTCCACGGACAGGCGGTCCGAACCGATTACATGGAAACCGAACTGGTCGTGGAGACGACGTCCGTCAAACCCGGGCAGCCGTTCTGGGCCGGCCTGCGGATGAAGATGGACGAGCACTGGCACACCTACTGGCGCAACCCGGCCGATTCGGGCCTCCCCACGCAGATACACTGGGCGCTGCCCGATGGATTCCAGGCCGGAGAGATCAACTGGCCCTATCCCCAGAAGATCGTACTCGACATCCTGGCCAGCTACGGGTACGAGGGCGAGACGATGCTGCTCGTGGAGATCACGCCCCCGGCCGACCTGGCGCCCGGCGGGACGGTCGACGTCGGGGCCTACGCCTCCTGGCTGGTCTGCGCGGAAATCTGCCTCCCGGGAGAATCCGGGTACCAGGTGACCCTGCCCGTATCCACGGACGCGCCCCAGGCCGATGAGAGATGGACCGATCTTTTTGCCCGCACCCGGGAGAACCTGCCGGTCGCGGTCCCCGGATGGCACGTCGAGGCCGCCATCACCGATTCCACCGTAGCGCTGCACGCCGCGCCGCCCGAGTGGTTCCCGGGCAACCTCACCAGCGTCGAGTTCTACCCTTACTATGAAGACCTGATCGACTACGTGTCTCCCCAGAAACTCGAGAAGACGGAGACCGGCTACCTGTTGACGATGCGCCGGTCGGGCTTCTACACGGGCAGGCCGGAACAGATCGAGGGCGTGCTGGTATCCCCCGATGGATGGCGCGGCCCCGGTTCGGAGCGCGCACTTGATATCAAGGCCGTGTACGCGGACCTGCTGCCGGCGGCGGTTGCCGTAATCGGACCAGCGGGTTCCGGTGAAACGGCGGCGGGCACCGGCATTTCGGCCGTCTCCGGCCTTGCGGCCACGGCGGTTTCCGGCGATCTCGTGTCCGGGCTCTGGCAGGCCCTGCTCTTCGCGCTCATCGGCGGCATGATCCTCAACCTGATGCCCTGCGTCCTTCCCGTGCTGTCCATCAAGGTGCTCGGATTCATCCACCAGGCGGGCGACGACCCGGCAAAGGCACGCCGGCACGGCATGGTCTTTACCGCGGGCGTCCTGGTTTCCTTTCTCGCGCTGGCAGCCGTCCTGATCGGCCTGCGGGCCGGGGGCGAGCAGCTGGGCTGGGGATTCCAGCTCCAGTCGCCGGCCTTCATCGTCGTCCTGTCTGTCATCATTTTCATGTTCGGCCTGAGTCTCTTCGGTGTCTTCGAGATCGGCACGTCGCTGGTCGGACTCGGCGGAAGAATGGATTCGGGCAGCGGACTCGGCGGATCCTTCCTGAGCGGCGTCCTGGCCACGGTCGTGGCCACGCCGTGCACCGCGCCGTTCATGGGCGTGGCCCTGGGATACGCCCTGACGCAGTCGGCGGCGCAGTCCCTGGCGATCTTCGGGTTCCTCGGCCTGGGCATGGCCCTGCCCTACCTGACCCTGTCTTCCGTTCCCGTCCTGCTGCGGTACGTGCCGAAGCCCGGCGCGTGGATGGAATCCTTCAAGCAGTTCATGGGGTTTCTCATGATGGCCACCGTGGTCTGGCTGCTCTGGGTGCTGAACCTCCAGACGGACCCCAACCTGGTCGCCCTCGTGATGGTCCTGCTGGTGCTGGTCGCCCTCGGAAGCTGGATACTCGGCCGCTGGGGAGGCATCGCAGCCGGCAGCCGCTCCAGGATGGCCGCGCGCGCCGCCGCCGCGGTGATTATCATTGCGAGCATGGTTACCGTGCTGAGCCAGGTTCCCGCCCCGGCCGGGGAGGAACGAACCGCCGCGGCCACGACGTACAGCGCGGGACTGGAATGGGAACCTTTCTCCCGGCAGCTGGTGCAGGACCTGCACACTTCGGGGAAGCCGGTTTTCGTCGACTTCACCGCAGCCTGGTGCCTGAGCTGCCAGGTCAACAAACGCGTGGCACTGAGCGACCGCCGCGTGGTGGAGCAGTTCGAGACCCTGGGCGTGGTCCCGGTCCAGGCCGACTGGACGTCCCGGGACCCCGAGATCACGCAGGCGCTGGCCGAATTCGGTCGCAACAGCGTCCCGTTGTACGTGCTGTATACGGGCGGTCCGGATGCCGAACCGGAGATCCTGCCGGAACTGCTCACGCCCGGCCTGGTGCTGGACGCATTGAAACATGTGGAAAGCGGGAGCGCGGCCAGCAGGTAGTGTTGGCGCCGATCCGTATGATCCGAACGTTCCGAGTGATAATAGAGATCCATATGATCCTGTTTGAAGCAGTTTGATGTTACCATTCACAAGGAGGATTTTAATGAAGAGGATTTTGATCCCGGCAGCCGTGGTGGCCTTTACCGCCGCGATCCTGCTGGTAAATTACGCCACGCCGATGGCCGCCGGGGATGCCAAGGTGGGGTACGCGGCCCCGGATTTCACGCTGACGGATACGAACGGCAACAGCGTGACGCTCTCGGACTACAGCGGCAAGTACGTGGTCCTGGAGTGGATCAACTACGACTGTCCCTTTGTAGCCAAGCACTACGAAGCCAAGAACATGCAGGGCCTGCAGGACAAGTACCGCGAGCAGGGCGTGGTCTGGCTGGCCGTCAACTCGTCGGCCGAAGGCAAGCAGGGCCAGTTCTCCAATGAAGAAATCCACAGCCGCCTGAAGAAGCACGCGTCGACCGTGGACGCCTACCTGCTCGATGGAAACGGAGACGTCGGCAGGGCGTACGGCGCCACACACACGCCCCACATGTACATCATCAACCCGGAAGGCACGCTGATCTACATGGGCGCCATCGACAGCATCAATTCAGCCAACATCGCCGACATTCCCAAGGCCGACAATTACGTGGTAATGGCCCTGGAAGCGGCTTTCGCCGGCAAGGAAGTGCCCGTAAATATGACCCGGGCCTACGGCTGTACGGTGAAGTACTAGAGGGATTCGGCGGGCCGAGTCATCGGCCTGTGGAAGTCGGAACAAACGAAATTGCCGTTGTCACCGCACGTATGGCGACAACGGCAATTTTGTGTATTTATGAGTTCGGCACATGGACGTACGTGAAGACGATTGGAATCTATCGATCGTTCACGAGGTTTTCCCGGTTTCTCTGACTATTCTATAAAGTATGTCATTCGCTTCTGGCACCACCGCACCATAGGCACGAATGAGAGAGGAACCGCGACCATGGAACTTGCTCAACTGCTGTTAACGCCGGCCACCCTGTTGACGGCCTTCATCTTCTTCTGGAACCAGGCGAAGATCGGAAGGGACGAACTCAAGCGGGAACTCAACACGGATATAGGATCATTGAAGGAGGAGTTGAAGGCAGAAATAATGTCCGTTCGCCGAGAAGTCGCCGCCGTTCGTGACGAAATGAAGACTGAGATCAGGGAGGAAATCGCGCCTCTGCGAACGGAGATCACTGCCATCCGTACGGAAATGCACGACATGAACGGTCGCCTCGGACGTGTGGAGGGTCTGCTGAGGACTCCGGACGCCGGCTGACTCGGCGGGCGGTCCGGGCGATCCGGGCGGTCCGGGTGTCGCATAGTTGTCTTTGACTACGCTCCCTCGTTTTCTATATTCCTGAACAAGCGATATGAGTGTCCAATGACGCCGGAACGAACCATTTCCGTTCGTAGTGTCTGAATTCCTGTTTAAGCCCAAGCCGCCAGGAGTCCCGCCATGGCCATGTTCGGCGACCCGGAGGACTTCGTCGTGATGAGCGAGCGCGAGAAGTACCTCTACGATCTCCAGGGGTTTCTCGTGGTGCGGGGCCTGTTGTCCGCCGATGAGGTTCAGGCGCTGAACGAAGCCCTGGACGCCAATCCGGACCGCACCACCGGACACGGCCCGGGCGGTGCCCTGGACGGCACTCCGCTGGCGGGGCCTGAAACGCAGTACGTCCACTACGAAGGGATGCTGACCTGGGACCCGCCCTGGTGCCAGCCCTTCCGAGACCTGCTCGCCCACCCGAAGCTGATTCCCTATCTCAATACCATGATGGGCCGGGGCTGGAAACTGGACCACAACATCGATGTGCTCACGTCGATGCCGGGCGCCCAGGGCACCCCCTTTCACGGCAACAGCACGGGAATGTTCGCAGGTTCCACTTATTACATGTACGACGACGGCCGCATGCGGAGCGGACTGACCGTCTGCCAGTTCTACCTGACCGACGTGAACCCGGGCGATGGCGGGTTGACCGTGATTCCTGGCAGCCACAAGGCCAATTTCCCCATGCCCGGATACGTCCGGCACTTCGAAGACCACCAGGAGATCTTCCATCATGTCGCCGTGAAAGCCGGCGACCTGGTGATCTTCAACGAGGCCACGACCCACGGCGCCCTGCCGTGGAGGGGAAAGGGCGAGCGTCGCTGCGTGCTTCACCGGTACATCCCGAAATACATGCACTACGAAGGCGGTGTATACGAAACCCACCTTCCCGAATGGACGAAAGACCTCACCGAAGCCCAGCGCGCGGTCCTGGAGCCCCCGTATATCTACAACCGGCCCCTGATCGAGGACGACGGTGAATCGATCGTGCGTCCCCGCAGGGAGGGGATCTGACTCCGCACGCCGCAGGCGACCTCATCCCTATTCGTCGATTCGATTCTGTTGGAAAGGTACACAACCTGAGCGGCATGGCTGAACCCACCTCCTCATACCTCACCATGGAACCCCACGAGAAGTACCTCTTCGACCTGCAGGGGTTTATCGTGGTGCGCAACGCCCTCACGCCCGAACAGGTCAGCGCGCTGAACGAGGCCCTGGACGCCAATCTCGACAAGCGGAAGGACGATACGGCCAGCAGCACAAGCGAGGCCCTGAAAGACGCGCAGCTCCGCGGCCTCTATGAAGGCATGCTTTCCTGGGACCAGCCCTGGTGCCGTCCTTTCCGGGAAGTGCTGGCCAATCCGAGGATCATCCCCTACCTGAACACCCTGCTGGGCCGGGGTTGGAAGATGGACCACAGTCCCTTCATCTTCACGTCCGTGTCGGGCACCGAGGGACTGCGCCTCCACGGTTACGGACAGGCGGAGTTCAACGGATCTCGATTCTACCACTACCAGAACGGCGTCATGCGTTGCGGGCTGATCAACTGCCAGTATCAACTGACCGACGTGAACCCCGGCGACGGCGGACTGTGCGTCATCCCGGGCAGCCACAAGGCGAACTTCAGTCTGCCCGATGACATTTCCCGTTACGAAGCCGACCGGGAAATCGTGTACCACGTGCCCATGAAGGCCGGCGACCTGGTGATCTTCAACGAGGCCACGACCCACGGCACGCTGCCGTGGAATGGCGAAGGCGAGCGCCGCTCGCTGTTCTACCGGTACACCCCGAAGTACATGCATTACTCCGGCGGCGTGTACGAAACCGGCCTGCCGGAATGGACGAAAGAACTCACGGACACCCAACGGGCCGTACTCGAACCGCCCTATGTCTATAACCGGCCGATGATTGACGACGACGGGCAAACGTTGTCGACTCCGCGCCGCGAAGGAGAGTAAAGGAACCCCCCATGACCGGAAACGAAGCCATTGCAAAGATCCTGAAGGCCGAGGGGCTGGACTGGTTCAGCTGTTTTCCCCACCACCCCCTCATCGACGCCTGCGCGATCGAGGGCCTGCGTCCCATCCTCTGCCGGCAGGAACGGGCCGGCGTCAACATCGCCGATGGTTTCAGCCGGATACGGAACGGGAATACCGTCGGGGTCTTCATGATGCAGATGGGACCGGGCGCGGAGAACGCCTTCGGCGGGGTGGCACAGGCTTACGCGGATTCGGTACCCGTCCTGCTGCTGCCCGGTGGACCGCCGCGGTCCCGTGCGGGCGCCAACCTGGCCTTCGAATCGGTGGAAAACTACCGGGGCATCACCAAGTGGGTCTCGAACATCAACTCGGCGGCCCGGATTCCGGAGATGATGGGACGGGCATACAGCCTGCTCAAGCAGGGCAAGCCCGGACCGGTCATGCTGGAGATCCCGGGGGACGTGGGTGAAGAGGAGATCCCGGACGAGACATTCAGTTACACGCCGGTGAAGCCCTTCAGGAGTGGCGCTTCTCCCGAGGACGTGCGGGACCTCGTGTCGGCTCTGCTCGCGTCGGACTGCCCGGTCATCAGCGCCGGCCAGGGCGTGCTGTATGCCGAGGCCACCGATGCGCTGATCGAATTCGCCGAATGGACGAAGACCCCGGTCATGACCACGCTTGCCGGCAAGAGCGCCTTCCCCGAAACCCATCCCCTTTCCCTGGGCACGGGAGCGGCCTCCCATTCCCTCATGGTGGCGGAATACCTGAAGAAAACCGATTTCTTCTTCGGCATCGGCACAAGCATGACTTCAGGATTCAAATCGGATGTGCCGGCGGGCGCGGCGCTCGCTCAATGCGTCGTCAGCCACGGGGACCTGAACAAGGAGCACCGTGTGGACTATGGCGCGGTGGGGGACGCAGAGGTTGTGCTGCGGCAGATGGTCGAGGAAGCGAAACGCCAGCTCGGTGGGCGGCCCCGGGACGATGTACGCGGCGACATGGAGGAGATCGCCCGGCTGAAACAAGCGTGGCTGGCCGAATGGGAGCCGCGCTTCCGCTCCGACGAGGTGCCCCTGAGCCCGTACCGTGTGTTCCGCGAGATCGCCGGGGTGGTGGACGGCGCGCGCACGATCATCACCCACGACTCCGGCTATCCGCGGGAGCAACTCGCGCCATTCTGGGAGACCGACACGCCGCGGGGATACATTGGCTGGGGCGCATCCACGCAGCTGGGCTACGGACTGGGACTGGCAATCGGAGCGAAGATCGCCGAGCCGGAGAAGCAGGTCGTCAACGTCATGGGCGACGCCGCCTTCGGCATGGCCGGCCTGGATGTGGAGACCGCCGTGCGGTCGGAGATCCCAATCATCACGGTGGTGCTGAACAACGGGGTCATGACTCACTACGACCACCACATGGCCTATGCATCCGAGCGCTGGGGCAGCAACCGGCTGGGCGGGGACTACGCGGCCGTAGGCGCCGGCCTGGGTGCTTACGCGGAGAAGGTGACGACGCCCGATCAGATCGCCCCGGCCATCCGTCGGGCCGTGGAGGCCAACCGCGAGGGCAGGCCGGCGGTCATCGAGACGATTACCAAGGTGGAAGAGCACACGTCGAGGTATTGAGCGCCATGCCCAGGATCCTGATCGGCACCTTCTTCCAGGAGACCAACGATTTCCATCCCAATGATACGGTGTACGAGGATTTCCGTATCCTGCGCGGCCGAGAGATGCTGGCGAAACCAGGCAGCCGGGAGGAACCGAACGGCCCGGGCGACCAGGACGACCAGGGCGGCCTGAGCGGCCTCGGTGGCGTGGTCGGCGGGGCCGTCGATACCCTCTCCGCTCGGGAAGACACTGAAATCGTGCCCACCTACAGCGCCGCCATGGGGGCGGGCGGCACGATCACGCAGGCGTGCTTCGAGCGGACCGCGTCGGAATTGCTCGACGCCATCGATCGGCACAGGACCGGCGCCGACGGCGTGTACCTGAACCTGCACGGCGCCATGACCGCGGAAACCGAAAAGGACCCCGAAGGGTATGTCCTGCAGGAAGTGCGGCGGCTCGTCGGGCCAGATGTGCCCGTGGTCGCTTCCTTCGACATGCACGGCACGATCACCCGGCGCATGCTGGCCCACATGGACGGCTGCGCCATCCTGCACACCTATCCCCATATCGACTGGTATGAAACCGGCGCACGGGCCGCCGGGGTACTGCTGCGCATACTCGACGGGGCCCGGCCCGTGATCGCCAGCGTGTATACGCCCACCATGGTCCGGGGCGACGAACTCAAGACCGCCACCGGCGTGCACGGCACGTTCATCCGGTACCTGGAGCGCCTGGAGGAGCGGGACGACGTACTCGCCGGGGGGATCATGCTGGGTCATCCGCCAACGGACTGCCCCGAACAGGGCTCCCGCATCGTCGTGATCACGGACGGCAACCGGGACCTGGCAGCGCGGGAAGCCCTGCATGTCGGCCGGAGTTTCTGGAACATGCGGTCCCACATGCAATGCGTGCTGCATAGCGTCGAGGCGGGCATCCGGATCGCCGCCATGGCAAAGGGAACGGTCGTTTTCGCCGATGCCGCCGACGCGACCAGCTCGGGTGCACCGGGCACGAGCAACACCATCCTGAAGGGCCTCCTCGGGAGCGACTACCGGGGCAGCGTGCTGTTCCCCATCCGCGACGATCTCGCTGTCGCGCGCGCCATGGAGGCGGGCGTCGGGCAGACCATCACCGTTCCTCTGGGCGGGACGCGGGACCCGCGCTTCACGCCGATCGAAGTCACCGCGACGGTCGAAGTGCTGGGCCGACGCGACAATGTCCCAATCGCTGTTCTCAGGTGCCGCAACATAACGATCTTCGTCGCGTCTTCCGGCCCCCTGCTGTGCGACCGGTGGATGTATCCCGCCTTCGGCCAGGACCCGGAACACTTCGATGTCGTAGTCAAGAAGCTGCCCCATACGCCGGACGATTGGTACGACGACTGGGCGGAACGGACCATCACCATCGATTCGCCGGGGGCGGCGAGCCCCAACATCCCCACGCTCGGTCACCGGTTCGTCACCCGTCCCATCTACCCGCTTGATCCCGATATGAGGTTCACGCCCGAAGTGGAGGTGTACGAATAACCCCGCGCGACGGCCGGATGACGCCGCAATGCCGCCCGTTCGTGCCGGTTCCCCCTGCGGGGAAGCCATGAACCGGCACGTCACCAGCGGCCGCTGGGGCCTGGGCCTGGTCCTGAGCCTGTTCACGATCTTCGTGTGGGGCGGACTGCCCATCGTCCTGAAGATCATGCTGATCAGCCTGGACGCGTTTACGATGACCTGGTACCGTTTCGTCGTCGCGGCCGTTCTGATGGCGGTGATCGTGCATAAGCAGGGGCATTTCCCCCTGGTGCGCCAGTTGCGGGGCGGATACGCGCTGGTGTTCCTCGCGGCGGTCCTGGGCTTCAGCAGCGCGTACGTATTCTATCCCCAGAGCCTGCAGTACATCTCGCCCAGTGCCGCCCAGGTGGTCAACCAGATCTCGCTGCTGTTCCTCCTGCTGGGCGCCATGCTGCTCTTTCACGAACGGATGGCGCTCATACAGGTCTTCGGACTCGTGCTGCTCACGGGCGGCATCGTGCTCTTCTTCAACGAACAGTTGGAGGAGCTCTGGTCCGGGGACAGCGCCATGATCCCGGGCATCCTCTGGGTAACCGTCGCGGCGCTGGCGCTCTCCACGTACACGCTGACCCAGAAGCAGCTGCTGCAGGTCCTGCCTACCTCCGTTATCCTGTTCCTGATCTACTCGGCCGGGGCGATCCTGATCCTGCCCTTCGTTCGGTTCGACGCGCTGCTGGTGCAGGACGCCGCTCAGATGATCCTGCTGAACGTATCGGCCGTGATCTCACTCGTGGCGTTCGTGACCCTGGTGGAATCGCTGAAACACCTCGAGGTTTTCCGGGTCAGCATGGTCCTGGCGGCCGCACCTCTGGTTACAGTCGTCGACATGATGATCGCCGCGCCGCTCCTGCCCGGCCTGCTTCAGCCGGAAAACCTCAACACCCTGAGCATATCGGGCGCCGTGCTCGTCGTCATCGGGTCCATACTCGGCAACCTTCGGAGAAACCCGAAGACCCGCTGAAGCCGGGCATGGTCGTATCTACGCGGTAGGTGTGAGAACCTGCTCATAGACTGCAAACAGGGGAGTGCCGTCACCATGAAACCTCTCGTGGTCATGGGTTTACGGACCCTCGCCCACCTGGACGCGAAAGAAACCATGTACGAACAGATCGACCGGAACGCCATACAGGCGGTGGGCAGGTTTTCCGGAGAGCACCTGGAGGCGATTTCATCGGGAGGATTCGCCCTGGGCGTCCTGTCCAGCCACAGTGTTTCGCGCATCGAGCGCGTGGTCGATCACCTGGGATGGCCCCACCTTTTTCCAACGGATCATTTGATTTCGTCGGCGCCCCTGGACCGAAAAAACGCGGCGAACTGGGTAGCATGGCGGCGGGAATACGAAACGCGGGGGCTTGCGCTGCACACGGTGGTGGATATCGGCGAGGTACTGGTGCGGAACCTTGCCGGTTCGTCCGTCTTCGGGGATGTGGAAAAGTACAACGTCAGCGCGGAAACGGGCTTAACCATCGCGGGGGCGACCCGCATCACGGCCCTGGACCAGACGCGAGCATATCGGGAGGCGTCCCGGAACCGTAAGGACCGTTAAGACGCAGGCAACCGTTGGCACGCGGCCATTGGGCTGCCGGGTTAATACGCCTGCCGGGTTAACAGGCGGCCAGGTTAATGAGCTACGGGTTGGACCTCGGCGCCCTGGCGTTCAGGAACTCCAGCACCAGGTGGGTCATCACGCGCATGCCGACGGTCACGGATTCGCTGTCCGCCGTCATGGTCGGGGTGTGCAGGCCGCCTGAAGGCTGGCCGGGCCGGGTGGTACCGAGCCGGTAGAAGAACCCCGGTACGACATTGGCGAAATAGGCGAAGTCCTCGCCGCCCATGGTCGGGGGCAGTTCCAGCACCTGTTCGACGCCGGGTGCGCCAGCGAGGTAACCGGCCATTTCTCGGGACAGGGCCGGATCGTTGATCACCGATGGGGTGCCGCGGTCGTAGTCCAGTGCGAAAGTACCGTCATAGGCCGCGGTAATGCCTTCCAGGATGGACGCCATCCGGCGCTCCACCGTATCCCGGACCTCGGGATTGTAGGTGCGCACCGTCCCCTCGAGATGGACTTCCCGGGGAATGATGTTGAAGCGTTCGCCGCCACGTACGATGCCCACCGTGACCACGCTGGGCTCGAGGGGCGACAGGGTGCGGGACCGGATCGTCTGCAGGGCGAGCACGATCTCGGAAGCCATGACGACCGGGTCGATGCCCTCTTCGGGACGGGCGCCGTGGGCCTGTTTGCCCCGGACTTTGATGGTGAAGTGGTCCACGGCGGCGAAGGCCGGTCCGATGGTGTATCCGACGGTGCCCACCTCGAGGGAGGGCAGCGCGTCCATGTCCGCCCGGACGGCCACCACCGGACCCGGCCGCCCGCCCTCGAGCACACCCACCACGCCGGTATGGGCGACATCGGTGCGGATTTCGATACCCAGCGCGGTGAGATGATCCGCCACCAGCGCAGCCGTCTTGAACTCACGGTTGCTCAGTTCCGGATTCTGATGGATATGCTCGCGCATGCGGATGGCATCCGCACGGTACTTTGCCACCAGCGCGGCCACGTCATCCTGCCGGGCTGCCACGTCATCCTGCCGGGCGGCTACGGCATCCTGCCGGGCGGCCGCGTCATCCTGCCGGGCGGCCGCGTCCCGAGGCATGTTCGTGATAAACAACATGCCGAGGATGAGCAGCGTTTCTGTACGTCTGATCTTCATTGGGTCAAACCTGCCTCTCCCAGGGAAAGTCGAAGGACGGACGGTTGGCGTAGCGGTCCATGGCCACGCGCAGCCGGCTGCCGCAGCCGGGTTCGAGCGTCACCGTAAAGCTGGCGCCGTCTACCGGGGTTGATCCGCTTTCGCCGCGTACTTCCAGGATCTGATGTTCCCCGTAAGCACCGCCCTGGACGGTCACCGTGCGGGAGGAGACCTGGTTGGTGTTGACCAGCGTGACCACGGCGCTGTCATCGTGGAGTTCTTCCACGAGGGCGCCCACATCTTCCGGCATCCCGGGACGCAGGCGCTCGGGATCGAAGTACCGGAACCGGCAATGCAGGGGATGGCCCAGGTGCCCGGTGGGCATGCCACCGAGCATGAGCTGGATCAGGGCGTCCACCGCCGCGGGATTCGTACCGTTCATGTCGTCCGACATGCGCGTGTCCGGCGTGGTCAGGTCGTTGCGCATCCGCTCCATCTTCGACCGCACCGTCGAGATATCCTCCTGGAGCGCCGTCTCGGGATAGTCCGGGTTTTGCCCCTCCAGAAAGGCGATCCAGCCCTCCATGGGCAGCCGCTTCAGGTCGCGGCGGTCCATGGACCAGTAGTAGATCTGCTCGGCACCCACGTCGAAGGGCTCGGGCTGGAAGTCGTACCAGCCCTCGTCCCCGTGCATCCGGGGATAGAGCGTCCGGTCGTCCTCCACCTTGCCGTTCTCGTTGACCCCGTCGATGACGCCGCGCCAGGTGTCGACGTACTTCTGGTTGCCGGTCAGCAGCAGACCGTTTCCGAAGCTCCAGTGTACCCGGATCAGGAAGTAGGGTCGATGGGCGATCTCGCCGGTCTGCGGTACCGTGGTGGAGAACCCCCATCCGTAGGCGCCGCCATACCATCTGCCGCCGCACGCCCCGCCGATGGTCCCGTCCAGGCCGATGTTCGTGGGTATGATCCCGTTGTTCCGCTCGGTGCGCTCCACCCAGGCGTCGATGTAGTCCTTCGTCCAGTCGAAGTACCTTTCATCGCCATCGATCATAAAGGCGTTCAGGGTCATCGTGGTCACGCCCATGTTCAGCGGATGATCGCCGGCCACGTCGTTGTAGTCCTTGAAATGGGCGACCATCTCCTCGTAGTTGCGTTCCCCGTGCCCCGGCTTGAACCGGCCTTCGACCTCGATGGGATCGCCGGCCCAGTCGAGGCCCGTGGCCTTGCGCAGCATCGACCCCCGGCTGCCGTTGAACATGCTCTTGATCACGCGGTGCTTGGGGATCCAGTTGTCGGCGATGGGATCGTCGCCCATGTAGAAGCCGCAGAATCGCCGGGTGCGGTCCACGAACTTTTTGTCGCGGGGGTTGCACAGTCCTTCGAGGAAGAAGGCCGTAAAGCCCTCCCCGTTGTGCATCCAGTCGAACATCGTCGGGAACTCCTTGAAATACATCCCGTCCCGGGCGAATTCGACCTCGGTGGTCTTCGCCTCCGTGTACTGCAGCAGGTGGCCGTCCCATGCCTTCCTGTACAGGTCATATACGCGTTTCGAAGCACCGAGCGCGTAGAGCTCCGGCCAGTTCGCGAAGTTCTCCGCCGCGTCGTCCGGCCCGTCGTCACCACCCCAGCGGGGTACGCAGAGCAGGTAGCCGCGTTCGTCGAAGTACTGATCGTAAAAGGCTTCCACGGCCTCTTCCTGCTGCCGGATCAGGGCGCGTTCCAGCAAGGCCCACGAGGGGGGCGGCATGGGCGTGGCGATTCGCACGGTCCGCCCGGCCGGCACGGGGCGTCCCCCTGTTGAGGCGGCCGACATGATACAGGTCCTTTCTTTTGATTACGGGAAAAGTGCGTAGTGCGGGTTCCGCGGTAACGCCGATGCGGGCTTGCCTGGCGGTCAGGAGGTCAGGCCGCGGCACCCACGCGGTCAGGAGGTCAGGCCGCGGCCGTAACGCTTGCTTCGCCGGGCGCTTTCCTCTATAAACGCGAGCAGGTACTTGATTTCGTCGGTTTGTTCCACTTCCGCCGTCACCGCTTTCACCGCCTGGGAGATATTGAGCGAGGACCGGTGGAGCAGGCGATAGGCCTGCTTGAGCGTACGGATGGATTCGTCGGAGAAACCGCAGCGCTTCAGGCCGATGGTGTTGAGCGAAACGGGCTTGAGCGGATCATGGCCGTACTTGAAGTAAGGACAGACGTCCTTGGTCACCATGCCGCCCCCGCTGATAAAGGCGTTGCGGCCGATTCGGACGAACTGGTGGACCGCGACGAGTCCGCCGGTGATGGCGAAATCCTCGATTTCCACGTGGCCGCCGAGCTGCGTGCCGTTGGCGAGGATCACCCGGTTGCCGATCACGCAGTCGTGGGCGACGTGCACATAGGCCATGACCAGGGTATCGCTGCCGATGACCGTCTTCCCCAGTGCGCTCGTCCCGCGATTCAGCGTGGTGAACTCCCGGATGGACGTCCGGTCTCCGATCTCCAGGACGGACTGCTCGCCGATGAATTTCTGATCCTGGGGGATCGAACCCACGACGGCCCCGTGATAGACCCTGCATTCGGCGCCGATACGGGTATGCGCGCCGATCAGCGCGCTGGATGCAATCTGGGTACCCGCTCCGATGGTAACGTTGGGTTCCACGATCGTGTATGGCCCGATGCTGCATCCGGCGCCCAGTTCCGCGTCGGGATGCACGATGGCCGTGGGATGTATCTGGACTTCGGCGGTTATGTCCGTCACTGTGTGGTCTCCTGGTCCGCCTGGTCCGCACGGTCGGCACGGTCCGTGATCATGGCCATGAGGGTGGCTTCGGCGACCAGTTCATCGTTTACGTAAGCCTTGCCTTCCATCTTGCACGCGTGCATGCGCATCCGGATTGTTTCCAGTTCGAAACGCAGCTGGTCGCCGGGTTTTACCAGTCTCCTGAAACGGGCATGGTCGATGCCCATGAAATAAGCCATCTTGTTTTTCGGTTCATCGATCGTATTGAGCAGCAGCAGGCCGCCCGCCTGCGCCATGGCCTCGACGATCATGACGCCCGGCATGACGGGATGGCCGGGGAAGTGGCCGGCGAAAAAGGGTTCGTTGATGGTCACGTTCTTCAGTGCGGTCACCCGTTTCCCCGGTTCCATGCGGGTCACCCGGTCGATGAGCAGGAAGGGATACCGGTGGGGGAGGATGCGCAGGATGTCCTCGATGTCCAGGACGGTTTCGGGCTCGGGTGCGGGCGGAGCCGGCGCGGAAGTCACTGGCGCGGAAGGCGGATCGGCATTCCCGGTATCCGGCTTCTTTTTTACGCACACGCCGCGTATCCTTCGCACGAGCTCGACGTTGGCGGCATGGGAGGACCGCGCGCCGAACACCTGCGCCTTGAGCGGCGCACCGAGCAGGGCCAGGTCGCCGATCAGGTCGAGTGCCTTGTGCCGGCAGGGCTCGTTGTCGAACCGCAGCGGCTGGGTGCCCACGATCCCGTTCTCTCCGATCACCACCCGGTCCTCCACACCGAACAGATCCTTCAACTCGTCCAGTTCCTCGTCGGACAGGTCCATGTCCGCGATGACCACTGCGCTTTCCAGGCTGCCCCCCTTGATCAGTCCCCTCTCGCGCAGGGCCTTCACGTCGCTCAGGAAGGTCCAGGTCCGCGCCGGTGCGAACTCGTTGACGAACTCGTCCTCCAGGGAATAAAGCACCGTGTGCTGGCTCGCCAGGCTGGATTTCTGGTAGTCGACCATGTAGGTGAGATGGAAATCGTCGGAAGGCATGACGACGAGTTCCTTCAACAGGCCGTTCTCCCGCTCCGAGTACAGGACGGGGTTCTCCAGTTCCAGGTATTCCCTGGGAGCGTCCTGTTCGACGATGCCCGCTTCGATCAACGCGTTCACGAAGGGAATTGCGCTGCCGTCGCAGATCGGCGGCTCGTCCCCGTCCAGTTCGATCCGGATATTGTCCAGGCCCAGGCCCGCGACGGAGGCCAGGACGTGTTCCACGGTGTGGATCCGGACGCCGTCCCGCGCCAGGTTCGTCCCCCTGGTCGTATCGATCACGTAGTCTATGTCCGCAGGGATTTCCAGCCGGTCGGGATGGTCGACGCGCACGAAGCGGATCCCGTCGTTCACGTTACCGGGCTTGAATGTAAGCGTTGCCCGCCCACCGGTATGCAGGCCGATGCCGTCAATGGACGCCGGGGATTTAATGGTATGCTGTCGTTCGCGCATGTGCCGCTACTTTCTTCCTTCGTTGGACGGTGCGCCCTGTTCCTGGTCTTCAAGCGTCCTGATCCGCGTCTCCAGAGTCTGGATCTGCTGTAGCAGGTCCGGAAGGCGCTTGATGGCCGCCTCGATTCTCCTGGCCTGGTTGTGCGGGCGCGCGGGGTATCCCGAAACCGTCGACCCGGCGGGAATGGACTTGGTCACGCCCGCCTGCCCGCCGATCCTGGAACCGGCGCCGACGCGGATGTGATCGGAGAGTCCGGCCTGCCCGCCGATGAGGGTCCCCGATTCAACCACCGTGCTGCCCGCGATGCCCACCTGGGCGCATATGGTGACGTGATCGCCGATCACGACGTTGTGGCCGATCTGGACCAGATTGTCGATCTTCGTGCCGCGGCCGATGCGGGTCATGCCCATGGTCGCACGGTCGATCGTCGAATTCGCGCCGATCTCCACCTCGTCGCCGATCTCGACGCCGCCCACCTGCGGGATCTTCCTGGCCCCTTCGCTGCCCTGGAAATACCCGAAGCCATCGCTGCCGATCACGACGCCGCCGTGTACGATCACGCCTTCTCCCAGGGATACCCGGTCGTAGAGCGTCGCGTTGGCGAATATCCAGGTGCCGGCGCCGACCTCGCAATGGGCGCCGATCGCCACGTTCGCGCCGACGCAGGCGTTTCGCCCCACCGTGGTGTGCGGGCCGATCGAAACATGGGGTCCGATCGCCGCTTCTTCATCCACCTTCGCGGCAGGATCTATCCTGGCCGTCGGATGGATACCGACTTCCGCGGGACGGTGCCCGGTAAAATAGGTCGTCAGCAGGGTCACGAGCGCGAGCTCGGGAGAAGCCACGCGAATGATGGGGACCGGAGCGTGATCGATTTCCCGGGAGACGATGACCGCCGCGGCCTCCGTCGATTCCAGGCGCCGGCTATGCCGTGCGTTGATCAGGACGGCGATCGAACCCTTGCCGGCCTCGTCCAGCGGCGCCACACTTTCGATGATGCATGAACCGTCGCCGATGAGTTCGCCCTCTACCTGCGTCGCGATATCTGCCAGCTTCTGTCGCATGGGTGGCTAGTTGGCTTCCTTCTGCAGTTCTTCCAGGACCTGACCCGTGAGGTCCTGCGCTCTCAACGGATCCACGTATATGAGCGACCCGGCATCGAAGACATAGGTGTAGTTCTCCGCCTTGGCCAGGGCCTGCACCACGTTGAATATGGATTCCTGCAAGGGCCTGGTCAATTCCACTTCCTGTTGCGCCAGCTGCATCTGCTGGGACTGGGCGAACTGCATGAGTTCCTGTTCCTTCTGCATGATGTTCTGCTCGTCCTGCTGCCGCCTGGCCGCGGTCAACATGGTCTTGCGGGCTTCATATTGCTGCTTCAGCATTTCGACTTCCTGCTGCCTGGACTGGACCTGTTCCTGCATGGCCGTCACCTGCTTCTGAAATGCCTGCTCGGCATCCCTGAACCCCTGATACGACTGGCGCAGGCGATCCATGTCGAGATAGCCGATCTTGAGTTCCTGCCCCTGGGCCACGGCCGGCAGCAGCATGAAGGCGGCGAGCACGGCCGCGGTGCGAATCATCCCTTTCCCTGAAAACATTGATATCCTCCTCGAATGCCGGATCGCTCCGGTAACGTGGACCAGCGGGTCAAAACATCTGTCCGAGCTGAAAGTGCGTATGCCAACCGCTTCGCTTTTTCTGAAGGGCCTGGATCGGATCCGAGGGCTGGTCGAAGCCGTATCCGACGTCGAAGCCCAGCAGTCCCACCAGGGGCATGATCACCCGGATGCCGGCCCCCACGGATTTCTTCATGTTGCCGGGCAGCGGCGTGGCGTCGCCGAGTTTGGCCCAGGCATTGCCGGCCTCGACAAACGCCACGGCATAGACCGGCTGTTGGGAGCTGAGCTGGTCGATGATCGGGACCTGGTATTCCAGGGTAATGATGCTCATCGCACGGCCTCCGTCCCGACTGCTTGTCCCGTCGCCCAGCTCGGTATAGGGACCGATGGAATTGTTGCCGTACCCCCGGATCATGCCGTCGAAACTGACCCCTCCCGGAAAAAACCGTTCGAAAAACGGGACCTCCCGGTCGTTGAAGGGGTTGACGGCCAGGGCATACCTGCCCCTCAAGGACAGGGACGTGCCCTTGAACAGGGGAACGTAGAAATCGGACTCCAGGGTCTGCTTGAGGAACTTCACGTCACCGCCTACGCCGGCGACATCGCTGCGGGAGGTCTGGCGCATGCCGCTCGTGGCGAACTGGGGGAAATCGCGGCTGTCGCGCGTAACGGAGAAGGACACCTGGCTCGTCAGTCCGCTGTTGGATTCGTAGGATATTCTCTGTCGTATATTCGAGTTGATGGCCGAGATCTGCGATTCCGTCAGGGTGGTGTCTTCCAGGGCCGAAGCGTAGTAACGCTCGCTGAAACCCGTGTACTCCAGATCGAAAAACCGGTAGGCCCCGTTGATGCGCCAGTACGTGCCGCGGAAGCGGCGCCCCAGGGACGTCCCGAAGCCCTTTTGTATGATATTGAATTCCCGGAACCACTGGCGGTTCGTACGGAAGATGTCGATGCCGGCACTGGTCGGTGTATCGAAGAGCCAGGGTTCCACGAAACTCGTTGAAATGGAATTGCGCCGCGCGCCGAATTCCCAGTTGAAATTCACGTTCTGACCGTTGCCCAGGAAATTCGGGATGATCATGGAAATAGTACCCACGAGCCCGTCGAGACCACTGTAGCCGGCGCCGGCATTCGCCGTGCCCGTCGGTTTCTCCAGGACGGTAAAGGTGATGTCCACGTCTCCGTTGGGACGGGGCTGCAGGCCGGGCTGCACGTCCTGGAAGTAATTCAACTGGAACACGTCGCGCTGGCTTCTCAACAGCACCGAACGGCGAAAGAACTGTCCCGGCTTGATCAGCAGCTCGCGCCGGATGACCTTGTCCTTCGTCTTGGTATTGCCCACGATGTCGATCCGGTGAACCTTGGCCGGTTCCCCCTCGTTGACGGCGAAGCGCAGGTCGATCGTGGAGTCGTTGGCCGCCGACTCCCGGGCGATGGGCGTGGCGTACAGGTAACCCAGCTCACCATACGCTTCGTAGATGGTCGACACGCTTTCCTGGTATTCTTCTTCGTTGAAAGGCGCGCCCGCGTCGATCTTGATGAGACCGGACAGTTGTTCGCCGGTGAACTTCGTGTTCCCCTCGAAGGCGACGTCTCCCAGGTAATACCGCCTGCCTTCATTGATATCTACCTTGATATACATCCGCTTCCGGTCCTCGCTGAACCAGAGCGTGTCGCTTACGACTTCCGCGTCCCGGAATCCGTGCTTGCGGTATTCCTGGATGATTTTCTCGAACTGGTCCAGCAGGCGTTCCCGGCGCAGGTCGCCCTCTTTCCAGAAATGTTCCTCTTCCAGGTCCGATTTCTGCCGAAAGGCCTTCTGCAACTGCTTTTCCGGTACGGACACGTTGTTTTCGACAAAGACTTCACCCAGCTTAACCTTTTCGCCTTCATCGATTTCGATCCGCATGATCGCGTTGTTTCTTTCCACGAGGACGCGCTCATTCAGCGTGGCGAGCAGGTACCCCTTTTCGTAATAGGCGCTGGTGATGTTGTCCTTGACGCTCTTCCTGCGGAAGGGTGAGAGGGCCTGTCCCTGGAAGATACCCGAAATGCGTTCTAGCTCGTCGTCCTTGATCTTCTCGTTGCCCTCGAACTCCAGGCGGTCCAGCAACGGGTATTCCTTGACGTTTACGGTCACGATCAGGCCCGCTGCGCCTGCGCTGACGTAGATGCGTATGTCCTCGAACAATCCCAGCCGGTACAGTTGCTTGATCGTGGTGGCGCCGTCGCGGGGATTGTACGGGTTTCCCGCGTTCAGCACGGTCATCGACCGGATGAGGGGTTCATCGACGTTGGCGTGCCCCTCGATACGCACCTCGGCGATCAATGGCTGCTGCTGTTGTCCGAATACTTTGTGGGGACTCACGGACGCGAAGGCGAACAATCCGCCCGTCAGGATCAGTACCAGGAAGGTTTTAACGTACATGGATGACTTTGAAGACACAGAAACAACTTCCCCGTCCATGCGGATAATCGATCGGCGGAAGCCGGCTACCGACGTGAACGCGGCGCGTGCGAACCGGCTTTCGATTCTACGCGCATCCCTCATCACCGGTTCCCGCGGACCGCGCTTTCAGGCTTCCGACTCGGTGAGGACGGGCGCTTTATCGGAATCAGCGGTCTCGGCCTTGTAGAACGTCAGGTTTTCTCCCTTCTTGCCGACTCTGATTTCATCGCCGTCGCCGAACTTGCCCCGGAGCAGTTCCTCCGCAAGCGGATCCTCGAGCATGCGCTGGATGGTCTGGTTCATGAACCGGGCGTTATATACCGGGTCATACCCCTTGTCGGACAACAGTTCCCGCGCATTCTGCGTCAGGGAAATGCGGATGCCTCTTTCGCTCATCCGCTCGTTGATTTCCTTGAGCTGCAGATCGATGATCCGGGAGATATCGGACGGGTTCAACTGGCGGAAGACCACCGATTCGTCGAGCCGGTTCAGAAACTCCGGATTGAACAGTTTCTTCACCTCTTCCTTGACCGTGGATTCCATCTTTTCGTAGTCGACCGTGGCGTCCTGCTGGAATCCCAGGCCGCCGGCCTTGTTGATGTCCCGGGTGCCGAGGTTGGACGTCATGATGATGATGGTGTTGCGGAAGTCCACCCGGCGGCCGTTGCTGTCGGTCAGCGTGCCCTCGTCCAGTATCTGAAGGAGGATATTGAACACGTCCGGGTGGGCCTTTTCCACCTCGTCCAGCAGAATGACGGAATAGGGTTTGCGCCGCACCTTCTCCGACAGGTGCCCGCCTTCGTTGAACCCGACGTAACCCGGCGGGGCGCCGATCAGCCGTGAGACGTTGAACTTTTCCATGTACTCGGACATGTCAATGAAGACCAGTGCGTCGCTGTCCTGGAAGAGGAAGGAGGCCAGGATCTTGGCCAGTTCCGTCTTGCCCACGCCGGTCGGCCCGAGGAACAGAAACGATCCGATGGGCCGGTTGGGGTTCTTCAGCCCGGAGCGCGAACGCCGGATGGCCTTGCTCAGCACCTTGATGGCCATGTCCTGGCCGATGATCCGCTTCTTCAGTTCGTCCTCCATGCGCAGCAAGCTCCTCGATTCCTGCTCCTCGAGGCGGAACATGGGAATGCCCGTCATGCTGGAGATGATCTGCGCCATGTCGTTCTCGGTGACGGTCACCACCTGGTCGGCTACCCGTTCGCGCCAGGCCATGAACGCCTCGTCGTACTCTCGCTGCAACTCCTCCTGGCGGTCCCGCAGCGCGGCCGCGCGTTCGAACTCCTGCTGCTGGGCGGCCTCCACCTTCTTGCCCTGTATGGCCTGGAGCTGTTCCTCGATCTCCCGGATCTCCTCGGGGACCGTCATCTTGGACAGCTGCGCCCTGGAACCGGCCTCGTCAATGATGTCGATGGCCTTGTCCGGAAGGAAACGGTCCTTGATGTACCGGTCCGACTGCTTCACGGCGAACTCGAGGGCGTCGTCCGTGTACTTGACGTGGTGGTAGTCTTCGAAACGGCTGCGCAGCCCTTTCAGCATGTCGATCGTTTCCGGGATGCTCGGCTGGTCCACGATCACCTTCTGGAACCGGCGTTCGAGCGCACCGTCCTTCTCGATGTGCTTGCGGTACTCGTCGAGCGTCGTGGCGCCGATGCACTGGAGCTCGCCCCGGGCGAGGGCCGGCTTAAAGATGTTGGAGGCGTCGAGACTGCCTTCGGCGCCGCCGGCTCCGACGATCGAATGAAGCTCGTCGATGAAGATGATCACCTCGTCCGACTTGGTG
This sequence comes from Candidatus Latescibacterota bacterium, assembly GCA_022822725.1. Taxonomy (GTDB): domain Bacteria; phylum JAAXHH01; class JAAXHH01; order JAAXHH01; family JAAXHH01; genus JAAXHH01. The sequence goes on from JAJEAN010000007.1 coordinate 1,125,879, forward strand.
ATCTCGGCCATGAGGGATTTCAGCCGGTCCTCGAACTGGCCACGGTACTTGGTCCCGGCCACGATCGAGGCCATGTCCAGCGTTACGACACGCTTGTTCTCCAGGATCTGGGGGACGCTTCGCTGCACGATGCGCTGCGCAAGCCCCTCGGCGATGGCGGTCTTGCCCACGCCGGGCTCGCCGATCAGCGCCGGGTTGTTCTTCTTCCGCCGGCTGAGGACCTGGGTGACCCGTTCGATCTCCTTGTCGCGGCCGATGACCGGATCGAGTTTGCCGCCGCGTGCCATTTCGGTGAGGTCGCGGCCAAAGTGATCCAGGAAGGGCGTGCGGCTGCGCTGTGCGTCCTTCTTGGTCACCGAACGGTCGCTCTGGATGTTCTGGATCTCTTCCTTGATCTTCTCGAACGTCACGTCGTAGGTCGAAAGTATCTGGGACGCGATCCCCTGCTTGTCCCGGACCAGCGCGAGCAGCAGGTGTTCGGTGCCCACGTATTTCGATTTCATGTTGTTGGCTTCGTGCGCGGCGATCTCCAGGGCCTGTTTCGCTCTCGGCGTAAAAGGCACCTGGCCGATGGTCAGCGCGCTCGACTGGGATACCGTAGCCTCCTCGATGGACTGACGAAGGTCCTCGAGGTCGATGCCCATATTGCGCAGCATGGCGGCCGCGGTCCCTTCCCCGTCCCTGATGAAGGCCAGCAGCAGGTGCTCCGTGGCGATGTAGTCATGCTGCAGTCTGGCGGCTTCTTCCCGGGCGATGTGCATCACCCGTTTGAACCGTTCCGTAAACTTGTTGTTGTTTCCCTGGGGCATCTCGAGCATCCCTCCCTTCATGATCCGGGGTCGTTGCCCCCGATCGGAGTGTTCGCCGTGTGTCTCAGAACCTCAAGTGTTCCCTGACCAGTTCCGCGCGCCGCTCATCCAGTTCCTCCGACGTCATTTCCCGGCCCGAGGCCATCCGGATGTGCGCAGGCTGTATCGCTATCATCAACTGGTTGAATGCACTGGTCTCCATGCCCTGGATGATGCCCACAAACGTGCCCATCCTGAGCATGGACAGCGCATCCAGCGCTTCCATCTCCCCTAGCAACCGGGCATGCTTCAGCAGTCCGTATGCCCGGGCCACTCTGTCCTCCGTCCGGCGTTTCGCCCGGCTTGCCAGGGCGTCGCAGGCCCGTTCCTCGAAGGAGGCCAGCCGGCGCGTGACACGGTCGAGCCGGTCGACGATCTCCTCCTCGGCGTGTCCCAGGGTGCACTGGTTGGACACCTGGTACATGTTGCCCGACCGTCCGGTGCCTTCGCCGTGCAGTCCCCGCACCGTGAACCCGATTTCCTCCAAGGCGCATCCCAGGGAAGCCATCTGGTCCGCCAGGGTCAGACCCGGAAGGTGCATCAACACCGAAAGGCGCATCCCGGTGCCCGTGTTGCTGGGACAGGACGTTAAATAACCAAACTCATCCGAGAAGGCAAAATCAAGTGTTTTGCTCAGTTCGGTATCGATTTTGTCCGCTTCCTGCCAGGCGGCGCGCACCTGCAGGCCACCCTTTATGGTCTGGAGGCGCAGGTGGTCTTCCTCGTTCACCATGAGGCTGAAGGTTTCGCCGGGGCCGATGAACACGCCGGCGGGCCGTGTGCCGTCCGCCAGGGACGGGCTGATCAACCGTCTTTCCACCAGCACCCCGCGATCCAGTTCGGACGTGTCGAGCAATGAAAGGTACACCGACCTCGCCACGTTCTCACCGCGTTGGACGGCGTTTTCCACCTGTTCGATCACACGGAACCGTTCGTTCTTGATCGAACGGTGCACGAAGGGCAGGGTGGTCAGGTTCCGCGCCAGGCGGGCCCGGCTGCTGACCACCAGGTCCGCCGTTTCGCCTTCGGGCACGCACCATTGCGGCACGTCGACCAGCAGTTCCGTGTACAGGTTTTCCATTGCGTTGTCCATGAGCCTGTCCATGGGCCTATCCATGCGCCACCTGCTGCCGGTCCGTACCGCGCTCCAGTTCGTTTATGCGGTCCCGCAGATTCGCCGCCTGCTCGTAAGCCTCCCGGCCGACGGCTTTCTTCAGGGCCCGCCTGAGGTCGATCAGTTCCCGCCGCATCTTCTGCCGGGACGGATCGGACACGGGGACCTTGCCCCGGTGGAACTCATTGCCGTGTATCTGCTTGAAGAGCGGGACCAGGGTCTCCTCGAAGGCGCGATAGCACGCGGCGCATCCCAACTGGCCCGATTCACCGAATTCCGCCGCGGACAGGCCGCATTGTGGACAGGACGTCTTTTTCATCACCGATCCAATCCCTGGCCGCCCTCCTGGTCCTGGCCGCCCTCCCGGTCCTGGCCGCCCTCCTGGGCCGCCACCGCGTTCAGCAGGCCGTCTTCAAGCCTGAATGCACAGTCCGCGCGCCGGCCCACGTCTTCGTCATGGGTGACGACCACGAAGGCCTGACCGTGCCTGCGGGACATTTCCCACATCAGGTCCAGCAACGCCTCTCCGTTCCCGCGGTCCAGATTGCCGGAAGGCTCGTCCGCCAGCACGATATGGGGCCGGCCCACCAGGGCCCGGGCCACCGCGACCCGCTGCTGTTCACCACCGGACAGCGCGACCGGCTTGTGGTCGAGACGCGCCTCCAGACCCACCTCCGCGAGCAGGTCTGCCGCCCGGTCGCGGGCCGTGTTCCAGTCGCAACTTCCCACCAGCAAAGGCATCATCACGTTTTCCACCGCCGAGAACTCGGGAAGCAGGTGATGGGCCTGGAAGACGAAACCCACGGTCCGGTTCCGTAACTCGGCCAGCCGGTCGTCCGGCAGGTCGAACACGTTCGTTTCACCGATGAAAACCTGGCCGGAAGTGGGCCGGTCCAGCGTCCCCAGGATATGCAGCAGGGTGCTTTTGCCCGCACCCGACGCGCCGTGCACCGCCACGATCTGCCCGCGGCGGATATCGATGTCGATGCCCTTCAGGATCTCGAGCCGGCCGTTGCCTGAAAGGAAGTCTTTGGTCAGGTTCCTCGCGCTCAGTACTTCATCGTTCCGGTTGCCGTCCGATATGGGCGGTTCGTAAGCCATGCGCCTGGTTTTCAGCCCTCCCGCAACATGCCGCGCCGGCTTCGCTATTCGTGCCGGATCGCCTCGACCGGGACCAGGCCGGCGGCCTTCCGGGCCGGGTAGACGGCGGCCATCACGCAGATCAGCATGGATCCCAGGGCGACGCTGGCGAAATCCAACGGGTCGACCTGCACGGGCAACGCGTCGATCAGGTAGATGTCCGGCGGCAGCGAAATAAACTCGAAGGTGCGCTGCGTCCAGCAGAGCACGTACCCGGTCGCGCATCCGAACAAGGTACCCAGGACGCCGACTACAGAACCCTGGATGATGAATACCCTGGTGATGCTGGCGGCGGTGGCCCCCATGGACTTGAGAATGCCGATGTCCCGGGTCTTCTCAAGCACGACCATGATCAGGGTACTGGCGATGTTGAAAGCGGCCACCAGGATGATCAGATTGAGTATGGCGAAGGCGCCCCATTTCTCAAGTTCCATCCACCGGAACAGGCCCTCGTGCCGCTGCATCCAGTCTACCGTAAAATACGCCACGGACGGGCTTGACGCAACAGGTGATTCGGCAGTCTCCTCCGCATAACGGTTCAGGGCGGCCTCGATCTCATCGGCGATACGCCCCGCCTGGTTCCGGTCGGCGACCCGGACGGCAATGCCGTTTATGTCGCTCCCGAGTTTGAACAGCTTCTGGGATTCGGCCAGGGAGACATAGGCGGAGGAGGCGTCGTACTCGTAGAACCCGGTCTCCGAAATGCCCGTTACCCTGTAGGGCCGGATATAGGGCATGAGCGCCGATGTGAGCGAAAAGCCCTGGATGTTGCCCAGGGCCACCCTTTCGCCGACGATGATCCCCAACTGGTCCGCCAGGCCCCGGCCCAGGACGATACCGGGCAGCGGCCTGCCGTCCGGATTGGCCGGATCGGGCGCGGCCGTCAGGTCCAGGGCGCCGAAGGCGATGTTTTCCTCGAGGTTCGTGGCCAGGCGGCCCGTAGCGATGTCCAGCCCGTGCACGATGACGCCTGCCGCCGCATTGCGCGTCGTGGGCACCGGTGCGCAGACGGCTTTCTCCAGCACGTAAGGCGAGGCCGATACCACGTCGTCCACCGACAGGATGACGTCGATCAACGGGTCGTACCCGGAAATGGAACCATCACCGAGCAGCGAATACACATTGATATGCGCGCGCTCTCCGATGATCCGTTCCCGGACTTCGCTTTCAAAGCCGTTAAACAGGGAGAGGACGATGACGAGCGCGGCTACGCCCACCAGCACGCCGCCCACGGATATGTAGGTTATGAGAGAGACGAACCGGTTCTGCCGCTTGGCGCGCAGGTATCTCAGGGCGATGAACCATTCATATGACCATCGTTTACGCAGCACTATTCGGCATCCTGTGCGCCGGTCGCCCGGTCCGGCCTGCCCTCCGTTTCGACGGAGCCGGCCTCCGCGTCTGCTTCGGTCTCGTCCGGACCGCCGGAGCCGCCATCGAAGGATTCCCTGCGAAGATGGGGAAAAAGGAGCACGTCCTTGATGTTGGCCGAGTCGGTAACCAACATGGCCAGCCGGTCGATGCCGATCCCGCATCCCCCGGTGGGCGGCATGCCGTATTCCATGGCGCGAAGGAAGTCTTCGTCCATGGCGTGGGCTTCCCCATCGCCTTTCCGCGCCATCTCCACCTGCTGCTCGAACCGGCGGCGCTGGTCCACCGGGTCGTTCAACTCGGTGAAGGCGTTGGCGAACTCGCTTCCGCAGATGAAGAGTTCGAACCGCTCGGTCAGGTCGGGATCGTCCCTGCGACGCTTGGCCAGGGGGGAGATCTCCACGGGGTAATCCGTGATGAAGGTCGGATTCACGAGGCGGTCCTGTACGAAGTGTTCGAATAGTTCGTCGATCATCCGGCCCCGGCCCAGGCCGGCGTCCACTTCCAGTCCCCGGTCGCTGCAGACCGCGGCGAGTTCCCCGGTCGAAAGGCCGGTGACGTCGATACCGCTGTACGTGCGGATGGCGTCCAGCATGGGTATCCTCGGCCAGGGCGGCGTCAGATCGATGGGCTGGTCCTGGTACGTGTGCTCCAGCGTGCCGTTCACCTCCTCGAAGACCACGACGAAGAGGCGTTCCACCAGGTCCATGATGAACTGGAAATCGACGTAGGCGATATAGAACTCCAGCATGGTAAACTCGGGATTGTGCGTGCGGTCGATCCCTTCGTTCCTGAAGTCGTGCCCGATTTCATACACACGCTCCATGCCGCCGACGATCAGCCGCTTGAGGTAGAGTTCATCGGCGATGCGCATGTACAGCGGCATGTCGAGTGCCTGGTGGTGAGTCTTGAAGGGACGTGCAAGCGCGCCGCCGTAAAGGGGCTGGAGGATCGGCGTTTCGACTTCGATGAAGCCCTGGCCGTCCATGAACCGCTGGATGGACCGGATGAGCCTCGAACGCTTGAGGAAGACTTCCTTGACCCCGGGATTGATGATCAGGTCGACGTAGCGCTGCCGGTACCTGGTCTCGATATCCCGAAGGCCGTGCCATTTTTCGGGCAAGGCGCGCAGGGACTTGGACAGCAGCGTCAGTTCGTCTGCCATGACGGTGGTTTCACCGGTCCGGGTGGTGAAGACGGCGCCTTTCACGCCCAGGTAGTCCCCGACCTCGATCAGCTGGTTGTAGACCTCGTATGCGTCCGTTCCGACACGGTCGAGCCGGACGTAGATCTGGATCCGGCCGGTGCGGTCGAGCAGGTGGGCGAAGCCGGACTTGCCATGGCCCCGCTTGGAGATGATCCGGCCCGCTACCGAAATGGGCTCGGAGGATTCGATCAGCGCTTCCGCCTGATCGAGAATGGACTGGGCGGGATGGGTAACGTCGTAGCGGACGGGGTACGGATCAATGCCGCGCGCGCGGATCTCTTCGAGCTTTTCGTACCGTTGTCGGTTGAATTCGATCGGGCTGTTCACCCGTATGCTCCGAAGGACATCATGGTTGGTGGCGGACCCCGGTAGAGGCGCGTTGCGGGTTGATCGAAGCGCCGCCGGCCTGCCGGGCCGGACGGGCACCGGAATATAGGTGCGCCGGGCCATCCTGTCAACCAAAAAGGACTTTGGTACAGGGTGCGGGAAGGGCGCGCATGGTGGGCGTGAGGGGGAGTCTACGGGGACGCGCGGCGGCGTTTGCGGGATGGGCGGGATGGGCGCGCACGGCGGGCGCGAGGGCGGCGGCTTCAGGTGCTCTTCACGGCATCTCCACGACGGAGGTAGGCCTCGATGAAGGCATCGATCCCGCCGTTCATCACCGACTGGATGTTGCCGACTTCCGTTCCGGTCCGGTGGTCCTTTACCATGGTGTAGGGGTGGAAAACGTAGGAGCGAATCTGGCTGCCCCACGCGATGTCCTTCTTGTCGCCTTCAAGACGTTCCCTTTTCTCCCGGATCTCATCCTGTCGCTGCTGGTAAAGGCGCGACATGAGCACCTTCATGGCGCTTTCCCGGTTGCGGTGCTGGGACCGCTCCGACTGGCACTGTACGACGATACCGGAGGGCCGGTGGGTGATTCGCACGGCCGAAGAGGTCTTGTTCACGTGCTGGCCCCCGGCGCCGCTCGCCCGGTAGACGTCGATCTCCAGGTCCGTCTCGCTTAGATCGATATCGCCCGGATCGTCGATCTCGGGCAGCACGGAAACCGAGGCGAAGGAGGTGTGCCGCCGGTGGTTCGAGTCGAAGGGGGAGATGCGCACGAGGCGATGGACGCCGGCTTCCGCCTTGAGGTACCCATAGGCGTAGTCGCCCGTGACTTCGATGGATACGCTCTTGATGCCGGCTTCTTCGCCCGGCTGCAGGTCCAGGGTATCGAAGGCGTAGTCCCGGGATTCCATCCAGCGCAGGTACATGCGCATGAGCATTTCAGCCCAGTCCTGGGACTCGGTTCCCCCTGCCCCGGGATGAATGGAAACGATGGCGTTCTTCGTGTCGTCGGGGGCCGACAGCATGCTCTGCAGTGTGGCCGCCTCCAGGAGATCCTGCAGCGATCGGACCCCTTCCTCTATCTCGTCGAATGCATCCCGGTCGTCCTCCTCTACGGCCATTTCAAAGAGGGTCTCCAGGTCCTCGACCTGGCTGTCCATCTCGTTCCAGCCATCGATGATCTTTTTGTGATCGCTGATCTGGCGGCTGACCACCTGGGCCCTGGCCGGGGTGTTCCAGAAGTCCGGTTCGCCCGTGACGCCTTCGAGCCGGGCCATCTCCACCTGCCGGTTCTCCAGGTCAAAGGCCCCTCCAGAGCCAGGACAATTGGTTGCGGCACGCTTCCAGCGCGTTCTTGATTTCCGATGGTTCCATCATCTTGGGCACATACTCCTTTCTAAAACCGCCTGAACGCTTCTTCCAGCAATTCCTGGTCGCGGATGGAGTCCGCCCCGGAGGAACGGACCGGGTCGCCGGACCGTATGCACGCCAGGAAGTGGGCGTTCGCCCGGCGAAACGCCCAGTCCCTCGGCGCCTGCGGCTGTGTGTGCTCCTGCATGTCGCCCGCCCGGTAGACGGAGACACCGGCCGGCACGTTCCTGAGCAGCGGGGGCGGCGTAAGGACCTCCACCCATCCGTCTTCGAAATACACCTTTACGCCCTCGTCCCAGAAATTCGCCGACAGCCGTCCCAGTTCGAGCACGGCGTCGAAGCCGTCCATGGCAAAGACCATCAGTTTTGTCGGACTGTCGAGGGTCGCGAATTTCAGCTCATGGACCTCGCCAAGCAGGTAGCGCATCAGGTTGATGTTGTGGCAGTACAGGTTGTTCATGCTGTAAATCTCCCTGATTCGCGCCTGTTCCAACCACTCCGGTGGCCGGGGCTCGATTTTCGGATAAGTCTCGTCCGTCGTAATCGGCGTACCGGCGTTGCAGACCCAGTCTCCCGCGAAACAATGGCCCCTGGCGTGGGTGATCTTCCCGAGTTCGCCTGATGACGTCAGTTCTACGATGATTGAACGGGCCAGCTCCACACCGGTATCGAAGCGTTTCATGTAGCCGATCATCAGTTGGCGATCGTTGCGTTCCGCGGCCTCGACCATGCGGCGGGCGTCGGCCAGGTTGGTCGCCATGGGTTTTTCGAGATAGACGTGCTTGCCCGCGTTCAACGCGTCGATGGAAACCGTGGCGTGGGCGTCGTCGGAAGTGATCTGCACGATGGCGTCTATCGAGGGATCGGCGCAGAGTTCCTCGTGCGAATCGCAGACCCGGTGGACGCCGTAACGGTCCGCCACCAGGCGCGCCAGCCGGGGCCTGCGTTCGGCCAGAGCCACCACCTCGCATCCGTTCATTTCCGTGAAATTCGACAGATGGACCAGTTGCCCCATGAATCCCGCGCCGACGAAGCCGATCCTGATCCGGTCGTTTTTCGAAGATCCCACGCTATCCTCCGGGAGCCATTGCGCGCCTTTTCGCCGCTATATTAAACCTTTGCCGGCCAGGCTGGTAAAGGACTTTCGGCCGACAATGATGTGATCCAGCACCTTGATGTCGATCATCTGGCCCGCGTCGACGAGCTGGGCCGTGATCTTGAGATCGTCCTGGCTCGGCGTGGGATCGCCGCTGGGATGGTTGTGCACGAAAATCACCGACGCGGCCGAATCGAGGATGGCAGGCTTGAACACCTCCCGGGGATGGACGATGCTCGCCGTAAGGCTGCCCACCGATACGGTCACGCCGCGGATCAGGCAGTTGCGTGCGTCCAGCATCAGGACCATGAAGATCTCCTTGCGCAGGTCCCGAAGCCTCGGCATGAAGTAGCGCGCCACGTCCGTGCTCGAAACGAAGGTCTTCTGATCCATATCCTGCGCTTCGAGCCGGCGGCCGATTTCGATGGCGGAGGCGATCTGGGCAGCCTTGACTGGTCCCACGCCCGATACCTGGCACAACTCGCTCAATTCCCGGGTGGCGAGGTGGCGCAGGCCGCCGAAGTGCTGCAGGAGTTGCCGTGAAATCTCAATGACGTCCCTGCCGCCCGCGCCGTTTCCCGTGCGCAGCAGCAAAGCAATCAATTCCGTGTCCGACAGCGTATGTATGCCGTACTTGAGCAGACGCTCCCTGGGCTTTTCGTCTTCCGGCCAGTCCCTGATCGGCGTTACTCCCTGTAAATCGGTCATCGCATCATCCTTTCTGCGGTTCAATGAGAACATTGCATGTTGACCGATTCAGTCGGAATCCGATCAGGCGATCTCGTAATCTATGGCGCCTCCTCGCCTGGACGCTCCGCCGCTCCGGGATTCGTCTCCGGTGTGCCGCCCGTCTCCGCCGCGCCGGGATTCGTCTCCGGTGTGCCGCCCGAAACCGCCGGTTTCATCGCGTCCACGAAGGGCTTGAACAGGTCGATGGGGACGGGGAACAGCGTGGTGGAATTGTTCTCCGCCGCCACCACCGACAGCGTCTGCAGGTAACGTAACTGAATGGCGACGGGATGGGTGCCCATGACGTGGGCGGCTTCAGAGAGTTTCTCCGCGGCCTGCTGCTCGCCCAGGGCATTGATGACCTTTGCCCGGCGTTCCCGTTCCGCCTCCGCCTGCTTGGCCATGGCGCGCTGCATCTCGATGGGCAGGTCGACGTTCTTGATGACGACCATGGACACCTTGATTCCCCAGGGTTCGGTTTGCTGGTCCAGCAGGATCTGCAGGTCCTCGTTGATCTTGTCCCGGTTGGACAGCAAATCGTCCAGTTCCACCTGCCCGAGTACGCTCCGCAGCGAGGTCTGGGCCAGCTGGTGGGTCGCCTGCAGGAAATCCTCCACCTCGGTGATCGCCCGTTCGGGATCAATGACCCGGAAGTATATCACCGCGTTGACCTTGATGGACACGTTGTCCCGGGTAATCACGTCCTGGGCCGGCACGTCCTTGGTTACGGTACGCAGGCTGACCTTTTCCATTTTGTCGATACCGGGGATCAGGATAATGATACCGGGTCCGTTCTTCCCGATGAGGGCCTTGGAAAGCCGACCCAGCCGGAATATCACACCCCGCTCGTACTCGCGGAGTATCTTGACCGCGTTGGTGAAGAGTATGATGAGGATCAGGATGATTACGATCGTCGACAGCTGAAATCCGTCAAAGAACATGGGCGTCCTCCCCTTATTACGTTGCGTCCGTATCTGAAACCAGGCTTTCCACCTTGAGTCGCAGGCCATTGACCTCCACTACCCGAACCGGCGTGTCGGGCTCGATGGGCGTTTCGCTCGTGGCGAACCAGTATTCGCCGTGGACGAACACCTTGCCGTTTCTACGATCCACGGCCGTGTGGGCGCGGCCGGACTCGCCGATCAGTCCCTGGCTGCCCGTAGTCGTGCGCCGCTTCTGGGCCTTCAGCGCATAACCCACGGCGAATAGCGTGAAGGCCGCGGTCGTGATCACGGCCGGAATGATGGCATACAGGGAAATGCGCAGATAGGGATCGGGCGAATCGATGAGCATCATCGAACCGATCGTGAAGGAAACGGCGCCGCCGAGGGTCAGAAGGCCCCCGCTGACCACGAACAGTTCCGTGACGAACAACCCCAATCCGAGCAGGAGCAGCAGAAGCCCCGCGTAATTGATGGGCAGCGTCTGCAGGGCGAATAGCCCGATGACAATGCACATGCCGCCCACGACGCCGGGGAAAATGGCCCCGGGGTTGATGAACTCGTAGATGAGTCCGTAGAACCCGAGCATCATCAGGAGATAGGCTATATTTGGATTGGAGAGCACGTTCAGTACCCGGTGATGCCAGCTCATTTCCCTGATCTGTATCTCGGCGTCCTTCGTGCGCAACACCCGGCTGCCTTCCCGGACCTCAACGACGGTTCCGTCGATCCGAACTAGCAGGGAGTCCAGCGTGGCGACGTTCAGGTCCACCACGTTTTGCTCCACGGCTTCCCGGTCGGTCAGGGCCTCGGCCTTACGCACCGCCAGCTCCGCCCAGTCCGCGTTCCGGCCGTGCTTGTCGGCGATGGACCGGATATAGCTCACGGAGAAGTTCTCGACCTTCTCCTGCATGGTCGAGTCCGCGACCGCACCGCCGATCCCCACCGGGCTGGCCGCGCCGATACTCGTGCCCGGCGCCATGGCGGCGACGTGGGCGCTCATGGTGATGAAGACGCCCGCGGACCCGGCGCCCGCGCCACTGGGCGCCACGTAGACCACTACAGGTACGTTGGACGCGAGCATTTCCTTGATGATCAACTGGGTGGACTCGAGGAGTCCTCCGGGTGTGTCGAGCATGATCACCAGGCATTCCGACCGGTCGTCTTCCGCGCGTCCGATCGCCGCGGTAACGTGCTGGACGCTGACCGGACCGATCGGGCCGGTCAGCCGGATGACGTCGACCCGGGATGCCGCGGCGTCCGCGCCCGGCCAGGCCAGCCCGAAGGCCAGCAGGATGCATTGGAGGGTTCGTATCGGGTTCATGGTGGACGTGTCCGGTTGGTTCGTGAATGATTGGTGCGTGAACGATTGGTGCGTGAACGGTAACGGCCGGTTGGTTCGTGAACGGTAACGACGGCGGTTACGGCCGGTGATTCGGATTGAGCAGGTGAACGAGCTGGACGGCCTGGAACAGCGCGGCCGGTTCGATCTGGGGCCTGAGCGACCGGCGCCGCGGGAACAGCGTGGTTTCTCCCATCATGGGCGGCGCCACCACGACTTCAACCTGGCCCGGGTTTATGCGAATGTTCCGCCTCGGACACTTGGGCCATATGGAATGAATGCCCCTGAAAGCCATGGGAATGATGACCACGTCGGGCGGAATCTTGCTGAAAAGTCCGTGTTGCAGGGGTATGGACTGGATGTCGAAGGCCGCCGTGGTCCCGGCGGCGTAGATGATGCCCGGCCGTTCTTCCAGCAGCCCGGCGAATCGCTGGGTCGCGTTGTTGGTATCTCCCGCGCGGGGCAGGACCACGTAGCCGTCGACCTCCTCGAGCAACCGGTCGAATTCCGCGGCGTTCACGCCGAACAGGGTCGTGCTCCATGAACCCAGGCGCAGCGTCACGTACTCCGTCAGTCCCGACCGGGACAGGATGGTGCATGGACGGGAGTCTTCCCAGCCCAGGGCGTCAAGCAGGACGCGGGACTGCAGCACCTTGTACATGACGGGATGGTCGAAGACGCTCTGGTGGGTCGGAAAGAAAAGAACCTTGTACCGCCCCTCGTTGAGCTTGAGCACGCGGGCCAGCTCGCCGACCATCGGATCGACGTGGACCTTGACCGTGATGCCGAAGATCTTCAGAGTCCTGTCGGCCCAGGTGAGACTGTTGTACCAGGCCGCTTCGAGCCGTTCCCGCTCGTCCCCGTGCTCCTCCTCGATGGCGAGTTTGTTCCTGACGTACCGCCACGAGGCGCCGATCCACCGGGTCAGCCGGGTGGCGCGCTTGACGGGAGAATACCGGGCGTTTAGCCCTACGTGCGGATACTCCAGGAAATGGCCTGCGGCGGTCCGGTCCAGCAGGGGCGGCACCACCATGGGTTCCAGCATGGAGGAGAGTTCATCGGGGATTTTCGCCTTCTCCTCCTCATTGTCCTTCATGTGCTGATTGATCCGGTATATGACCAGGTTGCACTTGTCCATCAGGGCATGAGTCAGGTCGATCATGTCCCGGGTCAGGCTCGTATAGTGATGGCCGTACCAGTATCCGGTAGGCTTAAGCTGCGCGGGGTTCTCCTGGTGCGCCTGGAAGAACTCCACCATCATGGCCTGACCGAGCAGGATGTCCTCCTGAACGCCGTCGATCTTGCGCTGGATATACTTGCTCGGGACGTGCCGGCGACAGAACTCGGCCAGCAGTTCGGCGTCGCTGATGATCTTCCAGACCGCGCAGCCGAACCACGCGAAGTTGGTATACGTATTGTAGCGCACGGCAAGCAGTTCACCGGCGGCCAGGTATTCGAGCGTCTTCTGCGCGGTGTTGTGGAAAATCTCTCTCAGCGTGGAGAGGGTTTCCTTGCCATCAAGCGTGCAGGGATAGGTAGCCTGCCAGATGGGGTCGTCCTCCGGAACGATGTCTTTGAGCTTCTCGGCGACAGGCTGGGCATGGGACAGGGGCACGCGGGAAAGTCTTGCCCCGGCCAGCGCGGCCTCGCCTTCGTCCGGGGTAAACAGGTTGCTCGCCCGGAGCGCTTCGACATAGACCGTCTGGTAAAGCTCGAGGAACTGGGCGGTGGCGTCCGGATCCTTCTGCAGGAACTGCTCCCGCACACGGGCGTACAACTGGACCGACTGGTAGTAGTCGGGGGCGACCCGCCGGAACTGGTCGTAGGCCTCGCCCATCCGCTGGTCGCGCAGGCGGGGTACCCCTTCGTATATCGCGCCGATCAGTTTCGCGCGGTAGCCCAGACCTTCCAGCCCGATCGTTCCACCGGGCGTCCGCGAAGGCGGCCACTTCAGCAGTTCCGGATCGACGCCTTCGAAGTAGCCTTCACTGTTCGCCAGGTCCAGCACGCCCTGTGCGGCCTGGTCGTAGACCGTGAGCAGGACATCCACGTTCCTGATCAGCGTCTGGTGATCGAACCAGATCGAAGCGGGATCGATTTTCCGGGTCGCGGTGTTCATGTCGGGTTCCTGTCAGCCCTGCGCGCCGTCCAGCGGATAGAGTTTCCTGCCAAGGCGGCGATAGGTGACCGCGCCGGCGTCATGGACGCCCGGTTCGGTGACCACGTGGATCGCACCCGCCCAGGGTTCGAATCCGGCCCGGAAGTGGGCCGATGACTTGACGCCGATGTAACGCATCTCCCTGGGATCCAGGCCGAGAGATTCCGAAAACGCCGTGTCGAAGGGCTGCTCGCGATCGTTCACGAGAATGACGTGTACGCCTTCCTGCCGGATATGGGCCGACGGTCCCATCCTGCCCTCCAGGCCCGCGAGCATGGGGCCGTGGTACCGGAACCTGCCGTCCGACAGGGCCAGCACCTCCGCCGTCATGGTCACCGGTTTACCCTGCAGCGGCGTGGATTTACCCCCGACGTCCAGCGTAACCGTGGCGCCCACACCGGCGTCCATGCACCGGTCCACGGACTCGGGGTCGACGATGTACAGGACGCAGGCGTCTTCGAGTCCGGCCTCGATAAACGTGCGCAGCATGGCCGTGCTGTCACCCGGTGAGCCGCCGCCCGTATTGTCGTTCCGGTCCGCCAGCACGGCGGGGAAAAGGCCCTCCTCGTGGACCCGTACCAGCGTCTCCTTCGTCGACGGCATGGGGTAATGCCAGTCGGCCCGCCTGTCGTACAGCCAGGTTCCCAGTTCGTCGGCGTAACGCTGGGCCGTCTCCTGATCGTCGTCCGTAACGATGTACACAGACGCGCCCATGTGGGGTATATCCGCCAGCGGGAAACAGGTGGCGATCGACCCGCAGACGACACCGGGCCTCGATTCGATTTCATGCAGGTAGTCGATCGCCTCCTTCATGGGCGAATGGGCCGTCACCTGGTTCATGCCCCAGACCATGGGGATCTGGTGCAGCGCCATGGTGGGCCGCAAGCCTTCCTGCAGGATCCGGACGAGCACATCGGCGCATTCCCGCCCCCGCGGCGCCATGTCCACCTCCGGGTAGGACTCCCGGCCGATCAGCACGTCGGCCTGCTCGACCATCAGCGGGGTCATGTTGGAATGGATATCGAGCTGGCCTACTATGGGCACGTCACCGACGAGATCCCGGACGGCGGAGAGGATGTACCCTTCGCCGTCGTCGATGCCTTCGGCCACCATGGCGCCGTGCAGTTCAAGCAGCACGCCGTCGAAGGGACCCGCGTTTCGAAAACCTTCCAGCATCTCGTCGACGATCTCGTCGAAGAGCGCCCGTGGCGTGGGACCGCTCGGATGGGGTTCGGCCACGATCGTGGGGATCAATTCGAACCCGTGGGATTCCGCGCCTTCGATGAAGCCGCCCGTGGGCTTGTTCGCACCACGGAACGCCCTGAGGATCTCGCCGCCTCGCAGGCCTCCGTACCGTTCCTGGTAGTTCCTCCGGGTGGTCTCCACGGTCGTAAACGTGCTCGTCTCGTGGGAGATGACTCCGGTTACGACGCGCATTCGACCCCCTGCCGTTTCATGCCCGATATATACCGTAGACGAGAAGCAGCCAGCCGACGATGAACGCCACCCCGCCCAGTGGGGTCACGGCACCCAGCCACCGTACGCCTGTGAGACTCAACACGTACAGGCTGCCGGAAAACAACACCGTGCCCGCGATGAACGCCCATCCCGCGGCCGGTGAGACGGTATCCGGCCAGCGCGAGACCGCCCAAGCCGCGAAGAGCAGGCCGAAGGCATGATACATCTGGTACCTGACAGCGGTCTCGAAGATCTCCAGCATTTCCGGTGGGATCCGGTCCTTCAGTCCATGGGCGCCGAACGCCCCGGCGACCACGCCCAGGAGCGCTGAGATACCACCGGATATGGCAAAAAGCTTTTCCATAGCCTACCAGATCGGGGCCAGCCAACCGCCGTCCACAGGGAGGGCGGTACCGGTTATCCATTCGGCGTCGTCCGACGCGAAGAACACGCAGGCCCGGCCGATGTCTTTCGGCAGTCCGAGCCGGGGCAGGGGGGTCTTCTCCAGCGCCTCGTCGACCTGGTCCTGGGTCAGGTAGTCCTGGATGGGCGTCTCGATATAGCCCGGACAGACCGCATTGGCGGTAATGCCGCGCGGCGCCAGTTCGACCGCCGTGTCGCGCGTCAGATTGACGACGCCGGCCTTGGCGGGTGCGTACGCCGGTCCTCCGCCGCCGTGGAAGGCGTGCACGGACGCGATGTTGATGATCCGTCCCGCGCGGGATTCCTTCAGGTGCGGCACGGCCGCGCGCGTAGTCAGGAACAGGGCCCGCAGATTCACGCCCATGACGCGGTCCCACGTCTCGACCGGGGTCGTCTGGCTGTCGCCCAGGGTGAAGATACCCGCGTTGTTGACCAGGATATCCAGGCCGCCAAAGGCCTCCAGCGTCCGGTCGACCAGTCGGTTGACGGCCGATTCGTCCGACACGTCGGCCTGCACGAAGAGTCCGTCGGAACCCATCTCCTTCAAGGCCGCCACGGTGGGCGTCGTCACGTCCTGGTCATGGTACTTTCCCGGTCTCGGCCGTTCGACGAGGTCGCAGACCACGACGCTGGCCCCTTCCCTGGCCAGTTCGATGCATATACCTCGCCCTATACCGGAACTGCCGCCCGTGACGATAGCGACCCGACTTTCGAGTTTCAAGAGGTCCTCAGTCTAACCTGGTAAGCGAACCGGAAAACGTTCTCACATGGAATGTAACCAGATCGAAAAACCGAGGCAAGGCAAGTGTTTATAAATGGATTGCATTTTCTGAAATCCTCCTTAGTAATATAGGTTTCACGCCAGTCCCGACCCTACCGTCCCTTATCACCGCAGGAGGATTCCATGAAGATCACGCACGCCGAACGTACGGCGCTGAACGTGCCGTTCTACGCCCCGCACGTCGATCACGCCATGGCCCGGGCGAACACCCACAACGAGCGCGTCTGGGTGTACCGGCTGGAGACCGACAACGGCCTGGTCAGCATCACCGACGGCCACGGCGCCTCGGATACGGCCGGACTGGTCGGCAAGGACCCCTGGACCATTATGTGGGACGACGAAATCGGTTTCGGACCGCAGATCGCCGTATTCGACCTGTGCGGGAAGGATGCCGGGGTGCCCGTGCACGCTCTGCTGGGCAACAAGCTGCGGGACCGATGCCCCCTTTCGTGGTGGGATATCGACATGGCGCCCGAGGACTGGGTCAAGGAGGCCGAGGAGTCCCTGCGGCGCGGCTACACGTCCTTCAAGATGAAGGCGCGGCCCTGGCGCGACATCATCGCCCAGATCGACGCGGTGAGCGAGGTCGTCCCGGCCGACTACCGGTTCGACGTGGACTTCAACGGATTTCTCCTCACCCAGGCGAAAGCGGAGCAGATCCTGTCCCAGCTCGACAAGCGGGTGAATGTAGGCATATACGAAAGCCCCTTTTACCTGCGCAAAGACCTCAAAGGCGCGCAGTTGCTCCGGGAACGCATCCAGAAGCCCATCGTGGAACACTTCGGCGACGACGTCTGGCACGCGGAGGTCAGTGACGGATTCGTGGTCGGCGGCGGCGCCACGGGGACCATGCGGCAGGGCATCATGGCGGCCGCGTTGAACAAGCCCTTCTGGCTCCAGATGGTGGGCGCCGGCCTGACCACCACTTTCGCCGCCCACATCGGTTCGGTGCTGTCCCATGCCCAGCTGCCCTACATCACCTGCCACGAACTCTGGCAGACCGACCTGCTGACCGAACGGATCAAGGTGGTGGACGGGTACATGGAAGTGCCGGACAAGCCCGGTCTCGGCGTCGAGGTCGACGAGAAGGCCATCGAAACCTACGCCGTCGACGACGACGAACCCACGGCGGTGCAACGCTACCGGAGCAAGAAGCGCATCCTGCGCGTGGTCTGGCCGGGTATCGCCGGCAAACAGCGGGTCTGGGAGTTCACCGACGAGAGCATCTACCAGCCCGAATTCTACAAGGGCAATCTGCCGGGATTCGAAACGGGGGTGCACCTCGAGGTGATCGAAGACGACCAGAGCGCCGCCTTCGAGAAACGGCACGCGGAACTGACGCGGCGGGAGGCCGCTGTGGCCCGGGCGCCCAAGGGGATCTAGCCTTCACCGGGAACGCCTGAACGACTCTGGAATCACCCGCTGCGCCGCTTCGACCACGCGTTCTTCCACACCGTCGGCGAAGCGATTGGGCAATCCGAAATACACGGTGGCGTCGCCGGCTTCGTACCCGCCCTCCTTCCAGATCCGCCGGGAGGGTATGTAGCCGGGAAAATCGTTGGCGTACGCGCCTATCCACAACCTGGTGGGATCGTACATGCGCCTCAGTCTGACGGCATAGTCCGTGACGACCTCCCCCGCCAGGAAGACGATGGCGAGTTCATCTCCGAACGACCAGCCCTGGACCGGATAGCTGAGTGCTTCCGGGACCTTTTCGCCGCTGTCCATGCGGGTGATCCACTTCCGGGCGTGGTAGCCCGCGGCGCCTTCCTCCTCCGCCGCGGCCGTCCAGGCCTCTCGCGTAGGCAAGGCGTCGTAGGGCAGCGAGGCGTGGACCAGGCGGCACCGGATCTGTCCCGGCAAGGGGCGTCCGGGGATTTCGAGCAGGCGGTCCACTTCCCGGGCGATATCACCCCCGTGACGCCGGGAAAAGGAAAGGCCCGTGCGGGGAAAGGGATTCGCGTTGGCGGCGCACCCGATGGTGACCAGGGCAACGGCTCCCGGGTGGTTCCGCTTGATCGATTCGGCCGCGAATCCCGCCCAGTCGCCGCACATGAAGTTGTCCGCAGGGCCGAATGTCGTGCAGTGGCTGGCATAGCTGACCCACACCGCCCTCGGGTTTCCTTCCGGATCGTCGACCCGTATCATGGGCATCACGTGATCCACGGGTCCGATCTGCGCGCGCCGGTTGACCGCGAACCCGGCGTGTCCCTCGCTGTAACTCAGGCGGGACGGACTCCGGTTCGACAGCGCACGCAGTCCCACCTCCACGAGCCGTTCCGTCACTTCACCGGTATAGCGGTCGATATGCCGCTGGTGCGCCGCCGGGATATCCGTGCTGAACAGCATGGGCGCCGCGCCGGACAGCATGGGCGCGTTGTGGGTGTGGGTATAGCACAGGACGATGCGTTCCCGGTCAATCTTCGCCCGCCTGCCCAGTTCGCGCGCGACAGCCGCCGTCATCGATTCGGTCACGCCGCAGTTGTCCAGGGCCAGCATCAGGACCGGCCGCTCAGAGCCGAGGGCCAGGGCGCGGGCATACAGGGGCGACTTGATCTTCGCCGTTTCTTCCCTGCGTGCGCCGTAACCACTCAGGCGCACCGGGTAGTCGGGGGTTACGTCGACTTCGGACACGCCGACCGGGATCAGTTCGCTCATCGGTCTTCCCTGCCTTTCGTGGCGACTAGTACCATTCCGTCCGGTGAGGGGTCCCCGGGAAGAAGACCGCGTCGACCGCCAGGGACAGGACGACGCCGAGGAGAAACCCGAGGATTGCTCCGGTGAAAAACTTCTGCGCCGTGCGGTACATGCGCACGCCGCCGATGCGAATCAATACGATCTGCAGGAGCCAGGCGAGGAAAATCGGCAAAAAGGCGTTCCTCACCACGCCGCCCACGTCCCCGACGGCCATGCCGACGGGATGCAGGGGCCACCACGTGAAAAACGCCCTGCCGGCGATGACCAGACCGTTGATCAGCATGCCGGACAACAGAAACAGGGCTTCGACGACCCCGATCTGGGCGGCGTTTGTCGCCCAGACGATGGTGCGTCCGAAGAAGAACGTACCCAGGCCGCCGGGTTGGGTATAGAGGTTGTTGGCGCCTGCAGTATGGCCGGAATGGACCAGGGAGACGACCGAAAGCACGACGCTGACGCCGATGGCCAGGCAAATACAGCCAAACAACCCGCGGCCGCGGCCTTCCAGCCGGCTTTTCAGCCACGCGATGTGCGAAAAACCGACCAGGGTGAAGGTCCGCCAGTTCCGCGCGAAACCATTGGCCATGCCCATCACGTTGATGTCCCGCATCGACAGGGAGGCCGTTCCGACCAGCCCTACCGTGAAGTAGTTGGGTTTCACGGTGAGTTCCGCCATGACCAGCCCGGATTCGGCCACCACCCGGGCGAGTACCAGGTAGAAGGTGAACATGACGGCGAGAAAGAGCACGCCCACCGCGATGGAGAGCCCGGCGCTGTACAGCCACAGCACCGCAAACGCCGAACCGCCCGCAAGCCCGATGAGCGCCCACCGGTAGGAAAACAGTTCGCGTGCCTCTACGTCGTCCCGGACGGGCCGCCACGCCGCGCGCCACACCGAGGCCAGGTGTCCCCTGGCGATCCAGACCAGCCATGCCGCAAAGACGATAACGCCGCCCATGTACTGCATGCCGGTCAGTCCCCCCTGCACCACGCTGCCGCTCGTGGAGAACATGCCCATCCTGCTCAGCAGCCCCTGTTCAAGCACACCGAATAGCTGGAAGAACCAGAGACTGAAGAGAATGTCGGCGGGCGCGAAGAAAGCGAAGGACAGGGCGTAGATGTTCAGGTACAGGGGTATGCCCGGGAAGTAGGGGGCGATTTCCAGGGTGGCCACCGCCCCCGGATGAATGGGCAGCATGGGCAGCGCGCCCGAGTATGCCGCGCAGTTCCAGGCCATGGCGGAGAAGGTGAGGAGCAGCCCCGCCAGAAAAAGCCGGCTGCCGCCGCGTCCGGTACGCGATGGAACCCGGTCCTCCCCGGATTCGCCGATGAGCCTCAGGGCCGCTTCCGCCAGGGGGAACCGAAGACGTTCGTACTCCATCCACTGCCTGCGGAAGATCACCACGATACAGGCGCCGATCAGCAGGAGTGCTGCGAACAGGCAGAGCCACCAGAACACGGGGGTCATCCAGACCGACCACGGGATCCGCTGGCCCGGTTGCAGGCCTTCGTAGAATCGTCGGGCCGATTCGAAATCGCTCAGGTAGACCCAGTGGGGCAGGTAGGGCAGGATGAGTTCGTCCCACCGGTTTTCGGGCGAGGCGAAGTAGGCGGGCGCCGCGATGGCGGAAACCATGTAGCGGGTGACGCCCAGGTCGGGCATCATGGACGCCGCCCAGCCCATGGCGAAGACCGTGAAGAGCTCGGTCCGGGTCAGCGCCCGTGCCGGACAGCAGGCCCGGCAGATCAGGTTGGGCAGGAGTACGAGGGCGAGGAACGGGACCAGAAAACCGGAGGGCAGATGGGCGAAAAGCATGAAATCGTAACCGCCCCGGTCGGCCAGGTACTGCGTGCCGAACCCGATGAGGCCCGACAGGAGGAGGCCGATGCCGGCCGCCCTCAGCGTTACGGGCTGGCGGTCCGGGCGGTCCGGGCGGTCCGGGCGGTCCGAAAAACCCGGGGATTCGCCGTCCCTAGGGTTCTGGCGCTGTATCCAGCATCTCCTTGTAGATGTCTGCGTAGATCTTGTCCCGCGGCACGCACCCCACGGCAAACTGGCCGAGTTCGTTGTGCTTACCGCGCATCAGGGCGGTGCAGTAGCTGACCGTGATACAGCTCTTCTTGCGAATCATCTCGCCGTGCTCGGCCACGTCCTTCGCGAAATCGGGATAGGCCAAGGCACCTCTGCCCGATCCCATGACGGTCACCCGGCCGTCCCGGATATTCGCAGCGCCCGCGTTGACCATGTACTTCTGCAGCCAGCTGTACCCGGTGCCCACGATGTGGAGTCCCGGATGTGCCGCGCAGAGAGCGGCGGCAGCGCGGAAGTGCCGCGCAACGCCGAACAGGGGATGTTCGGGGGCATCGTAGCCGTCCACCGGCGACCGCTCGGCCGGACGGCCCACGTGGGGATTGTAGTAGGGACTTCCCATGGTGGCGTTGATCATCTGGATCCCGGCTTCCTTGAGCAGGCCGGCCACGGCGACCGGTTCCGACAGGTCCTCCCGCAACGGATCTTCCGCGTCCACGCCGAATCCGGTGTGAAAGGGCACTGGATAGGGCGTACGGGGCGTGCCCGTGCCGGTATCCGGGTCGGTGGTGTACGGAATGCCGTCGTAAACGTTCATCCGGGTGGCCAGCAGAAACTCGTCTTCCGTTTCTTCGCGAATGCGTCCGATCACGTTCCGGACCAGCCGCGTCCGGTTCTCGAGACTCCCGCCGTAATCGCCTTCCCGGAGCCGCGCGGCCAGAAGTTCGGAGAGCAGGTAGCGATGGCACTGCTTGATATCCACAAAGTCGAATCCCAGTCTCCAGGCCAGGACCGCGGTGTCCACGAGGGCATCCTCCACCCGGCCGAGTTCGGCGTCCGTCAGCACCGGGTAGTCCGGGGTGACCGGTATCTTGCGCTTCTTGTCCACGAGGGTGACCGGATCGGCGGCGGGATCGTGGAAGGCGATCAGCGGCTTCCGGTAACTGTAACGGCCCGAGTGGGTCAGCTGCAGCCCGACCACCAGGTCGTCATCGCGGCCGTGGACGGTCCGGTGGGCCTCGCGGGTCTGCGCGAGCAGCGCCTCGAAGGAGGCGGCATTGCCATCGTGTAGCCAGAGCTGGCGGGTGTTCGCCCGGGCTTCCTCCATCACGGCCGTGGCCTCGCCCCAGATCAATTTGGCTCCGCCCTCGCCGAACAGCCGCCAACGGCGGAACACCAGCTCGTCGGGCGAGCCGTCCAGATGTCCGTCGCAACCCTCCATGGGGTGCACGGCCATGGAGTTGCCGATCGTGCGGTTCCCGAACCGAACGGGGCGCCAGAGCGGGTCGAGATCCTCGGTCAGTGGAATCTCCTCGTTCAAACCGAGGCGGTCTATATCCTGTTGCAGATCATCGAGCGAGCGGTAGCGAAAGTGCTTCGGCATGTGTTCATCCAGTTCCTGTTTGATTCCATCGTATCACGCGGCCCGCAGGCCGCCGGTTGCGTTCATCATGCGATCATCAAGGGACGGCGTACCATCGACGCAGCACCCGTTCTGCTTCCTTGTTCTGAGGACTGAATTCAATCCTGTCCTCGGTGATGCGGCGCGCGTCCGGGTACCATTTCCACACGAACATTCCCCGGAACCAGGGCACTTTGCCGACGGTCCGGAACAGGGCTTCGTAAGCGTTGACCTGCTCGTTCGGATCGACCTGGTGGACTTCCGGGTTGGCTTCCCCGCGGCGGTTCCGCCTTCTCGGCGGCCATTCCCAGGGCCGGATGGTCGACCCGGGAGAGTTCTTGTAACCGACTTCCGTGAAAAGCACGGGTTTGCCGTGCGTCTCGGCCAGCCGGCCGATGTTTTCGATATGGGGTTCCCACCCGGCCATGATTTCGGTGACGCTCGGACCGTGCCGGCGGGTCAGGGGGAAGTAGGCGTTGACGCCGATGTAATCGAGGTGGGACCAGAACTCGACCACATCGTAATCCGCGTGCCAGTTCGCCGCGTAGGTAAGCCTCCCGTTGTAGACCGTCCTGATCTCCGCTATGAGCGACTTCCAGAATCCTGGACGGGACCGCACCGGATTGGAAAGTTCCGTGGCAATGCAGAGGATGTCCATGTGCTCCTCCTGCGCCAGTTCGGCATAGTGCAGGATGAACGTCCGGTAATCCGCCTCCCACTGCTTCCACTCCGCCTCCGACGTGAAATCGATCACGCCGACCCAGCCGTCGTCCACGGGCCTGGTCAGCCAGAGGTGGGGCTTGAGCATCAACCGGAATCCCTGTTCCCGGGCCTTCCTGGCCGTTGTCCGCAGTCCCTGGTCGGTCTCTCCCCAGAATCGTCCGCGACGATTCATGCGCACCGACGGCGTAGTGTGGTTCTCCATCCATCCGAAAGGCGTCAGCGCCAGCCATTCAATGCCCATTTCGCGCGCCGCGGGCAGGGCGTCGTCCGGCATCTCCCAGCGGCCGCCCACCCAGGATACGCCTTTGTAGAAGTTCTCCAGCGCGAAGGGCGGTTCCTGTGCGGCTGGACGGTCGCACCACAGGACGGTGCAAGCCAACAATATAAGACTGAGGCAACGGATTGGCGTCATATTAACGGACCGGCGTTATGCCGATGAAAACGGCGTCATGCCGATGAAACGGCGTCATGATGAAACGGCGTCATGATGGAACGCCCGGGTCAGGCGAACTGGTCCGTCCCCCTTGTGATGAGGCTGCCGAGGTCCTCTCCCCGGCAGATCCGTTCCATTGCACCGGGCGAGTTGAAGTCGAAAACGTGAATCGGCAGCCGGTTGTCGCGGGCCAGCAGCACGGCCGTCTGGTCCATTACCTTGAGATCGCGCTGTATGACCGAATCGTAACTGATGACCTTGTACCTGCGGGCGTCCGGGTTCTCCCGGGGATCGCTCGTGTAGATCCCGTCGGTGCCGTTCTTGGCCGAAAGCAGGACTTCGGTCCGAAGTTCCAGGGCGCGCAACACCGAAGGATAGTCCGTGGTCACGTACGGGTTCCCGGTGCCGGCGGCGAGCAGGACGATGCAGCCGCGCTCCAGGTGCCGGACGGCCCGGAGCCGGATGTAGGGTTCGGCCACGGTATTGATGGGAATGGCCGTCATGACCCGGACGTCGCCCGCCCCGCGTGAAGTCAGTGCGCCCCGGAGCATCATGCTGTTGATAACGGTCGCGATCATGCCGATGTTGTCGGCCTCCGCCCGTTCGATACCCCAGTCCTGGCCCAGTTCGCCCTTGAAAATGTTGCCTCCGCCCGCTACGATCCCCACCTCGACGCCCGCGGCATGCAGCTTCATGACCTCGCTGGCGATGTATTCGATGGCGGCAGGATCGAATCCCCAGGGATTTTGACCCGAAAGCGCTCCGCCGCTGAGCTTGACCAATACTCGTTTGTAACGCACGGGTCCTCCTTATCGGTTTGCGGATAATTGGGTGCTGAACCGTACGGGATAGGGCGCCGCGTCTACCCTTCGTTTGAAGCGCGCGGGAAGGCTGTCCAGTTGCGACGCCCTCCTGCGGCCGGCCTCGGAAAGGTCCGGCAACAGACCGTCAAGGCGGCCGTTGCGAAGGACACGGCCCAGCAGGGGTTCCCACTCCGGTGATCCGGACGGTTCGCCTTCCCGGGTCACCCGGTCCTCCGCGAATTCCCCGCGCCCGTCGCGCCGCCGCCAGACCTGCTTGGCATAGGGCCGGGTCTGCTTCCCCTCGCTCAGTTTGAAAACCGGCCGCGTACCGGAAGGCGATTCCAGCGCGCACAGCTTGTAAACGCCGCTCAGGGTCGGCGCGTCCGGCGAGTTGACCAGTTCGTTGCCCACACCGAAGAGATCCGCGGGAACCCCGGATTCGACCAGCGAAGCGATACGAAACTCGTTCAAATCCCCGCTGAGCATGATCCTAGTATCCGTCATTCCCGCCTCGTTCAGGACGTCGCGAACCCGCCTCGCCTGCCCGGCCAGGTCGCCGCTGTCGAGCCGCACCCCCTTCAGGGACGGGCCAATCCTGGTCGCCAGCCTGGCGGCCTCGACCGGGTCGTAAGTGTCCAGCAACAGCGTGGTGCTCTCGGGGAAAACGCGATGATAGGCGCGGAAGGCCTCCAACTCGCTTTCGAAGGTCATGATCCAGGAGTGGGCGGCGGTCCCGTAGACGGTGATGTCGAACTGCCGTCCCGCCTCCACGTTGGACGTCCCTATGCAACCCCCGATGACCGCGGCCCGGGCCGCCAGGAGTCCCGCCTCGGGTCCGTGGGCCCGGCGGCTTCCGAATTCCACCACACCCCTGCCCGCGGCCGCTTCGACGATGCGCGCCGCCTTCGTGGCGACCAGGGTCTGGTGGTTTACCGTCGCCAGCAGGAAAGTCTCGACGATCTGGGCTTCGATTAAAGGCGCCGTAATCCGAATCAGGGGTTCACCGGCGAAAACCACGGTCCCTTCGGGTACGGCCCAGAGATCTCCCGTAAACCGGAAAGAAGACAAGAAATCGAAAAAGCCATCCGGAATCCGTTGAAACGGCGGCAACGTCTTCAGATGAGCGACGTCGTCCGCTGAGAACCTGAGCGCGGACAGGTAGTCGACAGCCTGCCGCAGCCCGGCCGCGACGAGCCAGGACCGCTCTGCCGGCAGGTCCCTGACGAACAACTCGAAGGTGGCTCTTTCCCGGCGTCCGTTCACGAAATAGCCGGCCGCCATCGTGAGTTCGTACAGATCGGTCGCCAGCGAAGGCGACCAGTCCATCGGGCAGGAACCTATCTGGCGCATGTAGATCCGCCCCCGGAAACCCGGCACTGCTTCCGGCGCTGACCCGGCCTGGCCGGCCAGGCTGACCGCTAAATCTCCGCTTCCAGTTCGACCGGTTCGTCGTACGCCACGCCGTCCACTTCGAACCCGAACAGCTGGCGGAAACCCCGCTTGTAGGCACCGTAGTCAGTCAGGGCACGGAAGTTGTCCGTCGTAATCGTCGGCCACACTGAATCGATTTCCCGCTGGACCGAATCGCCCAGTTCCAGGTCGTCGAGGCGGATCCGGTTCTCCTCGTCGAGCGTCGGCGTCCTGCCCGGGCCAATATGGTCGTTGAACATCCGCACCATCTGGTGGATCGGATCCTCGTGCAGGCCCCGTTCCCTCATGATACGGTATAGCAGGCTGATGTAGAGGGGGACGACCGGGATCGCGGCCGAAGCCTGGGTGATCACGGCCTTGTTTACCGAAACCATGGCCTTTCCCCCTACAGATGACCGGAGCCCGCCGTCGATTGCTTTCGTCGTCTGTTCCAGGTGTTCCTTCGCACGGCCGATGGTGCCGCTCCGGTAAATGGGCCAGGTCAGGGCGGGCCCGATGTACGAGAACGGAATGAACCGGGCACCGTCGGCCAGCAACCCGGCGTCCAGCAGGGCCTCGCTCCACCGGTGCAGGTCGTCGCCGCCCATTACGCCCACCGTCCCGCGGATGCCTTCGTCCGATGCCGGTTCCACGGTGACCTCGCTGATGACCTCGCGGTTCAGATCGATGGTCTTTCCCACGTAGGTCTCCCCGATGGGACTGAGCACGGCCTGGTAGGTCTCGCCCGTGTCCGGATCGGTGCGTCTCGGGGAGGCCAGGCTGTAGACGACCAGGTCCACCTGGCCCAGCCGGGACGCGACGAGTTCCACGGTCTTGCGCTTGATCTCATGGGAGTAGGCATCGCCATTTACATTGGCCGAGACCAGTCCGTTCTCAGTCGCGTACCTTTGATAGGCCGCGGTGTTATAGTATCCCGGCGTACCGCATCGGGTACCGCTGCTTTCGCGTTCGAAAAAAACGCCCACCGTGGCGGCGCCGTACATCGCGCCCGCCGCGATCCGCGCCGCCAGGCCGTATCCCGTCGACGCGCCGATCACCAGTACGCGGAGCGGTCCGGCGCCGTTTTTCCGGGTTGCCCGGCCGGATTGGTCCACCTGGCCGGACTGGCCGGTCTGGCTGGATTGGTCCACCTGGCCAGCCTGGCCGGGTCGGGCAGACCGGGCGACCTGTATCTGGGCGTTGACGTTCGAGGCGCAACCGGCGGGATGCGCCGTGGTACAGATAAAGCCCCGGATGCGTGGCTCGACGACGGCCGTGGCCATAGGTTTTTTCCCTTCCCGTTGTTGAAGCTTATGCTATGGGTACCGGCGTCGCGCGCCGTCCGTCGAAGGACATGGCTTCCCCGTAACCGCAGGATTCCGCAAGCGTCCTGACCCGGTCGAAATCCCGGCCGATGTCTTCCACCACGTGGGCGTCGGAAGCCGTCGTGATGGAGATCCCGCGACGGGCGCACGCCTCCAGCAGGGGGCGCTCCGGGTAGATCCTCCCCACGGGTTTGCGAAAGCCGGCCGAACTGATCTCCACGCAGAGCCCCTCCTGCCCGCTCACCTGTTCTGCAAAGGTCTCGTACAGGTCCGATATGTCGCCTTCGGGCATATGCCCCATCACCTTGATCAGATCCGGGTGGGACATGGAATCGAAACACCCGGTCTGCACGGCCTGTCCCAGCAGGCGGAAGTAATCCCGGTAGGCCTGGTCCACCGACCGCCGGTCCCACTCGTCCGCCATGGATGCCAGGTCGAATCCCCAGTCCCCGATCCAGTGCACCGATCCCAGTACGAAGTCCCATGGATACCCGTCGACGATCCGCTCGATGACCGGTTCCCTGCCTTCGATGTAATCCATCTCGATACCGGTCTTTATGGGCAGCCCCTCCCGGCGCGCGGACTGGAGCAGGTCCACGTATTCGTCCATGTCGTAGAAACACTTCTCGTCGGACCAGGGCCTGTCCACGATGTCCCTGGCCTGCACGAAATGGTACACATGCTCCGTAATGGCGATTTCCCGCACGCCGTGTTCGGCCGCCGAGGCCGCGAAACGGCGCATGGTGTCCATGGGATCCGTGCCGTCCGGGCGGCTGTCCGGCGTCCTGCCAAAGGGATAGTAATTCTCCACGTGCATGTGGTAATCGAGCATGGTTCGCCCTCGCAGACGCAGGAGGTCTAAAACGCGTAGAATCTGGTTGCGATCGCTGGTAATGATAACCAGTGGCCCGTGCAAAATCAAACCAATTCTGGGTGCGGCGTATGGCTTGACAGGGCACTTTCGGTGTTCTAATTTGCCCGGTGAAGCGTCCGTTCGTACACCCCGTGCCCCATCGCCTTTTCAATGGTACAAATGACCTTTTCCTCCGAACCACGTCAATCCTCGGCCGTCTCACGGGAGGTGGAATTCCGCATCCGGGAAAACGAGGATCAGGTCCGATGGGACCGGTTGTTCGGTAACGAAAGCCCCGTGGAAGTCGAGATCGGCTGCGGCAAGGGCCGTTTCCTGATCAATTCGGCCATGGCCTTTCCGGGGATCAACTACATCGGCATCGAAAGGGCGTTGCGGTATTTCCGCATCATGAAGGAAAGGGTGGTCCGGCGGGAACTGGACAATGTCCGCCTGCTGCGCGACGACGCCGTGTATTTCGTGGAAAGATTCATACCCGACGGGGCGGTCTCGGCCTACCATATCTACTTTCCCGACCCCTGGCCGAAGAAACGGCACCGGAAACGCCGTTTGTTCAACACCCGGTTCCTGGAAGAGATCGAACGCACGCTGGCGTCGGAGGGTACCCTCGACTTCGCCACGGACTACGTAGAATACTACGAAGAGATCCATGCCCTGCTCGAAGCGTCGGACCGATTGGACGCGCTGGAGGAGATCCCTGAACGGGTAAGGGAACTGGGCCGCGACCTGACCAATTTCGAGACGAAGTATACCGCGGAGGGCCGGGCCATATACCGCGGGGCGTACGTGAAACCCTAACAGAAAGGAAAGCTCCATGCTTAAGGCAGGCGATCCAGCACCCGATTTCACGATGGAGGCGGACAAGGGCGGAAGCGTTTCGCTCAAGGACCTCAGAGGCAAGACGGTCGTGCTGTACTGGTATCCCAAGGACGACACGCCCGGTTGCACCCGGGAGTCCTGCGCCTTCAGGGACCATTACCAGACGTTTCAGAACCAGGACGTCCAGGTCTTCGGCGTCAGTTGCGACGACATCCCTTCCCACGAAAAATTCAGTGCGAAGTTCGACCTGCCCTTCCCGTTGCTGAGCGACCCGGACACCTCCGTATCCACGGCGTACGGCGTGTACAAGGAGAAGACGAACTACGGCCGGAAGTACATGGGGATCGAGCGATCGACCTTCGTCATCGACGGGGAAGGCCGGATATCCAGGATCTATCGCAACGTAAAGGTGGACGGCCACGTCGAGAAGGTGCTGGGCGAGGTGTCCGGCTGAAGGGCGCTATAACGAATACCGTGCTACAGCATATACCGTTTCAGGTGCGCTCGCGCCCGGACGAAGCCTTCTTCTTCCAGCTCCCACGAGCCATAATACCGCCCGTCCTCGTGCTCGATGCTCAGTATGCCGTCGTAGCCGAAGTCCTCGAGCCGTTTCACGATGAGCGCCCAGTCGGCCAGACCCTCACCGGGGATGCAGTAACGCCAGCAGCCTTCACCGAAGGCGATCGGGGAACCGAAGGAAGGCTTGATTCTGCCGTACAGATAAAGGGCTTCCTCGTCGAAGACAGTGTCCTTGGCGTGCACGTGGTGGGCCCGATGGCCGAATTCTTTCAGGAAACGCAACGGATCGACGCCCAGGCGGATCAGGTGCGACGGGTCGTAGTTGATGCCGAAGGCGCGCGACGGGCAGGCCTCGAACATGGCCCGCAGCATCTCGGGCGTGGCGCCGATCCGCTCATGGTGAGTCGATCCCCCGGGCCAGCCTTCGAGGGCGATGGTCGCTCCGTGGGACTCGGCGAAATCCACGATGTCGGGCATCGTGCGCTTCCACTGCAGGAAGGTCGCCTCGCGGCCCTGGGCGGGATCCTCGGGGGCCGGTGCGACGTAGAACAGGTTGGTCACGCCGTGGTCGACCGCGCGCTGGATGGAATCCCTGGACGCGCCCAGTGCCTGCGCCCGTTGACCGGCGTCATCGCTCAGCAATTCCGTGCCCGCGACGAGGTCCACCTGGCCGATGGCCACGCCGTGTGCTTCGGCGTTCCGGACCATGTCGCCGTCGATCCGGGACACGTCGATCGCATCGAAGCCCTTCTCGGCCATCCACGCGCATACCTCTTCGAAGGGCATGGCGTTCAAACGGCCCGTACTGCGAATCCCCACTCTCATTGAAACACTCCTTATGCTTGAGAAAACGTCATTGACACAACCGCCCGCCAATGTATATGAACCTGCATGAGGTGGCAAGGCAAAGCAGCCCATTCGGGCATGCGGAAGTAATCCGGTTACGCCGGAACGACAGAAAGGGTCCTTTTGTCCAGGAACGTGCGGTTGGCCACGGCCTCCCTGATGGCAGCACTGACGGCGGTGAGCGCTTATATCAACATACCGATCGGCCCCGTGCCGATCACGATGCAGACCTTCTTCGTCCTGCTTTCCGGCGCCGTACTCGGCGGCCGCTGGGGTGCCGGCAGCCAGGCGGTCTACGTCTGCCTCGGACTCGCCGGCATCCCTGTATTCGCCGGTGGCATGACCGGCCCGGCGGTCGTGCTTTCACCCACCTTTGGTTACCTTGTGGGGTTCGTTTTCTGTGCGTTTCTGACCGGTAGTTACCTGGACCGATTCACCCGGCGCAGCGTCTTCCATCTAACCGCCGGTATGCTGCTCGGGCATGTCGCCATCTTCGGTTGCGGCCTTTTGTATCTATACGCCTACTTCAATTTCTACGCGGGCGTGGAGACCACCTGGCCCGTCACGCTGGCTGTCGGACTGATCCCTTTCCTCCCCTTAGGACTGGTCAAACTCGTCCTGGCGATTTCCGTCACCCGGACCCTTTCGAAGTATGTCCGGCTGGAAAATCCGTGAACCTTCCATCGGGTCGGACATGATACTCGCTGGTCCGCAGTCACCGGGCACCTTAGCCCGCTGTTGACACGCCATTGCCGCTATTGTATAGTCTTTAGCCTGCCGGGATCCAGCGTTCCGCATCGATACCTTCATGCACACGACTGCCACAGGAATGGTTATGAAGAAGGAGACACGATCGGTCCAACCCGTAGGCGCGCGCGTCCCGCCCCTTTCCGCACGAGGTCATGCCGCCGCCGTCAAGGCCCTTTCCGCACGGAGACGTACCGCCGCCGTCAAGGCCCTTTCCGCACGGAGACGTACCATCGTCGCCGCAGCCTGCCTTGCCGGGGTGATCTGCTGCTTCCTGCCGGCCGCCATGCTGACCGGCGCC
The DNA here is from genome assembly GCA_022822725.1 of Candidatus Latescibacterota bacterium. GTDB lineage: Bacteria > JAAXHH01 > JAAXHH01 > JAAXHH01 > JAAXHH01 > JAAXHH01. The sequence goes on from JAJEAN010000007.1 coordinate 1,157,113, forward strand.
GTCCCCGCGGTCAACTCCATCGGCAAGGAGATGCCGCCGGACGCGGCGACCCTGGACCGGCAGGTGTTCCGATACACGCTGGTCGAACCGCTGACCTTCGATGTCAGTATCAACCTGTACGAAGGCCAGGGAGCGCTGGTCCTGTTCGAACGCCTGGTCATGCTCGACAAGAACCTGGAGCTTGTCGGGGCCGCGGCTTCCTCGTGGGAACAGTCGGCCGACGGGCTGCGCTGGACGTTCAAACTCCGCCCAGACGGGATGTGGAGCGATGGCCGCAGGGTCACGGCACACGACTTCGAATACACCTACAAGCGGTTCCTCGATCCGGCCGTGGCAAGCCCGTACGCCTTCTTCTACTACGAAATCAAGGGCGCTCGCCCCTTCAACCAGGGCAGCGTGACGGACCCGTCGACCGTGGGCGTACGGGCCCTGGACGATTTGACGCTGGAGATCGAAACGGAGAAGCCCTGTCCCTACCTGCCCTTCATCGTCGCGTTCACCGGGTCGGGACCAGTACCCCGGTGGCAGGTCGAAAAACACGGGGTCCAATGGAGCGAGGCGGGGAACCTGGTATCCAGCGCGAGCTACACCCTCTCCGAATGGCAGAAGGGCAGGCAGGCCACGCTGACCCTCAACCCCTTCTATACCGGTCCTCACATGGGGTACCTCGAGAAAATCGTCCAGGTCTTCACCACGGGACACCCGGGCACCCCGCCGTATGAGAACGACGAGATCGACTATCTCAGGGTCATGCTGACCGACCTGCCCTTTATCGAAAACCATCCGACGTTGAAGAACGAACTCGCGTACTACGCCTTTCCGGAAACCTGGTACCTCTTCTTCAAGACCGGCGAACCGCCCTTCGACGATGTCCGCGTGCGGCGCGCCATCAGCCACGCCATCGACCGCGAGGTGTTGTGCAGTGTCGTGCTGCGCAATACCGGAGTGCCGGCATACTCGATGCTGCCACCCAGGTTTCCCGGCAGTGCGGACGCGTCCATACAGTCCGTCCAGGCCTATGATCCGGACCGCGCCAGGGCCCTTCTGGCGGAAGCGGGTTATCCGGACGGCAAGGGGTTTCCAGCGATCGATTTCTGGATCGGCAAGGCCAATCCCCAGATCAGCTACACCGCACAGGCCGTGCAGGCGATGCTGGCCAATACCCTGGGCCTGCGGCTCCGCATGCGGGGATCGGAAGACAAGGTATACCGGGACAACATGTACGAGTGGAACATTCCCATGGGCCTGGGTGGGTTCAATGTGGACTATCCCGATCCGAACAACCTGCTCGGCATGGTGTGGAGGTCGCAGCCGAGGGGTTTCGGGCGACAGGACTGGCGCAACGACGACTTCGACCGGCTGATCGACGCGGCGGCGGCCGAAATGGATCACGACAAACGCATGGGCATGTACCGAGAAGCGGAACGGATCCTGGTGGAAGACGTGGGCGGCGCGTTTCTGTACCACAACATGACGGTAGAACTGCGAAAACCGTACCTCAAGGGTCTCGAAGTCAACAAGTTCGGATACGCGATGTTCTCCTGGATCGGCGTCATGCACACAAAGATGTACATCGCCCGCCATTAAAAGCGAAGGCATCGAAGACGACGGCCCGGAAGACGGTCGATTGGAAGGAGAGCGCGGGACTTGAACGGGGATGGGGTCGTAACCGAAGACGTCGTACGCCAATACCGGGAAGACGGCGCGGTATGCATACGACAGGCCTTCAGTCCGCAATGGGTGTCCGTCGTGGAAGCCGGCGTGTCACGCAACCTGGCCGAGCCCAGCGATTACGCGGGCACCCTGAAGGCCGGCGAGGCGGACCGGGGCGGGTTTTTCGACGACTACTGCAACTGGCAGCGGATTCCCGAGTACCGCGACTTCGTGTATGCGTCGCCCGCGGGCGCCATGACGGCGCGGCTCATGGAATCGCGGAGTTCCGTTTTCTATCACGAGCACCTGCTGGTCAAATGGCCCGGCACGCTCAAAAGGACGCCCTGGCACCACGACCAGCCCTATTACCCGGTAAACGGCCGCCAGAACGTATCCCTGTGGATGCCGCTGGACCCGGTTCCCAAAGCGTCCAGCGTCCGGTTCGTCCGGGGTTCCCACGACTGGGGAAGGTGGTTTGTACCCCGCAAGTTCGCCACCGAGCGCAATTACGCCATCGAGGACGCATCGGCGCAATCCATGCTCGGAGACCGGCCCTTCGAGGACGTGCCGCCTATCGACGAAAACCCTGAAGACTACGAGATCCTGGCATGGGACATGGAACCCGGCGACGTCATCGCCTTTCACATGTGCACGCTGCACGGCGCGGCGGGCAACCAGTCTCTCACCGATGCGCGCCGGGTCCTGGCCACCCGCTGGCTCGGAGACGACGCCCGGTTCGCGGCCCGACCCTGGGAGATCTCCCCCACGGAGACCGGGGGGCTCGCCCCCGGAGACCCCATGGCCTGCGACCTGTTCCCCCGAGTCTGGTCCGCATGACGGAGCGCGTGCAATGAACCACCGGTTGTCGAGCGAACAGATTGCCTCCTACCGTGAGAACGGCTTTCTCATCATAGAAGACTTTCTGAACGAATCAGAACTGGTGACCTGGCGGTCCGCGGTGGATGAAGCGGTTTCGCTAAGAGACCGGAACAGGATGCCCGAAGGGTCCTACCACCTGCCCGGGAAGGTAACGGCGGATGACGAAGCCGTATTCCGGCAGCGGATCAACCTGTGGATGGATCACGAAGGCGTCCGCGCGCTGATGCTGGACGGGCGGCTGGGGAAGATGGCGGCGGACCTGGAGGGGGTCGACGGGATCCGGATCTGGCACGACCAGGCCCTGATCAAGCTGCCCTGGGCCAATCCCACCACCTGGCACCAGGACAATACCAAGTGGTCCTTCGCGTCGGAACACGCCATCACCATCTGGGTCGCCCTGGACGAAGTGACGACCCAGAACGGCTGCATGTTCTTCATGCCCGGTTCACACAAAAAGAGGCGCGACGATTTCCCGGCGGCGGGGAAACAGGTGGGGGCCATGTTCGAGGCGTATCCCGATCTCGGCCGGATGGACCCCGTGCCCGTCGTCATGCCGGCGGGGGGATGTTCCTTCCACAACGGCCTGATCGTGCACGCCGCCAACGCGAACATGACGCCAAGGCCGCGCCGCGCGTTCACCTGCGCCTACATGCCCGACCACAGCACGTTCAACGGCATCCCAAACGTGCTTCCGAACCGTATCCTCGATACGATCGAATTCGGCGACCCGCTGGATGACAACGCACAGAACCCGCTTATATACTCGAAAGACGTTTCCTGAAAAGCACCGCCCTGACTGAGTGCGAGGAGGTACATCGATGATAAGGCTCACCGTCCTGCCGCTTTGTTGCCTGGTTCTTCTCGCCGGGATGATCCCCCGGACCACAGAAGCGCAGGATTTCGAATACTGGCCCGGTACCGAGTACGATCCCTCGGTGCCCACCGCGGAGGAGGTCCTGGGTTTCCGGATCGGGGACCGGATCACGCCCCACGCGGGACTGATGAAGTACCTGGAAGCGCTCGAGTCGGCCCTGCCCGGCCAGGTGCGCATACTCGAGTACGCCCGGTCCTGGGAAGGGCGTAAGCTGGTGTACGCTTTCGTGGGGTCTCCGGAACGTATCGGCGCGCTTGCGGAAGTCAGCGCGGGCATGAAACGGCTGGCCGACCCGAGAATAACCCCTCGTGCGAGCGCCGACAGCCTGATCGCTTCGCTGCCGGTAATCGTCAACCTGAGCTATGCCGTCCACGGCAACGAGATATCCCCGGGGGATGCGGCGCTGCTCACGGCCTACCACCTGCTGGCGGCCCGCAACGACCCGGTGGTTGACCGGATCCTCGAAGAGACGATCGTGATGATCGACCCCGTTCAGAATCCGGACGGACGGGACCGGTTCGTCCATAATTACGAGATCGCCGAAGGCCTGGAACCGAATGCCAGTCCGCTTGCGGCCGAGCACAACGAACCGTGGCCCGGGGGCCGGACCAACCACTACTACTTCGACCTGAACCGCGACTGGATTTCGCTTAACCACCCCGAGACCCTGGGCCGGGTGAAGGTCCTGCAGGACTACTACCCGCCCGTATTCGTCGATCTGCACGAGATGGGTTCCAACTCGACCTATTACTTCGCGCCCGAGGCGATACCCTATAACCCGCACCTGGCCGGGGATCAGCGGGAGAGTCTCCAGCTCTTCGGCAGGAACAACGCGAAGTGGTTCGATCACTATGGTTTTTCATACTTCACTCGGGAGATCTTCGACGCCTTCTATCCGGGTTACGGCGCCAGCTGGCCGTCCTACTACGGCAGTGTGGCCATGACCTACGAACAGGCGTCGGCCCGGGGGCTTGTCGTCAAGAGAAGCGACGCGTCGGTCATGCACTTCAGGGACACGGTCCGTCACCACTTCGTCGCCTCCATCGCCACCAGCGAAACGGCTGCGATCCACCGGGAAAAGCTCCTGGCGGATTTCTACGCCTACCGGCTGTCCGCGATCGAAGAAGGCCGCAGCGAGGATGTCAGGGCCTTCATCCTTCCACGCAGGCCGGACGGCAACACCTCGGGCGTGGACAAGCTCGCCTGGCTCATGGCCTATCACGGCGTGGAGGTGCAGCAGGCAGGAGCGGACTTCCGGTCCGGAGGCGAGACCTATCCCGCGGGCAGCTACGTCATTTCCCTCGCCCAGCCGGCCAAGCGCCTGGCGCGCACACTCCTGGACAAGCACGTTCCCATGGATGACGACTTCATCGAGGAACAGGAGCGGCGGCGGAGCAAGGGCATGGGCGACCAGATCTACGACGTAACCGCATGGTCGTTCCCGCTGATGTACAACGTGGAGGCCGTGGCCGTGGACCGGATGGTGGAGGGAGATCTCGCCCTGGTCGATCCGGTCATGGTCCCACCGGGTTCAATCCAGGGCGGCCCGGCGGAAGTCGCCTACCTGGTGCCCTGGGGCACCCAGGCCGCCGGACGTCTGCTGGCCGCGTCGCACAGGGCAGGACTCCGTGTTTTCAGCTCCGACCTGGCCTTCGTACAGGGAGACCGGCGCTATCCATCCGGCACGTTGATTTTCAAAGTCAAGGAGAACCCGGAACACCTGCACGAAACCCTGGAGGCCATCGCCGCGTCCTCGGGCGCGGAGGTCATCGCGACGGACACCGGCTGGGTCGATGAAGGACCCAACTTCGGCAGCAACAACGTGGTCTACATGCGCAAGCCGCGAATCGCCCTGGCCTGGGACCGCCCCACCCGCGCCTACAACGCGGGCGCCACCCGTTTCGTCGTCGAACGCCAGATCGGTTACCCGGTAACGCCCATCAGGACGCGCCAGCTCGCCACGGCCGACCTGAGAGACTTCGACGTGCTGCTGCTGCCGGATCCGGGATTCGGCGGCACCTACGGCGCCGTACTCGGCGACAGAGGAACCCGCCGTATCAGGGAGTGGGTGCGCGGCGGCGGCACGGTGGTCGGACTGGGCGCCGGCGCCACGGCCTACCTGGCGGCAGAATCTACCGGCCTGCTTTCGACGACCAGAGAGGACGAGGCCGAAGACGCCGGCAACGGCGACGGTGGCGATTCCGGTGACGGAAACGGCTCCGGACGCATTTTCGAGACGGAAGACGAATACCTTCAGTCTTTGAATCCCGATGATCCCGCACCGCCGTCCTCGCAGGGCGTGCTCCTCAAGGCCGGGCTCGACCCGGACCACTGGCTGGCGGCGGGAAGGGACCGCACCGTGAACGCCCTGGTGAGCGGCAGCTCGATCTTTACGCCGCTCAAGCTCGACGCGGGCAATAACGTGGCGGTCTTTCTGGGTCCCGACGATGTCCTCGCCAGCGGGTTCGCCTGGGAAGGCAGCACGAAACAGCTGGCCTTCAAGCCCCTGCTCATGGAAGAGCGGCACGGCCGCGGCCTGGCCATCGGGTTCACGGCGGACCCGAACTTCAGGGCCTACATGGACGGCCTGAATATCCTGCTGCTCAACGCGATCTTCCGCGCTCCGGCCCACGCGGCAGCGGTGGTGACGGAGTAGCACGACAGGTACGACAGCGGCGTTCAACAGAAAGGCGGTACGAAGGATGTCCACCATTCCCATGCGCAATACCCCGCCCGACCATGGCATAAGGGTACCGTACGAAACCCATTCGGCGTTTATCCGGGCGCTTTTCGTTTCGGCCGGCATGGGCGTCGATGAAGCGGAACTGATGGGCAGAATACTCGCCACGGCCGACAAGCGCTGCGTGTACAGTCACGGCACGCAGCAGGCGCTGGGGTACCTGCCGAAGCTACGCGACGGCGAGGTGAATCCACGCCCCGACGTAACCGTGGTCCGCGAATCGGAGACCGTCGTGGTCCTGGACGGGGACGGCGGCATGGGGTACGGACCGTCCCACCGGGGCATGGAGACCGCCATCGAGAAGGCGCTGGCCCATGGCCTGGGAGCGGCCACTACCCGGAATCACTATCATTTCGGCGCGGCCGGAAATTACTCCCGCATGGCCCTCGAACACGGGTGCGTGGGATGGGCGCTGTCCACCCACCGCGTCGCCCTCGATCCAGATAATGTGATTATGTCCGCAAGCGGCGGTTCGCCCATGAGCCTGGCCTTCCCGACGCGCAGCCAGCCACCCCTGGTGCTCGACATGGCCGCGGTTTTCATGGGATACAAAGACGAACTGTTCCAGGAGTTCTATGCGCTGTTCGCCAAGAGCCTGGGTCTCGCGGTCGCCCTGCAGGCACTCGGCGGCATTCTGGCCGGCATCTGGAGACCGGAATTTCAAGCGCCGCAGGCGAAATGGGAATCCAACCAGGGCGCCTTCCTGCTGGCCATGAAGGTCGATCACTTCATGGACCTGGACGAGTTCGAGCAGACCCTGGACGAGTTCGTATCGAAGGCGAGAAAGATGAGACCGTTCCCGGGCATGCCACACGCGGAACTGCCCGGCGGCATGGAGTGGCGGTGGGAAAGGGAAAACGAGGAGAAGGGCGTCCCGCTGAGCGACGACCATCGCGCGAAGCTGGAGGAAATCGCGCACACGTTTAACGTAGAGCCGCCTTACGGGTCGTTCGAATCCACGCGATTCTGAGCCCAATTCGCGACGAATTCGCGACGCCGCCGCGGAGCCGAAACGCATTCGAAACGATTCCGCGCGGAGCCTGCGGGGACTATGCGGGGTCGTCGTGGAGCCTGCGGGGCCGAATCTTAGACCGCGATCAGGAAGACGGCCGGTCGAACCAGGTTTCGTGCACGCGCAGCCACTCCAGGCCGTTCGGCTTCTCCTCATTGCGGCGGAAGACCGCGGTGCTGTGCCTCGAAGTCGTCTCCCCGCCCTCCGTCTGCCATTCCTCGTATTCCGCGACAACGAGCGCCCGGTCTTCCTCCAGCACCCGTACGTGCTCGATCCAGATTCGGATGCCCTGCCGGCCGGCGTGGGCGTCATAGAGGCCTTTCAGCAACGGCCCGCGTTCCACTTTGTTGCCCTGCGGCATGACGATTACGAAGGCCTCGCCGAGGGCGGTATCTATTCGGTTGAAAGCCTCCGCGGTCCTGGGGACCCGGCCGTTGAACCAGTCTTCGAAGCACCGGTGCAACGTGTCGATTTCGTTTCGGCATGCTTCATGAATCTGCATGGATGAACCCGGTTTCCGGTCGCGAGGTGCAGGAGTTCAAAACTGATTGAGTAACTTAAATCAATGAAGTAAGTCGTTAACGAGGCCGTCCGGTAATTCAGCGGCCCACCTTGAAGCCCACCGTGGCGTAGACCGCGCTTGTGCTGACGCCCTTGTCCAGGCTGATATACCTTCCTTCCAGGCCCACGAACACGATGCCCAGCGACATGCCGATCATAACGCCCGGATGCGCATAATAGGTATCTGTCGTCCGGGTAATGACCGTCCTGGTATCGTCGTCTTCCTGGTTCACCGTCTCCTCCGAGTCCTGTGCCCGTCCTACGCCTATCATGGCGCGCACGAGAATGGGAGATGATACCAGCGTAACGCCCGCGTCCACCCCGTACAACAGCAGGGATTTCTCGCCGTCGCCTTCTATGGTCGAAAGGTGATAGGTCGCCCTCGCCCCGACGTGAATGGTCCGAATGCCGGACGGCAGGTTCAGAATCACGCCGCCGCCCCCGCCTCGCTCATATTCGTTCAGGGCCTGTCCGCCGTGGAAGCTGAACTCCGCGCCCTGGGCATGGACCGGTTCCACGGCCGGGAAAGCGAATAGAGATACAACAATGAATATCCGATAGGCCAACCTTTTCCCGGGCATGGACTTCCTTTGCGTTAGGTCCGGATGACGGGTAAAGCGATCAGCCGGATCCCCAATCAGCAATACGACAGGCATTGAGTTTCGCGATCCGTAATGATGATAGCCCGGGCCGGTGGTTTCCGTCCATTACTTTCTTCGCACGTTTAACGAAACCTGTTTGCAGCCGGCCCCACAAAAAGTAGATATTAAGTCCTGCAATCCAACCCGCGGCTCAATGGTCCAAAACCGCAGACAACCACTTTCCCGGCTGAAAACGTATGGCTTCCAGCGCAACTGAACATACAACCTCATCACGCGCGGGTTTGTTCTCAGGACAGCGCATCGCCTCAGGACAGCGCATCGCTGCGATAACCACCGGCTTCACCTCCGGCCTGGGCCTCCTCGTCGCACAGGTCGCGTACGGCAGCTATATCTTCTCAGGTCCGCTGGCTCCGTATGCTTCCCAGGGGGTGGGACTGGTGTTGTTCGGAAACTTCGCGGCCTGCCTGATCATCGCCCTGGCGGGCGGCTTCCGCGGGGCGATCGCCGGCCTTTCACCCGCGCTGGTCATCGCCATGGCGGTTATTGGTTCCTCGCTGGACGCGGAAGGCGACGTGTTGTACGTCACTACCGCAAGCGCCCTGATCATTTGCGCCGTGGTAACCGGATTCTGCTGCCTCGCCATCGGCAGATTGCGGCTTGCCAACCTGGTACGCTTCATTCCCTATCCCGTGACGGGCGGTTTCGTCGCGGGTATCGGCGGCGCGGTCTGTCTTGCGGCCATGGCCCTGATGGGCGCGGACCTGCACTGGCGGACGATGCTCACGATCCTGGAACCCGGTGTACTCTGGAAGTGGATTCCCGGCGTGATCTATGGCGCCGCACTGTATTTCGCCATCAAAAAGTGGGGCAATCCGCTTATCCTGCCCGTCAGCGTGCTGGCGGCCGTCGTTGTCTATCACCTGGTGCTTGAAACGCTTGGCATCTCCGGTGACGAGGCGAGGGCGGCCGGACTCCTTCTGACGAGTACGGCGGAGGGGAACCTGTGGCCTTCCCTGTGGCCCGCCGACCTGCTCGGGGTGGACTGGGGCCTGATGGCTTCCCAGGCCCATCATATGGTCATGCTGATCGTCGTCGCCTTCATCAGCGTCGTCATGAACTACGCGGGACTCGAGTTGGCCACGAACGAGGAGCTGGACTGGGACAGGGAGTTCAGGGTGACCGGCTTCGCAAGCCTGGCCGCGGGCCTGGGCGGCTGCACGGTCGTGACCTATATCGTGCCCGCGTCCCTGCGCAGCAAGCTGTTCGGGGCCATGACCAGGATGACCGGCGTGGTCGCGGCGCTGGTCATAGGCTTCGCGCTGTTCCTGGGTGACGGCATGCTGGAATACGTGCCCGCACCACTCGTGGGAGGCATCCTGGTCTTCGCCGGCCTGGGCATGCTGGACGAGGGGCTGGTCAAATGCTGGAGGCGCCTCCCCAGGCTGGAATACGGTATCATCCTGCTGATTTTCATTGCAGTCACAACCTGGGGATTGCTCGAGGGGATTGGCATCGGAATGCTCGTAACCCTCGTGTTTTTCGCAGTACGCCTCAGTCGCGTGGAACCCATCGCTTCGCGGTTTTCCCTGCAGGACCGCAAAAGCACCAAGGCTCGCCCCGTTCCCGACCGCACTATTCTGCTCCGGGAAGGTCAGCGGGTCCGGGGGTTCCGGTTGCGGGGCTATCTGTTCTTCGGCAGCGTCTACCCGCTGGCCGATCGGCTGAAACAGACCATGAGCGGCGATGCCAGGCCCGTTTGCATCCTGGTGGACTTCGCCGCCGTTTCCGGGTACGACTTCTCGGCCGTAAGTGTCCTGGGCAGGTTTTTGAGCGCGGCCCATGGGGCGGGGACGCGGGTCGTGTTGTGCGCATTGCCGGAGGGTCTGCGTGAAGGCCTCGAACGGGACCTACCACCCGCCGTGTTCGAACATCTCGATTTCGAACAGGACCTGGACCACGCCATCGAACGCTGCGAGGATGCCGTCCTGGAGGGTTGGAATCTCCCCGGCGATCCGTCGGCGGAACGGCGGTTCTCGTTGCTGGAGCATACCGCTGACGATCTCGAGCACCACCTGGACCGCCTGATCGTCTTTGAAAACCTGGTGGAATCGTTGCAGCAGTGGCTGACTCCACAACAGTATGCCACCGGCGAAGTGCTCGTGGGACCGGATGCGCCCGCGGAAAACCTCCAACTCCTGCTGGCGGGGAGGGCTTCAGGCTATGACGCTTCGGGGGTGCGTCTGTTTCAATGCGTTCCGGGAGACGGCATATGGCCGAGTGACAGCCCTGCCCGGAAAGCGATTCGCGTGGTCGCGGACGAACCCTGCCGGACGATGGTGCTGACCCCGGTTACCCGCGAGTGGCTGGAACAGCACAGGCAACAACTGACCCTCGGTCTGTACCGGTACCTGCTGGAAGGTCGGCACCCGTCGGAAACCGACCCGGACTCCTCCTGAAGCTTTCCGACTTCTGACTGGACATTTTCAGTTTTGGGGTATATGCCTAGAACTCGTAAGCGGTCTCCAGCGGCTGCCCTTCCTCGATGGCCCGTCGCGACCTGGTTTCTTTCTCCTCCAGTTCCCCGATCTGCCGTATGACGTCCGGCAACGCCGCGCTTGGAAAGGCCATCACGCCGTTCACGTCCGCGGCGACCACGTCGCCCGGGGCGATTTCGATTCCTCCACAGACCACCGGCACGTTGGCGGCTACCGGACGGATCACCGAACCGGGGCCGTAGAGACAGATCCCCGCCGCGTAGACCGGCAGGCCGACTTCTTCCATGCCCTCGATATCCCGGCAGCCGCCGTCGGTGACCAGGCCGGACAGGCCCTTCTGACGACAGGCCAGTACGATCACGTCTCCGAACATGCTGAGAATCTCGCTGGTACCGCTGGCGGTCACCCAGATCGAGCCGGGTTCCGCTTCGTCCACGGGACGAAAGACGAAGGAACGGATATCGTCTCTCGTGGTCGGGGTGCCTGTCTCTTCGTACTTCGTCGTCACGGCCGGGCCCACGATCGTACCCCGGACCGGGAACATCGGGCGTACGCTACGGGACATGGCCAGGCTTGTGCGGTCGTGGCCCAGCCGGACCAGCGCGTCCATGATCAGGGGGGTAGGCACGTTTCGGAGCGCATTGAACACCGTCCTGTCTGCTGATGCCGATGCATCGCGATCCATATCCTGTGCGCCTTGTGCCGTGGCCAGGTTGGCCAGGCTTCCCGCTGCGGTTATGGCCATCCCGGTCTTCAGAAACCCTCTGCGAGACAGGTTCCGGTCTTCTGAGATCATGATCCACTCCCCTGGTTATTGAGGTGCAAGGTCCGCGCCGGCAACGGTACCGGCTGTCATCCGACTTCCAGCCCAACTGGCGATTAATCTATTGATACGGCGGTATTTCCCGTCTATAATTACGATACCTGTCTGAAATCCCTAATGTATAGACAGATAGACCGAAGTCCGCTCGCTCCAATCCTTTACGTTGCACGGTGCCTTCCCGTTACACGAGGTGCGCGATGAAATACCTTACCTATTCCGGCAACAACATCATTCACGCCGAACTGCCGGAAGAAGCATCGGTGTTCTTTCCGCCGCCGCCGCTGCCGGGAATCCCGAATAAAGACATCCCGGGCCGGGTCAGGGCGGCCTTCGAATCCCCCCTGGACATGCCGCCTTTGGAAGAACTGGTCGACGAGAAGAGTCGGATCCTCATCGCCTTCGATGACAACTGCCAGCCCTTTCCGGCCACCGCGCCGCCCGATATCCGCCAGCTCGCCATCGAGGCGCTGCTGGACCTGCTCGACAGCTACGGGGTGAAGCAGGAGAACATCGAACTCATGTGCGCGGTCGCGCTGCACCGCAAGATGAAGACCCACGAAATGGCGGCCATGCTGGGCAAGCGGATCATGAAGGCCTTCCACCCCCGTCAACTGGTCAACTTCGACGCCGAAGATCCCGACGACATCGTCGTACTGGGCACGACCGAGGAGGGCGAACCGGTGGAGACCAGCAGAAAGGTCATCGAGAGCGACCTGGTGATCTACGTGGACTCCATACAGATTCCCCTGAACGGCGGGCACAAGTCCGTGGCCGTCGGCCTGGGCACCTACAACAGCATCGCGCCGCACCACGCGCCCCAGATGACCGCGGAAAAACCTCACGTCATGCAGCCCGAAGGTTCGGACATGCACGGATCGATCGAGCGCATCAGCCGCGTCATCCTGAAGCACACCCGCATCATGGTCCTCGAGGCCGCCATGAATAACGCGTCCTATCCGCCCATGATGCGCTATCTCAGCAAACCGGCCGAGCGGTGCAACCTTTTCGAGAAAATCCTGAAGGCGACGACGCCGACTTCCATGGGCCTGCTGCCCGAATCGTTGCGCTTCCGGGTCTTCAAGGGCATTCAGAGCGCCTACCTGCCCGTCGATATCAACGCCGGATCCATCGACGCCGTCCACGAACCGACCTTGCAGACCCTGAAAGACCAGCTGCTGGTCACGACCGACCACCAGCACGATACACTGGTCTTCGGCCTGCCCGATCTCAGTCCCTACTCCGTCGGAACGCGGATCAACCCCGTCCTGGTCCTTAGCGACGTCCTCGGCTACGTCTTCAACTGGTTCTACAACAAGCCCTTCGTCAAGCCGGGGGGCGTGGTGATCATCCTGAACCCGGTCTTCGAATTCTTCCACCCGGAGTATCACGTCGCCTACGAGAAGTTCTGGAACGAGGTGCTGCCCGAAACCCAGGACCCCTTCGAGATGCAATCAGGGTTCCAGGAAAAGTTCGCCCGGGACCCTCACCTGGTCGACTGCTACCGGAACCGCTTCGCCCACCACGGCTTCCATCCCTTCACCGTCTGGTACTGGGCGACCTATCCGTTGAAATACCTGTCCCGGGTAATCCTGGCCGGACCAAAAACCGACTTCGCCGCCAAAAGGCTGGGGGTGTCCTGGGCGCCGGACCTGGAGCACGCCCTGGGCCAGGCCCGCGAAGTTACCGGCGGCGACGACGTGGTGGCTCTTACAATCCCCCCCTTCATGTACATGCAGGTGAACGACGGCACGGCCGGCCTGAGCAGGCACGGCCAGGCCAGCGCGGCCGGCTAGGTCAACGCGACAGTTCAGCGCGGCCGGCCTGAGCAGGCACGGCCAGGTCAGCGCGGCCGGTTAAGTCAGCGCGCGGCGGAGTCTTCCCACCAGGTCGGGGGACGGCGTGAAGGGCAGGGCAACGACCGCCCGGTCCAACGCACTTTCGTAAATCCCCAGCATCACGGCGAAATCGCTGAGCGCCGAGTCGATGTTCAGCGGATGAACGGCGGTGTCGTCCGCCAGCCAGTCGATCATCGCTTCGGTCATCGCCGCCTGGCCGAGAACGTCCTCCTCCGCGTAGTCGTGTTCCCCGCGCGCATGTTTATGGTCGATCCTGGATTCCCAGCCGTGCATGGTCCAGTGCACGAAACCTCGCTCCCCGTACACCGCGATCCGCTTGTGGACGTTTGCCGCTCCGCCGGGGATGACGCGCGGGGCAGTGGCGCCGCAACGCAATAACGCGCTCACGCCATTGTCGTAGTTGATGACCCCTGCGCACTCGTCCGGCGCGTAGTGGTGTCGGGGCGTTTCAGCCAGCCCTTCCGCACCGGAGACCTGCCCGAAAACGTCGACAGGCGCCGCATCGGGATTGAAAGCGCCTATGGCCTGCAGCGCGTGCGTACCCTGGTAGGCCGGGTTCATCCCGGCACTGGCCTCGATGAAGCGCAGATTCCCGATGGCGCCGTCTTTCACCAGCCTTTGCAGCCGGCTTCGGCGCGGATGGAAGTGAAGCTGGTGGTTGACGGCGATCTTGACACGGGCCTTCCGCGCGAAGTCCCTGATCGCCAGGAAATCCTCGCCCTGGATGGCCAGGGGTTTTTCGACCAGTACGGCCGGGACGCCCGCCGCCTCCGCCGCTTCGAAGATCTCCAGGCGTACAGACGGCGGCGTGTTTACATGGACCAGGTCGGGTTTCTCCCGCGCGAACATCTCGCGGTAGTCCGTGTACCGCGCAGGTACGTCGAATGCCGACCCAAACGCCTCGAGCTTGTCCCGCCGGCGACTCGATACGGCCACCAGCCGGCCGCGCTCGACGTGCCGATAGGCCTCGGCCAGCCCGCGGGCCCTCCCGCCGCTGACCCCGATGATTGCGCTCTTGATCATGCTCATGTTCGACTCGCCCGTTCGACGGTACGCGCCCCGGATGGTACCGGCAAGCACTTCAGGACCAGGGCTGGATGACGACCTTCGCGCATTCGCCGGTCACCTGCGTTTCCCAAGCCTGCTGGATATCGTCCAGGGGAAACAGGTGAGTGATGAATCGATCCAGTTTTTCCGGATTCCGCGCGATGACGCCCATGATGTCGTGGGCGCCCTTCATGTTGTAATGCCAGGACCCCTTCAGATCGATGCCCTTGCGGATCATGTCGGGACTTACGACCAGCCGCGTTTCCGAGCCGCTCTCGCCGACGAAAGCGAGGCTCCCTCTCCTGCGCAGTGCGTCAATGCAGAACCTGTGTGCGGCCGGCGAACCCGAGCAATCGATGGCCTTGTCCACCCCGATGCCGCCGGTCAGGTCGCGTATGCGTTCCATCGCGTGTTCGTCCCGGGGATCGATGACGTAGGCAGCGCCCAGTTCCCTGGCCTTCAAAGTTCGGTAGGGATGGGATTCCACGGCAATGACCTCGGCGCCCAGATGGCCGGCGCAGATCACGCCGCCCAGGCCTACCGGACCCATCCCGGTGATCAGTACGGTCTCGCCGCCGCGGACTCGCAGGCGGTCCAGCGCGCCGAACGTCGGTCCCAGCCCGCAGCAGGCCATGGCCCCGTGCTCATAGGACATGCCATCGGGGATCGGCGTCAGCAGCCAGTCCGGCTTGAGCATGTACTGGGCCAGGGTCGCCATCCCTTCTTCAGAACCGGTAAACCCGGCGAAATCCACGCCGTTTTCGCAGTGTATGTAGTCGCCGGAACGGCATAGCGAACAGCCTCCGCAAGGATACCCCGGCATGACCACCACCCGGTCTCCCACCTGCGCCCGACCAGGCTGCGCGACCTCGACGACTTCGCCGGACGCCTCGTGGCCGAGATAGTCCGCCCTGTTGCCGGCGGCAAATCCCTTATACTCGGTGCAGAGCGGCGCCGCGTGTATCTTGATCAGTACCCAGTTATCCTTCGGTTTCGGTATGGCGGCCTCTACGATCCCGCCCTGCGTTTTGCCCAGAATTACCGCTCTTTTCACAGGAGATTACTCCCACGGGAAACCGGGTTTCAAATCATGGTCCGCCATCGAAAGGCCGTGCGATTCGTAAGCTGCAATATAAGCCCCGTCCGAACTTGACGCAACCTGCCGAAGGCTGTTACTTGGTAAGTCGATGAGCAGACTCTACCACAACGAGTCCGGCCGGGTCATTCCCGCGTTTTGCGAGGAACTTACCCGGTTCCGGCGGGCCCGTGTCATCCTCGATCTGCCGGCAACCCGGTCAGACGCGGTCCTGTTCGTGCTGGTCCGGCCCCATCGGGTCGACGGCAATCCGCTGAACTGGTCTGTCAACGGGGTTCGTCAGGCGGATATCGATGCGGAGCCGGATCTCCACTACAGATGGTACGAGGGAACCGTTAAGGCCGGTGACCTGCGCGAAGGAGACAACGTGGTGGAGCTATGGACCGAAGACCGCGCGATGACGGGGTGGTCGCTCGCGCTGGAGGCCGGCGGCGCCCGGTCACGCTGTGCACTGACCGACGATGGCGGAACCAACTGGCGCTACGACCGTATGGGATACCTGAACGCGGTCCAGGGGAATTACTGCGTGCGTGTCCGGCTGCAGGAAGGCCGGGACGACCCGCCTCCCGAGATGGCGTGGGAATCCGTCGATCATCCCAGGGTACGGTCGCTCCGAGATCTTCTCCCGCGCGGCGCCAGGAACGGCTCCGATCGGTATGCCCAGGTACGGGAGCTGTCTTCCTGGCTGGCTTCGAGCTGGGAGCATTCAGGATCCGCACGGGCGACGGCCTACACGCCCTGGGACGCCGAAACCATTCTCGCCTGGGGCGGCAGCCGGCGCGGTCACAATGGCGAGCGCCCCATTGCCATGTGCGTGCATTACGCCGTAGCCTTTGTCAGTGCCTGCCAGGCGCTTCGGATTCCGGCGCGCTGCGCGATACTGATGGGCACGCCGAACAGCTTCGAAGGCCATTTCGTGGCGGAGGTATGGTTCGACGAGTATCGGAAATGGGTGATGGTCGACCCGAACTGTGACGCAATCCTTTTCCGGAATGGGCAACCGCTGTCCATCGAAGAAATTCAGGCATTGGGAGACCGGCTGGAACCATACGTGGAATGGGGCAGGGGTTCGAGGTACCAGCGGACCTTCGCTCACATACGTGCATTCATTCGAACCAGTCTGCTTCGGGGAGTGTGTTTCCGGCACCGAAGCGTCTGGCCGCGGACGGACTTCCTGTCCCATCCCGAGTTTTCTCCGCCCGGTCACGGGTCGGTATCCTACTGTGAGACCGACCTGGTCTGGACGGAAAAGGACGTGGAGGACGGATTCGGGATGTTCCGGTATTTTGCGCCGGCCGCTTACTTTACGGCGCCACCCGACAGGGCCGCCTATGCCTGATCTGATCACGAGTGAAGAACTGCTGATCGACCGGATGACGGCCCCGTCGCAACGGGTCACCGAGGCCGTATCGGAACTGGACGGCGACGTGGCGATCCTGGGCGTCGGCGGCAAGATGGGACCGACGCTGGCGGAACTCCTCGTGCGGGCCGGCGCCCGGCGTGTGATCGGCGTCTCCCGGTTCAGCGACGCCATGGTAAAAGCCTACCTGGAAGACGCGGGCGTGGAAACGGTTCAGGCGGACCTGCTTGACGAGGCGGACCTGGCCCGTCTGCCCGATGCCGCAAACATCCTCTTTCTCGCGGGATTCAAGTTCGGCGCCACGGGCAACACGCCGATGACGTGGGCGATGAACGCATGGCTGCCCGGCCGGATCATGCGCCGGTATGCCGGCTCCCGTATCATCTATGTCAGTTCGGGCAACGTGTACGCCTATTCACCGGTAACCGGAGCCGGCTCCGACGAAGAGGCCGAAATCGGACCGGTAGGCGAATACGCCCAGTCGAGACTGGGTGGAGAACGCATCACCGAGCATCTCTGCGTCGAACAGGGCACGCCCCTGCTCATCGTCCGGCTGTTTTACGCCACGGAATTGCGCTATGGCATCATGCACGACCTCGCCAGGAAGATCCACGACGACGTGCCGATCGACCTCGCCATGGGCCATGTAAACCAGATCTGGCAGGGAGACGCGAACAGCTACCTCGCGCGCTTGTTCCCGTTCTGCAGCAGTCCGGCCACGGTCCTGAATATGACGGGACCGGATAAACTCTCCGTCCGCGGGGTGTCCGAAATGCTTGGGCGGCGAATGGAGCGTGAGCCGCTTTTTACCGGCCACGAGAGCGATACGGCGCTGCTTGGCGACGCCCGCAGACTGTTCGACAGGCTGGGCAGACCGGAGATGCCAATTGAGCGGATTGCCGACTGGGTGGCCCATTGGATTAGCATCGGGGGCCGAAGTCTCGATAAGCCCACGGGATATGAGTCCCGGTCCGGCCGTTTCTGAATACGGAACATGTACTGGAGTCTATCATGGATACGATGATGCCCCAGGCGGTCCGGGAGGCCTTGAAAGAAGGCGTGGTGATCCCGGCTCATCCGCTGGCCGTTACGGCGGACAGGCGCCTGGATGAACGACGCCAAAGGGCGCTGACCAGATACTACATCGCAGCCGGTGCGGGCGGTCTCGCCGTGGGCGTCCACACGACCCAGTTCGAGATCCGGGGCCCGGCATACGGGCTTTACGAACCGGTGCTCGGCCTGGCCGCGGAGGTGATGGACCGGGAGGCGCCGGCGGAATTCATCCGGATCGCCGGGATCTGCGGGAAAACGGCGCAGGCGGGGCAGGAAGCGGAAACGGCACGGTCCCTCGGCTACCACGCGGGCCTGCTCAGCCTGACCGCCATGAAAGGCGCCACCGACGACGAACTCATCACGCACTGCCGGACCGTGGCCGACGTGATTCCCGTCATGGGATTCTACCTGCAGCCCGCCGTCGGCGGCCTCGTGCTCCCCTACCGCTTCTGGCGCCGCTTCGTTGAACTGGAGGGCGTCGTGGCCATCAAGGTCGCGGCCTTCAATCGGTACCACACGCTCGACGTGCTGAGAGCCCTGGCGGAATCGGGCAGGCAGGAAGAGATCACGCTTTACACGGGCAATGACGACAACATCGTGATGGACCTTCTGACGGAGCACGCGTTCCTGTGCGGCGCCGCGCGCCGATCGGTGCGGTTCAAAGGCGGGCTGCTTGGTCACTGGGCCGTGTGGACCCGCGGAGCGGTTGAACTGCTGCGGGCATGCCACGGCGCCGCCCTGTCCGGCGAGGCCGTACCCCAAAGTCTGCTGACCCGGTCGATCGAGGTTACGGACTGCAACGCGGCCTTCTTCGATCCGGCCCACGATTTCGCCGGATGCATCCCCGGAATACACGAGGTGCTTCGCAGGCAGGGACTGCTCGAGGGCACATGGTGCCTGAATCCGGAAGAAACGCTTTCACCAGGCCAGTACGAGGAAATAGACCGGGTATACCGCGCCTATCCTCATCTCAACGACGATCAGTTTGTCGCCGAAAACCTGGATGACTGGCTCGGATGATCGGCCAGTCAGGATGAACATCTGATAAACCGGAAACGGAGCGAAACGTGAAGATAACCCGAATCGAAGCCATTCCCATCGAAGTGCCGCTCAAGCAGGGCATGACCACGAAAACGGCCCATGGCGAGCACATCGTCTCCCCCTATGTCATCCTCCGGGTTCACACGGACGAGGGGCTGACCGGACTGGGCGAGGCTACGGTCGCGCCGCGCTGGAGCGGAGAAACGTCCGCCTCCTGTACCGCTGCCGTCCGGGACCTGGTGGAACCCGCGCTGAAGGGCGAGGACCCGGCGGACGTGAACCGGCTCTGCGGCGTCATGGACGAAGTCATCAAGCTGAACCCCTTCACCAAGGCGGCCGTGGAGATGGCGCTGTGGGACCTGGCCGGGAAGAGCGCGGGCAGGCCCCTCTACCAGCTGCTGGGCGGAAAGGTCCGGCAGGAAATCCCTATGAAAATGGTGGTCGGCGCCTTCGACGTACCGACTTCCGTGGCCCTGGCGGAAAAGTTCCTGCAGTGGGGCGTTCAGTGTCTCAAGGTCAAAGTGGGGCTGGACCCCGAAGAGGACCTCGAACGCGTCCGGGCGGTCCGTGCGCTGGCCGGCCCCGACATACGAATGAGCATCGACGCGAATTGCGGGTGGCCGCCGGCGGTGGCGCGCCGCATGCTTCGCCTCCTCGAACCGCTGGACATCCTCTTCGCCGAACAGCCTTCCGCACCGCAGTTCGACGATGAAGCGGCCCTGATCCGCACGGGCACGACCATCCCCATCATGGCGGACGAAAGCGTATTCACCCTTCACGACGCCATGCAGACCGCCCTTCGCCGGTCCGCCGATATCATCAGCGTCTATCCGGGCAAGAACGGGGGCATCGGACAGACGCTGGGCATTTCGCACGTGGCGAGCGCGGCGGGGCTGCGTTGCCACATGGGCAGCAATCTCGAGCTGGGGATCGGCACGGCGGCCATGCTTCACGTAGCGGCCAGCGTGGAAGCCATCGACAGTGAGACCTATCCCGGCGACCTCCTCGGCCCGCTGTATCATGAAGGCGATATGATCGAGACGCCGCTGGAACTCGGACCGGTCACCGCCAGGATCCCGGACGGCCCGGGACTCGGGGTCACCCTGGATGAAGCGCAGGTCGCACGCTGGAAGGACAGATAAACACACCGAACCACAGAAAGGACAACCATGCCTGACGATCGGACATACAGAGCCTGCGTGGTGGGCTTGAGCGGCATCGGGGCGGGGCGGCCCAATGTCGAAGGCGACCACGGAATGGGCCACGTAATGCCCAACTGCCACGTACCCGCCTATGCCCAATTACCGTTCACGGAAGTCGTCGGCGTCTGCGACCTGAAGGACGATCTCGTGCAGGGCACCCTGAAGGACTGGTCGGTCACCTTTCCCGGTTTGCGGGGGTTTGCGGACTATAGGGAAATGCTCGAAACCTGCAAGCCCGATATTCTGAGCGTGGTCACCTCGGACCATCGCCACGCCGACATCGTCGTGGACGCGGTCGAGGCCGGCGTCCGGGGTATATATTGCGAAAAACCCATCGCCACCTCACTGGCGGACGCCGACCGCATGATCGCCGCGGTGGAGCGCGGGAACGTGCCCATGACCATCAACCACACCCGCCGCTGGGGAACGGTATACAGGGAGGTCAAGAAACTGCTCGATGACGGTGTGATCGGCGAATTGAAACGCATCGTGCTGAACTTCGGCGGTCCCAGGGCCATTCTCTTTCGCAATGGCACCCACATGATCGATATGACCTGTTTTCTGGCGGGATCGCGGCCCGCCTGGGTTTTCGCCGAACTCGACGAAGGCTACGAGGACTACTGGCCCTACCAGGGCGACGGCGGCCGGAACGCGGACCTGGAACCGGGCTGCTCCGGCTTCATCCATTTCGAGAACGGCGTGCGGGCCTTCTATAACGGTTCCAAGGGACGGGAATGCCGCGGAGGATACCAGCTGGACGGCACCGACGGATGGATGTTCGTCCACGAGGACTATTACGAGATCGACAAGGGTGACGGGATCCAGACCATCGCGCCGAAGGGACCGACCCATTACTATTCTTCGGCCGCCGTCCGGGACCTCGTCCACGTCATGGAACACGGCGGGGAAACCGTCTCGCCGCCGCGCGCGGCGCGGGACACCCTGGAGATCATCCTGGGCTTCCTCGCGTCGCAGAAGCACGGCAACGTACGCATCGATTTTCCGCTGGACGAAAACGCCGTATAAATTGCCATGAGTGATCACCGGCCATGAGCGTTCGCATCGCCATAGACACGGGCGGCACGTTTACCGATCTCGTCCTGTCCGATCCCGGGACGGGCCGCCTGGTGTTCCACAAGGTGCCGAGCACGCCGGCCGATCCGAGCCGGGCGCTGGTGGACGGGGTCAAGGACCTCGTCAACCGGGCCGGCGTCGCGCATGAGGATATCCTGTTCCTCATACACGGCACCACGGTGGCTACCAATACCATCCTGCAGCGGCAGGGCGCCCACACGGCCTTCATTACCACCGAGGGCTTCCGGGACGTGCTCCATATACAGCGGCAGGACCGGCCCCACCTGTACAACATGCGTGTTCGCCGGCCCCCCGCCCTCGTGCCCCGGTCCCTGCGGTATGAACTGCCGGAGCGCATCCTGTACGACGGATCGGAAGCGCTTCCCGTAAACACGAATCGACTGGAAGAACTGGTGGAATCGCTCAGGGCGGAAGGGATAGAAGCGGTCGGCATCGGGTTGCTGCACAGCCATATCAATCCCGAACACGAGCGGTCCGTCGGCGCAGTGCTGCGGCGGGCGCTGCCGGACGCCACCGTCTGCCTCTCATCCGATCTGAGCCGGGAAGAAGGCGAATACGAGCGGTTCAGCACCTGTGCCATGAACGCCTACGTGCAGCCGGTGATGACGAACTACCTGAAACGGGTGAACGATGCGCTGTCCGAGGCTTCAGTCGCCGCGCCGCTATACGTAATGAAGTCAAACGGCGGAGTCACTTCGGCCGAGCACGCCGCCGATCATTGCGTGCATACGTTCCTGTCGGGCCCGGCCGGCGGTGTGGTGGCCGGCGCGGAGATCGGCCGGCGGCTCGATCGCCCCAACCTCATTACGGCCGACATGGGCGGGACCAGCTTCGACGTGGCCATGATCCATAAACGGAATATCGCCTTCGCGAAGAACGCGGAAATAGACGGACTGGCCCTGAAGGCGCCGATGATGGATATACACACGATCGGTGCGGGAGGCGGAAGCATCGCGTGGATCGATTCCGGCGGTGCCCTGCGGGTGGGACCGCGATCCGCGGGGGCCAGGCCGGGCCCCGCCTGCTACCCGAAAGGTGGCGACGAACCCACGGTGACGGACGCGAACCTGGTGCTGGGCCGGCTCTCGACAGACAGCCTGCTGGGCGGCGCGATTACCCTCGATCCGTCCTCCGCCCGGCGTGTGATCGAGCACAAGATAGCCTCCAGGCTGAACTGTACCGTGGAGGAAGCCGCCGAAGGCATCATCCGGGTGATCAACGCCTCCATGACGGCGGCCATCCGCAAGCTCACCGTGGAACGGGGATACGATCCGCGCCGGTTCACGCTGGTGCCCTTCGGCGGCGCGGGACCGCTTCACGGCGTCGAACTCGCCCGGGAACTGGACGTAAGCGACATAGTAGTTCCCCTTGCGCCCGGCGTCGCCTCGGCCGAGGGCCTGGTTTTCTCGAATTTGCGATCGGACAGGATCCAGACGCACGTGGAATTGCTGGCAAGGCTCGAGGAAACTGAATTCGAGAAGATGCTGGAAGACCTGGCCGTGCAGGCGGCGGGGGACTTGACTTCCTCGGCGGAGGCAAGCGATCCGGTAATCAGCAGGCGTGTAGGCCTCAGATACGCGGGACAGGGCTACGACATTCCGATCGATCTGCCTGGTGGTCCCGTTGACCTTCCTGCCCTCGAATCGGCCTTTCATGTCGAACACGAGCGGCAGTACGGCTTCGCGCGCCGGGATCAGCGGGTCCAACTGGTCAACATATGGGTTTCCGCGGAATTGCCGATCTCGGACGACCTGCGCAGACCCTCGGAACGGGCCGAATCAAAGCAGCCCGCA
This sequence comes from Candidatus Latescibacterota bacterium, assembly GCA_022822725.1. GTDB lineage: Bacteria > JAAXHH01 > JAAXHH01 > JAAXHH01 > JAAXHH01 > JAAXHH01. The sequence goes on from JAJEAN010000007.1 coordinate 1,180,295, forward strand.
CCGCGTTCCACCCGCCCCGTCTACCTGTCCGGCAACTGGCACGAAACGGCTGTCTACGAACGGTCCCGGTTGCGTCCGGGCCAGCGGATCGAAGGACCGGCCATCATAGAGCAGCTTGATTCGACGACGTTGATCTGGCCCGGTGGGCACGCCTGTATAGATGCCTGGGATCAGATCGCCGTCGCGGGTGTGGAGACGCCATGAAGACCGACCCCATTACGCTGGAGCTGATGCGCAACCGGTGGACGGGCATCGCGGAAGAAATGTGCGCCGCCCTGATCCGCACCAGTTACTCCACCAACATCAAGGACCGCCGGGACTGCTCCGCGGCCATCGTGCAGCCCACGGGGGAGATCCTGGCCCAGGCCGAATCGGGCGTGCCGCTCCATCTCGGCGTGATGCCCGGGGTAGTCCGGTCCATCCTGGAAGCCTACCCCGTGTCGGTCATGCGGCCAGGCGACGTCTATATCACGAACCTGCCGTATCCGGAAGGACCGGGGCATCTGCCGGACGTTTCCCTGGTCTCCGCCATATTTCACGAAGGGCGACCCATCGCGCTCGCGGCATCCACCGCCCACCACGTGGACATGGGCGGGTTCGCACCCGGCAGCATGCCTTTCGGAGTGACGGAAATCTACCAGGAGGGGCTGCAGATCCCTCCGCTTCCCATCTTCAAAGAGGGACGGCTCGACGAAGAGATCTATAAACTGATCAACCAGAACGTGCGGACGCAGTACGAAGTGCGCGGGGACTTGATGGCCCAGTTCGCCTGCGCCCAGATCGGCCAGCAGCGGGTGAGTGAGCTCATGTCCCGGGAGTCTCCGGCTGAAGTCATTCGCTACATGGACGAGATCCAGGACTATGCGGAACGCAGGATGCGCGCGGGGATAGGGACCCTTCCGGACGGCGCGTATACCTTCGAGGATTACCTGGACGACGACGGGGTCACCGATGAGCCGGTTAAAATCATGGTCACCCTGACTGTCTCGGGCGACGCGTTGCGCGCGGATTTCTCAGGGAGCAGCGACCAGGTCCTGGGTCCGCTGAACGCACGTCTGCCGGCGGCCCATTCCTGCATCAGCTACGTCTGCAAGGCGGTGATCGATCCCGATCTGCCTGCCTGCGCCGGGGCGTACAGGCCCCTGGATATCTTCGCCCCGGAGGGTTCCATCCTACAGGCTACCTACCCCGCGGCCATCGGCAATGCCAATATCCTGACGGACCAGCGCGTCGTGGACGTGCTGATGGGCGCACTGTACCAGGCTGCGCCCGGCCGGGTGTGCGCGGCCTGCAGCGGCGAGATGAACCTGGTCAATATCGGCGGGATCGATCCCGCTTCCGGGGATTACTACAACTACGTGGAAACCTATGCAGGCGGCCAGGGCGCCATGTACGACCTCGACGGCGAAGACGGCGTGCATACCCACCTCACCAACACGCGGAACGCGCCGGTCGAAGTCATGGAGCGCACTTACCCGCTGAGGGTCGAGCGGTACGGCCTGATCCCCGACACCGACGGACCAGGACGCCGGCGCGGCGGTTGCGGCATGATGCGGGAACTGAAGTGCCTGGGAGAACGCACCATCATCACGCTGGGATCCGACCGGCGGAAATTCACGCCGTGGGGCCTCGAAGGCGGCGGCAACGCGACGGGCGCCCACTGTTACGTCATCGACACCGAAGGACGCGAGAAGGAAATACCTACCAAGGCCCACACCGAACTGTACAAAAACGACGTCCTGAGGATCGAGACGCCCGGCGGCGGCGGCTGGGGAGACCCGGCGGAGCGGGACCGCACCATGGTGCAGGAGGACGTCCGGAACGGGCTCGTAAGCGAGAAAAGGGCGAACGAACAGTACGGTTGCAGGCAGGACCGGAAACCGGAAAACTGACGGGATCCAATCGACCGGATTCGGGGTCGGCTCAACTACGGAATCTGGAAATGACGACCGGTCGGAACGGCACGAAACAGCGCGGTCACCCAGGCGTCAGTAGAGGCCCGGTACCAGGGCCCTGCGATTTGCCGGATAATCGCTGAACGTTTCCCGGTACCATCGGTGGTTGCTCCGTGCCCGCGGGGCGAGATTGGCGATGGCGAACAGCATGAATGCAAGGCCGCACGACGACCAGGTGGCGACCGCCCAGCCTGCCCATTCGAGGATTTCCCCCAGGTAGTTCGGACACGAGACGAAGCGGAACCCGCCGCCCCGCGGTATCGCATAGCCCGTCTCACCGGGCCGGCGCAGGCGCATGAGCGTGTTGTCGGCGTGGAGGTTGAGCGCGAACCCGGCGAGGAATATCCCGACCCCGATCAGGAAGCGGGGGTCGGCGATCCATTCAGTGGCGTACTCGCCGAATTCCGAAACGAAGCGGGCGTTGATGTACGCGTTGACCGCATTGAACAGAAAGCCGGAGCCGACCACCACAAGGGGCGTCTTCCGGCCGCTTGCCCGGACACGAAACGGATAGACGAAGGTCCGGTTCAGATAGTGGCCCTGCCACATGGCCAGGAACAGCAGCGGCACGAACTGGAACGCGCCCTTGCCATTGAGATAGACGACGAGGAAGACCGCGGGTGCCGGCAACTCCATGATGATCCACGCGAGCCTGGCGGAAACGTGTGGCCCCCAGCCCGCACCCGCGTAGTGGCGTCCGTAGGGCGCGGTCCTGCGTAGCAGGTACAGGAACGTCACGGGCGCCGACGCAATGATCGCCCATATCAGTATCCCGTGCAGACGTTCTTCGGTCATTCACGCCTCTTCACTCAGCATGCCGTGTTCGTCGAACCAGCGGTACGTGTCCTCTATCGATTCCGCGAGCGAGCGCGGGTTGAACCCGAGTTCCGCCCGCGCCTTGGTGCTGGATATCCGCCGATTGGCATGGGCCATGACGCGGACGGATGCTGGCGTGTAGAGCGGAGGACGTCCACGAAACCGATCCAGGACGACCTGGAAGGGTGCCCATACCCGGGCGGCGAAAATGGGGAACTGGAGGCGGGGTGCGGCTACTCCGGTCGCCTGCTCGCAAAGCTCCGCCAGTTCTTGCACGGTGTGCCAGTTTCCTGACAGCAGGTAGTTCTCTCCACATCTCCCCTGAGTCTCTGCGGCTATCGCGGCCGACGAGACATCGCGCACGTCAACCCAGTCGTAACCACCTGCGATCAGCGCGGGAAGCCGCCTGCGGCGGAGGTCGAGAAACAGCTGCCCCATCGGCGACGGAGCGCCGTCATAGGGGCCGATCACGCTGGTCGGATTCAGGATCACGGCATCGAGGCCGCGGTCGATGCCGCAACGGACTTCCGCTTCGCCGGCGGCTTTCGAACGGTCGTAAGGCGCGGCGCGGCGGCTGTCGGCCGGACGGCGGCTTTCATCGAGCACTTCGTCCAGCGGGTGCTGGTCGAACGCGTGGATGGAGGAAACGTGAACCAGGCGCCGTACACCGCATGCAAGGGCCGCTTCCACGACATTGCGGGTGCCCAGGACATTCGTGCGATGGAAATCCCGGGCCCTTACGGTGCCGATCGAGACCAGCGCGGCCAGATGGAACACGGTTTCCGCGCCCGTGAAGGCCGCGATCAGCGATTCCTTGTCGAGCAGGTCGCCATTGACCCATGTAATGCCGAGATCCGCCACGGTCCCTCGACGCTTCCGGAAGGTCGCACGGACCCGGCGGGGCCCGTACTTGTCGGCAAGAGCCCGTGCCAATACCCCGCCGATCTGCCCGCTCGCACCCGTAATCACCCGTACGCTGTGAGGCCGTCCGTCGTCAGATGATCTCATTGCGAATGACTCGATCCGCGAATCGTAGACCGGACCAGGCGCTGGAGAAGCAGGCTCATGCGAACTCAGGTTCGCAATTCGTGCCGCTGCTCGGCGATCCTGAACTTTAGTTTGTTGCTGGGCGACTGCGAGGGGAAGGGGTCCATCGGCAACCGCTTGTAGGGGCGGGCCAGTTCGAGCTTGTAGTAATGCGTGAGCATCAGCAGGTTGATCGCCATGTGCATGTTGGCCCATCGGTGCCCGAGACAGGAGTGCGTGCCCAGTCCGAAAGGCGCGTAGCCTTTGCCAAGGTGCTCGTTTCGCGGGGGCACGTAGCGGTCGATGTCGAAGGTCTGTGGATCGGGAAACGCCTCTTCCAGGTAGTGCGTGGCCGTCTGTGCAATCACGAGTTGCGTCCCGACCGGTAATTCGAAACCCACCACCACGCAGGTATTCATCACCGTGCGCATGGCCATGGGCGCGATCGGACTCATCCGCAGCGTCTCCATCAGCACCCGGTGGGTCACGTCGATCCGGTCCGGCTTGAAGTCGTCCTCGCCGGGATCGCCATCAGCCCACAGCGCGTCCGCTTCGGCCGTGACCCGCTCGTACAGATCAGGATTCTGCAGCAGCCAGTAAAGGGCGAAGCCAACCTGGTCGCCCAGGTACATGGCGGTCATCAGGATCGCCCCCAGCGGCAGCGACAGGTCCGATTCGGGAAGGAACTGGGGATCCGTCGCGTGCAGGGCCAGATACGCGTCCACCACGTCCTTATGCATCCCGACCCTTTGCGCGGCCGTATGTGTACTTTGCATACGTTCCATGATCCGTTTCATGGTTTTAGCCCGACGGCGCATCGACGGGGTTTTGAGCATGAAACGCGGCAGCATCTTCATGATGCCTACATTGAGCACCCGTGCCTTGTATTTAAGCGCGTCGACGATCTCGGCCTGCGTGTCAATGCTGGCGAAGAGCGGCGAAGACTGCGCGTTCAGCAATGGCCGCAGCATCACCTGCGACGGCATCGTGCTGCCGACGTCCCAACCCGCCATGTGCGCGCGGGTCAGGTCATAGACCTCGTCCAGGCGGTCGGTCAAGGTCTTGCGAGAGTATGCGGGCTGGAGCGACTTGCGAAAACGAAAGTGATCGGCCCCGTCAACCGAATGCATCGAGCGCGACACGCCGTACGCCCTGTCCACCTCCTCGAAGTACTCCTTGGACCGCAGGAACACGCGCCCCATGCGTTGGGCCCATTCATTCGTCTTCACCCCCGCCAGGAAGATGATGTTCTTGCGGAACGGGATCCGTAGCTCGAACACCGGACCATACTTTTCAGCCAAAATGGCGAACGCTGACGGCAGCCTGCCCGCTATCAGCTCGCGGTTGAATACCAGGTCACGCAGGGCCACGGCTGGAATCGGCTTGGTCAACGAGGGCTGGCGAAGCGAGGGCGCGACGATGCTCTGGCCCACCGCCGCCGCAATCGCCCGCCCGATCAGTTCCATCTTGCAGATAAATTCAACCCGCTCTTCCGCCTCCTCATCCAGTTGGAAAATGAAGCGCATGACATCGCAGGTATTTAACAGGCAAATAACGATGATGTCTCTGGGCTCGGGAATCTCGTTCAGGAAGATCGCCTTGCTGATGCGCGTCTTGATGAATTGGCCCGCGCTACCTTCCTGGGAGTCGCTGGACTGGTCCGTGTGCCAGACAGAAGGAGCCAGTGTCCAGAAGTCGCCCTCGTGGTGTTCCAGGATCTTCTGGTCAACCATGCGATCAAGCACGGAATCTATGATAGACTCCGCACGGGGAGCGAGTTTTTCTATCCAGTACTGCGTGTTGTGTTTAACGGATTCGCTTGCGATTTCTTCCAGTATGTCGTCCAGGGTGGTGTTTCCCGTTTCCCTCCGGTCCACCAGGAACAGGGACTCCATGTCCGTATCGATGCGAGATCTCAGCGAAAGTTCCCCGAGCACCGCGCCGACCACGGCGCAGTTCAGATTCCAGCCGGGCACCTGATGGAAGTACCCCGTCTCCTCGTTGAGGAGCATCAGGATGAATTCCTGGGTCAGCGTTAATGGTTGGGTCTTCACTGCTTCTGTAGGAGTAGCCATCAGCCTCAGTCTCCCTGCATGATATCCAAACCATCGGCCAATCGCCCTTGTTGCACTTGTAGTTAAGGTAATACTCGGGCCTGGGGGCAGCAAGTCATATTTTGGTCAGGTTCAGGCTCGGGACAGTGTCGGGGAATGGCCCGCCACAGGTCGATCGGCGACCGAATCGCTAAACCCTGTGCGAGCATCCTCTACCAGGGAAGCTTCCCGCCCGCCCGGCCGGCGTTTCAGGAATGTGCGCGATGGCGCGCGTCTGAAATCCGCTTGGGAAACGGCAACGGCTTCAGGCCGATGTTGCTTCACGCATATTCTATCTCGGTCCACCGTCGCCGTGTGCAATTTTACTTGCAAAAAGGCCCATCGCCCGGGCATATAATTACAGGATCCTTCACTGCACCTGCAGACGGCCACGGCGCCCTTACGGATGTATGCCTATGAACAGGAACACTACCGATCGGATCGCCGAACCTGTCGCAGGCAAAGCTGCCAGCCGTCCAGCCACCGACATGCCGGATCGACTGCCTCCCTTCCCGGAAGGCTGGTACCTGGTTACATCCCGCAAGACCCTGCTGCGCGAGAAGCTGATCGAGAAGAAGTGGATGGGTGAGGATATCGTCGCCTGGTGTGACGAGCAGGGCCGTACCTGCGTAGCCGACGCCGTCTGTCCGCACATGGGCTCGCACCTGGGCCCGGCCGTTGGCGGGCGGATTTGCAACGGCCGCCTCGTCTGCCCGTTCCACGGATTCGAATTCGACGCGACCGGCAAGTGCGTAGCGACGCCGAACGCGCCGGCCCCGAAAGCCGCCAGACTAAGCATATACGAGACCCGGGAGATCTTCGGCCTGGTCTTCGCCTGGTACGGAATCGGCGGAAGGCCGCCGCAATGGCACCTGCCTGGCGAACCGCCCACCGACACGGAATGGGGCGAACTGGGATTTCTGAACCTCAGGTTCCGCAGCCATCCCCAGGAAACCGCGGAGAACTCGGTGGACTTAGGGCACCTGCGGTACGTGCACGGGTACGACAATGTTAATCCGGTCGGATCGGTTGAGGTGGAAGGCGCGTACCTGAGAAGTGGTTTCGAATTCAAGCGCGTCCGCAGGATCCTGGGACTGACCGACATGGTCTACGAAGTCTCCGCGGTCGCGCATCTTTACGGACTGGGCTACTCTTTTGTCGAAATCCACGAGAAAACTATCGATATGCACGCGAGATTCTGGGTCCTTACTACCGCTGTCGACGGCACCCACATAGATCTCGTATTGGCAAGCCAGTTGCAGGAAATCCGAAAGCCCCGGCGGTTCATTTCGGGCCTGGGTTTCCTGCCATCGAAGCTGCGCCAGAGACTGATGAACCGGATTCTGCTTGCACAGCAGAAAAGGGATGTGCTGCAGGACGTGGTGATCTGGGAAAGGAAGCGGTTCAGGACGCCTCCCCGGCTGTGCAAGTCCGACGGCCCAGTCGGACTGTTTCGCCGCTATTGCCGGCAATTCTATCCTGAATCATCCATGGACTGACTGGTGCGGGGACCAGATACACAGCAGCTGAACGCGAAAGCTGCGGGTCAATGGCGTCGAGAACGTGCAAAGCGCTGCCTGCACCTGCGGACCGAGGGCCTAACCACCTTCCTCCAGCTCCGCCAGGGCTTCCAGAACGTCCTGCAGGATGAACTCGTCGTAGGCATCCCGTACCGGTAGTCCGGCCGCCTTCGACAGCAACGCCCCGGCCCGCTCACGGCCGCCCTCGCGGTCGAGTTCAGGAAGATTGAGCGCATACTCCAACAGTATGACCCTCGAGTCCGGTGCGAGTTCCAGCGCCCGCTCGAAGTGGCTGATGGCGTCCTCGCGATTTCCTTTGTACAAGAACCGGGCGATACGTCCGGCACTGGCGATGCCGGCGTGCCAGCTACCCAGGGCCATGTGCGTCTGGGCGAAGTCGGGACTGATGGCGAGCGCGTCTTCGAGCAGACCCCGGATCTTGCCCGCCAGGCCCCGGCGAAGTGCCGTGATCTTTCCGACGCTCTGGGCATATCGTCCAACGGCGTGCGCGGACCGGTAATACGCTTCGGCATTGGCCGAATCGGCACGCACCGCCTCCTCTCCCAGTTTCATCGCGCGTTCCAGGAACTCCTTCCGGTCATCCCCGACCGCCACGTGGTGACCGTACACCGCGAGCGATTGCGCTGCCAGGGCGTAGCCTTCGGAGGTGCCCAGGGCTTCCGCGAGATCCGCCGCTTCGAGAAAGCGGCCTTCCTCGAATGCGGTCCGCGCTTCGTCAACCTCGAGAAAGCGGCCTTCCTCGAATGCGGTCCGCGCTTCGTCAATCGACTGGGCGTTCGCGTCGGCAGCGCCGAAGAGGCTGGCCGCGCCGACCAGGCTGGCCGCACCCGTCCCGCCGACCAGGCCGGCTGCGCTGGCCAGGCTGAGCAGGCCAGCCGCCAGGAGCACGAATCTGCCGGTCGCCGCGAATAGAACATATCGGATTTGGGTCATCTGATCATCCGGTTCGATTCAGGTGATGGGCATTTCGCGTGATGACTCTGCGATGCGGGTTCTCAGCTGTAAATGTATGTGATGAAAGGGAGTTACGCAAGTCTATTCGTTGCGGAGAGGTCGATCCGAGAGATGGTTTACGAACGTATCATACGAGGCTTTGGCCTTCATCCATGCGCCGGAACCTGTTCCTGTGCGGCCGCAAGACCCTTGGATCCGCCGCGCAAGGCGATCAACCGCTGATGTATGGAGGACAGGGCGGGGACGACCACCATCAGGATGGCCGTAGTGAAGAGAATACCGCACCCGAGGGACGCGGCGAAGGGGATCAGGAACTGGGCCTGTATGGCGGGTTCCAGGATGAGGGGCATGAAGCCGAGGAACGTGGTCAGGGACGTGAGCATGATCGGCCGGAACCGCCCCTTGGCGCCTTCTATGATCGCCGACCGTGCGGGGTTGCCTTCCTTGAGTTTCTGGTCGATGAAATCGATCATTACCAGGGAATCGTTTACTACGACGCCACTGAGGCCGAAGATGCCCATGAAAGATACCGCGCTCAGGGCCAGACCCAGGACCCAGTGACCCAGGATCACGCCAATGAACCCGAAGGGGATGACGGCCATGATGATGAACGGCTTGGTATACGAGCGAAGCGGGATGGCAAGCAGCGTGAAGATCATGATCAGGGCGACGGCAAATCCGCGATACAGCGCGTCGAGCGATTCCAGTTGCTCCTGCTGTTCGCCGCCGAACGTGTAGGCCAGGTCCGGGTACGCGGCGGCCAGGTCCGCCAGGATCGAATGCTCCAGGACGTCGTTGGCTTCGTTGCCGGTAATCACCGCGGCGTCCACGTCCGCGGTGACCGTGACGATCCGCTGGCCGTCCTTCCTCCGGATGGCCGGCGGCGACATGCCGGATTTGAGCGAAGCCACGCTGGTCACCGGGACCTCGGCGCCTCCCGGCGTACGGACAAGGTACCGTTCGATATCCGCTATGGAATCCCGTTCGTCGTCCGGGAGCCGGGCGTAGACACGAACTTCTTCCCGTCCACGCTGCACGCGAACCGCCTCGGCACCGAAAAACGCGGCCCGCGCCTGTCCGGCAAGGGCGTCGAGTGTGAGCCCCAGCGTCCTCGCTTCCGGCCGCAATTCGAGCTGGATTTCCGGTATGCCCGGGGTGTGATCCGAGCGTACGTCGTAGACGCCGCCCACTTCACGAAGACCGTCGACGACGGAATTCGCGATCTGAACGAGGCGGTCCGGGTCCGGATGGGACAGGACGGCCTCGACCGGATTCCCGAGGTCGATGAGCTCGCCACTGAAGGTAATCCCTCGTACGTAGGGCAATACCCCCACCTCCTCGCGCCAGGCCTGCGCGAAATCCACCGTGGAAATCTCTCTATGCTGTGCGCCGAGCAACTTGAATTCTATGGTGGCGATGTTGGCTTCCGGGTTCAGGGTCGGGGCGGGATTCAGTCCGCCGCCCTGTACCCGCGGGCGCTGGCCCACGATCACGATTACGCCGGAAAGCAGTGGTGGCGCGTCCGCGGGCCGGTCGCGGGAGAGGCGCTCGATGACCCGGTGACCGGCTTCTTCCAGTTGCCGTGCCACCTCGTGCGTCCGCTGGGCCGTTGTGCCGTCGGGCATGTCCAGGGTGACCGTTGCATAGTCCCCCTCCACGTCGGCGGCCAGCGTAGTGGAGACGATCCCCGCCGGTATCAGCGAGATACTCAGCACGAGCAGGCCCGCGGCCCCCGCCATCGTCACCACGGGCTGATCCGTCGCGAATCGCAGCGCCCGGTCCAGGGGGCCCTGCACGAACCGGTCCAGCCAGGCGTTCACGCCTCCCTGAAGCCGTGTGAAGAACCGGTCTATAGGGTTCTTCGGTGTCCATTCCGGACCGGGCAGGTGGGAAAGGTGGTTCGGCAGGATCAACACCGATTCGATCAGCGAAACCAGCAGGATGGCGATCATGATGATCGGCAGCGCCCGCCACACCTCGCCCACGCCGCCGGGGATGAACAGCAACGGGACGAAAGCAACCACGGAGGTGAGGACCGCGAAGGTCAACGGCGTCTTGATTCGACGTACGCCGCGTATTGCGGCCTGGAGTCCGGGAGTTCCCCGCTTTCTTTCGTACTGGATGTGCTCGGCTACTACAATGGCGTCGTCGACGACGATACCGATGGCAAGGACAAAGGAGAACAGGCTCTGGGCATTGATCGCCACGTCGAGGATCAGCATGACCGCGAGGGCGCCGATGCCCGAAACGGCCAGGCCGACGGCGACCCAGATAGCGAGCCTGATTTCGAGAAACAGACTGAGGGCGATTAACACCAGCAACAGTCCCAGGATTCCGTTCTTGACGAGAATATCCACGCGTTCCGCGTAGTCCTGGGATTCGTCGTTCCAGATGGTAATGCCCACGCCGTCGGGGAGGGACGGGATAACCTCGCTGGCCAGGTGCTCCCGGACAGCCGTGGCGACCTCTGTCACGTGCTCGCCGCCGGCACGGTAAACCTCGACGAAGGCGGCGGGATGGTTCTGATGGCGGACGATCAGGTCGGATTCCTGGAACCCGTCGTCCACCTCGGCGATATCACCGAGCCGCACGACCGTCCCGTCGCCGTCGCTGAGCAGGACGATCTCCTCGAAATCCTGCTGGTCGTAGTTCTGGCCCAGGGTCCGGACGCGCACCTGGGATTCCTGCGTGTTGATGCTGCCGGAAGACAGCTCCAGGGAACTGTTGCGAATGGTGTTCGCGATTCCGTCGAGGGAAAGACCGAGGGCGCTCAACCGTTGCAGCGGCACCTCGATGGAGATTTCGTAATTCCGGACAGCGCTGACCTCGACCTGGGACACGGACGGAAGCGTCGTGAGTTCGTCTTCGACCTGGTAGGCCAGTTCCTTCAGCGAGCGTTCAGACACATCGCCGTAGACGATGAGCCGCATCATGCTCTGGCGGTTGGACATCTCCCTGAACCGGGGGCGTTCTGCGCCGCCCGGGAAAGACTGGATGCGATTTACCGCGGACTCGATGTCGTTCAACGCCCGGGCCATGTCCGTGCCGGAATCCATTTGAACCCGGACGGACGCGATGCCCGGTGCCGCCACGGATTTGACCGCCTTCACGTCGTCCAATCCACTGACCTGATCCTCGATTTTGACGACAATCGATTCCTCCACCTCCTCCGGCGTGGCGCCAGGGTAGGCCATCGAGACTTCGACGTGGTAGAAGGGAACGGTCGGCCACGCTTCGCGCTCCAGGCCGGTCAGCGACACCAGTCCGAAGGCGACGATTGCAAGCATCAGCAGGTTGGCTGCCACGCTGTTGCCCGCCATGTAGGCGATCGGGCCGGCCGGTTCTCTTGGACTGCCGTGGTCTGTAGTCATGGGGTCGGTTCTGCTGCGGACTGTTCTTCTTCCGTCTGGACGCGCATGCCTTCCGTGGCAAACTGGATTCCGCCCGTGACGACGGCCTGGCCGCTTTCGAGCGTGCCCGTCACAGTACCCGTCACATAGGCCTTGTCGCCGGTTCGCTGCAGTACCTGTACAGGCACGATGTGCACTGTGCCGCCGTCGCGGATGGTCCACACTTCGTTTCCGGCTCGCAGCGCCGCCCGCGGGACCAGAAAATAGTCATCGGGTTCACGACCTTCGATTTCCACGTCCACGAATTTGCCGACCAGAAGCGGGGGGCTGCCGGACGAGGCCGTGCCGTCCGCCGGGCGTCCGGTTCCTGCCGGGTCCGGCACGCGTACGATCACGTCGATGGTGCGCGTCTGCCGGTCGAGGTAGGCCTCTCCCCGGTCCACGTAGCCGCTCCAGGTATAAGAGCCTTCGCCGAAGCGGCCTATGACGCGCGCCGTCACGCGCCGGTTACCGTCCCCGGCCTTAAGCGACCATAGTCCATGGATCAGGTCGGCGTCTGCATCGGACAGGGGGACGACGATCTCCACGGCGTCCGCCGAGAAGACGCGCGCAACGGACCGGCCAGGCGCCACAACCTGTCCCACGACCACGGATTCTTCCATTACATGGCCGTCGAAAGGCGCGGTTACGCTGGTCCTGGACAGAGCCAGCCTGGCGTCGGCAACCCGGGCCTCGTCGCGGTCCAGGGCGGCCTGGGCCGCCTTCAGTTGCGGAGCTCTCAGCGCGAGCGGGCTCGCTTCCCCGGGGGAGGTCTCACCGTCTCGTCCCGCGGCGTAGAGTTCGTGTTGTGTCCGGGCGATCGCCGCCTGTTCCGTTTCTTTCAGCAGGGCAACCCGGCTGGCCGCCAGATTGGCCTCCGCTTCCCTCACCCGGTACCTGTAGTCGACCTCCTCGATGCGGAAGAGCGTATCCCCCGCCGCGATCCGGCCGCCGCTCAGGAACCCCGGGTCCACCCAGACGACTTTGCCGCCCACCTGCGGAACGATCTCCACCTCCGCACTCGGTCTCACGGTGCCCGATCCGTGGACGGGGATGGGGCCCGAACCGGCGGTGACCAGGTCCGTCCGGACAAAGGGAATCTGGGGCGGCTGTTCCGTGCGGGTCGGTTCCGGGGCCAGTGAAATCAGCAGGGCGGCCAATGCCACGGAAACCACGAGAATGCCGCCGGCGACGAGAAAACCGGTTAAACGCGACATGAATTTCACTCCGTTGGAGGACGGGCAGGCAGTCGCCCGTCCGGCTGGGTCTGCCGAAGCATGAGACGCTCGCTGTCGGTGGCGGTCCAGGTACCGCCCAGTGCGCGATGCAGGGCGAGGCGGGCGTAACCCAGGTCCCGTTCCGCCGCCGCAAGCATGGCCTGGGCGGCAATTCGGGATTGTTCCGCCGCCAGGAACGATTCATATGCGCCAACACCCGATACGTATCGCTGCTCCTGCAGCGCTGATTCGGCCCGGGATTCATCGGAGACAGCGGCCAGCAGCGCATGTCTGCGGCGGCTGGCGTCGAGTCCCGCCAGGGCCGATTCGACTTCGTTTACCGCGGTGACCACGGAGCGCCCGTAATCGGCCGCGGCCTCGTTCAGCCGCGCCTCCGCGATCGCTATATTGTTCCGGATCCGGGATCCCTGGAATACGGGACCCAGCAGGTTCGCGGTGAGGTTCCGGAACCATTGATCCGGGTCGAACCATTCATTCGAATCCGTGCTCTGAAGTCCGATAGCGCCTTGCAGAGACAACCTCGGCAGCAGTTCGGCCCGGCGCGCGCCGACCGAAAACCGCGCCGCTTCCACCCGCTGCAATGCCGCGAGTACATCGGGCCGCTGGACCATGAGATCGGCCGGGATGCCCGCGGGGACGGGATCGAGTGACGGTGATGGACCGGTGTCGTCGGACAGCGTATGCGCCAGGTCGGCCCGGAAGCCGCCCATGAGGATCCAGAGCCGACTCTCGGCGTCCGCGCTCAACGCTTCGATCAGGGGCAATTCAGCCTGGGTTTCACGCAGTCTGCGCCGGGCCGCGTGGAGGTACTCCAATTCGATCAATCCCCGTTCGTATCGCGACTCGGCTAGCGATGTCTGTTGTTGCAGGACGGCCACGATCTCGCCGGCCAGCTCCCGTTGCCGGCGCAGGCTGGCAATCTCCAGGTAAGTACGGACGGTTTCGGCCAGCACCCCCATGCGTGCGCTGAGATAGTCTGCCTCGGTGGCCGCCAGTTCAGCCTCGGCGGATCGCGTATCGTTGCGGTTTCGGCCCCAGAAATCGAGTTCGTAGGCAAATTCCATGCTCAGGGTATACGTGGTGAGTCCCAGCCGGTCTGGAATCTCCACGCCCGCCGCGCTCAGGGCTTCCGGATCCAGCCCGACTTCCTCAAGCTGCGCGCCGATGCCCGCGTTCGTCGGACCGTCAAAGTCGTTCACGCCCACCGAAGGCTGAAGAAGGGGAAACGCCGATGCCCGGGCGACACCCGCCCGGCTCCGGGCCTGCTGTACCCGGGCGACCGCTCCGGCCAGATCGAAATTCGAAGAAAGCACTTCGTCGATTACCCGGTCGAGGGCCGGATCTTCAAATGACTTCCACCATGCAAGGGGCCGGTACGCACCGGAATCCGCCACGCCGGCGGCAAACGCGCCGGGCGTTTCAGGCACCGATTCGAGCACCGGAAGGTTCCGGTTCGGCGCCAGAGAACAGGCCGAGAGGAGCAGGATGGAGGCAAGGACGGAACAACGTACCATGTCGATTCCATGCCCGGGGCCCAGGATCGAATGCCTGACCCCTGCGATGATAACCCGCATGCGATATTCGAATAAGTCTGACAGTTCCCGGAAGCATAGTTAACTTACTATACCGTAGCGATTTAACAAGGATAAAGGTACAATAGCGCTTTCGCCGATGGCTCCGTAAATGTCGCGGGCCTACCGGAGGAATGGTCTACCCGCCGGTTCCATGCCGTTATTGACAAATACCCGATCATCCGCTAACATCCCGCGGTTTACCGACACGGCCATACACGGTGCAATCCTTCCATGAATCAGGTCACTTGAACCAGCCGATCCTCACACTCAGCGACCTCGCGTTCACCTACCGCGACGCGCCGAAACCCGCGCTCGACCAGATCAACTACCGTCATCGAAGCGGCGAATTCACCGTAATCGTCGGCGAGACCGGCGCGGGCAAATCCACCCTGTGCCGCTGCCTGAACGGGCTGATCCCCTCCTTTACGAAGGGCAGGCTCGAAGGAAGCCTGCGGGTATCCGGCCAACGGGCGTCCGAACGGCCTCACGTCTACGAACTGGCCCGGATCGTCGGCCTGGTCTTCCAGGACTTCGAGGCACAGCTGTTCTCCACCAACGTGGAACTCGAGACGGCTTTCGCGCTCGAGAACTTCGCCGTGGAACGCGATCAAATGAAAACCCGCGTCGAACAGGCGCTGAACCGCGTCGGCCTGTCGGGCTTCGAACAGCGGGATCCGTCCAGCCTGTCGGGGGGCGAGAAGCAGCGGCTGGCCATCGCCTCGGTGCTTGCGGGCAGTCCCTCGGTGGTCGTCATGGACGAACCGACGACCGACCTGGACCCCGCCGGCAAGCGAGACATCTTCAGGCTCGCCCAGGTCATGCGAAGCGAGATCGAGGGCATCCTCCTGGTGGAGCACGAGACCGAACACGTCCTGAGTGCGGACCGGATCCTGTTGATGCATGAGGGGCATATCGTCCAGGAAGGGCCGCCCGGCGAGATCCTTGCCGATCCCCGGAACGTGGAACGGCATGGTGTACGGCCGCTCCAGACCACGGTGCTGCTGTCCGAACTGGGCCTGGAAACTGATGCCCTGACTATAGAGGACGCGGCGGCCCGAATCCGTTCGGCCGGGTGGCGCGTCAGGGCGTCTGCCCAGGAAATCCTGGACGGCACAAGCCGGCGCGAACGACCGAGTGAACCACGCCAGTCCGTCGTGCATATCGAAAACCTGGTCTACAGATACGGCGAAGCACCGCCGGCCGTGGACGGGGTCAGCCTGGACATCGCTGCCGGAGAATTCATCGCGCTGGTGGGGCAGAACGGCTGCGGAAAGACGACGCTCGCCAAGCATCTCAACGGACTGCACACCCCGACGGAGGGCGAGGTCCGGGTCCTGGGGAAATCCACCGCCGACTGGACCCTGCCCGAACTTGGACGCCGCGTCGGATACGTCTTCCAGAACCCGGACCATCAGATCTTCGCCAATACCGTGCGGGACGAAGTCGCCTTCGGCGCCCGGAACTACGGGTTCTCCGAAGAAAAGGTCGTACAGAAAGTGGACGCGGCCCTGGCCGAAACGGGGCTGTCCGGCCGGGACCTCGAGGACCCCTTCAATCTGACCCGGGGAGAAAGACAGCAGCTTGCCGTGGCGTCGGTGCTGGCCACGGACCCCGAAATCCTCGTCCTGGATGAACCGACCACCGGGCTGGACTATCACGGCCAGGTCGCCATACTGAACCTGGTCCGGCGGCTCAACGAATCCGGCCGCACCGTGGTCATGATCACCCATTCCATGTGGGTGGTCGCCGAGTACGCCGACCGCTGCGTCATCATGTCGGGCGGGCGCGTCGTACAGGACGGAGACGTGCGGTCGTGTTTCAGCAATCCCGAACTGCTGGAATCGCTGTACCTGGAAGCGCCCGAGGCCGTGCGACTCGGCTATGAATTCGGACTCGTGGCGCGTTCCGTCAGCGAAATCGCCGCCTGCCTGGAACGCGTGGAGGAATAAACCCCGCCTGCCTGGAACGCGTGGAGGAATAAACCCCGGCTGCGCCGGACCACGGCCTGCGGCCCGATAAGCCCATGGTACTCTACATACCTTCGGATTCCCTGCTGCATCGGCTTCATCCCTCGACGAAGATCGTGGGACTGGCTCTGTTGCTGATCCTCACGGTGGCCTTCCAGTCTCCCTGGTACCAGCTGGTCATCCTGTCGGGTGTACTGTTGCTGGCCCGTTCGGCCGGTGCGTTCAGGAACCTTCGCCGGATCCTGCCGCTCATGATCACCGTACTCGTGTTCAGCGTCGTGTCCTGGTCGCTGTTCAGACGCGTAGGCGATCCGTTCTGGACCTTCGGACTGCTTTCCCTCTCGACGGAATCCATACGGTTCGGGTTCGCCATGGGATTCAGGCTCGAGGCGATGCTCGTTTCCGGCATGGTCTTCGTTTCCTGCACGAAAGTGGAGGAATTCGCCTACGGGCTGCGGGCCATCGGGCTGCCCTTCGCCGTCAGTTTCGCGCTCTCCCTTGCCTTTCGGCTTGTTCCCCTGTTTTTTACGCGTATCGGCACGGTCGTCCAGGCCCAGCAGGCACGGGGCCTCGATCTCAAAAGCGGGAACGTATTGCAGCGGGCCCGCAAGTACGTGCCGCTGATGGTGCCCATATTCGTTTACGCGATCCGGGATACCGACCTGCTTTCCATGGCCCTCGAATCCAAGGGTTTCGGCATGCAGGGCAGGAGAACGGAATATCTTTCTTTCCCCTTCGTCTGGCGTGATTACGCCATTCTGGGGTTGCTGCTGATCCTGAATATTGCGGGCTGGCTGATGCCGGTCCCGTGAGCGATCCACAGGGCAAGGCTACCGGAAGGTCGCTGAGACCGCAGGAGCATCGAATGGACCGACGGTACAGGGCGGGCGTCATCGGACGCACCGGCCGGGGCAACTACGGCCATGGCCTGGACACGGTGTATCTGGGCATGGATGACACGGACATCATCGCCGTGGCCGACGACGATCCGGACGGCCTGCGGGAAGCGGGCCGGCGGCTCGGTGTGCGGAACCTGTATGCGGACTACCGGGAAATGCTGCGCAACGAATGGTTCGATATCGTCAGCATCTGTCCCCGATGGCTCGACCAGCACGCAACCATGACCCTGGCCGTCGCGGAATCGGGCGCGTGCATCTTCCTCGAGAAGCCCATGGCCCGCACGCTGTCCGAGGCCGATGCCATGATCGAAGCCTGCGGGAAGGCCGGTGTGATGATGGGCATCGCCCACCAGGGCCGCATGCACGCGGCCGCGTGGCACGCCCGGCAACTGCTCGCCGACGGCGCCATCGGGGATATCCTTCACGTCCGCATGATCGGCAAGGAGGATCATCGCGGTGGCGGCGAAGACCTTATGGTACTGGGCACCCACCTTTTCGACATGCTCCGGTTCCTGCTGGGCAGGAACCCCGTCTGGGTGCAGGCGTCGGTGACCATGGCCGGCGGACGGGCCGCGACCCTGGAAGACGCCGTGGAGGGTCCTGAGGAACTGGGGCTTATCGCGGGCGACGCCATCCACGCGATGTACGGTTTCGGTCACGGCGTGACGGCCACATTCGAATCGCGGCGCAACCAGGCTTCTCACCCCCGAAGGTACGGAATGTGGGTTTACGGGTCGGAGGGCATCATGACCGTCCACGAATCCTCCCAGCAGATCAGGATCTACGAATCGCCGGTCTGGCATCCGGACGACGACGCGTCGGTCCGCGACGTTACCGCGGAAGCCCTTGGACTCGAGCCTTCCAGGCAGCCCTCGATGGGCGCGCTCCAGGCGGCGGCCAACGTCGCCATCGTCCGCGACGTGTTCGAGGCGAGGCGGGACGGACGCAGGCCGGTAAACAGCGGATTCGACGGGCGCTGGGCACTGGAAATGATCCACGGCGTCTTTGCCGCCCACCTGGCGGGAAGCCGCATCGCCCTGCCGCTGGAGAACCGGGACCATCCGTTGTTGCCGAACCTGATCTAGGAAGCAAGGCGCCGACAGAGGTCCGCCATGAAAACCACCCAGGACACACTGGGCCGAATCGGCCTGCCCGAACCCGTTTCTTCGCTCGCGGGACGCGACTGGGACGCGATCGTCGTGGGCGCCGGCCACAACGGCCTGGCCTGCGCGGCCTACCTCGCCCGTGCCGGGAAGCGGGTGCTAGTCCTGGAAGCCCGGGAACGGGTGGGAGGCGCCTGCACGCTCGAAGAGACCTGGCCGGGATACCGCGTGTCGCCCTGCGCCTACCTCGCCGGACTGCTCCATCCCCTGGTGATCGAGGAACTGGATTTTGCACGCTACGGCTATCGATGGACGCCGGCGGAAGCGGGCATGTTCGTGCCCTTCGAGGACGGGTCGAGCGTACAGCTGTGGGAGGACGACGACCGCTGCCGGGAGGAGATCCGCCGCCTGTCGCCCCGGGACGTGGCGGGTTTCGAGGCCATGTACGCGCCCATGCGGCGCATCCGGGACGCTCTGCGCCCGCCGGGAGAGGACGATATCTGGATCGGGCGGGCACCGACCCGGGAACAGATCGAAGCCCGATTGAAGGGCGACCCGGAGGCCATCGGCCTGCTCTTCGAATGGTCCATGGTCGAGTACGTAGAGCGGTACCTTGAAGACGAGCGGCTGCGCATGGCCCTGACCGGCCAGGGCGTGATCGGTACGAACGCCAGTCCCTACGAGCCCGGGACCGCCTCCGTACACGTTTTCCACTCCACGGGGACCATGGCCGGCATGGCCGGCATGTGGGGATACGTGCGGGGCGGCATGGGCATGGTATCCTTCATCCTTTGCGACATCGCGCGCGATTCGGGCGCTGTGGTGGCCGCGGGCGTGCCCGTCGCCCGCATCCTGCCCGGCGAGGGCGTGGAACTGGAGGGCGGCGAGCGCATCCGGGCAAAGGCCGTCGTATCGAACGCCGATCCCCGGGTCACGCTGCGACTCCTCGGCGACGGGGCCGACGGGGCGTGGAAGGATCGCGTGGAATCGGTCCCCCAGACCGGCGCTACCGTCAAGATCAACGTGGCGCTCACCGAACTGCCGGATTTCATCAGCCGGCCGGGAACGGACGAAGACCACCACCGGGGACAGGTCAACATCCCACTCACCGCGCGGCAATGGCACGAGTACCACGCCATGGCCAATGCGGGCGAGCTTCCCCCGCGTTTATGGGAGGAGCTCTATTTTCACACCGCCCACGATCCGAGCGTGGCGCCGGCGGGCCGTCACACCATGAGCATCTTCGCCCAGTTCGTCCCCTACGCGTTCGCGCAAGGAGACTGGGATTCCCGGCGGGAGGAAGTGGGGCGGCTGGCCCTGGCATCGCTCGGCCGCTTCTGCAGCAACATACCCGATGCCGTCCTTCACATGGACGCCATGGGTCCCCCGGATATCGAGAAGAAGGTGGGCCTGACCGGCGGTCATATCTTCCAGGGCGAAATCCTGCCGGCCTACATGTGGGAGTACCGGCTCGAACCACGGACGCCCATGCCCGGGGTCTACCTCTGCGGCGCTTGTACCCATCCCGGCGGCAGCGTGATTGCCGTCAACGGGCGCAATGCGGCGATGGAAGTCCTGGGGATGTACGGGGATCAGTAGGCCTGGGCGTAGGCGACCATGCGTTCCGAGGCGCCGCCGCAATAGGCGCAGTTGCCTTCTTCGGCTTCCCAGTGCATGGGTATGCACCGGATCGTGTTCCTGGTTTGGTCCTTGATCGCGGCCTCGCAGGCGGGATCGCCGCACCAGTGCGCGTGGATGAACCCGCCGTCGCCGTTCGCCGCGGCCACGAACGCGTCCCGTTCTTCGACCTTTCTGGACTGGTCTTCGCGAAAGGCCAGGGCGCGCTGGAACATATCCCGCTGCACGGTCTCCAGCAGGTCCCCGACCCGCTTGCCCAGGTTCTCGAGGGGCACAAACTCCTTCTCTCCCGTGTCCCTGCGCACGACCACGGCCTGGCCGGACGCAATGTCGCGGGGACCGAGTTCCACGCGCAGCGGCACACCCTTCATCTCCCATTCGGTGAACTTCCAGCCCAGGCCGAACTGCTCGCGGTCATCGACTTTCACCCGCACGCCCTCGAGGGATGCGACCAGCCTGTCGACGGCTTCCGCCACAACGGCCTGTTCCTCGTCGGACTTCGCGATGGGAATGACGACGACCTGGTGAGGCGCCAGGCGCGGGGGAAGGACCAGGCCCCTGTCGTCTCCGTGGGCCATGATGATGGCGCCGACGGTCCGGGTGCTCATGCCCCAACTCGTCTGGTACACATGTTCGCGGGACCCGTCCCGCGTCTGGAAATCGATGTTGAATGCCCGGGAGAAGTTCTGCCCCAGGTTGTGCGAAGTGCCCATCTGCAGGGCCTTGCCGTCTTTCATCATGCCTTCGATGGCGTAGGTCTGCAGCGCGCCGGGGAACTTTTCGGCATCGGTTTTGGGACCGTACAGCACCGGAATCGCCATGTAGTCTTCGGCGAAGGTGCGGTAGATGTCCAGGATGCGCAGGGTCTCCTCCTCGGCCTCCTCCGCTGTGGCGTGCGCCGTGTGGCCCTCCTGCCAGAGGAATTCCGTCGTCCGCAGGAATGCTCTCGGCCGCAGTTCCCACCGGAAGACGTTGGCCCACTGGTTGATGAGCAGCGGCAGGTCGCGATAGGACTGGATCCACCTGGCGTACATGTCCGCAATGATGGTCTCGGAGGTCGGGCGGACCATGAGATTTTCTTCGAGCTTCTTGCCCCCGCCGTGCGTAACCACGGCGCATTCGGGCGAGAATCCCTCCACGTGCTCCGCTTCTTTCTGGAAGAAGCTGTCGGGAATCAGCAGGGGGAAATAGGCGTTAACGTGTCCGGTGTCCTTGAACATCCGGTCCAGCACCGCCACCATGTTTTCCCAGAGTGCGAAGCCGTACGGCCGTATGACCATGCACCCGCGCGTCGGCGCGTTGTCGGCCAGTTCGGCTTTCGCGATCACTTCATTGTACCAGGCCGAGAAATCGTCCGCCTGCGCGGTCAGCTTTTTTGCCATGACTCCACCTTTTCGTCCGAGGATGCCGCGAGATAGAAACGGCCGATCT
Organism: Candidatus Latescibacterota bacterium; assembly: GCA_022822725.1. Classification (GTDB taxonomy): domain Bacteria; phylum JAAXHH01; class JAAXHH01; order JAAXHH01; family JAAXHH01; genus JAAXHH01. The sequence goes on from JAJEAN010000007.1 coordinate 1,201,919, forward strand.
CCACTTCGAAGTTACGGCCTTCCGCGTCCTGCATTTCATATTCGCCTTCCATGGTGCCCCACTCCGTGTCCAGGGGGCAGAGGCTCTGGTATTCGTGGCTTTCTCCGGGTTCGAGTTCGGGCTGCAATCCCACAACCCCCGGACCTCTGACTTCGCTGCGCTTTCCGTCGGCGTTGATGATGACCCAGTGACGGTTGATCAGTTTAACCCACCGCTCGCTGCCATTGGTGATGACAATTCGGTAGGCGAAGACGTACTGGTCCTGGCCGGGATCGGAATGATCGGGCAGATAGCCCGGGTATACCTGGACCCGAATGCCATGGGTGACCGTATCGGAATGCAGCGGTGTCGGCATCGCGATGCTCCGTGGAAGCGGCCCGGAAATCGAAGGTGTACAAGATAAATACAGGGGGCTTGATCGACAAACAAAAAACCGAAGGAAACGCCCTGCGCGACGGCGGAATCAAGACCAAAAACACCTTGACACTCCGGGGCCGCATCTCTATCCTGTCCACGGCAAGAAACCGCATCCACCGGGGAAGCAGCGGAATGGTCAATCCAGGCCTTGAAGGCGTCGTAGCCGCGCAGACGGCCATTTGTTTCATCGATGGCCAGCAGGGCCGAATGCTCTACCGGGGTCACGACATTCACGACCTGGCCGCCCATTCCAATTTCGAGGAGACCGCCTTCCTGCTGTGGCACGGCGACCTGCCCGGGCCGGGCCGGCTGGCGGAACTCGGCGAGCAACTCCGCGCCGGCAGGACGCTGCCGGGAGAAGTCCTGGACCTGCTGCGGGCTATCCCCCGCCGCACGGCGCCGATGGACGTGCTCCGCTCGGCCGTGTCGTTCCTTGCCGCCTACGACCCGGACGCGGCGTCCCACACCCGGGAAGCGAACCTGCGCAAAGCCGTCCGGCTGACCGCCCAGTTCGCGTCCGTTACCGCCGCCTGGCACCGGATCTCGAACGGCGGCGACCCCATCGCGCCGAATCCGGACCTGGGCCACGCCTCGAATTTCCTGTACATGCTGAACGGTACGATACCGGACACCGAGCATGCGAAGGCCTTCGACATCGCCCTGATCCTGCATGCCGACCATGAACTGAACGCATCGACCTTCGCCGCCCGGGTCACCGCGGCTACGCTGTCGGACATGCACTCGGCGGTTACGTCGGCCGTCGGCACGCTCAAGGGACCGCTGCACGGCGGCGCCAACAAGGACGTGATGGACATGCTCGACGAGATCGGGGAGATCTCACGGGCCGAAGACTACATCCGCGAAAAGCTGGCCGCCAGGGAGAAGATTCCCGGGTTCGGTCACCGCGTCTACAAGACGGAGGATCCCCGGGCGACGCACCTGCGCCGCCTGTCGGAGGAACTGGGCAGGAAGGCGGGCGACCTGAAGTGGTATGAGATGTCCCGCGTGATCGAACAAGCCATGATGGAACTGAAGGGCATCGCCTGCAACGTGGATTTCTACTCCGGCTCGGTCTACGCCGCCATGGGGATTCCGTCTGGGCTGTTCACGCCCGTTTTCGCCTGCAGCCGGATCACCGGATGGACCGCCCATCTCCTCGAACAGTACGCCGACAACCGGATCATTCGCCCGGTGGGCGCGTACACCGGTCCGAAAGAAGCCCGTTACGTGCCCATGGACAGCCGTCCCGCGTAACCGCGCAAACTGGGGAAGTGAAATGACACAGGCTCTACGTACGCTGGTCGTCCTGGCCGTGCTCGGTGCCATCACCCCCGCGGCCCACGGCCAATTCAATTTCAACCTGGGCGGCGAAGTGGCCCGCCCTTCCTCGGGTCTTGCCGACCTGGTCGAAGAGGACTACGGTTACGGCGCTCATGCCGCGTTGACGTATTGGTTCAGCTATCGCGTCCAGTTCGTCTGCTCGGGCGGCTACGTCACCTACGGCAGCGAGAAGATCAGGTCCCGCACCGAAGCGGAGGACCTGGTCGACCAGGGTCTCGATGCCATCGTCGACCGGATCGAGGGCAACTACTCCAGCATTCCGGTGACCGCCGGCCTGCGATTCTACCCGTTGGAACGGCTGTTCGTGCAGGGCACCGCCGGTGTGGTGTACAAGCGAACGCGACAGACCGGAAACGCGAATACGAAAGAGGGCTTCGTCACGGAAAGAGACCTGGTCGTGTCCCCCGGAGTCGGACTCCTGCTCGGTCGTTTCAGCCTCCAGGCGCAGTACAACGTGTCCCGCGACGACTGGAAGTGGATGAGCCTGGGGGTGTCGATGATTTTTGGGAAGCTGTAGGTAAGACGCCCCGAATCGGACATGCTTGATCCGGTTCCACAAGACACACCATTGATCTTCCATTCAAGGCAGTTCCCCACCGCGGTACTTTTCGATCAGGCTCCAGAGGATGGCCGCGGTTTCCACGTCGGGCACGCCACGATAGTCCGAGGGGCGAAAATGCAATTGAAACGCGCGTACGGCGAAGCGCGTCTGATGGTCGAGTTCGCCGGTCGGTTCGACCAGGTATCCGAGCCTTAGCAGCGCGGACTGCAGCCTTTCGACCGTCGGCGGCCGGTTTTCGAATTGCTCCATGTATTGCAACCTGGTTTCCTCGTCATACCAGGCGCCTATGCCTTCGTTGTACAGCCGTCTCCACGGAAAGAGGGGGCCCGGGTCCGACCGGCGCCTGTGTGGGACCGCTATATCGGAGTGAGCGACGAAATCGAGCGGCCCAATGCGGGGGTGCCGTTGCTGAATGCTCCGAAGCAATTCGATCAACATCTCGATCTGCGCTTCGCCGAAAGGCGGGAAATCACAGACGAGCGCGTCCGGACCGATATCCTCGGCGGCGTCCGGACCGATATCCTCGGCGGCGTCCGTATTCAATTCGCAACTAAACTCATTTACGATCTCGATCCCGATGGATCGGGCGTTAAGCCCCGTATCCCCGGCCCAGTAGCTGACGCCGGCATGCCATGCTCGTTGGCTTTCCTTCACAAATTGATGCAGACGCAACCGGCTGTGACCGTAGGACGGATCGTTTTCGTCGGGGATCAGGTAGTGCGCGCTGACCGGATACCCGGTCCGGGTGGTGAGCAATCTTACAGATTCCGCGTAATCCACCGAGGTGGTGTGGATCACCACGTAGTCGACCCGGCTGTTCTGGTTCGCCGATTCTATAAAGATGACGTCCGAACAACCGCCCATAAAAATCGAGAGTATCCATAACCACGCAAAACTCGTAATCTTCATGTCTGGTTCCGTTCGCAATACAGGCCGCCGACGTGTTCGAGTTTGAATCACCTGGTGCGAGGTTGCCCATTGATGAGCCGTGTTGCCGCGAAACATGCGATGTTGGAATTTACAATGTAATGAATCCGGTGTAAAATCCAACCAGGAAGCGGGTTCGTGATATCCTGGTTCGTGATATCCTGGTTCGAATGGGTGGATGGGCACGGGGCCGTAGGACCTGACTGAAATTCGCTGCACATCGGAGCACTGAATGAGCCGTTTCAGGGAAGCGCGAGACCGCGGCGGACGATACCTGCTCGGACAGGTACGTGAGGACGGTGGGTTCGGGGATGCGGCGTTGGGCGTGACCGAGTACTACAAGGTGCCGGCCGCGTTTCTCGTATGTGGACTGTCCCGCGCCGCAAACGGGTTGCTTGCCTGGATCCGGCACCACGGCATCCTGGCTGACGGCGATTTCGGTCCGAGACCCGCCGGCCAACTAGACAGCTACTACTACACCTACCACAACGCCTGGGTGATCAAGGCGGCACACCGCCTGGGTGCCTTTGACCTGGCCCACCGCGGCATGGATTTCCTACTTGGGTTCCGCGATCCTGAAGGTGGGGGATTCTACGCTCATCCAACGGCCCGCGACGCCAGTACTGAACAGGATCTCTGGGTCGTGAGCGGATGTGGATGGTGCGCCGTATACACCGGCAGGCTGGACGTGGCGAAAGGCGTCGGCGCGTGGATGCGACGGCTGATGGAGGAACAGCCCGACTTTCCCCGCGAGCTGTGGACAGTATACAGGCGTGACAGAGGTCTGATCACCGATGTGCTCGACGGCGACGACTTCCGATACGTATTGACGCGGGACGAATCGCGGGACCAGTCCTTCTATCATCCCGGCATCGCGGCGGGTTTCCTGTGCAGGCTGTACATGGCGACGGGCGAAGCGGAATGGCTGGATCTCGCAAGGGAATACATGCGGTTCTGCGATCACGTGGGCGATTACCACTTCAGGCTGCTGCGTGCCGGCAAGGTCGGGTGGGCCGGCGCCATGCTCTACACGCTCACAGGTGAAGAAAAGTATCGGGAAATGGCAGTCAGGGTTGGAAACAACCTGGTCGAAGCCCAGATGGGAAACGGGGCATGGGCCTGGCCGGAGATCGGCCATCCGGACCCCCACAACGACATCACGGCCGAGATGGTCGTCTGGCTGGACGAGATCCACCAGGCGGTCGGCATCGACGATACTTAGGCTAAGTTCGATTTTGTGGGATGTAGAGTTCCGCTTGATTGTTTAGTTTTTTAGTACCTGTCACATCCACAAATGCTAGCTTCCCATGCTTTACGAGCTTTGCTACCACTTTCTTATACTCGCTGGATGTAAATCGCATAAATGCTTTTTGAACGATGTCAATCCATAAATCGGACCGACTTTTTTGGGGCAGCTCTCTAATGGTAGCAAGGATAGTATCCTCAAGTTCCTGTTGATCTCGTGTTTCCTGCCAGTTTGTATTTGAAAACAAAGTGCCATCACTCCAAGCCTCATGCATTCTTGTATTATATGCGGTACACATGAAGTCATTCATCAACAGCATCGCGTCTATGTGCCGTGAATAGAAGGTGATATAGTATTTTAACCTACCATTCTCATTCTCACGAACCGGGCAGGAACCACTGTAAGCTTGAGGTATATCTAAGCCCAACATTTTTTCTCTATAAACAGTCATTACCTTTTCGGCCTGCTCCTCGGAATCAATAGAGTCATCCCAAAGTATCTCCTTCCAGTATTCCCCACCAAGAACCTTTGTTAGCCGTCTATGAAATGCGCGAATACGAGGATCATTTGCTCGTCCTTCTGATACCGCTTTCCGTGATGCTAGGCGAAAAATTGTTGGTATGCTCAAGTTCACCACGATTTCTGTACTGAATGATCTGTCACGCCTGAGAAAAGGCTCGATGACCGAAAACTCGCATCCCTTGAGACCAAAGGGATCGAGGTATAGAAAAACGGTATGATCAGATAGAACATCGTGCACCTGAGCTAGCAGCGCATCGGCAGAACCGTGTATTGGTATAACTTTATTCTGATCGATAAAATCAGATAGGACATACGATAACTGCTTGTGGTGATCGTTCTTTTGATTCACGAAGATTGCCAAGTAGCTATCAGGGACGTGTTTCTTAGCTGCTTGGCAGATTATAAGTGGTGACCCTGCAGTATTGTCTTCAAATTTACCCGGACCGGCGAAAGCATCTATGAGTATTATCGGTTTACCTAACTTGGCTACCTTTGATAGATATGCAGGCATGTATTGACGAAGTATCTGGTCCTTAATCTTGGACCATGGACGTTTTCCACTAAAGAATGTCTTCTCCGTTTGTTCTAACACAGGCTACAACCCCCATTGGGCAGTGATATTACTGAAGTGTTTGATCAATATGACCATTTTCGCTAGGCCTCGCTGGCAAACTGGCCAAGGACGTCGGCCTTGCTGCTGCAAAACACGAGAATAGTCTAATCCATGAATTACGTGAATTGCCCCAATGTGGCGGACCTACAGTTTACCACACGTATTAAGCTATTCACTGAAGCTTGCTTCGGCATTTCGTTATACTCAATGCCTTCTAGCTTACGACCGCCAGCTTTGGGGGTCCGTCCCCCCCACTGTTTGAAAAAAAACGGTACATTCGAACTTCTGCAACTATCACGGATATCACATACCCATGAGGGTTCCATTGGTCTCGCATGTGGACCACTCTCGCCACCAACAATCACCCATGAGATCCCCTCAAGATCAATGGCCCCGACAGGACCGAGAAGTGGCTCTAATGAAAGAAACCGCACTCCCACAGGTACATTACGTAGATGGTTGATTCTTGATTTCGCAGTTTTGTCTTCGACTGATACTCCACACCATATGTGATCAGGGGCTGAATGGTATTTATATCTACTTAGCAAGTAATCTCTCATAAGTGAACTACGCTTTGTCAAGATCTGGTATATGTGCCAATCTACAGATTCCATAGTATCAAATACTAAATCAATAAACCTGATATCGATGTGTTTGTGGAAAAGGTCACTCATCGAATTCACGAATATCCGACGGGGTTTTATCCATTGAGATGGTTGCACGAGACGGGACGGCCACAGACGTAGATCGAAACCCTGTTCGTACGGATGATCTTCGACCCCTCGCCATCGTTCTGCGAATCTCTCCGCATAGCAGTTGTCGCAGCCTTGTGTTATCTTAGTGCAACCAGTCACTGGATTCCAAGTTGCATCAGTCCACTCGATTGCGGTTTTGTTAGCCATATTAACACCTTATTTGACCAATGATATATACCCGCCGCCTTTTCACTCCAAATTAGATTACTTCGCTTTCGTTTCATGTTAATCCAACGAGATGATTACTTAACTAATGTTTATATAAAAAAGGCAACCAGTCTTATGTGTCAAGAGGCATTAAGTCTATATTACATTAGAATGGATTGAGAGGTGGTGTTAGGCGTATCGGAACCATATGATATCCTTGTTCTACCGAATCAAGTCGCTCTCGATGTCCACTTGTAGTTACTTAAGCGACGGTAATAAAAAACCACGCAGGTTGTGTCGTCTATCGACCGTTCTGATTGGTCAAATAGATTCCTTGCTATTTACTTTAAAGCACACAAGCAATTTGTGTAAATGTGAGGTATTGGGCGACTTAATTAAACACGATTCTTGTACGCCATTAGTTGAGGTTTAGCTGACACTGCCGGATGCTCCCGCACGACCACCGCCCTCGTGCCAAGGTCTTCAGCAGACACCTGGCGCGTGATGCCAGCCCGCAGCAGCGCGATGTCCCCCGAAAGCAGGGACATCCCCCCACCATCTATCTCCACGTCTAGGGCTCCTTCAAGGACCATCCAGTGCTCGTGCTGCCGCAACTCGGCGATCCTTAGCGCGTTGATGTCCTTGCATCGCTGCAGTCTCCACTCGGATATCGGGCAGCGCGGACCCGGCTCCCGGATAGGCCCCGTATTCCGATCACCCGGCACGACGAACCCGGGAACGGTCGGTTCAGGCGGACCGTACTCCTCGACAGTCAGGTGCAGCGGCCGCTGCTTTCGCTCCAGCCGCGTCACGATGGCGTTGTTCTCGTAGGGCGTGAACATCTGGAACTGGTGTACGCAACCCATGGGCGTGTAGACCAGGGTGTTGGGCGTGATCTCGTGCCTGACGCCGTCCAGCCGAACCTCACCGTGCCCCGCGGTGAACAGCCAGATCTCGTCGTTATCGTGGTAGTGGGGTTCGACGCCGGTCCCGATCCCGCCGTCCGGGAAATGCCGGTAACAATTCAACGCGGTCCATTCTGGAAACACGCCCTGTTCCCAGTAGGTCTGGTTGGCATTCAACGAACGAAACGTGAAGTGGGGGGCGGTGACGATCATTCGAATCTCCAGTCTCAGGCTCAATCGCCAGCTGACTGTAGCTGGCCGTCGAGCATGTCGAATGCCTGGTTTTCCGCTGATTGCAATACCGGACAACCCGAACAGACTTGACTCTCAAGTGTAATGAACTCGTTTGGACAATACAAGGTTCCGCGCTGTCCGGCGTGGGCAAACCGGGTTTCCCGGTTGACAGTCCACCCGCGCCTCAACTTCATTACCGCGTGTCAGCCCACTGCCTGAAATCACGGACAGCCCAACCTGCGAGCGCGACCATGACGGCCGACAGTAAAATCGAACGAATGGAAGCTCGGATCCGCGAGGCCGGCGACCTCGCGGCCGCCTTTGCCGGCGATCCGCACAGGCCGGCCTGGCACTTCACTCCACCGGCGGCGTGGATGAACGATATAAACGGGGCCCTGTTCTGGCAAGGCCGTTACCACATCTTCTACCAGTACAACCCGGACGGCGCCTACTGGCATCTCATTCAGTGGGGACATGCCTCCAGCACCGACCTGGTGCATTGGGTCCATCACCCGGTAGCGCTGAAACCGGATGCGGACGGACCGGACCGAAAAGGCTGCTATAGCGGCGGAGCCCTGATCAGCAAGGAAGGGATCCCAACGCTGATCTACTATGGCAACCCAGACGGCCTCTGCCTCGCCCGCAGCAGCGACGATCTCCTGATCGAGTGGACAAAAGACCCGGACAATCCGGTGATTCCCCAGCCTGCAGTAGGGAGCGCCGACTTTGGCCGCTACACCATCCACGACCCCTGCGGGTGGCTGGACGGCGACCTGTATTACGCCGCCGTCAACAAGAGCGACCCGCAGGACCAGGGTGACGCGGCGTACCTGTTCCGATCGCCGGACCTGCGCACATGGGAGTTTGTCGATTTGTTCTACCGGTCGCGGCGGGCGTGGACCGAAGGCGGCGAAGACTGCGCCGTACCGGATTTCTTCCCGCTCGGTGACCGGCATATGCTGCTCTTCTGCAGCCATCTGCAGGGAAGCCAGTACTACATCGGCCAGGTCCGGGACGAGTTGTTTTATCCGGAGTTTCACGGGCGCATGAGCTGGGAAGGGGGTCACCTCGGCGGTCCGCGGACCCTGCTGGACGCTAACGGCCGGCGCATCTTCTTCGACTGGGTCCGCGAGTTGCGCGGGGAGGAGCGTGAGCGCGCCTCGGGATGGTCGGGTGTCATGACCGTTCCGCGCCTGTTGTCGCTGGGTACCGGCGGCCGCCTGCAGATCGATCCTGTCCCTGAACTCGAAGCATTGCGATTGGAATCCCGTCGGCACGAGTCCATAGATGTGCCTGCCGATACCGAGGTGGTTATCGAGGGGACCGGCGGCGACTGCCTGGAACTGGCCGTTGAGATCGATCCCCGGGAGGCGCGGGAAGTGGGACTGAAGGTGCGTCGCTCCCCGGGGGGCGAGGAGGAAACCGCTGTCTCCTTCGACGTCGCAGCTGGAGTGCTGCGGGTCGACGTCAGCCGGTCGTCGCTCGACCGGGAGATACGGTACACCCGCTACCGCAGGCCCCAGCCGCATCTGACCGGGCCCGAGCAGTATGTCACCGCCCAGGAAGGACCGTTCGAACTGGCTCCAGGCGAACTGCTTACCCTGCGCATCTTCCTGGACCGTTCGATCCTCGAGGTCTTCGCCAATGGCCGGCAATGTGTTACCCAGCGCATATACCCTACGCGGACAGACAGCATTGGCGTCAGCCTGTTCGCACGCGGAGGCGCGTCCAGACTACATTCGCTGCAAGCCTGGACTCTGGCTCCGACGCGCATGTGAACCCCTCTGTTTCCACCGGGCACTGGGACTGTCCCAAAGGTCGGGAGCCTTCGCGCACCCGGCCGGCAGTACCTTAACCCGCTTCAAATCCCATTTGACAAAAACACCCGGCTTCAGCTTTTTCATTAGGCTTGAATTCGCTTGTAAACTGATTAGTTGGATGGACCGAAACCAGGCGATCCATTCAACCTGATGCTCGGCACCATATTCTTGATCAAGGAATTACGCATGTCCATATTGGATGCATTCAGACTGGATGGCAAAACCGCACTTGTAACCGGCTGCCGCAGAGGAATCGGCAGGGGCCTTGCCGAGGCGCTGGCCGAAGCGGGCGCGGATATCGTGGGCGTAAGCGCGTCGATGGAGGCGTCCGGCAGCGAGATCGAAAAAGCGGTCACTGCCCTTGGACGCAAGTTTACCGGTTACAGCGTCGATCTGAACGACCGGGACGCCCTGTATGATTTCATCCGCAAGGTCAAGGTTGATTTCCCGCATATCGATATCCTCGTCAACAACGCAGGATTGACACTGAGGGCGCCCGCCGAGGAGCATTCCGACGAGTACTGGGACACGGTCCTGAACGTAAACCTGAACGCGCCGTTCATTCTCAGCAGGGAAATCGGCCGTGACATGGTCGCCCGCGGCAAAGGCAAAATCGTGTTCACCGCGTCCGTGCTGTCCTTCCAGGGCGGCATTACCGTACCCAGTTACGCGGCGTCCAAGGGTGCGGTCGCACAGCTGGTCATGGCCCTGGCCAACGAATGGGCGTCAAGGGGCGTCAACGTCAACGGTATCGCGCCAGGATATATCGCTACGGACCTGACCTCCGCCCTGCAGACCGACCCGGAACGGTCCCGGTCCATTTCCGAGCGCATCCCTGCCGGCCGGTGGGGCGCTCCGGGAGACCTGGGTGGCGCCGTGGTCTATCTCAGTTCGGACGCCGCCGATTACGTCCACGGTGCGATTCTGGCCGTCGATGGGGGCTGGCTGGGCCGGTGACCGCTGCGATTTCTATTTGGCTGCCGGGTGTTTTGGTGCCGCCGTACCGACTGCCCGAAATGAGATGCCGACCGACAGGGTGATTGCTGACTGAAAGGGTAGCGCACAGTCCATGCCTTCGGACTACGCCCACTTGTTGACCGACGACGAGAAGTGGCATTTCGACCTGCAGGGATTCCTGCACCTGCGCGGCGTGATCGCGCCGGAACGCCTGGCACACATCCTGGAGGTCGCCGGTCACTGGCTGTCCGCAGACGAATCCGAAATCCCGGCGCCGGTTTTCAGGCATCGCCAGGAACCCTACAAGACCCACCTGGACCATATCCAGTACGGGCACCGGTTGTTCCAGGACCTGAATGCCGACCCTGAGATCATTCGCGTGGTCGCGGGCCTGACCATGGGCATGCCCCGGCTCTTCCACTGCAACTTCACGAAGATGGACCGGGCGTCGCCGGGTGACGAGGACCGCCAGGGCTACCATCGGGACGACAGCGGCTTCAAGTTTCCCCCGGGCTTCCGGAATCCCCACAATGATTACCAGGCGGCGGGCGGCGAGATCTACTGCAGTCACCTGGCCACCTGGGTCGCGCTGTCCGGCGTCCCCGCGGGCACGGGTTTCAGCCTGGTGCCCGGCAGTCATAAATCGGCCTTCGGCACGCCGGATGGCCTGAAGGTCGGCGACTATCCGCCCGTATCGATCACCGTGCCCATGGACGCGGGCGACGTCCTCGTGTTTTCGACCCACGTGTTGCACGACGCGGCGGTTTGGACGCAGGACGAACCGAGGATGAACATCTTCCAGCGCTACCAGCTCAGCGCCTATTTCAATGAAACCGGCAAAGGCGGGTTGCCCCTGGAGGAATACCGCGATCAGATCACCGAAGAGGAGTACGAACTGGAGTCATTGAGCAAGGAAGAGAAAGCCGCCGTGACCCGCATGCGGCGACACTTCGATCTGTAATCCAATCAGGGGGACCTGTATGGCGTGGATACGCACCATCGATGAATCGGAAGCGGAGGGACAGCTGGCCAGGATTTACCAGGGCTCGATGCGGTCCTGGGGCGGCGTGGATAACATCATCAAGGCCCACAGCCTGAACGTGCAGGCGCTACGGGCGCTGATGACCTTTTACAAGGGACTGATGCACGGGGACTGCGACCTCACGCTGGGCCAGCGGGAGATGATCGCGACGACCGTTTCGGCTTTGAACGAGTGCGAGTACTGAGTCCGCCATCATGGGGAGGGGCTCCTCAGAGAGATCAACGACCGCGAACTGGTGGATGCGATCAAGAAGGACTACCGCGAGGCGAAACTGGAAGAAGCCGACCGCGCCATGCTGGAATACGTGCGCAAGCTGACCCTGGCGCCGGCGTCGACCGCCGAGGCGGACATAGAGCAGTTGCGCGCCGCGGGTTTCGGCGACAAGGCGATCCTGGAGATCAACCAGATTGCAGGGTTCTTCGCCTGGTGCAACCGGACCGTGGACGGCCTGGGCGTGGAACTGGAAGCGTTCTGGGATGATCCGAACGCGTCGAACGTGTAGGGGCCGATAAACCGCGGGACATGCCAGAACCCAACGCAGCGAAATCCAGGACCACTTTGAATGCCAGTTCTACGATTGCGGGAACGATGAATCCGTTACAGATCATAACGACCGGCGGCGCACTGGGTGCCGAGATACGCGGTCTCGATCTGCGCCGGGGACTGGACGCGGATACCGTTCGTACACTTCGCGCGGCCTTTCTCGAACACTGCGTGCTGTATTACCGCGACCAGCAGATCAGCCAGCAGGACCTGGTACGGTTTACCCGGCACTTTGGAAAACCGGTGGCACACGTACGGCCGCAACCGGACCGTCCCATCGAGGAGATCTTCGTCATCTCGAACGTGACCGAGGACGGCAAGCCGATCGGCGCCCTCGGGAGCGAAGAAATCCCATTCCATTCAGATCTGTCCTACCTGCCTGAACCGGGTACGATCTCTTTGTTGTACGCGCTGGAGATCCCGGAAGTGGGGGGCGAAACGATGTGGGCCAGTGGGTACGCGGCCTACGAGGCCTTGGATCCCACCATGAAGGACCGTATCGACGGCCTGAACGCGGTCCACCGCCATCCCATCGACGCGCTGAACACCCCGGAACCCACGATGCATCCCGTCGTGCGCACCCACCCGGAGACCGGACGCAAGGTGATCTACGTCAGTCCGCACCTGACCCATCATATCACGGACATGGAAAGGGAAGACGGCCGGGCCTTGCTGGACGAGTTGATCGCCCATGCCACCGCCGAGCGGTTTGTATGGAAACACCGCTGGCAGGTCGGCGACCTGGTCATGTGGGACAACCGCTGCACCATGCACCGCCGCACGCCCTTCGACGATCGCCAGCGCAGGGTCATGTGGCGCACGCAGGTGTTTGGCGCGGGTACGAGATAGACCGCGTGGTACCGTGCCCGGCCCCATGGTTCCCCTTCCGGCCCGCAACCGGCCAGCAACCGACCCGCGTCCGACCCGTTGAAGGGCGGCCTGGATCAGTAGCGACTCGGACGGACGGCCCGGATCAGCCAGACCGCGGATCCAGCACCACCGGTTCGATGGCGTACCCGTCTTCACCCTCGCGCGTAATCCTGCCCGAAGAGACGTCCGCATCGTGATCCAGGACGATGATCCAGCCCTCGTCGGCCGCCTGCCGGAGCAGGCGCATCTTGGCCACCATCGTATCGTAGGGGAACAGGTCGTAGGCCATGTTGTAGGGTGCGCGCAGGTGGGTCGTCATAGGCAGTATGTCGCCTGAGTACACGGCTCGTGTGTCGCCGGATTCCACTTTCACCAATTGGTGGTGGCGCGTATGTCCGCCGGTAACCTCCACCCGGATCCCGTCCTCGATTTCGGTATCGCCTTCCACCAGGGTCAGCACGCCCCGGTCCATCAGGGGCTCGTAGTTCTCGGGACGATAGGTGGTCTTCATGGTGCCGTAGTCGTTCAGCGCGTCCTCCCACTCGCCTTTCTGCACCACGTACTGCGCATTGGGAAAGGCGGGTACGGCCCGGCCCTCGTCGTCCATCCGGGTCGCGCCGCCCGCGTGGTCGAAATGGAGGTGGCTCAGGATGACGAGGTCGATGTCCTCCACGGATACGCCCCGGACCGATAATGACCCCAGGATGGTGGATCCCGACATCCCGTAGATGCCCCGGTCCCGGTCGGTCATCTTGTCGCCGTAGCCCGTGTCGACCAGGATGAGCCGGCCGTCCTTGCGGATCAGGAGGCAGTTGGTATCGTTGGTGATGCGGTTCTTCCCGTCGGGGGGACAGATCTTCTCCCAGAGCGGCTTCGGAACGATCCCGAACATGCTTCCGCCGTCCAGTTTGAATACGCCGCCGCTTACGACTGACAGTTCCACTTCGCACTCCTTGCTGATGTGTGATTTGACCCCCACAGTATAGCGCCGCTCATCGAGGTTGTCATGGCAAATGTGCTCGCGCTTTACGCACACCGGAATTAACGTTACATTCATCTGGAATCGCAGTGCGAGTCCACAGGTTTACCGCCATGTCCCTATACGACTACATCGCTGCCGCGCCGAAAGCGGAACTGCACGTGCACCTGGAAGGGGCCATTCAGCCTTCCACGCTGCTGATGCTGGCGAAACGGCACCGCGTCGACCTGCCGGCCGACAATGAGGCAGAATTGCGCAAATGGTACCGGTTCAGGGACTTCCACCATTTCATCGAGGTGTACGTCGCCATCACGAAGTGCCTTCGCACCGTTGAAGATTTCGAGCTAATCGTCTACGAATTCGGCGCCGACATGGCGCGCCAGAACATCCGGTACGCCGAAGTGACCTTCTCGCCAAGTACCCACCTGTGGATCAACGGGGTCGACCAGGACGTGTGGTTCACGGGGCTTACGGAAGGGCGACGCCGCGTAAAGGCGTCATACGGTTGCGAGATCAACTGGGTATTCGACCTGGTGCGCAACGACTACCCCGAACTGGCACGGTTCGACTACACGACCAGGGTGGCGGTCGAAGGCAGGGACGATGGCGTGGTCGCCCTTGGACTGGGCGGCATGGAAGCAGGATTCCCGCCCGCACCCTTTGCGCCCTGGTTCGACCGGGCAAGGGCGGCCGGCCTGCACAGCGCCCCCCATGCCGGCGAGCACGCCGGCCCTGCGAGTATCCGGGACGCGATCAAGTACCTGGGCGCCGAGCGCATCGGCCACGGCGTCCGGGCCATCGAGGACCCGGAACTCGTCGACTATCTGGCGGAGCATCGTATACTCCTTGAAGTCAGTCCCACGAGCAACATCAGCCTGGGTCTCTACCCCGACATGGCGTCCCATCCCCTGAAACGCCTCCACGAGTCCGGGGTGCCCGTCACCGTCAATTCGGACGATCCTCCCCTGTTCAACACCACGCTAACCGACGAACTGGCATTACTCGTCGACCCCTGCGGGTTTGGCAGGGAGACCATCGACGAGATCCTGCTGAACGGGGTTCGATTCAGCTTCCTGCCGGAAGAGCATAAGCGCCGCCTGGAAGCGGATTTTCTGGATGAGATGCGACTACTGTGGGACGAGACCGAATCCTGAGTTATTCCGCAAACAAGATACAGTCGGACGTCAGACCAGGTGACAGGCCGCCAGGTGGCCGTTCCCCTTGTCTTCCAGCACGGGGATTTCGGTCTTGCAACGGGCCTCCGCCAGGGGGCACCGGGGATGGAAGGGACACCCCGGGGGCAGGTTCGCCGGGTTGGGGACGTCGCCCTTGAGGATGATCCGTTCCCGCCCGATCGTGGGATCGGGAAGGGGCACGGCCGAGAGCAGCGCCCTGGTGTAGGGGTGCAGCGGCTTTGCGTAAAGCTGGTCCCTGGTTGCGGTCTCGACGATCTTGCCGAGATACATGACGGCCACCCGGTCGCTGATGTGGCGTACGACGCGGAGGTCGTGGGAGATGAACAGGTAGCTGAGCCGGAACCGGTCCTGCAGCACCTTGAGCAGGTTGATGATCTGCGCCTGGATCGATACGTCGAGCGCCGAGACGGGTTCGTCGGCGATGATCAGCTCGGGCCGGACGGCCAGGGCCCGGGCAATACCGATACGCTGACGCTGTCCGCCGCTGAACTCGTGGGGATACCGGCGGGCGTGGGCGGGATTCAGGCCCACCGTTTCGAGCAGTTCGGCCACGTGCTCGCCCGTTTCAGCTCGCGTGCTCAGGCCGTGCACGGTCAGCGGTTCCCTGAGCAGGGCGCCCACGGTCATACGCGGGTTGAGGGAGCCGTAGGGATCCTGGAACACGATCTGCATCTGGCGCCGCAGCCGCCGGAGATCGCCCTTCTTCATGTCGAAGACCGCGTGTGGCCTGCGCCCCTCCCCTTCTTCGAGGGCCGTATGGAACGTGGCCGTTCCCGCCGAGGGATCGACCAGGCGCAGAATCGCCCGCCCGATCGTCGTCTTTCCGCACCCGCTTTCGCCCACCAGGCCCAGCGTTTCGCCCCGTTCCAGGGTCAGGTCGACCCCGTCGACGGCTTCGATGACCGCCCGGTGGCGCCGCATGAGTCCGCCACCCACGGGAAAGTGTTTTTTAAGGCCCCGGACCTGCAACAGCATTTCATTCGCTTCAGCCATACGTTCAACTCCACTATACCGTTTCCAACTGCGCGAGCCGTTGCCACTCGCCGCAACGGACGAGGTGGCGACCTTCAGCGTCCTCCAGTGCCTGCGGCCGGCCGCAGGCTTCCACGGCGAATTCGCATCGCGGCGCGAAGCGGCATCCCGGCGGGAAGCGCACCGGATCCGGCACCGTGCCTTCTATGGTAGAAAGCTCCTCCGTACCCGTATTCATGGTGGGAACGGACGCGAGCAGCCCACGGGTGTAGGGATGGCGGGGATTGGCAAAGAGCGTCTTCACATCGGCCTGTTCCACGACCTGGCCGGCGTACATGACCAGAACCTCGTGGGCCATCTCGGCCACGATGCCCAGGTCATGGGTGATCAACATGAGTCCCATGCCCAGTTCTTCCTGCAGGCGGCGCAGCACATCGAGAATCTGCGCCTGGATGGTGACGTCCAGCGCCGTAGTCGGCTCGTCGGCGATCAACAGCTTCGGGTCGCAGGAGATCGCCATGGCGATCATCGCGCGCTGGCGCATGCCGCCGCTGAGTTCGTGGGGGTAGCTTCCGGCCCGTTCTTCCGGCAGCGGGATGTCCACCAGGTCCAGCAGTTCGACGGCCCGGCGCCAGGCGTCCTTCCGGTCCGCGCCGCGGTGCAGGCGGACGGCCTCGGCGATCTGCTCGCCGACGGTGAATACGGGGTTCAGGGACGTCATGGGTTCCTGGAATATCATGGCGATGTCGTTTCCCCGAATGGAGCGGATCTGGCGGGGCGAAAGCTGCAGCAGGTCCCTGTCCTCGAAGTAAATCTCGCCACCGGCGATTCGGCCCGGTGGTTGAGGAACCAGGCCCAGTATGGAGTAGGCGGTCATGCTCTTGCCGCAGCCCGACTCGCCCACGATACCCAGCGTCTTGCCGGCTTCCAGTTCGAAGCTCACGCCGTCGACGGCCCGTACCACGCCGCCGTCGGTGTCGAAGTAGGTCTTCAGGTCATTTACGCGCAGGATCGTATTCAAATCCGGCCTCTCATGTATCTCCACGGCCCTTCCCGTAGCGTGTCCACGATGTATCTCATGCGCTGCCGCGCTGCCTGGGGTCGAGCGCGTCCCGCAACCCGTCGCCCAGCAGGTTGTACAGGGTTACCGTGATAAAGATAGCGAATCCGGGCACGATCACAAGCCACCATGCCGCGATGTTGCTCCGTGCCCCGGCCAGGAGCGATCCCCACGTAATGGCTTCGGCTGGTACGCCGATGCCCAGGAAACTCAAACCGGATTCTGCCAGGATGGCGCCGGCCACGCCGAATGCCGCGGGAATCAGGACAGGCGCGATGGCATTGGGCAGGATGTGCACCGCCATGATGCGCAAGTTCGAACAGCCCAGGGCCCGTGCGGCCGCGATGTAGTCGAAGGCCCGGACCTGGAGGAACTGGGACCGGGTCAGCCGGGCGATGCCCACCCATCCCGTGAACCCGATGATGATCATGATCCAGAACAGGCTCGGTGGAAAGAAGGCCGCCGCCGTGATAATCAGGAAGAAGGGCGGGATCGCCGCCCAGAGCTCGAATACGCGGGACAGGATCAGGTCCGTCCACCCGCCCAGGTAACCGGCCAGCGCGCCGAGTCCCACGCCGATGAGCAGGGATATGCCCACCGAGACCAGCCCGATGGTCAGCGAATACCGCGTGCCGTGAATGAGTCCGGCCAGCACGTCGCGGCCCAGCCGGTCCGTACCGAATAGATGGGCGCCGCCCGGCCGCTCGTAACGGGCTTCGAGCTGGATCTCGTCCGGCGCGTAGGGGATGGGCGGAAAGACCGCCGCGCTGGCATCGTATCGTTTGAAGTTCCTCCGCGTGCGCAACTCCTCCGGCCAGTCCAGCAACCCGGTGTAAACCGCGTACTGGCGAAACGCCGGGAAGTAGGTCTCTCCCTCGTAGACCATGTAGTACGGCTTGTTGCCGGCGATCAGGTCCGCGGTCAGTGCAAGGACGGCCATGGCCACGAGGACGTACAGGCTGTACAGCGCAGGCCGGTTCTTGCGGAACTCCCTGCGCGTAAGCCGCCAGAAGCTTTCTCCGCCCTCGTTCGTAACCGCTTCGAACGGCGTGCCGTTCACCGTCGAATTCGCGTTTTCCTCGGCCGGATTCGATCCCACTGCCCATCTCCTATCCATGCAACTGATCGAAGGTGATCCTTGGATCGACCACCTTGAGCAGAATGTCCGCAACCAGGATGCCCAGCAGCGAAAGCAGGGAGCCGATGGTAAAAATCGCCATGACCATCGGGTAGTCCCGGGTCAGTACGGATTCGAACGCGAGCAATCCCATCCCGGGAATGGTGAATATCGTTTCGACGAACACGGAACCCGCGATCAGCGCCGGCAGCAGTCCGGCGGAGGTGGTTACGATCGGGATCAGGGAGTTCCGGTACACGTGCCGCAGGATAACGACTTTTTCCGTCAAACCCTTGGCCCGGGCGGTTCGAACGTAGTCCTGGCGCAGGTTTTCCAGCATGCTCGTCCGCATGAACCGGGATATGGTCGCGAAGCTGATGTAGGCGGAGGTCAATACGGGAAGGAACATGTGATACATGTGGTCCGTGAGGATCCGCCAGGTACTCCAGTCGCTGGAGGCTTCCAGCGATTGTATGCCCGAGGCCGGGAACCAGTAGAAGAACTCCCGGTTGCACAGGAAGATGATCAGCAGCATGCCCACCCAGAAGGAGGGCATGGACCAGAGGACGAAGGTGCCGGTGGTCAGCATCCTGTCGGTGAGGGTATTCTGCTTGACCGCGAGCCAGACCCCGAGCGGCAGTCCGACCAGGTAGGCGATGATGATCGCGATGATGTTGATTTCGAGCGTGACGGGCAACCGCTCCATGATCCGGCCGATGACGGGCTGGTTGTCCTTGAAGGAACGGCCGAAATCCAGCGTGACGAATCGATAGCCCGACAGCCTGAAGAGTTCGATCCCCGCGCCCCGGTAACGGTAATTGCCCGCCGCGCTGAAGGTCCTGCCTTCCCAGAAAGAGGACTGCTCCAGCTCGCCCGCCTCCCGCGGCGCGTCGTCGCGCACAAGGGCAAGAAACCGTTCCTTCTGGTCCGCTCTGTCCAGCGCCGTCAACGCCTCGCGTTCCGACGCATCGAGCCGTTCCAGCAACCCGTCCGCCAGCAAGGCGCTTCGGTCGAAGGTGTTGATCGAATCGACTTTCAGGAACAGCGCCGTGACCCAGTTGAAGTACTGAACCTGGACCGGCCGGTCCAGGCCCAACTGCCTGCGCAGTTCCTCACGGGTTTTCTCGATGTCCCGCTGCCGGTCGGAAGCCAGCCCCTCGCCACCGGCCACGCCGCCCAGGAACAGGTCCACGGGATCGCCGGGGGCCAGGTGCATGATGAAAAAGGAGATCACCGTGATCCCCACGAGCGTGGGGACCATGAGCAGAGAACGTTGAAGGATGTAACCGAGCATAGGAGAACGTGGACTCCCGCCGGGTTCTGGCCGGTCTGGCGAGTCATCACAGGTACGGGCCGGTGCCGGACACACGCTGCCTTACTGGTACATCTGGTCGGTGGGCTCGACCCACCACTCCTGCGTCACAGTGCCGGCGGGATACCAGTTCACACCTTGATACCGCTTGCTGTACGCGCTGGCTACCCGCGATTTCCACAGAAAGGTATAGGGCTGCTCCTCGTGAAGGATTTCCTGGAATCGGCGGTACATTTCGATCCGCTTGTCCATGTCGAATTCCTTCCGGTAGGCCGTAAGGATCGCATCCGATTCATCGTTCCGGAAACTGATGAAGTTCGATCCGTTCCCCTCGATCTGCGACGAGTGCCAGATCTGGTAGGCATCGGGCGGGAAGCGCAGGCCCGTTCCGCCGGTCCAGCCGAGGGTGACGGCCGCGAAGTCCTTGTTCTTTACCCTTTCCAGGAAGATAGACCAGTCCAGTTCGCGTACCTGGCAGTCGATGCCGAGGTCCTCCAGGGCGCTCTGCAGGGTCAGCGCGATATCCTTCCTGAGCTGATTGCCCGAGTTGACGAGAAACTCGAAGCGGAAGGGCGTCCTGACACCGTCGATCTCCTTGTCGAGAATCCCGTCGTTGTCGGAGTCCGTCCATCCGGCGTCATTCAGCATCGCCAGGGCCCGGTCGGGATCGAAGGCGTAGGGTTGAAGGTCGTGGTTGTACTCGGGGCGGAACTTGTGGATTGGACTTTCGACCGTCTCCGCGAGCCCGAAAAGCAGGTTGCTCACCATGGCTTCCCGGTCGGTCAGGTGGGTCATTGCCTGACGGACCCGCCGGTCCCTGAAAATGGGATGTTCGTTGTTCCATCCGATGTATGTGTAGCCTCCCGCGTACTGAATGCCCTTCATGAACCGGTCCACGAAGCCGGGCGACCAGCTCTTCTCCTTGAACTCCAGCGGCTTCAGGCTATGGATATCCAGGTTGCCGTTGGTCAGTTCGATAAAGGCGGCGTCCTGGTTGTTTATGATCTTGAAAACGACCTTGTCGACGTTGCCGGAAGCGGGAAGTCCGTCTACGTCCCGGCCCCAGTAGTTTTCATTGCGGCTGAGCACGACCCGCTGTCCCGTGACCACGTCATCCTCCCAGTCCGCCACGAAATAGGGACCCGAACCGAGCATGCGGCGGTTGAAGTCCTGGTTGAAGCGCTCTCCGAAGAGACGCACGCGGTCCGCGTGTTCCCCTGATTCCCAGCTGCCGTCAATCAGGCTCTCGATCGGCACCGGGTCCAGCAATCCGTCCGGGTCGTAGAAATGCCGGGGCAGGATGTCGAATCCGCCCAGGAAGAGATCGTTCAGTATATAGGGTTCATTGCATTCGAAACTGATCTCGTAGTCGCCCAGTTTCCGGACGTTGACAACGGATGCGTAGTAGTTTCGCAAATGCGGCGCCCGGACGGTCGGCGCCTGGATGACCTTCATGCTGAAGAGCACGTCGTCCGCCGTAAGGGGTACGTCATCGGCGAACCGGACATTCTGGCGCAGCGTGAAGGTATAGGTGAGATAATCGTCCGACACGACGGGATAATCCGCGGCGATGAATCCCTGCTGGGCGTAAGGCGGATCATAGTCCGGCTCCAGCAGGGACTCGAAGACGTAGGTGTGTACCTGGGTGGCGCCCTGGTCGCTGGAAGTATACGGGTTGAAATTCTCGGGGTCGGAAAGCGCGTGGCGCACCATCCAGTCGCCGAATACGGGATCGTCCATCCCATCGTACTTGAGCGCTGCCCTTTCCGTGCCGTCAAGCACGACGATATCCTTCGATTCCGCCAGGATCGTCTGGACCCTGTTCCAGGGATCTTCTGTCGTTTCGCCGCCGCCGCCACAGACGACCTGGGTGGCAAACAGACAAATCACGGCGGTTTTTGTCGCGGTACCGATGGTCTTCTGCATTGCTAAGTTCCTCCAAGCGTCTCCGGCGCAGGGTACAAAGCCCGCGCATCCCGGCAGACTTCCGGACTACTACCTGCCCAGGCCCTTTTCCACGAAATCGATGACGATCTTGATGCACTCGCCCTTGCGCTTCGTGGCCATTTCGAAGCCTTCCTGTACCCGGGCGAAAGGCAGTTTATGAGAGATCATGGGGGCAAGATCCACGCGTCCTTCCCCGATCATTCGCATGGCGCTGGCAAAGTCGATATGGATATCCGGCCCTACGGATGTCGTCAACTGTATGTTCTTGCGAAAGAGATCGAAAATGTCAGCCGTGTACTGCGCAGTCTTCGGGACGCCGAAGTTGATGAACCGCGCATTGCGGCGGGCCAGCTTCACGCACAGGTTGAACGTCTCCTCGACGCCCACGACCTCGATCACTACGTCGGCCATCCGTCCGTCGGTGATCTCGTTCACGGCCTCCACCGGATCGGTACCTGCCGTGTTCACCGTGTGGGTCGCCCCCATCTCCCTCGCGGAGGCAAGCCGGTTGTCGTGCTGGTCGATACCGACGATCAGCGCCGCGCCCAGGTTGCGCATCATGGCCGTGAAGAGCAGCCCCATGGGGCCCTGGCCGACCACGGCGACCTCGGCGTTGAAGAAGTGGCCCAGCTTCCGCAGGCAATACAATACGGTACCCAGGGGCTGGGCCATCAAAAGCTGTTCCTGGGGCAGTGCCTCCGGCAGCGGTGTCACGGAACTGCCGAGACCAAGGAAGTATTCGGCCATGGCGCTCGAGCCCCTTGGCAGGGCCAGGACGAGGTCCCCTTCCCGGCAACCGTTCGACCAGGATTTTTCGATGACGCCTATGCTTTCATGGAGGGAAACGCCCGGCGGTGCTGGAAAGTTCGCCGGACCCGTGAAAACCGGATGGTCGCTGCCGCAGATGGCGGCGTTGACGGTCCGAACGAGCACGAGGTCCTTCAGCCCGTCCGGATTGGTCTTTTCCAGTGCAAGGTCCGGACGTTCGGCTTCCACGATTTCAATCTGTTCCTTCGCGACGACTTGTCCCGCTTTCATCGGTATTCCTTTCTGGCCTTCGGCGTGATCCCGCGAATCAGGAACCGGACGCATCTTCCTGAATGTACCGGACCGGCTGGTATTGTCAAACCGAAACGGTCGGTGAGACGCGGGGCGGCCCGTTATGGTCCCGCGTCACCGATGTAGATGTCGAAATAGCCCGTGTTGTTGCCCCAGAAAGGGTATTCGCCGTCACGGTCGCGCTTGATGCCCTTGAGCCAGGGTTTCCGCAGCGATGCCTTCTTGCCGTAGTAGAGGAACACGGCGCCAACGTCCTCGGAGAGGATCCGCTGGGCCTGATCGTACAACCGGAATCGCCGGGCCGCGTCCATTTCCGATGCCGCCTCGTCGACCAGGCGGTCGAATTCGGCGTTGATCCAGGGATGGCGGCTGTATCCGGCCGGCTGGGACCGCCACACCATGGCGAGCATGTTGTTCGGGTCGGGATAGTCGTAGTGATACTGGATGAGGCTGAAGGGGATCTTTCGCTGGTACTGGGCGGTACGGTAGGAGATGTTCTCCACGACGCGTATCGTCATTTCGATCCCCAGATGGGATTTGAGCATCTCCTGTATGGCCTGTCCGACCTGCTGCCTGGCGATGTTGTTGATCCACATCTCGATCCTGGGAAACCCGCGTCCCTCCGCGTATCCAGCCTCGCGAAGTCGCTGTCTCGCCCGTTCCGGGTCGAAGCGCTGGATGTCCCGGTACTTTCCGCCCGCATAACCCGGGAATCCGGGCGGCAACATGGACCAGGCCGGCATGCCCATGCCCTGGAGCAGTACGCGGCAGATGGCCTCCCGATCGATGGCATGGCTGATCGCCTGGCGCACCATCAGGTTGTCGAAAGGCGGAAAGTCCGCATTGAAGAAGAGAAAATGGGTCATGAAATCCTTACTCACGTGCAGTTCCCTGGAGAGCTCGGGATGGCTCCGGATGCGCGGCAGGTCGATGGGGGTTACGTCCTGCTGGTCGATCTCGTCGTTCTCGTAGGACAGCGTGCCGCCCGCCATCATGCGGGTATCCAGGAATTTCCCGATGATCCGCTCCACGTATCCTCTGTGGGGACCGTTGTAGTTGGGGTCCAGGACGAACTCGAAACGTGCGCCGTGATCCCAGGCTGCCAGTTTGAAGGTAGAATTGGTCACGAATCGGCCGGGTTCGGACCACCCGGGACCGTACTTTTCCACCTGCCAGCGGGGTACCGGGACGGACGTGGGAAATGAGGCGATATAGGGGAGGTAGGGACAGGGCAACGTGGTCCGGATTTCCAGCGTGTAGTCGTCGATGGCCCGGACGCCTACCGTATCCGTGTCCCGGGTCTGTCCCTGGTTGAAGGCCTTCGCGCCTTCGATTTCGTAATAGAAGGAAGCGTTACGGTTCGCGCTGGCCGGATCGACCATCCGCTTGAAGGCATACTCGAAATCGTGGGCCGTGACGGGCCGGCCGTCGCTCCACTTCGCGCCTCTGCGCAGGTGGAAGGTCCAGCGCGTGCCGTCGGGTGAGGACTCCCATCGGTCGGCCGCCGCCGGCATGAGTTCGTTGTTGTGATCCAGCCGGGTCAGGCCTTCGAAGGAAAACACCGCGCCCGTCGCTTCGTAGACGGCGATCCCGATATCGAGCGTCGTGGGTTCAGGCAGATGAAAGGAATAAACCTGCCGCGCGAGCGGCGCCGCGTCCGGGGGCATGGCCTTGCCCACCGTATTGACAGACTGCGCGGGAGACGCCGGATGCGCTACCTGGACCTGAGCGACTTCAAAAACCGGCAGGAAGATCAGGAGAAAACACAGGAGGAGGCCGGGGTTCATGCATGCCTCCCCCTGGTTATGAGGGTCTGAACCGCTTTTCCGGGGCCGTACATTGCCGCCTTACCCGGCGAAAATGGCACGGTTCGAAATGCCGGATGGGTAGGACGCCTGCTGGATGCCGCCGATGAACTGGGCAGTGCGGCCCGCCGGCGCCGTGCCTTCGTACCAGGCGCTGAAGGACGCGTTGAAATCCTGTATCCAGGCCCTGTTCGCGGCCGAGTCCGCGCCGGCGACCACGTAGGCGTTGTTGAAGATGCCGTCCTCTTTGAGTCCGTTTCCGCCCGCCGCCTTGATGCGCGCGTCCAGCGTGGAAAGCTGCCGGCCGGCGTCATCGCCGCCCACGGCGCTGGTCATGACCTCGGTGATGCCGCCGTAATGAATGGAGGTCCACGTGCTGAAGCCGTCCTCGATTTCGCCGGAGCGCGTTATGCTCACATCTCCCGAGACCACGCGGGGCTGGGGCTCCACGATGCCGTCCAGGTTCGGGATGCGGGAAACCGGGTAGATCAGCCCCGCCGGCCGGTCGTCGCCGAAATAGTCTTCGAAGACCCGCCGGACCGTATCGATTCTTTCCCAGGTTTTCTCCGGGGCGTCGTCGACGGCGACCAGGATTTCCATCCACACGGTCTGTTTCCTGAAGTCGACACCCGCTTCGGCAAAGGGCTTCAGGTAATGCTCGTCGAGCACGAAGGCCGTTTCCTCGGCCAGGTCGGATCCCAGTGAGGTGATAACCTCGCCGTCTCGGGTATGCATGACCGAGGCGCCGCTCGGCTGGTGGTCCTGCCAGTATCCGTAATCGATTACGCCGTCGCCGATAGAGACGTGCTCGCCGGCCACCGCCTTGACCTGGACCTCGAAGAGCGCCACCGGGTCCGGGAAGCCTTCGGGATGCGTGAACCGCGCCATGCGGTTGGACCGAAGCGGACCGCCGGCCACCGCGTCGATCATCGGTGCGTAAACAGCGTTGTAATCATCCTTCATCCTGTCGCAGACGTCACGGTCGCCGGATGGCGTGGTCCACAGCACGTCCGTCTTGTAGACGTCGGACCAGCTGACCCCGCAGATGACCAGGTTCTTGTTCAGGTTTTCGATCGTGCCGAACCACTCGGAGCCAATGTCGTTCGGGTATTGCGTGCCGACGTTGCCGCTAGGTTCGATGAGACGGAAGACCTGGTCGTGGTCGTCCTTGACGATGACTTCCGTGGGATTGGAAAAAATGGCGATTGGATTATGCCTGACGATGCTGACCTGTGCCATGCGGTGAAGTCCTTTCAAATCGTTATAGGGTGATCTGGTCGTGCACGCTGCGGATGACCGCGAACCGAAAGTTCCGGGTTATTACCCGCGAATCCCGACACGGACGTAAAGGGACTGCGGATCCTCCATCAATTCAAGCCGAGGAAATTAAACTGTTCATCCGGTGAAGACAAGCGGGAAATGGATACGGCGGTCCCACTCTATCCCTGGCAGAATCTTGCGAAAACCGCCACGTGGTCGCCGGCGACGGCCTTATCTTCGGGAAGGCCGGTTATGTTGAGCCGGCAGCGTCCCGGCGTAAACACCGGATAGAGGTGGGCGTCGTAGATCGCCGCCCGGGCCTCGTCACCGACGGGGGGATTGCGGAACAGGCCGGCGTAGCTGTCCGTGAACTGTCCGGCAAGCGTCGTGCCGGCGGATCTTTCCTTCCACGTATGCTCCGCGGTGGCGACGCGCTGAAGTATTGCTTCATGTTCGCGCTCCAGCCGCACAAGGTCGTGGACAAGGGCCGACACAAAGGCCCGGGTGACAGGATGTTCGAAGGACGAACCCCGGGCGCGCGTCACCGTGTTGGCCAAAGCCGCGATCTCTTCGGCGCGGGACGAGTCGGGGCAGTGTACCAGGAGCATCCCGCAGGGGCGAAGCGCGAAAGTACCGAAGGACTTGGTGGGACTGACAGACACCCAGAAGGGCACGTCGTTTTCGATGAAGGGCCTGATCTGGTCGTCGTAACTCATGGTCATGATCTCGTCGTACCCGCGGGAATCGAGCGCACGGGCGTACTCGAATCCGGAATAGGCCCGGTCCAGCAGTACGGGGCGGCCCTTCGCCGCGGCGGCCCGTTCGCCCATGGTCTCAAGGGACTGGACGCGGCCGGTCGTGTTCATCGGGCCCGCCTGGTAGATCTTCAGGATATCCGGGGCGTCCATCACGTCGCCGATGGGAAACTCGCGGCACGAGATCCTGCTCATCCGGGCGATGGCCTTGTACGCGGGCCAGGAAAGCTCCTCCACGCCGATCGCCCGCAGGTCGGGGTACAGCTGCAGGGCCATTTCGACCGCCGTCTTCACCGCGCCGGTACCGGCGTCCGAGGGAATCAGCAGCGAGAAGCGGTCCCAGTGCTCCTTCGGAATGCGCTGCCAGCGCAGCACGGCTTCCTTCAACGGATCGGCGAGGGACGCGGTGCTCATGTATTCTCCGAGCAGGCTGTGGTCGATCTCGGTCCTGGCATGGTCGAGCAGGGTCTCTGAAGTGGGCCATGCCTTGCCCCGCCCGTCCACGACGATACCGATACCGTAGTTGTGCCCTTCGGGGTCCTGGTCGCATACGATCTTCGCGATCTGGTTGGCATCCTTGCCCTGGGCGCTCAACGCATCCGCCGTTCGCTGTACGGCGGTGCCGAATGTGGATTTCATGCGCGCTCCGTTTTCTCTGTAAAATGGCTGTCGGTTTGCAGGAAAGAGAAGCTCACAACAGGTAGACGAAATCGAATAGAAAGGGCCAGACGAGCACGACGAATCCCCAAAACATCCCTCCCATGGTCAATCCGTCGTGCGCTTCGGGGGTATACGCCCCCTGGCTGAACCTGTGCGACACGTAGAGCAGCCCCAGGACGGCGATGAAGACGTGCAGCGCGTGCATTCCGATCATTACGTAGAAAACCGCGCCATAGATGTTCTGGGTGACGGTCAGGCCGAATTCGATCAGCCGGACCCATTCCACGCCCTGCACCACCAGGAACAGGATACCGAGCAGCGTGGCCGTTTTCAGCAGACGCCTGGAAGACGGCACCAGTCCGCGCCGGATGGTCCGCCAGGCACCGAACATGACCGCGCCGCTGCCCAGCAGGACAAAGGTGTTGAGAAAGGACACCATCACCGGAAGCCTGGGCTGGTCCGATGGCGGCCATTCCGGGTAGCCGGCACGTACAACGGCGAACGTAACGATCAGCGTCAGGAAGAGGACGGCCTCGCTGGCAATGAATACCAGCATGCCCAGTACGTTCGCGCCCATGGCCGATGGCACCGCGGGAGGGGAACCGGGCAGACCTTCGTCACCCCGGTCGCCGCCACCACCCCGGCCGCCGCCCCGACCGTCATCTTCCCGGCCGCTGCCCCGGCCGCCGCCCCGGCCGTCATCTTCCCGGCCGCTGCCGTTTCCGGTGTCGCGTCGATCTGAACCCGTATGCCCGCCGGAGCCAGGGACACGTATCCTTTCCCGGTCCATTACGTCCGGTTCCAGCAGTTCGGTCTGCGGTTCGGATTGCGTACCGGGTTGTGTCACGACAGACATGTTTCGAGACTCCCGCCGTTCCCGGCGTCATTCACCCCAGACGGTAAAAACCGCGGGCGTTGTCGTGAAACAGCTTGCGACGGTCCTCGTCGGAGATGCCTTCCATCGCGTCGACGAGGGTGTCGAACCATCCTCTGTACGAGGCACCGAGCGTACAGACCGGCCAGTCGCTGCCGTACATCACCCGGTCGAACCCGAATATATCGAGCAGGTGATCGATGTAGGGCCTCAGGTCGTCCGCGGTCCAGTCCGCCTTCGCCCGGGTCACGAGACCGGAGATCTTGCAGACCGTGTTGGGAAACCCGGCCAACTGGTTCATGTAGTCCGCCCATGGCGCGAATCCATCGCCCGCGATATCAGGTCCGCCGCAGTGGTTGATGGCGTGGGTGACGTCGGGCGTCGCGCGCACCAGGGTCACCGCGGCGTCAAGTTGCGTGACGTTGGCACACAACTCGAAGGTGTATCCGTACCGGGGCAGGGACCTGACGCCCTCGATCAGGGACGGCCAGCTGTAAAACGAGGGGTCTTCGTGGTGCCAGGCCATGCGCCGGATGCCGACCACCGTGGGATAGTCCGCTGCCAGCTTTTCCAGCGTAACTTCGCGGTCTTCCGATTCCAACGGCGCCGTGGCGACGATCGCGCCGATCATGCCGTCCTCGGCGGCGATACGCACGAGCCGGTCCACCTCGGCCACCTCCGCGCCCGGCGCGGGGTCCGCTTCGATATGGACGGACTTTACGATGTCGATGCCGTCGATCGCCTCGCGGTAGTCTTCCGGTCCGTACCGTTGACGCAGGGCGTCGAAGCCCTCGAGCCAGGGATAGGGCAGTTCAGCCGTATCCCAGAGATGCTGATGACCATCGATGATCTGCAATGAACACCTCCCGTCGTGCCTGGATTCCGGTTGCAGTTGGTGCTTAATCGGTGACATGTCGGGCTGCCGGGGTCGGTGGTCCGGAACCTGTGCCGCTGGTCCGCTATCAGGGTCGGTGGTCCAGAATCGGTACAGATGGTCCGTGACCGGGAATCACGTGCGTATCAGGCCCGAACAACTCCAGCACATGCCCAATGTTCCGGATCAATCCGGCAACCCTCGCGACCGGATTTCCGGCATAACGAGTATACGTCCCACTCATCGGGCTGTCATGGGTATTCTACCGCTTGTCACCCGGGACGGTTGTAGAACACTTCTGCCGTCTTGCAGGTGACGAGCAGGTTGCCGAGGAACAGGACGATGAAAAGGTACATGGGCCATCCCGGCGCGAACCACCAGGCCAGGCCGCAGAAGACCGTACCCAGCAGCGTGCCGGGAAACACCATCTTGTTGTATGCAACCTTGAGCAGTATGAGGACACATAGCCCGGTGAATCCCTTCAGTATCAACCCAAGCGGCGTACCGGGCGATTCGAGGAACAGAACGACGAAGACGCAAATGAACGCCTGAAGCACGATGGGCAGCGTAAGGTTCATTGCTTCTGACCAGAGTAAGCCTTGTAAAATGCATCGGCGTCCAGGTGCAGTCCGGAAACACTACCAAACCACGATGAACCACTTTCCGCGATGGTCGCGGTCCGGTCCGTCTGTTCCAGCCAGTCGACGAACTCCCAAACGGCCCGAACGTGGATCCCGTAGTCTTCGTGCGTATCGATCCTGCCGATGACCACCTCGTCGTCGCTGATCTCCACCGTGAGTCCGGCATATTGGACGGCCACGATGTAGCCATGGTGGTCGAATACCGGACTGCCGCTCGTCCCCCCGGGCAGCGCCATGTTGTAATGTACGACGCGGCCGGTGTTCCGGGGATCCCGGTCAAACGCCGCATCGTAGAAGGGCCGGAGTGAACTGAGCGTGCCTTCCCGGAAGGTAGCCAGCGGCAATACGTCATTCTGCAAGGGGGCATAACCCGGAAAGCCGAGTGTTCCCAGCGGTTGGCCTACACGCAATCCATCAGCCAGGTCCCTCGGCAGTAACGTGGGGAGCGCATGAGGAAGTTCTTCTTCGAGGACGATCAACGCCACATCGGACGATTCGAGCGAGCCATCGTAGTCCGGGTGGGTGAAGTGCCGGCTCCAGGTGTAGGTTTCGCTTCCGCCGACCAATGTACCGGTCCGGGTGGCGAAGGGCCGTGGATTACGACTCCGCAGCCTGGGGTCGGACAGCAACTCGTCGATCCGCTCAGCCACGTGCGCGGCGGTCCACAGCCTGTCCGTGAAGTACGCGCTGAACGCCGTTCCGAGCACCCGGTTTCCGTCGTTCATCATGATGCCGACGGCATAGATCGCGTTGTAGAGGTTACCCTCTTCGATCACGTCCGCCCAGTTCAGCGTCTCGCCTTGTGGGCCGACGGGACCCTGTTCTCCCTGGATTCCTGGCTCGCCCCGCGGACCGGCCGGACCCTGTTCTCCCTGTTGTCCCTGTTGTCCCGGTTCGCCCGGCTCGCCACGTGCTCCCTGGGGTCCGGGAATACCCGGTTCGCCCTGGATGCCCGGTTCGCCCTGGGGTCCCGCGATCCCCTGCGGACCGGAAATGCCCTGCGGACCCGGTGTACCCTGGCCGCCCGCCGGACCGACCGGACCCCTTTCTCCCTGGCATGCGACGGCCAGAAGCAACGCCGTCAACAGGAACGCTCTAAGCGACACCCGGTTTTCCTTGTTTCGTCCTGCTACACCGCGTTACGGAAGCCACGTTTGCCCGTTCCAGTTCTTGGGGAAGGCCTGGTACTCCGTGTGTGGGGACTGCGCGCCGGCTTCGACGGTATCGGTATCGTTCAGCCCGCCGTAGGTAACGGTTGCATCCACGCTGGCCAGAAAGTCCAGCAGATCCCATGCAACGGAAATGTTGATGCCGAAGTTATCGAGCGTATCTATGGACGCCAGGTACTCCGGCTCTTCATCCTCCTCCCCTTCGCCTCCACCTTCGCCACCACCCTCACCTTCGCCTTCACCCTCACCTTCACCCTCACCTTCGCCTTCACCTTCCCCTTCGTCCTCTTCTCCCTCTCCCCCACCTTCTTCCCCATCCGGGTTCTCACCCTCTTCCTCGTCTTCAGGATAGGGTATAATATGGTTGATCCCGGCGTGGTTTATCGCGATGACGAGCCCCTGGTGATCGAAGACCGGGCTGCCGCTCGTTCCACCGCGCGTCGCCAGGTTATAGTGGACCAGATGGCCGGTATTTACGGGGAAATTGATAAAGGACTCGTTGTAGAACGGCCGAAGCGCACTGATCGTCCCTTCCTTGAAACTGGCCAGGGGAAGCAGGGCGTCGAAAATCCTGGGAAATTCCGGAAAACCGAGCGTTCCCACCGGCTGACCGACACGCAGTTCGTCGGTAAACTCCCTGGGCAGAAAAGACGGCATGGCATGGGTGATCGTACCATCGATTTCGATGAGTGCGACATCCGCGGACATCGGGGTACCGTCGTACTCGGGGTGTATGATGTACGGCCTCCAGAAATAAGTTTCATCTCCGCCAATGAGCGTGCCCGTACGAGTGACGAATGGGACCGGGTTCAGTTCCGCGAATTCAGGGTCCCTCATGGCATCCAGGGTTGCTGTGACCACGTGGGCATTCGTCCACAGCTTGTCAGTGAAATACGCACTGAAAGCGGTTCCTCCCGTAAACGGTCCTTCGTCCGTCAACAAACCGACGACGTAAACGGCCTCCTGCAGGTCGCCCGTCTCGATGACATCCGCCCAGTTGAGCGTCTCACCGGGATCGCCCTGTTCGCCTTGCTCACCCTGTGGTCCCTGGGAACCCTGCGCGCCCTGGACACCCTGGACGCCCTGGACGCCCTGGGCCCCCTGAACGCCCTGGTCGCCCCGTGGACCCAGCGGCCCCTGATCGCCTTTGCATGCAACCAGGACGAATGCAAATGCCACTATCGTTGAAATCCGCACGAACCCTTCCTTTCTGGTTGAAATACAACATTTCCAAATAACATCACGTCTTCAAGTGACAGGAGCCGGCCGTATCTTAAAGCCGACCGCTTCCTAAAGCCGGCCGCTTTCTAAAGCGAGTCACTTCATGAATTGCCAAACAGTTTGATTTTACAACAATTCACGGTTATTGCAATGATTTACCGTGTGACCGGCGATAATCTGTTAGACACGTAGCGCGCTGAGAATAGATTATCCAGAACCTGAAACTCGTGCATGATACCGGCGACACACGTGCCACGCGGCCAATTTCAGCCGTGGTGGATCACTGAACCTTTTTCGAGGAACTCCTCAATGGCTACTCCGGATTACCCCACTTACGAGCGTGTATGCGTCCGGCCCCTGATCAACTGCAAGGGCACGCTGACCATGTATAGCGGGTCGGTCATGCTGCCTGAAGTCAGACAGGCGATGGCCGAAGCGTCTAAAAAGTATGTGCATATCGAGGAACTGATTGACGGGGTCGGCCGGCGCATCGGGGAGATCATGCAAACGGAATTCGGGCTTGTGACCAATGGCTGCGCCGCGGCGCTCTGCCAGGTGACCGCAGCGTGCGTGGCGGGAACGGACCCGGACCGTATCGCCAGGCTGCCCGATACCACGGGCATGAAGAATGAAGTCGTCACGCTCAGGACCCACCGGCATGTGTATGATCACGCAATTCGCATGGTCGGGATCACGCTCGTGGAAGTGGACGACGACCCGGACAGCCTGCGGGCCGCCTTCAACGAACGTACCGCCATGGTCGCCCTGTTCGGTGACCGCGCGGGCGACGGCGCCATGACCGTTGCCGAGATCGTCGACATCGCCCATGGTCATGGCGTTCCCGTCTTCGTGGACGCGGCCGCGGAACGGCCGGATGTGCCGAACCCGTACCTGACCGATGGCGTGGACGCCGTGGCCTACAGCGGCGGCAAGTGCCTGCGAGGGCCCCAGGCTTCCGGGCTGATCCTCGGCCGGCGCGACCTGCTGTGGACGGCCTTCATGAACGGCGCCCCGCACCATTCCATCGCGCGGCCCATGAAGGCCGGCAAGGAAGAGATCATGGGGTTGCTCGCCGCCGTGGAGCAGTGGGTGCAGAGAGATCACGATGCGGAGTGGAAGGCATGGGAAGGATATCTCCAGACCGTAATCGATGCGATCGGGGCACTTCCATCCATGCGAACGTCGATTCGGCAACCGGGCCGGTCCAACGTGGCGCCGGTATTGCACATTTCGTGGGACACGTCGGCGATCGGGATCGATCCGAACGAAGTCGTGCGGCAACTTTCAGAAGGCGAGCCCCGCATCGAAATGGGCGGGGGCGACGGCCTGTCCATCATGCCCTATATGATGGAGCCCGGCGAGGACGCCCAGGTGGCCGCGCGCCTGCGTGAGATACTCGAATCAGGGGTAACTTTGGGTAACGGGTAACGAATAATCAAGGACTACCATCATGAAAGTCATCGTCGATCTGTGCGTGGTGCCCATCGGGGTCGGGGTATCGGTTTCCAGGTACGTGACGGCCTGCGAAAGGATTCTCCGGAAGGCGGGACTCAAGACCTTCCTGCACGCCTACGGTACCAATATCGAGGGTGAGTGGGAGGAGGTATTCGAGGCCGTGAAGCAATGCCACGAGACCGTGCACGAAATGGGCGCGCCGCGGATATCCACGACCATCCGCCTGGGTACGCGAACCGACCGCGCACAGACCATGGAAGAAAAGATCGAAAGTGTCGAGGACCAGTTGAAAGAAGGATCATCGTCCTGACACGGCCAGGGCTGACTCGACCAGGGCTGACTCGGCCAGGGCTGACTCGGCCAGGCCGGCCAGGTCGGCCATGTTCATCGCGGCGACCACTAGTTTCCGACGGCCTCGCTGATGTGACCGAACAGCTGCCGAATGCGTCTAACGTGCATGTCCGGGAGAGGTCCCTTCGCTATGCTGTGGATGTTCTGCTCGATCTTGTCCAGGATAACCGCGCTGCACACGGCGGTGGAGACGCCCTCGGTGTAAACGACGAACCGGTAGGCCGCTTCGACCAGCGTGTCGATTTCCGGATCCTCGAGCAGGAAGTCGTAAGGCGCGTTGGGATCGATGGACTCGTCCAGCAATTCCTGCCGCTGCAGGTCTTCGATCGTCGCCCTGAGACGCGCCGAATCCTTGAAGATGTTCCGGACCGAGAAGATGTTCATGACCCCCACATCGTGCTCCCTGCAGTAAGGGAAGATCGTGTGACGCGCGGATTGGTTGAGCATGCTGTAGGCGATCATGATGACGTCCAGCTTTCCGGTTGGTACCGCGGCCTGCAGCCATTCATGGGCGCCGTCGGTCAACGCGGTCTCACTGGATCCGAGGAAACGGATCTTGCCCTGCTGGCATAGGCGTTCGAGCACGGGGAACAACTCGTTGATCATATAATCGAAGTCGGCTTTTTCCGTCGCGGCGATCAGCGCCACGTCGATCTCGTCGACACCCAGGCGCCGAAGACTGGTCTCGATGGATTCCGTGATCTGTTCCGGTGTCTTGTGGATGGGCCCGCTTTCCTCGTCGAAATGAGAGAGTACAACCCTTGTGGCGACGTAGTACCGGTCGCGCGGTATACCCCGAAAGGCCCGCCCGAGAATCGCCTCGGCTTCCAGGTAGCCCGGAGAGGTATCAAAGAGATTGATGCCCAGGTCCAGGACCCCGTGGACGAGCCGGTGCATCTCCGGTTCGGTCAGCGTAGGGTCGCTGGTCTGGCCCAGCCGGTTGTAACCGCCGGATCCCATACTCAGCGTAGAAACGTTCAGTCCGGTGCGGCCGAGGGGACGGTATGAAACCATAGCTGCTCCCGCAGGTGTCGAACGAGGCAAGAATCGCCTTTACAAAAAGGTGCGTCCTGAATATCGATCTTGCAGTATATTCAAATGTCAGATTCCGTATCAACTGACCCGCACTTAACGTTCATTGGCTCACATTAAAAGGAAGAAACGGGCATGTCAACCGTCGAAGATCTGGTTAAACGGATCAAAATCGAGGGCTGGTGTGTTGTAGACGAGGTGATTCCACCCGGCCAGGTGGCGGAGGTCCGTGAAAGCTTGATCGCCACGGCAGACGGCCGGCCCGAGGACCAGGTAAACGGTCGACATGCGGTCCGTGGGCTGATTGCCTTTGACCAGGCGATCGCCCCGTACCTTTCGGACGATCGGATCATGGGCGTCACCGAAGCGTTTTTCGGCAAGCACGTCCGCATATCCATGACCACGGGCGTCATCCTCCACCCCGGATATCCCCGATCTGAAGAACCGGGCGGAGGCCTGCACTCGGACTGGCCCTTCGGACAGAGCTACGACTATCGCATCCCGGCGCCCTATCCCGACGCACCGCTGCTGCTGACCAGCCTCTGGATGCTTACGCCCTTTACCAGGGAGAACGGCGGCACGGTACTGGTGCCCGGAAGCCACAGGGCGGGTAACAATCCGACGGGCGACAGCTGCCTGGTTCCGGGAACGACGCACCCGTCGGAAATCCATGCCGAAGGGAAGCCGGGAAGCGTGCTGCTTTTCGATAGCCGGACCTGGCACATAAACGGACACAACAACAGCGACGAGACCCGCATGGCCATCATCGCCCGTTACGCGGCGTGGTGGTTCAACCTCAACCCGTTAATACCCGGCCTTTCGGACTTCGAACGCGATGCGGCCAACCGGGGATTCAGGCCGGACGACGTCGTGCCGCTCACACCGGAGCAATACGACGCGCTGCCCGAGCGCACAAAGCCCCTGTTCCACCACATCGTCCTGGGTCAGAAAGTGCTTCCGTCCTAGGCGCTATTCATCGAAGCGAACCCCTATCCGGACACCATCCGCTGCAACGGGCCACGGTCCAGCCAGCGCATTTCCGGACCGGACAAACATCGCGGCACGAGGAATCCATGAAACGCAGCAACCGCCCCAACGTCGTCCTCATCTGCGCCGACCAGCTTCGCGGCGACACGCTCGGTGTCGCGGGCCATCCCGTGGTCCACACGCCCGGCATCGACGCCCTGGCCCATACCGGACACTACTTTCCCCGCGCGGTATCGGAGGTGCCCTCCTGCGTGGGCGCCCGCAGGACGCTCTTCAGCGGCCAGTGGCCGGTCACCCACGGCATGGTCGGTTTCGACGACATGGCGGCGTGGGACGAGCCCGACACGCTCTGCCGGGTATTCCAGCGCAACGGCTACAAGACCTACTGTATAGGAAAAAGACATGTCTACCCACAGGATGAACCCTACGGCTTCGACCGCATCGTCGCCCACGAGGAAGGCCGGTTCCTTTCTCCTGGATACCGCGACGACTACCTGGACTGGCTTGCCGATCAGGGATGGGGCGACTTCGGCCTCTTCAACGCGGGCGTGACCAACAACGGGTACACCTCGCGCCCGTGTGTTTTCCCGGAGGAATACCACGTGACCACCTGGACGGCCACGCAGGCTATCCGCATCATGGACGAACACGTGCGGGATCACGGCCGGGACACGCCCTTCTTCCTGTTCGTTTCCTTCAGCAAGCCCCATCCGCCCTGGGACCCGCCCGCGTTTTTTTTCGAACGGTACGCTAACGACCCCGACCTGCCCGATCCGGTCATCGGCGATCCGTCCCGCTACGTGGGTGGACGCATGTCCTTCGTCAAGGCCCACGGCCCCTTTCCGGAAGCCGAGTATCTTCCCCTGTCTCTCAAGAATATCCGGCGGGCCCGGGCGGGCTACTACGGATGTATCGATCACGTGGACACCCAGATCACCCGGTTTACCTATCACATGTGGCGCATGCTGCGGCTGCGCAATCTCGTCTTCGCCTTCGTCGGAGACCACGGCGACATGCTGGGCGACCACCATTACTGGGCCAAGTCCTACGGGTACGAGGGGTCGATCCGCGTGCCCTTCGTCCTGAACTTTCCCGCGCAGATGGATCTTCCCGCCGGCCGCCGGTACCCCGACACGACCGTGGGCCTGGCCGACCTGATGCCCACGCTGCTCGACGTGTGCGGCCTGCCCGCACCAGGGCGCATGGACGGCCTTTCGCTCATGCCGCTCCTGCGGGGCGAGATAGACCGGTTGGAGCGGGAGTACCTGCACGCCGAACACCTCGAATTCGGTCATTACCTGGTCGGCCACAGGGACAAGTTCATCTGGCATTACCGGACCGGGCAATTCGAGTACTACGATCTCCAGGAAGATCCGCTCGAATGCCGTAACCTGTACGGGGAAGATCATCCCGGGGCCCGTGCCCTTCGCGACCAGCTGCGTGGCCTGATCGCGGACCAGGGCCGTGAGTGTGATTTCATGCGTGATGGGGCATTGAGCAACGAAGTCGCACAAAGACACACCCACGAATTCCCGCCCTACGCGGTGTAACGTTTTCCTCGGCGAGGCACGCCATGGAACAACCTTTCGAGCCCACCTATGATCGCAAGGGGCTGCGCCCCCGGTTTCCCGAGTCGATTCCGCTCGATAAAACCCGCGAAAAGCTGCTGGAGCTGTTCGGCATGGCGGACGTCCCGGAGCAGGTCGATTATTCGGAGGGCGATTCCCGGGTGGAAGACGGCTTGCGGCTCACGGACCTTACCTACGCCAACTCCCTCGAGGAGACGGTACCGGCGATCCTGATCGAACCCCTGGACAACCCGGCCGAACACCTCCCCGGCGTGGTCTGCGTGCCGGGAACAGGCGGATCGGCCGAGCGCATGGCCCACGAACGTTTCTACAAGGACGGTCCCAACGACCCGCCGCTCTATGGATGGGCGCGGGAGCTAGCGCGGCGGGGTTTCGTCACGCTGGCCATTTCGCCCAAAGGTTGCCACGGTCGGGGCACGAACGAGGTGTCCTGGTACATCGAGCTCAAGCACCTGCTGGCCTACGGCATCTCGCAGATGGGACTGCTCGTGGAGGAAGCGCTCAGGGGCGTTCGCGTGCTCGAGGTCCAGGACCGGGTCGGGAGGAACAAGGTGGGATTGACGGGCATGTCCCTGGGAGGCAACGCGACCTGGTACTCCATGGCCTGCGCCCCGTGGCTGGCGGCCGGCGTGCCCATCTGCGGCGGCGTGGGACAGTTGGAGAGCGTCATACGGGGTGGCGATCTGTACCGCCACAGCGCCTACTTCTACGTGCCTCACATGCTCCGCTACTTCGACCATCCGGAGATCGTCGCGAACTGTATCGCGCCGCGCCCCTTCATGATGGTGGCGCCCACGTCGGACGAGGACATGCCGAAGTCCGGCGTCGACGAGCTCATTCGCGTGGTGGCCCCGGTTTACCGGGACGCCGGGGCAGGTGACCAGTTCCGCGTGTACCAGCCCGAGGGCAACCACGTCTTCAGAATCGAGTACTTCGAATGGATGGTAGATTGGTTCGACCAGTTCCTCAAGGGAGATAATGCTTGACGGCCCGCACGATCCGGACTTACTTTTAATGTGTTCCCTTCAACATGTTTCAGGCAGGATGACACCGTGAGCAAAACTGCCAGAGACCCCATCGAATCGGGCGACTCCCCGGAAATCGTCGGTCCGGACCACACCGCGTTGACCGACGAGGAAGTGCTGACCGAGGGCCCCGAGTACAACAAGCCGCTCCCCAAGACCCGCGTGAAGTGGTACCGTTGCCGCGTGACGCGGGAGCAGTTGGCCAGCCTCAACAAACGCAGCGATTTCCTCGGATTTGTCCAGTCCGTGGGCTATCTGGCCGTCCTCGCCGTCGCGGCCGGCGCCGCTATCTATTCGTCCCTCAACTGGCCGTGGTACGTTACGCTGCTTCTGGTGTTCATCAACGGACACTTCTGGCATTTCCTGGTCAACGGGTTTCACGAACTGGTCCATGATTCCGTTTTCAGGACGCGGTGGCTGAACCGCTTCTTCCTCCGCGTGTATTCTTTTCTGGGATGGCACAACCACCACCATTTCTGGGCGAGTCATACCGAACATCACAAGTACACGCTTCACCATCCGGACGACCAGGAGGTGGTCCTTCCCCAGAAGATCGACATGCGGAACATGTGGAAGTGGTCGATCATCAACTACCGTTACCCCTACGACCTGGTGAAAGGAAGGCTGGCGGCCGTCGCCGGTAAAATCCCGGGCGATCGCTGGTCGCAGGAGCTGTTTCCTGAAAGCGACCCGGACCGGCGCAGGGCCTACACCAACTGGGAACGCGTCATGTTCACCGGCCACGTGCTGATCGCGGGCGTATCGCTGGTCTACGGCCTGTGGGTTGTTCCCCTTGTCTTCACCTTCCCGAAGATGATCGGCGCGTGGTTGCAGCACCTGTGCAACGCGACGCAGCACGCGGGATTGCAGGATGAGGTTCCCGACTATCGACTGTGCTGCAGGACGTTCTATATCAACCCCATCCTGCAGTTTCTCTACTGGCACATGAACTACCATACCGAGCACCACATGTACGCGGCGGTGCCATGCTACAGACTGGGCCGGCTGCACCGGCTCATCAAGCACGAGATGCCTTACTGCACCAGTGGTTTGTGGGAGACGTGGAAGCAGATCATCCAGATCGCGGACCGCCAGGAAAAGGAACCCGGTTACCAGTTCATCGCCGAACTTCCCGAGACCGCGCCATCACCCGCACTCGCGAGCTCTTCCACACCCGCGACCCCTTCCGCCCCCGCGAGCTCTTCCGCACCCCGGAATTCCACATGAAAATCACCGCCATCCGGCTCTTCATCCTTGAAGACCCGGACCAGCCGCAGTACTACCATGAGCTGAGGCGGGTTCCCGGCCTGAGACGCATTCAGTACACCCACGGCAGTAAATCTCATCCCAGGGCCGGCGGACTGCACCAGCACTTCATCCGGGTGGAGACCGACGAAGACATCGAGGGCACGTGCACGACCACGATGGACCGGGAGCAGGTTGAGATCCTGCGGACGCAGGTACT
The DNA here is from genome assembly GCA_022822725.1 of Candidatus Latescibacterota bacterium. Lineage (GTDB taxonomy): Bacteria > JAAXHH01 > JAAXHH01 > JAAXHH01 > JAAXHH01 > JAAXHH01. Next base: position 1,241,625 of record JAJEAN010000007.1, read on the forward strand.
CGGCAAAAATCCTTTGAACCGCGAAGAACTCTTCCAGATGCTCCACAAGGGCACGCGCTGGCTGTACCAGAAACCCGGTTGGTTCGGCGATTTCGACAACTGCCTGTGGGACATCGCGGGCAAGAAGGCGGGCCTGCCGGTCTACGCCCTGATCGGCCGGGTCCGGGACCGGTTCCCGGTGTATCTGACCGGTGGCGATTCCGACCTCGGGACCTACCTGCAAATGATCGAAGACGGCAGGGCGTACGGCGTAAACGCCTACAAATTCCACACCTACAAGGGCGGCAAGGCGGACATTCCGATCTTCAGGGAAGTCCGGAGGATCGTCGGTCCCGATTACCTGCTGCTGAACGACCCGGTCTGTTCATACACGCTGCAGGAAGCCATCGAGGTGGGTCGGGTCATGGAGGAACTGGACTTCGTCTGGCTGGAAGAACCGATGCATGAACAGAAGGAGCATCAGTACCGGGAACTGTGCCAGGCGTTGACCATACCGGTGATGGGGAACGAAACGCTGATGCACGACCTGGGCATTTCGACCCAGCGGCTGATTTCAGGGGCGACCGACCTGCTGCGCGCCAACGCGCGGTTCGGGACCACGCAGGTGCTCAAGATGGCCCATTTCGCCGAGATGTACGACACCAACATCGAGCTGAACGCCGAAGGCGGCCTGTTCGGACTCGTCCACGCCCATCTCGGATGTTGTATCGACAATACGGGGTTCTACGAAACCGGAACAAGGGGATTCGTCGACACGGCCAGCACCTGGGGCATGGCCAACAAGCCGCTCATAACGGACGGCCACATCGTACCGCCCGATGGCCCGGGCTGGGGCACGGAATGGAACTCCGAGCGCTTCGAGGCCATGACCGTGGCGGAATACTGACTCCGAATGCGCCGCCTGCCGGCGCTTGCGGTCCGCGGCCATCCGCCGTCAACCGCCGCACAAAACGAAGACCCGCGCATTAGACTTCCAGGTACTTGATCTCACCGTGTATACACTTTGTAGATACCTGTAGACGGGCAACCGTGACGGGAAGACTGAATCGGCGAGGTCCCGCGGAGCCGGGATTGAGCTGCCATACCCCATCGCTGCGTCGGTCCCATATTGGCTGGTGGGAATGGCCGTAAATGACCACGTCGACACCTGCCGCGACCGGGTCAACGCGCAGGTCCGCGATATCATGCACGACGTAGATGGACCGGCCTCCGACCTCCAGCAGTTCGGTCATCGGCAGGCGCGCAGCCCATGCCTGGTAGTCGGTGTTCCCCCGCACCACCGTCACCGGTGCGATCGCCGACAGTTCGTCCAGGATATCTTCCCCGCCCACGTCTCCACCGTGAATGATCCTCTCCACCCCATCCAATGCGTCGACGGCCTCCGGCCGCAACAGGCCGTGGGTATCTGAAATCACCCCGATCTCGACGGTCTCTCTCATAGGCCTCCGCGCCCGCATCTATGCCACCAGGCCGCTAGGACTGGTCTTTCGCGGTGCCCGGCATCAGGCTGTACTTGCCCGGACCGGTAAACCAAAGGGCTATATAGATCGCACAGAGTTCCATGGCATGAGAGGCGCCGTTGAGCCCGGAAGCCGGGTCGTCTGCGGGCAGTGACAGGTGACGCAACATGGCCATCAGCATGGTAAGCGCAAGGAGCGTCGTCGCGGGCCGGAAGAACACGCCGAGTAACACCAGGATCGAGCAGAAGAATTCCGCGAACCCGGCCATGAAGCCCCAGAACGCCGGAAGGAAGCTGATGCCGACCAGTTCCATGTTGCCGCCGATGGCGGCCCAGCGCTCGGGATTGGAAATTTTGCCCCAGCCGTGAAAGGCCGCCATGCTGAAGCCGATCACGATGCGGATGATGAGCAGGCCGAGGTCGGTCATGCCGAGATTCTTCGTTAAGAAGCACACCAGTCTGTTCATGTTGTTATCCTCGTGGGTTGGGTGATTTCATGCTCAACTGCTAAAAAGCAAGCGAGTAAATGCAACGACGGGTGAGACGACGTGAATGCACTGTCCGGGCCGGGACAGGCCGGGCCGGGACGTCACGTCCAGACCACTTCCCGCGCTTCTCCTCCAGGTCCGGCCTGCAGGATCGTATCCGCCACGGCGATGGCCTTGACCGCCTCCGTGCCCGGCGACAGACAGGTGACGTCTCCGCGGACGCAGGACAGGAAATGCGCTGCCTGGAAGGCGTACATGTCCGGATCCGATTTTGCCTTGATCAAGGTCTGTTCGCCTTCCCGGTCCGTGAAGCAACAGTACTGGTGGGGTTCGGCGTCTTCCGGGTCGGGCAGATCCCCGGTGCCGAACTGAATGAACCCCTTCGGACCGATGATGTCGTGCAGCCCGTTGCCCCGGGCCACCCAGCTCCATGACATGAGCAACTGGTTGCCGTTCCCGTAGCGTACGATGGCGGAACAGGTGTCCAGGGCGGATGACTCGGGTTCCAGGTCGATCGAACTGGACAGGACGCTCTCGGGATCGCCGAAGAGGAAGTTGGCGAAGTCGTAGTTATGGACGGCGCCGTCCATCAGCGGTCCGCCCCCCATGTCGTGGTCCATGTACCAGCGTCCCGGCCCGAACCCGGCCATCGCGTTGCGCCAGAGGATGGGCGACCCCAGCTTTCCCGAGGCCACGTACGCGCCCCAGGACTTCCAGTGGGGATCGAAACGGCGGCAATGGGCGACCATGATGAAGGTGTTGTTTCGATCCGCCGCCTCGTTGAGCCGATTGCATTCCTCCACCGTGCGCGCCATGGGCTTTTCCACCAGCACCGGGATGCCCGCGTCGAGAGCGATCAACGCCGCGGCGCAGTGCAGCCCGGTCGGCACGGCGATCACAACGGCATCCACTTCACCGCTGTTGACGATGGCTTCCGTGGAATCAAACAGCTTCGTGCCGGGGAAGGTCTCGGCGAAACGCGCCCGCATATCCGAAGACGGATCGGCGCCCGCGACCAGCCTGCAACCCTCAACCGCGCTGAATGCCCGGGCCTGGTGCGAACCCATGCCGCCGAGTCCGATAGAACCCACCCTGATCATGGTCTGTCCTTTCGTGGAATGTCCCTGGATCTACGTCTGCAATTCAGGTTTCCGCAATCGCCGATGAGCTTTCTAACCGCTGTCGTCGAATCGGGAGGAAACATAAATGCAAATCCGCTTGTCCAATAGATGTCAGGTACTATAACTAAACGGTGGTCAAGTATTCAAGACCTTATGTAATCTGGTCGCGATGCAATCTGGTCGCGGATAGGGCACTATGCGTACCGTCCGCGACACCGGCCCACAAACCACGGGAGATCATGCTATGTCCCATGAAACGGAGCTGCGGGAAGCGAACCTGGCTAAAAGTGACCTGGCGAACGGGGAACAGTTGCAGTTCGACGTGCAGTTCGCAACCCGGCGAAAAGACCCGAGAACCGCCCTCGCGATCAGTATCATTGGAGGTTCGCTTGGGGTCGACCGATTCTATATTGGCGATATTGGCCTCGGCATAGCCAAGTTACTGACCCTCGGCGGGTTGTTTATCTGGACGATCATCGACTGGTTCCTGATCATGGATGCGGCCCGGCTCAATAACAGCGAGCTCATGCGTCAGGTCCGCGACAGTATAGTTCAGTCGAGAACCTGATCCGGACTGGCGACCTGATCCGGACTGGCGGCTGGAAATGGTTTGCCGTTCAGATGCCAACTGCCTGCGTACGGGATTCCTGGAGAGGACGCGAAGACTACCAGGTCGGAGCATCCTTCGGATCCGGTCCGTATCGATTCTCGCCTCTCGTGCCTTGCAGAATCAAAAACACCAGCAGAACCACGACGCCGACAATCGGGATGAACGCGATCAGAATCCACCAGCCGCTGCGCTCTGTATCGTGGAGTCTTCGAAAAATCACCGCGAGATAGGGTACGATTACCGCTACATAGTAAAGGGTACTCAGGAACCCAAGGCTTTCTCCGTCCATCTCGAACTGCCATCCCATAAACTCGTCAATCACCGCGAGGAATATCGAAATGATCGCGGAGAAAAGGAAGAACATCCAGAATTCCTTCCTCCTCGCCCTTCCGCTGAATACGGTGTACTTCTTCAATACATCCATATACCAGTGCATACGCCCTCCCCTGCCGTGTGTATCTTCAATCAGCACGAATCATGGTGCCAGACCAATCACGGTACCAGGAATCAAGGGCTGATCGTCTCACTGCCATAACGCTTCCCCATCCGGCATTTGCGACGCCAGAAACGCCTCGTTCAGTTCCACGCCCAGTCCGGGCGCTTCCGTCAATACCACGTGTCCGTCCTGGATAACCGATTCCTCCGTCGCGAGGACGTCATCCCACGTCGGATCGTCGAAACGATGGAACTCAAGCGCGAGGAAATTCGGTACGCTCGCACAGACATGGGCGTCGCCGACCGTGCTCAGCGCGCTGGAGTTGTTGTGCGGGGCGAAGGGCACATAGTACATCTCGGCCATGTTGGCGATCTTCCTGCATTCCGACAGGCCCCCGCACTTCGAGATATCCGGCATGATGATGTCTGCGGCCTGCTGCTGAAGCAAATCCCTGAATCCATGGCGAAGATAGAGGTTCTCGCCGACGCAGATGGGCGTCCCGGTGGCATGGGTGATCTTGGCCAGCGCGTCGATATTCTCCGGCGGCACCGGTTCCTCGAGCCACAGGAGGTTCAATGACTCGAATTCATGGGCCATCTTCATGCCGGCCGTCGCGTCGTACCGGCCGTGGAGGTCTATGGCCAGGTCGAGGGAAGGGCCGATGCCTTCCCGGATCGCGAAGGCCTGGTCCACGAGCGACTTCAATTCGTCGGGCGTGACCGACCAGTTCCAGGGGTCCAGCTTGTGGGGGTTCGCCGCATCGTCGAGATCGAACTTGATCGCCGTGAAACCCCGTTCCTCTACCTCCGCGGCGCGCTCGTTGTAGTCGGCGTGCGCGCTGTCCACGTACAGGCGCACCCGGTCCCTGAACTTGCCTCCAAGAAGGCGGTATACCGGTACGCCCTGCGCCTTTCCGGCCAGGTCCCAGAGGGCGATTTCAATGCCGGTCAGCGCCGAAATGGCGGCGCCACCCGCGCCGCCCATGAATATGTATCTCCGGCGGATTAGTTCGAAGCAGGCGTCCACGTCGCGGGGGTCCATGCCGATGATCATCTTCGCCATATGACGGGTTGAGTCTCGCCAGCCGCCGTCGACGTGACTGGTTTCCCCTGTACCGTATACACCCTCGTCGGTATATACGCGGACGTAGTGGTACGTGTACCCGGACGGAACCTTCACATCGGCGGTTTTTATCTCGGTAATCTTCATTCCTTCTCCTGTCGGTTTTCGGGTTGATCAGGGCTTCCGGACGGGTATTCCGCGTACCGCAATCCATGCCGGCTCGCATGTGCAACGGCCGGCACGCCGCCGGTCTTCCCGCTCAATCACCTATCCGGACGGCCTTCAACCGGTTGTTGCCATGATCGCTCACGAGGAGCACATCGTCTCCATAGAAACAAAGTCCGTGGGGTTCGTTCAACGGCGAATCCGTCGCAGGCACCGGCCCGTCGCTGTCGCCGTAGTCTCCGCTGCCGACCACCGTCTCGAGCACGCCGCTTTCCGCGATGCGGCGTACCCGGTTGTTGCCCGAATCGGAAAAACATACCCGGCCCCGCACGTCCAGGGCCAGGCCCCGGGGCGTGGAAATCTCGGATCGCGCAGCCCGTAAACCGTCCGGCGAGAAGCCTTCGTCTCCGGTACCCGCCACGGTGGTAATGATCCCAGTATCCCCGTCCACCCGCCGGATCACATGGTACCGGTCGTCCGCGAAAAAGAGATGGCCGGATCCATCCACCCTGATGGCCGTCGGCGAACCGATCCGAGCGCGGTCCGCCGGACCTCCGTCACCTGAATACCCCGGCAGGCCAATGCCCGCCACCGTGGTGATGATACCGGTCACGGCATCGACTTTCCTGATGCGGCCGCAGCCGGCATCGCCGATGTAAACGTCGTCGCCGGGACCGTGGCCCACCGCGAGGACATGCATCAGGCAGGCGCTCAGGGCCGGTCCGCCGTCGCCCATGTCCCACTGAAAGGCCGCACCCGCGACGTTGCGGATCACACCGTCCCGGTCCACGCGCCGCACGTGGCCATGGCGGGTATCGGCGATGACCACCCTGCCGGAGCGGTCCACGGATACGTCGTGGGGATTGCCGAGATGGGCATCTACGGCCGGTCCGCCGTCACCGCCGTAGGCCCGTGCCCCCGTGCCCGCGATCGTCCGGATCACTCCGGTTTCCGGGTCGATGGCCCGGATGCGCTGGTTCCAGACGTCCGCGACGACCAGCGTGCCGTCGGGGCCGACCGACAGGCCGCCGGGCCCGTTCAGAAAGCCAGCCGTGGCGGCCTCGCCGTCGTGCACGCCCGTGCCGCCCAGCACCGTGGTTACGATCCCGGTGGCGCCGTCGCAGCGGCGCAGCCGGCCGGAGCAGTCGCCCCAGAACACCGTGCCGTCCGGGTCCGCGAAGATCCCCGCTTCCACGGAATTGCACCGGGTGACGGAACCGTGCAATCCTTCCTCGCCGAATCCCGGTTCGCCGGTACCGGCCAGCGTCCGCACGAACCCTGTCTCGCGCTCCACCTTGCGCACCCGGAAACCGTATTTCTCGCCGACATAAAGATTGTCATGGGCGTCCAGGCAGATGGCGTCCGGCATGAGCGTACCCGCCTCCGCAGCGGGTCCGCCGTCGCCGTTGGATGCGCGCTGTCCGTTGCCCAGAACCGTGTCGATGACCCCCGACCGCATGTCGATCCTGCGCACCCGGTCGTTGGAATTGTCGCACACGTACAGGTCGCCCCGTGAATCGAAGGCGAGGTGTTCCGGATGATTGAACCCCGCGTCGCGGGCCGGGCCGCCGTCACCATGGTACCCACCCAGGCTCAGTCCGGGACCGGCGTACGGCCGGCTCTCACCCCGTTCAGAGGGGTAATGCCGGGCGTGATGGCCGAAGACGGTATCGACGATCCCGGTCCGCGCGTCGATACGCCGGATGTTGTTCGTCCACTCGCTGGACAGGTACACGTTGCCGCCTGCGTCCACGGCCACGCCACAGGTGCAGTCCAGTTCCGCGTCCTGCGCCGGACCGCCGTCGCCGCCCCGGCCGATCGCCCCGCTGCCGGCGACGCGGGAGACGATTCCGGTCTCGTAATCGATGCGGCGGATCGTGTGATTGCCCAGGTCGGAGAGATACAGATTGCCGTGGCGGTCCTGGTACAGGTCGTGAGGATGGCGAAACCGCGCCTCGGCGGCCGGACCGCCGTCGCCCGAGTTGCCCGCGACGCCGTCTCCGGCGAAGGCGTGGAGGATCCCGTCCCTATCGATGCGCCAGATGCGATGCCACTGGTAGTCGATCACCACCAGGTCGCCGTCGGGCCGGCGCACCACCCCCATGGGCCAACCAGCGTCGGCCTCTTTCGCCGGAACACCCGCGTGCTGGTCCACGCCGGCGATAGCCACGATTTCCCCGGCGGGCAGGTTCTTGAACCGTTCAACAATGCGCATGCGTGAGGGGAGTAACCCGGCGATTGCGTGTTATCACTCGGCATTCACGGCAGTGTATACGGCGGATCGGACAGGCGGCCGCCGAGTCAACATGGTACAGTCTCCAACCACGCAAGGCAACCGGTAAATGCAAATTGACAGCGCTGCCGCGACCGGTTAACATACGACGCCGTACGACCCCTTTCCCAACACCCGAGAAACGCCGCCAGCCGATGGAGAATCTTTTCCCGATGAACTATGATTTCGACCAGCGCATCATCCGCAACGGAACCAATTCGTACAAGTGGGACTATGTCAAACGGGACGGAGCCATTGTCCCGTGGGACGAGACCGACGCCAGGCGGCACGCGAAACCCGTGCTTCCGCTGTGGGTGGCGGACATGGACTTTCCGTGCCCGCAGCCGGTGGTGGACGCCGTGTCCGAAATCGCAAGTCTGGGCGTCTACGGATACGCCTTCCCGCCGCCGTCCTATTACGATGCCGTGGTAAGGTGGATGAAGCGGCGCCATGGCTGGTCCGTCGATCCCGGTACCATCTGCTTCACCCCGGGCATCGTACCCGCCCTCCACATGCTGGTTTCGGCCTACACAAAACCCGGCGACAAGGTGCTGGTGCAGCCGCCGGTGTACTATCCCTTCTACCATGCCATCGAGCATCAGCAGACGCGACCGGCGCTGAACCCGCTCCAATACCGGGACGGCCGCTACTACATGGATTTCGACGATCTCGAAGCCAAATGCGCCGATCCCGAGGTCAGGATGGCCATCCTCTGCCATCCCCACAACCCGGTCGGCCGGATCTGGACGCGGGAGGAGTTGCGGCGCTTCGGCCGGATCTGCATGGACAACGACGTGCTGGTCGTATCCGACGAGATCCATGGCGACCTTATCCTGGGGAATAGGGGCTTTACGCCGTATGCCACGCTGGGTGCGGAATATGAAGCGCGGTCGATCATCTGCACCTCTCCCAGCAAGACCTTCAACCTCGCCGCCCTGCAGGCGTCGAACATGATGATTCCCGACCCGGCACTCCGGGAGGCCTTTCAGCATACCGTCCGCAACACCGGCATCTTTACGCTGAATCCCTTCGGCATCGCGGCCGTCGAGGCCGCCTATGATCACGGCGAGGAATGGCTGGAGCAGCTCCTGGCCTACCTGGAGGGGAACTACCGGTTTCTCGAGTCCTTCTTCCGCGAGCGGCTGCCCGGCATACCCGTCATCGAAACCGAGGGCACCTATCTCGTGTGGGTGGATTTCACGAGCCTGGGGCTGGACAAGGACGCCCTACAGCGCCTCATGATGGAGGAGGCGCGCGTCTTTCTCGACGAAGGCTACATCTTCGGGCCCGAGGGCGAGGGCTTCGAGCGTATCAACATCGCCTGTCCCCGGTCGATCCTCGCCGAGGCGCTGGAGAGGATCGAGGCGGCGGTGAAGGGGCTGGAGACGACGCTGCGTTGATTAATTATCGAACTGGTGAGCGGCGATTACACCGAATCCGCAGCTGAGATGATGGATTCTGTTATTCCGCCTACGCCTGACGGCCAGCAGGACCGCCAGGGCTTGCCATCGCAGGCCTTCCGTATCTCGCGGCCCAGATGCGTACGCATGAAGCGCATCAGCACCAACACGTCGTGCCTTTCCAGCTCCCTTCTAACCCTCTCCAGGTGCGGCGGCCAGTTGCCGCTCCAACCCGAGAAGACGAATTTCACTTCCACGTGGGGTGCGCGTTCCTTGAGCTGCTCCCGTATCGCTGGCTCCATCTTCTCCTGGTTTTCGTTTCCACCGACGAAAAGTACCCGTACCTGCCGCGTCTTCCGCCTCGGGGTGCTGCCAACCTTTCCGGACTCGACTGAATCGTACTGACTTATCACCCCGTCCAGACGGCTCTTCACATCCTGGTACAGCGAATCAGGAAGCCCGTAGGCGCACATGTTCTCGTAGATACTCTTCGCCTCGTCGACGTTGCCCATCGTCAGCGCTTCATGGAACAGCGGAACCGCTTTCGCCATGGCGTTTTCAAGGTCTCCCCTCGCTTCGAGGCAACGGACCTGGGCAACCACCGCCTCATTCTTTTCCCAGGCTGGTTGGAGTTTCTCGATATCCATCAGCAGGTCGTGGAAGGTCTCCTCACCGACTCCACCTATAGCCAGCATTTCCAACTCGTCAAGGGCGTTCCGGGCGTCCTCGTGGCGTCTGGCCTTCATGCAACCCTCGAAACACCTTTGCAGGTCCGCTGCTGCTGCTTCAGTCTTTCCGAGTTTTTGGGCACGACGGCGAAGCGCCTTTGTAACCGGTTCGGTGGATTGGGCCGAGTCGATGTCCGCGAGGACGTCCAGCGCCGCACCTTGATCCGATTCGAGAACGGTCGCGCAGAAATCAGACTGCACATCAGCGGTTCCCAGTAGCTCGAACCCCTCTGCGGCCGGCTTGATCAGGTAGGCGGGAATGGGTGTACCTGCAGCCACGGCATTCGAAATTATGCGTGCGGCGTAGGACAGGTCTCCAACGGATTCCACCTGCGCTGCCTTGGAGATACCGGCGTACAAATCCGCTCTGCTCGCAAGGGGCGATCCATAGGACGGCTTTCGACTGTTGAAGAGACCGCGAGCCCGTTCAAGATGGAAAGCTGCCGAGGAATAGTCTCCGTCTGCGAGAGCGAGTACCCCGAGGCAGTAGTGGCCATGGCCCGAGTAGTGTACGTCATTTCCGATGGACTCCTGAAACATTTCTTCACCCGCCCGAAGTCGCTCTATGAAATCACCTGCCGCATCCTGCTCAAGGGGAAGGCATACCTCCTCCAACTCGGCGAATCCGCCTTCAAGCAACCCGAGATCCGCGCAAATCATGGCCCGGATTTCCGGATTCGGGTTCAATTCGAGTATATCCCTCAGGAGTTTCTCGGCCTGTTCGTGCTCGTTCAACTTGCGCAACGTGTGCGCCTGTCTCCGCCGTACCGTAAGAAACCGGTCATTCCCCTGCGGGAATCCGAGGTTCCGAAGCATGTACTCAGCGTCCATCAACAGGGCAAAGACCACCCGCGCTTCGCCGGGACGCTCCCTTCGAAGCAAATCCGTGCCGGTATCCAGCAGAACCTCGAAAAGCTTGCTTTCCGGGTCCCGTAGTGCAGCGGTCTTCACGAAATCGGCCGTTTCGGTATGACGGTCTGCATCCCTCAACGCCTGTACGACGTGTTCGACCGCTTCATCCGAAGCCGCGTCTGTGCCGTCGCCTAGACTCCGTACGATCGGTTCGTCGTCATAGTGCCGTACAATACCAGCGAAATCCGACAGATATATCCTGCCTCGAATGACGCCCGCCCAGTACCAACGGATGGCTTCCGGTCCAGCACTGCAATTAGGACTTCCTCCAAACACCGAGTCAGCGAATCCCCTACTAAAATAGGACTGAGGTCGGTCCGAGTTCAGTGCCGCGAGTTCATTCACTATCTCGTCGGTTTGTTCGACCTGTAGACTACCGGTGACCCCGTTACGCGCGTCGATTATCGCCTTATGAACGAGACGGTCAAGCCCAGACAGGCGGACGGGACGTATTTCGAACTCGGCCCGGTGTGGAGTTGGGGGAACTCCACCGCTTGTATCGTCCGAGTCACCGTCTTCGCGGCCTTCGTGCGCACCGTTCTCAACCTTTTTCGCCCGATCCGTATCGTTTTCGATTGATTCAGCCTGATCTGTGCCGGCGTCCCCTTCGGTGTCACCTTCCATTTCAGAGACGGCATCCTTTTCCGTGCCGGCATCCTTTCCGGCGTCTAAATGCCGTTCAGCAACGCCGTCTCCTTCAGCGACGATCCCACGGGTAGGATTGGTGGTGCTTGAACTTGCAAGGTCGCCAGATACATCGCCCGTCGTATACTTCACCCCGGTTGATTCCTCTCCGTCGTTCCTGTCATCCGCGTCGGCCTTCACGGCATTTCTCGTCCACTGCCAGAGAGGGGCTTGGGGTAAGTTACCCTGGCATATCAGCGTAAGGATGAACAGGACCGCAGAACGAATACCGAAGACCCTCCGAACCCGGTCTGCCGCAGTGTGGATAGACTTCTCGGATGCAACCTGTTCCAGGCCATCCCCAGCCAGTCCGTCCTCGTTCGGGACGCCCAACGCATCTAGAAAGACTTGCGATGCGCCTTCTTGCCCAATCCATAGACCATAGAATAGCCAATTCGGGATCGGTAGTGGCATCGACAGGCGACGGAGGGCTTCGACGATCTTTTCGTTGTCCCAGCCATCCACAGTTTTTTTGCGAAACCGATTCGCGTCGGCGACGATGCCCACCATTGCATCACGGGTACGTTCCGATCCCACTGCATACGACAAAGCAGACCGCTTCTCGTCGTCCGTCAGCGTCTGCCACAGTCGATTGGAGTTTAGCTTCCGGGGATCTTCGATCAGGTCTCGAATGGGTTGAGGAATACGATCAGGCATGTTCCATTTTCGTCTGCTGTGTAATGGCCAATCTCAACTCGATTTCATTGTAGAGCTATATTCGAAAGGGCCATCTATCAGACCTAAACGTGTCATGAAGTTGCGGCAACCAACTGACGCGGCGTACTGAACGCGCAGTAATCAGGCGAACAACGTGATCTCCGGCATCTCAATCCGATCCAGGTTATGGGGAAGACCTTAATGTTTTCGAAAACGAAGTAAACACACAGCGACGGTTTCAGTCAAGACACACCGCACTGGAAATCGGGACGAAAATCAAGCTGGGGCTATGGCTGATACACGGGCCCGTCCGAGATCTGCCGTCTGTACATAGTTCCCGATTATATAAATATATCCTACATGTGGGCTTGTCGATGTCGTCCTGGAATTCATTGCCGGGATGGTCTCCAGTGTGCGAAACCGATACTACCAAATGCCCCGATACTATATATGTTTTGCTGTCGATTCGATTCCACTCGGTATATCTTGACAATTCCCTCGGACTCGGAGAACGTAGATAATCGGAGACCGTGGATGAACTGTACGAGATTCTGACGGAGATTTCCTACGAGTTAAAACTAGAATGAATTCTCAAGGTTAGGCTGATGCGGGTTGTGTTTGATCATTCTTCCGAAACAACGTAAGGCCCGTTGGGTCACCTGAAGAAACGCGCTATCAGCTCAAAGGGGCGGTCCAATGCCATTCATACAACGCCTGCGCTTTGGCGGACTGCTGTCCTTTCCTCCAGACATGGGGTTCTTCGAGCTACACCCTCTGAATGTCCTGATAGGTCCGAACGCGTCAGGTAAATCCAACTTCGTAGAAGCACTGGAACTCTTACGCGCGCTTCCGGTGGATTTCTCCGCTGCGATCCGGGACGGGGGAGGTGCCGAGGAATGGCTGTGGAAGGGCTGTAAACCGCCGGCTCCGGCGACATTAGAAGTCGAGACCGGTCCTGGCATGGAAACCGGTCGACCGTTGCGGTATCGTCTATCGTTCACTGCGGTGCGCCAGCGGGTTCAGATCCTCGACGAGGCTATCGAGGAAGCATATACTAAGCGGGGAGTCGATCCCTACTTCTACTATACGTTTCAACAAGGACACCCTGTGATCAATGTTCAGGTCCCAGGAGGACAAGTATCCGAGAGACAGGTACAGTGGGATAATCCTTCGCTGGATCAGTCCGTTCTAGCACAAAGAAAAGATGCTTATCACTATCCGGAACTTTACTGGCTTGGTTTGAGATTCCAGTCGATCCAGACGTTCCGGGAATGGACGTTCGGTCGCTACGGCTCACTTCGATGGCCGCAACGAGCCGATCTTCCGGAGAACTGGCTGCTTCCCGATTCCAGCAATCTCCCTATGGTACTCAACTACATTGAACATCACTCGGGACTGGTCTTCAATGAGTACCTGAAACAGTTCTTCCCCCGATTCGAGCGTATGTCCACGTCGATCTCGGGGGGCACCGTGCAATTCTATCTTCACGAATCCGGCTTCGGCAGGCCAATCCCCGCGACCCGTCTGTCCGACGGCACTATCAGATTCATCGCGCTTCTAGCGATTCTACTCACCCCGACGCCCCCATCACTGGTATGCATCGAGGAACCTGAACTCGGACTGCATCCCGACTCGGTGGCGCTGCTCGCCGATCTGCTGGTTGATGCTTCTGACCGTATGCAACTTGTGGTCACCACACATTCCGATGCCCTGGTGTCGGCGCTGACCAGTCATCCAGAATCCGTTGTCGCCTGTGAACGTCCCGGGGCCGCCACCGAGTTGCGCCGCCTCGATGCAGAACGTCTGGCCGATTGGCTCAAGGACTATCGACTCGGTGACTTGTGGCGCATGGGCGAGATCGGGGCGAACCCTTGAGGAGTATCAGCATCTACCTTGAAGGCGGAGGTGATACTGCCGGATCCAGGGCGGCACTCCGCCAGGGAATGGATGCGTTCCTGCAGCCACTGAAACAAGCAGCCAGAGACAAGTCTCTGCGGTGGAAACTTGTCGCCTGCGGCTCGCGCGGGGAAGCATACAACGGGTTTCGAAACGCCGTTGACAAAGGTAATGCTGATGGGGTGATCGTCTTACTGGTGGACGCGGAAGATGATGTAAATCAGTCGGCCTCCGAACACCTGCGAAATCGGGATGACTGGGATTTCAGCTTTGCGACCGAAACCGGAGTTCACCTTGACGAAGTAGTCCATCTAATGGTCCAGACGATGGAAACCTGGATCGTGGCGGATCCGCTTACGTTAGGCGTTTATTACGGTCAGGGATTCAGGAAAAGTTCGCTATCCAGAGCGCAGAACCTTGAGACCGTTTCCAAGAATGAAATAGCACGCGGATTGAGAGAGGCGACAAAGAAGACTCAGAAAGGACCTTATCACAAGATCAATCACGCAGGCGATCTAATGCGCCGGATCGATACGGAAAGTGTGAAGGGACGCTGTCGTCATTGCCGCCTGTTGTTTGAGAAGCTTGGCCAACTGGTCGAAGCGGCCTGAAATCCATGATTTGCTTTCGATACAATGATGTTCCCAGAAACCGTGTAATGTGAATAAGACAGTGCCCCCTGTCTTTATAAGCTCTCTCGGTAAATCCCCCGATGTTCATGCAATGCGACGGTTAGATACAACTGTTGCATCCCGCCGGCATTTTGTATCTTCTTAGTTACGATTCGCTAACTATTTCGATTTGAATCTGTTGCGATGGCGAAATATACGAAAGGACGCGGCATGATCCAACCAGGCGCCGAATCCCTCCGCAGGATCGCGGTGATCGGTCAGGGGACCGCAGGATCCCTGGCAGCCGCCAGTGTAACCCGTCTTCACCCTGACGGCGACCATGAACTGCACCACATATATGACTCGCGCATTCCGGTCATCGGGGTGGGAGAAGGCAGCTGGCCGAGTCTGGTGCAGGAACTGCAGAAGCTGACGGGGCTGCCCCATGAGACCGTCCAGCAGCGCCTGAAGGGCACGCGCAAGTACGGCGTCGCCTTCGAGGGGTGGGGCCGGCGCGAACGCGATTTCACCCACTACTTTACCCCGCAGCAAGTGTCCTACGCCTACCACCTGTCCGCCGACCTGATGGCGGACCTGCTGCGCGAAGGCACACGCGCGCAGCACATCGACGCGAAAGTGCTCGGTATCACCAGGGTGGAGGACGGCGCGCAGATTGAATTCGAGGACCGGCCGCCGGAACGATACGACCTGGTCTTCGACGCCCGCGGGTTCCCGAAAGAACTCCACCCCGATCGGCACATCGATATTTCCTTCATCCCAACGAATACCGCCGTCATCCGGCGCTGCCCGGCGGTCATCGACGGAGGGAAAAACGGGCCGGTACTGCAACATACCTACACCCGGGCGGTGGCCCGGCCGCACGGGTGGATATTCGTCATTCCGCTGACGGTACACACGTCCTACGGGTACATCTTCAACCGGGATGTAACCGACCTCGCGGATGTCGAATCGGACTTTGACGCTTTCCTGGAATCCGACGGCGTGGCCGAATTCGAGCAACGGGCCGTCATCCCCTTTCCGAACTTCGTCCATCGCGGAATCTACGACGGCGCCGTGGCCCGCATCGGCAACGCGGCGGCCTTCATGGAGCCCCTCGAGGCGACGGCGATCGTATCCGCCCAGTTGCAGGTCGGGATGGTACTCCACACGCGCCTCAACCGGCCGGCTGCGCATCTCGAGCGCGACGCACCCGCGGTCAACCGGTTTCTCATCAACAACATGCTCCGCTACGGCCTGTTCGTCGGCTGGCACTATTCCTGTGGTTCGATTTACGACAGCGCATTCTGGCGTCACGCGCGAGAACGCGCCTGGCCCCGGCACCGCAAGGCCATGGACCCCAATACGGTGGATTGCGATGCGCTCGGCAAATTCGACGGAATGCTCGAACTGCTGAGCCGGCCGGTCATCGACAAAGCCGATTGGGACCGGATGTGCGCGGTGCCGCTCACGAGTTACGCCCAGGTGTCCCAGGGGCTGGGCTGGACCGGCTGACAAGCGCCGACCCGGGTTGGATCCCGGACCTGTCGACAGGCGCCGTCCCAGGCTGTATCCCGGACCGGCTGACAAGCGCCGGCCAGGACGGGACTGTCGCCGCGCAACGGCGGGCCGCGACATCTGCATCGTGACATTTCTTGATTTGAAACATATAAAACATCATAATACATGCGTCGTACTGATGATTCATACATCATACTTGTTGAATCCAAGCTATCTTGAGCGCGCCAACCCACTTTGAATTTGACTTATCATGAGCGCGCCAACCCACTCGACTGCAACGAGGAGACCATCAAACGCCCGTGTTTAACAACCTGCTGAACTCATTCCACGAAACCGTTGCGGAGGCGAAGGAAGACCGCGAGCAACTCGACCGGCTTCTGACGATATCCACGCCGCGGGAACGGCTGCTGGTTGCCTCGATCGCTGTATTTCTGTGCGTCCTCCTGGCCTGGCTGTTCTTCGGCAGCGTTGCGCGCAGTATTGTGGTGGACGGCGTCATTGTCGAGCAGGGGGAAACCCTTCCCGACGGCAGCATCTCCGTGGAGGCCCTCGCCTGGATCAATAGCGAAATCGCGCCGCAGATCGGGGCCGGGATGCCGGTATTGATCGAACCGGAGCCGGCGGATGGAGAAGCAGACGCGCCCGGCGGTACGGTCAGGGCCATCGCAGCCGAACCCGTCTCGGGTGGACCTGCCGCGTTTGAAACCGCGGCGCCGGTGTCCGTTCACCGCATCGATATAACGCTGGATTCCGCACTCAGTGAAGATCCGGATCCGGATTCCCTGTCGGGCATGAAATGCCGGATCGTCATCGAACTGGGCAGGCAATCTCCGATCGGACTGTTCCTCATGAGGTGACCGTGGGATGACGGCGAGCACTACCAAAAAAACCGGCAACAAGAACGCCGCGGATGATTCGGCGAAGCGGATCTCCACGCCCGTTCTGCTGCAGATGCACGCATCGGAGTGCGGTGCGGCCTGTCTCGGCATCGTTCTGGGATACTTCGGAAGATGGGTGCCGCTCACCGAATTGCGGGAGAAATGCGAGGTAAGCCGGGACGGCAGCAGCGCCGCGAGCATACTGCGCGCTTCCCGGCACTACGGACTCGAGTGCAAGGGGCTCAGCGTACGTGCCGATCAGCTGAGCATGCTGGAGCTGCCGCTGGTACTGTTCTGGCAGTTCAGCCATTTCCTCGTTCTCGAAGGATTCGACAGCCGTTACTACTACCTCAACGACCCATCCACGGGTCGGCGAAGGGTCACGGCCGACGAATTCGAGAAGGGCTTCAGCGGCATTGCGCTACGCTTCGAGTGCGGCGAGGACTTCAGTCCCGGTGGCGAGCAGCCCGATCTGTTCAGGCAACTGGCCGGCCTGATCGCCGGATCCTGGCGCCTGCTTACCGGCGTCGTTGCCTGCGGACTCATGCTGACGCTGTTGACCCTGGTCGTACCCGCTTCGCTCGGTGTCTTCGTCGACGACGTCATGGCCAAGCACGGCACCTGGGGCGGATTGGTGACCGCCCTGCTTGGCGGAGGCGTCCTGGTGTATGTCCTGTCCCTCCTCAAGCACCGGTTCCTCAAGCGGCTCGCGGTCCGGGTAGCGGTAGCCGGATACAGCAACGGGATGTCACGGCTGCTGCGTCTGCCGGTGGAGTTCTTTGAAAACAGGCTGGCCGGCGACGTTACGGACCGGGTGTCGTCCACCGACCGCATCGCAAAGAACCTGGCGGACCAGTTCCTGGTGCTCGTGATCGACATGGCCATGAGCGTGGTGTTCCTCGTCGCGATGTTCGCCTACGACAGCTTACTCACGCTGATCGTCCTCGTACTGGCGCTGCTGCACGCGGCGCTGGCCCGTTTTCTCAACAATCTCAGATCCGTCCGCAGCCAGACGATGAGACGCGAGCAGGGATTGCTGATCGGCCTCGGCATGCAGATGCTGAGCCATGCGGACAATCTGCGCATGACGGGCGCGGATGACCGGTTCTTCTCGCGATGGAGCGGACAACAGGCCCGTGAGTTGCGCGCTCGGCAACTGTATTGCGAACTGGGCTCCGTCAACGCCTCACTGCCGGGACTGGTCGACGCGCTGCGCAGTGCCGCGATCCTGGGCATCGGCGGCATGATGGTCATGCAAGGCGAGATGTCGCTGGGCATGCTGGTCGGATTCTATATCCTGGCGGAGATGTTCCTGGCCCCTGTCGAGCGCTTCCTGGAATTCGCCGAAAACCGCCAGGCCCTCGAAACCGATCTGCAGCGGCTCGAGGATATCTCCAGGACCGATGAAGATCCGGTCTTTCGGCGCAGAAACCTCGAATCGGACTCGATCCACACGTTCAACGGCCGGCTCCAGCTCGCCGGCCAGCTGGAATTGCGCAATGTCACCTTCGGGTACAACCGGAGCCGGCCGCCCCTGATCAAGGACTTCAACCTGCTGATCAAGCCGGGTCAGCGTATTGCCGTGGTCGGTCCCAGCGGTTCCGGCAAATCAACCCTCGCGCGGCTGGTCTCCGGGGTCTACCAGCCCTGGTCGGGCGAGATCATGTTCGACGACCATCTGCGTGATGAGATACCGGAGGAGGTGCTGCGGCAGTCCATCTCCATGGTGGACCAGGAGGTCGTGCTCTTTTCCGCGACACTGCGCGACAATATCACGCTGTGGAACCCGGCCATCCCGGACGAAGTCCTCTTCGCCGCGACGCGGGATGCCCAGATTCACGACGAAGTACTGCTCAGGCCCCACGGCTATGCGACGCTCGTCGAAGAAGGCGGATCGAACTTCAGCGGCGGCCAGTGCCAGCGGCTGGAGATCGCCCGCGCGCTGGTGGGCAACCCGACGGTGCTCATCCTGGACGAGGCCACCAGCGCCCTCGATGCCGCCACGGAAGAATACGTCGATGACGCGTTGCGGCGGCGCGGGGTCACCTGCCTGATCGTGGCGCACCGCCTGAGTACCGTGCGGGACTGCGACGAGATCATCGTGCTGGACCAGGGCGTTACGGTGCAACGGGGCACGCACGACGAGCTGATCGCCGACCGGGACGGCGCGTACTACAATCTGGTCAGGTCCAACTGATGCAGCCCATCGGATCCAAATACCCGTCATTGGCCGAACTCGCCGATCGCTTCGGCGAAACCGTGCCCTGTGCCGCCAACCTGCCGGTCAGCCTCGACGACCCGGACAGTGTGTGGTTCATCGACCAGGGCGTGGTCAATCTGTTCCTGGTCGAATTCAGGAACGGTACGGAGCAGGCGGCGCCGCAGCACTTGCTGCGCCGGGAGTCGGGCTGGCTGCTGCCGGGGGTCGCGCCGCACCTGCTGGACAGCGAGGCAGGCACCACGCTCAGCATCATTGCCAGGGGACTGCCGGGTACGCTGCTCAAACGTCTGCCGGCCTCCCTGTTGTCCCAGCTCGATCCGGCTGAACTGGCGGAGCAGACCGATACGTGGCTGTCTGCCATTACGGAGACGCTGGCGCGTTTCGCCATCCCTCCTCCCCGTCCGACCGCGCTGGCCGAACCCGGATTGACGCAGACCCTGTCGCCCTGTACGCTGTCCGTCCGGCGCGGCGTGGTGTGGGTCTCCGAACCGCCGTCCGGCGCGGGACTGTTCATGGGGATCGTCGATACGGCGGAACTTGCGGAGACGAGAAGTCCCCAGGAAGCGGTCATCCCCCTGGCCCGGACCAGCTGGCTCACCCTGGTCGACGAAGCGACGCTGACCGGACAGTCGACGGAAACGCTGGCGCGGCAGGGCAGCCTGTTGGCGGCGCTCGCCTCGTTTCACGCGATCGCCTTCACCCTGGAGCGCCTGAACCGCCGGCTGGTCGTGGTCGATGCCGTCAATCTCGAACGGGCGCGGACGGCAAGCCGCCGAACGGCCGAACAAACCGCGCGGCAGCGGCTCTACAATATCTACGACCTTCCGATCGACCGGGACGCCGGCGGCGAGGATTCGGCACTGGCGGATACCCTGCACCTGATCGGCCGCCATGAAGGCATCGATTTCAAGATCCCGGCGCGATCGGGCCAATCCGATGCGCCCGTCGGCCTCGTGGACATTCTCGACGCTTCCGGCGTGCGAGCCCGGCGCGTGCGTCTCAACGACGATGACCGCTGGTGGCACGGCGACAGCAACGCGCTGCTGGCCTATCGCGCCGACGACGGCCGGCCCGTGGCGCTGCTGCCGGGCCTGTTCGGACGATATCGCCAGATCGACCCGGCCGGAAACCGGCGCACACGGGTCTCGGCGGCCCGCCTGGCCGGAACGGACGCGCTGGCGGAAGAGGCCTGGATGTTCTATCAGCCCCTGCCGTCAAGGGGTGTGAAACCGGCGGACCTGCTGGGTATCGCCCTGCGCGGTTCGGCCTCGGATTGGGCGCGGATGGTGGTCGCCGGGCTTCCATACGGCGTGATCCGGCTGCTGCCGGCACTCGCTCTCGGGTACGTTGCGAACCACATCACCTCGGGCGGAAGCGCGGGTGCGTTATACGCGGTCGCCGTGGCCATTGCGGCCTTCGGCCTGCTGGGCGCACTGCTGCACCTCCTCCAGAACATGGCGATGATGAGGCTGGAGGGGCGCTCGGCCTCCCGGGTCGAAGCCGCTTTCTGGGACCGGCTCATGCGCCTTCCTCCCGGCATGCTGCACCGCAATCCGGCGGGTGACCTGGCCATGTCCGGCATGACCTTTCAGCAACTACGCGACGGACTGCGGGGGGTCGTCGCCAACTGTTTCCTGTCGTTGGTTTTTCTGCTTCCGGTTTTCGGCGTCATCTTCTACTACGATGCCACCCTCGGGGTCGTCACGCTATTCTTCAGCCTGGCTTCGCTGCTGGTCACCCTGGTGCTGGGATTGCGCCAGATCTCGCCATACGGCTGGATGATCAGGGCGGCCCGGCGCGTGGCCGGCCGGCTCTTCCAGATCGTGGGAGGCATTTCCAAGCTGCGCATGGATAACGCGGAAGGATCGGCTTACGCCATCTGGGCGAGGGACTATCGCGCACAGAAGCGCGCGGAGATCGAACTGGGCGCACTGGAGGGACATTCGCGGGCTTTTGGCGCCGCACTGCCTTTTCTTGCCGCCGGGGTGCTTCTGTTCACGGTGATGGAAGCGGGAGACCGCAACATGCCGGTCGGCGATTTTCTCGTCGTCTACACGGTCTTCATCGTATTTCAGTCCAACATCGCCCGTCTCGGCGAGTCCATCGGCGCCCTGGCCTCCATGTTGCCGGCTTTCGAACAGATGCGTCCGCTGCTTTCGGCGGCGCCCGAGACGGGAACGGAAGGCGAACCGGTCGAATACCTGGGCGGGGACATCCTGTTCGACCATGTTTCCTTCCGCTACGACGCCGACGGACCGCTTATCCTCGACGACGTCACGATTCGCGCCCATCCCGGCGAATTCATCGCGATCGCCGGGGAATCCGGCGCCGGCAAGAGCACCCTGTTCAGGCTCGCACTCGGTATCGACTGGCCCACCGCCGGGGCAGTGTATTACGACGGGCGGGACCTGAGGCACCTGAATCTGAAGCAGGTGCGCCGGAAGATCGGCGCGGTGCCCCAGTCGGTCGGGCTCCATCCGCAGGACCTCTGGGACAACCTCGTCAGCCACTATGAAGGCGTGTCGACCGATGAGGTATGGGCGGCGGTCCGGACCGCGGAAGTCGAAGACCAGATCAAGGCCATGCCCATGGGCATGATGACCATGGTGGGCACCAGTGGTTCCGTCCTGTCGGGCGGCGAGAGCCAGCGCATCACGATCGCCCGCTCGGTGATCGGCAGCCCGCGTATCATGTTGTTCGACGAGGCGACGAACTGGCTGGACAACGAGAACCAGGCCGGCGTGATGCGGAACCTGGCCGCGCTGACTTCCACCCGTCTTGTCATTGCCCATCGCCTGTCCACGCTCGAGCAGGCCGACCGTATCTACGTGCTGAAAGCCGGCAAGGTCGTGCAAAGCGGCTCCTTCAACGAACTGAAGGAGGCCGACGGGGAATTCAGGGAACTGATCAGGCGGCAGATCGCCTGACCTCGAATCGCGGCGGACAGAGGACCGGCAAGTCCGGTAAATCCGCCCGTTCGGACAGGTCCCGCACAACCGGAGCAGACGTTCATGAAAAAGCCCTCTGACCAGGCCGATTTGCTTTTCCTGAGAGCCGGCGACGACGACGAACTGAGGAAACGTCTCGTTGCCAGGCCCAGGGAGACCATCGAGCAGGAACTCGGCGTGACGATGGCGGCAGGCCACGAGATACACGTGCACGAAGAAACATGCTCCGCGACCCATATCGTCCTGCCTCCGCGCAACCGCTACACCCGGGAGGAGCGGGAGGAGGCCCGTACCGGCGCGTCGTCCCTCGAGTTTCTGCGCAAGACCATGCACGATCCCGCGCCGCCCCTTCGTCCGCCCGTGCTTCCGGGGGAGCGCGTCCGCGAGCGCGTCCGCGAGATCGGGGACGCCACGGAGGCGCTGGCGGAAGCCGCCGGAACCGGCATCCGCCGTGGCCTTGATTTCCTGGAGACGACGATAGACGGGCGCGGCGCCTGGCACTGCATCCGGTTCAACGTGGCCGACCCGAAGGTGCCGCGGCATTTCGAAAGGCCGCCCTTTATCTCGGCGTTCTGCGTCCTTGCCCTGGAAAGTTGCCGGGCAGCGAAGGCCAGATCCATCTGCGCGGCGACCAGGGCTTATCTGGCAGACACCATCGAATATCCCGGCTACTGGCGCTATTACCGCCATCTGCCCCAGGATCTCGACAGCACTTCGCTCTGTTCCCTGGTGATCGGATCGCACCCCTGGATACTACTGGGGCGGAACGTTCCGCGGATCCTGGCGAACCGCGACGGGGAAGGCCGCTTCATGACCTGGATGCTGGAGGGCGACGAACCCGACGTCGTATCGCGTTTTCGCATCGAGGCCGACCCCGTGGTCAATGCGAACGTCATCGCCTATCTCGGCGACCGGCCGGAAACCAGGGACGCCCAGCGATGGCTGGAGGCGCTGATCGCCGAGGGCGATCTCAAGGACGCTTCCAAGTGGTACCCCGACGAGATCGCGATCTGCCACGCGGTCGCCCGTACCGTGAAACGCCTGAAGCCCGCCCTGGATCGGCTGCGTCCGGTCCTCGCGGATCGTGTCCTGGGACTAATGGACGAACAGGGCGGTTTCGGCAATGTCCTTCAGACCGCCCAGGCCGTGACGACGCTCCGCGATGCCGGATGCCTCGAGCGCATCGACGCGAAGCGGCCGTTGAGGTGCATCCTGACCGCACAGCGCGAGGACGGCAGCTGGCCGGAACTGCTTGCCTTCGGGGACCAGACGCTGAAGTTCGGCGCGGTAGGACAAATAGGCCACGGCTCCGAAGCCGTGACCACGGCGTTCTGTATCGAAGCGCTCGAAGGCCTGGCCGCCTTCCTGCGAGCCTGAATCCATCGGGTCCGGGTGTTCGGCGACCATAAATCGTGCGCATAGGGTGCCAGGTTATGCTTATCATGGAGGTGTAGCCATGTCACAGAATCAAGTTGAAATCGACAACGTCCAAATCGAAGGCGCCGGACCGGACCGGGCCGACGCGACGCAGGAGATCGAGCCGTCCATCCTGACCGCCCTTCCGCATTACCTGCCGCTGGGCGTTTTCCCGTTGATTCTTCTCGCCGCGTTGTGGGGCGGATGGTGGCTCTTGCCGCCCATGGTCTTCATGAGTCTTTCCTGGTCCTTCGACCGGGTGTTCGGCCGCGACGGACGCATCATGGATCCGTGGAAGACGCCGAAACACCGTCTGATCTGGCATAATCTGCCGGTCTGGTCGTGGGCGTTTCTATGGCCGCCCACCCTGGTTTTCGGCCTGTGGCAGATCCTGGTGGCGGATCCGTTCGTATGGTGGCAGGACGTCGTACTGGCCATCATACTGACGATGGAAGCACAGGCCGTGTTCGTCGTCGGCCACGAGCTGATTCACCGGCGCACGACCTGGGAACGCCGGATCGGAGAATTCCTGCTTTCCTCCGCCTCCTATCCCCAATATGCCACGGAACACGTCTATATCCACCACGCCCTGGTCGGCACGCCCCATGACGTGGGATCCGCGCCGAAGGGGGAGAGTTTCTGGCGGTACATGCCCAAGGAAATCGTCAGCAACCTGGTCAATTCCTGGGAAGTGGCGAAAGAACGCCTGGCGCGGCGGCGGCTGACCATGTGGCATTACAGCAATCCCTTCTGGCGCTACGGCTTCGGCGTCGCGTTCTGGTACGGACTGGTTTACTGGATGGGTGGGATCTGGGCGGTCCCGGTCTTTGCCTTCCTCGGCCTGTCCTGCGTCTTTTCGATGAAGATCAGCAACTACTTCCAGCATTACGGCCTGCGCCGGGTCCGGTTGGAAAACGGCCGGTGGGAGAAGATCATGCCCCGCCATTCCTGGAGCGCGGACTGGAAGTTCAGCAACTGGATGCTCTTCAATGCGCAGCGCCATGCCGACCATCACGCGGTGGCGTCCCGCCAGTATCCCCTGCTGCAGGTCAGCCTCGACGAATCGCCGGAGCTGCCGGGGACCTACTCCGATATGATGAACATCGTGCTGAAGCCCAAAAAGTGGTTTGAGAAGATGGACCCGCTGGTGGACCAGTGGCGCAAGCACTTTTACCCGGATATCGAGGACTGGAGTCCCTATGACAGTTCGCTTGCCGCCGCGCGGCCCGACGCCTTCGACGCGATCGTCGAGATCTTCGGCGCCGCCCCGCGGCTCGCGAAACGGATCGAACGGAACCCCGAGCTGCTGGATAACCTGCAGGACCAGGAATTCCTCGATCTCGACCTGCCGAAGGGATTTGAGCAGGACGAGGAATTCGAGTCGATCGCACGGCGCGGGCTTGCAAGAGTTTACTGGACGTACGAAATGGGCGTTCAGGAGATGAAAGAACTGATCGTCGAACTGCCCGTGGTCGATGCGAGGGAAACGGCCGAAATCGTGCGGAACTGGTCGAACGACAAGGCGTTTCAGATCGGCATGCACGTGGTGCGCGGCAACCTGTTACCGGCTGAAGCGGCCACCGCGCTGGCGAACGTGGCCGAGGCATCGGTTTCGACCGTACTTTCCTCCGTGGTCGCGGACCTTAACGAAAAATACGGGGCGCTGAGCGTGGGTGAAGTCGCCGCCGTATTCCTGGGCGACCTGGCCAGCAGAGAGGCCTATCCCGGCATTGCGATGGATATGATGCTCGTTCATGACGGCCGCGAATTTCGCGAGAATGAACGCCTGTGCCGGAGTTTTCGAAAGGCCCTGGGCGACCTGGCTCAGGACAGCCTGTTGTTCTCCCCCACCAGACCCTACCCATTCCCCGCGCTGCAGCTTCGTGATCTGGCCGAACTTGCAGAAGCTACGGCTCCCGGCGATGTTCCGGTCCTCACGAGGGCGCGATGCATATTCGCGTCCAATGGTTCCGATATCGGCAGCCGCTTCGACGACGCGCGCCGCGAGATCCTGGCCGGGTGCGGAGCGAGCGGGTCCCTGGTCGCCCGGTTGAGCGAACGGCGGCAGGACCGCTCCGAAACCGGCGTGTCCGCGTACGTAGGGATGTGCGGGGGGCTGGACGATGTCGAGCGGACCGCACGATACCTCCAGCTGGCCCATGGGGGGACCTTCCTCGACGATCCGGCGCCGTCCGCCGCGGCAGTATTCGAAGCCGCCGGCGACGAGTCGCTGGCGAAAGCCGCGAACCTGTGGCGTGACCTGCAAGGGGTAATGCGGCTGGTCGGAGAGGACGGATTCGACGCGGAAACGGCGGGGCCGAAGGTCAAATCCCTTGTGGCGAACGCCTGCGGGCAGGAGGACTTCGATGCGCTGGCGTCGGCCGTCGACGAAACCGCATCCCGCGCCGCTGCCCGGATCGACACGCTCGCCGCACACGCATGAAAACGCATGGCGAGAAAACGCTCAGTTCCCGGATGACGGGGCCAACGGGCATGGACGCCCGCCAGGGAAAACCGACGAGCACAAACGCCCCCCAGGGGAAACTGACGAGGACGACCCCTGCCGACCGGGGCCTCGTCGATCTTCCCGCGCTTGCCCCGCATTTGCGATCCCACGTCATCGGCGCGCAGCAGACGCTGCTGGTTTCCGAGTCCTTCGATACGCTGCTTCACGGCGGCCTGCTCTGCGATCTGCTGCCGCTCCTCGACGGCCGGCGTCCGCTGGCCGGCATCGTCGCCGATCTCGAAGGCCGCCATGCCGCGGCCGATGTGCGCGCGGCGGTCGTTTCGCTCTCCGACCGGGGCTATGTTGTCTCCGCCGATCATGGCATGGACCGGGACCGTGCGGCCTACTGGTCGTCGCTCGGTGCATCGCCTCGATGGGTCGAACAACGGCTGGCGGCATCGCGCTTCGCGGTCGAGGGCGACGACGGGAGGCTTTCCCGGCACCTGGAAAGGAGCGGTGCCGGCGTGACGAGTGGTGCTGCCGGATCGAGCGGAGCCGGCGTGACGGCTGGCACTTCCGGTTCGAGCGGTGCCGGCGTGACGAACCGCGACGACGCCCAACTCACGGTCATCGTCTGCGACGACTATCTCGACGCGCGATTTGCAGCGGTGAATCGGCGAATGCTCGAGGTGGGAGCGCCGTGGATGCTGGTGCGGCCGCGGGGCATGGAAGCGCTGTTCGGGCCCGTCTTTCGCGCGGACAGGCAGGGCCCCTGCTGGGACTGCCTGGCCAGCCGGTTGAGCCGCCACAAGGAGGCCCACCAGTTCCTCAGGCACGTCGCCGGCGAGGATGCCGCCTTCAGGCCTTTCGCCGCCGAACCCGTCGTGCTCGAAGCGATTTACGGGTTGATTGCGGCTGAAATCGTCAAATGGCTGGTGCTGGATGAAGCGGCGCCGATCCACGGACAGGCGATCTCGATGCATGTCGGCACATTCGCAATCTCGAAGCATACGGTCCTGCGCCGGCCGCAGTGTCCGGCCTGCGGCGACGAAGTGCTGTACCGGCCCGACCGGCCACCGGCGCCGCTGCGTCTGAAGTCGAGCCCAAAACGCCATCGCAACAGCGGCGGCGCGCGGTCCGTGGCCCCGGAAGTCACCCTGGCGCAATACCGCCACCTGGTGAGCCCGGTCAGCGGCGTCGTGACCTGGCTGACGCGCACGACCGATGAGAACGACGCCTGGCTTCACGTCTACTGGGCCGGAAGCAATCCCGGCATGAGAAGCCGTAGTCTGAGTTCGCTCCGGCGCAGCCTGCGCAGCAAGAGCGCCGGCAAGGGCAGCACGCGGGAACAGTCCGAGGCCAGTGCCCTCTGCGAGGCGATGGAACGTCATTCAGGCGCCTTTAGCGGTGACGAGATCCGGCACTGCGGCCGATTCGCGGATTTCGCCGCGGAAGACGGGGCGATCCACCCCAACGCCGTGCAGTTGTTCAGCGACGACCAGCTCGACAACGCGGAACGCATCAACGCGAAAGGCCACCCCTACAACATCGTCCCGCCCCGTTTCGATCCCGCCGCCGAAATCGACTGGACGCCCGTGTGGTCGTTCACGCAGGGCCGGCATCGGTACCTGCCGACGTCGATGCTCTACAGCATGGCCCCCGAACAACGCGGCCCCTCCGATCTAACCGCCGATTCCAACGGCTGCGCCGCGGGGAACACCCTGGAAGAGGCCATCCTGCAGGGTTTCTATGAACTGGTCGAGCGCGATGCCTTCGCCATCTGGTGGTA
This sequence comes from Candidatus Latescibacterota bacterium, assembly GCA_022822725.1. Lineage (GTDB taxonomy): Bacteria > JAAXHH01 > JAAXHH01 > JAAXHH01 > JAAXHH01 > JAAXHH01. The sequence goes on from JAJEAN010000007.1 coordinate 1,269,342, forward strand.
TAACCGGCTGAGCGTCCCAGGGGTGGATCTCTCCAGCTTTGACGACGAATTCCTCACTTCGGCCGCGGACTATTACGGACGCTGCGAACGGGAGGTGTGGATGCTCGACGTGACGTCCGATTTGGGCATTCCTTCCTTCGTTGCGCTTTCCCGCAGGCCGGACGCGGAAACCGAGGACATCATATACGGCGCGGGTGCCCATGCCGACCCGAGACTGGCAGCCCTCCGCGCGCTGTGCGAGTTGAACCAGTGCCTGACCTGGCTGCCCCGTCCCGGAGGACGCGAAGGCGGCGGACGCGACGGCGGCCAGCACGGTTCACCTGGTCGGCCAGGCCGGCACGGCCAGCACGGTTCACCTGATCGGCCAGGCCGGCACGGTTCGCCTGCTCCGCCTTCCCGTCCCATGATCGACGATCCCATGGCGCTCAACTGGTGGAAGACGGCCCGTATCGCCGATTGTACCTGGCTGATTCCTGCGACGGATGCGCCACAGAGGCAGGCCGCTCAGTATCCGGAGATCGAGACCAGGGATACACGCGAAGACGTGGAATACTGCCGCGCGCTGGTCGAAGCCAGGGGCATGGAGTTCCTCGTGCTGGACCAGACCCGGCCGGACATCGGCATGCCGGTTGCGCGGGTCATCGTGCCGGGCATGCGCCATTTCTGGGCAAGATTCGCGCCGGGGAGGCTGTACGACGTGCCGGTCGACATGGGATTTCGCAATCAACCCCTGGCCGAAGCCGATCTGAATCCCACGCCGGTAATCGCATAAGGAGGCGCGGTGAATATCGACGAAGCCGTCCTGCTCACCCAGGATCGTCTCGCCGAAGAGGGTGACACGATGGCCTGGTTGCTGGAGCAGTTGCGAAATCGAGTTTCTCCCGATCTGATCGGAGTGCGGGAGTGGGGGCTTGTCCTGGACCGCGCGAGGCAACTGCCCATAACGATGGGCGCACAGCCCTTCGGTTTTGAACTTCCGCTGCACGATCGCCGGCCCGTGGCGGACTTCGGCGTCTCGCTGGCAAGTGGAAACCGTTCGGGCGACTTTTTTGAAGCGCAGGCGCGGAAAGACGAGACGGACAAGACGGCTGGGGCGGTCAGGCGGCTGTTCGGGAAAATGGAAGCTGCACACTCGTCTCTGAGAGAGATCGTGGGACGCAAGCTGATGCTGGAGTACGATGTAGGTTCGGCGCCCGGTGAAAGAAAGTCCCTGCCCGGCCTGTTTCTGCGGCCCAACGAACGCACGCTGTCAGGCGGCGCCGGGCTTCGGCATGACGTCGGCACCGTGGTTGATGCCCTCGTTTCCTGCGTCGGCTGGGAGCGGAATGCCGCTGAGCGGGAAAACGCGGAACGGGTCTACCTGGCGCAACCGGAAGACACGCGCCTGGACTCCTTCGGCGTCTTCCCGTCCCGGGAGCGTACGGTCCGCCTGGCGATCATGGGTTTCAGCGCGGCAGACGGCATCGGCCCTTATCTCGAAAACACCGAATGGCCGGGGCGGGTTTCCGCGGTCGAAACCGTACTCGCGCGCCTGAGGGAAAGGGCGGACATCGTGAGCGCAGGCTTGAACGTAGACGTACGGGCAGACGGGCTGGGGCCGACACTGGGACTGACCCCCATCGTCAAGCAGAGATACACGCAGGATTCCCGATACTGGATCGACGGCATGACCGACTGGGATCCCGTGCTGGATGCGTTGGGCTACGAGGAGTTCGTCGTTCCTGAGAAGCTTGCGGCACTTGCGGACTGGGCTTCCAAACCCTCGACGCTGTTTGGCAAGACCGGGCCTTTTCTCCTGTTGCGAGGCATACATCACATCAAGCTGGTCATATCCGGAAACCGGCTGGAGCAGGCCAAGGCCTATCTATACATGGTGCTTTCCGGCGCGCCATCGAACTGAGCGCCATGCACTCGAACTGAGCGCCGCGTCGGGCACTTAAAGCAAAATCCCCCTCGACCAGGTTGATCGGGGGGGATTATTTTGCTATTCGATCATGCGACTAACTGGCCTTCGCATGATTACCGGCGTGTTGAATGCAGCTTACCAGCAGCAGCAGAGACCGGCTGATACGGCTTCGAGCTGCTCCTCGGTGATATTCGCATCCGGGGGCAGTGCAATGTGTACCGTCTGCATGTCGCTCTCATGGACCTGGATCGACATGTTTTCCGGCATCGTGATGTCCAGTTCCTCACAGATGGTCGACTTCGGATCCGAGATCAACTTCTGCCTGAAATCCGAGTCCAGGGAGGACTTCTCAACGATCTGCTTTAACATTTCTTCGCCACTTCTCATGGTTTAACTCCTTTCGAAGATTGACTTCCGACCAAGGTTCTTACGTAAAGGATAGTATATGTCATTTAGTTACAAAAGTCAAGTATTTTCGGTAAGTTGAGCGTATGGAGATTCCCGCCGCAGAGGCCGATGAACCGATCCGGGCGTCGGCAAGCCACAATGCGGGTACCGCTCAGTTCGCCTGGAGTCTGGACGGGTTGTTACGCGGATCCCGACCGGCCGAATCCTGCCCCGCCCAACTCACCGCCACCCCCACGATCACATTCAGCGCCAGGCCGAGTACGCCGGCGTGCCAGCCCCAGACCTTGCCCAGTCCCGCGAGGGTCAACCCGGCCGCCAGTATTGTGCCCGCGGCCATGCCCGCGGCCGCGCCTGTCGCGTTGAATCTCGGCCACAGCACCCCCAGCACAAACAACGGGGCGGTCTGGATCAGCACCTCCATCTTGAGCTCGATGAGTCCCCACAGGGTGAGATCCGGGGTCAGCGCGATGAGGACCAGGATAGCCATGATTACCCACGAAAGGCGCTTCCCCCACGCGGTAAGGCGCTCCTCCGGAAGGGACCCCGTCCGGTACCTTCCCAGTACGTCCTTGACGAGCAGGGAAGATAGGCTGAGCAGGACGGAGTCGGCCGTCGACATGATCGCCGCTACGATGCCGGTGAGAACGAGCACGGTCATGACGTACAGCCAGAGCGATTCGGCGGCCCAGACCCGAAGCAGGCGGGGCATGACCTGGTCGGTCTCGATGCCCTCGAGCCCCGATAGCTGCGGGATGGCGAGAATCCCGACGAGCACCACCGCCGAGATGGTGACGAGGGGCATGAAGGTCATGAAAGTAAACGACCGCTTCAGGCTGCGGGTACTCCGGGCGGCGAAGATGCGTTGAATGGCCTGGGGATAGACGGCGGCGGCGAAGCCCACGAGCAGGATGGTGCTGATCCAGGTGCGGATCGTTCCTCCCTCGGGAAGCGCCGCTTTCGCCGGCTGGTGGGCGATGATCCACGCCGTCGCTTCACCGAGGCGGTCGCTGCCCGCGACCACGGCGGCCAGCATGCCCAGCAGCCCGACGAAGAGGAGCAGGCCCTGGATGCAGTCGGTCCACGCCACGGCCTGCATCCCGCCGAGGGTCTCGTAGAACAGGATGATGACGGCCAGTACTACCACGCCCGCCCAGAACGGTATTGCACCTCCCGACAGGCCGGATACGATATGCCCCACTGCCAGGAGCTGCGCGAGCAGGTAGTTGGCGATGGCGACTACAAACAGCACGCCGGCGAAGAGGGTCAGGCCTGATCTGCCGCCTGCACCGAATCGATGGGTGATCCAGTCGCCCGGCGTCACGAAGCTTCCCCGGCGCGACGCGCGGTAGAGCGCGGGCGCGAAGAGCAGGTAGGCCACCACGATGGCCATCATGAACCCGACGCTCATGATCCAGGCGTATCCCAGCCGGTAGGCCTCGCCGGGATAGCCGATGAGCGTGTTGCCGCTGTACTGCGTAGCGTAGAGCGTGAAGAAGAGGACCAGGGCGCCCAGGTTCTTGCCCGCCAGGTAGAAGGAGGACATGGACTCGTCCCGGCGACGGGCCCGGGCCACGTATCCCAGGACGATCATGAAGACGAGGAAGGCGGCCAGGAAGGCGAAGGCGCCGGGGCCGTAGGGCTGATCCGCCATGGGTTAACCGTCCTCCCGCCAGTACCGGTGTATCACGAACGCGGTGAAGCAGGCGATGGCCAGGCAGGCGGCCAGGCAGATCACGACCCAGTACGGCACGCCGAGCCAGATGGGGACCGGGTCGATCTCCGGGAGGTACCACGGAATGGAAAGGGCGAAGAGAGCCGCATAGACGGCCCAGATCCAACGGGGAAAATGGTGATTGGATGTCAGAAGCGACATTAGGGAACCAGGACCATGGATGTATGGTTAAAAACCTGCCCGTCACACGCGGACGTACTTGTGCACGAGGTTCTCCACGCCCACCTCGCCCACGTAGATGTCACCGTGGCGGTCGACCCAGACGCTGTGAGCGCCGTGGGCCCTATCGATCGGACCGCCCCGGACGACCCACTGGGCGATGAGCCTTCCGTCCATGTTCATGATGGTGACCCCGCCGCCCTCGCCCAGGTAGACCGTATTCTCGTCATCGACGAACAGGCCGCAGGGCGCCGGACGCCCGGGCCATTCTGCGAGGAAGCTCCCCTCGGAATCGAAGACCTGGATCCGGTTGTTGGTCTCCCGGTCAGCCACGAGCAGACGGCCGTCTGACACGGGGAAGATGTTGTGTGGGAGGGTGAACTGCCCTGGCGCGGTGCCCCTGCCACCCCAGGTATGGACCAGTTCTCCCGAAGGCGTCATCCGGTGCACGTAACACTGTCCGTACCCATCGGAGACGTACAGGTCCCCGGAGGCGCCCTTGACGGCGCGCGTCGGCATGTTGAAGGGTTTGCCCGGTGCACCGGTACGATTCGGTTCACCCAGCGTCTGCAGCAGTGTGCCGTCGGTCGCGAACACCCGGACCGTATGGTCTCTGCAGTCCGGGATGAAGATCCTGTCCTCCCCGTCGATCCATATCTCGTGTGGCAGGGCCAGTATGTCGTGACCCCATTCGTCCAGCAGGCGGCCGTCCCGGTCGTAGACCACCAACGGCTGGATCCGGCTCCCGGTCGACGACGTAGACCCGGTCCCGCGAATCCACGGCCACGGCCGTGGCGATGCCCAGCGTACGCTCGGATCCCCAACCGGGCACCTTTTCGTAACAGTAATCTCCCGATCCCCAGATCATTAGCGCGTCCTCTCGAGAAACGGCTTGGGGTTGGTTGTTCTTCCCGCCCCAATCCAGTGCAACTTTGCATAAACCGGCATTGGCAAACGGGTTTTGTCGCGACGGCCCGTAATGTATATTCTCACGACCGATCCGGCTGTACCGGTTTTCAGATTGTCACCAACTCCGGATTCGGTTGCCGGTCCTCGGCCGGGGCCTGCACTTCAGCATCGACTGTCCGGGTTCAACTTGCAAAAGACAGGAGCCACCTCATGAGCGTGCTCGACAGCTTTTCTCTCAAGGGACGCATCGCCGTCGTAACCGGCGGCGCCGGTCCGCAGTTCGGCAGCAGCATCTCCGAGGCACTGGCCGAGGCCGGTGCCACGGTGGTCGTAGCGTCCAGGGACCTCGACAACAACCGGCAGTTCGTCGACGGTCTGAACGAACAGGGTTTCGATGCCCACCCCGAAGCACTGGACATCACGAAGACCGAATCGATCGACGCCCTGAAACAAAGCGTCATGGACCGTTTCGGCCGCGTGGACGTCCTGGTCAACAGCGCGGTAGTCAAGCGCGGCGGCGGTTTCGACGAGCAGACGCCGGACTACTGGACCGCCAGCGCCCAGGGGAACATGGTGGGACTCTTCGCCCTTTGCAAGGCCTTCGTGCCGGTCATGGCCGACCAGGGCGGCGGCAGCGTCATCAATATCTCAAGTATCTACGGCGTCGTGGCCAACGACCCCGGTCTCTACGAAGAAACCGGGATGAAGCAACCGCCGGACTACACTTTCGTCAAGGGGGGCATGATCAATTTTACCCGGTACATTGCCAACTACTACGGGAAGCAGGGCGTACGGGCCAACTGCATCTGTCCGGGCGGGTATTACAACGAACAGCCCGGTCCGTTCGTACAAAGGTATGAGCACCGAGTACCCCTCGGACGCATGCTGAACAACGAGGACCTCAAGGGCGCGGTCGTCTTTCTGGCCTCCGATGCGTCCCGGTACGTCACGGGGGTCTCGCTGATGGTCGACGGCGGCTGGACGTCGCTGTAGCCGAACGTCTTTCAGGCAACAGCCAGCCGCCGGCCCGGTACCAGATCGGGGTTCCCGACAAGGCGCCATTCAGGCCGGATCATCGCTCCGGATCGACGATCGATTTGTCCTGGGGATGATAGTCGATCGCCCGGCGGCCGTGGTCCAGGTCGTACATCCGCCAGGTGCTGTCGGACACGCCAAAGACCACTTCGAACCGGATGCCGGGGTGTATGACCGCCCGTTCGAACACCCGGACGGCGTCGCCGTGGCTCAGGTGATGGGGATGGCCGGGCAGGTCCCGCTGTTTCTGAAAGTTGCCGATGCGCACGCACACGACTTCCATGTCGAACCGCACGGCGTACATGTAACCCAGGCTTTCCCCGAAGACTTTGCTGATGGAATAGTAGCTCTCCGGCCTGGGGGTCATGTCGATCGTGCGGAAGACGTCTTGCGGATAGGGCGCAAGGAGACCCGCGCGGCTGGCGAATGCGACGCGGCGCACGCCGTTGCGGCTGGCCGCTTCGAAGAGCGTGTAGGTACCGATGAAATTGGCGTGCAGGATCTCCTCCCACGACGCGCCGCCGGACGGGTTGCCGGCCAGGTGGATCACCGCGTCCATGCCTTCCGTGGCCTGCAGCACCGCGTCCATGTCGGTGATATCGCCCACGACTTCATCTTCCAGCCCCGGGGTCGATTCCCGGTCGAAGCCGCGGAGGGGATAACGGTCCTTAAGCCCGTTGACGATAGTCGAGCCGATGACGCCGGCGGATCCCGTGACGAGTATGCGGGGTGTTTCGTTCATTCCGACTCCTTGCGCGTGAATGGTCCGTGCCGTTCGAGCCAGTCGTAGGTCTCCTGCCACGGCGCGCTGCCATCCTCTTCCCACAACTCCAGCCGCACGCCGCGGATATTGCCCTCGGGGAATCCTGTCAGCCGGCTGACTGAAGGATAACCTATCGTATAGTGGACGTTGCCGCCCGGAATGATCAACTTACCGATCTGGCGCGGGATCTCGGTCATTGGATTCCCCGCGATGCGCACCAGTTCCGCTTCGTCCACATCGACGCCGAGTCCGGGTCCTTCCGGCACCGGCGAACTTCCATCCGCCACCTCGATCCGTCCGCCGGTGACGTCCTCGCCGTACTGGTCGTCCAGGTTGACCGAATGCATCACGTTGGGGATCACCGCACCGAGGTGAAGGGCCATGGCCTTGCTGAGCGTCCCGCCGGTCAGCTGGATCACGGTCGACACGTTCGCCTCGGCGCAGGCGAACCCCCGCTTGAGGCTCATGCCGATGCCGTGCTCGCCGATCATGTAGGCGTCGGCGCATCCGAGCGCAATCTCCGGACCGCCGCCGAGCTGCGGCACGTGCATGAGCAGCGGGACCGACGTCTTCTCCCGCAGGCGCCGCCACCCGTCCACGTCGCGCCAGACCATGGGATCCTCGATCACGCCGACGACTGGTGACTGCTCCAGGCGTTCGACGATGCGCGTCACGTCGGCCGCCGACCGGTTGTGGTTGAAATCGTAGTGCATCAGGAATCCGGGCGGCGCGACCTCTTCCACGGCCTCGTTCTGTTCGAAGACGTCGAAGTACGCGCAGGTGTGCATCTTGAATCTCATGTATCCCTCGCCCGCGGCGCGCACGACCTCGGCGGCCAGTTCTTCGGGCGAAGAAGGACGTGTCCACGCCGCAACGGGCACCCGGTCCCGCACCTTCTGTCCCATGAGCCTGTAAGCCGGGATTTCGAGATGCCTGCCCATGAGATCGTAAAGCGCGCCCATGAGACCCACGGGATAGCCGGCGTTGATGTGGTCGAAGGGACTGCTGCCGGTCAATCGCTCCACGTCCCCTATGTCCATCGTGACGTGACCCCGGCTTTCCCCGTATCCGACCACCCCGTTGTCCGCGGTGACCTTGAATACCGTCTGCGTATCAATGCCTTGGAACTGGACCTTCTTGTCGACGTTCCGTTCCGCGAGTTTCGGATTGATATGAGTAATGGCGACGTCGGTGATTTTCATGGCCTGCTTCTCTCCGTGTGGAATCCATCCTGCCGGACCTTAGGGGTTCGCCAGCGACCTGGGCGTCCCCTCCTGGTTCACGCCGTCGCGAACGGTGAGGGCGACGGGCCAGCACTGCCCGCCTCTCTTCCGGTACTCGTCCTCGGCGCCACAGAGCCAGGTGAACATCCGCGCGGCCGCTATGGCGCCATGGAACTGCTCGAACACGCCCGCCGGCGGATCGAATCTGATCGTGTTGAAGTCGATATCCTCCTCCGTTATCCAGTCTCTCCGAGGGGGCGCGGTTCGCCAGTAGTTGTACTTGAGCAGGTTGCGGAACCGGCTCTTTCCCTTCGGTCCCGAAGTGGCCCGCGCCCTGCGGTGCCAGATCCCGTAGACGGTGAGAAAGATCGTCCCGGCCGGACCGGCCGATGATACGGTCCCCCGTATGGAACCGAGATGGGCCATCATGGGGGCCTTGTTCCGCATGAAGTGCGACCCGGGCAGCACCACGGTCGGCCCCATGTCCTCGGTGCATTCTTCGGGGTAGTAGAAGACCTGCAGGTATTCCAGCCGATCCGTGTAGATCGTGCCGCCGTCCCGGTGCCAGCTCTGAGGCTGGTCGAAGGGAAGGGGTCCCCGGTGGTTGCTGATGATGAGCGGCAGGGTAAAGCCGCTTCCCAGGAGCGACCGGACGGCGCCGGCCGCCTGCGGGTTCATGAGCACGCCGTCCACGAAGAAGGATTCGTTCATGATGGGCGTGGGCTCGTAGGTACCGTCGACGCGGTCCAGGTAGTCGACGACCTGCCTGTTGACGTCCTCCGGCACGACACCGGGCAGCATCAGGTAACCGTTCCGGCAGAAATCGACGACCTCGCGGTCCGTCAGCGTCGGCACGCAGTCCATCTCTTTACCGTAGGGCGCGCCGGTCATCGGGGTCTCCATCGTCTATCTCCATCGCTCCAGCACGAACTCGTATCCGAGCCCGTAGGTATCCTGTTCACGCATGGCGAGGGACGCTTCGGGGAACTTGATGATGCGCCAGCCGTCGTCCAGGGCCTCTTTGATCGACCGGTATCTGAATTCGCCGTTTTCGTCGAGTCCGTCGGAGTCCGCACCGTCTTCGTAGATACTGATGCCGACCACCGCCGAATGGGGGTTGGTCGTGGGCGCCTGCAGGTAGAGCAGGCTCTGGCGCCCGTGATTCTTAGCGGGCTTCGCTTCGCCATTTTCCACCAGGGCGATTGCTTCGTCGATGTCCTCCCTGGTCAGCTCGCCGTCCTGGAAGCGTGCGCTGATCTTTTTCAACTGTGCGGTCAGCTGGTCCATCGTTCCTTCCCTGGACGAGTCGGGCGGGGACTGCTTCAGGATTTACCCGCAGGAACCATAGGTGAGACTTGAGCAAACATAAACTGACGGCGGAAAAGTGAAAAGAAGAAAACCGTTTACCGGCGTGACGCCCTGACCATGAGCAGAAACACGCATTCTCCGCAGATCAGCAGCGTGGCCAGGGTGAGGTGGAGGACCTGCGCCACCGGCGGCAGGCCGGCGTAGGCCAGGACGACCCCCAGGACGATCTGCAGCAGGATGGCGGCCAGGATGAACCTGGCGGCGGCGGGGAGCCGCCCGGTCATGCCGTGTCGCCGAACCGCCCGGAAGAGGAGCACGCCGGCAACCAGGACCATCCAGGAAGAAAACCGGTGCACGTGGTCGATGAGCCCCACCTGGGCCAGCCATGCGCCCCTTGGCAGGCCGCCGTCGTCCTTGATGAAGGGATCGATGCCTTCCCGTACCTGCGTGCCGATGAGCACCTGGATCGCCGTAACGGCCAGGAGCACAAGCCCCAGGCGCAGCAATACGGACCGTCCCTGCCCGCTGAGTTCGACGCGCATGCGCTGTTGCAGAGATTGAAAGGTCACGTAGAGCAACAGGCACAAGAGGATGACCGCCAGGGCCATGTGGAGCGTTATGATCCCGGGCTGCAGGCCGGATCTGACCACCTGCCCGCCCAGCCAGCCCTGAAACCCGACCAGCACGAAGCACAGGCCCGCGCAGTAGAAGACCACCGGCTGTGTCCTTCGATACCGAAATGAACGCAGGAAGGTCGCAAAGACGAGTATTCCGATGACGACGCCCACGAGCCGGTTTGCGTATTCGGTCCACATCTTGACGGGGTTGAAGTCCGCGGGGTCGTAGCCCCTGTCCCGGATATACGTCATGTCCAGTTCTTCGACGCTCGACGGAGGCAGCCAGGAACCCCAGCACCTGGGCCAGTCGGGACAGCCCAGGCCGGCGCCCGTTATCCGTACCAGGCTGCCTATGGTGATCAGCAGTATTGTGGCCGCCAGGGTGGCGAGGGCCGTTTTCTGAAAGGCGTTCATGATAGGGCATCATAGGCCGCCGCTCCTTTTTCGGCAAGGGTTATCGGGCGTGGAACGAACGACTTGGCGGCGTAAATTTGGTTGCCAATTCGGCCACGCAGATGTATCTTGTGCCCTGCAGTTCGAGGCGGTTTTCAAAGGGGTATAGCTCAGCTGGTAGAGCGGCGGTCTCCAAAACCGTAGGTCGCGGGTTCGAATCCTGCTGCCCCTGTTCCCTGTCACAGGCCGAACGCCGCCGCGGCCGCCTTTCCGGAACGGACGGGCCATGTCTTTCTTCGAAGTGGAAACCTGGGTACCCAAGCCCGACCGGAAAGTCGATCACGACGAAATGATCCGGACCTGGTTCGCCTTCGTGGATGCGCATAAGGACGATTTGTTCCCCGAATGGCGGTCCGCCCGCTATTTCCGCGAGGTGGAACGCAACACCGGCCGGGCCACGGGCCGCTACGTGATGGTGTTCGAATACGTGTCCCACGAAGGATTTCTCGCGTACAAGGAGCGGCGCAGGGACTGGTCGGGACCCTATGCGGAATACAAGAAGGTGGATCCCTACCAGTTCTTCGACCTGGAGACCGTGACCGAGACCTGCTGGATGCCGGAAGAGCAGGACCGCTGGCTGGATTTCACCTGACAACTACCAAAGACTACCATCGACACAGGTGTGACCATGCGTAATCAGTATATACTCACGCCGTATTTCCTGGACCGGCATGACCCGGCGCTCCTCGACCTGGCGCGGGACGACTGGGCCGTGATCGAAACGACGCTGCAGGGCGACAGCGAGATGGCCCGCACGCTTTGTGTGCACCGTCCCCTCGCCGATCGGGTCGCCGAAGCCGCGGAGGCCGGCAGGCGTCCGGTCAGCGTCGCCGGCGACTGTTGCGCGACCATACCGGTCATGGCCGGGCTGCAGCGCGCAGGAATCCATCCCCTCTTCCTGTGGCTCGACGCCCACGGCGACTTCAACACCTGGGACACGACGCCGAGCGGGTTCCTGGGCGGCATGCCGCTGGCCATGATGGTCGGGCTGGGTGAGCAGACGATGGTCGAGAACGTGCGCATGGATCCGATCCCCGACGGGGACGTCATCATGTCGGACGGCCGCGACCTGGACCCCGGTGAGCGGAAACTGGTCGAAGCGTCCCGGTTGCGGCATATCCCCGACGTGCTCGATCTCCTGAGGTACGACCTGTCCGGCAGACCGGTCTACGTCCATTTCGATACGGACATCCTGGATCCCTCGGAGGCGCCTGCCATGGGCTACCCGGCGCCGGGCGGACCGCCGTCCTCCGACCTGGAGCGAGTGTTCCGCCACCTCGCGGACCACTGCGATATCGCCGCGCTCTCCATTTCGACCTGGCGTTCCAACATGGATGAAGACGGCCGCAGCAGGTCACTGTGCATGGGCCTCTTCGAAATCCTGACCGGCTGACCGGTTGACCGGTTGACCGGCGAGTCCTTACCTTGTCTTCCACCGATACCCTGTTCAAAGACCTGATCGTCATCGAGGCCGCGAACGTACTCGCCGGCCCCGCAGTGGGCATGTTCTTCGCCGAACTCGGCGCCACGGTGATCAAGGTGGAAAACACAAAGACCGGCGGCGACACGACCCGTCAGTGGAAACTGCCCGCCGAAGAACAAGAATCCGATGTATCCGCCTATTTCTCCTCGGTAAACTGGGGCAAGCGATCTATCGGGGTCGACTTCTCGATACCGGCGGGATACGAGGTGCTCCTGGACCTGGTACGACGGGCCGACGTCTTCCTGCAGAGCTTCAAACCGGGTGACGCCGGTAAGTTCGGGCTCGACTACCCGGCCCTGCGCAGCATAAACGACCGGCTCATCTACGCGGATATCACCGCCTTTGGCGAGGCGGACGAGCGGCCGGGGTTCGATGCCGTCCTGCAGGCGGAAACCGGTTTCATGGGCATGAACGGTACAGAAGAGAGCGGCCCGGTCAAGATGCCGGTGGCCCTCATCGACCTGCTGCTGGCCCATCAGTTGAAAGAAGCCCTGTTGATCGCCCTCATCGAACGGATGCAGTCGGGGCGGGGTTCCTGCAACACGGTCTCGCTGTTCCAGTCCGGCGTCGCGTCCCTCGCCAACCAGGCCGCGAACTACCTGGTGGCCGGATCCGTGCCCGGCCGAACGGGTTCCGATCACCCGAACATCGCCCCCTACGGGACGGTGTTCCGGGCCCGTAACGGGGACCCCGTCGTGCTGGCCGTCGGTACGGACAGCCAGTTCAAGTCGCTGTGCGAGGTACTGGACATTCCGGAAGCCTCCGAGGATGCGCGGTACGCCACCAACCCGCAACGCGTGGTCCACCGCGACGCGCTGAACGCATTGCTGGCGCAACGGATCGCCGGGCTGGAGCGAGATGCCCTGCTGGAGCAGCTACGGTCGCGCAAGGTACCGGCCGGCGCGGTCCGGCGACTGGACGAGGTCCTTGCGCACGAGTCCGTGGAACCGCTGCTGCTTCAGGGGAAGCGAACCGACGGTGTCCCGATCCGGGGCCTGCGTACGATCACCTTCGAAAGCGACGCCGTGTCGCCCCCTGAAAGACTGCGCGTGCCGCCGGGTTTCAACCAGGATCGCCAGTATGTGCTGGAAGAAGTCCTGGGCTATACCGAAGACCGCATTGCAGGATTGAAAAAAGCGGGCGCGGTCCTGTAGTACGGGCGATTCCGGGATGAACGAACTGGTGATTCCGGAATGGGCGAACAGCCGATTCCGCCCTTCGTCCCGTATACGATCCGCACGTTTCCAGGCGGTGCCGGCCTCTGTTCCGAGGACCGGTTTTTGGTTGCGGGTAAAAGGCGAATCTTCGTATATTATCACGCAGGAAAGCTGGATGAAATTCGATATCGCGGCCTACTGCGCGCGCGTCGGCGTCAGTGGAATCGAATCCTGAACCAGGATCTAGCGAGGCGCCGGGTTTCTTGCCTAACAGGCGACGCGCCGGGGCTTTTGACCGCCATGCATAATCAACGAAACGCGAAATGACGATGAGCGAACTGATCATCGTAGGAGACCGGGTGCTCGTCGAGCAGCATGACGGCGAACAACTCACCCATTCGGGACTGTACCTGCCCGCAACGGTGACCGAGAAGGAGAAGGTGGGCACCGGTAAGGTCGTCCGTGTGGGACCGGGGCACCTGATGCCCAATCCGGACTACAACGAGGGCGACCCGGTAACCAGACCGGCGGAATCGGTGCGCTACCTGCCGCTGCAGGCCCAGCCGGGCGACTTCGCTTTCTACATGCGCAAGGAATCCATCGAGATCAATTACCAGGAGAAAACCTATATTATCGTCCCGCACAACGCTATCCTGGCGCTGGTGCGATCCGACGGTAACGTGCTGCAGGACCTCGAGGACCTGCTCGGCGAAGAGTAGCGCGAATGAAGAAAAGTAGCGCGATAGAATTTAAAGCGGAACCGTCGCGGGAGGCCAATGCCCCGCGGCAAAAGGCCGCAATCCCATGGATAACCAGTCAGTGAACCCGAAAGAAGGAGCGTGATACTATGAACAGGACGGCAGCCTACACGGCACAGCAAGGCATACCCGTCGCGCAACTGGGTGTGGACGCGCGCGGGGCGTTCATCACCCGTACCTACACCCATCTTCTTGGGGCGATCCTGGCATTCGCCCTGATCGAGATCTACCTGTTTCAGACCGGCATGGCGGAGTCGATCGCCCGCGTGCTGCTCGGTGGATCCTGGCTCATCGTACTGGGCGGGTTCATCATCCTCAGCTGGATTGCGTCACATTTCGCGCACAGTGCGCAGACCAGGGGCGGTCAGTACGGCGCGTTGGGACTGTTCGTCGTAGGCGAGGCCGTTATCTTCACACCGCTGCTCTACGTTGCCGATACCATGGCGCCGGGCGTGATCAACAGCGCCGCCACGGTTACGCTCCTCGGTTTTCTCGGATTGACGATCGTGGCCTTTCATACCCGGAAGGACTTTTCCTTCCTCGGCGGGCTGTTGCGGTGGGGGTTCATCTGCGCACTCGTGCTGATCGTGGCCAGCGTGCTTTTCGGTTTCCACCTGGGGACGATCTTCACCGTGGCCATGATCGTTCTGGCCGGCGGCGCGATCCTCTACGACACTTCCAACGTCCTGCATCACTATCCCGAGGACCGGCACGTAGGCGCGGCGCTTCAACTCTTCGCATCCGTGGCGCTGTTGTTCTGGTACATACTGCAGTTCTTCCTGTCCTCGAGAGACTGAAACGTCCTGTTAAGGCGCGCCATTCCACCAATCCGGGAGGTACCTCAATGTTCGGCTACAAGCGTTTCAAGACCGCGTTGTCCACAGGCCTGATGGTTCTCGTGCCGGCACTGATCGTGCTTGCGTGCGAAGGGAAGGTGGGACCGACCGGGCCGGCGGGACCGGCAGGGTCGGCGGGACCGGCGGGACCGGCAGGAATACAGGGGCCGTCGGGCACGGACGGGAGTACTGGACCGGCTGGACCGCAGGGACCGCAGGGGCCGCAGGGACCGCCTGGCGAAGTAAGGGTCATCGATCTCGACCTGGTCGGTTCGTGGCGAGCCGTGGGTACGGACATCGCTCAAACCCTTGCCCAGAACTTACGGGATTTCCTGATAAACATCGGGGGACTGGACGAGGCGACCGCCGATGCCATCGTTGCGGAGTTCCTGGGTGAAATCGAAGCGGATCTGGCGAACTCGTCCCTCGGGACATTAACCCTGAATGCCGACGCCACCGCCTCCAACAACCTGGAGGAATCCGCCGTATGGTCGGCCAACGGCAGTATACTGGTCCTGAAACAGGACGACGCCGTCGTTTTTCTCGGTAATTACGTGGTCGAGAACGATCACCTGACCCTGACCTTGACCAAGGCCCATTTGCTGCAATTGATCCAGGCCGATTCCACAGAACCTCCGACGCCGGAAGAGCTGATGTTCTTCGACGCCGTGTTCGGGGAAGATGGCGGGTTCAGTTACTTCTTCGAACGGGAATAGTCCCGGACACCGCGTTAGCCGAACACCGCGTCCAAGTAACCGGACCGCGGGCCGGTGTCGTCAAGATAAAGGCACGCATGCACCCCAGACTCAGGACCATCGGCAGGGAAGCCATTTCATTCGGGCTCATTGCGCTGGTCCTTCTGGCGGCCCGGTCGACCCTGGCCGATCACTATACCGTTCCTTCCGGTTCCATGGAGTATACGCTCCTGCCGGGAGACCGGATCTTCGTGGCCAAGTACATCTACGGTTTCCGGTTTCCATTCACGGACTGGAAACTCACCAACGGGCGCGAGGTGGAACGGGGCGAGGTGGTGGTCTTCGATTCGCCGGTGGAAGACATCCGACTGGTGAAGCGGATCGTCGCCGTGGGAGGCGACACCGTGTCGGTCCGCGGCGGCCAGGTTTCCATCAACGGCGCGTCGATGGGTTCCTACACGGATATGCGGGAGGAGTTCTACGGCGAACGAAGGGTCCGCCTGAACCTCAGTTACAGCGGTGGGGAGGACTACGGTCCTGAAGTCATTCCCCCCGGGTCTCTCCTGGCCATAGGAGACGCCAGGGGGAACAGCAAGGACGGACGGGCCTTCGGTTTCATCTCGGCGGACGCGGTCTACGGCCGGGCCGTGGCCGTCTACTACCGGAGCGGCGACGGCCTCTGCTGGCTGAAGCTGTAGCGACTCGCGGAGCCGGATGGGGCTCCGGCCCCGTGGGCGTGGGTCCTACCGAGTCTCCGTCTTCGTCTCCTCTGCCTCTTCCTTCTCTCTTTCATCCGCGCGCTGCTGGCGCTGCATCGGGTTTTCCGGCGTCCGGAAGCGCTGCTTGAACAGCTGGAAACGCGTGGGTTTCGACTGCGGCGGCCAGACGTTGTTGCTCAGGTCGGTATCCGCGGTCTCCAGGAAGGGATCGAGCGTGATCCTTTCCACCTGCTGATCCATGACGAACACCTTGGTCACGCGGTCGTCCCGGTGCCGCCAGATCTCCGCCGGTATACGCTGCACTTCCTTCGTGCCGTCCTCGAGTTCGAATTCCAGGATCACCGGCATGACCAGCCCGCCGACGTTCTCGAAGGTCAATTCGTAGAAGTGCTTGCCGCTTTCCAGAATGGCCAGGTCCTCCGGGCTCAGGCTCTCCAGGTAGGTTTCGTATTCGTCCTGGTCGAGGATGGAAATCTCGAAGGGATCGTACCTGTTGTAGAAATCGACGAGCGTCGAATCCTGTGCGACCATCGGGTCCGTGATTTCGGCCTGGTTGCGCGCGTAACTGATTCCCCGGTTTTCCTCTGCCCGGTTCGACCGGGCGATCTCCTTCTCCACTTCCGGGTTGCGCGTATTGATCTGGAACCACTTTACCTCGCCCAACCCGAGATCCACGTGGTCCGTGCTGTAGAACCAGCCGCGCCAGAACCAGTCCAGGTCCACCGCGGACGCGTCTTCCATGCTGCGGAAGAAATCCTCGGGGGAAGGATGCTTGAACATCCAGCGCTGTGAATAGCTGCGGAAGGCATGGTCGAAGAGTTCCCGGCCCATGACCGTCTCCCGGAGGATATTCAGCGCGGTAGCGGGCTTGCCATAGGCGTTGGGCCCGAGCTGGAACACCGACTCCGAATTCGTCATGATGGGAGAAATGCGCTCCACATCGCCCTTCATGTAATTCACGATCTGGTGGGCGGGGCCGCGGCGGGAAGGATACTCGGTATCCCACTCCTGTTCGGCCAGGTACTGCAGAAAGGTATTCAGTCCCTCATCCATCCACGTCCACTGCCGCTCGTCCGAATTGACGATCATGGGGAAATAGTTGTGCCCGACTTCGTGGATGATCACGCTGATCATGCCGTACTTGGTCCGCTCGCTGTAGGTGCCGTCCTTCTCCGGCCGGCCGCCGTTGAAGCAGATCATCGGGTATTCCATGCCGATGCGGTTAGTATGCACGGAAATGGACGTGGGATAGGGATAGTGGAAGGTATATTTCGAATAGACTTCCATCGTATGGGCGACCACCTTCGTGGAATAACGCTCCCACAGGGGGTTGCCTTCCTTGGGGTAAAAGGACATGGCCATGACGTGCTGGGGACCGGACTGGACCCCCATGGCGTCCCAGATGAACTTCCGTGAACTGGCGAAGGCGAAATCCCGTACGTTGTCCCCGTGGAAAACCCAGGTCTTCTTTTCCGTGGCGCGGCTCTTTTCCGCCTCGATGGCTTCCGCTTCCGTGACGATCAGGACGGGTTCGTCCGCGGTCCTGGACCGCTCGAAGCGCGCCTGTTGCTCGTCGGTCAGCACGTCCTTCGGGTTCTGGAGCACACCGGTCGCCGCGACGATATGGTCGGCCGGCACGGTAATGCTGACCTTGTAGTCGCCGAAGGGCAGGGTGAACTCGCCCCGGCCGAGGAACTGCTTGTTCTGCCAGCCTTCGACCTCGTTGTACACCGCCATGCGGGGAAAGTACTGGGCGATGGCGTAGAGGTAGTTGTCGTCTTCCTCGAAGTACTCGTATCCGGAACGGCCGCCGATCTTCATCCGGTCGTTGATGTTGTACCACCATTTGACCTTGAACGTGTAGGACCTCCCGGGCCGGAGCGGTTCGGGGATGTCCACGCGCATCATCGTCTTGTTGATGGTATGGGGCAGCGGGTTGTCGCGCCGGTCCCGCACCCACTCGATCTTGAAGCCGCCGTCGAAGTCGTTCAGCAACCTGCGCAACTGGGCGAAACTCATCTGTCCGGAGACCCGGCCGCCCGCGATTTTGCGCGTGTCCGAATCCAGCGCCCGCACGTTCTGGTCGAGCTGCACCCAGAGGTAGGCCAGTTCGTCGGGCGAGTTGTTGTGGTAGGTGATGACCTCGGTGCCGTAGAGGCGCTGCGTCTCGTCGTCGAGCTCGATCTCCATCTCGTAGTCCGCCTCGTTCTGCCAGTACTGGTGACCCGGCGCGCCGGAAGCGGTCCGGTACACGTTCGGCGTCGGGGCTTCCTGCTTGATCTGGCGGAACTTGCTGCGGTTGATCGACTCCGGGCCCTTCTGGGCGGTAGCGGCGGTTGTGGCGCACGCGACGGTCAATGCGCATAGCATGTACAAAAGGCGCTTAGCCATGGATCGGTCTCCTGCTGCTGATTGTCAGTCTGTCGTCAGAGTTTAACGTAATGACTTAAGTATGGAAATAATACGGGGAATATACGGCGCGGGCGGCCCCATGTAAAGAAACATCCGGGGCGCGGATATCGCATGCGTGGCGGTATTCGTTCCTATCTCGAGAAAAACATGGTCATGTACGCTATATCCTTCAGCATGACCCTCAGCAGTTCGGCTTCTTCCTCGTCTTCGGCTTCAAGTCCTACCGTCGCCAGCAGGGGGGCTACAGGATAACGCAGCGTAAGTGTGGTGTCCGTGACTTCGTAAATCACGGTAAAAGGCGCATCGCCCGATGAAGTGATGGTGATTTGATTACCGGACACCTCGTACCGGTCAGTCTGCTGATTGTCGACAATCACCGTGCCGTCTGTCCGGAAGTTGAGGATAAGGGAAAACGTCTCGTTGGGATCGCCAATCATGTCAAATACCACCATGTCGGCCTGGCTCGCCGTAAGGCCCTGCTCGAGCAGGTGCTCCCTCAGGTTGGAAGCCACTTTGGTATAGAAATCGTTTCCCGTATATCTCCAGGTGCCAATCAGTCTGGCGGCGGGATCCGGTTCCGGCGCCGGCGTCGGGGCCGTTGGCTTGCTGTCACCGCCACAGGCCATCGCAAACAGTACGGTCAGCATAAGTGGAATGCGCATGTCATTTCTCCTGCGGGTAGGCCCCGCCTTGCTCGCCCGGAAGAGCGGATCTCCCGATCCGGCATTTCGCCCCCAGTTCCCATAATGCGCAGGTTTCCTCGGGGTACTGCCAGGCCAATGGAGTCGTCCAGGAAGTATATGTACAGGAAGTATAAAGGATTTATGCGTATAATATGTACTGTTTAATCTCTTCGTTTGAATATGACTATACCGTGATATTTACCCGATAATTTATGATTCTGGGTGATTATCCACTAGCTGGACGACGGATTATCCACTAGCTGGACGTCGGCTGTTCGCATCCACGGTAGAAACATAACGGCAAAACTCCACGGGCATCGAGGCAGTCAGCGGACAGGATCTGACGCAAGATTCGAGTTGCCAGCCTTTTGGATTTCGGATAACTTCGGTGCTCGGGGGCCGGTTCGGATGTCGCGTTGCATCGCGTCGTGCCGTACCGCGCCGTTTCGTGTCCCGCCGCACCGGATTGAGGGAGCAGCCGAATGAAATCTGGATATACCTGGTTTACCATATCGGGTATACTGCTGGGCAGTGGACTCCTCATGGCGGTTGATACGGAGGGCGCAGCCCGTTCCATGGGTGCAACGCCCGCGGCAGCCCACCCCTTCTACATCAGCGTCTGCCAGGTCGATCACAACCCCGACACCGGCGCGTTGGAGCTGTCTTTTCGCATCTTCATGGACGACCTGGAACTGGCGCTGGAAACGATGGGCACGGAACGGCTGCACCTGGGCACGGAGCGAGAGGCTGAAAAGGCGGATCTATACATAGGCCGTTATCTCGCACGTCATGTTGAACTCGAGATCAACGGCCGTCGCGTCAACTCCGCCTTTCTCGGAAAGGAAGTGGACCCGGACGCGATCTGGTGTTTCGTTGAGGTTGGGGATATCCCGGTGCTGGAATCGATGACCATGACGAATACACTACTCCTCGAGACTTACGAGGATCAGGTCAATCTCGTGCACGTCAATGCCAACGGCCGGAAGAAGAGCCTGATCTTCGACCGCCATCAGGTCAGGCAGACGCTGGACTTCTGAGCAGACGCTGGACTGCTGAGCAGACGCTGGACTGCTGAGCGGACGCTGGACTTCTCGAGCCGATTTACACGTCCCCATCTTCCTGGCCGAAATCTGCTTCCCTGTCACCCTGGCCACTGGATTCGTCCCAAACCATGTCGCAATACACTCGAAACGCAGCCCGCATCGTCGACCTGGAAGCATTTCAGGTCTTGAGATCCGACCTTGGCGCCATCGTAGCTACCTCCGGCGGGTACGATCCGCTCCATCCCGGCCACGTCTCCTGCCTGCTCGAATCATCCACCCATGGTGATACCCTGGTCGTCATTGTCAACGGCGACGGTTTTCTTCGGCGCAAGAAGGGCAGGCCCTTCATGGATCTCAGGGCCCGGTGCCAGGTCGTCTCCGGTATCCGCGGCGTGGACTACGTCATTCCTTTTGAAACAGAGGACGACGATACGGTCTGCGAGGCACTGAAGGTGATCCGACCCCGCGTGTTTACCAAGGGGGGAGACCGGACCGACATGTCCAATATCCCCGAGTGGAGCGTCTGCAAGGACCTCGGCATCGAAGTGGTCTCGGGGGTGGGGATGGACAAGGCCTGGAGCAGTTCCGACTACCTTGAATCGTGGGGACGATTCTGGGCTGATCACGCGGACCGCGTGTAGTGCCCCAATACTGCATTTGCCGCTTGTCCCGCGTCCTGCGCGGTTTTATAATCCCGGTAAACGAAAGTCAACAGAACCTTTTATGTATGCGTAGTCAGTATCTACGCCGTATATACGCCAAAGTGGTGGGAATATACGCTGTATTGGCGAAATAAACGGCATAGTGGCGAAATCACCCTGTTTAGTGTGAATGGACGGAGGAGGATATGGCCGGAACATACCGCGCCGCCGTGATCGGTCTCGGCCGCATGGGCAGCACCTTCGACGACGAGATCGACCAGGGCGGATCCATTTTCCTGCCCTACTGTCATGCCCCTTCTTACCAGGCTGCACCCGACGTGGACCTGGTTGCCGGGGCGGACCCACACGACGAGCAGCGTTCCATTTTCGGAAAGCGCTGGGGCATCGATGACGATCATCTTTACGCCGACTACCGCGATATGCTTGAGAAGGAGCGTATCGACCTGCTCAGCGTCTGCACCACCGCCCGGATCCGTTCACAGATCGTTCAGGACGCCGCCCGGGCCGGAGTGAAGGCCGTTTGGGCTGAAAAACCCATCGCGCTGACCCTGGCCGAGGCGGACGCCATGGTGGAGACCTGCGAGAAACACGGCGTCGCCCTGGCCATCAACTGCGCGCGGCGCTGGCATCCGTTCTTCGCCCACGCGAGGACCATGATCGAAGAAGACGAACTCGGCGAGATCGTCCAGGTAACGGGCTACGGCCAGTGCGGCCTTTCCCACAACGGCAGCCACCTCATCGACATCGTCCGGTACATGGCGGGCGGCAGGGTCGAATGGGTGTACGGCGAGATGGAGTCCGACGAGGCCGCGGCGGGAGAAACGGACCTCATGGGCAACGGATACCTGGCCTTCGACAACGGGGTCAGGGCGTATATACGGGGCATGCCCTGCGGTATCGCGAACTGGGAAATCGACGTACTGGGCACGAAGGGCCGCTTCCGCTCGATCGCGAACGGCCAGGACGCCGAACTGGTGAAACTGCATCCCGGCGGTCCGCGGGGCAGAGGCGTGCCGGCCCGCTTGCCGTTTCCCTGGCCGGTCCGGTACCCGTCCATGGGGCTGACCATCGTCGCAGACCTGATTTCGTCCATAGAAAACGGCCATCCGCCCAGGTGTTCGGGGGTGGACGGACGCGAGGCCCTGGAAGTGGCCATCGCCCTCCGGGAGTCCCATCGAAGGGGAGGGCAGAAGGTCCATCTGCCCGTGCCGGACCGGGATTCGGGGATTCAATCCGCCGAGATTCACCAGGACGACGTACCCGCGCGCGTTCGTCGCCTGCAGGGCTAGGGAGGCCGAATGAAGCTTGGATTCGTGACCTATCAGATCGGCCGGGACTGGGACGTGCCGGCCATCATCGACATGTGCGGCAGGACGGGTTTCACGGGCGTGGAACTCCGCACGACCCATGCCCACGGCGTGGAAGCCTCGTTGAGTACGGGAGAGCGGTCTGAAGTCCGGCGGAGATTCGAGGACGGCGGCGTGGCCCTGGTGGGACTTGGCACGGCCTTCGAGTATCATTCGGCCGATCCGGACGAGGTCCGGTCGAACGTGGACGGGACCTTCGAGTACGCGAAACTGGCGGCCGACCTCGGTTGTCCGGGCGTGAAGGTGCGCCCCAACGGCCTGCAGATCGAAGCGGGCATCCCGGAAGAGGCGACACTCGAACAGATCGGAAGGGCCGTCGGGGAGTGCGCCGAAGCGGCCGCCGGTCTCGGCGTGCAGATCCGGGTCGAGGTGCACGGGAAGGACACCCAGGAACCACGGCGCATGCGCACCATCATGGACCACGCGGACCATCCCAATGCCTATATCTGCTGGAACTCGAATTTCGGCGAAGTGGTGAATGGCTCCATCGAGGCCAATTACCGGCTGCTTGCCCACAGGATCGGCCTGGTGCACATCACCGAGATCTATCGCTCCGAATATCCCTGGCGGGAGCTCTTCCGGTTGCTTCAAGCCGACGGTTACAAGGGCTACACGCTCGCTGAAATCGCGCACAGCCCCGAACCGGAACGGCTGATGGGCTATTACAAGGCCCTCTGGGAAGCCTACCGGGCCTGAACCACAGCAAGGAACAACCGTGTCCGTGACTTCGACGCAGAAAACAACGCAGGAGGCGATCTACCGCGAGAGGACACCGGGCTCCCGCGAAGCGTTCAAGCGCGCGTGCGAAGTCATGCCCGGTGTCGCCAAGGGCGCCTACTACTACGCGCCGTACCCGGTCACCGTCGCACGGGCCGAAGGCTGCCACCTGTACGACGTGGACGGCAACCGGTACGTGGATTTCGCCAACCACCACACGACGCAGGTCCTGGGCCACCATCACCCGGCCGTCGTTCGCGCCGTGGAACGACAGCTTGAGCAGGGCATTGCCGTGGCCGCTCCCATGGGGATAGAGACAGCGCTGGCGGACGAGTTGTGCCGGAGAGTGGAATCCCTGGAGATGGTCCGGTTCTGCAACTCCGGGACGGAGGCGACGCTCCACGCGATCCGGCTGGCGCGGGAATACACGGGCCGTCACATCATCGCCAAGTTCGAAGGGGGGTACCACGGCAGCCACGACGCCGTCGAAATCAGCACATCGCCCGACCTGGCGAAGGCGGGCCCGGCGGACCGTCCGGTACCCGTGGCCAGCGCCGGGGGCATGCCTCCCAACGCCACCGACAACGTCGTCATCCTGCCCTTCGACGACGAGGCGGCCGTAGAGGCGATCATCGCGGAGTATAGCGACGAACTGGCGGCCGTGATCCTCGATCCGAAGACCGGCGTCATCCCCCAGCGCATGGATTTCCTGAGGGCGGTGCGAGAGATAACCGGGCGTTACGGCGTGCTCCTGATCCTGGATGAAATCGTGGGGTTCCGCGCGTCACCGGGCGGCGTCCAGGCCCAGTGCGGCATCCTGCCCGACCTGAGCACCTACGGGAAGATCGTGGGCGGGGGGTTTCCCGCGGGTGCTTTCGGCGGCCGGAGGGATCTCATGTCCCTGCTGGATCCCACCCTGGGCAGGGCCCGGGTGTTCCAGAGCGGATCTTTCAGCGCCCACCCGGTCACCATGGCCGCGGGTCTCGCCATGCTGGAAGTGCTGACCCCCGAAGTATATACACGGCTCGACCGGCTCACCGATCGCCTGGTGAGTGGTCTCGAGAGCGAGCTCACCCGTACCGGCACCGTGGCAACGGTGGCCGCGTCAGGCTCCACCTTCAGCATCTATTTCACAAGGGGTCCGGTCCGGACCTACCGCGCCGTGGCCGCGGCGGACAAGGGTCCCGTATCCGCGTTGTTTCTCGGCCTGCTGAACCGCGGTTACTACCTGTCGAACGGCCTCGCCATGAACTGCCTTTCCGCGGCAATGGACGATTCGCACATCGACGGCCTCGTCGAGGCTGTGGCCGATACGCTGGAAGCAACCTGACGGTCGGCTGGGCCGCATGGCCGTATAAGCCGTATGGGCCGCATGGGCCGAACGGTCAAAA
Source organism: Candidatus Latescibacterota bacterium (assembly GCA_022822725.1). GTDB lineage: Bacteria > JAAXHH01 > JAAXHH01 > JAAXHH01 > JAAXHH01 > JAAXHH01. The sequence goes on from JAJEAN010000007.1 coordinate 1,293,778, forward strand.
CGAACTGAATTCACCGGACATCCATACATCACAGGAACCGAATCATGCCCCGTTATCTAAAGTGTGCAGCCATCCTGCCCGGTGCCGTTGCCGCCTTCTTCCTGGTCCCCTTGCTGATCGCGGCGCAAGACGGAACCGGGCCATCGGCCGCACGGCCCCTCCCGCCGGACGCCTCTCCGCGGGACCAGCAGGTCTTCCGTTACATGAGCCCGGAACCCCGCACGCTCGATTCCGCGATTAACGACTACGACACGGAAGACACCATCATCCCCTTCGAGCCTCTGCTCCGCCGCGATCCGAACTGGAATCCGGAACCCGCGGCCGCCGACAGCTACACATCCTCCCCGGACGGCAGGACCTGGACCTTCCACCTTCGAGAAGGCGCGCGGTGGAGCGACGGACGGCCCGTCACGGCCCATGACTTCGTGTATTCCTTCCGCCGCATGCTGGACCCGGAGGAAGCCAACCCCTACGGGTTCTTCTACCATGACTTCAAGAACGCAAGGCCCATCAACCGCGGCGAGATCGAGGACCTGACCCAACTGGGCGTGCGTGCGGTCGACGATCTGACGCTGGTCATCGAGACGGAGAAGTCAGCGCCGTATCTGCCCTATATCGTATCCTATGGGAATGCGCTGCCGGTACCTCCATGGCAGGTTGAAAAATACGAAAGGAAGTGGACGCGCCTCGAGAATATCGTCTCAAATTCGGGCTTTAAGGTGTCGGAGTGGGTCACCGGAAGCCACATGACCCTGGTTCCGGACCCCATGTACAACGGTCCCCACAAGCCCTACCTGGAGAAGGTCATCCATCCCTTCCGCAACGCGGCGGTGGCTACGGTCCTCGCCTACGAGAACGACGAGGTGGACCGTGAACTCGTCGACGTGACCGACATGCCCCGCATCATGGCCGATCCGGAACTCGCGCCGGACCTGGTCAAGGTGGCCGCGCGGGCCTCATGGTATCTCTTCTACCGCACCCGGCAGCCGCCCTTTGACGACGTGCGGGTCCGGGAAGCCTTCACGCGGGCGATCGACCGGGAGGTCATCACGGGCATCCTGCTGGGCGGCACGGCCGTCCCCGCCTACTCCATGATCCCGCCTGAATTCGCGGAATACAACGGACCGGCCATGAAACCCCACCAGGCCTACGATCCGGCAAGAGCCCGGGAACTCATACAGGAGGCCGGCTATCCCCGCGGGCGAGGGTTCCCCCGCCAGGAGATGTGGCTGCGGGCACCCAACCCCACGATCAAGCGGATCAGCGAGGCCATCATGGCCATGCTGAAGGAGAACATCGGGGTCGACGTCACGATCCGCAGCGCCGACCGGACCATGTATATGAACAACATGTATAACTGGCGCATGAACCTGGGTTTGATCGTGTTCTACGCGGACTACCTGGATCCACGCAACATGCTCGACATGATCTGGCACTCGCAGCCTCAAGGGTATGGCCGTTCGGACTGGTCGAACGCCGAGTTCGACCGCCTGGTGGAGCAGGCGGCCGCGGAACTGGACAAGGACCGGCGGCGCGCGCTTTACGCGGAGGCGGAGGATATCATGGTGTCAGACTACGCCGGGTCCTTTCTATTCCATCCGGTGAACCTGGAACTCAGGAAGCCCTGGGTCAGGGGCATCCCCGAAAACCCCGACGGCACGGTCGGCGCCATGGACTACACGCGGGTCTACATCTCCCGCTGAAAACCGCCCGGGGAACGCGCAACGGCGTCAGGGCGGTTCAGATCCCCGCTCGAACGATCACAATCAAACCGCCTTCGATACCACCGTCCACAGGCCCCCGGGCCCACAAACAAAAGGCCCCCGCGAATCCATTTCACGCGGAGGCCTTTCGAATTTCGGTCTCTTACTTTTTGGTACGGCCGGATCAATCCAAACGTCGCTTACCGGATCGCGTCCTTCATCTGGGCGACGATATTGCGGAGTGACTCGGCGTTCCTGGCCCGGGGTGCCAGTCTCAGATAGTTCTCGTAGGACGTGATCGCGTTCCGATAGTCCTCGCGAGTCTGGTACAGGATGCCCAGGTTGTAGTGCCAGTTCGCCTTCTTGCCATTGATGCGGATCGCGGCCCGGTAGGACCTGATCGCGCTGCTGGAGTTCTTGAGCTTCTGGTATGCGCTGCCCAATGCGCCGTGTGCGTCCGCGTATGCGGCATCGATCTCCGTCGCTTTCTGGAACGACTTTATCGCATTGGAGGTCTGGCCCGCTTTCTGCTGGGAAAGGCCGAGGTTGTAGTACGCTTCCTTGTAATCCGCCTTCAACTCGACGGCTTTCTGGAAAGCGCCGATGGCGTTCGTGAACTGTCCCGCCTTGAAGTAGGCGATGCCGAGATTGTAGTGACGGGGAGGATCGTCCGGCATGGCTTCCACTTTAGCCTTCGCGTCATCGATCGTCTGGGCCTGAACGGCCGGCGCCGCGATCAACGCGACCAGGACCGCGAATACGGCAAGAAAGTTCAACTTCTTGATGCGTGTCATCCTCATTCCTCCGTTGGATAACTGAGCGTGACGGGACACTGAGTATTTATGGACAAGTCGTGGTTTTCGGCGTATACTGTATTCAAGATAGATAAGATATGACATTTTGCCTGTATATGCAAGTTATATTCTCAAGTTACATTCGCACCAAAAGGAAGCGAAGCATCAAGGAGGCCATCGATGAGCGGGTACACCGTCGATGATTTTCTGGGAGAAGCACGGCGGATCGTGCGGGAAAACGGGATCAGGGACGGACTGGAGTCGATCAGGAAAAACACCGAAAGGCTGCTGGGCCGGTCCGACCTGCTGGAAACCTATGTGGACATGGACGAATACGAAGGACACACGGTGATCGGCCATGATCCCGAGACCGATATACACGTCATCGTCCACGGAGGACGCAAGGGCGGAACTTCCCCGCCACACGATCACGGTCCCTGCAGCGTGATATACGGCAACTACACCGGGCATACCCTGATGCGGCGGTGGAAACGCCTGGACGATGGGGGATCGGAAGGACCGGCCCGGATCGAGGTGGCCAAAGAGTACACTGTGGGCGCCGGGCAGGCGACCGCCTTCGCCGAGGGCGATATCCACTCCATCGACTATCCCGACGGGGCCTTTTTCGTCCGCGTAACCGTGGGGGACGTGGAAAAGCAGAAGACGCGCCGCTTCGATCTCGAACGGGGTATAGTGGAAATCGACGACCGCGCGGCACGCGCCGGATAGGCGGTTGTCGACCCATGTCCACCCCTGAACCAAAAACCGGACAAGCCCCGGTAAAACCCACCGACATCGTACCGCCGGACCGGATGACCGAACTGCTGCATCGTCGTAACCTGCCGGGTTTCGTATTCCTGGCCGGGCATCTGGCGGTCACCTTATTCACTGGTTACCTGGTGTCGCTCTCTCTGGGCTCCTGGTGGCTCGCGCCGGCCCTGCTGGTCCATGGCGTCGTCGTGGTCCACTGGTTCGCGCCTTTCCATGAATGCTCTCACGGAACAGCATTCAGAAGCGCTGCGATGAACCGGATCGTCGGCTGGATCACCGGCACCGGGCTGTTTCTCATCCCCGCGTACTTTCGCTACGAACACCTGGCTCATCATTCCCACACGCAGATCACGGGGGACGACCCCGAGATGATCCCCATGGCGGAAAGCCTGGGTGGCTATCTATGGTACGCGACGGGCATTCCCTATTTCTACAGCAACCTGACTGCCCTGGCGCGGATGCTCTTCGGGCGATTCAACGCGGTCGAACGCAAGTTCCTGCCGCGGCGGGAACGGGGCAACGTGGTGGCGGAGGCCTGGAGCATGGTCCTGGCCTACGGCGCGCTGGCGGCCGTATCGGCCTGGCTTGATTCGGCGGCGGTGATCCTGTACTGGCTGGCACCCCGCCTCCTGGGAGAGCCCGCCATGCGTCTGATACGCATGTCGGAGCATACCGGCTGCCCCCGTATCCGCCATATCCTGCTCAACACGCGCACCGTGCTGACCATCCCCCTGGTCCGGTGGCTGAACTGGAACAACGCGTACCATGCCGAACATCACGCCATCCCGACCGTACCCTTTCACGCCCTGGGCGACCTGCACCGGATCATGGGACCCCACTTCAGGGAAGTGCGGCCAGGATACGTGAATACGCAACTGTACCTGATGTCGAACGGAATGAAAAACAGTGCCGCGAAGGACGGCTGAACGACGCGAAGACCGGGAGATCGCCGCGAAGGACGGCTGTACGACGCGAAGGACGGCTGTACGATGGTCAGCGGCCGGCCCTCCGGCTCAGGCTGAGTCGGAGGGATCCTCTTTGGGGGGTACGACGCACAGGAACCCGAGCGGTTCCTCGCCGACGCTCTCGAACTGGTGCTGTTCGTTGGGGGCGATGTACACCACGTCTCCCGGCCCCACGTCGTGCACGTCCCATCCGATGAGTACCTTGGCCCGTCCCCGGAGGATGTAGATGCCGTGGTCGTGGGGATGGCGGTCGAAGGAAGACTGTCCGCCGGGTTCGATTTCGAAGTAGCGGACGGCGAAATTGTTCGCTCCATCGTCGGGACCGATGACCACCCGCACCGATCCGCCCACGGCCCCGCCCTTGCTGTAGGGCTGCTTCTCCACACCGGACCAGTCGTTCGCTCCGTTCCGGCCGCGATGTTTGTGTACTACGCCCATGAAAGGCCTTTCGCGGCGGCCTCCGCCTCATCCCGGCAGATTCCACTTCGCGCTCAACGCCTGAGAACAAAGGATTACATGAAATTGCGCACGCCGCTGCCGTGCAGTTCCGAAATGCGTTCGGCATCCTGGCGGTCGAAGCCGATGGCCACGAGTTCGCGCACGCGCTTGCGGTGCATCTCCTCGTAGAGGCCCATCACCGCGTCGCGCCCCCGGGCCAGCTGCTCCGGGTGCGAGCCGCCGCCGGCCAGCGTCATCATGGCTTTCAGCACGAAGGGACTGGAGCCGGAAGCCTGCTGGAGGAAAAGGGTCCGTTCCTCGGCCGCCCGCATCAGATCGTCCTTTACCGAGGGATCCTGCTCGATGTGATAGGCGAAGTGCGAAATGCCGTACCCGACGTGCCGGCCCTCGTCCTGGCGCGCCAGCTTGAAGGTCCGGGCGGTCACCGGATCGGGCGCGACCTGCTCCAGGAACATGAGCAGCTCCATGAAGGTCCCCTCACCCAGCACGTGCATCAGGAAGGAACCGTTCGAGTAGTCGTCCTGTGCCAGCAGGCTGCGCAGGGACCATTCCGTCGCGGCCGAGACATACTGCAGCCCGCCGCCGTTGGCGAGGGCGCGCTTGGTGAATACCTCCGCGTGCCGGGCCTCGTCCATAACCTGCGTGGCCAGGAAGAGGACCACTTCGGAGAACTGGGGATCGATACGGTTCATGAACTTGGCCGGCAGGTACATGGCCAGGTATTCGTTCTGGATCAGAAAGGTCATGACCTGGCACACCGCCTGCTCCAGGTCGTCCGGCAGCTCGGGCAGTTCATGCCACGGGATGTCCGTCGTGGCGTCCCACTGCCCCGCCTTGCCCTGCTCGTACAGTTCCGCGATGTTATCGGCCCATACCAGCTTCTTCTCCCGGATGGCGAATCCGAAATCGGGCGTCCCTGGATCGAGGACCGAACCCCGCTGCGCCAGGCCGTGTCCGTCGAACGCCACTTCCGGCACTTCGCCCGCCCTGCCGACCTGGCAGTCCCGCATGAGGATGCCGCGGCCGTCCACGGGTTTCACGCGGATGCCCTGGTCGGGCGCTCCCCAACCGGTTGTGTCGGGCAGTGGAATGGCGTAGTCGCCAGACTCGAGATCGTCGGGCCTGGATTCGTCGGACCTGGATTCGTCGGACCTGGATTCTTCAGACATACAAGTACCATATCCCCGCTGAAATTGACTTAACCCCGATCGCCGGGTATATGTATGATACTGGGTTTGCCGTACGATGACAAGATGAAGGTGGGAAGGGCGTTCATGAATCTGTCGAGACTTCGGGTGTTTCGCCTCTGGCGCGTGATGGCGCGGCGCTTCAGGCAGCGCCTGCACGCCAATATCGAACGCATGCGGACGACCGACCAGATCTTCGTGATCAGTGCCGCGGTACTGATCGGCGTGCTGGGCGCGGGAGGCGCCATCGCCTTCCGCGAGCTGATCCTGTTCATCGAGTCCGTGGCCTGGGACAGCGGATTGTCGGACCGCGTTTCGCTCACTACGGTGGCGGTCCTGACGGTGCCCACGGCCGGCGGACTGATCGTCGGCATCCTGATCTACTTCAGCACCCGGGAAGCCCGCGGGCTGCCCGATGTCATGGAAGCGGTGGCCCTTCGCGGCGGACGCATAAGGCCCCGGGTCGCCGTGGAAACTTCGCTGGCCACGGCCATCAGCATCGGCACCGGGCTGTCGGTGGGCCGCGAGGGGCCCATCGCCCAGATCGGCGCCGCCATCGGCTCCACCTTCGGCCGGCTGACGCACGTCAACGTACATCGCATGCGCACCTTCGTGGGCTGCGGCGCGGCCGCGGGCATCGCAGCGACCTTCAACACGCCGATCGCCGGCGCACTGTTCGCCCTCGAAGTCATCCTGGGCAATTTCTCCTTCAGCCGGTTCAGTCCCATCGTGATCTCCTCGGTGGTGGCCACCGCCATTTCCCGTCACTTTCTGGGCAACCAGCCGGCCATCGCCGTGCCCCCGCATGGCGTGAATCACCCGCTCGAATTCGTCTTGTACGCCGTACTGGGTATCCTGGCCGCCATCGTGGGCACCCTCTTCGTCCGGGCGCTTTACGGCGTGGAGGACCTCTACGGAAAGGTACCGATTCCGGATTACCTGAAGCCCATGACCGGAGGACTGCTTGTTGGCGTCCTGGCCCTGCTCTATCCCCAGATACTCGGGGTGGGATACGAAGCCATGGACCAGGTCCTGTTCTCCGAAATGGAATGGCAGCTCCTGCTCATCCTGGTCTTCATGAAAATCGCCGCCACGTCCTTCTCCCTGGGATCGGGCGCCTCCGGCGGGGTAATCGCCCCATCCCTGTTTGTCGGCTGCATGCTGGGCGGCGCTTACGGTGCCCTGGTCAACCACCTCCTGCCCGGGACGAGCGCTTCCGGGGGCGCCTATGCACTGGTAGCCATGGGCGCGCTGGTGTCCTCGACCATCCGGACCCCCATGACGTCGATCCTGATGATCTTCGAAATGACCGGCAATTACGAGCTGATCCTGCCGCTGGCGATCTCCGTCATCGTCAGTACGGCCCTGTCCGCCTACCTGCTCAAGCCTTCCGTGTACACCCTGCGCCTCCTGAGGAGAAACGTGGACCTGGAAAAGGGAGAGGAGACGAACATCCTCAGGTCGTTGAACGTGGGGCAGGCCCGGGTGGCCTCTTTCGAGACGATACCGCCCCAGGCGCCGCTCGACGACCTTATGTCCCGCCTGGCCGAGAGTACGGACACGGAGTTCTATATCACGGACGATGATGAGCGCTACCAGGGAACGGTCACTTTCGACCGCATCCGCAGTCTCGTCGCGTACGGCGAGGACCTTGAAGGCGTCATCGTGGCCCACGACATCGCCCAGTTCGACCTGCCGACGGTCACCGACGGCGATACGCTCGACCGGGTCATGCTGCAGTTCGGCCGGCACCAGGTAAACGCCTTTCCCGTAGTCGATCCGGACTCGGGGCGCCTTGTGGGCGTCATCAGCCGCGAACGCGTCATGGACGCCTACAACAGGGAGACGGCCAGACGGAACCTGGCCGGTGAATTCGGGAACATGGTCGATACACTGAGTGACGGACAGGTCGTGCAACTGGGTGACGCATACGCCATGGTGGAAATCAACGCGCCCCGGCGTTTCACCGGAAGCAGCATCCGGCGTCTTCAGATACGCAGCCGCTACGGGGTTCAGATCCTGCTCATCAGGAAACGGGAGCACCGGACCGACCAGGCAATTCAGGCCGACCAGGCGAATCAGGCCGGCCAGGCGCACTTTGTCCCTGCGCCGGACTATGTGATCCAGGAGGAGGACGTCCTGCTCGTCGCCGGGGAGCGCAACCGCATAGATCGTATCGTCCACTTGTAATGTTTAGTAGCCAAATGTTTAGTTGACATCATATTGTTACGTCATATTATACGATCGCGCAGTCGCGATGAATCGTTAACATCTAGAGGTTCCTTTTCAGTCACATCACAACATGGGAGCGTGAAAATGGGTACCTTTATGTTACGTATGTTACGAAGAATGTCCGCATGGCTGGTAATCCTGTTGCTTGCGGCCTTCCCGGCCTCCGCGCAGGAGAACGCAGATCCGGCCGTTTCAGGCCTGGTCGAGATTTCGGGATTCGTAGACGCCAGCTACACCTTCAACAACCTCGACGATTCGAATACCTTCGGCCTCGACCAGGTAGAGATCGATCTGTCGAGGAACCTGGGCGATATCGGCTCGTTGCGCGCGGACCTGGAATGGGTGAGCGACGGAGAGGGCGGTTTTACGCTCGACGCGGAGCAGGGGTACGTAACCCTGGATCTCGGCATGGGCCGGGGAGATGGGAACTACCCGACCCTGACCTTCGGGAAGTTCAACGCGCCCATCGGGTTCGAGCTCCTGGACGCCCCGGACATGTACCAGTTTTCCCACGCGCTGGTCTTCGATAACGGACTGCCGACCAACCTGACCGGCGCCATGCTGTCCATGGACCTGGGCGGCGGCATCGACGTGGTGGTTCATCTTTCGAACGGATGGGACCAGAACGTAGATACGAACACCGACAAAATGATCGGCGGAAGACTCGGTTACAGCCACGAAGAAATGGGCGGGATCGGGTTCTCGGCCATGCGCGGCGACGAGAAGGGGCTGGTCGGCAATCTGACGGTCTACGACGTCGATCTGACCCTGACGCCGGCGCCGAAACTCCTCATAGGCGGGGAGTACAATTACGGCAAGACGGATCTGAACGAGGTTAATGTTGAAAACAGCTGGAACGGCTACATGGTGATGGCGCATTACAGTCTTACGGACGTCATGGGACTGACAGGCAGGTACGACCGTTTCACCAGGGAATATTCACCAATCGTTTTTTCACGAATCGCGGCGCGTCGAAGCGGTGCGCAGGATCATCCACCGGACAACAACCTGGAAGTGACCCAGCAGGCCCTGACCATCGCCCCGACCTTCGCGTTGACCGACGGCCTGGGGTTTCTGATGGAACTCCGGCGGGATTTCTCCGACGAAGAGATCTTCGGCGATCCGGGTTCCGGCAAACGTGAGAAGTCGATGGTCAACTTCGCCTTCGAGATGACCTACTCGTTCTAAGGTGAAGTTTACTTCGTGTTACGTGTCGGCCGAGAACGACCCCATACAGATGGCTAAAATCGACCCATGGACTTGTTTCACCTAGAGTCCCAAGGGGTTTCGGGCAGGGTGTCGTGCGCGCCCGAGGGTGATTTCGTAATCTGGCACGCTGTTTGCGTTCAAATAGGTACGTCGAAACAGTTCCGTCAGATTCACCATCACATCATCGGAGCGTGAAAATGTGTACTGCTGTACTGCGAAGTTTTCCTGCCTGGCTGATGGTCCTGACGCTCGCGACCTTCCCGGCCTTCGCGCAGGAGAATGGCGGGGGCGGCACGGACCCAGGCGGAGACTCGCCCGTCTCCGGCCTGGTCGAAATCTCGGGGTTCGTAGACGCCAGTTACACCTACTCCAATCTTGACGATTCGAATACCTTCGGCCTTGACCAGGTGGAGATCGATCTTTCGAGGAACCTGGGCGATATCGGCTCGTTGCGCGCGGACCTGGAATGGGTCAGCGATGGTGAGGGCGGCTTCACGCTCGACGCCGAGCAGGGGTACGTGACCCTGGATCTCGGCCTGGGCCGCGGGAAGGGGAAATATCCGACGCTGACTTTCGGCAAATTCAACGCGCCCATCGGGTTCGAGCTTCTGGACGCCCCGGACATGTACCAGTACTCCCACTCGTTGATCTTCAGTAATGGATTGCCCACCAATCTGACCGGTGCCATGCTGGCCATGGACCTCGGCGGCGGCATCGACGTGGTGGTTCATCTAACGAACGGGTGGGACCAGAACGTCGATACCAATACCAACAAGATGATCGGCGGCAGGCTCGGTTACAGCCACGAGGAACTGGGCGGGATCGGCTTCTCGGCCATGCGCGGCGACCATGTGGAGCCGCTTTTTGGTACGGACATCGAACTGGTCAGCAACCTGACCGTTTACGACATCGACCTGACCTTGACACCGGCACCTGGACTCATCATCGGAGGGGAGTACAACAACGGTAAAACAGAACCGAAGGTACCTAACAGTGATATCAACTGGAACGGCTACATGGTAATGGCGCACTACAGACTCACCGACCTCATGGGGTTAACGGGCAGGTACGACTACTTCACCACCTACTCCAACGCTACATTACGATCGGGCAGTGCGAAAGTACATACAACAACCCTTCAGGCCTTCACCATAGCACCGACCGTCGCGCTGACCGACGGCCTGGGGTTCCTCATGGAACTCCGCCGGGATTTCTCCGTCTTTGAGAGAATTCGGGGTTCCGTCGAACGTGAGGAGTCGATGGTCAATTTCGCCTTCGAGATGACCTATTCGTTCTGATCCGGGCGATCGTCGGTCTGTCCGCGGAGCGGTTTCTCGATCGGTCTGTCCGCGGAGCGACGTCTCGAGCGGCCAGTCCCGCTGAGCGAAGTCTCGATCGGCCTGTCCGCGGAGCGGTACCCCAGGGCCGGTTCAGTAAAGATCGGCCTCGCCCGCGCTCGCCCGCAGGATCTCGGGCTCGTCGCCCGTCAGATCGACCACAGTCGAAGGTTCCGGGACAATGACACCGCCGTCCACGATGACGTCCACGACCTTGCCGTACCGGGCTGCGATGGAATCGGCGTCATTCATGTCGTTTCCGTTGGCTGAAGCCGCGATGCCGGAAGGCGCGACGCTGGTACTCAGCACGGGCCGACCGAGCGCCTGCACGATCTCGAGGCATATCCGGTTGTCCGGCACCCGGATCCCAACCGTCCGCCGCTTGCCGATCATGAACTTCGGCACGTCTCTCGAAGCCTCCAGGATGAAGGTATAGGGGCCCGGCAGCAGGCGCTTCATCATACGGTACGCCGCGTTGGAAATGTTCTTCGCGTACCGGGCGAGATCCTTTAAATCCGAACATACGAAACTGAGCGGTTTCCCGGCGGGGGCCTGCTTGATCTGGTAGATCCGGTTGATGGCCTTGCGGTTGAAGATATCGCAGCCCAGTCCATAGACCGTGTCGGTCGGATAGACGATCACGCCACCGCGGTGCAGCGCTTCGACGACCCGGTCTACATGCCGCTTCTGGGGGTGTTCGGGATGGAGTTGAAGGATAGCGGCCATGGCGGGTCAGGACACGCGCGTCACGAAACGCGGGTCAGCACTTCCCTGCAGACTTCGATGGCCCGGTCGATCTGATCGCCGCTCACGTCCAGGTGCGTGACGGCGCGGATGACGCCGGGTTTCATGGCGAGCATCCGGACGCCTTCTTCCGACAGGCGATCGACGGCCTCGAAGGGGTCCAGGCCGTTCCGCAGGCTGAAGAAGATCATGTTGCTGTGGATCTCGTCCAGGTCGATCTCGACGTTCTCCAGGTCGGCGAGCGCCTTACCCAGCCGGGTGGCATGGTCGTGGTCCTCGCGCAGCCGGGAGATGTTGTGCTCCATGGCATAGAGGCCGGCTGCGGCCAGGACGCCCGCCTGGCGCATCCCGCCTCCGAGCATCTTCCGGTAGTAGCGCGCTGCGTCGATCGTGGCCTGATCTCCCGCCAGCACGCTGCCGACCGGCGCGCCCAGGCCCTTCGACAGGCAAACGGATACCGTATCGACATACTGCGTATAGGTCTGTGCGTTCAGGCCCGTAGACGCGCAGGCGTTGAACAGCCGGGCGCCATCCATGTGGACGCGCAGGTTGTTTGACCGTCCGCACTCGCTGACCCGGGACAGCGCCTCCACGGGCCATGGGTAACCGCCGGACTTGTTGTGGGTGTTCTCCACGGCGACCAGCGCCGTCCTGCCGTAGTGCACGTTATCGCCCCGCTGGATCACTTCCTCCATCTGGGCCGGTGTGAAAACACCCCGTTCGCCCGTCAACAGGCGGACCTGCACGCCCGACAATGCGCCGGCGGCGCCGGCTTCCGCGTTGAACAGGTGGCAGTACCTTTCCGCGATGACGTCGTTGCCGTGGTGGGTTTGCGACCGGACGGCGAGTTGGTTGCCCTGCGTACCGCTCGTGACAAAAAGGGCCGCTTCCTTACCGAGCAGGGCGGCCATGGCTTCTTCCAGCCGGTTTACCGTTGGGTCTTCGCCGAAACAGTCGTCGCCGACCTCGGCGTTCGCCATTGCGCGGCGCATGGCCGGAGTCGGCCGGGTCATGGTGTCGCTGCGAAGTTCGACGATCTCCATGGACGCTCCTCAGTGTCCGTACTTGACCAGGGTCACGCTGGTGCCGTTCTCCGTGATATCGAACTCGACCTCGTCCATGAGGGCCTTGATCATCAGGATGCCCCGGCCGTTCTCCTTGAGCAGGTTGTCCGGGTTGCGCGGGTCCGGAAGGGTGTCGGGGTTGAAACCGCTGCCGCGGTCGCATATGTGTATACGGAACAATGTCGAACTGCAATTGCAGGAGATGACGACCTGCTTGGACTCGTCGCACCGGTTTCCATGCAGAATCGCGTTCTTGACCGCTTCGTTCACGGCGATCATGATGTCGCCGCGCGTTCCCTGGTCGAAGCCGGTCCGCTCGGTCAACTCCTCTATGCGGCGGTCCACCTCCGCGGTCAGATCGGGATTGCTTGGTATCGTCAGTTCCAGCGTCACGCCGCTTTCAGCCCCGTCCTGCCGAGTTTCGCCCATGCAAGAAGCTCCATGAATCCGCCACACGAACGGCCGGCGTGCGGTCCGGATCCCGCCGGGACCATGCGTTCCAACTGCATGATCCAGGGTACACGGTATCTACCTTACCGAACCCAATCAAAGTATGGAGTGGATGTTGCCGTGTCAAGTTCGGGGAGGCGGGGAGAGACCTACGGGGGCCGGTTGAATCTGCGTTCGATCTCCTCGAGCGGCATGCGGACCACGGTGGGGCGACCGCGGGGCGTCACGTAGGGCATTTCAGTGGCGAACAGGTCGTTGACGAGCCCGTTCATCTCCTGCTGGGACAACGGGTCGCCCTTCCTGATTCCGGCATGGCCGGAGAAAGTGAGGGCGATACGTTCTTCTTTCGTAAGGTTCTTTTCCGGCGTTTCCTGCAGGTTTTCAATCATACGGTGAAACAATGTATCTACTTCCTGGCTGCTTGTCATGCAGGGCACGGCGTCGACGACCACGGTCTGCTCGCCGAACAGTTTCACATTGAATCCCAGACGGGCGAAGTGATCGAAATGTTCCCGGACCAGCGCGATCTGCGGCACCATGAGATCGAGGGTTACCGGAAACAGCAGCTGCCGGGAGGGGGCGGATTCGTGGTCCATCGTCCTCAGCGCCTGTTCGAACAGCACGCGTTCGTGGGCGGCATGCTGGTCGATGAGCATGAAACCCCCTTTAACCTGGGCCAGTATGTAGGCGTTGTGCAGTTGCCAGAGTGATACCATTTCCGCATCACTGTGTTCCCTGACCGTTCCCTGTCCCCCTTCGTCATGCGCGCCGCGCGCCGCGTCCGCGGGAGTGTAGGTCCACTCGCCCAAAGCATCGCCGTCGATCCCGCGCGCGGGTCCGAACAGGTCTATCTGGGTCCTGCGCGCCATGGCCGGCTCCTGACCTGCCGCATGCACGCCGCCGGGTGCCTCGGCCGGCGCCAGGCCGGAGATGTCCGGCGTGTCCGTTTCAAAAACGGGTACTACGTCCGAGTTCTGAAGCGCCAGCCGTACGGCCCGAAGGAGCCGCTCATATATCATGGATTCGTCGGAGAACCGGATCTCTCGCTTCGCGGGGTGCACATTGACGTCCACCTGGTCGAGATCGACGTTCAGGAAGATGATGGATACGGGATACCGATCCCTGGGAAGAATCGAACCGTACCCTTCGAATACGGCGCGGTTCAAGGCGCGGCTGGATACCGGCCTGAGGTTGATGTACAGATGCTGGTGGGTACGGGAAACCCGGGCGGCGTCCGGACGGCTGATGAACCCGTGAATCTTGACGAAGTCGTCGTCGAAGGTGACCGGTATCATCTGGTTCATGAGCGTGTTGCCCATGACCGCCTGCGCCCGGGTATAGGTATTGGATACGGCGGGCAGGGAAAGGGTATCCCGGCCGTCGACCGTCAGCGTGAAGGCGATCCCGGGATAGGCCATGGCGATGGAGGAGACCACGGATACGACATGGCGCGTCTCGGTAGCCGTCGTCCGGAGGAACTTCCGGCGGGCGGGCACGTTGAAGAACAACTGCGATACGGCGACCGTCGTACCCGTCGCCCGGCCGGCGTCCGTAACCTTTGGCACCGAACCCCCGTCGATGCGGACGCGGGTCCCGGCCGCTTCTCCCTGCGTATTCGTCGTCAGGTCCACCCGGGCCACGGAGGCGATGCTGGCCAGCGCCTCCCCCCGGAAACCGAAGGTACCGATGCGGTAGAGGTCGTCCTCTCCGGCGATCTTGCTGGTCGCATGGCGCTCGAATGCAAGCACCGCGTCCTCACGGGACATGCCTCCGCCGTCGTCCACGACGCGCATGTGCTGCTTGCCGCCCGACTTGATCTCCACGGATATGCGCTCGCCACCGGCGTCGATGGCGTTCTCGACCAGTTCCTTCACGACCGAAGCGGGGCGTTCGATCACCTCGCCCGCTGCGATCATATTCGCCAGCTTTTCGGGCAACACCTTGATCTGATCAGCCATGCGCCACCGGAGTTACCAACGCTTATTCCCCGTACGTGATCCGGTAGATCATCCCGGCGTAATCATCAGAAACGAGCAGCGATCCATCGGGCATGACCTCCACGTCGGCAGGACGTCCGTAGATCTCCTCGTCCACCAGCCAGCCCGCGGCGAAATCCTCGTAACTCACAGCCTCGTTGCCGTCCAGGCGCACCAGGGTGACCCGGTATCCGATCCGTTCGTCCCGGTTCCAGGACCCGTGTTCCGCGATGAATACCTGGTGGCGGTATTCGGACGGAAACATGTCGCCGGTGTAGAACCGCATGCCAACAGCGGCCACGTGCGGACCGAGATCCTGCACGGGGGGTTCCATGGAGTCGATCGGACGCCCGCCGCCGAATTCGGGATCCGGAATGTCCGTGCCGTGGTGATACGGGAAGCCGAAATGCTGTCCTGCTTCGGTCACGCGGTTCAGTTCGTCCGGCGGGATGTCGTTGCCCATGAGGTCCCGCCCGTTGTCGGTGAACCAGAGTTCGCCCGTGTCCGGGTGCCAGTCGAAGCCCACGGTATTGCGCACGCCGCTCGCATAGACTTCCAGGTCCGTACCGTCCGGGTTCATGCGCATGATCGTCGCGTAACGCGGATCAGCGCGTTCGCAGACGTTGCAAGGAGCCCCCACGGGAACGTAGAGCTTGCCGTCGGGGCCGAACCGGATGAACTTCCAACCGTGATGACGGTCGGTCGGGAAACCCCGGCTGACCTCGACCGGTTCGGGTGGGTCGTCCAGCCTGTTTTCGATGTCGTCGTACCGGAGCACCACGTTTATATCGGCGACGTAGAGCGCTCCTTCACGGAAAGCGATGCCACTCGGCATCTTGAGCCCGTTGTCGAGCGTCAGCACCTCGTCGGCCACAAAATCCCCGTCCAGGTCCCTGACGGCATACACGCTCCCGGCGCGCCGGGAACCCACGAACAGGGTACCGCCGGGGCCCATCGCCATGGCCCGCGCGTTGCCGACGCCACTGGCGTAAACGGAGATCCGGAAGCCTTCCGGCAACTGGATGCCGGACAGGATGGGATCGGATTCAGGGGATTCGCCACCGGGCGCGGGGGCCGACCCGCATGCGGCACCCAGAAGGAACCCCAGCAGGAAAAGTCGTGATGTCCAAAGGCGGATTGCGGTCATTGGAACGGGCCGGCGGTGATCGTTGCGGGCGTTAAATTCGGCCGGAGACGCGCGAAGCGCGCCAGGGTCCAGAAGTATGATGCAATTGCCTTCAAGTTATAGACTCGGAAGCGGCGAATCAAGGGCAAACTGTTGCTTGCTTTTGAAGATATGGACCGTTAATGTTTACCACGCGTTTGTCAACACGATGCTACTCGAGAGCCGGCCATGTCGCGTATAGATCGCCTGCACAGCCAGGGCATTCCAACCTACCCCGCCCGGACCGGAAGGACGCACACGGTTCGGCAGGCGCGGGAATCGGCAATCGCCGGAAACGCGACCGTTATTGCCGGCCGGCTGGTCCGGCTGGATCCGCGGGCCGGGCACGGTGCGCTCGAGGACTGGACGGGCACGGCCGCCCTCGTCCTGGGTGATCCGGCCCTGTCCGGCATGCTTACGAGGGTCCGCGCCGGTGACCTCGTGGAATGCGCGGGTACCTGGGGAAACGACGCATACACCGTTACCGGTCTCAGGCTCCTGGCGCCCTGTCTGCGCGACGCGCCTGAACCGGAAGCGGCCGGCGCCGTGCGCATCCGGGCGCGTCTCATGGCCGCGACCCGCTCCTACTTCGAATCCCGCGGCTTCATCGCCGTGGACACGCCGACTTTCATGACCATCCCGGACCTGACGCCGGCCCTGAGTTCCTTTCGAACGGAATACGTGGACGGCGACGGCGGAACGCGGAACCTGTACCTGCAAACCTCTCCCGAACACTACATGAAACGCCTGCTGGCGGCGGGCTGCGAGCGCATTTACCAGATCTGCCGGTTCTACCGCAACGGGGAACGTTTCGACACCCACCATCCCGAGTTTACCGGACTGGAGTGGTACGAGGCCTACGCCGATTACGAGACGGTCATGAACACAACGGAAGAGTACGTGATCTCGCTGGCCGAGACGCTCAAACAGGCGTGTGAACTGACCTACCGGAGTACCACGATCAACCTCCAGCCTCCCTGGCCGAGATACCGGGTGCGGGACTGCTTCCTGGACCGGTCGGGGATCGATCTTGATTTCTGCGACGACCTGGCGGCGTTCTCGTCCGCGGCCAGGGCCAGGGGTTACGAGGTACGGGAAGACGATGACTGGGACGACCTGTTCCATCGCGTTTTCCTGACGGCCGTGGAACCGGCGCTGCCCGCGGACCGGCCGGTCTTTCTGACGGAGTATCCCGCCCGGCTGCCGTCGCTGGCGCGCCGGGTTCCGGGCAGCCCCCGGTACGTGGAACGTTTCGAACTGTACATGGGCGGGCTGGAACTGGCCAATGCATTCACGGAGCTGAACGATCCCGTGGAGCAGCGGACCAGGTTCGAGGCGGACCTGGAAGTCAAGCGATCGAAGGATGGTCCTGATCGCTACGATGGCGGGGTGGACGAGGCGCTCCTGGCGGCCCTGGAATACGGGATGCCTCCATCGGGCGGTATCGCCTTCGGCCTGGACCGGCTGGCGATGCTGTTCGCCGACGTCGAGAAGATCGATCCCGTGATCGTGTTCAGGGATTACTGACCGATACGAGGACTTCGAATCACACCGGCCGCACTTTAGGAGGAAGGCATGCGGGCACTTATGTATCTGGGAACGCGTCAGATGGAAATGCAGGAGGTTGAAGAACCACGGGCCACACCCGGCCATGCCGTGCTGAAGGTCGGCGCGGCGAGCATATGCGGTTCGGACCTGCACGGCTTTCTGGGCAAGAGCGCAAAGCGGGTCCCGCCGCTGATCATGGGACACGAATTCACCGGCGAGGTGGTGGACCTGGGCCGCGGCGCGGAAGGGCTGTCCGTCGGCGACCGGGTCACGATCAACCCGATCCTCTCCTGCGGCCGGTGCGACGAGTGCCTGCGGGGACGCACCAGCATCTGTCCCCATCGAACGGTCATCGGCATCGAGCATCCCGGGGCCTTCGCCAACTACGTTTCCGTGCCGGTGGAGGCCTGCTTCAGGCTGCCGGACCACTTGGGCGATCTCGAAGGCAGCATGGTCGAATCCCTCTCGAACGCGCTGCATATCTTCGACCGGAGCCTGCACGGGTTCATCCGGAGCGTGGCCGTCATCGGCGCGGGCACCCAGGGTCTTCTCGCCCTGCAGGTGGCCCGGCACATCGGTGCGACCCGAATCGCGGTGACGGACATGGTGCCCTCGCGCCTGTCGCTGGCCACCTCGATGGGCGCGACCCACGCCATCGACGTCCGGGCGGACGACCCGGTGGAAGCCGTGTTCGACATGACGGACGGGCAGGGGGTGGACCTGGCGGTCGAAGCGGTGGGCCACACGGCGACGCAGGAACAGGCCGTCCGGATGCTGCGGCAGGGCGGCGAGGCCGTGCTGCTGGGCCTCGGAGCCGAAGCACCCATGGCCGTCGACGGCGTGGCCATGGTCAACAGGGAACTGGTCGTTCGCGGTTCGTATGCCTATACGAGCGTGGACTTCGGCTATTCCCTCGAACTCATCTCCACGGGCAGGATCGACGTTGCCTCCATGGTCGTCGAAAGGGACCTGGAGCTGGGGCCGGGCATTTTCGCGAAACTGGTGGACGACCCGGGCGACCTGATCAAGGTGGCGCTGGTGCCGGGTTCCTGAGGCTTATCGGGGTGGCGCTGGTGCCGGGTTCCTGAGGCTTATCGGGTTGGCGCGGGTGCCGGGTTCCCGGGGCGGCCGGGACCGTGCAGCCGCAGTGCGTTCCTGAAACGCTCCTGGGAGACCCAGCGCGTGTTGTAGGCGCTTCGGTAAGCGCGAAGGCCGGCTTCGTCCGGGTAAAGGGATTCCGGACCGTAAGGATAGCCGGCCATCCCGTGGAAGGGCAGCGGTTCGATCGTGGCGGCCGTCGCCGTGTTCAGGTCGCCCTCCTTCAGCCAGCCGTCGGTGTGCAGGACGAAGTTCCTCGTCCATCCAGGCGGTGGTTCGGGCAGGTCCGCCGCATCGAAGGTCACCTTGATTTCCTCTCCCGAACTGTAGATGACGTAACGGTTGTCGGATGCCCGCAGCAGGGGCGTCACGTCGCCGTACCGCGTCCGGTATCCCTCGAAGGGCAGCCACTGGGGTTCCCCGCTAAGCACCTGGTAATCCCGGATGAACGGGCCATATGGCGCGGTCCGGTACTCCCGGGAGTAGCCGCGGTAGTGCAGATCCGCGGTATCGGGCGACAACCGGGTGATGCGCCTTTCGATTCGCTCGGGTTCGTCGACGGTGTAAAAAGCCTCACTCCAGTATAACTCCAGATTGGTAGTGAGCCTTACCCGGTAGTCTTCGACGGGGAACCGGTCTGTCAGGTCGATGAAAACGGTCTTGTGTTCCCCCGATGGAAAGCCGGTGTACGGTATAGCGGTCCGCCACTGTCCCCTGCCGTCCGGCACTTCCAGGTACAGCGGGACCACGGCGGCGTTACTGCGCTGGGACAGGGCCAGGTTGGAACTGGGCTCGATCGGCATGATCCAGCCGCACAGGTAGAGGTGGATCCGTTCCGCGCCCTTCAGATCGCCCAGGTCCAGCGTGATGGAATGCCGTTCGGGAACGCCCTGGAAGTCTCCGAGCTGGTAATCACCGACGTACAGGTTGTCCCGGGCGGTGAGGGCGGGCAGGATGTCGTTGCCGTGGTGGTCGCGGGCCGACACGGGCAAGCGCGGTTCGGTCACCGTATGGATTTCGAGATCCGGGTAGGGCGGCGGGAGGTACTTTTCATCCACGAAGATGTCCGTTTCCGCCGGGTGGTCGACGACCAGCAATTCCATTCTGTCCATGTACACGGCGTCCCAGAGTTCCTCCACGACCCGGAGCTCGAACTTCCCGTCCCGCATCCGCAGCTGGTCGCCCCGGATCTTCACGAAGTCGTTCGCCGCGTCGGGCCAGGCCGGCGCGCCGGTTTCCGTCAGGGCGCCGATGGCGCTCCGCGTCATCAGGTGGGTGACGAAAACGTACCGGTCGCCGTTCCAGGTGTACAGAGACGGGCAGGATCCCTTGAGCCGCTGCGGTTCGACGACGAGCGTGCGGGATTCCGGATCGATCCGGTTCTGGGGAACGCCGTTGCTCCACACGACCCGGATGACGTCTGCCTCATCCCGGCTGCCGAGACCGACGTGGGTGACGGTCGCGTCGACCTGCAGAGATTGGTAGTGCGATCCGGCGTTTACCTCTATGGTCGAACCTATGCCGTAGAAATTGTTCTTCCCGCTTCCTTCCAGGGCCGCGGCGAGCTGTACCTTGAGCCAGCCGTTCGCGTTGCCGCCGTCGTTCCGGAGCACCAGGGGACGGCCCGCGGCAAGCAGCACGAGATCCAGGTCTCCGTCCTCGTCCAGGTCGCCGGTTTCCACGTCCTCGACGATCTCGGGTGGACCGGGGAGCAGGTCGGCCCGTTCCTCGAATGCACCGTTGCCCAGGTTCCTGACCAGCCTGAGTCCCGGCCGGCCCGGCACCGAAGCACCGGCAAGCGCGAGATCGATGAATCCGTCATTGTCGAAATCGAAGGGCCGCACGGCGGTTATATCGAGGCCGTCACACCCGTCACCGAACGCAATAGGCGTGTCCTCCCTTTCGAAACGGCGCCCATTGTCGTTCCACAACAACCGGCAGCCCTCGGCGGCGGTTCCCGCCATGAACAGGTCCAGCGCGCCGTCATTATTGAAATCGGCCGCGGCGACCGTCTTCGCTCCGTTCCAACGGATTCCGCCGAATCGTTCAGTCCAGTCCACCCATCTGCCCTGCCGCAGGTTCCGGTAGAGCCGGTGCGCGCCATCGTCGAACAGCGCGACGACGTCCACGGCGCCGTCCAGGTCGAAGTCGCCCCAGGCCAGCGACCGGGCAGCCCGACCCTGGGAAACGCCTTCAGCGCTCCGGCCGGAAACGCCGGATGCCGAATTGAGCAAACCCGTGGCGGAGGTGGCCTCGTCGAAATCCCCTCCCTCCGTATGTCTGTAGAACCGAAGCACGCCCCTATCGGACGCCAGCACGTCCAGGTCCCCGTCGTGGTCGAAATCCGCCCGGGAAATTGAGGCGAAGAACCCCGGGCTTTCTCCCGGGTCCAGGGTTTGGACCAGGCCGAAATTCCCATCCCCATCGTTGCGGTACACCTGCGGAGGCAGCGACCCGGCTCTGATGAGGTCCATGTCGCCGTCATTGTCGAAGTCTCCCGGGACCAGTCCGAAGACCGCGTCTTCCGGTATCGCATCGACCAAACCCGACCAGGGACTCGAAACGCTCTCCCAGCCGTCCAGTCGGTTGCGCAGGACGGTCAGCCCTTTCCGGCCGGCCAGCGCCACGTCAAGCCTGCCATCCCCGTCCATGTCCGCCAGCGCCAGGTCCGTCCATCGCTCCTCTGCCGGCAGGGCATCGCCAGTCCAATCATCCCCCGCTTCCACAAACGCCATATCGACCAGGGCATCCGCCGCGACGACGGCCAGATCCGGAGGCGCCGTCCGGAAATCGTAGAGCGGGGGCGACTGCTGCGAAGGATCCCCCAGGCGGTCCCGCGATGCCCGGTAGGCCGGGTCCACGACCAGCAGGTTGCCCAGGACGCCCGCGCTGGACTCGGCTGCTGCGCCATCCCCGCGGTTCAAGGCGTCCAGCGTCCGGTCCAGCCAGTCCTGAATGTCTGCGGGAACGGGCTCGAGCAACCCGGACATCCGCCTGTAGCCGGCCGATGCTTCCCGCGACCGTCCTTGCCGCACCAGGATTTCGTTCAACTCGACGAGCACGGCCAGGTTTTCCGGTTCATATTCGAGCATGGCCTGCAGTTCGGCCAGGGCATCCTCCTCCTGGAGATCCGGACCCCGCAATCTTCTCATCTCGGTGAGATACTTGTACCGGAGCACCACGTCGGAGGCGTTGTATCCCACGGCTTGGGCCAGCAGGCCAAGGGCGGCTTCGCGGTCTCCGCGCGCCGCCAAGATGTCGGATTTTATGGAAAGGACTTCCCCGTCTTCCGGGGCAAGATCCACGGCCCGGTCGACGGATGCGGCGGCCTGGTCGAAGTCTCGCAGTTTCAGCAACGCCAGGGCCCGGTTCGCGTGACCGAGTGGCTCGCGGGGGACCAGCCGGGCCACCGACTCGAAGGAACCTGCCGCGCCTTCCGGGTCGTTTCGGTACAGATAGGCCAGCCCGGTGTGCTTCGCGGAAAGGGCTTCCTCCCACACATCGCGGGCAGGGGCGGACTCACCACAGCCCGCGAGCACGCACGCGGCCATGCACGCGAGCACGCACGCACCGATTACCGCCTTAATGCCGTCAACCATACGCATGGGGCTTCACCTCTGATTGGAAAGGACTAGAACCGGTTGATGGCCATCAGTGCGCTGCCGCCGTCCCGCGTCACGCTTTTCAGGGCGATGGCAACCCGGTTTTCGTCATCGAGTGCGTCCCAGTACGTCCCCATGACCTCTTCCGCCCCGCCTTCCAGGGGCATAAGCAGGGGATCGCCCGAAAATGCCGGCAGCGGTTCGCCGTCGCCCATGTAGGTCGTCAGGCAGAACCCCAGTCCGGGCGGAGGCGGGTCCGGGCGGTATATCAGCCGGTCGGTACCGGCCGGATCGACCGGATCCGCCCGGAGTACGCTCAGGGATACGGCGGGCGGTCCGTTCAGCTCCAGCATGCCGCTGATGCGGGGCGTGTAGTTCGGCGCGTCGGGCTCCCGCTCCCGGGTGGCCAGGGCGGACTCGAAAGTCCCCCCGCCACGCAGCGCGTCGTGAATCGTCCGCGACTGGTCGCCGTTGGCAACGATGTATGTCCCCGGCAGTTCGAGCATGGCCGGATATATGATCAGTTCCGGCGCGGCCAGCCTCGCCGGATCGACCGGTTCCGTGCGGAGCACCGGCCCCTCGATCGCGAACCGCCGGTTCCGGCTGCTGTCGCTGCGGCCCATGATCCAGTAGAGCAGGAACCAGGCGTCGCCGGCGGCAGACCGGCCGATGATCAGACCCCGCCCCGGATAGCGGTTCGAGGCGATATGCCGCGCGAAGTTCCGGGCCGGGTTGCCGGTGTCGTCCATGGGGCGTACCTGAACCGGTCCCTTCATTCGAACAGGCTCAACTGATTCGGGTCTTTCTCGAGAGTTCTTTCCCGGGGCGCCCTTTCCTCGTCGACGTCGCGTTCCAGGAGGAGCAGTGCATCGGTCACGTCGCCGGCCACTTCCGCTTCCGAACCTTCGTGGACGGGTTTCAGCAGCAGGACTTCCTCCGGTTCGATATCGGGATCGGACAGCAGCGCCGCGCTGTGGGTGCTAATCAACACCTGCCGGCCGGTGTTCCGCTGCATGCGCTGGATCAGGGCCGCGAGCCGGTTCACGATGCCCGGGTGCAGGCAGAGCTCCGGTTCCTCGAGGAACAGCAGGGATTCCCCTTCGAGCAGCGCCCACAACATGCCGATGAGCCGCAAAGTCCCGTCGGAGAACTGGTCCTCCCGCTGGATGCCCGCCCTGGGCCGCCAGTGGGCGTACAGCGCCTGGAGGTGGGGACGTCCGGTCTCCGGGTCCCGAATGAACTCGAGCTGCTCGAGCCGCGGCACGGCCGCCTTGAGCACGGCCTCGATCCGGGACAGGCGGGCTTTCCGGGACCGGTCGTGTTCCCGGGCGATGCGGTCCAGGAAGTCCTGCCCGTAGGGGTCGCCCTCGAGCGTCCGGCCACCGGTCAGGTCCGCGTGGCGGAGCAGCGAAGGAACCAGGTGATGGTAGGTGATGGCCTGGAAGTACCGGGCTATCTCCCTGAATGTCCGGTTGGTGGTGATCTGTTCGAGGTAGGTCTGGGTAAGCCGTACGATGTCTTCCCGGTCCTCCTCGTTCGGCCGGTCGAGTATGACGGCCTCGTCTTTGCTCACGCGTTCATAGGTGATCAGCGTATGGCGGTTGCCCCTGGCCTGCTGCTTGAGTCCAAGTTCATAGCGCCAGGTTTCACGCCCGTTCACCGGGTCGCAGAACCGCACCTCGATGGCGATATCCGGATCCCTGCGCGCGGCGAGGTTCCGGATCTTGGTCATGCCGCCACGGTCCGCGACGGCCTTCTGAAGTCCCCCGCCCTCGACCTTGGCAATATCCCGGAGAAACCGGAACACGTCCATCAGGTTGGACTTCCCGGACGCATTGGGGCCGACGACGAACTGCCGCTGCTGCAGATCGACGTCGATCCGCGGGAAATTCCGCCAGTTTCTGACTTTCAGGTGGCGCACATACATGGGCCGCTCCGGCGATCCACGGTGTACTAGTCGAAAAAGCCCTGGTCGTCGTCTTTCAGGTAGGGCAGCGTCCTGTCCGGCACCAGGTCGACCCCCAGGCCGGGGCTGTCCCACACGTCGATGAAGCCGTCTTTCACGATCGTTTCCGGCAGTCCCTCCACGATGTCGTACCACCAGGACGGGTTGCCGATGGGATATTCGAAGGCAATGTAGTTCGGCGGCATGGCGGCCGAGGCGTGCACCAGGGCGGCCAGGCCGATCAATCCGTCTATGACGCCGTGGGGCGCCATGAGCACGCCGTGGAGATCGGCGTATTCCGCAATCCACTTCAGTTCCGCGATCCCGCCCACGTCGGCCGGATCGGGGCCCACCACGTCCACGGCCCTTTTTTCGATGAGATCGACGAAGTTCTCCCGGAGGTAGATCTGCTCCCCCGTGTGAATGGGGGTGGACGTCTTCGCGTTCACTTCCCGGTACAGGTCGGCCAGGACGAAGGGTGTATAGTCGCCGGTTATCATGTCTTCCAGCCACATGATGTGCAGGTGTTCCACGGCCTTCGCCAGGCGCAGGGCATCGGGCACGAGCATGCCGGGGCCGCAGTCGAGGGCCAGGCCGACTTCATCGCCGAGGACCGCCTTCATGGCCTCGATACAGGCTACGAGGTGCTTCAGTCCCTTCTCGGTAAGCGGGCCGCGATTGCCGTGAAAGCCGCGTTGTTGCGGGTCGCCGTAGAAGAAGTCGGGCACTTGCGCCGGCATCTGGCTGTGGAAGCTGATGCCCTGCTTGATGATGGTGAACCCCTCGGGCGCCGCCTTCATCCGGGCCATGTCCTCGGCGTAGTCCTCCACGGTGGCGCCCTTCATGGGGAACCGCACGGCGCCGTTGTACACGCGCACCCGGTCCCGCATCTTGCCCCCGAGCAGTTTGTACACCGGCAGTCCGGCCGCCTTGCCCGCGATATCCCACAGGGCCATCTCGATGGCGCTTACCGCGCTGCCCCAGGGCTTGAAGCTGCCCAGGCGCCTTATGCTCGCGACGACGCGGTTCACGTCCGTGGGATCCTGGCCGATGATGTAGTTCCGGTAGAACAGGACGTGGGGCTTCATGTAGGGCTTGGAGTTCTCGATTTGCCCCAGCCCGTGGATCCCCTCGTCCGTCGTGATCCGTACCACGGGGTTCTGGCCGATTACGGCACATTTCAGGTCGGTGATCTTCATGCGGGACTCCCTGTGTTCTGTTGCAGCCGGCTTTCCCTTCCCGCCGGCCGACCATCCGCCTCCCAGGCGGTCATTTCGTCCAGCAGGCGTTCGACGATGTCTTTCGGTCCCTGGAATCCGCCCTGGCGTTTCATTTCGCAGACGCCTTCCGACAGCAGGTGCCGGTATTCCTCAATGGGCCCCGCACCGGGCGTCCAGGACGCGTAGGAGGTGCAGTATCTCTGAAACATGGTGCGCCGCGGCGGGTCGCGCAAGGGCCAGGGCAACGCGCCGTGGCAGAGCGCTTCGGTAAAGACGACGGCGTCCCCCGCGTTGACGGGCACGTTGACGACCGTCGGCGGACCGGAGCGGATGTCGATGTGTTCCGGCCGTTCGAAACAGGTCTTGTGGCTGCCGGGAATGCACACGAAACCGGCCCCTTCGGGCACGTCCACCAGGGAAATGGCCGCGTTGATGAAGGTGGCGAACACTTCGCCGTCCGCGGCCTGGTAGTCGTTGGCGGGATTCCTCCACGCCCCGAAGGCGCCGTTGTGCAGCGTAATCTCGTCGCTGTCCGGCCTGTTCACCGTGAGGGCCGACAGCAGGTGCTGCGGCCGATCCCTCGTCAGGGCGAGCACGAGGCGCATGACCGGCAGGTTCAATATGAGCCGGTCGAATACCGGGTCGGCGTACTCGGCGTGGAGAATGGCCCGTGCGATCGTCGGGTTTTTCCCCGGATCCTCATAGGAACAGAGCGGCGGCGGCAGTTCCTCCTCTTCCATCCCGTGCCATTCGTCGCACCGCGCGATCATGTGATCCAGGTCCGCGGGCGTGACGACCTGGCGAAGGACGAGATAACCGTGCAGATCGAAAAGCCACTTCTCCCTATCCGATAGCATGCAGCCCGCCCCGTCAGTTCACATAGGTGTTGTGGAACGCGATCCACTTCGGAAGGACTTCCTCGATGACCTCCCTGGGCGGCAGGAACGCGATCCTCAGATGGCTGGTGCCCGGTTGCTGGCCGAATCCCTCGCCGTTGACCGTGACCAGCCCGGTCCGCTCCAGGAGTGCCATGCAGTAATCGAAGTCGTTCGTCCCTTCCGGCAGCCGGTCCAGCCTGGGGAAGAGGTACATGGCCCCGGTTCGCCCGAAACAGGAGACCCCTTCCATCTGATCGAATCCCGATCGAATCATGACCGCCTTTTCGTGGAGATCTTCGAGGATCGTCCTGCGTTCATTCGTGAAGCGGCGGTAGGGCTCGGCGTTCTCGGGCGGCGGATTGACGAGCAGGTACATCATCAGCTGGCCGACCGTGTTCGAACAGATATTCACCGACGCCTGCTTGAGCACGAGATCGGTAAACGACAGTCCGGTGTTCCGAATGCGCGGAGCGTTCCTGATCTCGAGATAACCGCCCCGGTGGCCGCACTCGCCGTAGAACCCCTTCGAAGTGCTGTGCACGCTGAACAGCGGAACATCTCTTCGTCCCAGCACCCGGGCGAAGGATACGAACCTCGCGTCCGCGCCGTAGACGTTTTCCTGGTAGACCTCGTCGGCAATGATGGCCAGGCCGTTGTCGCCGGCAAACGCGACCACATCCCTTACGGTCTCTTCGGCCAGTACCGCGCCGGTCGGGTTCCCCGGGTTGATGACCACGATAGCCTTGACGGCCACCCCGCGCCTCCGTGCTTCTTCCAGGGAAGATTCCAGCAGGTCCCGGTCCAAGGCCCAGCCCGACTCCTCATCGAGAAAATAGTCGACCTGCACGCCGCCGCAACGCTTGATGGCCGCGGAGTACAGCGGATACTGGGGAATGGGGATCATGATGCCGTCCGACTCGTCGTCGATCAACAGGTCGATGACGTACCGCACGGCTTCGCTGGCGCCGTTGGTGATGAAAACCTGGTCCGGGTCGGAACGGGGAACGGCACCGGTGTCCGCACCGTCCCTGCGGTCTATGAAATCCGCCACGGCCTCCCGGATGAACCGCGGTCCGCTGCTGTCCGAGTAGGCGCCCATGCCGGTCTCCATCTGCGACAGATAGCGTTCGCTGAGGTCGAGCACGAAGTCGGAGTGGAAGTCTTCCTGCTCCAGTCCGCCCCGACCGCCCGGTCCGCCGTGGACACCCGGTCCGCCGTGGGCACCCGGTCCGCCGTGGGCGCCCGGTCCGCCGTGGGCGCCCGGTCCACCCAGGGCGCCCCCGTTGAACCACGCTTTGAGTCTCCGTTCGCGCCCGATGCGAACGGGATATTCGACCAGACTCAGCACCTCCCGGTAGAATGATATGGGTTGCTGACCCAGCGCCTGGGGGTTGCCGAGATTACACGGGATGATACGTCTTCCCCGTTGCTTCAATTCGGCTGCCCGTCGGGGTATCGGTCCCCGCACGGCATACTCCATTTCGAGTATCCTGCGGTTGACCGTCATGTCCCAGGGCGCTTTGACGTGCATGGTTTCCGGTTCCGGTGGGTTGCATTTTCAGAATCATTTAGATTATAGAATCCCGCCGTGTGTTTGTCGATGTATAAATGACCGGTCCCACGATCGAATTTGGCGATTAATTTCTTGACCGCCCTTGGGGCACGGGGTAACTTCGCCCTATACCGATCCCTATGCAGACCGTGAAAAGTACGTACTTTCCATCTTCGCCTGCAGGCAGACTGCCGCCAAACCGGACAGCCCGTCGTATCGCGTCGGCCATGTGGCCGGACTTCAAGCGAATGACCGGCGTAGGGCGTGTGCCGGCTGGATGCGGGACGAGCGCAGGAGAAACCCGGGAGGAATCATGATTCGTAAGTCCTTTTTACCCTTGGCCACGGCCGCCGTGACCGCGGCGGGGATAGCGTTCCTGGCGGTTGCGTGTGCAGACATGGAAGTGGCCGAGCAGACCGCTGACGCCGATGCCGTGATGGCGCCGATGTTCGAGGTGGACCCCCTGTGGCCCAAGCCGCTGCCCAACCACTGGATCCTGGGTTCCGCCATCGGCGTGACCGTCGACGCCAACGACAACATCTGGATCATTCACCGCGGAAACGGCAACCCGAGCACGGAACTGGGCGCCGCGCAGGACCCGCCCGTGGCCGAATGCTGCATTCCCGCCCCGCCGGTACTCCAATTCAGTCCCGAGGGCGATCTGTTGAACCACTGGGGCGGCCCGGGAGAAGGTTACGACTGGCCGGGTTCGAATCACGGCATCACCGTCGACCCGATGGGTAATCTCTGGATCGGCGGCAACGGGGGCGACGATGCCCACATCCTGGTTTTCTCCCAGGACGGCACCTTCCTGAAGCAGTTCGGTAGTCCGGGCGCGCGAAGGGCCGATTCCTTCGACGAAGCCGATCCTGCATGGTCCGGCAACAGCATGGATCCCGAGAATTTCGGGCGAGTGGCCAAGATTTCCTTCGACGCCTCCTCGAACGAGGCCTATGTGGCCGACGGCTACCTGAACAAGCGCGTCGCGGTGCTCGATATCGAGACCGGGGCCCTGAAGCGGTACTGGGGCGCTTACGGCAACGAACCCGATGACGCCAATATTGGCCGATACGATCCGGAAGCGCCGCCGGCCCAGCAGTTCCGCAATCCCGTCCATGCGGCCGATCCCTCGAACGACGGTCACGTTTACGTCTGCGACCGTCCCAACAACCGTATCCAGGTATTCCGGACGGATGGGACCTTCGTGATGGAGAAAGTCCTCTCCGGCAATACGCTGGGCGCAGGTTCGACCTGGGACGTCGCCTTTTCGAAGGATCCGGACCAGAAATACCTGTACGTGGCGGACGGCCAGAACATGAAGGTGTACGTGCTGTTGCGGGAAACCATGGAAGTGCTGACCACTTTCGGAGACGGTGGCCGTCAGCCGGGCCAGTTCTTCGGCACCCACAGCATCGCGACCGATTCGCAGGGCAATATCTACACCACGGAGACCTACGAAGGCAAGCGCGTGCAGAAGTTCACCTACATGGGTGAGGGCCCGGTCGAGCAGCAGGACCAGGGCGTGATATGGCCCTCTGCCTCCCGGTAGGCACGGCAGACCGGGTCTCTCTTCTTACGGGACGACGGACGGCGACCTGCCGGGTTGCCGTCCGTGTCCTGCTTTCCCTGGCCATTGCCGGACTCACGGCAGCCTTGCCGTCAACCGGCGCGTTCGGCCACGACATCCCCTCCGACATCACGGTTCGCGCATTCATCAAGCCGGAAGGCCAGCGCCTCAGGATGCTCGTGCGGGTGCCCCTCGAGGCCATGCTCGACGTTACCTTTCCCCTGAACGGCCCCGGCTATCTCGACCTGACCCGGGCCGACGAGTCCCTGAGGGAAGCCGCCATGCTGTGGCTCGGGCAGGAGGTGTCGATCCATGAAGACGGCAGGCGCCTGGCCGTGCCCGAACTGGCGGCCGTCAGGGCCTCCCTGCCTTCCGATCGTTCCTTCAACGCGTACGATACCGCACTGGCATCCACCAGGGGTCCTCCGCTTCCGGTCGATATGCAGATCTACTGGCAGCAGGTGATGCTGGACGTGTTGTTCGAGTACCGGATCACGTCCGATCGTTCGGAGTTCTCCATCCTGCCCGGGCTGGAAAGGCTGGGGATGCGGGTCTCGACGGTACTCCGCTTCCTCCCGGCTTCAGGCGGCGAACGTCTCTACCAGTATACCGGGAATCCAGGCCGTATCGTACTCGATCCCCGCTGGCACCAGGCCGCGTTTCGTTTCGTGCAGCTTGGGTTCACCCACATCCTCGACGGCATGGACCATCTCCTGTTCCTGCTGTGCCTGGTCATCCCCTTTCAACGCCTGCGCGTACTCGTGATCCTCGTTACCGCCTTTACCGTCGCGCACTCCATCACACTGGTTTCCGCCACCCTGGGCCTGACGCCCGCCGCCCTCTGGTTCGTCCCGCTCGTGGAAACGGTGATCGCCGCCTCCATCGTCTACATGGCGCTGGAGAACATCGTGTCGCCCGGACTGCGCCGGCGCTGGATGGCCGTATTCGGGTTCGGACTCGTGCACGGGTTCGGTTTCGCCTACGCGCTGCGGGACATGCTGCCTTTCGGCGGAGACCACCTTGCGGTCTCGCTTCTGGCTTTCAACGTGGGGGTCGAGATCGGTCAGCTGCTCGTGATCCTGATCTGTGTCCCGGTACTGCGGTTGCTCTTCAGGTATCTTCCCGGAGAGCAACCCGGACAGCCCAGGCGGATCGGCGCGGTCATCCTCTCGGTGCTCGCGGGCCACACGGCCTGGCACTGGCTGGTGGAACGAGGCGCTGTCCTGTGGGAATTCGATGTGCTGGCCACGACGCCGGACGGCGCCCTGTACGGGGTGATGGGACTCCTGGCGCTGATGCTGATTATCGCCGCCTTCGCGGGACGGGCGTTCCTCCGTCCGGGCCGACCAGGCTGGACTGACCGCACGGGCCAGGCGGACCGGGCGGGCCAGGCGGACCGCACGGACTAGTCGGCCCGGCCAGTCGTTTCGGCCGGCCGGGCCACTTGAATGAAGGTCTCGGACAGTGCGAACACGCAGGAGCTGCGTGCTCCGCCGAGACCGGGTTGCCAGATATCGACCGTATAGGGTTCGCCTGGTATCAGGTGACCGTTGAACATGATCTGGGCGGACCGGGCAAAGAACAGGCAGGAGAAGACGTCCCATCCTTCCCTGAGACCCGGACCAGGCGCTTCGAGCAGTTCGGGAGACTCAAGGCCGCCCCATCGGGCGACGACCAGGTTATCCGCTGTTTCGATTGTCCACGCAGGCGCTTCGAGCACGTTGCCGCTGCGCGTGAAAGCAGCCGGCACCACCTCCAGTTCCATGTCGTACATGCCGCCCCGGCCGCTCATCCAGGTTCGAATAAACGCGGCCAGGTCCGGGTTGTCGGTACAGATCCTGCGGTACGGCGATCCGTTCTCGATCAGCACATAGGCCACCGTCCCTTCACCGGCCGAACTGTAGTGCGTATGCCAGATGCTGACCATCGCGCTGTTCGCCCCGGCGTTCTGGGGACGCAGATAGTTGATCCAGTGCTGTCCCGTCCAGTAGAGCCTGCCCGGATTGACGATCGGCCTGTCCATCGGGTTCCTCCGAGGTGCACGTCCACGATCCGCGTAACCGTTCCACGATCCGCTTAACCTTTCCACGATCCGGTTCCATGTAAACTGATCCGTGCGGAGCCGGACGTCAAGGGAGGTCTGGGAGACAGGCCGGCGAGAATCTGGCGCGCGACACTTCCGCATAAATCGCTTGCCCGGTTTAGACCCGTCCTGTACATTTTCCGCATCAGGCCTTACTTTCGGCGGCCGCACAACTCGGCGCGCAACGCGGTATGATCGGGCGAGCAGACAGACTTTCTCTCACACCGGGAGCATAAGCGGCATGATCGGTGATATTGGCATGCAGGAACTGATGGTGATCTTCCTGATCGTCCTGCTTCTGTTCGGCGCGGACCGGATTCCGGCCCTGGCGAGGGGACTGGGCAAGGGCGTGCGGGAGTTCAAGCGGGTCGTAAACAATGCGAATACCGAAATCCAGCGGGCCATAGACTTCGACGAAAAGGAACCGCCCCCACGAAAGCCACCGCCGAAAAAGGAACTGGACACCTCTTAGGACTATTGAACAGCAGGCTTGTCGAATGGGCGTGCCGGCCGGTAGGCGGTGCGCCCGTTTTGCTTGATCCGAAACCCGCGGCGCTTACCACGACTACAGGCCATGTCCACTGCAGCCCGTCGCAATGACGCAAGGTGCATATTCGATGCGGCGCTGCGAGCCGTAGATCCGGCGGCGGCTATCCATCGCCATGTCGTACGTGATGGGAATCGGCTGAATACCGACGGCCAGGGCTTGAACCTGGACCGGTTCGAAAACGTCTACGTCGTCGGCGCAGGTAAAGCGGGTTCCGTGATGGCCGGCGCCATGGAATCGGCACTCGGCGACCGGCTCACCGGAGGCATAGTCAACGTCAAGTACGGCCATTCGACGCCGTTGCGGCGCGTGGAGGTGCTCGAAGCGGGCCATCCCATTCCCGATGCAACGGGCGTGGATGGTACGCAAAAAATCGTTGAGCTTCTGGCGCCCCTCGACGAAGACGACCTGGTGTTCTGCCTGCTTTCGGGCGGGGGATCCGCGCTCCTGCCGTTGCCTGCAGAAGGCGTAACGCTGCAGGAGAAACAGGCGGTTACGGAATTACTGTTGCAGTGCGGCGCTACGATCAACGAGACCAACACGATCCGCAAGCATATCTCGCGGGTGAAGGGTGGACAGATGGCCAGGCTGGCCGCGCCTGCACGGCTGGTAAGCCTGGTCCTTTCGGACGTCATCGGGGACCCGCTCGACATCATCGCGTCGGGGCCGACTGTGCCGGATGAAAGCACCTATGCCGATTGCCATTCGATTCTAGAAAAGTACGGTTTGCGCGATAGACTGCCCGCAACGGTGACGCGCCACCTGGAAGCGGGGGAGAAGGGTACAGCACCGGAAACGCCGGGTCCCGGTGATCCGGTCTTCTGTCGTACGCAGACGGTCATGGTCGCCAACAACCGGCAGGCACTCGACTCCGCCCGGACCGAAGCACAGAAGAGAGGCTACAACCCGCTCGTGCTGTCCAGTTCGATCGACGGAGAGACCCGCGAGGTCGCCCGTGTCTACGCCGCCATGGCCAGGGAGATCGAACGGTACGGCGATCCGGTGCGGCCCCCGGCATGCGTGATTTCCGGCGGTGAGACCACGGTCACGCTGAAGGGCGACGGAAAGGGCGGTCGGAACCAGGAATTCGTACTGGCCACCGTTGCCGGCATCGCGGGACTGGAACGAACCGTCGTGTTCAGCGCCGGAACGGACGGAACGGACGGTCCTACCGACGCCGCGGGCGCGGTGGCGGACGGATATACGCTGTCCCGGGCCACCGAAATGGGACTGGACGCCGACGCCTGCATGAACCGCAACGACGCCTATCATTTTTTCGAACCGCTGGGTGACCTCGTCATGACCGGTCCTACTCATACCAACGTCATGGACTTGCGCCTGTTACTCGTCGGTTAAGGATGCCAAAGGCTGGTAATTAACATGATGACCGAAGCGCAGAGGTACCTGTTCGATCTGACCGGCTTTCTGCACCTGGAAGGCGCCCTCGGGGAAACTGCGCTCGCCGAAGCACGTGACGCCGCGGAGCGGTATATACAGACGCCCGCCGGAGACCTCCCGCCGGATTTCGGAAGCAGGGACGGCCGCATTTACGACAACGGATTCGCTTTCGACAAGTCGCTGGAGCGGCTGGTCTTCCAACCGAGTTACTGGCCCATTATAATGGAATTCACGTCGGGCAAACCTCGTTTCGTACGGGGATCCATGCTCGTAAACCAGCCCGGAGGCGTGGTCGATGCGGGTTCGCTCCACTGTGCGCGCGAGGCCTACGGTTGGCAGAGCACGCGCTACGAATGCCGGGATGGCCGAATATACTGCGATGATTTCGTCGTGTTCACCTATCTCACCGACGTAAATCCGGGCGACGGCGGGCTCGTGGTCGTGCCCGGGTCCCACAAGTGCAATTTCGACCGCCCCGATTCGGTCTTCGAAGGGGGCGACCTGGAAGACGACGCGCCGCCCGGCACGGTAAACGTAACCCCCAGAGCGGGCGACGCGGTGGTCATATCCGAGTTACTCACGCACGGCACCCTCCGGTGGAAGCCGACCGACCGGAAGCGCATCGTGCTCGTGCTGCGGTACGCGCCGCAGTACAGCGGCGGAGGACCGTGGACGACGGACACGCTAAAAGCCCGGTTGTCGCCCGAGACCAATGAGCTGATGGCTCTGGCCTCCTTCACGGAGGTCAAGGACGTCGCCCGACGGGACGTAGTCACGTTAACCACATGATCCGTTCGCTTCTCCGGCAGCGGACCTGACCCGGAATCGACCCGGAACGTCGTAAAGGCAAGGTACATGGACACATCCTGGCAGGAACAGATCGCGAAGGAAACGGGTTGCGCGTTCCGATTCGACGAAACGGCCAGGGTCCTGTACAGCACGGACGCCAGCATCTACGAAATCCAGCCGCTGGGGGTCGCGTACCCGGCTCATGCGGACCAGGTCTCCCGCATCCTCCGGTTCGCCTACGAACGGGGCATTCCCGTCACGCCCCGCGGCGGCGGCACCAGCCTGGGCGGCCAGGCGGTGGGGCGCAGCATCCAGGTCGATTTCTCCCGGCATATGAATCGGATCCTCGAGGTCAACGTCGAGGAGCGGTGGGCCAGGATCCAGCCCGGCGTGGTACTCGACGAACTCAACGCCCACCTTAATCCGAAGGGACTGCTTTTCGCGCCGGACGTCTCTCCGAGCAACCGGGCGAACGTCGGCGGGATGATCGGCAACAACTCCTGCGGTTCCCATTCCATCATATACGGCAAGACGATCGACCACGTCCTCGAACTCGATGTGGTGCTGAGCGACGGTACCCGGACGGTCTTCAAGCCGGTCGGCGACCGCGAATACGGCGAAAATGCCGCACTCGGCGGCCTGGAGGGCCGGATCTACCGGGAAATCCGCCGCATCGCCCACGAGAACCGGGACGAGATCGCGGCCCGATATCCCAAGATCATGCGGCGCGTAGGCGGGTACAACCTGGACGAATTCACCGGTGACGGTCCCTTCGACGCCTGCAAGATGATCGTCGGGTCCGAGGGCACCCTGGCCGCCGTGACCGAGGCGCGCGTCAACCTGGTGCCCCTGCCTGCTCACAAGGCCCTCGGCATCTGTCATTTCTCGGACCTGATCGAATCCATGGATGCGACGGTCGAGATCCTGAAGACCGGTCCCTCCGCCGTGGAACTCACCGACAAGGTCATTCTCGACCTGGCCAAGGAATCCCCTGCGGCCGCCCATCAGCGCGACTTCATCGAAGGCGACCCGGAAGCCATCCTCATGGTCGAATACTACGGGGACTCAGACGGCGAGGTCTCGGACCGCCTGGACGCGCTCGAATCCCTGCTTCGGGAGAAGGACCTGGGCTATGCCTGCGTCCGGGCCACGACGCCCGCCGCCCAGTCAAACGCGTGGGCCATCCGGAAGGCCGGGCTGGGGTTGCTGATGGGCATGAAGGGGGATACCAAGCCGGCGACTTTCGTAGAGGACACGGCGGTCTCGCCGGAGAAGCTTCCGGACTACATCCGAGACTTTCGAGCAATCGTGCACAAGCACGGCACGGTGGCGTCCTACTACGCTCACGCCAGCGTGGGCACGATCCACATCCGACCGCTCATCAATCTCAAGGAATCCGAGGGCATCGCGCGCATGCGGGCCATCGCCGAAGAAATCCGCGACCTGGTCCTGGCCTATGGCGGCGCGGTCAGTTCCGAGCACGGCGACGGGCTGGTGAGGAGCGAGTGGAACGAAAAGGTTTTCGGTCCGCGGTTGTACGAGGCCTTCAAGGCGGTCAAGGCCGTGTTCGACCCGAACGGCATCATGAATCCGGGCAAGATCATCGCGAACCAGAAGATGACCGACAACCTGCGATTCGGCCCGGCCTACCAGGCGGAGGAGATCAATACGTATTTCGATTTCTCGGGCGACGGAGGGTTCTCGCGGTCCATCGAGCTCTGCAACGGGGTCGGCGCCTGCCGCAAGAAGCTGGTGGGCACCATGTGTCCCTCCTATATCGCCACGCTCGACGAAGAGCACAGCACCCGGGGCCGCGCGAACGTGCTCCGCTCCGCCCTGTCGGGCAAGCTGGACGGCGAGGGGTTCACAAGCCGGCGGGTCTACGACGCCCTCGACCTCTGCCTGGAGTGCAAGGGCTGCAAGGGCGAGTGTCCCTCCAACGTCGACATGGCCAAGATGAAGTACGAATTCCTCGCCCACTACTATGAGAAACACGGACTGCCCCTGCGCAACCGCCTGTTCGGCCGCATCGAAACGCTCAACCGGCTCGGCACCGCCTTCGCGCCGCTGAGCAACAGAATCGTGAACCATCCCTGGCACAAGCGGTTCCTGGAACGGACGATCGGCGTGGACAGCAGGCGGTCCCTTCCGGAGTTCGCCGAGGTATCGTTCGAACAGTGGTTCTACCAGCGTGGTTCCGGCCCCACCGGGGACCGTGATCGACAAACCGTCGTCTTCTTCCCGGACACCTTCGTCAACTACAGCGAGCCCCATATCGGTATCGCCGCCGTGGAGGTACTCGAAAGCGCCGGATACCGCGTGGTGCTGGCCGAGCCCCGCGCCTGCTGCGGCAGGCCCCTGATCTCGAAGGGCATGCTGCGCCAGGCCAGGGCGGCCGCCGAATACAATATCGCGCAGCTCGAACGGTACGTGGACCGCGGTTGGGCTATCGTGGGTTGCGAACCCAGCTGCGTCATGACGTTCCGCGACGACTACCGCGACCTCGTGGACGACCCGAGGGCCGAACGGGTCGCCGACGGCATGTACATGATCGACGAGTTCCTGGCCCGGGAACACGTGGTCGGACGCCTGTCGCTTCCCTTCAAGCCCGCCGACCGTGCGATCAGCCTGCACGGACACTGCCAGCAGAAGGCCATCGCCGGAACGGGTTCGACCGTGGCCGCCCTGGAACTGGTGCCCGGGTACGAAGTCACGACGCTGAACACCGGGTGCTGCGGGATGGCCGGCAGCTTCGGCTACGAAAAGGAGCACTACGACCTGTCCATGAAAATCGGCGAAGACCGGCTCTTCCCCGCGATCCGCACCGCCGAGAAGGGGACGGTATTCGCCGCGACGGGGACCTCCTGCAGGCACCAGATTGCCGACGGCACAGGCAGGACGGCCTTCCACCCGATCGAACTGATCAGAAAGGCCCTGGGCGACTGACGGAGTATGCATCGTTGAACCCCGCCCGGAGTATGTATCGTTGAATCAAGCGCCCTGTTTCTCCACATTTTCCATCGCCGCACTGGACCCCGAAACGGGGGATCTCGGCGTTGCGACCCAGTCCAGGTATCTCGCCGTGGGATCCGTGGTTCCCTGGGCGCGGTTCAACGCCGGCGCCATCGCCACGCAGGCCTGGGCCAACGCGTCCTTCGGCCCCATCGGGCTCGACTTGCTCGAACAGGACGTCGGCGCGATCGACACCCTCGAACGCCTGATCGAATCCGATGATAGCCGGCAGTTCCGCCAGGTCGGCGTGGTGGATCTCGACGGCACGGCGGCGGCATTCACGGGGACGGAATGCCAGGAGTGGGCGGGGCACGTAACCGGTCCGGGCCACGTCTGCCTGGGCAATATCCTCGCGGGCGAAGAGGTGGTCGCCGCCATGGCGGAAACCTTCGAGGCCCCCGGCGCGGAGGATTTCGCGGGGAAACTGCTCGCCGCGCTCACGGCCGGCCAGGAAGCCGGCGGGGACCGGCGGGGCATGCAGTCCGCCGCCCTGCTCGTGGCGAGGGAAGGCGGGGGCTGCGGCGGCACCTCCGACTTCCTCGTGGACCTGCGGGTCGACGACCATGCCGATCCTATCGAGGAACTGAAGCGCCTGTACCTGCTCCATGGAAGGCTCAATCCATGAAGTCCGACATGCAGCGCGCCAAACTCGCCCTG
Organism: Candidatus Latescibacterota bacterium; assembly: GCA_022822725.1. Classification (GTDB taxonomy): domain Bacteria; phylum JAAXHH01; class JAAXHH01; order JAAXHH01; family JAAXHH01; genus JAAXHH01. The sequence continues at coordinate 1,331,730 of JAJEAN010000007.1, forward strand.
CTCACCGTCGTTCACTTTCTGGTGGACCTCTTTTCCTCCCTGCTGACGCCGATTCTTCCCGCGCTCGTTACGCGGCTTCAGCTCTCCCTCACGCAGGCCGGCCTGCTCGCCGGCCTGCCGGCCATGACCTCCTCCCTGGTCCAGCCCCTGATGGGCATCCTGGGGGACCGGATGGAGAAACGCTATTTCATCATCCTCGGTCCGGTATTCTGCGCCGTCTTCATGTCCGCCGTGGGACTGGCGCCCTCCTTTTTCGTGCTGCTGCTGTTCATCATACTTGGTGGATTCGGCACCGCCAGCTTCCACCCGCAGAGCGTGTCCATGGCCGGCGACGTCAGCGGTTCGAGACGCGGATACGGCGTGTCGCTTTTCATCGTCGGCGGAACGGCCGGACTGGCGGCAAGCCCCTTTGTCGTGCCCCGCATCGTGGAGCGCTTCGGCATGGAAAGCCTGGTCTGGCTCGCCGTTCCCACGGTGATCGCCGTACTGGCCATGGCCCGGGTCATCCCCATCCGGAACGAGGACCGGCGAGTCACCCGCCTGGCCGATGTAGGCGCGTCATTCCGGCCCAACCTGTGGCCCATGGTCAACCTCACGGTAGTAGGTATCATCCGGACCATCTCCGGAGTCGGTTTCGCCACCTTTTTCGTATTGCTGCTCAAGGACCGGGGCCTTTCGCTGCAACAGGGTGGCGACCTGCTCTTCGTCTTCCAGGGCGGCGCGGTGATCGGCGGATTCGTCGGCGGCTGGCTTTCGGACAGGTTGGGGCGGAGCCGCGTGATCTGGTCCACGATCCTGTTTTCCACGCCCTTCCTGTTCGCTTCGCTCTACGACACCGGTCCGATGCTTTCCGTCTGGCTGTTCCTGGGCGGATTCATGAACATGGCGTCCAATTCCGTGTCCGTCGCCATGGCCCAGGAGCTCGTCCCGGACAGCGCGGGAACGGCGTCCAGCTTTCCCATGGGCTTCAGTTGGGGCGCGGCCGGTGGCGCGCTGATCGTCTTCGGCGGCATTGCGGACCGGATCGGCGTGGTGCAGACGCTGGAAGTGCTTGCATTGATCCCGCTGGCCGCCGTGGCGCTGGCCCTGATGCTGCCGCGGGACCGCGATTTCCGAAGGGCCGCTACCCGCGCGCGCAAGGCGGCCGCGACCGTAGAGGAAGTGACCTGATCAAGGAAGTGACCTGATCGAGGAAGTGGCCTGAACGAGGAAGTGACCTGATCCGGTCAAGTTGCAGAAACAGGGGTCGTTACATCGAAATCGAACTCGGGTATGCCGGCAAGTCCCAATGAAAAAGAAAGGAGGTCTTCCATGTCAGACCGCGTCGTGCGCCTGACCGAACTTGCGGCGCTGGACGAGGCCATCGCCTCGTCGGCCGAACGTCCGGTCTTCGTTTACAAGCACAGTACAGTGTGCCCGGTGAGCGCCCGGGCCGCCGATCATTACCACGATTTCGCCGACGGTTTCCCGGACGGGGACGCGTCCACGCCGCTGTTCACCCAGGTCATGGTTATCGAGAACCGGGACCTCTCCAACGAGATCGAATCCCGCCTTGGGGTCAGGCACGAGTCGCCGCAGCTTTTGCTGCTCCGTGACGGGAAGGTGGCCTGGCATGCTTCCCATTTTTCCATATCCGAGCAGAGCATCAGATCAGCACTGGAGGACTGAGCCATGCCGAGACGCGCCGTCATCGTCGGCGCGGGGGTGACCGGCCTCAGCACCGCTTACCATCTCGCCCGCAAGTCGTACGGGAACATCACGGTCGTCGAGAAGGGACGCGTGGGGGACGGCGCCAGCAGCCGGGCCGCCGGGATCATCACCGGACTGCTGTGGTCGGAGACCGGCGTCCTGGCCCGCAGGATCAGCCTGGCCCGGTTCAGGGAACTGTCCGGGGAGCTGGATGGTTACCGGTTCCAGGACGTGGGTTGCCTGAACCTGTTCGACGCGGCGAGCTGGCCGGAGCGTGAACGGCTGCTTCCCCTGTACGACCGCCTGGGCGTTGAATACACCGTCATGGACCGGACCGGGATGGCCGCGGCCTGGCCGGACCTGGCGCTGACCGGTGAGCCGGTCGGACTCTTCGATCCCCTGGGCGGTTACAGCGAACCGGAACACTACCTCCCGGCACTGGCGGACGGATGCCGCGCCCTGGGCGTGGAGATCAGGGAAGGCTGCATGGTCTCCGACTTCATAGTGGATGCGGGCCGCATGGCGGGCGTCGTCGCGGGTGGAAAGCGTATCGAAGCCGATGCCGTGGTGAGCACCGTTCACGTATGGACCCTTAAGGTACTGGAATCCATCGGATTGCAATTACCATTGAAGTCCTTCGTGCACCAGCGTTACGTCACGGCGCCGCTGCCCACCCCGGTCCGGATCCCGGCCGTCAATGCCAATCCCTACGGGGGATACGTCCGTCCGCATTACGGCCAGCGTTTGCTGGCGGGCATCGAGAACCCCGACGCGCCGGAGTTTCGCGTGCCCGACCGCACGTTCCAGATGTCGACGATTACCCCGCCGCCCGGGCTCGGCGAGGTCGCGCGGGAAAACCTGCTCCCACTCGTTCCCCTGGCTGGCCGGGCTGGCCGGGCTGGCCGGGCAGACCATGCGGACCATGTGGACCATGCAGACCGGGCCCGTTATACCGGCTGGGAAATCGAGAAGGCGGGACTGCTGTCCTTTTCCGGCGACGGCGAACCGGTACTCGGACCCGTCGAGCGCTTTCCGGGGCTGTACGTGGGGGTTGCCTTTCATTCCGGTGGCTTCGCCTACAACCCGGCGGCCGGCGTTTTACTGGCGGGATGCGTCGCGGACGGACGGCCCGAAATCGATATCGGGGATTTCTCGCCGGACCGGTTCGATTCCCGAGATACGGAGTCCTTCAACCGAACCCGGATCACCCACGGAGAATACAGCCTGCCCGGCCATTCCCGCCGGCACTGAAAGCGGCCTGACCATGGACGAGAACGCGGAAAACCACCTGGGCGCCATACAGATCGACACGTTCCGCCGCGCCCTGCTCGACTGGTACGGTGAGCACCAGCGGGATTTGCCGTGGCGGAGGACCCGCGACCCCTACGCGGTCTGGGTCTCGGAAATCATGCTTCAGCAGACACGAGTGGACCAGGCCCTGCCCTACTACGAACGGTTCATGGATCGTTTCCCCACGGTCGAGCACCTCGGCAAGGCCCCGCTCGAGGATGTCCTGAAGGCCTGGGAAGGCATGGGGTACTACGCCAGGGCGAGGAACCTGCATCGCGCCGCCCGCCGGGTCGTCGTCGAATACGGCGGGCGGATACCCGAAGATCCCGCGAGGATCTCTGACCTGGCGGGCATCGGACCTTACACCGCTGCCGCCATATCAAGCATTGCCTTCGGGAGGGATTGTCCGGTAGTCGACGGCAATGTCGTCCGCGTATTGAGCCGCCTGTTCCACCTGACCGGTAACCCGGCTACGTCGGCGGCCAGAAAGAAAATCGATGGCCTCGCCGGGCGACTTCTCGCCAGGGGCCGGGCCGGAGACTTCAACCAGGCCATGATGGAACTGGGCGCCACGATCTGCACGCCGCGCCAGCCCCGTTGCGGCGCATGTCCCGTGAACCCGTTTTGCGAAGCCCGAAAAACGCTGCCGGACCCTTCGGTGCTGCCGCGCAAACGGCCGCGCGCGCAACGGCCTCATCTTCATGTCGCCGCAGCCATCGTACAGCGGGACGACGAGGTACTGATCGTCCGGCGACCGACGGACGGCCTGTTGGGTGGACTGTGGGAGTTCCCGGGCGGGACCGTCGTTAAGCAGGTCGAAAGGGAAACGTTTCTGTCAGAAGAAATGAAAAACACACTGGGGATCGATGTCCGCGTCGATCATGCCGTTGCCACCCTGCGACATGCCTTTACCCATTTCGAGATGACGCTTCAGGGCTACAGCTGTTCATACGTTGAAGGAGTAGCCTGTCATCGCGACGGCAACGTATGCCGATGGGTCCCATTCGAAGACCTCGGCCGTTTCGCCTTCCCCAGGGCCTATCGGCGCCTGATCGAAGCCGCGGCCAGGCTCCGGGAAGGCCGGCAGCCTGACGGTTTCGCATAGTGCGCGCGCCGGACGGGCGCAACCCCATCCGGCGCAACCCCATCCGGCGCGGCCCTCTGGCCAAAGGTCAGCGCCGTTTCGCCGAGGGTTCGGGACGGGCGGCCGGTTTCCCGGCGACACCGTTGTTCTCGGCGGATTCGTCCTGGCCCGCAGGCGCGAACACCGCGCGGACTTTCTCCTCGATCTCACCGGCGAGATCCCGCTGTTCCCTGAGCAGCTGCCGCACGTTCTCGCGGCCCTGCCCGAGCCTTTCGTCATTATAGGAAAACCAGGTCCCGCTCTTGTCGATGATGCCGTTATTGACCCCGAGTTCGATCAGGTCGCTTTCTTTGGAGATCCCTTCCCCGTAGATGATATCGAACTGCGCTTCGCGAAAGGGCGCCGCGAGCTTGTTCTTCTTTACGGTACCCCGTACCTGGATGCCCGCCGAGGCGTCGTCTCCCTTGATGTTCCCGATCCTGCGCACCTCGATCCGGACCGAGGAATAGAACTTCAGGGCCAGCCCCCCGGTCGTCGTTTCCGGATTGCCGTACATTACCCCGATTTTCTGGCGGATCTGGTTGATGAAGATCAGGCAGGTCCTGGACCGGTTGATCACCGAGGTCAGCTTGCGCAGCGCCTGCGACATCAGGCGGGCCTGCAGGCCGACATGGGAATCGCCCATTTCTCCTTCGATTTCGGCCCTCGGGACCAGCGCGGCGACCGAGTCGATGACGATCACGTCCACACCGCCGCTGCGGACCAGGATCTCGGCCACGTCGAGGGCCTGCTCGCCCGTATCCGGCTGATGGATGAGCAGCTTGTCCATGTCCACGCCGAGGGCCCGCGCGTATCGGATGTCCAGCGCGTGTTCCGCGTCGATGAAGGCGGCCATCCCGCCCAGTTTCTGCGCCTCGGCCACGATATGCTTGGCCAGCGTGGTCTTGCCGGAGGATTCGTTACCGTAAATCTCCACCACGCGCCCGCGCGGCACGCCGCCGATGCCCAACGCCAGATCGAGGGTCAGGGATCCCGTTGGAATGGACTCGACGGACAGCTGGGGGTTCTCGTCTCCCATCCTGATGATGGAACCCTTGCCGAACTGCCGCTCTATCTGCGTAATGGCGCCGCTCAGCGCCTTCTCCCTTCCCGGATCGATATCGTTCATATTCGCGATCTCCCCTTCGTTATTGCATGTGAACGTCTTTTTGGCATACCTGTCCAATATGCCAAACATTTGTGTAGTGTCAAGCGGTTTTCGTTTGACTGAAAGAAATGGTCGTTAACCGGGTGAGGAATCTTGGAAAAAGTATTTCCGGACGACCCCGAAGTAAAGTAATTTCGCGCCGATCCGGCCCGTCGCCGCGCACGTGGAAAAAAAACGGAGAGGAAGGGCTTCGAAAGCCGTATATTACGGTTGTACGCCCCCCGTCTCCGTCGCCGGGCAAGAAGACTTAAACGGAACGTGAAATGAGTGCCTTCAGGAAGATCATCTGCTTCGGAACGGCCGCATTCTGCCTCCATTGGGCATCACCGGGTTGCGCAGGTGCGCCGGTAACCATTTCAGACGACGCCGACGGCGCGAGCGTGAAAGCATCCGGTCTCGCATTGATGAACGAAGGCGACTACGAAAGCGCCATCGCCTTCTACCGCCGGGCGCTGGCCCTGGACCTGACGGACTCCGAGGCCTTCGGAAACCTGAGCGTGGCCTACTACTACCTGGGCAGATACGACGAGGCGCTGCGGGAAGCGCTGCAGGCCGTCGTTCTTACGCCCGACGAAATCAACTGGCGGCTCAACCTGGGCGCGATCTACACCCGCAAGGGGAACCACGAAGGGGCGGCGAGAGCCTATGGCGCGGCCGTAGATATCGCCCGTGGCCTGCCGGAGCAGAACCGCTATCAGCTCCGGAACGCCCTGATGGGCCTGGGCCGGTCCAGCGAACTGTCCGGTTCGTACGACCAGGCGCTGGACGCGTACGAGGAAGCGCTGGTTTTCGCACCCGATGACGTGGCGCTGCTGACCGGGGTCGGCAACATTTACTTCCGGCAGGGACGGCTGGAGGAGGCCGAGGCGTCGTACCACCGGACGTTGGCACAGGACTCCACGCACGCCGTGGCCAGGTACAATATGGCGCTGGTCTATTCCAGGACGGGCAGGTACGACGAGGCGTTCATGCTGCTGGCAGACAACCCCGTGTTGGACCGGCGGCTCGAGAGCGCGCTGGAGGGCAGTACCGTAAGCGCCGTGGACCGGTCGAATACCCGGAGCATCGAGGCGTACCGCGCCAGGTTCGGTAGGATGGGCGGACCCCCGTCTCCCGGCAGCAGACAGGGACGCCGGCCGCCGCCCTATGTCCATGTGAGGGGGCTGACCTACTACGAACAAGGCGCATACGCGGAGGCGATGCAGGCCTTCGAAGAGGCCCTGTCCGAGGATCCCGGGCTTGCGGAGGCTCATCTGTACATCGGAAACATCTATGCCCTTCAGGACCGCCAGGCGGAGGCGATCGAAGCCTATGAAACGGCGATCGCCGTCGACGCGCAGTTCTTCGAAGCCTACAACAACCTGGGCAGCATGTATGCCAACGTGGACCGGACCGAAGAAGCCATGGAAGCGTACAGAAAGGCGCTGTCGTTGAACGACCGGTTCTACGACGCCCGCACCAACCTCGGACTGCTGTACGCCGAGGCGGGCAGACTGGACGAAGCGGTCGAGGAATTCGAGAAGGTCATCCGCGCCGAAGTAGGCATCGCGGAAGTCCACAACAACCTCGGCATCGTCTATCTCAGGCAGGGGAAGGATGAAGCGGCCAGCGAACAGTTCAACAGGGCTATCGCGCTTCGCGGGGATTTCCCGGAAGCCTACAACAACCTCGCGCTCTCCTACAGCCGGGACGCCGTCGTGGACGATGTGATCGAAACCTGGCGCGGACTCGCGGCCCGATGGGCGGGCCATGACCCCTCGGCCCGCGTGGGCTTCGACTGGATGCCGCTCCGGCGGGTGGCCGCCCGTTCCTCCGGCGTGGGCGGCGAAGCGCGGTCGGCGTACCGTGACGGAGTCGAAGCCGCTTACGGGTACGATCTCGAGGCCGCGCTCTCGCACTTCCGGGCATCCCTTGCGGCGCGTCCGGGATGGAACGCCGCGCGGCTGGCCGTGGCCGCCGTGCTGCTGGCCCAGGGAAAGTGGGATGAGGCAGCGACAACGGTCGAGAAAGCAATCGACCCGGAAACCGCTGATCCGCTGCCCAACGCCATCCTCGCCATCGCGAGGGCCTCCGGCGGCGACTTCGAGTCGGCGCTCGCAGCATGGGAGGGTGCGGTACACCTGGCCGGCGAACAGGGCGGTTCCGCCCCGTTGGAGGCGCTGGCGGAAATGCGTACGAAGACCGAGGCCGCGGACCGGGTGTTGCGCGCCCTGGACCGGGCCGTGGCGCTGCGGCCGCGGTTTGCGACCGCGCACTTCAATATTGGCCTTGTCAACGATATGTTACGTCGCTACCATCAGGCCATTCGGAGCTACCGGGAAGTCGTCCGCCTCGCCCCGGAACTCGGCGCGGGGCATTTCCGCCTGGGTATCGCTTACTTCCGGATAGGCGACTTCGAGAAAGCCCGGGATGCGCTGCGCGAGTACATTCGTCTCTCCGCGGACCCCATGCTGCTTCCCCAGGTGGAGACCTTTCTGAACAGATCGGGATAACGGCGCCGTTGCATGCCGGGAAGAGAAACCTGCGAGCAAATGAAAGAAAAAACGCTTGAACGGGTCGTCAGGGAAAGGCCGTTCCCCGAATATGCCGCCTGGTGGCCTGTAGGCAGCGCGTTCACCGCGTTCATGTCATACGCCATCGTCAGCGAATGGAAGGCGCTGGACCCCGAGGGCGGCGCGCTGGACCCCGACGGCGGCGCGTTGGACCCCGGCGGCGCGCTGGACGACGTTCGGGAAAACGCCGAAAGGTATATCCGGACGGTGTACGGCAGGCCGGCCAGGCCGGCGTTGCTGGAAGACTTCGTTCACCCGGACGGTGAAACGACGCTGCAGTCGGGCGAATTCGACGCCCTTTCCTATGCGTTCTACAGGTCGGCCTTCCGGCATATCGAAGCGCATCCCGATCGCTTTGACGAGGGGCTGGAACGGGAACGGCGGCTGTTTACCATCCGGGTGGGCAAGCTGTTCTTCGACCGCCTGAAGGGCCACCTCGCGCTGGATCTGCCCGACGGCCTGAACACGCCGGGACAGCTCGATAGATTGTCCGCCGCCATCGACCGCGTCGGCCGTTTCCTGCACGACCAGGGATACCTCCGGAGCCACTTCGCCTTTCGTTTCGACGTGGACATCGAGCATGGAGATACGCGCATCACGCAACGTGCCGATGAGGTCGTCTCCCGCCTGCGGGCGGGCCGACAGGCCTACGCACTGTACGAGATGGGCTATCCCGTCATACTTCCCTCCGCGGTCTACCTCTACCACACGATCGGGGAAGCGCAGCATCACTCTTCCCGAACCATCGAAAACCTGTTCGGCGAAGTGGGATACGACGCGCGGGAGACGGACGACTTCGATCCCATCGGTTATCCATCGGATATGGTGGTGGAACTATGGGAGATCCGAAAAGGATGAACCTGGGTCCTCGCAGGCTGTCCCGGTTCAGCCTGCAGCCGTGAGAACGCCATGAAACCCGCAAGTCCGGACACCCTGGTAGATACCATCCGGTACCCGCTGGAAAACCTGGAAAGCCCTGGCGGCCAGGGTTTTCTCGCATCCTGCCGTTCGGAGCTCGATGAGAAGTCCATCTGTGTGCTGGAAGACTTTGTGAAGCCGGATGCGCTGGCCGGCATGGTAAAGGAGGCCGGCGCCCTGATCCCGCAGGGGTACTACTACGACCGGCCGCGCACGAGCTACGAGGGGAACGACTACGATGACCGGACCTGGCCCGCGGACCATCCCCGAACGATCGAACATGTCAACCGGTACCGGCAGGTCCTGAACTACCAGATCCCCAACGACACCCTCGTGCGCAGCGTTTTCCACTGGCCCGCGCTGACCGGGTTCGTGCGCAAGATGCTGGGATTCGATACGCTGTATACGAGCGCCTGCCCCCACCTGGCCCTGACGCTGCAGATCGCCCACGAGGGCGACAGCAACGGGTGGCATTTCGATTCCAACAACGGCAACGTCACGCTGCTGATCCAGCAGCCCGATTCCGGCGGCGTCTTCGAATACGTCCCCGGTCTCCGGGAAGACCACGACGAGCATTACGACGACGTGCGAGACGTCTTCGATACCCCTGAAAGACACGTCCGCCGGACCGACATCAAGCCCGGCACCCTCGTCCTGTTCAACGGCAAGTACGCGCTGCATCGCGTTTCGCCCGTGGGTCCCACGGGCCGGCCCCGCATCATCGCGATCTTCAGCTACGACAGGCGTCCGGACCAGCTCTTCTCCCGGGACTACATCGACATGGTGCGCAGCTTCAGTCAGGATACGACGGCGGGTTGAACCCGCATCGCTTACCCATGGATTTCATAGAACCCTACGTAGTCGCCTTTTCAAACCTGGTGTGGTCCTACGTATTCTACCTGATCATCGGCGGTGGAGCCCTGCTGCTGCTCTATAGCCGCTTTATGCCGTTCCGGTACGTAAGGCACGCCTTCGACCTGGTCCGCGGCAGATTCGACGATCCCGACGATCCCGGCGACGTTTCCCACTTCAAGGCGCTGGTCAGTGCCCTTTCCGCCACGATCGGCATGGGGAACATCTCCGGCGTGGCCATCGCCATCACCACGGGAGGCCCCGGAGCGATCTTCTGGATGTGGGTCAGCGCGCTCGTCGGCATGGCGACCAAGTTCTTCACCTGTTCGCTGGCCGTCATGTACAGGGGACGAGACACCGCGGGGCGCATACAGGGCGGACCGATGTACGTGATTTCAGAAGGCCTGGGAGGCGCCTGGAAACCCCTGGCCGTCCTCTTCGCGGTCGCCGGCGTCATCGGCTGCCTTCCGCTCCTGCAGCCCAACCAGTTGATACAGATCATACGGGACGTCGTGTTCGCGCCGTACATATCTTTCGAAGGCGGCCACTTCAGATTCGATCTCATCGCCGGACTGGTCCTGTCCGGTCTCGTGGCCGTCGTGATTTTCGGCGGGATTACCCGTATTGCCGAAGTCGCTTCCCGCGCCGTGCCGGCCATGGTCGTCCTGTACATGGTTTCGACCCTGTGGATCATCCTGTACAACCTGGGTGATGTGCCCCGGTACCTGTCCCTTATCCTGACGGATGCCTTCACCGGGTCCGCGGTGGCCGGCGGGGTGGTCGGCACGACCATCGTGACGGGGGTCCGCCGCGCGGCCTTTTCAAACGAGGCCGGCATCGGCACGGAGGCGCTTGCCCACGGCGCCGTCAAGACCGGGGAGCCGGTCCGCGAAGGTCTGGTCGCCATGATGGGACCGGTCATCGATACGATGATCGTCTGCACCTGTACCGCGCTTGTGATCCTCATGGCAGGCGTATGGCAGTCCACGCCGGACAACGGCGTGACGCTGACCGCCGGCGCCTTCGAAGCGGCCATGCCCGGTTACGGCGCGGTTATTCTTACGGTCTGTGTGTTTTTCTTCGCCGTTACCACGCTGTTGACCTACTCCTACTATGGCGCCAAGTGCCTGAGTTTTCTGATCGGCGCCGGGTATGTAAGGTTGTACAATGCAGCCTACGTGGTATTCGTCGTGGTCGCCTCGGTGTCCTCGGTCGACGCGGTGATCAGCTTCGCCGACGGCCTGTTCGCCCTCATGGCGATTCCGACCATGGCCTCGGCGCTGCGCCTGGCTCCCCGGGTGATGGCTTCCTTTCGGCGATACAGCGCGTCTTTTCTGCTCGGTAGAACCCGTCCTGGCCGACCTGCAAATGTAGCGCGACCATAGGACCGGAATTAGCGTATATATCGCTTCTATGTGCATTCTTCACAAAACTTTAAATAACCAACATTTTGTGTTTACAACTAAAGGAGATTCCGACATATTGTAGTTACTACTCTTCCCTCACATCGTAATAACCCACACAAAGAGGAGGAGGAATACTATAGATTCCACACATTAAAATGTAAGGAGGTTCGTCATGATACACCGCAATTGCCTTTCCTGGTTGGCCATCGGGCTGCTCGCCCTGGTTTCGACGGATGCCGTGGCCCAGCAGGACCAGGAAATGGAAGGCGTCGATTTCGTCGCTGAAGAGGTGACCGTCACCGGTTCCCGCATCAGGGGCGAAGCCGCCGAATCCACCGCACCCGTCATCATCCTCGCCAAGACCCAGATTCAGGAGTTGGGGCTCGCGTCCATCGGCGACGTGCTCCAGACCCTGACCGTCCAATCCAACGCCATCAACACCCAGGCCAATAACGGCGGCGACGGATCCACCCGGATCAGCCTCCGCGGACTGGGCAGTACCCGAACACTGGTACTGGTCAACGGCCGCCGTTTCGTACCGGGCGGAACCGGGGCGAACTCGTCTGTCGACCTGAACTCCATACCCGCTTCAGTCATTGAACGCGTCGAGGTGCTCAAGGACGGCGCTTCGGCCGTGTACGGTTCCGACGCCATCGGCGGCGTCGTGAACGTCATCACCCGTTCCGACCTCGAAGGCGTGGAGTTCGAGTACTACCAGGGTGTCACCGGCGCGGGCGACGGTGACGTGATCGACGCGAGCATAACCGCCGGTTTACGGAGCGGACGGGGCGACATCCTGTTCTCAGCGGGATACCACAACCGCAAGCCCGTCTGGACCGGCGACCGTGATTTCAGCGAGGCGGACAAAACCTACGACTGGGGGACGAACGACGGCACCTTCACCACGAGCGGCAGTTCGGCCACGCCGGAAGGAACCATCATCGACCGCTTGGAGGAGGAAGGCAACGCGGCCTGGCAGGCGATCGTCGAAAGAGCCGGGGCGGACGCCGGCGTGTACTTCAACGCGCCATCCGGCGGATGGCGTCCCTTCAACTTCGCTGGAAACTCGCTGGACGGCACTGGCGACCTGTATAACTACCAGCCGGAAAATTACCTCTATACGCCGCAAACGCGGTACTCGGCTTTCTTGAGCGGAAACTACCTTTTCACCGACGACCTGAGCGGTTTCTTCGAGGTATCGTATACCAACCGGCAGTCGGATCAGAAACTGGCGCCGACCCCGCTCTTCATCATCATTGAAGGGATCTCGGTATCGGCCGAGAACCAGTATAACGAGTTCGGGCGCGACTTCATCGACGTGCGCCGGCGGTTCGTCGAGGCAAGCAACCGCAATTTCCTGCAGGACCTCGATACTTACCGGATCGTCCTGGGCATGGAGCACGAGTTCCGGGGATTTACCGGGGACCTGGCCTTCTCCTACGGACGCACCAGCGGCACCAACATCAACGAGGGCCGGTTTATCCGGAGTAATATCGAAATGGCCCTGGGACCCGACTCGGAATGCGTAGGAGGTTGCGTACCCCTCGATATTCTGCACGGGCCCGGTACGATCACGGAGGATATGCTGAAGTACATACAGTACACCGGTATCGCCAGGGGCTATACTTCGCAGAGAATCCTGCAGTACAACCTGACCGGTAGCCTGTACGAACTGCCGGCCGGACCCGTTGGCGTGGCCATAGGCGCTTCGTCCCGGTGGGAAGCGGGCGGCTCTATCCCCGATCCCATCACCGCCACCGGAAACACCACGGGCAACAAGGAAGAGGCGACCGAAGGCGACTACTCGGTCAGGGCGGTTTACGCAGAGACCAGCATTCCGGTTTATCAGAATGACATGGGCGGTCTGGCCGTTACGGCCGCGGGCCGTCTGTTCAACTACGACACCTTCGGGTCTGATTTCACGTACGAAGCGGGCGCCCGCCTCGAGCTCCCGCTGGGCCTGGCCTTCCGATCGACCTACTCGAAGGCCTTCCGCGCACCGAGTATCGGCGAGATGTTCCTGGGCCAGAGCGACAGTTTCCCGCTGGTCAGCGATCCCTGCAGCGTCGTGGACGAAGCCGGCAATCCGCGCAACCTGACCTCGCAGCAGATGCGCAACTGCGCTTCCGCGGGCGTTCCGGGGGATTTCGAGGACTCCAGGGCGCAGCTCAGGGCCCGGATCGGCGGATCCACGGATCTCGATCCCGAACGGGCCAACACGGTGACGGCCGGCGTGGTGTACCAGCCCGAGTTCGTGGACAACCTCGATGTCGCGGTCAGTTACTACGCGACCAAGATCGAGGATGAAATCGGAGCGCTCGGTGCGGGTCTGATCCTGAGCAATTGTTACTCCCAGGACAGTCCGTCGGACTGCGAAAAAGTCCAGCGCGACTCGAACAACCTGATCACCAATATCTTCTCGACCGCCACCAACATCGGCGAGACGGAAACCAATGGGCTGGATATCGAACTGAATTTCATCGACGACACGCCCCTCGGCCTGCTCTCGGCGCGGCTCGAGTCCAACTACCTCTTCGCTTACGACGTGTACCTGCCCATACCGGGCGGTTTCGAACTGGTGGAAGGCAAAGGTTATTACGACCTGGGCGTGTTCCCCAGCTGGCGGCACAACGCCAACGTCGGGCTGAAGTGGTCCAGGACGTCGGCCGCGGTGACGTGGCAGTATACCGGCGGATTCCAGGAGTGCGAGGACGATGACTGCAAGGGGCTGTACCGCGACGACGTGGAAACGACCCCGACGGTCCGAGACGTGGACGGGCACCATCTGTTCGGCCTCCAGGGGTCCTACCGGCTGTTTTCGAAGGCCGGAGGCACCGTGTTCACGGTTGGTATCAATAACGTGTTTGACACGGCGCCAGCGGTGATCTACAATGGTTTCCTGGGCACTTCGGACGCGTCGACGTACGACTTCCTGGGCAGGTACCTGTACATCAGGCTGTCCCACTTCCTGTAGACCGCACGCATTGTAAACGGACAGGTCCCGGTCTTGGTAAACGGACGAATATGGCTGTTGGTAGCTGGTTTGTTCGTGGTACCGGCCAGTACCGGGACCTACGCCCAGGACGCTGAATACCCGGACGAAGGCCAGGTCGAATACGTCTTCGACGAGATTACGGTCACGGGGTCCAGGATAAAGAGCGAGGCGGGACCGTCCACGGCGCCAGTCGTCGTCCTGTCCCGCGCGCAGATCGTCGCCCGGGGCCTGGCCTCCGTCGGAGACGTACTTCAGACCCTCACCGTACAATCCAACGCCACCAATACGCAGGCCAATTACAGCGGCGACGGGGCCACCCGCATCAGCCTCCGCGGCTTGGGTGCCCAGCGGACGCTGGTCCTGGTCAACGGCCGCAGGTACGTGCCGGGCGGCCTCGGCGCGGACGCCTCCGTCGATCTGAATTCCCTTCCATCCACCGTCATAGAACGGATCGAGGTACTCAAGGACGGCGCCTCTGCGGTCTACGGTTCCGACGCCGTGGGCGGTGTTGTCAACGTCATCACGCGGACGGACCTGGACGGCGTCGAGGTCGAGTCCTACCAGGGGATCTCGAGTAACGGAGACGGGGGTGCCATCGACCTTGCCCTGACCGCCGGCCTGCGAAGCGCGCGCGGTAATATCCTCTTCTCCGCCGGTTACCACGACCAGCGGCCGGTCTGGACCTATGAGCGGGACTTCAGTGAAACGGACAAGACCTACAACTGGGCGAAGAACGACGGGTCCTTCACCACCAGCGGCAGTTCCGCGACCCCCGAAGGGCACATCGTCGACCATTCCGGCGAAATGGGCAATGCCGCGTGGCAGGCCGTCAACGCCGCGGCAGATGCAGGTGCCGGGGACTACCACCTGGATCCGTCGGGAGGCTGGCGTCCCTTCAATTACGCGGGGAACTCGCTGGACGGCACCGGTGACCTGTACAACTACCAGCCCGAGAACTACATCTCCACCCCGCAGACGCGGTACACGGCCTTTCTCAGCGGAAATTACGCGTTAAATGAGCGACTGGGGACCTATTTCGAGGTTTCCTACGCCAACCGGCAGTCCGAACAGAAACTGGCGCCTACGCCCCTGTTCACCATCGAGGAAGGCATCACGGTCTCGGCCGGCAACCGGTACAATTCGTTCGGCCGGGACTTCGTGGACGTCCGACGCCGCTTCGTGGAGGCCGGCAACCGGATATTCAACCAGGATATCGACACGTACCGCATCGTGCTGGGCCTGACGGTACCTGTGCTGGGCTTCGATTCCGATCTCTTCTTCGCCTTTGGACGCACGGCCGGCAACACGGTCAACCGGGGGCGGTTCATCCGAAGCAACCTCATGCGCGCGCTGGGTCCCGACGAAGAATGCACGGGCGGGTGCGTGCCCCTGGACATCCTGCACGGCGCCGGGACCATCACACCGGAAATGTTGGCCTACATCCAGTACACCGGCGTGGCCCGCGGTTTCTCGCAGCAGAAGATCCTGCACTGGAACCTGACCGGGAACCTGGCGGAACTGGCGCACGGACCGCTGGCCGTGGCCGCTGGGGTGTCGTCGCGCTGGGAGTCCGGCGCATACACGCCGGATCCGATTACCGCCTCGGGGAACACGACGGGGTTTCGTTCCGAAGCCACCGAAGGCAATTACGCGGTCTCGGCGCTTTACGGGGAGGCCAGTCTGCCGGTATACCGCGGCAATGGGGCCGGAATCCACCTGACGGCGGCCGGCCGGGCTTTTCACTACGATACGTTCGGTTCCGGCTTCACCTATGAAACCGGAACCAGTGTCGAACTGCCCAGGGGGCTGGTCCTTCGCGCCACCTATTCCAATGCCTTCCGGGCGCCCAACATCGCCGAAATGTTCCTGGGCGCCAATGACGTGTTTCCCCTCGTCAGCGATCCGTGCAGCTCGATAGACGAGGGAGGTTACCCCCGGCTATTGACCTCGCAGCAGGCACAGCACTGCGCCGCCGCGGGCATACCGGCCGGCTTCAGGGACTCGAGGGCGCAGCTACGCGCCAGGGAAGGCGGGTCGACCGAACTCGATCCCGAGAAAGCGGCCATGATCACGGGCGGCCTGAGCTACCGGCCAGGCTTCGCGGAGGACCTGAATGTAAGCCTGAACTACTATCACAACCGGATCGAGGATGAAATCGGATCGCTCCCGGCGGGCGTCATCCTGAGCAATTGCTACTCGCAGGACAACCCCACGAGCTGCGATCAGATCGTGCGGGACGCCGATACGCGCCTGATCTCCCACATCATTCAGACCAACACCAACGTCGGCGAGACCGAGACCGCGGGTCTGGACCTGGAGGTGGGGTACAATGGAAACACTTCCTGGGGCATTCTTTCGGCGCGGCTTGAATCAAACATGCTGATCAAGTACGACCAGTTCGTGCCGGCGGCCGGCGGTACGGAAGTGATCAAGGCGAGGGGATATTATGACGTGGGGGTGTTCCCCCGGTGGCGGCATGCCGCCTCGCTGGACCTCAAAGGGCGGCGCGCCTCGGCGGGACTGACCTGGGCTTACGTCGGTGGTTTCGTGGAGTGCGAGGACAACGACTGCAAGGGGCTGTATCGGTCCGACGTCATCGAGACGCCACCCTACAGGGATGTAGAGTCCAACAGCGTACTCGGCCTTCGTGGAACGTACAGGCTGTTTACGGGGGCGGGCGGTACCGTGCTGACCCTGGGGGTGAACAACGTGTTCAACCAGCCGCCCGCGGTGATCTTCAATGGGCTGCTGGGGACCTCGGATTTCTCAACCTACGACTACATGGGCCGGTACCTGTACCTGCGGGTGTCGCACTTTCTGTGAGGGGTGGGCCTGTTGACCGGATTCAGTTCATGACTGATCTGATGCACTGGGCTTCAGGGCTTTAAGGCTTCAGGGCTTCTTCTCATCATTTGGGCGATTTGAGTCCGTAGCATCCTGCTGATCTTCTTTGCCGGCGTCATCGGGCCCGTCCGATTCCGTTGCTTCTTCAGTCCCCTCTCCCCTATCGCCGGCATCCTCCCCACTGGAATCGGCCGAATCCGCCTCCTGCTCATCCACCTCGTCACTACCCGCGGGATCAGCATCGCGTTCGGGTTCGTCCCTCTCTCGCTCGGTCTCGTCCGGTTCCTTCAAATCCGCTCCGCCGGCATCCTCCCCACCTGTGCGATCCGACCCTCCGGCTTTCTCCTCCGGCTCCTCGGAGTATCCCATCTCTACATCGTAGTCGTAGATGAATTCGTCGTCATCAGGCCAGTAGGCCCTGCCGGTTCGTTCCTCGCCGGTCGGGGTGGACGAACCGCGGGGCAGCGTCGGGGTATCCGGATCGCCGGTGGTCAGCGCGGGCTGCTCCCCGTCGCCGCCGTCGCCGCCTCCACCGCCTTCTCCGTCGTCATCGCCGTCCCCGTCTTCTTCAGCCTCTTCCGACTTCCTCCTGCTCCTGCCGATCAGCGCGGCGATACCCATGCTGATGAAATAAAGCACCACGAGCGGAATCGCCACGAGGGTCTGGGTGTAGGGGTCGCCGGTCGGCGTGATGACGGCGGCGGCGATGAATATGACGACGAAGGCGATGCGCCACACCCGTTTGAGCACACCGGCGTTCAGGATGCGAAGCCAGGTCAGAAAGGCCACCACCGCCGGCATCTGGAACACGACGCCCATGATCAGGACCATCTTGTTCACGAGACCAACATAGAATCCGATATCCCACTGTGGCTTGATGTCCGGGACGTGAAGCTGGACGAAAAACCGGACCATGACCGGGATCAGTACATAGAAAGCGAAGGCGGCGCCGACGAGAAACAGGACGCAGCAGAAGAAGATGACGATGGGGACATACTTCTTCTCCTTGTCGAGCAGGCCGGGCGAAACGAATGTCCAGAGGTTGTAGAGCACATAGGGCAGCGCGAAGGCGAATCCCAGCAGCAGCGAGATGTTCACCTTGGCCGTGAACATGCCGGCCGGCCGGATGGCCTGGATCTCGATCTCTGTCTTGAGGTTTTCCTGGAAAGTCGGCGAGAGCAGGAAATTTATGATGTAGTCGGCGAAGGTGAAGCAGACGACCATGCCGACCAGGATGGCGAGCACGGACTTCAGGATGGCCCTACGAAGCTCTTCGAGATGTTCCAGGAAGGACATCTCGCCGCTACGGATTTTCGCTGGGGACATGGCAGATCCTCTCGCCGGCAGGTTCTTGCGAACAACGGGCGGTAAGTAAGCGCGGACCGTGGTTCCTGTCAAGCAAATCCCCCGTATCCTCCACCGCCAATGGCCTTGACGAAGGGTCGTCTGAGGCGTAGCTTAATCGCGTCTTCACGACGGCGGATTTCGTGTCTCGGCGGCTTGTCCGCAAGGCATTCCCGCAGGAATTGGTGCCTCATACGGGAGCCATTGGCACATGGGAACTACCGGGGCATTAAATGGCGTTATCCTGATCACGGATTCCGATGACGGCGACTCCCCCGGATGGCATCCCGGCACGGGCATGCTCCTGCCCCTGGCCAACGTGTCCCTGGTCGAACGGATCCTGGACCAATACGAACGCGTCGGCGTAAAGGAAACGCTGATCGCGGCCGGCAGCGACACGCGCGAGGTCGTTTCGCTTTGCGGGGACGGCACGCGCTGGAACATGGCCCTGACCTACCATGATGCGCCGGAAGACCACAGTCCGAATAGGATAATGGAAGAAGTCGCGGCGTTTACGGGCGGAGCGATGTTTCTCGCTTCCCGCGGTCCCGTACTGCTGCCCGCGGAGGCCTACGCACGGGCCGTTCAAATGCATGATGATCAGGATTTGCGCGGCCTTCCCGGCATTCGTCTGTGGGAAGGAAACCGGGATGTTTCTGATGACGGGAAAGGAAGTGACGGGGTCTATCTCCTGGCGGCGGAAGACAGGCCGAATACGCTAGACAGGCCGAATGCGTTAGTTAGGCCGTATGATACAAGCACCCCCGAAGCATACCTGGAATCGAACGAGCGGCTGCTCGAGTCCATCGATCGGGATGTCGCGCCGCCTGAGATCATGGCCGACAACTTCTCGTCGCCGAACCTCGTGCTGCGACCTCCCGTAACCATAGATGATACAGCCGAACTCGAGCGATGCCGGATCGGCCCCGGGGTCTGTATCGGTCCGGGCGTCCGCATCGGGCACGGCGCGGCGATCGAACACAGCGTGATCATGGAAGGCGCGGATATCGGCGATGGCGCCTCGATTTCACGCGCGGTCATCGGAAGGAACGCCAGCATAGCGAACCGGGCCGTGGTGCACGGCCGGGCGGATCGGGTAACCGTCGTATGTCCCATCTAACCATAGGTACGGCAGGCCACGTCGACCACGGCAAGAGCGCCCTGGTGGAAGCGCTCACGGGCGTCCATCCCGACCGCCTCAAGGAGGAACGGGACCGGGGCATGACGATCGATCTCGGGTTCGCGTTCCTGCCCTTAAGCGACGGGCGGGAGATCCCCATCGTCGACGTCCCGGGCCACGAACGGTTCCTCAAGACGATGGTCGCGGGCGTGAGCGGCATCCACCTCGTCCTCTTCGTCGTGGCGGCCGACGAAGGCGTCATGCCCCAGACCGTCGAACACCTCGGCACGGTGAAATACATGGGGGTCGACGCGGGTATCGTCGTCCTGACCAAATGCGACCTGGTCGACGAGGAATGGCTGATGCTCGTCGAAGACGACGTGAAATCGCTCATAGCCGGTTCGTTTCTGGAGAACGCACCCGTCGTTCGGGTTTCCTCGATCTCGGGCGACGGGATCGATACGTTGAAGGAAGCTATAGAGGACGGGCTGACCGGTCTGTCGGTCGACGGCGACGCTGGATACTTCCGCATGCCTATTGACCGGGTGTTCAGCATGAAGGGCTTCGGTACGGTCATCGCCGGCACGGTGCTTTCAGGAAGCCTGGGCGACGACACGGATACCGAACTCCTTCCCGCCCGGACGTCGTTGCGGATCCGGGGCATGCAGACTCATAACGATTCCGTCGATCGCGCCGTAAAGGGACAGCGGGTCGCGCTGAACGTGTCCAACGTCAAGACGACCGATATACAACGGGGCGACGAACTGTGTACGCCGGGATACCTGGTTCCGACCTTGATGGCCGATGCCCGGCTGCAATGCCTGGACGCCCTGGAAGAACCTCTGAAGAACCGGCAGCGCGTCCGGCTGCACAAGGGCACGAGCGAGACCATCGGGCGCCTCATCCTCCTCGACCGGGACGAACTGGAACCCGGCGAGACCGGATTCGTGCAGCTTCGCCTTGAGAAGTCTATCGTGGCGGAACGAAACGAACGGTTCATCATCCGGGGGTTTTCCTCCATGCGGCTACTCGGCGGCGGCCGGTTCGTGGAAGTGTATCCACAGAAGAACCGCCGGTTTCGCCAGTCCGTGCTGGACTACCTGGAAGCGGTGACCGACGCCCAGCCGGACGTCCTGATCGAGCGGGTCATGCGGCATGCTTACGGCGATCAGCGGCTGAAATCCATGCAGGACCTGGTGCGCGCCACGAACCTGAAAGGCGACGTCCTGGAGCAGTGCGTAACCCGGCTGGCGGAAAGGGGCGAACTCGTCCGGTTTGGGGACCAGCGGTTGCTGCACCGCCACTGGTTCCTGGGCCTGAAGGACGAGTTGATCGCCCTGCTTGAAAAGATGCACCGGGTCCAGCGGCTCAAGGATGCGCTGCCCAAGGAAGCCCCCAGGCAGCAGCTCTCCTGGGCTGCGCCGGATACCGTCTACGACGCACTGCTTAAGGACCTCGACGAGGAGGCCAGGGTCGTGCTGTCCGGCCGGTCGATCCGGCTGGCCGAACACGTCGTCAAACTGACGGACCAGGAAGAACGCGTCCTCGAGGCGTTCGAGCAGCTTGGCGGCGCCGAACCACCCGCTGTTTTCTCCATGCTCGACCTGGTGCAGGTCATGGAAGACCGGTCGATCGCCGTGCAGGATTTACCGGTTGATCCGAAAGCAAGCGAGGATATAATCAGGAGCATGGCCGGGTATGCCCTGGAACGGGAGATCTTCGTCGAGTTCGCGGAACGACAGATCTTGCATCGCCGAGCGCTCGAGTGGGTCAGGAACAACCTCGTGGCCTACCTGAAAAGCCACGGTACCGTCCGCGCTTCCGAGTTTCGCAGCCATCTCGGCGTCTCCCGTGCCCACGCCACCGCGCTGCTGGACTACTTCTGCGACCTCGGCGTAACCAACCGGGAGTCCGGAACACACAGGCTCGCGGAGGGGGAGGACGGCGGCGATCCGCCGGGGGACGGCGATTAGCCTTCAGTTGTAGCGACGATCAGGCGCGATTTTCGCCTACCGTCCCGGTGTATCCGCGGGCTGAAGAGTAAACAGGAGCAGAATTCAGGGGAGTGTATGGGTTGCTGGTGCGCCTCACGGACTTCAAATCCGATGGCGGGCCCTAAACAGGTCCGTGGTGGGTTCGATTCCCACACGCTCCCCCCAGAAACCGTACAGCGGCTGACGATCGCCTGACGGTCCTCCTCCACGTATGACGGCCAGCGACCCTGACGCCCCCGCTAAGTGGAATTGGGCATCCGGCAAGCTGAGGACCGGCCGCATCCGCCTATTCCGCCGCCTATCCCGCCGCCTCATTGCCCACCGACACATTTACTTCCGTCATGGGTATCCACCGCGAACCCGAACGCTCGTGCCAACAGCCATCCAGGTGTTATCCCGGTGTAATTCCAGTTGTTGTTCCAGGTGCTATTCCAGGTGTTATTCCCGTTGATTTCTAAAGGTGACAACATGCGAGGTAATAACAATATTATGATTTTTATATGATGATCTATTCTAATCGTGTAAATTCAATGTGATCATCGAATCAGGATCCAGATGCTCGATTATGGCCGGCCGCGCCGATGCCGGTTCAGCCGGTCGGCAGAGCGACTTCGGAGACCGTGAACTCAGAGGAGCAGATCGATGCCGGACGCTGACAGGTTAGAGGAAGCAAACCAGAAATTGCAGGAGCAGCTCTCAAAACTGAGCGAGGCCAGCCTGCGTATCAGCGAAAGCCTTGACGTCAACACGGTCCTGCAGGAGGTCGTAGCGGGAGCCTGCGCGCTGACCGGTGCAAGGATAGGCGGAATCACCATGGTTGACGAATCGGGACAGTTGCTGGACTTCGTCGCCCATGGCCTGAGTGAAGGTGAGCGTCGGGAGCTCGTGGATCTGCCGCGTGGGTCTGAAATCTGGGATTATTTGAAAGGGATTACCCAGCCGCTTCGGTTAGAGAACATGTCGGCTCACTTCGAGGCGCTCGGTCTTGCCGTTCATCCGGTAATGGAACATGGTCTGCTGGGCGTGCCGATTCGCCACCAGGGTACGCAGGTTGGATTCTTCTACCTGCTCGACAAGGAAACCGGGCAACAGTTCACCGCGGAAGACGAGCGGATCATTTCAATGTTCATTTCCCAGGCCGGCGCGGCGATAGAAAACGCCAAGAAGCACCGTAACGAACAACAGGCACGGGCGGACCTGAAGGCGCTGATCGACACTTCACCCGTCGGCGTCGCCGTGTTCGACGCGCGGACCGGGAAGGCCGTGTCGTTCAACCAGGAGTCGCACCGGATCGTGGGCGACCTGCAGAAACCGGGAACGTCGATTGTCGACCTGCTCGACGTGATCAACATCAAGCGCGCGGATGGGCGTGAGATCGAACTCGAGGAATACACGCTGGTACGGCTGCTGCGCGAGGCTACCCCGGTACGCGCCGAGGAAATCGTACTCGAGATCCCCGACGGCAGAAAGGTCACGACGCTGATCAACGCCACACCCATCGTATCGGAGCAGGGCGAGGTACAGTCGGTCGTCGTCACCTTGCAGGATATGACGCCGCTGGAAGACCTGGAACGTCAACGGGCCGAGTTCCTGAGCACGGTGAGCCACGAAATGAGGGCCCCGCTCGCATCCATCAAGGGCTGCGCGGCCACTGCGCTCGGAAACGCTTCCGTACTTCAGCCCGCCGTATCTCAACAGTTTTTCAGGATTATCGACGCGCAGGTCGACAACCTGAGCGAGTTGATCGGCAATCTGATGGACGCGGCGCAGATCGAGACGGGTTCGCTCTCCGTGTCTCCCGAACCGGCGAATCTGGCCGTGATCGTGGACCAGGCCAGAAGCGCGTTCCTCAGCGGTGAGCATCGTCAGACCGTCTTGATCGACCTGTCGCCGGATCTTCCCAGGGTGCGGGCGGACCAGCAGCGGGTCGTTCAGGTGCTGTGCAATCTCCTGTCCAATGCCGCGCGTCACTCGCCCGACACGTCCACCATTACCGTACAGGCCGAATTGAAGGACATCCATGTGGAGGTGTCGGTTGTGGACGAAGGCAGGGGCATTCCCGCCGAGAGGCTGCCTCACCTTTTCAGGAAGTATGCCCGGAGCGGCCGCGACGAAGCGGGATTGGGATCGGGGCTGGGCCTGTCCATCTGCAAGGGGCTGGTGGAAGCCCATGGCGGGCGCATCTGGGCCGAGAGCGAGGGGATGGGGCTCGGAACGCGGTTTACATTTACGTTACCGGTGGTCGAAGAGGTCCCGTTGGCAGCCTCGGCCGCAACGGACAGCAGGCTTGCCGGCTCCTCGCCCACCGGTGGTCAACAACCGAGCATACTCGTCGTGGATGACGACCCCCAGGCATTGGGATACATCAGGGGTATCCTGGTGAACGCGGGTTACAGTCCGATTCTGACCGGAGAGCCCGAACAGGTCGAAAACCTGGTCAACGACCGGCAGCCGGATCTTGTCCTGCTCGACCTGCTGTTGCCCGGTACCGACGGAATCGAACTGATGCAGAACGTGACGGCGCTGTCGGAACGTCCGGTGATCTTCCTGTCGGCCTACGGCAGGGACGAGACGATCGCCAAGGCGCTGGAGATCGGTGCGGCGGACTACGTGGTAAAACCGTTCTCGCCGACGGAACTGATCGCGAGGATCCAGGCCGCGCTGCGCAAGAACGCGGGACCGCCCGCACCATTCCAGGTTGACAATCTGGTCATCGATTACGATGAAAGAAGGGTTTTCCTGGAGGGCAGCCCGTTGGCCCTGACGGCCACCGAGTACGATCTTATCCGGGTGCTTTCAACCCATGCCGGCAAGGTGGTCAGTTACGACCAGCTCCTGAGGAACGTCTGGCAGTCGCGGAATTCGGGAGACCTGCGGGTCGTGCGGTCCATCGTCAAGAACCTCAGACGCAAGCTGGGCGACGAGGCAGGAAACCCCCGGTACATCTTCACCGAATCCCGTGTCGGTTACCGAATGGCCAAACCCGCACAGGCGCAAAACAAGGAGTAACCCTTGACCCCGCAGCCCGGTCAACCGCCGGCACGATCAGCCTATCCGGAAACGCAGCCGGGAATGCCCATGGAAATCCTGGGCATGTACCTCTTCATCGCCAGCGAACTCATCATCTTCATCACGCTGCTGTTCATGTGTATGGGACTAATGTATATGTACTTAGTTATTTCTTGAATTATTGGAGAAATGTTATTACATACAACTATTCCAATGTTTAGTATCAGAACTTTTACTTAAATCCATAGTTGTAGTCGACAGACATTCATCCTCGAAGTTCATATAGACAGTTTAGCTTATTGGGATCTGGGCTTCACATACCATGTCGAGTACTTGAGCTTACTCATTACATTGAGCCTGTTTTACAATTAAACAGACAAGGTCCGTGACCTAGGTATACATACGTAACTTTCTTAATTCGTCACTTGCAGAAAGTAAAGGCTATGACAGAAAACTATACAAAGTTGAACGTCGATGCGATTTCATTCGACACAGATAATCCGAGAATTAAGATCGCTCTAGAAAAATACGGCGAACATCTTAATGCAGAACGTATCCACTTTGCACTAAGATCGGCATCAGATGGGGAAAAGCGGACTTCCTCATTCACAAACCTGAGAGATTCCATTCGTACTAGTGGTCGAGCGATTGCTCCTATATCTGTGGTTATAGACGGTGAAGGTTACAAATGCATTGATGGTAACACGCGTCTTGCCATTTATAAGCAGTTTTTAAAAGAACAGGTTGACGGAAATTGGGCGGAAATCAATGCTATTGTACTCGACAATGCCAACCAAAGAGACATTGAAGCAGTTAGAGTTTCTGCGCATCTAGTTGGAGCAAGGGAATGGCCAGCCTACGAAAAGGCTAGGTACTTACATTATCTCAGGAACCAAGAGTTAATGGATTACACTGAGATGATTGCTCTGTGTGGAGGCAACAAAACAGAGATAGAACGCCAGATCGATGCATTTCATGATATGAATGAATTTTACCGTGATGTTGTTGATGACTCTTCGTTTCATATCGACAGGTTTAGTGGTTTTGTTGAACTACAAAAACCGCAGATCAAAAAGGCGATATTCGAAGCAGGATTAGATCTGAAAGACTTTGGGGAATGGATTCGAGATGGGCAGATTTACCGCTTAGCAGACGTTAGACAACTGCCCAAGGTTCTTCAAGATGTTGAAGCAAGAAATGTGTTTTTGGAAGGCGGCCCAAATTCAATTCAGGATGCTATAAAACTACTGGACCAGAAATCTCAAGAAGAAAGCGGTACGACGGAAAGTGAGTTAACTCTCGATGCTGCATCTATTTTTCAGCTTGCGAGAGTACTGTCGCGGCGAATACAAGATTTACCCTATTCTGAGGTACGTACACTCAAGAACAAAGAAAGCGATCAAAGCTTGGATCGTATACGAGTTCTCGAAGAATTAGCAGGACACCTACAGAATCTACTTGACGATGTCACAGAGTGAGGAACACAAAAAGCTAGTGTCTCTGCTAGCGGAAAACCTAGAATCTCGTTTTCCAGGAATTCAGCTTATCATCGATATATTGGCAGTACCCGGTGATGAAGTTCCACCGATAATTGGTGCCTATCGTCCGGATCTTTATGCCGAGATTACTCCAGATAGTCCTGTTATTGTCGGTGAGGCCAAAACCGATACCGATCTCCAGAATAGGCATACGTATAATCAATTATCAACCTTTGTAACCTATCTCGAGTCCAGGGGAAATGGTCTCTTTGTCTTGGCAATTTCCGGATTAATAGCAGACCAGGCAAAAACATTCATGAGGTTTGTTTATCAGGCGTTGGGTATTAAAAGCACTAGCATGGTCCTTTTCGATGGATTGGATTTCTGGCAACTTGACCCGGTTGGAACACGATTATGGCATTTGTATTTAGAAAGCCACCCAAGTTAGTTACCAAACACGAAGCGTATCCTTATCAGCTTGATGCAGTCCGAGCAGTGAAGACTCTAAAATACGCCGCGATTTTTCACGAGCAGGGCCTCGGCAAAACAAAGATTGCCATTGATCTAATGTTGTATTGGTTAGTCGAGGATATCGTGGAAACCGTTTTTGTTGTAACTAAGAAAACCCTAGTACAAAACTGGGTCGAAGAATTAGCGGTGCATTCCTACGTTTCACCTAGAATCCTGTCAGGCAACCGTCGCGAAAACAGCATTGCCTTAAACTCGCCAGTTATGGTTTATGTATTAAACTACGAAGTAGTATCGACAAACCTTGATCTGATTTCTGATTTCCTAAATACTTGTAGGGTTGGAGTAGTCTTGGATGAAAGTCAGAAAATCAAAAACCCTGACTCGAAACTGTCCAAGGACTTTCATTATCTAGCTAACAAGTTCGCACGCCGAGTTATCATGACCGGTACGCCTGTAGCGAATCGCCCTTATGACATTTGGTCTCAGATCAAGTTTCTAGATGACGGTAGTTCACTTGGAGTGTCGTATTCCGACTTCAAAGATGCCCTAGATCTACCGCAAGATGGAAACTCAATACAGGATTACACTCGCCGATTAAACAATGTGATGGATCAGGTAAAGCACTTCTCAGTTCGTGAAACGAAAAAGACGGCTGGGCTTGTATTACCTGACAAAACTATCCTGACGCACTTCGCAGAGATGGAACCACATCAAGCTTCAATATATGCAGAATACAGAGACTTAATGGCTCATGAACTACAAACAGCAGATGGCCGTACATTGGATACCGCTGATGATATATTGAAGCGATTGCTTAGGCTAGTTCAATGCGCTTCAAACCCTAGACTATTGGACGCAAATTACAGTGAGTTACCTGGCAAGTTCAATGTTCTTACGGGATTATTGGATAAGATACTAGATAAGGGCAATAAAGCGTTGATCTGGACAGGATTTGTCGGAAATGTAGAATGGCTTTGGACCAAACTTGGACGATTCTCACCACTGAAAGTTCATGGTAACATGTCGATTTTGGGTCGCAATGAATCCATAAGAAAGTTCAAAGCTGACGGAAAATGTAAACTGCTGTTGGCGACACCGGGATCAGCAAAGGAAGGATTAACGTTAACAGTAGCTAACCATGCCATATTCTACGACCGAAGTTTTAGCCTTGATGACTACCTTCAGGCACAGGACCGTATCCACAGGATATCCCAATCCGAAGAGTGTTACGTACACAATCTTATTACGAAGGATACCGTTGATGAATGGGTAGATATCTTACTCAACGTTAAATACCAAGCTGCCCAATTGACTCAGGGAGATATATCGCGTGAGGAATTTGATGCTGAATACATGTCAAACTTATCGACAGCACTTCATGAATCTCTTTCTCCCGGTGGTGTTACTAGATAGGGACCCTAAGGAGCAAAAAAGATGGAGATGAAACTCCTCGGTGAGACAATTCCACTTGAGAATGATTTTGTTGAAATTTATGATCTAAAGTTCCTCAAAGAAAATCCCAGAGTCTATGCGTGTACACATGGAATACTGGGGTTTGACCAGATGATAGAAGAGGAGCAACAGGAACTTATTTATGAGAAGTTGATACAAGAACCAAGTGTGAAGAACCTAATACCAGAAGTAAAACGACATGGTGGATTAATTGAACCTATCCTAATCCGACATGATACGAAGGAAGTCATTGAGGGTAACTCTCGTTTAGCGGTTTACCGTAGATTCAAACAGGAAAGTGCAGATGGAGAGTGGGACCTTATTCCTTGTGAAATCGTTAGTAATCTTACAGACGACCAGCAGGCAGCCTATTTGAATCAGGTCCACATAAAAGGCAAGACAAAATGGTCCGCGTATGAAAAAGCGAATTTCGCCTACGTACGACGTGAAAGGGGTTGGAGCCGCAAGAAAATAGCAGAATTGTTTGGTGAGTCGGAGCCAACGATAAGCACGAATATCAACGTAATCAATCTGATGAAACAGAACGACGATAACGTCCGTTCTCATTTTAACTACTATGATGTTGTCGTTCGAAAACCAGAGATCTCCAACGCAATAAAAAACGAACCTCGTGTTCGCGATTTCTTGCTAAAGAAGATCAAGAATCAGGGTTCAGATGAGAACGACAGTGAATTCACTGCTCAAGAACTAAGAAAAAAACTTCCAGTAGTCTTGGGGAAACCGAAAGTCCTAAAAAAGTACCTCGACGGTGCTATTGATCTAGACCAAGGCTATCAATCCGCAAAAATTAGTCAGGTGGAGGAACGAGTTAAACAAGCAAAAAACCTTCTTGACGAGGTTTTAAAGTCGGATGTAGACCATTTAGAACAGGGTGAGTTCAATGCTTTCAAGCATGCTGTCAGAAAACTGTCAAAAGAGGTAGATCGTATTAAGAAGATTGTTGACCAAAATGGCTGAAAAACAAGTACTACTTATAGAACCTGGCTATCCCAATAAGTACCCGCCTCTTGGTTTGATGAAACTAGCGGCCTACCATGGCCCAAATGGAAGGGGAGACCAAGTTCGTTTTGTTAAAGGTGTAGACCGGTCTGTCTTGTTAGAACCTTGGGACCGAGTATATGTAACGACTTTATTCAGTTTTGAGTGGAAACGGACGGCCAAAGCTATCGATTATGCTATCCAAGCTGCGGGTAACCAGCCAGAAAGAGTCTTTGTCGGTGGCATAGCTGCTTCATTAATGCACGACCAATTTGTGAATGAACCAAACTGGGCAGGGGTTCGGTTTGTTAAGGGTCTTCTTGATGGTCCGCCAGCTCTAGCGCTTTCGTTGTCCGAACAAGATGGCGACTTCGGTGCAGAAGACCTAACAGGGTCACCGATTGAAGAATTAGTTCCAGACTACGGTATTCTCGAACAGGTTGACTATTCTTACCCCGTAAATGACGCTTACTTCGGATACGCTTCGCGCGGTTGTGTTCGGAGTTGTGCGTTCTGTGGTGTTCCAAAATTGGAAGGCGCCCAACGTGAGATGCCACCACTTCAAAGACTGATTAGTGGTGTAAACAAATCATACGGACCCAAGAAAGACTTGGTGTTGATGGATAACAACATTACAGCATCAGCTCGTTACCAGGAAGTGATAGCTGAAATTCGCGATCTTGGTTTCGTCCCGGGTGCGAAACTGCAACGCGACGGAAAGACCGCTCTCAAACGCCGTGTTGACTTCAATCAGGGAGTGGACGCTCGAATCCTTGTGAAATCGCCAATGTTTATGAGGGAGATGGCGACGATATGTATCAGTCCACTTCGCATCGCGTTTGACCATATCGGAGTCCGTAAAGTCTACGAGAAAGCTATACGTATGGCAGCCGACCACAATATCACATCGCTGTCGAACTATATGCTCTACAACTTCATGGACACGCCGACAGACTTATATGCACGAATGCAACTAAACATATCACTGAATGAAGAACTAGGAATTCGCATATGGTCGTTTCCGATGCGTTATCAGCCTGTTACTTTGAAGGACCGATCGCATATTGGGAAAAACTGGAATCGGTATTTACTCCGGTCTTTCCAAATCATGCTCCAGGCAACTCATGGAATAGTAAGTGGAAATCCATCTTTCTTTCTACGCGCTTATGGAGAGGACAGTCAGGAGTTTGAGTGGTTGTTAAGCCTTCCCCACGCCTTCATCTTCCACCGGGAGTACTACGAGAACGGGGCTGGACGACCACTGCGCGACGAATATGAAGTTCTGCGTGGTCGTCTCTCAAAAAGTCAAGAGGAACAGTTATTGCATCTACTCTCAGGCCCTGCGGAATTACAAGGACTTCGGAGGCAGTACTTCCGAGGTCTAATTGAGGATTCCAATATTGACCCTAAAGTTAGGGAGATAATCCGGTTCCATATGCTGGATACGAATAGCATCGATAAACCGACTGATCAGAAGATTTCGACACTTTTTAAAGATCTCAATCCAGACCCAGCCATGCCCAATCAGGACGAATTTGTCGAGGACGCTGGCTTGTTCGATCACGAGTATCACAATGCAAGGCAATCTCAGCAAAATCTTAAGAAGGCAGTGAGCTAGGGTTGCTTGATAGAGTTACATGTCCCGATTAGAAATACCTGAATCACTTGTTGGCGGAGATGTCATTTCGCTCATCACCGCTGGTATGTATATCAACCCTCTAGCTATCTACCGCGAGTATATTCAGAATGCCGTAGATGCCATAGCAACTATACCCTATCAAAGTGGAAGAGTAGAAATCGAGATCGACCCGGTTGGTTTGCGACTATGTATTCGTGACAATGGACCAGGATTATCACCAGAAATGGCACGACGGGCCTTAGTCCCTATCGCTAGAAGTGAGAAGAGACGAGGAACTGATCGTGGATTCCGCGGGATTGGTCGGCTCGCGGGCCTTGCTTTCGCACAAACCGTAACCTTTGTAACCAAGTCCAAAGACGACGATCATGTCACACGTATCACGTGGGACGATCCAACCCTTCAGCGCAATCTCAAAGAACATTCACGGACGGACAAGGCGATCCTAGAATCTGTTCGTATTGAAACGTTACCTCGTGAAGAATGGCCAGAACACTTCTTTGAAGTCCACGTGACTGGAATTGCACGTCATGCCGCTGGGCTTGTTCTAAACAAAGAGGTTGTAAAAGCTTATATTGGCGAAGTTTGTCCAGTCCCCATTAGTTCGATATTTCCATTTAAAACAGAAATCGAAGGTGTACTGGGTGACGATGGAGCATCATTTGTACTCGATGTTTTCATTAACGGTGAGACGGAACCGGTCACACGTCGATTTGATAGCGAAGTACCGCTTCAGGGAGATAGGAAAGTCCGCTTTACTGAATGTGAACGAGTTGATATACCCGTCCTCGACGGAAATGCTAACGCCGCGGTGGGTTGGATCGCACATTCATCGTATAGTGGTATGATACTACAAGACGCAGGCGTCCGGGGGTTCCGAGCGCGTGTCGGAAATATCCAAATCGGAGACGAGGCAATCTTTGAACATCTTTTCCCTGAGGACCGATTCAATCGTTGGTGTATAGGCGAGTTACATATAGTAGACTCACGTATCCTACCTAACAGTCGGCGCGACTATTTTGAACCGGGTCCGCACGTAAGGAATCTGGAAAATCAGCTCAGGTCGGTGTTTCGAGGTATAGCTAATCGGTGTCGCAAGGCATCAACGGTGCGCAACGCCGAACGCAGATACATTTTAGCGATGTGCGAAATGGAAGAAGCCTACGAACTTGCAGCATCGGGTTATCTACCAATTGAAAACACAAGGTCGTTAGTTCAAAAAACACTAAATCAGATCGAAGATATCAGAAATCGGATAGACATTTTGGACGGCGATACGAAAATCGATCTCGAGAAAATGAAGTCTCTCGAGATAAAGTTGCTCAACTTTAACAGGAATCCGGTTCGTCCGACAGTCAGAGGTATCCCACGTTCGGAGCGAATGACTTATCGTAAGGTGTTTCAAGCGATTGCAGAGGTGTCGGATTCACCAAGAACTGCAAGAGCGTTAATCGAAGCGGTCTTGGAGCGAACGTAGTAACTTTCCAATTGCATACTTCCCGTTAGTCCAAATCTAAGCTCGATTCAGTTATTCGAACCAACAATAGCCGTTTGTGAGAAATCACCTTCAGTGACTAATGTATCAGAACTACCGATCGGTAGCAAAAACACACCTCCACAAAACAAAGGCATGCCCATGGAAATCCTGGGCATGTACCTCTTCATCGCCAGTGAACTCATTGTATTCATTACGCTGCTGTTTATTCTATTCTGGTTGCGATCGGGTCTCGTGGCGGACTGGCCCCCGCCAGACCAGCCTCGCCTGCCCATCGAGATTACGGGCATAAACACTGTGTTTCTGCTGGTGAGCGGCTACACCATGCACCGGGCGTACCGGGCCGTGAAACAGAATATATCCCGCCTGCTGACGCGTTGGCTGATGATCACGTGCGTGCTGGGCGTCGTCTTCCTCACGGTGCAGGGGTTCGAATGGATCCGGCTGATCCGCTTCGGGTTGAGTATGACCTCGAGCCTGTACGGCGCCATGTTCTATACAATCATCGGGCTCCATGCCGTCCACGTGTTCGTAACCGTCCTTGCACTGCTCTACCTCTGGGTCCAGTCCTCCGCCGGAGTCTATACCGACGAAAAGCACACCGGCGTGGTGCTGGGCTACATGTTCTGGCTCTTCGTCGTCCTCATCTGGCCCATCCTCTACGTACTGGTCTACCTGGTTTGACAAACCTGATTGATTGAGAATGGATCCGCTGAACTACATGAATGAACTACATTATAATAGCTATTCTCGCATTGTCAGCTTATTGGAAACATCATCGCAGGCAGTTCGAACATACGAACGTAATGTGTGATAAACATATCTTGGATACTACAGAAACACTTAAGCTCGCTCGCCATCAGTAAGCAGTTACACCAGTCTTTGAACCAATCCAATCAAGCATAGCGCAGAATGCCGGACACTGCATACGATTGTTTTCGTCGTACAGTACTTCCAATATGTCTGTGTTACTTAGAATGGCTTGGCAATCTGTGATTTCTCGATAGGATCGTTTCAATTTCGCCATAAACAGCTGTTGGACGATTTTTTTGGGCGGCTTGTTTTGATTCTGATCCTCAGGTGGTACACGCCAGTTTTTGGGCAAACTACGTAGCCCAAGACGTTCCTGAAGATGACTATGAGCTGCCAATATCAACATCTCTAAGTCGAATTTCATGGCACTCGCATAGAACCGACTCAAACAACTTTCGACTTCTTTTGATCTGACCCTCTTTTTGACTTCCTGCCTCACCAACCGAATTTGTAGGTTTTGTAAGTCCAGTAGATTTCTGTGGCTAAATTCAGTATTCCTAAAGTTCTTGTTCGGATACAGATCAGGTAGTCCGATGACGAGATCTTTGTTATCGTTTTGCAACTTTTCGGTTGTGCGTACGCCAACTTTTCTAAGATATTTTGGCTTGTTCTCTAGTATTACGAACCGTAAACCCCAACCATGCTCTTCAAGCTTCTTTTTCCAATCAGACCATAGGGCGGAAAGTGCAACTGTATCTGAGCGCCCTTCTACTAGAAACCAAACTTTCACACACCTGCCTCCAGTTCACCCGAACGATGAAGATCTCCTAAGGTGTCTCCTCGAACTTCATCAAGCATTTGTACAAGGGTACTACGGCTTGAGGGTCGATACCAACCAGCTCTGGCGGCATCTGAGCCCCTTGCGATTACTGCGACATCATCCAATTTGAAATGATCGAGCAGGTCCGGGCTATGCGTCGTCACGAGCACCTGTGTACGTTCTGCTGCAACGGTGATCATTTCAGCAACTAAAGGTAGTAACCCGGGATGTAAACCCAGTTCCGGTTCATCAATCGCTACCAATGGTGGAGGTATTGGATTTAGAAGCGCTGTGGCCAAACACAGGAATCGTAACATACCGTCTGAAAGCTCCCATAGATAAACGGAACGTGACATGCCCTTCTCTCGTATCCCTACAACTACCTGCGGAGGAGTACCATGGGTTGTGTCACAATGGATTTCCTCAAACATGGGATACGCTCCACGAAGAAACTCGCGCAACTCCTTTGCCGATGCACGAAAGTCATACCGGTTAAATACCTCATGTAGAACCGTGCCGAGGTTATCACCATTGGAAGACAAGGTAGTAACCGGTTTGATCTCAGCAGCTTGCGTTCGTAGTGACGAAGATCGGGTAACGTCAAATCCCGGATAGAACGTCATACCCGCCAGCAGAAATCGAGCCGCAGCGGGAACTGGAAACTCATTGAAGAACCGAATCTGTGACAGCAGCAATGAGGCTTCCTGTTGAGCGGAAATCGCACCCGTCATTTTTGCTTCAGCAACGCCCGAGTTCCGACTGTCCATAGGCACCGGCTGTTCGGCATCAAATGGTATCAATTTACTTTGTACTCTGTCAAATATCTGTCTTCTGTACGGTGTTGCTTCAAGGTGTTTGAGGGATTCACTGTAGCCTTGCAACGGCCGCTGGTTCTTTAGTGCTTCATACTGCGCATGCATCAGACCCTGGGTATCGGCTGCTAGAACTACTTCGTAAACCAGTGGAATGTCTTTTTTTAACGGGAAATCACTCCAAAAAACAGTCGTTGGCTTATGAAAACCAACCTTCCACGACAACTGACGGTTATCACTACCTGCGGTGAGCAAAGAAGCAGCCCCCCAATGCCATCCGATTGCTGTGTTTATTGGAAACTCACAACACTCACGCACAAGCCGAAGGCAATCAATCAGTGAACTCTTGCCACTGGCATTAGCACCGATTACCACTGTCAATGGCTTGAGATCCGCTTCGAAATCATTGAGTAATCTATAGCCCTTAATCTCGATATCTGAGATCATGACATTGATGCCTCTTGTTAACTTAAAGGGTTTTGAACTCGATCCTACTATGCTCCTACATCCAAACGACGACTACAAATAGTAATTAAGATGAGTGACTCGCAAGATAATCATTAACTAGTTGAATTTCAATTCCTAAGCGATAGGCCATGTAGGTAAAGTGACTTATAGACTTTAACCAAAATTATCAGATCGATCGACACCGAGCGTGACGCTAACGGACCAGGGTCGTCAAAATCCCTTCGACGTTTCCAAGACGACCATTCATATCGTGTATCTCTTTTCTTACGTCATGCATCTCATTGCTCACGCCCGCGACTTCCAATCGTACGAAACTTATCTCTTCCTTCAATTCATTGCGATGTGCTGAAAGCTCCCTCTTCAGCTCGTTTCGCAGTTCTTCTCTACCGTTCTTCGCTTCCCGCCAGAAGACGATAAATGCACTCAACATGACGGCCGGTGTGATGACCAGTTGAGCGACTTCCATAAGCGCCCTCCCATTCAACCCCGCCTGCGTGTACCGATCCACCCCATTGGATGTTCTTTTCGGCAATCCGCCGGACGGGCCCTGCAATCCGACCGGTCTACGGAATGCCCTCTACTAATCCAATAGTAGAAATACCGCCTTGTGGCCTCGAACTTATAGTCAACTGCTTCACTGGAAGTCAGAAGTCCGCTATGGACGTCAGATAGTCGTAGCTCTGGCGGGCGGCGTCTTCGGGTTCCATGAGCTCGGCAAAGGCCTGGTGCACGGTGACGCAGCCGTCGTACCCGAGCTCTTCGAGCGTCCTCATGATGATGGGAAAGTCGATACCGCCCGTTTCCTGGAGTGGTACGGGGTCGTGGGGCGCGGGTCCCCTTACCCAGGTGTTCAGGACCATGGATCCATTGGGGTTCAGCCGGTGATTCTGCAGATAGACGTTGAAGAGCCAAGGCGCGAACCGCCTGATTGTTTCCGGCCCGTAGTCCTGGCCGCACAGGTCGAGATTGGCCGGTTCATAGATGATGCCGAAGTTCGCCCGTCCCACGCGCTTGAGCACCGAGACGGACTCCTCCACCGTCTCGAACAGGCTGCGGGTGTGGGACTGGTGGGCCAGCCGGATATTCCTTTCGGCCGCCTCGTCCGCGGCCCGCTGCGCCCAGGCGATATCGTCCTCCTTTTTCATGCCGATCCGGATGAGGTCGGCACCAAGCAGCGCGGTCAGGTCCAGGTAGGGCGTGATGTTCCGAAGGGCGTCCGGGGCGTGTTCGTCGTTCGCGGGTATGGGGATGTCGCCTGTCACCATGGAAACCGGCAGGCCCCGATCGTCCAGGATCTTCTTCACCCGCGTGATCTGTTCCAGCGGCGACTTTATGCCCGCCTGCGATGCCCTCATGCACATCGCGGAATACCCGAGTTCCCGGGCCAGGTCGGCCAGGTGGTCCATGGATCGGTTGGCTTCTTCCTTGTTCAAGACGGATTCGGCGACGCGGACGGAAAGGGAGAGTTTCATGAACATCTACCTCTTCAAATTAAAATCTGTTTTTCGTAATTTGGGTTTCTCAAGGGATACCATTGCCGGCATCACATGAGTAGTCTGTGATGACTCCATCAGCCTAACGCAACTGTACCTCGGCTCCACCAGGCAGCCGATACCCTATACAGGCCAGCACCTGGGCGGTGAAACGGTAGGTGAGTCCCCAGAGCACGGGCCCTTCGCCATCAAGGACGTCGATGGCGCATACTTCCCTTTCGCCCCATTCGCCCGTAACCGTGGTCGTAACGTGCCGGTGCTCATCCATCAGGTCGGCCAGCGGGAACCAGAACGCCCGCTGGATCTCATGGTTGAGGTTGGGTGCGGACCCGTTCGCCAGGTAGAACACGAAGCCGGCGACATGCACCTTGCTGAGATGGGTAGCCTGGTCGTCGAGGCGGCAGACGAAATCCGCATGGTCGAGATCGATGGCCGTTTCTTCCCGTGTTTCCCGGATGGCCGCATGCCGCGGGTTTTCATCGACAGCATCGATCTTCCCGCCAGGAAAACTGATATGGCCCGACCAGGGATCGCCCTCGCGTTGCGCGCGCTGGAGGAAGAGCAGATCCGTTCCTTTGCCCGTTCCTCGAAGAAGGACCGCTACGGCCGCCGTAAGCGCGCCGTCTTCTGGATCGAGCAGCCTGCCGGGCCTTTTTCTCAGATTTTCAACCAGGATTCCTGACTGCATCAAAGAACCAATACTCCAATCAATTTACCGTTGCTTCCATCAATGAACCATTGCTCCCATGGATCGCCACAGGTCCGGGGTGGCACAGGAACGGGTTTGGTGGGAAACGACCGTTTCAGGACCGGGCGAACACGACTTGGTTGCGCGGATGGTCGGCCCGCTGGCCCGGTCGCCTGTTTCCGAGGTTGGCATCGATGACCGGCCGGTTTTCCTCGCTGCATGCCGAGTCGTCGATAAGGAGGCCATCCTCGTAGAAGGTGATGCCCAGGGCTTCACGTACGCGGCCCGACGTGTTGGCCCCCGCGCCGTGAACGACCCAGTGGCTGTGCAGGGTCGCGTCCCCGGCGGGAATCTCCTCTTCCACGACCGGTATCCGGTTCGAACGGATGTAGTCCTTGAAAAACGTTTCCGATTCGCGGTGTATCCCCCTGGGACCCAGCACGTTTTCCCTGTGGGTACCGCTTGCGAACCGAGGCGGCCCCATGTCGATGGTGACGTCCACGAGCGGGATCCACATGGTCAGGACGTGGTCTGTGCACAGTGGCCAGTGCGGACCATCCTGGTGCCAGGGCGTGATCCAGCTTTCGGGTTCCTTGAACATGGCCTTGTCGTAGTAGATGCGCACTGCATCCACGCCCATGAGGTCGGCTGCTATCCGGCCGAATCGGGGCGACTGGATGAACCGCGCGGCGCGCTCGTCCGCCTCTCTCAGGTTGAAGGTCTGCATGAACACGCGGGAGAAGTCGTCTTCGGCCCGGTCGCTCATCCTGGCCGTCCCTGCAAAGCGTTCGGTCGTGACCGATTTCAATACTCCTCGGCACTCGGCGATCTCTTCCCTCGTACAGACGCCCCGGAGATGCACGTGACCTTTTTCGCGGTACTGCCTCACGTCTTCCGCGGACAGGGAATACAGGGTGGCTGTGTTCAGCCCACCGGATTGATTACCGTTGATCATCTCCGCAGATCCTCCACCCTACGGGCGTGGATCCTCCACTCTCCGGACGTGGAACCACCACCCGCCGGGTGCTGATCTTCCACCCTCCGGGCGCTGATTTTCCCTTCCGCGTGGCATACCTACCGGGATTTTCAAACAGGATACGGTCATCGGGCAACTAACAGGCTGGAACCGGGATGTCAAGGGGTTTGCCCTGCCGCCACGCACCGTCCCTGGCTACCGGCCCTCCGCTCCCCGCCCTTGACAGGACCGCCGGTTGGTCTTTACTTGAAGGAACGCGGCGGGACTGCTCGATCGATATGTTTCCGCCGCGATTGCGTTTTAATGACGGATTGCAAAGCCCGGAGCATGCCATGGAAGAGAACGGCCCGATTCTGGAGTTTGAAAAACCAATCTACGAGCTCGAGAAGCGCATAGAGGAAATGAGAAACTATGCGGTGACCGAGAACCTGGACGCACTGGCCGACGAGATCCAGCGTTTGGAACAGGAAGTGGAACGCCAGCGGCGAAAGACCTACTCCAGCCTGACCCGGTGGCAGCGCGTGCTTATCGCCCGCCATCCGAACCGCCCCCACACGCTCGACTACATCGACGGGATGATGGAGGATTTCGTCGAACTGCACGGCGACCGGGCCTTTGGCGACGACAAGGCCATGGTCACGGGGCTGGCGAAAATGGACGGGCGGGCGATCGCCGTGGTGGGACACCAGAAGGGGAAGAACACGAAGGAGAACGTGATGCGCAACTTCGGCATGGCGGGTCCCGAGGGATACCGCAAGGCCCTGCGCATCATGAAGCTGGCCGAGAAATTCGACATGCCGGTCCTGTCCCTGGTCGATACCCCCGGAGCCTATCCGGGCGCGGGCGCCGAGGAGCGGGGCCAGGCAGAGGCGATCGCCCGGAACATCTACGAGATGGGACGCCTGCGCGTGCCGATCATCGTCATGGTGATCGGAGAAGGCGCCAGCGGCGGCGCCCTGGGCATCGGGGTGGGCGACCGCGTCATCATGATGGAGAACGCCTGGTATTCGGTCATCAGCCCAGAACCCTGTTCCACCATCCTGTGGAAGGACCAGGAGAAGGCGGCCGCCCGCAAGGCCGACTGCGCCGAGGCCCTTCGGCTCTCCGCCACCGACCTGCTGCAGTTCGGCGTCATCGACGAAATCGTGCCCGAACCCTTTGGCGGTGCCCACCGCGACCACGGAACGGCTATTGCGAACGTCAGAAAATCCATCCTCAAGGCGTTGCACGAGGCGGGCGGACAGTCCGTCGAGGATCGCCTGGAAGCCCGGCTGGAGAAATACAGCAACATGGGCGCCTTCGATGTAGTTCCAGCCGCGGACGACCCGTCGTAAGCCGGAACCCGGGAGCGGGATCCTTGTTAAAGGCCATCACAGGCGGCTCGATCATCACCGGGAAGGGCGAGGCGCCGATTCCCGGCGGGCTGATCCTGGTGGACGGCAACCGGATCCATGCCGTCGGTTCCCGAGACAACCTCTCCATTCCCCGCGACGCGGATGTCGTCGACCTGGGCACGGCCACGCTTCTTCCAGGTCTCATCGATACCCACGTACATCTCGTCATGAACGCGAAGGCGGACTGCGTCACCTCCCTGGCGCACAAAAGCGCCGTGGAATCCGTGGTCGAGGCCGCAGGGAACGCACGAGCCGCCCTGCGGGGCGGGGTAACGACCGTTCGTGACTGCGCCGACGTGTTCGGTGTGACGCTGACGCTGAAGCGGGCTGTCGACGCAGGTCACCTCGATGGTCCGCGCATTCTCGCCTGCGGCCTGCCCATCACCACGACGGCGGGTCACCTCCACTACATGGGGATCAGCGCGGACAGCACGGAGGAGGTGCTGAAGGCTGTGCGCACGGTGGTCGCCATGGGCGTGGACTGGGTCAAGGTGTGCGCGACCGGCGGCGGGTTGACCCCCGGCAGCAACGTGCACCGCGCCCAGTATTCGGCGGAAACGCTGTCGGCCCTCGTCCAGGACGCCCATCGCCTGGGGAGGAAGGTCGCCGCCCACGCCCACGGGACCGAGGGCATCATGCACTGTGCCATCGCCGGCACGGACAGCATCGAGCACTGTTCGTGGATGGAGGAGGTAGAAGGCCACCGCTACGACGAGGATGCCGTCGATCTGATCCGGAAGAAGGGGCTTTACGTCAGCCACACGATTACCGGTCCGAGGACGGGTTCACCGGAAGAGCTTGAAGAACTGCTCGAGAGCGAGTACGGCGAACGGTACGCCCTGTTGCGGCGCACGATGGAGGAAGGCGTGCGCATGGTCATATCCAGCGACGCGGGCGTCCCGGACACGCGTTTCGAGGATTTCGGCGGAAGCCTGGTCATCGCCGTCAAGTGCTGCGGCTTCTCGCCCATGGGCGCCATCATTGCCTCCACCAGCCGGGCCGCCGAGATGCTGGGGATGGAAGACCGTGTGGGATCCCTGGAACCCGGCAAGTTCGCGGATATCCTTGCTGTCGATGGAGATCCGCTGCAGGACATCAGCGCCATCCGCCGGATCGTCGGCGTGTTCAAGGACGGCCGCCGGTTTGTGTGATCGGCGCGCCATCTTTCCTGAATATACCTCCTGTATCTACAATGTATCTATAGAGTCTACTGCGAGCGTCACGCGAGCGTCCGGGGTTTCAACGCGCCCGGCCGGTTGAATCGCTCGAGGCCGAACAGGCTCGTGTCGACCGGCGGCCTTTCGTCGAACAGCCGGGCGGCCAGGATCTCGCCCAGCACCGGGCCGAATTTGAACCCGTGGCCCGAAAACCCCGCGGCCAGCACCACGTTGTCATGTTCCGGATGGCGGTCCAGGATGAAATGGTAGTCCGCCGAGTTCGTGTACAGGCAGTGCTTCACGGCGACTGGATCCGGCGACAGGTGAGGGCATCGCCGGCCGATGAAATCCTGTACGGCGGCGAGATTGGCGCGGTCCACTTCTTCGGGATCGTCGGCTTCAACGATCCGGCCGGTTCGGTGGCAGCCGGCTTTCACGCCAGGCACCCGCACCTGGGGTACGCAGTAGAAAGGATCGGGCGTGTGGTAATCGATCACGTTCGGCATGGCGCCCGCCTCGTGGGGAACCGGCCCTGCCTGCGGAAAATAAGCCAGCAACTCGCGAGTGACCACCAGCGAAGCGTCGAGCCCCAGCGCGTCGAGCCCCAGTGCGTCGAACCACCGGCCCGTCCAGCCGCCTGTCGCCAGCACGAGACGGGTACCTGACCAGGTTCGTCCGTCCGAAGTCCTGACCTCCACGCTATCGGCACCCGGCAGTAACGAGACGACTTCCGTTTCCGTCCGCGCGTCCACGCCGTCTTCCCGGGCACAGTCCCACAGACTCCGGACCACCTCGTCGGCGAATAGTACCGCGCTGTCGGGCTGGTAGATGGCTTCGCTGAGCTGCGGCAGGTTCAGCTGCGGGAAACGGCGCGCAAAGGAAGATTCCGCCAGCCGCTCGAAGGGAAGACCGCAATCCCGCAACCGGGTTTCCAGGGTCTCCAGCACCTCCGCGTCGGCAGGCGCCAGGTTGCAGATGCCGGTCTGCCTGAATACCGGTTTGCCCAGGCGCTTCGCGAGATCTTCCCAGGCCCGGAACGCCCGGGCCGCCATTTCGACGTAAACGGTTTCTTCATAGTCGAAGCGGATCATCCGGCTGTCGCCGTGGGAACTGCCGTGCTCGTGGGCGGGTGTAAACCGTTCGAGCAGGAGGACGCGCAGTCCGCGCCCGGCGAGCACACAGGCCGTAGAGATACCGACGATTCCTCCGCCGACTATGATCGCGTCGTACCGGCCTGCCTGCGGTCTCAAGACAGGCCCCGGGTCGCGCGGAGGAGCGTTTCCTGCACGAGCAGTTCGTGGGCAAGGGGTCGGTCCGGCGGTTGTTCACCGGAAATCGCCTTCAGGAACGATGCCAGTTCGAGGTCGTAGAGCGCCTGCCGACTGCGACCGTTCACGGCTACGCGGGATTCTCCTGCCGGATAGCCGTCCCGGGCTTCGGCCAGGACCAGCCGGATCTCCGTGCCCGGTTCGAAGGGTTCCAGGAGTATGGCGCTGCCTTCCGTCCCGTACACCTCGAAGCGACGGGCCGGCGGCGCCGGTTCCATGGCGGCGATGTCGACCGTGGCCATGGCGTGCTCGTATTCGAATACGCCCAGCCCGTTGTCCGTGAACGCGGGGACCTCCCCGGTTTCGTTGCGGAGGAAGGCGGTCACCCTGGACGGACGGCCGAGGATCCAGACCACCTGGTCGAGCATATGGCCGGCCAGGTCGTAGAATATGCCTCCACGATGGCTGCTGATCACTTCACGGGACGAAACCGGGACGTTGGTCGACATGTGCGCCCGGATCGAAAACACGTTGCCCAGAACGCCGGACCGGGCCCAGTCGGCAATCTTGCAGAACCCGTCGTGATATCGGAACATGTATCCCATCTGCATCTGGAGACCCGCCTGCTCAGCCAGGGCAACCACCCGCTGCCAGGCCGGCCAGTCGTCGCCGGCGGGCTTATCGTACCAGGCATGCTTGCCGGCGCGGACGATCTCTTCCGTCTGGGCCAGGCTTTCATCATTTCGGCCTTCAGACGCTATGGCCGCGATGCCGGGATCACCGAGCATGTCCTCCATGCGGTCGAACCAGCGGATGCCCTCGTAAGGCCCGCCTGTCTGCGCCATGGCGTCCCGTCGCGCCTGGTCCGGTTCATATACCCCGACGCACTCGACGCCGGGGTCGGTCAACATGGACTGAAGCTTGCCTGCGGCATGCCCGTGGCCGGTGCCGTACTGTGCCATGCGTATCGCCATTTCGGATTCCTCTATGTGCGGATAGGTGCGGAGTGTGGTAGAACTGCAGCGTTACCGGGAAGTAACCAGCGGACCGGACGGCGTCAAGCGAAAACAGGGAGGACAACGGTCTTGACAAGCCACCTGGTTTCCGCTACGTTCGCACCAATCTTTCCACGATCCTGAAGCGCAATGAAATCCGAATACGAACAGGGAGCCGCAGGATGATCCTGACCCAGGCGCAGATCGACACTTTCAGGGAGGTCGGTTTCCTCAACGTGGGCCGTGTATACAGCGATGCTGAGGCCGACGCGTTGCGGGAACGCCTGATGACGGTCATCGCCGGCACTTCCCGAGGCCGGGCCGAAGCGGTCCGGAACCTGAGCGGCGAAGAACTGGAGGCGGAAAGAGACGTCGTAATACAGGTGGTAAACACCTGGCAGGCCGATGACGGATTCCGCGCCCATCTGTACCAGCCGGAGATCTGCCGCATGGCCTGTGAACTGATCGGCACCGACGTGCTGCGGGTGTGGCACGACCAGATCCAGTACAAGCCTCCCCGGCGCGGCGGCGCGACGGACTGGCACCAGGATCATCCCTACTGGCCGATCATCCAGCCGCCCGACCTGGTGAGCGCCTGGGTAGCCCTGGACGACGCTACCATCGAGAACGGCTGCATGCGCATGGTCCCGCGAAGCCACCATTGGGGACCCCACAAGGGCGGGACGATCGGAACGAACGAAGACGGTTTCACGCCGGATCCCGATCTTTCCCTCATCCCGGTTGACGAAGAGGTGGGAATCGTCCCCTGCGAAGTCAGAAAAGGCGAATGCATGTTCCACCACTGCCTGACCTGGCACGGCAGTCCGCCCAACCCTTCGGAAAACGGCCGCCCGGCGATCGCGGTGCACTACATGCCCGGTTGGACGAAGTATGAACCTTCCAGGGGCCACATCATGGAGCGCCGGGTCGACGTTGAGCCCGGCGAACTCCTGACCGGCCATTACTTCCCCACCGTGTGGGACCACGGCCCCGTCGAACCGCCGGCACACTGGTCCGAGGAACAGGCATGAGCGTAGAGGCCAGTGTCAATACCGCTTCCCGGCCCAGCGATCTGCGTATCACCGACATGCGCACGGTGACGATCGGCGCGTCGACCATCATCCGGCTCGACACCAATCAGGATATCCACGGCCTGGGAGAAGTGCGGGACGGCGCCAGCAAGACCTATGCCCTCGCGCTCAAGTCGCGCATCCTGGGCGAGAACCCATGCGACGTGGACAGGATCTTCCGCAAGATCCGTCAGTTCGGCCATCACGCACGGCAGGCCGGCGGCGTCTGCGCCATCGAGATGGCCCTGATGGATCTCGCGGGCAAGGCCTACGGCGTGCCCGCATATCAGCTGGCCGGTGGCAAGTTCAGGGACAAGGTGCGTATCTACTGCGATACCACTACGTCCCCGGACCCCGGCGAGATGGGCCGGCGCCTGAAGGAACGCATGGACCGGGGGTTCACGTTCCTGAAGATGGACGTGGGCATCGGCC
The DNA here is from genome assembly GCA_022822725.1 of Candidatus Latescibacterota bacterium. Classification (GTDB taxonomy): domain Bacteria; phylum JAAXHH01; class JAAXHH01; order JAAXHH01; family JAAXHH01; genus JAAXHH01. The sequence goes on from JAJEAN010000007.1 coordinate 1,375,891, forward strand.
TGCTGAAGGATACGCCCGGTACGCTTGCGGCCCCTTCCGGGATGCTGGACACCGTGCACATCATGCATCCCTTCACGGGCATCAGGCTGACGGACAAAGGCATCGGCCTGCTGTCGGACTACGTGGCGGGCGTACGCGACATCGTCGGTTACGAGATCCCTCTCGCCGTCGACCACTTCGGCCACATCGGCGTGGAGGACTGCATCCGCCTGGGCAAGGCACTGGACCGGTACAACCTGGCCTGGTACGAGGACATGGTGCCGTGGCAGTTCACCGAGCAGTACGTCCGGTTGCGCGACGCCTGCGATACGCCGATCTGCACGGGGGAGGACATCTATCTCAGGGAAGGGTTCATGGATCTCTTCGAACACCGGGCCATATCCGTGTGCCATCCCGACCTGGCCACTTCCGGCGGCATACTGGAGACCAAGAAGATCGGCGATACCGCCCAGGAATACGGCATCTCCATGGCACTGCACATGTCCGCCATGCCGGTCGCCCAGATGGCCAGCGTGCACTGTGCCGCGGCCACGGAGAACTTCATTGCCCTCGAACACCATCACGTGGACGTGCCCTGGTGGGGCGACATCGTAACCGGACTGCCGGATCCGGTGATCCAGGACGGGTTCATGGCCGTGCCGGACGCGCCGGGACTGGGCATCGAATTGAACGAAGAGGCCATACGGGCGCACATCAGCAGTAAGGACCCGGGATACTTCGAACCCACCGACGAGTGGAACGACCTGCGATCCCACGACCGCCTGTGGAGTTGACAGACTGCCCTTGGAATGAGATCCGTGCCAATGACCGCCTGTGGAGTTGACAGTCTGCCCTTGGAATGAGATCCGCGCCAATGACCGCCTGTGGAGTTGATCTGCTGAAGGAGCGATACCATGTCTATACCCGTGGCCCAGGCTCAGCCGGAATCGTTTGAACCGCCCCCCCACCTGGCCATTACCGAAGCGCAACGGCGACAGTTCGACGAAGACGGGTTCTTTCTGATTGAAAACGCCCTCAAGCCGAAGCACGTCGAGCGGCTGCTCGAAGTCGTCGACAAGCTCAACGACAAATTCCGCAAGGACCACGGCACGTCTTCAGAAGCACCATACCAGGTGCGCAACGCCCTGGCGCACCACAAAGAGCTCTTCAGACTGATCGATTACCGGAAGATCCTGCGGCTGGTCGTGGACGTCATGGGGGTAAATATCCAGATCCGCACCTCCCACGTGGACGTACGGCCGCCCATGAAAGATCACGCGGTGGGAGAACTCGGGGCCAGCGGCAGCTTCTTTCCCTGGCACTCCGACGGACCCAACTACGGATACCCCATCACCAACGGCATCATACCCTTCTTCGAGGTGAAGGTCGGGTACTACCTGACCGACCTCACCGAGGTCAACAGCGGGGCCATCTGCGTGGTGCGCGGCAGCCATCGGCGTTCGCCCGAACTGATCCACGATCCGGACTACCGTATCGAACCGGAGGATATCGTGGAAGTAAACGTAAAGCCCGGTACCGCCATGGTCTGGCGGACGGCCCTGTGGCACTGCCTGACACCCAACCTGTCCGACCACACCCGCAAATGCCTGTACTACGGGTACAACTACCGTTGGGCGCGCCCGGGGGACTACGACCGCCAGGACGCCAGACTGCTGGCGCGGTGCACGCCCGTACAGCGCCAGTTGCTGGGGTCCAATACGACCGAGGACGGTGTAGTCTACCAGGACGGCGACCCGGCCCATCCGGCTTCCAGGTTCTGGCGCCCTGAACCCGGGGACGTGCCCCTGGAAGCGTGGGCCGAGAAGCAGCGACATAAGAGGATGCAGAAGGAATGGCGACGATGGCAAAAAAGGAACGCCCTGCCCCCATACGCCGTAGGTGCCGCAAAGGAGCCAAAACCATGACAGAAGCCGAAATCTTCGAATTCGACCTCAACGGATACATCGTCTATAAAGACATGCTGACCCGGGACCAGGTCGATCACATGAACGGGATCCTGGACGAACATCTCGCCGACGATGCCCACGGCTTCCAGTTCCTCACGCTCGATCCGGTGTTCATGGAACTCATGGCCCATCCCCGCACGCTTCGGATCATCCGAACTATGATCGGGGAGTGGCTGCGGCTGGACCACGCCTACGGGCTGCAGATGGACCGGCATACCGTGGGGCGGGGCCATGTGAAGCCGAACCTGCATGGCGGCCTGCGGCACGACCACGGCGAGCATCAGTACGAATGGTTCGACGGGAAGATGTACAACGGACTGATCGTGGTCATGTACGCCCTCAAGGACATCAATCCCGGCGACGGCGGGCTCATCTGCGTTCCCGGCAGCCACAAGTCGAACTTCCGTTTCCGTCCGCCCGTGGATTCCCACCTGGTCGCGAACCCGTCGTTCATGGCCGGAGATATGCTCATCTTCACGGAAGCGCTGGTCCACGGCACCACCACGTGGACGTCCGATCAACAGCGGCGGGCCCTGCTGTACAAGTATTCGCCCGGTTATTCCGCCTGGGCCTCCGCCGACAATCTGGACGACGCTCGGGCCCTGGCCGCCAACGACCTGCAGCGCGACCTGCTCCGTCCACCAAGCGTGGGCAGGCGGACTCCATTGGAAATCCCGGATGGGTGAACGTAGACCCGCAACACCATGAGCGCGGGCCGTAAGGTTGTGAAGTAACCCGGTGAAGCTTGAGAGGAGACCTGGACCCCGAGCAGCTTAAGAAGTGACCCGGCGTAGCATGTGAAGAGGCCCGACGTCGCATGTGTAGAGGCCCGGCGTAGCATGAGAGGAGAGTTGGAAATGAACGTGCGGGATGAATACCGCTACAACCGGTTGACCTGGGAGGATATGAATGAAGCCATCGCCATGCAGAAGGTGGTGGTCCTGCCCACCGGTTCCACCGAGCAGCACGGCAAGCACCTGCCCCTCGATACGGACGCCTTTCTCGTCGAATCCGTCTGCCACGAACTGGGACGCCGCATCCCCGACCGGGTCCTCGTCCTGCCCACGGTCAGCTACGGCCTGAACCTGCACCACATCGATTTCCCGGGCACGATCCACATCGAGCCCGATGTATTCATCGCATTCTGCCTGAACATCACCAAGAGCGTGGCCTACCACGGCTATGAGAAGATCCTGATTGTAAACGGCCATGGTTCCAACGCACCGATGATCGATCTGGTCGCCCGGAAGACGGTGCTGGCCACGGAGTCGCTTTGCTTCGCCGCCAACTACTTCACCTTCCTGGTGGACGCCTTCAACGAAATAAAGGAATCGGAGGTGCTGGCCCACGCCGATGAGCTGGAGACGTCCCTGTATCTTCATCTGGCCGGGGATCGCGTAAAGATGGACAAGGCCGCGCCGGACATGGACCGGGTGGGGAAGTACTGCTCATCGGACAGCACGGGTACCGTGCGATTTAACGATTTCTGGGGCCGGTGGACGGGCCTGGGGGTCCACGGGGACCCGACGCCGGCCACGGCCGGGAAGGGCGAGTTCATCTTCAACGCGTCCGTGGACGGCCTGGTCGAACTGATCGACGATATCCGGGACTGGCCGATCGAGGAGCGAAGCGATCAGCACACGGGGCCGGTGCAGAAGGGGATCAGGTGGTAGGTACTCAAACTCAAGGCCGCCGCGTTTTGTCAGAATCCAGCCTGCAACGGCCTGCTAGTAACTCAGGAATCCTCCATCCACCAGCCACGTGGCGCCGGTAACGAAACTCGCCTCGTCACTGGCCAGGAACACGGCCACGCGGCCGATTTCCTCGGGTGTACCCCGGCGGTCCAGGGGCGTGTCGCGGAAGAACTTCCCTGTGGCGCCTCGTTCCACCGCGTCTTCTCTCGGCTGATCGCTTTGCTCCGTGTGCACGTCGCCCGGCGCGATACCGTTCACCCGGATACCGTGCGCCGCCAGTTCGATGGCCGCGGACTTTGTGAGGCCGTCCAGCCCGGCCTTGCTGGCACAATAGGCAGAGGCGCCTTCCTGCGCGGCGTACTGGGCGACGGAAGACACGTTGATGATCGAACCGCCCGCCTTCCGGGATATCATCCGCCGGGCCGCTTCCTGTGTCCCGATGAACGCGCCGGTCAGGTTGATATCCACGACGTTGCGCCAGTGATCGTCCGTCTCATCCATGAAGGGCCGCAACTCCAGGGATTTGCCCGTCAATGCGGCATTGTTGATCATTACGTCCACGGGACCGAGCAGGGATTCAGTCCGGTCCAGCAGGGCCGCGACATCCTTCCGGCGGCGTACGTCGCATCGATGGGCCTCGACAGTGAAGCCTTCCGCGCGCAGTCGAGCCGCCTCTCCTTCGGCGATCTCGATTCGGCGCTGGGCGATCATTACGGCCGCCCCCGCTTCGAGACAGCACCGTGCGATGCCGAGGCCGATACCGGTACCGCCGCCGGTGACGACCACAATTCTGCCTTTCAACCGGTCATTCACAGTTCTCTTGTTCCTCGTTTCGTGCCGCGGCACCGTCCATTATCTATCCACGCCGCGACATCGCACATACGATGTCCGAGTTCTGTCGGTCTAGCGGTCCACGCCGCGACATCACACATTCGATGTCCGAGTTTTGTCGGTCTAGCAGTCCGCTTCCTGTCCGTCACCGCTGTCCATCATACGCGCGACCTCGGTTGCTCCAGCCACGACCGCCGTGAAATCGCGCTCCCCCAGCGTGCGCAGGTCGAGCAGAAAACGGTCACCCGACAACCGGCCGAATACGGGCGGCGACTGCCGTCGGAACGCGGCGGCGAGTTGCCTGTTCGTCCATCCCACGGGTCGAAGCGCTACGGCGTGCGACGGGATCGGCTGGACCGGCAGAGCGCCGCCGCCGATCTCCGCGGAGGATTCCTCCACGGTAACATCAACGCGGTGCCCGAGACGACCCGCGAGTTCTCCAGCGAGTCGATGCGCCCTGGATTCGAGTTCTCCGGCCGACGCGGCGATCATTCCCGTAACCGCGTGGCAGTCGGCAAGCCTGCCCGGATCGGAAAACATCTCCAGGGTGGCCTGCAGGGCGGCGTAGACCATTTTGTCCGCTCGGAAAGCCCGCATCAGCGGATCTTTCTTCATCCGGTCGAGGAGGTCCCGCCTGCCGGCGATGATCCCAGCCTGGGGACCGCCCAGCAGCTTGTCGCCGCTGAAGCAGACCACGTCGATGCCCCGCACGAGTGCTTCCCGCACCGAGTAACCGCTGTCCAGGCCGTGCTGACCGTACGCTTCCAGGTCGGTCAGCGCACCGCTGCCCTGGTCGTATACGACCGGTATGCCCCGCTCCCGACCCAGTATCGCCAGTTCGTCGAGGGATACCGAGACGTCCAGGCCGGCAAGGTCGAAATTGCTCCGATGGACGGCCATGATGAGGGCCGTTCGATCCGTGATTGCCGTGCGAAAGTCGTCCAGTTCGGTATGATTGGTCGCTCCCACGCCAACCAGCCGGGCCCCGCCCGCGGCCATGACGTCCGGCATACGAAACGACCCTCCGATTTCCACCAGTTGTCCCCGGGAGATGATGACTTCGCGGTCCAGCGCCAGGGCGTGCAGGATCAGCATCACCGCGGCAGCGTTGTTGTTCACCACGATGGCGGACTCCGCCCCGGTCAAGGCGCACAACAGGCCGGAAACCAGGTCGTGCCGCGAGCCTCGCTTGCCTGTCCCGGCATCGATCTCCAGCGTGCAGTATCCCTCGACCACGTCGGCCACGGCCCGCCGCGCCGCATCGGACAGCACGGCCCGTCCCAGCCCGGTGTGCAGGATCACGCCCGTACCGTTCACGGCGGGCGTCAACCTTCCTGCCGGTGATCTTTCAGCTGAAGAATTAACCTGGTCTGGCATGGGAAGCCTGGTCTGGCATAGGAAGCCTGTTCTGGCATGGTAAGCCTGGTCTGGCATAGGAAAGGGAGGGCGGCTGTCGCGGCTACCACCGGCCCGCGATTATTTGCGACATACTCGTCTTGAAACGCGCCCAGGGGAACGCGGGTCCGGGATCGATCTTGCGATCCGGCGCGATATCGCTGTGGCGCACGATGTTCTCGAGGGGGATCCGGTGGCGCTCGACGAGTAGTCTCGACAGCGATTCGACCTGTTCGACCTGTCCGGATGGATAGGGAGCCCACCAGTCTCCCCCGGCCGAAACGGGCGGCAGTCCGCTGTAGGGCGTGCCGTAGTCCTCCGGCCAGCAATAGAAACGACCGTTCTTCTTCCGCAGCCGTCCCCAGTTCACGATCTCGATTCCCAGCGACCAGCGGTTGCAGCCTTCCCGCCCCCGCCACGTACTGACACCACAGTGCCAGGCGCAATCTTCGTCGCGCACCATCTGCAGTATGGCGCCGTCGAGTCCCACGATGTAATGGCAGCTGACGCGCCGCTCCGGGTCCTGAAAGATCGCGACGCAGTCTTCCATCGAAGGCCCGTCCGTGAAGTGGAGCACCAGCATATCGATCTGCGCGTCTTCACGGCTCGAAGCATACAGGGCCGGGATGAACGGGATTTCCGCAGCGGTATTCGACATGTCTGACACGTGTCCTTCCGGGGGTCGCGTTCGCCCTTCGATCATTCATTGAAACTTATAGCAAGGACCGCCGCAAGGCAATCCGTTTCACTGCATTCCACGGGCGCGCCAACCGCCCGCTCCGGTTGACACGAAGCAGCGCGCCGCGTATACTTACGCCATGATCCGGAAGCGCAGTACACCTGTTTTCAAATGCCTCGCGACCAGGCAGGCCCGGCCTTGACCACCGACTCCTTGCAAGCGCCCTCGCTGCAGGACCGATACCTCAAAAACCGCGGTCCGGTCTTTCTCACCGGCATACACGCCATCGTACGCTTCCTGCTGGACAAGCAGCGGCGCGACGCCCTTTCCGGCGGCCCGGTAAGACGCAGTTTCATAGCCGGTTATGAAGGCTCGCCCCTTGGCGGTCTCGACCTCGAACTCCGGCAACAGACCGCTCTGCTCAGTGAAGCGGCGCCTTTCGTACACCAGGCGGCGGTCAACGAGAAGACCGCGGCGGCGGCGGTGCACGGCAGCCAGTACGAAGGGAACGTGGACGGGTTCTGGTACGGCAAGGCCCACGGCGTGAAATGGGCCCTGGACGAATTCAGCCTGGCCAACATCGCGGGGACAGGGAAGGACAGCGGGGTCGTCCTGTTCTGCGGGGACGACCACATGGCGAAGAGTTCCGGGTACCCCGCCAGCAGCGAGCAGGCCCTGCGCGACGCGCGCATTCCCGTCTTCTACCCTTCGACGGTCTCCGAGGTCATCACCTTTGCACATCATGCGCTTGCACTCAGCAGGTACGCCGGGGTCCTCTGCGGACTGAAACTCGTCACGCCCATATGCGACGGCGCGGAGACGGTGGACGTGGATCCCGATCTGCCCGGCGTGGTACTGCCGCCCCGCGCGTCCGACGGTCGGCCTGGCCAGCCTGAATCGCCTGGCCAGGTTGGATCGCCCTACGAAAAACGCTTCCACCAGGTGGTCATCTCCACCCAGTCCATCCCCTTCGAAGAGGAACTTACGACGGTGCGCCTGGAAATCGCCGCCGAGTACGCCCGGGTGAACGGAATCGACACGGCCCGCAACCCGGAATCGGATAGTCCCCTCGGTATCGTCGCGACGGGCAAGAGCTACACCGATATCGTCCAGGCGCTTCGGCTGCTGAACCTGGAGGACCGGGTACCGATCCTGAAGCTGGGGGTGATCTATCCGGTCAATCCGCGGACGATCCGGGAGTTCGCAGGGCACCTTAAGACCGTGGTGGTCGTCGAGGAAAAAGGTCCCTTCGTGGAAGAAGCGGTGGCTCACGCGCTACTGGGCACCGGCGTCGAACAGGTCCACGGAAAGCGTGGTCCGGATGACCGCCCGCTCATTCCCGCGTATGGAGAGTTGAATCCCGACCTGCTCACCTTGCGGCTCGGGCCGATGCTGCAGGAGATCTTCCTGTCGGCGCCCGTTTACGACCGCATGGAGGAACTTAAGGCCATCGCGGAGAGAGACCCGGGTTCCTTCGCCAGGCGCACCGCCCACTACTGCCCCGGATGTCCCCACAGCGTGTCGGCCCGGGCGCCGGAGGGCGAGGTCGCCGGCGGCGAAATCGGCTGCTCTTCGCTGGACGCCTACATCGAGGCGGACGGCCGGGGCGTGCGGTGGATACCGACCATGGGCCTGGGCGGCGCCATATACAACGGCATGTTCCCATTCAACGGGAATCGTCACCTGTTCCAGAACATCGGCGACGGCACGGTGCTCCACAGCGGCCTGATCACGATATTCAGCTCCATTTCCCATGGCGCCAACATCACCTATAAAGTTCTGTGGAATCACGTGGTGGCCATGACCGGCGGCCAGGACATCGCCGGGCAGCCCACGCTGGACGACTTCGCGCTGATCCTGCTGGGCATGGGCGTGCAGGATGTGGCAGTCGTCAGCAAGTTCCCTCGGGAAGTATCGCTCAAGCGCGCCCGGGCCGTGGTGAAACCGGGCCAGCACCTGCTGCTCGAACCGCGGGAACGGCTTGAGTCCGCCCAGGAAAGCCTGTCGCGAAAGCCCGGTGTCAAGGTGCTGATCTACGACCAGGAATGCGCCACGGAACATCGGCGCCGCCGCAAGCGCCTGCATCTCGCCCCCGAGCGATACGTCTTCATTCACGAGCGGGTGTGCGAAGGATGCGGCGACTGCGGACAGCAGTCCATGTGTCTCGCGCTCGAACCCACGGAAACAGAGTTCGGACCCAGGACCGCCATACTCCAGTCGGCCTGCAACCAGGATCTGTCCTGCCTGAAGGGAGACTGCCCTTCCTTCATCTCCGTCGAACCGGTCGGTGACAGCAGGCCTTTGAAACCGGCATGTCCGTTACTGGACGCATCGGACCTGGAAGAGCCCGCCGGCAAGGCCGATACCCAGGCCGCCCTGGCTGAAGATTACGCGATTCACCTCATCGGGATCGGCGGCACCGGTGTCGTGACCGTAGCCCACCTGCTGGCCGTCGCGGCGCTCTTCGACGGGAAGCAGGTAAGCGAGATGAACCGCACGGGTCTGGCGCAGAAGGGCGGTCCCGTAGAATCGCCCATCGTCCTGGGGGATGGCAAGGGCCCTCCTTCCAGCTATATTCCCGCCGGGCGGTGCGATCTCTACCTGGCGGCGGATATCGCCGGTGCGGTGAACCCCCTGAACCTTCAGGTCGCTGCCCCGAACCGCACCGTGGCCGTGGTGAGCCGTTCCGGCGTCCCGACGGCGCAGATGGTGTACGATCCCCAGGTGCCCGGCGCCGACGTCCCGGCCATGGAAGCGCAGATCGAGGCATACACCCGGTCGGAGGACAATGTCTTCATCGACGCACAGGATTACGCGATGAAGCTCTTCGGGAACCACATCGTGGCCAACGTGTTTCTCCTGGGCGTCGCCTACCAGGCCGGTTACGTACCGCTGCGGTCTGAGAGTATCGAGCGTGCCGTCCAGCTGAACGGCCAGGCCGTCGACACCAACATCCAGGCCTTCCGATGGGGACGCATGGCCGTGCACGACCGGGCCCGCCTGGACGGGGCACTGGAGGAACCCGAACCCGGTTCGGATGAGGTGGTCGGCCGCTATGCGCGGTTACTCGGCCGTAAGCGGGCGCAGGCCTTCGAGGCGCTGATCGAAAGGATCCCCATCCGCCAGGAGTCGTTCCGGAGAAGCTGGGTCATACGCGTGGGAGAACTGATCGCCTTTCAGGACGTGAAACTTGCCGAGCGATTTGTCGACCGAATTATGCAGGTTTTCGAGAAGGATGAGCGATCCGGCGGAACGGATCGCGGATATTTGCTCACCACGCACGCGGCGTTCATGTTGCACAAGCTCATGGCCTACAAGGACGAGTACGAGGTGGCCCGGCTGCTGACCGATCCGTCCGAACCCGGCGTCGCGGAACGGTTCGATGGACCGGTCAGGGTATCCTACCATCTGCATCCGCCGCTACTGCGGGCGTGGGGACTCGATCGCAAGCTGCGGCTGGGACCCTGGTTCAGTCCGATCTTAAGGCTCATGGCCCGATGCAGTTTCCTTCGGGGAACGCCTTTCGACCCCTTCGGCTACACCGCGGCCCGGCGGGAGGAACGCGAGCTCGTTACCTGGTACGAATCCCTGCTGGACCAGGCCCTCGCCGTGCTCACTCCGGAAAACTACCCCGAAGTATCGGAACTGTTGCGACTGCCCGACGAGATCCGCGGGTACGAGCAAGTCAAGCACCGCTCGGTGCTCAGGGTAAGGAAGAAGGCCGATAATACGCTCGAAACCCTCCTTCAAGGCGCGGCATCGCGCCCGATCAGCACCCGTTAAGGTCCGTTAAAACCGGACAGCCAGGCGTGATGCAACCAGGGAAGTTGCCAATGAATGGCCGCAGTTCGCCCGTGCCGGCCAGGTTCCACGACCTGGACGCGCTACGCGCATTCGCCATGTTGCTCGGTATCGTGCTGCATGCCTGCCTCTTCCTCCTGCCCGTAGACGCCTGGCCCATCCAGGACAGGTGGGCGGACACCCTGGATCTGGAGAACAATCCCTACGCCGTTCTCTTCGGTGTGATTCACGGTTTTCGCATGCCGGTCTTCTACCTGATCAGCGGTTTCTTTACCGCCATGCTCTGGCAATCCCGCGGCCTGGGCGGCCTGGCGCGCCACCGCCTGCACCGCATTGGACTCCCCCTGCTGGCCGGCACGTTGACGATCATCCCGGCGACAAATGCGTTCTTCTTTCCCGTGACGCCCCTGACGTGGATGTTCTCCTGGCTGTCCAGCCTCGCCCACCTCTGGTTCCTGTGGTACCTGGTCCTCATGGCGGCGGTCTTCATCGCCTGCGCCAGATCAGGCCTGCGGTTCCGCCATCCGGCCTGGTGGCTGCTCGTACCGGCCAGCATCCTTCCACAGTACCTGATGCGGGAGGGCATGATCGGTGCGGACGGATCGCACGGCCCAATCCCGATCCCCCACGTGTTCGGCTATTACCTGTTCTTCTTTTTATTCGGCGCTTTCTTCTACCGGAAACGTATCGAAGTGCGGAGATGGTGGTCCGCGAGCCTGGTTCCGGCCATCCTGGTGTTTATGCCGGCGGGCTACCTCCTGCTGGATCCCGAATTATTGGGGATGGTGCCGTCAAATGCCGTCAGGGGGACGGCCGCGGTGACCGGAGCGGCCTACACCTGGCTGGCCTGTTTCGGATGGCTCGGTCTGTTTCGCTGGATCGCGTCGAAGCAGCGACACTGGGTCCGGTACGTCTCGGACGCGTCTTACTGGCTGTACCTGTGCCATCTGCCGCTCGTGCTCGGAGGTCAGGCACTGGCCGTGTCCTGGTCCGTCAGCGTGCATCTCAAGTTCGCGCTGATCTGCGTCGCGGTTACCGGCATCCTGCTGGCAGCCTATCATATCGGGGTACGATACACTTTCATCGGAGGCGTGCTGAACGGTCCCCGCACCCGCCATTGAACAGTGGGGGCGGTGATGAGCGGAAAGGGCGGTGATACGCGGAGGGGCGGTGATGAACCGGGCGGGCGGTGATGAGCGGATCCCGGACCGGGCCTAGCGCTATCGCCCGGTCTCGGAAACCGTCACTTCACAGGATGGATATGTTGCGCAGGGTGGTCGGCTTCGTCAGCTGCTGACCAGGACCTTCTTCAATGCGGCGATGAAGGCCTCGTTCTCTTCCTGCAGGCCGGAGGTGACGCGCAGCCAGTTGTTCATCCGCCAGCGGCGCTTGCCGTTGCCCACGAGCACGTTGTACTCTTCGAACAGCTTTCGGGTGACCTCGTCGGCGTCCGTGCGCACGTTCACCAGCATGAAGCTGGACTGGCTGGGTACGTACTCGAGTCCCATCTCCTCGAACTGGCCGGTGAGATAGTCATGGCCGGCCCAGGCCGACGCTCTCGCGCGGTCCTGGTAGTCCTGATCCTCTATGCAGGCCTCAGCGGCGACCACGGACAGCGAACTGACCCGCCCGCCCTTGTTTTCTTCGAGCTTCTCGATGACGTGGGGCCGGGCCAGGCCGTATCCGACCCGCAGGCCAGCCATGCCCATGATCTTCGAGAAGGTACGGGTTACGATAACGTTTTCGTGGTCCAGGATGAGCGGAGCGGCGCCGATGCGGTCCTGCGGGTTCCGGGCGAACTCGATATAGGCCTCGTCGACGAAGACCATTACGTTGGATGGCACGTCGCTGACGAACTTCTTAAGGTCGTCGAACGGCGCGATGATGCCCGTCGGATTACCCGGAGACGTGATGACGACCACGCGCGTGTCTTCGGTTATGGCCGCCTTCATGGCATCGAGATCCTGGTGGAAATCCGGGGTCGTGCGAACCAGGCGCACCCGGGCCCCGAAATTCCGGGCCGTGCGGACCACGCCGCCGTATCCGGGCGCCGCCTCGATCATCTGGCCGCCGTCGCGCATGTAGGCCGAGGCGATGGCGTAGAGTACTTCCGATGACCCGCACCCGAGGGTCACCCAGGGCTCGGCCCGGTCCTCGTTATTGTTAGAGGGCGTGACGACCGGCAGCCCGTGGCGTTCCGCGATCTGGGCGTAGAGCCCGCGGCCTCGGTAATACCGGTTGAACTTGTAGACGTACTGCATGATCGCCTCGACGGCGCGAGGTGACGGACCGATCGGATTCTCGTTGCTGCTCAGGCGGATGAGTCCCTCGGGTACCCCCCAGCCCCGTACGGGCCGGACGCGGGGTCCCGCCACCATCTGCGCGGCGGCTTCGTAGCTGCCCAGGGAAGCCACCCCGGCGCCGACTGCGAGCCCCTTGAGGAACTTGCGTCTTGTGAACCCGGGAGCCGCCAGGTTCATCGCCTTCATCATGTTCGACATAACACCGTCCTTTGATCAGATGCTCGAATCGATCGTACGAACGATCAGCTGCTTACCAGTACCTTCCTCAGCGCCGCGATGAAGGCCTCGTTCTCTTCCTGCAGGCCGGCGGTCACCCGCAGCCAGGTATCCATTTCCCAGCGCTGCTTGCCGTTGCCTACCATCACGTTGTATTCTTCCCTCAACTTGCGGACGACTTCATCTGCGTCCTTGTGCACGTTGATCAGCATAAAACTGGACTGGCTGGGTACGTATTCGATCCCCATCTCGTCGAAATTGCTGGCGAAGTACTCCTGTCCGTCCCAGGTCACCTGCCGCGCACGGTCCTGGTAGTCATGATCCTCGATCCCGGCCGCCGCGGCATTGGTCGAAAGCATGCTGGGCCGACCGCCCTTGTTCTGGTTCAGCTTCTCGATGACATCGGGACGCGCCAGGCCGTAGCCGACGCCGAGTCCCGCCATACCCATGATCTTGGAAAACGTTCGGGCCACGATCACGTTTTCATGGTCCAGGATCAGCGGTGCAGCGCCGATCCGGTCTTCGGGATTCTTCGAGAACTCGATGTAGGCCTCGTCGACGAAGACGATTACGTCCGACGGGACTTCCTGTACGAACTTCTTCACGGCATCCGGGGAGACGAGCACGCCAGTCGGGTTGCCCGGGTTCGTAATCACCACCACCCTGGTGTTCTCGGATATGGCGGCCTTCATCGCATCGAGGTCCTGCTGGAAGCCGCTGGCCAGGGGGACCCACTTCACCGTGCCGCCATTGGGTTGCGCGACGCGGTACACGCCGGCGTAGCCTGGCGTAGCCTCGACCATTTCAGCGCCGTCTCGCAGATAGGCGGAAGCAACGGCGTACAGCACCTCCGACGATCCGCAGCCCAGGGTGACCCAGGCGTCGGGCGGCGTGAAGGAATTCGGCGTCCACTCCACCACGGGCAGCCCGTGCCGCTCGGCAATTTTTGCGTAGATGTCCCTGTTCCGGTTGTAGCGGTTGAAGGAATACACATTCTCCAGGACCGCTTCGACCGCGCGGGGCGACGGGCCGATCGGCATTTCGTTTCCGCTCAGACGCACGAGTCCTTCGGGCACGCCCCATCCGCGCACAGGTCTCGCGTTGGGTCCGGAAATCATCTGCGCCACGGCCTCGTAACTGCCCAGCGACAATGCGCCCGCACCGACCATCATGCCTCTTAGAAATCCTCGCCTGGAAAAACCGGAAGGAGCTTCCTCTAGTCTATCCGCCCTGTCTACCATGATGAACTCCTTGTAAGGTTATGGTGCAGGCCTTTGGGATCCGCCTGCTGAAATGCGTGCGTGACGCCTGCTGAAATGCGTGCGTGACGCCTGGTTGAAGGCGCGGCCGCGTCAGTTGCGATTCCTGAAATCTGATTCCACTGAACGGTCAATGTAATGCGCAACGCAGAAAATGACAAAGGTATTGTGGAAGTCTTACAAGAAGATATACAACTTCGGGGCGCCAGGTATTCAGAATCGTGTGTTTTTCCGGGCCTGCCCGGGCTGGCCCGGTCGATCGCGCCCACCCGGTCCACTTTCAGGCCGCGCACAGATAGTCCTTCACTTCGGTAAGGCCCGTGTCGGCGAGTGCCTGGCGTATCAGCTTCCGTGCGCCCCGCGAGGATACGGCGACGACGAGCATCGGATGGCGGAAGCGGTTCCAGGTCGAGGGCAGTTCATCGGGACCGATCACCGGGGCTTCGCGCATGCGGCTGCCGATCTTCCGGGGAGAAATGTCCACGAAGGCATCGATCGGACGTCCCATGCGAACGATATGCCTGGTCAGCCGGCGGCCGGTCTGTCCGGCGCCCCAGACGATCAACCCTTCCCGGTCCTGCAACGGGCCGTTGACCAGGAAGTGCGCCTTGACGCGCAGGAAGTTCTCCACCGAGTACCGGGAGTCCGTGCGCGTAAGCCGTCCCGCGTGCTCCCGCCAGTACAGCAGGACTTCCGGTACCTTGGCGAACCGCCGTCCCGCGTCGTGAAATCGAAGCCACAGGTCGTAATCTTCCGGCCATCCGGCATCGCGGTATCCACCGAGTTCCACGAGTTCGTCCCGTCGCACCATGGCCGACGGATGGGCGATCGGACTTTCGATGAAGATCTCCCGGGCGATATCCGCGGGCTCGACGAGGCTGTTCAACCAGGCTTCGTATACTTTCATGCCTTCGCCCACCGTGCCGTCGGCGAAGATCTCCACGAGCGACCCGGCCACGCTGATATCCGGCCGGGCGTCCAGCAGCGCCGCCTGCCGAGTGAGCCTGTCCGGGGACATCCGGTCGTCGGCGTCCATGCGGGCGACCCACTCGCCCCGGCACCGCGACAGTCCGAGGTTCAGCGCCTCGACCAGGCCGACGCGGCCGGGCCGGACAGGCTGGAACCTCCGGTCTCCGCGGCCCCATGCCTCCAGGATCGTTCCGCTGTCGTCGTCCGAACCGTCATCGACGGCGATGACCTCGAAGTCACCAAGCGTCTGCGCGGCGATGCTCTGCAGGGTCTCGGGCAGCGTGCCGGCGGCGTTGTGGACCGGCATCAGGACGGAAACGCGCGGTGAAGACATGGGCGTAGCGGCCTAGCCCTTTACCACGATATTGAGCAGCTTGTCAGGCACGAAGATGTTACGGACCGATTCCTTGCCATCGGTCCACTGCCGTACGCGTTCGCTGGCGAAGGCGGCCTCCTCGATGGCTTCGCGAGGCGTACCGGGCGGCAGGACGAGCCTGTCGCGAACCCGGCCATTGATCTGGATGACGTACTCGATCGTTGCAGAGACGATCAGCGCAGGATCGTACTCCGGCCAGGGCGCGTCGCACACCATGCCGTCGTGCCCCAGGCGGGTCCACAGTTCCTGGGAAATGAAAGGCGCGAAAGGCGCGGTCATTTGAAGCAACCTGCAGATGGCCTCGCGATGATGCGAAGACGCGTTCTGCAGGCCGTTGAGCAGCTCCATAAGGCGCGCGATGGCCGTGTTGTACTGAAACGACCCCATGTCCCCGGTAACGTCCCGGGTCTTGCCGTGCAGCAGGGCGAGTATTTCGGGGTCTTCCACCGGCGTCTCACTGAAATCGGTCCCGGTGGCATAGCGCCAGAGCCGTTCGTAGAAACGCCGCACGCCGTTGATGCCCGCGTCCTGGAAATCACCGCCCACCTGATAAGGGCCCAGGAACATGAGATAGGTGCGGAAAGCGTCCGCTCCGAAGCGGTCCAGGTATTCGTCGGGATTGACCACGTTCCCCCTGGACTTGCTCATCTTCGCGCCGGAACGGATGATGGTGCCGTGGGCCCGGAACTTCTTGAATGGTTCGGAAAAGGATACGAGGCCGAGGTCATGCAGCGCCATCGTGATGAACCGGGTATACATGAGGTGCAGTACCGCGTGCTCGTTCCCCCCCACATACATGTCTACGGGCAGCCACCGCTCCGTCAACTCCGGGTCGAAGACCGCGTCATCACGGTCCGAACTGGGATACCGGAAGAAGTACCACGCCGAATCCAGGAAGTTGTCGTTGACGTCGGTCTCCCGGGTGGCGGGACCGCCGCACGCGGGACAGGTGGTGTTCAGGAAGGACGGGTCGCGCGCCAGCGGGCTCCGTCCCGTGCCGTCCGGTTTGAAATCTTCCACGTGGGGCAGGATCACGGGCAACTGGTCCTCGGGAACGGGCACCACGCCGCAGGCGCCGCAGTGGATCATCGGAATAGGCGGCCCCCAGTACCGCTGCCGGCTGATGCACCAGTCCCGAAGCCGGAAGTTGACTTGCCGTTTCCCGACGCCGCGTTCTTCCAGCCAGTCCGTGACCGCGCCTACGCCGACGGTGCTGTGCGTGCCGTCGAAGGGCCCGCTGTTGATCATGGTCCCCTCGCCCGTATAGGCTTCCTCGAGGACGGCCGCACCGTCGTAACCGTTCGTCGTGTCCTGCGATTCGCTGATTACCTGCACGATGGGCAGATCGAAGGCCCTTGCGAACTCGAAGTCCCGCCCGTCATGGGCCGGCACCGCCATGATTGCGCCCGTGCCGTAGGTCATCAGCACGTAATCGGATATCCAGATCGGTATCCGGGCGTCGTTGACCGGATTGACGGCATAGCCGCCCGTGAACACGCCGGTCTTTTCCCGGGTAACGTCCTCTCGCTCAATGGCTGTCTTCCGGCCGCTTTCCTTCACGTATTCACCGACGGCCACGCGCTGTGCCGCAGTGGTCACGACGTCGACAAAGGGGTGTTCCGGCGCCAGGACCATGTAGGTGGCGCCCCAGAGCGTATCCGGCCGTGTCGTGAAGACGCTGAGCTTATCGTCGTGATCCGCCAGCGGGAAGTCCACTTCAGCCCCTTCGCTGCGGCCGATCCACCTGCGCTGCGCGGTCTTGGTCGTCTCGGACCAGTCGATGGTCTCCAGGTTCTCCAGCAGCTGCCTGGCGTAGGCCGTGATCCGGAAAAACCACTGGCGCATGTTCCGTTGCTCTACCAGCGAGTCGCAGCGCTCGCACACCCCGCCCTCGGCCTGTTCTGCCGCGAGCACGGTATTGCAGGAGGGGCACCAGGTGACGGGCGCTTCCTTCTGATAGGCCAGCCCCGCCTTGAAGAGCTGGATGAAGATCCACTGCGTCCACCGGTAGTAGTCCGGATCGGTGGACTGTACCTCGTGACGCCAGTCGAACATGGCACCCAGGCGCTTGAACTGACGGGTGAAATTCTCGATGTTATCGGGGATCAGCCGTCCGGGGTGGGTGTTGATCTTGAGGGCGAAGTTCTCGGAATGGATCCCGAAGGCGTCGAAGCCCATGGGCTCGAACACGTCGAAGCCCTTCGCGCGCATGTACCTTCCGTGGATATCCGCGCCCGTGTAGGCGAAGACGTTGCCCACGTGCATGCCCTCGGCGGAGGGATAGGGGAACATCATCAGGTTGTAGTAGGGATTCCGCGCCGCCTTCAGGTCGACCTCGTAGGTTCCTTCCGAATCCCAGCGCTCGATCCAGCGCGCCTCCACCGTTCCATGATCGAATTTGTCGCCGTTCATTTCTTCCCCGAATCCTGGTTTCCGAATCCTGTCATCAGATACCCCGCCCCCAAGCGTTCCGGGATTCTGACCGGTCATTCCACGTCCCGTAATCTAGCTATCTGATTGTAAAAATCAAGGTACTACTTATATTGTATTGTTCCCGCCACCGGGTATTGAAGGGGATGACCTCAAATCCAGAAGGCACACCGAAAGGTCCACCATGACCAGCCGAAACGCCCATCTGCTTCGGGATGATGACATGCGCAAGTTCATTACGGACGGATATGTCCAGGTCAACGCCGGCCTGCCCGAGGAATTTCACCAGGATATATATCGCAAGATCGAGACTGTGCTCGAAGAGGAGGGCAATCCCGGAAACAACATCCTGCCCAGGATACCGGAGTTACAGTACGTCTTCGACCAGCCCGCCGTGCGGGGTGCGCTGACCAGTCTGCTCGGGCCCGGCTATCTCATGCATCCCCACAGGTACTGCCACCTGAACAGGCCGGGCAGTCCCGGCCAGCGATGGCACAAGGACGACTATATCTTCGACCACAACGTGAGGCACGCCCGCTGCCGCTGGGTAATGGCCTTCTACTATCCCCAGGACGTGAGTGCGGACATGGGCGCCACGGGCATCCTGCCCGGTCGGCAGCACTATAACCGCATCTCCGACTGCGATGCGTCCCGGTCCACGGAATCCGCACTGGACCTGCGCGGTCCCGCCGGTACGGTTTCCATCGTAAACTTCGATACATGGCACCGGGCCACGGCAAATACCAGTGTGCATAACAGGTACATGCTCAAGTTCCAGTTTACCCGGTCAAGCGAACCGAACGCGCCGGACTGGGAGAACAGGATCGGCGGCTGGAAACCGCAGCCAGGCAACGCGTTGCCCGCCATATCGGAGGTGGTGTGGAACTGGATGTCCGGCACGGACAGCGGACAGGCCGAAGCCCACGGCGTGTCCATCGATCGATGCCTGAATGACCTGGACGACTCGGAAGAAGAGGTTCGGCTTCAGGCGGCCTATACATTCAGGAGGAAGGGCCTGGCAGCGGTGGAGCCCCTTGCGGAACGACTGCGGGCGACGAGCGAAGAGGAGGCGTTGGCAAGCGTGCCCAAAAACCCGGCGAATCCGGCGGGAGGCAATCCTTCGGAACTGCCCGCCGCCTACGCGTTGTCGGCGATGGGGTTGCCCGCGGTCGGGCGCCTTGAACAACTGCTGGAGGACGATGCCTGGTGGGTACGGGCCGCCGCCGCGGACGTGCTGGGCGACATCGGCCTGCCCGCGGCGGATACCATGCCGGCGTTGTTCCGTTCCCTCGGCGACGAGGATGCCTGGGTACGCCGTAACGCGTCCGAAGCGGTTAGCGTAATTGGCGGATTCAGTAACGAAGACGCTCCCGTTCTACGCGGCGCGCTCGCGGATGACGACGAACGGGTAAGGCGCAACATCGCCTTCGCCCTGGCCAGGCACCCGATTCAGGATGCCGGCCTGGCCGATGACCTGGCCGCGCGCTCGGGGGATGACGAGGGACGCTACGTGCGCTATTACGCCCTGGCGGCCGCGGCGAGGATGGCGGGGGAAGCGGCGAAGATGGCGGGGGAAGCGGGCCAGGAGTCTCCGTGGGAGTCCATGCTCGCTAAGCGCTGGTGTCCGTTGACGACCCCGAAAAGCGCGTATTGAATGAAAAACCTTGAAAATTGAAAGCCTGTCTTTTAATTTTCAATAATGCTAATACCTCGTCAGATAACGCTCACTGTCGAATCGGCCCTCGATCAATTCCCCGTCGTGGCCCTGATCGGCAGTCGCCAATGCGGCAAAACCACGCTGGCGAAGGATATCGCGACGCGTCGCGACGCAGGCGCAGTCTACCTGGATTTGGAACTCCCCTCGGACCTTGCCGCTCTTTCCGAACCGGAACTGTACCTGGAAAGGCACGTCGACCGGCTGGTCGTACTGGATGAGATTCAGCGGCATCCCGATCTGTTTTCCACGTTGAGGGGATTGATCGACCGTGACCGCCGGCCGGGACGCTTCCTGGTGCTCGGTTCCGCGTCTCCCGAATTGCTCCGGCAAAGCTCGGAGAGTCTGGCCGGACGCATTACTTTCGTAGAACTGGCGCCGTTTCTCCTGCCCGAGGTGACGGGAGCACATGGTGACTCCCGCGAAACGATGCGCAGACTCTGGTCTCGCGGCGGCTATCCGGAAAGCTACCTGTCCGGCGACGACACCGGGAGCACGGCGTGGCGTCACGCATTCATCACGGCCCTTCTCGAACGAGATTTGCCGCAGTGGGGTTTCCGCGTATCGTCCGCACACATGCGAAGGTTCTGGGAAATGCTGGCCCATGTGCACGGCCAGGTGTGGAATGCAAGCCGTTTCGCCAATAGCCTCGACACCTCCGCCCCCACGGTTCGACGCCATCTGGACCTGCTTGCCGACCTGCTGATCGTACGCCAGTTGCTGCCACTGCACGCCAATCTCAAGAAGCGGCTTGTCAAGTCTCCAAAGGTGTACATCCGTGACTCGGGGCTTCTGCACACGCTGCTGCGCCTGGTCGATCCGGAATCGATCTACGGCCACCCTTGCATCGGCGCCTCATTCGAGGGATTCGCCATCGAAAACATAATCAGCTTGTTGCCATCGCTTGCCGACGCGACGTTTTACCGTTCTCATACAGGCGATGAAATCGATCTGGTCGTCACGCTGCCCGATGGACGTCGTGTCGCGGTGGATATCAAATACACCGCAACACCCAGCGTCAGCCGGGCATTCAGACGGGCCATGGCCGACCTGGATATACCGCGGGGATACATCGTTACGGCGGGAGAAACCGCCTACCCGCTCGAGGAACACATCGAAGCGGTCCCCCTGCGTTTTATTATGGATCACATTGGATCATGGCAGGCAGACCTCTGATCCGGTTCGAGGCCACGTGTAATGGAACGAGCGCTATATTTCCACTCCTGCGGCCTGATCATGCATCGCGAACCCGGTCAGGCCGGTGAACCCGCAGAGCCGATCCGGGAATCACCGGCACCCCGCAAGCATGTTACGCCAGAATGTACATGACTAGGGATTGCCAGCTACTCGAACGAGAGGTATATTGTCCGCCCATTGACATCGACCCGCCCAGGAACTTCGACCTGCCCAAAGACATCACCCGATGTATGCGTGAACAGTCTGGCGAGCGTGTACAGGACAGCCAGGTTGTTGCGATCATCCGGGAGCGGGACGTTGAACGGGATACCGGAACCGGGGAGTTTTAGATGGATCTGCCGCTGAAATACGGACTCAATCCCCATCAACACCCCGCCAGAGTAATCCTGCCGACCGCGTCACCGCTGCGCGTGCTCAACGGAACGCCGGGCTACGTAAACATCATAGATGCCATGAGCGCGTGGCAGTTGGCCCGGGAACTGAAGCGCGCCACCGGGTTGGCCGGCGCAGCGTCATTCAAGCACGCCAGTCCCGCGGGTGCGGCGATCGCCGCGGATCTTGACGAGACCTACCTGGCCTCCCAGTTCCTCAGCAGGAAGGCGTTTTCACCGGTCGCGGCGGCCTACGTAAGGGCCCGCGGCGGCGACCGCATGTGTTCCTTTGGAGACGCGGCGGCCGTGAGCGAGGTGGTGGACCGGTCCCTGGCCAACGTGCTGAGACGGGAAGTGTCGGACCTGATCATCGCGCCGGGATACGACGTGGACGCGCTGGAAATCCTCCGAGCGAAGAAGGGCGGCAATTACCTCGTGCTGGAGATCGATCCGGACTTCGAACCGCCGGATGTGGAACAGAGAACGCTGTTCGGTCTGAAGCTGGTACAGCCCCGCAACGATGCGGCCGTCACGCGAGACACCTTTTCCAACATCGTTACGGACAACCGGGACCTGCCTGACGCCGTCCTCGACACGCTCGTCGTGGCGACCATCGCGCTCAAGTACACCCAGTCCAATTCCGTCTGCGTGGCCTGCGATGGCCAGGTGATCGGCATGGGGGCGGGCCAGCAGTCCCGCATCCACTGCACCCGGCTGGCCTGCGACAAGGCCGACAAGTGGTTCCTTCAGCAGCATCCCCGGACGCTGGACCTGCCCTTCCGCGACGGCCTCAAACGTACCGAGAAGACGAACCTGGTCGACCAGTACCTCCTGTGGGACCAGCTTTCCAGCACGGAGGAGGCCCGAATGCTGTGCGACCTGGAAGGACGGCCCGATCCGATCCCGCCAGACGAGCGGCAACGCCATCTCTCCCGATTCGACGGAGTCTGCCTGTCCTCGGACGCCTATATCCCATTTCGCGACAACATCGACCGCGCAAGCCGGAGCAGCGTACGGTACGTGGCGCAGACGGGCGGATCTGCAGCAGACAGGGGCGTGACGGAAGCGGCCGACGAATACGGCATGGCCATGGCCCACACCGGGTTGCGGCTGTTTCTGCACTAGATCAGGGATGGATCGTCGATCGTTCCCGTCATCCGGATTTTCGGTACCGTCAACCGGATTCCCGTTCCAGGTACCATCGAAGGAGATTTCGTGACACGCAAGCCCAATATCGTCTACCTGCTGGCGGATGACTGGGGATACGGCGATGTGAGTTGTCTGAATCCCGGTTCGAAGATTCAGACGCCCCATACCGACCGTCTCGCGTCCGAGGGGATGGTTTTTACGGATGCCCACAGCAACTCCGCGGTCTGCACGCCTACGCGGTACGGCGTGATGACGGGGCGGTATTGCTGGCGTTCCCGGTTGAAGCAAGGGGTGCTGAACGGGTATTCGGAGCCATTGATCGAAGACGGACGAATGACCGTACCCATGCTGCTGCGCGACCAGGGCTATGCCACGGCCTGCGTAGGCAAGTGGCACCTGGGCCTGGGTTGGCAAACGGGGGAGGGGGATAGGGAAGAGGCAGCGAACGGGGGGACGGTCGATTTCTCTGCGCCTCTGTCCCACGGACCCCATGCAGTGGGGTTCGATCATTCCTTCATCATCCCGGCATCTCTCGATATGGCACCCTATTGCTACATCGAAAATGATGAGGTGGTGGAGCAGCCCGTCGAGGAGATCGCCGATTCGCCGCGGCCGGCCTTCTGGCGTGGAGGCCCCTGTGCGCCGGGGTTCTCCCATGAGACCTGCCTGCTGGAACTGACGACGCGGGCCGAAGGGTTTATTCATCAGCACGCGCAGGAGCATGGTGGCAATAAGCCGTTCTTTCTGTACTTTCCCGCGCCTTCGCCCCATACGCCGCATATCGCCAGGAAGCCTTTTGCCGGACGAAGCCAGGCGGGCGTGTACGGCGATTACGTGACTGAGCACGACTGGAGTATCGGGCGGGTCCTGGCAGCGGTCAAGCGCAATGGATTCGCGGACAATACGCTCGTTATCGTGACGAGTGACAACGGCTGCCATGACGAGCCGATAGGATTGCGGGAGAAGTACAATCACCTGGGAAATTACATTTACCGGGGTCAGAAGTCCGACGCCTGGGACGGCGGCCACCGGATTCCGTTTATCGCGTCGTGGCCGGGCGTGATCGAACCGGGATCGTGCTGTGACAAGACGATTTGCCTGACGGATCTGTTGGCGACGGTGGCCGGGATTTGCGACGTCGACCTGCCGGAGGATGCCGGGGAGGACAGTTACGACATCCTGCCGTATTTGCGGGGCGACCAGGAAAAGACGATCCGGGAAGCCACCGTGCATCATTCGATCAGCGGGGAATTCGCCATCCGCAAAGACCGTTGGAAGCTGGTGGCATGCCGGGGATCGGGCGGCTGGAGCCTGAAAGAAGCCGACGTGCCGGATGATGCGCCGCCGATGCAGCTTTACGACATGGTATCCGATCCGGGAGAGCAGCGGAATCTCTACAACGAGCAACCGGGGGTGGCGACGGAATTGCTTGAGATACTGAACCGGTACCGGGACGGAAACCGGAGTACGTAAGATGAAGTACGTAATAAAACGAGGTACGCGATCACAGGAGAACCGATTTGATGAACGGCAAAAGACCCAATGTCGTCCTGGTTATCACAGACGACCAGGGATACGGCGACCTGGGATGCACGGGGCATCCATGGCTGCAGACGCCCGAGATCGACGCCTTTCACGACGATGCGGTCCGCCTCGCCGATTTCCACGTGTCGCCTCTGTGCACGCCGACGCGCGGGGCGCTGATGACCGGCCGGCGGCCCGTACGCAACGGCGCCTGGGCGACTTGCTGGGGGCGGTCCATCCTGCGGAAGTCGGAGACTACCATGGCCGATGTCTTCGCCGCCTCGGGATACCGCACCGCCATGTTCGGCAAGTGGCACCTGGGCGACAACTACCCCTACCGGCCCCAGGACCGGGGATTCCAGCACGTGGTCGCCCACAAGGGCGGCGGCGTGGGGCAGACGCCCGATTTCTGGGGCAACAACTACTTCGACGACACCTATTTCCACAACGGAGAGCCCGTGGAACACGCCGGGTACTGCACCGACGTGTGGTTCGACGAGGCGATCCGTTTTATCGAGGGGTGCGCGGCCGGTCAGTCTACGGCCGGCCAGTCCGCAGGATCGTCAGCCGGCTCTACGGAGGATGGGAAAGCGCCATTTTTTGTATATCTTTCCACCAACGCGCCGCACACCCCCTACCTCGTAGCCGAAGATTACGCCCGGCCCTACCGGGGCAACCCGGACGTGCCGGAACCGGCGTTCTGCGGAATGATCGCGAACATCGATGAGAATTTCGGGCGCCTGCGCAAAAAACTCGCCGAGTTGGGCCTGGAGGAGAACACCATCCTGGTCTTCATGACCGACAACGGCAGTTCAGGCGGCAGCGAACTCGATGCATCGCAGCATGTTGCCCGTGGGTACAATGCCGGGATGCGGGGCAAAAAAGGCTCCTACTACGACGGTGGACACCGCGTGCCCTTCCTGATTCGCTGGCCCGGCAGCAGGCTTGAGGGCGGTCGAAACGTCGACGAAATGGCCCTCCATGTCGACATCCTGCCGACCTTTATCGAGATGTGCGGATTGAACGTGCCGGATGTGGACTTCGACGGCGAAAGCCTGGCGCCGCTGCTGCAAGGCGAACGGGCCGGCCTGCCGGGCGACCGGGTCCATTTCCTGCAGTATCGCCAGGATACCGTGCCTCCGGAGAAATGGACCAGCGCGGTCATGACGCGCCGGTGGCGGCTGGTGCGTGGAGAGGAACTGTACGACATCAAGGCCGATCCGGGACAGCGTCGTGACGTGGCCGCCGACCATCCCGCCGAGGTCGAGCGCCTGCGCCGCGCCCACGACGCCTGGTGGGACGAGATCTCGCCCGGACTCGAAGCGTACTGTCCCATTGAGTTGGGCAACCCCGCCGAGAATCCCACGCGCCTTTGCGCCATGGACGTGCTCGGAGACGTGGCCTGGCACCAGACCCACATCGCCCAGGCAAAAAGGAGTACCGGAACCTGGGCCGTCGAGATCGATCGGCCGGGACGTTACCGCTTCTCACTGCGCCGCTGGCCCACCGAGCGCGAGCTGGCCATCAGCGGCGTGATCCCGCCGGATGAAGCGCGGCGCCTCATCTACGCCCCCGAGGATGGCCGGTCCGAGCCGATTCGGCCGGTCGAAGCGCGCCTTTCGCTATTCGACGACGAACGGAGCGTATCCCTGCAATCCGGCGACAAAACCGCCGATTTCACCGTTGACGTCAAAAGGACGGGAACCACGTTCCTGGATGCTTCCTTCATCGACGAGGAAGGCGATATCCAGGGCGCGTACTACGTGGACGTGGAACGGGTAGGTGAGGCATAAGAGACGCGAGCGACCGTGCTAAGCCGTCCGCCAAGCCGTCCGCGCCCGGTTCAGGCAAAGGGCGTCGGTGAACCGTTCGACCGATGTCTGCAATCCATCGATCAATCCCTCGTCGAAGGCGGTCAGGCTGGCATCCGTTGAACGGCAGCGCGTCGTGATGGGCAGCCCGATACGTTGCAGGTATCGTTTGCAGGTTACGAGGTACTTGTTGTTCACGACCGGCGCCAGCGACGTCATCATCCGTTGTACTTCCTCAGCCGTTTCCGGCTGACCGTCATACTCGGCGCACAGCCAGGAAAACAACTCGGGAAACACGTTGGCGGCGACCGGGGATATGCCGGCTGCGCCGTACCGCAGTCCGTCGAGGCCCGTCTCGAAGTGGGCGTTGTAGACGCCAAGCCGTGTCTGGCGCGCGGCGTCGATCTTCAGACGGAGCAGGTCGATGTCGCATACGGTATCCTTGTGGTACAGGAACCGGCCGGTGCCGCCGAGATGTCCGAACAGGGCAGGCGACAGTTTCCGGTGGTATGGGGTCGGGCATTCGTAGAGACCAAGCGGAACCGGGTCTGTCAATTCGAGCAGCCGTTCCATGTTCCGCTTCAGTACCTCTTCGTCTTCGTTCCGCTCCGCGAGCAGGCAGACGATAATGACCACCGCGTCCACGCCTGTATCGGCCATGCGCCTGACGTAAGCGGCCTGGTCCTCGACGGGCCCGCCGAAAGTGCCCGTGGCAACGACGGGCACGCTGCCGCCGGACCGGCTAACGACGCGTCGCGCCACGTCCAGGCGTTCGACGTCGTCCAGGTGAAACATCTCGCTGGAGCCGCAGACGGCGAAGAGTCCCGCCGATCCCTTTTCGATGTACCAGTCGGTCAGGGCGTCCACGCCCGGCCAGTCGATGGACCCTTCCTCGTGAAAGGCATTGAGCATCACCGGCCAGAGTCCGCGGGGCAGCGTTTGGTTTGACATGGCGTGGAATCCTGTGGAGATTGGTCGTGGCTGGTCAGGTCGATACGTGCGAGCGGTCCTGGGATCATCGCCTTGCATCGCCGGATCATCGCCTTGCATCGCCGGATCATAGCCTTGCGTCGTCCGCTGTGTCAAGGATTACCGGGGTGAATAAGCCAGCGGCGTGAGTGTCGAAGATGCATGGGCATGGCGCAAGGTGTAGTCCTTTACACCCTCAGGCGCCGAAGGTATATTTGCCGGTAGTGAACCAGGTGTTGCTTGGGCTTTTCCATCCTTCTGGCGGAATCAGATCCGCGATATTCCCGCAAAAACCGAAAGCGCACCATGTCCGTTCTCGGCCTCACCTGTACCCGTTGCGGTGCCCAGTATTCCCTGGAACCGATGTTCTTCGGCTGTCCCGCCTGTGCGGCCAAGTCAGAGAGTGGCGCGGCGGCGCTGACCGTGGCATACGACTACCAGGCGATCGCGTCCGACCTGAACGTGGAGGACTGGGGCCGGGCCGGTCACGGTATCTGGCGATTCGATGCCCTGCTGCCGTTGCGGGATAAGGCAGCTCAGATCTCCCTGGGCGAGGGGAACACGGCGTTGATGCGGCCCCGGGCGGTGTGTGAGGCCACCGGTTTATCGAACCTGTACATCAAGAACGAGACGACCAATCCCACCTGGGCCTTCAAGGACCGGTTCCACGCGTCATCGGTCTCCATGGCCAGGTCCCTGGGCTACAGCCGGGTCACGGCCAGTACCACAGGCAATCACGGCGCTTCGGCCGCGGCCTATTGCGCCGCCGCGGAGATGGACTCCTGCATCATCCTCTGCCATCCGGAATCCTCCATGCTGCAGCGGGACATGATCGCCCTGTACGGCGGCCACGCCTTCGTGCTGGAAGACCGCTTTCAGTACCTGGACACATTGATCCGGGAACATGGTTACTATCCTTCCACAACGATGACACCCATGCCCACGGGCACGCCCTTCGGCATCGAGGGCTACAAGACCATCGCCTTCGAGATCTTCGTGCAGCTCGGTGGCCGGGTCCCTGACCGGATGTTCTGCCCCATCGCCGCGGGCGACGCGCTGTACGGTCCGTGGAAGGGATTCAGCGAGTTGCGCGCGCTTAACCTGGTCGATCGGCATCCGGTCATGCACGGCGTGCAACCGGAGGGATGCAACCCCTACGTGCAATCGTTCCGGCAGGGACGCGGCGACGTAATCGTCCACCCCGATCCGAGTTCCATCGCCCTTTCCATCCGGGACGACACCGGCGGCCCCCTGGCACTGGGGGCCATCTACGACTCCGGCGGCGACGCCACCGACGTGACCGAGGACGAGATTATCGAGGCGGTACGTCTGCTCGCGCGAAGCGGTTACCTGGTCGAACCGTCATCGGCGGCGTCCGTTGCCGGGGCGATCAAGGCCGCCCGGGCGGGTCGGCTCACCTCGAATGATACGGTCGTGTGCCTGGTCACCGGATCGGGCGCCAAGTGGCCGGAAGTCATGGCTGAACTGGCAGACCGCGATGCGCCCGTCGAACCCTCCTGGGACGAGATCAAGGCGCGGACCGGTCTCGTCGGCGATACGTCCTGAAAGTAACACCATGACCACGCCCATGTACATGCTCGCCGACGACCTCGCCGGCGCTCACGACGTGGCGGTTCCCTTCGTGAAACGGGATTTCGCCGTGGCCGTGCTGTCCGACCCCGATCGGCTGGATCGGTTCGATGAAGCGGACCTGGTCGTGCTGAACACAGGCACCCGGTCCTGCACCGAGTCGGAAGCCGCGGCGCGTGTCGGCGCGGCCTGCGAAGCGATACGGGCCCGGTCGGGAACGTTGATTTACAAGAAGATCGACTCGACGCTCAGGGGAAACGTAGGCTTCGAAATCGACCTCGTCGGCGACATGATGGACTTCGGCCTGGTGATATGCGCACCGGCTTATCCTGAAATGGAACGGACGACGGTGGGCGGCTATCAACTGCTTCACGGCATGCCGGTACGCGGCCAGGACCTGGCGGAACCCGACATCCCGCCGCAACACGCCTTCATCCCGGATCTCCTGGGCACTGGTATTGGTAAATTGAGGGCCCGCATCGATCTGAAAACCGTCCACGGCGGTTCGGTGGCAATTAGAAGGGCGATTGACGACATCGAGACTGCACCTGGGACCACCTTGGTGGTGGATATGGTGGATCCAATGAGATGGGATGGGTTGCTGGACGCGGTATTAGAGGACCCTGCGGCGTTTGTGGACAGGCGATCTTCAGCGTTTGTGGACAGGCGGTCTTCAGCGCCTGCGGCGGCTTCTACGCTGCTTTGCGGTTCCAGCGGACTGGCCGGCGCACTCGCGGAAAGGTTGTCGGTCTCCTGGAAGCCGCGGGCCTCCCTGTCCCGGTCACCGCGGACATCATCCGGCAAGCCGCAAGCCGTCTCATCCTCACCGCCACTGAAGGACGGCCCCGTGCTCGTTGTCGCATGCAGTCTGCATGACACGACGGCCCGCCAGGTCGAGGAAATCAATAACCGGAACTCTTCGACCGCCTGTCACTTCGATCCCCTGTCGATCGTAGACGAACAGTGCCGGGACGACGAGGTGGATCGACTGGAAGCTTTCGTTGCGAAAGCCCTGGCTAACGGGCAGAACGCGGTCGTAACCCCCCTGCGCCCGGACCTTACGGACCGTACGGAGCGGCAGGCGTGGATCGGCAAACTGGTGAAGAATGCCGATGGCCGCGATCCGGCGTCGGTGGTCATTGAGAACCTGGGCGAAGTCACCCGCAGGCTGTTCGCGGAGGCGAGCCCTGGGGGTCTCGTGCTAACGGGTGGAGAGACCGCCGGCCGCATCTTTCACGAATTGCATGCTGATGGCGCCTGGATATGCGAGGAAATCGACGCAGGTATCGGCCGGGCCGCAGTCGCGGGAGGGCCCCATGACGGCATGGGTCTGGTCATCAAGCCCGGATCCTTCGGCAATGACCAAACGCTGGTAAAGGCCATGGAACGTCTCTCCGCGCGCGCGGTCGACAACGCGTACGGCGACACTGAGGCCGGCGATTCCGAGGCCGGCAATACCACGAAAGGCGACACCCCGGATGGCACCACCGGGTCCGATGGTAAGCGGACATTCGGCAACCGTAAAGGTACCGATATAGATGAACGCCCGGTCATCGGGATCACCCTGGGCGATCCGAACGGCGTGGGACCGGAGGTGATCGTAAAGTTCCTGTCGCAGGAATGGGTCTACGAACTTTGTCGCCCGTTGGTCATCGGACATGATGAAGTCATCCGCCGTGCGCTGCCGCTGATCCGTTCCGCCGATTCCGGCGATGGCGACGACGGCGCTGACGATGGCCAAGGAGGCGACAACGGCCGGAAGGGCGACGGCCGGAAAGGCGACGGTCGGAAAGGCGACGGCCGGGGCGGCGGCCGGAAAGGCGACGGCCGGGGCGGCGGCGAAGGCCAGGGCAGCGACAACGGCCAGGGCAGCCCGATTCCAGGTCCATGCCTGGTGATCCACCGGGTCGACCGGCCCGATGCCGGCCGGTACCGCTTCGGCACGGTGGACGTCATGAACGCGGCGGACGTCGAAACCACCAGGTTAAGGCTGGGGCAGGTGCAGTCCGAAGCCGGGCACCTCGCAGTGGAATCCGTGAAGCGGGCCGCTCGCATGGCCATGGACGGCGACATCGCCGCCATCGTCACCGCGCCGATCAACAAGGAAGCCATGGGCCATGCCGGGTACGCCTACGTCGGCCACACCGAGTTGCTGGCCGAGATTACCGGAACGAAGCGATTCCGGCTCGCGCTGGCTTTCGACGGGATCCTGGTCTCCCACGCGACGACCCACGTTTCCCTGCGTGACGCCATCGACCGCCTGTCCGAAGAAGAGATCCTCATCACCGTGGACCTGGTCGGCAACGCACTGGCCGGCATGGGCGTGGCGGCGCCACGGATCGCCGTCTGCGGACTGAATCCCCATGCGGGCGAGGGCGGTCTCTTTGGAGACGAGGAGATCCGTATCATCGCGCCCGCTGTTGAAAAAGCGCGTGAGAAATCCGGCGCCCGGGGTTGGCGGATCACGGGTCCCCTGCCGCCGGACACCGTGTTCATGCGGGCCCGGAAGGGCGACTTCGACGGGATCATCGGCATGTATCACGACCAGGGACACATCCCGGTCAAGGCCATCGCTTTCGACCGCACCGTGAACGTGACCCTCGGACTGCCGATCATCCGAACCTCCGTGGATCACGGCACCGCTTTCGACATCGCGGGCAGGGGCATTGCCGACGCGGGCAACCTCGGCGAGGCGCTTCGGATGGCCGTTTCACTTGTCGGGGAGCAGTGGTCCATCGGCGGCGCACAAGGAGCACAGACCGTATCATGAAGTCTAAACTGCGACTTGCAGGAAGATCGGCGGGCCGGTGTTACCGGTCCTTCCTGGCAGCCATCCTGCTGGGATGCGCGGGCATGCTGCTGGCCGAAGCCCTCCAGCCGACTTCACAGGAAACCGATCCCGTCTACAACTCCATCGGCAAGCTTCTGCCGCCCGATGCGGCGCCGCTGGAGTTCCAGACCTACCGGTTCATGCGGGACGAACCCCGCAGCCTGGACGTCAGCGTCAACCTCTACGTGGGGCAGTGGAACGAGTTCCTCTTCGAGACCCTGGTCGCCAAGGACGAAAACGGCGACCTCATCCCGGCGGCGGCCGATCGCTGGGAGATCTCCCCCGACGGCAAGACCTGGACCTTCTATCTGCGCGAGACGGGGAGGTGGAGCGACGGCCGGCCCGTCACCGCCCACGACTTCGTCTATACGTTCCGCAGGTCCCTCTCCTACGAGACGGCCAACCCGTACGCCGCGTTCTACAGCGACATCGTGGGCGCGAAGTCCTACAGCCAGACCCCGAACGCCGACCCGGAAATGCTGGGCGTCAGGGCCGTTGACGACTATACGCTGACCTTCGAAACCACCCACCCGGCGCCTTACCTGGGACTCATTCTCTCCGTCCCCACCTCCATGCCGGTGCCCCGGTGGCAGGTGGAGAAGCACGGACCCCGGTGGACCGAGGAAGGGAACTGCGTGACCAATTCGAGCTACAGGCTGACGGAATGGAAGCACGGCAGCCATATGAACTTCGAGCTCAATCCCTATTACGACGGCCCCATCAAAGGATACGTGGAGAAGATCCACCGCGTCTTCCGCCACCCGTCAACGGCCAACCTGCTCCCTTACGAGAACGACGAGGTGGGATTCGCCGAGGTACAGGCCAACGAGTTGATACGCGTGCAGCGCGATGCGGAGCTGAGCTCGGAACTCGTCTCCAACCCGACCGACGGCACGTGGTACGTCTTCTTCAATACGCGGAATCCGCCCTTTGACGATGCCCGGGTCCGGCGCGCCGTCGCCCGGGCCATCGACCGGGAAACGATCTGCCGCGTAGTCCTGCACGGCGCCGCCGTTCCCGCCTTCTCCATGCTGCCGGTCACCTTCGACGCCCACGGTGATTACCGCGAATCCCAGGCATTCGACCCGGCCCGGGCGCGTCAACTCCTGGCCGAGGCAGGATATCCCGGCGGACGCGGATTCCCGGTGGTGGAGATGTGGCTGAGGCAACCGAGACCGGATATCCGGATGGTCGCCGAGGTGATCCAGGGCATGCTGCGGGAGCACCTGGGCATCGGCATCACGTTCCGCAGCGCCGATTACCCGGTATTCACCAACTACATGTTCAACTGGAACATCAACCTGGGGATGGTACCCTTCTTCGGAGACTACCGGGATCCCAAGAACATGCTGGACATGATCTGGCGCCCCGGAACCCGCGGTCGCAGCCGCCACGATTTCGAACACGCGGAATTCGAGGCGTTGCTGGATGCGGCGGACCAGGAACTGGATCCTGGAAGACGGACGGAGATCATCCGCCGGGCCGAGCGTATCCTGGTCGAGGAAGCGGGGGCCGCCTTCGTCTTCCATCCCATGGCGAACCATCTCTTCAAGCCATGGCTCAGGGGACTCAAGACCAACCGATTCGGCGGCAAGACCGTGATCTTCACGGATCTCTATATCGGCGCGGATTTTCCCGGTGCGAGGTAGGAATTCGGGGCGGGACGGCACAAGACCGGCGGAGCGTCCCGCGGGGGACGCTCGACGCCTTCAGAGGCCCTTAAGGCCCCCGGTTTGCCTACGGTTACTTCTTCTTATGCCTGTCGGCCCGCAAGCGTTTCTTGCGCTTATGGGTAGCGATCTTGGACCGCTTACGCTTCTTACCACTTGGCACGTCTGTCTCCCTTGGGTTAGTTTTCCTTCTGTACTCGGTTTTTGAGATGATCTGACGGTTTGAAGACCGGCACCACGCACGGTGGAATCCGGATGCCCGTCCCGGTTTTCGGATTGCGGGCGACGCGCGCCTTCCTTTCCTTCACCTTGAAGATGCCGAATCCACGCAGTTCGATCTTCTCGCCCCTGCCCAGTGCGGACGAGATCGAATCCAGCAACGCGTTCAGCACTTCTGCCGTATCCACCTTGGTCATCCCGGTGGATTGTGCGATGCGAGCCACGATATCGGCCTTAGTCATATTCATCTCCTTAATCGATGATGTTGCCGCATTATCGGTACCGGTATTCGACGACGCCCGGTGCATACAGACCGGTAATCATCTCCATGTTATCCATCAGCAGATCGAAAAACGTCTTGGGCCGTTGTCGGACCACGTTGGGCTTTTCCGGAAGACCGGCCATTCTGCCGGCCAGGGCGATCGCGTCCTGGTAGGTCCCCAGGCGGTCCACGAGTCCCAGGGGCAGCGCCTGGTTTCCGGTGTATATCCGTCCGTCCGCCCGTTCGACCACCTCTTCGCGGGATAACGGCCTGTAACTGGCCACCGCGCCGACAAACTGGTCATATACGTCGTCGACCACGGACTGCACTATCCCGATCTCCTCGTCGGTCATGCTGCGGCTCAGCGAACCTATGTCCTTGTGCCGGCCGCTTTTGACGACCTGCCAGTCGATGCCGATCTTCTCGAGCAGATCTCCCGCGCTGGGTGCGACGGTGACCACGCCGATGCTCCCGGTAATGGTGCCGGGGTTAGCCACAATGGAATCGGCCGCGCAGGCGATATAGTATCCGCCCGAAGCCGCCACGTTCCCCATGGATGCCACGATGATCTTGCCCGCTTCCCGGGTCTTGCGCAGTTCGTCGAAGATCTCCTGCGTGGGGGCTACTGCGCCGCCGGGGCTGTCGATGCGGAGCACGATGGCCCGTACGGAATCGTCCTCGCGGTACCTGGCGATCTGCCCGACCGTGTCATCGGACCGGGTGATCGGACCCCGGACTTCGACCAGCCCGACCCGGCCGCCGCCCATGCCGGAAAGGGAACTGTCGCTACTCAGCATGGGACCGGCGATAAGCAGCACCATGACGATGACGACAACCAGTACCCCGCCACCGAGCAGGCCACCAATAATCCAGTCTGATTTTCGCGCCATTTCAACGCTCCGCGATCCCGCGTCACATTCGGATTCGGGTTCAATCCCGGACCATCCCGGGACCGGAATAGCCGAGACCAAAATATCACGTTAGTATAAGAATGTCAATGACTTTTAGGAGTCGGAAGGGTCGATGCGAAGCCGGTCTCCGGGATGAATGGCGGTGCGCCTGTCCAACCCGTTCATCCTGCGCAGCGAGCTCACGGTCACATTGTGAGTCCGTGCAATTTCCCAGAGAGTGTCGCCCGGTTTGACGGTGTAGATGATGGCACCGGATGCAGACGCTCCGCCCGCGGCGCCGCTCGGGCGTGGAACATAGATGGTCAGGCTGCGGCCCGCGATGATGTCTCCCGGGTTGTTCAGCTTGTTCCAGTCCTGCAGGTTGGCCATCGATACGCCGTATCTCCTGCTGATTCGCGCCAGCGTATCGCCGCGC
This sequence comes from Candidatus Latescibacterota bacterium, assembly GCA_022822725.1. Lineage (GTDB taxonomy): Bacteria > JAAXHH01 > JAAXHH01 > JAAXHH01 > JAAXHH01 > JAAXHH01. The sequence goes on from JAJEAN010000007.1 coordinate 1,410,422, forward strand.
CTGATCCGGTAGGAGATGGCCTGATGGGTCGCAGGATCGGGGGGCGGCACGTCTCGGGGCCTGCGATTGGCAATGGATTGATTTGACGAACGGATCGATGAGCCGTAAAGGGGTATGGCGAGTACCTGCCCGATCCGCAGGCGGTTCGGGCGGCGTATGTTGTTCTCGGAAATGATATCCCCCGTACGCACGCCGAACCGGCGGGAAATGCGGCCCAGGGTGTCTCCACGCCGGACCCGGTAAAACGTCATTGCGGAAGGATCGGGGCCGGGCGGTTCGATGCCGGCCCACGCGGCGTAGTTGCGTTTTGTACCCAGCGGGACGTTGAGATCGAAACCCGGCACGGCCCTCCAGCGCCTCAGTTCCGGATTCAGTTCACGGAGCTTCTCGACCTGGATCTTCATGCCCTCGGCCACTTCTTCCAGTAACATGGCGCGCTGCACTGGAACGGACTCGTGTATTACCGGAAGCCCTCCCAGGGGTTCGAATCCGTAAACTTCGGGCGATTTGGAGATAATAGCCGATGCCATGACGAAGGCCACGAAAGGGATCGATCGGCCGGGGAGCCTCATTCTCCAGAGACTCAGATCCCCGGCATGCCGCACGGGTTCGGGCCCGGCATGATGGGCCGCCAGAACGAGATCCCAACTGCCCAGTTCCAGATAGAGATCCTTGAACCTCGACGCCGCCGCGCGTGTGGACTTCTCCGGATCGTATCGCTCGTCGACGTCGTCGTTAAGGGTCAGACCGTAGCGTTCCGCGTCCGCCGGAGTGAGTTGCCACAGGCCTGCCCCGCCTTCCCGGGAGCGCGCCCGGGGATCGAAGCCGCTTTCTACCATGGCGACATAAACCAGGTCACCCGGCAGGCCGGACCTGGAAAGTATCGACAGGATCATGGCCCGGTAGCGGTTCGTCCGGCCCAGCCATCCGGCGAAAATGCCGGAAGCGTCGTTCCGCAGGACGTGGATCGCCCCTTTCACCCGGTCGTTGTAACTGATGGGAACGTCGAACCGGCCGAAATCGGGCCACGGCGGTTCGGGGGCCTCGACGCGGTCGAATTCTTCCAGGAAGGGCGCGAGCTGGGATATACCGGCGGGACCGGTTTGTTCTTCGAGGTATGTGTCTGGCGCAGCATCCGCGTCCCGGACGGCGGGTTCGGTTGCGAAATCCTGACCCTCCACCGTTTCAGCGGCGAACCCCATATTGCCTTCAGTGGCCGAGGCAGGATTGGGGGCCGGGGCCGCGGCATGGGCCGCGCTCGTGTCCGGGGAATTGAACGGGGTGTTAAGAAAAACCGACGCTGAAATTGAAGAAGCGTCGGTCGGTGTATCTTTGGCGTCAAGGGGGGTTGCCTGGAGCAATGCGGGAGGCGCAATCAGCAAAAACAGGCAGATCGTCAGCCGGCTCGGGGTGCGTAAACGGCTGGTCGGTATACTGCGATTAACTGTGCAGATGGTACTGAGCATAGTGCGCGCTGTATACGAGAAACCGACTGTGTATGCAGGAATACTACAAAACCATGTGCTGGCCGTGCTGGCCGTGCTGGCCATGCTGGCCGAAACCTCGGTCAATCCACCAGGGACCGCCATTCATCCTGAGGTCGCCACCAGCAGGTAGTGGAGCTGAGCGGGATCGAACCGCTGACCTCATGAATGCCATTCATGCGCTCTCCCAGCTGAGCTACAGCCCCTGACGCCGCACAAAATAGGAACGGTGAATGCGGCTGTCAAGGGAAACGTTGCGTTGGTGCCGCCGGGACGCGAGGACCGCGTTTGGAGCGTGTACGCCGACGGGGCACGGGTGCGCCCTGTGGCCGTAGACACCGCCGGGACGCGGGTGTCACAGACGCACTAAGCCGCTGGTTTGGATGAGTACGTTTTCATTCGAAATCGACCACGCGGATTTCGCTTGCCGTCTACCGCACCCCGGGATATCGTCTGGACGACGGGTAAACGGTCGCCTTCACGATGATTGGAAAGGAAAGCGGTTCATGGCCAATGAAATAAAAACAAGCGAGACCCACCCGGTCCGTGTCGACCCGGTGCGTCCGAAGGACGGCTACGGCCGCATCGGCATCACCTTGTGCCCCGGCAAGAAGTACCCCTGGGGCATCGCGGGGCACTGGGAACGCGACCTGGACCTGGACCTCGACCGGATCAGAAGGTGGGGCGCTACAGCGATCGTCAGCCTGATCACCAGGGAAGAAATGCGGGACCTGCAGGTGAAGGAACTCTCCCGGGCGGTCGCGGACCGGCACATGGAGTGGTGGCACCTGCCGATACCGGACGGGCAGCCGCCCGGACCGGAATTCGAAAGGGCCTGGGTGCATGCGGGTGTGGCCATCCGGGACCGGCTGCGGCTAGGTTTTGACGTGCTCGTTCATTGCAAAGGCGGACTGGGCCGCGCGGGGACCGTGGCCGCCAGGTTGCTCGTGGAGTTCGGCGAACGACCGGACGTAGCGATTCGGAGAGTTCGAGAGGCCCGTTCCAAGAACGCCCTGGAAACGCGCGACCAGGAGCGCTACGTTCACCAGTGCGTAACAGCGGCCACGGTACTGCCCGCGACGACCGAGGAGCGTATCCGGGACCGCGCGATCGGCGCCTTCCTGGGTCTCGCGGTGGGCGACGCGGTCGGTACGACGCTCGAGTTCCGGTCCCGCGACGCACAGCCGCGTGTCGTCGACATGGTGGGCGGCGGTCCCTTCGGCCTGCCTGCCGGGTCGTGGACCGACGACACGACGATGGCGCTGGCGCTGGCAGAAAGCCTCGCCGATTGCGGAGCACTCGACTGCCGGGACTTGATGGACCGGTACGTCCGCTGGTGGAAGGATGGGGAGTATTCCTGCACCGGCAGTTGCTTCGACATCGGGAACACGACGAGTGCCGCCCTCGCCAGGTATGAGCGTACCCGCGATCCGCTCGCCGGTTCCACAGACCCGCACTCCGCGGGGAACGGCTCGCTGATGCGGCTCTCTCCCGTCGCGCTGCGCTACTGGGACGACCACGCACTGCTCGATGCCGTGGCGGCCGAACAGTCCAGGACGACGCACGGGGCCGAAACAGCTGTGGATGCCTGCCGGGGCTTCGCTGCACTGCTGGCAGATGCCATATCCGGAAAGGCGAAAGCTGACCTTCTCGCGCCGAGACCGTTCGACGGGGCGCCGGAGATCTCCCGGATCCTTGCCGGAAGCTGGCGGGGAAAACCCCGGGAAGAAATCAGCTCGAGTGGTTACGTCGCCAGCACGATGGAAGCCGCCCTCTGGTCGGTGGCACGCACCTCCGATTTCCGCGGCGCCGTGCTGCTCGCGGCCAACCTTGCCGACGACGCCGACACGGTCGCCGCGGTGACGGGACAACTCGCCGGAGCGCTGTACGGTCTTGGAGGCATTCCTGACGACTGGCTCAGCCGGGTGGCCTGGAAGGATCGCCTGCTGGACGTGGCGGACCGGTTGACGAGCAGGGACGGTTGACGAGGTGGGGCGGCTGGACGGGCAGGGACGGTTGACGAGCAGGGACGGTTGACGCGTAGAACCGGTTGGCCTGCCGCACGATTTGACCATCACCTCCCCTCGAAGCCAGCCTCGCACGACGGCAAATTGTACTTGAACCGGGCGGCGGGCCGTGTTATAGTCCTGCATCTCATTCCCACCATACCGAATACTGCGGTTCAAGCTCGATCGTTGAATCAGGACGACCATGGCGGAATCCCTGGCAATCGACGGCGGAACCCCGGTCCGCACGGAAAACTGGCCTCCGCTGGTACCCGGTGGAGCGGTTTACGGGGAAGAGGAAAAACAGGCCGCCATCGAAGTCATCGAAGCCCGTTCGCCCTTCCGGTACTACGGCATCGAACCCCTGGGCAAGGTCGACCGGTTCGAAGCGGCATACGCCCGTTACGTCGGGACGCGCTTCGCTCTCGCTACCCACAGTGGGAGCACGGCGCTTTCCGTGGCCCTGGCCGCCCTCGACGTGGGTCCGGGTACGGAAGTCATCATGCCGGCCTTCATGTGGATCGCCGACGTCAATGCCGTTGTGCATTTGCGGGCCGTACCGGTCCTGGCCGACATTGACGAAACGCTGAATCTCGACCCCGGTGACATCGAACGTCACATCACGCCCCGCACGCGGGTCATCATCGCCGCACACATGGCTGGAACGGCCGCCGACCTGCCCGCCATCCTGGAAGTGGCCGGCAGGCATGGAATCCCCGTGCTCGAAGACTGCTCCCAGGCCGCGGGTGCGCGCATCGGAGGGCGGCCCGTTGGGTCCATGGGCACGGCTGGCGCGACCAGCCTGCAGTACAATAAGAACTTCACCACCGGCGAAGGCGGAATGATCACGACGGACGACGACGAAGTCTATCGACGGGCGGTATGCTTCCACGACACCGGTTTCCAGCGCGACCTGGAAGGCGTGTCGACCGGGGAGGACTCGGCGTTCGAGACCTTCGGCATGGGCGTCCGCATGGACGAACTCCGCGGTGCGGTGGGCCTGGTACAGTTGGAGAAACTGCCCTCCATCCTGCAGGGCATGCAACGCCACCAGGTAAGGCTGCGGGAGACCCTCGGCAAGACACCGGGCATCCAGCTGCGCCGTATCGTGGATCCCGAGGGCGACAGCGGCGCCTATTTCTCCTGGATCCACGACTCGGCGGAAGCGGCGGCCCGGTTCACCGCGGCAATGCGGGCGGAAGGCATCCCGGCCGGTGAGCCCCACGGAGGCATACACCAGTACCGGTACATGTCCAACCTGTTGAACAAGGTGCCCGTGACGACCGCCGGTTGCCCCTGGACGTGCCCGTTCAATGCCGAAAGCCCGATGGAATACCGTGCGGGCATGCTGCCGCGCAGCGACGATCTGCTCGACCGGGCGCGTATCCTGCCGCTGCCCGCCCAGTTGACCGATGAAGATGTGGACGACGTGATCCGGGCGTTCCGCAAGGTTGCCCGGGCCGTCCTGTAAGTTGATGCGGCCGGGCCGATTTGACGCACGGGCCGTCCTGTAAGTTGTCCTTGCACCGGTAAGCTGCCACGGGAGAACCTTCATGAACGAAGTGACAAGTCCAGTCCCGGCCGATACGCTTCCCCCACCGGACGATGCCTTCTGGAAGGCGATCCGCCGCGACCAGTTCTACCTCGAACCGGATATCGCCTTTCTCCAGGGCGGCTCGGTCGGTCCGTCGCCCAAGCCGGTGGTGGACCGGGTGACCGAGGCCATCCGGGCCTTCGACAGCGATCCACTGAAGCACCAGCAGCAATACCGGCCGATCGTCGAAGAATCGAGAGAAAAGCTGGCGAATTTCGTGGGCACGCGGCCGGAGCGCATCGCCCTGGTGCAGAACACCACCATGGCCTTAAGCGTCTTCGCCCAGGGCGTGACCTGGAAGGTGGGCGGCGAGATCCTGATGACGGACCAGGAGTACGGCGCGGTGAACGCCTGCTTCGACTACATCGCCGAGCGCTACGGACTGACCGTGCGGCGCGTGCACCTGCCCATGGAGATCACCGACCAGCAGCAGATCATCGATGTTTTCAGGAACGGGATGAACGAAAAAACGGCGGCCATGATATTCGGCCACGTGTACTGGTCCACCGGCCTGGTGACGCCGGTGAAGGAGCTGACCGAGATCGGCCGGGACCGTGGCTTCTGGGTGGTCGTGGACGGCGCCCATGCCGTGAGCATGGTGCCGCTGCGCCTGGACGAATGGAATCCCCATTTCTATGCGTCCAGCCTCCACAAGTGGACGCTGTCTCCCAAGGGCACGGGCATGCTCTTCGTTTCGGACGACGCTCATGACCGGGTGGAGCCGCTCATTCTCGGTTCCAGCGCGCGACCAAACCCGGATGCCAGCCGGTTCGACATGATGGGCACCCGGGACCAGACGCCCTTCATCGGCCTGGGCACGGCGCTGGATTTCCAGCAGGAGATCGGCTGGGACCATATCCGCACCTACTGCCGCGGCCTGGTGAATTACATGCGGGAGCGATTGGGCCGCATCCGCGGTGTGCGCTTCCTGACGCCGCGGGATCCCGAGATGTCCGGGTTCATCACGACCTTCACCATCGAGGGCGCAGACATCCAGAAGATCCGGCAGGAACTGTGGGACGACGAGAAGATCGAGACCGTGGCCTTTCATCTCAACGACGTGCCCGTGTTCCGGATTTCCACCCATTTCTACAACAGCCGGGAGGAAATCGACCGCTTGGTCCGGGCCATCGAGCGGCGGCTGTAGGAGGTACGGCGCGCGGCCACGACTGGCGGCCGCAGGCGACAGGACCCTGATACATCGAACGGCGGCTGTAAGAGGCATGGCACACGGATGGACAAGGACAAAGCTATGGACGAAGAACACGGGTTCGTCACTCGCTCCATCCATGCGGGCGAGGCGGAAAACACGTCGGCGACTCCGATCTACCAGTCCACGACCGTGGACGGCGCCTACCTCCGGGGCGGCAATCCCACGTTCACGGCGTTCGAGGAGAAGATGTGTGCCCTCGAAGGCGGGGGCCGCAGCATCGCCACCGCCTGCGGCATGGCGTCGGTCACCCAGGCCGTGATGACCCTCATCAAGGCCGGATCCAGAATCGTCTGCCACCAGACGACCTATGTGTGGACCCGGCACTTCATGTCCGAAGAACTGCCTCGCCTGGGATTCCATGTCGACATCATCGACATGCGGGATCCGAATCAACTCGACGCGGCCCTGAATCAACCCGCCGACGTCGTCTACTTCGAACCGCTCGCCAATCCCACCCTGGACATCATCGATACGCGCACGGTGATCCGCAAGGCCCACGAAGCCGGCGCGAAGGTAGTGATCGACAATACGTTCCTGTCCCCCTATCTCTTTCGCCCGATCGATCACGGCGCGGACGTAGTGCTGCACAGCGCCACCAAGTTCCTCTGCGGCCACGGCGACGCCCTGGCCGGGATCATCACGACCCGCGACCCGGAACTGGGCGAACAGGTCCTGCGCACGCGGAACACCTACGGCGGCATCCTCAGTCCGTTGAATGCCTTCCTCCTGCTCCGCGGGATCAAGACCCTGTCCATGCGCATGGATCGCCACGTCGAAAATGCCGGGGCCGTGGCGGACTTCCTGGAGTCGCATCCCCGGGTGAGGCGGACCTACTATCCTGGCCTGCCCTCCACGCCTGGTCACGAAATCGCCCGGTCGCAGTGGACCGGGTACGGCGGGATGATCAGTTTCGAAATCGGGGAGGGCACCGTCGATCGATTCCTCGACCGCGTGCGCCTGTGCCGGCCCTGGGTGAGCCTGGGGGATGTGGGCTCCCTCGTCACCGGCGACCGCGAGGGACAGCGCGTCCGGATGTCCGTGGGCCTCGAAGATACGGACGACATCATCCGGGATCTCGAGCAGGCGCTGGAGTAAATTACGAACGTACCCAACAGGAGACGCTTTATGTCGAGAAAGCGTGTTTTTATAGGAGACCTGACCCGCAAGGAGTTCAGGGAAGGGATCGAAGGCGGCATCATCCAGGCGGCCGTCGTGCCCACGGCCGCGACGGAGCAGCACCTGGAACACCTTGAGATGATCCACGACACGGCCAGCGTCGCCTACATGGCGGAGAACGCGGCGCTGAAGCTCTATCCGCACGTCGTGGTCGCGTCGCCCATCGCCATCGGGGTTTCGGAGCACTGGATGGCGCACAAAGGCACATTGACTGTGCGCGCGGAGATCTTCACCGAGTACGTTTACGATGTGTGCGATGCCCTCAAGCGGGCCGGCGTGACCAATATCCTCATCCTGAATGGACACGGCGGCAACGTCGTCCCCATGATGAACCGGATCGATGAATTCCAGCGGCGGCTCGGTGTCAACCTGCGTTTCAATTCCTACTGGGACACCTACCCGGCCGACGTCGTCTACCGGTACATGGACGAGAACCGGCTGCCCGGGCACGCCGACGAATACGAGACCTCGATGGCCATGGTCCTGTTTCCTCACCGGGTTCACGAAGCCGACATGGAAATGGAGAGTTCCGCGAAATTCGGGACGAAGGAGAAAGGCGAAGCGCTCGCTCCCGTGGCGGTGGACGGCGTGGCCGAACTGCTCCGGAAGATGATTGCGGGAGAGGAGATCGACCTGGAGCCCCGCACGTTCCGGCCGGACGGCGCCATGTCGATGCTGCGAGATCACGTGATCGAGGAGAGGACGGAAGAGCAGTAGTCGAAATCGGTCGGTCAAGCAGCATCAGTCACACAGAGAACGGAATGAACAAAATGCAACCAACGGCAACCGCCCCCGGTGTTAAGCAAGTCCCGCTCCTGACAACGAGCGAGATCGCCCGGTTCAAACGCGACGGCTTCCTCGTGCTCCCCGCCGTGCTCGATCCCGAACTATGCCACCAGGCCAGGGAAGCCATGTGGGACGCGGTGGCAACGCACCTGCCCCACCTGAAGCGCGATGATCCCACCACCTGGAAGCCGGCCTCGGACAAGAAAAGCGCCAGGCTGAACGCGCAACGGCCCGATATCGGCGGCGACCCCTATGTGTTCACCGAAGGCCACCGATTCTACGTACGCAACGGCGCAGAGCAGTTCATGCTCGATCTGGCCCCCCGGGCTTTGTGGCAAGTCGCCGAGCAATTGCTAGGCGAGGGCACGGTGGTGTGGCCCGCAGGAGCGGATGATTCCGGCTACACCACGGGGCCGTGCTTCATGTCGGACGACGTGGTGGCCGGCCTGGCCACCCACGGGGTCGAAGACACCGGGCAGTGGCCGGTGGAGGGTTCCTTCACCACGGAAGCAGCGTTGCGCCTGCCCGGGACCGGCCCGGTGTGGTCGACCGGGCAGGGGGCGCGCGGCCTGTACTGCACCCTGCCCGGCAGTCCGTCTCCCGGTCCGGACTACCGCGGCGCCCATTCGGACGGCGCCTGCTACGGACGCGTCCGGTTCCAGGTAACGGCCTATATCGACGACCTCCCTCCCGGCTCCGGCGGCTTCACGGTATGGCCCGGCAGCCACATCCGGGTCTGGCGCGATCAGTGGCAGGCCTTTCTCGAAGGCGAAAAGCACACGGACGACCATCTGCCCGAGCGCAAGGCCGGCGGCTACACCGACCCCGTCATCCTGCGTACCAAGGCCGATACCCGGCCCGTCGATTGCCACGGCCCCGCCGGCACGGTAGTCCTGTGGCACACCAAGATCCTGCACATCGCAGGGCAGAATACGTCGACCGACGTCATCCGACAGGCGACCATCTACGGATTCCAGAAAACGCCGGAGTCTCTCCCCGATCCCCTCGTAACCGACGAGACCAACGTCGACATCTGGCGGGACTGGTCGGAGGAAGTGCGGGCTGTCAATGAGCTTCAATAGATCATCTTGAAAGACCGTAGAGATCGAACGACCGTAGAGATTAAGGAATGAGGTTGACCGTTTTTCCGGGTTCTGTTGTAATTGCATTTGTGATGTGTGAAAAAATGTGTAGAGGATGACACAATGGCAACGAACCTTTCGATTGATCCCGCACTGCTTGACAAAGCGCTTCAGGTCGGCGGTGAGAAAACCAGGGAAGCAACCGTTAACAGAGCTCTGAAGGAGTTTATCGCGCGTCGGGAACAGGAGCGACTGCTCGATCTGTTCGGCAAGATCGACTGGGATGAGGAGTACGACTACAAGCGTGAACGGATGAGGCGTTGACTCTGTTCGTGGATACAAGTGTCTGGTCGCTGGCGTTGAGGCGTGACCGGAAAACTGAAGGGCCCGAAGTTAACCGCCTGCGGGATGCCCTTGGCGGTAGAGAAGCGATCAATACGACCGGGATCGTCTTGCAAGAATTGCTGGAAGGCGTTCGCAGCCCCTCGTACAAAAAAAGGATCGTGGAACACATCACATCTCTTCCCATGCTCGTGCCCACGCGAAACGACCATATTAAAGCGGGCGACCTGTACAACGAATGCCGTCGCCGAGGTATACAGCCTGGTACCATCGACGCGCTTCTCGCCCGGCTTTGCATAAGTCGCGATCTGGTCATGTTGTCGACCGACAGGGACTTTGGACTTATCGCCGAGTGTTCTTCGCTGCGACTGTGGGCCTCCCCTTCCGTGAACGACAAGTCCAACCATTTTTTCCTGAAACAACCGGGTTCATCTCACAGACTTAATCGTTGGCCGTCTCGTTTGCCTTGGTAGGCGCCCAAGTGCCCTGGCGTAAGCGTTGTCAACATTTTCGTTGTCAACGGTTTTGCTGACTGGAATTACGGTGTACGATTCCTCAAGTTTCCCCAGTAGATGCGCTAGCAGACGCATGCCATCGGGTTTCCATCGTCTAACAACACGTCGTCCGTGGATTTGATCTTGACAAGTAAGCGCAAAGCGGGCCAGGATTGATCGAAATCTCACAACCAAATCGACCATACCGAAGATGATTTTGGATTTTATTTTATACGGCTGACAATCCTTAATTGTACCTCACGTCAGACATACTCCTTGCGACTCGCTCAGACGTTATTACAGTTAGTAGTAGCAAGAGGGCGCTTCATGGTTGAACTCAAAGTTCGCAAATTCGGCAACTCACTCGGGGTCGTCCTGCCCAATGATGTCATAAAACGGCTACGGGCGAAGGATGGAGAGCCTCTGTACCAGAACGAAAACCCGGACGGCAGTTACGAGTTGATGCCCTACGATCCGGCTTCTGTAAAGAAAACGGAAACAGCCGAAGAGATCATCGACCGTTATCGAAACACGCTCAACGTCCTCGCCAGCTGAAGGACCCAGCCTGGCTGGTGCGTGGGTTAAAGGTATCGCATCATCAAAGTCCATCCACCACAACGCAAGCCTTGTGCCAGACCCTTAATCCGGAAGATTGGAGAGTGAAATGTCGATTGTAACCGAACCGGCTGACGAAACCGGCCAACCCCCGGCAAGCGAACCGGCCGCCGCATCCGCCGCCGTGTCCGCCGCCGCATCCGCCGCCGCGTCCGAGCCCGAGATTACAGCCACCCCCACCCAACCCGTTCCCATGACCGAAGAGCAGAAGTTCTTCTTCGACCTGAAGGGCTGGATCCTCGTGCCGTCCGTGCTGACGGAGACGGAGATCGAGGAAATGAAGGCCGAGGTATACGCCGCGGTGGCACCGGATTACAAGGGCAAAAACAGCGACATCAAGCGGGGTTACCAGGGAAAGCTGGCCAACCTGCTCGATCACCCGGCCGTGGTGGGCATTCTCAACGAGATACTGACCGAGCCCCCATTCGTGGGCGACGACCACTACGGTTTCCGTTGCGAGAGCTCCTTCCTCATGGTGCGTGAACCCGGCTGGAAGTCGACCGTGCAGGGAACGGGACTGCCCCACGTCGTCCGTCCGCCGCAACAGGCGAACGCCATGCGCTACCAGGTCCAGGGCGGCAAGATTTTCGCGGGGCTCACCCGTGTCGTCTGGGAGCTGGAGGAGGTCCGGGCGGGATACGGCGGCACCTCTTTCCTGAGCGGTTCTCACAAGGCCCATTTCAATTACGGCGGTCCGGACCGGTACCGCCCGAACATCAGCGAATCTCCCTGGGAGGAAAGCCTTTACGCGTCACTCGAGGACTACAGTTGCCCGCCGGGGTCCATGCTGGTCTTCACCGAAAGCCTTATCCACGCGGCCAACGACTGGACCGATCCCAACAACCCGCGCTGCGCGGTATTCAACTGCTACAATTCGATCTGGGCGCAGTGGCACCGGCTGAACCTGGATCACGAGGTCATCGAGAAAATGCCGCCGAAACGGCAGTCCCTCTTCCGGGGCACGTGGCAGCTGGGCGGTGATGGGAATCGCGCGTATTCGCTGGACAACCGTTCGGTGTAGAACGGCGAGGACATTCCGATGACCGAAATCCCCGGCGGCCTGGACAGCGTCCCGCCACACCCCGCGCCCGTCCCGGCAAGTTCCGATCTCAAGATCACAGCCGTGGAAACGCTGATCCCCGACGACATCATGCCCGGGTTGATTCTGCTACGGATCCACACCGACGCGGGTACTATCGGCCACGGGGAGAGCTACTACGTCCCCCAGGCGGTGGCCGCCGTGATCCATGACTGGCTTGCCCGCCGGCTGCTGGACAGCGATCCCCTGTCCATCGAGCACCATTGGCGGTTCTTCTACGAAAGGTTCAGCGCCTTCGGATCGCGGGGCGCGGAAATGCGGGCCCTCAGCGCCGTCGACCTGGCCCTGTGGGACATCCTGGGCCAGGCCTGCGGCCTTCCCGTCTGGCAACTCCTCGGCGGAAAGGCCCGTGAAGCCGTGCGGGTCTACAACAGCTGCGGCGGTCCGACCTACGGACGGCGACCACCGGGCGCACCGTCCGAGCAGGGCTGGCCCGGCCACGGCGACATCGGAAAACCCGGTCCGCTGGAAGACAACTGGGCGGCCCATCACGCCGCGGGCGACCTGGCGGAGGAACTGGTGGCGGAAGGGTACACGGGGATGAAGTTCTGGACCTTCGACCGGGCCTACCGCGCCCACGGCGGCAGCTACCTCCCCATGTCCACGGTCAGGGCATGCGTGAAGCCCATGGAAGAAGTGCGCAAGCGGGTGGGCGACCGCATCGAGATCCTCCTGGACGGCCACGGGTTCTTCCAGCTTCCCGCCGCCCTGCGCATCGCCGAGGCCGTGCGCGACCTGAACCCGATGTGGCTGGAAGACGTCATGCGCCTGGACAACGTGGACACGCTCAGGGACTTCCGCGATAAGGCGGGCGTGCCCCTTGCGGTCAGCGAGATGTATATCAGCCGGGAAGACTACCGGCACGTGCTGGAACGTGGAGCCGCCGACTACCTCATGATCGATCCCACCTGGGTGGGCGGCGTCAGCGAGACCCGGCGCCTGGCCGAGATGGCCCAGGGCTACAACGTACCCGCGGCCATGCACGACTGCACGGGGCCGCTTACCCTCTTCGCGGGCATACACGTGGCCGCTGCCGTGCCCAACGTCGTCATTCAGGAGTCCGTCCGGGCCCATATCCGGACCTTCTACGACCTGCTCATCGAGCCCAACATCGTCGTCGATCACGGTTTCGCACGGTCACCGGAGGGACCGGGCCTGGGTACCCGCCTGCGGCCGGAACTTTTCGATCCCGGTCACCCGGGCTACCGGATCACCAGGGCGTAGGCGGACGGGTACGGTACCCGCCTGAACCACTTCACCCTTTTGAATATGGCGGAATCATGTTAAAAGTCGACATACTTGAAGCGAACGAGATCGAACGCGCCGCCACGGTTTTCCACCGGGACGGCTTCGTCTGCGTGGCGAATCCCCTGGACGAGGAGCGGTTCGCCCTCATCCGTTCCGGTGCCGAACGCGTGATGGCGGAGCAGGAAGCCGAGTTCGGGCGCGACAAAATGAACCGGGGCTTCGCGCGCCACTCCTTCGGCAGTCAGTTGCACAACTGGGAATGGTGCGTCCTGATCGACCTGCCCACCATTCTGCCGATCATAGACGCGATCTGGGGGAGCGACGACTATACCTGCACGGGCGCGGGCGGCGACTACTCCCTGCCCGGTGCGAAGATCCAGCACCTGCACTCCGACCGGAACGCCGACCTCTTCAACGATCCCCTGGGCCGGGTAACCCACCACGATGTCCCGGCGCCTTTCATCGTCATCAACTTCACCATGGTGGATTTCACCGTGGAGAACGGCGCCATCCGGTTCATTCCCGGCACCCACCGGTCCCGCGCGCCGATCCCCTCGCTGGAGGAGGAACCGGAGTGGATGCGCACGAACCATCTCTGCGCGCCGGCGAATACGGCCATCATCCGCGACGTGCGATGCTGGCACGGGGGCACGGCGAATCACTCCGACATGAAGCGGCCCATGACGAGCGTGGGCTACCATGCGCCGTGGCACCGGGCCGTCGAGGAGAAGTCTCTTCCGCGGGAACACTACGACCGGCTGTCCACCCGGGGCCAGCGGCTGTGCAGGCATATCGTGGCGGCGGGGTAGATCCTTGACTAAATCTGAAAGGGAACGCCGGAAACTAATCAATACACAACACGTGCTACGTCCCTCGACACCTGCGAACCGCCCGATAAAATACCCGCGCTTCTTTCCGGTCGTCCCCCGCCCGCTCCGCTTGCCCCTGCTCCTCTTGCCCTTGTTCCTCTTGCCCCTGCTCATTTCGGCAGGTTGCGGCGAGGAATCCAAACCGACCAGACCCGCCGATCCCGTACCCGTCCGGATGGTGATTTCACCGCCGTCCGGGCTACTCACCGGCACCGGCCAGATCCTGAGGTTGAACGCCACACTGTATGATGCGAACGGCAATACGCTGACCGGTATTGGTATCGCCTGGAGCAGCAGCAACTCCGCGGTGGCGTCCGTGAGCGATGACGGCGTGGTCGTTGCCCGCTCCGCAGGCACCGCACAGATCTCTGGAGTCTCGGGTAGCATAAGGACCAGCATCACGGTAACGGTGGCACGCACACCGAGCCGGATCGTCGTGACGCCGGTATCGGCCCGGTTAACGGCGATGGGGGAAACGCTGAGGCTCGTGGCGGTTGTCCTGGACGCCGATGGCGCCGAGATTACGGACGCGCCGCGGAGTTGGCGCAGCGAACATCCGATGGTGGCTTCGGTAGACGATCAGGGTGTGGTGACGGCGCACATGAGTGGCGAAACACGTATCACGATTGCCTCGGGAGCACTGTCGGCCAGCGTTTCGGTGACCGTAGCACTGTCGGCAGACCGCATTCTGGTCACACCGGACGTCGTACACCTGACTTCGATCGGAGAAACGGTCGAGCTCGCGGTGTCGGTACGCGATGCCAACGACGTGGAAATCACAGGCGCCGAACCGACCTGGACGAGTGAACATCCGGCCGTGGCCTCGGTGGACAACCGGGGCGTGGTGACGGCCCATATGCCCGGGACAACGCGTATTACCGCTACATTCGGTATGGCCACGTCGAGTGTATCCGTCACGGTCAGCGTAACCATTGCCGACCGTGAACCGCTCATCGACTTCTACCACGCTACGGACGGTCCGAACTGGCTGGACAATACCAACTGGCTCACCGACGCCCCCCTGGAACAATGGTACGGCGTAGAAGTCGATTTGGCAGGAAACGTGGTGTCGATCTGGCTCAATGGCAACGGGTTGAAGGGCCATATCCCGGCCGTCCTTGGCAACCTGCCGCATCTCGAAGTACTGGGCCTGGTGGACAATGAACTGAGTGGCGAGATACCATCGGAACTGGGCAATCTCCGAGAGATGCGCCGCCTGCTGCTGCAGGTAAACCAGCTATCGGGCGCCATTCCTTCTTCGCTGGGTGACCTGACTAAACTAGACACTATGGATCTACATTTCAATCGACTGACCGGCGAGATTCCAACTACGTTCGGCCGGCTCGCGAACCTCGTTTACCTTCATCTTGGCAACAACTTCCTAAGCGGTACCATTCCGTCGTCCATCGGTCAACTCGACAAGCTGGAAAGGATCTATCTTGGCCAGAACGGACTGGTGGGTGAAATCCCCGCGGAGGTAGGAGGACTGTCCAGTTTGATTGAAATCTGGTTAGACGGGAACTCGCTAACCGGGGAAGTGCCCGAAGAACTGGGCAGCCTGGAACACCTGATCTCCCTGGATCTCAAGGACAACGCCGATATCCGAGGACCCTTGCCCCGGACGTTTCTCGAACGGGACATGGAATACCTGCAACTCTTCGGTACGCAGGTTTGTTTGCCCAGGGATCTGGCGTTTCGGGAGTGGCGCTTTTCGTTTCACAGAATATTCGTACTGGACTGCGAGGCAGGACCCGACCTGATCGCCCTGGAAAGCCTGTATTATGGCGTGGGTGGCCAAAACTGGACGAACAACGATAACTGGTTGAGTGAGAAACCGATGGATCAATGGTTCGGCGTCTCGGCCGACACTACCGGAGGGGTCGTCGCCATCGAACTGCCCGGAAACGGACTGAGTGGCATGATTCCCATGGCCCTGGGGGGACTGTCCCGGCTGGAAAGACTCGATCTGGGCGAGAACAGCCTGACGGGCGGCATACCCGGCGAACTGGGTATGCTTGACCATCTGGATGAGTTGCGCCTGCACGACAATCCCGGTCTGGCCGGTACGCTGCCCGTCAGCCTTGTAGATCTCGATCTGTCCGTACTATGGCTGCAAGGCACGATGGTCTGCGCGCCGGCCGATCCGGCCGTTCGGACGTGGTTGCAGCGCATCGCCGACCGGCGGGTGTCCGATTGTGAGCCACCTCCTGACGAACCGGACGACACTGAAGATCCGGGCGGCCCAGGCGATCCGGACGATCCGGGCGGTCCGGGCGGTCCGGGCGACTCAGGCGACTCAGGCGACCGGTCGGTGTTGGTTGCGCTGTATAACGCGACAGACGGCCCGAACTGGCGGCGCCAGGACAACTGGCTGAGCGACCTTCCCCTTTCTGACTGGGAGGGTGTCACCACCAATTCGTCCGGGCGGGTCACCAGACTGGACCTCTACATTAACGATCTGGACGGGCACATCCCGGCTTCACTCGGCAGACTTGCCAGCCTGGAGAGACTGGAGCTGGAAAACAACTACCTCAGCGGCAGCATTCCATCTGCACTCGGCGATCTGTCCCGGCTCCAGCTGCTGAGTCTCGGCGACAACGACCTTACCGGTTCGATACCCGTTTCGCTGGGCAACCTGACGAATCTTAAGTGGATGTACCTTTACGGCAATGACCTGGTCGGCGGTATTCCGTCATCGATCGGCCGGCTATCGAACCTTCAGAGACTGGGCTTGAGCAATAACGATCTCGACGGCAGGATACCGTCCGATTTGGGCGACTTGACCAGGCTGTCGTGGCTGAATGTCCAGGACAACGATCTCACGGGCGGGATCCCTCCGTCCATAGGAGGCATGTCCAGTCTCCAGGAACTGAACCTGAGCAGAAACGATCTGACGGGGGGCGTTCCGACGTCGCTGGGAAACCTGTCCGCCTTGAAAACACTGAATCTTGCAAACAACGACCTGGACGGCGGTCTGCCCTCGACTTTGGGCAACCTCTCGAACCTGGAAACGTTGCTTTTACGAAACAACTCCGGCCTTAGCGGTCCGCTGCCGCGTTCATTAACCAATACCAGTCTCCAGGTACTGAATGCAGACGGCACAGACCTCTGTGCGCCACAGGACGCACAGTTTCAGTCCTGGCTGGACGGCCTGAACAGCCGTTCAGTGGGTCTCTGTCCGCTGTCGGGGAATGACCGTGAAACCCTGGTGGCCTTATACAACGCCACGGACGGGCCCAACTGGAGATTTCAATCAAACTGGCTGAGCAACCGGCCGATAAACGAATGGGCCGGGGTCTCCGTAGACGGTGAGGGCCGCGTCAACGGTCTTCACCTACGCACCCAGGGCATGCGTGGCGATATACCTTCTTTGCTGGCAGACCTGTCGAATCTCCAGAACCTGTATCTTGCCGGTAACAACCTTACGGGTAGTATTCCGGCGGTGCTCGGGAATCTGGCCGGCCTGCGCGATCTGTATCTCGACCGAAACCAACTCAGCGGCAGCATCCCTTCGTCGCTGGGCCGACTCGAAAACCTGGCAGGTTTGAGTCTTAACGACAACATGATGACCGGGAGTATCCCCACGTCGCTCGGCGATCTCGACAACCTCGAGTGGTTGTGGCTCGAAAACAACCAGCTGAGCGGCGGCGTACCCGCTTCACTGGGCAGCCTGACAGCGCTGAAGGGACTATACCTTCAGAACAACGAGGCGATGTCCGGACCTCTCCCCGGCGCACTCACCGGCCTGACCAGTCTGAACTACCTGAGGCTGGATGGAACCGGACTGTGCGTGCCGAGGACCGACGCGTTCCAGTCCTGGCTCGATGGCATCGAAACCAAGCAGTTCGATTACTGTGTGGCGGGGAACTGAGGATACGAACACGTCCCAGGCGGATACCTGCCCGGCCGTTCAAATTCGGCGGTGGATTCTCTGCATATCTACGTTGCGATGCGGCCTGCGTATGTTATATTACGCCGTCGACAAGATTGTGCCGTCGACATGAATGCGCCATCGACATGATTGTGCCGTCGATTTTATAGTGACCGCGTGGAAAAGTGCTTCAGGAATAACCTGTGTTTGTAAAATCCGTAATGTTGGCCGCTGAGGCAGCGTGGTGGGCCATGGTCGCATGTGTCGTTCTTGCTTCGACCACAGCCGATGCACAGGTTGCCGAACTTGCCGACGCCCGTGCCGTCCACCAAGCGGGCCCCCAGGCCAACACCCAGACCAACGTCCGGAACTCCGCCCGGGTTTCCGCCCGGGTTACCGAGCATCGGCTTTCCATTCTCCACACCAACGATTTGAGGGGCATTATCTATTCCGAGGACGGGTTCGACGATGCGGATCCGGCCGGGAACCAGGGACCGGTTGGCCTGGCCAACCGAGGAGGCCTGGCCGACCGAGGAGGTCTGGCTAACCGAGGAGGCCTGGCCGTGCTCGCGTCGATGATCCGTGCCCATGAAAGCGCCGGCGGCGATTCGATCCTGGTCCTTGACGGCGGGAACGCCATGGGCGCAACGCCCGCATGCGACGTGGATGGCTGCCGCACGTTGTTTCAACTCATGGACATGGCGGGATACGATGCGATGGCGGTGGGCGAGCACGAGTTCACCTACGGGCTCGACACGCTCGCAACCCGCGCAAGCCAGGCGTATTTCACCGTGTTGGGCGCCAACCTGGAATCTGGCGACAGGGCCGCTGGGAACGGCGGCACGGTGGATGTGACTGGCGACACGGTCGATGTGACTGGCGACACGGTCGATGACATCATCGCACCGTTCCTGCTGACCGAAAGAAGCGGATTGCAGATCGCTGTCCTGGGGCTGGTCTCGTCCCGGATGGCGGGCAACCTTTCATCCATGGACCCCGCGGCCCTGGATATCAAAGATCCGCGCGAGACGCTCGAATCGCTCCTGGCCGGTCCCGCGGGCCGCGCCGACGTACGCATCGCACTGGTCAACATGAGCATGGACGAGGCAAGGGACCTCGCGCTGGCCTTTCCCCAGGTACATTTGTTCATCGCGGGAGGCACGGCTGCCGGTACCGAACCGCGCCCGGTGGAACATGTGGTCCGGTTCGCCGATGGCAGATACCTGGTTACCACGCCGGGACGGAGTACCCATCTGGGAAGGCTCGAAATCACCTTTCGCCGGGAAGGGGACGTGACGGCCATTTCCAGTCTGAGTCCGGTCCTGGTACCCGCCGGTTCGGCCTTTCTGCCCGACCTCGCGACCGCGCCCGATCCGTCCGATTCAACTCGTCCCGCGGTAACGGTTGCCGCCACGTCGCCCACGCAGCTCGATCCCGCGGTATCGGTAGTCGTCGCCACGCATATGGAAACCGTGCGCGAGGTCTATGACGTCCAAATCGGCCTGACCAGGGAACCCATCGAGGATACCGGGTCCTGGATCGCCGACCTGGCGCGCACGAAACTGGTGGCCGATGTTGCCGCGATCGACCGGCACGCCCTGCGGCCGATGCCTTTGGACGGGGAGGTCCGCTTGCGTTCGGTAACGCGGTTGGTGCGCGACGACGACGTTCTCGTCCGTATAGCCGTATCGGGACGGCAATTGCGGGCATGGGCCGGCAGGCTGCCCGGAGAACACGACGTGGTCTTCGCGGGGTACGATGCGGCATCCGGTACGGTCGACGGTCAGCCGCTGAATCAGGCCAGGACATACGTGGTGGCCGTCCCGATGATCCTGGCGGACCAGAACCTGATCCGGGGAAACGGGGTTTTTCTCCATACGGACGATCCAGGCGCACGCATCGGGCTCAGGGAAATGGTGACGGCCCACGTACGGGCGCACGTCAGCGTAGACCGGTGGGAGGGCATCCGGCGCGGGCCGCGAAGCGTGATGGAGGGCGGCACGCGGCTCAACGGCTCCCTGTCGCAGACGACACTGGAAGGACCTGCCGACCAGTACAGCCGCGATCCGTTCCTGAGCGGCGAGGAATCGCTGGCCTGGCTCGTTCGCGTCGAACACCTTTCAACCCGGTACACCCCGGTAGGATCGTTTTCGGCCCAGTTGAGGACAGGATACGGCAGATTGAACAACAACGGAAACACGCGGGAGGCGGTGGACCGGATCGACGGCGAGCTGCTTTTTTCGCTTCCAAACGCGCAACTGTCCCAGTTCGTCGGCATGGACGTCAACACGGTATGGACGGGTGGCGGAGGACAGAAGCACCCCGTCGTGCTTCGGTTCAAGGGAGGTCTCCAGACTGAACTGGGTTCCCGGGCGAACATGCGTATCGGCCTGGCCCTGGAAAGAGACCGGATCACCGCGGTAAACGTCGTGGGCGTCGAGGTGGCGCCCGAGTACCGGACTACCCTGCGGGAAGGCAATACACTGGAATCGCAGGCCCGGGTTTTCTGGGGCACCGGACAGCGCCAGACGATGTCCGTACAACATTACAACCACCTGCGTTTCCGCCTGCTGGACGATCTATCCGCCACGCTCGACGCGAATATGTTCCTCCACCGGGACAGCGACGTCGACCGGGCCGCCGTCAAGTTCGAGCTGCAGGTCGGCCTGGGGTACGACTGGCGTTATTACCGGTAAGCGGAAGCGCCGCCCGTCCGCATACAGTCATCCGGCCCGCCGAAGCGCCAACTTGTCTTCATTCAGCCACCTGGCCGCCGAAACGCCAACTTACCGTATACAGTCAACCGGCCCGCCGAAACGCCAACTTGTCCGTTTACAGTCATCTGGCCTCGGAAGATTCGGCTGGTCCCCGGTCAGCCACCTGACCCCCTGCACCAATTACTATTTTAGCACATATTAGTAATAGATTAGTAGTGGCGGTTGTTAGACGACAGTGACCGTTTCCATTGACTACAACTACTAAATTGGAAAAACGGAGCAGGAAGTGGGTCTTCACTGCTCCATAGGATCTGAAGGCGAGGCTTGTGGAGGAAGATGGTTAGGGTTGCTTCAAGTTCCAACTTATGCATCCATAATCTGAATCTTGTATATCTTGATTTTGAAGTCCGACGTAAGTTCCTCCACTTGTGCATATACGACTAACATTCGAATGCTCAACCAGCCTGATATCATGTTTAGGTAATACCGACTCGAAATCACTATAGTGGGGGCTTTGACGGCCTAACAAGGTTTCAAGGATGTTTCGTGTCTTAGTCAACCATTTAGGTATAATCCATCCGTATCGCGATCATCAGGGAATTTGGGTTGTACCGTGACAAGAGCATCCGACATGATGGGGGTTCGCCGAGCGACATTGCCGAATCTTTTTGAATAGCTCTGCGTCACGTTCTCCAGCGATGGCGCTATGCTTCGAGATGGCCTTCGGCGTTCGCATGGACCAGTTGCTCAGGAAGCAATCATGGTACAGTTCTGAACGGATGCGTGTCCGGCCGGATGAGACAAAAAGGCACCGTGCGTTACGAATCAGGCCGAAGATCCGCTAGCTTTTCTTAATTGATCATTAGACGATGCGCGCGTCGTGTTCGGACTTTTTCCCGGCCGCTCCGCCCTCTTCCTACCGCTCCCACGTCCTCTTCTTGTCATCCGCGCACGTGATCGTTAGCGCGGGTCCCAGCTTGTCGACACTCAGGCGCAGACTGTCGCCGTCCTGGACCGGACTGAGGGCATAGTGGTGCGTGCCGGTGGAGACGACGTCGCCGGGCTCGAGAGTGACCACGGCGGTCACTTCGGCCAGGAGTTCGGGGATGTGCCGGGCCATTTCGCCGGTGGAGAAGTCGTGCTTGAGGTTTCCGTTGATCCACATCTTCGCGGGCAGGTCGTTGGCGTCGCCCACCTCGTCGGCCGTGACCAGCGCGGGACCCATCGGGCCGAAAGTGTGCCAGCTCTTGCCGAGGAAGAAGCCGCCGGGCAGACCGCGGGCCGAAACGTCGATGAACTGGGTGTAGCCGAAGATGTGGTCCAGGGCATCGTCCGCACTGAGTTTGCTGGCACGCCTGCCGATCACGATGGCGAGTTCGGGCTCGAAGTGGAAGACCGAGGCGTCCGTGTCGGGCAGTTCCACGACCGCGTCCTGGCCCATGACGGACGTGTTGGACTTCAGGAAGGCGTTAAAGGTCTCCTTGGTGGGATGATCAGGCTCGATGTAATTCCCCGCCAGGCAAAGCAATTGCCCCGGGCGTGGCAATGGGGCACGCAGGCTGACCGCGGAAAGCGGCGTTCCGGCCTGTCCCCGTGCGGCCTCGGCGATACGGGCGCCGTAGGTGTCCCAGCCCGTGATTACCGCTTCAATCTGAGCCTGGGGGCTGGTCGCCCCGGTATCCGACACAGCAGAAGAAACGTCGATGATCGCGTCGTTCTCGATGACGCCCAGGGTGTAA
Source organism: Candidatus Latescibacterota bacterium (assembly GCA_022822725.1). GTDB lineage: Bacteria > JAAXHH01 > JAAXHH01 > JAAXHH01 > JAAXHH01 > JAAXHH01. The sequence continues at coordinate 1,432,757 of JAJEAN010000007.1, forward strand.
TCGTTGTAGAATGCCAGTTTCACGTAAGCCTCCTGTTTAAGGTTGTTGCCACAACCTGAATGAACAAGCGTTTGGTCTTGAAATAGTTGGTCTTGAAATGGTTGGTCTCGAAATGGACGGTCCTGAATTGGACGGTTTAATATAACGGGCCGCGGTAGCCCGTCAACTTCATTAAAACGTATACCGCACGCCCATCTGCACCTGCCAACGGGACGAGAGGTTGGTGGTCTGGAACACGTCCTCGCGGTCGACTCTTCCGTCTTCGTTGGCGTCCCGGACCCGGAGGTCCAGATCCGGCCTGCCCTGTTCGTCATACCCGTCGAAATTGAACAGGCCGGCGGCGTCGAACCGCACAAAGCGGCGCTGACCCCAGTCGCTGTTGATCAGGTTGGCCAGGTTCAGCACGTCCAGCGTCAATTCGAAGTGCTGGTTCCGTACGGAGGGCAACTGCTGGATCAGGCGCAGGTCCAGCCGGTTCCGCCACGGCGACCGGGTCGCGTTGCGCCGGACGATGCCGCCCCGGGCCGCGCCCAGTGTGGGGTCGGAATCAATGAAGGCGTCGATCGCCCGCCACTCGTCGTCGGTGACCTCCGCGCTCACGTCGCTCCGGTTTGCCGGGACGTAGGCCAGGTCGTTGCCCCGGATGCCGTCTCCATTCACGTCGTCGGCATACATGTAGCTGTACGGATCTCCCGCGCTGCCTTCGTAGAAGACGGAGACCGTCGTTGCGAGACCCTGCCCGACCTCGAACTTCCAGGACCCACTGGCCAGGACCCGGTGCCGGACCTCGAAATCGGACGTGGCGACCGTCTCGCCGTTCGGGTCGTCGGTCTCGTTGTACTGCCAGTTGGAGATGGCGCGGCTCGACCGCCCGCTGTTGATGTCCTCGGCGTCCTGGAACACGTAGGCGACGCTGCCGAAAAGTCCGGGCAGAAACGTCGTGTTTTGTCCCTTGCGCAGCCGCAGCGTCAGGTTGAACTGGCGCCCCCTGTCCGTGTTCTCCAGGAGGATGACGTTGGTGAAATCCCCGCTGACCTTCCTGCCGCCGTAGTCGGGCCGTCCGTCCGGGGTCGTGCTGGTCGGCCTGCCGGCGTCCCCGATGTTGAGGTTGCGGAACCGGACGTCGTCCAGGTTCCGGGCCAGCAGGACTTCCACGGTGCCGACCAGGTCGAGGGGCAGCCTGCGGTCGAGGGCGAGGTTGGTGCGGAAGACCCGGGGCAGCCGAAACGCAGGATCGATGACGTTGACCTCCGTGGTCTGCGGCGCAGACAGACTCGCGTCCAGCGGCAGCGGTTGCGCGAAGGGGTCGGCCACGAACGCGGGGACGTCCTGGTCCCGGAAGGTCGCTAGATCGATGCGGGTGAAGTCTACTCCGGTGTTGCTGTAGGCGTTGGAAAGCCAGACGGCCGGCGGCAGTCCCGCGAAGACGCCGGCACCGCCGCGGATCTGCGTCCCGCGGTCCCCTCCGGCGTCGAAATTGAACCCGAAGCGGGGAGACCAGAGCACCTGCCCGCCCGGAGTCCGGTCCGTCCGGTGGCCGGTGAACTGGCGTGCGAAGCGGTCGTTGGCCAGAGGCTCATCCGGCAGGACCGGCACGTCGGCCCGCAGTCCGAAGTTCAGGCTGAGCCTCGGGCTGACTTTCCAGTGGTCCTGGGCGTAGAATCCCAGCTGCACGTAGTCCCATGCGGCACGCGGCTGTTCGTCGCCAGGCACGCGGGACCGGCTCAGGAGGTAGCGGGTGGGGGTGCCCTGTTCGAAAGCCTCGATACCGTCGAACTCGTAGGCCCCGTAGTAGTCCTGGATGAACAGGTTGTCGAAGGAGACGAACTCGTTGTGCGTGCCGATCGTTATGGTGTGGTCCGCCCTGAACAGGTGCAGGTCGTTGGTGAACTCGAAGGTGTCCTGGTCCAGCGTATTGGCCTGGGAGAACCGTTCCACACCGAGCCGGACCTCGCCAAGGAACGCGCCGCCCGGCTCCTCGAGGTCAATACTGACCTGGGGGAAGGAAGCGGAAAGCGGCGACCGCTTGTCCCGCACGCGGCTGTAGGATATCCGCGCTTCATTGGCCAGGCTGCCGGAGAAGGTGCTGTTGAGCTGCACGACCGACGATTGAGTGACGTTGTCGCGCCTGAACTGGTTGCTGGTAAGCGTGAAAAGAGTGCGTCCCCGGCTCAGTCCGTCGTCCAGGTCGCCGTTTACCAGGTTGTGGCGCAGGGTGAGACGGTGCCCGGGCGACAGGTTGACGTCCATCCGCGCGAAGATCTTTTCGTTCCGCGTATCCGTTGAGAAAGGGTCGTATCCGCCGGCGTCGTACCCGTACCGGTTTCGGGCGATGTCCACGATCCGCTGCAGATCGGCCGAGGCCGCCCCGAAGCGGATGGGCTGGTCCGAATCCGACGGTCCCGCGCTCGACGGGCTCGAGCGGCGCCGCAGTTCGCCGTTGACGAAGAAGAACGCCCGGTTCCTGGCCACGGGGCCGCCGAGCCGGAAACCAAGCTGGTAGTCGGTGAAATCCCCGAATTCGTCGCCGTCCAGGTCGCCCACCAGGGATTCGTTCCGGCCGAACCAGTACAGCGAACCCTGCCAGCGGTTCGTCCCGCTGCGTGTTACCGCGTTGATGAGTCCACCCGCGAAACCGCCGGAGCGCACGTCGAAGGGTGCCACCTGTACCTGGAATTCCTCGATGGCGTCCAGGCTGATCGGCTGGGCGCCTACCTGGCCCGTGGGCAGCCCCTCGCCCGTCAACCCGAAGGCGTCGTTCAGCACCGCGCCGTCCACCTGGAAGTTGTTCAGGCGGTTGTTCTTGCCCGCGATGCTCTGTCCGCCCGCCTTCGACGCCGCCTCGGGCGCCAGCCGCGTATAGTCCTGTATGCTCCGTGCGATCGAGGGCAGCCGGGCGATCTCGATCGCCGAAACGTGGGTCTCGGTACCGGTGTTCGACGCGTTCAGCACCTCGTCCCGGTGGGCCGTAACGGTGATTTCCCCAGCCTCGATAACGTCACGATTCAGTCGGAAATCCGCGCGCAGACTCTGGCCCATGGTCAGCAGAATATCCTGCCGGACGGCGGTGCGATACCCGATGTAGCTGATCCGGATCTCGTACGGACCGCCGGTCCTGAGTCCGGTGATGTTGTACCGCCCGTCAGCACGGGAAAAGACGCCCGAGGCGACTCCCGTGGGTTCGTGCAGGACGACCACGGTGGCATCGGGAAGCGGCGCACCGGCATCGTCCAGAATCCTGCCGTAGAGCGTCGCGGTCGTAATACCCTGCCCGTAAGCAGGGACCGGCTGGACCATGACGAGCACCAGGGCGAGGATCGGAACGAGGGTCGGGACCGTCCGGCCCTGGGTGAGGGTCAGGGCGTGGAGTGGGGCAAGGATCGGGGCGTGGGTCGGGGCCGTCCGGCTCAGGATGCGCATGGACCGCATTCTCCTTCTCTATATTTCGTTTCACAATTCCGGGAACGTCGAATATAATACCTCACAAGCCTGAAATCGACACAGAAACTTCTTTACGCTGATAATTACCAAGCAGAAGGAGTACGTCATGGCGCTCATGGAAATAGAACCCGGTCTCAAGATCGCAGGGCAGATGTCTCCCGAACCCACGCGGGAGGACCTGCAGTTCGCCCGGCAACTGGGCATTGAATACGTCTGTCTCTGGACGGACGGTGAACACGCCAACTACGACTATTTCATGAGCCGGCGTGAGATCTACGAGGAAGCCGGCATCAAGATCTACGGTTTCGGGAACAGCGACGTGCACAACCAGGACGCCATCGTGCTCAACCTGCCGAACCGGGACGCGAAGGTAGAACAGTACAAGCGATACATCCGCGACCTGGGCAGGGCGGGCATTCCCTATACGACGTACGCCCACATGGGGAACGGGATCTGGAGCACGGAGCGGGAGACGACCCGAGGCGGCGCGCCGGCCCGGGGATTCGACATGGCGAAAGCCGAGGAAGGCCATTGGGGAGGTCGGCTTTACAAGATGCCGCTGACTCATGGACGGGAGTACAGCAAGGACGAGATCTGGGACAACTTCGCCCATTTCATCGGGGAAGTCGCACCGGTCGCGGAGGAAACGGGCGTCCGGATCGGCATTCATCCGGACGATCCTCCCCAGCCGGAACTCGGCGGGATCCCGCGTTGCATTTTCAGCAGTTTCGACGGTTACTACCGCGCCATGGAAATCGCCGACAGCCCGAACGTGGGGCTTTGCTTCTGCATCGGCTGCTGGCTCGAAGGCGGGTCCCTGATGGGCCGAGGCGTGGAGGACGCACTGCGCCATTTCGGCGAACAGGGCAAGGTCTTCAAGGTCCACTACCGGAACGTGGACCAGCCCCTGCCCCATTTCGTGGAGACCTTCATCGACAACGGGTACTTCGATATGTACAAGGCCGCGCGGGTCCTGGAGGAAACCGGTTTCTACGGGGTCATGATCCCCGACCACATCCCCGAGATGGCGGGAGACGGCCGGATCGGTTACGCCTACTCGATCGCATACATGAAAGCGCATGCCGACCGGGCACGGGCGGAGTGCGCGGCCGCGTAAGTGCGGCGGACAGGACCGGCGACCGGGGAAGGACCGGCCTGCGTCATGAATGAACTGAACGATTTCCTCACCCACCTGCTCATCGAACGGGGGCTGTCGCCGAACAGCCACGAGGCGTACCGCCGTGACCTTACCTCCTACAAAAACCACCTTGCCCGGCGCGGGATCGCTTCCTTCCCGGACGCCACGCGCCAGGACGTCCAGGGGTTCATCGCCTACCTGCGTCGCCGCGGGCTTGCGCCTTCGAGCATTGCGCGGCACGTATCGGCTGTACGGATCTTCCACCGTTTCCTCATCGGCGAGGGACTGGCCATGTCAGACCCCACCGAACACGTCAAGGTACCCAAGCAACCGCGCCGCCTCCCGGTCGTCCTGAACAGGGAGGAGATCAGGACGTTGCTCGAGCAGCCCGACCATACGACGTCGCTTGGACTGCGCGACCGGGCGATCCTGGAGTTCATGTACGCCACCGGCCTGCGGGCGTCAGAGCTACTGGATTTCAGGCGGCCCGATCTCCTCTTCGAAACCGGGCTGGCGCGCATCTTCGGGAAGGGCGGCAAAGAACGCCTGGTTCCCGTAGGCCGCCAGGCGATCAACGTGATCCGGAACTACCTGCACAAGGTGCGTCCCGCCCTGGCATCGCCGAAAAGCGGCGAGGTGCTCTTCCTGAACGCCCGCGGCGGACGGCTGTCCCGCATGGGCCTGTGGAAGATCATGGATACCTACGTGGAACTGGCCGGCCTCGAAAAGAAAGTCAGTCCCCATACCATGCGTCATTCCTTCGCCACCCATCTCCTGGAAGGCGGCGCCGATCTGCGCGCCGTCCAGGAAATGCTGGGCCACGTGGACATCGCCACGACCCAGATCTACACGCACGTCGACCGCGAGTACCTCAAGGACGTGTACACCCGGTATCATCCCCGGGGGTAATGCCCGGTTCATAAAGAAGCTATTTAGCGGGTTAGCTGGAATTGCTTCCGCGGAAGCGTGGGGTCCGTCTGCCCGCCAGGGCCGCCGCGACAACGGCCATCACACAGCAGAACAGGGCGAACACGTCGCCGTAACGGGTGTAGAACGTGAGGCCGCCCCGGTTGGGATGGACATTCGCGACGGTGGTCGTGGCGACCATCATCGGCGTTGTGCCGTAGACGGTTCCCGTGGAGGAGATGAACCCCGAAATACCTGTATTCGCCGCGCGGATGATCGGGGTACCGTTTTCCACGGCGCGCAACACCGCCATGGAGAAGTGCTGGGCGGGCGCCGACGTGGTCCCGAACCAGGCGTCGTTGGTCATGACCACGAGCACGTCGGCACCGTTCAGCGGAAATCTCCGGACCAGGTCCGGGAAAATGGATTCGTAGCAGATGACCGTGCCGATACGCATGTCCCGTCCGGTGAGCGGCATCACGGTCAGTTCGTCCCCGGGTGTCAGATCGCCAATCGCGCCGGTCAACCCGGATAGGAAGGAGAAAAGGCTCGGTATCGGCAGGTATTCACCGAAGGGCACCAGGTGCATTTTGCTGTAGGAGCTTACGATCCCCCGGTCGGGCAGCAACAGGAAGGCGCTGTTGTATATGTCGTCTTCACCGGACCGGTAACCCAGCGCGCCGGTTAGCAGCGGAACCCCCGCCTCCTCGGTCAACGCGCGCACCTGTTCGTTGTACGCTTCATAGGCCGGGCTTTCCAGCCAGAAGGTCATCGCCGTCTCGGGGAACACGATGAACTCGGGGTTCTGGGGCAGAATCGACCGCGTCAGGTCCCGGTAGACGTCCACGGTCCGCTGGACCTCCTCCTTCGACCACTTTATGCCCTGTTCCTTGCTGCCCTGGACCACGGCCACCTTTACCGGGGGTGTCATCCGTTCCAGGGCGCGTGCCTGTGAAATCGACCACCATCCGTATCCCGTCGCGCCGATCACGGCCAGCCACGCCACCGCCATGGCGATCACCGGCGCGCGCCAGGCGGTGCGCTCGCGAAGGGCGATGAAGACCATGGCCAGTGTCGCGTTCACCAGCATGACCAGGAAGCTCACGCCGTACACGCCCGTGAAATTCGCGATCTGTATGACGGGAAGGACCTGGTGCTGTGAGTATCCCAGCAATTCCCAGGGAAACCCCGTGAAAACATAGGTCTGGATGTATTCCAGCGCCGTCCACAGCGCGGCCGCGAACAACGGGAAAAGGGGGGACTTCCAGTCGGCCCGCGCCGCAAACAATCCGAAAATGAAGGCGTACAGGGCGACCACTGCTGCCACGCCCGCCATGCTGACCAGGCCCAGCGCCAGGTTCAGGCTGCCGTAATTCATGACGGTCTCCATGATCCAATACACCTTGGCGACGCCAGACACGAACGCGAATACAAGGGCGATCAATGCCACCCTGGTCAAGGTGCCGGAACGGCCCGCGTCGTGCAACGCGATCATGACCGGCACGAAGGCGATCCAGGCCAGGGGCCACCAGTCGACCTTGGGTATGCTCAAGAAAATGAACAGGGCGGAACAGAGCGCGAGACCGTATCCGGCGATGGGCGATGAGGCGTGGAGACGTTGCATCAGGGGCATCGGGGATTTCTCGGAGTTTGGACATCGCGTATTTACGTGACAGGAATCAACACATTTGACCGATGCCTGTCAACTTCAAGTAGTGGTTTGTGTCCGGCGTCCTGTGTTTCAAAGGGGTTGACCGTACACGGCGGCGGCGTCTACATTTCCGTCGTCGGCTCAAATGAAGAGTCTGATATGGGACGGTTGATCTGCAAGGTCGAATAGGTATGGGATACATCGATAGGATTACTATTGAGCGAAAACCATGCTGACGGAGAACGAAGTAATCTGCGCCGTGACCCGGCATCTGTGTGACAAAGGCTGGCACATCGAAAAAGTCAGTACTACAGGTCAACGTGGATTTGATATTCTGGCGAGAAAAGGGCGAAAATCTCTGGTTGTGGAAGCTAAGGGAGAGACTTCAAGTAAATGTGGGACCAAGCGATATGGTAAGCCCTTCACTCGAGGCCAAAAGAAGAGCCATGTGGCAGTCGCCCTTTTTAAAGCGTCGCACGTGATGAGCGGCGGCGAGCATGAGGTTGGAATTGCCTTGCCTTCCGATAATGACCACAGGGAATTGATAGACGTTATTTCCCCAGCCTTGAAGACGCTTGGTGTAGTCGTGTATTTGGTACATCCTGACCGAAGAGTAGAAGAGGTCAAATAAGGTTCCATAACACCGTAGAAAGATGCGACTTTAATAAAGTACTTCAAATGTTGTTGATACCATCGCGGATGCGTAGCAACTGCATGCGAGGAGGACCCTGGTTTGGACCTATTGCGAATAGCCGTAATCGGTGTCGGCCGGCTGGGTGAAGCCCATGCCAGGGTGCTGGCAGGCATGCCGGGTATTCATCTCAGTGGCGTGTACGACATTCGCAGCGAGCGGGCCGAGGAGATTGCCCATCGCTATCGTACGAGAACCTACGGCGGCCTGTCCGAACTCGCGGGGGACGCCGACGCCGTCACCGTGGTCGTGCCCACTACCGCCCACTGCGAGGTGGCTTCATTCACGCTGTCCCAGGGTCTGCACACCTTCGTGGAAAAACCGATCGCCGCAACCGTCGAAGAAGCCAAACGCCTCGTCGATCTGTCGGAATCCCGGGGCCTCGTGCTTCAGGTCGGACATATCGAACGGTTCAACGGCGCTTTCCGGGCCCTGGAAGGCACGGCCGTAACTCCGGGGTTCATCGAATCGCACCGCCTGGCGTCCTTCGACCCCAGGGGAACGGACGTGTCCGTGGTCCACGACCTGATGATCCACGACATCGATTTGATCCGCTGCCTGGTCCGGTCGGACCTGGAAAGGGTGGACGCCACCGGGGTCGCAGTGATTTCAGACCAGGTGGATATCGCCAACGCCCGGTTGCAGTTCGCCGACGGTTGCGTAGCCAACGTCACGGCCAGTCGCATATCCCTTAAGCAGATGCGCAAGATGCGGGTCTTTCAGCGCGATCATTACATTTCGATGGATTTCCTGAAGGGGGAAAGCGAGATATACCGGTTGGTCGACGAGCCCGGTCCGGGCGGGATCCGGGGATTGAAGATTCCCATAAACACCGGTGACGGCCGCACGAGGCACATCCTGCGCCAGAAGACGGCGAAGGACAGGACCGAGCCGTTAAAGGCGGAACTCGCCTCCTTCGCCGACGCCGTGCAGAGCGGGTCTCCGCCGCCGGTGACCGGCCGCGATGGTCTGGAAGCCCTGCGCGTCTCTCTGGTGGTGATCAATCAGATCGACCAGGACCGCCGGTAGAATCAACCTGGTCGCCTACACATGTACCATGTAAGGATACAAGCTGAAAATCGTCCGGCAGACCCAACGGTGGAACACGACTCTCGGACTAGTAGCACGTTTCCCGAATAGGTAGCACGATTCACGATATGGATATCCGCACCGCCGTCTTCGCGTCCCGAAGCTATACACCCATCCCGCTCCTGATCGCGGTCCTGATCATGGCCGACCCCGGCCCGATGACCTTCGTTACCGGCGGGCTGCTGGTGCTGATCGGGGAATCCATACGCCTGTGGGCGGTCGGTTACGCGGGCTCCGCCACCCGTACCCGTCACGTCGGAGCGCCGTCGCTCATCACCAACGGCCCCTATGGCCGGGTACGCAATCCGCTGTATGTCGGCAATTTCGTGCTGAGTCTCGGCCTGTGTGTCATGGCCTGGGCCTGGATGCCTTACATGATCGGGATCTTCGTCGCCGCCTTCGGCATTCAGTACGGTCTCATCGTATCGCTGGAGGAGGAAAGTCTGCGGAAAATCTTCGGGGCACCATACGAAGCATACCTCGCGGCGGTACCCCGTTTCCTGCCTCGATTCACCGAATACTCCGCGGGGCAACCGGCGCGGTATGATATCTGCGCCGCCCTGTGCAGCGAAAGACGGACCTTTCAGTCCACGGCCGTGGTAGTGGCCGCCATCGCTGCGCGCTGGTATTGGGGCTAGCTGGGATCGGGATCGGGCCAGGCTGCTCTCAGGATTTCGTTTCCACCCGGCCTACTCCGTTCAGGGTCCGTTCATGCGATGTGCACCGAAGGAGATCGCCGTTCTGTCCGGTCGGACCGGACGGATCCTGAAGGTCCGTCGAACCCGCCGAGCCCGTAGAGTCCGGGCGGTCCGTCGAGTTCGGGCGGTCCGGGCGGTCCGCTGAATCGGCAGAAGTGGCGCCTTTCTGCTTGTCGGGCCGCTTCTGTACGCTTACGCCCGAGGTCCCGTGCAGCAGGCTGAGCAATGCGACGAGCGCCACGAGAAGGACGACCGGCCACCAGGGTACGTTGGACATCATCCGCACCGAGTCCGGTCCGGACTGGAACAGCAGTCCGTAGATCAGGACGGGACCGAGGATGATCAGCAAGGCGACTCCCACGACGCAAACCACCTGGGACCAGGCGGGATTGCGCTGAAGAAACCGCGTTATGCCGGACACTCCGTGTGCTCTTTTCATGGGTCGTTCCCGTGTAGCTAACGTGTACATTGGCATTCGTCTCCCACCTCTCACCGGGGTGGATGCACATAAGTTCAAAAAGGCAATCGTTAAGATCAGGTGAAGGTCCGCAGGAGCCTTTAAGCGCGACGATACACACGTCGGTACGCCGGCCTGTACGCAGGCTGGTACGCACGCTGGTACGCAGGCCGGAACCTCTTGACAATCCCGGCCCCCGCGTCTACTGTAACAGGTCGAACCTGACGCAAATCGCCAGAACGACTTCCGGCAACTCACCATCGCATTGGGGAATACGTGCCTCGCACCGCCACGGTAACGCGCGAAACCCTGGAAACCCGCATCGAACTGACCCTGAACCTCGAGGGCGACGGACGGCTCACCGGAGAAACCGGCATCGGTTTCTTCGACCACATGCTGGGCAGTTTCGTCAAACACGGCGGGTTCGATCTCGAGCTTGCCTGCACCGGCGATTTGCATATAGACGATCATCACACGGTGGAAGACGTGGGGATCTGCCTGGGCCAGGCCATCGCCCAGGCGGTCGGCGACGGATCGGGCATTACGCGATTCGGCCACGCTTACGCCCCCCTGGACGAAGCGCTGGCGCGGGCGGTCTTCGATGTAAGTGGCCGCGCCCACCTGGCGTTCGACGCCGATTTCTCGCGTTCCTCGGTCGGTGATTTCAGCACGGAAATGGTGCGGGAGTTCTTCGGGGCCCTCGTGCATCACGGACGCGTCACCCTGCACATCGCCCTGCTCTCTGGCGTGAACGCCCATCACCAGGTCGAGGCGGTCTTCAAGGCGGCGGCCAGGGCGCTGCGCCAGGCTGTGGCCCTGGACGACCGGGTATCCGGCGTGCCGTCAACCAAGGGCAGTCTTTAGCCGCACTACGAGAAATGTACCTACATAACACTCACGGGTAGTCATGCGCATTGACGAACTGGACACGCCGGCCTATACGGTCGACCTTGACGTGATGGAGCGGAACATCGCGTCGATGGCTCAGCACTGCCGCGATCTCGACATCGCCCTCCGCTGCCACACCAAAAGCCACAAGATTCCGGAAATCGCCCACCGCCAGGTCGGGGCCGGCGCGATCGGCATTTGCTGCCAGAAACTCGGCGAAGCGGAAGTCATGGCCGCCGCGGGCATCGAGAATATCCTGGTCCCCTACAACATCGTGGGCGCCCGGAAGGTCGAACGCCTGACCCGCGTCGCCAGGCGTACCGAGATCACCGTGGCCGTCGATGACGACATCACGGCACGGGGGATTTCGGACCGGGCCGAAATCGACGGCTGCCGCGTAAATGTGATCATCGAACTGGATACGGGCACGAAACGGTGCGGCGTGCAGTCGCCCGAAGCGGCGGCAACGTTGGCCGAACGCATCATGGACCTGCGCGGCCTGGCATTCAAAGGCGTCATGGTCTTCCCCAGCCGTCCCGAGGCAAAGAGCTTCCTGCGGGAGACCGTGGAACGGATCACCGAAAAGGGCATCCCCATCGAGATCATCAGCGGAGGCGGTACCGGCGGCGAGCAGACCTCCAGGAACCTGGGCTGTACCGAGACCCGCAGCGGATCCTACATCTGGGAGGGAATGAGCCGTATCGGAAACTCCGACATGCTCAACGCCGAACGTTGCGCCTGCCGCATGATCTGTACCGTGGTAAGTACTCCGACACCGGACCGCATTATCATCGACGGTGGCATGAAGACCTTCGCCAGCTATCCGCCCACGCCCTACGGACATATCATCGAACATCCCGAGGCACAGATCAACGGGATGTCCGTGGAACACGGCCACGTGGACGTATCCCGCTGCGCGCACAGGTTCAAGGTCGGCGAGCGCCTGTCGGTGATTCCCCTGCACCAGGAGATGGCCCTCAACCTGCACGACGAGCTCAACGGCGTCCGGGGAGACCAGGTGGAAGTCATCTGGCCCGTGGCCGGCCGGGGTAAAGTGAAATAGCCGCCAGTAAACCGGAAGGAGTGCTTGATGTCCGTAACGAAGGTAAGGGAAGTCTGGAAAAGCCGCCTGGGCCTGATCATGGCCATGGCGGGCAACGCCATCGGCCTGGGCAATTTCCTGCGGTTTCCCGTACAGGCAGCCGCCAATGGCGGCGGCGCCTTCATGATCCCTTATTTCATCGCCTTCCTGGTCGTGGGCATCCCCATGATGTGGGTGGAATGGAGCGTGGGAAGGTTCGGCGGAAAGCACGGCCACGGCACCACACCGGGCATCATGTACCGGCTGTGGAAACACCCGGCCGCCAAGTACATCGGCGTGCTCGGTATCGCGGCGCCGGTGGCTTTCGCCCTCTACTACTCCTACGTGCAGTCCTGGACCCTGGCCTACAGCTTCTTCTCCCTGACCGGCCAGTACTTCGGCATCACTACCCAGGAGGAGATGGGCACTTTCCTGAGCAGCTTCCAGGGCATCACCGAGAGTTCCTACTTCAGCGGTCTCGGCACCGCGTACATCTTCTTCGTGATCAACCTGGGCATTGTGTTCTGGGTACTGTCCCGCGGCGTGGTCCGGGGCATAGAGACCCTGGCCAAGTTCGCCATGCCCATGCTGCTTGTATTCGCCATCATCCTGGTCGCAAGGGTGTTCACCCTGGGCACACCGGACCCGGCCTTTCCGGACCGCAGCGTCATGGCCGGCTTCGCCTGGATATGGAACCCGGACATCAGCCGCCTGTCCGAAGCCAGCGTGTGGCTCGCGGCGGCGGGACAGATCTTCTTCTCGCTGGGTATCGGCATCGGCAGCATGCAGTGCTACGCGAGTTACGTCCGCGCCCGGCAGGACGTCGCCCTGACCGGACTCACGACCTCCATGAGCAACGGGTTCGCCGAGGTGGTGCTTGGCAGTTCCATCGCCATCCCGGTGGCCGTGGCCTTTTTCGGGGTCACCGCCACCGAAGCCATCGCGACGGGCGGCTCCTACGACCTTGGCTTCCAGTCCATGCCCCTGATCTTCCAGCAGCTGCCCTTCGGACAGTTCATCGGCACGCTCTGGTTCGGCCTGTTGTTCTTCGCCGGGATCACCTCGACCGTTGCCCTGACCCAGCCGCCCATGGCCTTCCTCCAGGACGAGATGGGATGGTCGCGCAAGAAGGCCGCGCTACTCGTTATTTCCGTCCTGTTCATCTTTGGAAACTTCATCGCCTTCCACATCCAGCATGGCGTGATCGATGAATTCGATTTCTGGATCGGAACGGTGGGGCTGGTCGTCTTCTCCTTCCTCGAAGTCATCATCTTCGCCTGGATCTTCGGCATGGACAAAGCCTGGGACGAGATCACCGAAGGCGCGGCGATCCGGATCCCGCGCATTTTCTACTACATGATCAAGTACGTCACGCCCGTCTCGCTGGCGATCCTGCTGGTCGTGTGGACCTACCAGGCCGGATTCGACCTGCTCCTGCTTCGGAACGCGGACCCCGTTGATCTTCCCTATCTGCTGCTCACCCGCGGGATCATCGTGGCGCTGATTCTAGTGGGGATTTTCCAGGTGCGGCGCGTTTCGAAGAACTGGGACTGAGATCGAAGTCATGGAGCTGATGGTGTGGAATCACTATGTGCCCGGACAACGAAGCCTATAGGAGCATCGGACTGCCGCCCGGCGTCATCCGCCTGAGTCGGAACGAGAACCCCATCGGTCCTTCCCCGTCCGTCATTGAAGCCGTAAAGGCGCGGTGCGACCGGATCAACCGGTACGAGGATCCCGATCAGATCGCGCTCTTCCGCAAGCTGGCCGAACTGCACGGCGTACCTCACGATGAGACACTCGCCCTCCCCGGGGTTGATTCGGAAGGCGCCTGGATCCGCGTGGGCGACGGTTCCGAACACCTGATGCACGCCATTGCCCGTGCCTTTCTGGCCCCGGGAGACGAACTCATCGAACCCCATCCATCCTTCGGGTTGATGTCCCGGTACGCAGAGGAATCGGGTGCCCGTGTCGTGCGAACGTCGTTGACGGCCGACTACGTCTACGACCTGGATGCCATGGCCGCGGCCGTGAACGAACGCACGCGCATGGCCGTCGTTACCAATCCCAACAATCCCACGGGAACCATCGTCACCCACGACGCGCTGGCACGCTTCGTCGCCGCCCTGCCGGAACGGGTGATCGTCCTGGTGGACGAGGCCTACGCGGATCTGGCGGAGGACGGAGCCTGCGCCGATGGCGCCGGGCTCGTGCGGGAATTCGAGAACGTCCTGGTAGTCCGCACTTTTTCCAAGGGTTACGGCCTGGCGGGCTTCCGCTTCGGCTACGGTCTGGCCCAGCCCCGAACGATGGAGCGCGTCCGTGCATTCCACGGAGGAACACCAAGCGCCATGGTCATGACCGCGGCCATCGCCGCCCTCGATGATCCGGATCACGTATCGCGCACCCGGGACACGGCAAGCGCATCCAAGAAACTGTACTACGCGGCGTGTGAGGAACTCGGACTCGAGCATATCCACAGCGAGGCGGCCTTCGTCCTGATCGAGGTGGGAGATGCCGCGGCCGTTACCGAGGCCCTGGCGGAACGAGGCATCCTGGTGAAAGACGCCGAGGCTTCCTGGGGTATACGGGGAATGATCAGGGTTTCGTACGGCAACGAGGCGGAAAGCCGGATATTCACTGGAGCCTTGCGGGATATACTCGGCTGAAGTTCCACCAATACACAAGGCCCGACCTCGCCACGCCCCATAGACCCGCGTCCCGGTCAACGGCCGAAAACACGTAGATTCTGCCAGATCGATACAAAACCAGAAAGGCGCGCGATGCCCGTATCCGAACTGTGCTTCACCCCGGCGACCGAACTGGTCCGCATGATCCGCCGCAAGGACGTTTCCGTTACGGAGGTCATGGAGGCCCACCTGGCCCAGGTCGACCGGGTGAATCCCGCCGTGAACGCCATCGTCACCTATCATCCCGACCAGGCGCTGGACGGCGCCCGCAAGGCCGACGAGGCCATTGCGCGAAACGAAGCGCGGGGGCCCCTCTTCGGCCTGCCCATCGCCCACAAGGACCTGGTTCTGACCAAAGGCGTCCGGACTACCTACGGTTCGCCGATCTTCCGCGATTTCATCCCGGGCCAGGACGAGTTGATCGTGGAGCGGTTGAAGAAGGCAGGGGCGATCTCCTTCGGCAAGACCAACGTGCCGGAATTCGGCGCGGGATCCCAGACCTTCAACCCGGTCTTCGGCGCTACGCTGAATCCATACGACACGTCCCGGACCTGCGGCGGCAGCAGCGGTGGCGCCGCCGTGGCGCTGGCCTGCGGTATGCTGCCCATCGCCGACGGCAGCGACATGGGCGGTTCGCTGCGCAACCCGGCCAACTTCTGCAACGTGGTGGGGCTGCGGTCCGCGCCGGGCCGGGTACCGCGATGGCCGTCCGTCAACGCCTGGGGCAGGCTCAGCGTTCAGGGTCCCATGGCCCGGACGGTGGCGGACGCCGCGCTCATGCTCAGTGCCATAGCGGGGCCAGATCCACGCGCGCCGCTTGCCATTCGAGAGCCGGGACCGTCCTTCGCCATGCCGCTGGAGCGCGACTTCAAGGGCGTGAGCGTCGCCTGGAGCATGGACTTCGGCGGCCTGCCCGTGGATCCCGATGTCACCACGGCCATCGAGGCGAAGCGCGGGGTGTTCGAGGATCTGGGCATGACCGTCAAGGCCGGCCAGCCCGATTTCGCCGAAGCCGACGAGGTATTCAAGACGCTACGGGCGTGGAGCTTCATCCAGGGATACGGCGACCTTCTCGAGACGCACCGCGATCAGATCAAGGACACGGTCATCTGGAACCTCGAAGCCGGATTCGCCCTTACGGGGCCGCAGATCGCCCGCGCGGAGGTGGACCGGACCACCCTGTACCACCGGGTCCGCCGGTTCATGGAACACCACGATTTCATGATCTTCCCCGTCAGCCAGGTCCCGCCATTCGACGTGAATACGCCCTACCCCACGGAGATCGACGGCGTGCGGATGGAGACCTACATCGACTGGATGAAGTCGTGTTACTACGTCACCGTCACAGGCCTGCCGGCCATATCCGTTCCATGCGGATTCACTTCCTCGGGCCTGCCCGTGGGACTGCAGATCGTCGGACGGCACGAGGACGAACTGGGCGTACTGCAACTCGCCCACGCCTTCGAACAGGCGACGCAGACCTGGAAAAGGCGTCCGACCGTGGCCGGGGTTTGAGCACGTTGGCACCGTACGTGGCCGGGGCTTGAGCACGTTGGCACCCACCCGTGGCCGGGGTTTGAGCACGTTGGCGCCGCCTGACACCCATTTCCGAAGAGCACATCGATGCCCACCAAAGCGGAAATCGTCATCTGCGGCGCGGGCATAGCCGGGGTCGCCGCCGCGTATCACCTCGCCGTTCGCCGCGGCGTGCGAAACGTCGTGCTCGTCGACGAAAGACCCCCGCTCTCGCTGACCAGCGCCGCCGGTACCGAAGCCTATCGTAACTGGTGGCCCGACCTCCCCATGTTCCGGTTTGTGGACCGGAGCATCGACCTGATGGAGGAACTGGCGTGGGAGAGCGGCAACGCTTTCCTGATGAACCGAAGGGGCTACGTATTCCTCACCGGCAACCCGGACCGCGTTCCGGAACTGAAAAAAGAGGCGGAGGAGGTCTCCAACCTGGGCGGAGGCGCCTTGCGCGTGCATCGCGAAGGCGGGTCCTACGTACCTTCGCGGCCGGAGGGACTCGCGCGGCCGAAGGGGCTTGCCCGGCCGGAGGAACTGGAACCCGATCTGGCCGGTGCCGATCTCTTGCTCGATGGCGATGCGATAATGGAACTGTTCCCGTTTCTGACGAACGATACCGCCGCCATGTTGCACGTGCGCCGCTGCGGCTGGCTGGACCTTCCGTCGCTCGGTCGCTGGATGATCGACCGCATAGCGTCCAGTGGCGGCATGCTCCTGCAGGACAGGATTTCGAAGGTCGACGCTCGGAACAATCGGGTCAGAGGCGTAACGCTGGCGTCGGGATCGCACATCGAAACCGGCAGACTCGTACTTGCTGCCGGACCCCTGATACCGGAAGCAGGCCGGATGCTGGGACTGGATATCCCGGTCTTCATGGAGTTGCACGGAAAGATCATCGCGGAAGACCATGCATGCGTACTGCCGCCCGACGCGCCCATGCTGATCTGGACGGACCCGGTCGAACTGGTCTGGAGCGAAGAAGAAAAGCGGCGGCTTTCCGCCGGCGCCGACACCCGCTACCTCACCGAACCTTTTCCTGCGGGGCTTCACATCCGTCCGCGGTTCCGGGACGGAAAACAGACCTTTCTGGGTATCTGGACCTACGACGTCACGCCGCGAGAGGCGGTGTTCCCGCTCGAATTCGACCCGGCCTACCCGGTGATCGTCCTGCGAGGCCTCGCTCGGATGATTCCGGGTATGCGGGGATATTTCGAAGCGGCCGATGCACCGGCGGTGGACGGCGGATACTATTGCAAGGCGCCGGACAACCGTCCGCTGATCGGACCATTGCCGGTAGAAGGCGCGTATATCGTCGGCGCGCTCTCCGGCTACGGCGCCATGGGTTCCCAGGCCGCAGGAGAATTGGTCGCCGCCCACGTCACCGGCGGGGCCTTGCCGGACTATGCGCAGGCCTTCCTGTTCAGCCGATTCGACGGGGTATCGGACGCCGATATGCTGGGAATGCGCGATGCGACGCGCGGGCAACTGTAGGTGGCGTATACGCGCGCCGGATTCATCCCAGAACAAACTCGCTTCGGTTCTATTCACTCATTTAGGCAAGCCGATGAATGCTTTGATGATCCAGGGCACGGCGTCAGGGGTCGGTAAATCCCTGCTCGTCGCGGGGTTGTGCCGGCTGCTCGCACGTTCCGGCGTTCAGGTCGCTCCATTCAAACCGCAAAACATGAGCAACGCGTCCTCCGCCTGCCCCTCCGGCGGTGAAATTGGTCGCGCCCAGGCGCTGCAGGCCTTTGCCGCCGGAATCGAACCCACCGTGGACATGAATCCTGTCCTGCTCAAGCCCGAGGCCGACAATGCGGCGCAACTCGTCGTGTGCGGCAAGGTACGCGGACGGCTCATGGCCGGTCGATTCAAGGAAGACCGAGGCGCGTTGATGCACGAGGTGCTGGGGGCATTCAACCGGCTTCGCGATTCGTATGACTGGATAGTCGTGGAAGGCGCGGGATCGCCGGCGGAACCCAACCTGCGCGAGGGAGATATCGCCAACATGGGCTTCGCCCGGGCGGCCGGCATTCCGGTATGGCTGGTGGGCGACATAGATCGAGGAGGCGTTTTCGCCGCGCTGCTCGGAACGATGGAGACCCTCGCGGCCCCCGACCGCAGGCGCGTGCAGGCGGTGATCGTCAATCGATTCCGGGGCGAGGCTTCCCTGCTGGGCGACGTATTCGAGTGGCTGGAAAATCGTTCGGGCACGCCTGTACTCGGCTGGTTGCCCTATTTTCCGGATCTCGTGCTTCCCGATGAAGACATCCCCTATACGGGCATGGACCGCTCAGGGGCAGCCGTGAAACCCGTGGGCGGACATAAACTGCGGGTCGGTGCCATACAATATCCGCGGGCAAGCAATACGACCGACCTGGACCCCTTCCTGGCCGATACGGACGTGGAATTCGCCTGGTTGCGCGATCCATCGGAAATGACCGGTTGGGACCTCGTGGTACTGCCCGGCTCGAAGTCCACCTCTGCGGACCTCTCCTGGCTGAGAGCGCGTGGCTGGCCGCTTTCTCTTGAACGGCACCTCCGATACGGGGGTCGCGTGCTGGGCATCTGCGGTGGTGCACAGATGCTCGGGCGCCGTATCCTGGACCCCGAAGGGATCGAGGGACCGCCCGCTGCCGAAGGCCTGGCCTGGATCCCGATCGAGACCGAAATGCTGCCGGACAAGCGGGTACGTCCAGTGACGGCCCGGTCAAGATGGCCGGCCGACCTGTCATTCACCGGTTATGAGATCCGTCACGGACTGAGCAGTGAGGATCCAGAAGTGTACCCCTTCTGCGCTCGCTCCGACGACGGACAGGTGATGGGCACGTTTATCCACGGGCTGTTCGACGACGGGCGGTACCGCTGCGCCGTGCTCGAAGCCTGGCTGAACTGGAAGAGCGCCACGGAAGAAGACATCACCGAGCGGTGGACACGGGACTTGGACCGGATAGCCGACGCCATGGCCGCTAATCTGGATCTCTCTATTCTTGAAAGCAGAATCGGAGTCCGTTTGCATTGAATCGGAAGACAGAAGAGGTTTTTGTTGGTCCTGTTCAAGGGGCTGTGGTATAATCACGCTGTTCCTTTAAGCCCGTTAAAATCCCTGTGCTTTATTGATCAAAGTGACCAGCCTGTACCGGAGTTCCCATGCCCACGCCTGACTACGACCTGCTCATCCGCGCGGGACGCGTTTTCTGTGCGGAATCCGGCCTCGACGGATCGGGCGCCGTGGCGGTGAAAGACGGACGCATAGCGGCGTCGGGACCCGGAGTCGATGGATCCGCCGCCATGACCTTCGAGTTTCCCGACGGCCTGATGCTGCCGGGACTGGTGGACCTGCACGCCCATCCCGCGCGCGGCGGCTCGCGTTACGGTGTCGATCCCGACGCCCACTTCCTGTCCCGGGGCGTCACGACCGTCATGTCCCAGGGCGACGCCGGCGCCGGCAACTGGCCGGCTTACCGCGATCGGGTGATCCGGGCATGCAGGACGCGGGTGATCATGGCGATCAACCTCTCAATTCACGGCGAATCTCATCCGGACGGCTGTTTCCCCGACCTGGATGCCGCGGACGTGGACGCCTGCCTTTCCGCCATCGAATCGGGAGGAGACGCCATATGGGGTATCGCGGCCAACACGGGTCCGAGCAATCCCACCCCGCCCAGGGAGATCATGCGCCGCGCCCTGGAGGCCGCCGAACGTTCTGGCAAGCCGCTCCTGGTCGGCACGCGCCTGTCCAGCGACTGGTCCCTCGACGACCAGTTGCCGCTGCTGCGTTCCGGAGACGTGGTCACCTACTGTTTCAACGATTTCCCCGAGAGCGTCGTGAAGGATGGACGGATCCGCACCAGTGTCCGCGAAGCCCGCGAAAGGGGCGTCCGCTTCGACATCGGCCATGGCATGCGGTCCTTCAGCTTCATGGTCGCCGAGGCCGCCATCGCCGACGGGTTCCTGCCCGATACGATTTCCACCGACCAGTACAGCCGCCATGTCGGTGGCAATCCGCAGCACGACCTGCCCCGGACGATGTCCAAGCTGATCGCGGCCGGCATGTCGGAACGCGACGCGTTGCCAAGGGTGACGAGCCGTCCGGCGGAAGTCCTCGGATTGAAAGGCGAAATCGGTACCCTGCGCGCCGGCGCCTGCGGCGACGTGGCGGTGCTGCGCTGGAACGAAGACGCACCGCCGCTGTGCGACGTGGACGGCGTGGAACGGCCCGGAGGCTGCTGGGAACCCGTGCTCGCCGCTCGGGCGGGCATCGTGTGAAATCGGCCTGCGCGGCACAGATCGATTGACTTCTATCGAATCGGCTGGCGATCTGAAGTCGGTTACGCACTTCAGGTCCATGCTCAACCGGGGAGATCCCAATATGGTTTACGGTTCGGGAGATTACACCTACGAACGCGTCGACGGCTGGGGCGGCGGAGATGCCGGCCGGGACCTCGGCGTGGTATCTTCCATGGCCTGTGATTCCCAGGACCGCGTGCACGTCATCGACCGGGAACCCGATCCGGCGGTCGTCGTCTACGACCGCGACGGGCGATTCCTGTACGACTGGGGGCAGGATGTCTTCAAGGTGCCCCATTCCATCTGGATCAGCGACGACGATATCATCTACATGACCGACGTCGAGTTGCATACGGTAATGGCCTTCACCCTCGAAGGCAAGATGCTCTCCATACTCGGCACGCCTGACAGGCCGGGCGGCCCCGGCCAACCATTCAATGCACCCACCTGGGCGGTACTCGGCCAGGACGACGACCTGTACGTGACCGACGGCTACGGCCAGCATTACGCACACCGCTTCACGACGGACGGGAAGCTGCGCTGTACCTGGGGTGGGCACGGCAGCGACGCGGGGCAGTTCGATACGCCCCACTGCGTCCGCGTCGACAAGGACGGCCGGGTCCTGATCGTGGACCGGGGGAACGCGCGGGTGCAGATTTTCGATGCCGAGGGCCGGTACCTCGCATCATGGGACCATCTGCTGGCCGCGAACGACCTGTATATCGACCGGGATGACATCGTTTATCTCGCCGAAGCGCCGGGAAGGGTCAGCATCCTCAAGCTGGACGGCGAGGTTCTGTCGCAATGGGGTAACCGGGACGAAAAAGACGGGTCGTTCGTGGACGCGCCTCACGGGATCTGGGTGGATTCTCACGGGGACGTCTACGTGTGCGAAGTACCCTTCGCGCATAACCGGATCCAGAAGTTCCGCCGGGTGTAGCTGGTCCGCTTGCTCCGGCCTTCGGATCTGTGATCCGCCACCAAAGGGCGGGACCAAAGGCCTCACGCCACGTTCAGTAAAAGGAATATCGACATGAAGGACCTCGGTCCACTGCTATTGAACCTGATCGTCACCTGTGCGATGACGTGCGGGATGGCCTGCGGGAACGGCGAGGACAACCACGTTTTCAAAACGTCCGCACCAGACTCGCCCGACTACGGCAGTACAGCAGGTAACGTCGTCTTCAGTCCCGGAGACGTCCGGTCCACCACGCGATGGGGCACGGATGACTATGAACTGAACGCAGCCGCCGTCAAGGGTGATACACTCGCGGTTACCCTGTCGTACAGCGGCGGATGCAGATTGCACCGGTTCACACTGGTTGCCTCCGAAGCCTTCATGGAGTCCGATCCCGTACAGCTCGAAGTGGCCATAGCCCACGACGCCGACGGCGACCCGTGCGAGGCATATCCTACGGAAGACTACCACTTCATCCTCGACCCGATCATGGCGCGGTACAAGGCTTCGTACGGGGCCGGACCGGGCACCATCGTCCTCAGGCTCGACCGTGCCCCGGGCGGACCGCTAAACTATAAGTTCGATTAGCCGGGTCCGGGGTGGCGCATAGCGGGGAGGCGTCGACGTCCGGGGTGGCGCATAGCGGCGAGGCGTCGACGTCCGGCGGGGCGAGTTCCAGCCCAGCGGACGGGCCGTCTGTGGTTTCATCGACCGACTTTCCGGCATCCGACAACCACTGAGAGGTATACACCATGTCATTCGAAATATTGGACAAGGGCATGATCGCCCGGCAGCCGTCGACCGGACCCGACGCGGTGGCTGCCTGCTCCCGTTGCGTGGTCACCGGAGATGGCGGACTGGTGTGTTCCTTCGCCGTCCAGGAAGCACTCGGCCGAAACGATTTCAAGCAGGTCATCGTCCGCTCCGAAGACGGCGGCAGAACGTGGACGAAGCCGGCCTACCTGTGGCCCCATCTGCATGGCGATTTCGCCCACATCGGGTCGATCAGCCGGGCGCCCGACGGGACCTGCTTCATCAAGGGCATCCGCGTACCCATCGATGAACCCGGCGAATCGTTCTGGCGGGAGGAGACCCACGGCATCAAGCAGAACGCCATGTTCCGGGCATCCTCGGCGGACCAGGGACTGACCTGGACCGATCCGGTGCCTATCGTCCTGCCCGCCTCCGGTTCGGCGGAGGCCCCCGGGGCGCTCACGGTTACGCGCGACGGGACCTGGATCTGCTGTTATTCGCCCTACAATACCTTCGATCCCGCCGTACAGGTGGACCGAAACCGGGTGGTTTACCTTCGCAGTACAGACCGGGGCGCCACGTGGTCCCATGGTTCCATGCTGCGTTTCGACGACGCCGGATCGACGGCCGCCGAGGCCTGGGTCGTGGAACTGGCCGACGGACGGCTCCTCGGCGCGTGCTGGCATATTGCCCCGCACGGCAAGCCAGATTATCCCAACGCGTACGCGCTGTCCCGCGACGGGGGGCTGACCTGGACGCCGACCCGCTCCACGGGCACGCTCGGCCAGTCCATCTCGCTGACCGCCCTGGAGGACGGACGGGCGCTGATGGCGTACAACCAGCGGCAGCACGGCGAACCCGGCATCCGCCTCGCCGTCGCCCGGCCCACGGACGATGATTTCGGCGTGGAAGCGGACGAACTCGTCTGGAAGGCCGAAGTCCGGACCCAGAGCGATACGTCCGGCGATCACGATGACTGGCAGGACTACTCTTTCGGCGAACCCGCGGTGACGGTCCTCCCGGACGGCGCGTTCCTGGTCGTGTTCTGGCTCATCCAGCCCGATGTCCGGGGCATCGGCTACGTGAAGGTGAGGTAGCGCCTTGTCCGGCGCCCGGATGATGCTGGCCCCGCTGTTCGCGGCGCTGGTCCGGCACGCCCTCTTCGCGGTCGCCCTCCCCTGGCTGATCCTGTACCGTACCACGGGCATGGAGGAGATGCGGTTCGATGCAGGCTATCCTGCCATCGGATCGGCGCTCATCGTCCTGGGCGCGGCACTCTACATCCGCGCCTTCGCCGAACGGCTCCGCATGGCGGCCCTGGTGACCGCTGCCGACGACGCGCCGGGGCTCCCCGCGACCGCCGCGGACGGCTCGCTCCCCACAGGAGATGCCCGGCCAATCTGGTCGACCGGGGTCCATGGCTGGTCCCGCAACCCCCTTCAGCTCGGTGTCTTCCTCATCCTGACCGGTGAATGCCTGGCCTTCGAATCACTTGCGCTGCTCGTATACGCGGCGCTGTGCTGGACCGGACTGACGCTGTACCTTGTCCTTGTGGAGGAGCCCGCCCTTAGGCGCACTCTAGGTGACGAATACCTCCGCTACTGCCGCCAGGTGCCGCGTTGGTTTCTGCCTATTCGGTTCCGTAAACCGTCCTGATCGGTCCGATACGCCGAGCTGATTCTAACCTTCCTCTCCCAAACCTGTCCACTTCGGCGTACCCAAACGGCCTGGTTCAGTAGCACAAGACTGTCATTTTGGCAGATATGCCAATTTGGCAGATATGCATCATGCCCGTCCCTGTTTCGCGGGCAGAAACGGCAATGACACACACCGATACGCCTGGAATCGCAGATCGAAATCGCCCGCATCGTGGCTGAAACATCAATGGCACACGTTTTGCGATTTAATGGGATGGGTATGCGATGAAACAGGACCATATCAGGATAGAACAGGCGAGGAGGGACCTCATGAGAACGGACAAACTGACGCAGAAATCGATGGAGGCCATCCAGGTCGCCCAGGAGATGGCCCGAAGCCGGAACCACAACCGGCTGGAACCCGCGCACCTGGCCCTGGCGCTGCTCGAACAGGAAGAAAGCCTGGCGGCCACCCTGCTGGAAAGGGCGGGATCGGATCCGGCCCGGGTCCGGGTGGGGTTGGAAGCGGCCCTGGACAAGCTGCCCCGGGTAACGGGCGACGGCGCGTCGATGTACGCCACCGACGCTTTCCAGCGGACAATGGACCAGGCGCTGAAAGAGGCGCAGAAACTGAAAGACGAGTACATCAGCGTGGAGCATCTGCTCCTTGCCCTGCTGGAGGACAGCGGAGAGGTCCAACGCGTAATGAAGGACGCGGGCGTACATCGCGACGGCGTAATGAAAGCCATGAAGGAAGTCCGGGGGAGCCAGCGCGTCACCAGTCAGACGCCGGAATCCGGCTACCAGGCCCTGGAGAAGTTCAGCCGGGACCTGACCGATCTGGCCAGGGAGGGCGACCTCGATCCGGTCATCGGGCGGGACGAGGAAATCCGGCGGGTGATCAAAGTGCTGTCGAGGCGGACTAAGAACAATCCGGTGCTCATCGGCGAACCGGGCGTGGGGAAGACGGCCATCGTAGAAGGTCTGGCGCAGAAGATCGTGGCCGGGGACGTCCCCGAATCCCTCAAGGGACGCAAGGTAATCAGCCTGGACATGGGCGCCATGCTGGCCGGGGCCAAGTTCCGCGGCGAGTTCGAGGAGCGGTTCAAGGCCGTACTGAAAGAAGTGGAGGAGGCCGCTGGAGACATCGTCCTCTTCATCGACGAGTTGCATACCATCGTCGGTGCTGGGGCCGCGGAAGGCGCCGTGGACGCCTCCAATATGCTCAAGCCGGCGCTGGCGCGGGGAACCCTGCGCTGCGTGGGCGCCACGACCCTGGACGAATACCGGAAGCATATCGAGAAGGACGCCGCCCTGGAGAGGCGGTTCGCGCCCGTATACGTGGGCGAACCCTCTATCGAAGACACCGTGTCCATCCTGCGCGGTCTCAAGGAGCGCTACGAGATTCACCACGGCATACGCATCCGGGATGGCGCCCTGGTCACGGCGGCAACCCTGGCTGAGCGGTACATCAGCGACCGGTTCATGCCGGACAAGGCCATCGACCTGATCGATGAGGCGGCGGCGAACCTGCGCATGGAGATCGACAGCATGCCGGCCGAACTGGACGACCTGGAAAAGCAGATCCGCCAGCTTGAGATCGAGCGCGAAGCCGTAAAGCGCGAGGACGACGCGGCGGAACGCCTCAAGCCCGTGGAAAGCAGGCTGGCCGACCTCGAAGAACAGCGAAACGTCCTGCGGGCGCACTGGCTCGCCGAGAAAGAACTGGTAAAGACGATCCAGGAAATCAAGGAACAGGCCGAGCAGCTGAAGATCGAATCCGAGCAGGCGCAACGCATCGGCGATTACGAGCGGGTGGCCCGCATCCAGTACGGCGAGCAGCTGGAACTCGACCGGCGACTCGAGGAGAAGAACCGGGCGCTGGCCGAACTTCAGAAGGAGCGCCGGATGCTCAAGGAAGAAGTGGACGAGGAAGACGTCGCCGAGGTCGTATCGAAGTGGACGGGCATTCCGGTCAGCCGCCTGGTCGAGGGCGAGGTCGAGAAGCTGGTCCAGATGGAATCCCGGCTGCACCGCCAGGTGGTGGGCCAGGACGAAGCCATCGCCGCCGTGTCCAACGCCGTCCGGCGGAACCGCGCCGGCCTGGGTGACGGCAACCGGCCCATCGGTTCCTTTCTGTTTCTCGGCCCCACGGGCGTGGGAAAGACCGAGCTGGCAAGGGCCCTGGGCGAGTTTCTCTTCGATGACAAGGGCGCCATGGTGCGTATAGACATGTCCGAGTACATGGAGCGCCATGCCGTCGCCCGGCTCGTCGGCGCGCCTCCGGGTTACGTAGGCTACGAAGAAGGCGGGCAACTCACGGAAGCCGTGCGTCGCAGGCCTTACCAGATCGTGTTGCTGGACGAGATCGAGAAGGCGCACCCCGACGCGTTCAACATCCTGCTGCAGGTCCTCGACGACGGGCGGCTCACGGACGGCCAGGGTCGCACAGTGGATTTCCGGAATACGGTGATCATCATGACCTCCAACATCGGGACCGAGTACATCGGCGGCCTCGACGCGTCCCGGGACGAGCAGGTGCGGTCGGACGTCATGAACGCGGTGCGGTCCCATTTTCGCCCCGAATTCGTCAACCGGCTGGAGGAAATCATCATCTTCCATCCCCTCGACCGGGACCACATCCGGGATATCGTCCGCATCCAACTGCGGGCACTGCAGGGACGGCTTTCGGAACAGGCCGGGTTGACGCTTGAACTGGCCCCCGAGGCCGAATCACTCCTTGCGGAACAGGGCTATGAGCCCCAGTACGGCGCGCGGCCCCTCAAGCGGGTGATCCGCAGGTTCGTCGAGAACCCGCTGTCCATGGCGCTGATCGAGGGCAGGTTCCGGGAAGGCGACGCGATCCGCGTCATCCGCGAAGGCGACCGCCTGGACTTTGTCCGGCAGGATGCGTCCGCGGCTGCGTGAGGATTGGGGCCCGTCTTTCGATGCAGTCCGGGCCGGCGACGGATCCGATGAGATCCCGCCGGCCCTTTTGGTGCGGGTCCACGTTACCGGCTTCGTCCTGCGTACACGCGCCTACAATTGAATTGACTGCGGATGGCCGATTGTTCATCTTGATCTGGCGGAAACCGCATACCCAGACGGGTCTCGCGGGCGATCCATCACCACGGTGCTTCATCTGCCGCCACTCGAAATGAACAGACGATCCTTTCTGCGAAAATCCGCCGGGGTGACCGGCGTGGGCGTCCTGGCGGGACTGGGCTCCCTGCCCGAGTCCGCCGCCGGCCAGACGAACGACCCCTACGGGCCATCCGGGTCCATCACGGACGTTGAGGGGATCAAGGCCGGTCACTTCACCGACCCGCGGCGTCCTACAGGCTGCACGGTGATCATGGCCGAGGAAGGGGCCGTGGGCGGCGTCGACGTGCGCGGCGGCGCGCCGGGCACCCGGGAAACCGACCTGCTCGATCCCGTCAACATGGTGCAGCAGGTCCACGCCGTCGTCCTATCCGGCGGCAGCGCCTTCGGCCTGGACACGGCCACGGGCGTAATGCGCTACCTCGAGGAACGATCCATCGGTTTCAACGTACGCGTCGCCCGGGTCCCTATCGTTCCCGCCGCGATCCTCTTCGATCTCGGCATCGGCGGCAAACCGGAGATCCGCCCCGACGCGGAAGCCGGCTACCGGGCCTGCCAGGCCGCGACGTCGGATCCGGTCACCGAGGGCAGCATCGGGGCAGGTGCCGGCGCCACGGTAGGCAAGATGTCCGTCGGCGCGCCAGGCATGCGCACGGCCATGAAGGGCGGCATCGGCAATGCCTGCTTCACTACGCCCGACGGGCTTCGGGTCGGCGCCATCGTTGCGGTGAATGCCGTGGGTGACGTGTACGATCCAGATTCGGGTCGCGTACTCGCCGGCGCCAGGATGCCGGATGGGTCGGGGTTCGTCTACGTGGCCCGGCGGATTCGCGAGACCGGGTCGCTTCGCCTGGAAGCGCCGCCCGGGAACACGACCATCGGCGTCATCGTGACCAACGCCGGTTTGACCAAGACCCAGGCCAACCGGGTTGCCCAGGTCGGGCACGACGGGTTGGCCCGCGCCATCAATCCTGCCCACCTGCAGGCGGACGGGGACACCCTCTTCACCATGGCCACCGGGACCTGGGAGGGTGGCGTGAACCTGTCCCTGGTGTCCATCCTTGCGGCGGAAGCCGTCACGCGGGCCATCATCCGCGCCGTCGTCACCGCCGAAGGCCTGCCCGGCTATCCCTCCTGTTCGGACCTGGACAGCGGATGACCCCCGGCGCGGAGGACCACGGAGTGCCCCTCGTCAGAAATGGCCCCGTGCCCATGCGGCCTGCGGTCAGTCTCGTTTTCGTGCGACCTACCGCGAACCCGAATCCGCATCCGAACCCGAACCGGAACCTGTACCCGTACTCTGAAGCGCTATGTCCCCTTACGTAACCGCCCTCCTCGTCTATTCCGTTTTCCTCATGGTGATCGGCTGGTGGACGTCGCGGTCGGTACGTCGCGCCGAGGACTTCTTCGTGGCCGGCCGGCGGCTGTCTCCCGCGCTGCTTTTTTCCACGCTGCTGGCCGCCAACCTGGGCGCGGGATCGACGGTCGGAGCCACCGGCATAGGATACACCCATGGGCTTTCCGCGTGGTGGTGGGTGGGATCCGCGGGCATCGGCAGCCTCATCCTGGGACTGACCGTGGGGCCCCGCATGTGGCGCGTGGCCAGGGACCACAACCTCTACACGGTCGGGGATTACCTGGAACACCGTTACAGCCGCAGTGTGCGCGGTTTCATCGCCGTGCTGTTGTGGTTCGGTTCCCTGGCGATCCTGGCCGGCCAGTTCATCCCCCTGGCCTGGATTCTCAACCTGGTCCTGGGCATCCCAAAATACGTCGCCTGCCTGGCCGGCGGCGCCGTGGTGGTCGTGTATTTCACCTTCGGGGGCCTGACGTCCACCGCCCGGGTCAACATGGTCCAACTGGTCGTAAAGCTGTCCGGTTTCATCCTGGCCTTTCTCCTGATCGTCTCGGGGGGCGATCTCCTGTCCGGGGAAGGGGTGGCGAAGGCAGGTTTCACGAACTGGTTCGGGGACGATCCGTCCCGAATCTGGGCCTACTTCATCGTCCTGGTACCTGCGTTTATCATCTCGCCGGGTCTTTTGCAGAAGATCTACGGCGCACGGGACGCCCGGGCGGTCCGGCAGGGCGTAAGCGTGAACGCGGTCGCCCTCATGCTGTTCGCTTTCATTCCCGCTCTCCTCGGCATGGCGGCCTATCACGCCTTCCCGTCTCTGGATTCCCCGGACCTTGCGCTGCCCCGCCTGCTGATGGACGCCCTGCCCTTCTGGATCGGCGGACTGACCCTGGCGGCGGTGTTCTCCGCGGAGATCAGTTCCGCAGACGCCGTGCTTTTCATGCTGACGACGTCCCTGAGCCGGGACCTGTACCAGACCTACATCGAACCCGGCGCCTCCGAACAGCGCATGCTGACCGTCAGCAGAATCACGGCCGTGGTCGCTGGACTCGCCGGCGTCGCCCTTGCGGTCGTGCTGCCGGACGTCATCACGGCCCTGACCATTTTCTACAGCATACTCTCCGTGGCCCTGTTCGTACCCCTGATCGCGGGACTCTATTCCGCCAGGCCCAGTGCGAACGGCGCCCTCATGACGATCGCCGGTTCCGTCCTGGTGATGATCCTCGTTCATATGTCCACGAACGGAAGCGGAATGGGCGGCGTATCTCCGGCGACCTGGGGTATCGGCACGGCGGTAGTCATCATGGCACTGCACATGATGTCCCGGCGCGATGAGAAACCGGCGCGATGACGTGGGAACCTGCCGGATGAAGTCGAAACATCAACCTTAACCAATCGAAGGAGGAAGACATGCTCAACGACCTGAGGGGCGTAATCCCCCCTGCGACCACACCCTTCTCCCGGGACGGCGCCGTGGATCTCGGGGCCATGAAAGAACAGGTCAACTGGCTGATCGACCAGGGTGCGCACGGCATCGCGGTGGGCGGCAGCACCGGGGAAGGCCATACGATCGACGTCGATGAGTTCAGGGGGCTTGTGGACACGACCCTGGACGCGGCGGCGGGACGCGTGCCGGTCGTCGCCGGCATCATCGTAGACAGCACCCGCGATGCGGTCCGAAGGGGCCAGGCCATCGCCGATCTCGACGTGGCGGCGCTCCAGGTGACCCCGGTCCACTATCTCTTCCGCCCGGACGACGATGCCATGCAGGAGCATTTCAGGGTGATGGGCGAGGAAGTGGATCAGCCCATCATCATCTACAACGTGGTGCCCTGGAGCTACCTCTCGCCGGAGTTACTGTGCCGGATCATGGACAGGGTGCCCGGCGTGGTCGGCGTCAAGCAGAGCGCCGGGGACCTGAAGCTGTTCGCCGACCTGATGATCATGGCCGACCCGGAACACCTGCTCTTCTGTGCCGTGGACGCCCTGATGTACCCGGCCTATACCCTGGGCGCCCGCGGATCGATCGCGGCCATTCTGACGGCGGCGCCCCGAGCCTCGGTGGATGTATGGGACGCGGTACAGGCGGGCGATCACGCGCGGGCCCTCGATCTGCACCGAAAACTCCTGCGACTCTGGAACGCCATGGCGGGGACGAACCTGCCGGCCTGCACCAAGTACGCCCAGACGCTGCAGGGCTGTCCCGGCCGATTTCCCCGCGCCCCCATGCAGGATGCCACCGACGAACAGAAGCAAGGTATCGAGGAAGCACTCGCGCTGCTGGGCGCACTAGACGGTTAGCACGACAAGTACCGCACAGGATGGAGGAATACTTCAAGCATGTCCGCCTCGGATCGCAAGCCGACAACGGATCGCAGGCCCGCTTCGGATCGCAAGCCCGTTCCCGACCCGCGTCCCGTCCGCATCGAACCGGACCGGCTGGCCCGGCTCATGGACCGTATCTTCGAACGCCTGGGTCTTGAAGACGACGAAAGACAGGTGGTCGTCGAGCGGCTCATGGAGGCCTCGCTCTCCGGCTACCATTCCCACGGCGTCATGCGGATCATCATGTACACGGAGGGTATCCGAGCGGGGAACATGATCTCGGGCGCACCGCTGGACGTTCTGGGTGAGACCGTCTCCACCGTGCGCCTGGACGCCAACATGGGGATGGGCCCCTGGACGGCCACCGAGGCCATGAAGCGCGCCGTCGGCAAGGCCGCGGCGACGGGCGTCGGATGTGCGAGCGTCGTGAACGCCAACGACATCGCCCGGCTGGGGGGATACGTGGAACAGCCGGCACAAGACGGTTACATCGCGCTGCTCATGGCCAACGACGCCGGGGGCAATCCCTGCGTGGCGCCGTGGGGCGCGACCTCGCCCCTGATGAGCACCAATCCCATGGCCGTCGGTATCCCCCGGGAAAGCGGCGACCCGGTACTCATCGACATCTCCACGGGCGTTACGTCCGAGGGCGGGTTGAAGATGCTGCGCAACAAGGGCCATGCGGTGCCCGAGGGCTGGCTTATCGACGGCGACGGGCGGACCACGACGGATGGCGAGGCCTATTTCGCAACGCCCAGACAGGCGGCGATCCTGCCTCTGGGCAGCCTGGTTGCGGGACACAAGGGCTTTGCGCTGAGCATGCTGGTCGACGTGTTGACCGGCGGCCTGAGCGGCGCCGGCTGCAGCGGCCGATCCCCGGAGGACCTCGATCAGAACGCCCTGTTCATCCTCGTCATCGACCCGGAAATGTTCGTTTCAAGGGCTGCCCTCTCCGCCGAAGTGGATCGGCTCGTGGATAGCATCAAGGGTGCGCGCAAGGCGCCCGGCGTGGACGAAATCCGGGTGCCGGGTGAAGGCGCCCGCCGTGAACGTGAGCGGCAACGCAGGCAGGGCATCGAAATCGATCCGCCCGTCTGGTCCGCCATTCAGGACATCATGGACGAACTGGGCATCGGGCGGGACAGCGTGTAGCCAGGCCACTCGCCGGCTACTTCTCCGCGCCTCGGTCTCAGCACAGTCGCGGTCTCGATTCTCGCATTCTCAACTACCGCGATCTCAGTCGCCGATGTTCGCCACCCGGATGCCCAGGTATCCCGCAATGCCCACGGTCCCGTATCCCAGGACCTCCTCGTACTCCGCGTTTAGTAGATTGTCGATCCGGCCGAACAGTTGAATGTTCGGCGTGATCTCCCAGTTGGCGGCGACATTCACGATCCCGAAGCCGCCCAACGTAACCGGCGTCGCAGGCCAGGTGGAAAAGTCGTTATCCCGCCGATCACCCGAGTACCTGAAACCCAGGTTCAGGTCGATTCCCGGCCGTATCCGCTGATCCAGCACGATCCCGCCGCTGTGCCGCGGCCGCCGCAGCAACTGCTCATCCGTTTCATGGTCCTTCGAATCGGTGAAGGTGTAGTAGGCCCGCAGGGACGTTCCCGCGATCCCCACGTACCGGCCGGTCAACTCCAATCCCCTGCTGGTCGCCTTGACGACGTTCTTGTAACTGGAGGTCGCGCTGTCCCATCCGACCATGTTATCGTAGGTATTGTCGAAATACGTCACGCCGGCCATGAGCCGCTGGCCGGCCAGGTACTGCTCGATCCCCGCTTCCCAGCTCGTGCTCGATCCCGCCTGAAGCGTGGAATCACCAAAGGATGAATACAGTTGGAACAGCGAAGGGGCCTTGTAACCCGTACCGTAAGCGCCCTTTATCCTGGTTCCCGCCTCCTCGAGGAAAACGTTGGGCGCGAAATTGTAGGTGACTTCGGACCCGAACCGGTCATGGTGATCGAGCCGGACTCCCGCGGCGGCGAACAATGCGTCGCCAGACTGCAACAACTCCTGCAGGTAGACGCCCGTCATCCTCGCGGTCCGCCGGTCGAACTTGCTCGAAAACGGCCCTCTGGATTCCGATTCTCCCTGTTCCGTCTCGGTTTCCGCTCCGAACACGACGGTATTCCCTTCGGACAGTAACAGCGTGTGCTGCCAGTCCACTTTGTGCAACCGGGCGTCGAACGTGGAATGCGAGGCCGTCTCCTGGTTGGCGTCCACCGGATTGTCGTCTTCTCTGCTATGGTCGACCAGGCTGTAGCCCAGCGTCTGCTTCCATCGCTGCGACCAGCGCTCGAGGGTCGCGGAGGGCCGGACAAACAGCTGCCTGGATGTGCTAATCCGATTGGGATCGTCTCCATTGGGTCCGACCCCGTTGTCGATATCTGCGCGGCCGTCCGTGTACCGGACGTTGAGATCGACCGAAACGCCAGCGGAAGGCGTCGCCCCGAAACGGCCACCCAGCGTGGAATTCCGGTATCCATCTTCTTCCATGTTTCCCAGGGCGTTCGCCGAAATGCCCCTCGTGTTGAGGAACGATCCGTCGATCGCATACCGGTAGTCTGCTGCGCCACCGCTCAGTCCCGCCCGGCTACGAAACGTGCCCAGCGCGCCGCCCTCGATGGTGGCATCGATCTTCGGTGGGCCTTCCCCCTGTTTGGTGATGATATTCACCACACCCGCGATGGCGTCCGATCCGTAGAGCGTGCTCTGGGATCCATACAGAATCTCGATGCGCTCAACCTGGTCGACGGTCAGATGCGCCGGAGTGTAGCTGCGTCCGGGAGACATGGGATCGTTCACTTCGACGCCGTCGATCAGAAACAGGGTGTAGGCCGATTCGGCGCCGCGAAGGAAAACAGACGCGTTTGTACCTGTCCCTCCGTTCTGCGCCACGCTCAGCCCGCCCACATCGCGCAGCACGTCGGCGACCGTGTTCCGGCTGCTGAGTTCGATATCTTCGGCAGTGATAACGGCGATCGAACTCGAGACCTGCCGCAAGGGCGTTTCGATCCTGTTGCCCGTCACGACTACGGTGTCCAGCGTGTATCTGGGCGCCTGGTCCGCCGAATCCTGCGTGTTCTGGGCGAAGCCTGGCATGGCGGTAAGCAGGATAAGACAGAACGCGGGTTTGAGTGTGCAATGCAGGTATTTCATTTTGGTCTCCTGACCTGGTGAATGGTCCGCGGCATTGAAATCGGCGACACATATCGGGTAACTTGCGGATGCTGGATCAGGTTGTTTTTACAAGGTGACCTCCTTTAAATAAAAAATCCCCGTACCTGAACGATGTCAGATACGGGGATGCCGTATGTCATCCTCGGTGCATGGCCGGGCAAACCACGCTTCCGATACTACCAATCGGAGCGCTTATGCCGGATGGCCACGCTTACCAATTTCCATGTACACCGGATGTCTTCAGTCCACGGAAGTTCCGGAGAATGCTATGGCGCAGGTCGGTCTTCTGGCTTCCGGATCGTTCTACTCACCGCGCCTTCCCATTCCTTTCGGAACAGTGGCTCGAGCCCTGATGGCTCATGATGCGGCTTTCGTCCCCGGTTACAGCGACGGGTCCGCGACGGATTCGCACCGTCTTCCCTACTTCTCACCTGCTTCTTTCAAAGTAATGCCGACGCAACGCCAACGCAACATGAGATCAAAAGAATGGTGTGATTTTTCTTGAGGTATCCATCGGTCCGTGACTTATTTCCCATGCGCCGTAATTAGAAAACGCCAATGGGTATATAGAACGAATGGGACTGGCATGACGAAGAACCGCACAAAAGTCGGCCTGCTGGGCGTCGGATTCGATGCAAACTCGACTTTTCGCCGCGGCCCGGCCGCCGCACCGTCCGAAATCAGGGCCGCGCTCGGATCGGAGTCCGGCAATCCCTACGCCGAGACGGGTGTGCGCGTGTGGCCGAGCGACAGCGTGCTCGACCACGGCGATCTCGACGTCCCCGATGAAATGGGCACGCGCGAACCCGTCGATATCATCGAGAACGGGGTAAGACGGGCACTGGGCGAAACCCCTCGGCTTGTCGTCCTGGGCGGTGACCATGCGGTTTCCTATCCCGTGGTCCGGGCTTTCGCCGCGACGCACGGCCGGATCAGCCTGCTGCACTTTGACGCGCACCCGGATCTGTACCCCGACTTCGAAGGCAATCGGTTTTCGCACGCCTGCCCCATGGCCCGCATCCTGGAAGACGGCCTGGTCGAGCGTCTGGTCCAGGTCGGCATCCGAAGCTTCACGCCCGCGCAGCACGACGCGGCGAAGCGACACAACGTCGAGGTCATCCCGGCCTACTCGGCCGGACCGGTTCCCGCGCTGGCGTTCGACACGCCGGTCTACATCTCGATGGACCTGGATGCGCTCGACCCTGGTTACGCACCGGGTGTTTCCCATCCCGAACCGGGCGGACTGAGTGTTCGCCAGGTGCTCGAGGTCGTTGCCGCGACGCGGGCGCCGTACGTGGTCGGCGGCGATGTGGTCGAGCTCAATCCGAAGCTGGATCGGGACGGTATCACGGCGATCGTCGCCGCGAAACTGGCCTGTGAACTACTGGGGCGGATTATCCTCGATGGACGGGCAGATTGATCTTGCCGCGACCTAAGGCTTGTCATCAAAGAACGGAGAGCAGTTCTGTTTCCAGACCAGCCAGGACCGGTTACCGTCCGATGCAACCACTATGTGATCTTTGAACTTGTCCGGTATATTCGTACGATTCCCTTGGGGGCCTTCGTCGTTTACGAACAGCTCGTCTAGTGTAGTCCTGTCATGAAACAGTCTGGTCTTTCCTTCATGCACGGCGTCCTTGATATCTGAAATCACCTGTCTGAATTCTGCTTCTAAATCATCGGTTGGGGCTTGTTTTTCCGACATTTACCCGGCCTCCTGATTTGGTTCCCACAACCACTTGAGTTGTTTGACATACTTTGTATACTTCGCAAGCTCCATTAACAGTTCGAGGAATTCGGTCATGCACTGCCATACCTGTCTTAAAGAATACTAAATGTTGCTCCGGACTTAAAGTTATTCCTGATGACATTCGTACTGCATTCCACATTCGGACAAAATGGCAAGTTCATGTCTTCATCACCACCGGGCATTCAGCTGCAGCACCCAGCGTGTTTCGACGAGGGGCACCTTGAGTTGATCATAACGGGTCTGGCGGGTCCGCGTGTACCGAACAAGGGTCGAAACGCCCGGTCCGACCGGTCCGTACAGCAGGAAAACCCACCTCTCGCGGTGATTCGTTCTGAACAGGGATGCCGAGGTCTCCGGACCGAAAACCTCAGCCAGTGTGTCCTCCTGCCCGGGGAACCCGGACAGCCTGTATTCCCACTGCGCGGACAGGCTGAAGCGATCCCTGGACCGGTACCGCATGTACAGACGCAGATCGTTTTCGGGATCCAAACCGGACCGGCCGTGCCGCTCATAGCGGGCCCGCCACTGCACCCGGTCCGGCACCCGCCAGGCCACCTGCCCCTGCCAGGTATCCAGCACGGCCGATCCGGTGGCCTGCCGCTCATCCATTTCACGGCGCCACACCCCCGAGACGATGAGGCCGCCATGCATTCTGCGGCGAAATCGTAAGGTGCTGCGCCGGTACAGTTCCAGGTAGGTCAACCGGGGTTCGATGCTCAGTTGTATCGTAGTCCGGCGATCCGGCCGCCAGCGCAGAAGCAGGCTCTGCCATACCCTTTCGGTTTTCTCGATGAACCTGGCATCCGACTGGCGGTGGAAAGTCAGCCCGCCTTCCACGTCCTCCATGCTCCAGACCATGCCGCCCTGAACGGTCCGGTATCCCTCGCCGTCAATGGCCATTTCACCAAACAGGTTCGTGCCGCCGTAGAGGTAGTCCAGGTCCGCGCCAACGCGCAGGCTACCTTCCGATTGCAGGACCGATATACCGAACAGGCCGTTATTCCGGTTCCAGCCCAGGCGGCCTCCCGGTTCCCATATGCCCGGGCCGGGCCGCGAGAGGATCCCCGTCAGGTTGAAACCCCGGCGTTCGATCTGCAGCGCCACGCCACGCCGGGCGCCGGATGCATAGGTCGTCCGCACGGGCCGCAGGCCACGGATGCGACGTTTGACCGACGCGCTGAGACTGGCCGTGGAGGGCCTTATCGAATGGCTGCGCCACACCAACCCCTGGCCGAAATCCATTTCATAGTATCCAAGGATCAGCCTGCGGGAAGCGCCCGCCCCGCCGATTTCCACGTATCCGGACCGCCACCTGGTTTCGCCGGCCCGTTCCCGGCGTTCTCCCCGGCCCCCCAGCTTGAATCCGCTGCCCAGTCCAATATCCGCCTGCACACCCAGGATCCCGTTTCCCGGTGCGTCGGGACGGTCGGTGCGGCTTCGCGCCAGGCGAAGGCGCCCGGTGGTATCGAAACTGCGATCGTCCCCCGCGCGAACGTCATCCCCCGCACGTACGAAGGGACTGATCCGAGATACCAGGGCAGGCGAGAATCCCTGCACCCGCGCGAGATCCCCGGTATTGTCGAAGGGGCCGTGTCTCATGCGCCAGTCCACGAGCGCGCCGGCGAGAGCGGGCGTGATCCACGGAAGCTGTTCCAGCTCGGTACGGCCCGCCCGGTTGATATCGAGCGGGTCGCGCCGCAGCGATACCAGCAGCGCGATGTCCTCGGGATCGATATCGGCGGCTTCCCGGTCGATCAGCGCATCGATCGAGTAGTCGAGATCCTGGGCCGCCCGCTCTTCAGGCAGGCCCATTATCGCCAAAAGGAACGCGGCGGCCAGTATCCTCCTTGTTGGTTTCGTGAACAGACACATATCATCCGAACTCCATGGAAAGGGAAAACCGGTGCGTGATGCCCAGCAGGGCGTGGGACGACAGGGCGTAGTCCGTTTTGACCCGTCCCTTCTCCAGGCCCAGGCCGACGTAGAAAAGCGAAGGATCGGTGCTCAGACCGGCCCGGATCGTAACGGACCCGGCCAGGCGGAATTCCTGGCCTACTCTGGTGGTGTAGCCATAACGCGGGTGGCGGTCGAACTGGATGGAAACCGTCAGCCGGTCGCCCGTCCTGCTCAAGCCCGCCTGGATGATGCGGGGGTTCTCCGCCGCGGGACCGGTTTCCGAGAAGCGGCCGACGGCATGGGCCATCGTGCCGAGACGAAGATCGTAGGGGAGATCCAGGAGGATGCCCGCATCCATCGCAAGGGCGGAAGCGCCTTCGTAGTTTTTAATGGAAAGGCTCAATCGGCGGAGGGTGAGTCCCGCATGGAACCGCCTGCCGATGGAACGACCGTAGGAGAGACCGAGCACACCCTCCCGGTACAACGCGCTTCCCATTCCGTGGTAAAACAGGCCGAAGTGCCCCAGGCCGGTCGGCGTGACGGCGGAAAAGGCCACCTGGGCCAGTTCCTTCATGCCGAAGAGTCTCGTGTAGTAGCTCGTCAGGGCAAGGTGGCCGACCCTGGGCGTACCGCCCGGGTTCAGGAAGGACGCTTCGGCGTCGTCCGCGACGGCCACGAAAGCACCGGCCATACCCGTGGGTCTGGCACCGGCGAAGACCGGTTCGAAAGCGCTCCATGCCGTAGCCGGCGTCGCAAGCAACAACAATAACGGTAGAATACGTTTCATCTTGGCTCCCAGGTGAAAGTGAACTGTTGACTGACTGCCTCAATGCGGCATACCTCAACAGTCGGAAGCCGTTTTTGAAATCTCGTTTTCTACCGCTGAAAGTCGACCCGGGGCCGCCCCACTCTCGTGTTGACAGCAACCCCCGATCCCGTATATTGAAGGTGGTGCGCCCCAGTAGCTCAGTTGGACAGAGCATCGGACTTCTAATCCGAGGGTCGCAGGTTCGAATCCTGCCTGGGGTATACCGACCCATGCACCGTCCCGCCAAATGCCATGCCCGGTTTAAATCGATTCATCCTGAAACCATGTCCCTGAGTGTCCAGCCCAAGGATTTTCCTGCAATGGGAACCGAAACGGGAAACCACCTTGGAACTCTTCATCAGGAGATTCACTGATGTTCAAGGTAGATTCTTCAGAAAACCGCCTCATCCAGCTAGATGAACCAAGGTTCAGCGAACTGAATCTGAGAGAGCGGGAGCACCTGCAGGAATGGTTGGTGAAAACGCCGGAGGTGCTTGGCGAGGATCTCCTGGTAATCCAGAAGGAATTCGACGGCTTCAAGGACACCAGGGAAAGACTCGATCTACTTGCGCTCGATAAGGAAGGCAGGCTAGTAGTTATTGAGAACAAACTCGACGATTCGGGACGCGACGTCGTATGGCAGGCACTCAAGTACGTCGCCTATTGCTCTAGTTTGAAGAAAGCGGAGATCGTCGAAATCTATCAGAAGTATCTGGACAACTGGACTGAAGGGGAAAATGCGGTAACGAACCTGTGTGAATTCCTTGAAGTTGACGATCTCGACGACATCGTGCTGAATGCGCGCAATGATCAAAGACTAATACTGGTCGCGGCAAACTTCCGCAAGGAGGTCACGTCGACCGCTCTCTGGCTGATCGGACACGGAATCAGAGCTCAGTGTTTCAGGGTTGTGCCATACAATACTGGACAGGAACTTCTGATCGACCTGCGACAGATTATACCCACGCCCGAGGCCGCGGATTATATGATCGGGATGGCCGACAAGGAATTTGAGGAGAAGTCCATCCACCGTACTCAAACGCGACGCCACGAATTGCGGCAAGCGTTCTGGACCAGAACATTGAAGGAACTTCGCGCCCGTGGCGTTTCCCGGTACGAGAATATCAGTCCGTCACGAGAATACTGGCTTGCGAGTCCTACGGGTGTTTCAGGATGCGGGTATAACATGATCTTTGGAAAAAACCTGGCGCGTGTGGAACTCTACCTGAATCGCTCCCGCGCGGCCGAGAATAAACGGATTTATGACCAACTTGAACAGCAAAGGCAGAATATCGAAGGTCGTTTCGGAGCAGAACTACAGTGGCAAAGATTGGATGAAAAAAGGGCATGTCGGGTTAGCTATCGGCACCCGTTCGATGGCTATGACGACGAAAACTGGCCAGAGATGACCAATTGGCTGTGCAAGTACATTGTCAAGCTGGAAGAGGCGTTATCGGAACCGCTGGACCGACTGAACCGGGAGATGTAGTCCCGTGGCAATTAATGGGTTGGTGTAGAGTACTACCTCTCCTGAATTTGAACGCTGAATGCGTATTATACCGATTCAATCGGTGTAGGTTGATGTTTTCCCAGGACGCCGCCGAGGGACGCAAGCCTTCGCGAATCCTACAATTCACTGTCATCATACTCCCGAACTGTGCGTTTCCTGGTATCGCGTATGGAAACGACCCGGGTTCCGTTGACCGATTCATTATTCGGAAGCGCCGTTTCGCCTTTCTCCTTGCCGATCTGCGCCACACTCTTCACCGCCTTCAGGATTTCGCTGCCCGATACGACCTCGTTATCGGCGTCGTAATAGTCGTACCAGGGCAGGCCGGCTTCGGTGTAGTGTCTGGCCGTAGGCGGTACAATTGGCGGACGCTCGCCGGTAATCGCCATCCACTGGGTCGAATTGGCGATGGTAACGAAACACCGGGCGGGATGGCGCTGATCCCAGACATCCAGGCCGTAATCGTCCTCGTAGATTTCCTGCCGCATCCGGCCGCCGGGCGCCAGGCCCATGTCAGCCTCCGCAGGACTGTGCAAAATCATCGAATCCACGCTCATTTCTTTATGACGTCCTGCCATCATCTCTTCAAACTTCTCCGCCTTCATGGGATAGGCCGTGATCTGCAGTCCGCCGTGTTGCGCTTCGCCTGACAACTGCTCCTCGACGGTATATCCTTCACCCAGCGGCATGGCCACGAACTGGCGAATCACGCCCTCCTCTACGCAGTACCCATCGAGCCACGGCTGATCGGGCAACACGATGTAGTCCTGCGGATCGGTATTCAGATGGTTTACCCAGTTTTCTCCCGTGATCGCGCAGATCTTACCGGTCGCTATCTTCAATGCGAATGGATAGGGACTGAAACCGCCGAAGTTCAGCCACATCGCCTCGGCCTGGAACATGGGCATGATCACTCCACCCCTGCGGACACGCCCTTCCGGCAGGCGTTCCGCGTAGTCGTCCAGGTGTCGCAGCGGGAAATCACCCAGGCCTGGCGGCAGGGGATATTCCCTCCCGTCGTCCGGGATGCGCAAGGTACGCTGAAACGAGATCGAACACCGGGCATGGTCATGTACTTCCGGGCAATGAATTTCCAACTGGTCGTCTTCGAGGTAAATCATCACCTTCCTCCTTACTGTTTACCGCACGCCTGTTACCATTCACCGTCCCGCACTTCGCGAACGATCCTTAGTATGGCGTGGTCGGGGGCCTCCTTCATCTTTCGGATCAGGTCCGCGAACAACTTCGGTCGCTTGCGGATGATTTCCTGCAGATCGCTCGACACCTTGCCCGCCAGGGCCAGCAGCACGTCCGGGTCCTCGCCCAGGTCCCGTGCCAGCTTTAGCGTTGTGGCCTCGGAAGGCGGTGGAACGTCGCCACGCTCGATCTTGCTCAGGTAGGCGGGCTCGACCTCGATTCGTTGCGCCACCTGGCGCAGGGAGAACCGCTTGTCTTGCTTCCGTAGGTCTTCGCGGCGGGATCTGATGTGTTTGCCGAAATGTGTCATATGTCATATATAGTACACATTAAATGTTTTGTCAAGACCCTCTGCAAAAAAGATTGAAAGGACATCATCTTCACTTAAAGGTTGTTCTGTTTTTCTCGAAGGCGTAGTATTGATCCATCCGGGTTTCCACGAAGGTTTTCGCCGAAAACGGCCGCATCTTTCATGATACAGATGGAGTGATTCGGATAGAGGCGGTCAGCAATATACGACATCACGGTTGGAATCAAGTACCAGGATTGGTTCATACTTGAAATATCCTGGAATGCTGAAAACCACGCAAACCGAGTTGCGGATCAGGCCATCAGCGTCTGCCCGGCCAGCCACCGTGCGGGGCGGTTGGCGGCGGAGTGGTTGGCGTGTGTTTGCTCCGGCACTCGTTTTTCTGCTCACCGTCGCGGGTAACACGCAAGCCCAGGACAAAGCGACCGGATTCTACATAGGGGCATTCTCGGGTCCCGGCGTATTGGACGTTCAATCGACCGATGTCGACGGTTTTACCGGTTCGCAAGGCGTCCCCGGCCAGACGTTCGGTTACGACGGCACTGGATTCCCGGCCGGTGTCGTGGCGGGACGGCACTTTCATCTGGGGCGCGTGCCGATACGGTTCGAAATGGACGGCGCCTTTGTCGGGCTTCCGTCGGCCTCCAGGCAGATGGATCCCGTCGGAATGGACGAAACGGCGACGGCGGAACTGCGTTGGACAGGGACGGCGCGCATCGGCGTTCGGAAGTCTCTAGGGCGAGTCGGCGTAAGTCTTGACGGCGGCGTGGCGGTTGCCGGAATATCGAACTCGTTCACCGATCTCGATCCGGGCGCAAACGTACAAATGGATGTGGACCACGACGATTCATTCGACGACCGGCTGACGCGAATCGGGTGGGTCGTGGGCACAGGGATCGATCTGCCGGTGACCGGCGCCTGGAACATCCGATTCGAAGGTCTGTACATTGATACGGAAGAGACCGACCACCAGGCACCGAACCGGCTTGGCGTCAACGCCGGCATCTGCGGACCAGCCGGACTCCCTAGCCCTTGCCGCTATGGCATCGATCACCGATTCGCCCTCCTCCGTCTGGTCATCGTTCGCAGTCTTGGCCGGTGAGTAGACGCTTGATTTCGTTGACATCGAACCGTTCAATGGGTATATCGGTCTCTTGTCGGGGGTTCGAATCCCTCCGGGCGTATTCTCTTCATCGACTTCCCCATCTCTTGCATCGATTCCAGGGCATCGATTCCAGCTCATCGATTGCCGGAAAGGCATATCCATGGACCGCATCAGGATCGGCGTGGTCGGTTGCGGCGCGATCGCCCAGATCCAGCATCTGCCCCATATCGCAGAGCTCCGTGACCGCTACGAACTGACCGGACTCTGCGACGCGTCCGCGAAACTCGTCGACTGCATCGGCGAGCTCTACCATGTGCCCAAACGCAACCGCGTCACCCGGCACGAGGACCTCCTGGCGCTGGACCTGGACGCCGTGCTGCTCTGTTTCGCCGACCCCAAGACCGATGCGGCCGTCGCCGCACTGGACGCGGGCAAGCACGTATTCATCGAAAAACCCATGTGCTACTCGGTGCAGGAAGCGGACCGGATCATCGGGGCCGCCGAAGCTTCGGACAAGACGCTGATGGTGGGGTACATGAAGCAGCACGATCCAGGATACCAGTTCGCCCGTGACGAGGTGCTGGCCATGCCCGACATCCGCTTCATTCAGGCCAACCACCTCCACTGCGGCAATGACCGACATCTGAGTGAATACACGCTGTACGCCTTCGATGACATTCCGAGCGAGGTAACCGAGGATACGGCGCTGCGAAGGGAGCGCGCCGTCCAGGAGGCCATCGGCGACGTGCCGGAGGCCGCGCGAAGGATCTTCTTCTCGCTCTCCGGAAGCATGATTCACGACATCAGCAGCCTGCGGGGCCTTTTCGGTCCGCCGGACCGGGTGGTCAGCGCCGAAGTCTGGCGCGGCGGAACGAGCGTCACTGCGCTGCTGGCCTACGAGAACGACGCGCGGTGCGTGGCGACGTGGACCAGCCTGCCCGAACTGTACGATTTCAAAGAGACCCTGGAAGTCTTCGGCGCGGGGCGGCGCGTGGGCATCCGGTTCCCCACGGGGTTCGACCGGGGACTGCCGTCGCCCGTCACGGTGCAGGG
Organism: Candidatus Latescibacterota bacterium; assembly: GCA_022822725.1. Classification (GTDB taxonomy): domain Bacteria; phylum JAAXHH01; class JAAXHH01; order JAAXHH01; family JAAXHH01; genus JAAXHH01. The sequence continues at coordinate 1,476,248 of JAJEAN010000007.1, forward strand.
TATGGACGGCGAACAGCCCTGGAAGAAGGAACTCGTCGTCAACAAGCAGAACGCCTTCAAGCTGGAACTGATCCATTTCCACGATTGTGTCGTGAACGGGAAACCACCCATCACCGACGGATACGGCGCGCGGCAGGACCACGCCCTGTGCCGCGACATCGTCAACGCCTACCTGCGGGCCAATGACCCGCACGCAGGCGTATGACCTGTATGAAACGGGCCAACCCATCATGAAAATCGTCTTCTGTACCCTCACGCTGAGTGGCTATCGTTCACCTGAAGCCGCGGAGCGGGGCTATCCCCTGGCCGAAGAGCGAAAGCCCGTATGGGACTGGCTCGTCCGCCACGGATTCGACGGGATCGACCTGGGCGAGACCTGGTTCAATTTCTACGACGCGCCGGACGATGCGCTCGTCGAACTGGGCGAGGAGGCGCGCGGCCACGGTCTCGAAATCGGCGGGCTGACCGTGCTGCGGAAGATCATCACCTGGCCGGCGCCCGAAGAGGTCCGGGCGACGAACCGGGGGCTGCTGTCCAGGGCGGTGAAAGCGGCCCAGCTCGCCGGCGCGCCGCTGGTCAACATGTCCATCTCGCCCCAGCCCTGGGAGGTGGGCGTGCGCGAGCAGGATCTGAGGGGACAGTCCGACCCCGTGGGCAGCAGCTTGCAGGCACGGGACGAGGACTACGAAGAAGCCGCCGGCGTACTGCGGTCGCTGGCGCGGGAAGCCGAACCGGCGGGTACCGAACTGACCCTGGAACTCCACCAGAACAGCATCGTTGACACCCCGGAGGGCATGCTTCGGCTGATCGACCTGGTCGGCCATCCCCTGATCAAGGCGAATCCGGACCTCGGCAATTTCTACTTCGCCTACGCGACGCCCAGGGGCGGCTGGGACGACGTGTGCCGCATGCTCGCGCCCCATACCAACTTCTGGCACGTCAAGAACATCCAGCGGATCTACTTCCAGGAAGAAGACCGCGCGCAGCACATCAACGCGCCCCTCGGCGAGGGCATGATCGACTATCGCCGGGCGCTTCGGATCATGCGGGACGGCGGCTTCGACGGGTATATCAGCATCGAGCTGGCCACGGGCGCCGATCCCTTCAACGCGATCCTTTCCGGCAAGCGGTACCTGGAAGAAATGATGCGGGACGGGATATGAAACTGAACTTCTTCCAGATGCTCGCACTGATGGGGCCGGGGATCGCCGTAGCGGCCACGGGGGTCGGCGCCGGGGACATGATTTCGGCCACCAACGCCGGCGCGAAGTTCGGCACGGTGCTGCTGTGGGCTCTCGTCTGGGGCGCCGTGCTCAAGTTCGCCTTGAACGAAGGGGTCGGACGCTGGCAGCTCGCGACGGGCACCACGCTCCTGGAAGGCTGGGTGAAGCGCCTCGGCAGGCCCGTACAGTATTTCTTCCTGCTCTATCTCCTCATCTGGTCCTTCCTGGTCGGCGGGGGACTGCTTTCGGCCTCCGGTATCGCCGGCCACACGGTATTCCCGGGGCTTTCGGTGGCGCAGTGGGGGGTCATCCACGCCCTGGCCGCGTGCGTCATGGTTTGGGCGGGCCGTTTCGGATTCTTTCTGACCGTCATGAAGGTGCTCGTCGGACTGATGTTCGCAAGCTTCCTGATCAGCGCCTGGGCCCTCCGGCCGGACATGGGCGACATCGTGCGCGGCATCGCCCTGCCGAGTGCGCCGTCGGGTTCGGTGGTCGCCGTATTGAGCGTCCTGGGCGGCGTGGGCGGCAGCCTGTCGGTCATGTGCTACGGCTACTGGATCCGGGAAGCCGGGCGAAATGGCGGCGAGTGGCTCAGGGGCATTCGGATCGATCTCGGCGGCGCCTATCTCCTGACGGGATTCTTCGGCATAGCCGTCATGATCCTCGGCGCGCAGATACGTCCCGAGGCGGTGGGCATCGATATCGTCCTGGGCATGGCGGACCGGCTGGAAGCGGCGATGGGACCTTTCGGGCGGTGGTCCCTCTACCTGGGTTTCTGGGCCGCGGTCATCACCTCGGTGCTGGGCGTCTGGCAGGGCATCCCCTACCTGTTCGCCGATTTCATGGCGCTGTTCAAAAAGGCCTCCAGCGAGGCTCGCGAGGCCATGGTCCGGACCGACTCACGGTACTACCGCGGGTTCCTGCTGTTCCTGACCTTTCCGACCATGGCCCTGCTGCTTTTCGACCGGCCGGTATCCATCGTCATCATCTACACGGTGGTCGGCGCTTTCTTCATGCCGTTCCTGGCCGGCACACTGCTGTACATGAACTCGAAACGGGACTGGGTCGGAAACCTGAAGACGGGATGGTTGCTGAACGCGCTCCTCGTCCTCGCGCTGGTCCTTTTCCTGTATCTCGGCGTCCATCAGTTGATCGACGCCCTGGGTTGACCCCGGCGATCGTCAAGGTCTGATGAACCGGAGCGGCGGAATTGGCCTCGAAAATCGGCATCGGCATCATCGGCATGGGCTGGATGGGCATGGTCCACGGCCGGGCATACCACCAGGTCCGGCAGCGGTTTCCCGAAAGCGGGCTCATACCTGAACTGGTCGTCTGCGCCGACGACGTGGCGGTCCGGAGCGCGCAGGCCCGGGACATGCTGGGATTCGCCAGGACCACCACGGACTGGCAGGAGGTCGTGGACGACCCGGACGTCTCCGTGGTCAACATCACCGCGCCCAATCATCTCCACCTGGACATGGTCCGCGCCGCCGCGGCGGCTGGCAAGCACATCTTCTGCGAGAAACCCGTGGGGCGCTCCCCCTCGGAAACGGCCGAGATCGCCCGGGCGGCCGCCGAAGCCGGCGTGCTGACCTGGGTCGGTTACAACTACCGGTGGGCGCCACTGGTGCAGCATACGCGCAGTCTCGTTTCCAGCGGCGCACTGGGCGACCTCACCCATTACCGCGGCCGGTTCTTCGCGGGGTACGCGAGCCATCCCGACGGCGTGCTCTCCTGGCGATTTCGTCGAGAGGATGCCGGAAGCGGCGCCCTGGGCGACCTCATGTCCCACGTCGTCGACATGGCCCACATGCTCGCGGGACCTATCAGGCGCGTGGTCGGGCAGCAGGCGCTGATCATCGAAGACCGGCCCGTCGCGCCGGCGGGCGAAGGCACGCACTTTTCTGTCGGAACCGGAGGATCGCGGGAAGCCGTGACCAACGAAGACTACGCCGGTGCGCTGGTGGAGTTCGAGCACGGCGCACGGGGTTCCTTCGAAGTCGACCGCGTGATCCAGGGGACGAAATGCCAGATGGCCTTCGAGATCCACGGCACGAATGGTGCGGTCCGGTGGGATTTCGAGCGGATGAACGAATTGCAGTGGTACACGGCCGACGGTCCGCAGGACGGGTTTGTCACGTTGCAAAGCGGTCCGGCGTATCCGGGGCACGTCCACTTCAACCCGGGCCCGGCCGTGGGACTGGGATACGACGATCTCAAGGCGATCGAGACCTTTCACTTCCTGCAGTCCATCGCGGCGGGCAGGCAGGGCGAGCCGGGATTCGACGAAGCGCTGGCCGTCGCAGGCGTGCTTTCGGCCATCGAACGTTCCTGGTCGTCCGACCGATGGGAAACGGTGCGGGAAATCGGCTGAGTTACCAGGCGCCGGGCATGGATGCCCTTCAGGCCCGTGCCGCGCTATCGAAGGAGTGAACCATGGCATATCCCCACGATAAAGTCCGCCTGACCACGGCGCAGGCGGTGGTCAAGTACCTGTCCGTGCAATACAGCGAGCGCGACGGCGCGGAGCGTCGTTTCATCCCGGCCATATTCGGCATATTCGGCCACGGGAACGTGGCCGGGCTGGGGCAGGCCCTTTTCGAGTACGGACAGGACCTGCCCTACCACCAGCCCTGCAACGAGCAGTCCATGGTGCACACGGCCTCGGGTTACGCCAAGGTGAGCCACCGCATGGCCACCATCGCGTGTACGGCGTCGATCGGACCGGGTTCGACCAACATGCTGTCCGGCGCGGCCACGGCCACGATCAACCGCCTGCCCGTGCTCCTGTTGCCGTCCGACTACTATGCCACCCGGTACCAGGGCCCGGTGCTGCAGGAACTCGAGCACCCGGTGTCCGCCGAAGTGAGCGTCAACGACTGCTTCCGGCCGGTCAGCCGGTTCTTCGACCGGATCAACCGGCCTGAACAACTGCTCACCGCCCTGCCGGAGGCCATGCGCGTGCTCACCGATCCGGCCGACACGGGCGCCGTGACGATCTCCCTGCCCCAGGACGTGCAGGCCCACGCCTACGACTATCCGGCCCACTTCTTCGAGAAACGGGTCTGGCGCGTAGAGCGCAGGCCGCCAACGAAAGCGCGTATCGCCGAGGCGATCGAGCTGCTGAAAGCGGCGAAGCGGCCGATGATCATCGCGGGCGGTGGCGTCCACTACTCGGAAGCCTGGGACGCCCTCGCGGAATTCGCAGAGACCTGCGGCATCCCCGTGGGAGAGACCTTCGGCGGCAAGGGCGCCATGCGCGCATCCTCGGATTGGGCGATCGGCGCGTTCGGCGTGACCGGCACGCCGGCCGGCGCCGGCATAGCCGCCGAGGCCGACCTGGTCATCGCCGTGGGCACCCGGCTGACCGACTTCTCCACGGGCTCTCAGACCGCATTTCCCAATCCCGACGTCCGGTTCATCGGCATCAACGTGTCCGGACACGACGCCTACAAGCAGGGCGCCCTGCCGGTCACGGCCGACGCCCGCGAAGCACTGACCGCCCTGGCGGCATCCGCGCGGGAGGCCGGTATCCGGACCAGTTCGTCCTACCGGGAAGAGGTCCGGCGCCACATGGACGCCTACCAACGGACGCTGAAAGAAGAAGTATACGTCGACCATCCCGGCGAGGCCATGAGCCAGGCCCGGCTCATCCAGACCCTGAACGGCGAGGCCCGGGAAGGCGACTGCGTCATCGCCGCCGCCGGCAGCCCGCCGGGCGATCTGCACCGGCTCTGGGACGTTACGGGCGGCGCGGCCTGCTACCTGGAATTCGGCTATTCGTGCATGGGCTGGGAACTGCCGGCCGGCCTGGGAACCCGCATGGCCGGGAAACACAACGAGATCTTCGTCTACATCGGCGACGGCACCTACCTGATGAATCCGACCGAACTCATGACCGCCATGCAGGAGGGCCTGAAGGTGACCGTCGTCATCTCGGAGAACCACGGTTACCAGATCATCCGGGCCCTGCAGATGGGCCGGGCGGGCCGATCCTTCGGCAACGAGTTCCGGAGGCGGGATACCGGTTCGGGCCGTCTCGAAGGCGAATACCTGGAGATCGATTTCGCCGCCAACGCCAGGAGCTTCGGCGCACGGGCGTGGCACGTCAAGTCACCGGACGAGTTGCGACAGGCGCTCCGTGAAGCCCGGTCGGAGACGCGGGCCTGCGTGATCGTGTGCGAGACCGAGAAACACCGCTACCTGCCGCCTTCCGACGTATGGTGGGACATCGCCTCGGCCGAGGCGACCAACGATCCCATGACGCGAAAGCTGCGCGAAGGATACGAGGCCGAACGGCGCACGAGCCAGCGGTTTCACTACTAGCGCGGGCACCATGACGCCGCGCCTGGGACGCGCTCGCGACGCCGCGCTCGAAGGGAGAAGGAAATGAGGAGGATTCCGTGAACATCCGCATCGGCAGCGCGCCGGATTCCTGGGGCGTCTGGTTTCCTGACGATCCGAAGCAGACGCCGTGGCAACGGTTCATGGACGAGGTGGCCGAAGCCGGCTACCGGTGGATTGAGCTGGGACCTTTTGGGTATCTGCCGACAGATATCGACCGGTTGCAACGGGAACTGGCGGCGCGGGACCTGAAGGTGACCAGTGCGTTCGCCATGGGGAACCTCGAGGATCCGGACCGCTGGCCCGAATTGGAACAGCAGGTGGTGGGCGCGGGAGCACTGCTGGCCGCCACCGGCGCCGGATTTCTCGTCCTGATCGACGGGACCTACTCCGACTTGTTCACCGGCGAATTGATCGAGCCCCGGACCCTGGACGACGATAACTGGCGGCGCCTGGTCGACACGACTCACCGTGTCGCCGATCTCGCCCGGGAGGCCCATGGGCTCCATCTCGTGTTCCACCCCCACGCGGAGACCCACGTCGAATACGAGGAGCAGATCGAGCGATTCCTGGCGGACACCGACCCCGGACGGGTGTCGCTGTGTTTCGACGTGGGCCACCACGCCTACCGCGGCGGCGATCCGGTAGCCTTCCTCGATAGACACCGCGACCGGATCCCCTACCTGCATCTCAAGAGCGTGGATCCGGTGAAACAGCAGAAGGTGGAAGCCGAGCACATTCCCTTTGCCGACGCGGTGGCCATGGACATGTTCTGCGAACCCTCGTCGGGCCTGGTCGACTTTCCTGCGCTGCTCGGGCTGTTGAAGCGGATCGACTACGACGGTTACGCCATCGTGGAACAGGACATGTATCCGGCGCCTTTCGACAAACCCTTCCCGATCGCGAAGCGGACGCTGGAGTATCTGCGGGCCATCGGATTTTAAAGGACGCGACGGCCTGGCGAACGGTGGTTTCAGGTACGCGACGGGCTTCACCCACGGCGTCGATCCCCTCGGTCCCGATCACCCGGTTCGAGCCTGCCGCCGGCGCATCGCCCCGGGCAGCCAGATGAACAGCGTGCCCAGCGAGACACTCCAGACCGAACCCGCGAGAAACGTTCCTCCAGCGACCATGCCGCCGTTCAGTATCGTCATGAGCGGCCCCGCACCATCGAGTATCCTGACGGAGTTCGCCGGTGAGAACCGGCCATGCTCCAGGCCGACGTAGAATGCGGTCGTATAAGAAACCAGGTTCGGAATGAACCAGACCAGGAACACGACGGCGACCAGCGATCCCGCCACCCGCTGCCAGGGCAGGTGGTCCCATTTGCCCTTCAGGCCATAATAAAGGTACGCGAGCGGCATCAGGAAGTAGACGCCGATGAACATGGACTGTTCCGGCGCGACGAAATCTAGCAGCAGGCGCGTCGCCGCGATGATCCAGCCAAAGATCACGAGTCCGCGGATGTCCGACCAGAGTGACGGTTGATCCGATGTCATTAAAGTTTCTCCCATTGAAAAATCGTATACTGAAATGGCGATTATGCGGGGTGTTCAATACGTAAAGTTCGAGGATCGTTCATCCGCAAGCCAGCCGTTTATTGAGAAGGCGTCCCGGTCCTTCCCGGACAGGATGACTTCTCCCATGACGATCTCGTCGAATGCGCGCTTCAACGCGGGATCACAAAGCGACCAGTCCAGGTCGGCGGACAGGGGCGAGATGCCGGCCTCATTGCCGGGGTTGTACTCCCCGCTGCACAGGTACTCCAGGATGCAGTCGGTCGTGCAGAAGAAGCCGTGGGCGAAACCCGGCGGCACCCAGATCCACTCGGCGTGGCCGGCGCCGGGATCCTCCGAAATATCCCGTGCGACGATCTTGCCCAGGGTGGGCGAACCCAGGCGGATATCGAGCGCCAGGTCCACGATACGTCCCCGGACGGCGCGGACCAGCTTTCCCATGTGGGGGTCCCACTGGAAATGGAGGCCTCGGACCACGCCGGCGCGGGAAAAACTCTCGTTGATCTGTAGAAACCGGACATCACGAAGAAACGCCGTCTCCGGGTTGCGGGAAAGGTCTCCCAGCCGGTAGGATTCGGTGAAGTATCCCCGGTCATCCCTGAATCGGCCGAAGCGAATCACTTTCAATTCGGGGATCGCGAGGGATTCCACGGCTTCGATCTTCAAGCGTTTCTCCTTTCACGAAGGGTCGTGCGCACGCTGAAGATAGGCCGTTGAGGAAGAGCGGGGCAAGGAGGAAATACCGCGGGGACCGCCGTCGCGCTTGACACCGCCGAACCGTTTCTGTTGATTTTGGTTTATACCATACGCCGCCCTTTGAACCAACAAGAAAGAAGTCCCGAATGACTATGGATTCCGGTCCCACCCCGGCGGAATGGAAACAGTGGGAGGAAGAGGGTTATCTCGTCTTCGAGGACGCGATCCGGGGCGAGATGCTGGATCGCCTGCAGAAAGCCTTCGACCACTGGTCCGCCGCCTGCAAGGAAGAGTGGCTCGACAGGATAGCCCGTGGCGAAGCCGCGGCGACCTTTTACGATATCCCGAACACCCTCGAGAAAGACGATGTGTTTATCGACATTCTCGACCAGCCTCGATACTTCCAGTACGTGAAAGCGTTCACGGGGGACGACGTGATCGTCATCGGCGAGCAGGTCAGGACCGCCCCGCTCTGGCCCACGAGCTACACGGGTTGGCACCCCGACGTCCCGCACAGCCACCCGCTCCACATCAAGGTGCAGGTCTACGTGAACGACGTGGAACCCGGCGGGGGTGAATTCGCCTTCGTTCCCGGCAGCCACCGGCCGGACGCGGGACCCTATCACCGCGTGAAGAACCTGGCGGCCATGCCCGGCCACAAGCGGTTCGCCGGCAAGGCCGGCACGGCGGTCATGTTCAATACCTACGGCTGGCATGTAGCCATGGAGAATCACACACGAACGCCGCGCAAATCGATTATCCTCATCTACGAGAAACGCACGCCGGATCGCATCGCCGAGGGCCGGTTCGCATCCATTGCGAAATCGTTGGACACCCCGGAGCGACAGCGGATTTTCGGACTGGCCTAGACCAGGAGATATCATGCCGCGCATTGATGCCCATGGCCATGTTTTTACGAGGGTGTCCCCGGAATTCCCGAGGGAAACGGGCGGGAACACGCCGCCGGACCGGGAAGAAACGGTCGAGAAGCTGATGGCCTACATGGCCTCCAGTGAGATCGACCAGGCCATGCTCGTCCAGATGGGCGGCGCAACCCCGGCCCATCACGCTTACGTACTGCACTGCCTCGGGACCTATCCCGACCGGTTCCTGGGCATCGGCCTGATCCCCGAGGATGTTCTCCCGTCACCACAGGAGCACATGGACCGGTTGACGGATGGCACGGGCATCGTGGGGTTCCGGCTCGGACTGGTCGGCGGTCCGAGGGACCCCTTCGAAAAAGCGGACGTCCGTACCTTCCGTACTTACCCGGTTTGGAAACACGCGGCGGAGAAAGACCTCGTGCTCTGGCTGTATGTGCGCGCGGCGGACGCACACCTGATTGCCTACCTGGTTGACGCTTTTCCCCAGGTCCGGGTGGTGCTCAACCACATGGGCATCTGTCCCGGAGAAGGCAAGGGTACCCATGACCGGTGGGGCCGGCCCCAGATCGACACGCCGTCGTATAATCCCGCCTTCCACACCACCATCCGCCTGTGTAAATACGAGAACGTGACGGCGAAGCTGTCGGGCCATTACGCTTTCAGCAAGAAACCTTACCCCTATCAGGATCTGGATGGATGGAACAGGGCGCTGCTCACGTCCTTCGGCGCGGACCGCATCATGTGGGCGACCGACTTTCCATGGATTTACGAAGAACCGGGATACGACAAGCTGGCGAAACTGGTCGAGGAGTCCATGCCCGATCTTAAGCCCCACGAGTACGAGGCGATCATGGGCGGCACGGCCAAGCGGTTCCTGCGCTTTCCGGATCTGAAATGATGTCTGGCGCATTCGCACCCGGATTCCTGTATGGTGCCACAATGGTGATTGAACCTGGAGTTTCATGCGTCCGCGTTCCGATCGGAGACCACAATGAGCGAAAAATATAAAGGTTTACTGACCAGCGCACACATCCAGGGCCTGGTGCAACGGATGGGAGAAGCGGCCGTCGATTTCACGGCGGTCCTGGCGTCGGATCAGCGGGCGAAAGCGCTCTTTCCCTTCGAAGACGATGACGCACGCACTTTCTGGGACTACGTGCCCCTGGCTCGAAAAGGCCTGCCGCTCGGCGAGATGGACCGGGAACAGCGGCGGCGGGTCCTGAAGCTCGTGGCCTCGGGACTGAGCGACACAGGTTACGCCACCACGACGACCATCATGGGTCTGGAAGCCACGCTGGATGCCCGGGAGGGCTGGTCATCGGGCAACTGGCGGGATCCTTCCGACTACTACGTCTCCATATTCGGTACGCCTTCGGACAATGATCCCTGGGGATGGAAATTCGAGGGACATCACGTTTCCATCAACTATACCATCGCCGGGGGAAGGATCGTCGCGCCCACGCCTTTCTTCTTCGGGGCGAACCCGGCATCGGCCGCGCTCAACGGCGTGAGTGCGTTGCGGCCCCTGGGCAACGTGGAAGATCTGGCGCGGGAACTGGTGCGCGCCCTGGACGAGGAACAGCGGCACAGTGCGCTGATCGCATCGGTGCCGCCGGGGGACATCGTCACGGTGAATCAGCGATATATACGGGAAAGCAGCGAGAAGCCGGACCGGCTGGCCCGGACGGGCGTGCCCTATGACGCGGTACGCTACACGGAAACGCCTCGCGGCCTTTCCGGGGCAGGCATGAACGACGGACAGCGGGAGATGCTGGAAGCCCTCATCGGCGAGTATATCCACCGTATGCCCGACGCCGTCGCCGAGATCGAATCCGACCTGTTGAGAAGGCACGGTGTGGGCGACGTCCACCTGGCCTGGGCGGGCGGGCTGGAGGCCCGGCAACCCCACTACTACCGCCTGCAGGGCGGCCGGTTCCTGGTGGAATACGATAACGTGCAGAACGACGCCAACCACGTGCACACGGTTTGGCGCAACCCGACGAACGATTTCGGCGCGGACCTGCTCGCCCACCACTACCACACCGCGCACGACCACAGGGTGGAACACCGGCACTGAGCGGTTGGGAATTCCACCGGACGAGACCTGCATATGCCCGAGTGTATCGGCCCGGCGGATCCAGGCGCCCCGGCGGAACCAGGCGCCACGGCGGGGCGAGTATCTAGTATCCCTTGTGCTTGTCGATCACGCTCATTAGCGGCCGGCCGTCCCGGTAGCGGCGCAGGTTTTCGCAGAACAGGGCCACGCAACGGCCGTCCCGGTTAGGAGAACCCCCGGCGGTATGGGGCGTGATCACCACGTTGTCCATCTTCCACAGCGGGTGATCGTCGGGCAGAGGCTCCTGCGGCACCACGTCCAGACCCGCGCCGCCGATCAGATTGCCTTCCAGCGCTTCCAGCAGGGCCGTTTCGTCGACGATCCCGCCCCTGGTCACGTTGATCAGCAGTGCATGGTCCGGCATTCGGGCGAAGGCCTCCCGGTCGAACAGCCCCTCGGTTTCCGCCGTCAGCGGCGCGCAGATGGCCACGACGTCCGACCGTTCCAGTAGCGCATGGAACCGGTCCATGCCCCAGCAGGCTTCCACGTCGGGCGGCACCTCTACGTCCTCCGAGTCCACGGCGACGACGCGCATGCCGAAGGCGGCCGCCCGCCTGGACAATTCACGGCCGGTTCCCCCCAGTCCCACGATGCCCATGGTCCGGTCCACCAGTTCCCACGAGGCTTCGCGGATAGGCCAGCGCAGATCCCAGCCCGGATTGCGGATCGCGGTGTGGATTCCCCGGGTCAGCGCGAGCAAAAGCGCCATGCCGTGGTCGGCCAGGTGCACGCCCACGAAACCCTTCGCGCTGCAGAGCACCACGTCGCTCTCCACCAGTTCGGGATAGAGCAGTCCGTCCACGCCGGCGCCCCAGCTCTGGATCCAGGCGAGTTTCCTCCTGCGCGCGAAGAGGGCCCGCGTGATCTCGCCGCAGACTACTTCGATCTCCGGCATGACGGCCAGCGCCTCCTCCTCCGAGTCCACCCTTACCACGCGTACTTTCTCGTCGACCTGGCGGATCTCGTCGACGAGGGATTCGATCAGATTCATCCTCAGCAGGACGTTCATGGCGGCACCTCGAGGCAGACGGACATCAGGTTCGTTTCTTGAGATAGGACGCGCAAACCGCTGTAACGGGTCGAACCGCTATTCGAGGAGATTGGCGCCGCCGTCGTCCATCTTCCCGGGCTGGCGCCAGTACCGGTATTGCGGGGTCCATTCTTCTTCGCCGAGACCCGCAAGGCCCAGCAGGCTCCAGACGGAGCAGTACAGGTCGCCGGGGCCGAATACGCAGCTGTTCTTACGAAGCACCTGGTCGCCCTGCCGTTCGTAGAGCACCGCACCGGGCATGTTCTCCACGCCTTGCATTACCGTCTGTTCCACGATGTACGCGCCGCCACCGTGGGATGCGAGTCGAAAGCGCCAGTTCCGCGAATTGGCGAAATCACGCTGCAAGGCGGGAGGATCGCTGGACAGGAGCACGACGGACATGGCGTCCTCGAGATGAGCCAGCATGCCGTTGAACCCGTCCGCCCAGAGCGTACAGTACCGGCAGCCCTGCCCCATGTTGTGGATGGCCAGCAGACGGTCGCGGCCGGCGAACAGGTCGAGCAGGTCGACCTCGCCGGTCAGGGTGTCGAACCGGTAGTTCGGCACCGGCTGGGGAACACTGCTTCGCCGCAACTCGTTCAACTTCGCGGTGAGTTCGAATATCTGCCTTTCGAGCGCGACGATGTCATTCTCGGCCATGCGTATGCCTTTCGTAAGAAGCGGTCCAGGATCGTCAGAACCGATCAATAACCGTCACGCCGGTCTGGCTGAAACGGCCCATGGCCTCCAGCTCCGCACCGGCCTCCTCGAGGGTGACTGTCTTTCCGACCAGGCGTCCGGGCTGAAGCACGCCGGACGTGATCATGTGCAGCAGGTCGGCGTACCGGTGGCCCGGCATGCCGTGGCTGCCCACGATTTCGAGTTCTTTGGCGATTACAGTGTTCATGGGGATCAAGACGTCGGCCTCGTCCGCCAGGGTTAGGCCGATCTGCACGTGACGACCGCGCTTGCGAAGGCTTCGGATGGAGTTTCGGCTGGTGACCTGGCTTCCCAGGGCATCGATCGAGACGTGGGCGCCTCCGCCCGTCCTTTCCAGGATTTCATCGACCACGTCCGGACTCGACCGGGCGTTCACCGTCATGCCGGCCCCAAAGTTCCTGGCCAGCTGCAGCCGTTCGTCATCTATATCCACTGCGATCACCTCGGCGCCATGGGCTGCCGCGATCATGGTCGCCGACAGGCCCACACCGCCGCATCCGTGGATGGCAACGTAATCACCGCCGGTCACCCGGCCCTGGTCCACCACGCCTCGATATGCCGTCATGAACCGGCAACCCAGGCTGGCCGCTTCGACGTAGTCCACTTCATCCGGCAGGCGCACGAGATTCACGTCCGCGTACGGCATGGCCACGTACTGGGCGAAAGCGCCCCAGCCGGTGAACCCCGGTTGGTATTCATGGTCACAGATATGGTGATTGCCGGCCAGGCACTGCGCACAGGTGCCGCATCCTCCGCAGAAGGGCAAGGTCACCCGGTCTCCGACCCGCCAGTTATGAACCAGGCCGCCCTTTTCGGCAACCACGCCTGCTATTTCGTGGCCCAGAACGTGGGGCAATCGGATAGAGGGATCGTGCCCCATCCATCCGTGCCAGTCGCTTCGGCAGATCCCGTTGGCCCGCACCTCGATCACGACGCCGTCGTCGGATGGCACGGGATCGGGAACTTCCCGTACCTCGAGAGGTGATCCGAAGGCGTCCATTACGGCGGCTTTCATCAGGCTGTCCAATGGCTTGGCCGGCGTTCCAGGGACCGAAGGGCCGCCGGAGGCACCCGCCTCGTGAAAGGGTGGTCGACTATGGGTTTGGCACGTCGGGCTGTCCTAGAGACGCCAGACCACCAGAAACTGGATGGTGTTCTCGTCGTCGTCGGTGCCGACTTTGTTTCTCCAGTACTGGTATTCGAATCCGAACATCAATTGATTGGGTTCGTCGGCCGCGGCCCGTCCGATGTCCCAGACGAACTGCGGCTGCGCGAGAATCGATGCGTCATTCCGGCTGCCAAGTTCGTTGGACCGGCTTCCGATATACTCCGCGTGGCCCATGATTGCAAAGGACTGGCTGCCGATTTCAAACGGTGCGGCCCAGTTGACGTCGAACATGAAACTGTGCCCTTCCTTCGGCGCACCGCTCTTTGCCACGCCGTAATTCTGGTCGATATACGCCGTGAGATCGGTGTTCAGGAAGAGGAACCCAGGGATATCCCAGGACGCCCGGAACCCCGGCAGGAACTTCAAAACCTTGGCGTCGCCGCCCATGTTGATTCCCGCGATGATCGCCAGATCGGAAATGAGCCCCAGACTGGCATCGGACTGTTGCATTTTTCCGATACTGAGCGTTGGATACCACTCGGCGTAGAAATCACGGTCGTTGAATCCGTCCGTCTCCCGGTCGATCACATAGTCAAGAAAGAAGAAACTGTCCCCGAGCTTCCATTGTGAGGCCTGCTGCACGGTGAGCACCAGGGACTGCACGCTCTTTTGCGCGAAGGGATTTCTCAGCTTCCCCGCCTGCAGGTGGAATTCGGTCTGGGCGAAGGCGGTGGACGACGCGGCGGTCAACGCTACGGTCAGTAAGGCGATTCGTACGAGACAGGAGACGAGACAGGCGACAGGTGATTTCGACATCCGGGATCTTTCGTTTGAATGGTTGTATTCGGATTTTCCTTGCCGGGAATTTGCGGCCCGGTTACCAGGAGAGCACGTAGATCAGAAGTCTCTTTCCGCAGGGACAGTTACCTGCTTCGATTTCAAATTACCGTCCATCTCCCCATCGGTCGGGGTTTATACCGGGCGCTTCGCTCTTCATCCCGCTGGGTTTGTGCGGTTGCTGCCACTCCAGGCCGGTCGTGTTCAGGCTCTTCAGGAAGGGTCTGGCCTGTGCGTGCGCGGCGGCCACGTCCCCTGGATCCCACTCCTCCATGGGTTGAACGGGTCCGGACCAGGCCGGCCGGTAACCGAACTGGATCAATTCTCTCGGTACCGTGTCGCGGTTGGGATGGGTACCGTGAAAGACGTCCTTGGGAATGACCAGGGCCGACCCCGCTTTCGCGCACAGGGTCACCTCCTGGGGATGAGACTTGTAGCGCACGTAAGGATTGCCATGGGCATGAAAGGACAGGTGCGAACGCGGCAGGACCCGGAACGGCGCCCTATCCGGGGGCAGATCGTCCAGATAGTACAGCACGCGCACCAGCCGCGGGGAACTGCCCTCGTAGCTGAAAAGGGAGGAGCCGTAGGGCTGGCCGTCCGTATGCATGGAAATGGGCGGCGAACCGGAAAGGGTCCGCGTGAACAGGCCGCGCGTAAACACGATGTCCGGCCCCATCAGCGCTTCGAGGAACTCGATCATGGGCGGATGCCCGATCAGGGCGCACATCGCCGGACTGTGCCACTGGGCCTCCAGGCAGTAGGTCTGGCAGTCGCTGTAGTCCTTGCATTCCATGGGCACATCGGCCAGTTCGGTCTTCAGCCGGGTGATGTGGCCGGCATCGAGCAGGTCCGGAAGAAGCACATAGCCTTCGACTTCAAGGTGACGGATGCACTGGGCCGTCGTGAACGACCCGAAATCCGTCTCGTCGACGTGCATAAATCCGATCTCTTCCCGGGGATCGATTTGTACCGTGGCGCTTTCCATGATGCGCTCCTTGATAACCGGCTGCGGTCTAACCTGAAATCCTGAGGTAACTATACGAACTGCCGGGGCGTTTTCAAGGATTTTCCGCGCGTAAGCCGAGACCGGGGAACTGCCAGGCTGCGTGCTTTGCCTGGGTGCGAATGTAGTTTCGGACATTCCTGATCAGGCCCGTGCACCGAAATGCCGGCGCACGAAATCCCAGGCCGGCGTCTTGTAGAACCGGTGTCCGCCTTCTCCGACGGCCAACTCGCATTTGTCCGAGGCGCCGGCGACCGCGTAGATGGCCTTGAGCCGGTCGAAGGCGGCGTGGACTTGGTCGATGGGGAAGATGGGGTCGTGCCGGCCGGCAATGGCGCAGAAGGGTCGGGGGGCGATCAAACCGGCCACGTCGTACATTTCTCCCAGCCGCAGCAAACCGGGCACGTAGTTGCATTCACAGTGGTGGATCGTCCCGATGCTGCCCACGAACGTGCAGAAATAACACCCCGGCATGGAAAGCGCGATCCTGGTGTCGCAAGCCGAGGCGAATAGCGATATCGTACCGCCGCCCGAGTTGCCCGTGATGGCAATGCGGCTGGCGTCGATGGGCAGATTGTCAACGGCCCAGTCGATCAGGCGGGACGTGTCCCACACGCGTTCGCCGATGGGTGTTCTCCCGAGCAGCAGGTCGTGTACGAGCTGGTCGCGGCAGGAGTGTATCTTGTCGGCCTCGATGTCTTTCGCGGTGCGCGTTTCCCCGAAGGCCCGCGTGGTCGGCGCGATGACGATGTAACCTTCCTCGGCGGCCGCCTGCCGGGCGATGTCGCGATCGCCCTCCATCATGTGCGCTTCTTCTGCCGCGTCCCGGGCAATGCCGACGTAAATGTGTGGATGATTGTGGCCATGGGGCACGAGGACCAGGGGGAGCGCGTCGTCACGGCCCGTCCCTTCTTTGCCTGCGTCTCCGAGATTCACCCCTTTCGGCAGCAGGAGGTAGAACGGCAGTGGCACCGTCGGTTCGACCCAGAGATACCAGCGTTCCCGGACATGACTGCCCAGGTCGGCCGATTCAAGCCGCTCCGCCTTCGGCACGAAACCCGAAAGGTCCGATGCCATGTTGTCCAGGCCAAGTGCTTCCCGCAGTTTCGGACGAAAGGCGGCCTGCCAGTCGGCCAGGCCTTCCGGATCCGACGACCTGAAGGCGTACGTACCGGAGACGTTTTCGTACAGGGTTCGTAAGTGTACCTCATTATCGAAAGGCTTGACCGTATCGAAGGGCGTGACCTTGCCGGCCGCCGGCTCTCCTGTCCGTATATCCATCATGAACTCCATTGTTAACCGTGAAGACCTGATCCGCGGTGTGCGTGTGGCGCGCGCCCTGGTGTGGTGCGTGCCCTGGTGTGCTGTGAGCCGAATCGCGGTGGGCGTGTGGCGCGTCAACGATACCCGAAGATCAGCGGAAATACGGCCATGACGAACGCCGCCCACGCGGAGAACACGGGAAGATAGTCCGTCTGCCAGCGTTCCACGGCGGAGAACGGCGACCGCCTTCGCAGGAATCCGATGTAAAGGCGGGCCGTCCACGCCAGGTTGACGAACAGGATGATGTTCAGCCCCATGGCCCACATTCGGTTCGGCGTGACCCCGAATTCGCTGATGCGCGCCGTCATGGCCGCCAGCACGAGGACGTCTACGACCAGTGCGGCCGAAATGAGCGCAATCTGCAGGCCGTCAAAGACACCCGGCGGCGCCACGGGGTCTCTTGCAGAGACCGAATACAGCACGAGACCCAGGACGACGATGAGCAGCGCATCGAAGGCGATCAGCATTTCGCGCTGCACGTCGATCCCTTTTCCGGTCCACACCAGGACCGCGAGAAAAGACAGCAGCATCAACGTAAACAGCGGCGTGAAAATGCGCGTGAGCACCGGCGCCACCTGCTCGATGGCACCCTGCCCGGATTCCACGAGCCAGGCCGCTACGATGATCGCGCCCATCGCCCCGCACGGAATGATCCAAGACGCGACGGCCCATCGCAGGTCCGCGCCCAACGCACTGAATACCGTCAGCGTAATGCCGGTAAGCACGCCGCCGCCCAGGGCGATGAGCACGTACAGGATGAAAAGCTGCCCGCTGAACCGCACGAAATCCATGCGCAGTCCGCGCGTCCGCCAGTCACCCCCGGCGTATGCGAAGCCCACGACGAGCCACAGGGCGATGGGCGCATGCAAGGTGGTAAGTACCGCCGTGTCGCCGTCCGGCTCGAAGGGAAAGACGTTGCACAGCAGCATGGCCACGAAGAAAGGCGGAATCAACAAGCCCCACCGGGCGAATTCCATCCCGCGTTTCCACGCGAAATACGCGGTCACGAACGGAAACGCGAAGAAGCTGATGTTCAACGCATAGAACTGGTTGACGTCATCGTCGTCGAATGCGTATCCGAACAGCGCGGGGATCTTGATCGCCAGCGCCGCGCCTGCGCCCAGGCACAGGACGAAGACGAACTCCGTCAGCCTGGACCTGGCGGTCCCGGTATCGGTGGGAGTTGTGCCTGTTTCCGGTCGTGAAACAGATCCCTGCGTATCTACGTTGTATACACCGGCTGCATCGTCTTTACCGGCTGGGTCGACTTTACCGGCTTCGTCGATTTTATCGGCTGCATCGTCTGTATCGGCTGCGTCCGCGGCAGGCTCGTCCGATGGCGCGCCCATCAATTCCGCCGCGTGGTCCCGGACGAAAGCACGCGTCGCCGCGTCGTCGCGGCCGATACGCCCCGCCGCGACCTGGAAGGATTCTTCGGCCGAGAGACCGAGCCGCAGCAGGCCGCCTGCCTGGATCCTCAGCCGTTCTTCGAGCTCATCCAGTTCGGTCGCCGGAAGCGATCCATGCCGTTCAACGGAGGCCCGCCACCGCGCGATTGCATTTTCAATCAGGGGTTCGTTCAAGATCCCGGTCCGAAGTTTCAGGGTTGTCCGTAGTCATGCAAAACGCCGTAGTTATGCGAAACGCCGTATTGGATACTAACGCGGAACGCAGTGCAATGTTCCGGAACGGTGTCAATCTGCGGCCGGCGGATCGCCGAGATCCGGCACGGGAAGTAGCGCGCCGCCGTGGAGCGCGGATTCATGGGCCGTCAGTCCGGGCAGCATGTACCTGGCTGCGTCCCAGGCGCTGTTGGGCGGCGTCGTACCGTTCACGCAGGCCATCACGAAGTCGTCGACGAGGAACTGATGGCTGCCCGCATGGCCGTTGGGCAACCCGGCGAAAGCCTCCGGCAGTCGTTCGACCGGGTGCACGGCGGAGACGCCGAGATGGGTGCCGTCGGATGCGGTCACCTTGCCCATCGGGTCGCTTCCCTTCGGATCGCTTCCCTTCGAATCGCTTCCAGGCTGGCCAGACCGGCCGGTGCAGGCGAGCAGGTCGTCGAGGGATTCCACGCGGGTCCCGTCCTTTCGAAGCCAGGACGCCCCGGCGGCGGTCTGTTCGAAACCGCCCTCGGTGCCCTGCAGACCCATGCGTACGCATCCCGGATGGCCCACGCGCCGGAACTCGTTGATGCGGCAGACGCTGCCATCGGACATGCTGTACAGCGCGCTCTGGTTGCTGAAGGGATTGTCCCAGTCATTGCCTGCGTAGATCCCGTCCTCGTGTACGTCCCTGAATCCCTGGCAGGAGACCCGGGTCATCCGCGCGCCGGTGACGGATATGATCTGGCTCGTTGAATGCGTCGGATAGTACATGGGCGGAATCCCGGCCGTCTCCCGCCAGTTTTCGCCGCCACGCCAGCGCGCCACGTCGTAAAGGCCGTGGTCCCAGTCGTGGTAGTATTCCGCCTGACCGTAGACGATGCGGCCGAAGTCGCCCTTTGCAAACCGCTTCCGGCAATAAAGCACGCCGGGATAATAGTAGCTGGTCTCGCCGAGCATGTAGACGGCGTCCGAGACCGCGGCTGCAGCCACCAGTTTCTCGATTTCATCCACGCTGATCCCGGGCGGCACGGCCGAGTACACGTGTTTTCCGGCTTCCAGTGCCTGGACGGCCTGGGGACCGTGAAGCCAGTTCTGGGTAAAGAGGCACACGGCGTCTACGCCGGATTCACACAGGGCATCGAGGGAGGGGCTGGTGTCGCTGATCTGGAAACGGGCGGCCGCAAGCGACCGTTTATCGGCGTCCAGATCGCAAAGCACGACCCGGTCCACGAGCGGATGTGCAATGAACAGTGGAGCAAAAGACTGTGAGAAAGCACCCGCGCCTACGATTCCGACCTGGATCCCCATGTTCACCTCATTTCTTGCGAATCACGCTCAAGGGGTCTTCATGGGCGCGCCGCTAGACGCCCTCCGGCACCGTCATAATCACCATGTAGCCCTCTGCCCGGCCTATTCGCCATCGAGACCGAGGAGACCGCGCAGGAATGCCAATCCGTGGGGAATGGCCTGCGGCATGGAAGTGATATCGTGCGTTCCGCCCGGGTAGATATAGGCCTCGAACTCCGGCGCTCCGCGTCCGATCTCTTCCATGGCCCGGATCATGGATTCAGCCTGGGTGACGGAAACCACCCCGTCCGCATCGCCGTGGTGTACCTGCAACGGAGGCATGTCCTCGACGAACAGGACGGGGGACCGGCGGATGAGCGCCAGCCGCGCATCCTGAAGCGAAACCTCCCCGGCCCACCAGGGTACGATATACGAGGTGCGCAGATATTCGACACCGGGCAGGTCTACGGTCACGCCCCTCACCAGGAGACTGGCAATGTCGCGCGCCCATTCATTCTGGAAATCCGTCGGCCCGAAGAAGGTGATGACCCCCGCGATCCGAGGGTCCCGTATCCCCATCAGCATCGCCACACCGCCGCCTCTGCTGGCGCCTACCACGAAGTACCGGTCGTTCTGGGCTTGCGGGATCGTCTCCATGGCGAGATTGACCAGCGCCAGGGCGTCGTCCACGTCGCGGTCCCATGGACTGGCCGGACCGTCCGACCTCCAGGCCCGATCCCCGTATTCGAGCGGTTCGTCCCGGAACGAGGGAATCACGTAGACGAAGTCGTCCCGCATTTCTCCAAGAGCGATGGTCAATATAAACAGCGTTTCTTCCACCGACACCCCGTCGTCGCCGCCGTGGGCGAATACCATGATGGGAAGGCGATCCGCATCGTCACGATCAGGCACTATGATCGCGCCGTAATGGCGAATGCCCTCGACCAGGTGCGAGACGACGCTCAGGGTGGTCGGAATTCCGCCCAGGCTGAAGGGTTCTTCAAGCTCAACCATGCCGCCGGCCGCAGAGAAGTCCCGTGAGGCCCAGTCGGCGCGGACGGCCGACAATTCGGCATCATCGGCCGGCGCGAAGAGGACGTCGAGGGAGTCTTCCACGGAAACCGCATGGCCGCGGACATTGATGGATGCACCGGAAGCGGTGACGGCCAGCGTTTGCAGTCCGGAAACCGATCCGAGCGTCCAGTGCGTTGCGGCCCTGCCGTCCGGGCCCGTTCCTACGGTTGTCGGCACCGTTACACCGTGGTCGGGTATGAACAGGACGAGCACGCCGGACAAGGGTTGTTCCTGCTCGTCGAGCACCTGGACTACGACCGGTTCCCGCAGACGAGAACCGGCAAGCGCGCGCTGCCCGTCGCCTGAGACAACGTCTATCCTGGCGGCTCGGGGCGGGTCCGCGGGTACGGGTGTGGTTGGTCCTTCCCCGCCGCAGGAAACCAAAACAGCCATGGAAAGGAGCAGCGTGGTCAGGGCGTATAGTTGGCGGCAACACCTGCGATGCACGGCTGGTCGTGGTATCATCTTATTCGCGGTATCGTTGGAATTTGCTCGAAGAAGCTGGTCGATAAACCGAGATGCCAGGAAGCATCTCTTCCTTGCGCCTGTCCCGTATGTTCAGCGCGACAGCATATAATGTACAGTGCGGATATAAAGATTGGAAGTCCCGATTTTCCTCGCCCGTTCGCCAGGTAGTTTGTGTGCGTAAATCCGGCCTTCCAACGGTCGTTTTACCTGGTGATTTACACGGCGAACTACCCGGTGCGATCTACACGGCGCGATCTACGCGGCGATCAATCTGGCGATCTACGTGGCGATCACTCTGGCGATCGATCTAATCCGGCGATCTACCCGGCGCGACCTACACGGCGCGACCTACACGGCGCGACCTTCCCGGCGATTCTCGAGGCCGGTGGTCACTCGGCGATCTACCCAGTGATTCTCAGGAGCGGTACTCGCCGGAGCCATATCAGGCACGCTATACCAGCCAGGGCCAGGACGCCGTTGAAACTGAATACCAGTATCCACGCCGACTGCACGGTGGCATAGTCGAGAATCGATCCCGCCAGAACAGGCGCACCGGTTCCCGCCACGAATCCGATGAAGGACTGCAGAGCCTGCGCGGAACCAACCAGGTTTCTCGGGGCGAGTTCCGTGACGGCGGTCGAGTAGATGGCGGAATCGGCGGCCGTAAAGAATCCGTATAGAAATCCCAGCACGACGAGGTACGTAAACGGCAATCCAACCAGCCAGCCGGCCAGGAATGAACAGATCCCGCTGACTGTGAAAATAAGCGTCGCGGTCCGGGTTCTTCCGAAGCGATCCGACGCCCAGCCGCCGAGCAGCACGCTGAGAATGCCGGTCATGAACATCAGGCCGGCCAGCGTGGCGGCACGCGAAGCCGCGTTGTCCGGATCAACTCCTCCCAGCATGAGCGCGGCGCCGAGAAGCAGCGGCAGCCACAGGCGCGCCAGGAAGAGCTCGGCTGTGTGCAGCGCGTACGCCACGATTACCAGAACCAGCCGGCGGTCTCGGAGCGGCGCCAGGCTCAGCCAGCCGCCGTTCCCGGAGACTTCGGCCTTCCCGGAGCCATCGGCGTCCCCGCGATCGTTTACGTTGCTGAGTCCGTCGCCGCGTCCGAGGCTATCCACCACGCTCGGTGACCGTGCAATTCGCCCAGACGCAAGAAACGCGGCAATACCAATGCTCGCCAGGCCAGGCAACGTGGTCACCAGAAAAGCCGGCTCCCATCCGTCTATCCTTCCCAGGAGTATGCCCATGAAAAGGTACGATACCGTCGTGCCGGCGTAACCCGAGCCCACGAAGACGCTTACGGCCGTCGCCCTGCGCCCTCCGGCAAACCGGTGCGACACCAGGCGGATGCCCGTGATGTAAACACACACATGGCCGACACCATAAATGAATCGCAACAGGGAAGCAGTCCAAAGTCCCTCCGCCAGCAGGGGAAACAGGAACCCGCTGCATGCCGTCAGCACAACGCCGATGATCAGGATACCAAATGGACTGAATCGGTCGGTGAAGGGTACGAGTACCAGGGACGAAACGGCATATCCTGCCAGGTACGCGGAAAAGATCAGGCCGGACTGGGTGTTGTTCAGTCCCCATTCCGAGCGGATGAACGGAAGGGACGCGACATAACTCGAGGAGGACAGCAGGATGAGAAACAGCACGCCGCTCAACCCGGCGAGCCAGGCTATGTCGGACCAGGAGGTCTGTGCGGCGCCGCTTCGATGGTTCATCTCGTCGTTTTGAGGGGAATCGGAGTGGTTCGAAGGAAGCGACAGGATAGTACCTGCTGCAATTGGGACCCGGTAGCCACCGATATCTTGCTCAGAGTGAATCCCTCAGAAACTTCACGTGCACGGTAGTCTTAGTTCGGATACTATATTGGGGGTCGTTACAAGATTGACATTACAAAACTCAGCCGGCCTTCTACCCGCTGGAAACGTCACCGACGCTGTTGTGAATCAGTTCCGCTACGATACGAATCTTCTCCGTTACGGAGTTCAGTACCGCGTCAAATTCGACTTCGGTGGGCAAAAGAATTGGGACGAGTAAGGTGGAGCCTTCATCGAAACATTCGGGAGGGTCCTTTTGCATCAAGGGCCTCAGAACCTCCCGAGTACGGTCTATCGGAACCGAATTGATCTCTGTCCACTGTTCAAAGTGCAACCAGAGCGGAGTATCGGGATATTCACCCCGGGCCCAACTGCCGGAATCTATACCGAACCACGTACCAGTACCGGCAATACGCAAGTATCGTCCGTAACCCCTGTACTTCGGGGTGATCCGCAAACCGTCGATATCTGCGCATCCGTACTCAACCGCCCGCGTTGTTGAGTCGTCGACCAGTTGCCTAAGTCCATTCAGGCGCCGTGGAAACCTGGGCGCCAATTCCTCTGGACCAATCGGTGGAAATTCACTTTCATCTATTCTTTTAACAAAACCCTTGAGTTGTTTGATCTCGTCGATCATTTCCGAGTCGACAGCGTTATCGAGGCGATTTAGTAGATCCGGCCAACTGGTTAACATCAGGTACTTTGGCCGGGAATCCTCTACAATTACGCTGGTACTCTTGAATTCTGTATTGACTAAACTACGGATCGTACCGACAGCACCTGCCAGGCGCTGCAGTTCTGCCCAAAGCGTTTCGGTCCTGGAGACAGGCGCGACGAACAATAAGGTTTTTGCTTTATCTGTTTCACTTGCCTCCAGTCGTTCAAGATATGCATTCGGCTGATTTCCGGTAAGTCCGGCCCAGAACTTCGCTTCGATGATCAGGCACTCGTTGCTATTTCGATCAAATCCGACCAGATCGGGTCGCGTCCCGTCCTCGCCACCTACTTGTGTCAGGACACTACTTATTTCCCCTATATCCGCGCCGCCGACTCTTGCCAACTCCCCCAAGACCTTCCGAGCGGCAGCGGACTTCAAAATGTACCCAAGTGCTTCCACAGCGACATCTTCGTGCCGCGACGAAAGCATCCAGGCAAGATGAGCAAGCAATGAATCATCTTTCGTGTTTTTTATCACTTTCCAATTCCTTTCGTGGTATTAGACATGGTTGCATCCAACGAACATTCAGCCAATTAAAAGCGTTCTTACCGGACTTATCAACGATTACATTTCATGAATTGGTTCAAACGAAGAAGGGGGGCGGACCATAAGTACTCAAAAAAGCCAGGACAAAACCTACCTGGCCCTGCTGCGCGGAATCAATGTCGGTGGCAAGAACGTCATCAAGATGGCGGACCTGCGGGAATGTTTCGAGGCTGAAGGCTTCCGCGATGTCGTCACCTACATCCAGAGCGGGAACGTGATCTTCCGTGCGCCTTCCTCCGGACTGAGGACCTTGACGAACCAGATCGAGAAGATGCTGGCCGCGGCGTTCGATTACGAAGCGAGTGTGGTGATGCGCTCTCGGAAGCAGATGCGGGCAGTGGTTTCCGATGCGCCGGCGGGGTTTGGCGAACAACCGGAGACGTACCGCTACGACGTCATTTTCCTGAAGGCCCCTCTTACGGCAACGGCCGCCATGGAGGGCGTCCCTGCCAGGTCAGGCGTGGATGAATCCTGGGCAGGCAGCGGTGTGCTTTACTTCTCAAGACGCATCGACCAGGCCTCGCGGAGCTATCTCAGCCGTCTTGCGTCGATGCCCTTGTACCAGCGCGTGACCGTCCGCAACTGGAACACGACGACCCGGTTGCTAGAGCTGATGGAGAAAGCCTGAATCCCGGCCAAACGGTCCAATCCCCTTGGCCGGTGCCAGCGGTCTTCCGTTCCCAGCGGTCTTCCGTTCCCAGCGGACTACCGTTACCTGCGGACTACCGTTCCCTGCGGATTACTGTTCCCTGCGGTCTACTGTTAGCGGACTTGAACAGTGCTGCCTGAGCAGAGCGATGCCAATCGAGGGCAAGGCATCACTCCTTACCGCACCGTCCATCTCTAAACACCAAAGCCGGCTCGTTGGGAATCGAGCAGTCGGAAATGTATCCATAAAGCGCATTCATCTCGTCTTCAAAGGCGTCATACGCTGTCAGCCGTTCGACAAGCGCCGTAGAATCTGTTGACGCGACGGAGTAAACGATGTACTCCCATGGACCGCCGCAGGGCTTGGAACCCAGGCCCGCGTAGCGACAATCGGCGATTGACGCGCCCTCGGCGTCGCCAATGAGCGCGTCGATTTCCCGCCGCATCTCCATTAACCGGGCACGGTCGCCATCCTCGGTCCGCTGCTCCTCCTCGACCGGAGGCTCCTCCTCGACCGGTTGCTCCTCCTCGACCGGCTGCTCCTCCCCGACCGGCGGCTCCTCCCCGACCGGTTGCTCCTCCTCGGCCGGTTGCTCCTCCTCGGCCGGCTGCTCTTCGCCATTGTTGTCTGGTCCAACAATAGGATCGCGGTCTTCACAGGCGAGGAGGGAGACGGAGATCCATACCGCCGCAACCAGGTATCGCATGAGTTTTCCTTTCTGTCGAACAAGCGTCATCGTTCCTATAATGGGGAACGTTTCACTTCACGAATAGTTCCTCTTCCGAGCCTGGCGAATGACCATGCTGGCGACTTTGTTTTCCAACTGTCCGAAGAGCGGGTATTTCATCCGATGCCGCGTGTGAATCCTCTGGTTAATCTCTATAGTAACCTTAACATAGTAGCCTTAACATAGTAGCCTTAACACCTTCTTTTCTCGAGTTCCGTAGCAGGAAAGGTGAATTCACCATGCGACAGTACCGTGTTGCTATTCTGGGCTGCCGCGGCCGGGGCACGGCCGCGGGCCGCGCGTACCATCAGCATCCACGCACCGAGGTTGTGGCACTATGCGATCTCGTGCCCGAGCTATTGGCGACCCTCGGTGACGAACTGGGGGTTGCAGCTCGATATGACGATCTCGACCGGATGATCGAGGCCGAGGCCCCGGACATTGTCGCCATTCCCACGGGTACCGAGTTCCACTATCCGCTGGCCATGCGCGTGCTGGAGCACGGAGTCCACATCGATATCGAAAAGCCGATCTGCACGACCCTGGCCGAGGCCGACGCGGTGCTGGCCAAGGCCGCAGAGAAAGGCGTCCAGGTAGCCGTGCATCACCAGGGGCGCACCGGCGGCGCGCTGCAAGCCGTCAAAGCGGCGATTGCCGAGGGCCGGATCGGCGACCTGCGCTACCTGCAGGGCAGCGGCAAAGGCTACTACGGCGGCTACGGCCTGATGAATATCGCCACGCATTCGCTAAATGCCATGCTCGGCGTTGCCGGCCCGGTGCGAAGCGTGCAGGCCGTGGCCCTGACCGATGGCCGCCAAATCACCCCCGAGGATGTGGTGCCTTCGCCAAGTGGCATGGGCTACATTGTCGGTGAGCACGTGACCGCGGCGCTTGCATTTGAACGCGGAATTTCGGGTGTCCTCCTGCAGCACCGCTTCCCGAAGATGGATTCAACGGCCTATATGATCGAGATCTATGGCACCGAGGGCAGGCTCTACTGGAAAAGCGGCGCCCCGTGGTTTCTGTCCACGCCGCACTTCGCCCCCGGCCATACCGAGTGGCAGCCGCTCGCTCCCATCGTGCCGGAGCACTACGATCCGGCGGGACCGGCTTCCCTGGAGGACTACCAGTTCGCCGATGAGTATGTGCAGGCGCTCGATGAGGGCCGTGCGCACGAGTGTTCGGGGGACGCCGGCCGCCATGTGCTGGAGATTCTGATGGGGATTTTCGAGTCGGGCGCACGCGGTCGGCGCGTGGACCTGCCGCAAGCGGAACGCGATCACCCGCTCCTGCGCTGGCGCGAGGAACACGGCCTGGGCCCGCCCGGCCCGATGCCGCGCCCCTATACGGAATGGATCGCCGCGGAAGACGGCCGTTTGGGCCGAAGTGCGGGCTAGCCGCCAGGCGCTTCCAACAGGCCGGCTTCAACCGCCAAGCCGGTCTCAACCGCCAAGCCGGTCTCAACCGCTGGGCCGCCTCGTCCCTATCCAGCCGACCTGCCCGTCCCCATGATACGCTCCATGTTCCCGCCCAATATCGCCGCCATCTCATCCTCGTCCAGGAACGAGCAGTAGCGCCTTACGTAATCGAGGCTCTGGCGGTAGGTCCAATGCAGCAGTACGATGGGGATGTCCGTACCCCAGAGGATGCGGTCGGCGCCGAATCGCTCGACCATCCTTTCGAGGACGGGACGCATCTGGGGCATGGGGTAGTCCCAGCGCGACTGCATGAACACGGCGAAGAGGATCTGGATGTGGAAGCGCGGGTGGTCCACGGGCGCGGTTTCGTAAATCTCATCGGGGATGTTGAACCGGTCGCCGTCGGCGAACATCCGCCAGGGGAATCCGTGGGTCACGATCACATCGACATCGGGAAAGCGGTCCATCCAGGCTCGCAGTGAACGTAACTCTTCCAGGTACGCGGAAGGTGATCCGACCGCGCCGAGGGTGAAAAACACCGGGATGTCCAGCCCGGCCACCACCGTCCAGAACGGGTCGAAATCGGGCCCGGTCCATTCGGGCGACAGGTCGTAGAGCGGCCGGTGAAAGGGCGCGAACTGAAGCCCCGAAAGTCCGTGTACGCCGATCGCCCGTTCCAGTTTCTCGATCGCGTCGCCGGTTCGGTCGGGCATCCACCACTCGGGCACCTGGGCCAGGCCCTGTATCCGCCCCGGATAGCGCCGGCAGCATGCCGCGATGTGCCTGTCGTCGAGTCCCATGTACGGCGTGCGGTGCAGGAGGGCCCGGTCGATGCCCGCGTAGTCCATTTCCGCTATCAGGAACTCCGCGGTGAAGGAGAAGTCCTCCGTCCACGGCGGCAAAGCCTGCTTTACATAATCCTCGCCATCTACCGTCCACTCCACCAGGCCGTGATCTCCGGTGCGGAAGTCCGCGTCCCGCAGGCCCTCGAATCGCCAGGATAGGTCGGGATCGTAAAGTCCCGTGGCGTCGGCCGGAGCGCGGTCATCGCGCCGCCAGACCGGTTGCTGACGGGCCTGAGACATGAACAGCTGCAGATGTCGCCGGAATTCGGCGGGGTCGTCGAAACCACCGATATCGCGTGGAGCGGGAAAGCAATAGGCATGTCCGTCGTAGATCATGTTTTAGTCTTTATAGTAAGCGGCCTATTGACAGACTGAACCAAAAAACCGACTACAAATCGCCTTTACATTTAAGCAATCATACTTCATAATACCTATGGTGTTCTAAATGGCGAAGAGCAGGCTTCTTAAATTGCAGTACCCGAATTAATTAAGATGGAATATACTGCACACGCCCTTCGTGTTATAAAGGAACGAAAAATCCACTTGGAGTGGATAGATAGAGCAGTATCAGAACCGGATTTACGTATAGATGACCCAGAAGATATTGAAGTAGAGCGGTTCTACAAACGCATTTCGGAGCGGAACGACCGTGTGTTGCGTGTGGCAGTAAACACACGGATAAATCCCTGGCGAGTCGTGAGTGTGTTTTTCGACCGTGGAATGAGGAAGAGACTATGAAACTCCAAGTAGACAAAGATGCAGACGCTCTTTATTTACGTCTCGACGATTCTAACATCGTCGAGTCTGTGGAAGTCTCACCTGGGGTCGTACTCGACTACAACGAGTCGAACGAAGTGGTGGGCGTGGAATTGCTTCAGCTTTCGAAACGCTCTGCTAACCTGAACCTCTCCGCACTAGAATTCGAAACAGCTTGAGCAAGTCCGTTTGCTGTGATACTCCCTCCCGGTAATTGAAAGCTCGCCTGATTACTTTAGTGTATTTTCCTATCTTAACAAAGATGCCAGACCGACTATCTCGGTGCTCGCAAACTACCTGCAACTGTTCTGCTAGCCCTGGAAGATACACCGTCCAAACGCCGGATAGTTCATGTCAATGACCAAAACCCCCGCCACGCCCGGCCATCCCACGGACGCCGAACGCTTCCTCTTCGACACCAACGGTTACCTGGTGCTGGAGGGCTTCCTTCCTCCAGCGCTGGTCGATTCACTCAACGCCGCGCTGGCGCGGACGATTGCCCGCCGGCGCGAGCCCGGTTTCAGACGAGCGCACGAACCGGCCTTCGCCGACCGGCTGGGCAGGGCCAACGCGCGGGTCATGCACCTGCTGGCCGAAGACCCGCTCTTTCTGGACATGCTCGACTACGAGCCGATGATGGCCTACGTCCACGGCCTGTTCAACGAGATGCCCCACCTGCATTCCACGGATGCCTTCTACGAGATCGAACCCGAGGAATACCACGGACAGGGCTGGCATACGGACGGGATCCAGGACGGATTCCGTGACTTCCGGCCGCACGTTCCGTTGTTGCAGTTCAAGATAGGGTATTACCTGAGCGACATGTCCGAACCCGATCAGGGCAACCTGAACCTCGTTCCCGGCAGCCACAAGTCCCTGGTCGAACCGGACGCGAAGAACGGCATGCCTGGCGCGACGCAGATTTGCGGGCGGCCCGGCACGGCTGTGCTCTTCCACAACGGGGTATTGCATTCGGCCGGTCCGTTCACGCGCCGCGGGGGGAAAAGGGTCATCCTGTACTACGGATACGAACACCCGTGGATGCTGGCGTGCGCGGAACAGTGGCGGTACGACAGGGGCTTCCTGAACAGTCTCACCCCGGCGCGGCGGCGCTTCTTCCATGGTTTCGTCTTCAATCCGCCGGAGTACCGCTGGGGTTGATTGGACGGCGCGTCGCATTACGCTTCATCATGATGCCCGGGAGCCGCTTCAGTCCTTCATTGCGAGGATCGATCTCGAATCCGCCGGACTCCAGGGCGGTCACACCGAGCAGTGGTTCCGTCCCTTCCGGGCCATAGGCTATGGTCCCGCCAACGATCACTCCTTCGAACTCGATCTCGGCGACCGTTGCTTCCAACGTCACCGGTTTTCCGTCCGCGAGTACCTAGTCGCGACTTCCCCTCGGTTGAAGGCCAATCGCTTCGAGGGTTCCCCCTGGCACGAGCGAGTCGAACGCCCCGGTATCGACGATGAACTCACCTGTCCAGCTACGCCGCGGCTCCGCGGGATTGCGGATCGTCACATCGACATAAGTGGTGCCCACACTAACTACCCTCCTGCTTGCGCATTCTATTTGATGATTCTGGTCATACCGGATGATCCGACGTGCCCTGTCATTGAATATAGTCGAAATCCACCGGGTTTCTATTCGACTTTTTTCTGAAGTGTACTTTGATCGGGTGTACATTGGCTATGTGTACATTGGCTATATTAAGAATGGAACAATCCAAAAACGCAGTAACACGCATGATCCTCGACGCGTCTCGCCAATGAATCGTGCCATGAGATTTCTTTTCGTTCCCGTCGTCCTCTCGATCTTACTCCTGCCTTCGTGCGGCAGGGAAAGTCCCACGGAACCGCCGCGGGCGGCCGGCATCGCGGTATCGCCCACCGAAGCCGTGCTGGACGCCATCGGCGCGGCCGTGCAGCTCACCGCGTCGGTCCGGGACGGGAACGATCGGGCGATCGTGAACGCCGCCGTGTCTTGGACCAGCGGAAACACCGAAGTGGCCACCGTGACGGACGAGGGCCTGGTCACGGCCCTGAAGAACGGTTCCGCGGTCGTCACGGCCGTTTCCGGGCAATTCCATGCGACTGCCGCCGTCACGGTATCGCAGGCGGTCGCCCGCATCGAGCTCGCGCCTGCCAGCGTGACGCTGACGAAGACGGACGGGGCGCTGCGGGTGGACGCCGCGGCGAAGGACAGGAACGGCCACCCGGTGGCGAACGCGCGGCTCGTCTGGGCAAGCAGCGATCCCGTCGTGGTCTCGGTGAACGCGGCGGGCGTCCTCGAGGCGCAGTCGAACGGCAACGCCCGGATCACCGCTTCTTCCGGGGACGTATCGGCAGGCGTGGAAGTCACGGTCTCGGGATTCGGACCGGACGCGCCGGAACGCGCCGCACTGGTCGCGCTGTTCAACCGGTCCGGCGGACCGGAATGGACGCTCGCCACGAACTGGTCGAGCGACGCGCCCCTGGACGAGTGGCACGGAGTCGCGACGGACGCCGAAGGAAGGGTGGTCGAACTGCTGCTCGACAGGAACGGCCTGGCGGGCGCGATCCCTTCGGAACTGTTCCGGCTGGAAAGACTCCGGTCTCTCTCACTCGCGCGCAATCAGCTGGCAGGGCGCATATCCCCAGAAATCGGACGGCTTGCCGGGCTGGAGGTGCTGGAGGTTTCCTTCAACCGGCTGACGGGAGACATACCGCCCGAAATCGGAAGACTCGCCGGGCTCAGGGTACTCGCAGCCAGGGACAATAACTTCTCGCACGGACCGTTGCCCCTTGCCATGGCCCATCTCGACAACCTCGAAACGCTGAGGCTTGACAGGACATTCCTTTGCGCGCCGCTGGACGCGGATTTCCAGGCCTGGCTCGGCACGATCGGCGACGTTGAAGTGGATAATTGCGAGGACCTGGAGCGAGGCGCACTGATCGCGTTGTACAACGCGGCGGACGGGGAGAACTGGACAGAACGGGACAACTGGCTCACCGGTGCGCCATTGAGCGCCTGGCACGGCGTTGTGACCAATGATCAGGGCCAGGTAACGGACCTGGACCTGGAAGACAACAACCTGAAGGGAACGCTGCCCTCCCGGCTGGGAGATCTCCAATCGCTAAACGCACTGGACCTGTCGAACAACTCCGGTCTGACGGGACCGCTGCCCGCGTCGCTCGTCGGTCTGGGTCTGACGGTCCTCAAGTTGGGCGGAACGGGTCTTTGCGCGCCGCCGGACCCCGATTACCAGGCCTGGCTGGCCACCGTCGGGGACATACGGGTCGACAACTGTCCCACCGCCATCACGCCCGATCGGGTGGCATTGACCGCGCTATACGGCGAAGCGGGCGGCGCGAACTGGCAGGCGGCCTCCAACTGGCTCAGCGAAGCGCCGCTGCGGGACTGGCACGGTATCGAGACCGATGACGAAGGACACGTGACCTCCATCGACCTGGGTTACAATAACCTAAAAGGGAGGCTGCCTCCGGAACTGGCGCTGATGGACCGGCTGGAAACGTTGCGTCTTATCGGCAACGGCCTGACCGGGCCCATACCGCCCGAACTCGCGCGTCTCGATCGACTCGCCACGTTGGATCTCTCGGTGAACCTGTTGACGGGGCCCATTCCGCCTGAACTGGGACGGCTGCAAAACCTCACCGTCCTCGACCTCTCCGCCAACAGGATGACCGGGTCCATTCCATCCGAACTGGGACGACTCGGCCGGGTCTCCGTCCTCGACCTCGGGCTCAACCGGTTCCACGGACCCGTGCCACCGGAACTGGGGAACCTCCGCAGCCTCGGGCGACTGACGCTCTCTTCCAACCAGTTTACCGGTCCTATTCCACCCGAACTGGGACGACTGGCAAGCCTCTCCATCCTCAACCTCCGCAACAACGGGCTGACGGGCCAGGTCCCACCCGAGCTGGGTCGCCTGGCAAACCTTGAGTACGTGAACCTCTCAACCAACGAGTTGACGGGCCCCGTTCCGTCGGAGCTGGGCCGTTTGACAAGCCTCGAGGACCTGGATCTCTCCGACAACGAGTTTACCGGTCCCGTTCCACTCGCACTGGGAAGACTGGAAAACCTCAAGGAACTGGACCTTTCCACCAACGGGCTGACGGGCCCTGTTCCACCCGAACTGGGACGACTGGAAAACCTCGTCACACTGAGCCTGGCGTCGAACCTGCTGAGCGGGTCGGTCCCGCCCGAACTGGGCGCGCTCGGGAAGCTCAGGACGCTGAGCCTTTCCGGCAACGCCGCGCTGTCGGGGCCGCTGCCGCACGCGTTGCTCAACCTGGACCTGGCCTCCCTGCTGCTGGCCGGCACGGAACTTTGCGCGGCCATGGACGACGAGACCCAGACGTGGTTACTGGAAATAGACGAAAGGCGCGTTCCCAACTGCGGCGACCCCGTCGCGCGCGTCGCGTCCGCGTACCTCACGCAGGCGGTGCAGTCCCTCGAAAACCCGGTGCCCCTGGTTGCCGGCAAACCCGCACTCCTGCGGGTCTTCTTGACGAACGGCGGCGTGGCCGACGCAAGGCGGCCGCCGGTACGCGCCACGTTCTACCGGAACGATCGCCCGGTACACACGGTCGACATTCCGGGCCGAGACGAACCTTTGCCGGACCGTCCGGAGGAAGGCGACCTCGCGGCGTCATCCAATGCCGCGATACCGGCGGAAGTCGTTCGGCCGGGCCTTGAAATGGTGATCGAAATCGACCCCGGCGGAATGCCGGATTCCGTTTCGGACGCCGGTCGCCGCCTGCCGCCTGACGGACACGGCCTGCCGCCTGCCGGTCGCCGCCTGCCGCCTGCCGGCCGACTGGCCATTGAGGTGACGGAGGTGCCGCCCCTGGATCTTACCCTGGTCCCGTTTCTGTGGTCGCCGGATCCGGACCGGGCGTTCGCGGACTACGCCGCGGGACTGTCGTCCGATGACGAACTGTTCAGGATGACCCGGGAGACGCTGCCGGTCGGTGACTTGCGTCTGAACGTGCGCGAACCCGTATGGACCTCGATCAAGTCCGAGGCGAAGAACACCATATCGATCCTGGTCGAGGTCTACGTGGTCCGCATCCTGGACGGCGCCCAGGGTCACTATATGGGCATCATCCCGGCCAGCGAACGCGTGGGCGTCGCCGCCATCCCCGGAAAATACGGCGTGTCGGCGCTGAACGGAAACATCATTGCCCATGAACTCGGACACAATATGAACCTGGGGCACGCGCCCTGCGGCGGTCCGTCCGGGGTGGATCCCGACTACCCTTATTTCGACGGGACGACCGGCGCATGGGGTTACGACGTCCTGTCGGGATCGCTGGTGTCGCCGCAGAACTTCGATCTGATGAGTTATTGCAGCCCCGACTGGATCAGTGACTTCCACTTCACCAAGGCACTGATATACCGGCGGTCCGAGGATACGCCCGTTCCGGCGGCGCGCGCTGCTTCAGCGACCAACCTGCTGCTATGGGGCGAAGTAAACGACCTGGGCGAACTGACCCTCCATCCCGCCTTCGCGGTCGACGCCCCGCCCGTCCTGCCGGAGACCGGCGGTCCCTATCGGCTCACCGGTGAAGACGAAACGGGGAGCACGCTGTTCGCACTGTCCTTCGGCGCGGCGGAAATCGCGGATGCCGACGGGAGCGTTTTCGCGTTCGTGCTACCAGTCCGGCCGGACTGGCTCGATCGATTGCATCAGATCGCGATATCAGGACCGGAAGGGTTGAAAATGATGGATCGAAGTGGAGAAGGGCCTGCCGCCGCGATCATGCTGGACCGGACCACCGGTGCGGTTCGGGGCATCCTCCGAGACTGGGCCGACCCGGGTGGTTCTCCGACGTTCGCCCGGCGCGTGCCGCCGGACGGGGATTACGAAGTCCTGGTCAGCCGCGGCATCCCGGATTCGCCTCCAAGGTAGCATCCCCGGAGGCGATGATTGCCCGCCGAAATCCCTCGGTTGGTACGCCGGTTCGTCGATCCCGCACGACAAACAGATAAGCCGGTTCAAATAACTGTTCCGGGCATCGCATATGGGGTATACTGATTACATATAATGTGGATCGGTGATATCGCCCAGACCGGTGGTATCGCTCAGGTCGGGGGCGCCGCCGAGACCTGAGTAATCACCCGGACTGGTCCCTGTGTAAACCCGGATCGACCCGGATTCCAGCCCTCTTCCATGAATCTTGTGCTTACCCTGATTCTGACTGCCGTCTGCCTGGGTGGCGAGACCTTCTTCCACGCACCACGGAACTACCTGGGAGAGCGGGCTTTCTCGCTTCGCCTTTCCGATGAGCGGGTGGCGAACGGCCACACCTTGTTGCTTGAGTGCATCCCGGCCGGTCCTGGCGAGGAACCCGGTCGCTTGGCTGATCTGACCGTTTCGACCGGTTCACGGATCCATCGCCTGTACCCTCATCCGACCTCCCCCGACGGTGTTGTATTTGCCCTGATCGGCATTCCCTATCGCGCGGTGCCGGGTCCGGATACCATCCACGTGGAGTGGACCGAAAGCGACCGGATCTACGGACGGGATCTGCCCTTCAACGTAGTGGCCGGTCCGTATCGGTCGGAGCAGATCCGCGGCGTGCCGCAGAGCCGGGTAACGCCCTCGGTCACGGACTTCCGGCGCATAGCACGGGAGCAGAAGATCATCGCCGCGGCGTACGAGGCGGTTCGGGATACCTTGATGATGGAAGATACATTTCGTTATCCCGTGGAGAAGAAAACCATCACCAGCCCGTACGGAACTCGAAGAGTGTTCAACGGACAGCTTCGAAGCTACCACGGCGGCCTCGACCTGCGGGCCTACGAAGGTACGCCCCTGTACGCAGCCCAGTCCGGCGTGGTCAAACTGGCGCAGAACCTGTTCTATTCGGGCAACCACGTCCTCATCGAACACGGCATGGGCATCCACACCGGGTATTCGCACATGAGCAGGCTGTACGTAAAGACTGGGGACGAAGTGTCCCGGGGACAGTTGCTGGGACTGTCGGGGGCCACGGGCCGGGTGACCGCCGCGCACCTGCACTGGACGGTAAGCGTGGACGGCGTAGGGGTCAGCCCGCTCCAGTTCACCGAGATCCTTGCCATGCTCTACCAGAAGCCTGTCGAGGTGCGCCATCCGAATGACGGATGAACGGAGTAGTCATGCGATCGAAGATCTGCCTGTTGCTCCCGGCTTCTTTTCTCGTGCTCACGGTCGCCCTGGCCACGGAGAAATCCACCGTATCGCCTGACTCCACCGGGCGCGTCGAGTCCACCGTATCGTCCGACGCTTCGCGGCACGTCAACTCCATAGGCGTCACCCTTCCCCAGGACGCCGCGCCGCCGGAATACCAGCACCTGCGCACCTTCGAGTTGAACAACCGGTTCATGGACCGGGCCACCTCCTCGTACCAGAAGATCTTCGGCTTCGCGTTGACCAACGAGCCGCTGACCCGCGTCGACCGGGATTTCAACCTGCTCCCCGCCGCGGCGACACTCTGGGAAGTGACCGAAGACGGCCACACCTGGGTTTTCCATCTGCAAAAGGACCTTATCTTCGGCGACGGCCGGCCCGTCACGGCCTATGACTACGAGGCTTCGTTCCTGCGCTGGGCCGACCCGAAGACCGGGTTCGACTTCGAATGGTACTACCGGCCCATCAGGAACTGGGGCGAAGTCGTATCCGGCCGCATGCCCCTGGATTCCCTGGGCGTCGAAGCGCTGGACCGCCACACGATCGCCATCACCACGACCCAGCCGACGCCCTACGCGCCGGAGCTGCTCAACTACAGCTGGGTGACCCCCACCCATCTTTTCGAGAAATACGGGCCGGCCTGGTCGACCCGTCCGGAGACCCACATGGGCAACGGTCCGTTCCGGCTCAAAGAATGGACGATCAACGGCCACATCGTCCTCGAACCGAGTCCCACGTACCGGGGCCCCAACAAACCCTACCTGGAACGTATCACGGCGCAGCTCTTCAACGCCGCCGCGCAGCCGCCCTACCTTGCCGCCTACGAGGCCGGCGAAGTCGACTACATCGTGCTGAGCAACCAGGCCGAGATCAACCGGGTCAAGTCCATCCCTTCGTTGAAGGACGACCTGAACACCTACGTGGATTTTCAGACCTATTACCTGATGCTGGACACCCACAATCCTCCCTTTAACGACTTGAGGGTCCGCCAGGCCTTCAGCCACGCCGTCGACCAGGCTTCGCTCATGAATTCCGCCCTGCGTGATATCGCGCTGCCGGCGTCGTCCATGCTGCAGCCGGGGTTTCCCGCGGCCAACACGGAAGCGCTGGCCTCCATACAACGGTACGATCCGGATCTGGCTCGCGGGCTCCTGGCTGAAGCCGGTTACCCGGACGGCAGGGGATTCCCAGCAGTAAGCATGTGGTTGCGGGGGGAACCCATCGTGATTAACACGGCGGCCGAAGCGGTCCAGGCCATGCTGAAGCAGAACCTGAATGTCGAAATCGGTGTACAAAACGTGGAGCGGAAGGTGTTTACGGAGGCGATGAATGCCCGGGAGATCACCCTGGCGCTCATTCCATACCGTTACGATTACGTCGACGCGAGCAATCAGCTCACGCTGTGGCTGTCGAACGGCAGGCATCCGTGGTATAATAAGCGCTTCGAAGACTTGGTGCTACGGGCGAATGTCCTGGTGGGAGACCCGGACCGGCGCACCGTGCTATATCAGGAAGCGGAGGAGATCCTCGTCCGTGACGTGGGCGGCGTTTTCCTCTGGTACACCCTGATCAACGAGATGTGGCGGCCCTACGTGCGCGGCGCCGCGCTGGAGACCAACAACTGGGGATACAAGGCGTGGCGGGGCAACCAGATGCTGAACCTGATGCCGACCCTGTATATCTCGGAAGAAGTTCTGGAATCGGCCGATGAGCAGGAATCCACCGGCTTCTGGGACTGGTTGACGACGCGGTAGATCTTGGCACGCGTACTTACCGAGTTTCCGAAACGCTACCTCACCGAATCCCTGTTCCAACCCCCTACTACGCCGCAGCCTCCTGCACAATCCGTCCGTCGAAGAGCCGGATGGTCCGGTGGGCGTGGTCGGCCAGCGCCTGGTCGTGGGTCACCATGATGATGGTCGTGCCCGCCTGGTTGAGGCCGGTCAGGAGTTCCATCACCTCGGCGCCGTTGGCCGAGTCCAGGTTACCCGTCGGTTCATCGGCCAGGATCAGCTTGGGATTGCCGATGACCGCCCGCGCCACGGCCACGCGCTGCTGCTGGCCGCCGGAGAGCTGCTGCGGGAAATGGTTCCGGCGGTGCGGGATCTGCATGTGTTCCATCGCCGCGTCCACTCGCTGCTTACGTTCCTGCTTCGAGGTGCCCAGGTAGATCAGCGGCAGTTCGATGTTCTCGTACACGGTGAGTTCGTCGATCAGGTTGAAGCTCTGGAAGACGAAGCCGATGTTGTTCTTGCGCAGGTTGGCCCGTTGCCGCTCGGAGTGGCGGGACACTTCCTGTTCGAGGAAATAATACTCCCCGCCCGATGGGTTGTCGAGGAGTCCTAGGATGTTGAGCAGGGTGGACTTGCCGCAGCCCGAAGGACCCATGACCGCCACGAATTCTCCCTGATCCACGGCCATGCTCACGTCGTTCAAGGCCGACGTCTCCACTTCTTCGGTCGTGTAGAGCTTCTTGAGGTTTTCTGTCCTGATCATGGTATGCTCCCGTGATGTGATGACTACTGCAATACCAGCCTTTCCATGTCACCGAAGTTGTCGTACATGGAGGTGATGACCGTCTCTCCCTCTTCGAGTCCTTCGAGCACCTCGAAATACTGGCTGTTCTGCCGACCGAGGCGGATCTGCCGCCGCACGGCGAACTCGCCCGCGGGATCCAGCACGTAGATCCAGCGCCCGCCCGTCTTCTGATAGAAACCGCCCCGGGGCACCTGCATGGCGTCGACCAGCTCGCCCAGCGCGACCCGCACCTGCAGGGTCTGGCCGCGGCGAAGCCCGTCGGGCATGCCTTCGGGGAACACCATGTCCGCCTCGAACTGGCCTTCGATCACCTCGGGATACACCCGGTCGATCACCAGGTCGTAGGTGCCGCCCGCAAAATCGAAGGAACCGGTCTGGCCCGTCCGGATGCGGGCGATGTAATGCTCGTCGATGGCCGCCCGCACCTTGAACTCGTCCTCCACGTCGATCTGCCCGAGCCGTTCCCCGCCGGGCTTCGACTCGCCCACCTCGGCGATGAGCGAGGACAACAGTCCCGTTATCGGCGCGCGGATCGTCAGGTTCTCCTGGTTCTGCTTGATGAGTTCCAGGTTCAGGCGCAGCCGGTCGATCGACTCCTCCAGCTGCTGGATCTGGATCGTCTGGTAGAGCGAATCCTGGCGTAGCGTCTCGACGGTTACGTCCCGGTTGCGCGTCAGGTATTCGAGATTGTCCCTGGCCTCGTCGTATTCCTTGCGCGAGGTCAGGTCCGCCTTGAACATCTCGTCCTGCCGCGCGTGCTCCCTCTCGGCCTGCCGCACCCTGTAGTCCAGTTCGACCAGCGTGGCGCGCAGGTTCAGCCGCCGCTGCTCCATGGTGACCCGCGTCTCCCTGAGCCGGTTCACTTCGCGGAACAGATCGGCCTCCCGTTGCATGACGCTGAGCTGGAGCGTGGCGTTGGAAAGGCGCAGGATGGGCGTGCCCTCCTCGATCTGCGAACCTTCCAGGACATACACTTCCTCTACCCGTCCGCCTTCCACCGCATCCAGGTAGATCGTCCTCAGGGGCATCACCTCGCCCTGCTCCACGATGTATTCGAGGAAGGGACCGTGGGTCACCTGGGCCAGGGTCAGCTTCTCGGCGTCCACGTTCAGCGAGGACGGGTTGACGCTGAGAAGCGCGTAGGCCCCGAAGGCGATCACCGCGACGGCCAGGCCGCCTAAGGCGATCCGGCGCGGGGTGAAGCGCTTCTTCTCGATCTTGCGGTCCATGGTGCCGTGCTGCTCACGTTGCCGTTCTTCCGTGAACATGCCCACCAGGCCCTTAGGCTCTTCGCCGTTTTTCTGATTGTCGCTCATACGCTCTGTCCAGGGTCGTCGCCATCACCCAGAATGGCTTGTCTCCTACAGTATAATCCCGTAACGGATGCAGGGTGCCGTCTGACTGGTTCACGCTGTAGGCCGTCATCACCCCGGCCGCCTCGCCGGCACAGTAGAGGAACCGTCCGTCCGGATCGACGTTGAAGGACCGCGGACTGGCCGGAACCGAAACGTGTCCGAAGTCGCTCAGCGCGCCGTCGGCCGCCACGTTGAAGCCCACGATACTGTCGTGCCCCCGGTTGGAGGCATAGGCCCACTTCCCGTTCCGGTGCACCTCCACGTGCGCGGTGAATCCGCCCTCCTCCCAGTCGTCGGGCAGGGTCGAAACGTTCTGGAAGATCTCGAGGGTTCCGCTATCCGCGTCGAAGTTATGCGCCGTCACCGTGTTGCCCTGTTCGTTGACGATGTAGGCCACGTCGCCCCCGGGTCGGAAGCAGATGTGCCGCGGACCCGTGTTTTCGTCCGGGGGATCCAGGACCGCGGGTTCATTGGGGGTCAGCTGCCCCGCTTCCGCGTCGAATCGGAACTGGTTGGTCTTGTTGGTGGGACAGACGTGGGGGACGATCACGTACCGGTCCTCGACCGCCAGGTAGACGGCGTGGGCCTTTTCGCCCGTGTCGATGTACTGGACGAGCTCGCCGATCGCGCCGTCCCCGCCCAGCCGGTGCACGGTGATGCCGCCGCCCCCGTAGTAGACGGTCAGCAGAAAACGGCCGCGCCGGTCCGTGACGAGGTGTGCGGGGATCCCGATGCCCGTATCTACCTTGTTAATGAGGGAGAGTTCCCCGGAACCCGTGTCCAGTAGGTAGGAAGCCAGCGTGGTGGATTCCACGTGGGCGTTGTACATGAGGTTGCCCGCCGGATGCAGGCACAGCGCCCCGGACGGACCGTGGGCGTCACTGGTGGACCGAAGCGTCAGAGCGCCCGTCTCCCGGTCCTGGTCGTACGCCTTCACCTGCTCGTCACCGGTTAACGAGACGAAAACAACGGTGCGTCCTGACGAGGAATCAGCCATGCTTTTCCGATCTCCTGTTTTTGATAAAGACTACTTCAACGGTTAAGACTTCAAAATATACTCCGAGGTTGCGTCCTCAAAGTGTATTTTGGAATTTAGACTCCCCGTTCCGGTGATCGTAATGCAAGGTTGGCACGCCATGATCGGCTGCGCTCAAGGCATGACCGGTCACATCCATTGCAGGGTCGGACGCGCTCAAGGCAGGCTGGACGCATCCACCGCTGAGTCGGCCGGAACCACCGTATTGCCGACCGCGCTCAAGGCGGGGGCGATCGCATCCACCGCGGGACCGGCCGCGCGGATTCAGTATGAAGGAGACAGGACCATTGCGGATCATGATCATCGCCGGTGAAGCTTCGGGCGAAATGCATGGTGCGGGTGTCGTGGCCGCGCTCAAGGCCAGGCACCCGGATATGGACGTATTCGGCGTCGGCGGGGACCGCATGGAACGGGCCGGTTGCGATTTGATCTACCCTATCGAGCGGTTCTCAGTCATGGGCATCACCGAGGTCGTCCGGCATCTGCCCTTCATTCGCCGGGCGCTGCGGCGGCTGGACGGCCTGCTCGAATCGCGGCGTCCAGACCTGGTCATCCTCATCGACTATCCCGACTTCAATCTCCGCCTCGCCCGCAAGGCACGAAAGCGAGGCATACCGGTCCTCTACTATATCAGTCCCCAGGTCTGGGCCTGGAGGCCGCGGCGGATCCACGCCATCGTCCGGAACGTCGACAGCATGGCCGTTGTCTTTCCATTCGAAGTGGAACTGTACGAGCAAGCCGGGGGAAAGGTCGTCTTCGTCGGACACCCTCTGCTGGAGGTGCTCGAGAGCCGACAATCCAGGGCTGAATTCTGCGAAGCCGCGGGCCTCGATCCCGACCGGCCGATCATAGGGATGCTGCCGGGCAGCCGAATCATGGAA
Source organism: Candidatus Latescibacterota bacterium (assembly GCA_022822725.1). GTDB lineage: Bacteria > JAAXHH01 > JAAXHH01 > JAAXHH01 > JAAXHH01 > JAAXHH01. Next base: position 1,517,967 of record JAJEAN010000007.1, read on the forward strand.
GTGGAACGCATGCTGCCGGCGATGGCGGGCACGCTGAAGACCGTCCGGAAGAAACTGCCCGGTACCCAGGGGGTCATCGGACTGGCGCCAACGGTCTCCCGGACCGACCTGGCGGCGTGTCTCGCGGCGAATGCGGCGCTGGAAGAAGACGCAAAGAAGGTGCCCGTGGTGGAAGGGAGCACCTATGAGGTCATGCGCCACGCCGACCTGTTGCTCGTCACGTCGGGAACGGCAACCCTGGAGTCCGCCTGCTTCGGCACGCCCCTGCTGGTCCTGTACCGCATGTCCCGCCTGTCCTGGTGGATCGCCCGGCGCCTGGTCAGTATACCGGACATCGGCCTGGTAAACGTGGTGGCGGGCCAGCGCATCGCACCGGAATTCCTCCAGGACGCCGTCAACCCGGAAACGCTGTCACCCATGGTCCTGGATCTGCTGAAGAACCCGGAAAAGCGCCAGGCCATGGCGCAGGAACTCCGGGAAGTACGGACCCGCCTGGGTACGCCGGGCGCATCATCGCGCGTCGCCGATCTGGCCCTGAACATGGCGGGTGGCACGGGCGGGAACCAAATGGACATGGTGGGTGGCACGGGCGGGCGCCACATGGACATGGCGGGTGGTACGGGCGAGCACCAAATGGACGCGGCGGAAGGCACGGGCGAGCATCAAACGAATGATCGGGAAAACGGACCGCGCGGGGAAGGGACTGCCGATGACGGGCATTGATGGCTCCGTATACACCCTGATTGGAAAACTAAGTGCCGGGACCATCGGCCTACTTGGAAGGACCCTTTCCATCCGCAGGATCGGAGCAGAGCATCTTGAACAAGCGCGGGAAGGCGGCGGGAAGGTGCTTTACGCCTTCTGGCACGAGGGTCTGCTGGTGGCCACCTATGCCTTTCGCCGGCAGGGGATACGGGTACTGGTCAGCCAGCACCGGGACGGCGAGTGGATTGCCCGGGCAATCGAGTGCATGGGATACGGGACCATACGCGGATCTTCTACCCGAGGTGGCACGCGCGCCCTGTTCCGCATGGCGGCGGCCGGCGCGGCCGGCGACGACCTGGGGGTGACCGTGGACGGCCCCCGGGGGCCCCGTCTCGAGGTTAAGCCGGGTACGCTGATCATCGCCGGCCGGTCCGGTCTTCCCATCGTGCCCTTCGCGGTTGCGTCGCGCAAGCCCTGGGAGCTTTCTAGCTGGGACCGTTTCATGATTCCCCGTCCCTTTTCCACGGCGGCGATCGCCTTCGGAGAACCGCTGGAAGTGCCCGGAGACGCGCCCATCGAGCGTCTCGAACCCTACCGGACCGAACTCCAGCGACGCCTGTTGGAAGCACGCGAAATCGCCGGACAGAGTCTGGATGCGTCCTGAATAGCCGGGCGGATTCGTGACATTGCGGCAGATCCCGATATTGCTGCAGACTCCTGACATTGCTGCGGATTCCCGACATTACGGCAGGTTCCGATATGGTCTTTGCCTATACCATTCTATATTCCGCGCTGACCGTGCTGCTCTCGCCGGTCCTGGCCTGCCTGTCCGTCCTGAACCGGTACGGGATCCACCAGCGGCTTGGCCGGCTGCCCCTCGTCCCCGACGGGGAAAACCGGCCGGTCGTCTGGTTCCACTGCGCGTCCGTGGGCGAGGCCACCGGCCTGGCGGCCGTGATCGAAGGATTCGCGAAACGCCATCCCCGATTCCAGGTGCTGGCCACCACGATGACCGAAACCGGCCTGGCCTATGTCAGGAAGCACGTACCCCAAGCCCGGTACGCCGGACTGGCGCCCCTCGACGCGCCCTTCATCGTCCACCGGGTATTCAATCGGGTACGCCCCCGCGCGCTGGTGCTGCTCGAAGGAGAACTCTGGCCCGGCATGCTCGGTGTGGCCGCCGCCCACGGTTGCCCGGTGGCCCTGGTCAACGGCCGCATGTCGGATCGCAGTCTCGCGCGAAACCGTTTCGTGAAACCGCTGTTCAGGTCCATGTTGCGGGGGCTGGCCGTCGTGGGCGTCCAGCATGCACTCGACGGAGAACGGTTCATTGCCTACGGTGCGGCCCCGGACCGGGTGCGGGTGACCGGAAATGTCAAGTTCGACCTGGCTGCCGAACAGAAGGGCCCCGGGCGGGAAGCGCTGCGCCGTGAACTCGGCCTGTCCGCGTCCGTGCCGGTCGTCATGGCGGGATGCCCCCGGCCCGTGGAAGAGGAACGCGCCGTGCTGGAGGCCTTCGTACGCGTACGGGAACGGCATCCCGAGTTGAAAATGATCTGGGCGCCCCGGCACCTTCAGCGCATACCCGAGGTAGAGGAGATGCTGCGGGGCGCGGGATTAAGGTTCATACACAGGACGCAGCAAGGAGGTTCAGGCAGTCCGGCCAGCCCGGAACCCGGGCAGTTCGACGTGATCATTCTGGACACCATGGGCGAACTGGCGGTCATGTACGCCGCCGCAGACATGGCCTTCGTCGGCGCCACGCTGGTTCCCCTCGGCGGCCACAACCTGCTCGAGCCCGCGACCTGTGGCATACCGGTCCTCTTCGGTCCCCACACCGAGAACGTCCGGGCAAGCGCCGCGGCCCTGCTGCGAACCGGGGGCGGCATGGTTGTGCACGACGGCGACGGGCTCGCCCGGCAGTGGCTCGAACTGCTGGATGACCCCGGCAAGCGTGCACAGGCCGGCAAGGCCGCCCGGCAAGCCGTGCTCGAGTCCGCGAAGGCCGTGGACCGCACCCTGGACCTGATCGACCGGCGGATCCTGAAGGCGGCCCCGGAGGGATCCGGACCGTGGCACTTCCCGCATCGCACGCCGTTCATTACCCGGCTGATGGACCCCGGCGAACGCGCACCGGCCATTCGATTCCTGCGCGTCGCGCTGCTGCCCGCGTCCCTGCTGATGGGCCTGGCGGTCCGGTTACGCAACGGGCTGTACGACAAGAAACTGCTGACCTCCGACCAACTGCCGGTCCCGGTGATCAGCGTGGGCGCACTGACCGCGGGCGGCGCGGGGAAGACGCCCGTGGTCAGGTACCTTGCCCACCGCCTGCGGGACGCCGGCTACCGGCCCGCCGTGCTGAGCCGTGGCTATGGGAGAAAGACCAGCGCGACACGCCCGGCCGAACCCGGCGCAGCCTGGCAGGTAGTAGGCGACGAACCGGCCTTCCTGGTCTCGACCCTTCCCGATGTGCCGGTGATCGTCGGCCCGAGCCGCACCACGGCGGGACGAATGGCCATCGACCAATACGGTGCGGACGTGCTGCTGCTGGACGACGGATTCCAGCACCGGAGCACGGCCCGCGCGGTGGACATCGTGGTGCATGACGCCACCAGCCGGATCGGGCCGGGGGCCAACCTGGTGCGCTTGCTCCCCGCCGGACCCTATCGCGAACCGGTTGCCTCGCTCCGGCGCGCTCACGCACTGATGCTGACGCGGACGGACCAGGCCCGTTCCTCGGCGGTCGACACGGCGCATATCAAAGGCGAGTTCCCCCACCTGGCGTTGATCGAAGCCGTCTACGAACCCGTAGGCCTGCGAAGGCTGGGTGACGGCACGACGCTGCCATCGGACGGCGACAAACTGCCATTGGCCGGCCGGACGATGCCGGTAGACGACGGGACGCTTCCGGTGACCGACGGCACATCGCTGCCCGTGGACTGGCTGGCCGGCCGCGAAGTGCTCGTCCTCTGCGCGATCGCGAACCCGGCTTCCTTCGTGCAGACGATCACGGACGCCGGGGGACGCGTGACCCGGGTCCTGGCGTACCGGGATCACCATCCCTTCACCCCGCACGACCTGGACCGGGCGTTGTCCCTGGCCGAAGAATCCGGCGCGGAATGCATCGTCACCACGGAAAAAGACGCCGTCCGGATCCCACAGCACGCCATCGTCAACCACCTGGTCGTCCTGGATATCGCGCTCCGGTTGGCTTCAGGTGAAGACGCGCTTGAAGGTATACTTTCCACGCTGGACGAAACGAAATGAACCGGCTATATTATCAACTCTGTTTTTTTGACTTTGTCGCCCATCTTACTTACCTCCGAAACCCCATAAATGGCTGACTCGAACTGGATTGCCATTCTCGATTTCGGCGCGCAATACACGCAGCTCATCGCGCGGCGCATACGGGAGAGCCACGTCTACTGCGAGGTGCTGCCCTACGATACGCCGGCATCCGAACTCTCGGCGCGCAACGTCACCGGCATCGTCCTTTCGGGCGGTCCGGCCAGCGTATACGGGGAAGACGCGCCTCATCCCGATCCGGCCATATTCGAGACGGGCAAGCCGATCCTGGGGATCTGCTACGGCCTGCAGCTGATGGGGCATTACCACGAAGGCGAGGTCGCCCACGCCGGTACCCGCGAATACGGCAATGCGGGGATCAAGACGACGGGCGGCACGCCCCTGTTCCGCGATCTGCCCGAACGCATGACGGTCTGGATGAGTCACGGCGACGAGCTCAAGGCGCCGCCGCCGGATTTCGACGTCATCGCCCGGTCCGACAACGGGCACATCGCCGCCGTCGGCCAGCCGGAACGCCGGATCTACGGCGTGCAGTTCCACCCGGAAGTGGTGCACACGGTCCATGGCCGCGAGATCCTCGGAAATTTCGTATTCGCCATTTGCGGCTGCGAGGGCAGCTGGACGCCGCGGACCTTCATCGACGAGGCCCTTGCCTCCATCCGGGAGACCGTGGGCGAGCGCCGTGTGGCCTGCTTCGCCAGCGGCGGTGTGGATTCCTCGGTCGTGGCGGCGCTGATCGGGCGGGCCATCGGAGACCGCCTGACCTGCGTCTTCGTAGACACGGGTATGCTCCGGAAGGACGAGGCCAGACAGGTCGAGGAGACCTACCGCCGCACCATCAACGCCCGCTTCCGCTTCGTGGACGCCTCGGACCGGTTCCTCGACCGGTTGAAAGGCGTGGAAGAACCGGAACAGAAGCGCAAGATCATCGGCGACGAGTTCATTCGGGTGCTCGAAAGCGAACTGACCTCGCTGCGCGGCGTGCACATCCTGGCCCAGGGCACGCTCTACCCCGACGTCATCGAAAGCGCTTCCGTGAAGGGGCCGGCCAGCGTCATCAAGACCCACCACAACGTGGGCGGACTGCCGGACGACCTGGAACTGGAACTGCTGGAGCCGGTTCGCAACCTTTTCAAGGACGAGGTCCGCACTGTGGGCCGGGAGCTTGGCCTGCCGGACGAGATCATCGACCGGCATCCCTTCCCGGGACCGGGCCTGGGCATCCGCGTGCTGGGAGAAGTGACCCGGGAACGGGTGGCCATGCTGCAGGACGCGGACAAGATTTTCATCGACGAACTGCGCGCGGTGGGCCTGTACAACGAAGTCTCCCAGGCGCTGGCCGTGCTGCTTCCGGTCAAGACCGTCGGCGTCATGGGCGACGCCCGCACCTATGAGCGCGTCATCGCCCTCAGGGCGGTGACCACACTGGACTTCATGACGGCCGACTGGGCGCGCCTGCCCACCGACTTCCTGGCCCACGTGTCGAACCGCATCATAAACGAAGTAAGGGGCGTGAACCGCGTAGTCTACGACCTCAGTTCCAAGCCGCCCGGCACCATTGAATGGGAATGATGCCACCGCCAGCAACGCCCGGCACTTAAAGACATCAAATCTCACAAACGCCCGCGTAAAAGCGGGCGTTTTTCGTGTCAAGCCGACACTTGTTGGCACTTGACGGTACTTGTCGCCTTGCCGGCACGAACGTGTCTCCACGAGCAGCCTATTTGACGGAATATGTAATCTTGTGCTTGACAACGTATCTCGATATGCTATACTGTGTCGGTTTCGTTATGTTATAACATTACAATATTCATTCGACAATTACCCGTCTGGCACCTGTGAAAGCGTAAGCGATGACCTCGGCATTCAGTTCGTCGAAAAAAGTGGCAGTCCGATGCATATGATGCGCCAGAGTTGCAACGTGGCAGTCTTTCTCGCATGGCTGTGTGCCGTCGCATGCACGGCGGATCTACACGCGACAACGATGCTGCCGGGCGAGCCTCTCGACGCCGATCAGTCCCTGGGTGACCGTCACGCCGTCACCGTGCTGGCAGCTTCAATCTGGGATCAAACCGCAACATGGGTTTGGACAAAGCAGCAGGAATACCTCCTGCAACTGTCGCAGGAGCTGGGATCTCTGCGTGGCCAGCATAGCGTCGGCTGGGCCCTGGTGCTGATGAGCTTTCTATATGGTGTCTTGCATGCTGCAGGACCTGGGCACGGGAAAGTCGTGTTGACGACCTACCTGTTGACCCACCGGAGCCGGCTGAATCGCGGTATCGCCATGGGCACCGCAGCAGCGTTTCTCCAGGGCATGACGGCCTTGTTGATGATTTACGCCCCGATTGGACTGGCTGGTTGGCTGCCGGTGGAGACAGATACGGCAACCCTGTGGGCTACGCGAGTCAGTTTCACCATGCTGGCGATCGTCGGAATCTACTTGCTGGTACGCGCTTCACGTGCCTTGTACGAGAGTATTCGCCAGTTCCGGCGCGAAACCGGCGAAGTCGGCCACGACCATGTCGGCCACGACCATGCCGGACACGGTCACGGGGACGGGGCAGGTTGCGGCTGCCGGCATATGCCCAGCGCAGCCGAGATCGATACAGCCGGAAGCCGGCATGCGGCGGCTGGCGTGGTTCTGGCCATCGGGATGCGCCCGTGCAGCGGAGCACTGTTTGTGCTGATTATCGCCGCCATGATGGGGTTGATCTGGCATGGCACGCTTTCCGTGATCGCCATGTCCACAGGTACCGCGATCACTGTCGTAATCCTGGCCATTGTTGCGACGAAGGCGCGAGACCTGGCGCGTAAGGTGGTCGCGCACCGGTCACCCTTGTGGGCACTCTTGGCCGCTGGCCTGGGCGCGCTTGGCGGCGCCATCCTGTTGCTTATGGCGCTGTGGGCGCTGAACACGTCGTTTATGTTGAATCAGATCGTGGATTTGTAACATGACCCAAATATCAAAAAATCCTGGATTCTCTCCCCTTCGGGCCGGCATCGGAACGCGTCTCGCACTGGCGGGTGTCGCTGCCGGACTATTATGGTTTACCGTCCTCTGGGCCCTGCTATGAGTACGACAATGGACAGTACGATCCTGCAATTCGTTAACCTGACCCTCGGTTATGACCGGCATCCGGCGGTCCATCATCTCGATTACGCCATTCGGGCCGGCGCCCTGGTCGCCGTGGTGGGACCGAACGGTGCCGGAAAGTCGACGCTGCTCAAGGGCACCGTCGGCAGCCTCACGCCGCTCGGCGGCGAGATCAGGCTGACGGGGATTGAAGTCTCGGATATCGCATACCTTCCCCAGCAGTCCGAAATCGATCAGGGTTTTCCGATCTCGGTCTTCGACATGGTGGCCATGGGACTGTGGCGAAAGACCCGGGCTTTCCGCCGATTCGGACGGGAGGGCTACCGGAAGATCGGCGAGGCGCTGGATACCGTGGGACTGAGTGGTTTCGAGAAGCGTCCCATCGGCACCCTCTCCGGAGGGCAAATGCAACGTGCCCTGTTCGCCCGCCTGCTCCTCCAGGACGCGCGGCTGATTCTTCTGGACGAACCGTTCACGTCCATCGATTCGGCGACCGTGCGTGATCTCAAGGGGCTTATCCGTCGCTGGCACGAGGAGCGGCGGACGGTGGTCGCCGTCCTGCACGACCTGGATCAGGTCCGGACGGAATTCCCGGAGACCCTTCTGCTGGCCCGTGAACAGATCGCGGCCGGACCGACGGAGCACGTCCTGTCTCCAGCGAATCTCGACCAGGCACGCCGGCTTACCGAGGCCTTTGACGAAGGAGCGGCCGTATGCGAGCGATGAACGCCATGACTTCCTCCCTTCCGGTGGAGACTTCGTGATGTACGATGCCATAATCGCTCCATTTGTCGAATTCAGTTTCATGCGCCGGGCCCTTGTCGGGTGCCTTGCCCTTTCACTGGGGGCGACGCCCATCGGGGTGTTCCTGACCCTGCGGCGGATGAGTCTGACCGGGGACGCCATGGCTCATGCCATTCTACCCGGTGCGGCGCTCGGATACCTGGTGGCGGGGCTGTCCCTCGGCGCCATGACACTCGGCGGGGTGATCGCCGGGGTGACGGTGGCATTGCTCTCCGGACTGGTAGCCCGGACCACCGTGGCCCGTGAGGATTCCAGCCTGGCCGCCTTCTATCTGATATCCCTCGCCGTCGGGGTCGTGATCGTATCGACGCGCGGAAGCAATGTCGACCTGTTGCATATCCTGTTCGGCACGGTGCTCGCCTTGAACGATGCGGCCATATTCCTGGTCGCGGGGATCGCCACGGTCACCCTGTTCGGACTCGCCTTCATCTACCGCCCCCTGGTGATGGAGTGCTTCGACCCGGGGTTTCTCCGCTCGGTCAGTTCCCTGAGTCCGGTGGCCCATTACAGCTTCCTCGTCCTGGCGGTCCTCAATCTGGTAGGCGGGTTTCATGCCCTGGGGACCCTGATGGCGGTAGGGATCATGATCCTCCCCGCCGCCGCCGCGCGGTTCTGGACGCGCGACGTCACGCCCTTGTTGGCCATCGGTATGACGGCGGCCTTCCTGGGCGGATTCGTCGGCCTGCTGTTGTCCTATCACGCCAGTCTGCCTTCCGGTCCCGCCATCATCCTGACGGCCGGCGTGTTCTATCTTTTCTCGCTGACCTTCGGACCTGACGGCGTAATCATGACGCGCCTCAGGTCCCATCATCATCTTGAAGCATGATCCCAAGACCGAACAATAGAGCATCCCTATGACATCAATACGTTCTATCCTTTCCTGCACATTCGCCGCTGTTTTGATCGCCGTGTCAGGGTCGGTAACTGCCCGGGCAAACGCCTCCATCGACGTTGTCGCCACCTTCAGCATCCTCGGTGACATGGTCCGGCAGGTAGGCGGGGACCGGGTGCGCGTCACTACCCTCGTCGGTCCCGACAGCGACGCCCACGTCTATCGTCCAACCCCGGCAGACGCCCGGGCCGTCGCCGGGACCAGGCTGCTGGTCATCAACGGATTGGGTTTTGAGGGCTGGATAGAACGCCTGACGGAGGCATCCGGCTACAAAGGACGCGTCGTGACGGCGACCGACGGCGTCGAGCCCCGCAGGATGACGGATGACGGGCAGGGCGAGATCGATCCCCATGCCTGGCAGAATCTGGCCAATGCCCGGATCTATGTCCGCAACATCGTCGATGGCCTGGCCGCGATCGATCCTGCGGGGGCCGATATCTATCACGGCAACGCGGCGCGTTACTTGGAGGAGATCGACGTGGTCGAGGCACAGGTTCGCGAGGCGGTCGATTCGCTGCCGGTCGAACGGCGCAAGGTGGTCACGTCCCATGACGCCTTCGGCTATCTGTCGGCAGCCTACGGCATCGAGTTCCATGCTCCAGTCGGTTTCAGCACCGAAGCGGAGGCGTCCGCGGGTGACGTCGCCAGGCTGATCCGTCAGATCAACAGGGATAAGATCCCGGCCGTCTTCCTCGACAACATCTCCGACCGCCGCCTGCTCGACCAGATCGTCCGGGAAACCGGAGCGCGGATCGGCGGCACGCTCTATTCCGACGCGCTGTCGAAGGAGGACGGACCGGCTGGCAGCCATCTTGGCATGATACTGCACAATATTCGAACACTGGTCGCCGCATTAGGCGATTGATCGGGATCGGAGACCGAGAGCCTGTGTATTGTCTGCAACGTTGACGCAGTCCGTGATCGCCGCAGTGCGCAACTGGCCGCCGTGCACAACGGGCCGCCACAATAGGTGCGTGACAAGGAGAGACCCATGAATAACGAAGCGGTTTCCCATGTACTCGAACGAGCCGAAGTACTGTGCCGTGAGCGCGGCGCGCGGCTGACCGAACAACGCAAGGCCGCGCTTCAACTGCTGTGTCTATCCGAAAAACCGCTCAGTGCCTACGAGCTATTGGAGCGCATGCGTGGCGTAGTCAGGAATCCCGCACCGCCGACGGTCTACAGGGCATTGCATTTCCTGCTCGAGCATGGCCTGGTGCACAAGCTCGAAAGCCTGAACGCGTATGTGGGTTGCGCGCATCCGGATCATCCTCACGTCTGCCAGTTCCTGATCTGCGATGACTGCGGCGAGGTGGCCGAGGTTGAAGACCCCAGTGTGGCCAGGAGCCTGAAGGCGGCAGGCAACGAGATTGGGTTCCGTACCAGGCGGCCGGTCATCGAACTGCTGGGAACCTGTGCGCAGTGCAGTTCGGAGAAAAACGGTAGATCCTGATACGAATCCAGTTCACCCTTAGCGAAAAGGAATTGAAGTGCCCCTGACAGAGAGACTTCCCGTTACTGTCCTGTCCGGCTTTCTCGGCGCAGGCAAGACCACGCTGCTCAACAACATACTGAATAACCGCGCGGGCAAGCGCGTCGCGGTCATCGTCAATGACATGAGTGAGGTCAACATCGATGCGGCGCTCGTTGAACGCGGCGGTGCGGAACTCTCGCGGACTGAAGAGAAGCTGGTCGAGATGTCGAACGGCTGCATTTGCTGCACGTTGCGAGACGATCTGCTCGCCGAGGTTTCGCGGCTCGCGCAGGAGAGACGTTTCGACTACCTGCTCATCGAGTCCACCGGGATCTCTGAACCCATCCCCGTCGCACAGACCTTCACCTTCGAGGACGAGAACGGGGTGAGCCTGAGCCAGCTTTCCCGGCTCGACACGATGGTCACGGTCGTGGACGCGGCGAGCTTCCTGCGGGACTACGACGCCGGCGATGCGATCCAGGACCGCGGTGAGTCGCTGGGCGAAGACGACCACCGGACGGTGACCGACCTGCTCATCGACCAGATCGAGTTCGCCGACGTCATCGTGCTCAACAAGCTCGATCTCGTGAGCACCGACCAGGCGCTCGAGGTCTCGGCCATCGTGAAAGCACTCAACCCCGGCGCGAAGATCCTAATGGCGTCGCACGGAGAGGTCCCGATCGAAAGCGTGCTCGACACGGGCCTGTTCGATTACGAGAAGGCCGAACGCTCCGCCGGCTGGATCCGGGAGCTCCAGGGCGAGCACACGCCGGAGACCGAGGAGTACGGCATCTCCAGCTTCACCTATCGGACGTCGCAGCCTTTCGACGCCGAGAAGCTTTGGGCGTTCCTGCACGACGACCAGAACTGGAACGGCGTGCTGCGTTCGAAGGGTTTCTTCTGGGTCGCCGCCGACCATCGGGTCGCCTACGAGTGGGCGCAAGCCGGAGGCGTCAGCAGCGTGAACTCCGCCGGGATGTGGTGGGCGGCCGTGCCTCGCGAACACTGGGGTCACCCCGAAGGCCAGCGGCCCGATCAGCAGCCGGGTTGGGATCCTCGTTTCGGCGACCGCGTGCAGCAACTCGTTTTCATCGGCCAGCAGATGCCAGAGGAGGCCATGCGCGCTCGCCTCGACGCGTGCCTGCTCGACAGGCGCCTCACCGACGCCGGCAGCAAGGCCTGGGCAGCGCTCGAGAACCCGTTTCCGGAGCTTGTCCTGGAGGAGGAGCCAGCAGAGGAGGAGCCAGCATGACAGAAACAGCTTCAGTTCAAGCTTCACAAACCCTTGGACGCCGTTGATGCCGATGACCTGACCCGGGTCTGCACGGCGTGGGGTTTCGACGTCCGGATGGCCGCCTTCGAACCGCTCACACGGGAGAAATAACCGCTCACACGGGAGAAATAGATGAATACGCAACAAAAAGTACCAGTTTCCATCCTAACCGGCTTCCTGGGGTCTGGCAAAACGACCCTGCTCAACCGGATCCTGACCGAGGAGCACGGCAAACGCATCGCCGTGATCGAGAACGAATACGGAGAGGTCGGCATCGATCAGGCCCTCGTCATCGACGCGGACGAAGAGATCTTCGAGATGTCGAACGGCTGTATCTGCTGTACGGTGCGCGGAGACCTGATTCGCGTGCTCGGCAATCTCATGAAGCGCCGCGACAAGTTCGACTATGTGCTGGTGGAGACCACGGGGCTCGCCGATCCCGGCCCGGTCGCCCAGACCTTCTTCATGGACGACGAGATTCGCGCGGAGTTCTCGCTTGACGGGATCGTCACGCTCGTCGACGCGGCCCACATCGAGCAACAGCTCGGCCGAAGCGACGAAAGCACCGAGCAAATCGCCTTCGCGGACGTCCTGGTGCTCAACAAGACGGACCTCGTCGACGACGAGGCACTCGACCGGCTCGAAACCCGGCTCCGGGAAATGAACCGTATGGCGAAAGTCGTGCGCAGCAAACAGGCAGACGTCCCGGTCGACACGGTAATGAACCTCGAGGCCTTCGACCTGGACCAGGTGCTCGAGGTTCGTCCCACGTTCCTCGAGCCGGAATACCCCTTCGAATGGACCGGCGTGTATACGCTCGATGCCGGCCGCTACGAACTCAGTCTCGCCGAAGGGCCTGATCCCGCGATGTCGCTCGTCGTCGTGTCCGACCAGGGCACCGATGATGCTGAACTTCGTGAAGGCGCGGAGTGGTGCGTGCGGCGGTACGCCGAACCCGCGGAAGACGTCAGTCCGGGGGATGATATTCCTGCCGGAAAACACGTGAACCTCAAGCTCGATATTCCAGGGGACAAATCGTTCTTCCTGGAGGTCGACACGCCGCAGCGGGTTGGCCTCTTCGCCCAGCACACGGCAGAAGAGTTCGATCTCCAACTGAAGAACGCAATTGGCGAGACCATCGGGCATGAGGCCGAGCGCACCTGGGTCGCACAGCACGAGCACGACGACGAAGTGGGCTCGATCGCAATCGAGCGGGACGGCGACGTCGATCCCGAGCGGCTCAACGCGTGGCTTGGCAAACTGCTCATGGAACGCGGGGTGGACATCTTCCGTATGAAGGGCTTCATCAGCCTCGCGGGCGAGTCGCGCCGCTTCGTCTTCCAGGGCGTTCACATGCTCTTCGACGGCCAGCCGGATCGCCCATGGGGGGACGAGCCCCGCCGCAATCAGCTCGTCTTCATCGGCCGCAACCTGGATGAGCAGGACATGAGGCTGGGGTTCGACGCATGTCTGGTTTGAATGCCGGCAGTACGCGGGGCGTAATTCGCCAGGGGTGGTCCGCGACGGTCGGCGACTATGCCATCGCCGGGGGCTGGAGCCTGGGCGGCGAGGCCCTGATGGTCGGTGACGCCGAGGGGAGCGTCTACGCATTCGCCGGCAAGTCCGGTGCGACTGCGTGGGCGCGTCGCGAGATCCATGAAGGCGGTCTGCTCGCCATGGCGGTCCACCCGGGCGGATCCACGTTCGCTACGGCCGGCCAGGACAGCCGGGTCTTGATCTGGAATGCCACCGATGGCCAGGTAAGCCGGACGATCGACGTAGGAAGCGCCTGGGTAGAAAACGTGGCGTGGTCGCCGGATGGCCGATGGCTGGCGCTCTCCTGCTCCAGGCAGGTTCACGTATATGGTGCGGACGGCGCGGAGGCCTGGCGATCCGAGGATCATCCCAGCACCGTCAGCGCGATCGCCTGGTCGAACGCGGAGGAGCTGGCGACGGCCTGTTACGGTCGGGTATCGTTCTTCGAAGCGTCCACTGGCAAGCTTCAGCAGAAGCTGGAGTGGCAGGGATCCCTGGTGTCGATGGTACTGAGCCCGGACGGGGGCATCGTGGTCTGCGGCAGCCAGGACAATTCGGTGCACTTCTGGCGTCGCGACACGGGGAATGACTCCATGATGTCCGGATATCCGGCCAAGCCGTCGGCCCTGGCCTTCGATTCGACCGGCACGCTTCTGGCCACCGGCGGCGGGGAGGCGGTGACGGTCTGGAGCTTCCTGGGCAGGGGTCCCGAAGGTACGCGCCCCGGCGTACTGGAGTATCATGTCCAACCCGTCACGAAGCTTTCCTTCGCGCCCGGCGCGATGCGCCTGGCATCGGGGGGCCGTGACGGGGCCGTGGTTGCGTGGTCGCTTAACAGAGACGGCGAAGGCAGTCGGATTGGGAATGGATTTCTGGCGGATGTGGTTGCCGGGTTATACTGGCGGCCGGACGGCCGGGCCCTGGCCGCGCTCGACGCGCAGGGCGGCGTGACGGTTTGGAGAGTGGGCAACAATTGAGGCACGCCACAAACGTCCGCCGGTGGCTCCACCTCACCCGCCGCTGGCTCTATCTCTCCCACCGCTGGCTGGGGATCTTCATGTGCCTGCTCGTGGCCATGTGGTTTTTCTCCGGCGTGGTGATGATGTATGTCGGTTTTCCGTCATTAACGCGGGCGGAACGCCTCGCTGCGCTGCCGGAACTCGAACAGGACAGGCTTCGGGTTGAACCCGCTGAACTGTTGCGGCGCCTCGATCCGGCGCAGACCATAGAGGAATTGCGGCTTACCTCCGTGCTTGGACGGCCCGCCTGGCTTGTGCGTACCGGCGATGACACGCGCCATGGCCTGTTCGCCGACACCGGCGGTATGATCGGCGGGATCGACGCGGAAGACGCCCTTCACGCGAGCCGGGTTTATGCCCACGCTACCGGCCTCTCGTCGACGCAACCGGTTCACAAGGCGCTCCTGTTCATGGACCAGTGGTCCGTGTCCAGCGGCCTCCATCCCCATCGGCCCCTGCACGCAGTGGCGCTGAACGATCCGGCGGGCACTGAACTGTATGTCTCTTCGGTAACCGGGGAAGTGGTGCGGGATACCAGCGCGCTTGAACGCGGCTGGAACTGGCTGGGGGCGAACCTGCACTGGATATATCCGATGCAGCTGCGCCGCCACAGCTCGGTCTGGCACTGGGTCGTCGTGGTGCTCTCAATTGCCGGCCTGGTATCCATTGTCACCGGCGCGGTGATCGGTGTTGTGCGTTTGAGGTTTCGCAGGCGCTATCGCGGCAAAGACGTGACCCCTTATCGGGGAACAATGCAGCTGCACCATATCCTGGGGCTGATTTTCCTGGTACCGCTGACGACCTATCTGTTCAGCGGCCTCCTGTCGATGAATCCCTGGGGGGTGTTTGACGATGAAGTCCCTTTCAGCGCGCGACTCGCCGCGTACAAAGGCGCTCCCACCGTCCGCGACAACCTGACTGATGAAGCTCTATCCTCACCGGCCCGCAACCTGGATCTCCCGCCTGACACGCGCGAACTGGTGTGGCAATGGATCGGTGGATCAAACTATGCCTATGCCGTCACCGGCGACGGCCAGCGTCAAATGCTTACTTCATTGAAGCAGGACTGCCTGGAGGAATCCGCCCTCGCACAAATACAACAGGTCATGGAAAGCCACAGGACCGTCTCAATCGAGAAACTTTCTGATTACGACCTCTACTATTACTCCCACCACAAGCGCTGGCGAGCGTTACCCATATTGCGGGTGCGCTTCGATGATGCCAACGCAACCTGGTACCACATCGACCTCACCACCGGCGAGCTGATAAACCAGCTCACTGAGACGGGACGGGCGCGCCGCTGGCTGTACAACGGCCTTCACAGCCTGGACTTCCGTTTCCTCATCGACAATCGCCCCGCCTGGGACCTGGCGGTGATCGGGCTGTGCAGCGCCGGATTCCTGTTCTCTACAACGGCGGTTGTCGTCTCCTGGCGACGCCTGCTTCGCATCCGCAAACGTCAACGCACGCAACAAGCGCGACAAGCGCGACAATCATGAATGCTCAAACGCAACGCATCCTCGAAAAGCTGGACAGACACGAAGCGCTGGTCACGGGCCGGGGCCAGGTGCTTGGGCAGATCGTGTTCTGCGAAGGCTGTTGCTGCGGCCAGACCGGCAAGGGGTTCCCGTCATTGCCCCGCGACTGGCTCAAGCAGCAGTGGAAGGAAGAAAAACTCAACCGGTCGGTGCAGCTGACGATCTCCGGGTGCCTTGGCCCCTGCGATCTGGCCAATGTCTTCTGTGTCATCTCGTCAGAAGGTCTGCAGTGGTTTGGCGGCCTCCATGAACAGTGGCAATACGACTTGCTCCTGGACTGGGCCCTGGCCTCCCGCGACGCGGGTGTATTATTCGAATTGCCTGCCGAACTGAATCACCACCGGTTTGAACGGTTCGCTGTTCCCCTCCCCTGTGAGAATGGAGTTGACCCGGTTTAGTGTGGACATGTAACTTCTTGTGTCTATGAAGGAGTGCCACATGTCCAAATGCCATGGTACCTGTCCCGCGGCCTTCCGCCGGCAGGTGGTCGACCTCGTTCGTTCCGGCCGTTCACAAGTAAGCCGTTGATATCAAATCGTCAAAATTGCTCGTTTACAATCGGGTGGGAATGATCCCTTGATCCTCCAGGAATACCTCGCCGCCCTGCCCATGGGCGACTTGAAATCCATCGCCGTCACCCTCGGCGTGCAGCCCGGCATGATCTCCCGCGCCCGCCTGATCCGGGAAATCACCGACCAGGTCTTCCAGCCCGGATACATCGACCAAAGCCTGGACGATCTGTCCGAAGAAGGGCGGGAGATCCTGCTGGCCGTGCTTGCGGCCGGCGCAACGGGACGGGTATACGATACGAGAAAGCCTGGCAACGCCGGGTTGATCGAGCAGCTTCACGGACTGCTGAGCCGTGGACTCGTCGTCGGCCGGCGCAGGGCGTTCCGTACCGTCGACTTCATCGTTCCGGAAGATCTCCGCGACATGCTGATCCGCTACTATACGGACCGGCTGGCGGGCTTCTTTCAGACGGAAGCGGCGGGCTCGGAAGAAGACGAGAGCCGGGATCTCACCGCCGTCCGCAATGTCTTCGCTCTGGTGAATGGCCTGCGCCACAATCCGGCGCGGCTCACGGACCGCGGCACGCCCTATAAACGAGCCCTCGACGTCATGGTGGAGCGGCAGGAACCCACCACGAACGGCAGGACGGATGCGTCAGGGGACATCAGCGAACAGCTGCGCTTCGTCATGGAGTATGCGCGCTGGCGGGGATTGACGCGCGTTGAGGACGGCCGCCTCCGGGCCACATCCGAATTCGAGTCGTGGCTGGGACTGCCCACGTCCGATAAGCTAGAAGACCTGCTGGCATTCTGGCACGTGCGGGAACGGGCGCGACCTCCCGCGGTTTCCGCGCTGCCCGGCATCCTTCAGCTTTGCGTGGGATTCGCCCACGTGGAGCTGGACCAGATCATGCGTTGCGCGCTGACCTGCTCGTCTCCCCACGTGCGGACGGATGCATTCAGCGACCAGGAAAGACATGAAATCCACGCCGCGCTACGTGAACTGGAATGGATCGGCCTCCTTCGCCTGTACGGCGGGAAGAACGGCTCCGGCGACGGCCTGGTCGTAACCCCGGCGGGCAGACACGTATTCGGCGGGCGGGACTGGTCGGACGAGCAGGCGTGGAGCGACCGGTTCATAGTCCAGCCCACCTTCGAAATCATCGCACCCCGGGACCTGGACCTGAAGATCCGGGAAAGACTCGAGCTCTTCGCCGACCTGGTAAAAGTCGACCTCACGCTGACCTACCGCGTTACCCGCGATACCATCTACCGGGCGGCCAATTCGGCACTGTCCGGCGACGAGGTCAACGGGTTCCTGGCGGACCATTCCGAAAAGGACGTGCCGCAGAACGTCGCGTACTCGATACAATCCTGGGGCGACGCGTACGGACAGGTGTATTTCATGGAAACCTTCCTCCTGCGGACCGCCAACGCCGAGATCGCCAGCCACATCAAGGCCCACGGGGAACTCGCGCCATACATATTGGGTGAAGTAGGTCCCGAAGCACTGATCGTGGAGCGCAAGATGTACCGGGAACTGATGGACCTGCTGCAGAAACAGGGCTACATGCCGAAGTCCGAGATCGTCGGATCGAAAGAACCGGCTGCAGGCCGGGGCGCCGGCCGTGGTGCCGGCCAGCGGGTACAGTCCGGCGAAACGGATACGGCACAGTCCGGCCAGCAGGATAGGGCGCGGTCCGGACAGGCGGACAGGGCGAGGTCCGGCGAATCGGATGGGGTACGGTCCGGACAGGCAGACAGGACGAGGTCCGGTCAGGCGGACAGGGCGAGGTCCAGCGAAGCGGATGAGGCACGGTCTGGCCAAGGGGATAGGCCACAGTCCGGCCAGGCGGACAGGGCGAGGTCCGAATCGCGCGATGGTAGCATTGTTTCCGGGAACGGGGAACCACCGCATACCCCACCTGCTGCCGATCAGAAACCGGTGCTCGGGTTCGGGGACTGCCTGCCGGGCTACCAGCTGCACAAAGGTTCGGGCGGGGCCGACCGGAACGCGCCGCACATCGAACAGGCCGCAAACCTGCAGTACCTGGCGCCGGGGCAGACGGAAGAGCTCCTGGAAATGGCGGTAAAAAACAACCACCGGGCCGTCATCGACTACTACCTGGGGAACCGAAGCCGCAGCTTCCTGCACCGGATCAAGCCCGTCCGTATCGAGCGGACCCGGGGCACGCCATTCGTCGAGGCGCACCGCATTCCCGAGGGCGACGTGCATGCCTTCAAGATCGCCAACATCAGGGCGATCCGGATCGTGTATGAGAACGATGGAAACGACTGAAGAAACTCTGCAACGCTTTGAGGTGGAGGACCGGCCATGCACACCACGCTGATCGACGTTCAGACATTGCACCAGCATATACAGGATCCGAACTGGAGCGTGATCGACGCCCGGTTCTCCCTGGCCGACGCGGGGCAGGGCGCCAGGGAATACGCGGAAGGCCACGTGCCCGGTGCCGTGTACGCCCACCTGGACGACGACCTCTCCGGACCTATCATTCCAGGAGAAACGGGCCGGCATCCGCTGCCATCGGTGGACCGGGCCGCGGAGGTATTCTCGCGAATGGGGATCGACGAAAACGTACAAGTCGTTGTCTACGACGGTGCGGGCGGTTCGGTAGCCGCCAGGGTGTGGTGGATGCTCCGCTGGCTGGGTCATGATGCCGTCGCCGTGGTGGATGGCGGCTGGCCGGCCTGGACCGGCGCGGGCCTGCCGGTTACGCGGGACGTACCGGAGGCGAGTCCGCGGACGTTCAAGGCCAATGTCCAGGCGCATATGGTCACCGACGTGGAGGGCGTTGACAGGTACCGGAAGAATGTGGACTGGGCCGTCCTGGATGCCCGCACACAGGAACGATTCCGCGGCGAACAGGAACCCATTGATCCTATCGCCGGCCACATTCCTGGGGCACGGTGTGCGACCTTCGATGCGAATCTGGGGGAGGACGGGTGCTTCCTGCCACCGGAGGAACTGAGACGGAGATTCGAAGGGTTATTCGGCGACGTGCCGGCCGACCGCGCCGTAAACTACTGTGGTTCAGGGGTCTCGGCCTGCCACAACCTGCTCGCCATCGCCCACGCGGGACTGGGCGACGCCGTGCTCTACCCTGGGTCCTGGAGCGAGTGGATTACCGATGAGGAACGGCCGGTTGGGGTGGGGGAGGAGTGAGATCGCGGACATTCGACTTGGCATGTAGGTAGGCACATTTCTATCTCACCGGGCAGCATGGTGAATCGATTCATCTAGCTAAACTCCAGACTGTGTTTCTATTGAAAACAAATTGTCGGATTGCCGACGATTCCTCCTAGTCTGGCCCAATTTTAGGTGGCAAGAATATGGAATCATACTTAGTCACATTGAAATGAGGCGGTAGTTTGAAGTTAGATGAGTTAACAGACCGGAAATGCCATGGGGAGTAGGGGATCGTAACAAAGACCGTCAGGAGCGATAAACCTGCTACTATTTCTGACCAATCTCTTCAGATTTTCCTTCGTTCATAGCGCTCTCAGATGGAATGGCTATCGGTCTTTGGAAACAAACTCAGTAAGAGTAGCGAGGCTTTTTGCGTGTTGTTCAGTCTCGAACTCAGAAAGACCTTCTGGTAGGACTATGTTGCCATGAAATGGGTTGCAGCGTGTAGGGGACCTTTCTACTGACCTACCCTGCCGACAAACATCGTCAACCTGCAGTACCCTCCACCCATAGAACCTTCGTACATCGGTATTCTTGTTTGTATGATACGTCACCAGAAAATCAAAGTCATCGAGATTACTGGGATCGAATAGATCAACCGATAGTTTGTGCTCCCCCTTCGGCGGTAAGAATGGCTTGATTTGCTGGTTCCGATGTTTCCGAGAATAGATTCCTCTGCCAATTCTGATGTACAGTTTCTGAGAATTTGAAATGGAAACTACCGAGGGCAAGATGTACCTCCATTACTCTTGTCAGAGAACTTACCTCTTTACTTGAAGAAAACTCCCTTAACCACTCCATATCTGAAAGCAACATCGAACGGTATCTTTTCCGTTTGACCTCGTGAACCGAAATAGTCCTATCTGGCTTGCAGATGAACGATACAGAATGCCCTTTTTTTATATCAAAATTGATAGCGACCTTCCCCTCATCAAGAAGTTCCGCGCCTATCGAAAGGCCGGGAGAGAGATATTGTTCCACCACAGTCTTAGCATCGGACAATACCTCTTCCGATGGAGGAGTCAAACCTTCGGCAATCTCCTCATCGAAATCGAACAGGACCTCATCATTTGTATGAGCAAGAGTCTCAAACCCCGTCCAGGTGTGATTAACAATAAATACCTGAGTGGTTTCAGTAGGAGCAGGAGACGTTTCATTTGTCATTTTCCGTACCCCCTTCGAGTTGACCTATCTTTTCCCCGAGCCATTTATGCAACGATTTTGCCGAACTCGGACTCAACACTAGTTCTACCTCGAACTCCCGATGTATTTGGCCGTGCATCTTCCTTTCGATTTCTTCTCCAACCCTGAACCCATCCTTATCGGGGGACTCCAAGGCCTTGTGCACAATTTCGGTCGGATACGCGGTGCGCTCAGAATATGGACAAATAACGAGATTCCCGGTATGTGACGCCCCTCCGAAACACCCATCAACATGGATAACCCGATAGTGTTTGGATCGCTCAATTTGCACCACCACTTTATCAGGCAATGGGCTTGAATCACCATTGGACATGACCTGACTCCTCATTAGTTGAGTGGAGATTCTGTAAGACACAAAAACCCCGTAGCGGATAAGCTACGAGGCTTTTGTATTTCGAATGACAACTCATCAATAACTAAATTAACATACCTATCAATAGAACTCAAGTGGTTTTTGCTTGACTTTCTTGATTGTAAGGTTATTGGTTTCTCCTCAGCCTTAGTGATACTCTCACGCGCCTAAGTATTGAGACTACAGAAAAATGAAATTCTTAATTAAGGACCATGGCTATCGCCCTCTACCGAACACAGCAGGGATTGTATCGGAAGTCGTATAGCAGGATTACTTTATTTCGCGCCAATCGATTACCTTGCGACCTACCACATTCGCAGGTTTCTCAAGTGTTGTCAGTATGTTGAATTCCACTTTGAGTTCAGTCTTAGTAGATTTATAACGCTCCGGCTTTAGCATGATGACCGGGCGGATCGGACGGCGATAAATGAGATCAAGAACGCCGCCAACCTCGTTAAAACTGCAGTCTCCAATCTCGCGATTGACCACGCCTCCTGACCTCGTTGTAGTCGAAATCCTCACTTCCCAAACGCATACCTGAAAGTCACCCACAGAATCTTCACCCCCGCCCTCACCGCGCCGGACAGTGTCCCGGTGATCTTGGAAACTCCGACTCGCTTGCGGTAGCGCACAGGCACGTCTAGCGTTCTATATCCCTTTTGCGCCGCCTTGATCTGCATTTCGACGGTCCAGCCGAAGTTCTGATCCACCATGCCCAGTTCAAGCAGTCGGTCGTAACGGATGGCCCGGAACGGTCCCAGGTCGGTGTATCGGTGGCCGTAGAGCCACTGGACGATACGGGGTACGAGGATGTTGCCGATCAGGGCCTGGACCGGCATGGCACCCGGTGCGCGGCGTCCCATCATCCGGGATCCGATCACCATGTCGTACCCGTCTTCCACGATCGGCCGCACCAGGTCCGCCATCTCTTCCGGGTAATCGCTGTAGTCGCCGTCCAGGAACACGATGACGTCCGGATCGAACCGGGCGGCCTCGGCCATGCCACGCAGGCAGGCGGCCCCGTAACCGCGCCGGGGTTCTCGCACCACGACGGCCCCGCCCTCCTCGGCCACGGCGCCGGTCCGGTCCGTCGAACCATTGTCCACGACGATCACGGCCGTCGCCATCCCCTCCGGGATATGCTCCAGGACCAGCCCGATCGAATCCTCTTCGTTCAGGACCGGTATGATGACCACGATGGTCTGGTTGTTTGTTGGTCTTCCCATATCAGGCCGCGCCGATCTAATTTCAGGCCGCGCCGATCCAGTTTCAGGCCGCGCCAAATCCCCTTCGATCCCCACCTCGATCCGCCTCAAACCCCTGTCTGTCCGCGCTCCGGGCGGATGCTCACCTGCCATACATGATGTATAAATCGCTTGACATGGCCCCTACATATACTAATATATCCCCTTAACAGTCTCCTGAAACCCATTTTCAACCCGATCCGACTTTACCGTATTTCAAACCGGCTGTATTCGCCATCAGGATCCGTGTCCGATGCGTCTCTCCCATCTTGAAATGATCGGTTTCAAGTCATTCTCCACCCGGCTGAAGGTGAAGTTCAGCGACGGCATCACGGCCGTGGTCGGTCCGAACGGCTGCGGCAAGTCCAATATCGTCGATGCCATTCGCTGGGCGCTGGGGGAGCACCGCGCGACCTCGCTGCGGGGCGACCGGATGGAAGACATCATCTTCAACGGCACGGCCGCCCGCAAGCCCCTCGGCATGGCGGAAGTATCGCTGACCATCGACAACAGCGAGCAGATGCTGCCCGTCGAATACAGCGAAGTCACGATCACGCGCCGCTATTTCCGCTCCGGCGCGAGCGAGTACCAGATCAACAAGGTGCCCTGCCGCCTCAAGGACATCACCAACCTCCTGCTGGACACGGGCATGGGCGCCCACGCCTACTCCATCATCGAGCAGGGCATGGTGGAATCGGTGGTGAACGGCAGCACGCTGGAACGGCGCCAGCTCATCGAGGAAGCCGCCGGCATCAACAAGTACAAGACGCGGCGCCGCCTGGCGCAGCGCAAGCTCGAAGGGACCGAGCACGACCTGGTCCGCATCGCCGATCTCCTGGACGAGGTCGAACGCAGCGTGAGCACGTTGCGGCGGCAGGTTCGCAAGTACGAGCGGTACGAGCGGCTGATGCAGCAGATGAAGGACGTGGAGATCGTGGTCGCCTGTCACGCGTTCCAGGACCTGCGCCGGCAGACCGAGCCCGTCCGCGCCCGGATCCGGCAGTTCGCGGAGCGGAAGGAAGCCATCCAGACGCGCATACGGACCGCCGAGGCGGAGGTCGAGAAGAGCAAGGCCGTCCAGTTGGAAAAGGAGGAAAAACTCCAGCAGCGGCAGGACGCCGTCAACCAGATCGACGACCAGATCAGGACGCTGGAAGAGGAGCTCCTGGTCAGCAGGGAGCGTCGTACCGGCCTGGAGCAGCGGGCTCGTTCCGCGTCGGGGGAAGCCGAACAGGCGGAGGCTGAGCTGGAAGGCATACGGTCCCAGCTTGGCCGGATCGGGGACGACCGGAAGACGCTGGAAACGGCGCTGGAACAGGCGCGCGCTTCCTTCGCGGAGCGGGACGAGGCGTCCCGGACCTACGCCGGCCGGATCGCGGCGCAGAAAGAAGCTACCCAGGCGCTGCGGGACCGGAGCATGGCGGCGATTCAGCAGCACTCGAGCGAGCTGGCGGAGATCAGTTCGCTTGAAGCCCGCGAAGCGTCCCTTCGCGGCAGAAGCGCCGAGGTGGCGTCCGCCCGGAAGAAACTCGCCGAAGAGCTGGCATCGAAGAACGCGGCCGCCCAGGCCGTGCAGAAGGAACTGCGCGCCGTCCGGGGCGTGGTGGAAGAGAACGCGTCGCTGCACGCGAACCTGGCGGAGTCCGTCCAGGACGCGCATCAGTGCATCGAGTCGGCCCGGGACGAGTTGACCGGCCTCGAAACGACCATTACGACGGCGGAAAAGGAATGGACGCTCCTCGACCGCATGCACCGGCAGTACGAAGGGTACGGGCAGGGCGTCCGGACGCTGCTCACCAACGGCGCGGACGTCGATGGACTTCGCGGCGTGCTGGCGGACAGGATCACCATCGACAAGGCCTACGAAACGGTGATCGCGGCCTACCTGGACGACATGCTGCAGTACGTCGTGGCCGGTCGCACGGAAGATGCCGAGGCGGGCCTCCGCCATCTGCGGGAACAGGAAGCCGGACGGGCTTCCTTCATCCTCCTGGACCGGATGAAGTCCCGCCCCGCGCCCTCGGACCTGCCCTTCGAGGACGACGGCATCATCGGCCGCGCAAGCAGCATGGTCACGGCCGACAAGGCGCTGGATCCGGCGGTGACC
Source organism: Candidatus Latescibacterota bacterium (assembly GCA_022822725.1). Classification (GTDB taxonomy): domain Bacteria; phylum JAAXHH01; class JAAXHH01; order JAAXHH01; family JAAXHH01; genus JAAXHH01. The sequence goes on from JAJEAN010000007.1 coordinate 1,542,234, forward strand.
CACCTGCTCTCCCGGGTCGTGCTCGTGAAGGACGTCGAAACAGCCCTGCGGCTGTCCCCGTTGTTCGACACCGACCAGGACTGGAAACTGCTGACGGCCGGCGGCGAGGTCGTCGACCCGGCCGGCGTGTTGACGGGTGGTTCCTCCGGACCTTCAGAGGCGGGCGAATCGGACCTCCTACGCCGAGCGGAGCGGATCGCGGAGATCGAACGGGAACTGGAGGAAGGCCGGGCGCAACGGGACAAGGTTGCGGGCGAACTGGAAGGCCTGGAGACGGAACTGGCCGCGCTGACGGAACGGCAGGCCTCCGTTGAAAAGGTACACGGCGAGTCCCGGCGCAAGATGATGGAAACGGAGTCCAGGGAACGGCAGTTGGACTTCGAGCGGACACGCATGACGCAGCAGGACGAAGAACTCGCGCGCGAGTTGGAATCCCTGGCCGCGAACGCGAAGGCCGCGGGCGGGGAGCGCGAGAAACGCAAGAAAGCGATGGCGTCTCTCGCCCGCGACCGTGTATCGGCCGAAGAAGAAGAGCGGACCAACCAGCAGACCCTGGACGAGATGGAGGCGGAACGCCAGCACCTGGCCGAAGCGGCCAACGAAGCCCGGGTCGCCCTCGTGTCCATGGAGAGCCGGAGCAACGAACTGAGCACCACCGATGAATTCCTCACCCAGGAGAACGAGCGCCTGGCCAATCTCCTGGCACAGCGAAAGACCGAAGCGGTGGAGGCCGGCAGCCAGTCCAGGGAGCTGGAGAAGGCCCAGCAGAAAAACGAGAAGCAGTTGGAGACGCACTACGCGTCCCGGCGGGAGCGCGCGGTGGACCGCGACACCGTCCTCGAAGAGCACCAGAACCTGCAGGAGGCCGAACGCCGGTTGCAGCAGCACCTCGGCGAGAACCGCAACGAACTGACCCAGGTGCAGGAACAGGTCCACCAGGCGGAACTGGAAGACGCCGAATTGTACATGAAAAGCAACGAGATCCGGCGGCAGCTGATGGACAGGCACGACACCGATCCCGAGACCATGGACGAACTGCCGCGGATCGAGGAACTGGACGACGAATACTCGCCCGACGCCGCCCAGACCTTAAGGGACGGCATCCAGCGCAAGGTGGACGATCTGGGACCCATCAACATGGCGGCGGTGGAAGAGTACCGGGCGGGCAAGGAGCGGCTCGACTTCCTCCAGCAGCAGCGGGACGACCTCATCGAGGCCAAGGACAACCTGGAAAAAACCATCATCAAGATGAACAAGGCCGCCCGATCCCGCTTCATGACCACCTTCGAAGAGGTCCGGACCAACTTCATGACCACGTTCCAGACGCTGTTCGAAGGCGGCGAGGCCGACCTCATGCTCGAAGAAGGGGACCCCCTCGAAACGGGCATCGAGATCATGGCGCGGCCGGGAGGAAAACGGCTGCAGAGCCTGGCCCTGCTGTCCGGCGGCGAGACGGCCCTCACGGCCATCGCCCTGCTCTTCGCCATCTACCTCGTGAAACCCAGCCCCTTCTGCGTGTTCGACGAGGTGGACGCGCCGCTGGACGATGCCAACGTCCGGCGCTTCGCCAGCGCCCTGCGCCAGTTTACCAGCGACACGCAGTTCCTGGTGGTCACCCACAACAAGCGGACCATGGAAGCCGCCGATTACCTCTACGGCATTACCATGGAAGAACCCGGCCTGTCCAAGATGGTCTCCGTGCGCCTCGAGGATGCCGAATCGGATGCGCTGGAACCCGCGGCCGCTTCCGGCGAAGCCGCTCCGGGCGAAGAGGCCAACGGCGCCGGTACGGCCAACGGCGCCGGTACGGTCGGTGTATAGGTGAGACTTGATCGTCATCGGAATAGCCGGCGGCATCGCCTCGGGTAAGTCGACGGCGGCCCGGGTTTTCGAGAGGCTTGGCGCCCGCGTTCTGGACGCCGACGCCATCGGCCACGACCTGCTGCGTACCGGTCGGATGCGCGACGATATCCGGTCGGCCTTCGGCGAGACCGTCATTACGGCCGAAGGGGAAGTGGACCGGCGGGCACTCGGCCGCCTGGTCTTCGGCGACGTGCAGGCCCGGATGCGGCTGAACCGTCTGGCAAGACCCGCCATCCGCGCGGAAATCCGCCGCCGGATCGCCGGGTTGCGCGGCGAGGGCTACGACGGGGTCGTCGTGGTGGACGCCCCCCTGCTGGTCGACACCGGCCCCACCGACCTTGCCGACCGGGTCATCCTGGTCACCGCCCCGGCCCCCACGCGAAAAGATCGGATCATCCAACGCGGCCTGACCGGGCAAGAGGCCGATCAGCGTATCGCCGCCCAGGACCCCGACTCGAAACAGGCCCGGTGGGCGGATTTTATCCTGGAAAACAACGGATCGCGAGACGAATTGGTCGAAAAGGCCGAGGCGCTCTGGAAGCGCATCGTCTCCTGAAGCCGGGCCGCTGGCCCACACCGCGCCAACCCTGCCCGCACCGGTTCAGCCTATCCGACCGTACCGTCCATCCTTCGCGCACCGCACGCAACACCCCAGTAAGGCCGCGTTACCTGTACAGTCCGCGTTCTTCGATGTAATCCGCTACTTCCTCCGGGACCAGGTGGCCTATGGGAAGCCCTGCTCCGGCGCGGCGGCGGATGTCCGTGGAGGAGATGTCGATCTCGGGGAGCTTCAGGGCGACGACCCGGTCCCGCCAGCGGGGATCAAGCCCGGTGAGGTCTTTGCCGGGCCTGGGGACCGTCACGACCGTCGCCAGTTCGAATACCCGGTCCGGCGCATGCCAGGTGTCGATCTCGAGCAGGCTGTCGGCTCCGATGACAAGGTGGAACACACACGCCGCACCGTATGTCCCACGCAGCGCTTCCAGCGTGTCCACGGTGTAGGACAGGCCGGGCCGGTTGATCTCCGTGTCCGACACCTCGAACCGGGGATCGTGCCACGCGGCCAGCTGCGTCATGCGGTACCGGTCATCCGGCGGGGCGAAGGCCTGTCCCCGCTTGTGCGGAGGGCGGGCTGACGGGACGAACAGGAGCCGGTCGAGGGCGCAGTACTCGACGACGCCCCGTGCAATGACCAGGTGGCCGGTGTGGATCGGGTCGAACGTACCCCCGTAAATCCCGAGCCGTTGGATGTTCACGGTGAGTTGCCGCGCTCAGAGTCAGCCGATGAGTCGCTGCGCTCGGAGTCTGCCGGTGAGTTGCTGCGCCCGGAGTCAGCCGGTGAGTTGCTGCGCTCGGCGTCTGCCGATGAGGATCCGTCCCTGGCAGCAGGGTCGTTCCCGGCACTTCCGTATTCCACGGGCTGGCCGGGCGGCGCCACGTAGTCTTCTCTCAGGTCGGAAAGACGCTTTACGGCCTCCGCCGACAGTTCGTTTTCGGGATAGCTCTGGATAAAGATCTCGAACTGCTCTATGGCTGCCCGGTGATCCCCTTCCCTCGCGTAGCTATCGGCGATCTCGTATTGCGCCCGCCAGGCCCAGTTGCTCATGGGGTAGGTTTCCAGCAATTCCCCGAAATAGAGACGGGCTGCTTCCCAGTCCTTCATCTTGTAGTAGAGGTTGCCGATCCGGTAGTCCTTCTCGGCCACCTTGTCGAAACACTCCTGCAGCAGATCGTGGACTTCCTCGCTCCATTCGCTTTCGGGATACTCCTGGAGGAAGAACTGAAGTTCGCGGATGGCTTCGAAGGTCTTGTCCTGCGTGAGATGGGGCGGATTGGACTGGAGGAACGTGGCGTAGGCCAGCTTGTACTGGCTTTCATCGTTGTACGGGCTCTGGGGAAAATCGCTGATCAGCCGGCGGAACACGAGCGTGGCAAGAGGATATTCCTTCAGTTTGATGTGCATCTCGCCCTGGTGGTACAGCGCGTCGTCCACGATGTCGCTGCCAGAATAGCTGAGGGTGATGGCCCGGAAGGCGTCCAGCGCATTCAACCAGTCTTCCTGTTCCATACGCTCCATGCCATAGTCGTAGAGTTCCTCCACGGTCCAGTCGGACTCGAAACCGGGCGGACCGCACGCGGGCAGCACGAGCAGGGCGAGGAATATCACCGTGAAGGGAATCCTGTAGCGGCGTAAGGACGGGATGGTCATGCCAGTGTTCCGAATTGGGCGGGAAACGTATGCGGGTCTGATTCACCGGGCACGGGCGCGCCGGGCACGGGCGCACCAGGCACGGGCCCACCAGGCACGGGCGCCCCGGTCGAGACCGCGCCGACCAGGTCGTATTCCATGGCGTCGGTGATGTCCACGGAGGCGAATTCCCCGGGCGCCAGGCCGTCGCCGGTGACCAGCACCTCGTTGTCGACTTCCGGCGCATCCGCGGCGGTCCGCCCGGTGTAGTGCCCTTCATCGGCGCGTTCGTCGATCAGCACGTCGACCGTCTTCCCCACAAAGGAACGGTTGCGTTCGAGCGATATCTCGCGCTGCAGCGCCATGAGCCGGTCGTGCCGCTCCTGCTTGACGGGTTCGGGGACCTGGCCGTCGTACCGGTCGGCCGGCGTCTGCTCCTCCTTCGAATACATGAACACGCCCATGCGGTCGAACCGCGTTTCCTCGACGAAGTCGTAAAGCTGCTCGAAGTCCTCTTCCGTCTCACCCGGAAAACCCACGATGAAGGTGGTCCGCATCGTCGCGTCCGGCATCCGGTCGCGGATCCGCTTCAGGAGCGCGCGCGTCTCCTTCGAGGTCGTCTCGCGGTTCATGCGCGCGAGCATGGGGTCCGATATGTGCTGCAGCGGCATGTCGATGTAGTCGCAGACCCGTTCCAGGTCGGCGAAAGCATGGATCAGCGTGTCGGTAAACCGCACGGGGTGATTGTACAGCGCACGGATCCAGCGCACGCCCTCTACGTCGTTCAGGGCGGCGAGCAGGTCCTCCAGCCGGGCCGGTTGCGCCAGGTCCTTGCCGTACCAGGTGGTGTCCTGCGAGATCAGGTTCAGTTCGACGGCACCCTGGCCGGCCAGCGCCCGGGCCTCTTCCACCAGGGAATCGACCGTCCGGCTCCGCTGGCCGCCCCGGATGGCCGGAATGATGCAGAACGTGCATCTGCGGTCGCACCCCTCGGCGATCTTGAGATAGACTGAATGGCGGGGCGTGGTGATGACCCGCGGATAGGAATAGTCGGTGGGCAGGGGCTGCCTGCGTATCTCCCGCAGGGTCTCGCGCCGGTCCCGCAGGCGGTCCAGCAGCTGGACGATACGCGGGTACTGATGCACCCCGATCACGGCGTCCACTTCCGGCATTTCTGCGACCAGGCCGTGGGCGTAACGCTGCGCCATGCATCCGGTGACCACGAGCGAATCGCACCGGCCGTCCTCCTTGAACCGTGCCAGGTCCAGGATGGTCTCGATGGACTCCTCTTTGGCGGGACCGATGAACGCGCAGGTGTTCACGATGATGACGTCCGCGTCGCCGTGGTCGGCCACCACGTTGTATCCGGCCCGGGTGAGCTGGCCCAGCATCACTTCGGAATCCACCAGGTTCTTCGAGCAACCCAGACTGGCGAGACTGATGTTCGGCAAATGCTTTCTCCGCTTTCCACGCCATCGGCGCGGCACCGCTTTAGCGCAGGTCGACCCATTCGACACCCTCGGGCGCTTTCATTTCAAACAGCCCGGGAGCGAGTTTCTCGTTCAGACGGTAATCCGTGAAACGCAGGATGGTCTCAGACCCCATGTCGTCCTTATACGTCACTTTCCGCGTTAGCCAGTTCTCCTCGTCCACCCAGATGCGCAGCTCCGGAAGGTCATCGGCCGGTTCGACCGCGGTGAGCCTGAGCAGTGCGCAAGGCATCCCATCGACCGGTTCTCTGCTCTCCAGCTCATACAGGTAGCGGTTCGAATAAGTGAACAGGAAGTCGTCCGGCCGGCCCGTAAGCCCGGTGCCGGATTCCGACCCCTCTTGCCCCGCCGGAGAGATGATGATCTGACGGTTGCCAGGCACGTAGGTCCACAGCGTCTCGCCGTCTGAAACGATGGTCTGGCCGGCCTCTTCCAGTCTTAGTAGGTTCCGGTCCCTTTGAATATAGAGGTTCCCCCCGGTCTCACTCCGGCTTTCGAGCACGGCCGCAAACGTCGTAACGGTATACCGGGCTGCCAGCGAACGAATGCCGTCAAGGCGCTGGCGCATCTTTCCGGTGACGGATTCCGCGGTATGAATCTCACCCGGCGCGGCCAAGCCCTGCAAAGGACCGGCGTCTCCGCGCGGTCCAACCGTCTCCGGCTGCCCCGCATTTCCCGACACACCAACGCCCTGCAGCGCCATCAGTCCGGTCAACAGGCCTGCCCAGAGATGCGCGGCCATGCCGTCTCCTCTCGCGGAACACCCATGCGAATCACGTCCTGCGCAGCTTGGAAATATGCATCCGATTCGCGCCTGCGTCAAGTGCTACGCCATCAAATGAATCTCCTGATAAAAAGAACGGGGAAAGCCCCCTAAGGGTTCCCTCCCCGTTCCCTGCATCGCTGGTTGTACTTCGGCCGGCCCAGTCACGGTATCGCGGGCCGCCCTCTTTCGTACCGCACTATCCCATCCACGATGGTATAGGCGATTTCCGTTCCCAGGATCTCGTTCTCGGGCACGGTCATGATGTCCTGCGACAGCACCGTGAAATCGGCAAGCTTGCCAACCTCGATGGACCCGAGCACGTCTTCGTGAAACGAGCCGTAGGCGGCGTCCAGGGTATAGGATCGCAGCGCCTCCTGGCGCGACATGCGCTGGTCGCCGAACATCCCGCCTTCGGGCGTCCCGTCCGGCAGCTCACGGGTCACGCTGGCATAGAACGACGCGATGGGGTTGACGTCCTCGACCGGCGCGTCGGTCCCGTTGATGATCTTAACGCCGTGCTGCAGCAGCTTCTGCCAGACATAGCCGCCCTCCGCCGTGCGGTCCTGGCCCAGCCGGTCCGTAGCCCAGGGAAGGTCCGAGGTCGCGTGTATCCCCTGCATCGACGCGATCACGCCCAGCTGGGCGAACCTGGGGATGTCCGCCTCGTCCAGGATCTGGGTATGTTCGTCGCGGAACCGGTGATCCTTCACGTGGGGGAATTCTTCCATCGCCTTTTCGTACATGTCGAGCATCATGCGGTTGCCCCGGTCGCCGATGGCGTGGGTGCACACCTGCCAGCCATGCTCCAGGCCGAATCGGGCGGCCTCGTAGATCATGACGGGCGGGGTCGTGGGGAACCCGGTATTCCCCGGGTCGTCTTCGTAGGGCTCCAGCAGCCAGGCGCCCCGCGAGCCGAGTGCCCCGTCGCCGTACAACTTGACGGCCCGGACGGTGAGAAACCCATCGGGGTGAGACCATGGTTTCTGCAGGGCGACCATGGTGTGCAGATTCGAGGCCATAACATAGACGCGCATGTCCAGTTTGCCCGCATCCGCGTACTCCTTGTACAGGTCTATCCCGTCCTCGCCGACCCCGGCGTCGTCGAACATGGTGATGCCGTTCGCCAGGCATTCCTGGATGCCGAGTTCAAGGGCCTGCCGCCGCTGGTTCTCGGTGAAGCCTGGAACGCGCACCAGTCCCATTGCTTTGTCCACCAGGATGCCCGTGGGGTTGCCGTCCGCATCCTTTATGATATTTCCGCCTTCGGGAGACTGCGTGTTCCGGTCGATCCCCATCAGATCCATGGCCCTGGCGTTGGCAAAGGCGGCATGGCCGTCGGCCCGCCGGACGTATACCGGTATATCGGGCACGGCCTCGCTCAGCTTGTGGTGGGTCATGAACCCGCGGACCGTGAGCGAACTGCGGTCCGTCCACTTCTCTTCGTGCCACCCGCGGCCGGTGATCCACTCGCCTTCCTCCACGCCTTCGGCCGCCGCAAGCACCCGTTCGATGAGCTCGTCATAACCCGAAATGCCGACCAGGTCGACCGTCATCCTGGCAACCCCGATGCTCATGAGGTGGCCGTGGCTCTCCTTCAACCCGGGTACCATGGTCTGGCCTTCGAGATCGATCACCCGGGTATCGGGACCGATGAAGGGCTCCACGTCCGCATCGACGCCCACCACGGCGATTCGATTGCCGATGACGGCCACGGCCTGCGCCTTGGGACGATTGACATCCAGCGTGTATACTATGCCGTTGACCAGCACCAGGTCCGCGCTGGATTTGCGTACCTGGGCCTCTCCGCCGGCGAACCAGATCAGGGACATCAGTCCCGCGATGGTCGCTGCAATTATTGATTTACGCATGTATACCTCCTCGTATTCTGGTTTGGCACTTGCTTCCGTCATGCTACCGGCACAGGGCGCTACCGGCGCGCTACCGGCGCGGGGCGCTACCGTCATGCTACCGGCGCGGGGCGCGGCCTAGATCTCGTCCGCCACGCGGCGGTGGCCCACTTCCTCTTTGATATATGCGATGATATCCCGCGTCGAGGTACCGGGACCGAACAACTTCCCCACGCCGATTTCCGCGAGTTCCTCCGCGTCGGATGTCGGGATGATCCCTCCGCCGGTGAGGAGCATGTGCTGGACGCCCCTTTCCCGCAGCAGTTCCATGACCCGGGGGAAGATGGTCATGTGGGCGCCTGAGAGGACGCTCAGCGCGACTACGTCCACGTCCTCCTGCACCGCCGCTTCCACGATCATTTCCGGCGTCTGCCGGAGCCCGGTGTAGATCACTTCCATGCCGGCGTCGCGCAAAGCGGCGGCCACCACCTTGGCGCCCCGGTCATGGCCGTCCAGGCCCGGTTTGGCGACGAGAACCCGAATATTTTCCGCCATGATCGCCTGCTCCATCAATCCGCTGCCTCTTCCATCATCTCCCGGGCGGCCGCCAGCGGGGTCAACTCCCTGCGGGCCACGCGTTCGGAAAGGCGGTCCATCGCGTCTCCGGACTCCCGGAGCGCCGTAAGCCTGCCCTGCCACAATTCGGCGAGCGCTTTCTCGATGGCCGAACGCCCCTGGCGCAGCCGGCGCGCCTGCAGCCTGCCTTCTCCGGCGAGATAATCGCCGTGGGCGCCCAGTCGTTCATACAGGTCGTCGATACCGGTATCGTCCCGCGCGCTGGCGCTGAGGACGGACGGTTTCCAGCCTTCCTCCCACCGCCCCATGTCCACGATCATCTTCAGTTCCGACGCGAACCGGTCCGCGCCTTCGCGATCGGACTTGTTGACGACCAGCACGTCGGCGATTTCCATCAGGCCGGCCTTCATGGCCTGTATGCTGTCGCCCGATTCCGGTGTGAGCAGAACTACGGTCGTATCGCTGACGTCGGAGACATCGAGGGTGGACTGGCCTACGCCTACGGTCTCCACAATGATAACGTCTGTGCCGAAGGCGTCAAGGGCCGTCATCGCATGCGGCGTCGCTTCTGAAAGCCCGCCGGTATGGTTCCGGTCGGCCAGGCTGCGCATAAACACCCGCGGATCGTCCCAGGATCCCTGCATGCGGAGCCGGTCGCCGAGCAACGCGCCGCCGGTGAAGGGGCTGGTCGGGTCCACCGCGATGATGCCTACCGTTCTGCCGTGCTGAAGAAGCCGGGCGGTGAGGCGGTCTGCAAGGGTGCTCTTGCCGGAACCGGGGGGACCCGTGATCCCGATGCGACGGGCCTTGCCGGAACGGGGATACAGCCGGTCCAGGATATCGGACCGTCGGGCCCGGTCGTTTTCAAGCAGGGTGATGACGCGGGACAGGGCGGCCCTGTCGCCGGCGAAGAAACGGTCGAGTAGCTTCATAGCGGGATCTGAGGCTAAACCGTGCCGAGTCTAATGTCTTTTATTCTCAACTGGAGGTTGGTTTCGCCCCGAAAGGTGTTTTCCTCGAGGGTGTAGGCCAGGTCCAGCCGGTCCCGGCTGTCGTTCAGGCGATCGGCGAAGTGCGCCATGCCGAATCCGATCGCGTCCATGGTCCGGCCTTTCTGCCTGACCCTGAACCGCAGGTGCCTGTTGTCCATCCCGATGGTCCTTGGCTTTCCAACTACGCTCAGGTCGCGGGATACGAGCACGGGGTGGTGGTTCGCCGGACCGAAGGGCCCGATCATCTTCATGAGCTTGACCATGCGCGGGGTCACTTCGTCGAGTTCGATTTCCGAGTCGATTTCGAGTTTGGGGATGAAATCGGCCGGTGTCGCGCGCGCCGCTACCACTTCGTTGAATCTCCGCCTGAATTCGTCGATGCGGCTTTTTTCGATGGACAGGCCCGCCGCGTGGTGGTGGCCGCCGAACTGGATCAGCAGGTCGGAGCACTCCTTGATGGCGTTGTACAGGTGGAAATCGCCCACGGTGCGCGCCGAGCCGCGCCCCTTCTCCCCGGTCGTCGAGATCATCACGACCGGCCGGTTGAAGGCCTCCACCATGCGGGAGGCCACGATGCCGATGATACCGGGATGCCAGGTGTCCGATGCGAGCACGAGACCCTTGGCCTCCCGGAGAAACGGATCATTCTCCACGACGTCCCGGGCCGCTTCGAAAGTGAGCGTATCCTCCTTCCGCCGTCGCTTGTTCTCCACGTTCAGCTCTTCGGCGAGCTGCGCCGCTTCTTTCTGGTCTTCGGTAATCAGCAGGTCGACCACGCGCGTGGCGTCGCCCATGCGGCCGGCGGCGTTTATCCGAGGCGCCAGCAGAAAGAGCATGTGGCCCGTGGACAGCTCCTTCTCCCGCAGCCCCGCAACGTCCAACAGGGCCAGCAGGCCCGATTTGTGCGTCTGCTGCATCATGTCCAGCCCGTACTTGGTCAGCACCCGGTTCTCGTCGCGCAAGGGGACGATGTCCGCCGTGGTGCCCAGGGCGACGAGGTCCATGTGAGTATACACCGTGTTCTCAGGCAGTCCCACGTGCTCGGCCAGCGCCTGCGCCACTTTATAGGCCAGACCGACACCGCAAAGTTCCTTGAAAGGGTATCCGCAGTCGTCCCGCTTCGGATTCAGAATGGCCACGCCGTTCGGAAGGGTATCGCCCGGAACATGATGATCGATGATGACGACGTCGATGCCCATTTCGCGCGCCTGTTCCACCTCGGCGTTCGCCGTAATCCCGCAGTCGACGGCCAGGATCAGCGTTACGCCGCGGTTTTTGGCTTCCTGCAGGCCTTCGATGGACAGTCCGTAACCATCGGTCATGCGGTTGGGAATGTAGGAGGATATCCGGTCCGTCAGCAGCTTGATCGTCAGGTACAGCAGCGTGGTCGCCGTCGTACCGTCCACGTCGTAATCGCCGAAGACCATGATGTGTTCCCCGCGCTGGATGGCGTCGTGGATCCGCTCCACGGCCAGGTCCATGTCCGCCATGAGAAAGGGACTGTGCAGGTCTTCGAGGGTGGGCTTCAGGAAATAGCGGGCGTCGTCAAAGGTCGAAACGCCCCGGTTGAGCAGGATCTGCGCGATCACGCGCGGGACGTTGATCAGCTCCATCATCTGGGGAACCTGGGGATGTTCGTCTAGTAGGACCCAGCGGCTGTTCATGTAAATTGTCGGATATTGAGGGTGATCGTGGCGCGAGGTGCCGTAAAACGTCCAAGCCGACCGTAAGCCGAGTTCTGTACCTTCGCGGTGAAGGTGGCGATCATCTATCTGGGACGGCTGTCGCCAGCCGCCTCGTGCGACCTTACCCGAGAGTCTCCGGTTTCCCGGCGGTCGAGACGGGCCGTCTCTCCTCTCCTATTCGGTCTTGCACCGGATGGGGTTTGTCCTGCCGGCCCGGTTACCCGGACCGCGGTGAGCTCTTACCTCGCCTTTTCACCTTTGCCTCCCCGAAGGGATCGGCCGTGTGTTTTCTGTGACACTTTCCGTGGCATCACTGCCCCCTGCCGTTAGCAGGCATCCCGCCCTGCGGTGCTCGGACTTTCCTCGTCCGCCTTGCCGGCGAACGCGATCGCCTGGTCGACTTGGGACGTTTTACAGCTTCAATATAACACGGGACTCGGCCCAGTTCAATACTCCAGCCCTTCTTCCGTGATCAGGATCCGGCCGCAGCTCTCACAGGATACCAGCCTCTGCCCCTGGCGGATCTGCATGACGACCTGCAACGGGATCACGTGGAAGCAGCCGGAGCAGGCGCCTTTCTTTATCGGTACGACGGTCATCCCCCGCAGGTTCCGCCGGATCCGGTCATATACCTTCAGGACCCGGTTCTCCACGCGCATGGCCATCCGCTTCCGCTCGTCCATCTTGACGGCGACGTCCTCGTCCACCGCCGACAACCTGGACTCGAGCGCCGTGCGCTCCTCGCCGAAACGTTCGATGAGCGATTCGGTCTCGCCCCGTATGGTTTCCAGCGTCTCCTGCTCGGCCTCCGCCTCGCTGATCAACTGAAGTATTCCGTCTTCGAGTTCGGCGATCAGGTTCTTCTGCGCCTGGATCTCCGCCTGGAGGGCGTCGTACTCCTTGTTGGTCTTCACGCTGTAAAGCTGTCCCTGGTACTTCTTGACCTGTTCCTGCGCGGCCTCCAGGTTCCGTTCATACTGACGCCGGTTCTTTTCGATGTCCGAGACCTTCGTTTCCTGGTCCGAAAGCCTGGTTTCCGCCTCGGACTGGGCCGTCTCCATCTTCTGCAGCTCGTTGGGTATGTCCACCTTGTACTGTTCGAGTTCGTGCAAATCCTGATCCGTCTTCTGCAATTCCAACAGCGCTCTCAAGCTTTCCTGCATGCGGCCTCAGCCCTCCCCGAAAATGAAAACGCGGACAAAAAAAAATGCACGCTGACCGTGCATTTCCCTTCGCTTCAATCTGGTTTCACCGCGCCCCGGGTCCGAAGAGGCAACCGCAGTCGGACCATACAGACAATAGGGCACGTAGTCATATCCATCCTCTTTCCGATACTACTTGATTTTTTGATCATAGACAGTCAAGATAATGCCGATGGCATGCAGTGTCAACCTAAATCAGGGGAGGTTATCATGGGCTCGACCGTACGTATTCGGGGCAGTAGAAGAGAAGAAAGCTTCGAGTTGAACATCGTGGTTTCCAAGTGGCTGTTCGCCGGCCTGACGGCGCTGATCGTCGCCGCCGTTTCGCTGGGGTACGCCGTGTTGCCCGCCCAGTCGCAGGACGACCGGGGCCGCAAGGCGGTGAACCCGGGCCAGAACTACAGCGAGGCCATCGAGGCGGGCGATTTCGTGTTCCTGTCCGGAAAGATCGCGGCCGTCCGGGGCCGGATCATCCCCGGCGGAATCGAGGCGGAAACGAAAATGGTGATGGACAACCTGCAGACGGCGCTGGCCAAGTCCGGTCTGACCATGGACGACGTGGTCAAGGCCACGGTGTTTCTCGACGACCTGAACGACTTTTCCGCCATGAACGAAGTGTACCGGTCCTACTACACGGGCGATCCGCCGGCCCGGTCCACCATACAGTCCGGTGTCGTGCTGAACGCCGGCATTGAGATCGATCTGATCGCCTACCGAGGCGGCAAGTAGCAGCCAGACAGCCGGTAAGTGACAGGCAAGTAGCCGGTAAGTGACAGGCAAGTAGCAGGCAAGTGGTCACCGGATCATTTCAGTAGAGGCGAATGAGCGAAAAAACGACGGCTGGCGTGATCGGGCTGGGTCTGGGGAAGGCCCATCTCGCCGGATATCTCGCGGACGAACGGGTGGAGGTCGTCGGGCTCGCCGACCTCGACGTCGGGCTGGCCGAACGGACCGCGTCGGAACACGGCGTGCCCCACGCGTTTGCCGCCTACCGGGACCTGCTCGCCCTGGAACCCGATCTCGTCAGCGTCTGCCTGCCGAATTTCCTGCACGCGCCCGTGACCATCGACGGTCTGGACGCCGGCGTGCACGTGCTGTGCGAAAAGCCCATGGCGCTGAACGCGGGCCAGGCGCGCGACATGGCCGATGCCGCACGGCGCAACGGCCGCTTCCTCATGATCGCCCTGAACAACCGGTTCCGGACCGAGACGCAGATCCTGAAGAAGCTCGTCGAGCAGGACGTGCTGGGCGAGATCTACTACGCGAAGACCGGATGGCTGCGGCGGAGCGGCATTCCGGGCGCCGGGACCTGGTTTACGCGCAAGGCCCAGGCCGGCGGCGGGCCCTTGATCGACCTGGGCGTCCACATGATCGATCTGACGCGCTGGCTCATGGGCAATCCCCGGCCGGCATCCGTTGTGGGCGCCACCTACGCCCGGCTGAGCGGTTCGGTGGAAGGCGACTTCGACGTGGAGGACCTTGCGGCGGCCTTTATCCGGTTCGAGGGCGATGCCACGCTCGTCGCGGAGACGAGCTGGGCGTCCCATGTGCCCGGGGAAGGCTCCTATGTCAAACTCATGGGCACCCGGGGCGGCGCCGAGATCACGGGCAACGATCTGACCGTCTATACCGACCTGCACGGTGAACAGGTGGATATCACGCCCGCCTACACGCCGCGGGAATGGTCGGACTGCATCGCGGCCGAGATCGCCCATTTCGTGGACTGCATCCGGTCCGGCCGCACGCCCATGTCTACGGGCGAGCAGGGCGTCGAGATCATGCAGATCCTGGATAGTATATACGCATCGGCCGCGGACAACCGGATGGTCCGGATCGACCAGCGCACCTCGGATGGTCCGGATCGACTAGCGGGCCTCGGGGAGTCCGAACGCCCGGCTGTTGACCTGGATCGTCCGGTCGCCGGGCCTCATTGAAAGCGCGCTTCGGTAGGCGGCCGCGGCATCGGCCAGGCGGCCGGACCGTTCGTAGGCGACCGCCAGGTTGTTCCATGCCTCGGCGTTGTTCGGGTCCTCCTCCACCAGGCCTTCCCAGATCACCTCCGCCCGGGACCAGTTCCCTTCCCTGGCCGCAGCGATCCCCGCGCGGTTGCCGTCGGGGATCAGCCTTCGCGAAACCTGGACATCCTCTCGGACGATGGATGCCATCAGCCGGTTCACGATGCGCCTGGCGATCACCTCGGTCAACATCGGCGATACGATCTCGACGGAGATCGACCCCTCCGGCGGAGACTCCACGGGTTCGGGCAACACCGTTCGGTAGGATTCGGTTTCCGTGACGGAAAAGCTGCCGATCAGTTCGTTCGAGCCGACGTCGTAGGCCCGTAGCGTAGCCGTCATGACCGCCGTCTGATCGATATGCGGGACGATATAGGACTTGTTTACGATCTTGATATCGGTTCGGCCGAGTCCCACCTCCATGGCCTCCTCCTCCCGAAAGACCTTTACCTCCCCGTACGCTTCCGTGTAAGCCCGCTCGAGCGCGCCGACGAGTGCGATGTCGGCGTTGATTTCCCTGCCTACGACCAAAGCGAGAGAATCGGGGAGCTGGCCGGCCTCGTGAGGGTGGCGGGACAGCGTCCGGAGCACCGGTCTCATTTCGATGGCCGTCAGCGTGGGATTCGAAACGAGGGCGCGGGCGAAGAGGAACCCGGTCAGGTTGTTCAGGGCCAGGTCCGTCCCGTTGAAACCCAGCAGGGCGATCGTCTCCTGTTCGCCGGGGAGACCGAGCAGGGGCGAACGGTAGACATCGAAGCGGACGGAGAGCGAAGAAGCCGCGCATCCGGGGACATGCGCCAGGGTTGCCGCGGCAAGCAGCGGCAGGACCGTTCTGTAAAATGAAGCGGCCATGGTATCTGAATAGGTACGCCCTTTCGTCCCGGTGTGTCAAGCCGATTCGGGGTAGGCGCACGCCCGACCAGACCCCGCCCGAACTCCGCCCGAACCCCCCGAAAGAGGTTGACAACCGGGACGGCGGGCCTTAATCTACGCATGTTCAGAAGCCATGTCATTACGGATAATGTTTCATGTCCTCGTCAAAGAAGCCACCCGGGTCTGCCGCACCCGGTGAGAAGTCCGGCAAAACCCCCGGGAAGACGCCTCCCGACCCGGTCCGCCGCCGCCGATTCCTGCAGAAATGCCTCGGCGCGCTGGGCAGTATCGGTTCTTTGATGGCCGTCTACCCGCTCATCCGTTACATCGAACCGCCTCCCGAAGCCGAAGGCGCCAACCGGGTCGAAATCGACCGGGCGTCGCTGCCTCCCGGCACGTCCAGAACGGTGATCTACCGGGGCCGGCCGACCATCGTGGTCAACACTTCCGACGGATACATCGCCTACAACGCCGTTTGTCCCCACCTGGGTTGCGTCGTCAAATGGGAGGGGGGAACGCAGAACCTGATCTGTCCCTGTCACGGCGGCATATTCGGCACGGACGGCAGCGTCCTCGGCGGCCCGATCCCCGGTCCCCTGACCGCGGTCGAACTGTCCGTAACCGACGACAAGATCATCGTCGGCGTGTAACCACCGGTGTCCGGACGGTCATTTTCACGCGGAGCACGAAACCAGCCACCATGATCAGACGCCTGTCCAACGAGGTGTACAACTGGCTCGATGACCGTACGGAAATATCTGTCATCATCGGCTTCTGCCACCGCCAGCTGACCAAGCCCGTGCCCCGCCATCTCAACTGGCTGTTTTCCTTCGGGACGGTCACCCTGATGTTCTTCCTTTCCCAGGCCGTCTCGGGCGTCTTCCTGATGATCTACTACGAGGCGTCGGCCGATACGGCCTACGAAAGCGTGAAGTACATCATGGAGCAGGTGCGCTTCGGCTGGCTCATGCGCCAGGTGCATACCTACGGCGCCAATTTCATGATCGCCTTCCTGCTGCTGCACTCGGTCCGCGTATTCTTCTACGGCGGTTACAAGAAGCCCAGGGAGCTTACCTGGCTCTTCGGGGTCGGCCTGCTGGCCGTGACCCTGGCCTTCGGCTTTACGGGCTATCTCCTTCCCTGGGACCAGCTTTCCTACTGGGGCACGACGGTGGGTACGGAGATCGCCGCCGCGACACCGCTCATCGGCGAGTATCTGCTGATCCTCATGCGGGGCGGTGAAATCATCTCCGACGTGACCCTCACCCGCTTTTTCGTCCTGCACGTGGTGCTGCTGCCGTGGGCATTCATCGCCCTGGTCACCGTACACCTGGTCCTCATCCGGTACAAGGGCATCTCGCCGCTCGAAGGAACGGACGTGCCGGAGAAGTCGCCGGAAGAACTGAAGCAAGCCGGCGGCAAGCCATTCTACCCCCAGCACGTGATGAAAGAAGCCATCGTGGTCCTGCTGGTCCTGGCGTCGATGATCTTCATGATCATCTACTACCCCCTGCCGCTTCACGAAAAGGCCGATCCCTTCAACACGCCGGTCGGGGTCAAGCCGGAATGGTATTTCCTATCCTCCTACCAGGCGCTGAAATACCTCCCGAAAACCATCGGCATCATCGGATCCGGCCTGGTGGTACTGGCCATCTGCCTGCTGCCCTTCTGGGACCGGACGCCGGCCCGACATCCCTCCCGCCGGCCGATCGCGACGTCCCTCGGCATTCTGTTCATCGTGCTGAACATCGCTCTGGCCCTGCTCGGAAAGATCTCGGAAACGGAGATGACCTTCATGGGCACGAGGTATCATTTCGACATCTACGGCTGGCCCCACGCCATCGGGACGGTCGAGGAACCGGCTGCCCTTCCGGACACAGGCGGCGAGGGGACCGAA
Source organism: Candidatus Latescibacterota bacterium (assembly GCA_022822725.1). Lineage (GTDB taxonomy): Bacteria > JAAXHH01 > JAAXHH01 > JAAXHH01 > JAAXHH01 > JAAXHH01. The sequence continues at coordinate 1,559,628 of JAJEAN010000007.1, forward strand.
TGAGCAGTCAGATGCATACCGGGCAAAGTGCCGGACACCGAACGCGCGCCGGAACATGGCATAGCCTGATCCCACGCAAGGCAGCCCTTGAACGGGCGGCCTATCGGGCACGGACGGCCCTCATACTCCTTCCGCTGCTGGTCCTCTCCTGGACGCCCGTGGATTCCGCGGAAGCGCAACAGACCGCAGCGGCCAACAACTGCGTCAGCTGCCATGCCGATCTGGACGACGAGGACATGAGCCTGCCGGTGTTCGAATGGCAACGGAGCGTGCACCGTCCGGCGGACATCTACTGCCAGGATTGTCACGGAGGGAACCCCTCCACCATGGTGGAGGACGAAGCACACGACGTCGAGATGGACTTCGTGGGCCTGCCCGACCCCTACGACGTCCACGAACTGTGCGGCGAGTGTCACCAGATACAGATGAATAACTATGTACCCAGTCCCCATGGCCTCGAGGGGGATTTCTGGCCCAACTGCATGGATTGCCACTCGAACCACGAAGTGGTCTTCCCCCAGGCGTCCATGATTTCCATACCCGACAACTGCGAGGACTGCCACGAGCAGGCGATCATGGACGATTACATTGCCCTGACCGACCGGGGGCTCGAGCCCATCGTCGAGTTCCGGCGCGCCGCGGAGGAGATCCGTTCTTCGGGGGTCCCGGTCGACCTGATCCTGACCCAGGCCACCCTGGCGCGCGATGCCTACGTCGAACGGGCCTCCCACGTATTCGTACTCGAGAAAATGGTCGCCGTCGTCGATTCGCTGGAACAGATCTACCCGAGTATCAGAGAGAAAGTGGAAACCGCGCGCACCGAAGTCGATACCCGGCGCAGGTTCGGCTGGATGTTCATCGGTCTCTTCCTCGTAGCGGCGGGTATCCTCTGGCTGTATCGCCGGTCGCTGCCGGACGCCTGATCGTACCGCCGGTCGCTGCCGGACGCCTGATCGTACCGGAGCCCCATCATGTATACCAGGTCTCTCCTTTGCCTCCTCCTCGCTCTCTCCGCACCGCCCGTCGCGGCCTCCACGGCCGGAGACATCCGTCCGGTGCCCGACGGCAAGGGGACGTCCACCCTGGCCCAGGCCGTGCTTCGCCTGCCCGTCGTGGCCAGCATGCTGCACACCGGCGCCCATCCCGACGATGAGAACAGTGCCCTGGTCGCCTATGTGAGCCGCGGGCTGCACGCGCGGACCGCCTACCTTTCCCTTAACCGCGGCGAAGGCGGACAGAACCTCATCGGCCCCGAACTTTACGACGCCATCGGCGTGATCCGGACGGAGGAGTTGCTGACGGCCCGGCGTTTCGACGGCGCGGAGCAGTTTTTCACGCGGACGTTCGACTTCGGGTTTTCCAAGTCGGCCGAGGAAACCCTGGAATACTGGAATCATGATGAAATGCTGCTTTCGGACGTGGTGCGCGTCATCCGCCGATTCCGGCCCGACGTGATCGTATCGGTGTTCGCCGATTCCCCCCGCGACGGCCACGGGCATCACCAGGCAAGCGGCAGGATCACCCGCGAAGCGTTTTTTGCCGCTGCCGACCCGGAACGCTTTCCCGAACATCTGCGGGACGGGCTGCGTCCCTGGCAGGCAAGTAAGCTTTACATCAACAACACGCGGGCATCCTTCGACAGCATCGACTCCCTGGTGGTAGATACAGGCACCTACAGTCCCGTGCTGGACCGGTCATACCGCGAACTCGGCCTGGCGGGCCGCAGCATGCACCGCTCCCAGGATATGGGGACCCTGCAGCCGAAGGGGCCGGCGACGACGAAAATCAAGCTGGTCGCGCGCGCGGGCATGGAGGACGCGGACGGAGACGCCCACCTGTTCGACGGCCTGGACACAAGTTTTATGCGGTTCCATACCATGGCCGGACCGGATGCCGGGAAGATCCCCGGATTCGCCGGCCGGCTCGAGCGGCTGGACGCGCTGGCACGAGAGGCCGTGGACGCCTACCGCCCGCTGGACCCTCCCGCCGTGCTGGACCCCGTGTTGGAGGGCCTGCGGATGATCCGGGCGCTGAGGAGCGACCTTGAAAAGGGCGGCCTGCCGACCGACGTCATGGCGGACATCGTCTTTCTACTGGATCAGAAGGAAGAAGACTTCGCCAACGCGGCGGTCCTGGCCCTGGGCATGGCCTTCGAAGTGCTGACCAGCGACGACCGGGTCGTCCCGGGCAACCTGCTCGGCGTGCACCTCGTGTTGCTGAACCGCAGTGCGCGGCCCGTCCGCGTCACCGGCCTGGCGCTGGACGTACCGGAGGGTTGGACCGCGGCGCCCGATTCGATGCCCGCCAGACCGGCCAGGCAGACCGAGGATATCGGCTACAATGAGAGCTTCGCGGAGAACTGGCGGGTCGCCGTACCGACCGACGCCCGTCTCACCCGGCCCTACTGGCATCGCCGCGCCTTGAACGACGCGCGGGTCGTGGTGGACGACACGGCCTTGATCGGGCTTCCCTGGCGCCCGCAGCCCGTGATCGGCCGAGCCCGGTTCGTCGTGGACGACGTCGAAATCGAAATCCGGCAGCCCGCGCAGTACCGCTTCGCCGACCGCGCCTTCGGTGAAATCCGCCGCGAACTCCAGGTCGTGCCCGCGCTGTCGGTCATCATGGACCCACAGGTGGTGGTCGCCCCGTCCGGACGGGAAAGCCCCTTGCGGTTCAGCGTGTCCGTGGTCAGCAACGTTGACGGAGTTATCGAAGGCGGATTGTCCCTCGAGGCGCCGGATGGTTGGGAAGTCTCGCCCGGGGAAGTTCTCCTTTCGTTCTCGGGAAGGGGACAGGCCGCCACGTTCAGTTACACGGTCGTACCGGCACCGGACGCCCGGGACGGGGCTTACGATGTACGGGCGGTGGCGAAGGCCGGCGGGAACGAATACCGCGAGGGATACGAGGTGATCGCCTATCCCCACATCGAACCGAGGCACCTGTACCGCGGTTCGTCATCTGCCGTGCAGGTGGCCCGGGTCGATCTGCCGGACGATCTGCGCGTGGGCTACATCATGGGAACCGGCGACCAGGTCCCGCTCGTGCTGGAGCAGATGGGCCTGCAGGTGCGATTGCTGACGAGGGAGGATCTCGCCACGGCCGACCTGGGCGCCTACGACCTGATCATCGCGGGCATCCGCGCCTATGAAGTCCGCGAGGATCTCATCGCCGTGAACCAGCGCCTGCTGGACTACGTGGAGGCCGGGGGCGTCTACATCGTGCAGTACAACAAGTACGCCTTCAACCTCCACCAGTACGGGCCCTACCCCTTCCAGATCAACCGCCCCCATGACCGGGTGACCCGGGAAGACGCGCCGGTGGACATACTGGTTCCGGACCATCCGGTCTTCAACCGGCCCAACCGGATCACCGAAGCGGACTTCGAAGGGTGGGTGCAGGAACGCGGTCTGTACTTCCAGGGCGAATGGGACCCCCGCTACACGCCGCTCATGGCCTCGCGCGACCCGGGTGAGCCGTCCAAAGGCGGCGGGCTCCTCGAAGCCCGTTACGGCAAGGGGCGCTATATCTACACAGGTTACGCGTGGTTCCGGCAGCTTCCCGCCGGCGTGCCCGGCGCCGTGCGACTCTTCGCCAACCTGATCGGCCTGGCGGCCGAAATCCGGGCTCCATAGTAAACCTTAGACGCGCTACGCGGGCTGCAGCGGCACGTCGGTGCGCCACTCGGGGAAGCGTTCATCGATACCCCGTATGAGACCGTTGTAGGCCTCGCGGAACCGCTGGGTCTCGGCGCCGATGGATCCATCCCCGATGTCGTAGTTGTCGATCGAAGCAACGGGCGTGACTTCCGCGCCCGTCCCGCACAGGAAAACCTCGTCAGCCGTGTAAAGCTCCGTCCGGTCGATCTCCCGCTCCACGACCGGCATCTCGAGGATGTCCCGCCCGATCTTCAATATGGTATCCCGGGTGACACTAACCAGGATATCGGCTGTCACCGGCGGGGTGATGAGGACGCCGTCCTGGACCATCATCAGGCAGGCGCCGGGCGCCTCGCAGACCTTGCCGCGGTTGTTCAGCATGATCGTCTCGTCGAACCCATTGAGCGTGGCGTCCGTCCATGCGATGGCGCTGTTGCGGTAGTTGGCCCAGCACTTGATGCGGGCCGGGAGCGTGTTGTCCGAAATCCGCGTCCAGGAGCTGACCGAGCACCGGGCGCCGTCTTTTCTGCGCAGGTTGGAGCCGTAGGCAAAGGTGTGGACGTAGACGTGGGCCGGACCCGCCATCTTGTTGAGGTACACGTCGGGCGAAAAATACACGGTCGGAAAGATGTAGACGTCCTCCCGGTATCCGTGGGCGCGGCACAACTCGAGGGAACCGTTCCAGACTTCCTCCAGCGTGCAGGGTGTTTCCATGCGCATCAGCTTGATCGAGCGGTACAGGCGATCCAGGTGTTCCCTGAAACGGAAGACGAAGAGTTTCTCCCGGTCGTCGTTCCAGTAGGCCCGGATCCCTTCGAAAATGGCGTGGGCGAATATATGGCCTTGCGTGATATGCACCGTACCCTGGTCCCAGGGGATCTGTTCCCCGTCCAGCCAGATGTACTTGGAATGATCCTCGCCCCACATTTTCGTCTTCTTGGCCATGCCCGTACTCCTTATGAATGGTCGAACAGTCGATGAGTGATCCGGTCCCGTACGCCGACGTACACCGCTACGCCCGTTCCACGCACCGCGATCACCGCTACGCCCGGTCCGATCCAGGCCGTTCCACGCACCGCGATCGCCGCTACGCCCGGTCCGATCCAGGCCGTTCCACGCACCGCGACCACCTCTACGCCCGGTCCGGTCCAGGCCGGTCCCGCACCTCGGCCTTCCTGGTATCGTCAAGGCGCGCCCGCCAGGCGTATTCCTCCGGGTCGAGGACTTCCACCTGCAGGCACGACATGCACCATTGCAGGATCAGCGGCTCGTCATCCCGTGAAACCGTGCGTATGGCCACCCAGAACTCGACGCCATGGGGGCAGCCAGACCGGGTCCGCTGGAATTCGGGCAGAATGTGATGGACCTTGTCGCCCGACGGCGTCAGGCCGACCAGGGTTTCGTCAAAGGGGCGGATGGGCATGTTCGGTGATCCGGAACAGGTGTGAATCGGAAGAAGACGCCGAGTACGTGAACGCTGTGTAATTTATGGATTTTGGACGCGGTCCTGTCAAGGGATATCCCGCCGCGAATCCGCGGCGCAGAATCCACCGGATTCACCTTGACCGTACGCGCCGCGCATGGTTATTCTAACCGGCAGAACCAGGCCCCTTTTGTCGATGCACGTCGCTCAGGAATCCGGGAGTGAATATGGTCCACCACTTCGAACCCACCCGATATCATACCACCATGGGTTCCCATGAACCCGCACTGCGCGTGAAGGACGGGGATACCGTCGTTACGTCGACCGTCGACGCCCGGGGCAAGGACCGTTCCGACACACCCGTGACGCCACCGGGCAATCCCCAGACTGGACCCATTCACGTCGAAGGCGCCGAACCGGGCGACACGCTCGCCGTGCACCTGGACCGTCTGACGCCCAACCGCCCGTTCGGCTGGACCCGTCCGCTCATTGCGCCCAACGTGCTCGATCCCGATTACGTGCGGGAGACCGCTGGGGAGATCGAAAACCGGGACGACCTCTGCCGCTGGGAGGTCGACAGGGAACGGAGGACGGTGACGCTGGTCGATCCGGACGACACGCGGCTCGGACGGATGTCCCTGCCCCTGGCGCCCATGACGGGGTGTTTCGGCGTGGCGCCGGACAAGGGCCAGGCGATCTCCACGGCCACATCCGCCAGCCACGGGGGGAACATGGACTACCGGGGATTCGTGGAAGGGGTCACCGCGTACTTCCCCGTGTTCGCACCCGGCGCGCTGTTCCACATCGGCGACGGCCACGCGGTGCAGGGCGACGGAGAGATCGTCGGCACGGGCGTCGAGATCTCCTTCGACGTGCAGTTCACCTTCAGGGTGCTCAAGCGTAAGCCAAGCGCCTGGCCACGCGGAGAGAACGCCGAGTACCTTTTCACGGCGGGGAACGCCCGGCCCCTCGACCAGTGCGTCCAGCACGCCACCACCGAAATGCTGCGCTGGCTGCAGGCCGACTACGGGCTCGATCCCAGGGCGGCTCACACGCTACTCGGCCAGTGTGTCGAGTACGATATGGGCAATGTGTTCGATCCGGCCTATACCATGGTGTGCAAGATCAGGAAAGACCTGCTCCGCGGCCTGGGCATCGACACCCGGTCGATACACGACGAGTTGACCCGAGCCTGACCGGCCCGGAATTTCGACCGTCCCGGAAGTTCGACCGGCACGGAAGGCAACAACCCACTCATCGGAGATTGCTATGAACAGACTCGAGGGACAGGTGGCGTGGATCACCGGCGCGGGTTCCGGCATCGGACGCGGCATCGCGCTGGCCCTGGCCAGGGAAGGCGCGGACGTGATCCTCTCCAGCCGTCGGAGCGAGCCCCTGGAGGAGGCCGCCGGAGAGGTGGCGGCCGCGGGGCGGCGGGCGGTCATCGCCCCCATGGACGTGACCGACCGGGCACAGATCGAAACGGCCGTCGCCCGGGCGGTTGACCAACTGGGCCCCGTGTCGATCCTGGTGAACAACGCGGGCGTCAATACGCCCCTGCGCACGGCGACCGAGATGGCGGTGGAGGACTGGGACCGCGTAGTGGACATCAATCTCACGGGCGCGTTCAACTGTTTCCGTGCGGTCTACGAACCCATGAAGGCGCGAGGCGAAGGCAACATCATAAATATAGCGTCCATGGCCGGCCGCCAGGTGTCCCTCCTCGGCGGAGCCGCCTACTGCGCGTCCAAGCACGGCATGGTGTCGCTGACCCATTCGATCAATCTGGAAGCCGCCGAGTTCGGGCTCCGGGCCTGTGCCATCCTGCCCGGCGAGGTGAAAACGCCCATCCTCAAGAACCGGCCCCAGCCCGTGTCGGAGAAACGCCTGTCCCTGATGCTCACCCCCGAAGACATCGCGGACACCGTCGTTTTCGTGCTCTGCCAGCCCACCCGCGTGGTCATACCCGAAATGTGGGTCATGCCCGCCTACCAGGTGTCGGCCCAGCCGCTTCCCTGATAGTACCGCTCGATGATGCGCCAGGGCGCGGCGGCAGGGCGCTCCGGGTGCAGCGACTGATGCGTCGGAACGCGGCGGCGGGTCGCTCATGGCGCGGCGGCCGGTCACTCATGGCGCGGCGGCGGGTCGCATCGGGCAGCCAGGATACCCGGTTTAACGTTTGACAGCGACCGGGGCCCGGCGTAATTTCGAGTGGACGCCGAATCGGAAGAGATCGCCCGTCGTACGGCCTCGTCAACCTGATCCTTGCCTCCCTGCCTACACCATGAACAGTCCGACAGAATCGGTCATCCTGCTGGTTGAAGATTCCTCCCGCGGCCGGGACGAGAAACACTACGGACTGACCCAGCGGGGTCACCGCGTGATCGCCGTGGAGAACAGCGACCAGGCACTCAACGTCCTGGCGGCGGAAGCCCCGGGCGTCATCATCTCTGATCTGAATGCCCCCGGAATAGACGGACTGCGCCTGATGGGCGTCGCCCTGGGAAGGAATCCCGACGTGGGCGTCATCCTGATGACTGAACCCGGCTCCATGGGCCTGGCCGTCGCCGCCATGAAGGAAGGGGCTTACGACGTACTGGAAAAACCCGTGTACGTGGAGAAGCTCGCGGCGGAGATCGAAAAGATCCTGGACCGCCAGCGCATCGTGCAGGAAAACCAGGAGTTGCTGCATCAGCTCGACACCCGGTACGGATTCGAGAACATCGTGGGCCGGTCCGCGTCCATGCAACGCATCCGGGAGCAGATCCTCCAGATCGCCGACACCCAGTCGACGGTGCTGATCTTCGGCGAAAGCGGCACGGGCAAGGAACTGGTGGCCCACGCGCTCCACCAGAACAGTTCCCGCCGGGACAGGTCCTTCGTGCCGGTCTTCTGCAACGCCCTCTCGGAAGGGGTGATCGAAAGCGAACTGTTCGGCCACGAAAAAGGCGCCTTCACGAACGCGGTCAAGACCTACCGGGGCCGTTTCGAACTGGCCGACGAAGGCACGCTTTTCCTCGACGAGGTGGGCGAACTGGCTCCGTCCACGCAGGTAAAACTGTTGCGCGTCCTCCAGGAGCGCAAGTTCCAGCGGGTGGGCAGCGGAAACTGGCTGCAGACGGACACCCGGGTCATCGCGGCGACGAACCGCGACCTCGAAGCCGAGATCGAAAGCGGACGCTTCCGGGAAGACCTCTACTATCGTCTGCGCGTGGTGACCCTTTCCCTGCCGCCCCTGCGGGAACGGAAAGAGGACCTCCCGCTGCTGATCGACCACTGCATCCGACGGTTCGGAGAACGGGAGAACAAGCCCATCGAGCGTATCGAACCGCCGGCCCTGGAACTGCTGTCCACCTATCACTGGCCCGGGAACGTGCGCCAACTGGAGAACTGCATCGAGGGCATGATCGTCATGGGCACGGGGAAGACCCTGACCGTGGCGGACGTCCCGGAGTTCATTCGGCAAACCCGGCCGGAATCGACGACGGTCCCGCTGAACGAAGGACCGCACCGGCCGGACGACCTGTCGCCGGACTTCATCCGCTACCTGGCCGGGAAAATCGCCGAACAGCGCAATGTGCCCGTACGGCCCGTCACCGACCGGGCCCTGGCCGTACTGGCCGCCATCGACTGGTCGGCGGACGGCGCGTCGCTGCGACGCTGCCTGGAAACCATGGTATTGCTCGCCGACGGGGAAGGGCTGGACGTGGAGGACATCCCCGCGGAATTCCTGCCCGAACGGTCCGGCCATTCCGCGGCGAACGGCGAAGATGAAGACGGGGTGGACATCCGGGTGGGCATGTCGATGAAGGAAGGCGAACGGAGACTGATCGCCGCGACCCTGGCCGCCTGCGGGCGGAATAAGGCGCGGACCGCGCGGGTCCTGCGGATCGGCCAGCGCACCCTTTTTCGGAAAATAAAGGCCTATCACCTGGAGTAGCGTCAGCCAAGGAGTTCCGTTTTGGAAGGTCGGTCGATACTGGTCGTCGACGGCGAAACGGACAGCCGGCGTCAAGCGGCGAGCATCCTGCGGAATGCGGGTTACGACGTGTCGGAGACCGGCACGGCGGCCGAGGCCTTGCGCGCGGCGAGGAAGGACCCGCCGGATATCGTCCTCGTCGATCTCGCCCTGAGTGACGCCGATCCGGAGCAGTTGATACGCACCCTTTCGGCGAAGCACCCCGACACCGACATCATGCTCACTACGCGGCAGCACGAGCCGCCCCGCCAGTACCGCCAGTTGGACGTAAGCGACTACATCGAAAAGCCCGTCGACGCCGAGGAACTGCTGACGAAAACGCGCATGCTGGACCTCCGGCGGGAATTCCAGCAGAGATTCCAGCTCCTGGGAAAGCACGAGCGCTTCATCGCCGCCATGGAATCGGTGCTCCAGGTGGCGCCCACGGGGATACAGGTCCTGCTCACGGGAGAAAGCGGCACCGGCAAGGAGGGATTCGCCCGGGCGATCCACCATTACAGCGACCGGCACGACGGCCCTTTCATTCCCATCAACTGCGGCGCCATCGCCGAAGGGGTGCTTGAAAGCGAGCTGTTCGGTCATGAAAAAGGCGCTTTCACCGACGCCAAGGGCCAGCGGAAGGGATACTTCGAACAGGCGCACGGCGGCACGCTGCTCCTCGACGAAATCGGCGACATGCCCCGTTCGACGCAGGTAAAGCTGCTGCGCGTCCTGGAACAGCAGGAGTTTATCCGTGTCGGCGGTTCGACGCCGGTAAAGACCGACGTCCGCCTCATTGCGTCCACCAACCGGGACCTCTCCGAGAACATCCAGGATGGTACATTTCGCCAGGACCTGTACTACCGGCTCAACGCCGTCCACATCCATCTGCCCGCCCTGCGGGAGCGCCGCGACGACATCCCCAGACTGATCAGCCACTTCATCAGGCACGCCCCCGTGAAGCCCGGCGCGTCGCCTCCGGTCTTCACGGAGGAAGCCCTGGCAGCCCTCTCGGACTACGAGTGGCCGGGCAACATACGGGAACTGCGTCACCTCGTCGAATCGCTGGTCGTGACCTCCGGCAAGGCCAGGGTCGACGCGGAAGACCTGCCGGACCGCATCTACACGCCGCCCATGGCGAACCGGGCCCTGCCGGTCCCTCAGAACCGCAACCCGCAGGACATGGACCGCGAGATGTTCTACAAGATCCTCTGGCAGATCCTGACCGCCGTCCACGAGCTCCCGTCCAAGATCTCCGCGGCCCTCGGCCGGGGTCCCGAACCGCTCCCCGATCGGTTTCAGTTGCAGCCCCCCGTGGATGCGGTGCAGGACGTCGAAACGCCTAACGACGATGCGGTGCAGGACGTCGAAACGCCTAACGACGATGCGGGGCCGGGTTTCGTTCGGCCGGCCGTGGTGGTGACGGCCGACGACGGACTGGACCGGTTGCGCTCCATGGAGGACTGGGAGCGGGAAGCCATACGGCGCGCGCTCGAGCGAAACGCGGGGCACCGGGGCAAAGCCGCGCAGGAACTCGGTATCAGCGAACGGTCCATCTACCGCAAGATCAGAGACTTCGGTCTGGACGAATACGCCTGATCTTCTCCGTGATCCGCTCTGCGAAAATGCTTGACAAGTCGCCCGTGAAACTGTGATTTTGGCTGGGAGCGATTTACTTACATCACCGTGAAAGGAGCAGCGATAGTGGGACAGCCTACAGCGATTACGGACGACCAATTCGAAGCCGAGGTTATTAAGAGCAGCACGCCCGTTCTGGTCGATTTCTGGGCGGAATGGTGCGGGCCCTGCAAAGCCGTCGCCCCCACGCTGGTGGAGCTCGCGGGCGATTACGACGGACGCCTGAAAGTCGTCAAGGTAGACGTGGACGAGAACCGGGAAGCGGCCACCCGTTTCGGCATTCGGAGCATACCGAGCCTCTTGCTGTTCAAGGACGGCGCCGAGGTGGACCGAATCATCGGCGCGCTCCCCAAGCAGCAACTCGCCGAGAAGATCGACGGCCACCTGTAAACCGGCGAGGCCGTATACCGCCGGACGGACCGGGCGAGACTCGATGAACGTGGGAACGATAGTCAACGTAAGCCGGGAAGGCCGATCGACGCACTCCCGGTTTTTTATATGCGGTCCGGCCCATCAGCCGGATCGGAGCCGAAGCATCACGGAGACCAGGGCATGCAGGGTGTCATACGCAGACTGAGGGACGGACTGGCCAGGACGCGGGACGGGCTTGCGCGCAGGATCCGCCAGGTCGTGGGCCGGTATGACCGTATCGACGAGGACCTGCTGGAGGAGATCGAATCCATCCTGCTGCAGACCGACGTGGGCGTGGAAACGACCCTGCGGATCATCGACGGGCTACGTGACCGCGCGGTCGACCGCCGGACCCGGAACTCCGAAGACCTCATGGAACTGCTCCGCGAGGAGATGACGGAGATTCTGGGCGATGCGCCGGCCGACGAATCGGACCAACGGCCCCGGGTCATCATGATCGTGGGGGTCAACGGTTCGGGCAAGACCACGACCGCCGGGAAGATGGCGGCCCGTTACGCCGGGGAAGGCAAGAAGGTCCTGATCGCCGCGGCTGATACCTTTCGGGCCGCGGCCATCGACCAGTTGGAAGTCTGGGCGCGCCGCGCGAAGGCGGATTTCATCCGGCACCAACATGGTTCCGATCCCTCGGCCGTGGTCTACGACGCCATGCAGGCCGCTTCCGCCCGGGGCTCGGACGTGGTCCTTATCGACACGGCGGGCCGGCTCCACACGAAGGGCAACCTGATGGAGGAACTGAAGAAGATCAAGCGCACCGCGGGCAAGCAATTGGACGGCGCGCCGCACGAGGTGCTGCTCGTGCTCGACGGGACCACGGGCCAGAACGCCCTCTCCCAGGCCCGGGTCTTCAGCGAAGCCCTGGGTGGCCTGACGGGTATCGCACTGACCAAGCTGGACGGGACCGCCCGGGGCGGCATCGTGTTCGCCATCGGCGTGCAACTGGGCATCCCCGTCAAACTCATCGGCGTGGGCGAACGCATCGAGGACCTGCAGGACTTCGACGCGCCGGCCTTCGTGGACGCCCTCTTCAACTGATTACGGGAGTATGCCATGCCCAGTCTGGCGATTAACGGCGCGGCGCCGGTACGGACCGAACCTTTTCCGTCCTGGCCCATGAACCTGGACGCGAGCGCCCGGGCCGCCGGAGAGACCGTGCGCTCCGGCCAGTGGGGAAGCATCCAGGGCGAGAAGGTGCGCAGCCTCGAACAGCGCTTCGCATCCTTCCAGCACGCCGAACACGGCATTGCCGTCTGCAACGGCACCACGGCCCTCGTCCTCGCGCTGCAGGCGGTCGGCATCGAACCCGGCGACGAGGTCATCGTGCCTGCCTATACCTTCATCGCATCGGCCAGCTCGATCGTGATGTCGAACGCCGTGCCCGTGTTCGTAGACATCGACCCCCTTACCTACAACGTGGACCCCGAAAAGGTCGAGGAAGCGGTAACGCCGCGGACCCGGGCCATCGTGGCGGTACATTTCGCGGGCCTTCCCGCGGACATGGACCGGCTCGGTGAAATCGCCCGCCGATACGGCCTGGCGTTGATCGAGGACGCGGCACAGGCCCACGGAGCGCGGTGGGGAGGCCGGGGCGTGGGCGCCATCGGTTCGATCGGCGCCTTCAGCTTCCAGTCCTCCAAGAACCTGAACGCCGGCGAGGGGGGCATCATGCTCACCAACGACGACGACCTGGCGGCTGCCGCGCGGTCCCTCGCCGACTGCGGGCACACCGAGCAGGGACCCCGTTACAACCACTTTCGCATAGCCGGCAACAACCGGATGACCGAGGTGCAGGGCGCCCTGCTTCTCGCCCAGATGGATCACCTGGAGGCCCAGGCGGACCTGCGTCACGCGAACGGCGAGTTTCTGACCGAACGCCTCGGGGCGATCCCGGGCATCGTCCCGGTGGCCAGGCCCGCTAAAGCCGACCGCCACGCACGGCACATCTACATGTTCAGGTACAGCGAAGCATCCTTCGGAGGCGTCCCGAAGACACGGTTCATCGAGGCCCTGCGCGCCGAGGGGATTCCCGCCAGTCCGGGCTACTCCATCCCCCTGTACCAACAACCGGTCTTCACGGAACGGAATTACGGCGTATACCGGAGTCCGGCGCTGTCGGCCGTTGACTTTGACGCGTTGAATCTGCCGGTAACGGAACGGGCCTGCTACTCGGAGGCGGTCTGGTTCTCGCAGAATGTGCTGCTGGGGGGCCGGGACGACATGGAGGACATCGTCCGGGCGGTCGCGAAGATCGGGGAACATCGCGACGAACTGGGGGAAGCATAGTCAGCGAGGCGGCGCGCCCGTACCCGCCGCGTCCGCTGTACCCGCCGCGTCCGCTGTACCCGTCGCGTCCGCCGTACTCGCCGCATCCTTCACCGTGGAAAGCAGGTGGGCCGGCTTCCCGCCGGAACGCCGGAATTCAATCAACTCGGCCATGATGCTGACCGCGATCTCTTCGGGGGTATCGGCGCCGATCTCCTTGCCGATCGGCGCGTGCACCTGCTCGAGCAGGTGCCGGGGCACGCCTTTTTCTTCCAGGTTCTTCCACATCAGGGCGATCTTGCGCCGGCTGCCGATCATGCCGATATAAGCGGCGCCGGTCCACACCGCCTGCTCGATGACGGGCTGGTCCCACTGGTGTCCGCGGGTCACCGCGACCAGGTAGGACGAGCCGTCAATGGGCAACTTGCCCACGACCTCGTCGAAGGCGTCCACGACCACCTCGGCGGCTTCGGGAAACCGCTCGTGGTTCGCGAAGGCCGGCCGGTCGTCCACCACGATGATGCGGAACCCTACGGTATCGGCGATCCGGGCAATGGCCCTGGCGACATGGCCGCCGCCGAAAAGATACAGCTGCGGCGCAGGCCAGATGGACTCCAGGAAGATCCGGGTCTCCACGCCCTCGTGCTCCAGCGTGACCACCCGCAAAAGGTTCTCGGTGATTTCAATACCGGAATCCAGCCTGATCCGGTCGTCCAGGGCGGGGTCTCCGAGCGTGCCGACGGTCTCGCCCGTATCCGTGATCAGCATCTTGCCCGCTTCCGCTCCGGCGCGGCCCGACACCAGCGTGGCCAGGAGTCCGATGCGCCGCGCGTCGTGAAGCCCGCGGATTGCCTCGAATATCTCCTGCATGGGTCCCGTCCGGATCGGTTCGGTGAAGATCTCCACGTTGCCGCCGCAGTTGAGCCCCTCGTCGCCCGCGTGTTTCTCGGTCAGGATGAAGTGCTGCAGCCTGGGGGCGGAGCGGTCCATGACTTCGCGGGCCTCGGCCCAGACGTCGGCTTCCAGGCAACCGCCGCCCACCGTGCCGGTGAACGTGCCGTCCCCCTTGACGAGCATTTTCGCCTTTTTGCTCATCGGGAGCGATCCTTTACTCGACACAATCGTGGAAAGCGCCGCCTTTTCACCGCGTGACAGGACGTTCACGACCTCGTCGAAAACCTCTTTCATACGTCTTTCCCCGCTAGTGCGTTCCCGCTAGTGCGTTAGACCAGTACCACGGGCAATTCCTCGAATCCCGTTTCATCGTCCACCCACCGGAACATCTTAATATCTATTACAGCGTCCTTCGTGACGGAAAGGACCAGGTAACCGGGTTCCGGGTCCAGCCAACCGGTCAGGGCGTCCATCCGGTCCTTCTCCGAGAAATAGGCCGGCGCGTCCGGATGGGAATGATAGAATCCCAGGACCCGCGCGCCCGGAGGGTCGAACTTGCCGAAGAACAGCCGCTCCATGTCCGTCCGGCTGAACGCGTACGCGGTCCGGGCGTCCCGGGGATGTTCCGCCGGATTTTTCGCGTGCAACTCGTCCTGTATGTTCCTGCACCGGTGAACCCGCCAGGATGCCGGGTCTATCAGACCGCCTGGACCGCCTGAGTCGACCGGACCGCCTGGACCGCCTGGACCGCCTGGATCGTCCGGACCACCTGGTTCGCCTGGATCGCCTGGTTCGCCTGGACCTCCTTGACCGGTCAGGAACCCGCAGCACTCCCGTGGATACTCCGCCACGGCGTGGGCGGCCATGCCTTCGTAGACGGTCCGGGGAAGCCGCAACATCAGGTCCGGACCGGTCCGGGCAATGGCGCCGGCTGATTCTCGATCTCGGCTTCGACGGCCGTCCGGATACTCCTGAAGGCTGCCGTTTCGACGGTGTTCCCGGACTCGAGGAAGATTGGTTCCCCCGCGTCCCCCCCGGCGCATACGGCCGGCGAAAGGGGAACTTCTCCCAGGAAGGGCAGGCCCAATTCATCGCTCAACGCGGCGCCGCCGCCCCGGCCGAAGATGTGAGTCCGTTCACCCGTCGCGGCGTCGAGGTAGTAGCTCATGTTTTCGACGATACCCAGCACGGGGACCCGCAACCGCTGGAACATGGTGATCGCCTTGCGCACGTCCGACAGGGCAACCTGCTGCGGAGTCGTGACGATGACGGCCCCGGTGAGTTCGACGGACTGGGCCAGCGTCAGCGCCGCGTCGCCGGTTCCGGGCGGCAGATCGACCACCAGGTAGTCCAGTTCCCCCCAGGAGACGTTGCCGAGGAAACTCTTCACCATCTTGCCGACCAGGGGACCCCGGTAGATCACCGCGTCTGACGGTCCCGCGACGAAACCGACGGAGACCAGCCGGATACCATGCTTGACAACGGGTTGGATGCTGCCGGAAGGATCTTTCTCGAGGGACCCGGAAACGCCCATCATCTGGGGCACGTTCGGGCCGTATATGTCTGCGTCGAGCAGGCCGACCGCATGGCCCGCTTCCGCGAGGGCGAGGGCCAGATTGACGCTAACCGTCGACTTGCCCACGCCGCCCTTGCCGCTGGCCACGGCGATGACGTGGCGGATACCTGTCAGCGCGTCACGGGGGATTTCGGTTTGCGCAGCCAAAGTGCTCGATCCGCGTTTACGGACTGCCTGGGATGCGCGGTGCCGATCCCGCGCCTTTCGGATCTATACGTAGAATGACTCGCCGCAACCGCAGGTGCCCTTGGCATTGGGATTGCTGACCTTGAACCCGGCGCCCATCAGCCCTTCCACATAATCCAGTTCCGCACCCATCAGGTAGATGGCGCTCTTGTTATCGACGAAGACCTTGATGCCGTTCTGCTCGATGATCTGGTCGTTGTCGGTCGCGTTCTTGTCGAAAGCAAGCTTGTACTGAAAACCGGAACATCCTCCGCCGGAGATCATGACGCGCAGTCCGAGATCCGGATTTTCCTGGTCCTCTATCATGGTTTTGATCTTGTCGGCAGCGACGTCCGTCACGGTGACCATGATGTCCAACCCCCTTGCAATTGGCGTAAGTTGCTCAATTTACTCTGGCTTGAGTCAGTCTTTCATTACCGAAAACACGTACCGCTTGCTGCTTAAGCTATATAACGACAACCCGCTTTGATGTCAAACTCTTTATCGAAGACCGGCGGGTTGCCCACACCGCATTTCGTGCCGCCATCACCGAGCTTCGGCCGGGCGGAAACCGCGTGCCGCGTCCCGGCCGCGGGTTGTCCCCTAACGCTGCAGCAGCATTTTGCCTCGACGCTCGATCCCTCCCGCGGTCATCCGGTACAGGTACACGCCGCTGGGTACGGCGCGTCCGTCGCCGTCCATGCCGTTCCAGGTCCGCGCGAATCTGCCCGGACCCTGAGTTTCATCGACCAGCACCCGGATCTTTCTACCGAGCAGGTTATATATCGTCAAGGTAACATGGACCGGTTCCGACAGTTCGAAGCGGATGCGTGTGCTGGACGCAAAAGGATTCGGCGCGTTCGGATAGAGTATCGCCGCCAGCGCACCGGACGGGCCGGATTCGTAATCGATGCGGATGACGACCGGTTCTGCCGTCAGGGCCAGTCCCGCGCGGCCCTCGGGCTGCAACCGGTACTCGTAGGATGTCCCCGGCTGCGCGGCCGTATCCGTGTAATCGTAGGCGTTCGGGCCCAGGGGATCTTCCCCGGACCTGGTCACCGGTACAGAGGCCAGCACTTCAAACGATCCATCGGGTCGGTCCCTGCGTTCTATCCGGTAGGACAGCAGGTTGATTTCCAGCCCCGCGGTCCAGGCAAGGTAAACGCCGCCTGGTCCGCCCTCGGCCGTGAAGGACCGCACGACCCCCCGCGATTCGGTCATCAGGGCATTCAACGCGTGGACGATGCCATACCCGTTCAGGGTATCCGGAGCGGTGGCCTGGCCGGCCGTCCGGCGGAGTACGCTTTGCACCTTCCCGGGTGTCCAGTGGGGATAGGCTTCCAGCAGCAGCGCGGCGACGCCGGCCACCAGGGGCGCAGAGAAGGATGTGCCGTCGACGCGCACGTAACCGCCGATGTCGTAAGGATGCACCGTGTAGACCCCTTCCCCCATGGCCATCACGTCCGGCTTGATGCGGCCGTCGAAGGTCGGACCGACGGAGGAAAACGCCGCCCGGCTTCCTGCAGCGTCGACCCCACCGACGGAAACCACTTCTTCCGCGTCGGCGGGCGCCACCATCTTTCCATAGGGGGTGTCGCCCTCGTTACCCATGCTGTTCACGACCACGATGCCGCGACGTGCCGCCGTCTTAGCCGCCCGCGTGATGACGGCCGTCTCGCCGTCCATGTCGGCATAGGTGTACCAGTCCAGGTATCCGAGTGAACTGCTGATTATGTCCGCGCCCAGACTGTCGGCCCATTCCACGGCGGCCACCCAGAAGTCCTCCTCGACTTCCCGCTCGAAGGCCACGACCTCCGTGCTCGCGAGGAGGTAGCGCGCGCCGAAAGCCGGGCCGATCAACTCTCCCGGCGCGTATCCGCCGATCGTGCCGAGTACTGCCGTACCGTGACCGATGTCCTCCAGATCGGTGAATCCTGTTTCGTCCCGAAGGAAGTTGCGACGGGCTTCCACCCGGGTTCTCAGGCTGTCGAACGCCGCGTGATCCGTACTGAAACCGGTGTCGAAGAGCGCGACGAGCACGCCGTCTCCGGTAAGACCCAGATCATGAAGTTCCGGTACGTGCATCTGGTTCACCTGGACAAAGGAAGATCCGTAGTCCAGACGGGTGGACCGTATCGCCCGGTGCCTGGTGTCCAATTCCAGTTGGCCGGAAGGCCGCGCCGGGACGGGACGCGGATGACGGAGACCGGCGACCGCGTCGATTCTCAGCACGAAGGGCTGGCCGGCCAGGCCGTCGATGTTCCCGGCCGGGATGGACACGCTCGCCGCATTCAGCCAGCGGGACACCTGCAGAATACTACCCCCCAGCGCTTCGATGCGCTCCAGGTAGGGACCGTGCACGGGGATATCCTCCCATCCTGCCAGCCGGCCGCTTCTCGTCGACAGCCGGCGGCGGGTGCGCGGCGACAGGCGGTCTTCGGCGGCCGCCAGCGCGGCGTCGTATCCGGTCCCCGGGTCTAGTCCTTTGTCCACCAGGTAGACCCATACCTTCAGCATCTCGTCGGGCGGCCGCGTGGCAAGCTCGTTCCGAAGGCGGTCGGAGATCCCCGGTTCGATGCCGGAAACCCCCGGTTGTACGCCGGGGACGGTCCCCCGTACCGGCTGCTGATCGGGCGGTGGACTTCCGTAAGCAATGGAAACAACGGAAGCAACGGAAGCAACGAGGACGAACAGTAACGGCAGGCATCGCTTCATGGCGGTCTTCCATGTTGGCAGTAAACGTATCGGGACTGTTACCGGGGCCCCGCGGTCCGGTTCAGGCGTTACGCCGCCGGTTGGCTCTTCGTCTGGTCAGGTAAAAGTACAACATGCCCACCAGGACTAACAGGAATAAGGCGCCGCCCAGTATCAGAGACCAGTCCACCCCCAGCGCACCGGCCATCCAGCCTCCCAGGTAGAACCCCAGCACCCCGCCGATCCTGAATCTGACGTACTCGGGAAGGACTGGGATCAGGCTTCCCGTGGTGATACCGGCTATCACGAGGACCAGCAGCCAGGTGGAGTGCAAGAGCAGGCTCAGCAGACGCTGCCCCCGGATCCGGTTCCAGGCCAGCAGGCCGATGAGGACGGGGACGACGTATCCTCCGTATCCCAGGGCGAGCATCACGCCGTAGGATACCTTGGCGCCGGGAAGGCCGCCAAGGTTGGTGACTTCATCCGGGCCGCGGCTCGAATTGGGGTAATCGGTTTCGGCGTGGGTGACGAGACTGAGCAGCACGAAGAGCGCGACGGGGACCAGGAGGATCCCGATCACGTACATGCGGCGTTCGATGGCACGGGTGAACGGTGGGAAGCTCATTCAAGTGCGCTCCCATCGGCAGCTACTGGGCCCCGCGGACATGGTTCACGGCGTTCCGGAAGATATGCAGGCCGTCCGGTTCCCTGCATCCCTCCCGGGTCCACCGGGGATGATGGGTCGGGTGGGTGTAACGCTCCGGATGAGGCATGAGCCCGAAGATACGTCCCGTGGCGTCGCAGATCCCGGCGATGGCGTCCACCGAACCGTTGGGACTCCAGGGATAGGGCGTCTCCCCTGTGGCCTCCCCGTCGTCCGCTCCGGCAGTACCCTCGGCAGCCATCCCGGCGGGCACCGCGGTTATCTCACGCGCAGCTACTCCAGCTCCCGCCCACGGCGGGTTGATGTACTGCAACGCGATGTGGCCGCCCGGTCCCAGCCGCGTCCGCACCTCCTCCGAGGCCAGCATGACCTTGCCTTCCCCGTTCGCGACCGGTATGTAGATGGTCTCGGGCATGTCCCGGGTGAAGACGCACGGACTGTCGGGGTTCCTGCGCAGGTAGACCCAGCGGCACTCGAACTTGCCCGAGTCGTTGTAGAATACCGTCGCTTCCTGGCGCCTGCCGCCCGGTTCCGTCCGGGGCAGCAGCCCCATCTTGACCAGCACCTGGAATCCGTTGCAGATACCGAGGATGAGTTTTCCATCCCCGATGAACGTTTCCACGTCCTCCATCAGCTTGCTCTGCATCTCGTTGGCGAGCACTTTGCCGCCGGAGAGATCGTCGCCGTAGGAAAACCCTCCCGACAGGACCAGCACGTCGTACTCGGACAGGCGCCGGCGCCCCTGGATGAAGGCATTGATATGGATGGGATCCACCCGATCCGCACCGGCCAGGCGGAACGCATGGGCCGTTTCCTCGTCGCAGTTGATCCCCGCGGCGCGCAGTATCAGGACCGAGGTTTTGGACATGGATGCTCCCGGGTCGTAAAGGATCGGTATATGGCGTCGGCAGCCGCCGGACCGCCGATCGGGACACTGGCCGTCGTGCCACCTTGCGGGACGCCGGACGACGCGCTTTCCGCCGGACCGCTGGCCGTCGTGCCACCGTGCGGACCGCTGCTGGACAGGCAACCGTCGGCCGAATCGCCCTTCGGCGTCACCACCGCAGGGGCCGCTGCCATGCTTCCTTCAATGTGGACAGTTCCGTCGAAACAATCTCATCGCCACCCAGGCCACGCACGAGGAAGCGTTCCTCTCCGGTCACGGTCCCCGCACGGCCGAACGGGATTCCTTGCATTGAGGCTTCGAAGTCATCTTCCCGGCCCCGGGGCACCTCCACCACGAAGCGGCTGTTCGACTCGGAAAACAGG
This sequence comes from Candidatus Latescibacterota bacterium, assembly GCA_022822725.1. Taxonomy (GTDB): domain Bacteria; phylum JAAXHH01; class JAAXHH01; order JAAXHH01; family JAAXHH01; genus JAAXHH01. The sequence goes on from JAJEAN010000007.1 coordinate 1,580,256, forward strand.
ACGGTGTCGTCGCGGTCCGCGTCCGGGTCCCGGGGCACGGCATCGAGGTCGAGGGCCATGCCGAATCCGCCCGCGAAGGCCATTTCCGCCGCGGCCACGGCGATTCCGCCCTCGGAGCAGTCGTGACAGGCGGCCACGAGGCCCTGCGCAATGGCCTCGTGCAACCGGTTCATGGTCCCGCTCCCGGCGGCGGCGTCCACGGTCGGCACGTTCCGGCCGACGAATCCGAGCATGCCGTAGTAACGGGAACCGCCCAGTTCGTCGCGCGTGCGTCCCACGAGGTAGATGCTGTTACCCGGCGCCTTGACGTCCATGCTGACCGCCTTTCGCACGTCGTCCATCACGCAGATGGCGGAAATGAGCAGCGTGGGCGGGATGGCGATCGTCCGTTCCCCGTCGGAGAACTCGTTGTAGAAGCTGTCCTTCCCCGAGATGAAAGGCGTGCCGTAGGCTACCGCGACGTCGTAACAGGCCTTGGCCGCACGGACCAGCGCGGCGAGGCGGTCCGGCTTGTCCGGATTGCCCCAGCAGAAATTGTCCAGCAGCGCGGTACGGTCGATACGGCCCCCGACGCAGGTGACCTGGCGAAGGGCCTCGTCGATGGCGGAGGCCGCCATCCAGTATGGATCTATGTCGCCGTAGGAGGGGTTGATGCCGTTGGCCACGATGACGCCCCGGTCCGACGAGAGCACGGGACGCACGATGGCGGCGTCGCCCGGGCCGTCGTTGCGGGCGCCCTGCAGCGGTTTCAACACGCTTCCGCCCTGGACCTCGTGATCGTACTGGCGAACGACCCACTCCTTGCTCGCCACGTTCCAGGACGACAGCAGCCGGACCAGGCTCTGCGCGGCACCGGGACGGCCGGCCGTGGGAGGCTCGGGATGGTCCGGAGGATCCCACCGGGCCGTCCGGACGATGCGAGGGACCCCCTGGTGCAGGAACTCCATGTCCAGGTCGGCGACGGTGATCCGGCTTCCCGCCGCATCGGGCCTATGGGTGACCCTGAGCCGCCGGTCGCCGGTGAATTCGCCGATCACCGAGGCCTCGACGTCTTCGCTCGCGCAGAGCTCGCGGAGGGCATCGATTTGATCGGGAGGAACGGCCAGAATCATGCGCTCCTGGGATTCGGAGAGAAAGATCTCCCACGGTTTCAGGCCGCCGTATTTCAGGGGCGCCTTCTCCAGGTGCACTTCCGCGCCCGTATCCTGCCCCATCTCGCCGATGGCCGACGAGAACCCGCCGGCGCCGCAGTCGGTGATGTTCCGGTAGAGCCCGCGGTCCCGTGCCTGCATCAGTACGTCGAGGACCTTTTTCTCCTCGATGGGATTTCCGATTTGTACGGCCTGCGTGGCGGTGGATTCCGATGCGTCGGTCAGTTCGATGGACGAGAACGTGGCCCCGTGGATCCCGTCCCTGCCCGTCCGGCCGCCGATGGTGACGACGAGATCGCCCGGTTCGGCCGATTTCTCGCACCGGTCGACCGGAATGATGGCTGCCGTACCACAGTACACCAGCGGGTTACCCAGGTACCGCTCGTCGAACATGATGGCCCCGTTGACGGTCGGTATGCCCATGCGGTTGCCGTAGTCCCGGACGCCGGCCACGACGCCCTTGAATACGCGCTTGGGGTGCAACACGCCTTCAGGCAGCTTTCCATAGGGGAAGTCGGGCGGCGCGAAGCAGAAGACGTCCGTGTTGAAAATGGGCTTGCCACCCAGGCCCGTCCCCAGCGGATCGCGAATGACCCCGCCGATTCCCGTGTTGGCGCCGCCGTAGGGATCCAGCGCCGAAGGATGGTTATGCGTTTCCACCTTGAAGACGAGATGGTAGTCGTCGTCGAATTCGATGATCCCCGCGTTGTCGACGAATACGGATACACAGTGGTCGTTCTGCCCCTTTGCGCGGCGGATATCTTCGGTCGCCTTCCTGATGGTGCGGGCGAAGAGGTTGTCGATGCGCTCCGTATTTCGCCCCGAAACGTAGTCGATGACCCCGTTGAAGACCTTGTGCTTGCAGTGCTCGGACCAGGTCTGGGCCAGCGTCTCCATTTCGACGTCCGTCGGGTCGCGGCCGAGTGCGCTGAAATGGCGCCGGATCGACCGCATTTCCTCCAGGTTGAGCGCCAGCATGCCATCCCGGCTAAGCTGCGTCATTTCATCGTCGGTCGCCTTCAGCAGGGCGAAGGTCTCGACCGTGTCGTCGGCCTCGAAGGTCATTGGCCCCCTTCGTAGCATGCGTATCTTTCGATCACGTCGTTGGCCAGCAGCCGACGGCATATGGTGTCGACCTGCGACCGGATGAGCGGACCCGCCAGGATGTAGCCCCGCCCGGTGTCCACCGATTCTATCCCCGCGACGCCCAGGTCACGGCTGCCTTTCAGCGCCGTTTCGCCCACGGCGTCGGTCACCCCCGGCCTGAACCATACTTCCACGCCCCACTCTCCGGGAGCGACCGGCAGGCCCCCGTCGGCGATTTCGAGATGTTCCTGGGTGACCGGATCGGTGAGCAGACCGGTGGTGATCCGGTCCAGTTCGGTGGCCGACAGGGCGCCGTGGAGCGCGTAGAGCCGGACGTGCCGAACGCCCTCGATGCCCGCGATGCCCAGGTCGAGGATGTCGCCGCGGAGACCTTCGCCCACGGCGTCCACCACGTCTTTCCTGTTCACGACGGCAATACGCCGGGTCTTCGATTCCGCGGCCATCCGCTGTTGTTTCCTCCGCGGGAAGGATCTCCGTTCGTGGGGTCGGCGTCCGAATTCGCGAGTGCCAATTTATCCACCGGCCCATCGCCTGTCAATCCTAAAGGGAAAACACTTGACTTGACGGGCTTTTCGGTGTAATTTATTCACACTGGGACCGTTTGTCCGGGCTATGCCTTGCCGATGGTCCGTGCATGTTTGGATTGCGGTCGTATTAGGCGGCGATCCTTCCCGGTTTCCACTGATACAGCAACGAAGCAGTTTCGATTTCGAACGCGCACCCGCCGGTAAGTCCTTTCCGTCTGTCTGACGATGGCGTCTTTGCCGCTCGCTTATTCCGGACCGTATTGACAGGACCCTGTATGGCACGCATCGTTCAGCATACCGTTCAATCCACAATCGCAATCGGGGTAACGGGAAACGGGCCCGCATAGGCCGGAGCGGACGGGATACCTTGGCATTGCGCATGACGCGAGGGGGGAGGTGAAGCAAGATCGGCTCATCATACCAGGAATCCTATGGAAACGGGGCCAGGTACGAACAGGCGCTGTACCGCTATCTGGCCGAAATGTCCAAGTATCCCTTGATCACGGCCGAGGAAGAAGTTCGGCTGGCCCGGCTGATCAAGCAGGGTGACCAGAATGCGCTGGACAAGCTGGTGAAGGCCAATCTCAGGTTCGTCGTCAGCGTGGCCCGTCAATACCAGAACTACGGCCTGCCCCTGCTGGACATGATCAACGAGGGCAACATGGGCCTCATGCGGGCCGCCAAGAAATTTGACGAAACCAGGGGGTACAAGTTCATCTCCTATGCCGTCTGGTGGATACGCCAGGCCATCATACAGTCTATCGCCAACCAGTCGAGGACCGTTCGCGTCCCCGTCAACCGCTCCGAAGAACTTCGCCGCATCAAACAGACCTCCAAGCACTTGCAGCACGAACTCGGTCGCAAGCCCGATGTCGATGAAATCGCCGAGGAAATGGATATTTCGGTCGAAGAGATCAACGAAGCCCTCAGTTCGTTCAGCCACTGCATTTCCCTGGACGTGCCCTTCAATCACGACGACGACCGCAGTTTGCTCGACCTCCTGCCCGACGAAATGCAGACGGCGCCGGACGAAAGCACCATGCTGCAGTTTCTGAAGTCGGACGTCGGAAAGGTGCTGGACACCCTGCCGGCCCGCGAGGCGGAAGTGATCCGCCTGTACTTCGGCGTGGGTTCGGAAAGGGCCCACACGCTTGAGGAGATCGGCATCCGTTTCGGCCTGACGCGGGAACGGATCCGCCAGATCAAGGAACGAGCGCTGCAGCGTCTGCGTCATGCGACCCGCAGCGGCAAGCTCAGCCCCTACCTCCGGGATGACGACTGACAGGGGCATGTCCTGCCGTTCGAATGCCGCACGCAACCCCGGCGCGCACGCCAGCCCGCCGGGGTTTTTTCATGGGCGGCGGAAGCCCCGATCGGGCCGCTCCGGTACGAAGAAAAGGGTTGTCCACATCCGGCCGTTTTCATAAGTTTCATGGTTGGAGAATACGCCGGACAAACACGGACCAGCACGGACAAGCGGGACCAACCCGGACGAGACCGCCTCCGGGAAGCCGAACCAGACCAACCCGGACGAGACCGCCTCCGGGGCGCAGAACCGAGGACCAGAGACCATGCTCACCCCGATCAAGAACCTGATCGCCAGCGCTTTCGGGACCAAGCACGACCGGGACGTCAAGCGGATGGAACCGCTCGTCGATGCCGTCAATGAATGGGCCGATGAATACCGGACGCTCGACGAAGCGCAGTTCCCCGAGAAAACGCGGGAGTTCAGGGCCCGGTGGGAAGACGGCGAGGAACTGGACGACATCCTTCCCGAAGCATTCGGCCTGGTCAAGGAAGCCTGCAGACGCATGATCGGCAGGTCGTGGTTCGTCCCCGGCCAGGGCGACATGGTGTGGGACATGACGCCCTACGACGTGCAGATCATCGGCGGGATCGTGCTCCACGAAGGCAAGATCGCCGAGATGGCAACGGGAGAGGGCAAGACGCTCGTGGCCCTTTTCCCCATGTATCTCAACGGGCTGACCGGACGCGGCGCCCACCTGGTGACGCACAACGAGTTCCTCGCCACGCGCGACCGGGCCTGGATGGGACCGGTCTTCGAGTTCCTCGGGCTCACGGTCGAGTGCCTGCAGAACAACGATCCCGACATGGAGCGGAAGAAAGCCGGCTATCAGGCGGACGTGACCTACGGGACCACCAACGAATTCGGCTTCGACTACCTCCGGGACAACATGAAATGGCGCCTGGAGGACCGCGTGCAGCGAGGGCACCCTTACGCCATCGTGGATGAGGTGGATTCCATCCTGATCGACGAAGCCCGCACGCCCCTCATCATCGCGGGCCAGGTGAGCGAGTCGAACAGCGGCAAATACGCCGAATCCCTGCCGGACGTACAGAAACTCATTCGCGCCCAGACCCGCTTCGTGGCGAAGATCATCGCCGATGCGGAAGCCCTGCTGGACAATGAAGAAGACGACTACGACGCCGGGACCAAGCTGCTGCAGGCTCAGCGGGGCATGCCGAAGAACAAGAAGCTCCTGAAACTGCAGCAGGAACCCGGCATCAAGAAGCTGATCCAGCAGGTGGAGGGGGACTACATCCGGGAGAAGAAGATGCCCGTACTGGACGACGAGCTCTTCTTCACCGTCGATGAGAAAACCCGCCATACCGAAATCAACGAGAAGGGCCGGGAACTCCTTTCACCGGGCGAGCAGGAACTCTTCATCATACCCGATCTCGGCGAGGGCATGGTGGAAATCGACTCCGATACGGAACTTTCCGAGCAGCAGAAGGACGAGCGGAGGGCCGAACTGGAGAAACTGTACGCCGAACGCAGCGAGCGCATCCACAACATGCACCAGCTGCTCCAGGCCTACGCGATCTACGAGAAGGACATCGATTACGTCATCGAGAACGGTAAGGTCGTCCTGGTCGACACCTTTACGGGCCGGCTGATGTACGGCAGGCGGCTCGCGGAAGGCCTGCACCAGGCCATAGAGGCCAAGGAAGGCGTGAAAATCGAGCAGGAAACGCGCACCGTCGCCTCCATCACCATACAGAATTACTTCCGCATGTACGATAAGCTGGCGGGGATGACCGGTACGGCCGTAACGGAAGCGAGCGAGTTCTTCGCGATCTACAAGATGGACGTGGTGGAAATCCCGACCAACCAGCCCGTCCGCCGGATGGACTACGACGACGTGGTCTTCCGGACCCGGCGGGAGAAATACAACTCGGTCCTCGACGAAATCGAAGAGATAAACGGGCGCAGCCGGCCCATCCTGATCGGGACCACCTCCGTCGACGCCTCGGAAACGCTGAGCCGCATGCTGAAGCGGCGGGGCATCAAGCACAACGTGCTGAACGCCAAGTTCCACGAGCAGGAAGCCGAGATCATCGCGAAGGCCGGGCAGCCCGGCTCGGTGACCATCGCCACCAACATGGCCGGACGCGGCACCGACATCAAATTGGGCGCGGGCGTGGTGAAATGCGACCGCTGCCACCTGCAGAACGGCGAACCGCTCAACACGCCCACGGCCGAAGGGCTGACCGTGCGTGACTGCATGGCGGACATGCCCTGCGGACTGCACATCATCGGGACCGAACGACACGAAGCCCGGCGTATCGACCGCCAGCTTCGCGGACGCTCCGGACGCCAGGGGGACCCGGGTTCATCGCGATTCTACCTCTCGCTCGAGGACGACCTGATGCGGCTCTTCGGCTCTGAGCGCATCGCCTCCGTCATGGACCGCCTGAAAATTCCGGACGGAGAGGTGATCGAGCACTCCATGGTGACCCGGTCCATCGAACGCGCCCAGAAACGCGTGGAAGCCCAGCATTTCGACATGCGGAAGCACGTGCTGGAATACGACAACGTCATGAACCAGCAGCGCGAAGCCGTGTACGACCGCCGCCTGCTCGCCCTGGAACGGAAGAACCTCAGGGAAGACGTCGTCGAGATGATCCGCGGCGTGGCGGAAAGGAAGGTGGCGGAATACACCGATCCCAAGACCTATCCCGAAGACTGGGACCTGGCCGGGCTGAGTAGCGACCTGGCCCGGAACTTCCACGTGGCCGTGACCGTGGCCGAAGAGGAAATGGCCGATCTGAACGTGGAATCACTGGTGGAACTGGCCAACGAGAAGATGCTCGAATCCTACGAGCGGAAGGAATCGACCCTGGCGCCTTCTCCGGAACTGATGCGCGACCTGGAGCGCTTCGCCACCCTGCACGTCATCGACAACGCCTGGCAGGAGCACCTGTCCGAGATCGACCGGATGCGGCAGGGCATCGGCCTGCGCGCGTACGGCCAGCTGGATCCCCTGATCCAGTACAAGAAGGAAGCCTACGCCATGTTCGAGGAGTTGTGGGACCGCCTTGACGAGGAGATCGTCAAGACCGTCTTCAGCGCCGAACTGGCCGAAACACGGATGCCGCGCCAGGAAACCCCGACCAACATGCGGGCGATACACCAGGAAGCCCCGGCCATGGCCGGCATGGCCGGTGTGGCCGCGGAAGATCCCGAAGCGGAAGCCGGCGTCCAGCAACGCGGGCGGTCCGGACGGTCAGGACGTCGCGACAGACGCGCCGGACGTTCCGACAGGGATCCCTCCCGTCCGGTCAGGGTCGAACAGAAAATCGGCCGTAACGCACCCTGTCCCTGCGGCAGTGGGAAGAAGTACAAGAAGTGCTGTGGAGCCGGCGTCGCCTGACACCGGCGGGCATGCCGCCTGACACCGGCGAGGTCGCCTGACACCGGCGGGTGTGAAGTCTTATTCTTCCTCGGCGCCGATCTGGCCCAGGTCCAGATCCAGCTCGTCGCGCCGCTGGTTCTTGGTGATCCTGCCGTCCTGCACCCACAGGATGCGGTCTGAAACGTCCAGCATCTTCAGATCGTGGGTCGCCGAAATAATCGTCACCTGTTTTCCCTGGTTCAGTTCCCTCAACAGCTCGATGATTTCCCGTCCCGTCTTCCGGTCCAGGTTGCCCGTGGGCTCGTCGGCGAGGACGATGGCCGGGTCGTTGGCCAGCGCGCGGGCCACGGCGACGCGCTGCTGCTGCCCGCCGGACAGTTCCAGCGGCTTGTGCTGGACCCGTTCACCGAGCCCCACCAGCGTCAGCAGGTCGACGCCCTTGTCGATGGCCTCGTCCGTCGCCAGGCCGGCGAAGATCATCGGAAGGGTGACGTTCTCCAGGGCGGTCATGACCGGAATCAGGTTGAAGGTCTGAAAGATGTAGCCGATCTTGCGGCACCGCAGCCAGGCCAGTTCGTAGGCGTCCAGCTGGGCGACGTCGACCTCGTCGATGTAGACCTTGCCCTCCGTGGGCTTGTCCAGCGCGCCGATCATGTTGAACAGGGTGGATTTGCCCGAGCCGGACGGGCCCATGATGGAGATGTACTCCCCGCGCTGAACCTCCATGTCGATGCCCTTGAGCGCCTCCAGGGAGAGCTTGCCCATCTGATACACCCGCTTGACCCCGCGCGTGCGAACGATATTCTGGGTTTCGGTATCCGGCGCGTCCATTACCGCGGTTTGCTCTTCAGTCATTTTCCGCCCCTTTCAGGTCTCAGGTCTCAGGTCGACTCAGGCCTCCGGTCGACTTTCCGGTTTATTCCGTCCAGCGAAGTGTTCCGGCGGTATTCCCGCGTCAGACTTCCGTGCGCATGGCGTCGGCCGGCGGCATCTGGGATGCCCGGTACGCAGGATACAGCGCGCCGATGATGGCAAGACCCAGTCCGGCCCCCAGCGAATACAGGCCGTTTTGGGCCACCTCCAGCACCGGGAAAAGCACCAGGGGATCCCACCCATAGGAGGTCATCATCGAGATCAGCATGAACAGGCAGCCCATGATGACCCCGCCTATCGATCCGACCAGACCCTGGAAGGTGGACTCCAGCACGAAAAGTTGTATGATGAACTTGTCCAGGGCCCCCAGGCACTTCATGGTTCCGATTTCACGGTACCTTTCGGTCACCGACATCAGCATGGCGTTGGTGATGCCGACGACACACACGAGCAGGGACAGGGAAACAAGCCATACCTGCTGCGTCGCCGAATCGCCGTCCGCGCCCTGCTGTTCAAGCAATGCCCGGACCTGGGGCGAACCGCCTTCCACGAGCGCTTCGTTGATGGAGGCGCTGGTCAGTATGGACATGAGAAAGGCGATGCCGAAGAAGATGCCTCCGATCGTGATCAGCGACCGCCAGAACCGGATCCGCAGGCTGCGGAAACTGATCTCGATCGCCTTGGACAGAGGCAGCGATATCTGTTTCTCCGTCGTGCCGGCCATCGTGGCCGATTCCGTCGTCATGCTTTCCTTTCTCCTTTTCTGTTTGCCACGGCCAGTCCGATCAACCCCTTCTCCGTGAGTTGTTTCAGGTAAGTCAGCGTGGAGACTTCCGCTTCCTTGCGTTCCAGTTTGAATTCGGTCCGGATCGTCGATATGACGTGGTCCACCGTGTTCTGCCCGTCACACAGCCCCCAGAGGAACGATCCGATCCGGTCCAGCACCACCGTCCTACGGCTCGGCACATAGAACATCCGGGACATGGTGTTGATCCACCAGGTCTTGCGCCTCGGGATGCCCAGTACGATCTCCCCGTCGGAGTTCTCCTCGCAGGTCAGCTTCTCATTGCGGACCGGCTTTGAACGCAACAACTCCCTTCGGGGCAGTGGGGGCGGTTTCTTTCGAAACAATTGCATGGGTTACGACCCTTGGGCATGATCCCGGTCACAGACGCGGCCCCGATTTCGGCGTGCCCGACTTCCGCGCAAGTCCGTCTTCGGTGCAAGTCCGTCTTCGGTGCAAGCCCGACTTCCGCGCGAGTCGTCTTCGGCGCGAGTCCGTCCGTTTCGCGGGCGCATCCCTGCCATGAGATCAGTGGCAGACCACCGTACCGGCTATTTCATCCAGGAAGCCGAGTCGGTGCGATTCGTCCAGGTGCCGAATCACGTATATCCTATTGCCATCGGTACAATGCCAGCCGCGACAACTCAATGGTTTTTTTCGCGGACGCCGCCACGGAAGCCAGGCCATGCGGCTGTGTACCGTCTCGGGGTCCACGCCCTGGCCCGTCCCGCCGATGGACGGATGGCCGCCCGTGAGACCCGCGTCGTCGATCCAGACGTCGATTTCACCGCCATAGGTGTCCTGGAACCAGTCCGGGAACGTCCGGCCTTCCAGGTGCATGTCGGCAAGACTCATCCTCAGAAGTTCCAATCTGGCGTCGCCGCGCTGAAAAGTCAACTCGATACGGCCCGTCATGAAGGAGTGTTGCTTCAGGACGCAGTCGGAAGGCAGATCGATGCGCAGTCCGTACACGGCCCAGGTGGCAGTGTCGCCGCGCGCGTGGTCATCCAGGCTGTTCAGCAGTCTCGAGGCGCGGGTCATCATCGACTCTCCCCCGCGTCCGAGGACCTGGGCGAAGACCGTGCGGCCGCAGATTTCGCACATCCACAGGCAGCCGTAGGCCTGCAGGGGTTCGGCACCTTCCGTCCGCCAGTGAAAACCCTCCACCGTCCGGTCCGCCAGTACGGTCTCGTCCTTGATAAGCGCCAGGTCGCGCCGGATCTTGACGGGCGGCGCCTTCTTCCCGCCTTTGCCGGTGAGGTTTTTGAGATACCTCGCGACCACCTGGTCGGGCGATTCCCGGCCGCGCGTTCGCTCCCATCTCAGCTCGAAACGGGGCATCTCCGTGTCGTCGAGGCGCAGATAGCCCGTCGAAAAATCGCCCGATACCGCGCCGATGCTCCAGTCTTCCGGCCGCTCGAACGACAGGTGATGCCACCCGGTGACCGCCCATTTCGATGCTCCGCGATTCATGTGACCGATCTTTCCCGCCGCGCGAATTCCAGGATGTAATGCAGGCCCGATCCGACCACGAAACAAAGGGCCGCCCACAGCGCCCAGGTTCCGTACGGTTGCCACTCCACCACGTAGAGGACCAGCGCGACACCCATGGCCAGGGTGGTCAGCTTGCCGACCCGGTCGGCCGGCAGGACGACGTTCCCGGGCTTGAGATACAGGTACGCGCCTGCCATCAGAATGGACAGGTCGCGGGCGATGATCAGCGCGGCTGCCCACAGGGGGAATTCCCGGTACAGGACCAGGAAGACCGACAGGCTGCCGACCAGGATCTTGTCGGCCAGCGGGTCGAGCACAAGCCCCCATTTTGATGCCCAGCGGAAGCGGCGCGCCAGGTAACCGTCGGCCGCGTCCGTCAGAAAGGCCCACCCGATGAGTGCGTACAGGACCAGCCGCGCATCGCCGGAGAAACTCCAGTAGATGAAAGGAACGACGACGATGCGCGAAAGGGACAGCACATTGGGCGGCGTCCAGAACCGTCCCGTTTTTCCACTCCCTTCGGAATCCGCACTCACGCCGCCGTCCTTCGCGGGTGCGCAAGGCACAGGCGCTCGAGTTTCACACGGCCGCCGTGCGCCGGAGCATCTCGCGGGCGTGGGAAAGGGCCATGGCGTCCACCGTCTCCCCGGCCAGCATGCGCGCGATCTCCCTGACCCGGCCGTCTTCGTCCAGGTGATCGACCTGCGTGATCGACCGGCCACGGGCCGATCGCTTGTGCACGGTAAAATGCGTGCGGCCCCAGCAGGCCACCTGGTGAAGATGGGTGATGCACAACACCTGGTGGTCCCGGGAAAGCAACTTCAGGCGGTGCCCGACCGATTCGGCGATGCGGCCGCCGATACCAATGTCCAGTTCGTCGAAAATCAGCGTCGGCATGCGGTCGGATTCGGCCAGGATCACCTTCAGCGACAGCATGATCCGGGAGATCTCGCCGCCGGAAGCGATGCTCGCCAGCGGCTTCAGGTCCTCCCCGGCATTGGGCGATATCAGGAATTCGATCCGGTCCATTCCATGGGCGTCCACACGGTAAGGGCGTCCGTCGATGTGCAACGGGCCGTCATCGGACTCCTGCCACGCGATCCCGACCCGGAAGCCGGTCTTCCCCATGCCCAGTTCCGCCAGTTCCGCCACCACCCTGCCTTCGAGCTTTCGGGCAACCTGCTTACGCCGGGCCGACAGGGCCTTCGCATTGTCGGCCAACTCCCGCCGGGCCGATTCCACCTCCCCGCGCAGGCTGTTCCGTCGTTCGTCGGCCGTGTCCATCCGGTCCAGTTCCCCCGCGATCCGTTCACGGTGCGCCGCGACCTCCTCGATCGTGGCACCGTATTTCCGCTTGAGCCGCCCGATGAGGTCGAGCCTGTCCAGCACCTCTTCCAGGCGCGCCGGGTCGTATTCGACGCGGTCGCGATAGCGCCGAAGGAAATCGGTGCTGTCGTCGAGCTGGTAGCGCGCGGTGCGCATGCTTTCGAGGGCCTCGCCGAGCGAGGGGTCGATTCGCTCCGCTTCCTCCAGCGCGCGGATGACGCGGACCAGTCTGTCGACGAACGCGTCCTCTCCTTCGGTGAGCGCTTCAGACGCTTCGGAAGCGACCCGGATCAACTGTTCCGCGTGCTCCAGGACGGCCCGCTCCCGCTCCAGTTCCTCGTCCTCCCCCGGCGAAAGGTCCGCCTGGTCGAGTTCATCGAGCTGGAAGCGATAGAGTTCCTCCCGTTCCCGGGTGGCGGCGAGTTCCTCCTCCAGCAGCCGCAGGGCCTCCGACCGTTCGGTAAATCGGCGGTAGGCTTCGGCGACGCGTTGCTTCGGCGTTCGAACGTCCTCGAACCCGTCCAGGAAGTCCCGGTGCGTCCGCGGGTTCAACAGCGTCTGGTGATCGTGCTGTCCGTGCAGGTCAACCAGCAGGACGCCCAGTCTCCTGAGGACGGAAACGGTGACCAGGCTGCCGTTTATCGTGCACCGGTTGCGGCCGTCGCGGCCGACCTCCCGCCGGATGATCAGCCCATCCTCTTCCGGTTCCACACCGATCTCCGTCAGCAGGGCTCTCAGCTGCGGGTCGCGCTCCCCTTCGAACAGACCCTCGACGATCGCGGACCGCGCACCGCTCCGAATGGTGTCCGACGCGGCCCTGCCGCCGAGAATGAGTCCCAGCGCGCCGATCAGGATGGACTTCCCGGAACCGGTTTCGCCGGTGAGCACGTTCAGTCCCGGGGTGAACTCGATGTCCACCTCGTCCAGGAGCGCGTAGTTTCTGACCCTCAGATTCGCGAGCATAGGCTACAACATGAACGGCGGGACCGGGCAGGTCCATGCGGGACCGGGCAGGTCCATGCGGAACCGGGCAGGTCCGACCGGAACCGGGATGTTCAGCGTTCCCCCCATTTGAGCTTCGTGCGCAGGACATCGTAAAACGAACGATCCGTGAACCGGATCAAGTGTATGGTGTGGTCCGCCCGGTAAAGTTCAACGGTGCTGCCCGGCTGGATCACCACGTTTTCCTGCCCGTCCACGGTGAGTAGTAGATCGGGATGATCCGCCCGGACTTCAATCCGGATGCGGTCCCGCGCGGCCAGTACCATGGCGCGGTTGGATAGCGTATGCGGACAGATGGGCGACATGACCATCGCTTCCATGTCGGGCGCCAGAATAGGGCCTCCCGCCGCCAGCGAATAGGCCGTGGAGCCGGTCGGGGTCGACACGATCAGCCCGTCGGCCATGACGTCATTGACGTATTCTTCGTTAATGTAGATGCCCAGTTCGATGACCCGGCAGATCGCTCCCTTGTCGATCACGATATCGTTCAGCGCCGAAAACGTGCCGGCGACAACGTGGCCCGCACCGGAGGCTTCTCCCGTACTGGCTGTCGCCGCTTCCTCCGACGCGCCGTTCGCTATCCGTCCCTGCAGGACCAACCGCTTGTCCAGGGTGTACCGTCCGTCGAAGACGCGTTCGAGGGCGTCGGCGAGATCGCCGGGCGTCGTCTGCATCATGAATCCGAGCTTACCGGAATTGACGCCGAGAATGGGCGTGCCGGAAGCGCCCACCAGGCGCGCGGTCTTGAGCAGTGTACCGTCCCCCCCGATGGCGATGACCCAGTCGACGTCCTCCACGGTGCGGTCATCCGAATCCACGATTACGCAGGCCCTGTGGGCTTCCTTCTCGCCGGCCGCGGCTGCCAGGCCGGAGGCCAGCTTTGGTTTTCCGGACCGCGACGTGACCAGCCGCACGAGTTCCGGTATCAGGCCGGCGATCACGGGCCGTGCCGGATTGGCGATGATGCCCACGCGGTTCATCAAAAGGTCCTTCCGATCAGGTACTCCGCCCAGTTTACCAGGTATCCCTTATAAGAAGAGTCGGGAATCGCATCGAGACTTCGAATAGCATCGGTCACGCGGCGTTCCATGAGCGTCCGGGCGTGGTCGAGACCGCCGTGGGCCAGGATGAGGTCGCGCACTTCCGCGATCTGTCCGTCGGTAGCCCCCTGTTTTCCGACGACGTCCAGCAAAAACCGCCGCTCGGCAGCCGAAGCCTTGTGGTAGGTATAGATAAGCAGCAAGGTGCGCTTCCCTTCCCGTAGGTCTGAACACACCGGTTTGCCCAGCGTGGCCTCGTCGGCCGTGAGTCCCAGGATGTCGTCCTGCAGTTGGAAGGCCACGCCGCATTCGCCGGTAAACGATGAAATCGCCCGCACCATGGGGTGGTTCCGGTCCGGCGTATTCAGGCCGATCATCGCGCCGGCCGCGCCGGAGAAGGCGTAGAGCGCGCCGGTTTTTCGCCAGAACATGTCGATGACGGTCGCTTCGTCCAGGCTGTCAATGGGCGCCTTGGCGTACTGAATGTCCAGCGCCTGTCCGCCGACCAGGGTCAGGAGGACTTCCGTCTCCAGGTAGCGGATGAGTTCGATCACCACTTCGCCGTTGTCCGCTTCCGCGTCGTACAGTTCGGTCAGGAGCGCGGTAGCCCACCCGTGCTGGACCTCGCCGGTCATGATCCCGATGGACAGGCCGTAGTGGGCGGCTTCCATTTCGTCGAAGGCCCCGCCGGCCAGCGCCCGTCTTCGAAAGGCCTCGTGCACGGTGGGCGAGCCGCGCCGCAGCGCGTCGCGGTCCATGATGTCGTCATGCACGATGGTCCAGGTGTGGAACAGTTCTACCGCGACCGCGGCGGGCGTTGCGGCCTGTTCCCGGCCGCCCACGGCGCCGCAGGAGAAATAGAGCACGCAGGGACGGAGCACCTTTCCGGATGCCTTCAGGTAGCTGAACACCCCGTCGTGTATGTCCTCCGGGACGAACAGATTTTTACGCCGGTCCCGCTCCAGGAACTCGCGCACCCATTTCTTGCGCACGGCCAGTGCGTCGTGGAAGTCCTGCCTCCCAGGGGTATCGGTCATATACGATGCCAGTCATCTTGTGCGGTCCCGTCGTCGAGGCCCGCGGCGTTGCCGGTACAAGGAACATGGATCGCGAGGTGGTACGATCCCGCAAGAAAGGGACGCACGTCCCTCTGAGAACGCCCAGAGGGAGACGCCGAAAGCTAGAACTGCAAGTCGTCGCCCTGGCTGGCCGGCGATTCCGGCTCGAAGGGCTCGATGACGAACCGGCCGTTCTCCACGCGGACCAGCTTGCGCACGTGTTCGTCCGCCGCGTTCAGCTGCCGGGTGCAGATCCGGGACAGCTCGATGCCCTCCTGGAAGAGGGCGAGTGATTCAACCAGCGGGAGATCGCCCTGTTCCATGCGTTCGACGATTTGCTCGAGGCGCTTCAACGCCTCTTCGAAAGTCGGTTTTTCCTTTTCGTTCATCCTCGGGATCCCATCGGTCAGGCAGGTTCGGTGGTATTCGATTCATCGAACAGGCCGAAATTGGCCGGCGCTTCCTCGCGCCGTTTCCCGCGCGCGGCGGCCTCGGAGGGTTCCGCCCCGTCATGCAGGTGTTCGACCCGGCAGATCGCTTCGCCCTTTCGCAGGCGAACATTCACGCGGTCGTCGACGCTGAGTTCATCCGCGTCGCGGACGATACGCCCGTCGGACGCGCGATGGCAGACGGCGTATCCGCGCTCCAGGACCGAGAGCGGACTGAGGGCCTGGAGCCGTCCGGCCAGCCCGCCTACCAGCTGGACGCGTGTTTCGTGGTCGTGGAAGCACCGTTCTGCCAGGCGGCGGGTCAGTTCATCGGTGAACTGGGCGTACTGGCCAACCTGGTCGACGGGCCGCCTGAGTCCGTAACTGGTCAGTGCCGTGACGACGCGCTGGCGGGACCGGTCCACGTACCCCGTCATACTTCCACAGAGCCTTCTCAACACGGCCTCAGACCGGTCCTTCAATTCCCGAAGGTCGCGGACGACGATTTCGGCCGCGCCCGACGGCGTGGGGGCCCGGAGATCGGCCGCGAAGTCGGTCAGGGTATAGTCCGTTTCGTGTCCCACGGCCGAAACAACCGGGATACGTGACCGGAAGACCGCCCGGACCACCGCTTCTTCGTTGAACGCCCAAAGGTCCTCCACCGATCCGCCTCCCCGGCCGACGATCAGCACGTCCACCGCGCCGTAGTCGTTCATCTCTTCGATGGCGGCCGCGATCTCGGCCGCGGAGCCCTCGCCCTGCACAGGTGCCGGCCGGAGGATGATCGAGACCCAGGGCGCGCGCCGGCGCAGGACCTGAATGATGTCCCGGATCGCGGCACCGGACGCGGAGGTGACCACACCCACCCGCTCTGGGAAGGAAGGCAGCGCCTGCTTGTGTTCCTCTCTGAACAGGCCTTCTTTCTCGAGCCGGGCCTTCAGCCGCTCGAAGGCCGCCTGGAGCGCACCCGCGCCCACGGGCTTCAACTGCTGGGTGACGAGCTGGTACTGACCCTGTACTTCGTAGACGGAGAGGACGCCCCGGGCCAGGACCTCCATGCCGTCTTCGGGCTCGAAGTTCAGTTTGCGGTTCGCCGACCGCCACATGACGCAACGAAGCTGGCTGCGGTCGTCCTTCAGCGAGAAGTAGGCATGGCCGGAGGAGTGCCGCTTGTAGTTGGAGATCTCGCCGGATACCGCCACGTAGGGGAACGCGTCCTCGAGGAGCGTCTTGATCCCGGCGGTCAGTTCGGAAACGGTCAGGATGCCGTTGTCGCCATCGTTCACCACGCCTGGCCTACCTCCCCCGCCTGAATCATTCATACCGCTCTGCCGGCAACGCCGCTCTGCCAAAGACGCCGCTACCTGGCGATTTCGACCGCCCGGGTCTGCCGGATGACCGTCACCTTGATCTGTCCCGAGTATTCCATCCGGGCCTGGATCTTACGGGCGATTTCCGTAGCGAGCTGGACCGCGCGGAGGTCGTCGACTTCCTCGTGATCGATCATGACCCGCACCTCTTTACCCGCCTTCATCACGAAGGCCCTGGACACGCCGTCGAAGGAACTCACCAGCCGTTCCATCTCCCGGAGTCGTCGGACGTACTTTTCCAGCGGTTCCCTGAGCGCGCCGGGTCTGGACATGGAGAGGCCATCGGCGGTTCTGACCACGACGGCCATTGGGGTGGTTTCTTCCGGGTTCTCGTGGATGGCGTCGATGCATTCAAGCACTTCGGGGGGTTCGCCGTACTTCTCGACGACCGATCTGCCCAGTTCCCCGTGCGCACCTTCCGGGCCGCCTTCCACGGCCTTGCCGATGTCGTGCAGCAATCCGCAGCGCCTGGCCAGGGTCACGTCCAGGTCAAGTTCCTGCGCCATGATACCCGCCAGCTCGGCCACTTCGCGGCAGTGATGCAGCGCGTTCTGCCCGCCGGCCATCCGGTACTTCAGCTGCCCGAGCAGCATGGCCAGTTCGGGACGGACGCCGGTAATGCCCAGGTCGAAGAGCACCTGGTCGCCCGTTTCCTGGATCAGATCGCTGATTTCTTCCTGGGTTTTGGAGACGACCTGCTCGATGAATCCGGGATGGATTCTCCCGTCCTGGATGAGCTTCTCCATGGAGAGCTTCGCGATTTCGCGGCGCATGGGGTTGAACCCGGAGAGGACGACGGCATTGGGAGTGTCGTCGACGATGACGTCGATCCCAGTTGACATTTCGAACGCCTGGATGTTGCGTCCGTCGCGCCCGATGATGCGCCCCTTCATTTCATTATCGGGCAGGGATATGACCGACGTCGTCGTTTCCGTCACGTGATCCAGCGTGTACTTCTGCATCGCGTGCGTGATGATTTCCCGGGCTTCGGCCTCCGCGTTCTGTCGGGCTTCTTCGATGATGCTGCGGGCTTGCTGGCCGGCTTCGGCGCGTATCCGTGCGTCGATGTTGCTGAGCAGCGACTTTCTCGCTTCTTCCGTCGTCATGCCGGCGGACTGCTCGAGTTGTTCGGTCTGCCGCCTGATCAACTGATCCAGCCGCTCTTCGGATTCCACCAGTTTCTCGTCTCGCTCCTGAAGCGACTGGAGGTGTTTCTGTATCCCCTTTTCACGCTTGGCCACATAGTCGGCCTTGCGTTCCACGTTCTGCTCCCTGGCCGCGATCCGTTTTTCGACGCGCTGGAAATCCTGGCGGGTCTGGTTGCTTTCCCGTTCGAATTTCGCCTTGGCCTGGTAAGACTCCTCCTCCATTTCGATTCTGGCCGTGTTCTTTATCGTTTCAGCTTCTTCCACCGCCTCTGCAAGGATGCTCTCAGCCAAGCGCTCCATACTGTCCGTCTTACGTTTTTCGACACGCTTTCGAATGAACCATCCGAAGAGAAACATGATCAGGGCGGTGCCGGCGTAGAGACTGATCGTCACAAGCATAGTGGCAGCCACCTTCTTCAATTATAACGGTTGTTCCATACATGGTCCGTCCCTCAACAAGATCGGTCATGGGCTTCCTGCTCTTCATCCTGTTCAGGAACCGGGTGCTCCAGCAACTCGTCCATGCGCCGGATCAACTCCGCGATCCGATCGTTGTGCATGGACGCCGATACGACCTGGTTCTGTTGTTTTTCACGTTCCTTGTGCAGTTCGTCGGCGATCCTGATCGCCGTGAGGACCGCCACGCTGGTGAGGGACTGCATCGTCACGCTGACGGGTACCTCGCGCATGCGTTCGTCGACGTAGGCGGCGATCCGCTGGATGTACTCGGCTTCCTCTTCCGCCTGGATCGGATATTCGGTCCCGCAGATGTTGACGCGTACGGTGACTTTTTCGTCATCCATAATGGGTCCATCCCGGTGAGCAAGCGGCCTGGAAACGTACGCCGGACGCCAGGCGAACTGCCGCGGACAATACAGGGACTGATCTGGACTGATCTTATTCGATGACGTCCAGGCGCGACAGCATTGTGTCTATACGTGCCTTGATGTCGTCCTGCTTGACGCGCAGCGCCTGGTTTTCCTGTTCCAGCTCTTCTTTCGAGGTTACCGACTGCTCCTGCTGCTGCTGCAGTTCCTGGACCTGGGTCTCGAGGTTCTGGTTTCGGCCGCGCAGATCCGCGTTCTCGTCTTTCAGCCGCTGAATCAGGTCGATCATCGTCTCGATCCGGCTTAGCAGCAGCTCTATGGACTGTTCTTGCATGAATCCCTCCGCAAAGGTGTATTCCAGCGCGCCTCGACGACGCTAGGAGCGAAGTTCCGCCCGGTACCGGCTCAC
The DNA here is from genome assembly GCA_022822725.1 of Candidatus Latescibacterota bacterium. GTDB lineage: Bacteria > JAAXHH01 > JAAXHH01 > JAAXHH01 > JAAXHH01 > JAAXHH01. Next base: position 1,599,458 of record JAJEAN010000007.1, read on the forward strand.
CAGCCGGCGCAGCACCTTGTCCTGAAGCCGCGTGACTTCAGTGTCCGTCAGCGTCCGTTCTCCGGACCTGAACCGCATGGCGTACGCCATGCTCTTGCTATCGGCTGCGATCTGCGCTCCCCGGTACACGTCGAACAGTTCTACCGCTTCCAGGAGGTCGCCGCTACACGCGCGGATTTCTTTCAGTATGTCCCGATGCGTAACTGTTTCGGGCACGACAATAGCCAGGTCTCTCTCGACCGCGGGGTACTTGGGCGGCGCACGATAGGCTTTTCGATCGGACGCCTGGCCGAAGAGGACACCGCAGTCAATCACCCCCATCCATACGGGCTCCCGGATCTCGTAACGGTCGAGGACCCGGTGCGCCACCGCGCCGAAACGGCCGACCCGCACGCCGTCCGCGAGCAGTTCGCCGGTGCGGTCCGCGTCGAACAGAGGATCGACATTATCATACGGGACGGTTTCGACCCTGTCAAGTCCTAACCGGGCTGGCAGCGCTTCCGCCAGACCCTTCAAATCGTAGAAATCGAAGGCCCCCGGAGGGCCATCCCAATGCGGGCTGTGGCGCTGCCCCGTGACGGCGATACAAAGGTGTTCGGGTTCGTCGGGAAGGCCTTCTTCTTTCGCCCAGAACACGCGCCCGGCCTCAAATATGCGGATGTCCCGGACTTTGCGATTGGCGTTCCAGCGCACGACACTCAGCACCGAGGCCGCCAGGCTCGAGCGCATGGCGGAGAGTTCCGGGCTCAGGGGATTGTCGACCATGACACTGGGCCGTGATGGATCTATGAGCTGGTTCAGGTCCGGGTGCAGCAGACTGTGGGTGACCACCTCCGTGAAGCCGAAGCCGGCCATCGTGTCCCGCAGGCGCCGCTGGTCGTCCTGCCGGCCGCGGAGGGCCTCCTCCCGCTCCCGGGCTTCGGCCGAATCGTCGCGGGGCGGCGTCGACGCCGCCGGTTCGATCTTGTCATAGCCATAGAGGCGGGCGACCTCCTCGATCAGGTCCACCTCACGGAGCACGTCCCGCCTGAACGACGGTACGCGGACCTCGAGATCCACGCCGTCGGGCCGCACGTCGAACCGCAACCGGCGCAGCAACGCGGCGGTCTCGTCCCGGTCCAGGTCGGTACCCAGCAGCCCGTTCACACGGCTCACGCGCAACCGGATCACCGGATCGGGCGCGGCGGGGGTACGGACGTCGATCATGCCTTCCGCCACCACGCCTCCGGCCACCTCGGCGATCAGTCCGGCGGCCCTGCCCACGGCCTCGCCCTGCAGCTCCGGGTCCATGCCCCGCTCGAACCTGCGCGACGCGTCCGTCTGCAGTTGCAGCGTCTTCGAACCCCGCCGGACCCGTACTGCGTCGAAACAGGCGCCTTCCAGAAAGACCCTGTCGGTTTCATGGGTAATCTCGGTATTCAGCCCACCCATCACGCCGCCCACGCCGATGCCCGTTTCGTGGTCGGCGATCATCAGCACCTCGCCGTCGAGGGTACGGTCCACCCCGTCCAGGGTAGTGAAGGCCTCCTCTTCCCCGGCGCGGCGGACGACGATGCCCCGGCCCGCCAACCGGTCCAGGTCATAGGCGTGCAGCGGCTGGCCCATTTCGAGCATGACGTAGTTCGTCACGTCGACCACGTTGCTGATGGACCGGATCCCGGCGGCCTCGATCCGCCGCTTCAGCCAGTCCGGAGAGGGCCCGATCCGGACGCCGGTGATCACGCGGCCCACGAACCGGGGGCAGTCATCGGGAGCGTCGACGCGGACACTGGCCAGGTCGTCGACGGGAGGACCAGCTTCGTCGACGCCGCCGGACGGCATGCGCAGTTCGCCGCCCGACAGGGCCGTGATCTCCCGGGCCACGCCGGTAAGCGAGAGGCAGTCGGGGCGGTTGGTACCCACGTCGATGCTCAGCACCGTTTCCGGTCCGCCCAGGATATCTTTCAGGGGCTGTCCGGGTACGGCCCCTGCTTCGAGTACCATGATGCCTTCGTGGTCGTCGGACAGGTTCAGTTCGGCCTCGGAGCAGATCATCCCGAAGGACTCCACGCCGCGGATCTTCGCTTTGCGGATCTCCAACCCGCCGGACAGCACCGCGCCCACCCGCGCGACGGGCACCTTCTGGCCGGCGGCCACGTTCGGCGCCCCGCAGATGACCTGCAGGAACTCGCCGCCCACGTCCACGGTGCAAAGGGAAAGCCGATCGGCGTTGGGATGGCGGTCCACGCGCTCCACGTGTCCGACGACGAACCCCTCGAAGTCGCTGCCGACCGCTTCGACGCCGTCGACTTCCAGGCCGGTAAGGACCAGCCGGTCCACCAGTTCATCGACGGGCCACGGGACGTCGCAGTACGCTTGCAGCCACGAAAGGGGTACTTTGATCACCATGGGAGGCCTGGCTCCTTGACCGGGACGGTTGGCTCACTGGCGGACGCACCCGCGCTTAAGGTCCTTCGAGCTGGCGCAGGTCGTTTTCCAGGAACATGTGGATGCTGTCGATGCCGTACTTGAACATGGCGAGGCGGTCCAGCCCCATGCCGAAGGCGTAGCCGGTGTATACTTCCGGATCGTAGTCCACGAATCCGAAGACGGCAGGGTCTACCATGCCGGCGCCCGAGATCTCCAGCCAACCTGTTTGCTTGCAGATCCGGCAACCGACGCCGCCGCACGCGACGCAGGAGAAGTCGTACTGGACGCTGGGTTCGGTGAAGGGGAAGAAATCGGGGAGGAAACGCACCTTGACCTTCCCGCCGAAAAGCCGCTGGGCGAAGTAGGTCATGTCGCCCTTGAGCTGCGCCATCGTGACCCCTTTGTCCACGTACAGGCCCTCGCACTGATGGAAAGTGAAGGCGTGGGTGGCGTCGGGGTTCTCGTGGCGGTAGGTGCGTCCCGGCACGATCACCCGCACCGGGGGCTTCTGCTGTTCCATGACCCGGACCTGCACCGGCGAGGTATGGGTCCGGAGCACGATGTCGCTGCCCAGGTAGAAGGTGTCCTGCGTATCCCGGGCCGGATGATCGCGCGGGATGTTCAACGCTTCGAAGTTGTAGTAGTCCCACTCCACCTCGGGACCGTCCACCACTGAGAAGCCCATGTCCCGGAAGATCTCGGTGACTTCCTCGCGGATCATGGTCAGCGGATGCTTGCTTCCCAGGGGCGGGGGGCGTCCCGGCAGCGTGACGTCCAGGGCGCCGGCCGCGGATTCTCCTCCCGCCTCGCACGCCGCCCTGCGTACCTCCAGCGCTTCGCCGATGGTCTTCTTGGCCTGGTTGACCCGTTGGCCGATGCGCGGGCGGTCTTCGGGGGCCGCCTTGCCCACGGAGCGCAGTACGCGGGTCAGGTCGCCGTTCTTCCCCATGTACCTGATGCGGATCTCTTCCAGGTCCGACGGGTCGGCGGCGCGGGCGATTTCCTCCAGCGCCCGGGCTTCAATCGCTTCTGCTTCCTGTACCATGAATGGTCCGGTCCCGGTCCTTCAGCGGTCTTCCCTGGCGATCGTCAGGAAAACTGCGCTTTGGCCGCGTCTGCCACCACGGTGAAGGCGGGCGGATCGTTAACGGCGAGTTCGGCAAGAAGTTTCCGGTCGATTTCGATCCGGGCCAGCTTCATGCCGTGTATGAGTTGGCCATACGTAAGGCCGTTGAGCCTGGCCGCCGCATTGATCCGGGTGATCCAAAGACGACGGAAATCGCGACGGCGCCGGCGGCGGTCGCGGTAAGCGTAGGCCCAGCCCCGGTTAACGGCTTCGCGGGCCGTCCGGTAAAGCCGGTTGCGGCGGCCCCAGTATCCCCTGGCCAGCTTGATGGTCTTCTTGCGCCGCCTGTGCGAGGCGGCGGCGTTTGTGGCACGTGGCATGTGTCTTGTTCCTTATCTGATTCGGCGTCGGCGTCCCGGGCCGTTAGTTCGGCATCATCCGCTTGAGGCGAGGCGTGTCGGCCTTGCTCACCATGGCAGTGCCGCGAAGTCCTCTCCTGCGCTTTCCGCTCTTGGACAACTTCTGGTGGGACGTGTGGGAATGGCTGCGTTTGAATTTGCCGGAGGCGACCCGCTTAAAGCGTTTCGCAGCCGCTTTCAACGTCTTGATTTTCGGCATGATCTACTCCTGGTATCTACCTGGGCATGAGGACCAGCGACATACTGCGGCCTTCCAGCCTGGGCCGCTGCTCGATGGTGCCCACGTCTTCCAGTATCTGCGCCATGTGCTCCAGTTTCCGCTGGCCCAGTTCCACGTGTGTCATTTCACGGCCCCAGAACCGCACGGACACCTTGACCTTGTTCCCGTGCTTCAGGAACTCACGGGCCTGCTGGGCCCGGTACTCCAGGTCGTGTTCGCTGATCTTGGGCGTCTTGAAGCGGATTTCCTTCAGTTGCGTCACGTGCTGCTTCTTGCGCGATTCCTTCACCCGCTTGCTCTGCTCGTATTTGTACTTGCCAAAGTCCATGATCTTGCAGACGGGCGGGCGGGCATCGGGCGACACTTCCACGAGGTCCAGGTCGGCGCCGGACGCGAGCTGCAGGGCGTCCCTGGTCTCCATGATGCCGACCTGCTCGCCTTCCGCGCTGATCACCCGTACCTGGGGCACGCGTATCATTCCGTTGACTCTGACGGTTCTCTTTTGAATGGCTTTCCTCCCGGATCCTTGTGCCTTCGATTCAATCCGTTGTGCCTTCGATTCAATCCGTTGCCGGGACGGTACGGCTTGTCCGGACCGTCCGGTCGGTTTCTTCCTTCACCGCGCCGATCAGGGCTTCCACCGGCATGTTCCCCTGGTCGCCCTGGCCGTGACGGCGCAGGGACACGTCGCCGGCAGCCATCTCGCGGGCCCCGGCAATGGCCATGAATGGGATCTTCTTGGTCTCCGCTTCGCGGATCTTGTACCCTACTTTCTCATTCCTCACGTCCGTCTCGACCCGGATCCCCGCGTCTTCAAGCCTTCGCGCCAGACCGCGGACATAATCGGTCTGGTGTTCCGATATGCCGATCACGATCACCTGCACCGGGGCCAGCCAGGTCGGGAAGTCGCCGGCGCAGTGCTCGATGTACACGCCGAGGAACCGTTCCAGGCTTCCCAGTATGGCGCGGTGGATCAGCACCGGTCGGGCGGGTTTGCCGGATTCGGTGACGTACTCCAGTCCGAACTGCTCCGGCATGTTGAAATCCAGCTGGCACGTACCCAGTTGCCAGGGGCGCTGCAGGGCGTCGTTGACGAAGAAGTCCACTTTCGGTCCGTAGAAGGCCGCCTCGCCCGGCGACACTTCGTAGTCTATGTCCATGCTGTCCAGCAAGCTGGCCAGAGACTCCTCCGCCTGGTCCCACAACTCGTCGGAACCGGCGCGCTTGTCCGAGCGCGTGGACAGGTGAATGACGGTATCTTCGAATCCGAGCGTGGTATAGGCCTCCTGCAGCATCCTGATGAAATCGTCGACTTCGTCCCGGATCTGGTCGGGACGGCAGAAGATGTGGCCGTCGTCCTGCGCGAAGGAGCGCACCCGCATCAGGCCGGCCGTCACACCGGACCGCTCGTGCCGGTGCAGCCGGGCGAAATCGGCGTACCGGACGGGCAGATCGCGGTAGGAATGGTGGCCCGCCGCGTACATGAGGCAGTGACTGGGACAGTTCATTGGCTTAGGCGCGTACTCGCGGTCGTCGGCTTCGATCGTGAACATCTCGTCCCAGAAATGCTCGTAATGGCCGGAAATCTTCCACAGGCCGGCTTCGTAGATCAGCGGCGTAATGACTTCTTCGTAGCCGTACTTCCTGTATAACTCACGCACGTAGTCGGTCAGGGTGTTGTAGACCAGGGCGCCTTTCGGAAAGAAGAAGGGCGACGCCGGCGCGTGGGGATGAAACATGAACAGATCGAGCTGCCTGCCCAGTTTGCGGTGGTCCCGGCGTTCCGCTTCGGCGCGGCGTTCCAGGTACGCGTCCAGGTCTTTCCGACTCGGATAGGAAACGCCGTATATCCGCTGCAGGCTCTGGTTGTTTTCGTCCCCGTGCCAGTAGGCGGCCGCGACGTTGAGCAGCTTGAAGGCCTTGATCTTCCCGGTCGACGGGATGTGCGGGCCCCGGCAGAGGTCGATGAAATCTCCCTGCTCGTAGATGCTGATCACCTCTTCCGCCTCGAGGTCGTCGATCATCTCGACCTTGTAGGACTCGCCCCGCTCGGTGAACAGGGCGCGGGCGTCCTCGCGCGAAAGCTCGCGGCGCCGGATGGGCATGTCCGCCCGGGACAGTTCGATCATGCGCCCCTCGATGCGCTCGAGATCATCCGTCGTGAACGGCTCCGGCTTGTCGAAATCGTAGTAGAACCCTTCCTCTATCGGTGGGCCGATGGTCAGTTGGGCATCGGGGAACAGTTCCTTGGTGGCCTGGGCCATCAGGTGCGTCGTGCTGTGCCAGTAAACCTCCCGGCCCTCGGGATTGCTGAAAGTCAGCACCTCCAGGGAGGCGTCCCCGTCAAGCCGGTGGTCCAGGTCGACCTGGTCGCCGTCGATCTTGGCCGCGAGCGCCGCCTTGCCCAGGCCGGGACCGATGCGCGTCACCGCGTCCATGACCGTCGATCCCTGCTCCATTTCGATCTGACCGCCGTCGGGAAGTGTGATCCTGACGTTTTTCAATGACTGGCTCCTGGTTTGACCCACAGCGTATTCAGGCTGAACCACCCGATCCCACAAGGCCTTTCTGCCTACCGGACAAACAGAAAAAAATAAGGCCCGCACCGGGATTTGTCAATAGATTTACCATGCCCGAAAATCCCCTCAGCGTTCGAACAGGCTGCCCATCATATCGCTGTAGGAACGCCGGCCGTCGGCAACGTTCTTGCTAATCCTCGAATGCTGGTGCAAACCCTCGAGCAGGAACTCCATGGCAACGGACAGTTCCGCCCGGTTTTCCGTCCTGACGTGCCGGCCGGCCAGCTTCCTTAGTCCGTCGACACCGTTGAGCGCGCCATAATAGGATTTGTCGTCCATGGTATCCGAAATCTCGACCGTATGTCCTTCTTCGAACCAGGCCAGGACCTCCTGGTAGCACGTGCCGCGTTCATCATCCTCGCCGTAGACCGCGGGAAAGTAGCTTTCGAATACCTCCTTCACGGCCCGCCCGATCAGTGCTTCGGCCACCTTGACTTCGCCTTCCTGCTCGCCCTCGTACACGAGTTCCAGCTTGCCAGTCATCGCCGGGATCACGGCGGACAGATCGCACATGCGGGGCACGACGGACCGCTTGCCCTGAAGGATGCATCGCTTCTCGACCTGGCTGACCAGGTTCTCCATGGCGGCGATGGTCATGCGCGTGCTTACGCCGGAGGTCTGGTCGATGAACTCGCTGCTACGGGCCTGGAAGGCGATTTCCTCCACTGTTTCGCGCAGGAAGGACGGCATGTCGACCCGTACGCCGCCGGGCCGTTCGGTCCAGGCCTCCTGGTCGGTGATGGCCATGGCGTATTCGCGGTTGACGGGATAGTGGGTCAGTATCTGCGAATCGATCCGGTCCTTGAGCGGGGTGATGATGGCCCCGCGGTTGGTATAGTCTTCCGGGTTCGCCGAGAAGACGATCATCACGTCCAGGGGAATCCGTACGGGGAATCCCCTGATCTGGATGTCCTTCTCTTCCATGATGTTCAGCAGGCCGACCTGGATGCGGGGCTGGAGATCGGGCAGTTCGTTCACGGCGAAAATGCCCCGGTTCATCCTCGGGATGATGCCGAAGTGGATCACGCCCTCGTGGGCGTAGTGAAGCCGCTGGGAGGCCGCCTTGATGGGATCGATGTCGCCGATCAGGTCGGAAATGGTCACGTCGGGCGTGGCGAGCTTCTCGCCGTAACGCCGCGACCGGCCGATCCATTCGATAGGCGTGTCGTCCCCGTGTTCGGCCAGCAGGTCCCGGGCGCGCCGGCTGACGGGCACGTAAGGCGAACTGTTGATCTCGCAGCCTGCGATCACCGGGAGGTATTCATCGAGCAGCGTGACCAGGGCTCTCAGGATACGGGTCTTCGCCTGTCCCCTCAGCCCGAGAAGAATGAAGTCGTGCCGGGAAAGGATCGCGTTGACCAGTTCGGCGATGACGGTCTCGTCGTAACCGACGATGCCGGGGAAGACCTGCTCGCCGCGGGCAAGCTTGACCATCAGGTTGTCCCGCATCTCGTCCTTGACGGTCCGTTGCGGATATCCCATGCCGCGCAGCGCACCGATGGTCGTGGCAGCGGTGTAGTCCATGTGCTCCCGGGTGTCCGTAAAATGGATGGATTCGTGGGGAGGATCCGTGGCGTGGATTCCCTTCCGACAGTCGACGGATTCTATCCCGCGAGGTCCGTCCTGTCAACAGTTTTTTGGCTTCTTCCGGGGACCGGCGCACCGCCTTTTCCTTTGACTTGGACGGGCCTTTTGGCTATGTTGAAAGGTCATGAAGAACGTGATCCACGCAGCGCTCACCGCGTCGCTGGCCGTCGCGCTGGTTGCCGTGGGCCTGGTCGAAATGCGATGGCATGTCATCGAACGGTTCGTCGGCGCGTACATGGACGCCCGCAACGATTCCCGCGACCGGCTGGATCGGTTCGTCGACCAGGAGAGCCGGACCAACCAGGCGCTGGAGAAGGCGAACGAGTTGATCGAGCAGCGCAGCCAGTACGCGCTCGATGCGGGAGAGGATCCCGGCCGGCCGGACGCCGGGTTCGCCTCGCCGTCCGACGTCGTCAGGCTGGAACGCGGGCACAAGTTGATCATGACCCGGGACCGATTCCTGGCCATGCCCGAATGGCTGACCGGCGCTGACCCCCCTCCAGGCACGCGTACCGCGGACCGGACCGGCTTCAGGCCCTATGAGCCGGTGGTCACGCCCGTTGCCGGAGCGCCGGATGAACCAGCCGGCTCACCCACCGGCGCACTAATTGCCGCGGGAGTGGATGGGTCGGCGGACACGCCCGTTGCCGCTGGAATGGGTGGGCCGGCGGACACGCCCGTTGCCGCTGGGGCGGATGCACCTTCCCTGCCGCCATCAGCCTTCGAACCCGATTCCCTTTCAACCTGGACGCGCACGGTCGTCATCCGGCCGGGCTGGATACGCCGGGGCGAGGTCTACATGGTGGACGACGACAACTACATCCTGCACCGCATGCCCATATCGACCGGGCAATTCGATCTCATCGACGCATACGCTTCGGCGGCCGAAGGGCGGATGCACGAGGACATGGAGCACGTGTACGAGGCCGGGGAGTTTTTCGACACGCTGCGAAGCCTGGAAATGGAAATGCGGGACGAAATCATCGATCCGATCAGGTTCAGGGACCTGGAAGAGACCGCGCAGCGGGTAGGAGTATCGGAGAACCAGCGGATCATCCAGATCGAACGGCTGGTCGACGGCCAGATCGCCGTGGTCACCATACCGGTGTCCGCGGATCTGTTCGTGGAACTGTACGTGGCGCTCGGAGCGCTTTGATCCGTCCATTGCGGACGGACCGGGAAAGGCGATGGACTTCTTGCGAGACCTACGGGACAGACTCCCGGGAAAGAACTGGATGAATCGCATCGGACGACTACTGGGGAAGATCCTGCGGAGCTTCCGGCGGATGCGTTTTCGCGGCGCAGGCAACGGAGGGCGTCGCAGCGCGGGGAACCACGTCTTGCGCGCCTCAGGTAGCGTCGGCCAACGCGGCCAGGAAGACCACGGCGTACGCGCCTCGGGTAGCGTCGGCCAACGCGGCCAGGAAGACCACGGCGTACGCGCCACGGCCGCAAAAGTCCGGGAATCCCTGGGCGCGCGGTCATTCAGGTATATCAGGCGTGTGGTATACGCAGGATTCGGCGTGCTGCTGATCGGTGTGCTCGTAGCCGTCGTGCTGTTCTTCTTCACCGTGCCGTCCATTCCCCGCCTTCCGGACGACCTGAACGACATCTTTGGACAGATGACCCGGATCTACGCCGAAGACCAGGAGGGCAATCCCCGCCTGGTGCATACGCTGGGCGGCCACCGCCGGGTCGCTTTGGAAGAGATCGCGCCGTGGTTCCGTGACGCGATCATCGCCACCGAGGACGCCGATTTCTATCAACACCGGGGCGTGGACAAGCCCGGCATCGTCCGGGCCTTCGTGACGAATCTCCGCGAGGGCCGGATCCTGGGGCAGGGCGCGAGCACGATCACCCAGCAGCTTGCGCGCCACCTCTTCTTCACCCGTGAGAAGATATGGATCCGCAAGATCCGCGAAGCCATGGCTTCCATGCAAATCGAGGCGAGGTTCAGCAAAGACGAGATCCTGTCCGCCTACTGCAACAACATGTATTTCGGCGCCGACGCCTATGGCGTGGAAGAGGCCGCGCAACGGTTCTTCAGCAAGCACGCGAGTGAGCTCACACTCGGTGAATCCGCGCTGCTCGCCGGGCTGGTCCAGCGACCGAGCGACTACAACCCCTACTATCGCATGGACCGTGCGCTCAGCCGCAGGGAAACCGTGTTACGCCGCATGATGGACAACGGGTACATCACGGAGGAAGATGCCGCGCGGGCCCGGGAGGAAGATATCAGGCTCATGGGAACGAGCATCGGTCCGGCCAGGGGGCCGTATTACCTCGATTACGTGGAAGACCTTCTGATCCGGCGCTTCGGCAGCAACCTGGTCTACAACGGCGGGCTCACCGTCCACATCGCCATGGACCTGGACTTGCAGAAACTCGCCGAGGAGACCATCAGTACCCGGATGGCCTATGTGGATTCACTGGTCGGCGATCCGGCCTACGAAACGGCCACGGCGGAAGAACGGAAGCAGTCGCTTGAAGCGGCGCTGGTCGCCGTCGACACGCACACCGGGGCGGTACGGGCCCTGGCCGGTGGCCGCGATTACACGACGAGCGAATTCAACCGGGCCGTCGAGAGCAACCGGCAACCGGGGTCCGGCTTCAAACCGGTCGTCTACCTGGCGGCGCTGGACTACCTGGGTTATTCCGCCAACACGGTCGTGGTGGACGAGCCTGTGGCCTATACCACCGAACTGGGTGATTTCTGGGAACCGCAGAATTTCACCCGTGAGTACGAGGGGCCCGTCATCCTCAAGCGGGCCTTCATGCGTTCGATCAACGTGGTCTCCGCGAAACTGGTCAGCGAAGTCGGTCCTGCGACGGTCATCGAGTACGCCCGCCGCCTGGGCATCACCAGCCCGCTGGAGCCCATACTTTCCCTGGCCCTGGGAACCAACGGCGTCTCGCCCCTGGAGATGGCTTCCGCATACTCCGTATTCGCCACGGGCGGGATCTATCACAGACCCCACGTCATCACCCGCGTGGAAGATTCCGAGGGCCGAGTGATTGAAGAAACCGAGCTGGATTCGCGGCGCGTGATCAGTGAGCAGTCCGCCTACCTGATGCTCGATCTCCTGCGCGGCGTTATGAGCGGCGGCACAGGCGTCGGCGCACGTTACCGATATGGTTTCACGGTCCCGAGCGGCGGAAAGACGGGGACTTCGAGCGAATCCAGGGACGTCTGGTTCAACGGTTTTACAAAAGATCTCGCAACCTCAGTCTGGGTGGGATACGACGATGCCAGACCCCTCCTGTCCATCGTGGAAGACGAGGAGATCACCGGCGCTTCGGGGGCCATTCCCGTCTGGGCGCCCTTCATGAAACAGGCCGCGGTACTGCAGGAACAGCGTGAAGTCCTGGCGAAGACGGCGGCCGATTCCGCGGACAACCGGTTGGCCGAGTTTCCGGCCGAAGTCGTCGGCGAGGTCGGCGGGACGGAAGCCGGGCTGGAATCGACCCCGGAAGAGGAAGCGAAAACCGCGCCGGCATTCCCCATGCCGCTGGGTATCGAGAAAATCCGCGTCGACTTCCGCACGGGCCGGCTGTCCCAGGATCCGGGAAGCTCACTGGTCGTGACTGTCCGGGGCACGAATCCCCGGGTAAGAACAGAGATGACCCAGCCGGACGGGGCCGCTACCGAAGAGACTGGATTGCTGAGGCCGGCGGACGGGGCCGCTACCGAAGAGACCGGACTCCTCCTGGAGCCGGCGGCGACGGAGGAACCTCTGGACCAGGCCGGCCGAACGAACCGGGCTATACGTCAGGATATGACGGACCAGGCGAACTAGTAGGACCCGGCGGACCAGGCGGACCAGGCGGACCAGGCGGACCAGGCGGACCAGGCGGACCAATTGATCATCAATAGGGCTGGCGTCGAAAAGTCGCAGGACTACGCGGGAGATCAGTTGCCCTGCGTGTACTCAGGTCCTGAACGGTTGCGGTCTATCGCTTCCCGGACCGCGGGAATCAGGAAGACGTTTTCCAGGGGAAATTCGGAGAATGCGCGGCCGAGGAGGTTGATCCGTCCGTCGGTGTCGAGCCGCTTGTTGATGACGATATGATACCTGCCGCGGTACCGGCACAGCCCGCCGTCGCCGTCCAGCTTGCCGTAGCGGACCCGGATCGACATCCGTTCCGCCAGGTCTTCGAATTCCTGCAAAAGGGTCGTACTGTCCATGGCGCACACGAAGGCAAGACGATCACGCTGTAGCCCGCCGGGTCTGGAATCTCCCGTTAAGCCGCGGATCGGACTCCGATTCGCACGTCGCTGTTACCGGACGCTTTAATGAGTCGTAACTTATATCGGTCGCCGTCACGGGTCAAGTCCCGATGTGCCGCCACGGGGGAACAAAACACTTGACACCGGACGGCCGGATCATGATATTTTCGGGGAAGTTTGCAGTATCGTCCGCGAAGGTTTGCGTGTTATCAGCGGGAGTAGCTCAGCGGTAGAGCATCACCTTGCCAAGGTGAGGGTCGCGGGTTCAAGCCCCGTCTCCCGCCTTCGGACGTGGCGGCATAGCCAAGTGGCTAAGGCACGGGACTGCAAATCCTCGATCGCCGGTTCGAATCCGGCTGCCGCCTTGCAACCTTCCGTTTCCCCATTCCAATCTGCAATCGATCGTGGCCAGCCTACCCGGAAACACCTCGTTTTCCGGTGATCGCTCTGCGTGCTCTCACGCGGCACGTCCGTACGACGCCAGGGGCGCCGCCGGGACCGTCATTCCAGGGGCGCCGCCGGGCCCGTCATTCCTTCTTGCACCCCCCGAATCTCCGCAGTATAATAGCCATCGAACGAGCCAACGCACCGACCGGTTACTGACTGAATCAAGGCACGGGAACCATGGCGAAAATCGAATGGATCCGGCGGATTTACGAAGACGGCTGGCACAACGCCTTTACGGATTTCCAGTTCTTCAAGGGCAGGTACTACATCTGCTTCCGCAACGGCCTTTCCCACGTGAGTCCCGATGGGAAGGCGGTGGTCATCGCCAGCGACAACCTGGTCGACTGGCGAAGGATGGGCGTGCCGGTCAACACTACGGGCGACGACCGGGACCCCCACCTGGTCGCGACCGATGACCGGCTGTTCATGTACGCCGGAAGCGTCACCCGTCCCGGTCCCGAACCCACCGGCAACGACTCGGTCCGCGTTATCCGGACCCTTTGCGTCTACAGCGAGGACGGGGAAAACTGGTCCGAACCCGTGAAGGTCTACAGGGACGGGTTCTGGCTCTGGGGAGTCGGCCGGGTCAGCGATCGGACCGGTGACCGGACCGACGACCGGTTCTACGGACTCGCCTACGGAAACGAACCGGAAGCCCGGGACGGGCAACCTACCGAACTCCACCTGCTGCGGTCCGGCGACGGGCTCGACTGGGAATTCGTGTCCGTAGTCACGAAAAACGGGAGCGAGGCCACTTTCCGCGTTACCGAGGACGGCACAATGCGTGTGGCCATCCGCGGCGGCGATGAAAACCGCTTCACGCTGGCGATCGCGAACCCTCCCTACACAGACTGGCGGATCCTGGACCTTGACGATTCGATCCCGGCGCCGCGACTTGTGGCAGTCGGCGGACGGGAATACGTGATCGGCCGTCAGCACGTGCGCGAACCAAGCGGACCAGGCAAACCGGGCGGGCCAGTCGGACAGGGCGGACAGGGCGGACAGGGCGGACAGGGCAGACAGGGCGGACAGGGCGGACAGGGCGATGCGGAGGAACCCGGGCGGATCGTCGAGCGGCGCACGAGTATCTGGCGGGTGGAGGCGGACGGCGTGGTCCATGTCCTCGACCTGCCCTCGGGCGGCGACACTTCATACGCAGGCGCCGTGCAGCATGAGGACGGCGCCGTGCTGCTGAGCTACTACTCGCAGCACGAAGTGGAGACGGGCGAGATGCACTTTCTCTATCCGGCGAACATCTACCTGGCCAAGGTCAGGCTTTAACAGGCAATAGACAGGGCCGTGAGTTCGCAATATTCGGACCGCGAGCCCCAAAACCGTCCGCGATTCGAACGACCTGAGCCATACCAGGAGTTGTCATGGCACTGAGCGCCATTCAGACCGGCGAACGGTTCACCGACGAGGAGACCGGACATATTCTCCGCTGCTTTCAGCGGGACGGGTTTTACGCGTTCGGCAAGCTGATGGAAGACGAGGAAGTGGAGGCCCTGCGCGCCGACATGCAGCACAAGTGGGACGACCCCCGCATGCACGAACCGGCGCGGGACCAGATCCGCGGCACCAGCCTGATGCGCATGTTCGAGTATTCCTTCGCCTTCCGCGACCTGATCGTACGCGAGCCCTTCGCAAGCCTGGCGGAAGCCATACTCGGCGACGATTGCCACTGCATGTCCCAGAACGCGCTTTACACCCCGCCCAATCCTAAGGCGGTTGCGGACGGCCCCGGGGGATGGCACCTGGACGACCTGGTCCATTTTCCCCTGCCGGACGGCGTGCCGCGCCACGACCCCGCCGTGCCCCCGCCCTGCTTCGTCATGCAGATTTTCACGCCGCTGACCGATGTGGAAGCGGTGCGCTATGGGCCGACCCAGGTCGTTCCCGGCAGCCATTTCACGGGCCGCCAGCCCCACCTGCCCCATGAGCAGGACCGTCCGGAATTCGAGGGCCGGGGACCGCATTCCTTCCTCGTCCGGAAGGGCGACGCCTACATGTTCAACAACCAGGTCTGGCACCGCGGTGCGCCGAACGCGTCGGACCGTACCCGGCTGATGGCTGGCGTCACGTACAGCAAGCGCTTCATTGCTCAGAAATTCTACCCCTTCATCGACTACCGCATGCCCGAACACGTATGGGCCGAGGCTTCGCCCCGCCTGCAGCGCATGCTGGGCCGGCACAGCAAAGGAGCGTACGGCTGATGGCTGACGAAGCGACACGGTCCGATCGAGCCGGACGGGCTGGACGATCCGATCATTCTAAACGGACCGAACGGACCGAACGGGCCGAACGGGCCGGACGATCCGATTATTCCGATCAGCGCGCGGAGTTCAAAGGGCGCACCGCCCTGGTGACCGGCGGTTCCCGTGGGATCGGCCGATCCACTTGCGTCATGCTGGCGGAACAGGGCGCCCGGGTGGCGGTAAATTACGCGAACAAAGAGGACGCGGCGAAAATGACGCTCGGCATGGTAGAGGAAGCCGGCAGCGAGGGCATGATCGTACAGGCCGACGTGTCATCGGAAGCGGACGTGAACCGGATGGCCGCGGAGGTGCGGGCGTGCCTGGGTCCCGTCGACCTGCTGGTGAATAACGCGGGGATCGCTACGAGCCAGCCGCACTCGGAGCTCGACTTCGCAGACTGGAAACGCATGTTCGAGGTGAACGTGGACGGCGTGTTCCTGACGACCTGGGCGGTGAAGGACGAAATGATCGCCCGCGGTTTCGGCCGGATCGTCAACGTGG
Source organism: Candidatus Latescibacterota bacterium (assembly GCA_022822725.1). GTDB lineage: Bacteria > JAAXHH01 > JAAXHH01 > JAAXHH01 > JAAXHH01 > JAAXHH01. Next base: position 1,615,169 of record JAJEAN010000007.1, read on the forward strand.
CTTCGCTTGCCGGAGTGATCCTGAAGAAGGAAATGATCCACTACGCCACCACCAAGGCTGCGGTCATTTCTATGACGCGGCACTGCTCGGAGGCCTTTGCACCCCACAACGTCCGGGTGAACTGCGTGGCCCCGGGCCTGACCGACACCGACCTGGCCGGGGCGGGCAATCCGGGCACTATCGACCGGCTCATCGCCTCTACACCCCTGGGCCGTATCGGACAACCCGGCGAAATGGCCTCCGTGATCCGGTTCCTGCTCTCGGAGGACTCCAGCTTCGTGACGGGACAGACGGTCGTGGCCTGCGGCGGGCGAAGCTGAACGAGCTGGCCGCGGCGTGGAACCGCCGCTACGTACCGGAGCTGGCCGCGGAGTGGAACCGCCGCGCGGCTACCCGTGATGGCTGGAACCGGGCGAGCGAACCCCTACCGGTTCTCGATCAACTGATCCACCACGGCCGGGTCCGCCAGCGTCGTCGTATCGCCGATCTGGTCCAGCTCGTCGGTGGCGATTTTCCGCAGGATGCGGCGCATGATTTTGCCGGAGCGCGTCTTGGGCAGGGCCGGCGCCCAGTGGATCACGTCGGGCGTGGCGATAGGACCGATGATCGAACGCACCTGCTTTTTCAGGTCCGAACGCAGGTCTTCCGTGTATTCCTCGCCCACGTTCAGGGTGACATAGGCGTAGATCCCCTGCCCCTTGATCTCGTGGGGGAACCCGACCACGGCCGCTTCGGCCACCGATCCGTGGGCCACCAGGGCGCTTTCCACCTCGGCCGTGCCCATCCGGTGACCGGAGACGTTGATGACGTCATCCACCCGGCCCGTGATCCAGTAGTATCCGTCCTCGTCTCTTCGGCAGCCGTCCCCGGTGAAGTAATACCCCTTGTACTGCTGAAAGTAGGTCTCCTCGAACCGCTGGTGGTCTCCGTACACCGTCCGCATCTGGCCGGGCCAGGGCTCCCGGATGGCCAGCACGCCCATGATGCCGTTGCCCTCGAGTTCCCTGCCGCTCTCGCCGTCCAGCAGCACGGGTTTCACGCCGAAGAAGGGCAGAGTGGCGGAACCCGGCTTGGTGGGGATGGCGCCCGGCAGCGGGGAGATCATGATCCCGCCGGTCTCAGTCTGCCACCAGGTATCCACGATCGGGCACCGCTCCTTGCCCACGTTCACGTGGTACCACCGCCAGGCCTCGGGATTGATCGGCTCGCCCACCGTGCCCAGGAGCCGGAGCGTGGGCATGGGATGGCGGGCCGGCCAGTCCTCGCCCTCCCGCGCCAGCGCTCGTATGGCCGTCGGCGCCGTATAGAACTGGTTGACGCCGTACTTCTCGATGATCTCCCAGCACCGGTCGGGCGCGGGGTAGGTCGGAATGCCCTCGAACATGATCGTCGTGGCACCGTTGCCCAGGGGGCCGTAGATGATATAGGAGTGGCCCGTGACCCAGCCGATGTCGGCGCCGCAGAAGTAGATGTCGCCGTCATGGTAGTCGAAGACGTAGCGGTGGGTGACGCCGGTATATACCATGTATCCGCCGACGGTATGCTGCACACCCTTGGGCTTGCCCGTGGAACCGGAGGTGTAGAGGATGAACAGGGGATCCTCGGCGTCCATCTCCTCGCAGGGGCAGTCGGTACCGGCGCCGGCCATGAGTTCATGCCACCAGAAGTCACGGCCCTCCTGCATGGGAAACGCGAACTCCGGATCGTCCTTGACCCGGTCGACCACGATGCAGGTGTTGACCGGTTCGCCCATCTCCTTCTCCGCCGAGGCCATGGCATCGTCCGCCACCGGCTTCATGAAGACCGGCTTGTCGCCGCGATGGGTCCCGTTGGCGGTGATGACCGTCTTGCAGGTCGAATCCACGATGCGGTCCGACAGCGAATCGGCCGAGAAGCCGCCGAACACGATGGAATGCACCGCGCCGATCCGGGCGCAGGCGAGCATGGCGATCGCCAGTTCGGGGATCATGGGGAGGTAGATCGATACCCGGTCGCCCTTCCCAACACCCCGCGACTTGAGCACGTTGGCGAACCTGCAGACCTGCTCGTGGAGTTCCCGGTAAGTGAGGCGTGCGTCCTCTCCCGGTTCGTTGCCTTCCCAGATGATGGCCGTCTGGTCGCCCCGCGTCTCGAGATGGCGGTCGACGCAGTTGTGCACGATGTTGGTCCTGCCGCCTTCGAACCACTTGATAGACACGGGACCCTTGCGCATGTCGTAGTTGTAGGACCGGATCCGGTCCCATTTCCTGAACCAGTGGAACGATTCCGCCTTCTCGGCCCAGAAGGCCTCCGGGTCGGCGACGGAACGCTCGTATTCCCGCCGGTATTCCTCCAGGCTCTTCAGGTGTGCCTTGTTGCGAAAGGTTGCATCGGGCTGATACAGGTCGGACATGATCGTTCTCCGGTCTCCGGTTAATACGGTCTGATGTTACCTGTCGTCTCGATTCGTCGACTTCTTTATTCCACTTCCACGTCCACGCGGTCTCCGGTCGAGACGACCAGCATCTCGGCCGCGCTGCCGCCGTTGACGGCGATCTCGAGCAGTCCCGCGCTGTCCAGGATGGCCAGGGACGCGCCGGCGGCCGCTTCGTCGTAGGATGCGCTGACGCGGTCCAGCGCCAGGTCGGCCAGCCGGATCCGGAACCGCTTCCCCCGGGTCGTCTCCCGAAAGAGGACATCGCCGATATCCGTTATTATATTGCCATAGCGGTCGATATGCAATACGCGTCCGGTGATCCCGCCTTCGTGTGAAACGGGTTCGGTGACCGTCCCTGTTTCGTAGTCGGTGATCTCGGTACCGAAGTCGGAAACGGGCGCGCCGAGTGCGAGATGGGCGGCCACGGGCGCGAAGACGTCCCGGCCGTGGAACGTGTTGCTGATTTCCGGCAGCATGAAACGGGGCTCGGTCACTGAAACGACCTGGTGATCCGCCTCCCTCGCATACACGTGGGCGAAAATACCGTTGTCCGGTCCCACGAACCGGTACCCGGGCGTTTCCACGACCACGGCCCGTCGCGCGCCGCCAACGCCCGGATCGACCACCGCCACGTGCACCGTGCCGTCCGGGAAGTACGGATAGGCGGTGCGCAGGACGAAGGCGCCTTCTTCGATCCGCTGGGGCGCGATCCCGTGTGACAGGTCCACGATACGGGCTTCCGGGCAGATCCCCAGGATGACCCCTTTCATGGTGCCCACGAAGGCGTCGCTGAGGCCGAAGTCGGTAAGCAGCGTGATTACGGGCATGGCATGGCGGGTTTCTCGTCGCGGGATGCGGCGCCCGGGCGAGATTTCGTATCGCCGGCATGCTCGGCCTGACTGGCATGCTCGGTCTGACTAGCCGTCTCGGTCTGACTGGCATGCTCGGTCTGACTGGCATGCTCGGCCTGCCTGGCATGCTTAGTCGGCCCGGTCTGCCCGAGCAGGATATTCCGGGGGGCGTCGCCGCTGACCGGACGGCCGTCGAAATCACCGTAAGTCCGCGTGACCTTCAGTCCGGCCCGTTCCATCAGGGCTTCGAGCTCTTCCAGGGTATACATCCGCACGGACTCGTCGTAGCTGCGCTCCGCCCCGTCTTCCCTGATCCGCACCTGTTTGTTGATGCGCACGTGAGCGCCTGCCGCCGTCGGGTCCCCCGTGATCCAGCGCCGTTGCTCGACTTCCATGCCTTCCACCGTACGATGGTCCGACGGAACGAGCGTGGAAATCACGAATTCGCGGTTCAGGTAGTCCATGAGGTAACGTCCGCCGGGACGAAGCGACCGAGAGATAGCTTCGAGGACCCTCGCGTTCTCCGCATCCTCCCGGAAATAGCCGAAACTGGTGAAGAAATTGACCACGAGATCGTAGGCGCGCACTCCGGGCGGATCGCGCATGTCGCCCTGGATGAAGTCGATATCCAGCCCTTCTTCCGCGGTACGGCGCCGCGCCCGTTCAAGCAGTTCTTCCGACAGGTCGAGCCCGGTCACCCTGAAGCCGCGCCGGGTAAGTTCCAGGCTGTGCCGGCCGTCGCCGCACCCCAGGTCCAGTACGTCGCACGGCGGAGCGACGTCCAGTCTTTCCAGCAGGAAATCGACCTGCCGGCACGCCTCCTCGTCGTTCCGGTGGGGGTAAACCCGCAGGTAGTCGTAACGGAAGGCGGTTCTGTACCAATCGGGCGCCGGACTGTGTTGAGTGACCATGTCCATCCACGAGGTTTAAGGGTTCCCGAATCGACGCGTTTTCAATATACAGCACAGTGGATTCCCGTCAATTCGCGAATGCCGGTCCGCCCCGTGCCATAGCGCTTTCTGTTGACAACAGGTACTCATACGTTTAGTTTTAGCTAGTCGACTCACGGCCGCGGTGCCAGGTACTCCTGCCCGGCCCTGACTGGAGCATGCCATGGCTGGTAAAGACAAGCGGGCGAACGGTTCCGCGGCGGACGACGCGGAATTCGAAAAGCTGCTCGACGAAATGGACGAACTTGGACGGAAGGCCGACGCCTTGCGTGCGAAGGTGAATCACCTCATCGACGAGATGCGGGAGCATGACGTCCCGGCGGACGAGGAAGCAGTGGGCGATGGAGACGTCGCCACGGACACGGACAACACAGCAGCCGGGAACGCGAGCGAAGAGGATGGCGAACAGGAAGCTACGTAATCCCGCCATCCACCCCGCAATAGATTACATAACCTCTTATAGTCTCGCGGGATCTCGCAGGTCCTTAGATGAACTTACATACCCGCGCGTGACCTTGCAAATCCTCACGAAACCTCAAGTAACCTCACGTAACCCTTCATATACGCCGAAGGCCTCTTCCCGCGACGGTATCGAGTAGGTCGCCCCGCGGCCGCGGACCTTGAGACCCGCCATGACGGTACCCAGCCGGGAGGCTTCGACGGCGTTCATGCCGTGGGTCAGTCCGTACAGCAGCCCGCCGTTGAACACGTCGCCGGCCCCCGAGGTATCCGCCACCTGCCCCTGGACGTACGCCGGAATCTCGTGGATCCCGTCGTCCAGCCCCAGTACGGCGCCATCCACGCCACACTTCACCGCGACCATACGCACCCCCCTTTCCCGCGCCGACCCGATCACTACCCTGGCATCGTCCGTTCCGAAGAGCGCCTCGCTTTCTTCGGGCGCACTCGGCAGGAGTATGTCCACGTGGGGGATGATCTCGTCCAGGGCTTCACGGGCATCGTCGAGAGACCAGAGTCCCAGCCTGAGGTTGGTATCGAAGGCCGTCACGACGTTGTTCTCGCGCGCAATCCGGAAGGCTTCCAGCACGGCCGCCCGGCTGCTCTGCGATATGGCCTGGGTGATGCCGCTGGCATAGACCACTTTCGCGCTGCCGATGTAATCCGGATCGATGTCGGCCGGTTCGAGGAAACTCGCGGCGCTTCCCGCCCGGTAGTAGGTGAACTCCCGTTCGCCGCCGGGCAGGATAGAGATGAAGTAGAGGCCGTTGGGCCGGTCGAGGGGCGTGGCGCAGCGCAGGTCGATGCCTTCCGACCGCCACGCTCCGGTAAGGAAGTCCTGGAAGGGATCATTGCCCACGTGGGTGACGTACCCGGTCTTCGCGCCCAGGCGGGAGGCCGCCACGAGCATGTTCATCGTGTCGCCGGCGAAGGTGCGGGTATAGGTGTCCGTCGTGGCGAGGGGGCCTTCGCAGAACATCTCGATCATGCATTCGCCGATCGAGATGATGTCCAGTTCAGGCTGGCCAGCCGGTCTGTCCGGTATCCGCACGGCGGACCTTACCTCTTCACGCTGACGGCCACGCCGTCCCTTAAGGGTATGATCGTCGTCATGACGCCGCTGGTGCCGTAGGCCTTCCGGTTGTACTCCTGGATGGCCGTGGTCCAGTGGTCGTCGGACGGCTCGGTCACGCGCCCGCTCCAGAGCACGTTATCGGTGATCAGCAGGCCGGCAGGACGGATGCGCGGCAGCGCCAGGTCGAACACGCGGGGATAGTCGTGCTTGTCCACGTCGTTGAAGATCAGGTCGAAGCTGCCCTCGGTCTGCGAGAGCAGGTCCAGCGCGTCGCCCACCTGGATCACGACGCGGTCCGCCATGCCGGCGCGCTCGATGAACTTCCGGGCCTGCGCGGCGTTCTGCTCGCTTCCGTCGGTGTAGTACACCCGTCCATCCGGCCCCACCGCCCGGGCAAGCCAGATGGTCGAATAGCCAATAGCCGAACCCATTTCGAACACACGTTTCGCACCAATCAGCACGGCCATCTGGTGCAGCACGCGGCCGACCAGGGGGCCGACGATGGGGATCCGCTCCGCCGCGGCTTTCTCTTCCATCTCGGCCAGGACATCGTCCCTGTCGGGCATCAACTCCGTCAGGTAGCCGTCCAGCGCTTCCGACAATACGTTGGGCATGGGGTTGTTGCTCCTGTCTTTGCCATTTTCAGAAGATTTCGACGGTCACGTACCGGCCGGGATTGGATTTCAGATCGACGACGAGTTCGTCGAGACTGGTTACCAGCCGGTCCATTTTACCGGCTACGCGGACGGCGTCTTCGTACAGCCTGTCATCCAGAAGCAGCTTCCCCATCGTGCCCTCGCCCCGGTCAAGCCGCGTGAGGATATTGCCGAGCGCAGTGGTTGTAGACTGCAGTTCGTCCATCATGGCGCTCAACCGGCCCGACGTGTTTTCCAGGTTGTCCAGCGTGCCGGTTATCTTGGACCGCTCGGTTTCACTCAGGTCCTTCATGTTGCTCACCAGTGAATCCATGTTCGCCATGACCCGGTTGACCTGGACGCTCTCCCGTTTCAGGGTATTCTGCAGTTCGACGGTCAGGTCGTGCACGCCGGCGAGACTGCTCTTGATCGACTTGTCCCGTTCCGGGTCCAGGAGGATGTTGGCGTTTTCTAGCAGGTTTCGCATGTTCAGGGTGACGGAATCGACCTGCGTGAACATATCGGAAATCCCGGGCGCGGCCGAGCCCTGGACAGTGCCCCCCGGCGCGATCATGTTTGTACTGACGCCCTTGCGGATGTTGATGGATTTCTCGCCCATGACGCTGCGCGAGATCACCTCCACCTGCGAATCCTCCGGGATCTCGTAGGGTTCGTCGATACGCAGTGTGACTATGGGTGTAAGGTCGTCAAGGGTCACGGTCTCCACCTTGCCGATGCGCACGCCACCCACGAGGATCGGATCGGAGGATTTGACCCCGACGGCGCTGCTCAGTCGCACATCGACGAGGTAGGTATCTCCGGTTACGCGCCACTCTTTCAGGTAGAAGAGGCCCCAGACGAATGTGATGATCGCCAGGAGGAAGACTATGCCCAGTTTCGCTTCGTCGGGCAGCAAGCTGTTTTTCGTATACGTCACGTCACACCCCCGGTCTACAGTATCGTCCTGGCCAGCAGATAGTCCAGGCAAAGGATCAGAATGCACGAGACCACCACCGTGTTGGTGGTCGCCTTGCCCACGCCTTCGGCGCCCGATCCCGGTTTCACCTTGAAACCCTGGTAGCAGGCGACCGTGGTAATCGTAATCCCGAAGCAGAACGCCTTGGACAGTCCGAAGAAGGCGTCCTGGGTCCGGAAGAACTCCCGCATACCCCGCTCGAAATCCGGTATGCTCACCTGCATCCGGTCGATCGCCGCGACCATGCCGGAAAGCACGCCGATCACGTCAGCGAACACCACGAGGACCGGCAGCATGAACATGCCGGCGATGATGCGGGGAATCGCCAGGTAGACGATGGGGTTCATGGCCATCACCTCGTAGGCGTCGATCTGTTCCGTCACCCGCATCGTGCCGAGTTCCGCCGCGATGGTGGCGCCCACCCGTCCCGACAGCACCAGGGCGCCCAGGACCGGCGCGAGTTCGAGGACCACTGATGACAGGACGACGCTGCCCACCAGGTAGGCGGGAACGTACCCCTGGAACTGGTATCCGGTCTGCACCGCGGTCACCAGGCCGGCGAAGAAGGCGATGATCAGGACGATCGGCATGGAGTGGATGCCGATTTCGAACATCTGGTGGACCATCAATCCCCAGTATGTCCGGATGCGGGGCAGGTTCCGGACGACTTCGACCATCATCATGCCGAAGTCGCCGATATTCGTCAGCGCCCAGAGGACGCGCCTGCCAAGGAAGGAAAAAAAAGAAGTCATGGTCGGCTTAATGGCCACGCGGCTTAAGGACAACGTGGCTACAGGACAACGCAGTCACGCGGCTACAGCGCGATTAGCGGGGCGATGACCAGGGACACCACCGACATCAGCTTGATCAGGATGTTCAGCGACGGGCCGGACGTATCCTTGAAGGGATCGCCTACCGTGTCTCCCACGACGGCGGCCTTGTGGGCCTCCGATCCTTTCTCGTATCGAACGCCGTCGATGGTCAGTCCCTCTTCGATCATCTTCTTCGCGTTGTCCCAGGCGCCGCCCGCGTTGGCCTGGAAGATGGCCATGAGCACGCCGCAGACCGTGACGCCGGCCAACAGGCCGCCCAGGGTCTCCGGGCCGAAGATGAATCCCACGGCGACAGGCGTCAGTACGGCCAGCAGGCCGGGCAGGACCATGCGACGGATGGCCGCCTTGGTGGAAATCTCCACGCAGCGGGCGTACTCGGGCTTGCCGCTTGCCGCCTCGAAGACCTCCCGGTCCTCCTGCGTCCACTCTCCTTCTTCCTTCCCGTCGTTCTTCTTCATCACGGAAAGCGCGGCCTTGAGTTCCGGGATGGCGTTGAACTGGCGCCGGACCTCCTCGATCATGGCCATGGCCGCCTGTCCCACGGCATTCATGGCGAGCGCGGAAAAGAGGAAGGGCAGCATGCCGCCCACGAAGAGTCCCGCCATGACGCGGGGATTGGCGATGTCGATGCTCGAGATGCCCACCTGTACCATGTAGGCCGCGAAGAGCGCCAGCGCGGTCAGGGCCGCGGAACCGATGGCGAATCCCTTGCCGATGGCCGCGGTCGTGTTGCCCACCGCGTCGAGCTTGTCGGTCCGCTGCCGGACTTCGGGGGGAAGCTCCGCCATCTCTGCCACGCCGCCCGCATTGTCGGAAATGGGACCGTAGGCGTCCACGGCCAGCTGGATCCCCGTGTTGGACAGCATGCCCAGGGCGGCCATGGCGATCCCGTATAACCCGGCGAAATAGTACGCGCCCATGATGCCTGCGGCGATGATCAGGATGGGAATGGCCGTGGACCGCATGCCGATACCCAGGCCGGCGATGATGTTGGTCGCGGTGCCCGTCACGGACTGTCTTGAAATAGACGTCACCGGACCGGTGTGGGTTCCCGTGTAATGCTCCGTGATCAGTCCGATGCCGAGACCTGCCAGCAGACCGATCGTAGCCGCGATGAACACGCCCAGGCTGGTGTAGGTCTCGCCGCCCAGGGTAAAGTCGCCGGGCAGCAAGTAGTCGATGAGCAGGTACATGACGGCGACCATGATGGCCGAGGAGCCGAATTCGCCCTTGTTCAGGCCGGACTGGGGATTGCCGCCCTCCTTGACCGAGACCATGAAGGTGCCGAGGATCGAGATGATGATGCCCGCGCCCGCGATGATCAGGGGCAGGGTGATGAAGACCGGATCGTATACGCCCGCCACGAGTATGCCGGCGCCCAGCACCATGGATCCGACGATGGACCCCACGTAAGATTCGAAGAGGTCGGCGCCCATGCCGGCCACGTCGCCCACGTTGTCGCCCACGTTGTCGGCGATGGCCGCCGGGTTCAGGGGGTGGTCCTCGGGAATCCCGGCTTCCACCTTGCCCACCAGGTCGGCGCCCACGTCGGCCGCCTTGGTGTAGATGCCCCCGCCCACACGGGCGAAGAGGGCGATCGACGAAGCACCCAGCGAGAAACCCGAAATGACGTTCAGCACCCGGCCGATGCCGGACTCGTCGATGCCGAAAAGGTTCGTGTATAAGATGAACAGGCCGCCCAGGCCCAGGACACCCAGGCCCACCACGTTCAGGCCCATGACCGACCCGCCGGCAAAAGCCACGTGCAACGCCTGCGCCAGGCCGGTCCGTGCCGCGTGAGTCGTCCGGGTATTGGCCCGTATGGCCACGCGCATGCCCAGGAAACCGGCCAGGCCGGAAGCCAGGGCGCCGGTAACGAAGGACAGGGCGATGAGGGCACTGGACTCGACTTTGCCCATGTTCGCCACGGCCAGCAGCACGGCCACGACCACGACGAAAATCGCCAGGACCCGATACTCGGCCTTGAGGAAGGCCATCGCGCCCTCGGAAATGCTGGCACCGATGGATTTCATCTTGTCCGTTCCCTCATCCTGCCCGTTGATCCAGGCCGTCCTCCAGATAGCGTAAATCAATCCCAGCAGACCCGCGCCGATCACACCGTACATCAACTCGTTCATATTCCGTTACCTTCTCCCTAGAAACCAGTCTGCCCTGATGACCACACACACAGAGGGCGGGTCAGGAACCCGCCCTCTGCAGCTAACTTACAACAGGTCTGCTTCGCGGCGGCCAACCCCGGTTTGCACCGGGCCAGCCAGTCCCGCCGGTCCGCGGCCAACCCCGGTTTGCACCGGGCCAGCCAGTCCCGCCGGTCCGCGGCTTCACGAAATCAGCGAAGGCTGAAATCGATTGGCTGCGCTACCCAAACGGCCACCGGCCTGTTGTTCTGAATGGCCGGGGTATACACCCATTGCACCACGGCTTTAAGCGCCGCTTCATCGAGACCTGCACCGACGCCCCGCAACAGGATGGCGTCACGGACCTTGCCTTCCTTGTCGACCAGGATCTTGATGTAGACTCTTCCCTCGATCCCCGCCTTCCGGGCCAGTTCAGGATACTCCGGCTGAACCCGGTACACCGCTGCCGGACCCGTCTCGAAAGGCACAAACGCATCCGGTGGCGGCAAGGCCTCGTCCTCGATGACGATATTCTCCTCCTCCGGCGCCTCGATGACGATGTTCTCCTCCTCGATGTCCTGGATCACCGGGGCGATCTGCTGGCTCATCTCGGTCTGCGTCGCGATCGTCATTTCGGCGGACACCTCGGCGTCATCCACGGGTTCGGGTATACCGATCACCGGCTGGGATGGCGCTTCCACCGGCACTTCCGGCATTTCCGGCGCGTCGGTCAGCGCCGGGGGCGGCCCCAGGTCGGCGTAATCCAGGATCCGTGTCGCGTAGACGCGGTTCTGTTCCTGGATGTACCATACCGTCCAGTAGGTACCAAGGGCCAGCGCGTGGACGATCACGGCCGCAATAATACCCCGCTTGGCATTCCGCTGGTAGAAGAACTTGATGGGGGACTCTTTCTTCAGGGGAAAATGTTCGACGCTGAACATCGATCCGATCATGAGCCAAACACCTCCTCGAACTTATCCTGCTCCAGGACCGTGATACTGAACCGGTCGATGGCGCCCAACTGAAGTTCGTCCATGACGTTGACCATCTGTTCGTAGGGACTCGTGCGCTGGATCATCACCAGGGTCACCAGCTTGGATTCGCCGTCGTGCAGATCGGCGTTCTCCACTTCCTTATCCTTGATGAAGTCCTGGACGTCATCCAGCGTCAACTCCTCCGGCGTCATGTCACGGCCGATCTGCCAGAACATGCGGTCGTCATCCAGCATGTAGATCAGCAGTACGTTCGATTCCGCGATCTCGACCTTGTCGTCCTTGTCGGGCGGAATGTTGAGCTCCATGGTCTGCGGCGCCCTGAATACCGTGGTGACCATGAAGAAGATGAGCAGGAGGAAGGCGATGTCCACCATGGGCGTCATGTCGATGAAAACCTGGTTGCGAGCCTTTTTCTTCTTAGCGCCTTCCTTCTTCCTGTCGCTGGCTTTCTGAGTGCCCTGGACGGCTGCCATGTGCCATCACCTCCTTACCATGTCGTGGTTCACCGGCCTCAAGCTGGTCGGCTCGTCACCAGAGGAGTCCGTATCGTCCTCGAAGTTCGTGACAAGGTTGAACCGTGTGTTGTTCGTTTTCTGGAGTATCTCCATCATGTCGCTGATTACGCCGAACTCGGCGTCCTTGTGCGCCTTGATGGCAATACGCAGACGGGGATTCCTGATGCGTGCCTCCACCAGTGCGTTCTCCATTTCCGACATCTCAATCCCTACTTCGGGCTGTGGTTCCAGCCGCCAGAACAGTGCGTTTTCCGGTTTCGGTCCGACGGTCAGGATCACCACGTCCGATTCGGGCAGCTTGATGGCCGAATGGGACTCCGGAAGCAGGATGGGAATCGATTCGGGGGCCTTGAACTGCGTCGTGGCCATGAAGAAGATGAGCAGCAGGAAGGCGATATCCACCATCGGCGTCATGTCGATCATGACCGGCTTGTGTTTTCCGTGCGCCATATCAAAGACTCCTTAACGCCTTAAAGCCGTCCAATTAGGCCCGGCCGGTAAGTATGGCCAGGACTTCCTGTGCCACTTCGTCCACGGCGTAGGTGAACATGTCCACCTTATTGACGAAGTAGTTGTACGCTACGATACCCATGATGGCCGCGGCCAGGCCGCCCGCCGTATTGATCAGCGCCTCGGAGATACCCAGCGCGAGCTGAATGGCGTCCGGCGCGCCTTCGTTGGCCATGGCGGCGAAGGCCCGGATCATGCCGATCGTCGTACCGAGCAGCCCCACCAGGGTGGCGATGGTCGCGATGGTCTGCAGCGCGATCAGGTTGCGTTCGAGCAGCGGGGTCTCGAGGGCGTTGGCTTCGTCGAAGGCCCGCTTGATCTCCTGCACCTGCCGATCGCTCGTCAGGTTCTCTTCGGAGATGGAATCGAAACGCTCGAGACCGGCGCGCAACACGTTGGCCATGGTGCCCTGCTGAGAGTTGCACAGGTTGACCGCACGCTTGATGTCGTTGTTGCGGATCGCGGCCATGGCGTCCTTGAGAAAAGCCACCTGCGGACGCTTGCCTCGGGCTTTCTTCAGCGTCAGCGAACGCTCGATGATGAAGGTGATATCCAGCATGGTGAGTACCATGAGGCCGATAACCACCGGTCCGCCGTCCTTTACGAACTGGGGCAGGAAGTACTCGAATATGATCCAAGAAACAATAAAGCAAAGGACGATGATGATCATGATAAAGGCGCCTGGCCGCATATCAGATTCTCCTTAGACTTTGTTCAATTGCGATCGTGAACGTAGCAGCGAAACAATCATCTCTAGTGTGATATAATCCCTGCCAAATAAACCAAGAAACTACCGTGTAGTAACGCGTCCTCTTGCGTGGGCGGGACAAACGCCTTCCTTCACCACCACCTTTCCATGCGTGTCCTTAGTGTCACCTGTGAAACAGGCTGGTTTTCCCAAATGTCTTTGTCCGGATACCGGATACTCCGTCTCGATTCGTCGACCGTGGATGCCCAGTGGATGACCTGGCAATCGGTCCCTCAATCTCCCTGCATCTGCTCGTAGATCGCCTGCACGCTGTTCAACTGGTCACGCGCCGTACCGTTGTTCGGATCCAGCTTCAGGCATTCCCGGTAATGGCGGATTGCCGGGGCGAGCTGCTGCGAATTCGTATAGGCCTGGGCGAGCAGGAGATGATAGGAGGCCTGGTCGGGTTTCAATTCGACGGCTTTCCTCAGCTGCCCGATCGCGCCGGACCAGTCGTCGTTCAGCACGCGGTCGAACCCCAGCCGGTAATAGGCCTCGTGATCCGTCGGATCAATCTCGAGCACACGCTGGAACGTCGTGCGCGCATTGCGGTAATCCTCCAGGATGAGATAGGCCGTTCCCAGGAATTTCATGGGCTGGAGAATGGTCTGCGGGTCCTTCTCGCCTTCATCGGCCCTCAGTTCCAGTGCCTTGAGCAGGGCGTCCCGGGCCACCGCGCCGTCCTGGGCCACCAGGCCCGCGATGCCCATGTTCAGATAGGCGGAGTAGTTCGTGCTGTCATGGGCTACCTTGGCCCGGTACATATCCAGCGAAGCCGCGTAGATCGCGGGCCGCTGGTCGCGCTCGGCCTCGCGGGACGCGCTGTAGATCTCCCTGCCGAGGTTGTAGTACACGTTGCTCAGCGTGATCCTGGTCCGCTCGTCCTCCGTGGCCTGAATCGCGGGTTCCAACACGGCTTTGACGGCCGTCACGGCCTGGTCGTACTGTCCCTGCGCGATGAACGAGCGTCCGTAGTACGCGTATGGGTTCTGGTCGGTGGGATTGACCTTGATGGCCTCTTCGAGATAGGGTACGGCCTCACTGTACTTTTCCTGGTCGAAATAGACCAGCGCCAACTGGATGTAGGGCTTCTCGGACGAGCCGTCCAGTTCAATGGACTTCTTCAGGTTGACGATGCCGTCGTCGTACTGTCCCACCTCCGGTTGCGTCTGTACCCAACCCAGGCTGAAATGCAGCTCCGCGTTGTCCGCGTTCTGAAGGACTGCTTCCTTGTAGGCGTTTACCGCCTCCATGTACCGGCCCTCGGCGACCAGCCCGTCCCCCATCGGCAGGTAGGCTTCGATCCGGCCCGGGTCCAGCTCGATGGACTTCATGTAGTGGGGCACGGCCATCTTGATCCGCTGCGTCTTGTTGAAGGACTCGGCCAGCATGAAATAGGCTTCAGCGTTGGTCTGGTCCAGCGAAACGAACTGCTCGATCGGCTCTACGACGAGGGGATACCGCTCGGCCACGTACTGGATGTAGCCCTGCTGGTACCAGGCGTCCTTCATCGTGGGATCGAGTGCCGTCGCCTGCTGGAACGCGGCGTAGGATTCGTTCCACTGACGTGCCTTGAAATGCAACTGGCCGATCCGGTAGTGGATCATGGCCGCGTCCGGGGAATCCGGCTCCATGGCGAGGGCCTGCCGGTAGTTGGATATCGCCAGTCCCCAGACGTTCCGCGCCTCGTAGACGTCACCCAGGCCCCGTACGTACAGCGGGTTCTGCGCATCGATGCTGCGCGCCCTGGTGAATTGCACCTCGGCGCTTCGAAGATCCTCCTGCGCGATGGCAAGCTGGCCCTGGGCGTAGAAGAACCGCGCGTCCTTATCCTTGGTGCGCTTCAGGCCTTCCTCGATCGACTTCGCCGCATCCTCGAACCGGCCCATGCGGATCTCCTGAAGGCTCAGTTCAAAACGGGCGTCGTGGTTCTTCTTCTGCTGGTCGACGGCGATCAGGAATTCGGAGTACGCCTCGTCGAGGTGGCCCTGCCGCTTGAGCGCGAGGCCGAGCAGGTAATGGGCGTCCGTATTCTTCTTCCCGTTGCTGAGCACGTCCCGTAGTATCGAAACGGTTTGGTCGTAATTCCCGCTGTCGAAGGCCGCACGGGCTGCGTCCACGCTCTGCGCGTTCGCCACGGACGGCGTGCCGGCCAGGCCGGCCACCAGAAGCGCTACGAGAACGAACACGGCGCCATTGCCTTTCCTGCGGTTCACACCTGCGATCCACATGTTGGTTTCCTCCCGACGCTCTTGCGAGCCTTGTTATTGCAGTTTGACCGTCCGGACCGGCATGGTCGCCGGCACGACGCCTTCGTCTATGGCGATCTGTTGTCCCTTGACCGCCGTCAGAAAGGTTACGAATCCCGATACCAGGTTGACTTCCAGCGACGACCGCTTGAAGTAGCACAACACCAGGGGCCGCCTTAGCGGATACAGTTTCTTTCGCTCGTTATTCGGTTCGAAAAGCAACTTGTGCTGCGTGGGCAGCAGATAGGGACCGCCTTCCTCCTCGGCGATCCGGATCGTCTTGTAGTAGGCCATCGTGGTCGACGAACGGGACGAGTTCGTGATCAGCAACCCGGTAATCCCGATCGTGCCCGGATAGGCGCCCGCGATGCCCGCCAGGGCGGCCATCGTGCTGCAGGGATAGGCGTTGGCGCCGTATTCCGCGCCTTCGAGCACGATGTCCTGGAAAACCTCGTACGTGCCGGAATTCCGGTCGCGGACCAGGGGGCGGATCGCCATGTCCTCCCCGCCCAGTTCCCGCCAGTTGGTGATCTTCCCCGTATAGATATCCCGCAACTGTCCCACCGTCAGGTCTTCGATGGGATTGTCGCCGTGGACGATAACCGCCAGTGCGTCATGGGCGACGGTCCGGGTAATGAAGTCCGCTTCGCCGGCCGAAAGCGCTTCGACCTCGGATTCATTGGGTTTGCGGGACATCACCGCCAGGCGGCTTCGTCCCTCGGAAAGGTCGACCAACGCTTGCCGGGAAGTCGTCCTGCCCACGTCGACGAAGGCTTCGTTGTAGACCTGCTCGTATTTAACCGCCGCACTCTCGATGTATGGAAAGGCGACTTCGGCGCTGGACACCTTGAGGTAACCCCGGGTGGCCGTTTCGTCCGGTTGGCCGCAACCCGTCATGAAATACAGCAGGGCCGCACCGGCAAACACTAACCGGAAGTGGACCCCGTACCTCGCCATGAATCATCCTCAAGGATGGAGCGGGTCTCCTCGTTCCGTTTATCCGTATAATAGGCGGACACGAACCGGAAGATCCCGTAGAGAATCAGCACGCTGCCGAAGACCAGTCTCAATTGTTCCGTCTGAATGAACACCCGCAGGATGTAGCCGGTCAGGACCAGTACGCCGGAAACGCACATCGCCACCGCGACCACGTAGCCGAGTACCTGCCGAAATGACGTAATTCGGATCATACACGGGTGAAACGAAATCCACCGAGTGGGCGCTGACGGACATTGTTGAACATAACTTCACCGGCTGGTTCAATGGCCGAGTGCCGCGTTGTCCGATCCTCTGCGGAATCGGTGTCGATCCATAGCGGCCAAGCGGGGGATCGCAGGAATTCATGAGTCCGGGTCTACTGTAGTTTCAATGCTATGTAAATAAGAAAGTCCGTTCCTCGTTGTCAAGGAAAAGTTATCGCGGTCACGGGCGGCCGTTCACGCCTGTTTTTCGCACAGTTCGATCAGTACGCCGCTCGTGCTCCGGGGATGCACGAAGGCGACCCGGACGCCTCCCGCCCCGGTTCGCGGCTCCTCGTCGATCAGGCGGTATCCTCGGCCGCGAAGGTTCTTGAGCGTTTCCGCCACGTCGTCGACTTCCAGGGCGATATGGTGGATGCCTTCCCCGCGCTTCTCGATGAAACGGGCCACCGGACTCTCCGGGTCCGTCGCCTCCAGGAGCTCCAGCTCGGTGTCTCCCGCGGGAAGGAAGGCCACGTTGACGCCGTCGCTCTGCACGGATTCCCGGCCGTGCAACGGCAGCCCGAGGGTCTCGTGGTACAGGCGAAGCGCCTCTTCCAGGTCGCGAACGGCGATCCCGATATGGGCGACGCGGGCGGAGCTTTCAGTCAGATCCTTCGACACTATATTCGACATCTCCCACATGCGGCCGGCTGTGTATCGGAAAGGGTCTCCGAAGGCGAACCCGGTCGGCCGGGCCTCAGAACCGCTCGGGACGCTGGTATTCTCCGAAGACGCCGCGGAGCGTATCGCAGATCTCGCCCAGCGTGGCCCGTTCGCGCACGGCATCGATGATCTGCGGCATCAGGTTGTCCTTCGTGCGGGCGGCCGTTTCAAGCGCTTCGAGCGCCCGCGCCGCGGCCTGCCCGTCCCGCGACTTCCTGAAAGCGCGTACCCGTTCCACCTGGCGGGCCTCGATGGCGGGATCGATGGGAAAAGGCGCCGGCCCCTCCTCATCGCCGCCGGTAAACCGGTTCACCCCTACGATGACCTGCTCTTCCCGCTCGACGGCCATCTGGTAAGCGTAGGCGCTGCGGCTGATCTCCTCCTGGGGATAACCCGCTTCGATGGCGCCCAGGGCGCCGCCGTAACCGTCGATGCGTTCCAGGTACGCCTGCGCCGCCTCCTCGATCTCGCCGGTCAGCGCTTCCACGTAATAAGACCCGGCAAAGGGGTCCACCGTGTCGGCCACCCCTGTCTCGTGGGCGATGACCTGTTGCGTCCTAAGGGCCAGGGTCGCCGCCGATTCGGAAGGCAGGGCGAGCGCTTCGTCGAGACTGTTGGTATGGAGGGACTGCGTGCCGCCGCACACCGCCGCCAGGGCCTGAAGCGCCACCCGCACGACGTTGTTTTCCGGTTGCTGTGCAGTCAGCGTCGAGCCGCCGGTCTGGGTGTGGAACCTGAGCTGCCAGGACCGGGGGTTCTTCGCCCCCACCCTTTCCCGCATGAGCCGGGCCCAGAGCCGCCGGGCCGAGCGGAACTTGGCCACCTCTTCGAAGAACTGGTTGTGGGCGTTGAAGAAGAAAGAGAGCTGGGGCGCGAAGTCGTCGACGTCCATCCCGGCGTCCATGACCGCCTTCACGTACCCCAGCCCGTTGGCGAGGGTGAAGGCGACCTCCTGCACGGCCGTGGCGCCCGCTTCGCGGATGTGGTACCCGCTGATGCTGATGGGGTTCCACTTCGGCATGCTGCCGGCACAGAACATGATCAGGTCGGTGGCCAGACGCAGGGAGGGGTCGGGCGGGTAGATGAAAGTGCCCCGCGCGATGTATTCCTTCAGGATGTCGTTCTGGACCGTGCCCGCGAGCCGCTCCAGCGGTACGCCGCGCTCCTCGGCCACGGCCGCGTAGAGCGCCACGAGCACCGTGGCCGTGGCGTTGATGGTTAGTGAAGTGCTGACGGACTCCTGCGGGATTTCATCGAAGAGGGTCCGCATGTCGTCGATCGTGGAGATGGCCACGCCCGTACGTCCCACCTCGCCGGCCACCATGGGATGGTCGGAATCATAGCCGATCTGGGTGGGCAGGTCGAAGGCCACCGAAAGTCCGGTCTGCCCCTGGGACAGGAGATACCGGTAGCGGGCGTTGGTCTCTTCCGCCGAACCGAACCCCGCGTATTGACGCATCGTCCAGAGTCGGCCACGGTACATGGTCGGGCGGATACCCCGCGTAAAGGGATACTCCCCCGGCATGCCGATATCGGCGTCCGGATCGATGTCCGACGTGTCCTCGGGCGTATATAACCGCTTGACGGGAATGCCGGAGCCGGTCTCGAATCGGTCGCGTCGTTCGGGCAACCGTTCCAGCGCCGGCTTCAGCTTCTGCTCTTCCCATGCTGTACGGGCAGTTTCCAGGGCTTCCTTGCCAGCATCCATGACCGGTGTATCCGCGTTGCGAACGGTTAGAAAGGTGGCTGATTGAGTCCTGAAAACTACATCGGAATCACCCGGAAGTCAACATATCCAGTTATCGCGGGACGTTGCGGTCATTGTCCATCTCCTTCGACCCGGTTGGCGAAGTCTCGTTGTCCGGCACGGGAGCGGGTATTCCCAAATGCCCTTCAATCCGGGAAAGTCTGGTGTTCATTTCAAATGTTCTCCGATCCAGAACGCGCAGTCGATTGTCTATTCGAACAAACCGTTGATCTACATCGTCAAACCGCTGATATACATCGTCAAACCGCTGGCTTGCACAGTTCGCCAGGATCCCGATCACCGAGACAACGAAAACGGGTTTAGCCCATTCTTTCAACCACTTCATAAAACGGCCCTTTCAATATCCCGCGAAAAGGCAGACCCCATATATATTGAATAAGTAGAGACCGAATACCACGATCTCGTATGAAAAATTATACGAGCAAAAAAGGAATATGGTCCGGCAGGTGGGAAACGTCCGTCGGAAGGCCAGGTGAGAAACTGCCGTCGGAGTGGCGGGAGCAGGCCGGGAGTGGCGGGAGCAGGCCAGGAGAAGGCCAGGAGCAGGCCGGGAGAAGGCCGGGAGAAGGCCGGGAGTGGCGGGAGCAGGCCCGAAGCCGGTCAGGACCCGGCGAGACCCAGTGCGGCGGCTTCGCCCTGCATGGCCTCGATGACGTTGGCGATGTGATCGGCCAGATCGAGACCGAGGCTTTCGGCCCCTTCGGCGATGTCGTCGCGGGAAACGGCGCGGGCGAAGGCGATGGCCTTCATCTTCTTGCGCACGGATTTCACCTTCACCTCGTGCACGCTTCCGGAGGGACGCACGAGGGCGACGGCGGTGATGAAACCCACGAGTTCATCCACGGCGAAGAGCGTCTTGTCCATCAGGCTGCGCCGCTCGAGGCCGAGGTAGGTGGCGTGGGACTTGATGGCGTAGATGACGTCCTCGGGATAGCCCTTCTCTTCCAGGATCTTCGCCCCGCGCATGGGATGGTCCATGGGGTCGGGCGTGGCTTCGTAGTCGAAGTCGTGCAGCAGGCCCACGATGCCCCATTTCTCCTCATCCTCGCCGTACATCCTTGCGTAATGGCGCATGGCGGCCTCGACGCCCAGGGCGTGCTTCCGCAGGCTGTCCGTCTTTGTGTGCTCGTGCAGCAATGCGAGCGCGTCGTCTCGGTTCAATGTTGTTTCCTTCCAGGTGGGCGGCCTACCGGACCACGGCCCGGCCGTAGTAGTAGGGAAGGGCCTGGGCGGACGGCCGGTAAGACCAGGCCAGTCGGGCCTTGCCGATGTTGGCCCCTGGTCCGGCATCGGTCTCGTCGCCGTCGTAGATCACCACGTTGAAGCCGATGGTCTCGCCTGCCCGCGGCGCCGCGCCTCCCGGCATGTCGGCCCAGGGGATAGCGGTCTCGATCACGTATCCGGTTGCGGTGAACCGGGACGCCACCTGCATGCCCGGCGCCGTCTTTTCGATCACGCCCTGACGCGCGTCGGCGTCTCTGGCCGCCCTGGGTTCGGGTCCCGCCGTGGTGCCGGGAAAGATGCCCGCCTTGAAGACCGTCAGCGTGTTGTCGCTCCGGCCGGAGGGGTCGACGCAGATTTCCACGGCATCGGACCGCCAGTGGCCCTTGATGTCGTCCGGTGCGATGTTGCAGACCACCGCGTCGTCCCGCACGTCCACGACGACGTACAGGTTCGCCTGGTCGTAGGTTGCGCGGAAGACCGCGCTGCAGTCGTCGTCGCCACCCGGAAGGGCACCCGACCAGATGTGGTCCGACGAAATGGCATGGGGCTCGATACCCGCCCAGTCGGCGAGATCGCCGTCGATCACCATGGGACCCACCGCGGGTGCCAGATCCATGACCGGCAGCACGTCGATCATACCGCTGCCGTCAACGGACCGGCCAGCCGCACCCGATCCTACAACGGGTTCGGCCGTCAGCCGCACCGGGTAGCTTCCCTGCGTCGCTTGATCCGGCACGGACACGTTGAAGGAGACCGTTGTCTCGCCGCGGCCCGGCACATCATAGTCTACCCGCTGGGGACCGTCCGCCCATCCCTCGGGAAGATCGAGCCTTACCCGGCCCGATGCGCCTTCGGGGGACCGGCTGACGACCTCCGCTTCCAGGGCACCGGTCATGCCCGATCCGATAGACAACGCGGCGGGCAACAGGTCCGCGACCCACGAAACCTGGTGCGCCGCGGACCACCGGCGGTAGCGGACGATGTCCGAACGGGGTACCATGCCGATGGACAGCGGTTCCGTTGAAGTCGGAGGGCCGAGGACGATGCCGGTATCGCGCGGTCCCTCCAGGCCGCCGAGGAGGGTCTTGAGATCTTTCGGCGAAGGCGGCACGAGGGTCTTGGCCAGGAGGAACGCCTCCGCCCCGGCGCCGCGCGGCGGCACCGTTGCCCTGCGGTCGAATCCCTGCGACCGGAAGTTGCGCAGGGCCAGGGACTTAATCTCCGCGTAACTCATGAAGCGGCTGGGCGAGATGTCGCCCGCAGGTATGAAGACGGCACCCAGCCGGCGGGCATTGTAGTACAGTTTCACCGGCTGCCACGTACGCAGATACTCATCCTCGATCTGCGCCGGAAACTGTTCGGGATCCGCCGCGGCGGTGAAGGCCTCCGTTGCGAGCCGGGCCGCCACCTGGTGATGGCCGTGGGTGCCCGGACCGGGCCACATGGTCACGATGACTTCCGGCCGGAGCAGGCGGACCATCCGTACGACCCTGCCCAGCGTGTCTTCGTAACCCCATACGTCGTAGGTGGCCTGGTCGCTCAGCGTGTAGAAGAAATCGGTCTTGTCCAGAAAGTAGACCAGGTCCACCCCGTACTCGGCGGCGGACCGGCGGATCTCGGCCTCGCGGAGTATGCCCAGTGAGGGTCCGAGCTCCCGGCCGATGGCGTTGCCGCCGCCTTCGCCGCGCGTGATGAGCACGATGGCCGCCTTCGCACCGCCGTCGAGGACCTCGCGCGCAAATGTGGCCGTAACCCCGCTTTCATCATCGGGATGCGCGCCTATGTAGAGCAGGTCGACTTTCAGCAAATGGTCGGATTGCATCTGTTCTATGGGCTGTGCGAAGACTGATCCGGACAGCGTCAGGGGAAGCAGGACGCAGGCAAGCCATCTTCCCGAAAGTGAGCGCAGGTCACTCATCATTTCAAGTCGCATTTGATGAAAAGGGGAACCCGAATCGAACGGGAAGTACCCGGATCGAAGATCAGAAATACGCTTACGGCAGCAGTTTGATCACAGCTACGGCAAGTGCGATGAAAATCCCCATGGTCCATCTGAACCCATTGAAGCTGTCTCTTACATCCTCTTTGATCTCTCTGCGGAAGTCTCGCAGATCATCACGGAAGCTTTTTTGCAGGTCGTTGCGTGTGTAGTCTATCTTGTCATCCAGGGATTGTATACGGACATCCATCTTCTCTTCCAGGGACTGCATCCGGTCATCCATCTTGTCTTCCAGGGACTGCATCCGGTCATCCATCTTGTCATCCATGGATTTGAATCGTTCATTGGTATGCGTTATCACTTTCGCGACCAAAAACCGGATACCCTGAATATCCTCGGCGACCTTGGCAAACGATTTATGCAACGTGTCTATCACGCCCTCGTAGTCTGTTTTGATCGTGTCCACATCTGACTCCAGCGCCGATAGCCTTTGATCAAAATCGTCGGGGTGATCTAATACTTGTGGTTTATTCAATTTAAACCTCCGTTGTGGATTGTTCAAGGATAACCATGCTGGTCATCCACTGACCATTGCAGCCTTGATGAATGCCAGGTATATAAAAGGTTAGTCGCCGGTAATTTGTGTCTTCTCGTGTCTTTCTTGGTTTTTTACCCATAAATCGGAGGAAAACCCACATGGACGATCTGATTGTCGTTCATCCTGACTTCGACGGGGTATGGCCCTTTGCCGCAGCCCATTTCCATACCCTCTGGCCCAATGCCGAACTGATACGCCCGGCACACGGGGACGACCGGCCTATGGGCGAGGTTGTGGCGGACGCGGGGCTTGCGGACCCTGCGGGAAGCGTGACGCGGCTGGCCACCCTTGGCATGGCGGTGACCGTCGAATGTCTGGGTAAGTTCGGTGCGCTGGAGGAAGCGACTTTCCAGGCCGCCTGCGGCCGGGGGTTGGAGGAAGAGTGCGACGCGTACCTGGCGGGGGCCGGCGTCGTCGTCTACGATCATCCGAGCGAGGGGTTCTGGTCGCAGTCCGTGGCGGAGTTCGGGCTGGCGCTGACGCTGTGCGGGCTGCGGCGGATCCCCCAGCTGTACCGGGAGATCATCGACGGACAGGCTCCCTGGGACTACGAGCCACCCGGCGGCCGGGGCCGGCCCGGGGTGCGGGGGCAGCAGTTCGGCGACGATCCCGCCTTCGCCAGCGGCACGCTGGCCGGCAAACGGGTGCGGATCGTGGGGGCCGGAAACATAGCCAGCCGGTACGCGAGCTTCGCGTCCATGATGGGCGCCGACGTGGCGGCCTGGGACCCGTACGCCGCCGAACCGGGCTTTCACCGCGCAGGCGCCCGACGGGTCTACCACCTGGATCAGCTGGTTTCCGATGCGGAGGTGTTCGCGCCCATGGTGCCGCTCACCAAGTCCACGCTCGGCCTGGTCGGGGCCGTACACATTGACGCACTGCCCCGCGGGTGCCTCGTAGTGCTGGTGACCCGGGCCCTGATCTGCGACATGGAAGCGATCCGGCGGCGTGTCCTGGCCGACGAACTGAGTCTGGCGGCGGACGTGTGGGACATCGAACCCCTGCCCCTCGGTGATCCGCTGCTAGGGCGCCACAACGTCGTGCATACGCCGCACAACGCCGGTCGAACGATCGACGCGAACCGGACCTGGGCGGAGAAGCTGGCCGATCAGTTCAGGCCGCGGTAGCGGCTCGCCGCCAGCCTGGCCATGCACTGGATGTTGAAAGGATGTGGATAACTCGGGGAGCGAAAGGTGAGTCAGGTGTGGATAACGTGTGGAAATCTATAACCGATCCACCCCCGTTGTCCTCGCTTAATGACAGAAATCGTATAGCGTATGCCTACCTGCCGCAACTTTGCCGTGTGCATCTCCATACGCTTGATCCAGGTGCCCCTCGGCGAAATTGGACGATTGTTGCACAACGCAAACGCACCTTTTTTTGGCAGATTAAACAGGACTCAACAACAATCATTACAAGGGTATTTTATAACTATTAGAAAATTACGTATAGATTTTTATTTGATATTTATAAAGTATGACATCTAAAAGACTTTTGTGCATCAGAAATTACCAAAATCACTTTTAGAGCGTATTTTGTATCGAATAGATGACGAATTACGATATTTGCTAAAACTACATACTGATATTGAATCGAAATTTATGTTATTTGATATTGTTTTCTTCTAGTAATATTGGATATGTTCCGGTTTCCGTTTCATGTACGATTTTCCTTCTTTAACACGACATTGCCGTATGCACGAAATGCCTGATATTGCTTGACAGAAGCACGGTTTGTTGCGTAAAATTGCGTATCGCTTTGACAGTGGAATTCGTCCCTCGGTTTATTCGAATGGCCTGATGATTAAACGAAGGTGAGTGTCGTGCAGATCAACAACCTGAGAGAACTTTCCGATCGCTACCTGTCCGTGGTGAGAAACCTGTGCCGATTGACGTACATCGCGAGACTGGATGAGTGGCAGGGGCTGGACATGACCGTACCTCAGGTCAAGACGCTGATCCTGCTCGAGCACGCGGGGCCGCTCAGGATGGGCCAGTTGGCCGGCTCTCTGGGCAGCGGCCTTTCAACGACCACGACCATCGTGGACCGCCTGGTGAAAAAGCAGCTGGTTCAGCGGGATTCGGACCCGAACGACCGGAGAGTCGTAAAGTGTGAACTGACCAAGAACGGCCGGGTGGCGACCGACATGTTCTGGGACCATATCAAGACCAAAGCCATGAAGGTTTCCGATCAGTGGGATCTGGAACAGTTGGAAAAGGTGGTCCAGTCACTCGAACTGATCTGGCGTACCGAAGAAGAGCTTCGGTCGAGCGACGACGCCGCGTCGACCGCCGCCGCTTCTTCCGGTTGATGGTGTAGCGCCAGATCCGCGGCGCTTATGAAGCGTCCGGTTCGTTTCCTCACATTGCCTCGGATCTATCCTGCCTTCAGCCTGCATTGGCCCGGCGACAAGCCACACCTTCGATACTGCGTCTACCTGGCGATTCGCCTGCATTTCCCCCACGTATAGCCTGCGTTCAGCCTTACCGCTCCGTCTTTCCCCGATTGGCACCGGACCAGGGCCCACGCTCCGTCAAGGGCCCACGCTCCGTCATATGCGCGAAAGTCGGTCACCGTCGTGGAATGATCGTGACTGACACTGCCACAGACTGTTTCTTACATGATATCACATATTATCACATTAAATATTACGATATTCACGGTTATAACATATAATGTACTTTTTTTCCATGTATATGCAACGGCCAAATCACTATTTTGGAATGACCGGATGATTTACGTTTCCTCAAGGTACGTGCCAATGCGTGCGTCGAATTGATGAAAACCGGGTAACATCGGTGCTCCGGGATCATACGGCGGGTGCAGACAGAGTCCGCGAAAAGTGTACGGTGCACCCGGCAGTGCCGATGCGGTGGACATTCTGCACCGTACACCCCTTCACCCCGCCGCGAGTAGGAGCCCCGGCAGGTTCCGGGCGACCGAAAACGCGGCGGGTCCCCACATTGCAGGCACTGCAGGGAGAAAGGTAAATGGGCAGGGATCTCGAGCTTCCGGACACGGAATTGACCATCCTGGAGAGCATTCGGAATCTCCTGCGGGCCTGGTTCATCATCTGGCTTATTCTCACTTTACTGGGAACCTTCGGCCTGATCGTTTTATGCGCCGAAATCCTGACCAGGGGATAACAGACGGTGACCGGCCGGCATATCCACCGGCGATCGCCGACGGAAGGGTCGTACCATAATCCTCATCTGCCTTTTGCTGGAATCGAAGAGCATGTCCCGGCAGCGATGCTCGAGACATTGATGGAAATGGATGAGGGATGGTGAATTCGGAAGGACCAGCCGCTTGACGAGGGCAACATACGGCGAGGCAAGGTCAATATATGAGCGAGCACACAGATAAGACTCCGCGTGGCAAGCAGGGCAATCCCACAACGGAAACCAGGCGGTCCATAGATCGAATCGAAGGAGACCTGTACCACGGGGCCGGAAGCATATGGGTACGGCTGGGGAAGATAGAGGAGAAACTGAACCGCGTCGCCACGAAGTCTTTTATCATTACCGTTGTGCTGACCGGTGTGGTTGTGTTCAGCGCCATCGTATTCGCAATCCTGCGGTATCTGTAGCCGAACTAACGGTCCATGAGTAGAGAAAGGTGTGCGCCGTCGGGAGAGCACAACGGATCACGTTACAAAAAACCCGGAAAACCCGCCTTCAAGGGTATCCGGGAAATCAGGTGAGAAAAGAGACTGGAAAACGCAAGCCTGTATAGCGGTACGGGGAATCGAACCCCGGTTTGATGGCTGAGAACCACCCGTCCTAACCACTAGACGATACCGCCACGTTTCTTTAACAAAAAATACGCTTTTCACCCGCCGAAGTCAAGCCGTCGGGCCGCGATATTGCCGCACCACCGACATCCTCATCCTTTCCGCCCGGCGGGAATGCGCACTGGGGGGCAGGGATTCGAACCCCGATTCCATGGTCCAGAGCCATGTGTCCTACCCTTGAACGACCCCCCAATCGGACCGGCGGCCAACAGGGTTATTTACCCGATTGCCGCCCCGTCCAAGATACGGTATTCACCTTTAAAATCAAGTAAAATCAGGGTCAGACGCGCTCGTGGGGATCGAAGAGGCGCTCGTATTCCCGCAGGGCGTAGCGGTCCGTCATCCCGGCGATGTAGTCGCAGACCCGACGCTCGAGCGGTTCGTCCCCGCCGTGCGGAACGCCGGCCGGGGGAAGCTGGCGCGGATCGGCCGTATATTCGTTGAAGAGGCTCTCGATAAACCGGGTCGCCTTGCGGGACATGCGGATCAACCGGTAGTGCCGGTAGAAGTTCTCCATCAGGAACGCGCGGAGCTGCTGGTTCTTCCCGGACATGGACGGGCTGTAGTCCACCACGGGGACGTCGAGCGTGCGCACTTCGTCCGGCGACTTCACGCCGTGGCGTTCCAGGTTCTCGTGGGTCGTCCGGACGACGTCGATAATCATCTGGTTGATCAACGCGCGGATGATCCGGTACCGCTTGCGCGTGGGGTCGAGGTCCCGGACCTTCTCCACCTCCTCGCGGATCGCTCCGTCCCAGATCTCCAGGTCGGTGAGCTGGTCCAGGCTGAGTATACCCGAGCTTACGCCGTCGTCCAGGTCGTGCGAGTTGTAGGCGATCTCGTCGGCGACGTTGACGATCTGGGCCTCCACCGAGGCGAACTTTCCGGGCTGGAAATCCTCCTCGTCGAACCCGTGCGGGGCGTTGTGCTTCGCGATGCCCTCGCGCGTCTCCCAGGTCAGGTTAAGGCCCTGGAAGGACGGATAGCGCCATTCGAGCAAGTCGATGATGCGCAGGCTTTGCCGGTTGTGCTGGAATCCCCCGCATTGCTCCATCAGGCCGTCGAGGGCATCCTCGCCGCAGTGACCGAAGGGGGGATGGCCCAGGTCGTGGGCCAGCGCGATGGCGGCCGCCAGGTCCTGGTTGGCGCCCAGGTTCCGCGCGATCGTTTCGGAAACGCCCGCCGTCTCCATGGTGTGGGTGAGGCGCGTCCTGTAGTGATCGCCCTCGTGGTACACGAAGACCTGGGTCTTGTATTCGAGCCGGCGGAAGGACTTCGAATGCACGATCCGGTCGCGGTCCCGCTGAAAGGGCGTCCGCCAGGGCGCCTCATCCTCCGTGTGCAAGCGGCCCCGGCTCGCGCTGCTCTTCACGGCATAGGGCGCGAGGGTGCGTTCCTCCATCTCTTCCAGCAGGATTCTGTCGACGATCATCCGGTGTCCTCCGAATCGGTTCGTCAGGGCGCGGCGGTCGCGTGTCGACCCGCGGCGTCAGGGCGCGGCGGTCCGAAGCGCGGCAATCGGAGCCCGCGGCATCAGGGTGCGGCGGTCGCGTGTCGGTCACGTGCCGGCAATCAGGGGCCCCCCCGGGTCGATATCCTGGATCATGGTGGCGTTGAAAGCCTCCAGGGACAGACGGCCCCGTAAATCTTTATAGTCCGGATTGTCCCACAGATTCTCGAACTCCCAGGGATCCTTGTCCAGGTCGTAGAGCTCGCCCTTGCCATGGGTGTGGTACAGCACCAGCTTGTACCTTTCGTCCCGGTACATGGTGGCATAGTCCTGCGAACCGGAGGAGACGGCGTCGAAATACTCGCTGCGGACGAAGGGCCGGTTGTATCCCGGGTCGGCCTTGCCGTTCAGGATGGGCAGAAGGCTGCGGCCCTGGAAGTTCTCGTGCACGTTTACGCCGGCGATATCCAGCATGGTCGCCGACATGTCGATCAGTTCGACCAGCGCGTCGCTCCTCAGGTCCGATGCCATGTGGCCGGGGTGGGAGAAGATCAGGGGCACGCGCACCAGGCCTTCGTAGAACCGGCATCCCTTCCACAGAAGTCCGTGATCACCCAGGCATTCGCCGTGGTCGCTGGTGAAGATGATCACGGTATTCTCCCGCTGGCCGGTGCGGTCGAGCTCGCCCAGGATACGGGCGAACTGGTCGTCGATCTGCTTGATCATGGCGTAGTAGAGGGCCTGCTGCTTCTTGCCGTCGAAGGTCACCGGGTGCCGGGCCTCCGACTGGAAGAACACGTCCCTGAGTTCATCCTGCTGGGCCAGATCGCTCAGGTGGAAGTGGGGGCCGGGCATTTCGGCCGGATCGAACAGGTCGGCGTACGCTCGGGGCGGTATAAACGGCGGGTGGGGATCGTAGGGGTTGAGCGTCAGCATCCAGGGTTCGTCGGGCGCCCGGCGCTCGTTGATGAACTCCAGGGCGCACTCGGTGACCCAGGTCGTCTGGTGGAGCCCGGGCGGGACCCGGTCCTCGCTCGCCCGCAGGGCGTCGAGATCGCCGCCGTGTTCGCGCACCCAGTCGGCGTAGTCATGCCCTTCCGGCCAGTCGTCCCGCGGCGCGTGGCTGAATCGCCAGTACCGGTAGCCGTCGTCCATGCGGGGTTCTGTGCGCTTCCCCGCGCTCTGGAGGTGGAACTTACCCACCAGGCCGCAGTCGTACCCGCAGTCCGCCAGCAGTTTGGAGATCAGGGGAGGCGGATTCTCGAAGACGCCGTTGCCGTTGCGGGTGTTGTGGATCCGCCCGGGATACATGCCCGTCATGAAACTCGACCGGCTGGGCGTGCAGATCGGGCTCTGGCAGTAGGCGTGGGTAAAGGCGACACCTTCCCGCACCAGCCTGTCCAGCGTCGGCGTGCTCACAAAGGGGTTTCCGAGCGCGCCGATGGTGTCGAATCGCTGCTGATCCGTGCAATACCAGAGAATGTTGGGGCGTAAAGGCATGTTGCTATGCACGCGCCGCCCTCAGGATCTACGGGGCAGGCTGCGTGGTGGCTTCTTCCTCTCCGCCCATGGACGCATCCGAGCCGCCGTCTTCCGCGCCTTCGTCGTCCATGCCGCCTTCATCACCTTCACCCATCTCACCTTCACCCATCTCGCCTTCACCCATCTCGCCTTCGTCCATTTCCGGCGCGTCTGCGGCCATGATGTGGAGCATGTCGCCCACCGCGGCGCCGATGTCGGTCGCGGCGTCACCGCCGTTAATGGCGATCTGGAGGGTGCCGGACTCCTCGTCCATCCGGGCAAGCCAGGCGCCTTCGGCCACGTCGCCGTAATCGGTGACCACGGGCATGACGAGGGTATGTTCGTTATGGTGCACAGAAATCCAGCCGTCCGCGGCGAAACCGGCCTCCATCAACTGATCGCTCGTGACGTTCGTGTTGATGTTGGCGAATTCCTCGCTGATGCTGGTGACCTCGACGTTGATCATGGCAACGTCCTCGGCCATCTCTTCCATGGCCGCATCTTCCATGGCCGCATCTTCGGCCCCGCCACAGCCGTAAAGGCCGAACGCGCCAACCATGCAGACCAACAGGTACGAAGTGAACCGCTTCATGAGAATATTCCTTTCACGTGGATATCCCAACGTATTGGAATGGAAACAAACGCTTTGTGATGTGGAGGATAATACGTACTGCGCTGACTTCTTTGTCGTCGGCTATACGTACTGTATTTATAGAGCATTTAACTCGAATTCGCAACTGTTAATCGTTTGAACTTCTTCCGGTACCGGCGGCAGGGGATCAGGCGCCTGGTCCGGCTTCAGGTCCGGCGGTGGCGGCTTCAGGTCCGGCGGTGGCGGCGAGTTCCGCCCATTGCCTGCGGCCCACCTCCTTGATCCGGCCGTCGTCCCACTTGCCCAGGGGACGGTATGACGGGTGTCCGGGACGGTCCTGGCAGGGGTTGTGCCGGGTGTTGTAGCAACAGATGAGGCTCCAACGCGGGTCATCGCTCTCGTTCGGATCCGAACGGTGCAGCACGTTCGCATGGAAGAACAGCGCGGTACCGGGCGACATTTCGCAGTACACGTGGTCCAGGTGTTCCAGCGCGAGTTCCACCCGCTTCGGGTCGGCCCCCACCTGGGTGCCGTACCGGCCGTGTTCGATCCGCCCCAGGCGGTGCGATCCCCGGATGACCTGGAGGCAGCCGTTGCCCCTGTGGGCCCGGTCCACCGCGATATAGCAACTGGCCATGTCGGGATACAACGCCTGGTTGTGGTACCAGTACCCGTAATCCTGGTGCCACTCCCATGCGCCGCCGACGCGCGGTTCCTTGACCATCATCTTGTAGTGGTACAGGTAGACCTCGTCGCCCATGAGCCGCTCCAGCGTATCGACCATGCGCCGGCCGCGGCAGATGGCATTGTAGATGTCCTCCCGGTCCGTGTCCGAGGTCAGCCAAAGCTTGCTTTCGCGGCCCTCGGTATCCTCGGCAGCGCGGACGAGCGAGGCCTTCTCCCCGTCGAAACGGCCCACGTTGAGGAGGAGTTCCATCTCTTCGGGGTCGTAGAGCCCCTCC
This sequence comes from Candidatus Latescibacterota bacterium, assembly GCA_022822725.1. GTDB lineage: Bacteria > JAAXHH01 > JAAXHH01 > JAAXHH01 > JAAXHH01 > JAAXHH01. The sequence goes on from JAJEAN010000007.1 coordinate 1,646,270, forward strand.
ACCATCAGGTAGCCGTCTTCCCGGAACCTGTGCTCGTGTTCATCAGTTAGCCGGAACATGATTTCCCCCCCGGGACGCCCGCAAGGCGAAGCAGCGTCGTTCGCGGTCGGCGCGGCGCGCGGTCAACGCGCCCCCTACACTCCGATACGGTCACGATGGCGACGTTCGATATGGTGCGACACCGACCGGCACACCCGGGAGATCCCTTCGCCGATGAGCGACTGGTCGAGGAAGCTGTAACACAGGCGGAACTGGTTCGCGCCCCGCCCGTCGGTATAGAACGACGTGCCGGCCACGTAGGCCACCTTCTCTTGCTCGACGGCCCAGGCCAGCATCGCCGTGGAGTCGATCCCCTCGGGCGCGGTCAACCACACGTAGAACCCGCCGTCCGGGCGGGTCCAGGTCAGCCCGGGTGGTGCGTGTTCCGCCAGTGCGTCCAGGGTGACGTCGCGCTTGGCCTGGTAAAGCGCCCTGGACAATACGATCTGGGAGTCCATCAGTCCCTGGCGGCCGTATTCGTAGACGATGCGCTGCCCGAGGGTGCTGGAACACTGGTCGCTGCCCAGTTTCGCCTGGCACAACTGGGCGATGACGGGCGGCGGCGCGGCGATCCAGCCGAGGCGGATGCCCGGCCCGAAGATCTTGGAGAAGGTGCTGACGAAGAGCACACCGTCGGGGTTCAGCGCCTTGAGCGAAGGCGGAGGCGCGTGTTCGAAGTACAGTTCCGCGTAGGCGTGATCCTCCAGGATGGGGATATGGTGCCGGTCGGCGAGTTCGACCAGCCTGCGCCGCCGTTCCAGGGGCATGGTCACGCCGCCCGGGTTCTGAAACGTCGGCATGGTGTAAATCAGCTTGGCCCGCTTGCCCCGGCGTTCCAGTTCCCTCAACTGCTCTTCCAGAAGGTCCACGCGCATACCTTCGTCATCGATATCCACCGCGACGAAATCCACGTCGTAGCACCGGAAGACCGAGAACGCGGTCAGGTAGGTGGGGGCTTCCACGATGATGACGTCGCCGGGGTTGAGCAACATCTTGGCGATGAGGTCCATCGCCTCGATACCGCCCGTGGTGACGATGATGTCGTCCACGGTAGCGGTCACGCCTTCGACGGGTCCCATGCGGCCGGCGATCCACTCCCTCAGGGCCGTGTAACCCGCCGTGGGGCTGTACTGCAGTGACATGCTGCCGTGCGTTTCAAAGACCTGGACGGCGACTTCCTTCATCGCCTCCATGGGGAACGTGGCGTCGTCCGGCAAGCCACCGGCAAAGGAAAGCACGTCCGGCCGTTCCGCCAGCTTGAGCAGCTCGATTACCGCGGTATCGCCAATGCGTTCCATGCGGTCCGCGTATACATCCCGCCAGTCCATCCACTACCCCCTGCGCAAACCCGCTTTATACGTTTTATCCCGATTTATCCTGATCAAACTGAACCGCGCGAAAGCCGGCCCCTCGGGACCGCTTCGCACGTGCCTTATTTTACGGCCCGTCCACCGGGAAAACAAGACCAAATTTCCTTGACACGGACGGGGATACATGTCTTATCATGGCCTTCAAATGGTGATCCATGTTGCGCATCGTGTATCCATGTTGAGCATCGTGTCGTGAGATTTTTTGTATACACAATGTTTCAGCACGTCCATCTCCCGCTTCGCGAGGTATACACATGGCCGAGGACAGCCAGGTCGTAGCCAGTTTCCAGAAAAACAGCCAGGAAGAGTTCCGCTTCACCATCACGTCCTTTCGCGGCAACGAATACGCCGATATCCGGATCTATTACGAGAACGACGGCGATTTCCTGCCCAGCAGGAAGGGGATCACCGTCTCCCCGGAGTCATGGAAATCCTTCCGTTCCTGTCTCGACGAACTGGAATCGGAACTCAGGGAGCGCAAGCTGCTCAAGGACGAAGAGGGAGACGGCTGATCGGCGGCCGCCGCTCCGGGCGCTATGACTAGCCCACCCGGTGCCCTTCCCCGGCGAGAAAGCACTCCGGGTCGTGGCGGATGGGAAGATAACCCGTGCTCATGAGGAACTCGCCGACGATCTCGGGTCCCGTGAAGCGGAAGGTCTTCCGGAACACCGCCACCCATTCGTCCAGCGAAGTGCAGGTCTGGCCGTTCAGCCACGCCGCGAAAGAACCGTGTTCCGCCCGGATCTCGCGGATGACCCGCGCGTTGTGGATGGCCGCGTCGATCTTGCGCCGGTTCCGGATGATGCCGGCGTCCGCGAGCAGGCGCGTCCGGTCCTCGTCGCCATAAGCCGCGACACGGTCCACGTCGAAGCCCTCGAAGGCCTCCCTCAGCGCCTTTCGCTTCTTCAGCACCGTCAGCCAACTCAGCCCGGCCTGGTTGATCTCCAGCACCAGCCGTTCCAGAAAGTCATTGTCCCGGGACAGGGGAAAGCCGTACTCGTCGTCGTGGTAGGCGGCCAGCAGCGGGTCTTTGAGGGTCCAGGCGCAACGGCGCCGTTCGCCGGCCCCTTCGACGAATTCGCCTGTCCGGACCGGGTGGTTGTCCACTCCGGTGATCCACGTCTCGGGCAGGTGGCGCACGCAGTTCATCATGGCCAGATGCGTATAGGTGGGCGTGATGATGAACCGGGTGACGGAAGTGTTCGCGAACCAGTCGATCCGGTCGTGCCCCATGCCCGGGGTGCCCAGGATCACCCCCACGAGGAACCGCATGAACGCCCCGTGGGACACCAGGACGACACACTCCCCGGTGTGGCCGAACTCGTCGTGGATCCTTCGGGCGACCCGCTCCGCCCGGGCCTGGGCCGCATCGAAATCCTCCCAGGGACGGCACTTCCACCATCCTTCCTCGTCGTACTCGTCACCGAGGCGTACGCCCGGGAATCCACGTTCGATTTCCGAGCGCTTCATACCGGGCCTGCCCTCGTAGTCCGCGTTGCCCACGCCGGCCTGGACCCCGCCCTGTTCGTGCAGGTCGATCCACGCCTCTGCGGACTGACCCGTCTCACGGATGTAGGGGGCGATGGTCTCCAGGGTGCGCAGGAACGGACTGACGAAAACGCGCGTGGGGCGAAGGTGGCGGATGCGGTTCACGAGGTATTCGGCCTGCCGGTATCCGAGGGTGGACAGGGAGGGATCGTCGGTGCGCTCTTCCTGCGGCCGGGCATTATTCTCGGATTCCGCGTGGCGGATGATGTAAAGTTCCATGGGATCGGGCGGTCTTTCTCCTGGACGGTGGCCGTTGGTTGCGGTTGACGGGGCGGCGATAAACGCGCCGTCCACTCGAACCGACACAAGGTACATTCCCGGCCCTGCCGTTGAAAGGAAAAGGTTTGACAGGCAGGGCGGTTCGGGTTAAGGTTTCCTCCTGTTTCGAACGGTCCATTCCCCGCCTGGAGCGTACCTGAATGGAAGGATCCCGCCGGCCCTATGTCGAGTACCGCAAGGTCAGCAAGAGCTATGACGGGAAGACCACGGTAGTCGACGGGGTCGACCTGGACATCCGCAAGGGAGAGTTTCTCACCCTCCTGGGACCCTCCGGTTCGGGCAAGACCACCTGCCTCATGATGCTGGCCGGCTTCGAGACGACCACCTCGGGCGAAATCCTCGTGGACGGCCGCTCCATCCACAACCTGCCGCCCCGCAAGCGCGGAATCGGCATGGTGTTTCAGAACTATGCCCTCTTCCCCCACATGACGGTGGGGGCCAATCTCGCTTTTCCCCTCGAGGTCCGCGGCATGGACCGCGCCCGGTGCCGGGAAAGGGTCGAACGGGCCCTGCAACTGGTGAGACTGGAGGGTTTCGAGCAACGGCGTCCCGGCCAGCTTTCCGGCGGGCAGCAGCAGCGCGTGGCCATCGCCCGCGCCCTGGTATTCGATCCCGAACTGGTGCTCATGGACGAACCGCTCGGTGCGCTGGACCGACGGCTCCGCGAGGAAATGCAGTACGAAATACGCCGCATCCACAAGACACTGGGCGTCACGGTCGTGTACGTCACCCACGACCAGCAGGAGGCCATGGTCATGTCGGACCGCATCGCCGTGCTGCGTGACGGCAGGGTCGAACAGGTGGCCGATCCCGAGACGCTTTACGAAGAACCGCAGCGCTCCTTCGTGGCCCGGTTCATCGGGGAGAACAACCGGTTGCACGGCAAGGTGATGGGCATTGAGGGCGATATCTGCGAAGTGTTCGTGGGTGGCGAGATCATCGAGGCGATCCGCATCGCGCCCTGCCAGGTGGGCGACGCCACGACGCTGTCCATCCGGCCCGAACGCGTGGCAGTCTCGCCTAAATCCGGACGCTACACCAATGAACTGGTGGGCGTGGTCGAGGACATCACGTTCCTGGGCGACTTCCTGCGCCTGCGCGTAACGGTGTGCCGCACGTCGAACTTCATCATCAAGATACCCAACACCGTCGGCCACGGCGCCCTGCTCGCGGGCGACAAGATCCTCATCGGGTGGACGCCGACCGACTGCCGTGTGCTCGACCCGGACCCGGAGGAGGAAACCCCATGAATCACGCGATTCCGATGAAAGGCATCCTTGTTTCGTGTATGATCGTTCTGGCCGCTCTGTCCGGTGGACGCGCCGCCGCTCAAGAACAGTCGCTGACGTTCGTCAGCTGGGGCGGGGCGTATGCCCGGGCCTGCGTAAAGGGATACATCGAACGTTTCGAGCGGGAGACCGGCATAGAAGTCCGTATCGAGGACTATAACGGCGGCCTGGCGCAGATCCGGGCCCAGGTCGACGTGGGCAACGTGTACTGGGACGTCGTCGACATGGAGCTCGCCGACATGGTCCGGGGCTGCGACGAGGGTCTACTTGCCCCGGTCGACATCGACGAGATGGCCCCCGGCGCCGACGGGACCCCGGCGGCGGAAGATCTGCCCGAAGACGGTATCACCGAATGCGGACCGACCAATATCTACTATTCGACCGTCTTCGTATACAACGACGCGCGGATCGGGGCAACGAAACCCAACTCCGTCGCCGATTTCTTCGACCTGGAGAAGTTCCCGGGAAGAAGGGGCATGCGCCGCTCGCCCCAGGTCAATCTCGAGTTCGCCCTGCTGGCCGACGGCGTACCCCTGGACGAAGTGTACGCCACGCTGGACACGGAAGCGGGCCTTGGCCGGGCCTTCCGCAAACTGGATACTATCAAGGACCAGATCGTCTGGTGGGAAGCCGGCGCCCAGCCGCCCCAGATGCTGGCCGATGGCGAAGTCGTGATGACCACGGCTTACAACGGCCGCATATTCAACGCACAGGTCCTGGAAGACCAGCCCTTCGTCATCGTTTGGGACGGGCAGGTCCTGGATACGGGCGGGATCGGCATCGTAGAAGGCACACGCAATTTCGAGGCCGCGATGAAGTTCGTCCGCTTCGCCAATACGCCTCGTGCCATGGCCGACCTCGGCCGGTACATCGCCTACAGCCCCTCACGCCGTTCCGCCACGTCCCTGATCTCGACCCACGCCGAAACAGGCATCGACATGAATCCTCACATGCCGACCAGTCCCGAAAACGTCGACCGCGCCCTGCACAACGACTGGGAATGGTGGAGCGATAACGGCGAGGAGATGAACGAGCGCTTCAGCACATGGCTGGCCCGGTGAGGGCAGGAAAGTAAATGAACGTGGTCCCTGAGCAAAAAACCGGCCGGACCAGACCCGGCCCCGGGTTGCGCGCCGCGCTTCTCGTGCTGCCCCTGCTGGTCTTCATCGGGGTGACCTTCCTGGCGCCGCTCGCAAACATGCTCGTCCGCAGTGTTCACGATCCCGTAGTCGCCGACGCTTTGCCCGGGACATTGGAGAAACTGCGAGACTGGGACGGCCGGAATCTTCCCGACGAAGCCATATACGAAGCGCTCGCCGGCGAACTGCTGAAATCCCGCGAGGACCGTACGCTCGGCCAGGTCGCCACCCGGATCAACCGCGTTCAGTCCGGATTGCGCAGCGCACTGACCCGCACTGCGCGCAGGCTGGGGAACGTCGAAGACGGCCCCTGGCGGGAAGCCATGACCGGCATCCACGCGGCCTGGGGCGAGACCGGGACCTGGCTCGCGCTGCGCGAGGCGGGTGACCGGTACACGACGCGCCACTACCTGAACGCCCTTGATCTGCAGCGCGATCCCGGTGGATCCATCGTCCGCCAGCCGGAAGACCGGCGGATCTATCTCATCCTGTTCTGGCGGACCCTGCTCGTGAGCCTGGGGGTGACCACCCTCTGCCTGCTTATCGGCTATCCCGTCGCCCGTCTGATCGCCCACGCACCGCCCAGGCGCGCCTATCTGCTTCTGATCCTGGTCCTCGTGCCCTTCTGGACCTCGCTGCTGGTCCGGACGACCTCGTGGATCGTACTCCTGCAGAACCAGGGCGTCCTCAACGACATGTTCGTCTTCCTGGGCGTCATCGGGGACGACGGCCGGTTGGCCATGATCTACAACATGACCGGCACCTTCGTGGCCATGACCCATGTGCTGCTGCCCTTCATGGTACTGCCTCTCTACTCGGTCATGAGCGCCATTCCGCGGGTACAGACGAGCGCGGCGGAGTCGCTGGGTGCGACCGCCTGGCAGTCGTTCTGGCGGGTGTACTGGCCGCAGACGCTGCCCGGCGTGGGCGCCGGCTGCCTGCTCGTGTTCATCCTCGCCATCGGGTACTACATCACCCCGGCCCTGGTGGGCGGCAGCACGGGCCAGCTCATCTCCAACATGATCGCCTTCCACATGCAGTCGTCGCTGAACTGGAGTCTCGCGGCGGCGCTGGGCGGCATCCTGCTGGTCTGCGTGGCGGGGCTGTACGTGCTCTACGACCGGGTCGTGGGCATCGAACGCATGAGGCTGGGCTGATGACGACGACCGCCGAACAGGGATTCTGGCACATTGCGTACCTCGGATTCTGCGCGCTCGTCTTTGCCTTCCTGATCGCGCCGATCCTGGTGATCGTGCCGCTGAGCTTCAATGCCGAGCCCTATTTCACCTTTACCGAAGGCATGCTCCGCCTGGACGCCGACGCCTGGTCCCTGCGGTGGTATCGCCAGGTCGTGGAGGACGAGGAGTGGTCGCGGGCACTGGCGAACAGCCTGCTCATCGGGGTCTCCGCCACGGTACTCGCCACGGCGCTCGGCACCCTGGCCGCGCTGGGCCTGTCCAATCCGGCCATGCCGGCCCGCCGCTTCGCCACGGGGCTGCTGATTTCCCCCATGGTCACGCCCGTCATCATTTCGGCCGCGGGGATGTTCTTCTTCTACTCCGAACTGGGCCTGGCGCAGACCCACCTCGGGCTGATCCTCGCCCACGCCGCCCTGGGTACGCCCTTCGTCGTGATCACGGTCACCGCCACGCTGGCCGGGTACGACGAGAACCTCTCGCGGGCGGCCGCGAGCATGGGCGCGGGTCCATTGACCGTCTTCCGGCGCGTCCAGCTCCCCCTCATCGCGCCGGGCGTCGTCTCCGGGGGCATCTTCGCCTTCGCCGCGTCCTTCGACGAGGTAGTCGTGGTGCTCTTCATGGGTGGGATCGAGCAGCGGACCATACCGCGCCAGATGTGGTCGGGGATCCGCGAGGAAATCAGTCCCGCCATCCTGGCCGTGGCAGTCTTCCTCATCGTCTTCGCGGTGTTGTTCCTGTTGACCGTGGAGTGGCTGAGGAGGCGGAACGCGCGGTAGGCAGGCGCGCGTTCATCCCTGTTCCGCCATATTCCGCCCTGTTCCGCCTTATTCCGCCCTGTTCCGCCTTATTCCGCGCCGTTCATGTACTCGTTCATCAGCGAATGGAAGTGGTGCACGCCGTTCTCCCGCTTGACGGAGAACCGGCCCTGGTTGTAGGAGGCGGACTGCAGGCCGCGCTGCACGTGCTCGCAGATGAAGATGTCCTCTTCCTGGATCTCGTCGCCGAAGTCCACCAGGTTTTCCACGTCCTGTTCCATGTCGGGCGACAGGTACCATTCGAAGATGGTCAGGCAGCGGTCGTGGCCCAGGGGCACCACCAGGTTGGTCTGCATCTGGCCCAGGTAGATGTTGAGCATGAGCGTGGGGAAGACCCAGTAGTACTGCGTGTCGCCCTGGTCCTGATCCGTCGGCAGGTAGCGCCTCGGTCCCTTGTACCCTTTCTTTTCCGGGCCGTAGATCGGGGCGTGCTGGATGGAGTAGTACCGGAAGGGTTCCACCCGGTAGGCGTCGTAGTCTATCTCGCGGTACAGTCCCGGATGCACGACCGGCAGGTGATAGCCTTCCAGGTAGTTGTCCACGTACACCTTCCAGTTGCAGGCCATCTCGTAGTCGCGGCGCTTTGCCCACTTCATCTCGCCGATGTTGTGGGCGGCGGCGCGTTTGCCGATGTCGCTCAGGAAGGCCTCCAGGGGTGGCGCGGCAGGGTCCAGGTTGACGAAGAGCAGGGGCCCCCACTGGCTGACGCGCACCGGATGGAGCGCCATGGCGCAGCGGTCCAGGGCCTGCACCTCCTCGAATTCCGGCGCGTGGCGCAGCGAGCCGTCCAGGTTGTAGGTCCACCCGTGGTAGTGGCAGACGAAGGTCCGCCGGTTGCCCTGTTCAAGGGCCACGGGTCCGGCCCGGTGCCTGCACACGTTGTAGAACGCGCGGACCACGTCGTCGGCGCCCCTGGCAATGACCACAGGTTCACCCGCCACGTCTACCGTGAAGTAGTCCCCTACGCGGGCCACCTGTTCCGCCCGTCCCACGAGCTGCCACGTCCGGCGGAATATGTCTTTGTATTCCCGCCCCAGGAACTCCGGATCGGTGTACCAGGAAGACGGAATCGTCCAGGCGGTTTCGATGTTTTCGTCAAAGGGATGGTCCTGCATGCCGTTGTTCTCCCTGCCATAAAACGGTCGGTCCCTGTGGCCGGCGCTTCCGGACTACAGTGCGTCCGGATCAGCGGCCTCCGGCACCTCCTCCGGGGCAGGCGCCCGGACGGACGGCTGCGCCTCGGGGTCCAGCACCTCCGGTACGGGAAGGCCCCGGTCGGCCAGTTGCGTCTCGATGCTGGAACGGTCCCCCACGAGCAGGTAGCCCGCGCGCCGCGCATCAAGGTATTTGCGGGCGGCGGACCGCACTTCCTCCAGGCTGACGGACCGCAGGTTCTCCACCGCGTCCCGCATGTCCGACATGGGCCGCTGCGAACTCCACAGTGCGCCGATGCTGCCCGCGATGCGTCTCAGGGATTCGAACCGCTGCGCGTAACCGCGGATCCGGCCGGTGCGCGCCTCCTCGAGTTCCTCTTCACTCACCGGCCGATCACCGCCCAGCCCCGCCATTTCCGCCATCAGTTCCCGCACGACCTCGCCGGTCTTGTCGGCCTGGATCGACGTCTGCACCTTCCAGTACCCGGAGACGCCAAGCAGGCCCAGTGAAGTGGATACGCCGTAGGTATAGCCCTTTTCTTCCCTCAGGTTCTGATTGAGGCGGGACTGGAATCCACCGCCCCAGATCGCGTCCACGAGCCGGAGTGCGTGGTAGTCGGGCGTATCGCGACTTGGCGCGTCGATGAACTGGCAGACCACGGTCTGCGGCGCGCCGGGACGGTCCACCAGGTAAACGCGGTTCGACCTCCGGTCCAGGAAGGGATCAGGTACTTCCTTCATGGGCCGGACGTCGCCTCGCCACGAGCCGAAGCGCTGGTCCGCCAGCTTCATCGCCTGGTCATGGGAAATGTCGCCCACGAACACCAGGGCGGACTGGTCCGGCCGCCAGTTCTCCTCGTAAGCCCGGGCGATCTCGTACCGCGACATTTCGGTAACGGTTGACGCGTAGCCCTGCACCGGCCGGCCGTAGGGATGATCCACGCCGAAGACCAGGCCCGGACACAACCGCTGGGCGAGGGACTGGGGACGGGAGGCCTGCTGCTTGAGGTGGTCCAGGTGGCGGTGGCGTTCCCGCTCCAGTTCTTCTTCGGGGAACAGCGGACTGCGCGCGACGTCCGCGAAAAGGGCCATGGCCGCGGAGAGCTTGTCGGTCAGCACGTCCATTCCGATCCGGGCCGATTCGAGATACATGGTCTTCCCGATGACCGTACCCAGGCGGCTCAGGGCTTCGTCGAGGTCCAGCGCGCCGTAGCCCCGCGTGCCCTTGTCCATGAGCTGCAGCATGAGCTGGGCCATCCCGCACCGGTCGGGGGGATCGTGCACGCCGCCGGACCTCACGTTCAGCGAGACGGCGACCTTCGGCAGATCGTGGTGCTCGACGACCAGCACTTCCAGGCCATTGTCCAGCCTGTTCTCGTGCACCTCGGGTGTCTGAAAGGGTGTGTCCGACCCGAGCGCCGGGACCACGGACCGGTCGAGGACGCCATCCGAGGCCGACTGCGCCGGTCCATCGCCCTCCGCCAGCGTGGACGACGGTCCGTCCCCTGCCGCCTGCGCGGACGCCGCGTCCATCGACTGCGCCGCTGCCGCGCCTACCGCCGCCGGAAGCGTATCGGGGAAGTACCTGAGCGTCAGGCCGTGGCGGGATACCAGCCACCGTTTGACCGCTTCGGCGATTTTCGATCCGGTCAGGTTCCGGAACCGGTCGTGTTCGACGTGGAAGTACCCGGGGTCGTTCTTATAGGTATTCGATTCGTTCAACCGGTCCGCCTTGCCGCCGAAACCGCCGATGCGTTCCAGGCTGGAGACGTACTGGTATTCCCACACCGTGCGGGTGCGCTCCACTTCGTCCCGGGTCGGGCCGCCGGATGCCAGTCTCTGTATCTGGCCATGAACCAGGTCTTCGACTTCCCGGACGTCGCAGCCCGGCCGGACGGTCGCGATGACGCCGAAGAGGCCGGCGATCTCCCTGGCGAAGTTGAAGACGCTGACCTCGGTGCACAGCCTCCGGTCGTAGACCAGCAGCTTTTCGAGGCGGGAGGACAGGCCGTCGCCCAGCACGGCCGCGGCCGCGTCGAGCGCCGTCTCCTCCGCTTCGAAACGCTGCGGCGCCGGCCAGATCATGTGGACCCGGGCCTGGGGCACCCGGTCGGTGACCTCCACGATCTTCCCCTCGGCCAGGGCAGGCACCCAGCGACGCTGGCGCTCGAGGAGCGGACCCGGTTCAAGCGTGCCGTAGTAGTGGGCAACGCGGTCGCGGGCGAAGGTCTCGTCGAAGTCGCCTGCGATGACCAGCGACAGGTTGTTCGGCGTGTAATAGGTCCGGAAGAACTCGGCGACCTCGTCCACCCCGGCTGCTTCCAGGTCCTCGTGCCGGCCGATGACGGGCCAGGAATAGGGATGTCCGGCGGGATAGAGGTGCTCGTTGACCAGCTCGTACCAGCGGCCGTAGGGCTGGTTCTCCGTAGTCTGCCGGCGTTCGTTGCGGACGACCTCGCGCTGGTTCTCGAAGTTTTCCCGCGTGAGCGCGTCCGCCAGCGTGGCGACACGGTCCGATTCCAGCCAGAGCACGTATTCGAGATTGCCCGAGGGCACGGTGGCAAAGTAGTTGGTGCGGTCGTTGCTCGTGGTACCGTTGACGCCGCCTTCACGCAGGTTGCCGCCCGCCTGTTCGATGTACTTGAAATACCCATCCGGCGCGTGCTTCGACCCCTCGAACATCAGGTGTTCGAAGAGGTGGGCGAACCCGGTCCGGCCGGGCCGCTCCACCTTGGAGCCCACGTGAAACCAGTGGTTGACGTGCACCACGGGCAGCTTGCGATCCACGTGCAGGATGACCTGCAACCCGTTCGGGAGCATGAACTTTTCGAAGGATACACGAGGAAGGTCCGACTGGGCCATGGCTCATCCCGGTAAGGGAAACTCAAGGATAGATCGACGAAGAACAAGCGTGCGACACCGCGCCGGCGGCGGAAGTCACACGTTCGACTTTCGGTTACACGCGCTCCAGGACGCCGGACTTCGACGACCGGTAGGCGGCGTCCAGGATCATGACCGAACGCATGGCCGCGTCGCCGGGCGTGTAGTTTATCACGTCCCGTCCGAGCACCAGGTCGACGAAGTTCTCCGGAGGTCCCTCGCAACTGTAGGCGCCGGCGTCAGGGGCCACGTCGTGGACCTGGTCATCCCCGTCGTGCCGGTGGATCGCAAGGCGGGCGCGTTCGACGTCGAGCAGCAACATGCCCTCCGAGCCGAAGATACGGATGTCGAGCTGGAACATCTGTCCCTCCGGGATGTCTCCCGATCCCGACAGCGACCCGATCACGCCGTCCTCGAAGCGCACCGTCACAGCGTCGTACATCTCCACCATGGATTCCGCCACGGACATCATGGCGAAGACCTCGCGGGGCATCAGGCCCGTGAGCCAGGACATGAGACCCAGGCTGTGGGACATCTGCGCGTGCCCGTAGCCGCCGTCGGCGACCACGGGGTCGGCCCAGGTGGCCGGATCGGGCGCGAACAGGCCCCCTCCGTTGGCCTCGTGGTCGAAGTCCAGTCCCTGGAGCAGGCCCCGGATGGGCGAGGCCATGTGACAGAGCACGGACTCGATGCGCCCGACGACCCCGGCGTCGAGCTGCCGCCTGGCCTCCTGGATGTACGGCTTGTGGTGCCACCCGTAGGGAACGAGCAGGTGAAGTCCCTTCTCGTCCGCCAGCCGGACCAGTTCCCTGGCGTCGGCGCTCTTCGTGCACATGGGCTTCTCGACCATGACGTGCAACCCGCGCTCCAGGGCCGCGGCGGCGTGCTCGAAGTGCAGCGTATGGGGGCTGGACACCACCACGCCGTCGAGCTCGACCTCGTCCAGCATCCGGCGATAGTCTTCCGTCCCGTAGGGCACGTCGAAGGCCTCCTGCACCTGGCGCAGTTCGGCCGCCCCGAGCCGGCAGACCGCCGACAGTTCCACGTCTCCGGCCTCGTCCGCCCGTTTCCTGAGCACCGGCAGGTGATTGGCCGTCGCCCACCACCCGGTGCCGATAAACCCAATGCGTGCCTTGTCCATGACAGATTCCTGTTGTTTTCAGATTCCTGTTGTTTTCAGACCATACCGTGTCTTAAGAACGCGTGCCGCGAAACACGCCGCCCGTGGTGGCGTCCACGATCCAGACTTCATTCTGCCAGAGCGTGAACCCGTGCGGTTCCGGGCCCTCCACGTCCAGCCGGTCCAGCTGCTCGCCCGTATCGGGGTCGTAAAGGAATAGGGCTCGATGATTGGTCTCCACGCACCAGAGCCTGCCGTTATCCCACGCGATGCCGTGGGGCCGGTCCCCCGGCGCGGGAAAGGACTGCAACACGGTCCATTCGTCGGGGTCCATGCGGTAGATAGTGGCGTCAGGCGGCGACGACATCCACAGTTCCCCGTCCCGCCACTCCAGGCCGTGGGCGCCGGTTTTCTTCGCGCCCGGTGTGGCGTAGCGCTTCAGCGTCCGGCCGGAGCCGGGATCGATCTTCAGGGTCTCGCAACTGTAGGTGGACGACACCCAGAGATGGGTGCCGCTGTGGGTGATCCCGCTGCCCCGGTCGGAGTCGGAGTCGAAGATTCGCAGCGTCGCGCCGTCCCGGAAATCGTGGAGGCTGATCCGATTGTCGCCCTGGTCCAGAATCCAGAGTCCTTCTGTGGTGGCCTGCAGCCCGTTGGGATGGGGCCCGGGCGCATCAAAGACATGGCTGAGCGTGAGTTTCATTCAACAGCCTTTCCGCCGTCGGCACTGATGTGAAGGGAATCCGGTGAAGATTACCCTCCCAAAATGCACCGCGCCCCGGCGGGCTGTCAAGGTACAAAGGAAGCGCCGGAACGGGAGATCCGCATGCCTGTCGCGGCGCATTGCCCCGATATGGCACGGTGGAAAGAAAAGATTTGACACCCGCACATGATTTCTATATTTTTAGAAATATGGAAATGATCAATGTAGAATCGGCCGCCCCGGTCCTCGAGCCCGAACGAAAACACGCCGAAGCCTTCAAGGCATTGAGCCATGAAACGCGGCTGGCCATCTTCTATCATCTCGTGCGGAAAGGTGAAGCTGGTGATACCGTAGGCAGTCTCCAGGAGGCGATCGACGTGCCGTGGGCGACCCTGTCCCACCACCTGGACGTCCTGCGCCGCGCGGGGCTGCTGGCGTCCCGCCGCGAAGAGCGGTACATCTACTACCGGGTACGGCCCGAACAGGTGGGCGACCTGATCCGCCTGCTTACCGCCTGTTGTTGAATCACCGGCCGTTGCCTGCGGAACCGGTACATTCGGAAGGACCCGTTCGCAGTTACCATATCAATAAGTAAGGAGAAAATCATGTCAGATTATCCCAAGATACACCTGTCCTTTCCCGTCGAAGACCTGGATCAAAGCGTTGCGTTCTACCAGCGGTTCTTTGGCGAGGAACCGGTGAAGACCAGGCCCGGTTACGTCAAGTTTCTTCCGTCTATTGCACCGCTTAACCTGGCCCTGTATACGGGCCGGAAAGCCGCGGGCGACGCGACGAACCATTACGGGATCGAGGTCCGGGATTACGCAGCCGTCATGCGGCACCTGGAGCGGATCAGGGAAACCGGCCTGGAAATCCGGGAAGAGATGGACTGCGACTGCTGCCACGCCAACCAGGACAAGTTCTGGGTGAAAGACCCGGACGGCCGGGAATGGGAGATCTACGTATTGAACCGGGATCTCGACGAAACCGAGGTGCGGAGCGACGAGGCCTGCTGCCCCGTACAGGAAACAGCCGATGCCTCCGGGATCTCCGGGCAGGCAGGTTCTTCTGATTCGCAGGCCTGTTGCGGATAGCATGCGGTCCGTGCTCGTATACGGGTGAAACAGGCTCGTATACGGGATCCAAAGGGGAGCAACCATGAAGCCAGACACGCTGCTGGTCCACGCCGGAGGAGGAATGGAACCCGGATCGGGAGCCATCGCGCCTTCCATACACCTCTCGACCACCTTCGAGCACACGCCGGAGGGTGAGGCGACGAACGACCACGTCTACATCCGGATGGGCAGCCCGACCCAGGACCGGCTGGAATCGGCCCTGTCGGCCATCGAGGACGGCGCGGAATGCCTCGTCTACGCTTCGGGCATGGCGGCGGTAACGGGCTGCGTGCAGGTCCTCGCCCCGGGCGCCCACGTGCTGATGCACAAAGACGTGTACAGCGTTACCCGCGCGATCAGCAAGGAACTCCTGCCGAACTGGAACATCGAGGTGAGCGACGTGGACATGACCGACCAGGACGCGGTCCGGCGCGCCATGCGGCCTCAAACAGCGCTGCTCTGGTCGGAGACCCCGTCGAATCCCGCCATGGACGTCATCGACATCGGCGCGGTGGCAGGCATCGCGCACGACGCCGGCGCCCTGCTGGCCGTGGACAACACCTTTGCCACGCCGGTGCTGCAGCGGCCTCTGCAGCACGGCGCCGACATCGTCATGCATTCAATGACCAAGTACCTGGGCGGCCACAGCGACGTGCAGGGCGGCGCGCTCGTGTTCGGTGAGGGCGGTGACCGGGTCGAACGGGCACGGCGCGTACGGACGATCACCGGCGGGGTGCTCTCGCCCTTCAATGCCTGGCTGGTCCTGCGGGGGCTGCGGTCCCTTGGATGCCGCATGGCGCGCCACGTGGCCAATGCGGAGGCCATTGCCGCGGCGATGGCCGGTCATCCGGGAATCGAAGGTGTCGACTATCCCGGCCTGCCCGATCACCCGGGACACGCCATCGCGACGCGGCAGATGGATGGGTACGGCGGCATGCTTTCCCTGCGGGTCAGGGGCACGCGGGAGGACGCGCTGCGAGTAGCAGGCCGGGTCCGGTTGATTCGGAACGCCACGAGCCTTGGTGGGGTGGAAAGCCTGATCGAACACCGACAGTCCATCGAGGGACCCGGCTCGGTAACGGCGCCCAATCTGCTCCGGCTGTCCCCCGGACTGGAAGCGGCCGAGGATCTGATCGGCGACCTGGTGCAGGCGCTGGGATAAGACGCCGGCCTGGTTCAGGCCTCGGGTTGAGACACCGGCCTGGTTCAGGCCTCGGGTTGAGACGCCGGGCCGGTTCAGGCCACGGGTTGAGACGCCGGCCTGGTTCAGGCCTCGGGTTGAGACACCGGGCCGGTCGCCGTGGATCGCGGTACATATCCGTCAGGAAAGCAGATTCCGCACGGGGCGTATGCCTCCGCCGCCTTGTCAATGGCGATGGCTTTGGCGTTGCCGTTCAGGAAACGGCAGTCGAACCGATGGTATTTCGAGCCCCCGTTGGTGACGTAGACGATGGGGATGTCGGTATCCCGCCCGGACTTCGAGGGCCAGAACCTGTTGTTGACGGTCAGTTCGATGCCCCTGTCGAGCAGTTCTTCCGCCATTGCCCGGATCAGTTTGCGCTTGTGCCAGGTGAAGGCGGTGAGCGCCGCCGTCGCGGCCGCGGCAAAGATAAGTCTCAGCATGGTATTCCTTTTCGCAGGTATAACTGCATTTAATATACGACGATATCAACGCATGGCATCCGGGGAACACGGTACCTGCACATCGAAACACCCGTAGCCGGTCACGATGACAATATAACGACCAGGGCACCGGGAGACAAGCAGGCCATGTGGCCGGAGGGCCGGTTCCGCCTTGTCCGGAGCCTTGACACGCGGATACCCACCCCCTATTATATGTCGTTCCGATACGCCCGTATCGGGACGTGGACTTATAGGTTTATCGACAGGGAATCCAACGACATACTGGAGTGATCATGTCAAAGATCAGACTGGGGCTGGTGGGCTGCGGCGGCATGGGACATCGGCACCTCTACGGCCTGGCCGAACTGCACCGTACCGGCCTATGCCGGTTCGAACCCGTGGTGGCCTGCGACCCCCGCAGAGAGAACGCCGAATCCCTGGCCAAACACGTTGAAGAACATTTCGGCGTCCGTCCCGCGGTGGTCGCGAGCCTGGACGAGGTGGACGCCGGCGATCTGCAGGCCGTCGACATCTGCACCGATCCGCGCCACCATCACACGGTGTGCGCCGATGCGGCGTCCCGGGGATGGGACGTGATGACGGAGAAGCCCATGGGTCTCACGGTCCGTGCCTGCCGCCTCATGCGCGAAGCCACGGACGGGGCCGGACGCATCCTGTCGGTCGCCGAGAACTATCGCCGGGATCCGGTAAACCGGCTTGCCAAGTCCCTGCTGGACGCCGGCGTGATCGGCACGCCCCGCTACATGGTCCATAACACGGCCGGCGGCAGCAACAAGATGCTGATCACCGTGTGGCGGCACCTGAAGAACGTCAGCGGGCTGCTGCTCGACGTGGGCGTTCATTTCGCGGACATCCTGGAATACTTCATGGGGCCGGTGTCGGACATCTACGCCCAGACGCGTCTCCATGAGAAAGTTCGCTACAACGCCATGGCTGGCAAAGATCCCGCGACGGCTTCCCGCAACTCGCCGGCCGGGGTCTACGAACACTGGCAGGCGGAGATGCCCGCGGAATTCGAGGTGACCGCCGAAGACGCGGCCTATGCCACGCTGACCTTCCAGAGCGGCGCGGTCTGCCAGTACCTGGAAGAGCACGCGACCTTCGGCAAGGGATTCTGGCACCGGGGCATTTACGGTTCATCCGGGTCGATCGAACTGCCCGGCGACCGTTCCGGCCAGCCGTTCTCCATTGCCCTGGAAGGCAAGACCATCGAGGGAGACGCGCTCCTGGACCTCGTGCCGGACTTCGCCCTGGACGAGGCGACCGCGGCGCTGTTCGGTGGAGACCGTCTGTGGAAATACAGTTTCCCCTTCCCGGAAACGGACCGCAAGATCATCGCCATCGAGTACGCCGATTTCGCGGAAGCCATCGATGAAGGCCGCCAGCCCGAGGTCGACGGCTACATGGGCATGCGTTCGGTCGCCGTCTCCTACGGCATCATGGAATCGGGCGAGGCGGGCAGGGCCGTCACCATGGACGAGATCATGGCGGACGAGACCAACGGTTACCAGCAGGAAATCAACGAAAGCCTGGGCATCTAGGGCGACCCCCGATGAAACTCGGTTATTCAACCTGGGGCATGCCGGCCGTCGAACTGGACGAGGCAGTGCCCCACCTGGCCTCCCTGGGATACGACGGCATCGAAATCACCGTCATCCCCGGCTATGTCACGGAACTGGGCACGCTCGACGCCGGGGAACGCCACCGGATCCGTGGCCTCTTCGCGAAACACGGTGTGGAGATGCCCGCCATCGCGGGGCACACCAGCCTTCTCGAGCCCGACGTGCGTCTGCACGCCGCCAACATGAAACGGCTCAGGGATACCGTGGAACTTTGCGCGGACCTGACCATGGACCATCTCGTGCCCTGCCTGGACACCACACCCGGCGGCCGACCGGAGGATTGGCCCGGCGTGCGGGACCGGCTGCTGAACGAGACGGGCGGTCTCGTGGACTATGGCGCCCGACACGGCGTGGTCATCGCCATGGAGCCCCACATCGGCTGCTGCCTCTGCGACGTGGAGCGGACCCTTTGGCTGCTCGAGCAGATCGATTCCGAATACCTTAAGCTCAACTACGACATCAGCCACTTCGACGTGGCCGGCGTGCCCACGGCGGAGAGCGTGGAGGCCCTGGCGCCCCACACCGTGCACACCCACGTGAAGGACCAGCGGGGACGCGCGCCCGACTTCGAGTTCCTGATCCCCGGCGAGGGCGATTTCGACTACGTGGAATACCTGGACGCCATGCAGGCGGCGGGATACGACGATTACATTACCGTGGAAGTCAGCATGATGGTGCAGAAGCGCGAGGACTACGATCCCCTGGACGCAGCCGGACTGGCCTGCCGCGTGCTGGAGGCGGCTTTCGAGGCGTCGAAGGCGGAAAGAACCTGAGGCGGAAAGAACCTGAGGCGGAAAGGGCTTTTACGGGTACGCCGCGCGAATTTCAGCATTTATAAGTAAAATGTAGTGAATCGTGGGTCGCGCTGGTATAATATACGATCGTGGCCTGAACTGTCGATAAGTACATCGAAATTCGAGGAGGCATGACAGCATGTATGATCCCGTACTGGTTGAACCCATGCGCCGGGAGCTGACGGACCTGGGCGTGGAAGAGTTGAAGACCGCCGACGAGGTGGACGCGCTGCTTGAGGAGCACGAGGGCACGGCGCTGGTCGTGGTCAATTCCGTATGCGGCTGCGCGGCGGCCAATGCCCGGCCGGGCGTCGCCATGGCCCTGCAGAACAAGAAGAAGCCGGACCGGGTCACCACGGTGTTCGCCGGCATGGACCTGGAAGCCACCAGCAAGGCGCGGGATTACTTCAAGGGATATTTCCCGTCATCGCCGCAGATCGCGCTGATGAAGGACGGCCACGTGGCGTTCATGCTGGAACGTCAAGACATCGAGGGCCGCACGGCGCTCGACGTGGCCCAGCGGCTGATGTTGGCGTTCAACGAACACTGCTGATCTTCGGGGAACACTTCCGACCGTCGGAGCACACTCGGGGAACCCTGCTGACCGTCGGAGCGGCGTCTATTCCTTCTCGTACTCCGCCGTACAGGTCGTGTGGATGCCGCCCCGGACCCGGTAGTCGGTGCTTACCGTCATGCGGAGCGGCTGCACCGCGGCGACGAGGTCGTCGAGGATGCGGCGCGTGACGTGCTCCTGCACCATGCCGACGTTTCGGTAGGAGAGCAGGTAATACTTGTAAGACCGCAGTTCGAGGACCTTCTCGTCCGGCACGTAGGACACGATGATCTCACCGAAATCGGGCAGTCCCGTCCAGGGGCAGACCGCCGTGAATTCGTCCGTATCGATATCCACGTCGAGGGGATCGCCCTTTGATTCGTAGGGAAAGGTCTCCAGTACTTCCGGCCTGATGGCCTCGGGGCCTTCGAAGTCGAACTGCTTCTGCCGGGGTTCGATATTCATTGGTTCCGTCTTCCTCAGACTCTTCCCGTGATGTCCGGCGCGTCGGGGTCGATACTGCCGCCTTCAGGCTGCGTGGCGATTGGCCGGTAAGGCATTTCCGTGTAAGAAGCATACGCGACGTCCAGCCAGGAAGTCTCGATCTTGCGGTGGCCTTCGTACCGGCTGTTCATCACGGCGTCGATGATGCCCGTGACCAGCAGCGTCCGCTCGGGAGGATACGGCGCTTCACCGGTCTGGAAGAACCGCTGGATGTTGTGGCACAGGTAGCTGAAGTGGGCGTGGTTCCCCTCGCGGACGAGGTTGAAGCAGGCCCCGTGCACCTCGCCGTCGACCCGGGCCGCGTAGGCCCAGGTTTCGATGTAGCCACCCAGCATGAGGGTGGTCGTCTGAAGCCCGTCGTTTCGTTCCACCAGGAAGGCCGAGGGCTCTTTGGCGTGTTCCCGCGCCGTGCCCTCCGGCTTGCCGGGTATGGCGCCTAAAGCCGCGTCCATCAACTCCTTCGACCACCGCCCTTCCTCGCAGGCCCGCCACATTTCGTCGCCTTCCAGGCACTGCACCGAAGCCACACCCGTTTCACCGCCGCGCCGCCGCTCGACCATGCACTGCAGGGCTTCGAGGGTGTGGTATCCGTAGGATTCGATCCCGCCGAACCCCACGGTGAGCGCTTCCTCGACACTGGTTTCCAGGTCGTATTCGATCCAGGGGTCCCGCCACGCCAGGGGCAGGGAGGAACCGGCCATCAGGGGGATGTCGAGCTCCTTCGCGCGGTCCCACATCCACAGGGCGTCGCGGTAGTCGTAGGCGAAATGCTTGTCGCTGAACACGGGCACCGAGCGTCCGCTTTCGGCGAACACGCCGGCGATCTGTTCGAAGAAGTACCGCCGCGGGTACATGTGCCGGCCCCGTTCGTTCCACGGGTAGTCGCCGTGCTCGCCGATGAGCAGCACCGCGTCCACCCCCAGGCTGTCGCCTCCCGCGTGCAGTGCCCTGCGGATGCTCGGGTAGACGGGCACGCCGAACTTCTCGGCTAACTGCAGGCCTATGTCGTTCTCGAGGACGTGGTCGATGTAGAGGGACACGACGTCCACCTGGGGCGCGAAGTATCCCTCGTCGACCGACCAGCCCTTCAGGAACTTGGAGACGATGACGTCCGCGTGGGCGCGAGGGTGATAGATGGTGCAGATGGCGGCGACGCGGAGGCGTTTCGACATGGATTCTCCCGGGCGAATGGATACGGATCCGCTGATTAACTCGCGGGGACCGGCTCCTCCACCGGCGCCTCGGCGGGTGTTTCCGCGGGCGCTTCGGCGGGCGCTCCGGTCTTCTGGCCGTATTCCTCGATGAACTCCTCCACCAGGCGCCGGCACACGTCGTCGGCGTACTGCTCGGGCGGGGACTTCATGAAATAGGAAGAGGGACCGAGCTGGGGGCCGCTGAGGCCGTTGTCCAGGGCCAGCTTGCAGCAGCGCACCGCGTCGATGACCACGCCGGCCGAGTTGGGCGAATCCCAGACTTCCAGCTTGAGCTCGAGGTTCAGCGGCACGCCGCCGAAGGTCTCGCCTTCCATGCGGATGTGGCACCACTTGCGGTCTTCGAGCCACGGCACGTGATCGCTGGGTCCCACGTGGATGTTGTCCTCGCCCATGTCGTAGCTGAGCTGGGACGTCACCGCATTGGTCTTGCTGATCTTCTTCGACTCGAGCCGCGAGCGCTCCAGCATGTTGTAGAAATCGGTGTTACCGCCGAAGTTGAGCTGATAGGAACGCAGGACTTTGACGCCGCGGTCCGCGAAGAGGCGGGTCAGCACGCGGTGGGTGATCGTGGCGCCCACCTGGGACTTGATGTCGTCGCCGATGATGGGCAGGCCGTGCTTGCGGAACCGATCCGGCCAGTGGCCCGTGCTGGCGATGAAGACCGGCACGCAGTTCACGAAGCCGCATCCGGCCTGCAGGATCTGCTCCACGTACCACTTCGTGGCTTCCTCGCTGCCCACGGGAAGGTAGCTCACCACCACGTCCGTCTTCGTTTCCTTGAGCACCTCGACCACGTCCACGGTGTCACTGGTATCCTTGTCGATGACTTCGCTCAAGTACTTGCCGAGCCCGTCGTGGGTCATGCCCCGCTGAACCGGCACGCCCAGGTCAGGCACATCGGCGAACTTCACCGTGTTGTTGGGATGGGCGAAAATAGCCTCGCCGAGGTCCTTGCCCACCTTGTCCGCGCCCACGTCGAAGGCGGCCGAGAATTCCACGTCGCTGATGTGATATCCGCCCAGGTTGGCGTGCATCAGGCCGGGAATGAATTCGTCCTGTGCGGCGCCTCGGTAGTACTCCACGCCCTGCACCAGGGACGAGGCGCAGTTGCCCACGCCGACGATGGCCACTCTGACTTTGCCGCTCATGATTTCCCCGCTTTCCTTCTGTCGCCGGGCCTGCGTCACGCGTACCCGACGCTATGAAGATTGAATGAAATTCGCTGATGCGCTGATGCGCTGATGCGCTGATGCGCTAATGCGCTGATGCGCTGATCCACGATTACGCTCTGGTAAAGAAACCCGGAATCTGGTATAATTCAAATAAATAATTGCTATATCATCTATAATTTTTATCTATAATAAGACGAGAAGACTTAAAAGGAGCGAACAAATGAACCTGTATTACCTGCAGTACTTCCTGGCGGTCGCGCGGCGCGAGAGTTTTTCCAGGGCTGCACGGGACATGCACGTGACGCAGCCCACGGTGAGCAATGGCGTGCGGGAACTGGAAGAGACGCTGGGCGTGAGGTTGTTCAACCGGGGAAGCCGGCACGTTTCATTGACCATGGAAGGCAGGGCGCTGGTCGATTATGCCGTGCGCATCCAGGACCTCGCCGAGGAGGCGGAGAACCGCCTGGCCAGCGGAGACGTCCTGCCGGGCGAGGGGTTTACCTTCGGCGCCACCGACGCCGCGGTGACCTACCTGCTTACCGACATCCTCAAGCGCTACGTGGAGCGGTACCCGGAACTGGAATTGTCCGTGCACGTGTCGCCGTCCCAGTATCTGGTTGAGGAACTGCTGGCAAACCGTTCGGAATTCGCCCTGATCACTTTGCCCTACGCCCATCCCCGGATCGAGACCATGTCCATCTACCACGATTCCATGCCCCTGGTGGTCGGCGGCGGCCATCCCTACGCGGGACGGACCCCGGTCACCCTTACGGAAGTGGCGGAAGAGCCGTTGATTCTCTTTCACGCGGATTCCGTGTCCCGCCGGATCGTGGACGAACGATTCGCCGAGGTGGGCGTGTCGCCGCGCGTCGTCATGGAAATGCGCAGTCCGGAGGCCATGCGGAAACTCGTAGAGGCGGGCGTGGGGATTTCTTTCCTGCCCTCCCTGACGATCCAGGAGTCCATTGCAGCCGGCACGCTACGCGAGGTTGACGTGGAGGGCGTCGCCTTCAGCCGCGATATCGGCGTGGCCTGGCGTCGCGGCCGGTACTTCAGCCCCGCACTGGAGGTACTGCTGGAGGATATATTCGGAAGTTACGGCGAGGGGGAGGCCTGGTCGGAGCGCCAGAAACTGGAACGGAATCAGTCGTAGGCGTTCAGTTCGTCGTCGATCCGGGACTGGTGCCGCGGATCTTTCGCCGGACGGTCTGTATCTTCCGGCATCACCGCGTTCCCGCTGTTCAGGCGACCGGCCCGCCAACGGCGCAGCGTGAAGAAGATGAACCCGGCGCCGACGAGGAACATTAGCGGCGTAATGAGATAGGCCATCCGGTTGAAACCTGAATTGGGCGGAGATGACAGGATGCGTTCCCCGTATATGCTTTTATAGTAGTCGACGATCTCCTCGCCGGTCTTGCCTTCGACGAGCATTATCCTGAGTTCCTCTTTCATCCTTTCAGCGGTACCCGAGTAATGCTTACTGAGCGGTGCGCGCCAGCAGCAAGGCGCAATCAACTGCTCCTCGACTACCGCGGCGATCCGTTCCAGTCCCGCGCTCATGACCGCGTTTACCCGTGAACTGGCCATCACGGTCGTCGCCAGGACTACGAGTAACGGTAGTAAGATAAAGAGGGTGGTTCGTCGCATGGTTCCAGATAGAAAGGCATCGGGTTGGGACAGTATACAGTTACTACTATTGTACATGCAAAATGGCACAACTGTCAATTGAATTCATCCTGGGATCTCACGGATTTTGCTTCCCGTCTGCTCCTTTTTGCTTCCCGCCGAAAGAATACGAAGGCCGCCAACAATACGGCTGGCTGGTTCCGGATCGGTTCGGTTTCCAGGTCCACGCTCCCTTAAATGGTCCGAACCAACAGTGATTATATAAGAGTTAGTCGAAAAGCCGGCCACGATTCTCGTTTTTTCTTTTATATCCTTGCGTTACCTGCACGGCGTTCCTATTCTGTGGCGCATTTCCCTGGATGCACGGTATTTGGAGGACCGTGCGTTCTCGCAGGATACTCCGGGACCGTGTGACCGCGGAAACCCCTGACTGCCTGGTTATCGCGGCCGAAATCGAGTGACCACTGGTCAGGACAGGCCAACGGAGCAACCGAGCATGCTTTCACGAGGCGAAGTCAACCGTACCCTCCGGTCGTTCATATTCGCCAGCGGTCTATCGGGCGCCTGGGGACAGATGGTCGGCATGGGCACGGCCGTCTTCACCGGCTTCGTCCTTTCGCTGGGCGCGGACGCCTCCGATATCGCTTTCTATTCGGCCATTGCGTCGATCCTCGCTCCCGTCCAGATCCTTTCCTCCCTCTTCAGCAGATCCATCGAAAACAAAAAACGCTGGGTCGTGTGGAACGGCATCCTGGAGACCCTGTTCCGCGGGTTGTTGATTGCCATTCCCTTCCTGTTTGTCGAATCGCTGCACGAACAGATGCTGCTCATCTTCCTCATTGCGGGCCTGGTAACGGGTTATGTCTATTCCCCCTTCTTTTCGACCTGGGTCGCCGGTACCGTACCGGAGAACATCCGGGCGCGGTTCACGAGCCGGCAGACCATGGTCAGCAGTCTCGCGGGGATGGCGGTAGGTATCATCACGGGACGGTTCGTGGACTGGTTCCCGGACGAAGAGAAGCTGACGGCCTTCGTCGTAGTATTCACGGTTGGCACGGTGGTCGGCATATCGAGATACCTGGTCATCAGCCGCGCCCCTCATCCGTCCCACGCGACCGAGTCGGAAAACCGGAACCCGATCCGGTACCTGATGCAGCCCTTCAAGGACCGCCGGTTCCGGCAACTGGTCCTCTATTACTCGTCCTGGCAGTTCGCCGTGGGGCTTTCCGGTCCGCTCTTCGGTGTGTTCATGCTCGATCGCCTGGGATTCGGGTACACTGCCATCTCCATGCTGAGCGCCCTGGGGACCCTGGCCACCATCGCGGGATACCGCGCCTGGAGTGTACTCATTGACCGGTTCGGCGGTAAACCCGTGGCTATGATCCTCATCGTGCCTGGTGCCTTGAACGCCTTCTTCTGGGGTTTCTGCCAGCCGGGAAACCATCTCATGGTCGCCGGCGCCATGGCCGTTTCGGGCCTGATCATGGGCGGAATCGGCCTTTCGGTCACGCCGCTTCTATACGCCTTGCTGCCTAAGGGAAACACGGACGAACGGGTGGCCTACCTGGCATCCTGGTCCACCTCCATCAACCTCCTCTACGCCGGCGGGCCCCTTCTCGGCGGTGTCCTGGTCGCTTCACTCGCCGGCGTTCAATTCACGGTGGGCGGCTTCCTGATCCAGGACATCAACCTGATGTTCTTCCTGAGCGGTGTCGCGCGGCTGGTACCGCTGTTCCTCCTTCGACCCGTCAAGGACGCCCGGTCCATTACCTCGCAGCAGCTTCTGACGAACATGTTCCGGGGCAACCTCCTGAGCTACGCCGTAAACTACATCGTGTTCAACGTGGCCACCGCCGAAGACCGCCGAGCGAGGGCGGCCTTCCGGCTGGGCC
Source organism: Candidatus Latescibacterota bacterium (assembly GCA_022822725.1). GTDB lineage: Bacteria > JAAXHH01 > JAAXHH01 > JAAXHH01 > JAAXHH01 > JAAXHH01. Next base: position 1,671,941 of record JAJEAN010000007.1, read on the forward strand.
GTTCGCGCAACCCCATGGCCATCGACCATCTGGTCCACGCCCTTTCCGATGCCAGCGGCAAGGTGCGGCGGCAGGCCGCGCGGGCCCTGGGGGAAACCGGTTCGGAAGTGGCGGTCGACACGCTCATCCGGGAACTCGAGAGTTCTTCCTCGGACATACGCAGCGAAGCGGCTGAAGCCCTGGGCCAATTGAAGCACGCCCGGGCGGTGGACCCGCTGGTCGAGGCCCTGGAGGACGAGGACCCCCGCGTGCGGATCAGCGCCATTTCGGGGTTGGGACAGATCGAAGGCGACGACGTGCAGGAGCTGTTGTTCTGGCATTTCTCGAATAACGTCGACCCGCTGACCTTCCCGACGCTGGTCGAGGCCCTTAGCCACCGCGAGGACTACCGCATCATCAAACCGACCTTCGATCGGCTTGGATCCTTCACGTCGCCCGCGGTACGGCTGCAGCTGCTGAACAGCATCTGCCGGACGCTGGGCGTCGGCGACCGGTTCTACAAGCTGCTGTCCATGGAGGAAAACGAGCGCTACGGCGAACTGGAAGGCATGATCAAGCGTACCGTCAACCAGTTCAAGGAATCGAAGTCCGTCCCCGAAGACACGCGGCGCGGTGTCGAGAGCCTGTTCGCCCTTTTCGTACACGCCTACGAGCAAAACGACGTGGAGGCCATGATGGAACAGGCCCGCCTGCTCGCTGCGCTCATCCGCGACAGCCACCCCGTGGTGGAACAGAGTCCTCTTGACACCCTGTCGATATACCTCATTATCATGACCATGAACCATTTCATCGACAGCGACGCCCACAAGGACCTGCCCGGCGCGCAGGAGATCTTCCTGGCGGTGTGCATGCGTCGCATCGCCGCGCTGGTGAATTGAGTCGCATCCTGGTATAGACGATCTGCAATAACCATGAATGTGATGACCGAATGGCCCTGGCGGTCCGGACGGTCATGAGAGCGTTCGATCATGAATAACAGCCGAGAAAAGTTTCACCTGGGTATCGCCGGGGCATGCGGCCGGGGCATGAGCTTCCGCGCCGCCTGCGACGCCCTGCCCCGGGTCCGCGTCCACGCCGTGTGCGATATCGACGCCGGCGCGCTGCCCGCCACCGCAAAGCTGCTGGGCGCCTCGGAACAGTACACAGACTACGATGAAATGCTGGAACGCTCCGACCTGGACGGCGTGATCATCGCCACGCCCATGCCGTTGCACGCCACGCAGGCCGTCGCCGCGCTGGACCGGGGGTTGCACGTCTTCAGCGAGGTCCCGGCTGCGGTCTCGGTCGAGGAGTGCCGGGAGATCGTCCGGGCGGCCGGGGCCTCCGGCCGTGTGTACATGATGGGCGAGAACTACACCTACATCCGGGAGAACGTGCTGGTGAAGGCGCTCGTTAAGGCGGGGCATTTCGGCACGCCCTACTACGCCGAGGGGGAGTACCTCCACGAGCTCAAGGGGTACGACGAGCATCGCCTGGCGGCCCGGGGCCTGCCGCCCGAACAGGTCTGGCGTCGTCACTGGCAGTCCGGAATCGACGGCATCACCTACGGGACCCACAGCCTGGGACCCATCCTCCAGTGGTTTGACGACCGCGTGGCGTACGTGACCTGCCACGGCAGCGGGCATCACTACGTTGACGCGTCGGGCAAACCCTATGCACAGGACACCAGCGTCATGCTCTGCAAGATGGCAGGGGGCGGCCTCGCCAAGATCCGCATGGACCTCACTTCCGACCGGCCCCACGCATTGACCAACTACCAGCTCCAGGGGACCGACGGCTGCTACGAATCGGCCCGGGGCAAGGGGCAGCCGTACCGCCTCTGGCTTCGGTCGCAATGCGAGGACGACAACACGTGGATGGACCTTCACGAGCTGGAAGAAGCGTTCCTGCCCGACTGGATGCGGGCGGCTGCCGCGAAAGGCGCCGGGCACGGCGGGAGCGACTACCATGAACTGGTGGAATTTATCGAAGCCGCGGAAGGCCGGCGCAGGCCGTCCATCGGCCTGCACGAGGCCATGGACATGACCCTGCCCGGTCTCGTGAGCCAGCAATCCATTGCCGAGAACGGACGTTCGCTGCCGGTGCCGGACTCAAGGGACTGGTAGGCGTAATACGCTGTATCTCGCCGTCCCGTTGGCTATACATTGTCTATACATTGTCTATACACAAAGCTGCTCGCATCTAACGAGTAATCTGGAGAACGCCTCATGGTCCGTCCCGGAAGTCCGATCGAAGACATCGACACCCCGGCCCTTGTGATCGACCTGGACCTTATGGAAGGCAACATCGCCCGCATGGCGGCGTTCTTCGCCGGCAAGGACGCCCATCTCCGGCCCCACACCAAGACGCACAAGACGCCGGTGCTCGCGCACAAGCAGATCGAAGCCGGCGCTCGGGGTGTTACCTGCGCCAAGCTGGGTGAAGCCGAGGTCATGGCAGCGGCGGGCATACGGGACATCCTCGTGGCCAACCAGGTCGTGGGACGCGTCAAGATCGATCGTCTCGTCGCCCTGGCGCGCCACTCGGACGTCATCGTCGCTTCGGACCACGAGGAAAACGTCCGGGAGATCTCCGACGCGGCGCTGGCTGCCGGCACCCGGGTGAACATGATCATCGAAGTCGACGTGGGCATGGAGCGCTGCGGCGTGCCGCCCGGTGAACCCGCGTGGCGGCTTGCCCAGGCCATCGACCGGCATCCCGGCGTCGTCTTCCGCGGGGTGATGGGCTACGAGGGCCACATCATCGGCAACCCGAACGACGAAGAACGGTACGCGGGGTGCCGGGAGTCCATGGCCATGCTGACCCAGACGGCCGATTACATCCGCGAACGGGGCCTGCCCGTGGACCTGGTCAGCGGAGGCGGCACAGGGACGTACAAGGTCACCGGAACTTTCCCGGGGGTGAATGAAGTGCAGGCGGGATCCTACATCCTGATGGACGGGACCTACCAGAAACGTATCCCCGAGTTCGACTGCGCGCTGACGATCTACGCCACCATCGTCAGCCGGCCCGGGGACGAACTCGCCGTCGCCGACGCGGGCCTGAAGACCATGACCAATGACATGGGCCTGCAGACCGTTCGCGGCGTGGAAGGTGCGTCGATCCTCCGCCAGTCCGAGGAACACGTCAAGATCGAGCTGCCCGGCCCATCCTGCACACTCAGGCCGGGCGACAAGTTCCACATCGTCCCGAGCCATTGCTGCACGACCATCAATCTCCATGACCGGTTCTACGGCGTGCGCAACGGGACCGTCGAATCCGTCTGGGACATCGCGGCGCGCGGGAAACTGCAATAAGGAGCACCCATGGATCCCCGATACCTCGTAACCAACGTTGATGAGATCCCCAGTCCGTCCATGCTGGTCTACCGCGAGCGGCTGCGGGAGAACATCGGCCGGACCCTGGAGATCGCGGGCGGTCCCGAACGCCTGCGTCCCCACATAAAGACCCACAAGATGCGCGCCGTCATCGAGATGCAGCGCGCGGCCGGGATCGACAAGTTCAAATGCGCGACCATATACGAGGCCCGCATGCTGGCGGAAATGGGCGTGGAGGACGTCTTCATCGCCTACCAGATGATCGGGCCCAACATCGGACGCCTGGTCGACCTCGCCGGCCGCTTTCCCGGGACGGCCTTCCGCTGCATGGTGGACGATGCGGGCGCGGCCGAAGCGCTGTCGGCGGCAGCGGCCGGCGCCGGCGTGACCATCGACGTGTTGTTGGACTTCGACGTGGGCCAGCACCGCACCGGGATCGCGGCCGGTCCGAAAGCCCTGGAACTCTACACGCTGCTCGACCGCCTGCCCGGCATAACGCCCGGCGGCCTCCATGGCTATGATGGCCATAACCACCAGGCAGACATCGAAGAACGCCGGCAGGCCTGCGGCGCCGCGCTGGATCAGGTACGGGCGTTCCAGGCCCGGCTGGAGGCCCGGGGCCTTCCCGTGCCGCGGCGCGTCATGGGCGGTTCCATATCCTTTCCTTGTTACGCCCCGGCCGAAGACGTGGAACCCTCGCCCGGTACCTCGGTGTTCTGGGACTGGGGGTACAGCAGCCGCTTCCCCGACCTGCCTTTCGAAGCCGCGGCCCTGCTGCTCAGCCGCGTCATCAGCATGCCCACACCGACCCGCGTGACCCTCGACCTCGGCAACAAGGCCATCGCCTCGGACCCGGCCGGCCAGCGCGGCCTCCCCTGGAACCTTCCCGGCGCCGAACCCGGGATGCACAACGAGGAACACTGGATCATGGACTGTCCGGATACCTCGGGCCTGTCGGTCGGCGATTCCATCTACGTGTTCCCCACTCACGTGTGTCCCTGCTCCGCGCTGCATCGCCAGGTCTACGTGATCGACGGTGACGGCCGCTGCCGCGAGCAGTGGACGGTCGACGCGCGGAACCGGGAGTAGAAACCCCACATCGCTCCGGTGAACAGAAGACAGTAGACGACCGGGACCGTGCACAGTGCGTGCGTATTCCCGGTCTTTCCCGCTCTCCGCCGACCTGGTTTTACCTGCCGATACCCCTCCGCGGTTATGTGACAATCCTGTTACAAATACAAACTTTGCTATTGACGAAGTTACATAAATACATTATCTTAAACTGTTCGTGCTTTTTGCGAAAACCGGGCCGTTTTCCTTCGGATTCGTCCCGGTGGTATGGGTTGATTCCGGGCACGTCGACAAGGTGCTTGCATGTCGTTTGAGCAGATCCTCATCGAGCAGGACGGCGGGGTGGTCACGATCACGATCGACCATCCTCCCCTGAACGTGCTCAGCGCCCAGGTCGGACGAGAACTCGGCGAAGCGCTCGACCAGATAGACGACGACCGGGTTGCTTCCGTGGTTGTGCTCACGGGTAGCGGCGACCGGGCTTTTGCCGCCGGAGCCGACATCCGGGAACTGCAGCGGCTGTCGGGTTCGGAAGCCGAGGAAATGACCCATCGCTGGCATCGCCTCTTCCGGCGGATCGAAGGTTTCAGGCTGCCGGTCATCGCCGCCGTGAACGGGGTGGCGCTCGGAGGCGGATGCGAACTGGCCATGGCGTGCGACATTCGTTACGCCTCGGAGAAAGCCCGGTTCGGCCAGCCGGAAATCAATCTCGGCCTGGTTCCGGGATGGGGCGGCACGCAGCGGTTGCCGCGGCTCATCGGCAGGGGACGGGCCCTCGAGTTGATCATGACGGGCGATATGTTCGATGCCGCCGAGGCCCATCGCCTCGGGCTCGTCAATCGCGTTACGGCGCCGGAAGACCTGATGGAGACGGTCGGGGAACTGGCCGGGCGCATGGCCGCCAAGGGTGGCGTTGCGCTGGCTTCCATCAAGACCTGCGTCAACGAAGGGCTGGACCAGGGACTGGACGAAGCCCTGGCGCTGGAGGCCCGTGAATTCGGAGCGGTAAGCTCCACAGAGGACAAGGCGGAAGGCATCGCGGCGTTTCTCGAGAAACGTCCCGCGGCATTCCGGGGTCGCTGAGTCGAGGCGTGCGCACTCAATAAGCGACCTGGAATTCATCGGTAACCATGGGCACGCGGCAGGAAGAGAGCGATCGTATGCAGCAACTGGGACCCACCGAGGGCGAATACATTCAGGTAACAGGCGAATTCGAAAAGCGTGAAGCCATCGAGTTTTGCGTTCAGGATCTGAACAGCAAGAACATGGAATTCGGCGTCTGCGAGCAGGATGGCAAGTTCTTCGTGGCCCGGGTCATCGTGCCGGACGAAGAGATCGATACCCGCTCCAAGATCGTCACGGTGCGCAGCGACCGGGTGGACATACACGGGAATCCGCGCGGGATCATCCGCAAAGGTGTATACAACTTCGTGGAATGGTACGCGGGCGGAGAAGTTACCGCCCAGGAAGCCGCCGTTTAAATCACGGGCCGGTCTGACCCGCCCCGGCGTGATCCGCTTGACTTTCAGGGGCCGCCTCGGTGTGACCCCCTCACTTTTTGCAGGGCCGCCCTGGCGAGTCAGCATCCCTACAAAGCCCGACCTACCCGGCCCGGATAAGCCTGGACAGGCCTGTGCCTGACCGGGTCTCACGCATACAAAATGCCCGACTGAGTGCATCCCACTCGACGAAACCATGGAAGCTTACGACCAGCCTTCCATGGTTTTTTGATATTGCCCGGTTTCATTCGGCGCATGAGGTCGATCAACTTCACAAGGCGCGTGAGGTCGATCATCGCGCGCAAACATGCCCGTCCATCATGGCGCTCCTGTCTCTTCATAAAGTCTCGAAATACTACGGTGCCCAGTGTGTCCTGCAGGGCATCAGCTGGGGCATCGACCCCGGTCAGCACGTGGGCCTGATCGGCGCCAACGGGACCGGGAAGACGACCATGCTGCAGCTCATCACCGGCGACCTGTCGCCGGACGAGGGCGACATCTCCCGCCGCCGCGACCTCCGGGTCGGCTACCTGACCCAGGACGCGCACCTGACCGCCACCAACTCCGTCCTGGACGAGGCGCTGAGCAGCTTCGAGCGCATTCACGAACTGGAAAGGCGGTTGCGCGAGGCCGAAGCCGCGCTGGAACAGGCCAGGGGCGACGCGGAAGAAACCGAGCGGCTGCTGGGGCAGTACGGCCGGCTCGAAGAAGCCTATGAACGGGCCGGCGGATACACCTATCAGCACCGTGCCCAGACCGTACTGCACGGCCTGGGTTTCAAGGAGGACGACCTGCCCCTGCCCGTCCGCGTGCTGAGCGGGGGACAGAAGACGCGCCTTCGCCTCGGCAAGCTGCTGCTGGGGGACGCGGACCTGCTGCTCCTTGACGAGCCGGAAAGCCACCTGGACGTGGCCGCGACGGAGTGGCTGGAGGAGTACATATCCGACCACCCGGCGGCGATCCTGCTCGTATCCCACGACCGCTACTTCCTCGACCGCACCGTGGACCGGATCGCCGAACTGGAAGACCTGGGCCTGCAGAACTTCCCGGGCAACTACACCCGGGCCATGGAGGTCAAGGCCGAACGCCTCAAGGCGCGGCAGCGCGAGTACGACCAGCAGCAGGCCTTCATCAAGGAGCGGGAGGAGTTCATCCGCCGGACCATCGAGGGCGTCAAGACCAAGCAGGCCCAGGGCCGGCGCAGCCACCTGGCGCGCCTGGAGCGTCTCGAGAAACCGCGGACGAAGCAACGCGCGGCCTCGCTGAACTTCGGATCGATGAAACGCAGCGGCCGGGACGTCCTCATGCTGGAGGACCTGTCCAAAAGCTACGGCACGCGGACGCTGTTCTCGGAGTTGAACTTCATCCAGCACCTCGGCGACCGCGTGGGCCTGATCGGCTACAACGGGGCCGGGAAGACCACCCTGCTCCGCATGATCGTGGGGCAGGAGACGCCGTCCACGGGAACCATCCGGCTCGGTACGGGCGTGGATATCGCCTACTACGACCAGGAACGGGCCAGCCTGTCGGGCGAACGGTCCGTGCTGAACGAACTCTGGTCGGTCAGGCCAGCCATGAACGAAGGCACCGTCCGCAACCTCCTCGGTCGGTTCCTGTTCCGGGGCGACGACGTCTTCAAGCAGGTCGGCCTGCTGAGCGGGGGCGAACAGGGCCGCCTGGCGCTGGCCAGGCTGATCCTCGAGGAGCCGAACTTCCTGGTACTCGACGAGCCGACCAACCACCTCGACATCCTGTCCAGGCAGGCCCTCGAGCATGCCCTGGCCGACTACCCCGGCACGCTCATGGTGGCGTCCCACGACCGGTACTTCCTCGACCAGACGGTGAACGCCCTGCTGGTCTTCGAGCAGGCAGGCGTCAGTCACTGGGAGGGCACCTACTCGGAATACCGGGCCTTCAAAGAGGAGCAGCGTCTCGACGCGACCGCCGCGGCAAAGGAAAAGGAAAGGGAGAAGGCGCCGCACCGCAGGCGTGCGCCTGCGAAATACGATCCCCGGAAGAAGGAACGCAAGGAGCAGCGGATGATGGCCGAGGCGCTGGAGGCGGCCATTCGGAAGAAAGAGGCGGAAATCGCCCGTCTCGAAGGCGACCTGGGCGAGGAAGGGACCTTCTCGGACCATGAAACGGTCTCCCGGGTCGGAAGCGCCTACGTGCGCGCCCGGCAGGAGTTGGAGGAACTCTACGTGGAGTGGGAAGTCGTCACCATGGAACTGGAAGAATAAGTCGCCGGCACGCATGCGCTGACGCGCAGAGAAGGAAGCCAGAAGAGCCGGAAACAGCGGAGCAATCTGAATCGGAGGCAACTTGTACGACGCCGTCATCATCGGAGCCGGACCCGCGGGACTCGCCGCGGCCTACGCGGCCAAACAGGCCGGGTTGGAATACGTGGTCGTGGAACGCCAGTGCATCGTCCACACCATCTACCAGTTCCCCACGGGCCTGGTCTTCTACTCGACCCCGGAACTCATCTCGCTGGGCGACGTGCCCATGATCGTCCAGGGCCTCAAGCCCACCCGCGAGGAGGCGCTGAACTACTACCTGAAATTCGTCGAGTCCCAGGGGCTGAAGGTGAACACCTACGAGGAGGTCACCGGCATCTCCGGCGAGGACGGGGATTTCGAGATCCGGTCCGTTTCGCAGCGGGAGGGCACGCAACGCTACCGGACCCGCAAGGTCATCCTGGCCACCGGCGCCTTCGACAGCGCCAACCGGATCGGCGTGCCCGGCGAGGAGCTGCCCAAGGTCTTCCACTACTTCAAGGAGGGCCATCCCTACTTTGACCGGGACGTCCTCGTCGTGGGCGGCAAGAGCTCGGCCGTGGAGACGGCGCTGACCCTGTACCGCGCCGGCGCAAGGGTCACCATGTCCTACCGCCGCAGCGCATTTCGCGGCATCAAGTACTGGGTCCTGCCCGACCTGGAGAACCGCATCGCCGAAGGATCCATCACGGCCCTCATGAATTCGACGCTGAAGGAGATCCGGCAGACCGAGGTGGTCCTGGAGGTGGGGAACGAGGAGGTGGGGGACGAAGGCGCGGCGGACAAGGATGCGGCGGACAAGGATGCGGGGGACGAGGACGCGGCGGATAGGGAACTCGTGATACCCAACGACTTTGTCTTCTGCATGACGGGTCATACACCCGACGTGCCCTTCCTGAGCGGCACCGGCGTCAAGGTCCAGCCCGAGGACAACGTACCGGTACACGACCCCGATACCTTCGAATCCAACGTGCCCGGTATATACATCATCGGCGTCATCACCGCCGGCAACGTGAGCAGCGACATCTTCATCGAGAACAGCCGGTTGCACGGACCGAAGGTGGTGGAGCATATGCTGGCGCAGAACGGCGTTTCATAGTGAGGTGTATTTATGAGCGAGAACAGTTCCTCTGAAAATCCCCTGGTAGGCGTGGTCATGGGCAGCAAGTCGGACTGGGACACCATGCAGAACGTCCGGGACGTGCTCGAGCAGTTCGAAGTGCCCCACGAATGCCGTATCGTCTCGGCCCATCGCACGCCCCTCTGGCTGGCCGAATACGCGGCCGAGGCCGAGGGACGGGGACTCGAGGTCATCATCGCGGGCGCCGGCGGCGCGGCCCACTTGCCTGGCATGATGGCCGCCCAGACCCTGCTGCCCGTCCTCGGCGTGCCCGTGGAAAGCAAGGCGCTCAAGGGCATGGACTCCCTGCTCTCTATCGTCCAGATGCCCCGCGGCATCCCCGTGGGCACCCTGGCCATCGGCCAGTCCGGCGCCGTGAACGCGGGCCTGCTCGCCGTGGCCATACTGGCCAACTCGCGGCCGGAACTCAGGGAGAAACTGAGGCAGTACCGGGAGGACCAGACCGGCAAGGTCATGGGGGATGAGCTGACATGAGCGATAAGGCTGGCCCCGTACTCCCCGGTTCGACCATCGGCATCCTCGGCAGCGGCCAACTCGGCCGCATGATCGCCATCGCAGCCCGGTGCATGGGCTACCGCGTCCACACGCTCTCGCCCGAATCCGATTCGCCCACCGGCCACGTCGCCGACCGCGAAATCGTGGCCGCCTATGACGATGTGGAGGCCGTAAAACGATTCGCCGCTGACGTGGACGTCATTACCCTGGAATTCGAGAACATCTCCGCCGCCTGCGTCGACGCCGCATCGCCCATCGCACCGGTACGCCCCAAGGGAAGCGTGCTCCACACGACGCAAAACCGCCTGAGAGAGAAGACTTTTCTCGCCGGTCATCGTTTTCCCGTCGCGCCGTTTCGACACGTTAAATCGAGATCAGCACTTGCTGCCGCGGTCGAGGAAATCGGTACGCCCGCCGTGCTCAAGACGGCCGGATTCGGCTATGACGGCAAAGGGCAGGTTCGGATCACCTCGGTAGACGACGTGGAAGGTGCGTGGACATCCATGGCAGGACAGGAAGCCGTTCTTGAAGCGTTCATCGACTTCGACCTGGAGCTGTCGGTCGTGGCCGCAAGAGGACTGACCGGAGACTTTGCGCACTACGGCGCTGTGGAAAACAAGCATCGCCACCACATACTCGACGTCACGACCGCCCCGGCCGACGTGTCGGGTGCGGTGAATGTCACCGCCGTAAACCTCACGAGGAAGGTGTTCGAGGCCCTCGACATTGTCGGGGTCGCCTGCGTCGAGTACTTCCTCGACCGCGGCAACAACCTCATCATCAACGAAATCGCCCCCCGCGTCCACAACTCGGGCCACTTCACCTTCGACGCCTGCGTCACCAGCCAGTTCGAACAGCAGGTTCGCGCCGTGTGCGGCCTGCCACTCGGTTCGACCGATCAGCCCCGCCCAGCGGCCATGGCCAACCTGCTAGGAGAATTGTGGGAAAACGGCGAACCGGACTGGGCGGCGGCCCTGGCGATACCAGAAGTCAAGCTGCACCTGTACGGCAAGCAGGAAGCCCGCCCAGGGAGAAAGATGGGGCATCTGACGGCGGTGGCCGATACAAGGGAGCAGGCGGTGGATCGGGTGGTGGAGGGGAGGCGGGGGTTGGGGAGATGATAAGGATGGAGGGTTATATCTGATATTTATACGTTTGAGTCAGTTCTAATCCGAGTCATCTCCACTTTTGTTTGTCTGGTTACCTTCGCTAACACGATGTGCCAGTATCAACTGGTATGCTTCACTTATCTCTTCTTCAATTGAAACCACATCGTCGATCAACCTGTTAGCAGGAATCTCAGGTTGTACTACAAGAGACTGAGATGCAACACTCTGAAGCGGAGTGTTAAGAGACGCTAGGCGAGCTGCTAATGGAGGATGAGAGTCGGTAGGATGACTAGTATGCGTTTCTGCAATTCCGTCAAGAAAGCTATCATTAGCATTTCTCTTAATCGCTTCCGCAAAAAATTCACTCGCGTTCACGTAAAACTTGTCATCTTTTATTGCTGTTATCGCAGCATTTTGAAAATGATACCAATATGGAGCAAACGCATGCACCTTTACTAACGCTGAAGCCAGCATTTCTGAACTCGAAGCGTTTGCCCCTTCCCTGTCTGCTGCAAATTCACGTTCCCTACTATGAGTGTTCTCGGCAGTCGCAAAGGCATCGTAAAAATACGTAAGGATTGAGATCGCGGGAAGTAGTGCTATAACTGAAGCACCTTCATTCTGGTTTAACATAACTAATGAATTAGCTGTGCCTCTATAGATCGGGTAGAACTTTTCGCTGAATTTCGTATCGAGTCCCTTGAAATGTCCTAATTCATGACCTACTATGGCATTAAATTCACCTTCAGACAGAATCCTACACAGAGGTAAAGAACAATATAGGGTTCTTCCTTCAAGCTTGTTCTTTAGGCATACCACATCAGCTTCTGTAACAAAGAAATTTGGATCAAGACCTACTACGATATTGTGGGGCGATAGAGCTCCGAGTCGATGAGCTATGTTCTCAATTTTATTATAGAGTTGAGGGGATTGGCCACGATCCAACGGCAAGCCGATAACCGAGGTTTGCGCCTTTTTTACAATTCGCATCATATTACTCGCGAGTATAAACACCCCAACAAAACCACCTAAACCTATTACTGCCATAAACCCAATAGGTAAACGCCCAATCCAAGAACCTAAGTACCAAAGCGAACCTATGGCGATTACTGCATGAACAATTACCAGAATCACCAAAACAAGTGCCGTTAGGTAAAGTCCGGGCTTAAAAACTAGGAGTAATATCCTTCGATTGGTCCTGGCAAATAGTCCCGCTAATTTAATCACTACGATAAGAATCAAACCCGTTACACCTGCAATTACTGAACCAGATTTCATCAGGCCTAGGTTGTTATAAGTGGAACATAGTTCGACAAGTTCGGTTTCAGGATTGTCGCACAAATCAGACAATGTGAATTTTTGTACTATCGTCTCTTCGGCATCAGGATTGACCTCTACTATCGCTGTACGAAGTTCCGAATCGAATCTATCCTGAATCCAACTGGAAACCACGTACCCAACTAGAGGTACCGCGACGATGACACCAATCAACCATATTCGATAGACCATTTTTTCCTCGTATGTAAATTCATCCTAATCTACTACTTTCCTCTGGGCCAGCATCAGAAAAGGTCTCATCATTTACTCAGGCAAGGGAGAGTAGGTTGATTTCCATTCTCCCTTACGTCCTCAAACCTATGCTCCACGATATCAGCTTACTAATTTGCAAAAATGAGTGACACCTACGTATATAAATCCCCATCAATTACCTGGATTCAATCTAACCTTGAGGGCTCCTGTGAAGTTGCTCCACTCGGTCACTCTTCCTGTCCTACGATCAATTCTGATCCTGTCGAGACCATAGTGTAACACCTCTACCGTTGACCTTGTATCTATTGAACTAGGCGTACCCTGAAGGCGCAACACATCGTCCTTGTGTGTGCCGAGCGTTATATAACGGGCTTGAGTCGTCTGACGCTCTTGCTCAGATCCTTCGGTTACCATCTTGGCCGCTTCGGTTGCACGAGCCTGGCGCTCACGCTCCGCTTCAACGGTTGCTTGCCGCGCTTCTTCCGCTGCAAGCGCCTGACGATTCAGTTCGGCTTCCGCCCGTTCGGCTGCAAGTCTCGTTGCTTCAGCTACGTAAGCCTGTCGCTCTTGCTCCGCTTCTGATGCGGCTAGTCTCGCTGCTGCACGGGCCCAGCGCTCACGTTCCGCTTCGGTGGCTGCTGGTCTCGCCGATTCCGCTGCACGGGCCTGTCGTTCTCGCACTAACTCTTCTACGGCCTGTCTTGCTTGTTCGGCTTTCTGTTCTGATTCCCGCTGAATCGCTATAACTATACTGAATATAACAATCGCGAAAAACACGATCACCACAGTCCACTGGGATCGTGTCATTTTGGTTTGTAAGCTCTGAAGCTGGGGGTTCGGCCTTGATAGAGGTGTTATCTTCGCAGGCTTGGGGTCTACCTTCGATATCGATGCTTTCCATGCAACTATTGTCTGAGGACGATCTACTTCCTTAACGTTTAAGGCCCAATCGATCGCCTTAAGGAACCTTCCACTTCCTTTATCAGCACATCGATTGGAAACTGAATCGAGTGGGTCGTCATTCAATCGGTCAATCGAATCGACCGGGGTTTTCCCTGTTAACGCTTTGTAACAAACTGCACCTAATGCATAAACATCAGTCCACGGTCCCTGTTTCCCTCTGCTTGAATACTGCTCGATAGGTGCGTATCCTGGAGTGACAATTGTCGTCACTGACCGACTTCTGGCACCAACTGCATGACGGGCAGCACCGAAGTCAATCAGCACCGGTGAAGCATCTTCGTCTCTGATGACGATATTACTGGGTTTTATATCTCGGTGCAGGAATTCAGCACGATGGACCGTTTCCAAACCTTCAAGCACGGGCAACAATATGCGTTTAAGTTCGTCTTCATCCAGCGTACTTTTTCGCGAAAGATAGGCTGCGAACGTCTCACCCTCGGCATATTCCATGACAATATACGCGGTACCGTTCGCCTCGAAAAATCGGTACACTTTTATTATGTTTCGATGGTCGAACCGAGCCAAAGTACGTGCTTCATCAAGAAACCTTTCCAGACCCCATTCGTAGTCTTCCCGATAAGTACTTGCCTGTGGGGCAACACTCTGATGGTCTGTGCGAATAGCGATGTCTGTTGGCAGGTACTCTTTGATAGCGACTGGTTTCTCGAGGTTATGGTCGTAACCCAGATAGGTCACGCCAAATCCTCCAAACCCCAATACGCGGACCAGTTCGTATTCTTGGAGTCTATAGCCCTGAGGAAGGGCATTGAGGGGATGCTCGTTCAACTAGATATCCTTTGAATTACTCGCTATTTCGCATGACTCTGATATGGAGCACAGAACGACACACTCACGATATCTGTGTCAGGGATGGATTGGCCTACTCTCCTCGTGACCCATCCAGAGTATCGCCTGATTCGATCGACGGTGATGGATTCTCCAGAGTTTCAGTTTCATTCTCGGATACTGCTTTCTCCTGTTCCGTATCAGTAGAATCGGATACCGATCCTCCCACCTGCAGGTAACCTCGTACGGTTTGCCAGTCTATACCTGACCGGTTAACTAGCCAATATCCAGCTAAAGCGAGAGCAACTATGGCACCACTCATCGTCAGCCACTTCACCTTTCCGATTCTAGTTGAAATCTTTGGAGACCCCGATGTACCGGTATCTAGAGTAAAGAGCAACACAGTAGTATTGTCTTGTCTCGGGTTTCTGGCATCCTCGACAGCCTTGATTAAGGTGTCAGCAACATCAGCTCGAGGATTACCTTTATTTCGTTCAAGCGTCTCGGCAATCACTTCTTCATCCAGTGTAAAAAGGCCATCACTCCCCAACATCACACAATCGCTTTTCTGTAAAGCAACCGGTTGAGATGAGACATCCACCATGGGTATTTCGTCACCAACTATAGCTGATCGCAATGCGTGACGTTTTGGATCTGTTGAAGCTTCCTGTGCAGTCATACGACCTTCGTCAACCAGGATAGAAAGTGCCGGGGCCATGGAATGATCCGCATTTAGGCGTATAAGTTCACCATTTCGAAACAACCACAGCGGAGAATCGCCTACGCTGATCCAGTCCATTCCCTTCTGGGAAACAACAGCAGCTACAACTGTGGATCCCATACCCTCTAGTGCGGGATCTTCTTCGATAGATTTGGCTATAGCTTCATTGGCGGCATATAGACAGGACCTTAAACGATCGGGTATAGGCCCTGTTGTACTGTGATACGTTTGGGCGAATGTCCTGACTACGGTTGAGCTGGCAGTATCACCACCGATATGCCCACCCATACCATCCGCAAGAAGCAGTACAACGCTACTATCAGTACCTTTACCTGACGGTTCGATCAGACCGAAATCGTCCTCTTGAGCTTCTCGACTGCCAAGAATCTGCCGAGCAGCGAATCGCCCATCGAGACCATTCATAAATTACCATTCACGTATGAGAGGCTAGCTTGTTTCTGGTTAATTTGCTAAACGGCATGGTGCTAGTCGGAAAAGGAAGGGCTAGATGTCCGTAACTCGGACTTGATCGCAGCTTGGTCTGTGCGAGTTGGAACTGTGATCTACAGCCTTAATCCAGATCCTGCCAGTCAAATTCCTCGCCACAAAGAGGAACAAACCGGAGCACCGTATCTCCGATTGTAATGTGGGTCAAAGCCGCTAGTTCGGTCGGGGTGAGAACGGGTTTGTCATCTACATAGGTCAAGTTTGTACCGCCCCCATGCTGAACATAGTACACCCGGCCACGAGGATCGTAGGTAACCGTACTTTGCCCACTTCGAGAAATCCGGTTATCTCCAAAATCGACTTTTACTCGATCGGTTTCCCCTCTGCCTATGGAATTTGTACCATATCCCAACGGCAGTGCTCTTCCTTTGCCAGGTCCCGATACGATTACCAACCATCCCACAACCGGGTCGTCCATTGCATCCACGGTCCCGGCCTGATCCGGCGACTGTTCCTTGCTCCGTCGACGGTGACGGCCTCCAAGAACACGTGTCTTTTCATCGTCATCACTTCCAGACGATGAAGGGGTGCCGGTCATCAACCGTGTTGGCGCATCCAGGCGATCAGCATCATCTTGCTGACCGGTTTGTTTAGGAGTTTCCGGTAATGGGTCGGAGTTGTGCTTCGTAGTCTTCGTGGAAGCATCTTTTTCAGTTTTTTTTTCGATTATCTTTCCATCGGGGCCACGGTAAACAGGCATATTAACTGCCTCCTATTTTTCATACAGGCGATTAATCAGATTGTCCAAACAATACTGGCCCGCGCGATTTAAAGCCATCTCCTCCCGTCCCTGTACAAAATGGAGGGCGAATACTAAAAGAGCGGACTGCATTAGAGCCAAGAGCACAGAGTGCCCTTAACATGATAAAGTCAGTTACACAAAATCCGTGACTGACCCACACTACGTCATCTCATTTCGACTTTCAGATTCCCTCTGTTACTCCATTCCAGTACCTCGCCTGTACGAAGATCGATTTCTATCGTGCTCGATCCGTACCGCCAAACCTCGTGGCCCAAAGCTGAGTAGCTAGCTAGAAATTGCATCCGGCGTGCCTTGTAGTCGTAGTACGTCATCCTTAATCAAGTTAGTACCGCCGCCATGTTGAACATAAAACGTGCGACCTCGTGGATCATAAGTGACAGTACTGTGCCCACCTCGCAAGATCTGATTGTCTCCGAAATCAATCCGAACCCGGTCTGTTTCGCCTCTACCAATTGAATTCGTCCCGTAACCCAGCGTCAATGCTCGGTCTTTCCCCGGTCCTGATACAACCACGAGCCACCCCACCACGGGATCATCCATTGCATTCGCGACCTCGGTTCGGTCCTGAGTCCGATCTATATTTCTTCGACGCCGCCGTCCTCCGAGAATTCGTGTTTTTCTTCATCCTCCCTATTAGAAGGAGCGGAAGAATCTATCGTTAATCGAGTCGGCGCCTCCAGACGATCAGCGTCACTTTCCTGATCTGAATTTGATGGCACTTCGGGCAACGCTTCAGACTGACGCTTCGTAGACTCTGTCGGGGAGTCTTTCTGGGATTTTCTTCTATGATCTTACCGTCAGGTCCGCGATAAACAGGCACATTACCGTCTCCTATTTTTCATATAGGCGGTTAATCAGGTTATCCAGGCAGTATTGGCCCGCCCTATTTAACGCCATCTCTTCTCGCCCCTGCACAATGTGTAGTACGAACACAAGTATAGCAGATTGAACTAGCGCAAGTAGGGTAGTATAAAATGCAACCCCTAGACGCCCCGCTATTGATGCTAAAAGCCTCGGATCCTGGGGATTCTCTATACTCGCAGCATAATCCAATGATATGGCGATACCAACGATGGTTCCGATAAAGCCAATGGTCGGAATCAGCCATACAAGGTACCGAATCATCGTGTATTTAAGATCGAGTTCGTGTTGGATCAGTTCGAGGGATGAATTCAATATTGAATTGGTCTGACTGACAGATTTGCTTCCCTGAAACTGTAAGATACAGCGTCCAATCAGTCGTTGAACAAAAAAGTCACGCCCCCCTTCGCTCTGTTGCGTTTTTCGATATAGAGGGCCCAGATCCTGTACGCGCAACATTACAGTATCGTCTTCGGGCAGCAAATGTTTGGTAGTTTGTACTGACTCAAGTTTGGATTGGTTGTATCTGGTCCAGAGTTCTCCGCACCCCACAGAAAACAGTAGCCACATGAAGTTTTGAATGGTGACGGGATAGGGAAAGGTAGTAGTATGTCGGTCGAGTAAAAATGCCCCCAGTTCTGAATCAGGAGAACCAAGAACCAGACTGAGCAGCGTGACAATTAACATACCGGCCAACAAGCTGACACCCAGTACGATCAGCCTGGTCCTGGTATAAGTGTCCTGATTCATGATCGGTCTTTCTGTCTGTATCTACTTCGTATCCACTACGGTCCGTGCCAATGGTCTCCGCCAATTTGGATCCTGTTGAAAATAAACACTAGCTATCTCTAATCACCTCACCCGTTTCCGGGTTTCGACGTACGGGACCCAAGGGAAGTTTGTTCTCATTAGGGCTGCTACGTTTTGCACCATCTGTCCACTTCTCAGTAACTTGCTTTATACCCTTCAGGATCTTTGCAACGGTGGTCTGATGCCGACCCAATAGTATAGAATCGGACGAATACACAATGTCTTGCGTGATACGCTGCCAGTTACCGCTGCGAGCGACATATGTTCCGCCGCTACTTGCCCGATCGGTTAGGAACAGATCGCCACCTTTTGTCACGACGAGTTCTGCGTGGATGCGGGATACGCTAGAGTCACCTATACGTAGGTGCACATCCGACCCACGTCCGATCAAGTAAACTGAAAACCTTTTGGATTTCGATTTCATATTCTCAACCTGGTTTGGCTCCCACGAGTTCTCCATCATTCAGTGTCGTCAGCTCAACAAGGAAATCGATAAAATCCCGCTGAGTGACATAATCACCCACCGCCACGGCATGTATTGGGATCCTATTTACGTTTGACCGAGTTACTTCCCTTACGACACTTCGCCACGGTTCTGAAGGAGCGCCGTCACTGAGTAGAATGATCTCTTCGGGCTTCAGGGCGATGGCCGCCAGTAGCGCTTCGCGCGTAGGTGTACCACCGTCCACTTGGTTCATCCAGAGACGTATCGTGTTGTATACCTGGTCTCTTGAGCTTCCGACTATCCTGGAATAACGCATATTCCCAGGCCAATAGAGTAACTTAGCGGATCCATACGGAGCATGGAATCCGATCATCGCAAGGTCGAGATCCGTACCTAGGGAACCGACCATGTTTTGAATAGATAGAGTAATAAACTGCCGGTAATCGTTCTCGCCGGGTCTAAATATGCTTCCGGACAAATCCACGACAAAAACGAATCTACTGGCTGTAGTTTTGATTCCCAGTAACACAGTGGTTTTATCAATCTCGTCTTGTAAAGACCTGATACGTTCTTCGAGTACGGCATCTTTGGAAGCTGTAGGGTCCTGCTTGAGGTTGGCATTCTCTTTCAATAGTTCCTCGTTCTCCTGTTTGAGCCTTTCGTTCTCAAGAGTTATGATTTCAGTTTCTCGAGCATCGCCCTGATTGGGAAAAAAAGGAACGAGCACCAGGGTAATCAGTATGAATACACCCATTGCCGAAGCAAATAGATCCAGGGCTGACATACTGAATATGTTGATTTCCTGACCGCGTCTTTTCATAAGGTCTATGTCGATAATTAACTGGGTTTCGACAGTATGTACTCAGGTACCACGAAAGCAAGAAGCG
This sequence comes from Candidatus Latescibacterota bacterium, assembly GCA_022822725.1. Lineage (GTDB taxonomy): Bacteria > JAAXHH01 > JAAXHH01 > JAAXHH01 > JAAXHH01 > JAAXHH01. The sequence continues at coordinate 1,691,122 of JAJEAN010000007.1, forward strand.
CCCACATGAACGCCACCAACTTAAAAGTTCCTAATCCTCTTTCGATATGTGTAATTCTAGTTTGCCAAACCGCATCAGGGAACCGTAAGGGAGCGGAATCGGTTTGAATGGAGTAAGCCTGGTATTCTGAACGAAAGTACCATTCAATGAGTTTAAATCTTCGATACATAATTGACCTTTGCGGCTGGATATCCTGGCGTGTCGACGCGATACACTTTGATCTGATATGGTTTCGTCTACCAGTTCAGGTATCCGACCAAAGGAGATTCCAAGTGTTTGGTCAGCAAAACGGGTTCTTGGGATTACGATCCGGATCCGGTTTCCGTCAGCGTTGAAACCCGCAAGTACCAGACCCGAGTCAGGCAGTTGAGTTTGGGAAGACACGGCCTCTGAGAGGTTTTTTGCACCCGCGTTATTCGAAACACTATCTCGTTGTGATTCGCTTTCTGTCGTGGAAGCAGGTTTTGCTTTGAGTTTCTTCCTCGCAAGAATAAAAACAGCTAAACAAAGTCCACCTAGAACCAATCCCCATACCAATAAATAGCCATACTTTCCTTCTGCTTGTGTCTGCGCACGTTGGGTCTGTGTACTACTCAATCCACTCCCTGGATTAGCCACGCTCGCAATCTCAGGAGAGCACGGCTCAGTAAGAAACTCGTAAGGGATGGAGACCTCTTCTAAGAATCTCGACAATTCATCCACGTGCGAAGACCAATAGATTCCCGCGGTATGTGGGATTCTCTCGAAACCTGCGTTTGGGCTGTCGACCAAGACCAGTGATGCCTGGGTATTGACACCAACGATCTGACCACAGTCATCAAGTAATGGACCTCCGCTATTACCCGGATTCATCGGTGCGTTGTGCTGAACTATTGTAAGTTGCTCAGTAAACTGTCGACCGTCCCAAGTTCCCCTGAATGTACGCCCGATCACACCGTCCTGAACCGTTGGATCGTCGGCAATATGCTCTCTGTCTGCTCCTCCGGGGTATCCAATTGCCCAGATTTTCTGACCCTTTTGTAGCTCTACGAGAGACAGCGTCAAAGGTGACAAGTTAAGCGTTGAAGCATGAAGTACTGCTAGATCGAGTTCTTCTGATATGGCGATTACCTTTCCTTCGTGGGGAACAGTTGAATTCATGGGTAGTATCACGATCCGACTGCTACTACTGACAACATGAGCGTTTGTAATAACGTGCCCACTCTTGTTAACCGAAAATCCAGTTCCGGTGTTAAGTCCAAGAGGAGTCTGCGTTACTATACGTACGATGCTTTTTTCTATTTCTTTGAAGTTTGGCGAAGCTACCGAGTCAAAATGATATACGAGAACTATCAGACCCAGTGCGAACTGACGTAAGGACATCGACTAGTCCACCCATGCGACAATTGTGGAAGAGATGGTTGATCTTGAATTACAGTTGTGTTTTTAAGGGGAACTGGGATTGCTCTATGACACCCATATTAGGCGTACCGTAAACGCTACGGGTCCAATTTCGAGTCTATCATCGTCATTTATTTCTAAAGGATTGCCCGGAGAGAGAGGTTGGTCATTTACTTTTGTCCCGTTCAACGTGTCCAGATCTTCCACATATAGGCGTCCTGAGTCCTGAGTTAGTCTGACATGCTCTCGGGAAACTTCCTGGTGGTCAATTAGGTACTCCGCATCGGCCGGACTCCTGCCCAAAACCACCCCTGAAGCATAACCAAGTGCCAACTCCGAGATGTTGACGACATGAGTCCGCCCTGAGTTATCTGTTCCATCCAGTACGCACTTAAACGGAGCAGGTACTGGTGCCTTGTCGGCGGCTTGTCTTGCAGCTTCTGCTTCCCGTTCAGCCGAGTGTGCACGAGTGGAAGCTTTGGAAACTTGGGCCTTTTTCTTTCTCGCATATAAAAACCACCCAATAAGCAACACAACCAACATTCCAATTGCTGCATATTTGATTTCTTGAATCCGCGATGAAAACTGTGTTGATTCGGCCTTCAAACTGTCTTGCAGAGCGGTCTGCACCGAGTCAGCGAATGACTCCATCCGGACCAGGCTGTCCTTCGTCGCGTCTTGAAGTGAATCTGTCTGGGCTTGATGGAGAGAATCAGAGATCGCCTTTTCCTGCTCAGATACTAACAATGCAGCTCTTGCAGCTTCTGTTTCTTCTTGACTAGATCTTGCGGCTTCTTCAGCAGTCAACCTCGCCGTTCTTTCACGGTTCAGGCTATCCTGGGTCGCCTGCTCTAACGCTCTTAGTCGTTCTTCGACATTCGCTCTTTCTAGTTCGGCTCGTTCAATAGCGCTTGGACATTCCTCATCAACTATTGTGAAGGAGATATTCAAAGCCGTGAGGGTAGTTACTATCTCCTTATTCATTAACGCGGAAACAGATCCTGTTGGATTGACCAAGTTTTGAAACGGCCAGGTTTCATTGGTTGGATCTGGAACATTCATTCCAATGACATCGCCACATTCATTAAACAGAGGCATACCGAAACCGGCTGAGGGAATGAGGGCGTTATGTTGGAATAAACTTAGAGTAGTTTCGGCTTCTTGTATGACAGGAATACTTTGGTAAGCTCCAATGGAGCCTACAATAACCTGAACATCAGTATCGCCAAAAACCTGCAGTGTCTCGACACCACGGCCGACTTCGATACCCTGTTCAGAGAGGTATAAAGGTGGTAGTCCCAGGCCTGTCACTCGGAGAAGGGCCAGGTTCCGATCACTTCGCAGTTCATCATGCAGCCGTGCTACGTATTCGGCACCGGATTTTAACGATAGTACAGTTATACTCTCAGCATCAACGAGAAGATGAGCATTCGTCACGATATAACCGTCGCTAACCACAAAACCACTGCCCTCAGCTACTATTCTGTTATCCACATAGGACCGAACTTTGACTAAGCTTGAAGTGACGGAATCAACGTCAATTCTGCCCGAGACAGGATATGTAAAAAAAGTTGTGACGATGATCGAAAGAACCAAACTGCGAAACAACATTGCAGCCTACCTTTTAAACATTCATAAAGGATTAAATTAGTTTAATCCGATAAACACGAAAGTATCAGACTTACACATGTTAAGGGCTTGGGGGCCTGTCACGCAGAAATCGATGTATTCTTACCGCACCTACAAAGAGACCGTACATGTAAACAGGGAAAGTTATCAGAATGACAATGAGTTCAATGACACCAGGCAGTTGATCTGAAAACCATTCCTCATATAAGCTAAAATACGCGACAGTGACGTAGTAGTAAACAACGACACCGACTACCCACATCACCCATATAACTAGACCTTGCTCTATTATCCTTTGTATCTTGTTCATACAATTTGCTCCGGCGAATCAAAACTTAGTGAATTACATCGAAAGGTAGATTCGCAATCAAAGCGGGTTGAGTTCGTGATTTGTTTTTGGGGTTTCCGTTGATATTCCCTACCGATATAAAATACCCTGCTTGGTGCAAAAAGCAATGCCCAGCAAACATGAGTTTGGCGGGGCATTGCGTACGAGTGGCCCCATAAGGAAGTAGGTCGCAACATGAGTGGTTTTTCCCACCTAAGTCTTCGTGAAAAGCTGGTGGTACTGATTGATATGGCAAAATGGCGGTGGCGCAACCGAGTTTCGATGGCCGTCGATGTGGGACGTCGGTTACCGGCCAACAAGAGATTACGATGGTGGTTGTGGAATTGCATGATCGAGGTTAGGCTGAAATGGATTATGGCACGCGCTGGGGATAGTTCGATATCCAACGAAACTGCGGATGAAGTTCATAAACTGGTTGGACGTGTCCTCATCAGTCATCCGTCGAAAACCGATCTCATAGATGGACTACTCGACCAAGCCGAGAGCATTCTGGACAAGAATGGGACTTAACGGAGGATATTGTTGCGCACTTAACGATTCCAGGTCACTTGATTAAACCCAGACTACGACCGCCCCGGACCACGGCCATGGCCAACTTACTGTGAGATCTTTGGGCGTATGGCGAACCTGACAGGGCGTCAGCTCTGGCCATTCCGGTAGTCAAGTTACATCTGTACGGGAAACAGGAAGCCCGCGCAGGGAGGATGATGGGACATTTGACGGCAATGGTGGATACGCGGGAGCAAGCGGTGGAAAGGGTGGTGGAGGCGAGGCGGGGGTTGGGGTGATGGTCGTTATTGGAGAGCGATTACGATGTCCAACAGATGCTTTGAAAACGTAACTGAAAAACTTAGAGAACTGAAGAACGACGATAAAGTAATGCTCGACTTAGCTCAAAAAGCGTTTCGGGCGTATAACGGAGCAATCTATCCATTTGATTTACTTATCAATGCCGCGATAAACCGAAATCTAGCTCTATCGGAAGGGTTCAGGACAATGATCAATGACAGAAACATGATCTGCGCCGGTTCACTTCTCCGCATGAATTTAGATTCGGCACTTCGCGTCTATGCAGGATTCAGGGTTGGCGACCCGCATGAACTTGCTATTTCCGTAATGCAAGGTAAACAAATCCGTAAGGTGAAAGATAGAAGCGGAAACCCTATGACCGACCACTACCTTATTTCTAAACTGTCACGTAATCACCCTTGGATAGAATCGGTATACAAAAAAACCTCCGGATACGTACACTTATCTGAAATCCATGTTTTTAGTTCTTTAGATCCAAACATAGATCCAAAAACCGGTGAGTTTGGTGTTAAAATCGGACCACGCGATAATGATATTCCCGAAGAGATCTACCTTGAAGCAATCCTCGCATTTCACGAGTCATCGGGGATTCTAGCGAAATACGTAAGCGGATGGGTGTTTACAAAGAACAATCCGGATAAAGTAGCTGAAATAAGAAAGCACCTCGAAAATCAAGGGATTGACCCGATTCTGGACATTTAAACAGGTAAGGTCGTACTGTACCGTACATTTGTACTACACCCACTCACACCATCCCCCGCAACGTCTCCACCGCCTCATCCAAATACTCATCCTGAGACAGGTCACCCTCAATCAGATCCGGGCGGTGACCACCCCACTGCGTAGCAAGCACCAGCGTCTCGCCGATATCCCAAAGCGTCCACGCATTCGCGAATACCGGCAGGCAGTCCAACTCCGCCTGGTTCAGTGGACGTACCCGGTTGTACCCTTCCAGGAAACAACGCCAGATCTCGTCCGTTAAATGATCGGGTACCGTCTCCATGATGTTATACTTGAAGGTCGCTACATCGTAGGCCCGCCAGCCGAAGGCACACTGGTCGAAATCCAGAATGCAATATCCGTTCTCGTGATGGTACAGGATGTTTCCGACGTGCAGATCGGCGTGGATAAGGCCGTAGATGTCCTTGCCCTTGCCTAACTTGCTGATCTGACGGCGCATGTGATCGGCGTATTCCTTGAAGAAAGTCAGGTCTTCGCCACGACGCTTCTTCAGGATGGATTCCAGCGTTTGCAGCGGCCCGTCAAGCAGGTATTGCAGATCGAAATAATGGCGGCAGTAGGGCCTGGAGAACTGGTCCGACTGCTGGTGGATCTCGGCCACGGAGGAACCGAAGGAGATCACGACCGGCTCATTCACTTCGGGATGCCAGGTGACGTGCTCCTCGCCCTCGAAGAAGCGGAACAAGGCTCCGCAACGTGGTGTGTCTGGTGGGTCGGCAGGCGAATCGATCGATGGACCAGACCGAGGAATGGACGTTAGCGGATCGGAAGGTCGACCGGTGTGAGAATCGGTTGCGGCGCCCATCACACTCAACCGCTCCCCATCCAGCCTCGTGACCGGCTCCGGAACGGCCAGTTTGTATTCGCGCAGGTACGCCAGCAGGTCGAGCTCGTATCGATAGGCCTTGGGGTTACGAACGTAGAAGTCGTGATCCGTGTAGATCCTGTATACGTATCGCTGACCTTGCGACGTAACGAGGAAGTTCCGGTTGGCCCCGCGCTCCAGTTCACGCAGTTCGACGGGTTCGGCCAGACCGTAGTGTTTCGCCAGGTATGAAGCGATGTCAGAGCAGGACGGATCAGCGGATTCGGCAGAAGCGTCTGTACCGGAAGAAGCGCCTGTATCGGAAGAAGTGGAGGATTCTGAAGAAGAATCCGTACCGGGGGCGTCGGTAGATGCAGAAGGATCAGGTGTAATATCCATGATGGTCACCAATATGGGTTTGCGAACTTGACCGGGGCAACAGGTTTCAGTTCATTGCGTGGATAGCTGGCTACGCGTGGATTACTGAATGCTACCGAGTGATTACAACGGATAATTACACACTATATGCAACCTTGTATTAACACCGAATGATGCACATTGATTGTAACGTCGAGAGGAGCCCCCATTGCCTAAGCGACCCAATATCGTCGTCCTGATGTCCGACCAACAGCGGCTTGACACGGTGAGTTGCTACGGGATGAACGATGTGTGCCGTACGCCGCACATCGACGCCCTGGCCGCACGCGGCGTGCGCTTTGACTGGGCGTTCACGCCGACGGCGATCTGCTCGCCGGCCCGCGCCTCCTTTTACACGGGTCTCTATCCGCACAATCACGGGGTCACGGCCAACGGCCTGTGCCTGAACGAGGATGTGCGCGGCGTAAATCACTACCTGGCGGATGCAGGTTACCGCTGCGGGTACGCCGGCAAGTGGCACGTGGATCAGGAGACCGGACCGTCGGGATACGGGTTCACCGGCAGGGACTTCATGGGCTACGGATTCCCTGGCGGCAACCTGCTGCCGGGCCTGCAGTTTGGCGGCAGTCTGAGCAGCCACAATCACTACGCCGACTATCTCAAAGAACACGGCTTCGACCCGCCGCCCACGGTTTCTCATCGCTACGTCGGCACAAATCCCGCGAACCAGCGGCAGGAGATGTTCGCCCTGCACGAGGGGCCGGTCGAGTCGTGCATCGAGTATTTCGTCGCGGAAGAAGCCATCCACGTGCTCGACGAGGTGGCCGGCGGAGAAGAGCCCTTCTACCTGTGGGCCAACTTCTGGGGGCCGCACAGCCCTTCGCTCGTGCCGGAGCCGTACTTTTCCATGTACGATCCCAGGGCCATTCCTGAACACCCGGGGTACGCCGAGACCTTTGAAAAGAAGCCCCTGCGCCAGAAGCTGATCGAACACATGTGGGGGCTGGGCGACTATGGCTGGGAGGGATTCCAGGAAATCGCCGCGCGTTACTTCGGGCACTGCACGCTCATCGACGACATGGTGGGACGGGTGGTGGCGCACCTTGAAAAGCTGGGCGAACTCGACAACACGATCATCGTATATACGTCCGACCACGGAGACTGCCTCGGCGCGCACAAGCTGATCGAGAAGGGCGAGTTCATGTACGACGAGATCTACCGCATCCCCCTCGTCATCGCCCATCCCGAGTGCCAGGCGCCCGGCACGACCTGTGACGAGTTCGTCTACCTCCACGAGATCATGCACTCGTCGCTCGACGCCGCAGGTCTCGAAGTCCCCGCCAATCTCGACGGCCAGTCCTTCCTCCCGGCCATCGAGGGACGTCCCTTCGCGAACGGACGCGAGGAAGTCTACTGCGTGTTCGACCGCCACTTTACGGTTGCCAACCAGCGCATGGTCCGCACCCGCACGCATCAGTTTACCTTCAACTCCACCGATACCGGCGAGCTGTACGACCTACAGCGCGACCCCTACCAGCTCGACAATGTGTATGGCGAGCCAGCCTATGAAGCCGTGCGCCAGGAACTTATTGGGCGGATGGATCGCTACATGGAGGAACTGGGCGATCCGCTGCGCGGGTGGTTTGGGAAGATCAAAGGCGCGTATTGACGACTACCTGGCCCCTACCTTCCGACCAGGTTCAGCGGGTTTCACGCGGATTGAGAAGTAACGCGTGCGGCGCAGGAGATACTAACCAGACGCCCTCGCTAACCAGACGCCCTCGTCTGCGCCCACTCGCGCAGCGGCACGTCGTCCAGATTCTCCGACATCCAGTGCCGGGAAGCGGGATGGTAGGCCGGGTCCGGTCCCATGGGATCGCCTTCCGGGGACAATGCACCCAGCAGCTGCCGCCGGACTGGTGATGATTGCTCGATGAGCCCGGGGTCCTGCACGTTGAAATCGGTGGGACGCAGCCAGCGGTAGTGGTATCCCACGTGCATGATCTTGCGCGTCTTCCGCGACAGGTTGGGGCCGACGCAGTGCCACACCGCGGTGCGCCACAACACGGCCGATCCGATGGGCAGCTTGAGCTCGACGGCCCCTTCCGGATCGACGCCATTCTCCCGCTCGCGCAGTTCGGCGGGCCGCCGCCGATGACTGCCCGGCACCAGCCACAGGTTGCCGCAATTGGATTCGTTCATGTCGTAGAGTACGTAGAAGACCTTGACCTCCATGAACGGGAGGCGTCCATCGAGGGAAGGCGCCATGAACAGGTCGTCGCTCGCCAGATCCGGATGCCACCCGACATTGCGGTATCCCGCCTTGTGGTCTTCGCCCTTGCCGACGCCCGAAATGCGGCCCTTCAAGTCCTCGGGATAGGGCGGCCGGTAGTCCAGGTGCGTGGTGCGGATCTGGATGTTCCAGCCGATGGCGTCCACCACCAGGGGCAGCATGCGGGGATGGTCGATGAGATCGAGAAAGGCCTCGTGATGCGCCAGGGCATTGCGCACGGCAAAGGGGTCCTCGGGGCCGAGTTCCTTCTCCGCTCGAATCTCTTCCCCCACCTCGTCAATCGCCCGGAGCAACCGGTCGAGTTCGGCCTGGTCAAAGAACTCCTCGAGCACGACAAACCCCTGCTCGTCGAAGTCCCTGGTTTGTTGGTCGTTCATTGCGAGTGGCATGTGGTCTTCCTCAGCGAAACTTCCAGGTTAATGAATGTCTATAATCAATCTAACCTGCCTGGTCAACCGCTTGCTGATGAAGCGCTTCACCTCACCGCGCCAGCCACGTGCTGAAGCGCTCGTTCACCTCACCGCGCCAGCCACGTGCTGAAGCGCTCGTTCATTTCTTCACCGTTGTCGCTCCACCATTCCCAGTCGTTGTGCAGCGCCCGGACCGCGTTCTCCGGCGTGGTGGGCATGTGCGGTGTCATGTCGACGCCCGTCTCGGCGTGGGTCGAGATCAGGGACATGGCGGATCGGCGCGTAGGGCTGTAGGCGATGTACCGGGCGAGGCCGGCCATGGACTCCGCTGTGGTGGCGAAGTTGAGAAACCGGAGCGCGGCTTTGGGGTTGCGCGTGCCCTCGACGATGCCGAACCCGCTCGAATCCAGGACCTGGCCGTCCCAGACGATGACAAAAGGCTGATCCTCCAGCACCTGGGCGTTGAAGATGCGCCCGTTGTAGGCCGTGGTCATCACCACCTCGCCGTCGGCCAGCAACTGTGGCGGATGGGCCCCGGTCTCCCACCATATGATGTGATCCTTGATGGTATCCAGCTTGCGGAAGGCCCGGGCGATGCCCACCTCGGTGTCCAGCGTGGCGTACACCTTATCCTGTGGCACACCGTCCGCCATCAGCGCGAATTCGAGATTGACCCGCGGAACTCGCCGCATGCCCCGGCGGCCCGGGAACTTTTCCAGGTCGAAGAAGTCGTTGACGGTGATTGGCTTCACGTCGCCGATGCGTTCGTCGTTGTACGCGAATACCGTCGAAAAGAAAAGGGTCGTCACGCCGCATTCCGAGATCGTACCCTCAACGAAGTCATCTACGGCCGGCGTGCCATCAGCGCCCGGAGACAGATCGTCGATGTTGATTGGAACGAGCAGTCCTTCATCGCAACCCCGGACGATTTCGGCCACATTCAGATCAACTACGTCCCAATACACGTTCCCCACGTCCACCTGCGCGCGGATCTGCGCCAGCCCGCCGTTGTAGTCCTCGAAGTTGATGTCGATGCCCGTTTCCGCTTCGAACCGCTCGTGGTATCCCTTCTCGCAGGCGCGGGAGTAGGAGCCGCCGAAGCTGACGACGGTGAGGGTTTGGGCGGCTGTCCGGCCGGTGGGTAGAAGCACCAGCGTAATCAGGGCAGGAGTAAAAAAACTAATCAGCGGATGTAAACTAACAAACAGTTTTTTTAACACACTTAAACTCATAACTGGTTCTGGTAGTAATCAACTTCCGTTTTGTGTGCCTGAACAGGTGCCTTTGACATCGAATAAAGTGAATCCGACACAACTTGTCGATGTCGAGTACAATAGAACAAGGTCGCAGACCTTGTTCTAAATATTACTTGTGTTCTTCGTCATTGATGGATTCTTCTACAATGAGGAAAAGGAATACCTAAGGACGTTCCCTGCAGTTTCCTTATCGTAGGACAAAACTGTTTCGAAAAACTTTATGTATATCTGACAAGTCTTGGCGTAACCTTCCTTATTCACTGCTATTGAAGTATCCAAGTAGGCCGCGTCGTCACCAAGTTGCAGAAAGATCTCATCAAGTATTAAGTTTGCGTTTAAAACACTTATGGAAACTTCAGACGTTTCGTACCGATCTGTAATTACATTAACAAGTGCATTTTGCATCGGAGCGAAGTCTTTTATTTCTAAGACGCTTGCCATATCCACCGGGCCAAATCTGTCAGGATCTAGATATTTAACACATTGTATAGAATCGACAGTTTCTAGCTTCTTTAGTATCTCTATATATGCCTCGATATAATCCAGAATTGCGTTATCGCTTGTGTAAGGAAGTAACTTCATTTCCAGATTCGATATGTGATTCCTAGCTGTTTCTTGAATCTCGAGACGGCTGCCCCCTCTTTGTAGCTGAATTAAAACATCGTCAATTATAGCATTGTACGTATCTGGTTCGTAGGATTTAACTATGTGGAATACGGGACTACTTTCCAAAATATCGGCTTCGATTTCTTTCCTGGTATACTCCTCATGCTCGAAGGGCCAGAAATCGGATCCATCAACGATCTCATGTACTACATTTGCTGACAGCAGTTCCTCAATCGTAGGATACCAAAAATCACCTGGTTCTGCACTATATAGTCGGTCCAGAAAGCTCGAATCTACACCCGCCTGGCTGAACAACTGAAGGTCAATTTCTTGAGACATTTCTGGATTTGACGGAATTACCTCACCTTTTCCAATTGCTGAATATTGGTGAAATGCAATGTTAGCACCATGGGCGAGAGTGCGTTGCTTTCCTGATACAAATGCGATTGTACATGCAGAATAACATCCTGTGATGGTGTAGGTATCGAGTTGTTCTTCCTTAATCAAATTTGAAATCTGTCTACCTTCGTATACCCAGCCACCTGGGCTATCGAGAACAATACCTGTTACCTTTGAGTTAGTCTTCATTATGGATTTGACTTCGTCAGAAACGCCTATTCCTAAACGTCCATTCACTCGTACAAGTGTGCCGTCATCACTAATTTGTACCTTAAAACCCGAGTATTGGTCTCTTCCCACGGCTAAATCAAAAACTGATACGAATTCTTGAAATGATGAAATGGAACCGAAAACAGAGGAAATAACACCCATTACTACTGTGAACTTGGCATATCGAGCCCATAGCTTCCTGCCTTTATCCTCAATATGACGATTGGCAGATCTCCATAGTCCTACTGCCTGCCATGGAAAAACCAGGTATAGCACAAAGAAGTAAATTAAAGAAGATCTTGCGATATTACGTGGATTCAGTTCTGCTTCTGACTGAATTGCAACCAATACGATGTACATAACGGTTAATCCGACGTTAACTAGACCACAATTGATCCAAAATGTCCTGGCCAGTTTAAACTCACCTCGCCAATGGGCGAGTATGTAGCCTTTGAATGTACTTGGAATGGACTCTTGGTGATTATCGAGTACTACTAACATAATCCGTCCTCTCTAACCTGTCGGATTAGGTTCTCATTTTATTGTAAAGGAGTAGAATAGGTATTGTACAAATCATAAATGTAACGTACGACAACGGTTAAATTCTACTCCCCCGCCCCCTCGTACGCCAACTCGAACACCGTATTCTTCATCCATCGGCTGAATTCAGGATTGTTGGCGTATAACTTATACAGTTGCATTTCGTCCTTCATCATCGAGGTGATGACGCGCGACAGCGCTTTGTCGTGCTCGATGCGCGCGTTTTGCCGGTCCGAGTTCTGGCGGGCATTTTTGAACGCAGTGTCCATGGCAACCCGCGCCGGAATCGTGTCGTAGACCTGCTTCATAATGCGGTCTGCGTCTTCCCACTTGATATTTCCGAAAAGATCGTTGAATTCCGCGATTATGTTCGACAGGCGATCCATCTCGGGGTCGGAGCTTGATCCACCACCTGTGGGCGGTACGGGTCCGATCTCGGCATCCTCATCGGGAAGGATGATCTTCTGCATAGCTCTCTTCTCGACCCTGTAGCTATCCAGATCGATGGCCTCGAGGATACCCTTGGAAAGGTCATCGTCGGCGGGGGCCGGCAGCTTCGAAACCAGGAAGTTCAGGAAAATGGACCGCTTTTCCCAATCGGCATTGGTATACGGAAGGATCGATGCCAGGAACGCGTAGGTCCGCAGGAAGCCCTTAGCTTTACCTTTGAAGTCGACCTGTCCGTCTTCATCGAGCTGTTCTTTGTACGCTGCCACGCAGGCATCGAGGATGGGGTGGAGCTGGTCGACGTCCGCGCCGTCCAGGTACTGGCGCACAAAGTCTTCAATCTGTTCCTCGGAATAGACCTGGGAGCTGTCGAGATCGGCCTGCAAGTCGTGGAGCTTGTTGGGATCGGTCTCCTCGGACAGGATCGTGGTGCGGTAGAAGTTGGAGAACGCGTCGCGGATGGTATCGGTATCGTTCAGGAAATCCAGGACGAGGACATCGTGCTTGTCCGGATGTGCTCGATTCAGGCGCGATAGCGTCTGTACGGCCTTGATGCTCGACAGCGTCTTGTCGACGTACATCGTATGCAGCAGCGGTTCGTCGTAACCCGTCTGGAACTTGTCGGCGCAGACCAGGAAACGGTACGGATCCTCCTGGAACCGCTCTTCAATCTTGACTGACGGAAAACCATTAAGCAAAGACTCGCTGACCTTCGACCCTCCGTAATCGTATTCGCCGGAGAAAGCGACAAGGGCCTGGTAAGGACTCTTTCGCTCTTTCAGGTAGTCTCGGATGGCATAAAAGTACTGGATTGCACGTTCGATGCCGTTGGTAACGACCATAGCGCGCGCCTTGCCGCGGATCCTGTGTTGCACCAGTACCTGGTCGTGGAAATGGTCCACCATGATCTCCGCCTTGAGCCGGATGGCATGGTCGCTTCCTTCCACGAAGCGCCGCAGTTTCTTCTGGGCCTTCTTCGTGTCAAATTTTGGGTCGTCCTCTATCGTCTTGGCAAGTTTGTAGTAGCTTTCCACCGGCGTGTAATGCTCAAGCACGTCCAGGATGAACCCTTCCTGGATCGCCTGCTTCATGGTGTAGCTATGGAAAGCCCGGTGCCTCACCGTGCCGTCGGCCTGCGATTCCGGATCGCCGAAGGTCTCCAGCGTCTTGTTCTTGGGCGTGGCGGTAAAAGCGAAGTAGCTGGCGTTGGACAGCAACTTGCGGTTCTCCATAAGGTCGTTGATCTTATCCTCGAAGGAATTTTCTACGATCTCATTCACGGACTCAGAAAGTACCTTCGACATCGCCGCGCTTGTACGGCCCCCCTGACTGGAATGGGCCTCGTCGATGATGATGGCAAAACACCGGCTCTGCTGCGCTTTGTCTATCTCGTCCAGGATGAAGGGAAACTTCTGCACGGTGGAGATGATGATCTTCTTGCCGTCCTGGATGAACTTCTTCAGGTCGCCCGACTTGTTGGCATGCCCCACCGTCGCGCTTACCTGCTCGTACTGCCTGATTGTATCGTGGATCTGCCGATCGAGGATCCTTCGGTCCGTGACCACGACGATCGAGTCGAAGACCGGCTTCCCATCTTTCGTAAGCCCGATCAACTGATGAGCCAACCAGGCGATGGAGTTGCTCTTTCCACTGCCGGCCGAATGCTGGATCAGGTAGCGCTTGCCCACACCGGAGACGGTCGCGTCGGCCAGAAGCTTGCGAACTACGTCGAGCTGATGGTACCGCGGCCACGTCTGCGTCCTTCTCTTCTGGTTGGATTTCGCATCCTTGGTCACGACCACCTGAGCATAGTTCTCCAGGATGTTGGTCAGACTCTCTCTGGACAGCACTTCCCGCCAAAGGTAGTCGGTCTTGATCCCGTTTGGATTGGGCGGATTGCCGGCGCCGTCATTCCATCCGAGATTGAAAGGCAGGAACCATGACGCCTTCCCCTTGAGGTGAGTACAAAAACGGACCTCGCTCTCGTCCACTGCAAAATGGGCAATGCACCGGCCGAGTTCGAACAGTTTCTCCTTGGGATTGCGATCCAGCTTGTACTGCTCAACGGCGTCGCTCACGGTTTGCTTGGTCAGGCTGTTCTTCAACTCGAACGTGAACACCGGGAGACCGTTGATGAACAGACCAATATCCAGGGCCCGTTGCGTCTCATCCTTGCTGTAACGCAGCTGCCGGGTCACGGTGAACCGGTTCAGTTCGAATTGCGCCTTGGCCTGCTCGTTCCCGGGCGACGGGGTACCGTAAAACAGGTCCAGGTCGTGCGCTCCGTGCCTGATACCGTTACGAAGTACGTCGATAGTACCGCGCTTGCTGATTTCGTTCTGAAGCCGGGCGAGAAACTTCTGTCGTGTAGGGCAGTTCTCAGACAGTGCCAATGAGTCAGCCGCCGCGGGTTGCGTATCACCTAGGAATTCCGAGAGCTGAACCAAATCGACGCAGTACGTCCGGTCGTAGTCGTGGGGATTCCCACAACTCCAGCCCACACCGCCGTAGCCAGCTGCCGGCTCGGCCACGGTACCCGATGAAAGGGGATCGCACGGATGTCCTGTCAGGGTCTTGCAGATGAGGCGTTCGAGGCCCTTTTCAGAAGTGTCGGTGGTCATGCTGTCATTACCGAGAACCCTTGTCGGGAATCGCACCATTATGCCGTATTGTGGTTATAACCCAACGCTAATGGCACAAATTACCTGCACACAAATATATAATAGACATATACTTACAAAATCAATTATGTCTAAATTATGCCGAAATTACGCTTAAATTGTAAAAACCACTTTAAACTGTTATTTACTTTCAGGATTATCGCCAGAAGGCGGTATCTTCGGATACCAGCGAGCGGCTTTAGTATTCCCTACTTTGTGTATCTGTCCATTGATTCTCATCTCTTGAAGTAATTTCTGAACCTGGATATAGGAGAGCGCTGGCAGCACCTGAACAAGCTCCTTCAACGGACTCCCATCTTTCCGGTTATATTGAATATGCTTAAGCAGCAACTCCTTGTTAGTCTCGCGGTCCAATCCACGCTTGCGTGTGTACACCCCTGCCTTACCGATATACCGGTAGAACCGCCGGGACAATAGCAACCGTACACTCCGCCCGCGTCCCGTGCGTTCAATTATGCCCCGTTCCAGCAGAGGCTCGATTCTGGGTTTAAGGTCGTCGGGAATGGGTTGATCGCGGTGGACAAGATCGACCAACAATAGATCGTCAAGTCCAAACAAGGCGACCTGTTCCTGCCCGATCTCCTCCAGAAAACGCAAAAATTCCTGATCTTGAATATCGCCGTGCAGCGTGAGCCATACGCCGTTCGCATCCGTATGGGTAAAATCAGGCAACGGCTTACTCTGCTGAATACACTCGCGAAATATGCGGTCAAACCCCTGTCCGGCTCGTTCGACCAGGCCGCATTTGCCAAGCACTTCGGCGATACGGCGATTGCGGGGGTTTTGTTGCCGGAGGACGTTCTCAGGGGTTATGCCGGGTGGAAAACCTCCAGGACTCACGATTTCTACGCGACGTGGATACTGCCGGACGAAAATAGAACCTCCATTGCGATAATCGCGGTGACTCACGGCGTTCAAAACGGCCTCGCGAACCATGCGCTCGTTGAACGTGGGCACGTCCCAGATAAAGAGCCCCTGCTGAAAGTGTTGCAGGTCGTTTCGTTGGTTGATGAGTCGCCAGATCTCGTCCAGAACAGAGAGGAATCCCAGCCTGAATTCATGTCGTTCCGCCGCCGGTCCGGGTTCTTCATTTGATCGGTACTCGAATATGACTTCCGCCTGGGAAAGGTATTTGCCCAGAGCTTTTCGTGTGCCCAGCAGGATCAACGCCGCATACGTCACCTCGCCATCGACAAGCAACTCCGCATCTGTCAGCAGTTGCTCATCGGGACGGGTCGAGATGCCTTGGTCCGGCGACTTTCGATGCCACAGCTTACGCAGAGCATTCAAAGCGGTCGGATCGAGATCTTCCAATCGGGCTTGTGTACAAATCTCCGCAGAAAAATCGAGGCTGGCCTCAGCGAATATGCGTTGGAGTTGATCCTGAGTCATAGGTACGAGGGCATCTCCACCACGCATCCAATAAGCACCTTTGTACTGTAGCGGTACTCCTAAAGGTCGAGGCGGGACCTGAAGCACAAGTATCCGCCTGCCCCGGTGTTGTACCTCCTCGGCATCTATACGTAGCCTCAGTCGCTCAAACAGGCTGGCCTTCGTCCTTTCGAGATCAGGAAAAGCACGGCTGCCAACCACTTCGCGCGGTGGTTTGTCTGTCACACCCAGGATCATCCTTCCGCCACCTTCATTGGAAAGGGCAATGCAGTACTTTACCAACTCCTCAAAATCGAACCTGTTTTTTGCCTCTTTGAACTCCAGATGCTCGTCTTCCCTGGCGTCCATCCAGGTCTGGAGTTCGGATAGGGGAATGGTCATGGTGTTATATTTGTCTAATCATGTGAATTATGCACCCTCAACGAGGGTGCCGGAATATCCTGCCATCTTGTCATCCGTACCGGAAATGAACTCGTAAACTGCATTATTATGCTGGATTGTGGTGATGGTATAATTGGTATTGGTACAAATGCGTCACACATAAAGGTATGATAAACAGATACTTATAAACGGAAAGTCGTTCCCATTATGCGGTTAATTGTGCCTTTTACCCTTTTTTTAACGTAATTCCGAATGATCACCGACTTCTATCAAGATACCGTATACCTGTGTCTGAGCGTCGTAGACTTCCTCAACGGCTTCAGTCACTTCAAAGGTGTTTTCGCTCGGACCTTTCATAGATTTCTAAATTAGTAAGCTTCGTATCAGCTAGCAACATGACTGACGGCATAGTTGATAGAACCTGACTCTGCAGGACCATCCATCGATTCTGTGTCATCAGGAAGATTGGTGGCTGCTTCACGTACGTCCAGCTTGCCGGTGACAACATCGGAGATCAGGCGAGTGCGGTACTCCTGAAAGAGTTCGATCTGGCGACGCGTGCGGGTAATGGCTGTCTCAATGTTAGTCGAGACCTCGTCGAGATAGTGGACGATGGCAGATTGTTCGGAGAGGGGTGGGAGAGGAAGCCATACCGATTTGATACCAGCATGAGAGAGCCCATATCTAGTTACGCCTTTCGCTTCGACATGGAACTGTTTTGCCAGCCCCTTACTCTGTAAAGCTCGTAGTAGATAAGCACCCGCAAGCCTGTCAGATTGGGGACGCAACAAGGCCAAGTGATAGCCTGAGACAAGATCGCATGCAGGATCAGTTACCAGTGCAGGCACCCCTATGTCGTCCCAAGTCTCGGAGTCCTTGGTGATGAGGACATCATTTCTTTCAAGTCTGAATCGCTCGATTTCCTCATTGGTAGCGGTCGCATGCATAAAATCCATCTGTTTGTTGATGTAGTCATTGTTGTAAACATCAACATAATTACAGAGACGGACCGGATTCTCGCCATCCTTTATGTGTTTGTCAACGTTGCTTACTCGCATATCTACTACATTCCGCAGCCGCCGTACCTCCCAATGCTTCGGCACATCTCCCAGCCACTCCGCTCCTGATGGTTGGTAGGCTGGATACGGCTTTCCGGATCGGACATCGAACTGCCCAGTGACAGCTTTCTGTGTGATGACCACTTTCTGTTCATCTAAAAGGGAAAGGAGTTTCTGCTTGCCTTGTGTGTAGTCTTGTATACGCTGTTGGGCATGTTCGAGGAATCTCACAATTTCGTTTTGTTCAGCAATTGGCAAAATCGGAATCGACTGATTAGCAAAAGTGCTATATCGAAAGTCAGTAGATCGCTCCCTTATACCTTTTGAGAGTGCCAAGATCCACTGGTTTCTGGCCATTTCTCGGATATAGAAGGCATAATAGTATGGATTGACCCCTGTCCGAGCAGGGGTACAGACAGAATAAACAGAGGTACCCATTCCATTCGAATCGGAAACGCCGACTGCACCGGCGAACGCATCCATTGAATGGATAACGAGGTCTCCACATCGTATACCCTGATACCTAAATCGACTTAGGGATTCCGTGAAACCACCTAACCGACGATTGCTCCTAAGTGTCACGGTACCATCACGAAAGCACGTAACAACCTCATCGTCCTTTTCTGCAGGGCGTTCTATTTTGCAAAATAACCACTTTGCCCGGCAAGTACTCCAGTGCTTCGGCATGTTTTCCAACCACTCGACCTCAGAATCCTTCATTTCGGAAAATGGTTTGAGACCTTTCATCATGATTTCGCTGCCTCTTCCAATCGATCCGGGCTCCAGATCCTTTCCGCAATACGCAGATAAAGAACCTGCCGTGCATCCAGGTCAGCCTTCTTGAACTGCTCGTGAGGTTGAAACGGTAGCCCACTTCCATCAATAAATTGCTTGAATCCTGGATCGCGGTCGTACGCGTCCTCGTGAAGGCTTTGCGCCAGTAGATTCTGCTTGATGTAATGCTTCCGCTTTCTACCGTAAGTCATGTCGCCATAGCTTTGGTTAAAACTTTTCTGAAGGAGCAAAAGGCCGCCAATCCGGTTACGGTATTCGGCAAAATCAGCAGGATGGGAGAACTCATCGTCGTGACGCTTCGGATGATTTGCCCAAATATGTTCCACTTCGTATCCGTCCTTACCTCTTCTGTGAATATACTCGTGGAAACGCGAAGGTCGACCCGACTGAGTTTCCAGATAGTCAGTCAAACGGGCGAGTATTCGATGGATCTGACGACCGTTTGTCCCGTGTAATCTGAACCCCTCGTTGGAGGCGAATACGTCGGCCTCGTCCGCCAGGCGTTTACTCAGAAGGGGCACCAGCTCTTGAACGCTCTTTCCTCGTATATCTCGCATAACCAGGAACATTGCATACTGCATAGTGGAGTAATCAATCGCCCGCCAGTTCCACACACGCCTTGCAACCAGTATATCAAGGAAAGCGGATACAACCTGCAGCTTACGTCGTATATCGTGGTCTGTGTCTTCACGACGCAGAGTAGCCAGGAGAACAGGATACTGGAGCGTAAAATTGTTCTGTGCGCAGTAATGAATTGCTTCTAAACCTTCAGTTAGCGATTCTGCCGCTTTGCGTATCCGTATGTACCAGCGAGTGTAGAAATCGAAATCCTGCTCGATAAACCGACCGAATTCGTTACTTGACGTCAGTTCAAGTAGTTCCTCGCAATCCCTTACCCAACGGTGGAATTCGGTTCCGATCAGGTCAAAATCTCGCGGCTCCGCTCCACGTCTTCGTTCTCGGATGTTCCTGGCGTACTGACTGCGTAGCCATGCCTTGATTGCGTCTGCCTCCTCTTCCTTACCGAGATCCTGTAATTCGGATATTCTATTTCTCCAGATGTTGCTTGCGGTATTCCGACGACTGGTATCTGTAATGTTTGCGAGGAGATAGCCCTTCAACATATCGGTCGGTGTTAGTGAAAGGCCGCGGTCGTTCATAGTCTCGAAGATTGTATAGGCATCCGCATCGGAATATGCGGTAATTTCCACCAGATGGACGTTTTCAATCAGCCAATCTGTAAAATACGGTAGCGCATCCGAGGTTAGATCGACTGGGAAGAGATCCTCCACATCCTGGTATCGATTCAGGATATTGACTACTGATTCGGGTTGGTCGGTTTCATCGAACGTTGACCCTGTAAACAGTGCTTCCATACATGCAGTTCGTTCCTCGACATCGATGTTAAACGAGCGTTTTCCAAATCTCTGTGAGAAAATCAAATCCGAAAGTTGGGCTTTCTGTTCGTCGTCATTTAATTGGCGGTAAAGATAAACCAGTAAAAGTGAGAGCGTCGTCAATCGTTGCTGACCATCAATGATGAATTTATGTCCGTCCTTATCGCTGATTATGATTGAACCTAGGAAGTAGTGTCCGTAGCCCTCAACAGCACTTCTCTCGTTGTTGGGCTCATGGCTGTCACCAAATTTCTCGGTAAGATCCTCTATCAGTTCTGAGACTTGTTTGTTTTCCCAACGGTACTCACGTTGGTAATAGTCGATCGCGAACTTAGCACCACTCAGTAGCGACCTGAGATTCTTGGCGTCACCCCTAATTTCTTTCAATTCATACCTCCACCGATAATCTCCTCCAACAACCCCTCCGTCTCCTTCTCCACAGCCAAAATGTCCGCCCTGATCTCTTCCAATGTACGCATGGGCTTTGGCTTGTAAAAGTACCGCGTAAAACTGACTTCGTACCCGATCCGCACGCTTTCGGATTGATACCACGCATCGGTTGCAAACGGCACAACCTCTCTCTTCATGAACGCTTCGATACCACCTTGTTCCTGAAGAGGGATCTGCTCGGTATCACGAAGGTCGGTATCGGGTTCGTATTCCACCACTTCGGGTCGACCATCGACTGTGGACTCGAACAATCCACGCAAAGGATAGGCTTCGGTACCTTTCTTGTGAATCTTCCGGATAACCGGCGTACCGTCTTCGCTGCGCTTGCCGTCTTCTTTCATCTTCTTGATCTCGGCGGCCTTGTAAGCCCTGTTTGGATCGGCACCTTCAATGCGGAGGGGCCGGTCCACAGTCACTTTCCAGTACCCAAATGCGGCGTTGTCGAAGATTTTGCTTTCCTCGGTTTCTTCAAATGCCAGGAAAGTCTCGCAGATTCGGGTGATTTCCTCTTCCCCAAGTTCGCAATTCTTGTTGCCAAGATTCTTGCGCAAGGGCTGGAACCACTTCGTTGCGTCGATCAGTTGAATTTTGCCCTGGCGGTGCTCGGGCTTGCGGTTGGTGAGGACCCAGACGTAGGTCGCGATGCCGGTGTTGTAGAACATATTGAGCGGCAAGGCAACGATGGCCTCGAGCCAGTCGTTCTCGATGATCCAACGGCGGATGTTGCTTTCACCCTGTCCCGCGTCGCCGGTGAAGAGGGAACTGCCGTTGTGTACCTCGGCGATGCGGCTTCCGAGTGGCGTGTCCTTCTTCATCTTGGACAGCTTGTTGGCGAGGAACAGCATCTGGCCATCGCTGGAACGGGTAACCAGCGAGTATTCCGGATCGTCACCGTGTTCGATTACGAAACGCGGGTCCCGCACTTCCTTCTTACCGCCCATGCGGTCCAGGTCGGTCTTCCAACTCTTACCGTAGGGCGGATTGGAGAGCATAAAGTCGAATTCCCGTGAAGGGAACGCGTCGTTGGAGAGGGTGGAGTGTTCGGGCCCGCCCACGATATTGTCGGCGGCTTCACCACCACCCTTGAGCAGAAGATCCGCCTTGCAGATGGCATAGGTTTCGGCGTTGATCTCCTGTCCGTACAAGTGGGTGGAAACCTGCTTGCCGCGTTCTTCGGCCAGTTCCCTCAGGGTGTCTTCGGCCACGGTCAGCATGCCGCCCGTTCCACAGGCACCGTCGTAGAGCAGATAGGTGGATGACTGGATCTGGTCCGCGACGGGAAGGAAGACCAGCCTGGCCATCAGCTTCACGGCGTCCCGTGGAGTCCAGTGTTCCCCAGCCTCCTCGTTGTTCTCCTCGTTAAAACGCCGGATCAGTTCTTCGAAGATCGTACCCATGCCGTGGTTGTCCAGACCGGGATGCCGAACCGTACCGTCGGTGTTCATTACGGGGTCGGGACTCAGGTTGATCTCGGACGAGGTGAGTTTCTCGATCAATGTGCCGAGGGAGTCGGCGCGGGACAGGCGGGAAATCTGGTTGCGGAACTCGAAGTTCTCCAGGATTTCCTGAACGTTAGGCGAGAACCCGTCAAGGTAGGCCGTGAAGTCGGCCGTCAACTGCTGACGATTGGCTCGGGCGCGCAGGTCGCGCAGGGTGAACTTCGAGGTATTGTAGAATTCCTGCCCGGCAGCCTGGCGAAGGGCAAAATCCTGATCAATGATGCCCTGGTCGTCGAGCAAATTCCTGGTTTCGAGGACTTCCTTTTTCGTGTACTCCAACACCGCATCCAGCCGGCGGAGCACCGTCATAGGAAGAATGACGTCGCGATATTTACCCCGGACGTATAGGTCGCGAAGCACATCGTCGGCGATTCCCCAGATGTAATTGGTGATCCAGTTAAGGTCGGAGTTGCTCATTTGAGTTTCATCGGAGAGTCACTTGTAATCCGTATCAGTATGAAACCTTGTTAGTTTAGCCAAGACGTAAATAAGACCGATACGTACTGTCGATTGTAGTCTACAACAACGAAAGGAAATGACTTTCCCCCACTACTAATCTCGCCATTTCTTCCAAATAGATCCGCTCCCACTGCCTTCTCTACACCGTCAGCGTCACGAATTTCCACAGATGTCGCTATGTTCTTGCCAAACTTCGACGGAAAAAACAGCGGTCCATCGCCAAGTTCGCCATTACCTTCGCCAAATACCTTGGTCAGCCTGTAAAACGAGTCATCCCTACTACTCGGAAGTAAGACTACATACTGACCCATTTTAACTGCCCAACATGGACGTTTCTTTCGATTCATTAGAACTCCGTCCGGTCCACCCTGGTTCTCGGTCTTCATTGCATAATTACAAATGATATCTTCAGTGGGTTTTAGTATCTGTTCTCGGACCTGACGGATAGCGCTCCCCTCGGCATAGATATATCCGCACCTGCCCAGCAATGAGAACACCGTCAAATATGCAGATTTAAGCCAACTGACGTTCGCGTATCTGATTTGTGGAGGATGATAGGAAACATTGAATGTCTCACCTGCTTCAAACGCCTTCACAAAGGACTCTTCAGATATCTCAGGGCGACCTCGGATTTTGATGCTTCCATCTTGCCCGAAGTATGCTGTATGCGGGAATCCCTGTATATCCACCCGTGCTTTTTGTCGGCCAATGAGTTTCGCAGCTGCTTGGTCAACGCCACCGCCGGCATCGTTATTACAATCTACACAAGTCAGACACATGCCGAGACTAATCTCAGGCGCGACAGACCTTGGTGGGACGTGTTCAAGCGTTACTGTAATTCCTTCTTCAACGTCCCTTTCAGAAAACGTCGCTAAACAGATCGGGCATCTGTCGTTGCCATGCTCATATAGAGAAAGTCTCGCTTTCTTCTTACTGCGGCTCATTTCAACCATTCTCTCAGTGCGGATCTATAGAAACCAAGTGGATGAATCTTGTCCGAGTATGAACTACCTAACGACTACGGACACCACGACCAGAAAGTGCCGATAGGTTACGGATTGTCAAGGAAATGAAAACATTCAACCAGGTGCTTAGGAAGTCATATCCCGTATGTAAATCTCTGCAATTAAACTCAAATCCGGTTTTCTTTACCTTCGAAAACCATTGAACATCCACACGACTTGACATACTGTGTAATTTGTATATCTTATTATAATATAACTATGAAAATTTATGACTAGGTATACAAATGTCAATCTTCCGGATATTCGAAGCGCCCCAGAAAAGTTTCTTTTTACTCGGACCGCGAGGCGTAGGAAAGAGCACGTATCTGCGCGAGGCGTTTCCAGATGCGCATGTTGTCGATCTGCTTTCCGAGGATACGTATCAGCGCCTGCTTGCGAATCCAGGGCTTTTAGCGGAAGAACTGCGCGCCGTTTCGGTAGATCGGTGGGTGGTACTGGACGAAATACAACGACTCCCCGCACTGCTCAATGAAGTGCATCGTTTCATCGAAGAACGAAAAATGCGTTTTGTTCTGTGCGGATCAAGCGCGAGGAAACTGAAACGGGCGGGCGTCAATCTGCTGGCGGGACGGGCTTCGCGCCGTGCAATGCACCCCTTCGTACCCGGGGAACTGGGTGACTGTTTCGACCTCGAAGACGCATTGCAAAACGGCTTGTTGCCCATTGTGTGGGATTCGGAGGACAAATCGGAGACGCTCACCGCTTACACGCATATGTATCTCAGGGAGGAGATCCAATCCGAGGCGTTGGTGCGCAACCTCCCCGCCTTCGCACGGTTTCTTCCGGTTGCGGCGCTATTTCACGCTCGGGCAATGAACGCCAACAACATAGCCAGGGAAGCGCAGGTGGCACGGCCGACAGTGACCAATTACCTGGAAATCCTCGAGGAGACGCTAATGTGCTTCCGGTTGCCGGCGTTCGAGGGTAAACTACGTGCGCGGGAAAGGAAGCTGCCCAAATGGTACTGGTGCGATCCGGGCATCGTGCGTGCGATTAAAAACCAGAAGGGACCGCCTGCCCCGGAAGAACGCGGCGCTTTGTTCGAAGGACTAGTCGCACAATTGATCCGATCATACATAGATTATCGAGACCTATGCGACGAATGGTACTACTGGGCGACCGCCGCACGGAACCGGACAGAAGTGGATTTTCTGCTTAAACGTGAGGGCGCTTTTGTCGCGATCGAAGTAAAATCCGGCGGTACGTATACAAGAACCTGGTGCATTGGATTGAGAGCAGTTGCCGACCTGGATGGCCTGTGCCGGAGGATTATTGTCTATCCCGAAGGACCGGAACTGCGCACCGAGGACAACATCGAAATCCTGCCGTTTCAGAGTTTCTCCAATCTACTGGCCAACGACGACCTGTGGCCCTGACGCATGCAGAATAACCGGCACCACCCCTATCGGCGTACTGGCCTCATCCATCACCATTCTACAAATCGGCACAGCCGACACATCCGGCACGGTCGACACAACCGGTAAAGCCGCACCTGAACAAAATGCAAATCGCTGCACCCGATCAAATCGCAAAACAGCCCGGCGTGAACTATAAATGCTAAATTGAGGACGGAGTTCTATTCATGGACCGCGTTATTTCTCTTCTACCCAGCAGCACTGAGATTATCTGTGCCATCGGTGGTGGCGAACGCCTTGTCGGCCGTTCCCACGAATGCGATTACCCTGCCACCGTCGTCAACCTGCCCATCTGCACAGCCCCTAAATTCGACCCGGACGGCACCTCGTACCAGATAGACCAGCGGGTCAAAGCCATCTTGCAGGAAGCCACCTCGGTATACCGGGTAGATGCCGATCAGCTCGACGAATTGGCACCGGATTTGTTGGTGACACAGTCGCAGTGCGACGTCTGCGCTGTCAGCCTCAAAGACGTCCAGGAAGCAGCCTGCCAGCTGGTGCATTCTCAGCCGACCATTTTATCACTGGAACCCAACGCCCTGACCGATGTCTGGCGCGACATCGAACGGGTGGGAACGGCTCTCGGGCTTGGAGATAAAAGTTGTGCGCTCGTGGCTCAACTAAAGGATCGGCTACACAAAATAGCAGCCCGCACCCGCGAGATTAACCACCGTCCACGGGTGGCCTGTATTGAGTGGTTTGAACCGCTCATGGCCGCTGGCAATTGGATCCCCGAACTGGTAGAAATCGCCGGTGGCCAGAACCTCTTCACCACGAGCGGAGCGCATTCTCCCTATCTGGCGTGGGACGCCGTAGTGGAAGCCCAACCGGATATCATCATCCTGATGCCCTGTGGATTTTCAATGTCCCGGATGCGAAGCGAATTGCCTGCGCTCACCCGACAGTCTGCGTGGTCTCAGCTGCGAGCTGTACAGAAGGGGCAGGTATTCCTCACCGATGGCAACCAGTATTTCAACCGTCCGGGACCGCGCCTGGTGGAATCGGCTGAAATCCTCGCCGAGGTTTTCCATCCCCGGGACTTTGGTTGTACGCACGAACACCAGGGATGGGAGCGATGGAAGTCGGATTAAGGCGCCTAACTTGAAAAGCCATCCCAGGTTTAACGAGCCCGACTTCATTCAAGATCCGAGTGGGGACGGCTCGCAGCACTGGTTCGCACTTTTAGTTTAGCCAGTGTTTAGCAGTCTCAACCTTCAGCCGGCTTCTTCCGCAACAACTCGTTCACCAACTTCGGGTTAGCCTTGCCCTGGGTCCCGCGCATGACCTGTCCCATGAAGAAGCCCAGGAGCTTGGTCTTGCCCGTCCGGTAGTCGGCCACGTTGTCGGGGTGTTCGGTGAGGATTCTGGCGATGTCGCAGGCTTCGATGTTGTCGGCCCGGGCCCCGTTCTCTCATCTTCAGTAGGGTAAGCCTACGTTATCTTCGAGTTTCCGAGTTTCCTTCCTTTTCCGAGTTTCCTTCCTTTATCGAGATTCCTGCGTTATTCGAGTTTCCCGCCTATCCAACTGACTTACTTCCTGCCTACCGCAATAGCTCACCTGGAATCCTTGAGCCGGTATATTCCGCCTCGGGGTCGCGTTCGGTGATGATGGACGGCACCGGATCGGTCCAATAGGCGGGCACGGTGTCGGGGCGTCTGTGCCAGGCCAGCACCAGGGTGCGGCGCTCGTCGGTCAGGTTCCGATGCGCCGAGTGCAGCACACGGGCATCGGCCAGTACCAGGTCACCGGCCTTGACGCAGACCTCGACCTGGTCCGGGTGGTCGCTGAACATGGTGGGATGGTCTTCGGCAATGAACCGGGCGCCCTGTTCGTGAGCCGGCACCAGCTGGTCGTGCAGCGGGATGCGCTTAAGGTGGGTGCCCGGGATGATCTTCAGGCATCCGTTTTCTCGCGATGTATCGCTCAGATAGTAGGACACGAAGATGATCTGCGGCCAGGGCGAGCAACTCATCGGATCGTTCCACCGCATCCAGTCCTGGTGCCAGTACAGTGCCGGTTCTCCGGGATCCTTGGTGAGGAGGATGACTCCACCGGTGCTGGCGAAGTCACCCAGACCCATCTGTTCAAGGGCGCGCCGCGTGGCGGGCCAGTCGAGCAGCTTCTGAATGGTCGGGTTCTCAGTCCCCTGTGCCGTGACGTGCTGGCCCTGGTACTTGACATCGGGTGGCGGCACCCAGTCTTCCATCATGCGCTCGGTCTCGATTCGAAGTTCCTGAAGGAAGGATTTACCGAGAATATCGTCGACCACGCAGAAACCGTCACGCATTAGCTGCTGGCGTTTTTCAAGGGCTTGTTCAGGGGACATGAGATCCTCGCTGAAATGTGGTGAAGCCGGGTACTTTCGATCATTCTGATCCCAGGATGCGGAAAACAGGGATGCGTTAAACAAGGTATTCACAATGTATACACGAATCAAGATCGTCTCGTGACCCATTCGGCGATTCTCTCTGCCGGGTCCAGTGGTGCCTATTCTGTTTCTCCCGCGACAATTCACGCGTCTTCTACCGTTTTCTGAATCCGCACAGCAGTCGACTCAGTTACGCAACCCCGCACAAAAAATTCCATTTTCGCACGATTGTTTCCAGATTTGCTGCGTTTTCTTCGACTGATTCGTAATGGAGCGTTGGTCGCTCACATCGATTCGAAGCGCGACTGAGACCATTCACCCGAACTGCATGGGCGTAATTTGAACATGGAACTCGCACAGCTTCTTGTTACACCAACCACTTTGTTGATGGCATTCATTTTCTTCTGGAAGCAGGCCAAAACCGGCAGAGAAGAACTGAGGCGAGAATTGAAGTCAGATTTGAGGGAATTGAAAACAGAACTGAAAACTGATATGAGAGAATTGAAGGAGGCGTTCAGGGAAGAAACAACATCGATTCGCAAGGATGTTGCTTCCATCCAGGAAGAAATGCACGACATGAACGGACGCCTCAGCCGTGTCGAGGGCTTGCTGAAGACCTCCGATATCGGACGATCAAGCAAGGAGTAACAACAGCCAATAAAGTAAAACAGTATAACGAAAGGACCTGGAACGACCGCCGGACTGCGTTCCCTATCTATTAGGAGGAAAGATCATGATGGAACTCGCCCAGCTTCTTCTGACACCCGTTACGCTACTGACGGCCTTCATCTTCTTCTGGAAGCAGACCAAAGCCATCAGCAGCGAACTGAGGCAAGAATTGAAGGCAGTCAAGGAGGAGTTAAAGGAAGAGATCGTGTCCGTTCGCAAGGAAGTTACATCCATCCGGGAAGAAATGCACGACATGAACGGACGACTCGGCCGCGTCGAGGGCCTGCTGAAGATAAGGGATTCCGGTTGATTCTGGTGAACGGTCTCAACCTTCCGCCAGCTTCTTCCGCAACAACTCGTTCACCATCTTCGGGTTCGCCTTGCCCTGGGTCGCACGCATGACCTGGCCCATGAAGAAGCCCAGGAGCTTGGTCTTGCCGGCCCGGTAGTCGGCCACGTCGTTGGGATGTTCGGCGAGGATACCGTCGACGACGCCCTCGAGCTCGCCGGTGTCCGAGATCTGCACGAGGCCCTGCTCCTCGATGACCGTGGCGGGCGTCTTGCCGGATTCGGCCATGATGTCGAGGACGTCCTTGCCGATCTTCCCGCTGATCTTGCCTCCCTTGATGTGTCCGAGAAGCTGGGCGAGGTGATCGGGCGGAATACGTTCTTCCAGGGTTTGCTGGTCCATGCGGTTCTCGTGCTGGACGCGAAGTAGCTCGCTGAGCATCCAGTTGCTTACCGTGCGTGCTTCGCCCGACGCCTGGCCAGCCGCTTCGCCTGATGCTTGGCCATCCGCTCCGCCGGAGACCTGATCGGCTGCATCGCCAGCCGCATCGCCGGCTACCTGGCCGACGCAGGCTTCGAAGTAGTCGGCCCGGGCCCTGTTCTCCGTCAGCTGCCGCGCCATGTCCAGGGGCAGTCCGTAGTCTTCGACGAATCGCCGCATGCGCACGTCTGGGAGTTCGGGGAGGTCTTCGCCGATCTCATCCACCCAGGATCGGGCGATTTCGACGGTGACGAGGTCAGGATCGGGGAAGTACCGGTAGTCGTGGGCCTCCTCCTTCGACCGCATGGGGAAGGTCTCCCGTTTTTCTTCATCCCACAACCGGGTCTGGCGGACGACCCGCCCGCCGTCGTCGAGCACTTCGGCCTGCCGTTCGATCTCGAACTCCAGCGCCCGTTCCATGGACCGCATGGAGTTCATGTTCTTGATCTCTACGAGTTCGCCCAGGGGATCGCCGGGATTTCGGATGGACACATTGGCGTCGCATCGCAGGCTGCCCTCATCCATGTTGCCGTCGCAGACGCCGATGTACTGCAGGATCTGCCGCAGTCGGGCGAGGTAGGCCGAGGCTTCGCGGGGGCTGCGGATGTCGGGCTCGCTGACGATCTCCATTAGGGGGACGCCCGTACGGTTGAAGTCGATGTAGCTCAGGTCCGGATCGTACCCGGGTTCGTTGTGGATGGACTTGCCGGCTTCTTCCTCCAGGTGGATCCGCCGGAGCCGGACGAAACGGGGGCCGTCTTCGCCCGCGATCTCGATGCCGCCGTGAAGGGAGATGGGTTCTCCCGCCCGGTCGTACTGCGAGATCTGGTAACCCTTGGGCAGGTCCGGATAGAAGTAGTTCTTGCGGGCGAAGGCGCTGGTCTCGGCCACGCGGCCGTCCACGGCCAGCGCCATGCGGATCGTGTACTCGACGGCGCAGCGGTTCAGGACGGGCAGGACGCCGGGCATGCCGAGGCAGATGGGGCAGACGCGGGTATTCGGTTCGCCGCCGAAGGCCACGGGGCATCCGCAGAAGATCTTCGAATTCGTCAGGAGCTGGGCGTGCACTTCCAGCCCGATTACCGCTTCGTAGTTCACGACCTTGTCGCCTCCGAACCTCGTTCCGCGTCGCTTAAGTCCGCGTCGCTTAAGTCCGCGCGATTCCGTTTCCCGCCATTCATGACCCCGTCGCCTCCTCGAAGGCGAAGGCCGCCCTCAGGATCCGCTCCTCGCCGAAGTGGGGCCCGATGATCTGCAGGCCGATGGGCATGCCGTCGGGGTCCTTGCCGCAGGGCAGGGAGATGGCCGACACGCCGGCGAGGTTGATGGGCACGGTGTAGATGTCGGACAGGTACATCTGGAGGGGATCGCCGATCTTCTCGCCGACACGGAAGGCGGTAGTGGGGGTTGTGGGCGCCACAATGAGATCGACCTTTTCGAAGGCCTGGTCAAAGTCGCCCTTAATCAGCGTCCGCACGCGCTGGGCCTTGTCGTAGTAGGCGTCGTAGTAGCCGGCGCTCAGTACGTAGGTGCCGAGCATGATGCGGCGCTTGACCTCCAGGCCGAATCCCCCGCTTCGGGTCGAACCGTACATATCGTCCAGCCGGTCATCGGGCGCGCGCGACTGCGAGCCGGGCGCTCCTCCTTCTTCACCTGCGCCTGACGCGCCGCCATCTTCGCCCCGGTACCCGTACTTCACCCCGTCATATCGGGCCAGGTTGGAGGAGGCTTCGGCGGTGACCAGGATGTAGTAGGCGGCCACGGCGTACTCGGTGTGGGGCAGGCGGACGCTTTCCACGCGGGCACCGAGCGATTCCATGCGTTCGATCGCCCGGCTTACGCTCTCCTTCACGGATGCGTCGAGGCCCTCGGCCATGTATTCATCGGGCACGCCGATGCGCAGGCCCGCGATGTCCTGTTTCAGGGTGGCCGTGTAATCCGGTACCGCTTCCGATGCCGACGTGGTATCCATGGGGTCGTGGCCCGCGATGACGCCCAGTAGCCGCGCGCAGTCTTCCACGTTCCGCGCCATGGGACCGACCTGGTCGAAGGACGACCCGTAGGCGATGATGCCGAAGCGGGAAACCCGACCGTAAGTGGGCTTGAGTCCCACGACGCCGCAGAAGGCCGCGGGCTGGCGGATTGATCCGCCCGTGTCCTCACCCAGGGCCAGGACCGCCGTGCCCGCCGCCAGGGCCGCGGCGGAGCCCCCGCTCGAACCGCCCGGTACGCGGGAAGTGTCCAGGGGATTCCGGCAGATGTCGAACCCGGAGTTCTCGTTGGAAGACCCCATGCCGAACTGGTCCATGTTGGTCTTGCCGACGATCACGGCGTCCGCCGCGCGCAGCCGGGCGATGACCGTGGCGTCGTAGGGCGGTACGAACCCCTCGAGGATCCGGGAAGCACAGGTGGTTTCCAGGCCCTTCGTGCAGATGGCGTCCTTAATGGCGATGGGCACGCCGGCCAGCGGGCCGGTGGCTTCGCCGGCGGCGATTTTACGGTCCACTTTCCGCGCGTCTTCGACCACCGACTCCCGGTCGACCGCGAGATAGGCGTTGATGGCGGGGTCCTTCTCGTCGATCAGGCGGAGAACTTCCCTGGCCACCTCTTCCGCGGTCATCTCGCCGGACTTGATCCGCGGCGCCAGTTCGTAGGCCGTCATTTCGTTAAGGGATTCCAAGTCTCACTCCTGAACGGTCAACCAGTGTTGCGCTGTACTATATGTCCCGTCAGCCCTTCATCGCGCAATCAGCAGGATTACCCGATGCGGTTCGGTGCCCGGCGGTTCCATCGGCGCCCCGTGTGCGTCCCGTTTCGTAAACGGATGGTGCATGACGATGTCCTGCCTGCCGTCCCGGTTGAGGTCCGTCATCCAGGCATATTCCTCGTCATTGGGCAATTCGACCGCCACCTTCCTCGGCTCGTCGGCGAACAGTTCCGGGCCGGACACGCCGGCGTACACGTGCAGTTCACGATGGGTCCACTCGATAAGCAGGTCGGCGCGGCCGTCTCCCGTCACGTCCCCGATGAACAGGTTCTTGTTGAACGCGCGCGGGTATGCTGTGTGGTCTTTGCGAAGCACATGCTTCCCGCCCTGCAGCACGACGGCCAGGGGAACCCAGCCCGGCTCCCGCGGACTCGGGGCACCGTCCAGCTGGATGCGCCGCGTGGCCGTGACTTGGTCCGGGATGCGGCCGCCGCGTATCCGGTAGAAGTCGAGATTCAGCCAGACGTCATCTCCCATGAAACCCTTGATCCGCTTGAAGAGGCCGCCTTCGAGATACTTTTTATCGATCGAGGTGACGACCAGGTCGCCTTCGCCGTCCCCGTTGAGATCGCGGCGGTCCATGGCGAGCTGGACGTGGTCTTCAGATCGGATCGATACATCCGGACTGGCCGCGAACTGAATAGGGCTGCCGGAACCAGGGCTGCCGGAACCGCGCGCTCCGGAAACACCACTGCCGACTGCGCCCGCGTCATCGACTCCGCCCGCACCGCCGACTCCGCCCGCGCCATCAACTCCGCCCACGCCATCAGGTCCGCCCGCGCCATCAGCTCCGCGCGCGCCATAATACACTTCGTAACTGGATCGTTTGTCTTTGATCCGCGCTCCCTCGAGGACGTACACCACCATGTCGGTGACGCCGTCGCCGTTCAGGTCGTCGAACGAGTGAAGTGCGCGGCCCGTCATTTCCCCGTCGGCAAGCGAGGTAACCTCGTCGGTGTCGAATCGCACGTCGGTGGTGAAAGCCAACGGTTTGGGGCCGAAGAGTTCCTGGCTGTCCTGGATATGCGCTTCGAATTGATCGCCGCTCCAGGCCACCAGGTCGACACGGACGTCGCCGTTGCAATCGAATTCGTGGATCCGGCTCACGCTCCAGGGGTCGTACCGGTAACCGTCGGCGCCCAGAATCGGATCCAGGTTGGGCGGAGGACCCATTTCCACCGGATTGGCGAAGACACCACCTTCCAATTGGACGAAAACATGGAAACCACTATCACCGGGAACGACCAGGTCGATCCGGCCATCGCCGTTCACATCCCGGGTGATATCCACGTGCGGCACCTCACTATCATGGGGCGTTTCGAATCCGGCCGTGGCGGTCGCGATGGACACGAGTTCGTCCTCCGTGTCCGAACCGGGATCCCACACGTTGAGCCGCCCCGGTTCGCCGGTAATCAGGCGATCGCGGCCATCGATGCGGGCTACGTCGACGAAGGTCACGCCCGGACGCAGGCGCGTATCCATCCGCAACGCCCAGGTTCCCATTGCCTCCGGGGCAGAATGCCTTTCTTCTAGTCCGGTGGTCTCAGATCCACCTTCATCCGGTCCGCCTTCGAACGCATAGATACGCAGGCAGCGACCGCCGTCTTCCTCGACCGACACCACGGCCAAATCCGACACTTCACCTCCCAGCAGGTATCCCGTCAGCACCGTCTGCCGGACCGCCGGGCCGATGTCGATTTCGTACCGGTCGAAAGCGAAACTGTCGGGTTGCGCGGCGGCGCGGCTATTTCGGTCAAGATCGCCGGCGTCGTCCTGTACCCCGGGGTCTATGCCGGCATAGTCCGGTTCGGCAGATCTCGCGGCAGCGTGACTCAGGCCTGCGGTGCCCCGGCCACTCCAGAGCATCACCGCGACGACGGCAACGACGACCGCAACCACGATCGGCTGCCATACGAACCGCCAGGATGAACGACGCTGGTGCTTGTGAGTCGAGGGCAGGAGATTTCGGAATGAATGGATGCTGCCGGAAAGTGGTTTCGTCATCTCGTCAGGGGGCTAGTACCAGCGATAGTAATAGGTGGCGAAACCGATCCCGAGGAGGCTGATGACGTTCACCTTGACCGTGAAGCCGAAGGTGACGGAGAGTATGACGAGCGGCAGCGTGACGGGCGGGAAGGTATAGACGAAGGCTTCGAGGAAGAACTTCTCCACCATGCTGCCGGGCATGAAGTAACCGAACAGGAGTCCGATCAACTCACCGACTACTCCGCCGACGATGGCGCCTACCAGGATGTAGAACACCAGCAGGCCCATCCCTTTACGCTGTGCCATGGACGGACTCCCTTACTCTTCCACGGATAGCGCCACGTCCTCGTCGTGACGGACCATGTGCACGCCCCAGGCCGCGATGCCGGAGAGGATGTACAGCAGCACGATGGGGAAGATCGTGAGCTGCGGATTCCAGACCAGGGCCGCCAGGGCCACGGCGATGGCGATCAGCTTCAGGATGGACCACTTGCTCTTGAAGGCGAGGGAAGGCAGCGTGCGGTAGGGCAGGGGGCTGATCATGAGAATGGACAGCACCAGCATGAATCCCATGAACGGGCCTTCCAGGTGCATTTGCTCCCACCGGTCCCAGCAGAAGATGACGTAGGACGCCACGGCGATGGCCGCCACGGGGATCGGCAGACCCATGAAGTCGTCCTTCTCCTGGTTGATCCGCTCGACGCGGCGCAGTGTCATCACGTTGTACCGGGCAAGGCGGACGGCGCCGCACATCAGGAAGAGAAGGCAGAGCACCCAGGTGATCTCGCCGAAAGGCTTCAGCGTGTACAAAAGGACTATGGGCGCGACCCCGAAGGAGATCACGTCCGCCAGGGAATCCAGTTCGATGCCGAACCGGGTCGCCCCCTGGCTGAAGCGCGCGACCTTGCCGTCGATGCTGTCCAGGAGGGCGGCGGCGATGATGAGCCATGGCGCGCGGCCGGGGTCGCCGGTCAGGGCGTTGAACCCGTCGATACAATAGAAGATGGCGGAAACCCCGCAGAAGATGCTGCCCAGCGTGAACACGTTCGGTAATGCGACGCGCATCCAGGTTTTCATTTAAGTACTCCCAGAATCGTTTCACCGCCCCGGACCCGATCTCCGTTCTTAACCCGGATTTCGGCGCCGTCCGGCACGATGACGTCTACTCTCGATCCGAAGCGTATCAGGCCGAACCGGTCGCCCATACGCACCTCGTCGCCCTCGTTGACATTGCAGACGATCCGCCGGGCCACGAAACCGACGATCTGCTTGATCAGGACCCGGCCCTTGTTCCCTTCGATGCCCAGGACCATTTGGGCGTTGTCGCCCGAGGCCTCGTCCTTGAACGCGAGCTTGAACTTCCCTTCGATCCGGCGGCGCAGTCTGACCACGCCGCTGATGGGAATCCGGTTGACGTGCACGTCCACGATGGACAGGAACACGCTGATCTGCGTGGCCGGTCCGCCGATGAAAGCGTCGTGCTCAATCTCTTCGACGGTCACGACCTTGCCGTCGCCGCCGGAAACCACCAGACCGTCGCCCGGAGGCACCTGCCTGGCCGGGTCACGGAAGAAGAAAGCGACGAACAGGGCCAGACCGCCGAACGCCGACGCCAGTATGATCCAGATCGCACCGGGGGCCAGGTAGCCGATCACCACACTGACGGCCGCAAGCGCAGCCAGGGGGATGACCATGACCCAACCGTCGCGTACCATTCATTTCCTCACAACTCGGCGATATGCAGGACCAGGGGCATGAGGCGGCCGTCCCGCTCGACTTCCAGTTCGATGGAATCGCCCACCAGGCTGCCGTACAGCGCTTCCCGCGCTTCGGGATAGCTGGCGATCACTTCCCCGTTGATCTTCCTGATCACGTCCATGACCAGGATGCCGGCCACGTCGGCCGGGCTGTCCGGATCGATCTCGTTCACCAGTACGCCCAGGCGATTGTCGATGTTCAACTCCTGGGCCACGTATTCCGTGATGTCGATCACCGACAGGCCCGTCCATCCCCGTCTCGTTCCGCCGAACTGGATCAACTCGTCCGCGACGCGCCGGACCCGGTCGATGGGAATGGCGAAACCCACGCCCTCCGAGCCGCCGCTTTCGGACAGGATGAACGTGTTGATGCCGATGACCTCGCCGAAGGCATTGACCAGCGGACCGCCGCTGTTGCCCGGATTGATGGTCGCGTCGGTCTGGATCATGTCCCGGTAGACCGTCCTCGACCCCTGCTGCCGGCGGAAGTTCCTTCCCAGGGCGCTGACCACGCCGACGGCCACGGCCGGCTGGGCATCCTCCACGGCCAGTCCCAGCGGATTGCCGATGGTTATGGCCCACTCGCCGGTCATGATGTCGTCGGACCGGCCCAGCGCCGCCACCGGGAGGTCTTCGCCTTCCACGAGGAGCACGGCCAGATCCGACATGACGTCCACGCCTACCAGGGTGCAGGCCAGGCTTCGGCCGTCAGTCAGGACGGCCCGGATCCGCCTGGCCGTAAAGTCGCCAAGCTGTACCACGTGGGCGTTGGTGACGATGTAGCCTGCTTCGTCGATAATCACGCCCGACCCCGTGTTCGGTTCTTCGCGTGTATACAGCCGCGGCACCACGAAATGGCCGAACAGGGGATCGTCGAACATCGAGGAGAACCCGCGCCGCCGCATCTGGAACGTCGCGACGATGCTCACGACGGCCGGCCCCGCCCGCTCCACCGCGGATACGATGGAAGTGCGGCGGGACGTGCTGATCGCTTCGTTGGCGGCGATCAGTCCCGCCGGCGAACGCCGGGATCCCGTGCGGGGATCGGCGATGCCACCGGTCCCCGGCTCCCCGAACGCACTGCTGCGACCGGGCTGACCGTCCGAACCGGGCTGACCGGACAATGCCGGACTTTCCGCCAGGGACGGTTGCGCCGAATCCGCGTTTCCGGCCGTCGGCCCCCCTCTGAGCGAGCTCAGTGCTTCGGGATAGGCCACGACCAGGAAGACGATACCCATCAGCGCGCCAATGAAGGCCGCCAGGATGTACCACACCGCCATCGGGGTCCGTCTCGCCGTCGCGTAACCCGTATGGCGTTCTCCCAAGTTCTGCATCGATCGGCACCGGGCATCCGCACCACAACCATGCAGGTCTGTACAACGCTGATTTCAGTCGGAAATGCCTGGAAAAGTCGTGCATCTGAATGACCCGGAAAACACCATGCTCCATCGGGTTTCCGGCTCCTGAAACAGTTATCTAATTATATGCGCGGAGGGGTATCGAGTCAATACCTTTTTCCGGGGATTGCGGCGTCGTTAACCGCTCCGCGGACCGCCACGATGCGCGGTATCCGAACCGGGCGGATGACGGCGGACCGTCCGCCAGGCGCCAGATAAAAAAACGTGAATTAACAAGGATTTAACTTCGGGGAAACACTTGCGAAACAATAACCATATACATTAGATTCGCTAGGTTGTTCCAGTGACTACATGTACGAAGAGGTGCAAATCGCCGCGGAGATCCGGCGGCCCTATCCGGGTCCGGGTTCCCGGTCATCGATTCATCGAATAATCTACAGGGAGGAGCAATACTCGTGACTCCAATTGACGTAATCGCATTTGCAAGAGACCAGGGCGCGGAAATGGTAGACTACCGGTTCATCGACGTACCGGGAACCTGGCAGCATTTCTCGGCGCCGATCGAGACGCTTGAAGAAGACACTTTCGAAGAAGGGGTCGGGTTCGACGGTTCGAGCGTGCGGGGTTTCCAGACCATCGACAAGAGCGACATGATTCTGATCCCCGATCCGCTGTCGGCCAAGATCGATCCCTTCATGGAGGCGAAAACGCTGATCCTGGTCTGCAACGTAAAGGATCCGGTGACGCTTGAAATGTATACACGCGACCCGCGGTACGTCGCCCAGAAGGCCGAGGCCTACATGCAGTCCGTCGGCATCGCGGACACGGCCTACTTCGGCCCGGAAGCCGAGTTCTACATCTTCGACGACGTGCGGTTCGCCCAGAAGCCGAATGCCAGCTTCCACCGGATCGACGCCAGCGAGGGCTGGTGGAACACGGGACGCGCCGAGAGTCCGAACCTCGGCAACAAGATCCCCTACAAGCGCGGGTATTTCCCCGTGCCGCCGTCCGACACCCACCAGGACCTTCGCACGCGCATGGTGCTGACGCTCCGGAGCATGGGCATCGAGTCGGAAGTGCACCACCACGAGGTGGGCACGGCGGGGCAGGCCGAGATCGACATCCGCTTCAACACGCTGCTGCGCATGTCCGACGACCTGCTCATGTACAAGTACATCGTCAAGAACGTCGCCCGGCAGGCGGGCAAGACGGTGACCTTTATGCCGAAGCCGATCTTCGAAGACAACGGTTCGGGCATGCACGTGCACCAGAGCCTCTGGAAGGAAGGCAAGAACCTCTTCTTCGAGGCGGGCACGTACGCCGACCTGAGCGACATGGCCCGGCACTACATCGGCGGCCTGCTCCATCACTGCGCCTCCGTGCTGGCCTTCGCCGCGCCGACGACGAACTCCTACCGGAGGCTCGTCCCGGGTTACGAAGCGCCGATCAACCTGATCTACTCGCAGCGCAACAGAAGCGCCTGCGTGCGGATCCCCATGTATTCGAAGAGCGAGAAGGCCAAGCGGATCGAGTTCCGCACGCCGGATCCGGGTGCCAATCCCTATCTGGCCTTCACGGCCATGATGATGGCCGGGCTGGACGGAATCGAGAACCGGATCGAGCCGCCGGAACCGATCGACCTCGACCTCTACGATCTCGAGCCGGAACAGGCCGCGGAAGTGGCCCACACGCCGCAGGACCTCGGCGAGGCGCTGGACGCCCTGGAAGACGATCACGACTACCTCCTCAAGGGCGACGTGTTCACGCCGGACCTGGTCGAGACCTACCTCGATTACAAGCGGGAGAACGAGCTGGACCAGATTCGCCTGCGTCCGCACCCGTGGGAGTTCGGTCTCTACTACGATATCTAGTTCAGATCGCAGGGCTGTAGCGTTTCATCGTAACGCGCGCCTCCTCCGTTTCGACGCGGGGAGGCGCGGTCTTTTTGAGGCGGACCAGGCCAGGGCTCCTGATGGACGCCGCCATGGGATTCGCCGGACGCCGCCGTTGGAATGTGGCGGACCAGGCCAGGGGAACTCGGCCGACCTCACCCTTGAACAACGACAGGCCACGACCATGACGACCTTCACCATTGACCGCGTTGACCTTTCCTCGCCGTTACCGGCCGCGGTGTCCGACCACCTGCGCGGTTCCGGATTCGAGCAACCGGAAGACGCCTGGCGCATGCTGGGACAGATCGATGCTCGGCTGACCCCGACGGGCGCCCCGGAGCACCTCATTCCGGCCCTGGCGGAGGCGGCGGGAAGCTCCCTTCAACCGGACCGGGCCCTCATCAGCCTGCACACGCTCCTGACGCGAAGCGGCGACGAAGAGATCCCGGCCCTGCTGGATCTCCTGGCCGTGCCGTCGGCGTCCCGGGATGCGCTGCTCACGATCCTGTCGGCCAGCCCGTATCTCACCACGACGCTCGTCCAGGACGTGGGATTCCTGCTCGAGACCTTCGCGGGCGATGCATGGCGCACGCTCCAGCCGGAGGAGGAACTGGACGCTCAACTGGCGGACATGCTCGACGGCGCGTCAACGCCGGACGAGGCCATGAAACCCCTGCGCACGTTCAAGCAGCAGGCCTACCTGCGCATCGCCGTGTGCGACCTGATGCGGCAGTCCGGTACGCCGGCGGTCCTGGAACGGCTCACGGATGTGGCCGACCTCTGCCTTCAGGCGGCCCACGACGTCTGCGGCCGTAAACTGCAGGCGCGTCACGGGCGGCCCATGCTCGAAGGATCGAAACCGAGCGGCTTCGCCGTCATCGGCATGGGGAAACTCGGCGGCCGGGACCTGAACTTCAGCTCGGACATCGATCTGCTTTACGTCTATGACGCTACGGACGGCCGCACCGAGAAGGACGGGACCTCCACCTACGAGTACTACCCCAAGCTCGCCCGGGCCATTACCGACCTCATCAGCCGGCTCACCCCGGACGGCCAGGTGTTCCGCGTCGATCTTCGCCTTCGCCCGGAGGGACGGGCCGGCGACATCGCCAACTCGATCGAAGGCTACCGCTGGCACTACGAGATCCAGGGGCAGGCCTGGCAGCGCCAGGCGCTGCTGAAGGCCCGGTGTTCGGCGGGGAGCAGCGAGGTCGGCGGCCGGTTCCTCGACACGATCGAACCTTTCGTGTTCTACCCCGCCCTCGACCAGCCGCTGATCCTGGAAGATATCAACCACATGCGGGAACGCATCGCGAAGGCGTTGATCGAACGGGGCAGCGGCGACTACCACGTCAAGCTGGGGAAAGGCGGCATCCGGGAGATCGAATTCATCGCCCAGGGGTTCCAACTGGTGTATGCCGGCGCCCAGGGTTGGCCCTGGGAACGGAGCACACGCAGGATGCTGGCCGATCTAGCGGAAAAGGGGTACCTGTCCGATGAGGAGGCGTCCGACCTGGACGAAGCCTATCTCTTCCTGCGGGACCTGGAGAACCGCATCCAGATGACCTCGGGCCACCAGACCCACGAGATTCCCCGGGAACACGCCGCACAGGCCGTCCTGGCCGGCATGATGGGGCTGTCCGGACCGACCCTCGACGAACGGGAGGCCGGCCCCGGCCGAATGCTGGAAGCCTACGGGAAACACACCGCCCGCGTGCACCAGGTCTACGACCGGGTCTTCCATTCGGCGATGTGACGGTACGCGGATCGTCTTCATGCGCTGCAGCGAGATCGCCTGGCCCCTGGCCAGACCAGCGCGGCTCGTGGGCGGCTCGTGACAAACAGCGCACTTTAAGCGTAATTTCGAAGTGTACATAGAAAACGCCCGGCCCTGGTTTCAACGATTCCAGGTCCGGGCGTTTTTCTTTTAAGTGCTCGTCTCCTGACCGGGCACCGCTATTTCAGACTGCACTCGCGCAGCAGTACTAATGTACCCGCGCGGCTGCGCGCTACCGCACTCACAACTGCGCTCAGACTGTGTCTGCGCGCTACCTCCTCAAGCTTACGCCCAGGCCCGCTTCACGCTCGAGGTGACCCAGTTGCTCAGGTCTTCGAAGATGGTGTAGACCGTCGGCAGCAGGATGAGCGTCAGGATGCCGGACGTGGTCAGGCCGCCCACCAGGGCCAGGCTGACCGGGCCCCACTGGTTGGCGCCGCGGTCTTCCACCGGACCGAAGAACTCGGGGAAGAGGAGGGGGGCCACCATGGGCAGCAGGCCAAAGATGGTCGTCAGCGACGTCATCAGGATCGGCCGCAGCCGGTGCCGGCCGCCGCGGAGAAGAGCCTCGGTGCGCGTCATGCCTTCTTTGCGCAAATGGTTCACGTGGTCGATGAGCACGATGGCGTTATTCACCGCCAGCCCCGCCAGCACGATGATGCCCAGGTAAGAGTTCGTGTTCAGCGTCGTCCCCGACAGGTAGAACACGATAAAGGCGCCCACCAGTCCGCAGAGCACCGACAACAGGATCGTGAAGGGCTGGATGAAGGACTCCGATATGGCCGCCATGATCAGGTAGATGAGGATCACGGACAGCATGATGGCGAAGAGGAACTCGCTCTGGGATTCCCGCATCATGTTGAAGTTGCGCCCCATGTTCCAGGAGTAGCCGGGAGGCAGTTCCATCTGCTCCATCATCTCCGTCACCTGTGTGTTGACCCTGCGGGAGCCGGTCCCCGTGATGTTGCCGCCCACTTCCACCTGGGATTCCCGGTCCTCCCGCCGGATGGAGTCGGGGCCCTTCTGTCGCGTGAAACTGGCCAGGTTCGCCATGGGAATCATGCCGCCTTCCGCCCGGTCGAAGGTCATGTTCTGCAGCTTGGCCATGCTGGCCCGGTCCTCTTCCTCGAGGTGCAGCAGGATGTCTACCTCCCGGTCGTCGGC
This sequence comes from Candidatus Latescibacterota bacterium, assembly GCA_022822725.1. Lineage (GTDB taxonomy): Bacteria > JAAXHH01 > JAAXHH01 > JAAXHH01 > JAAXHH01 > JAAXHH01. The sequence continues at coordinate 1,732,435 of JAJEAN010000007.1, forward strand.
CTTGAACTTCCCCCTGGCGCGGCTGCTCAGCGCCGCCTGGACCGTCCGCGCCGCCTGGCGCGGCGATATGCCATAGGTCTGGGCCATGGCCCGGTCGACCTGCACCTGGATCTCCTCGTCCCCCCGTTCCAAGCTGGTGTCCACGTCCTTCAACCCAGGGATGACCTCCATGCGGGTACGGATTTCCTCGGCGATGTTGGAAAGTACCGCCATGTTGTCACCGCGGAGTTCGACGTCCACGCCCGACTGCCCACCACCATAGCGGCGCATCCGGCCGGGCCTCCACCGCACGCCGGCGATCTCGGGCAGCGCACTGGTGATCCGGGACTGAAGCTGGGTGGCGGACTCCTGCCGATCTTCGGGCGGTGTCAGCACGATACGGAGATTGGCCCGGCGCAGGCTGCCGTAGGATGAAATGGACTCGATGTGGAAATCGTCCTTGCGGTCCAGCAGAAGATCCTCCACATCCGTGAATACCGCCTTGACGTCCTCGATGCTGTAACTGCCCGGCAGATCGGCGGCTATGTTTATATCCCGCGTAGGCGCCCGGGGCTGGAACTCCGTCTCGATGTTCTGGTACAGCCAGTAGCTGCCGTAGAGAATCGCGGCGAACGAGGCTACCGTGACGAACCGGTGCTTCAGGTTCCAGGCCAGTACCTTCGAATAGAGTTCGGAAAGCCGCGCGAAGAACGACGAGGGCTTGCCCAGTGGCCGGGCGAACAGCCTGGATGAGACCAGCGGTATGAGCGTCAGCGCGATGAACACGGCCGCCACCATGACGATGCAGAAGGTGACGACGAAGTCCTTCATGAAAAGCATGACCCGGCTGCCGCCGCCCAGGAAAACCAGGGGCATGAATACGCACAGGGTCGTGGCCGTGGCCGCGATGATGGCCATGGTTACCTCGCGGGTGCCCACGACGGCCGCGATCCGCGCCGGGAGGTTGCCCTCCTGGCGGTGCCGGTAAATACTTTCGAGCACCACGACGGCCGCGTCCACGAGCATGCCCACCGCCAGCATCAGGCCCATGAGCGAAATCAGGTTGATGGAGACCGTGGACCCGGCGCCCTGGCGCAGCAGGTACATGAAGGTAAAGGTGCAGATGATCGAAATGGGGATCGCCAGGCTGATGATCAGGGTGCTTCGGACGTTCCGCAGGAAGAGGAACAGCACGATGACGGCCAGCATGCCGCCCAGCAACCCGGTGTTACGCAGGTCCGACAGCCGGTCCGTGATACTCTGGGACTGGTCGAAGAAGACCCGCGTCTCCAGGTCCTCGAACCGGGGCTGGCCCATGAGTTCATCCAGTACGGACTGGGTGCGCTGCGCCACGTCCACGATGTTGGCCGTGGACGTCTTGTACACCTGGATGGTGACCGCATCCACCCCGTTCAGCCGCTGGAAATTGTCGTCCTCCGGATAGTCGAACTTCACCTCCGCCACGTCGCGCAGCGAGAGGTTCGTGCCCGGTATGGGCAGGTTCGCCACCTCGTCGGCGGCCCGGTACTCGTTCACGGAACGGACCGAGTACTTCTTTCCGCCCTCGGTGACGGTTCCCGCCGTCAGGGTGACGTTGTTCTGCACCAGGGTCTGGCTGAGATTGAACAGATCGAGGTTGTGGGACTGCAGCTTCTCGTTGTCCACGTGCACGAGCAGCTGCTTCTCGACCATCCCGCTGATCTCCACGTTCGCCACGCCTTCCACGCGCTGGATCCGAGGCTGGATGACCTTTGTGACGATGTTGTAGAATTCTGCTGGATCCCCGCTCCATGCGACGCTGAAGTTGTAGATCGGCATGTCGTTGGGGTTCCAGCGCCGGATGCGGATACGTTCCACATCTTCGGGCAGATCACCCCGGACCTGGTCGATCCGGTCACGGACCTCCATGGCCGCCATGTTCATGTCCGTCCCGGTCTCGAACTCGATGCGGACCCGCGCGTTGTCGTCGGCGGAATTGGACTCCATGCTCTTCATGTTGCTCAGCGTGCCGAAGGCGTCCTCCAGCGGCCGCGTGATCAGCCGTTCCACTTCTTCGGGCGACGAGGAGGGGTACGGCACGTTGACGCTCAGGGACGGGAAGGACATGTCCGGCAGGAACATCAGCGGCAGTTTGGTATAGGAAATCACACCCAGGGTGACGACACTGACGATGATCATGATCGTCGTCACCGGTCGGTTTACGGAAAACTCGGCTATGCTCATGCTTCTACCACCTCCCGGGACACAGGTCGCCCGATTGTTCTTATAAAAAGTCCGTGTACCCTGGCCACGGCCGACTCGATCGTCATGTAGATGAGCGGCACGAGGACCAGGGTTACCAGCGTACCGGCGATCAGGCCGCCAATCACGGTGATGGCCATGGGCGCGCGCAACTCGGCGCCTTCACCCACGCCGATGGCCATGGGCAGCAGGCCGAGGACCGTGGTCGCCGTCGTCATCATGATGGGCCACAGGCGCGTCTGCGCCGCTTCGACGATGGCCTCCTGCAGTTCCGTGCCCCTGCGTCGCAACTGGTTAATGTAGTCCACCAGTACGATGGCGTTGTTTACCACGATCCCGGTGAGCATGATCACCCCGATCAGCACGACGACGCTGATCGTCTGGCCCGTGAGCACCAGCGTCGCGACGACGCCGATGATCGAAAAGGGGAAAGTGAACATGATCACGAAGGGATGGAGCAGCGATTCGAACTGGGACGCCATGACCAGGTAGACGAGAAAGATCGAGAGCAGTATGGCGAACTGCAGGCTCGCGAAGGCCACCTGCATTTCCTCGTTCTGCCCCTTGATGCCCACGACGAAATCGAGCGGCAGCATGAAGCCGTCTATGATCCCCTGGATGTCTTCGGCCGCGTCACCAAGAGAGCGGCCCGACAGACCCGCGGAGACGATGGCCACGCGCTGCTGGTTGACCCTGCGGATCTCGCTCGGGCCCTGGGCGACGCGGACTTCCGCCACGGCCGCCAGCGGCACGGGCACCGTGCCCTCGGGGTTCACCACCAGCCGACGTATGGCGTCCAGGCTCAGCCGGGTCTCGTCCTCCGCCCACACGCGGATGTCGATCTTCCGGTCGCGGCGGGTAAGCTCCGTGGCCACGTTGCCCTGGACCTTGTTCTGCACGATCTGGGTGACCGTGCCCAGGTTGAGCCCCAGGTTGGCGAGCTTCCGGCGGTCGAAGAGGATCTGCACTTCCGGATTCCCGCCCTCCATGCTGGCTTTCACGTCGGTCAGACCGGGTACCGTGGACATCTCCAACGCGAGTTCCTCGGAAACCTCCGTGAGCCGGGTCAGGTTGTACCCGCTGACTTCCACCTCCACCGGGTTTTTGAAGCTGAAGAGCGCCGGACGGGCAAACTCGGGCGCCTCGATGCCCGGAATAGGCGCGAAGCTGTCCCGCAGGCGGTTCATGACGTCCTCTTCCTCGGCGCCGCGAAAGCCGGGTGCCAGCCGGATGTGCAACTGCCCGATGTTCTCCCGCTCCTCGCCAGCATTGCCGCCGGATTGGCCCATGGTTCCCGCCAGCACGTACACCGTGCTTACTTCAGGGTATTCCCGGGCGATCTCCGACATGCGATTCAACGCGTCCTCGGTAACAGGCAGCGGCGTGCCCACCGGTAACTTCACGTTGACGAAGAACTCGCCCTGGCTCATCTGGGGGATCAGTTCGATGCCGATCGTGGGGACGACATAGAGGGAACCCCCCAGCAGGACGGCCCCGGTGAACAGTGTAAGGACGCGGTGGTTCAGCGCCCAGCGGAGGAAGGGCGGGTAGGCCCGGCGGACGACCGGGAAGATCCGGTCGAACAGCCAGCCCACGGGCCAGAGTACGACGCGCACCAGACCCCAGGCCGAGTAGAGCGCCCACCTGACGACGTAAAATACGCCTGTTACGATGTATCCCAGCCCACGGGAGAATGCGGTCCAGACGGTCCCGATCACGGACCGGACCTTGCCCAGCGCCGTATCCGGATCCTGCGCGGTACCGGCGTCCTCGTCGTCCGCGTATGTTTCCCGGTCGCGGTGCAGGATCGACGATATGACCGGGATCAGGGTGACGGCCACCAGGGTCGCCACGATGAGCGAAAAGGTGACGGCCAGCGCCAGGTCCCGGAACAACTGCCCGGCGATGCCCTCCACGAAGACGATGGGCACGAAGACGCACACCGTGGTCAGCGTCGCGGCCACGACGGCCTGTCCGACTTCCGACGCGCCGAGGCGGACCCGCTCGGAAACGGGCTGGTCCCCGCCCCGCCTTCGATGTCGGTCTATCCCCTCAAGCACCACGATGGAGTTGTCCACCAGCATGCCGACCCCCAGGGCCAGGCCGCCGAGGGACATGATGTTCAACGAGACGTCGAAGGCGTAGAGGAAGAAAAAGGTGGTGACCACCGAGATCGGGATGGAAACCCCGATGATGAGACTGCTCGAACTGCGAAGGAACAGGTACAGGACCAGGATGGCGAGGATACCGCCGTACATGGCCGTCTTGAGTACCTCGTCCACCGACTGCTGGATGAAGATCGACTGGTCGAAGACCACCTCGAGGTTCACGCCCGCGGTGAGTCCCGCCATGGTCTCCCGCACCGAATCCAGCCGGTCCTTGACCACCCCGCCCACCTGGATCGTATTGGTCCCGGCTTCCTTGTAAATGGCGATCTCAATGCTCTCCCGGCCATTGATCCCCGCCGACAGCTTGCGTTCCTTGTGACTCTTCGTAACCGTGGCGACGTCGGACAGCAGGATGGGTACCGTGTTGACCTGCCCGACGATGATGTCGCCGATCTCGTCCACGGCCTGGAACTCGTTCAGGATGCGCACCAGGTATTCCGTCTCGCCGTCCTTGATGGTGCCGCCCGCGAGATTGACGTTCTCCTGTTCGAGCCGGGTGGCCACCTGGGTGATGGGTATGCCGAGGCTGGCCAGCCTGGACTCGTCCAGCTCCACGTGGATTTCCTCTTCCAGGCCGCCGCTGATCCTGACGGCGGCGACGCCTTCGAGAGACTCCAGCTCGCGCTTGATCTCCTCTTCCGCCATGATGCGGAGGGCGGTAAGGCTTTCATTGCCGGAGAGGGCAATGCGCAGGATGGGGTCGAGGCTCGGGTCGAACCGGAGCAGTATGGGTTTCGCCGCCGCCTGGGGCAGGTTGAGCAGGTCGATCTTCTCCCGCACGTTCAGACTGGCGAAATCCATGTTGGTGCCCCACTCGAACTCCAGGATGACGTCGGAACGCTCGGGACGGGAAATGGAGCTGACGCGCACCACGCCGGTCACCACGCCCACCGCTTCCTCGATGGGCTCGGAGATGAGGTTCTCGATCTCGTTCGGCGCGGCGCCGACGTACTCGGTGCGCACCGTCAGGGTCGGGTACGTGATGTCCGGAAGAAGATTGATGGGCAGCCGCGAGAAGGCGATAGAGCCGAAGAGCAGCATCGCCGTCATCAGCATGATAATCGTGACGGGCCTGCCGATGGAGAAACCGATGATTTTCATGAATCCCTTACCGTGTTGCGTTCCGAGTTTCGGGCTAGGAGGTTACCAAATTGTGTTCAGTGATCATCCAACGCCAAACACCACTCCCACGAATGGGCAAGTTGGTCTCGCGTCCATGCTACTGCGGTCGTCCCCCTCCGCTTTGCGCACGCATCTGGCGCATCTGCTGGATCAGGAACGTCCGTTGCCTTTCTTCGTCCTCGGCGAAGCCCGGATCCTCCTCCACCTGCTTGTCGAAGGCCGCCTTGATCTGGGGGTTCTGGAACATCCGCTCTTTCATCTGATCGAGATCCATGGCCATCATGCGTCCGCCGCCCATGCCGCCGCCGCCCATGCCGCCGCCCATGCCACCAGACCGGCCGCCGCCTTCATTCGCCGGCCGCGCGGCAGGTGCCTGGGACGCTTCGCCGGCCGAACCGCCCATGCCCGTCGGTCGGCCGCCGGTTCCTTCCTGCGCCGCCGGACGGGCGCCGGCTCCTTCCTGTGCCGCCGGTCGGCCGCCGGTTCCGCCACCTGTTTCGCTGGACCTGCCGCCCATGGCACCCGGTCCTCCGCCCATGCCCCCCGGTCCTCCGCCCATGCCTTCCGCGACGGGCGGGGTTTGTCCGGCGATGCGGACGGGCGCGCCGTTTCGGAGTCCCTCCTGTCCCACGGTGATGATGGAGTCGCCGTCGGACAGACCCGACAGCACTTCCACGTAATCCCCTTCCGCGATACCGATTTCAAGGAGCCGCTTTTCAGCCGTGCCGTCCTGGAACAGAAAGGCGTAGGATCCCTCGGCCTCGGCCACCAGGGCCTTCTTCTCGACCTGCAGCACGTCTTCCTGGATCGCGATCACCAGGTTCACCGTGGTGAACATGCCTGGTCTCAGCGTGCCCATCCGGTCCCGGATTTCTACCGTGACCTTGACCGTGCCGCTCTCGGGATCCACGATTGGGCTGATCAGGGAAACCCGGCCCGTGTGGGTCTGGTCCGACCCTTCCACGTTGATGCGCACCGATTGTCCCGGCCGGACCTGACCGATGTCCTTTTCGGGCACGTAGATGCGGGCGAGCAGCGGATCGAGGTCCGCCGTACGGAATACCACGTCGTTTGCGTTTACCAGGTTGCCCACCTCGACCAGCCGCTCCGTGACAATGCCGGAGAAAGGACTGCGGATCGTGGCATACGCCAGTTGAAGCTTCGCCGACTCATACTGGGCCGCGGCGGCCTCGTACTGGAACTTGGTCTGTTCGAATTCCTGGCTGCTGAGCAGCTCCTGCTCCAGCAGTTCCTGGGAACGGTTGTAGTTCGATTCCAGGCTGTTCATGTTCACTTCCCGCTCCCGGAGCGTCAGTTCCAGCGCGTCAGTGTCGAGCTGGGCCAGCGGCTGCCCTTCCGTCACACGGTCGCCCTCCTCGACCAGGATGGTCTTCACGAGCCCCTGCGTGCGGGAGACCACGTCCACGTGCCGCTCCGCCTCAAGCGACGTGTAGGTCAGCAGCGTCGCGGCGATATTGCCGCGGCCCACGGTCTTCACCTCGACCGGTATGGAAGCGCCGGTACGCGCCATGGCGCCCATACCGGGCCGGCCGCCTCGCTGATTCTGCGCCGCGTCTTCCGCTTCCTCTTCGCCGCCGCCGCAGGCGAGGGCGCCTGCCATCGCCAGCACAACCGGCCAGTACGCCAGTTTACATTTCCCAAGCCGCTTGAACATGAACCACTCCTCCGATGGTAAGATCCTGCAATCCGGTCTCAAAGTCTTCCCGGCTGCCCCGCAGGTTTTTTTCCAGGACGCCCCTCAGGCTTACCCGGCGCCCCGCGGCCAGCCCCGTTACCTCCGACGGTATCCGCTTCGGAACCGTTCCTTGATCATGGTGAAGAAAATCGTCTGCTGTTCCGGGGTAAGCACTTCCTTGTGCGCCACGATGTAGTCGAAGACGATGGCTTCCCGCTCCGCCTGAAGCGAATCCATCTGCGCCTTGACGCGGTCGACCTCTCCGCGGTCGGCGTCCGGCGCCATGAGCAGATCGTACAACTGGTCCCGTTTTTCACGGTAACCGTCCCGGAAGGGCGTCAGTTGATCTCCGAGTTCGGTCCGCATCTGCCTGACCTGCTCCACCTGGGTTTCGGTGAGACCCAGTCGTTCGGTGATGGACATCCTTCCCTCGCGCCGGGTCTCCCGGTCACGACGCTCGTCGTCGCCCCAGCGGTGGTATGCGCGCGTCGCCAGCGAAGCCAGGTTGATGACCGTCAACAGGACCACGCCCCATATGATCAGCTTCTTTTTCATCTTCCGGACTCGTCCCCGGTTTCGACCCAGTCCAGCAGCAGGAATTCCTGTTCTAACGGCTCGGACGAGATTTCCTGCAGGTCATTGGCAAAAGAGTAGACCAGTACGCCGCTTTGCACGGGTAACGGTTCGGTCCCTGCCATTTCTCCGTTGTTGCCGCTGCCGAGATAGGCCCCGATCAGGATGCCGGCGGCCAGCGTAACGGCCATCAGTGCCGGACGGGCGAGCCAGGCGATCCGTGTACCCACCGTCGGACCGGGTTCGACGACGTTCTCGCCCCGAAGCGCCGCCTCGAAACGCGCACGCAGCCGCAGGGTGGGAACGGTCACGTTCAGCAGGGCGTCCGAATGCCAGGCCTGCCGCAGCGCGTCAACCCGCTCACGGTATTGCGGGTGGGTACGCAGGTATTCTTCGCACAGGGCCCTTTCTTCCGGCGGAAGATCTCCGTCAATATATCGAATGAGCCGATGCTCGAGATACCGTTGATTCATGGTGGTCGCCCGCTTGTCGATGGTCTTGTGGGTCCTGGGGACGGTGCGATCGCTTGCGCTGACTGACTCCATCTGTACGCTTAGACAACCCGCTCGCCCGATCCATTCGTTTTTTGTGTAGACAACCCGCTCGCCCGATCCATTCGTTTTTTGTGCAACTCGATGTGTCAGGGCCGGCCTGCACGTTTACGGTGACGCCGGTACCAACACATTGACGGTACCAGCATATTGCAGACCAATCACAAATCGCCCAGGTGCGGCCGCAGGCGCCTGGCGAGATTGGTCTTGGCCCGGTGCAGCAGGGATTCCACCGCGGAGGGCGTACAATCCATTGCTTCCGCGATGGCCTTGTAGGACATGCGCTCGAAATGGGAGAGGATCAGGGCCGTACGCTGGCGCTCGGGGAGCGCGTCGATGGCCTTCCCGACGATACGCTCCCGGTCGGTCTGCTGAAGGTCGTCCTCGACGCCGCCGCTCCGGGCTACGGGCCATGTCGCCTCGTCGACACCCTCGTTCCAGAAGTCCAGGGCCAGCCACTGCAGCCGGCGTTTTCGGCGGCGGACGTTGAGGCACTGGTTCACCGCGATACGGTAAAGCCATGTGCCCGGGTCGGCGTCACCCCGGAACCGGTCGTACGCCTGCATGGCCCGGACGAAGACGTCCTGGGTGATGTCCTCTGCCTCCTGCGGGTTCCCCATGAGCCGAAAACAGGTCTGGTAGACCCGTCCGTGCCACGCGTCGAAGAGCCTTCGAAAGACCTCCTGCCGGACTTCCGGCGTATCATCCCGGCCCGGCCCGGATCGTTGGTTTTCGGCCACGGTCAACGGCACCTTTCAGTCAATGCGGCGGATCGGGCATGACGCGGGCACCGCCAATAAAAACACCGGTTACATTTCTTTGGAACCGCTATGAAAAACGCGGACCTTCTTCCCTTGCGCACGGTCTGAACGGCCGCTATAATTAAGACCGTCGGACGACATTAGCCGACTACATTATTGAATCGCATAAAGTCGATCCCGGTTCCATCCAGAATATACCGCTTTCGCGCCGATTTCTTGTCTATAAGTTGACGCGACCCGAACGCAGACGACCCGCCAGGGCCCTGCCAAAGGCGACAGGGAGGTTGAAATGTCACCCATTACAAGCGAACAGATGGCCTTCTTCGAAGACCAGGGTTACCTGATGGTGCGGGGCCTGCTGGACCCGGAGGAAGTGCTCGAGCCCGTGATCGAGGAATACGGGACCGTACTCGATCGGCTCGCGGACGAGCTTTTCCTGACAGGCAAAATCGAATCCAGATACGAAGACCTGCCTTTCGGCGAACGCATCACGAAAGTCTGGGGGGAAAGCGGCAAAGTCCACGCGCAGTATTTCGACTTCACGCTGCCCCAGGGCAATATCCAGGAAGACACGCCGTTCTGGTGCGGTCCCGCGGTGTTCGACGTCCTGACCAACCCGCGGCTGCTCGATGCCGTGGAGTGCTTCATCGGTCCGGAGGTCTACTCCAACCCGGTCCAGCACGTACGCATCAAGCTGCCCGAGCACCTGACGCCGGTCAACCCCGCCACGGGACGCATCCAGCTCGGCATTTCGCCGTGGCACCAGGACAACGGCGTCGTCACGAAAGAGGCCGACGACACCGACATGTTGACGGTCTGGTTCTCGCTCAAGGAAGCCACGATCGAACAGGGATGCCTGGCCGTCATTCCCGAAAGCCACCGCGACGGCCTGCTCCATCACTGCCCCGATATCTGGGGTCTCGAAATCCCTGAGAAAGTGAAGGACCGGTCCACCGCCGTACCCATGCCGACGCAGCCCGGCGACGTCCTGTTCCTGCACAAGCACACCTGCCACTCGTCGCTGCCGAACAAGAGCAACGAGATCCGGTGGAGCTACGACCTGCGCTACAACCCCATCGGCCAGGCCTCCGGGCGGGGCGCCTTCCCCGGATTCGTGGCCCGCAGCCGGACCAACCCGGAACGGGTCCTGACCGATCCCGTGGTGTGGAACGAGATGTGGTTGCAAGCCCGCGAAATCCTCGCGGGACAGCCCAACCCTTCCTTCAACCGGTGGAGCAGGGACCACGAGCTCTGCGCGTAGGAGCGGCCCGCGGCCGGTTGCGCATGATGCCGGCAGAGCGTGGGCGTTTGCGCATGATGCCGGCAACGCATGATGCCGGTTGCGCGCGGCGTACCTGCCTGTCGAAAGCCGGGAGGTGGCCCGCGGCCGGTCACTCGAACCGTACGCACGCCCTCTCGGCTGATTCCACCAGGAACTGCCTCACCTCCTCCACCTGTCCATAGTCGGCCAGGTGCTCGATGACCACGCACGTCCATTCAGGCAGGGATGCCGTACGGCGCAACAGGCGCTCGTAGTCCAGTACGCCCTGACCGGCGGGCCGTTCCTCGAGGTGCACGATGAGCGGCACGTCCCGGGCCGCCGCGTCCTTGGCGTGGACGTTCACGATGCGGTTTCCCAGGCGGTCGAAGGCGTCGTCCACGAAAGCGCCGGAATCGAACAGGGACAGGGGATCCAGGATGTTGGCCGGATCAAGGTTGATTCCGACGCCGAGAGGACCGGATTCCGAGATCATGGCCTCCGCCCGGGCCACCGTGGACAGGATCGTCATCAGGGACATCTCCGGCGCGATGGATACGCCGTGGTCCGCGGCAAAGGGCGCGACCTCCCGCAACGCCGCGACTAGACGCGCCAGCGCTTCTTCGCCGTGATTCTCCGGGTGGGGATACCAGGCGTTCGCCGGGTGCATGCCGCCGGCCTCGGTAAGCAGTACCCGGCAGCCGAGTGCCGCCGCCAGGGGCACGCGTTCGCGAAGGGCCTGGAGATGGGCCGCGGACTTCCCCCGGTCAGGCCGGACGAGCGGCGTGCCCACGCTCCAGACCTGGCCGATGGAGACGCCTTCCCCCTCAAGGACCTCGCGGACCGCGCGGCAGGCGTTCGCATCGACCGGTACGGCCGGTTCCAGGTCCACGCCCACGACGGAGAAACCCAGCTCCCTGACCCAGCATGCGGTACCCTTCGTAATTCGGTCGAGGGGCGGGACGAAACTATCCAGGCAAAGTCTCATAAGGGACGGTGAATATTGAATTAACGCTGGTCGTTTAAGTCAGTTGCGCGGACCTTTGGATACTGGTTCGCTAAGGATTTGACACTTTGTACGTTTCATTTCATTATATAGGTATATTGAACGGAAGCAATGATATCAAGGTGCCGGTTTCTATCCTGCACGAAGGCACGCACAATGGAAGGCATGGCGATGAGCAGCAGGGACTTTTTTGACCGCGTCGCCCCGGACTGGGACGAAATGCGCGAAGGATATTACTCCGATGACGTCCGGGTGAGCGCCCTGGCGGCCGCGGCGGTCGAAGCGGGCAAAGTCGCCGCCGACATCGGCGCCGGTACGGGGTTTATTTCGCAGGGCCTGATCGAGAACGGGCTGCGGGTGATCGCCGTCGATCAGTCCGAAGCCATCCTGAATGAAATGAAGTCGAAATTCACCGGGCACCCTGCGATCGACTACCGCGTCGGCAATGCCGAGGATATCCCGATTCCCGATGAGGCGGTCGACTACGCCTTCGCCAACATGTGTCTTCATCACGTTGAATCCCCGCGGGACGCCGTCCGGGAGATGGCGAGAATCCTGAAACCGGGAGGGAAACTGGTGATCACGGACGCGGACGAGCACGAATTCGAGTTCCTGCGCGAAGAGCACCACGACCGCTGGCTGGGTTTCAAGCATACCGATATCAGGACCTGGTTCGAGGCCGCGGGACTGCGGGACGTCCGCGTGGACGACGCAGGCACCTGCTGCGAAGTGCAGTCGACCTGCTGCGACGACTTCGCCCGCATCGGGATATTCGTGGCGTCGGGGCAGAAAAGCACGGCGTGACCGTCGCCGCATGGCGTGACCGTCGCCGCATGGCGTAGCCGGTACTACAAATTATCTCTCGTCGCCATGCATTATCACTCTTCGGTTGTTTTACTGTCCGCTGAACACGTTTGACCGGAACGTATATGCATCCCGCCACCGAACACATTCCCGTCTCCATCTGTCCCGACCACAGGGCGCTTTCGCGTACCGTCGCCGCGGAGATCGTCGCGTACGCGCAGGCGCGCGCCGAGACGGGGAAGATGGCCGTGCTGGGCCTCTGCACGGGTTCCACGCCCATCGACGTGTACGGGGAACTCATCGCGCTTCACCGCGGCGGCGTCAGTTTCGAGAACTTCGTCACCTTCAACCTCGACGAGTACTACCCCATGTCGCGGCGGTCGACCCAGAGCTACCACCGCTACATGCACGAGTATCTCTTCGACCACGTCGACATACCCGCGGACCAGGTACACGTCCCCCTGGGCGACCTGGCCCCCGAGGAGATCGAGGACCACTGCGCCTGGTACGAGGAGCGGATCCGGTCCGTGGGCGGCATCGGCATCCAGCTCCTGGGCATCGGGCGCACCGGCCATATCGGATTCAACGAGCCGGGCTCCCTGCCGAATACCCGCACCCGGCTGATCCGGCTGGACGAGAGCACGCGCAAGGACGCCGCTTCCGATTTCTTCGGCGAGGACAACGTGCCCATCGAGGCGGTGACCATGGGCGTGGGTACCATCCTCGACGCGGAACGCATCATCCTCATGGCCACGGGCGAGCACAAGGCGCCCATCATCCGCCAGGCGGTGGAGGGCGAGGTCAGCCCCCTCGTGGCGGCCAGTTACCTCCAGAACCACCCGAACACGACGGTCTTCATCGATCCACCCGCGTCCAGCGAGCTGACCCGGGTGAAACGGCCCTGGCTGAACAACCACGCGGTGGAATGGACCGACCAGCTTTCGCAGCGGGCCGTGCTCTGGCTTTGCGAGCAGGCGGAGAAGCCGGTGCTGCACCTGCAGAGAAGGGATTACAACGCCCACGACCTCTACTCCCTGGTGGACACGGTCCCGTCGGTCGACGAGCTGAACCGGAAGACCTTCGACGCGGTCCGTTCCAAGATCTACGGACGCGAGGACTTCTTTACCAACAAGCGGTGCGTCTGCTTCTCACCCCATCCGGACGACGACGTCATCTCCATGGGCGGCACGCTCTACCGGTTGTCCGGCGCCGGCAACGACATCACCATCGCCTACATGACCAGCGGCAATATCGCCGTCTTCGACGAGGACGTGAAACGGCTCATCGACTTCATCGGACTGACCTTCCGGGACCTGGGATGCACCCTCTCGAAGTTCGACAGTATCGTGGAAAAGGTGCGGTCCTTCATCGAGACGAAACAGGCCGGCCAGGTGGACATCCCCGAAGTGCAGGTCATCAAGACCAACATCCGCCGGTCCGAAGCCATCGCGGCGGCGTCGACGCTCGACATCCCCCCGGAAAAGACCCGGTTCCTGGACCTGCCGTTCTACAAGACCGGGCAGGTGAAAAAGCTTCCCGTCGGCGAAGAAGACGTGGGTATCGTCCTCGATCTGCTGAACGACATCCGTCCCGAAGTCGTCTTCGTCGCCGGAGACCTGTCCGATCCCCACGGCACCCATCGCATGTGCAAGGAGGTCATCGACCAGGCCCTCGCCGTCTACGACCGGACGGACCCGGACGTGTGGCTCTACCGGGGCGCCTGGCAGGAATGGGAAGTGGACGAGGCCGACGTGTTCATTCCCCTTTCCTACGAAGACCTCCAGCGCAAGATCCAGGCCATCTTCCGCCACGAATCCCAGAAGGACACCGCCATGTTCCCCGGTGCGTATGACGACCGGGAATTCTGGGAGCGGGTGCAGGACCGCAACACCCACACGGCCCGGCGTCTCGACAAGCTGGGTTTCCCCCAGTACTACGCCATGGAAGCCTTCGTCCTCGAGCGCGGCGGGGGTTGATGAGCCCGGTGGTGGGGGTTTACGAACCCGGTGGTGGGGGTTGATGAGCCCGGTGGCGGGGTTGATGAGCCCGGTGGCGCGAGCGAGGTGTTCCCGGTGCTTCCGGCCGGCCGCGGACTCCCGCCGAATCTCTTGAAAAGCAGTTGCTCTCCCGAACTTCATCCCATTATATTGGCCTGCCTGCTTGACGGCGCCTGACCGGAGTCGCGACGGCTTCCGACCAGGCGCGGCGTCCTGTGGAAATCGATACATCGACCGGGATTCCCGGACCAGCGGAGGCACATGTGCGCATTGCGGTTTTCGGTACGGGAGGCGTAGGGGGTTATTACGGCGGAAGGCTTGCCGAGGCGGGGGAAGAAGTCGTATTCATCGCACGCGGCAAGCACCTGGAAGCCCTTCAGCGGGACGGTCTCCGCGTGGAAAGCACCAAGGGCGACTTTAAGCTGCCCTCCATCGAGGCCGTCGGCGATTCCAGGCTGGCCGGCGACGTGGACGTCGTCATGCTCTGCGTAAAGTGCTGGCAGGTACCCGATGCCCTCGACGGACTCCGGCCCCTGCTCGGACCGGATACCTGCATCCTGCCCATGGAAAACGGGGTGGAGACCCCGGAGCAACTCGCCGCGGAATTCGGCTGGCGTCACGTGCTCGGCGGTGTGTGCGGGATCGTCTCGTTCATCGCCGAACCGGGTCTCATCCGGCACGTCGCCTACGAACCCTTCGTAAATTTCGGCGAATGGGACAACCGCCCCAGTGAACGGGTCGACCGGCTGCGCCGGGCCTTCGAAGACGCCAGAGGTCTCATCGTCGATACGCCGGCGGATATCCAGGCCGCCATGTGGCGCAAGTACATCCTCATCGCCTCGTGGAGCGGGATCGGGGGCGTGACCCGCGCGCCGATCGGCGTCGTCCGCAGTCAGCCCGGGACGCGGCGGCTCCTCGAGACGGCCATGGAGGAAATCCACCAGGTGGCCACCACCCTGGGGGTCAACCTCCCGGAAGACATCGTGGCCCAGACCCTGGCTACCCTGGACAGTGTGGAATACGGCGGTACCGCCTCCATGCAGCGGGATATCATGGAAGAGCGGTTCTCCGAACTGGAAGCCCAGACCGGCGCGCTGGTCCGCATGGGCAGGGAAGCGGGCGTGCCCACACCGGTCAACGAATTCATCTACCATGCGCTTCGGCCGATGGAACTGCGCACCCGCGAGCAGGTGTCCTTCGAGGCGCCCTGAGCCGCGGCGGCAACCGTTAGGGCGACAGGCGGCGACCATACCGGCACCAGGCGGCGACTACCTGTGACGCCGGGCAAACAGAGGAAGCACCAGGCGGCGACTACCTGTGACGCCGGGCATACAGAGGAAGCACCAGGCGGCGACCACCTGTGACGCCGGGCATACAGAGGAAGCACCAGGCGGCTTCCCAAATGTGACGCCGGGTATACAGAGGAAGCACCAGGCGAACGGAATGGACCTCCAGAGTATACAGCATGAAACCCTTTATTAAACGCATCGCCGACGACCGCCCCCTCCTCTACGACGGCGCCTTCGGTACCGAACTCTTCGTCCGCGGCATCGAACTGGCCAACAGCGCCCTGGCCAACGAACTATACCCCGACGTTGTCAAGGATATCCATTTCGACTATATTGAAGCAGGCGCCGAGGTGATCGGAACCAATACATTCGTGGCGTCGTATCCCCATCTCGAGATGGCCGGGAAGGACGCTTCCGAGTCCGATGGACTCATCCGGCTTGCCGTGGAACACGCCCGGGACGCCATCGAGCGCAGTGGCAGGGACGTGTACCTCGCCGGTTCCATCGGTCCCTTGCCGGGGGCCATCGAGGCCGACAGCGGCGATACGGAGTTCGGCATCGCGAACAGCATCGCCCGGGACGCCCACACGCGCGCGGGCACGGCAATGGCGGAAGCCGGCGTGGACTTCTTCTGTGTCGAGACCATGTTCTCCGCCAACGAAGCGGCCCTGGCCGTGAACGAACTGGCGCAGTTCGGTCTGCCGATCGCGGTGAACCAGACGTACAAGTACACGAAGGACCGGGCCACGGGCGAGGTCATCTACAAGACGGACTGGGGCCATACGGCGATGGACCTGATTGAGGTCCTGGCGGGCGGCGCGCAGTCCGAAGGACGCGACCTGCTCGGGCACGTGCAGATCCTCGGCCTGAATTGCGGTGCGGAATCCCGGCGGGATGAGCACACGGGGATGCCCTACGCCATTAACGGCATCGACCAGTTGAAACGGGCCATGGCAGCCAGGCCGGAGCCGCCTAAGCGCATGATGGCCTACCCGAACGCGGGGAGGGCCCGCCTCGATGAGCAGCACCGGACCTATTACGACAATACGCCGGAGGAAATGGCCGCCCTGGTGCCGAACCTCCTGGAGGCCGGCGCCTACTTCATCGGCGGATGCTGTGGCACGGGCGTAGCCCACATCCGTGCCTTCCGCGAGGCGATGGACAGGGCGTCATGAGTACGGGTGCGAAAGGCACAGGACAGGCCGGCGTGACGACGTACCAGGTGCTCTGCTGGCGTGACATCCCCGCGCAGGTGCGGGTCTTCGGCGGCCGCAGCGGGGGCCGCCGGCCCCTTTCGCGCCCTATGCCCGACTGGTTTCAGCAGGAGATCGACCGGGTGGCCATGCGGGAAGGACTGACCGGAACCGACGCCTACCTGGACGCGTGGCACTGGTCCGAGAAACGGGTATGGACCGGCGAGGAATCTGAAGCCGGGGACGTGGCGGAAGCGCTGCTGAATCAGCTCGAAGGCGAATACAGACTGGGAAAGCCCCAACCGTAACGACAGGCATTGCCAGCCTAATTCGGGAAGGGCCGGTCATAATTGGCAAGCGTCCGGCCGAAGATGGGCATTGCCAGCCGCAGACGGAAAGGGCCGGTCGAAGACGGGAATCGTTCAACCAAATGGGTCAGACGACAGACATAGGAAGACGCATCGAACTGGTTCCGCTCGATCCCCACTTCGAAGACGTCTCCATCGGCCTGTACCGACAGCAGGATGGCGGGTGTCCGGTCTACCGGGTTCACACTTACAGCCACCGGCCCGGCGCGGATGACCGGATCGCATTCGTAGTAAAGGCCATGGAGGTCCTGGGAGGGATGGAGCGGAACCCCGATGACCGATTGAAGTTTCCCTGCGGGTGGGACCACCACCTGGCGGTAAAGCGCGTTTTCATCGAAGCCTGCAAACTGGATTCTTCCGACCCGGTCGAGCCCCGTCCCCTGGAGATCCTAGACAAGAAATCGGGACTGCGGATCAAGGTGCTGAGCGAAGGCGACGGCGTCTACCGGGTCACGGCCCACGGGGAGGGCAAGGATCCTGAACGGCGTATCTCCTTCATCGCGGGCGGACTGATGAAACTGGCCGAGATCGACGCGGTCGACGGCACGCTGGACCGGGTAGTCTTCCCCTGCGGGCATGTCCACGACGCACTGATCGGACTGTTGCTGGTCCGTGCGCCGAACGTCCGGGCCGTGCTCCGCGAGCAGGAAATGGTCGCAAGCCGGGGTGTCCTGGCCGCGCCAAGCCAGCAGGATGGATGAGCTTTCCCTGACACTGTATCAGTTCAGGTGCAGGAATAGAACCATCGCGCCGTCATTAAGGAGGCAGGCATGGAAGAGCACGTCATCAAACAGATGAAGGGCCGTGACCGGGTGCTGGCCGCCCTGCAGGGAGAACCTGTGGACCGCACGCCCGTTTGCAATCCGACCTCCGTCGCCACGGTGGAACTGATGGACCTCGTCGACGCCCCCTTTCCGGACGCCAACCGGGACCCGGAGCTGATGGCCCGGCTCGCGGCCACGAGTTACACCGAACTGGGATTCGACACCATCATGCCGGTCTTCACCATCATCCAGGAATCTTCCGCGCTGGGGTGCGATATCCAGTGGGAGCAGAAGGACAACTGGCCCACGGTAAGGATGAACAACCCCATCTGGAATGACGTGGACGACATCAAGGTCCCGTCGGATTTCCTGACGCACCGGGACACGAAGTGCGTCCTCGACGCCATCAGCAGGCTCAAGAAGGAATACGGCGACGAGGTCGCGATCATCGGGAAGACCATGGGACCGTGGTCCCTGGGTTACCACACTTTCGGCGTGGAGCCTTTCCTGCTCACGTCCCTCGACGACCCGGGCAAGACCCACCTCGCCCTCGACCGCATGAAGGAAATCACGGTGGAGTTCGGCCGTGCGCAGATCGAGGCCGGGGCGGACGCCCTGACCCTGCCGGACCACGCCACCGGCGACCTGGTGAGCGGCGAATACTACCGGCGTTTCCTGCGGGACCTTCACATCGAAATGGTGGAACGGATACCCATCCCGCTGATCATGCACATCTGCGGGCGGACCGTGGACCGCATGGGCTACATCGCCGAGACCGGCTTCGCTGCCTTTCACTTCGATTCGAAAAACACGCCCATGGAGTCCATGGAAGCCGTGGACGGCCAGATCTCCCTCGTGGGCAACATCAACAATCCCGAGACGCTGTTCGCGCGGGGTCCCGACGAAGTGGGTCATGAAGTGTGCCAGAACCTGGAACACGGCATACACATGGTGGGACCGGAATGCGCAGTTCCCCTCCAGGCCTCCATCGAGAACCTGAAGGCGATCCCCGACGCGGTGAAGGAATGGCACCGCAACCACGGGTGCGGCGGAACGGCGTGCGGCGGAACGGCGAATGGCGGGACTTTGAACGGCGAATCGAAGGAAACGGATCGCGGGAAGACCGGGCAGTAACGCATGGCAGAACTCAACGACATTGCCAACGACTTCCTGAAAGATGAAATCGAGGATTTCATTGAGCGGCCCGAAGAACGGACGCGGATCATCAATGCGTTCGCCCGGGCGACGCCCGACATGCAGGAGATCTCCGCGGCCCTCATCGATGGGGACAACGGGACGGTCGATACGCTGACCCGCAAGGCGCTGGACGAGGGCATCGAAGCGCTGGAGGTGATGGACGACGGCCTGATCGCCGGCATGAGCGTCGTGGGCATCAAGTTCCGCGAGAACTTCATCTTCGTCCCGGAAGTACTCGCCTGCGCAAGGGCCATGAAGGCCGGGATGGCCCACATCGAACCCATTCTCTCCGCTTCCGGCATCGAACCCATCGGCACGGTCATCATGGGTACGGTCAAGGGCGACCTCCACGACATCGGCAAGAACCTCTGCATCATGATGCTGCGCGGCGCCGGGTTCGTCGTTCACGACCTGGGCGTGGATACGTCAGAGGACGAGTTCATGGACGCGGTGGAGGAACACGAAGCGCCTCTTCTGGGCATGTCGGCCCTGCTTACCACGACCATGCCCAACATGGGCAAGACCATCGACGCCTTCATCGACAACGACATGCGCGAGGACGTCAAGATCATGGTGGGCGGCGCGTCGGTCACCCAGGAGTTCGCCGACGACATGGGCGCCGACGGCACCGCCGAGGACGCGGTGGGGTGCGTGGAACTGGCCCAGCGTCTCCTCGAAGAACTCAAGCAGGAGCAGGACGACTGACGGCGTGTGCTGGAGCGGGCGGCTGACAGCGTGTGCTGGAGCAGGCGGCTGACGGCGTGTGCTGGAGCAGACGGCTGACGGCGCGGACCGACGAAAATGCAGGACACCTTCCCGACAGATTCCCATGAAGAAAATCGACAAGGCGGCGTACCAGGAGCGTCTGGACCGCATCACGGCCATCTTCAAGGACATGATGGTCCACGCGACCGAACAGGCTAAGTACCGCTGCCCCTACAAGAACCGCTTAGACGAATGTACTGCCCGGTTCGGGTGCCGCAATCAGCGCAAGCCGCGGGAAACCGGCGGGTTGCTCATGTGCGGCGGGGACGACAAGCTCGACTACCGCATGGCCTGGGAGACGGAGGAGTCGCCCCGCGAACGGCCGGCCCAAGGGTCGACGGATGCACGGACGGACCGTGGATCGACGGATGCACGGTCGGGCGGCGGGTCGAAAAACACCCGGTCAGACGGCGGATCAAAGGATTCCCGTCTGGACGGCGGGTCGAAAAAGACCCGGCCGACCGGCGGAACGATAACCGACGGCACCACGACCCGGCCCCTGACTGTCGGCCGGACCCTCTTCGATTACGCCGACGATCTCGCCGTCCAGGTGCCCACCTCCTGCTTCCGCAACGGCATCTGCCACGAGTGCATCGTTGAAGTACAGGACGGCATGGAAGGACTCGTCCCGCGGACGGAAGCGGAATCCTTCCTGCGGGAGAACTATCGTCTCGCCTGCCAGGCGCGGGTCGTCGACGCGGACGTGGATATCGCTTTCTCCCCCCTGCGGCGGACGCCCAAGATCCTGACCGTTACCGAAGAAAAGGAATCGCGGCTCGATCCCGTGGTCACCCGGCAGGGCGACGTCGTGTGCTATGACGGCGAGGAGATCGACCAGTACCGGGGGCATCTTTACGGGCTCGCCATCGATCTCGGCACGACCACGGTGGTCATGGACTTCGTAGATCTCGAGACCGGCCGGAGCGTCCACCTGTGTTCCTTCGAGAACCCCCAGCGCTTCGGCGGCAGCGACGTGATGCACCGGATCTCCTACGACGGCGCCTTCGAGGACGAACTCTGGAACGCCATCATCAACGCCGTCAACCACGAGATCATGGACTGGTGCGAGCGCACGGGAACGGCACGGCAGGAAATCTACGAGATCGTCGTGGCAGGCAACGCCACCATGCGTGATCTCTTCTTCCGGCTCGATGTGCAGAGCATCGGCCAGAAACCCTATAAGTCCACGATCGAAAACGAATACCTCGCGGGTGAGCGGGCGACCACGGCGCTGACCATCGGCACCCGCCGCCTGGGGCTGCGGGCCAATCCGAAGGCCCGGGTCTATGGAATGCCCCTCATCGCCAGCCACGTGGGCGGCGACGTGACGGCCGACCTGGCTACCGTTGAGATGGCCGCGCAACCGGGCGTGTCCATGCTGGTGGACGTGGGCACCAACACCGAGGTGGTCGTGGCGGGCAACGGGCGCATGATCACGGCTTCGTGCCCCGCCGGACCCGCCTTCGAAGGCGGCGGCATCAAGTACGGCATGCCGGGTTACGAAGGCGCCATCGAATCGCTGAAGTGGGCGGATGGGCGGTTCGCCTGGAGCACCATCGGCGATACCGCGCCCCAGGGCATCTGTGGTTCCGGCCTGATCGACCTCCTCGCCGAATTGCACCGCCACGGTATGATGACCCCCAAGGGCGTGTTTTCCGACCGGAAACAGTTCGAAGTGGCCGTCGTGCCCGAGTCCGGCATCACCCTTTCACGGCAGGATGCCAGCAACCTGGCCCAGGCCAAGGCCGCCAACTACTGCGGGCAGTACATCGTGCTGCGTACGTTCGGCGTCGCGCCCGGCGACGTGGACCGCCTCTTCCTGGCCGGGGGGTTCGCCAACTACGTAGACGTGCACAACGCCATCGACATCGGGTTCCTTGCCCCCGTGCCCGAGGACCGCATCGTCAAGGTGGGCAACGCCGCCGTCCAGGGCGCCCGGGAGATCCTCCTGTCCCGCTCTCGACGCACGGAGCTGGAGGCGCTGGTCAAGGACATCGAGCACATCGAGCTCGAGACCACCACCGACTTCTTCGAGGTCTTCGTCGAGGCCTGCCAGTTCAAGCCCATGCCCGGGGTGTTGGTGTAGGTAGGAATAAACTAGGTAAGGAGGTAATCTAGTGCCCGCTTAACCTGGCGAGGATTGACCTCAGCTATATACCTATCTTTGGAGTCGCGAATAACCAACTCTAGCCCAGATTGTATGAGGATTCAACCATGGATTGTGTTTTGTGTCTACCGGGATCCGACTCTAATTCGGGAGATCCTATTGATGAGAGCATCTACACAAAATATAAGAGAGCGAGCGATGTATTGTTGCATTGTTTATTCATAGAAATTAAGTACGACATCCTTACGTCTAACTATCTTGATCTAGAAAAACAGATCCTTTACGAAACTGAATCAAGAATGGTACGAGGATATGATGGTTATCCCGCTACGAGAGCACTGACTATAGCGTTAAACAAGTGTATTCTTAACCTTTTAACATCAGCACGCATGTATACAGATCAGATTGTTGGCCACGTTAGGCGTTGTTTGCCGGACCAATCGAATAAACGTAATTGTATTAAAAAACTCATTTGCGATAAACGCACGAATAGCTGGGATTTTAGGTTTTTGGAGCTACTCAGAAACTACGCACAACACAGCGGTCTTTCGGTACATTGGACAAGCTATCGAATGAAAGCAAAAGAAACCAACGAACGAATGCTGTCAGAATGCACTTTAGATTACGCAGTTGAACCCAAATGGTTTGATGAGGATACAGTAAATAAACTCCGCATGGATCGTAATGGACTATCGATCATTGCTTCAGATAGAATACATTTAAAACAACCGATTAGACGATATATGGATTCGCTCCGTGATATTCACACACATGTACGTGAACTTATTGAAGATAACGTTAACGAATCACGCTGTCTGATTCAAAGCACCCTTAGCAATTACACGATTAAATGGAATCGTGAAATTTCATGTTTAGAAGCACGCAAAATCAATGATACTGGGTCTGAATTAGAAAAAGCACTGCTTATGCTTGACTGGGACTGCGAACGTATCAAGCTTCAAAAACGGAACTCAAGCAGTAAAAGACTTGAGCGCGGTTATGTAACAAACAGCTCATCAGACAGTGATTAACCTACTCATAATTGATACATTAGTTTCAAAATCATCGTCTTAGTGACACTTCAGATAACCAGTGGTATGACATCGATTTACAACCAAGAAATACCGCGCCGATGGTGATCGATATATACAAAATATGAGAATATTGGAACTTAAGCGCATACTTAATATGCAATAAACAGTACCCCATGTTCCGTCTCCGCCCCGCCCTACCCTCCACCGATGAACACGGCATCGCTACCGTCGTCAATGCCTTCGAGCAGAATCCCGTATCCGTAGAGACCGTGCACGAATGGTTGACCCACGATGCGCCCGGCAGGATCAGCTATCGCCGTGTGGCCGTTAACGGGGACGATGCCGTGGTGGGTTACGTGGTGTCGGTCCACGAGACCTGGGATCCGGCAAATCAATTCTACGCCTGGGCCGGCGTGG
The DNA here is from genome assembly GCA_022822725.1 of Candidatus Latescibacterota bacterium. GTDB lineage: Bacteria > JAAXHH01 > JAAXHH01 > JAAXHH01 > JAAXHH01 > JAAXHH01. The sequence goes on from JAJEAN010000007.1 coordinate 1,755,725, forward strand.
CGCCGGCGTGGCGCGGACGAGGCATCGGCGCGGCATTGTATTCGGACATGCTGGCGTTTCTGAAGCGCCACAACGCCGGCTCGGTTACCAGCGAGGTACGGGACGACTGCGCCGTTTCGCAGGCCTTCGCAAGGCGGCGGGGATTCGTGAACGACCGGCATCTGTTTCAATCGAGCCTGGACCTGGAGCACTTCGACGACGCGCCCTATGCGCAGATCATCGCGGACTTCGCGGCATCGGGTCTGCGTGTGCACTCCCTCGCGGATTTCGGAGATACGCTGGCGGCACGCAGGAAACTCTACGAAGTCAATGCGATATCGGACCGGGACGTGCCCGGTTGGACCGAACCGGGGCTGTCCTTCGAGGAATTCAACGAGTGGGTCTACGAGTCGGGCTGGTACCGGTCGGACGGCCAGTTGCTCGCGGCCGACGGCGATCGTTGGGTGGGGATCTGCGCCGTCCGGCTCTACCTGGAGGCGCGCCGGGCCTTCAACGTGCACACCGGGGTGATCCCTTCATACCGCAGGCGACGTATCGCCCTGGCGCTGAAGCTCGCCGCGATACGCTATGCCCGAAGTCAAGGCGCTCGGTCACTCGGCACAGACAACGATTCGATGAACGGCCCCATGCTGGCGCTCAACCGTAAACTGGGGTACGTCCCCGAGCCAGGAAGGTATACGCTGCAAAAGACGATAAAGTAACCTGCCTTATCCACCCATCATGGCGATACGCCGCGCCATCCATTCCACGTAAGCAGTACGTGTCATTCCTCGCCGATTCGCCTCGCTGTCTATGAAAACAGCCACGCCCTCGTTGATGGCCATATGTATGCGTACACTTCGACCGGATTGACGGATTAGTGGAACGGCCGTTAGTATCTGGCCCGGTTCAACCGCAACTTCGTCCAGTTCGCATGGCCGTGCGATCGCATCGCCGTCCATTTCCGTTTCGATCACGTAATCCCTGAGTGCTTCTTCAGCGTTTATCAGGGCCTCATCTATGGTGTCTCCCATGGCAACGATGCCGGGGAGATCGGGGAAGGACACGCCATAAGCCCCTTTTTCACCATCGATCAACGCTGGATACCGCACTGAGTCGTATTTTGGCACATCCATTCCTCCTGAAGTCTATTTCTGCCAATTTGCCTTCGATGCGATTGACCTCATTATCTATTCAGTCGAGACCTCATCTCACCGCCTCGACTAATCAATTAACGAACCAGGGTAGATACACCCATTGGCGGTGTGTCTGAACGAGGCATCTTCATCGTATACACAGGAGGATCGCATGAAATCCCGCGTGAAGAAATGGGGCAACAGCCTGGCGCTACGCATCCCGAAACCGGTCGCCGTCCAGATGGGCGTCCGGGACGATTCGCCGGTGGTACTCGTGCTCCGGGGCAAGGAACTGACCCTGGTCCCGTTGGAACGGACCCGGTTCAAACTTCCCGACCTGCTTCCGGGCATCTCGAAACGCAACCTGCACGGCAGAATCAGCATCGGCGGTCACGGCTGAAGGCGAAACAAAAAAGGAGATGGGAAATGGCCACATCAAGCTACGTACCGGTTCGGGGTGAGATCGTGTGGATCTATGCCAGGTCAGGGAAGGGTACCTATCTGCCCACCGGGCGGCCCGCCGTCACGGTTTCGCCCGAGGCCTACAACCGAAGGGCCGGCCTGGCCCTGTTCTGTCCGATTACCGACGAGGAGAAGGGGTATCCATTCGAAGTCGCGATCCCCGCCGGACTCCCGGCAACGGGGATCGTCCTGGCCGATCAACTGGAAAGCGTGGACTGGCGGTCCGGCGCGGTGGTGCGGATCTGTGCTTTGCCCGCCAAGGCCATGGATGATGTCCTTCGAAAGGCCGCGGCGCTGCTGGACGAGGAAGACCGGTCTTGACGGACTGCCGCTTTACCGGCATTACTGTTCAGGTAGAACCAGGACCGTTCAGGTAGAATCAGGACCGTTCAGGTAGAATCAGAATAGCACATATCGGGAGAAACCACAGGGAGGATACATGTCGATTCTGAACTCCATCATGGGCAACGCTTCGGAGGTCGAAGTTGAAGAGATGGAAAAGGAGTTCTCGCAGATACTGATAGAGGAAGAGAAACTGGTCCGGGTCTTCAAGCTGGTCAGAGACCTGTTCGCTTTCACGGACAGACGGCTGATCCTGGTGGATAAACAGGGGATATCCGGGAGAAAAACCGAGTACCACTCGATCCCGTACAAGTCGATCACCCATTTTTCGTTTGAGACGGCCGGGCGGATCGACCTTGACTCCGAGATGAAGGTATGGATTTCAGGTAACGAATTGCCCGTCAAGAAAGAGTTCAAGAAGGGTATTGACGTCACCGACGTACAAAGAACCCTGGCGAAGTTCACGTTGGATTGATTTCTGGGTATGACGGAAGGAAAGTCTAAACCATGCAACGCGTCATCAAGCCCGAAGGACGTCACCGGATCGAGATCGAGGAGGTGCCGATGCCCGATCCCGGTCCCGGAGAGATTCGGATCAAGGCGGCGTGCAGCCTCATCAGCCGGGGTTCCGAACTCGGCGGCCGGTACACGCGCGAACACGCGGTGAGCCCGGACATCATGGGCTATTCCATGGCGGGGACCGTGGATGCGCTTGGGGAGGGGGTCGAACACCTGGAAACCGGCGACCGCGTCGTCGCCCTGGCGCCCCACGCCGAGTACGTCGTCCGGCCGGCCCGGCTCGTAACTCCGGTGGACCAGACCGTCGTCATGCCCATGCCGGCGGACCTTTCCTTCGACAGCGCCCCGTACTACCCGCTGACGGCGAGTGCGGTAACCTGGGTGGAAGTGGAGGATATCCGGCCGCAGGACACCGTGGTCGTGCTCGGCCAGGGTCTCGTGGGCAACCTGATCCTTCAGGCCATTAAGGCAAATGGCGTGGGCAGTACGGTGGCCGTGGACGCGCTGGACAACCGGTGCGCCATGGCGGCGGAATGCGGCGCCGACACGGTGATCAACGCCCGCGAGGAAGATCCCGTCAGGGCCGTGAAGCGCCTGACCAACGGACTCGGCGCAGACATCGTGGTCTACGCAGTGGGCGGTCCGGCGGGACCGGCCGCCTTCGGGCAGGGACTCGACATGCTGGCCATTGGCGGGCTGATCCACCTGATCGGGCTGTACGAGGACCAGCCGCTTTCACTGCCATCGAACAAGATTCAGGGACGCAAACTGCTGGGCGGGTACTTCCGGACGCACGCAGGTGCCCGCCAGGCCCGCCGCGCAATGGCACTCCTCGCCTCGGGCGCGATCCGTACCGATCGAATGACCACGCACCGTTTCCCGTGGCGCCAGGCGGCGGACGCCTTCGCGCTGCTTCACCAGCGGCCGGGCGATGCGCTGGGGGTCCTGCTCGACTGGCGGGACTGAGCTTCCGCGCCCTTGTCCTCGCCGCCACCCAGGCGTGCCCGCTGCAACTATGCCAATCCGAGCCTCGTCAGCAGGTCGTTCAGGTCCGCCAGGGTCTCGTCGTCCAGGGGCACGAAGGGCTGGCGCGCCCGGGCGGTCTTGATGGCGCCGCGCCGCTGGTAGACGTGCTTGCGTATAGACAACCCGATACCGGGCTGGCCCTCGAAGCGGATCAGGGGACAATACCTGTAGAAGGTCTCGGTGGCGCCGTCGATGTCTCCGGACATGTACTTCGTGTGGATGTCCTTCAGGATATCGGGGTAGGCGAAGCCGGTCATGGTGCCCATGCACCCGTGGCGCAGTTCCTCCAGGAGCATGACGCCGCCCAGACCGCCGAAGATCTCCACGTCGGGGTTGGCCTTGAGCACCTGGCTGGCCTTGCGGGGTGATGGCTCTTCTTCCAGCTTGAGAAACCGGCATTGCGGTGACCGGTCGGCCACCGTCGCGATAAACTCGATACTCATCAGGACGCCGCTGCTGGTGGGATGGTCCTGGATCACCAGGGGTATCGATACGGCGTCGGCAACCTTGAGGTAGTGGGCGAGCAGGGCCTCGTCCGTGCCTTTGGCCAGCTTCGGCGGCGCCACCATGAGCGAGGAAGCGCCCAGTTCCTCGGCACGCCGACTGAGCGCGACGCATCCGTCCGTCCCCGTGTGGCTGGTTCCGGCGCAGACCGGGATGCGGCCCGCGGCGGCTTCGACCACGCCGGCGATGACGCGGTCCCGTTCGGCTTCGACCAGTTTGCTGGTCTCGCCCATGACGCCCAGGACGGTGATCCCGTCGATCCCCAGGTCGATGAGGAAATTGGTCAGGGTCGAGAGGCTGCTCGTATCCAGGCTGCCGTCTTCTTCGAAGGGCGTCGGTGCAATGGTATACACGCCCCGTGGATCAGGAACTGCCATGCTTTATCCTTTCGGTCAGCCGGGTTTCTGCGGTCAACTCGGTTTCAGCCACCGGCCGTAGCCGGGCCGGCCCGTGATCCTGCCGTCCTCGTATACCGTTTCCCCGCGCACCATGGTACGCTGGACGCGGCCCTTCATGGGCATGCCGTGCACGATGCGCATGACGTCCCTCGCCTTGGTGAAACACTGGTTCCGGTCGAAGGTCCACCGCGCGTCCAGGTCCACGAAGGTGAGATCGGCATCGTTTCCGATGGCGATGCGTCCCTTGCCGGGAAGCCGGAAGATCTCGGCCTGGCGGGTCGACATCAGCCGTACCAGGTCGGTAATCGACAGCCGGCCGTCGTTGACCGCGGTCAGCATCAGGGGTGCCATGGATTCCAGGCCGGGCAAGCCGGGCGGTATGGCGAAGATATCGTCCCCTTCCTTCTCTTCCGGCCGGAAGGGGGAATGGTCGCTGCCGACGAACTCCAGCGTGCCGTCGTGCACGTAGGACCAGAGCGCTTCCACCTCTTCGGCCGGCCGGAGGGCAGGATTGCACTTGGCGAAGCCGCGGTGTGCGGCCAGGACCTGGTCGGTGAGGAAGAGGTACTGGGGACAGGTCTCGGCGATGACGTCGAGGCCCCGCGCCCTGGCCTCCTTCACCATCTGCGCGGCCCTGGGGCTCGAAAGGTGCACGACCTCCACCGGACCACCCGCTTCGGCGGCCAGGCTCATCATGACGGCGACCGAGGTGTCTTCCACGATGGAAGGCCGGCTTTCCGCGTGGGCCAATCCGTCGTTGCGTCCCTGGGCGGACAGCCGGGCGATGAGCGTTTCGATCATGGGCCAGTTCTCGCAGTGGAAGCTGTGTCGCAGCCCCGTGGCGGCCGTGGCGGCCATGACGTCCCGCAGCAGCGAGTAGTCCAGGCACCAGAGTCCGAAGAACTCGCCCTCGCGATGGGTCGGCGGCGCCGTCAGGAATGTCTTGAAGGCCACGGCGCCGGCCTCGGCCACGCTGGCAATGAGGTCCACGTTCTGATGGCCGGCCGCGCCATAGAGGCCGAAATCGATCAGCGCCTCCGCTTCGATGGACTCGCCCCGCTTGCGGAGTCCTTCCGCGGAGCTGGCGGAAACCGGAGAGATGGGCATCTCCAGCAGGCTCGTGATGCCGCCGGCGGCCGCGGCGCTCGTGCCGGAGACGGGGTCTTCCCGCTCTTCGTGGCCGGGCGACCGGAGGTGTACGTGGGGATCGATCAGGCCGGGCAGTACGTGCAGGCCTTTCGCGGAAATCCGCCGGGCGCTTTCGGGCCGGGCGTCGGGTTCGAGTACGCCTGCGATGCGTCCGTTCCGCACGGCGATGGTGGCGGCTGTCACGCTTTCCTGGTTGACGACCATGCCGTCGGTTACGAGGAGATCAAAGGTGGAAGCCATGGCTTACTCCCGTCAGTCCTATCCATCCATGTCCAGGACCATCACCCAGGCCGGCGAAGGTCCCACGTCGTAGACGTCGAGCTTCGAAAGCGCACCCGAATCCTGGTCGATCGCGTAGGATGCCAGTCTTCCGCTGGCCTGGCCCGCGGCATAGAGAAACCGGCCCTGCGGGTCCAGGTTGAATGCGCGGGGTGTCTGCTCGGTCGGCGCCTGCCCGATGGTACGCAGCAACCCGGTGTCCGGGTCGATTGCGAATCCGGCAATGCTGTCATGGCCCCGGTTGCTCACGTACACGAACCGGCCCGACGGGTGCATGTGGAACTGTGCGCAAGTGTTCTCGCCGGTGAATTCCGCGGGTAACGTGGATACAGTCTGCATCGCATCCAGCGTTCCCCGGTCCGGATCGATCCGGTAGGCCGTCACGCTGCTTGCCTTCTCATTGTCGACGTAAAGGACATCCAGCGTGGGGTGGTGGCAGTAGTGCCGCGGCTCGGTATCCGGGGGCTGCTCCACCCGGGGCGGATCGTTCGGTATCAGCCTGCCGGTGTGCTCGTCGAACTTGAACTGGCAAATCGTGTTCGATTCGGACACGTGAGGCACGAAGGCGAAACGGTTCGACCGGTCGGTCTGAATGTAGTGGGCGCCCCGTGCCGTCTCCTGCCGGTCCACCGGCTTCTCCTGGACGATGCCGTCGTCGCCGATAGCATGGACGCCCGCCACGGCGTGGCCATTGGAAGCCGACAGCAGATAACGGCCGGTGTTGTCCAGGGACATGTACGTCGTGTCCCAGTCGAAAGGCGTGGTACCGAGCAGCGTAATGCCGCCCGTTTTGCGATCCAGGCTGTAGGTCTGTACCGACGGCTCGCCGCGCAGCCCGGCGTACAGACGTTCAAGGCCGCCATCCACGACCAGGGGCATCACTCCGGCGCCCGCGGCAACATCTTCCCTGAAATGCAGTTCACCACTGTCCGGGTCCATCTCGTAAAGGGCGATTTTGCCCTCGCCGGTGATGGACAGGTACATGTAAAAAGCCATCGAACGCCCTTCCCATGCGGTGGAAACGCACCGGTCCGCGGCATCGGAAACCGCGGCATCGGAAACAGCCGTATCGGAATCGTTTGCAATCGGGCCCGTCTGTCTACTTTGAAACAAAAAAACAAAGTGCAGGCCGACCCGGGTACCGTCAAGGCTTCATTTCCCGCGAGATCAACCGCCCGGCCACGACATCAGCGCCTGGCGAGGACGATATCCTGGCGGGTGGTACTTGCGGTCGTCACCTCGACGTTTTCAGATGACCAGGCCTCGGTTTCTTCGGTCTGTGGAACGTGCATGGCGTAAGACCCGGCCGGCATGAAGAAAGTGGAGTACCGGCCGGCGTCATTGGTACGGACCGTCACCGAATCCGTCCCGCCAGGTTGAAAGAGGGTAATCGGGAAGTCGCGCAGTGGCACGTCGTCCCGGAGGACCGCGGGCGTGCCGTTATCGTGCTTGACGGTTCCGGAGACCTGTCCCGAACTCGCCAGGTCGACCAGGCGGGCCCGGGGCTGAAACCTGAAGCCGGTGATCGTGTGGGCCTGCCGCGTGTCCCCTTCGAGGGTGATCGAACGCATCCGGTCGAAATCGATGACCGCATCGGCTTTTCGATTTTGCTCGACGACTACGGGAGTAGATCCCTGGACGACGATCTCCATGCTGAGCGGTGGCGAGTACACCTCACTGAACTGCGCACCGTTCGTCAGCGTCACGGTTACGCCGTCGAGTTTGAGCCGAGCCGCGTCATACCTGCCTTCGGCCACGGAGAATACATCCAGGACCCGCGTTTCGCTCCCGTCGAGTTCGGCCAGGTCGATCATGTGCGGCACGGTGCCAGGGGTTCCGTATTCGCTGTTAGCGGAGGAGCGTACGGCCATCTCGGAGAACCGCACGACAAAGGAGCCGACGTGCTGATGGTTCGGTGATTGCGCCGCCAGCCTGATCTGCAGTTCGCTGATGACGCTGGATGTCGGCTTGTCGCAACCGGTAGTCGCGACCGCCAGGAGAAGGATCAGATAGAAATGACGGGTTCGATTTTTCATCTCAATCAGTTAACGAGGTGAACGGAGCATATACATTTATATTGCCAACAGATGGCTGAATGCTATATATATCGAATTGAAGACTAAAACCGGAGTTTTTCGATGATGGGCCTAAGCCGGAAATTCCTCTTTATATCTCTCGCCATGCTGGTCGTGGTGACGCTCAGCGTTGTGCACGAACCCCCGGAGGCCGCCCCGAAGCCCGATCCGAAGCCGCCGGTCGACGCACCGGCGTACGCACCGACCAACGAACCAGTCAAGGTTGGCTGGCATATCCTGGCCAGCCTCGACTACCGCACCGGCAAGCCGGGAGAAGAGCTGGCGGCACTCGACGGGAAAATCGTCAAGGTTCCCGGATTTGCAGTACCACTTGAAGACTGGGCGTCCTCGGTGACGGAGTTCCTCCTCGTACCCTATGTCGGCGCCTGCATCCACACGCCGCCTCCTCCGCCCAATCAGCTCATATACATCGAGATGGAAAAGGACAAATGGGCGTTTTTAAACGGGTGGAACCCGGTGTGGGTCGAAGGCGAACTCAAGATCGAGATTACCAAGAGCGTGTACGGCTACGTCGGCTTCACCATCACCGGCAAGCGGGTCTATCCTTACGAGTACTGATCCGTGATGCGGACTCCGGCATGCTATCAGCGCACGCTCGCTGTTATCGCCGAGGAGGCACGGATTTTATGGAACTTCGTTCCGCAGGGATATGCCTTAGATGAGCCTCGCCATCGACATCCGGCACCTTCGCTTCCGTTACGGCGGCGGTCCATGGGTGCTGGACATCCCCGAACTGACCCTCGAGCGGGGGGCGCGCGCGTTCCTGTTCGGCCCCAGCGGCAGCGGCAAGACCACGCTGCTCGGCGTGCTGGCAGGGGTCCTGGAAGCGAACGAGGGCGAGGTTACGGTGCTGGGCGAGAACCTCACCTCGCTTTCCGGCGCACAGCGGGACGCCTTCCGGGCGGAGCACATCGGCTATGTCTTCCAGATGTTCAACCTCATCCCCTACCTGTCGGTGCTCGACAACATCGCTCTTCCTGTACGCATGCACGCGGGGCGCCGGGCCCGGCTGGACGGCGCGGGCGTGAAGGAGTCCGCCACTGTGCTGGCCGGCCATCTCCACATCGACGATCTGCTGAGTAAGCCGGTGACCGAACTCTCGGTGGGCCAGCAGCAGCGTGTGGCGGCCTGCCGCGCGCTCATCGGGGCGCCGGAGCTCATCGTCGCCGATGAGCCGACCTCCTCCCTGGATTTCGACCGCCGCGAGGACTTCCTCGAGTTGCTCTTCCAGGAGTGCGAGCGCGCCGGCGCAACACTGGTGTTCGTGAGCCACGACCGTGCCCTGGAGGGCATGTTCTCCCGCACGATCTCGCTCCCCGATGTCAACAAGGCGGTGCTTTGATGCTGGTTTTGGACCTCGCACTCAAGTCCCTTCGCAACCGCGCCTTCAGCACCTCGCTCACGGTGGGCTCCATCGCCCTCAGCGTCGCCCTCCTGATCGGCGTTGAGAACGTGCGCGTGGGCATGCGAGAAAGCTTCTCCAACACCATCAGCCAGACCGACCTGATCGTGGGTACCAAGGGCGGCACGATCCAACTGCTGCTGTATTCGGTCTTCGGCATGGGGGCGCCGACAGAGAACGTTTCGTGGGAGGCCTACCAGCAGTGGGCGGAGCATCCGGCCGTCGCATGGACCATCCCCTACAGCCTGGGGGACAGCCACCGAGGATTCCGGGTGATCGGCACGAACGCGGACTTCTATCGTCACTATCGCTACCGCGGAGGTCAGGAAGTCGCGCTGGCGGAGGGACAGGCAAGCGAGGGCTTGTACGACGTGACCCTTGGCGCAGACGTGGCGGAGGAACTGAACTACGCGCTGGGTGACGAGATCGCTGTGACGCACGGGATAGGCGAGGTGGGCTTCCTTGTCCACGATCACATGCCCTTCACGGTCGTGGGCGTCCTCGCCAGGACGTTCACCCCCGTTGACCGCGCCCTCTACGTGACCCTCGAGGGCATGGAGGCCATCCATCTGGAGGAAGGTGCACCGCCGGCGTCGGACGATGGGCACGCACACGATGACGAAGCTGAGGCAGCCCCGGCAGACGACGGACACGCGCACGATGACGATGCGGAGGCCGAGGCGGCCCCGGCGGACGACGACCACGCGCACGACGATGAGGCGGAAGCGGCGGACGACGACGGACACGCACACGACGAAGAGGCGGAAGCGGCTGCCGCGGACCATGACCACGCACACGGCGACGAGGCGGTGGCGGCCTCAGCGGACGACGGACACGCACACGACGACGAAGCGGAAGTGGCTGCCGACGACCACGGCCACGCGCACGGTGCGGCGGATCTTTCGATCGAGGATGTCGAAGTCACCCAAATAACCTCGTTCTTCGTGGGAACGACCGACCGCCGGGACGTGATCCAGCTGCAGCGCGAGATCAACGACTATGAGGACGAACCGATGATGGCCGTGATCCCCGGAGTCGCCCTGAACGAGATGTGGCGGAGCCTGGGTTATGCCGAGACCGGCCTGCGGCTGGTGACCGTCTTTGTCGTTCTGGTGGGACTGTTGGGTATGTTGGTCTCACTCTACACGTCGCTCAAAGAGCGCCGCCGGGAGATGGCGATCCTGCGCGCCGTCGGAGCCGGACCCAGCCGAATCGTCGCCCTGCTGGTGCTCGAGTCGGTGTGCCTGGCCGCAGCGGGGGCCCTTGCCGGACTGGCCCTGGTGTACGTACTGCTCTCGGCCGGACAGTCCCTGGTCGAGGCACAGGTAGGACTCTTCATCCCGATCCGGCCCCCCGGCTCCGTGGAACTGCTCTTCATGGGCGCCGTGGTGACGGCCGGTTTCCTGATGGGCTTCGTGCCCGCCCTCAAAGCCTACCGCACTGCCCTCCACGATGGGCTTACGGTGCGGGTGTAGACCACTTTCGAGCCGACTCCAGGCGACCCGAGCCGTCCTAGCGGTCCGGTGAATTACATTGACACCCGCCGCTGCCTCAACCTATATTTCCAGCCTGTCGGGTGGGGTGTCTGAGTGGCCGAAAGAGACGGTCTTGAAAACCGTTGTACCTTTGCGGGTACCGTGGGTTCGAATCCCACCCCCACCGTCCAGCGATGCGGAGATCACTTGGGAGAGGTGCGAGAGTGGCTGAATCGGATCGCCTGCTAAGCGATTGTGGGTCAAAAACCTACCGAGGGTTCGAATCCCTCCCTCTCCGTTCGTAGTCAAACCGCGGTACCTCATCGGTTGGACGGCGGCTGACGTCGATCTCCGGAATGAACCGGAAGCCCCAACCACGAAATGCCGACGGGAGCACCATCTATCCGGGAGCACCAACCATGAAGTACCAACTGAAGCGAATAGACCCGTGGTCCGCGTGCAAGATTACCTTTCTCATCGCCGGTGTGGTGGGGTTCGTAGTCGGTGCTATGTACGCCGTGGCGATCACCCTGATGGCGAGTTTCATCGGCATGGCGGGCATGTCCGACGGCATGCCCGAAGAGATGGGCTATATCGTGGGCGCCACGGGTGTGATCGCGATTATCGCCTGGATCGTTCTGACCGTCCTTTATGCCGTACTCGGCGCCGTGGTGGTTTCGCTGGCCACCTGGCTGTACAATCTGCTGGCCGGCGCTATTGGCGGTGTGAACGTGACCTTCGAAGCCATACCTTCGGTCGTGCCCGCTCCGGACGCAAGTCCCGCACCACCGGCCGCCGCGCCACCGGACTCCGCACCTTCCGCTACCGATGCTTCGACCGCGGCGCTGGATGCCTCCGGTCCAGATCCCCAGTCGACATAACGCCCCATGCCCCGCCCCGTACGCGTTCGTTTTGCCCCAAGCCCCACCGGATTGCTGCACATCGGCAGCGCCCACACGGGCCTGTTCAACTGGCTCTTCGCCCGCAAGGAGAAGGGCCGCTTTCTTCTGCGCATCGAAGACACCGACACCGCACGCTCCCGTCCCGAGTGGGTCGACGCCATATTCGAAGTGCTGGAATGGATGGGCATGGACTGGGACGAGGAAGTAGTCTACCAGTCCAGCCGGTTCGAGCAACACATTAGCCGGGCCGAGTCCCTGGTTGAAGCTGGCAAGGCCTACCGATGCTACTACCTGCCTGAGGAACTGGAAGCCAGGAGGAAGGAGGCCCTTGCCGAAGGCCGGTCCTGGCGAAACGACCGCCGTTACGCGGACATCACGGCCGCCGAGGCGGAAGCGCTGGAGGGCGAGGGCCGCAAGCCGGTCATCCGGCTCAAGATCCCCGATGGTAAAACCGTTTTCAAGGATCGAATACTCGGCGAGATCGAGGTGGAGAACGAGACCATCGACGATTTCGTCATCGTCCGATCCAACGGCACGCCCCTGTACCACCTGGCCGTGGTGGTCGACGACGTGGACATGGACGTGTCCCACATCATCCGCGGAATCGATCACGTCACCAACACCACCAAACACATACATCTCTTCCAGGCCCTCGACGCCGAACTGCCGGAATTCGCCCATCTGCCCAGTATCCTGGGGGAAGACAAGAAGAAGCTGTCCAAGCGGCATGGCGCCGTGTCCGTCTCCGAGTACCGCGACGCCGGCTACCTGCCCGATGCCGTGGTCAACTTCCTCTCGCTCCTCGGGTGGCAGACCGGCGACGACCAGGAGTTCTTCACCCGCGCGGAACTCATGCAGCGGTTCTCCCTGGACCAGGTACACAAACGGGATACCGTCTTCGACCTGCGCAAATTCGAGTGGCTCAATGGACAGCACATCATGGCCCTGCCCAACGAGGAGCTGTGGACACTGGCGAAGCCGTTTATGGTACGCGCGGGACTCATCGGTGACGGGCAGCCCATAGACCACGACTACGCGATGGAAGTCGTCGGCCTGTTGCGGGAACGGTGCCGTACGCTGGCGGACTTCGCGGTACAGGGCGGGTTCTTCTTCACGGACGACTTCGACTACAATCCCAAGGCCGTCCGGAAGCACTGGTCGAAAGAACCGGATGCCGTGGCGGTGCGTATCGGCTGGCTTCGTGATGAATTTACCAAGCTAGCATCATTCGACACGGAGGCGGTGGAGGAGGTCGTCCGGAACCTGTCGGAACGGGAAGGATTGAAGGCGGCCCAGTTCATCCATCCCTGCCGCGTGGCGCTGACCGGAGAAATGGCCGGACCGTCCCTGTTCCATTTGATCGTCGTCCTGGGGAAAGAGGCGTGTGTCGACCGTCTGGAAAAGGCACTGGTGCGCCTGCCAGAGGTGGTCGAACAGGCGGCGATTGGCCAAGGATAATCGCCCATGACGCGAGACAAAGCGCGAAGTGGTTGACGAAACAGGCTTGGAAAGTAAACAAACAAGGAAAGCAAACAACACTGGAGAGCAACAGACCTGGAAAAGGGGTAGAGCAATGTCAGACGGAAATGCCACCGAGAAACTCAGCTACTCGATTACGATAAACGCTTCGAGGGAACAGGTGTGGCAGGCCCTGTTCGAGGACGAATCGTTTCGGCAGTGGACGAGCCTGTTCGCCGAAGGGTCCTACTTTGTCGGGGACTGGAGCGATGGCAGTGAAATACGGTTCCTGAACGCGGGCAGCGACGGCATGATCAGCATGATCGACGCAAACCGGCCCCACGAGTTCATGTCCATACGGCACATCGGGTATATTGTCAATGGCGTGGAGGACACGGAAAGCGACGAGGTGAAAGCATGGACGCCGGCGTTCGAGAACTACACGCTGAAGGACGTGGAAGGCGGCACCCACCTGACCGTTGAAACGGACACGTTCAACGACTATGTGGAGTACTTCAACGAGACCTGGCCCAAAGGGCTGGACGAGATCAAACGGATCGCCGAGAGTTGACCAGCTTATTTTTGTTGTCCTACTGCCCTTGAGGGCTCGTTGGTGGCCGACTCGAGGGTGGATGCCCCTGGACGATCAAAGGTATTTCATCATACCTACGATCAGCGCGGACATGGTGATCATGCATATCATCATCTTGTTGACAGCGCTGCTGATTTGCTTTTCCAGGTCCGATTTCATCGCAGCCATTTCGGCCCTTATAACGACCAGATCTTCCTTCGTCGCGTAGCGCTCCATCTTCGCACTTAACGAATCAACGCGAGATTTAAGTTCCTCCAGGTCCTCCTTCGTGGCGAATCGCTCCAGGTCCTCCTTGGTCGCGAACCGTTTCAGATCTTCCTTTGTGGCGAATTTCTCCAGGTAAGCCTTCGTTGCAAACCGCTCCATTTTCGCACTTAGCGAATCCAGCCGGGAATTAATCCTCTCCAGGTCTTCCTTCGTGGCGAATCCCGCGAGGTCTTCCTTCGTCACCAGATCGTTCCGGCTCCACGTCATCGCCTTGACGATGGCTTCCGCCTGCCTCGTCGCGATGCCCGCGGCTTCGAATTCGCGGACCGTGGCGTGGGTATCAATGGGATAATAGGACACGGCGTCTCCTGCATCGGTTGAATGCGGTAAATCGGACTGTTTACGGATTAGTCAGATTTGAGCGAAGACATCTCGGCATCTTTTTTCCAGGGATCGCGATTGCGGCGTTCGAGCAACCTTCAGTCTCCAGTCCCTGATCCCAGGCCCCTGACCCCAAGTCCCTGATCCCCAATCCCTAATCCCGCTTCCGGTACCACCGGTATTCGACGATCATGCCCGTGATCAGCACGATGCAGCAGAGCACATACGGCATCCGAAGGCCGATGAGCTGGGCCAGCAGGCCGCCGACCAGGGGTCCGGATACCATGCCCATGCCGACGATCATCTCGTTGCGCGCGCCTTTTTCCCCTTTTCGTTCCTCCTGGAAAAAGGAATAGAACTGGCTGGCCGAGAAGGCGGCGCCGACCAATAGTCCTACGGTGCCGAAGGCGAAGGCCAGCACCACGGTGGCATCCTGAGTCGCGACGACGATCATGCCGGCTACGGCGGCGATCTGGGGAATGACGAGGGGCCGGAGCCGGAACTGCCACCAGGTCGTGTACCGCGCGATGAGAAAGACCGTCATCTGCAGGAGCCGCGGGATGGCGAGCAGAATTCCGAGCGTATCGGGCCGGATGAGGAGTTCGGTTGCAAGCTTCGGGAACTGGTTGTTGAGCATGCCGATCATGAAGAATGCCGTGAAATTGGCTGTCCAGGCGATCCAGCGGAAACGGGCCGTGTCCTCGCGCGTGCGTTCCCGCGGCTCATCTTCGGGATCAGCCTCCCGCGATTGGGCGGGCCGGAAGTGCAGAAAGACGATCGCCAGCGCGAGCAGGACCATGCCGATCGTACCGGTGGCAAAGGGCACTGTCGGACCCACGAGGTAGAGATAGCCGCCGGCCAGCGGACCCAGCATGAAACCCATGGTCCAGAACATGTTGAACGTGCCGAGGGTCCTGACCAGCTGGGTCCGGCTGCGGCCCTCGGCCAGCATCGCCTGCACCGACGGCCAGAAGAGGGCCAGCAGTCCCCATCCCATGGCCGTGCCCGCGAGCAGCATCCAGTAGTTCACCGCCAGAAAGAGCATGCCGAACACCAGCGCGGTCAACCCGGCGGCGATGGCCAGGATCCGGCGCCGGTCGAAGCGGTCGGCCAGTTTGCCCGTGAAGGTGCAGGCCAGGGTGAAACTGAGCGAGCCCGCGGTGCCTATGAACCCCAGTTCCACCACGGTAGCGCCCATGTCGAGGGCCCTGAGGGGCACGGCGAAGGACACCAGGCCCGTGCAGAAGTCCATGACAAAGGCGGCGGTGAAGAGGAAGTAGTCGGAACGCTTGAGCACGGATTAAGAATGGCTCCGGATGGCATGGGTCATGAGGGGCGTCTGCATTGTGGATCTAAGACAGGCTTCGCTGTGCCGTGCCGCGGGAGAAGTAGTTGGAACCCAGCAGGACGACGGACACGAGGAGCAGGAGCAGGACGGCGTAGGCCGCGGCGCTGCCGATGTTGAACTGGCGCAGGTGGGACAGGATCTCCATGGCGATGGGCCGGTTGTCGTACACGTAGAGCAGTATGGAGGCCACGAATTCGCCCAGGGCGGTGACGAAGGCCAGCAACGTACCGGCGAGCACGCCCGGGCCGATGAGGGGCAGGGTGACCCGGCGGAAGGCGTAGAACCACCCCGCGCCCAGGTTGCGCGCCGCCTCCTCCAGGGAGTCGTCCAGCTGTCTGAAGGCCGCCGAGGACGCCCGGAAGACGATGGGCAGGTGGCGGACGAAGTACGCGATGGGCAGGAGCCAGAAGGAACCCACCAGCACCTGGCCGAAGCTGAAGGGCGTGCCCTGGCTGAAGGCGACGATCAGGTTGATGGCCACCACCGTGCCCGGCAGGGCCCACGGCACCATCACGAGGGCATCGAGCAGCTTGCGGCCCCGGAACGTGCCCTTGACGACCAGGCAGGCCGCGGTGACGCCGAACGCCACGTCGGCCGCCGTGGAGACCACCGCCATGTTCAGGCTGTTGCGGATCGGTTCCCAGAAGGTGGGGTCCTGGAAAAGGCGGCCGTAGTTGTCCGATGTATATACCTGGGGCAGGATCTGGTGCGTCCAAGTGCCGTCCTGGACGAAGGACAGCAGGAGGATGGTCAGGTGGGGCAGCAGGAGCACGACCACCATGGCGATCCCGGCGGCGCCAGCGAGCAGGCGCGCCCACCGTCCCCGGATCTCGCGGCGGACGTTTGCCGTGCCCTTGGTGCTCATGGCGTACTGCCGCCGCCCCTCGTAACGGCGCATCCAGAACAGAAAGGCGATGGAAAAAGCGGAGAGAACCACAGTCTGCGTGACGGCCATGGCCATGTCGCCGTTCAGCTTGGACGTGTAGATGTTCAGGCTGAGAAAGCGGAATCCGCCCGCGAAGATGAAAGGGGCGCTGAAGGAGTTCATGGACGTCATGAAGACCAGGAGCGTTGCGCCCACCATGGCGGGTGTGAGCAGGGGCAGGGTGACGGCCCGGAAGCTGAACCACGACGAGGCCCCCAGGCTGCGGGCCGCCTCCATGACCGCGGGATCGATGCCCCTGAGCGCCGCCGAAGTGAAGAGGTAGAAGAAGACGTACATGGTGTAGCCGTGCACGAGCAGCACGGCCCACACCCCGTTCAGCGAAAAGGGCGGCCGCTCCAGGCCCAGGGCCGCCTGGATGAGGCGCGGAACCATGCCGCTTTCGCTGTAGAGAAACAGGAAGGCGAGTACGCCCACCAGGGGCGGGAGGACGATGGGCAGGATGGCCAGCGCGGAAAACACGGACCGGCCGGGAAACTCGTAGTGGGTGAAGATGAGGGCCAGGGGGACGCCGATGAGGGCCGACAGCAGCACGCTCCCCACGGAGACCATGACGCTGTTGAAGAGGCCTTCCATGTAGGACGGGCTGTCCGGATCGAAGAACTCCCCGTAGTTGCCGAAACCGAACTGCCCGTCCCGGAACAGGCTTTCCCACAGGACGAGCGCGGCGGGATAGACGATGTAACCGAGCAGGATGAATCCCAGGGGGATGAAGACTAGAACACGGGGTTGCCGGATAAGGGCGTACAGTGCGCGGGATTGCGGGATGATCGAATACAGGAAGCGGGGCTGCCGGCGGGTGGCTTGCAGGGTCATGGTCCGGTTCAGTCCTCGAGGATGATCGCCTGGTCGCCGGGGATACGGACGCGCACGGCATCACCGGGTTGACGCCCGGCCAACGGGCCTTCCGCGTTCTCCACGACCTGGATGGAGACGCCTCCGGCATCGATGGTGAACTCGACC
Organism: Candidatus Latescibacterota bacterium; assembly: GCA_022822725.1. Taxonomy (GTDB): domain Bacteria; phylum JAAXHH01; class JAAXHH01; order JAAXHH01; family JAAXHH01; genus JAAXHH01. The sequence continues at coordinate 1,773,286 of JAJEAN010000007.1, forward strand.
GTCGCGCCCTTGAAACGCCGTGTGGACACGACGCCGGCCACCGTGCCTTCCGTATCCTCGTCGGTCAACCGCGCGGCCTGGGGATGCAGGGCCAGGTATACGGTCCCGGCAGGAGCGGAGTCTTCGGCCGACGCGGATTCATCGGCCGGCGCGGATTCATCGGCCGGCGCGGATTTATCGGCCGGCGCGGGCAGCGAAACCGACGAGGCGGTACCGGCAGGCGCGGACAAGGCGACGGCCAGTCCGCTCGCGTGGCGGAAAACCGTCCTGCCCCCGTCCGTCGTCAGCACGCCTTCCCAGAGGTTCATGTTGCCCATGAAGGAGGCCACGAACCGGTTGGCCGGCCTGCGGTAGATCGCGTCGGGGCGGTCCAGCTGCCGGCACTCGCCCTCCTCCATGACCGCGATCCGGTCGGAAACGGCCAGCGCCTCCTCCTGGTCGTGGGTGACGTAGATGGCCGTGATGCCCAGCTTGGTCTGCAACTCCCGGATCTGGTCCCGGGTTTCTTCCCGCAGCTTGGCGTCCAGATTGGACAGCGGCTCATCGAGCAGCAGCAGGTCGGGTTCGATGACCACGGCCCGTGCAAGCGCCACACGCTGTTGCTGCCCGCCGGAAAGCTGGGGCACAGGACGCTGTTCCAGGCCGGCCAGTCCCACCAGGTCGAGCGCACGTGCCACGCGGTCCGCAGTCTCGGCCGCAGCCACCTTCCGCGTGCGCAGGCCGAAGGCCACGTTCTCGAAGACGGTCATGTGGGGGAAGAGGGCGTAGTTCTGAAACACCATCCCGGTGTTACGCCGGTTGGCGGGCACGTGGGTGACGTCCTGGTCGTCGAAGAGCACGGTGCCGGAGGTGGGGAAGATGAACCCGGCGATCATGCGGAGGATGGTCGTCTTGCCGCATCCGCTCGGTCCCAGCAGGCTGAAGAACTCGCCGTCGGCCACCGTCAGGCTGATGCCCTTCACGACCGGGGTGTCATCGAAGTGCTTGGTGAGGCGATTGAGGGTGACCTGGGCCATGGGCGGAGATCGGTGACGGAGCGCCGGGCGCGCGGCAGGAGAAAAACGCTATCCCCGGTCCTTGATGTTGTCGTCCCAGTACTTCATCCAGGTTCTGGACTGTTCGGAAAAAACCTTCCAATCGATGTCGAAGGGAGTAACGGAAAGATCGGCCATCCACGCGGGCAGGCGGTCTTTCGGGATATCGCCCCGGGTCGGGATCCGGTAGTACTCTGTGGCCTGCAGGACGGTGTGGTCCACATTGGTGACGAATTCGTAGAAAAGCCGGGCGTCGTCGGGGTTTTTACCGTTGGCGATCAGCGCGATGCCGTCGGTCAGTACGGGCGCGCCGCTACTCGGCACCACGAAATCGAAGGGATAGCCGTACCGGTCCACCTGCAGCATGATGTCGCTCATCAGCCAGATGGACACCAGCCCTTCCTTCCGGGCGAGCTTCTGGAACATCATGTTCGGATCGGCGGCATAGTCCTTGGTGTTGGCATCGAGCCGCGTGAGCCACTCGTACCCCGCTTCCGGGACCCGGGTATCCCGGTACGTGCGCCAGATCATCCCCGAGTAGACCGTCCGCATCGTGCCGGACGCGAGCGGGTACCGGATCACGATCAGGTCCCGCCACCGGGGGTCGAGGAGTTCGTCCCAGTCGCCGGGCGCCGTCTCTTTCGTGAGCTCGAGATTGTTGAAGGCGATGACCGGAATCAACTGGGCCGTGCCGTACCACCTGTCCTCTTCGTCCCTGAACTCGGGAAGCAGGGCGTCCGCCCAGGTCGGCCGGTAAGCACTCAGCAGACCCTCGTCGGCGGCCTGGATGAAATTGGTCGCCGGCGCGCCCCACCAGACGTCGCCCTGGGGATTGGTACGCTCCGAACGCACCCGGTCGAGCACGTCCTGCGAGCCCATGTCGAGCCAGCGGACGTCGATATCGGGATGAGCAGCCTCGAATAGCTTTTCGAACTCGGGCAGAATCGGCTTGCCGTGGGGTGAATAAACCGTCACGATCCGCCGGTCCGGATCACCGCCGCCACAGCCCCAGGCGAGGACGACCGTGCAGATGGCGACAACTGAAAAGCGCAGACCTGTCTTCATTGTGATCCTCTGAAATTCCTGGTGAACCCGCGTAACCTTCGTCGCGACGCGACTTTTTATTAATCCGGTAAGCCCCGAAACGTGGGTAGAAATTACCATGACGGGCGTCGAGTGTCAACGCGGATTTATCGGAATGTCGGGGCGTGCGAGGCCGCGAAGGCACGGTTACGCCGGGTCCCGCAATCCAGGTCAGGCAAGCTGAAGCACCACCGCTTTCGGCCCCTTAATGTCCCCGCAGTAAATCCCGTCAAAAACCGAATCGGGCACGGCCGCGACGATGCGTCGGGCCAGGTCCAGGCTTTCCTCGTCGCCAGCACAGGACAGATACAGCGAAAGGGGCACGGAATCCGGGAAGGCCCGGCGGTAGGCATCGGGATGACTGACCACCCCGGCAATCACCTCTGGCGTCACCGGCGTGTCCGGTCCCAGTCCTGTCAGCTTCGCCACGAGCTCCGGCCGGTGCACCTGCCGCTCGTCCAGCGGGATGCCGACGGACTTCAGGCTGGCGACGACCACGCCCCGTGTCGTCTCCGCCGGCACCACGGGCTCATGGTTCCCGGGCGCCTTGAAAAGCCGGGCACGGGCGCCGTCGGCCTTTATGAGCAGCAATTCGGGCGCGCATACCTCCCGCAATTGCTCCAACTCCTCCGCGTCCAGCCCCTTGAGCTTGTCGGGCCGGGGGCGGGCACCCAGGACGGTCACGTGGCGGCGCGTTTTCAATGCAGGAGGAACGAGCGCCGGCCAGTCCGGCGTTTCGCCGGTCACGTAGAACCCGCGCGTCTGCTTCGACGTCGGCGGATGCAGGTGCGTCGTGGACGTCGTGATGACGGCGTAGCCCCGGTCGACGGCCTCGCCGGCCAGCCGATACATCAGCGTGGCCTTGCCACCGCTGCCGACGATGGCCACGGCGTCCCCCCGGCGAATCCCGAGCGTGTCGAGAAACGGCGTCTCCGGCGAGGGTCGGCTCACCATCCACCTCGCGGATCAATGTGAAGCGTGTCGAGAAAGGGCGTCTCAGGTGAGGGTCGGCTCACCATTCACCTCGCGGATCAATGTGAAGCGCGTCAAGAAACGGTGTCTCCGGCGAATTACCGCTCACCACTCGCTCCCCGGGCTGATATGGATCGTCCGGGGCCGCCGCTGCAGGAAGCGCCGCACGAGGACCATCCCCACGAGGAATCCCCCGATATGGGCGTACCAGGCCACGCCGTCGCTGCCGATGCCCAGGATCTGACGCAGGAACCAGATCCCGAGTACGATGATCGCGGGCACGTGGATGATCTGGATGAAGATGAACAGCAGGATGAAGGTCTTGATGTAGGCCCGGGGATACAGGATGAAGTAGGCGCCCAGGACGCCCGCGATCGCCCCGCTGGCGCCGATCATGGGGATGGCGGAATCGGGCTCGGATACTACGTGTACCAGGGTGGCGCACAGGCCGGTCAGGATGTAGAAGAGCAGGTAGCGGCCCGCCCCCATGGCGCTTTCCACGCTGTTGCCGAAGATCCACAGGTAGAGCATGTTGCCGGCGAGATGCATGAAGCCCCCGTGGACGAACATGGCCGTAAAAAGAGTCAGGGGGAAGGGCACGAGGGCGACCGGGTAGAGCAGGGACGTGCCCGGGATGGGAATCTCTTCCCGTTCGACGAAATGGGTCAGTTCGTAGGGGATGGCCGCGGTCTTGAAGATGAAGATCTGTTCGCCCACCGGTCCCAGCACGAACTGGAACAGGAAAACGGCCACGTTGGCCGCGAGCAGCCCGTAGGTGATCACCGGACGGGCGAAAGACGGGCTTTCAGCCTGGAGAGGTAGGAGCATGGGATGGTGGACGGGTCCCGGCCGGCCCGGCAAGGAGTGAACCGGCCCGGCAGGCAACGGCCCGGCAGGCAACGGCCCGGTAGGCAACGGCCCGTCTCATTTGGTGGGTTGGGACTCCAGCCGGTTGATTTCGTCGCGCAGCCTGGCCGCCTTCTCGAACTCCAGGTTGGCGGCGGCCTCGTACATGGCTTGCTTGAGTTCCTCCACGACGGTGATCTGGTCCATCTTCGCGATGGTATTCAGGATCGGCATGTCGTCGTCCACGGCTTTCACGTCGGCCACGGCCGTGGTCTTGATAATCTCCTCGATGGACTTGTACACGGTCTCGGGCTCGATCCCGTTCAGTTCGTTGAACTCCTGCTGCAGCACCCTCCGGCGGTTCGTCTCCTCCATGGCCCGCCGCATGGAGTCGGTGATGTTGTCGGCGTAGAAGATCACCTCGCCGCGCACGTTCCGCGCCGCCCGTCCCGCGGTCTGGATGAGCGAACGTTCCGACCGCAGGAACCCCTCCTTGTCCGCGTCCAGGATGGCGACCAGGGAAACCTCGGGCAGGTCGAGCCCCTCGCGGAGGAGGTTGATGCCTACGAGGACGTCGAACTTGCCGAGGCGCAGGTCGCGCAGGATCTCGACGCGCTCGATGGAATCGATGGTGGAATGAAGGTAGCGCACCCGCACGTTCAGCTGCCTGAGATAGTCGGTCAGGTCCTCGGCCATCCGCTTGGTCAGCGTCGTCACGAGCACCCGCTCCTGCCGGTCCGCGCGCTCCCTGATCCGGGTCAGGAGATCGTCCATCTGGTTTTCCACGGGCTGCACGGTGATCTCGGGGTCCATCAGCCCGGTCGGCCGGATGATCTGCTCGACCACGACGCCCTGGCACTGGCTCAGTTCGTAATCGGCCGGCGTGGCGGACACGTAGATCACCTGGTTGACCATCGTCTCGAACTCCTCGAAAGTCAGGGGCCGGTTGTCGAGCGCCGACGGCAGCCGGAATCCGTGCTCCACCAGCGTGGTCTTCCGCGACCGGTCGCCGTTGTACATGGCCCGGAGCTGGGGCAGGGAGACGTGAGACTCGTCGATGACCAGCAGGAAGTCATTGGGGAAGAAGTCGAACAGGCAGAAGGGGCGGTCACCGGGCGACCGGCCCGAAAGGTGCATGGAGTAGTTCTCGATGCCGGCGCAGAACCCGATCTCCCGCATCATCTCCAGGTCGAAGCGCGTACGCTGTTCCAGCCGCTGGGCCTCGAGGAGCTTGTTCTCGTCGTACAGCACCCGAAGGCGCTCGTCCAGTTCTTCCTCGATGGCCTTCATGGCCTGGTCCAGGCGCGGCGCCGTGGTGACGAAGTGGCGCGCCGGGTAGATGGCGATGCGGTCCCGCTCGGCCAGGACTTCGCCGGTGAGGGGATCGAACTCGGTGATGCGGTCGACCTCGTCGCCGAACATCTCGATGCGGATGCCCTTCTCCTGGTCCGCGGGCAGGATGTCGAGGGTGTCGCCGCGCACGCGGAACGTGCCCCGCGCGAAATCGTAGTCGTTCCGGTTGTAATGCATGTCGATCAGCTTGCGCATGATCTCGTCCCGCTCATACGCCTCGCCCCGGTCCACGAGGAGGATGAATTCCTTCCACTCGTCGGGGGACCCCAGGCTGTAGATCGAAGATACGGAGGCGACGATCACCACGTCCCGCCGTTCCAGCAGCGCGCTCGTCGCCCGCAGCCGGAGCTTGTCCAGGTCCTCGTTGACGGACGAATCCTTCTCGATATAGGTATCCGTCACCGGCATGTACGCTTCCGGCTGGTAGTAGTCGTAGTAGCTGATGAAGTATTCGACGGCGTTCTTCGGGAAGAACCCCTTGAACTCGCCGTAAAGCTGGGCGGCCAGGGTCTTGTTCGGCGAGATGACCAGGGTCGGCTTCTGCAACTCGGCGATGACCTGGGCCATGGTGTAGGTCTTGCCGCTGCCCGTGATGCCGAGAAGGCACTGGTGCCTGTCTCCCCTGTGCACACCCTGGACGAGTTCCTCGATCGCCCTGGGCTGGTCACCCCTGGGTTCGTAATCGGAGACGACGGTGAAGGGAGGCATTCGAAAGTCCGTCGAGGTAACTGGCCGTAATTTCGACTGGATAAAAAGGCGCAACGACCTTTATAATATAAGCCGAAGAAGCCTCAAACGCAAAGGGGGAGTGGCCATGTCTCATCCATTATTCGACCTGAGCGGACGCGTAGCCCTGGTCTCCGGTGCGGCCGCCGGCATGGGCAGGGCGACGTCCATCGCCTATGCCGAGGCGGGCGCGGATCTCATGCTGGCCGATATCAATGAAGAAGGCATGAAGGATACGGCCCGTGAGATCGAGCGCCTGGGCCGCCGCGTCGAACCGGTGGTGTGCGACGTCTCCAACGGCGCGCAGATCCGGGCGATGTTCACGAAGCTGGACGAAGCCTACGGACGCCTCGACGTGCTGGCCAATATCGCCGGGGAGGGCGGTATCAACCAACTGCCGCTTGAAATCACGGAAGCCGGACTCATTCAGACCCTGAACACCCTGGTCGTCGGAAGGTATGTCTGCTGCCAGGAAGGCGCGAAGCGCATGATAAAGGCCGGGCGGGGCAGCATCATCAACATCGTGTCCATCGCCGGGCTGTCGGCCCTCGGCCGAGGCCACATGTCCTACAGCATCGCCATGGGCGGCGTGGCCCAGATGACGCGGGAGATGAGCATCGAGTGGAGCAGCAAGGGCGTGCGCGTCAACGCCATCGTATGCGCCCAGATCATGAACGAAGGCCTGCGAAAACGCATCGACGCCGACGCCAAGCTGGGGGACACCTACCTGCGGGGCATCCCCATCGGCCGACTGGGTAAATCGGAAGACATCCAGGGGCTCGCCATCTTCCTCGCCTCCGACGCCTCCAGCTGGGTCACCGGAGCGCTGATGCCGCTGGACGGCGGCAACACGGCCAAGAATGCGGGCGGGTCGCACCCGGGCCAGCCCAATGCGCCGGATGAGCAGAAGTATTGAGCGGGGACCGAAGTTGGAGATGAACGAAGCGCAGTCGATCTGGTGATGATTTCATCGCCTAGTCACCGGATGTCCAGCAATGCTTCTCCACTCTCTCCATCAAATAGGTGGATCTTCCCCGGGTCGAAGTAGAGTTCCACATTGTCACCCCGGTCCATCCGGTTTTCCGGCCGGGTACGAACCTTGACGTTACTGCCCCCGACGTCAACCGTCAGAAATAGATCACTGCCCATGGGCTCGCGCACCACGACCTCCGCGCGACCGACCGACCGAACCTGCGTGCCCGATTGGCCGCCCGTTTCGCTGGCCGTCTCGCTGTCCGAATTTGCTGTGGACTGCACCTCACCCACCCCTATATCCTCCGCCCGGACGCCCAGGGATACCTCCCGCCCGGCCGATTGGCCCATCCGCTCTACCATGGAAGTCGCCATGCCGCACGAAAACCCCTCACCCACCACCCGCCAATCGCCTCCTCCAGTCTGCTCCAGCACACCCTTCAGCAGGTTGATGGGCGGACTCCCCACGAAGCCGGCCACGAAGGTATTGGCAGGGCTGTCGTAGATGGACTCGGGTGTGCCGATTTGCTGGATCGTCCCCTCCTTCATGACCACGATCCGGTCGGAAAGGATGAGCGATTCAGCCTGGTCGTGGGTGACGTAGACGAAGGTCATCTCGAGCTCGCCGTGAAGTCGCTTCAGTTCGGTGCGCATCACGACCCGCAACTGTGCGTCCAGGTTGGACAGCGGTTCGTCAAGGAGAAACACGCCGGGATTGCGGACGATGGCGCGGGCCAGGGCGACCCGCTGCCGCTGGCCACCACTGAGTGCACGGGGCTTTCGGTCCAGCAGGTGCTCGATCTCCATGGTCTTCGCCGCGGCTTGCACCAGTTTCTTCCGATCCTCCGCCGGCACGCCGCGCATCTTTAGACCGAAGGCCACGTTGTCGAAGACGTGCATGTGGGGATAGAGGGCGTAGGTCTGAAACACCATGGCGATGTCCCGCCGCTCGGGCGGCACGGCCGTGACATTCCGGTCGTCGAACCACACCTCGCCTGCCGTCGGCGATTCCAGCCCGGCAATCATGTTGAGCAGGGTGGTCTTGCCGCAACCCGAAGGTCCAAGGAGCGTCAGGAACTCGCGGTCGGCGATGTCGAGAGAGACGTCGTCCACCGCCACCACGTCACCGAAGTGCTTCGTAAGGTTATTCAGTCTGACTCGTGCCAATGAAATTGCTCCTCATTTTAACTATGATCCTGCTGCCGTCATCCGGACTGCCGGTCACCCCGTCACCCGATCACCGGAAACGCCGGTCATCCGGTCACCGAACCTCCGATGCCCTGGATGATGAGCCGCTGGAACAGGAAGGACAGGACCAGGGGCAGGAGGATGACCAGCACGCCCCCCGCCGCGATGACGGTGAAAGGCACCTGCAGTTCCTGGGCGAAGTCCGAGGCCAGCACGGTCACCGGCCGGGAGGCGATGGTTGTCGTGAAAAGCAGGGCGAAGAGGAACTCGCCCCAGGATGCGATGAAGGCGAAGATGCCCACGGCCACCAGCCCCGGCGTCGTCACGGGCAGGAATACCCGCACGAGCGCACCCAGCGGCGTGCAGCCGTCGACCCGCGCGGCCCGTTCCAGGTCCAGGGGCACGGTCTGGAAATAGCCCTTCAGGATCCAGATGGTGAAGGGCAGGGTGAAGGTCGTGTGGGACAGGATCACCGACAGGTGCGTGTCCAGCAGTCCGTAGCTCCGCATGAGCAGGTACATGGGGATCATGATGGCCACGCCGGGTACGCTGCGCGAACCCAGGTAGAAAAGCAGGAGCAGCAGGTTGCCGCGGAACGGCAGACGCGCCAGGGCGTAGGCCGCCAGGGAACCGCAGGTCAGGTTGAGCAGCATCACCGCCGATCCGATGATCAGGCTGTTGATGATGGCCCGGGGGAACTGGCGGGCGATGGCGGCGCCCACGTCCGCCGACTGGCCTTCCACGTCGAAATAGAGGCTGTAATTCCCGATGGTGGGCTCCTCGGGCCACCAGCGCTGCTGCGTCACTTCCCGTTCGGGCATGAAGCTGACGGCCGCCACCCAGGCGAAGGGCAGGGTCAGGTAGATCACGGCCGCCAGGGCGTAAATGTAGAGCGAGGCGCGTCGCCACATGATGGTCCCCTATCCCTGTACGAGTCCGCGGCGGTACAGCAGCCGGATGTATATGATGGCCAGGGTCATGGTTATCAGCGTAATCAGGTAGGAATAGGCGTTCGCCCCACCGAAATCAAGCCGGGCGAAGGCTTCCTTGTAGGTCTGCCAGGCGATCACATGCGTGGCGTCTCCGGGGCCGCCGCCCGTGAGCGCGTAGATCAGGTCGAAGGCCCGGAAGCCGTTCATCGTCTCGAAGATGGCCACGACGAGCACGGCGTGGTAGAGCCAGGGCAGGGTAATGAACCGGAAGCGGTTCCACGACGTGGCCCCGTCCACACGGGCGGCCCGGTACTGCTCGGTGGGTATGGCCTGGATGGCCGCCAGGAAGATGATGCAGGCGAAAGGCACGCTGCGCCACACGTGGGCGCCGATGGCGGCGTTCAGCGCGACGAAGGGCGAGGCCATGCCTGTATATACAATGTTGATACCAAAGAGGTAGTTGACGGCGGCGACCGAGTCCTCCAGCATGGCGTTGAAGGCGCCGTAGTCACCAAGCAGACCCACCCACATGAGGCCGTTGACCACGCCCGGTATGGCCCAGGGGATGAGCAGCAGGGCCCGCACCACGCCGCGTCCGCGGAAGGATTCGTGGAGCAGCAGGGCGATGGCCATGGCGATCACGATGACCAGCAGCACGGCCATGAAGGTGAAGTACAGCGAGATCCACAGGGCGTTCCAGAACTCGGAACTCGCCAGGATGGTCGCGTAGTTCTCCAGGCCGTGGAAGTACACCTGGTCGGGCCGCCGCAGGTTGTACCGGTGCAGGCTCATCCAGAAGGAGATGCCGATGGGGTAGGCAATGAAGGCAAGGAGCAGGATCACCGCCGGCAGGTTCAGCAGCAGGGGGAGGAGATCCCGCGTCCGCGACATGAGATGGAAGGGTCTCAATACGGTCATATCTGCGTGTTCAGCTCCATTGCGCGTTCAACTGGCGGCAGCGCAACTCAGCTCCATTCGGCGATCAGCTGGCGGCAGCGCAACTCAGCTCCATTCCGCGATCAGCTGGCGGCAGCGCCGCGCGATCCGGGCGAGGCCGTCGCGGGGGGACTGCTGCCCCAGGAGGACCTTCTGGATCTCCGGCTGGTAGTAGATCTTGAAATCGGGGAACCACGGCGCCTTGATGTTCTCCCTAGGCCGGACGTGCCGGGCCTGTTCCCGAATCTTGTCGATCTCGCCCCACTGCTCGGTCTGGGCGACCACGTCCGGATCGTCCAGCAGCGACCGGTAGGCGAATCCCAGTCCCCGCAGCCGGAACCAGCGCCGCGCCGTGTAGTATTCTCCGGCGGCGTCCTTCGCGCCCAGGAACTTCATCAGGGCCCACGCGTCCTGCATCCGATCTTCCCGACACCGCGACGTCAGGCTGTACATGCGCGTCCATCCCAGCGTGCCGTTCTGCTCCGGCGAGATCGAAGGCACCGGCGCCATGCGGTACACCTTCGCGTGCAGCGCGTCGGACCCGCTCCGCTTCAATTCTTCGTCCGCGGCGACCGAATTCCGGCGGTTGTTGGCGTACTCCAGGTCGTACTTGTTGAGAATGCCGTACACCTGGCGGCCGCCGGCGACATGATCCCGCATCTGTCCCACGGTCAGCGAGGAAGGCGAGATGATGCGGTGCCGGTTGATCCCGTCTGTGAGCCATTGGAGCACGGTTTCGGCCCGGCGGCCTTCATCATCGGGAAACGTGGGGTTGAGGTCGTCGTCGAACAGCGAAATCTCGCTCGCGTAATTCAAGGTCCACCAGTCGGCGAACCCGAGTACGCTCTGCCGGAAGTTCAGCATAATCGGATACTCGATGACGTCCCCGTCCGGCGTGCGGATCCGGGCTTCCCGGACCTTGATGGCCTGTTCGGTCAACTCGTCAAGCGTCCGTGCCGGCGCGTCGAAACCCGCCGCCTCCAGCATGGCCGCGTTGTAGATCCAGATGTTGAAGTCGGTGTAGTACGGCAGCCCGTAGCGTTTGCCGCCGTAGGTCATGGACGAGAGGTTATAGGAGAAGAGATCCGCGGTCGTCGCCGACGTGTCTGGATCGGCGGCCAGGAGATCGTCGCAGGGACGCAGCCAGCCGGCTTCGACCCATTCTGCGAAGTCGTCGTCCCGGACGTAGCAGCACTCCATGGGCGCCCCGCCCACGTGCAGCGCCACCATCTTGTCGTGGTAGTTGCCCGACACCGCATTGTAGTCCACCCGAATGCCGGTCTGCCGCTCGAAGTAGTCGAGGTTCTCCCGGACCAGGTCGGGTTCATACACCCATCCCTTGAAGATGACGCCGGGCGAGGGCGCCGGATTGCAGCCGGCCGCCAGGCCCAGGCCCGCGGCGGTCGACGACTTCAGGAATGCGCGGCGCGTCATCATGCGCATGCCGGACACCGGTCCGTACCGAGATCGTGGATGGGATCGCCGCAGATGGAGCACGGTCCAAGGGGATGTTCATCGGGCCGGGTGCGGGTGCCGTGCTTGTATTCAATGGTCCGCCAGACCGTCTCGCCATCCTTCGCCGAGTAGCACAGCCACCGGCCTTCCTTCTTGCCGTCGTAGGACTTGCCCACATGGGGACCGTAATCGCCTTCCCACTGTTTGGTCCCGTTCTCGTGCCAGCAGGTGTACCAGCCCTCGTTGAGGCCGTTCTTGAACCTACCCTCGCTCTTCTTATTGCCGTTGCTGTAATACTGGATCCAGTTCCCATCCTTTACGCCCATCTCGTAATTGCCTTCGCTGCGCTTGTTCCCGTTGGCGAAGTAGGTGATCCAGTAGCCGTGCTTTTTCCCGTTTACGGTTTTGCCTTCGGTAAGGGCCATGGTCATTGCATCCTGTGATGGGCAGGCCGCGTAGGGGCACGCCGCGTACGAGCAAACCGCGCCGCGTATGGGCACGCCGCGTACGAGCAAACCGCGCCGCACAAGTTACATCTCTACTATAACCGGTCTGATTTCCTGTCTAATGGATAAGCCTTGCGATGTGCAATGCCCCATGTTATTAAGAATACGGTTCCTGTTCAAGACCTTCTTGTGACGCGCTAAAAACTCAGACCGGCAGAAGCCAGGGGATGCCACCATGCTGACAGAAGACCAGATACATCATTTCCGGGTGTTCGGGTTCATCGTGCTCCGGCAGGCTTTCGATGCAGGGGAGATCGACGCGCTCGGCCGGTACGCCGACGAGATATGGACGGCGGAACTGGGGCACACGCCCGACGCCGAAGAGCATGTCTCCATAGCGCCTTTTCTCGAACTGCGTCCCGACACCCTTGCGCTGATCGAGGACGACCGGATCTACACCCCCATGGTGCAGTTGCTGGGACAGGACATGATCTGGTCCGGATCGGAAGGGGTGCAGGGCACCATGACCCGGCGTTCCTACCATCACTGGCACGCGGATCGCCCCGGTCCGCAGGAACTCGGCTACCTGCGCATCAAGATCATGATGTACCTGGACCCAATGCGGAAGGACGGGGGCGCCCTGCGCGTCATCCCCGGGTCACACCGGTCGCCGTTCCACGAGGAGCTCGCGCCGTTCCAGCAGCGACACGGACTCGATGACCCGGCGTTCTTTGGCTCTCCCGGCAGCGAGGTACCCTGTCACGCCGTGGAGACGGACCCGGGAGATGCGTTGGTCTTTAACCAGAGTCTCTATCACGCCGTATACGGCAAGGCCGGCCGCCGGCGTTACATCGCGCTGAAATACGCGGCCCGGCCCACCTCGGACGCCCACCTGGTATCCATCAAGCGGTTTAGCCCCTACACGTTGACGCCCCACGAACGTATCGTACAGTCCGACAGTCCGCGCCTGCGGGGCATGGTCGAAGGAATGGATGATCTGAGGGCCAGCGCGCAAGCGCTTTGAACCCATTACGTCCGAATGGTCTGGCCAACAAAACTGGGAAATTCAGCATGTCTGATCCACTGCCGTGGTTTATCGTCTCGCTTTCTGTCTTAGCCTGGTCCTGCGGTAATCCGGTTTCAGAGCCTGATCCCGTCCGGTCGCCCATTACTAGTAACCACCCACCGCCGAACCCTGTTCCGTACGTGGGTGCGAATGATGATCCACCGATCGAGGTGGTACTCACAATTACCAAGAGAAGCCTCGACGGATTCCCTTTCGTGGATTGGGGTTTTCGCAACCAGATGGATCAACCCATCATCATGGTCCTGCTGGATTTTCAATGCAATTCAGCCAGTGACGGATTTACGGGCTGGAGCGCTGCCGTCGAGGAAGAGAAAGGTTACCAATACGTAATCGACCCCATTGTACCGGGCGGGATGTGGGTCTATCGTGATTTCCTGGTGGGTGACCCGCACAGAAATTCCCTGTTGCTGTTCAGCGACTGCGAGAACCGAAAGTTGGAATTGTTCGTCATATGGACCGATGATGAAGAACGGCCGTACATGGAAGGCGAGGTCTATCAACCGAACACACACGTGCGGTTCGTGGACCAGGGGGGTTGAGTCGGCCGTTGGCTGGAAACCGCCGGCTACTGGCCGAAGTATCGCCGGCCCGAAGCCAGTAAAAAGAAAACCGCCGGCCTGAAGCGCCTTCGGACCGGCGGTCTTTTATTGCACACATCTCACTGCTCGACATCACTTCCCTACACAATAACCAGAACGCTCCACTACACCGCTTCCTCGCCCCGTTCCCCGCTGCTGATGCGGACGCTCTCTTCCACGGGAACGACGAAGATCTTTCCGTCTCCCGTCCGGTCGCCTCCGGACTGGGCAGCCTTCCAGATCACCTCGACGATCTCGTCCTTCTGATCATTGGTGACGGCTATTTCCATGCGGATCTTGGCCGCGAGGGGGATATCGACTTCCTGCCCCCGGTAGAGACCTCTGCGGTGTGCGGTGCGGCCATGCCCCGACACCCTGGACAGGGTCATGCCGGGGATGCCTTTCTCGACGAGCGCGTTTCTGACGTCGTCGAGTTTCTCCGGTCTGATGATGGCTATGATCAGTTTCATGGGTCTGACGTCTCCTGAAGTAATAGTCCTTTAGGTAGAATCGGGCCGATTCGAACTGCCCGTGCACTGCGCTGATTCCGAGGCCGACTACAGGTGAGTCAGACCGTAACCATCCTCTCCGTGCTGGGAGTGGTCCAGGCCGACCTGCTGCTCATCTTCCGTGGCGCGCAGCCCGATCGTACGGTCGATCAACCAGACGAGTACGCCCGTTCCGACGGCCGACAACGCGATGGCGATGACCACGCCCTTGATCTGGATCAGGAACTGGGACCATCCGCCGACGTCGGTGGCGACCAGGCCGACCAGCAAGGCGCCGAACATCCCGCCGACACCGTGAATGGCGAAGACGTCGAGCGTATCGTCATAACCAAGCTTGCCCTTGAGCTGCACCATCAGGAAGCAGACCACCGCGGCGCCGAAGCCGAATACCAGGGCCCAGGCCGGCGTCACGCTGCCCGCGGCCGGCGTGATGGCGACCAGGCCGGCCAGAATGCCGGAGACGATACCGAGACTCGAGGCCTTGCCGTGATGTATGAGCTCCGTAACAATCCAGCCTACCGCTCCGGCCGCAGCGGAGATCTGGGTCACCGTCAGCGCCTGGACGGCCGTTTCACCCGCCGACACGGCCGAACCGGCATTGAAGCCGAACCAGCCGATCCAGAGCAGGCCCGCGCCGATGAGCGTCATGGTCAGGTTGTTGGGCTTCATGGCCCGCAAGGGATAGCCGATACGGGGGCCGAGGACCATGGCGGCCACCAGGCCCGCCACGCCGGAGGATATGTGCACCACCGTGCCGCCGGCGAAGTCGATGGCGCCGTCCTTGAAGAGCATGCCGTCGGCGTTCCACACCATGTAGCACAGGGGTTCATACACCACGAAACCCCAGAGCAGGATCAACAGGCAGTAGGCGCCGAACTTCACGCGTTCGGCAATGGCCCCGGCGATCAGGGCGGGGGTGATGATGGCGAACATGCCCTGGAACATGGCGAACAGGTACGTGGGGATGTTCGTCCCGTCCCAGATGGTACCGGGATCGACGCCGCCAAGCAGGAAGTAGTCGGAACTCCAGCCGAGGACGCCCGGAATGATGACGCTCGTGCCGAAAGCGAGGGCGAATCCGAAGATCACCCACTGCACGCCCATGATGCCCATGGCCGCGAAGCTGTGCATCATGGTGCCCAGCACGTTCCGGGTGCGCGTGAGCCCGCCGTAGAACATGGCCAGGCCGGGCAGCATGAGCAGTACCAGGGCGCAGCTGACAAGCATCCAGGCGGTATCCCCGGAGTTCAGCACGGCCGCCGGGGCCGCCGCCTCTTCCTGCGCGTAGGCCGCGCCGGGAACCACAAGCGCCAGGCACGCGGTGATACGTAATATGCCGCTAAGGGACATACGGAAAACCTCCCAGTTGTGATGGATTGGAAACGGTCCTGTAAAACTGAGTTTCCAATATAGTCCCCATCTGTTACAGGGATATTTCCCGGAGGTTAAATCCTTGTAAAATGTGTTGGAATGTGCGAAAACGTCCAGGCTCAGGAAGGATTAACAGGGCATCGAGAAGCGAAATCGGCCGGCGAGTCCGGGAACCGGGTCCACGGTCAGGACCCGGTTGTCTACGGGGTACGCGTCGCCGGTAGCGGAATGTTGACGGAGAGTATGCCGGCTTCTATATTGCCCATGCCGCCGAACATCAGCTGACGCCTTCCAGGAAAAGAAAACCATGGAGTTCACATCCCTCACCGCGGAGCAGCGGGAACACTTCCGGGAACATGGTTACCTGATTTTCAAGAACGCCCTGGACGATGATCTGCGAAACCGGGTGACGGCCGTGGGCGACCGGTTCATGGAGACCGCCGGGCCGATCCACAACTACTACGCCAATCGGTATATCGACCTCGCCCTGGACGACGCCCTGGTCGAGCTCACCACAAACAGCCGCACCGTACCCCTGGTCGTACAGCTTCTCTCCTACAACATCCATCTCATGCGGGGCCACCTCATCTACAAATATCCACAGGCAGCCTCCGACGGGCCGATTTATCCCGACGGCGACGGACGCACGTTCCGCAACTGGCACCGCGACCTGAACAACTTCACGCCCGACCACCCCATCCGGGGAACGGTGGCGATCCGCGTAGGTTACTGCCTGACGGACTTCCCGTCGCCCAATGCGGGGGCGACCATGCTCGTCCCCGGCAGCCACAAGCTGAACGAGGCCCTGCGGTTTAAAAAGGGTTCCCTCGACCCGCCGGCGTTCATCGAGTCGGCGCTCGAGGCGGGCGACGCCTACCTCTTCAGCACGAGCACCTATCACACGCCCGCCGTAAATTTCACGAGCGAAACCACCAAGGTCCTGCTCATCAGTTACGCCTACCGCTGTTGGGCCCAGCAGCACATCACGCCGCCCGAAGAGATACTCGAAACCATGGATCCCATCACGGCGCAGCTCTTCTGCCAGCCCCGGGAGGGCGACGAAGTGCCCCTGCGCGCATGGGCGGCGGAACACGGTCTTCCAGTGGAAGATCCGCCCATGAGGGTGTTCGAGTAGCGGTCCGTGCGTTTTTCTGCCCGTGACCCGGCAGAAAGGAGCGATCATGCCCATGTCAGACTGGCCGGAACTGGCCGGTGAGGTGCAGAAAAGATGGAATCGGAATGCGACGTTCTGGGATGACTACATGGGCGAGCAGAGCAACGATTTCCACAACCTGCTGGTGCGGCCGGCCATGGATAGACTGCTGGACGTGAAGGCCGGCCATAACGTGCTCGACATCGCCTGCGGGAACGGGAACTTCTCGCGGTTTCTCGCGGGCCTGGGCGCCCGGGTCACGGCGATCGACGCCAGCAGCGGGATGATCGACAGGGCTCGAGCACGTTCGGAGGAATATCCGGCAGGATGTTCGGAAAACGGAACCGCGAACCGTAACGAGGAATCCGCGGGCAGCATAGATTACCGCGTGATCGACGTGACGGACACGAATGCGCTGGCAACACTGGGGACGAATGGCTTCGATGCGGCCGTGTCGAACATGGCCGTCATGGACATGGCTGAAGTAGGGCCGATGTTCGCCGCCGTTCGCGGCCTCCTCAAGCCGGGCGGCGTTTTCGTATTCAGTCTCGCGCACCCGTGCTTCCAGGCGCCTTACGCCGTTCGCTATGCGGAACAGGTGGACCAGGACGGGAGCATGGTCCAGAAGGCCGGGATGAAGATCGACCGGTACCTGACGCCGCAACCCTTCGAGGGACTGGCCATCGTGGGTCAGCCCGTACCCAGCCTGATCTTCCACCGGCCCTTGTCCGTGCTGCTGACCCTGTGCTTCAAAGCGGGTTTCGTACTGGATGGCCTGGAGGAACGCGCCTTCGACGATAGCGTGGAGGCCGACCGCGAGCTATCCTGGGCGAACCTCAAGGAAATCCCACCCATGATGGCCATGCGGCTGCGACGGTTGGCGTGAAACGGCCTACAACCGAACCGATTCGCCCGGTTTCAGCACGACGCAGCGGGCCAGGTCGCCCACTTTTTCCACAAACTCGGCCGGATCCTGCTCGATTACGGGGAAGGTATTGTAGTGGACCGGGATCACGGTTCCGGCGCCGATCATCCGGACCGCCTCCACGGCGTCGTCGATCCCCATGGTATAGTTGTCCCCGATAGGCACGATCACCACGTCCGGCTTCTCCAGGCGGCCGATCAGGGCCATGTCTCCGAAGAGTCCCGTGTCGCCCGTGTTGTAGATCCTCTTCCCGTCGAAATCGACGATGATGCCCGCCGGATTGCCCAGGTACACGATGGTCCCGTCGTCCGCGGTGACGGACGAACTGTGGGTCGCCTGCGTGAGCTTGACCCGCCCGAAGGGAAAGGTGTACGAACCGCCAATCCCCAGGTCGTGCGTCGCGGCGCCCTGGGCCTCGCAGTAGTTGGCGAGTTCGAAGGAGGCGATGATCGTCGCGTCGCAGCGCGTGGCGATGGGCACGGCGTCGGCGATATGATCGCTGTGTCCGTGGGTCAGCAGGATGTAGTCGGGATTCAGGTCGTCCGCTGAAACCGTCGCCAGTGGATTGCCCGTGATGAAGGGATCGAACAGCAGGTCATGGATGCCGTCGGTCAGCGAGTAACTGGCATGCGCGTGATAGGTGAGTTCGGCCATAGACTCGTTCCTCGTTCTGTAGTGAGTATCAAATAAAACGGCCGGGGTGGTTCCGGCGTCCCCGGCCGCTTCACTGGATAAGACTGGATCTTTGTTAATCGGTCGGATTGGTGCTCTGACTTCAGACGGCAGCCCGGGCGGCCGCGAGGGCGGCGTCGTAATCGGGTTCCTCGGTGATTTCCGTCACGTACTGCACGTAACGCACGGTGTCGGAAGCGTCGATGACGAAGACGGCGCGTGACAACAGGCGGAGTTCCTTGATTACGGCGCCGTAGGCCACGCCCAGCGAAGTGTCCCGGTGGTCGGACAGCGCTCTGACGTTATCGGCACCCGCATCGCCGCACCAGCGCTTCTGGGCGAAGGGCAGGTCCGCGCTGATCGCCAGCACCGCGACGTTGTCGCCCAGTCCCGCGGCTTCCTGGTTGAACCGGCGGATTTCGGTGTCGCAGACGGGCGTATCCAGGGACGGCACGAGACAGATGACCTTCACCTTGCCCGCGTAATCCGCCAGCGTGACGGCCGAAAGGTCGTCGCCCAGCACGGAAAAGTCCGGCGCCGCGTCTCCCACCTTCACCTCGTCGCCCACCAGGGTCAAACCATTGCCTTGAAAGGTCGCCGCACCGGCTCTTTCAGTCGCCATGATGTTTTCTCTCCTTGGTCTGGATCGATTATTCGAAACGGTATCTGGAAACGGTATTTCAAAAAGCGTGCGTAGTCTGCCGACACCGGCGCAACCTAAGCGCGGACACCCCCGCTGTCAAGCGATTACGCCGTCCCGCTTGAGCAGCGAAATCGCGCCGTCGAAGGCCTCCACCGTGCGTTCCACGTCCTCGGTGGAATGGACCGAAGAGGTGAGCCCGTCGACCCCCATGCAGTCCACGCCGTTCAGGAGCAAAGCCTGGCGTATGGCGTGCAGCAGGTCCGCGTCGCCCCGGCGGTCCGCGGTGGCCGTTCCCGCCGACAGGATCTTGAACCCGGAAAAGGAGCCGTAGACCCGCCAGCCGTCCAGCCTGTGGGCGGCCAGCACCTCCGACATCTTTTCGCGCAACTCCGCCGCCCGGTCGTTGGCCACGGCGATGTCCCGGCCGTCGGCGATACGCCTCAGCATGGCGATGCCCGCGGCCGCGGAAAGGGGGTTCGCGTTGAACGTCCCGTAGTGCAGCATCTTCTTGTCCGTCTGCCACTCCGCGTCGTCGCGAAGCTCCAGCAGTTCCAAAATGTCCGCGCGGCCCACCAGTGCGCCGCCGTTCAGCCCCGCGGCCACAATCTTGGCCAGCGTGCTCAGGTCCGGCTTGACCCCGTAGTACTCCTGCGCCCCGCCCGGCGCGCACCGGAACCCCGTGACCACCTCGTCCATGACGAAGATCACGCCGTAACGCTCGGTGAGTTCTCGAAGGCCCGGGACGATGTCGTCGGAAAGTTCCACGCCGCCGAACATGGCGCCCGTCGGCTCCAGGATGAGGCAGGCGACGTCGTTGTCGCGCTTCAGGACGTCCGCCACGCGGTCCAGGTTGACCTCCGGCAGGCTGATCAGCGTATCGAACACCTCCCGCAACACGCCCGGCATGGGCTGGTTTTTACCGGGCCCCACGCCGTCCAGCACCTGGTCGTGCCAGCCGTGGTAATGCCCCCGGAACTTGATGACCTTCCGCCGGCCCGTGAAGGTCCGCGCCAGCCGGATGGCCATGAGCGTGGCTTCTGTACCGGACGAAACGAAGCGGACCGTCTCGGCCGAGGGCATGAGCTGCCGGATCATGTCGGCCCATTCGATCTCCAGTTCGTGGCATGCGCCGTAATGGGTGCCCCGGGCCGCCTGCTCCGCGATCGCCTCCACGATCACTGGGTGGCTATGCCCCAGGATCAGAGATCCATGCCCCATCCAGTAGTCGATGATCTCCCGCCCCTCCACCGACCACTTGCGCGACCCCCGGGCGCGGTCGATGTATACCGGGAAGGGACGCATGAACCGGCCGTCGTGGGTCACCCCGTTGGGAAACCGCTCAAGCGCGCGCTCGTACAGCGCGGCCGACTGGCCGAAGGC
Source organism: Candidatus Latescibacterota bacterium (assembly GCA_022822725.1). Classification (GTDB taxonomy): domain Bacteria; phylum JAAXHH01; class JAAXHH01; order JAAXHH01; family JAAXHH01; genus JAAXHH01. The sequence continues at coordinate 1,793,547 of JAJEAN010000007.1, forward strand.
CTGGCGGTAGGTTGTTTCGAGCATCGTCATGGACGCCGTCCCGAAGATTCCGCGGTATATCGATGTATACCGAAACCGCCGGACGTACCGGGGTTCGGAAGTGAATTGATCCTGTGGTGTGCCGTTGTGTTCGAACTACTGAAAATACGGAGCGCGCGGGGGGATGACAAGGCCTATCTGATCGGGGCGATGCGGGGTTTCGGCTTGACATTCGACCTGGAGATGGTAGGTTAAGCAATTAGGATTATGCGTATAGAAATATGCGTACCGGGACGACCGACGACTCATCCAGCCGGGATTCCAATCCATGCCTTCCAACCAATCAACAGTAATCGGAATACGGTCCAGCAAAAGACGCACGGGGCGACGGCCGGGTGCCGCCCTTGCGGCCTTCCTCGTGGCCATATGCTGCATGGCGATCGGTGCCGGTGCGACCGTTGGCGTTCCGGTCGCCACGGCTGGCGAAGTCAATGAGAAAAAGCTCACCGAACCCGACTGGCAGCGGCTCGACAAGGCCCTGGCGATGGCCAGGGAATCCGGCAAGCTCATCATCGTCAACTTCTACACCGACTGGTGCCCCAACTGCAGAAGGATGAACGAGAAGACCTATCGTGACGAGGGCGTGCTGAAGGAACTGAGTAAGTCCTTCATCCCCGTGAAACTGAACGCGGAGTCCTCCCAGCCGCTGATCATCGAAGGCCAGACCCTGACGGAATACCAGTTGGCCCTGGTGTTCCGGGTGAGCAGCTATCCCACCACGTGGTTCCTCACCTCGGAAGGCCGTCCCCTCCTGCCCGTCATGGGATACTACGGCCCCGATCTCTTCGCTCCCATGCTGCGTTTCGTCGAAGGAGGATGGTACGAGAAGATGGACTTCGACATGTATATGGAGCGGGAGAAACGCGGCGAGAAATAAAAAGCGGCGCCGGTAAACTCCTGCCGGGGCAATGGCAGACGGATCGTGTCTAGTCCGTTCAAGAGTTCACGCGACGCCGCAGTTTCTTCAGGCGTACAGCCGCTATGTAATCTGCCGACCGGCTCATCCAATTCTGCGGCCGGCCGAATTCCACGCCTGCCTGGTAATCCCGCGCGGCATGCCGATTCCTTCTCAACTCATTCGCAGCTCCATTCAGTCCGCGTAGGCGGCCAGGCGGCTGCCGTGGCGGGTGTGGCGCAGCTTGTTGATGGCCTTCTGCTTGATCTGGCGGATCCTTTCCCGCGTCAGGCCGAATCGGACCCCGATCTCTTCCAGCGTGTACGCGCGGTCCGAGTTCAGGCCGTAGTACAGATTCAACACCTCACTCTCGCGATCGGTCAGGTTCGATACCGCACGCCTCACTTCCGTCCGCAGAAGCTCTTCCTGCAGCGCTTCGTCCGGCATCTTGCTGTCCTGGTCCCGGAGCCGGTCCATCAGGGTATAGGCATCCTGGTCGCCGACCGGCGCGTCCAGCGAAAGCGGCGTGCTTGCCCATTCCGGCAGGGCGGGATGTCGGCCCTTGCCGTAGGTCCGCTCTTCGCCCTCGTCGGCGCCATCAACGGAAGCTTCCCCGGCCTGCGCGATTTCGGCTTCACGCTTCTTGATGGAACGCTCGATCCGCCGCAGTTCCTCGATCTTGTTGACCGGTAGCCGGATCAGCCGGGCCTGTTCGGCCAGCGCGTGGAGGATCGCCTGCCGGATCCACCAGACGGCGTAGGAGATAAACTTGAACCCCTTCTTCTCGTCGAAACGGCGCGCGGCTTTCATCAGGCCGATATTCCCCTCGCTGATCAGATCGGAAAGGGCGAGGCCCTGGTTCTGGTACTGCTTGGCGACCACGACGACGAAACGCAGGTTCGCGTGAATCATGGTCTCCAGCGCCTTCTCGTCGCCGTCCCGGATACGACGTGCCAGATCCTCCTCATCCTTGGGTGTGAGCAGTTCCGTATCGCCGATCTCTTTCAGGTATAAGTCGAGCGACTCGTCATCTCTGACCTGGACCTTCGTGGTCAGCTTCATACCGTATCACCTCCCTGCCAGCCCTGTTTCACTTGTATTGTTGGCAGCCTCGATATGCCATTTTGTCATGTTCTGCCAATTTGGCATACCCGATTTGCGCTTACATCAGATTAGTCAGATTTCACCACGCAATTCTTGCGGTTTTTTTAAACAAACTAACCGGCTCAAAACCAACGACTTACGTTGCTCCTCTTACTTTCTTTTGGATGCATCCTTCTGAACTGGCACGGTCTTTGCGCTAACTATGTTGCAGATGACGAAACTGCCGCATCGCCCGCGTTTCTAAACTTATGTACGCTGACGATGGCTATTCGGTTCCGAAAGTTGGCAAAGAGTTGTAAAGAGATTGCGGAGAGATTGCGAAGAGGTCAGTTGGTAACTTCAAAAAGGAGGAGTATCATGAGAGCGACGACCATTTTCCCGCTGGCGAACCTGCATAATCTGCGGACCGAACTCGACGGCATGTTCCGGCCGTTCCCGCTGCGGTCCGGATTCCCGACCCGCTGGTCGCCCCGCGTGGACACCCACGAGACCGAGGACGCCTTCCTGGTCGCGATCGACCTTCCGGGCGTGTCCTCGGAGGACGTGTCGATCAACCTGGACAAGGGCGTGCTGACCGTAAGCGGCGAGCGAAAGAGCCCCTTCGGTCTCAACGGCGACGCAGAGCGTCAGCCCCATGGAAAGTTCGAGCACGCATTTCCCGTGCCGGACGCGGTGGATACAGAATCGATCGACGCCACGTACAAGGACGGCGTCATGACACTCACGCTGCGGAAGTCGAAGGAGTCGCAGGCCAGGCAGATTCCGATCACCGTTGCTTAAGATCCGGACGAGCCCGACCGGTCCTTCAATCGGGGGACTGGAAGGGTCCGACCGGTCTTCCAACCGGGGGACTGGACGTACCCGACCGGTCCTCCAACCGGGGGACTGGAAGGGTCCAGGCGAGTCCGGCAAAACCCGGGGCGGGAGCACCCGCCCCATCACGCAAGCGGGCACGGCTCGTCTCTATGCGGAGACGGGCTTTACCCGTTTCTAAGGAGCAAATAAGGAGCAAGACATATGGGCAAGATCATAGGAATCGACCTGGGCACGACCAACTCCTGCGTGGCGGTGGTGGAAGGTGGCGAGCCGACCGTGGTGCCGAACGCGGAAGGCGGCCGGACCACCTCCTCCGTCGTGGGCTTCTCAAAGGACGGCGAGCGGCTCGTCGGCGCGACGGCCAAGCGGCAGGCGGTCACCAATCCCGACGCGACGGTCTACTCCGTCAAGCGATTCATGGGACGCCGCTTCGAAGAGGTGCCCGACGAGCGCACCCGCATGCCCTACAGCGTAGTGGAAGGCGCAAGCGGCCAGGTCAGCATACAGATCGGCGACAAGTCGTATTCGCCCCCGGAGATCTCCGCGGCGGTCCTGCAGAAGATGAAGCAGACGGCCGAGGACTACCTGGGCGAGACCGTGGACGAGGCCGTGATCACCGTGCCGGCCTACTTCAACGACAGCCAGCGCCAGGCCACCAAGGACGCCGGACGCATCGCGGGCCTGGACGTCAAGCGCATCATCAACGAACCGACGGCCGCGTCGCTGGCCTACGGGCTCGACAAGAAGAGCAACGAGAAGATCGCGGTCTTCGACCTCGGCGGCGGCACCTTCGACATTTCGATCCTCGAAATCGGCGACGGCGTCTTCGAGGTCATGGCGACCAACGGCGACACCCACCTGGGCGGCGACGACCTGGACGAGGCGGTCGTGGACTTCCTGGCGGACGAGTTCAAGAATGAGGCCGGTATCGACCTTCGCAACGACGCCATGGCCCTCCAGCGGCTGAAGGAAGCGGCCGAGAAGGCCAAGTGCGAGCTGTCGACCGCGGGACAGACCGAAGTGGCCCTGCCCTTCATCACCGCGGACGCATCCGGTCCCAAGCATCTGAACCGCACCATGACGCGGGCCCAGCTCGAACAGCTCGTGGACCCGCTCGTTCAGCGGGTAGTGGCGCCGTGCCGCCAGGCAATCTCCGACGCGGGCCTCTCGGCCTCGGACATTGACGAAGTGGTGCTCGTGGGCGGCTCGACGCGCATGCCGAAGGTACAGGAAATCGTCAAGGAACTCTTCGGCAAAGAGCCCAATCGCGGCGTGAACCCGGACGAAGTCGTGGCCATCGGCGCGGCGATCCAGGGCGCGGTGCTCTCGGGCGACGTGAAGGACGTGCTCCTGCTCGACGTCACGCCGCTGTCCCTGGGCATCGAGACCCTGGGCGGCGTCTTCACGCGGCTCATCGACCGGAACACGACCATCCCCACGAAGAAGAGCCAGGTCTTCTCTACCGCGGCGGACAACCAGCCGTCGGTGGAGGTGCACGTGCTCCAGGGCGAGCGCGACATGGCCCTCTACAACCGGACGCTGGGCAAGTTCCACCTCGACGGCATCCCGCCGGCGCCCCGGGGCATGCCGCAGGTCGAGGTGACCTTCGACATCGACGCGAATGGCATCCTCCAGGTCTCCGCGAAGGACATGGGCACGGGCAAGGAGCAGCAGATCCGCATCGAGGCCTCAAGTGGCCTGTCGGAATCGGAAATCGACAAGATGGTCAAGGACGCCGAGGCCCACGCCGACGAGGACTCGAAGAAGAAGGAAGAGGTGGAAGCCCGCAACCAGGCCGACCAGCTCGTGTACTCGACGGAGAAGTCGCTGGAAGAACACGGCGACAAGCTTTCCGCAGAGGACCGAGGCGCCATCGATTCGGCCCTGGCCGAGTTGAAGACGGCCCTTGAGGGCAGCGATCCGGCGGCCATCAAGGCGGCTACCGAGAAGCTGACCCAGGCTTCCCAGAAACTCGCGGAAGTCCTCTACCAGCAGGCCCAGGCCGAACAGGCTGCACAGGCGGCCGGTGCGCAAGCTGGCGGCGCACCTCCGGGACCCGACGGTGGGCCGGGTGGTCCGCAGGGGCCGACTCCAGGCGCTGACGGGCAGGATGGCGGCGATCCGCAGGCGCAGAAGAAGAAGAAAGACGGCGCCATCGACGCGGATTACGAGGTGGTGAACTGAGGGGAGAAAACTAAAAACGCGGGGCTCGATGTGAGTTCCGCGTTTCTATTTGTGGTAATCAATTAAACAGAATTCTACGTGAAAGGAGGTGAAGCAATGGCACGTAGTCGTAGCAGAAGAGTCACCAGTAGAAAAGCAGCCTCGGCAGCATCCAAAGTCCTGCGAAATCCCAGATCTAGCAAGGCAGCAAAATCCGCCGCAGGCTCCGCTCTTGCACAGCGCCCGAAAAGAAGAAGGTGATTCGGTATAAACACCGCCTTTAAATCAGAAACGCGGGGCTCGATGTGAGTCCCGCGTTTTTTGTGTTTAATCAAATAGTGCGCGCGAATGCCGGCGGCACACTCGGCGGCAAACGATAGAAACAGCGTGCCTTAACTTCAACGATCAATCATTCCCTTAACCGAAACGACACCCCCAGATTCGTATATCTCCACAGATCATTGCTCAAGCCGAGCGATGCGACCAGGGACAGTCTCCGGGAGACGGAGTATCCGGCACCGATCGCCAGCACTGGATGGATCGTCAAAGTCTGGTCATTATCGTCGAAGGGGTCCAGGTCGCCCCGCTTGATCTCAAGGCCAAAATGTCCTTCGGTGTAGAATAGCCGGTCCTGATCGTAATACAGCCTGGCGCCTGCGGTGATCGGAATGCCCTGGTACACTGAATCGACGAACCTCACGGATATGCCTCGTTCAACCTCACCCGACTTGGTGCCATAATGATTGAAACCCAACTTGCCGATGATATTGAGCATACTCGAAGGCCGGACCGGATACACAACCGTCACAAGTCCCCCGACCCCCTGTCCGTCCGCCAGCCTGCTCAGTTCTTCCAGGGCGAATGTCGCATGTCCCTCGATTTCAAATGAAACCTGGGCTTCGGCTTTACCAGCCGTCAGGAAGGGAATGGCCAGCATACAGAGCATCGCCAGCAGGAAGAATAAACGTCGCATGGTAGTTTCCTTTATTGGATTTCGTTACTCACCTTCTAGCATCTCCAGGTCCGCCAGGTCTCTCTGTCCATCCTCAGACGATCATGTACTCAACTTGATCCGCGTTTAACAACGCGGGCAACGCGCTGAAGTCGGGTCTGCCTTTGTGTCCATAGAACTGGTTTCGGAGGTATTCGACCGCGGCGATACGTTCTTCCGGCGTTTTACTCATCCAGAAAGCAAGATCATCCGTCGAGGCGGATGTGTCGTTCAGGGGCCGCTTTTGATATTTCTGTTTCATCATGGGGCAGTTCCACCATACCGATTAGGTTTGTTCAAGTTAGCTCATACATCACGCTGTGTCAACTTGATAGACAGGACGATCGCGTCAGCAAATTCCGTTGGATATTCGGGAAACATGGTGTATTTCTTGTTGTTATAGTGAACCGATCGTTTTGACTCACCTGAACGCTGGAGTGAACATGGCTGAAATCACTGTGGATTTACCAGAACAACTCGAAGCTGCACTGAATGCAGTCGCGAAGGAGTTAAAAATCAGCCAAGCCGCCCTGGTTCACCAGGCTTTGGAGCGTTACCTCGAGGACTATGACGATCTGAGCGTAGTGATCGAGCGTCTCCGGGATCCCTCGGACCGGGCAATGAACTGGCACGAGGTGAGGGACAAACTGCTCGATACAAGTTGACTCTGTCTTCCCTCCCGTGTAAAATCTCACCGAATTCAGCACGGGAGGCAACATGGCACAAGACCGCACCACAGATCCCCTTGCCATCACACTCGGCGTCGAGGAAGAGTTCTTCCTGGTCGATCCGGAAACGCGGGATCTGCTGTCCGACCCTGATCCCCGTATTTTCCAGGAATGTGAAAAGAACCGCGGGGACCACCAGGTCGTGGCGGAATTCCTCCGGTCCCAGATCGAAGCCACCACGAAGGTCTGTTCAACGGTCTCCGAAGTACGTGCCGCCCTGATCGAGACCCGCCGCCTCGTCATCGACGCGGCGGCGAAACACGGCGCCTCGGTCATGGCCGCGTCCACCCACCCCTTCGCGGCCTGGCACCAGCAGGTCCCCACGGCCGAACAACGCTACGAACAGTTCGCCATGACCTACCAGCAGGCCGTCCGGGAACTGCTGGTGGGCGGGATGCACATCCACGCTGGGTTCGGCGACGGCGACAGCCGCGTGCGGGTTATGACGGCCATGCGGCGGTACCTGCCCCTGCTTCACGCGCTCTCCGCCTCTTCCCCTTTCAGCAGCGGGCGGGAAACCGGATTCAAATCCTACCGCCTGACCCTCTTCGGCAGCATGCCGCGCACGGGGCTGCCCGGGCCGCTGCACGCCTGGGCGGAATTCGAGCACCTGGTCGAAGACTACCGGAGGATGGAATTCATCAAGGACAGCAGCGAACTCTGGTGGGACATCCGTCCTTCCCGGGCTTTCCCCACCCTGGAACTGCGCATCTGCGACATCTGCCAGACCGTGGACGACGCCGTGTGCGTCGTGGCGCTCTACACCTGCCTGGTAAGGTACCTGCTCAGGCTGAATATGGAGAACCGCCTTCCGCCCGAACCGCCGACGGAACTGATCAAGGAGAACTGCTGGCTCGCCCAGCGATACGGCGTGGTTGCCTTCCTGGGCGATACCGAGGGATCGGGCCGCCTGGATATCGACGAATATGCCGAAGCCCTCGTCGAAAAACTGTCCGGCGACGCGAGGGCACTGGGGTGCGAGAACGAACTGCGCCATCTCCTCGACCTCATCCGGTACGGCACCGGGTCGGACCGGCAGATCGACCACTACCGGCTGCGCCGCCTCGAAGGGGATTCGGAAGAAGAAGCCCTGCGGGCCGTGGTGGATCTCGTGGTCGAAGAAACCGGAAGCGGCCTGAATCCAAAGGAGACTGAACCATGATTCGTAAACTCTCGATACTGACGCTGTGCCTTGTGGTGGTTTCCGTCACCGGGCGCGCAGCCGCCCAGGAAGGCTGGTACCTCAGGACCAATCTGGGCTTCGCGGTGGCGCCTGGCCTGACGCTCGACGCACGGGACAACGACTGGAGCACCCGGTGCGACAAGCTCTCCAACCCCGGCCTCGCAGAGACGAGCGCGGAAGAATGCGCGAGCGCGCCGCCGATCACCGGATGGAGCCACGAAGTCGGCGGGGGCAACGGGGTGCAGAGCGTGCTGGCCATGGGTTACGGCTGGAGCGGGTTGCGGGTGGAAGGGGAGTACATCTACCGGACCACGACCTATGGAAAAGGCGAGGGCGAATCGCTGGTCATCGACGAGGTGACGCAACAGAAGCAGCGCCAGGAAATCGAAACAATCGACGGCGGACTCGAGGACCTGCTCGCCCATGGCGTCTTCGCCAACGTGTACTACGACTTCCAGACGAGATCCGCCTGGACGCCCTACGTCGGGATCGGCGCGGGGCTCGCCCGCACTTCGCTGGACTATTACGGGCGTTTCAAACGCAACGACGATCCAGACGCGATCACGACCTTCGAGGATCCCCTCCGGAAGGCGCGGATCGCTGGAATCACGACCGTCGGCCGGAGCAAGCTGAACGATACGCTGGCCGCCTACCAGGCCGTGGCGGGCGCGGACTATGCGTTGAGCGAAAAAGTGGGGATCGGCCTCAAGATGCGCTGGACGATGTTCAGCGAATTCGACGCCGGGGACCGGTGGACGCAGCTCCGCAGCCACGAATCGTCGGTCGGTCGGGGTTTCGACGTGATATACTACGTTTCGACAGACAAACTCGCGATGTTCGGGGCCAGTTTGAACATGACGTATAGCTTCTGATTCGGCCGACGCATGAAGGACCCTACTTAGCCGCGCATGAAGAACAGCTTCTTCAAGGGTCACGGACTGGGCAACGAATACATCGTGCTGGACCCGGCGGAACTGACCTTCACGCTGACGCCTCGCCGTGTCGCGATGTTATGCGATCGCGAGCGGGGCATCGGAAGCGACGGCATCCTGACCCTTGAGGGCTGCGGTTCGGCTGAGGGCTCTGGTACGGCTGAGGGCTGCGGTTCGGTCGAGAGCTCCGGTTCGGCGGACTTCGGTGTGCGGATTTGGAACCCGGACGGCAGCGAGGCGGAGATCTCGGGGAATGGGCTGCGGATCTTCGCTCTTTACCTGCACGCGACGGGCCGGACGCGGGAGAGGGAGTTCTCCGTTGAGACGGTTGGGGGCACGGTACGGGTCGAGACGCAGGTCGATTCGGCCGGAGCGCTATGCGCAGCGACCGTGTGCATGGGCCGGGCGACCTTCAAACCGGATGCGTTGCCCTGTACCCTCGAAGTCGACGAACTGGTAGAGCAGCCGATTTTCGCGGCCGGCGAATCGCTGACCTTCACGGGTGTCAGCGTCGGCAATCCCCATTGCGTGATCTTCAGACCTTCGGACCGGTCGTGGCGCCGGGACGACCTGCTTCGGCTCGGCCCGGTCCTCACAACACTTCCGGCATTCCCCCGAGGGATCAATGTGCAACTGGCCAGGCCCACCGGTCCGCATTCCGTTTTCATCCTGATCTGGGAACGCGGGGCAGGAGAGACAACCGCATCAGGTTCGTCCGCCTGCGCGGTCGCCAGCGCCGCTGTACGCCTGGGGCTGGTTACAACCCCTGTGACCGTCGAATCATCGGGCGGCAGCCTTCTGGTCGACGTGGACGAAACATTCAATTTGGCACTGACCGGACCCGTGGAAGAGATGGGTCAAGGAACGCTGCATCCGGCATTGGTACGGGCGCTTTCAGAAGCCGATAACTAACGACAAACTACTTGACACTAATGGGCTGGAATCCTATATTTTGATGCTGTTTTGAACGGCAACATTCCTCGGTAGCTCAATGGCAGAGCGGGTGGCTGTTAACCACTAGGTTGTTGGTTCGAATCCAACCCGAGGAGTTCTGCTATCTGCCTTACCCTTTCCGCACCTTACACTACTTTAGCACAATCTACGTTTGTACTGTCCTGTCATTTGTACACTAAATTTGAGGACCGGATCCAGCAAGATGGATCGACTTCAGGGTAAGTAGATTAGGGCATGGCTAACAAAGCAGACTGGAAAGAGACTTTGGTTGACAAAAAGGTCACCTATCACATCGAAGTCAACGGACGGCTTTTTGTCATTGAGAACGTTCCGGCGCGCGTCAATGTCGAAACCGGGGAGAACCATTTTTCATCAGAAACTGTTGAGCGTTTGCGTCTGATCGTACGCGAACGACGCAGCCCCGTGCGTACAATCCAGACACCCGTTTATGAGTTCGCCTGATCCACCACCGGAAATTACGATCTTGAATGCCTGGACAGCAGGGAACGGAACGCGCGGCCGGATATTCACCCATCTACCAGGCAAACACCGTTCCCATCAGCTGATCGGGGGCGTCCCGCAACGTGTCGTAAATCCTTTTGGCTTCGCTGACCGGGACGACATCGCGGATCAGCGGTCCGATCTTTATCAACCCCCTGGCGGCCAGGCGGCACGTGTTGTGTAGGTCGTCACGATCAAAATGACTGTTCTGCCTTATCCGGACTTCCCGGCCCTGACCCAGATTGAAGGTATAGGTCACTTTGTCCCGGCCGGCAATGAACAGCACCCTGCCTCGCGGCCGCAACGCGGTAATCAACTGGTCTTCCATACCGGGAACGCCGGCAAAATCGATCACGACGTCAAATGAGGCGTCACCGACTTTCTGCTTCCATTGCTCCCCCGAAACATCCATCACGGCTTCCGCCGCGCCGATCTCTCCAGCGATCGCCAGCCGCCTCCCATTGATGTCGCAGATCGTAGCGCGCGCGCCCATGCCGGCGGCGACCTGCACGGCGACTTGTCCAAGGATACCTGCGCCTACGATCAACACGCGTTCGCCCACGTTCAGTTCCGCGTTGCGGCAGGTACGCATCGCGACACTGCATATGCCAAGCAGTGCGGCTTCTGTAAGATCCATCGAATCGGGCAGTCTCACGTGCAGGCCGTCTTCCGGCATCACGGCATACTCGGCGTGGGCCGCGCTCATATACAGCACGTCGCCGATCTTCAGTTCGCGGACGTCCGGTCCGACTTCGATCACTTTCCCCACATTCTGGTAGCCATTTCCGTCGGTGGGCAGATCGTCATCGGCCGGCGCGTAATTTCCGCCAGTCAGCTGATTGCGTTCCGTCCCGTTCGTCACTCCCGTGTATATCGTTCTGGTCATAACTTCGTTGCCCGATGGCCCTTCCGGGTCCGGCCAATCCGGCACGAGTACCTTCTGCCTTCTCTTGTCAGGCAAGCCCTGAAGACTCAGTGAACGCACAGCCTGGCTCCTTCCTGATATCAATACTATAAATGAAACATCTTCATTGCCCTTCCTTCAGGTCGACGATGCTCCAACTACAGCGTCACCCGGACCGAGCCAGCGTTAGCCGGGACGAGACAGCGTCATCACGCGCTTGATCCGGTCAAGATGGGCGTCCTCGACCTCGGGCCAACGGCCTTCGTGCTCACCACCCTCGCGCAATGCTTCGCCGGTCCAACCCGTTGGCGCCAGGTCTTCCATGAAGATGATTAAGAGTTCCTTGCGGCTGGCGTCGTCCGGGATGTGAACCAGTCGCGCGTAGGCGAAGTCGTCCGGCATGGCATAGCCTTTGTCGGACGCGAACTTGCGGGCGAGATAGCCGTCGGTTCCGGGCCATCCGAGTGGCATTAACCTGTTTGTTTCTCCGGCTGCAGTGTCGGTATAGAAATCGAACGCCCCGATCTGCAATCGGAGGGGAGAATCCGAATAGTCGTAGGTGTAGTCGTTATCGGGCAGGAAGCCTTCGAACTGGATCCAGATAAAACGCTTCAGTGTTCCGTCCGGATGTTCTTCGACAAAAAAGTGTTGCTCGACCTCGGCCGTGCCGTAGAGAACGAACTTCTGCCCCCCAATGTGCTTGAATTCCTCGTCGAAGGTCATTCGCACGGGCGGGTCGTTTTCCGAGATAAGCGTGTTTCCGGAAACGGTTCGGCTCAAGCCTGAGAATTCAGGCTCTGTAGTGCGCCTTGCCGGATCGACGAAGTACGCAACTATGACGATAGCAACGAGCGCGACCAAAGCAGCGCCGCCAGCCAGCCAGACCCAATTTATACTCATCTACCGGTCCCTTTTAATCCACTCGCGGGAATCTGCTATGCCAACGAAACCGGCATTTAGACGGAACGGGCATTTCCTGATTGGTCTTTCCAGGAAACCTCAGTTTTTAATTGGATTCATGACAGGCACAATCCTTCGCGGCGATACCTCCCGCACCAGCGACGCCAGCCCCGTCGGCGCGTCTTCGTCGACGCCGAACTGATTGACTTCGTCTTCGTCTTCACCGATCGGCGACGCCATCCCGGTCTCCGCGTCCAGTGTATACAGTTTCGCCGTCCACCCGCCGGCCAGGTACAACACGCCTCGATGTGAAGTCAGCCCGGTAGGCAGGTCTTCTCCGACGCCGAAATCAGGTGTGTTGCCAACGGGTGAAGCGGTTCCGGTGGCGGGATTCAACACGTATAACCGGGCCGAGTCGTAACCGACCATGAACAGATCGCCCCCGTGGGACGCAAGACCAAAGGGATGGTTTTCACCGACCCCGAATTCCACGGCGTTACCGACCGGGGCGGCTTCCCCCGTCACGGTATCCAGCGCGTATAGCCGGGTGTTCGTCCCACCGGCCATGTATAGCGTTCCGTCGTGGGATGCCAGGCCCATGGGCTGGGTTTCGCCGACCCCGAATTCCACGGCGTCGCCGACCGGCGTGGCTACGCCGGTCTCCGGATCCAGCGTGTACAGTGCCGCGTTCCATCCTCCCGTCATGTACAACGTGCCGTGATGTGCGGCCAGGCCGGAGGGCTGGTACTCGTCGACGCCGAATCGCACGGATTCACCCACGGGCTTGGCTTCGCCCGTATTCGGATTCAGCCTGTACAGCCGGTCGGTGCCTTCGCCAACCATGAGCAGGCCTTCAGCGAAGCCGGCTTCGTCGCACCGCGACCCCATCCATTCGTCCAGGCCATCGACCCAGTCGAGCAAGGCCGGGGTACTCGGCAGGCACAGCCCCTTATTGTCATGAAAGAAAAAGTGGGTGACGTCCGAAAGATTCGTAAACGTACCCGGTATCATGCCGGTCAGCTGGTTTTCATGAAGATACAGTACTTCCAGATCGTCGAGCTGGCCCAGCTCGGACGGAACGGGTCCGGACAGTTCGTTGCCCTGGACGTACAGCGCTTCGAGATCCTGGAGCCGCCCCAATTCGGATGGAATCGTTCCGGACAGCTTGTTTCTGTGGAGGTAAAGGGTCTCGAGATTGGAAAGCTGACCCAGTTCTACGGGTATTGACCCCGTCAGCTCGTTTCCATAGAGACTCAGCAGGCGCAGCTTGGGCTGATCGCCGAAGACCGCCGGGATCTCGCCCGATAGCTTGTTGGAGTTGAGGTACAGGATCTCGAGATTGTGAAACTGTCCCAGATCGGCGGGAATCTGACCGGACAACTGGTTCTCATCGAGGTCCATGCGTTCCAGGTTTTCCAGTTGACTCAATTCTACCGGAATCTCTCCTGCCAGCTGGTTCCGCCAGAGGTTCAGAAATTCCAGGTTTGTCATATCGCCCAGTTCCGGCGGGATCGGACCGGACAGCTTATTCGTGTCCAGGTGCAGAATCTTCAACTGGGACAGCTGTCCTATTTCGGCGGGGATCGATCCGACCAGTTCGTTTTTGTCAAGTTCCAGGTGCTCAATACTGGAAAGTTGACCCAGTTCCGGCGGGATCGGACCGGTCAGATCGTTGCCGCCCAGGTCCAGTCGCGAAAGGCTGGCCATCTGCCCCAGTTCCCCGGGGATCGATTCCGTCAGGTGGTTGTTTCCGAGATTCAGTACTTCCAGGTTGGCGAGCGAAGCAAGCTCAACGGGAACGGTTCCCGACAATCCGTTGGCACCCAGGTCGAGGATCCTCAACTCGTCGAGCTGTGAAAGTACGACCGGAATGACGCCCGATACCTGGTTACCCGGCAGATCCAGTTCCCGCAGCTGGGACAGATTGACGAGGTTTGCGGGCAACCTGCCCTTCAGGTTGTTCGACCGCAGTTCCAGGCGGATCACCCTTCCGTTGGCGTCGGTCGTTACACCGTGCCATTCGGTCAGGGGTTCTTCGCTCAGCCAGTGCTCGCTGTCGTTCCAATTCGGACCATCCAGCGCGTGGTAGAAATCGATCAGTGTCGTGCGGTCGCTGATATCGATGGATACTGTCACGGTCACGCTGGCCGAAATCCCGCCGGAAGTCGCGGTAGCGGTCGCACTGCCGGTCCGAACGGCCGTAACCAGGCCGTCGTCGCTCAATGTCGCCACCGACGCGTCATTAATCGTCCAATTCACCGCCGCACCGTCGACGACCTGCCCATTATCGTCCAACACAGAAGCATGCAGCCGGGCGGTCTCGCCGGCCTGGGTCAGCGTAACCGAGGACGGATCGATCGTGATCGCCCGTGCCGACTGGGATACCTTAACCGTGGACGTTCCCTGTTTCTGTCCCGCGGTGGCCGTGATATCCGCCGTTCCGTTGCTGAGCGCGGTGACGAGCCCTCCGCTGCTCACGGATGCCACGGCAGGATTCCGGCTGGCCCAGACCACCGCCTGGCCTGAAGACGCCGCGCCGGCCTCGTATTGCAACTGCGCATCGAGCGTCACGGACTGGCCGATCGCCGTCAGCGTGACCGCGGTCGGCGTCACGACCACGTTTGCCGGTCCGGACGGCCCGGTGGGGCTGTCCTCGCCGCAGGAAGCCAGGGCGAAGAGTGCGACCACGAACGGTGCGAGAGCGAGAAAGCAGAAGGGGTGGCGGAGCGGATTTCGTCGGGTAGGCTTCTTGGGGGGTGGAGTCGTACAGGTGGAAGAAGGAGTTGAAGATACGCGAGTAACATGAAGCCGGGAGTGCATAATCTGGATATCCTTTACGGTTTACCAATTACACGGACACACTCAGCAAAAAGATCCGGAAAATGGCTTTCTGGGTTCCGTGCCGTCCTCGCGGCAAGAAACGAGATACTCGTCGATGGATCGATGGAATTCGCGTCGAAGCTCATCAACGTCGGTAGCCTCAAAGATGGCAATCGGGTAGGAGCCACTGTTGACCACGCGTCCGTGTAGGCGTCCCACTGATTCGTCGTATTCGACCTCGGCGGCGTATCCTTTGTATTCCATCATGGCTTGACTCCCAGCAGATTCGGCTCGGCCGGTTCGAGAGCGCCTGCGACTGATGTCGACCGCATTCCGTCATCAGCGACAGTGTAGGCGACTTGCTCGGAACAGGACAGTAGCGCCACCTTACCGGGGTACAAAGTTTCTGTCCAGGTTCCGGTTGTAACCGCGAGACATTGTACAGGCTCGGTCAGGCCGGATGGTGCTCGTAACGCTGAACTTCAATCTCACCTGCACGTGCACGCATCTGAGAGGCGTCATACCACGCCTGCATCCTTAATAGCATATCCATGTTTACGGCAAAGGCCTTTTCAATACGCAAGGCCATCTCCGCAGACAGAGACGCATTGCCGTTGAGCAAAGCGGAGAGTGTTGCCCGGCGGACGCGTAGAATTTCGGCAGCCTTCGTGACGCTGAGATCAAATTCCTCGATAATCTCAGCGCGAATAAAGTCTCCCGGGTGGGAAGGGGTCATTTTAACATTGATCCCAACAGCGGCCATCAGTGATAATCCTCCAGGTTCAAGCGGTCGATATAGCCGTCCGCCACCTCACGGCACTTCCGTACTGGTCTGCTCGGTCACGTGCGCGGCAAATCCCGAGCCTGCTTCCGCGTAGATGTAGTACACGCTCGATGCGCCGGCTGCTTCGAGGGGCTCGATCTCATCGGGAAACCGGGCTGTGGCTACTACCCGGCCGCTGTACGAGGTGGTCTTGAGCTGATCGAGGACGGCGACGTTGGCCTCCAGGTTCGGCAGCGTCAGCATCACCAGTTCCAGGGTATGGGCTTCCCGCACGCGATCCCAGAAGTCCGCGTCGCTTACGTCGCCCAGCAGCACGTTGCGGCCATTAGCCTGCTGACGTTCTACTTTTACAGCGTCGATCTCCACGCCGACGACGGTCCCGCCGTGAAGCCGATGCATGTTGTCGTACGTCGCAGTGCCGACACGGCCCATGCCGATCACCGCGATCTTCGACCCCCCGATGTCGAACAACCGGTCATCGTCAAGCCGCTCGGACCGTTGAAGTCGGTTCAACCACGACCGATACCGGGCGTGGATCTGCTGGGACCGGACATTGAGACCCGCCGCGACGACGCAGGACAGGGCCAGGGCGATCGCTATGGCGATCAGCCAGCTCCCGTCGAGCCAGCCGTTGCCCACGCCGATAGCCATAACGATGAGCCCGAACTCACTGAAGTTGGTCAGGTTCAGCGACGCCATGAGCGCGGTCCGGGCCCGTAATTTGAATCCCGTCAGCAAGGCGTAGAAGAACGCGGCCTTGAGCAGCACCAGCGGCGTGATGGCCGCGCCGACGAGCACTGCGTCCAGCGTCAGGGGGCCGGACAGGCCGACGGAGAGGAAGAAGGCGAGCAGGAAGAGATTCTTGAAGCCGAGCATGGTCTTGGCCATTTCGTCGGCCTTGGCGTTATTTGCAATAAGCACGCCCAGGGCGAGGGCGCCCAGGTCGCCCTTCAGGCCGACCAGCTCGAATATCTCCGCGCCGCCCAGCGCGAGCAGAAAGCCGTAGAGGACCAGGAGTTCGCCGTGGCCGACGCGCAGAAGCACGAAAATCAGCAGCGGCCGCATCGGTATGAGGAGCAGCACCAGCAGTGCCGTGAATGACGGACTCAGACCCGTCGAAAGCGCGATGAAGACGACGGCGACCAGATCCTGTACGATGAGTATGCCCACGGCGATCCGGCCATGCAGCGAAGCCGTCTCCCCCTTTTCTTCCAGCACCTTCACGACAAACACCGTGCTCGAAAAACTCAATGCAAAGGCGATCAGCAGAGATCGGCCGAGATCGAGACCGGAGAAGAGCGACGTTCCCCAAAGGGCGAAGGCAAAGATGGCCGTTCCGAAGACCAGGGCGACCATGGCCATATGCAGTCCGGTGACGGCCCAGACCTGCGGCCGTGCGAAGGTGCGGAGGTTCAGTTTGAGGCCGACGATGAACAGTAGCAGGGTGATGCCGAGGTCCGACAGCCTCCGGAGCACTTCGCCGCCGCCGATTCCGTACAGGTTGAGCACGAATCCCGCACAGAGGAATCCTACCAGGGGCGGCAGCCCGACGGCCCTGGACAGCAGGCCCAGTGCGAACGCTATGACCAGCCAGGCGAGGTCTCCGAAGGCAAATGCGATCTGTTCGAAATCCATTTTGCAACCACTCTTTCCTACAAATCGTTATCTTTAGGGATTGGATCGTCAGAGAATGTATCGTCAGAGAATGTATCGTCAGAGATCGTATCGTCAGAGAATGTGTTGTCAGACACCGTGTCGTCCGTCCAGGTTCGTACAACAATTATCCGTTGAGCACTACCGGTGTCAATGCAAAACCACAGCAGTAAAGGCATAGCGGATTGGAGTGATCTATGGCAGGGAAAAGATCCGGAAAGTCGACAAAGCCGGTTCTCCTGTCGGGAGGCAACCCTCAGATCGCGAAGGCAGACGGAGACGTCCCCGTGCAGGCATACATCGCGGCCATGCCGGGTTGGAAGAGCGATCTGGGACGCCGGCTCGACGAACTCATCGTCCAAACCGTGCCCGGTGTGCGCAAGGCAGTGCGGTGGAACTCGCCCTTCTATGGCATCGAGGACCAGGGCTGGTTCCTGAGTTACCACGTATTCACGCGCTACGTGAAGGTGACGTTCTTCCAGGGCGCGGCGCTCAAACCCGTCCCACCCGGTTCGGGCAAGGACAAGGACTCGCGCTGGATCGACATCTACGAGGGCGAATTCGACGCGGAGCAACTGGCGGGTTGGATCCGGCAGGCGGCCTCAATACCCGGTTGGCGGGGGTTCTGAGGGTTTCATGATCGAATCGCGGCCGTCGCATCCATCGACACCGGAAACCGTCCTGCTGACCGGGGCCACGGGATACATTGGGAGCCGACTGCTTAAGCGCCTGGATGCAGGGTCGCACCGGGTGCGATGCCTTGTTCGGCATCCGGATGCACTGTCATCGGTGGAATCGACCGATGTCGAGGTAGCGGAAGGCGACCTGCTGCGACCGGAAACGCTTCCGGCTGCCATGCGAGGTATATCAACAGCCTATTACCTGGTCCATTCCATGGCGTCCGGCGGCGACTTCGAACTGGAAGACCGGAAGGCTGCGACAGACTTCGCGGAGGCAGCGCTCGCGGCAGGGCTACAGCGTATCGTTTACCTGGGAGGCCTGGGTAATGGACGACAACTGTCCGGTCACCTTCAAAGCCGTCGTGAAGTCGGGGAAATCCTTCGGAACTCCGGCGTGCCGACGATTGAGTTCAGGGCATCCGTCGTCATCGGCTCCGGCAGTCTTTCTTTTGAAATGATCCGCGCCCTTGTTGAGAAGCTCCCGGTGATGTTGACACCGAAATGGGTACACACCCAGTGTCAACCCATCGCCGTCGATGACGTACTCGACTACCTGGTAAACGCCCTCGATTTGCCCAGTTCGGTATCCGACCACGGCCAGGTCTTCGAAATCGGTGGTCCAGACCGTGCCTCCTATCGGGATCTGATGTTGGAATATGCCCGGCAGCGCGGCCTGAAGCGCATGCTGATCTCTGTACCGCTCCTTTCACCCCGTCTTTCCAGCCTGTGGCTCAACCTGTTCACGCCCGTCTACGCACAGATCGGACGAAAACTCGTCGAGAGCCTCCGAAACGAAACAGTCGTTGTCGATGAGTCCGCTTTGGAATCGTTTCCAATTCGGCCCCGGAGTATGGCCGATGCGTTGCGAAGGGCGTTGGTCAACGAGGAGACAGGTAATCCTAAGGCCACGGCGCGATCAGACACGGACAAAGCTTCTCAGACAACATCCTGACCTGTTCCTCCAGGCTATCGATCAGGATATTCTGTTCTTCGAGCCCAGAGGAAGCCTTGTCGGAGAAGCTGGATCGTCTCAAGCGGGGACGGCTGGCGCGGGAATGTGCGAAACTGGACCCGGTAGAGGAACGGGAACTGGCTGAAGATGGAATAGAGGAGGATGCGGAAAATTGGCCCGAATATTGAGGGGTGAAATCCGCTGGGCTGAACTGAGTCCCACTCGTGGCCGGGAGCAAGCTGGACGACGTCCTGTACTTGTCTTGAGTCATGAGGTCTTTAACCAGCGATCCGGTACGGTAATTGCCATGGCGATTACGAGTCAGTCCCAACGTGCCGGTTTCCCTCTTATCCTTCCGCTTGATTCGGCAGATCTTCCGAAACAATCATGGGTTAAGATCGGCCAGATTCGTACCCTTCCAACACACAGAATCGGTAGCAGGTTGGGCCATGCCACCGCCGAAGAAATGGATCGTATTGTAGAAGGACTTTGCGAGGTAATTGGTCCATAACATCCTGAGAACGGTAACGAGCCAGCACCCTAGATTCCGGGCTTACGAGTACGGTCCATTTCATCTGCTTTTTACCGTATTGAGTAAATTCACTCAATAGCGTAATTGATGTAGAATCAGGATGGAGTACTCACCGCTCATTCATCTCACGTCACCGTCGCCTACCGGCAGAAGCAGGACGTTTCTATAGGAATGTCAGCGCGGGCCTTGGCGAACGCCAGCCGCTGTCGCAGGACGTGAAACTCGTTCGCGTCTCCCGCGTGTTCGACGCATTCTACCAGCCCCTGGAGCCCCCACACGTTATCGGGATGCTGGCAGCAGCGCGGCAAGCTGCTGTCGTAACCGAGGTCGGCGCGGAACACGGTTTCGGCTTCGCTGAACAGGCCTTGCTCGGCGAGCAGCGCGCCGAGGGCGTGGCGCGGGGGATGCATCCAGGCCCAGGGTTCTGTGTAGTTGAGCGCGTCGTCGCGCGAGACGGCAAGGCGCAGGCTGTCGAATGCGCGGTCGTAGTTCCCCTTCCGGTATTCGAGCTCGCCTTCGAGCATGGCCGCGCCGATGCGGAGCATGTCGCGCACCGTGTTGCTGAGAAAGATTGCGTCCTCGGGAATTTCCGCCGCGGCCTCGTCGAACGCGTCGCGGGCGGCTTCCGCCTCTTCGATCTGGCCGAGGGCCGCGTGCGCCACGCCTTGCCCATAGGCGTGCAAGGCGGTTTCGATCGGTCGAAGCGATGACTCCTGCGGCGCGGGCGATGCGATAAGGTCGTGCCAGCGCCCGAAGCGAACAGAAACGTGGATGCTCATGGCGGAGTAGCCGTCGAGAATGGAGGCCATGAATGGCGCGCTCCGGGCGATCAGGTCGGGCGTGGCCATGGCGCGGATCCGGCTGGCGGCATGGGTGGCTTTGCCGAACTGGCCGAGAAACATGGCGGTGTACATGTAAAGATGGAGGTCGTGACACCGCATGGTGGTGTAGAAGTTCTGGTCTCCGGCATAGGCAAGGTACCTGTCGTCGGCGGAGACCGCCCGTTCGCTCTGGACCACCGACTGCGCCCAGTCGCCGCAGAGGACGTAGATGTGGGCCGACATGTGCTCCAGGTGGCCGGCGTCGGGCAGCAACCCGCGCAACAGGTCGGCCGCGTTGAGCCCGCGCTCCGGCATGGGCGACATTTCCAGCATATGGATGTACAGGTGGCAGATGCCCGGATGAATGGGGCCAGTACGCTCGATCCGTTCCATCCAGGACTCCATCACCGGCATCACCTCGGCCGTGTGGCCGCGCGGGTTGGGCTGCCCGGTCTGCAGGTCCCATAGCTGGCGCGGCGTGCAGTTCATCGCCGCGTCGAAATAGAGGGCGGCGACGTCGGGATCATCCTCAAATGCCTGTCGCGTGTCACGCATGGCGTCGGCGTAGTCCCAGTGCCAGGCGTTCAGCACCTCGGTGTCGCGTTCGTCGCTATTCCGGTACCGCGTCGCCAGGGCCTGGATAAGGGCCTGTTCGGCCGGCGTCCCATCGCCGGCGAGCGAGACCGCGGTCGTCACCGCTTCATGGCAGATCGGCAGGGTTTCGCCGATTTCGGCTTCGGTATACCTGATCCAGGCCCGGTTGTAGTGGGGGCCGTTGGCGTAGGCGATCCCCCACCACGCCATCGCGCAGGTGGGGTCCGCTTCGGCCGCGCGTTTGAAGCAGTCCACCGCCTCTTCGTGATTGAAGCCGTACGTCCAGTTCAGCCCGCGGTCGAACCAGCGTTGGGCGTCATCCGAATCCGTCGTGACCTTCCGGGACCACTTTCCCAAATCGAATGGATAGTTCATGGCGGTATGCTCGTGGTTAGTCTTTTTCCCGTAGCCACGCCTGTGTGGCCGGCAATCGCTTCTGCGCGGCTGTCGTTTGCCGGTTACTTGACCAGCGCGGATCACGATTGCCGGGTTTGCGTCGGCTATCGGTAGTTAGGTTTACACGCCACATCGGTTGTCGGACTTACGAGGTCATCGGCTGCGAGGTTCAGACACCCTTTCGGTCGCCCGGCTTACGCGGGCTCCGGATAACCCGCGGCCTCGGCGGCCTGCGCCCATTCCAAAGTAAGCAAAAACGTATCGCGTGTCACCGCCTCAAATCCCTCGATCAGGAGCGATTCCCTGAACGGTGCGAACCAGGTCCGCGCATGGGCTGTCGCAAATGCCTTGCGCAGACGCTCGACAGTATGCTTGGGCATCGCCGACACCGCGACGAATGCCGGCATCGGCACGGACTCTGTCGCATCCAGTACGCGGACTCTCTCCGTCAGCCGTGGCTGGTATTTCCTCGCGAGCATGTGCCAGAAGGCGTCCAGCGGCCCGATGTCGATACTGCCGTCCGCCACACTTTCGAGGATGCGCCGCGCGGTGACGAGGTTGCCGACGGAGCGGCGGTAGAGGCGGGAGCGATTCTCGCTACGGTATTGCAGAAGATGATGTCGCAGTGCGTTGAAGCCTGACTGCGAGTGTGCCACGGTCCAGCCCACGGTACCGCCGAAGGTGTCGGATAACTCACAATAAGGCGCATCGTCTCGCACGATCAGGTCGGTTCGGGACAGCGCCTTGCCTCCAGCCCAGGACGCGGCGGGGATGGGCGATGCCAGCGGCACCACATCGGCAAGGTCGAGCGCGATCGGATATCCGCACATCTGCACGCAACCGATGTCGCTCCGCCGCCAGAGCTCCTCCAACGGCTGCGGCGCCGGGTACGGAACGTAGTCGAACCCCGTGCCGGCGTCCTCGGTGACGTGGGCGATGAGATCCTTCCAGGCCGCTTCGGCTTCTGGGCTCACGGCGTACATCCGGGCGTTGGAGACGTAGGGCATGGGCAGAGGTTCTTCTGGTCAGGCCGACCGCGGAACGTAGCGCTCAACCTCGATCTGGTCCTCATTTGTAGAAACGTACTTGCTCCAGATGTAGTTGTTTCCCATTCTCATAATGTAAAGTGTCCATAGTCTTTTGTCGATGTATCCTATATGCTCGATGTTTGGTTAAGAACCCAACCGATGACTAAATTCAGAAACTGAACGACGAGTTGGCGGCATTGGTCGTCCCTGACACTGTTGTCTTTACTTATTGACATTAAGTAAAGCATTCGTTATAATAGCATGGTCAACAAGCATAGCGCATTGGAGTCAATGATGCCCAAAATCAGTGCAAAGCGCCAACTTACGCTTCCGGCCAATCAGTGTCGCGTGGCCGGTATCGAACCAGGTGATGAATGCCGGAGTTTCGTTGCCGAAGGTCGCATTACGATTATCCGCCAACAGTCCGGGAGCGCATGGGGATGTCTCGCCCATCTTAGAGCGGATGAGAAGGTCTCCGACGAGCAGTCGCGCCAACACGCCATTGAAACAGAGCGGGAACGCCTATCTTGATTGCAGTGGATACCAACGTACTGCTCCGCTATCTCTTGAAAGACGACGATGCGCAGGCGGAAAAGTCGCGGCGTGTTTTTGAACGCGCCGAGTGCATTCTCATTACGGACGTCGTATTGGTGGAAGCGGTATGGACGTTGATTGGTCGCCGCTATCGCGCAACCAGGGATGACATCATCGCTGTCGTCGAAAAACTTTTGCAGGAACCCAACGTGCGCTTTGAGGACGATGAAGTGATCTGGAGCGCCTTGCAGGCATATCGTGAGACAGAGGCAAATTTCGCCGATGCCCTGATCGTGCACAAGGCGCATAAAACGGCAGCATTCGACGATGAGTTGCAGACTGTTTACACTTTCGACACCACTGCTTTGCAGTTGCCCACTACCGCCAAACCGTAGCTTCTCCCACCACCAGCAGTGGTACATCTTGAGCGACCCGGACCGATTGGCCGGAAGCGAACTTGGTGACGCATGCGGAGTTTCCTTGCCGCCGGTCAATCCCATTTCATAAACTTGCACCAGAGAGAGTCCTGATAACGATGACTGCCCACAAGAACAAGACATCTGTCAGCCGCAGGAACTTTCTCGCCCAGGGTGGCGGCGCCCTGGCCTCTCTATGGCTGGGAACAGCCTGCTCGGACAACGTCATGGGTCCGGACGAAAGTGACCCGACCGAGCCGACGACGCCCGAGCCGTCGGCACCACCGACACCAACCGAAGACCGGGTCGACGTGATCGTGGTGGGTGCCGGTCTGTCCGGGCTGGTCTCCGCATACGAGTTGGTCCGGGCGGGGCACGACGTCCGGGTCCTGGAAGCATCAAACACGATCGGGGGCCGGGCACAGACGTTACGCGAGCCTTTCGACGACGGGCTCATCGCCGAAACCGGCCCGGCCCGCATCCCGCCCTCACATGATCTGACGCTCGGTTACATCGACCACTTCGGCATCGAGACATCGCCCTTCTATACGCAGGAGGGTGAGTATCTCGTCGTTACCGATCAGGGAGTCCGCCAACGGCAGTCACCGGGCATGTTCCTCAGTGGGGAGCTGGACGCGTGGCTCAAGATCCCAGCCGGGATCGATGCTTTGCCGATGGCCTTCGCCGAATCGCTCGGAGACCGTGTACAGACCGGCATGCCGGTGACGAAAGTGGTCCGGGATGAGAACGGAGTGGCGGCCACCTACGGACCCGCCGCGAAGGAACTGAGGGGCCGCAAGCTCATCTGTACGGTCCCCCTCCCCGTCATCGACAAGATCGAGTTCGACCCTGTCCTCTCGGCATCGAAGCAAGCGGCGTTCGATGCCACCTCCTACCAGGACGTCACCCGGGTTTACGTCCAGTATGCGCAGCGAATCTGGGAGGACGATGGCTTGAACGGATGGGGGTTGACGTTCGCGGATGGGTACTTCGAGTTCTGGCATCCCACCTGGAACCAGGAAGGGCCTCGGGGTATTCTGATGTCCTACATGTTCGGAGAATTGGCACGTAGGATCGCGGCGACGTCTCCCGGCGCCATCGTGCCCGGTTTCATCGGTCGGTTCAATGCCCTGTTCCCCGGCACACGCGAAGTTGCGGAACACGGAACCCACTTCGCGTGGGAACACCAGCCCTGGATCGGGGCGGCCTTCGCCAATTACAATCCTCCGTTCTCGGAGCATCCGGAACTGGCATCGTCCGAGGGTCCTGTTCACTTCGCCGGTGAGCACGCCTCGGGCTATCGGGGGTGGATGCAGGGCGCCCTCGAGTCGGGCCTGCGGGCTGCGAAGGAGATCGATGCGACGGTGACCGGGGAGCGCGCCGCCCGCGCGACCGTGGTGATCTCGCGGCGGCAGATGGTGCGCCGTATTGCGGGCATCCCGAATATGCCGGGGTGGCTGGCGCCTTGAGCCGTTTGGGCCTTGACGCTCCATTCCTATCCGCCTACCTTCCTCCCAATAATTGAATAGCCAAAAACCCCACGAACACCCCCCGGAGACCCCCATGTTCACCCCGGCCCAAATCGAACATTACAACCGCGAAGGCTATGTCGTCTACCCGGATTTCATTTCCGGGGACGACCTGGCGAGACTGAAGGCGGAAATCGATCGGGTATCGGAAGGCAGTACGAAGGAAAATCACGACGCCGCGCGCATGGAGATGGAACCGAACCAGGCGCCGGACGGCACGCTGGTACGCCGTATCTACGAACCGTGCACATTCTATCAGCCCTTCCGGGATTTCTCCGAATCGACCGCCCTGCTGGACTGCGTCGAGCAACTCTTCGGACCGAACCTGCTCTTCCACTACAGCAAGATCAACATGAAGCCGCAGAACATCGGGTCCGTCGTGGAGTGGCACCAGGACCTGTCCTACTATCCCCTGACCAACAGGGACTCGGTGTCCATCCTCTTCTACCTTGACGACACGTCCGAGGAGAACGGCTGCCTGAAGGTCATTCCGCGGCGCCACACGGAAGCGCTGATGAGCCACAGTACCGAGGGGTTCTTCCGGGGCAAGGTCACCGAAGAGGTGGACGACTCGGAGGCGGTGCTGCTGGAGGGCACCGGGGGCACGGCGATCTTCATGAGCGCGATGACGCCCCACGCGTCGGCCATCAACTCGTCGGATCGCCCTAGGAAGACGCTCATCCTGAGCTACCGCGCGGCAGACGCCTTCCCCATCCACTGCGGGGTCATGTCGGACAAGGTCGAGGCGCACAGCCGGCTCGTCCGTGGCAAACGGGCGTCGCAGGCCCGTTTCACCATGACGGATTTCCCCATTCCGCGCTATGAAGACGAGGTCGCGTCGCTGTACGATCTGCAGGAGAGGTCGAGAAAGTCGGCGTGATCAGACGCGCTTGTTGGCGTGATCAGACGCGCTGGTCGGCGTGATCGAGGATTCATGGCTGGAGCGACCATCACCCGCTCGCAGTCTACGGCAGATCCGTACTGCCCATGAGGTAGCGGTCCACTTCCCGCGCGGCGCCGCGTCCTTCGTGGATGGCCCAGACCACCAGGCTCTGGCCGCGACGGGCGTCGCCGGCCGCGAAGACATGCTCCACGCTGGTGGCGTACTTTCCATACTCGGCCTGGGCGTTTGACCGGCCGTCTCTTTCCACTTCCAGCTGATCGATCACCGGATCCTCGGGACCCGAGAATCCCATGGCCAGAAGGACGAGGTCGGCGGGCCATTCCTGTTCGGTGCCCTTCTTCGGGCTGAAGGGCGCCCCGTTGCTGGGGACCGACCAGTCGAGGTCGATGGTGCGCAGGGCCTTGATCCGTCCCTGACCGTCGTCGATGAACTCGACGGTGCTGGTGTCGTAGCGCCGGGGGTCGTCGCCGAAGAGGGCCTTGCCTTCTTCCTGGCCGTAGTCGAGCTTGTAGACCACCGGCCACTGAGGCCAGGGGTTGTTTGGAGCGCGTTCGGGAGGCGGTTTGGGGATCACGTCGAACTGGCTGATGGTCTTGCAGCCGTGGCGGAGGGCCGTGCCCACGCAGTCGGTTCCCGTATCGCCGCCACCCAGGACGATCACGTGCTTGTCCTTCGCCGAGATGTAATTCCCGTCCGCGTGTCCCGAATCCAGCAGGCTCTTGGTATTGGCGTGCAGGAACTCCATGGCGAAGTGGACGCCGTCGAGATCCCGCCCGGGCGCGTTCCGCACGAAGTCGTTAGGCTTGGTGGCACCGGTGCAAATCACCACCGCGTCGTTTTCATTGCCCAGGTCCGCGGCGGGCAGGTCCTTCCCGATCTCCACACTGGTCACGAATTCAACGCCCTCGGCGGTCATCTGGTCCAGGCGGCGCTGGACGACCTTTTCCTTATCGAGCTTCATGTTCGGGATACCGTACATGAGCAGTCCACCGGGTCGGTCGGCCCGTTCGTAGACCGTCACGTTGTGGCCGGCGCGGTTGAGCTGGGCGGCGCAGGCCAGGCCCGCGGGTCCGGATCCGATGACGGCGACCTTCTTGCCGGTCCGTTCCGGGGGCGGCTCGGGCTGGATCCAGCCTTCCTCGAAGCCGCGGTCGACGATGGCGCATTCGATCGTCTTGATGGTCACCGGGTTGGCGTTGATGCCGAGGACGCAGGACCCCTCGCAGGGTGCGGGGCATACGCGGCCGGTGAATTCGGGGAAGTTGTTGGTCTTGTGGAGCTGCTGGAGGGCTTCCTTCCAGTGGTTCCGGTAGACCAGGTCGTTCCAGTCGGGGATCAGGTTGTTCAGGGGGCAGCCCGAGGCGCCGGGGCCTTTGCCCATCGGCACGCCGGTGTGGCAGAAGGGGATGCCGCAGTCCATGCAGCGCGCGCCCTGCTCCCGCAGCGAATCCTCCGCCATGGGGAGGACGAATTCTTCCCAGTCGCCGACACGTTCGACAGGGTCGCGGTAGCCCGCGGTCCCCCGCTCGTATTCCATGAAGCCGGTGGTTTTTCCCATATTTCCCTAAGCTACGCTCTGATTCGCGATCGATTTCCCGAAAATCCGTCCGCCAGGCGTGACTCTATACTGGCGCGGTTCGTTCCTGACGCGCCTACCCTTTGCCGCCGTTCACACCCACGGGAACCGCTTCGCGCGCGGGCTCCGTTGCATGGCCATTGGTCTTGGCTTCCTCGGCCGCCCGGGCGGCCATCTCCTGCAACGCGCGACGGTAGTCGACGGGCATGACCTTGACGAAGGCGTCCTGGAGCTCGTCCCAGCGGGCCAGCACGTCTTCGCCCCGGTCGCTGCCGGTATGGCGCACGTGGGCTTCGATCAGCCGCCGGACATCGGCGATATCCTCGTCGTCCACGAGTGGTTCCAGGTCCACCATCTCCTGGTTGCACAGGCCCGGGAAGACGCCCTTCTCGTCGAGTACGTAGGCGACGCCGCCACTCATGCCCGCGGCGAAGTTGCGCCCCACCGGACCGATGACGACGACGCGGCCGCCGGTCATGTACTCGCAGCCGTGGTCGCCGATGCCTTCGATCACGGTTTCGGCGCCGCTGTTCCGCACGGCGAACCGTTCGCCGCCGCGTCCGCGGAAGAAGGCCTGGCCGCCGGTGGCGCCGTAGAGGGCCACGTTGCCGATGATCACGTTCTCGTTGGGCACGAAGCCTGCGTTCTCCGGCGGAAAGACCGCCATGATGCCGCCGGACAGTCCCTTGCCCGTGTAGTCGTTTGATTCGCCTTCAAGGTGGAAGGAGATGCCCGGCGCCAGGAAGGCCCCGAAACTCTGGCCGGCCGACCCGTACAGCCGGACCCGGATCGTGTTTTCCGGCAGGCCCTCCTCGCCGTGCCGACGCGAAACCTCGGCGCTGAGCATGGCGCCCGCCGTCCGGTCGATGTTGTTGATGGCGTGCCGCACAGCCACGGGCTGTCGGTCCTCGAGGGCTTCCGTCGACAGTTCGATGAGCCGCTGGTCGAGCTTCTTCTCCAGGCCGTGGTCCTGGCTCTCGCAGCAGTACCGGGCCACGCGGTCGGGCGCATCGACGGGCGTGAGCATCCGGGTGAAGTCCAGGCCCTTCGCCTTCCAGTGCTCGATGGCCTTGCGCGTGTCGAGGCAGTCGGTGCGTCCCACCATTTCATTTATGGTCCGGAAGCCAAGCTGGGCCATCTGTTCCCGCATTTGCTCGGCGATGAACATCATAAAGTTGATAACGTGTTCCGGCTGGCCCGTGAAGCGCTTGCGAAGCTCCTCGTCCTGCGTCGCCACACCCACGGAGCAGGTGTTCAGGTGGCACTTGCGGAGCATGATGCATCCGCTCACCACCAGGGCGGCCGTGGCGAAGCCGAACTCCTCGGCGCCCAGCATGCACGCGATGACCACGTCGCGGCCCGTCTTGAGCTGGCCGTCGGTCTGTACCACGATGCGGCCGCGCAGGTCGTTCTGCACGAGCACCTGCTGGGTCTCGGCCACGCCCAGTTCCCAGGGCACGCCCGCGTGCTTCATGGACGATTCCGGCGAGGCGCCGGTGCCGCCGTCGTACCCGCTGATGAGGACCACGTCGGCCTTGCCCTTGGACACGCCGGCCGCCACGGTGCCCACGCCCACCTCGGCCACCAGCTTGACGTGGATGCGGGCCCGGTCGTTGGCGCTCTTCAGGTCGTGGATCAGCTGCGCCAGGTCCTCGATGGAATAGATGTCGTGATGGGGCGGCGGCGAGATGAGCCCCACGCCGGGGGTCGACTTCCGCACGCGCGCGATTTCTTCGAAGACCTTGTGACCCGGCAGCTGGCCGCCTTCTCCGGGCTTCGCGCCCTGGGCCATCTTGATCTGCAGGTCCGTGGCGTTGACCAGGTAGTTGCTCGTCACCCCGAAGCGTCCCGAGGCCACCTGCTTGATGGCGCTGTTCCGCCAGTCGCCGTTCTCGTCGGGATGGTAGCGGTCCGGGTCCTCGCCCCCCTCGCCCGAGTTGCTCCGTCCGCCGATGCGGTTCATGGCGATGGCGAGCGTCTCGTGGGCTTCCTTGCTGATTGAACCGTAGGACATGGCGCCTGTCGAAAAGCGCTTGACGATCTCCGAGGCCGGTTCCACTTCCTCGATGGGTACGGGCGGTTGTACCTGCCTGTAGTCGAAGAGGCCCCGCAGGGTACCCAGCAGCTTCGTCTGCTCGTCGATCTGGTCCGTGTACTGCCGGAAGAGTTCATAATCGCCCGTGCGCGTCGACGACTGAAGCAATGCGATGGTTTGGGGGTTGAAGAGATGGTGCTCGCCGTCGCTGCGCCACTGGTAGTAGCCGCCCACGTCCAGGGTCTGGTTGTCCGCCACCGGCCGGTCCGGATAGCCGTGATGGTGGTGCTGCCGGTATTCGGCTTCGATCTCGGACAGCCCGATGCCCTCGATGCGGGACGCGGTCCAGGTGAAGTACTTGTCGATGACCGACTGCTTCAGGCCGATGGCCTCGAAAATCTGTGCGCCGTGATAGGACTTGATGGTGGAGATGCCCATCTTGGACATGGTCTTCAGCACGCCTTTGCACAGGGCCTTGAGCAGGTTTTCCTGGGCCGTGTTCCCGTCGACCTGTGAGGCTTCGGCCGGCGCGTCGATCAAGCCGTCGATGCTCATCCAATCCACCGTTTCCAGCGTCAGATAAGGGTTGATCGCGTTGGCGCCGTATCCGATGAGCAGGCAGAAGTGCATGACCTCCCGCGGCTCGCCTGATTCCACGACGATGGCCGCGCTGGTCCGCAACCCCTCCCGGATGAGGTAGTGATGTACGGCCGCGGTAGCCATGAGGCTGGGGATCTGGACCTGGTCCGGTCCCACCCCGCGGTCCGACAGGATGAGCAGCGTCGCGCCCCGTTCCCGGATGGCCCGGCCCGCCTCGCGGCACAGCTCGTCCACGGCCGCTTCGAGGGCGCCGGGTGCGGAGCCGTCAGGCCCCGAAGACCCGTCAGGCCCCGAAGACCGCTTGAACAGGGCCGGCAGCGTCTCCGACTTCAGTCCCGGCCGGTCGAGATCACGGATGCGGGCCAACTCGCCATTGGACAGCACGGGCCGCGGGATACGGAGCTGGCGGCAATGCTCGGGCGTTTCGGCGAAGAGGTCCTGCTCCGGGCCGATCGACGTGTCCACGGACGTCACGAGTTCTTCCCGGATGGCGTCCAGCGGGGGATTGGTCACCTGGGCGAAAAGCTGCTTAAAGTAATGGAAGAGCAGTTGCGGCTTGTTGGACAGGACGGCCAGCGGCGCGTCGTTGCCCATGGACCCGACGGGCTCCGCGCCCGTGGCGGCCATGGGACCCACGAGGATCTTCAGCTCTTCGCTCGTGTATCCGAAAGCCCGTTGCCGTTCTTCCAGCGTCTCCAGGTTCAGCCGGGGCACGTCGGCGGGTTCGGGCAGGTCGTCCAGGTTCTCCATGTATTCCGACAGCCACTCGCCGTAGGGCCTGCGCGCGCTTATCTCGTGCTTGATCTCGTCGTCTGTGACGATGCGGCCCCGG
The DNA here is from genome assembly GCA_022822725.1 of Candidatus Latescibacterota bacterium. Classification (GTDB taxonomy): domain Bacteria; phylum JAAXHH01; class JAAXHH01; order JAAXHH01; family JAAXHH01; genus JAAXHH01. Next base: position 1,824,343 of record JAJEAN010000007.1, read on the forward strand.
ACCGTGTCGATCAGGAACAGGCGTCCGGGCTGCAGCCGGCCCCGCGTGAGTATGCGTTCGGGCGGGATCTCGAGCACGCCGGCTTCCGAAGCGCCGACGACGAAGTTATCCTTCGTCACCACGTACCGGAAGGGCCGCAGTCCGTTGCGGTCCAGCGTGGTGCAGATCCGGTCGCCGTCGCACGCGGCGATGAGGGCCGGACCGTCCCACGGCTCCATGAGACAGGCGTGGTATTCGTAGAAAGCCTTTTTCTCGTCCGACATGGACTCGTGGTTTTCCCAGGCCTCGGGGATCATCATCATCAGGGCGTGGGGCAGGGACCGCCCCGTGGAGACCAGCAGTTCCAGCGCGTTGTCGAACCCCGCCGTATCGCTGGCGCCTTCGCGTATGATCGGGCTGAGCTTGGCCATGTCGTCGCCGAAGAGCGGGGACGCGAAGAGCGCCTCGCGGGCGCGCATCCAGTTCTGGTTGCCCCGGATCGTGTTGATCTCGCCGTTGTGGCAGAGCAGTCGGTAAGGATGGGCAAGCCGCCAGGAGCCCAGCGTGTTCGTGCTGTAGCGGGAATGGACCAGGGCCAGGGACGTGACGATGGACTCGTCGGACAGGTCGCGGTAGAAGGAGTCCAGCTGGTCCGCCCGCAGCAGGCCCTTGTAGACGATGGTCTTGCTCGACAGGCTCGCGATGTAGAAGTCGTCCCGGTCTTCCTCCGGCAGGTGCGCGTCCACGGCGTTCTCGATGACCTTGCGCACCACGTAAAGCTTGCGCTCGAACCGGTCCTGGTCCGCCGCCAGCTCGCCCCGGCCGATGAAAAACTGCCGGATCAGCGGCGACACCTGGGTGGCCAGTTCGCCGGCCTGAGAGAAATCCACCGGCACGTCGCGCCAGCCCAGGAACACCTGGTCTTCTTCCCAGACCGTCTTCTCGATCGCCCGCTCGCACCAGCGGCGGTGTTCGGCCTTGCGCGGCAGAAAGACCATGCCGACGGCGTATTCACCGGCTTCGGGCAGGGATATGCCGCCCAGCCTGCACTGCCTCTTGAAAAAGGCGTGGGGAAGCTGGAACAACAGCCCGGCCCCGTCGCCCGTGTGCGGGTCGCATCCGCAGGCGCCGCGATGCTCGAGATTAACCAGCACGCGAATGGCGTTGCGAATGATGTCGTAGGACTTCTCGCCATTGAGATTCGCGACGATACCGACACCGCACGCGTCGTGCTCATAGGCCGGATCGTAAAGGCCTTTGGGTTTTTTCATATAAAAATCGCCCGTCAATCGCACCCTTTCGGTTGCGAAATTCGAATACAGGAACGCGTTTTCCAGGTGCTCGCTTCAAACCGGAGTACTGGAATCCCGTTGATTTGCAATAACAGACACGGTTACTTGAAGGAGGAAAAGAGAGGATAGTCCGTTATGCGCACATTTTACCAAATTCCGGTTGAAACCCTGTATATAACCCGCGCGATCAACATTGTAAAGTAGAAAATGCACCACTCCACCAGGAAATGACGGTGAACGTTCGCTCCACTACCTCACGTTACCGCACGCCCGACAACGCCTTAGATGGGTTCCGATCATGAGGGTACGCCCTCTCGCCGACCTCGATTTGCACAGCCGGCGCGTGCTCGTACGCGTCGATTACAACGTGCCCCTCGACGCCGATGGAAAAATCGCCGACGACACACGCATCCGGGCTTCGCTGCCCACGCTGCGGCATATCCTGGACCGGGGCGGCCGGACCATCCTGATGACTCATCTTGGGCGGCCGAAGGGCGTGACGGAAGAACTGCGACTGAAACCGGTGGCGGACCGGCTGTCCCTCCTCCTGGAACACCCGGTCGGCTACGTGCGGGAAACGGTCGGGCCGGCTGCTGAGCGCGCGGTCGAAGCGCTGAAGGACGGCGAATGCCTGCTGCTGGAGAACGTCCGGTTTAACGACGGGGAGACCCGGAACGACGCCGCCTTCGCGTGCGAGATCGCTGACCTGGGCGATGTCTATGTCAACGACGCCTTCGGTACGGCCCACCGCGCCCACGCGTCCACCGAGGGTGTTGCACGACTGCTGCCCGAACATGCGGCCGGTTTCCTCATGCAAAAGGAACTGGACTACCTTTCGGGGGCGATTGAAAACCCAAAAGGGAAACTGGTCGTCGTACTCGGCGGGGCAAAAGTGTCGGACAAGATCGGGGCTACGCGCCGGTTCATCGAGATTGCCGATGCGCTGATCATCGGGGGCGGCATGGCCTATACCTTTCTTGCGAGCCGGGGCGAGGCCATCGGAAAAAGCCTGCTGGAGGAAGACCGACTGGAATTCGCGGCGGACATCCTCGAAAGGGCGGATGAGCTGGGTAAACCCTTGCTACTGCCGAAAGATCATGTCGTGGCGGAATCGCTCGACCAGGATGCGGACACGCAGCAGGTCGACCGGATCCCCGCCGGATCGATGGGACTCGACATCGGGCCTGAGTCCCGGAGGCAGTTCGCAGAGACGGTGCGCGGAGCGGGGACTATACTGTGGAACGGTCCCCTGGGGGTCTTTGAAATGAAGGCATTTGCCGGTGGATCGCGGGAGGTCGCGCAGGCCATCGCGGACGCCACCGGCCGTGGTGCGGTTTCCATCATCGGAGGCGGCGATACGGCGGCGGCCGTCAACCTCCTGGGTCTTGCCGACCGCATGAGCCACGTGTCCACCGGGGGCGGTGCTTCGCTGGAATTGCTGGAGGGCAAGGTGCTGCCTGGGGTCAGCGTACTGGAGGAGGGATGATACTCCGGTCACCTGTAGCGAGCATCAATTCCCGATAAAACTGATGCGCCCGAGGTTGTCGGGAAACCGGCCGAAATGCTGGGGCATTATATCGTAGGAGCGCCAGTCACGTTCCACGGCGTACCGGGGCGTTCCAATCCTGGCGGCCACCGGCCCCGCGATGGGTTCGATCACCGTGGAGTTGCCGCGAAAATCGGTAACACGGACCTTGATTTCGCCTCTCTTCCTCGGCGTATCGGTGGTCAGCACCAGTTGCAGGCGACGGAACTGATTGAACCGCTGACCATAGATGGTACCTCGCAGATTAACCTTGATCCCTTCGGGCGTCTTTTGCTGAATGATTTCGAATTCCTCGGGCAGCACCAGCACCTTGCATCCCTCGAGGTGCGGCGAGATGAACTCCACGCTCGTCAGGTGTTCGGCGCTTTTGGTCTCGACGGTGTATCGCCAGTTGTTGGGTCCGGCCGGCATGACCGATACCGCCACCAGGTCCCTGGATTCAACGAGTGCCGGCCTGCGGGCCGCGCAGCCGACTACGGTTAGCAGAACGAAGGTCGCCAGGACTGCATAGACGGTGATGCGCTGGGTGCGGTGAAGAGACATGTTGCACCTCCGGAATGTGACGCCTTGTAAACCTGTATCTAATACGCTTTTACCCACTATACCCCTACCATATAAACCGAACCAGGCGAAACGGACGGTTCGGGACGAATCACCCTACTATCGCGCTCAGTTCTATCCTGCCGACGGCGCCCGGAACCATCTACTTGCCTGCCCCGCCTCTTTCTTCTTCGATCAAACGGTCCCCGGTCTGTTGGCGTACGACGATTTCAGCCGCCGCGCGCTGATCCGCGTTCCGCAGCGCGTCGGTAGTTCCCACGAAGAATATCGTCGCGCTGCCGCCGCCTCGGCGCGGGGAGCGTGCCAGGCGAAAGAGCCCGTAGCAGATAATCAGAATCCCGCAAATGGCGAGCAGAGGACCCAGGTGCGGCTGAATCAGCATCAACAGGTCATTCGCCGTAAACTGAATCAAAGTAGCACGATCCTCCCCCGATGCGTCCGCTTACCGTCCTCGTTCATTCCAGAATGTGGCAGACTTTGCATCGCCGACTGGGTGCCTGAAAGCAATCACTACGTATAGACGCCTATATGCCGGGGGAAGTTCCCTGCTTCAATCCTGATCAACCGCCGCGCGCTGATCCGCGTTCCGCAGCGCGTTCGACCCCGGTCAGGCCGTCGGCTTGCCACTGCCCTTCGAACCCGATCAGGCCGCCGGCTTGTCCCGGCCTTCTGCGAGCTTCCTGCGCCCCGGCCTGAAGTACGCCTGCAGGGCCTCCAGGAAACTGCGGGCCGCCCTGGATAGGTACCGCCCCTTCAAATAAACCGCGCCCATTTTCTGGCGGGGGCGGTTTCGGAAGTCCCCGATCGTGACCTGCGCCAGTGTGCCGTTATCAAGCTCTTCCTGGATGGCTATGGAGGGGACGATGGACAGGCCCGCCTCGATCCGGACGAAATGCTTGATGACCTCGATAGAACTGAGTTCCATGGCGACGTCGAGCTGTACCCGCGACTTCTCGCAAAGATCGTCGATCAGCCGTCGCGAAGCGCAGTGCTGATCGAGCAGGATCAGCGGATACTGCTCCATGTCCTTGAGATGCACGGTCCGCCTTTTCGCAAGAGGATGGCCCGGCGGCGTGATCAGCACGTCGTGGCGGGAGAACAGCGGGATCGTCTCGATCTCCCGGGGCAGGTAGGCCAACGTGACCACGCCGAGATCCACCTCGCCGTCGACCACAGCCTGGATGGTCCGCAGCGATGTGGCGTTCTTCACGACGATGTCGATGCCGGGATAGCGGTCCTGGAAGGATTTGAGGATGGCCGGAAGGCGGTAACAACCCGTGGTGTCGGACGTACAGAGCACGAGACGGCCGGCCTCGAGACGGTCCAGGTCTTCCAGTTCCTGCACGGCCTCTTTCATCAGCCCTTCCATCTCGCTCACGTACTTGAGCAGCACCTTACCGGCCTCGGTGAGCGCGAGATGGCGGGTTGTCCGGTGGAAGAGCGGCTGGCCGATTTCGCCCTCGAGCTTGGCCACCTGGATGCTCACGGCGGACTGGGACCGGAAGAGGGCTTTCGCCGCCAGAGAAAAGCTGCCGTGCCGGGCCACGGTGTGGAAGGCGACGGCCTGATCGTAGGACAGGTTCATTTATTTATCCACGTAATAGCTCGTATTTAAATTATTAATTTGACTAATATATCATACCCGGTATTATGTCAAGGCAAAATCGGCGGTATGATGTATATTGAATGACGCTGACGCTGAACGGATTCTGGACAGGTCTTGGACAAGATCACCGTACCGGGCATCCGAACGGGGAAATGGATCCTCGAACGGTTTCCCACGGAGGACATAAATGGCTCGCATTGCCTCTACCGTTTCTCACAGTCTCAAGGAATACCGGCTTTTGCCCCGGCTTACGCAGGCCGACGCCAACGCCCAGCTCGTGTCGCTGGAGACGCGTCTCTGCCGGCAGGGGGACGGCTACCTGGCGCTGCGCACGCCCTTCCTCAGCGCGGCCATGCAGTCGGTCACCAGCGTGGAGATGGCCATCGCCATGGCCCAGCTGGGCGGCATGGGCGTGTTCGCCGTGAGCCAGACCATCGAGGAACAGTGCGGCAAGATCGACGCGGTGAAGCGGTTCAAGGCCGGGTTTCAGACCGATATCGTCACGCTGTCGCCGGAGCAGTCCATCGGCGAAGTGATCGGCATCATGAACGACACGGGCTACCACACCTTCCCGGTGACGGATACCGGCGTCTTCCACGGCAAGCTGGTGGGCGTGATCACGGACAAGGACTTCGACGAGCGGTACGATCATGGCATGCGGGTGGGCGACCGCATGAAGACCGACGTGCAGACGGGCGCCGCGGAGGACGACCTGAAGACGGCGAACACGCGGATGATCGAGTACGGGCGCGGGTTCCTGCCCATGGTTTCTTCCGAAGGGACGCTGGTGTCGGTGGTGTTCAAGCGCGACCTCGACAAGCATATCCGACATCCCCATTCCACGGAGGACGCCCAGAAGCGCCTCGTGGTCGGCGCCGCCGTATCTACCCATCCCGAGGACCGGGAACGGGTTGAAGCGCTGATCGAGCACCAGGCCGACGTGATCGTCATCGACGCCTCCGACGGCCATACCGAGTACCAGGGCGAGACCCTGAAATGGATCAAGTCCCACTACGACATCCCGGTAATCGCCGGGAACGTGGTGACGCGGGAGGGGTTCGACTACCTGGCCGGCTGCGGCGCGGACGCCGTCAAGATCGGCATGGGCATCGCCTCGGGCTGCACGACGCAGATGGTGAAGGCCACCGGCCGCGGGCAGGCCACCTCCATCGAGCAGGTTTCCGCGGCCCGCGACGCGTGGACGCAGACCACGGGCGACTATCTGCCCCTGGTGGCGGACGGCAGCATCCAGGGACCGGCGGACATGCTCGTCGCCCTTTCGCTCGGGGCCGACACGCTCATGATGGGCAATCTCCTGGCGCGGTTTACCGAAAGCCACGGCGAACTGGTCCGCAACGCGGCCGGGGACCTGGTCAAGGAATACTGGATGGAAGGCAGCCGGAAGGCCTTCAACAACCGCCGCTACGCGCAGCTCGCCAGCACGTTCTTCGAGGAAGGCATCGTGGGACAGGTGCCCCACGCCGGGTCGGTCTACGACAAGCTGCCCATCGTCATTCAGATGCTCAAGTCGGGCATGGCCACGGCGGGATGCGCCACGATCGAGGCGCTGCACCGGGACGCCGTCCTTGAACTGCAGTCCAACGTTTCCCTCGATGACAGCGGCGTCCATGACATGTCCGCCATCCAGTCCATCCAGGAGTTCGGCATCACCTGATCCGTCCCATCCTTGTTCGGGAGTCCATGAAGACCGTCTTTTTCGATTTATTCGAAACGCTGATAACCGAAAAGACAAGGAGCGCTTACCGGTCAAGAGTGCCGATGTACGTTGAAATGCGCACGACGCGGGAAAAGATGTCGAGGTGGTGGGAGGTCTTCGGCGAACGCGTGATGACCGGCGGATTTCCGGATAGCCTGGACCGGTTCCTGCACATGCGCGATGAAGTCGGATCGCCGGTACCGGACCCTGAAATCGCCGGGATCGCCCGGGAATACGAACAGTGGAAGAGACGCGTGCTGTCGGAAGTCGACTCCGCGGCGTTCGAGATGCTGAGCAGGATCAGATCCCTTGGACTCGGCATCGGGATCATCAGCAACGCGATGCCCAATGAAGCGCTCGCATGGGACGGCTGCCCGCTTAGGGATCACGTGGACGACGCGGTCTTTTCCTGCAGCGTCGGGATCATGAAACCGGACCGGGAGATCTACGAGCTTGCCTGCCGGCGCATGCGCGTCGAAACTTCCGACGCGTACTTTGTCGGAGACGGGAATTTCGACGAATTGCGCGGCGCGGAGTCGGCCGGCATGAAGGCCATCCAGGCGGCCTGGTACCATGACCAGGAAGTGGCATGGCCCTGGGACCATCCCCTGCCCCGGGCGGAATCGATGGAAAGCCTGCCGTCCATGTTGAACTAGAACTATTAGTTAAGAGGCCATCGGTGACGCCGCCCTCTCCCGTGACCACGTGAGACCACCGGTCGGGCGTATGGCCCGGGGCGAGGAGCAGGAAGTCATGCCTTTCGACATGAGACTGGATGAATTCCTTGTAGTAGCGGTGAATACCCGGTTTGTGAAGCAGATTCAGACGTCCCGGGTTGTCTGCAGGAAGCCCACCAGGTGCTGGTCTGAGACACCTACTTCTCCACCCGGTCTCGCTGACAGTACCCACCGCCATTGCGCGATCATCTACGGGATGGGTTGGGAATCGGCGTAGCTCCACGTCGCCCATGTCGCCTCGATCAGTTCCTTGCGCCGTGTCGGATCGTCGAGTACCACGCCGAGCCAGACTTCGGCCATCTCGTCTTCAGACTTCCAACCCCAGGTGAGGGGTCGGGGCGGATCGAAGGGATTGTCGAAGTTGTCGGCGGAGTTGTCCCATACGAACCAGGCATCGAGTTTCGAGCCGGCCGGGATGTGTAGCGGGGTCCGAAGCAGGTAGATGTTCTGCCAACGTAAATCCCAGTCCTCGACGCCGACTATCGACTGTTGGCGCCCATCAGGAAAAGTCACGACCACGCGGGCCTTCGAACCGACGTAGTGCATGTGAGGCATCACGTCCAGCAGGCGAAAGCCGACCGGAACGTCCATCGAGACGTGACGCGTGTAGGACTTCTGCCCCGCCGGGATGCTCAGGTCCTGGGTGCCGATCAGCAGGCCGTCGGCGTATTCGGGGGTCGGCCGATCGGCGAAGTAGAATCCGATCTGGCTCTGGTCCGTCGTCGATCTGCCGTTCAGCTTGTAATGGATCTCAATCACGATATCGCCGCCTCTGGGCAGCCACAGGCCGATCCCGTTCGGTAGCGTGTACGGCTCCGCACCCGGCGCCCAGCCGCCGATGCCGAACGAATCCTCGTCGGTGCCGTCATAGGACATGAAGGACCCGGTACCGAAAACGGAGAATCCCGGCGGTACGTCCTTGGCATCCTCGGCCCGCGCCTTGCCGCTGTAGTCGGCAAAGAAGTTGGCGTGATGGACGACTGAGGCGTCTCCGGGACGGAAGTCTATGGCGGTGACGGTCCGGTCCCTCGTCAGGCCCGACGGGATGACGAAATAGCGGTACACGTCGTCCCCGCGGGCCGGCACGTCAAAGGGTTCGGTCATTTGCAGCACCAGATCGGGCTGGCCGTGGCGCCAGCCGGGGTCCGGCAGCCTGACATCGGGCGCGCGGTCTTCGGGTGCGCCTTCATTGTCTTCGTTTTCTATCCAGGCCTTCAGCAGGTCGATCTGGGTCCTGGACAGATAACGTTCGTCGCGAAAGCGGCCGTAACGGGGCGCGGGGCGCCAGGGCGGCATCTGGCCTTCGGAGGTCACGAAAGACAGCATGGTGGACCAGAACGAGGCCTGCTCATAGGTCTGCAGTTCCATAGGAGCGACTCCGCCGGCCTGATGACATTCGACGCAGTTGGCGGCGAGGATCGGCGCTACGTCGCGTACGTAGGTTACCTTACGCTGATCGACTGAGTCCCAGGATTTGAAGTAACAGCCCACGGGCAGGGTAGCGCGACCTTCAACACCCGGATCGTGGGCGACTGCGAAGGCGTCCAGGAGGTCGTGGTTTCGGATCACCCGGCGTAATTGTCCGATCCCCGCAAACCGGTCGTCGATCCGACCGCGATAGATCATTCGGTCGTGCTCATTGACGACGAAGGCCTCGGCCAGCGTGATCGGGGCGAGGCGCGCCGCAAGATCGCCTGAAGGATCCAGGAGGACTGTCGCGCGCAGCCCGTAGTCGTCCCGCAACTTGCGGGCGTCTGCCCAGGTGCGTTCGGGGCTGGACACGACCGCGTAGAAATCGATACCCGCCGCTTCGGCCGCGGCGGCAAAGTCGTTCATCTCGCCCAGATATCGCGCCGCAACGGGACATCTGTCGTCGACGAACACCAGTGCCGCGGGTCCGGGGCCGTTCTCGTCGCCCAGTCGGCGGATATTGCCGTCGATGTCAAGGAAGCGGGCGCCGATGATCCGCGCGAAGCCGTCCTTAAGGGTGCCGGCCACGTCGGTAACCACACGGTTTCCCTTTGTATCGCCGTCGTCCTGATTCCCATCGGCCGGTCCGGTTGTCGGCTGATTGGTCGCGACGAATAACGTTGCTGCGACTACCAGCCCGGCAAATCCCATCAGGAAGAAACGTCGCATGGTATTGCGCTCCATTCTACAGGCTTTGTCGGCCGAAACGCCAGGTCCGTATCTACCAGAGAGGTCTTGTATTCCGAAGAGCCGGCAGTTTCCGCAAAAGGACCGCAACCTCGCATTGGCTCCATAGGGTAAAATGCATCACTCAAGGTTGCCAAGTCAACGAACATGGCAATGCCCGTTAAGAAGGACCGGCGATTTCGGGTAAACAGCTGACTTGCCGGATCCGGCAGGAGAGTATCAGTCGGTTGCGGTATCAACGGCTTAAGGCTTGACTGGGGTACCTGACGTATGTGATCTTTACACCTGCCAGGTGTGAAATAGTTTATTTGTTCTCTGGCCAGTACTACCTGGTTTGGACCATAGAAGGAAGCAAATCGTAAGGCAACAAATCGGCCCCATGACCATTCCCCAGCTAAAACGCAAACTGCGCCAGCTCAAGCAGACCGAGTGCCGCATCCGGTTCAGGACCCGCCCGCAGGAAGCGCACCAGACGCTGGTCTGGGACGCGTTCTTCTCCACCCGGTCCGCAAACGATGACCGTGTGACCTACCCCTTGAACCGGCTGGCGAATATGGACCACGACGAGATCAAGAAAGTCTACGAGGCCTTCTTCTACCGCGTCTATTTCCAGTATTTCAAGGAACACGGCCTCTCCATGGCCGACGCCTACGATCCAGGACTGCTCTCCCTCCTCGGCCTGCCGCCCGGCGCGACGCTCCGGGACATCAAGCGAAGATACCGGGAGCTCGCCCAGGTCCACCACCCCGACCACGGCGGCGACCACGACACCTTCATCGAGGTCGTGGACGCCTACGAGCGGCTTACGGACAAGGGCCGCCCTTGATCTTCCCGCAAAAACCCTCCATATTTTCGGTATCCATTCGAACCGATTTCATGATTCCTGTAGGAGTTCCCCCCATGAAAACCGTTCCATGTCCCGTCCTGCTTTTCGGACTGCTGGCCATTTTAATCCTGCCCGGTACCGTCATCGGCCAGTCCAACGCCGACGCGCAGTACATCGTGGAGCACTATGATAAGATGGAGCGTTACGTGCCCATGCGCGACGGGGCCAGGCTGTTTACTTCCATCTACGCGCCGAAGGACGATTCACAAACCTATCCCATCCTGCTGCAGCGCACGCCCTACAGCGTGGCGCCCTACGGGGCGGCGTACAGGACGCGGATCGGCCCGTCCATGCTCTTCGCCCGCGACGGGTACATCATCGTCTACCAGGACGTACGCGGCCGCATGATGTCGGAAGGGGAATTCGAGGCCGTGCGCCCCCATAACCCGGACAAGGCATCGGACAACGACATCGACGAGAGCACCGATACTTACGATACGGTCTCCTGGCTGCTTGAGCACGTGCCCAATCACAACGGCCGCGTGGGCGTATGGGGCATTTCGGCGCCGGGTTTCTACGCCACCCACGCCCTGATCGACGCCCATCCCGCCGTTAAGATCGTTTCGCCCCAGGCGCCGGTGACCGACTGGTGGATCGGTGACGACCGCCACCACAACGGCGCGTTCCAGCTGCAGGCCAGCTTCAGCTTCCTGTCCTTCTACGGTGCGCCGCGTCCGGCGCCCACGACCCAGCGGGCCACCGGCTTTCGGGACTACGGCACGCCGGACGGCTACAAATGGTACCTCGACCTCGGCCCCCTGTCGAACATTAACGAGAAGTACCTGCACGGCGAGAACAAGATCTGGAACGACATGATGGAGCATCCCGATTACGACGCGTTCTGGCAGGCCCGCACGCCGCTGCCCCACCTGAGGGACGTGAAGCCGGCGGTGCTCGTGGTAGGCGGGTTCTACGACGCCCAGGACCTGTACGGTCCGCTGAAGACCTACGCAGCCGTGGAAGACAACAACCCGGGCATCGTGAACCACCTGGTCATGGGACCGTGGTGGCACGGCGGATGGGCGCGGGGCAGCGGCCTGCGGTACCAGGACATCTATTTCGGCCAGCCCACGGCGGAGCACTACCGGGAAGCCATCGAACTGCCCTTCTTCAACCACTATCTGAAGGACGGCCCAGATCCGGAGCTGCCTGAAGCCAGCATCTTCGTCACGGGTTCGAACCAGTGGCACGCCTTCGACCGCTGGCCGCCCCACGAGGCGCGCGAAGCGAACCTCTACCTGGCGCCCGGCGGCGGCCTGTCCTTCGACCGGCCTGCGGGCGCGGACGACTACGCCGAGTACGTCAGCGATCCCGCGAAACCCGTGCCCCACACCTCCCAGACGGTCATCAACCGGGACGACCGTTACCTCATCCAGGATCAGCGGTTCGCGGCAACACGGACCGACGTGCTGGTCTTCGAGTCGGATGTGCTAGAGGAAGACGTCACCGTGGCGGGAGATCTCTTCGCCAACCTCTACGTGACCACGACGGGGGAGGACGCGGACTTCGTCGTCAAGCTGATCGACGTGTATCCCGATACGGCGAGCTACGTGGGCGAGAACCCCATGAACGTGAAAATGGGCGGGTTCCAGCTCATGGTGCGGGGCGAGGTCATGCGGGCGAGGTACCGGAACAGTTTCACCCATCCCGAGCCCATGCGGCCGGGCAGCATCACGCGCATCGAATTCGACATGCAGGACGTGGCCCACACCTTCAAGGCCGGGCACCGCATGATGGTGCAGGTGCAGAGCTCGTGGTTCCCCATGGTGGACCGCAATCCACAGACCTGGGTGCCGAGTATCTACGAAGCAGTGGAAGAAGACTACCAGGCAGCCACGCACCGGGTGTACTTTTCGCGGAGTGCGCCTTCCCACCTTAAAATGAAGCTGCTGGAGTAATGGGTCGACGGACTGGCGGCGAGGGGCGGCCCGTCAGACGAAGTTGAACCCGTACCAGGGAAGCTGGAGGGGGAAGACCTGCGCAAGCGCGGTCCGGATCGGGCCGGGCGGCACGGTCTTGAAGGGGTCCGGATCGGGCGGTACCACGCCGAAGACGAGCGCGCCCAAATCACCCGTCGCGATCGGATGCGCCTGGCCGCCACTCCGGAACGTCACCGACGCCCCGGAAACCTCCCACGCCAGCGTATCCGGTCCCAGCACGTCCCGGATATATCCATCGAATACTCGTAGCAGCCGTTCGGGTTGCAGGACGAGTACCGTGCCCGTAAATCCCTGGGGCGCCGCGGTCACGCCGTGGGGCTGGAGCAGGCTGGCCAGTTCTATGTCGGACGCCGTGGTCATGATTTCGAGGTGATCCACGCCATAGCGGTCATACAGGCACGGCAGCGCGCGCAACATTGCGGACCGTGAGCCTGCGATCTCGGCCAGCCTGGCCGTGCGTGCTTCGTCTTCCCGGTCGGGACGGCGTTTCTGGATGCCCGCGTAGGCCACCAGACGGCCTTCCTCGCGAATCACCACGGTCTCGCCGTCGCGGTCGCAGATCCATGCAGCGTCGACAGCGGTCCCGAGATCGGCGGTCGATCGCACATATCGGCTGGGTTCTTCCGCGTACAGCCGCGTCATTTCGTGCAGGTCCTCCGCTTCGGCGCGACAGATATCGGTTTCTCCCGCGGCCGCGCCGTCACCGGCGGTCAGCGTGTCCCGGGGAACGGAGAAAAGGGCGTACTGGCCGATGCGCTTCGCGCCCAGCCGGGTGTACAATCCCCTTCCGCCCGATATGGGCATGAGCACGGCGTCCCGTTCGACGGCTTTGCGGATCGCCTCCTCCATCAGCCGGGTCGCCAGGCCCTGACCCCGGTGTGACGCGTAGGTCGCCACCGCGCCGATGCTCATGGTGGACATCCTGCATCCGAGCACGGAGATGTCCCGCGTCAACGCGCCCACGTGGGAGACCACGACGCCATCGTCGACCATGACGTAGAGGTCATCGAAGTTCTCCGGTGCGAACAGGAGGGGATACTGTTCTTCCATCCTCCCGGCGCCGTCGCTTCGGAAAACGGTGTTGACCAGGTTGCAGAGCGAATCGAACTCCTGCGCCACCAATCCCCTCGGACCTTCCACTTTCAATACTCCTCCGTTCGATCTTCCTGCTTTCGCTCACGCCCACGCCACGTGTAAACGATACGACCGGTCATTCTTGATTATGACCGGTCATCCTGGATTCACTGGGCCGCGATCCACGCCGAACCGTAGTCGTTATCAGGCTCACGATACATACTGTGGGCGTGATCAACCGTGCCTCTACCGTTCTGAATCGCATACTCGAGCACCAGGGACGGACCGGTCACGCGGTAATACGCGGCGCCCAGGACGCCTTGCCGCCCCCACCAGCCAAAGTACGTGTCCTCGATCTCGGCCACCACGGTATTCATTTTCTCCACATAGTCGTCACTGTTCATGAATCCCAGGCGGGCCGCGATCACTTCCAGGAGCAGCGTTCTCTGCTCGGTTGTAAGTTCGCTGCCCTTGATGCCCTCCGGCGCAACGGTCATGCCATCCTTTCCCGGACCCAGCACGAGGTCGATTGGGTGCGCTGCGCGTACGGCTTTTTCTTTCTGTTCGTCCGTAAGTCCGTCCATGAACGCCTGCGCCGCCGCATTTTCCCGCTGCGTAATAAAGATGTCGTCGCCGTCATGGCGCAAATGCAGCGGTTGGCCGCCGGTCAGCATCGGCGAAAAGGAAACGTTGGGTCCGAATACTGTGGCGTTTATGGCGAGATGGTGCCCGCCGAACTGGAACATCCAGGGCGCTGTAGTGGATGGTTCACCGAGGAACGCGGCATAAAAGTACGCACTGCCATATTTCATAACGCCGATCACGCCTCCCGATACCAGCTGGTCTTCGGCGGCCAATTGATAAATGACGTTCTTTACCCCGTCTTCACTCAACAGCGCTCCAAGGAGCCCGTCGAGACTTGCCCGTTGTAATTCAGAAAGCGTACCGAGCTTTACACCACCACGCGGGACCATGCCTTCAGGCAGGTTGGACCAGTTTGCGCGTTGCGCGTTGTCCGTAAACCGGTAGGTCGCCGCCTGTCTCTGACTGTCGTCCAGCGAGTCCAGAAAGCGCCAGGCCGCCGCCACGATGGCCGCGGTCTTCTTGTCTGCCGCAGGCACGTCGTGAACGGGCCTGATGTTTAGATCTACTGATGAAGAAATCGCTCCAAAAAACACCCGGGATGCAATATCGGGGCGAATCAACAGGTAGACGAAAATCGCGGCAACGACAGTCGCGGCACCCAGAAGGTAGATCAATACGCGTTTCATGGGATCCGTCCCAGTGTAATCATCCGCTGCCAGCACACACCGCGCGCCGGACCGGTCTATCGATCGCCGTGCGCCGGAGCAATTCATCTGTCGCCGCGCGCCGGACCGGTTCATCTATCGCCGTGCGCCGGACCGGTTCATCGCACGCCGTGCGCCGGACCGGTTCATCGATCGCCAGGCTCCTTTGACAATAGGCCTCAGGTCTATATATTTCCGATGGAATGGGGTGTCAAGAACGACGGCGGCCCCTTCGCGCGTCCGTAGGGTACGATAGGCAGGATTTGCCAGGCAACGAAACCACGGCGCCGCCAAACAACCCCGGCCTCTTTCAGCCCATGTTCATCTCCGAGATCTTTCATTCCATCCAGGGCGAGGGCCTGCTGACCGGGGTCCCTTCCGTCTTCATCCGCACCTCCGGATGCAACCTGCGGTGCCGCTGGTGCGACACACCGTACACGTCGTGGTCGCCCGAAGGCGAGGAGCGCTCCGTGGGCGAGATCATGGCGGAAATCGCCGGCTTTCCGTCCCGTCACGCCGTGATTACGGGCGGCGAACCGCTCCTCATGAAAGACCTGCCCGAACTGACCGGGAAACTCGGCGACGCGGGATACCACGTGACCATCGAGACCGCGGGTACCGTGTACGCTGACCTGCGCTGCGACCTGGCCTCCCTCAGCCCCAAGCTGTCCAACTCCACGCCCTGGGCCGAGGAAGACGGGAAGTACGCCCGGAACCACGAACGCCTCAGGATCAACATTCCGGTACTCGACAGGTTCTTGGCCGCCTACCCCTACCAGCTTAAGTTCGTGGTAGACCGGCAGGAAGACCTGGACGAAGTCGAATCGCTACTCGCGGAACTGGACGATGTGGACCGGAACCGGGTGCTCCTCATGCCCCAGGGGCGGACGGCCGGAGAACTGCACAGCAAAGGCGCCTGGGTCGCCGAAGCCTGCAAATCCCGCGGTTTCCGGTACTGCCCGCGGGTTCATATCGACCTCTACGGGGACACCCGCGGGACCTGACGCCAGCCCATTTCCCGCTTGTCCACGGGCCGTCCGCGACATAGACGCCAGCCCATTTCTCGCTTGTCCACGGGCCGTACGCGACATATCTTGAGCCGTTGCGTCAATGGCGACCGGACGGACAGGTCACACCTCATCATGGAGCGGGGTATGAAGGACCATGACAGAGACTGGGACCGGGGTCTCGTGAGCTATCCCGATCCCAATGTCGAGATCATCGACGACCGATTCAAGCCCTATGTGCTGAGCACGGCCGCGATCGAGCGGTTGTTTACCGGGACGAGGTGGTCGGAAGGCCCCGTCTGGATCGGCGACGCCCGTTGCCTGGTGTGGAGCGACATCCCCAACAATCGCCTGTTGCGCTGGGACGAGGAGACCGGCGCGGTGTCCGTCTTCCGCAAGCCTTCCAACAACACCAACGGCAACACGCGGGACCGCGAGGGGCGGCTGGTCTCCTGCGAGCACGACAGCCGGCGGGTGACCCGGACGGAACACGACGGGACGATCACCGTGCTGATCGACCGGTTCGACGGCAAGCGTCTCAACGCACCGAACGATGTGGTCGTACACTCCGACGGTTCGGTCTGGTTCACCGACCCGGGATACGGCATCCTGATGAACTACGAAGGGCACAGGGCCGAATTCGAACAGCCCACCCGGGTGTATCGCCTGGACCCGGCCACGGGCGGCGCGACCGTCATCGCCGACGACTTCGTGCGTCCCAACGGAATCTGCTTCTCGCCCGACGAATCACGTCTATACGTTGTAGATACAGGCGCTTCCCACGACCCCGACGGCCCCGCCCATATCCGGGTACTGGACATTGCGGGCGCCCGCGTTACGGGTTCCCGCGTATTCGCCGATATGAAACCGGCCTCTTCCGACGGCGTCCGGGCCGACGTGGACGGCAACCTGTGGGCCGCCTCCGGCTGGGGCGGGCCGGACACGAACGGCGTGGTCTGCTTCTCCCCGGAAGGCGAGAGGCTTGGCATGATCCACCTGCCCGAGCCCTGCGCCAACCTGTGCTTCGGCGGCGTGATGAAGAACCGCCTGTTCATGACCGCCAGCCAGTCGCTGTACGCCCTCTACGTCGAAGCCCAGGGGGTGCAGCGGCCGTGACCGGTCTACAAGCTTCCGATATCGGATCCATGCTCATATTCGACTTCGACGGCGTCCTGCTGAACTCCGTCGTGGAGATGTCGATCACGGCCTACAACGCGGTCACCGGCGGACTGGCCACTTCCCCGGACGATCTGCCCGGGAACGCGGCGGCGCTTTTCGTGACCAACCGGTACCACGTCCAGCCGGCCGGCGACGCGATCAACTTGATGGCCTGGTGCGTGGAGAACGCCGGCCTGCCCGGCGGCCACCGGATGGGACCGGCGGAATACCGGGCAATCCGAGACAGTTCGGACGTTCCCCTCAAGGAGCGCACGGTCCGGTTTTTCGCGGCACGGAAGCGGCTCGTCGCCCGCGATCCCGTCGAGTGGGCGTCGCTCAACACCGTGTACCAGCCGGTCTGGGACGAATTGAAAGGGGTGGACGCCGAAGGGATCGTGATCCTGACCAACAAGAACCGGGAAGCCACCGTAACCCTGTGCCACCACTTCGGCCTGGCCGTCCGGCCGGAGAACGTGTACGCGGGCGATCACGGGGCCACCAAGATCGAGAACCTGGAGGCGATCCAGGCGCGGTTCCGCCGGGAGCGGTACGGATTCGTCGACGATTCCATCGGGAACCTGGAGGAACTCGACGCCTATTTCAATGCCGGTGAGCCATGCCTGGAACTGATGCTGGCTTCCTGGGGATACATCGGACCGGACGACCACAAGCTGGCCCGGCGCTCCGGTTACGCCATACTCGACCAGTCCGGCCTCATTGCGCGCATCGCGTCGATGAAGGGCGTCGAAATGGAAAGCCCATGAAACGGAAACCGGACCACAACCCCGGCAGTGCGCTCGACGTCATCGATCGACTCCCGGAACTGCGCGCCCTCGTTGTCGGGGACGTCATGCTCGACGTCTACGAGTTCTGCCGGACCGGCGACAGCAAGCCCATCGATTCGGAGAAGGCGGGGAAGCGGGCCTACCAGGCGCAGGAGACGATCAAGGTACTGGGCGGCGCGGGCAACGTGGCCGCCAACCTGGCTTCCCTGGACGTGCGCACCACCCTCGTGGGCGTGACGGGCGACGACGAACACTACTTCAAGATAAGGGAACTCGCCGACGGACTGTCCATCCGCCACGGCTTGATCCGGGACGGCGGCCGGCCCACCACGACCAAGGTCCGGCTGTACCTGGACGACGACTACCTGCTGCGCCGCGATTCCGAATGTACCGACCGGGTGGACGAAAGGACCTCGGCCGCGCTGGTGAAAGAAGTCCTTCTCGCACTCCCGGAAACCGACGTGGTGGTCCTGAGCGACTACGACAAGGGCGTCTTTACCGCGGAGAACGCCGGCCAGATCATCCGCGAATGCCGCCTCCACGAAATCCCGGTCGTGGTCGATTTCAAGCCGGGTAACCGGGAGGCCTTCTCCGGCGTGGACATCATCGCGCCGAACGCCGCCGAGGCCGCCGCGCTCATCGGTGGGTTCTCCATGGAACGGCTGGAAAGCGACTGCCGGCGCCTGCACGACGCGCTGGGCTGCCGGAACACGGTGGTCACACTCGGTGAGCATGGACTCTGCGGCGTGGGCGCGGGTGGTTTCTTCCACGCGCCCGGGCATCGGGTCGAACCCGTGGACAAGGTCGGCTGCGGTGACACGGTACGCGCGGCACTCGCCATCGGCGCGGCGCTGGGGCTTGCCCTCGAGGAGGCGGGCGTACTCGCCAACGACGCCGCGGCCGTCATCGTGCAGAAACCGGCCACGTCCGTCCTTTCCCGGCGCGAGCTTCACGATTTCGTGGCGCACAAACCCGACGGGGAAACGCGACCCGCGGCCGTGCTTGCCGGGCGCGAAGGTGAACCAGCCGGGTGAGTCCGCCCCACAGGCGAAGGAACCGCGTGCCGCCGGGGACGTTTAATCCTGTACATTCAATGAAAACCAAATAGAATCTACATGAGCAAAAAAGCAAACTTCAGCCTGTTCGGCAGGAGAGGAACGATGGTGCGCCTGAGCCTGTTAACCGCGGGTTTCGCGCTGGTCGCGATGGCCTGCGAGTCCGGTCCTACCATAGACAGCACGGACGTCGAGACCTTCGACGCATCCTTCGCCGAGGTCAAGGCCACCCTATCCGAGGACGACCAGGCAAGACTCGACGACGTGCTGGATGCGTTCGAGTACCTCTACAGCGACAACGTGATCAGCTCGCTGAACGCGTCAGACGCCATACGAAACCGGATCCGCGGCCGGTTGGACGGCATGAACGCGGGGGACATCTTCGCGGAGTGGAACGAGCGGGTAAATAACGCCATCGAGGCTCTCGAAGAGAAGAAGGAAAACACGGATTCCGCCATGGAAAGTCTCAAGGACGTGAGGGTGCGGGGGGTCGAGTACTACGTGCAACGGGGCCAGTCCGTCGTGAAACTCTCCATACACAACCGGACGGAACACCGGATCTCGAAGGTGTACTTCCGCGGATCGCTTATGAGAAGGGAACCCCGGAAGTGGATCCTGGACGACGATTTCAACTACAATATCCGTCACACGGAAGGCAAGGACCTGGCGCCGGACGAACGAGCCGTTTGGAACTTCGCCCTGCTCTCTCCGGTCTGGAGGAACGCCCCGGAGGACGTGGACAACCACTACCTGAACGTGATCGTCACGCGGATCGACGGTGCGCCCGAGCAACCCATCTACGATGCCTACACCGACCGTTTCACACCCAAGGACAGGAGACGGCTCCGGAGGCTGATTTCCCTCAAGGATTCCATCGGCACGTTCGAACCTGAGCTGGAGAACGAGACCGAGTCCCAGACCGAGTCCGAAGAAACCTCATCCCTTTAATTTAGACCTACCGCCTGGTTCGCACCTTCAGCTTGAACCGCTCCTTCCGCCTGGCACGCTCATTCCGCCCGGTCCGCTCATCCCGCCTGGTCGATATACCGGTCCACCGTATCGGCGAAGATCAGGAATTGCGGGTTGCTGCGGTGGGTCTCCCGCAGCGCCTTCACCGAACGGCCTTCCGCCCCCTCCTCGTGAACGCCCCGGCAGTACGCCTCCATCAATGCAGGTTCCAGGGGTTGCCGGGAGTCGTGGAAGCTGTCCGCGAAAAACCCGAAAATCATGCCCACGATACCGATGCCCACCATCATCATCAGGACGGTGGCCCCCTGTCCCAGGGGTGTGACGGGGTACTTGTCCCCGTACCCCACCGTGGTGGAGGTCACCACGGCCCACCAGATGCTGTCGCCGTAGACATTGAATACATCCGGCTGGGCGCGGCGTTCCACCTCGTAGATCACGGTGGAACTGATCATCAGGTACATGATGGTGATGAGGAAGATGGGGATGACCCGGACGCGATTGTGATACATGGACCGGGCAAATTCCGCCAGCTTGGGGCTGTACCGGAACATCTTGAGCAGGCGGAGCGTCCGCGCGCCGCGCACCAGGCCGAGCTGCTCCTGGGTCAGGCCGGGATAGAATCCGATCCAGAAGGGCAGGATGCTGACCAGGTCGATCAGCCCGAGCCCACTGAACAGGTACTTCCCCTTTCGCGGTGCCAGCTTTATGCGCAGCGCGTATTCCAGGGTGAAGATCCCGGCGATGACCCGTTCGAACCAGATGAACCCCACCCATGCGCCGGCGTCAAGGCTACTGCGTGTCTGGGTATACTGGAGCTCGATGAAATAGAGGATCATGTTGACGGCCAGTACGTAGGGACCGAAACGGTGTACGGCCGAAAGGAGGGAGGGCAGGATTCCCGGCATGGTTTGCCTCCTGGGAGTATGCGGTGGGCTTTCCTGATTGTGTTAGACTTATATAAGAAAGGCCCACCGTCCGCTTATTGCATCGGGTGAGCCTTTGAATTCAGGTACTGCGACGGTTTCAGGACTTTCTGGAACGCAGGGCCGCCAGCCGGTCCCGCGTCGACGAAGCCGGAAGCGCGGGTTTTTCGGCCGCTTCCAGGGCCGCCGCGATGTTCGGATCGTCGGTGATTTCGGTCTGGCCGAAGGCACCGATCTTCAGCTCCGCGGCACGGGAGGTCGTTTCCGCCTTCTCCGTCTCCTTGTCCATGGCGTTCAGGGCCGTGTCGAGCCCACCCAGTGAACTGCTCAGCCCGGCGGCCTGCCTCACGCCTTCGGCGCGTTCGAGGGCCCGTTCCTTCTTCATCCTGGCCTGCTCCATCTTGCGCTGGGCCTGCTTGAGCTGGACCTGTGCCTGCTTGAGTTTCTCCGCCGCCACATCGTAGGCCTGGCGCAGTTCGGTCGCGAAGGCCTCCGCCTCCTTGTCCTCCTGGCGTTCCCGTTCGATCTCCGGATTCAGACGCTCCAGTTCCGCGACCAGCTTTTCCAGGCTCTCCTCCAGCTTGGGACGTGCTCCCTCTTCCGCCCCTTCGAGCTGGCCTTCGATCCGTTCGGCGGCGGCCAGGTACCGGTCGTACTGGGTAAGCAGCGCCTGCGTCTCCTCATGGTCCTTCTTCACGTCCATCTCGGCCTTGCCGACCCGCTTTCCGAGCTTGTCGAGCTCCTCTTCCATGAGGGAGATCTGCGCCTCGGAGGCGGTCTCCGGGTCGAACGCCACCACGGCCTGGGTGAAGGACTCCAGGGCGTTGCCGGCCTGTTTCTTGCCGACACGGGATAGAAATCGCCAGATCATGTCTTGTCCTTTCGCGTTTAAATAACCTTGACTTCCTCGAGCATCAGTTCCACGCCCAGGTACAGTTCTATAACGCCGTCGCCCGCGCTGATCAACAGGAATTCGTCCACGCGTTCAGGATCTTCCGGGTTCCGGGGATCCCCGCTCGCAACCCGGAAGTAGGACATGGCCTGCTGGGTTTCCTCGAAGACCTGCTCGCCGAACGCGTCGCGGATGATGCGTTCGTTGACCTGTACCGGATCAGACTGCCCGTCGCCGTCCATCCATTCCCGCTGGTAGCTTCGTTCCTCTCCCTCGCCGTGCAGCACCTCCGGGGATCCGATGATGCCGTTCTCGCCGTTCAGCCATTGTTTCCAGATCTCCTCGGAGTGGGGATACAGATCCCGGTCGAGCACGTACAGGCGGCATTCCACGGGTTCTCCGTGATCGGACACCACCTGGAGGAAGGCCGAGGTGCCCTGGAGATAGCACCGGTAGGCCATGGCCCCCTCGCCGAGGTCGATCTTTCCGATCGCCTCGATGGACAGGGGAAAGGACGGAAAGTCGAAATGGACGAGGCCGGTAAAGGTGGACGACGCGACGCCGTCGATGTCGACCAGCCGGTCGATGGCGACGCCCAGGGGCAGATCCCGGTCGACCCGCTCGGGTTTCTTCCGAAAGAAACCGGCCGCCTCTTTCGCCTGCTTCTTCGCTACGGAACGAATGATGTGGAAGCTCATCGGGCCCTGCGCTACTCCTCGCCCACGATGGGCTTGATGTCGTCGATGGACCGCCACAGGGCGTCTTCGAACAAGGTCATCGGCTTGCTGCCATAGGTATCCACCCACTGCTTGGACAGGATCAGGATGGCGTCCACCGTCAGCGTCTCCACGCTGCTGTCGAAATAGCCGAAGAGCCAGCCTTCCTGCAGCTCGGGATAGGTCTCGTGGGGGATCGTGGCCACCTCGTAGATCGTGTTGCCGAACTGGTCCACGGCCGTACTGAAATAGTGCTCGTCCACGGCGACCATGCTCAACTGCAGGCCGTACTGCCGGTCCGCTTCCTTGAGCAGTTCCGAGTTAAGGCCGGCGACGAAAAGCATGACCGCGTCGGCGTTCTCCGCCACCTGGCTCAACGCTTCCTCGTAGCTGGCGAACCGTGTATTGAATTCACCGTACCTCGGATCCTGCAGGACGAAGCCCTCCCAGGCCCTGTGCGTCCCCGATCCCCGGGGGCCGACGTACACGATATGGGTGTTCGGATCGAGGTCCGAGACGCTCGCGATGCCGCCGTCCTCGTTGACGATCAGCTGCACGTACTCGGTGTACAGGGTCGACTGCAGTCCGACCAGCTGGTCTTCCGCGCCGGGGTTCCTGCGCAGGTAGGAGTTCAGGATGTCGCTCTGCACGAGGATCGCGTCGACCTGGTTCTGGACCAGGTTGTTCAGGTTTTCCTCCGAACCCGCCGTCGTCTCGAGCATCACGTCGAAGTCCGGAAGATGGCCCTGGAGGATCTGTCCGAACCGGTGGTAGTTGCCGTTCGCCACGCCCGTATTCACCGTAATACGGGGTTGATTCGGATCGGCGGTGGCCACGACTTCGGCGGCCAGGGCGATCTGCGGTGTCACTCCGGGCGGCAGGTAATCGGGATCCCTGGGTGTGCCTTCCAGCGTGGCGACCTGCTTGTCCAGCTCTTCCAGTTTGGCGCGCAGTTCTTCGTTGTCCTCGGCCAGGCGCTCGGCCTCGCCGCGCCATTCCTTGTAACCCGGATCGTTGGCGTGGTGATGGGCCATGGCGTAGTGACGGCGGCTGCTCATCATATCCAGCATGGACCACATGAACAGGGCGTCCCACATGCCGAAACTGGGATAGGACATGAAGGCGTAGCCAGGTGTCCTCCAGCCCATGCCCCCGTAGTACTGGTCCCGGCCGGCGTAGTAGTTGTCATAGGACGTGCGGTTCTGCGAACCCCTGTTGTAGAGTCCACTGTCCCGGTAGCTGCTCGTATTGGCGGCCGAATTGGATGACCGGGCAAATCCGGACTGGCGGGACTGGTGCGTGGCAAGGGACCTGCGGGCCGTCTCGCTCTGGACCCTATTGCCCATGACCGAAGACCGCGCCGTGGCCCGGCCGGTTGATGCGCCGGAGACCGCGCCGCCTGCCCGGGTCGACCGGGCTGCGGTGGCTGAAGACTGCTGAGCCGTCGTGCTGCGTGCCGGCGTGGCGGATTGCCGCGTCGTACGGGCCGGTGTCTGGCGCGTGGCCGCCGTGCTGCTCCGGGAGAAGGGGGATCGCCGGCCAAAGGAACTGCGGCGATTCCAAAGGGACCGCGAACTCCGGAAACCGCCGAAACCGCGGCGGGCGTAAGCTTCTTCCGGACCGAACAATCCGGCGATCTCCCGGATCGTGCGCTCCGTATGCTCCGAGCTTTCCGCGCTTTTTGTGATCCGCGCCGGGTCATCTGCCGAACGCAGGCGGTCGGTCATATCGGAACGATTGCCACCCGGGCTTATCTGCAAAAACCCGCCCGTCAGCACGAGCAGGCCGGTCATCATGACCAGTTTCAAATGTCGAGACATGAGGTACTTCCCCTGTGTAGTCGGGTTGTGTGATCGGATTCTGGCTTCCTAAAGATACAGACAAAGCACCTTAGAAGCAAGTTGCTTACCGGCGGGGAAACCGCGTGAACGACGCATTAAGTTGCCATTGACCCCGGAACACGTCGGCGGTAACATACGGAAATGCGAACTGAAATGCGCATCTCCGATGTCCGCGTGCGCCAGGTTGCCGTCCCGCGCATCTACGACACCTACTGCGCGGACCCCAAGCAACTGAAGGCCACCATCAACCACGGGCGGTCCACCTACCAGATCATCGAACTGAAGACCCCGGACGGCCTGACCGGAATCGGCGAAGTCTCCGATATCGCGCCGCGCATGGCCGCCCCATCGCCCGCGACGCTGCGGGACCTGTTGTCCGGCGTGCTGGCTGGCACCGGCGTGCGCGCATGGCGCAGCCTCTATGACGGGGTTGACGAAGCGCTTCCCGGAGACTGGTATCCCGAACTGCGGCAGTTGGTGCTCTTCGGCGTAGAATGTGCGTTGCTTGACCTGGTCGGTAAGGCGCACGGCATTCCGCTGTACGAACTCCTGGGCGGCCGCTGCCGGCGCGCCGCAGCCGTTTCCTGGGTGGCCTATCTGCGCGGCGACGCCACCATCGAGGACGAACTGCAGGCTCTTGAACGGGAGGTCGCCGACCAGGTGGGATCGGGGATGAAGGCCTTCAAGCTCAAGGTGGGCGAGGACCACGAAAGGGACCTCGAGCGGGTGAGGCTCGCACGAAGGATCGCGGGGAACGGCGCTTACATCAAGGTGGATGCCAGCGGTTACTGGGAGGAAGACGAGGCCCTGACCAGGCTGCGTGACATGGCCGAGGCCGGGGCCGACGCGTGCGAGACGCCGATTCGCGCGCTCTCACGGCCCATGTCGCGGGAAGATCCCGCCCGTATTGAAACGGATGCGGACGGGATCGCCGAGGCGCTGGCGAAAGTCCGCGGCCGTTCCCCCATTCCAATCATCGAACATGTCGCTGATCTCGGAGACGTCTTTCTTACGGCCCTGATCCGCCATCGCGCCGTGGACATCGTCAACGTCGTGCCCTGCCAGGCCGGCGGGCTTCGCCGTGCCAAGCGCCTGATCCATGCCGCGGAGACCGCCGGCATGCCCGCGCTGCTGGGAAGTACCATCGAACTGGGGCCCGGCACCGCGGCATCGGTGCATCTCGCCGTTTCTTCGGCGAGCGTCGAGGTGCCCTCGGACCTGGTGGGTCCAGGGTTGCTTCAGGACGATGTATGCGCCAACCCCTTCAACCTCGAGGGAGGTGAACTCGCTCCTTTCGAGGGTCCGGGGCTGGGCATGGACCTGGATGAAGAGAAAATGGAACGGTGGTCGGGCTAGGTGCACTCGGACGGGCTCAATGAAACGGTGGTCGGGCTAGGTGCACCTGGACGGGCTAAACCGAGACGAACGAGCCGGCGACGTCCCCGGGGATCGTTTCACGTCGCCGTCGTTCGAAATGTAACACATGCATGAGCGCCTGTATCAGCGCCTGTGTCAGCGCCTGGTTCTGCCCGACACGATGCTTGAAGCTTCCTCCGCCAGCTTCTCGAATGCCTTAAATTCGTCTGCAGAGAGCATACCCTTCAGGTTTTCCTTGAACTGCTTCTCTCTTTCTTCCAGTTGTTCACGCAGCCAGCTCCAATCTTCGGTCTTCGTGGCCTGTTCCACCAGCGCGACCTTCTGAGAAGAGGCTTCCTTGACCACGGCGCGCAACTGCAATACCTGCTCGTCTGTCGTATCCATCCGTACGCTCAGCACGTGCCAGATCTGGGCGACGGGAAAGGTGCTCACCGCCCTCATTTGTTCCATCATGGCGCTGTTCTGGCCACGGCCGCCGATCCGGCCTAATCCGCGTCGTTGGGCGTCCGCTTCGTTCACAATAAACGCGGTCATGATCAGGCCGAGTATGGCCAGGTGAAGACGGTAGTTCATTTTTTGCTCCCTTCAGGAACCAGACCTGGCCATTGCATGCCACGGTCACATTTCATGATAAAATGCGCGGCCGGATTCCAAGGTTGAATGCCGCGGTCGGACCTGGATCCCACCGCGGCAGGTTTTTGTCAACGATCACTGCTTCAGACCATATGACTCGCTTCGAACACCTTCAGCTTGCAACACCCGTTCATCACTGGTTGCGCGATTCGCGGCCGTCGCGGCCGTGCGATTCACGGCCGTCGCGCCGCCAACGCATCCCGGCATCCCGGCGCCCGTCGCGCCGGTCGCGAAATGACTCACGCAGTTTCTCCTGCTGCTCCGGCGTCAGCACGTTCTTGAACTCGGCGCGGAATACGGCGCCCCGCTCGAATACGCTGCCCTGGGCCGTCGCTACGGCCGCGGCCAGCGCTTTCACCCTGTCGATGTCCGGGCTGATTTCACCCATCAGTTCGCGAAGCTCGACCCGCGCGAGCCTGGAGTCGGCGCGAAGCTGTATCATTTCCCGCGTGAAGGCGGAACGCAGCGTCTTGATCTTCTCCTGCTGCTCGTCCGTGAGTTCGAGTCCGGCCATCGCTCTCCGGGGCCGACGCGTCCGCACATCATCCGCATCATCATCGGCGAGATCGACGGCCAGAATGTCAACGAACTCGCCGGACGATCCAGCCGCCGCGAGTTCAGCTACTCCGTCGAGCCAGATAGCCTCCTCGTTCCCGGTCCGGTCCATCGCATCGAAAGACCAGGCCAGAACATCGATTGCCCAGGCCAGCACGACAATACTCAGTGCACCGGCAAAGATTCCTGAAATGATCTTTTTCATTTTGTTGCTCCCTTCATGGTAATACTGGCGGATGTATGGACCACGATCTCCGGAGATCGACTTTGTGCTGCTCTACAGGATTAGACGGCGGACGGATGCCGGTTATTCCAATCTTTTTGTGCCTGACGCCAAACAGGCGCGGACCGGCCCGGTGATCGACGCCCTAGTTGCCGCCGTTATTACCACGCTCCTGCGTTCCGTCGTTAAGCTGTCGTGATTCGCGGTTGCGCTCCCCAGGCCCGTTACGCTCCCCAGGCCCGTTGCGCCCGTTTGGCCCGTTGCGCCTGCCCGGCCCGATGCGCCCGTTTGGCCTGTTGCGCGGCGGTCGGGACTCGTGATCACCTGCCCGGCGGAACTCGCGGATGCGTTCGCGTCCCTCGCGTATCCTCTTGATCCGCTCGAGCTGCGTTACTGTCAGGATAGGTTCCAGGTCACTGTGCAACGAATCGACCAGGACCTGTATTTCCTGTCTGTGGCGCATGTAGTACTCCCGGAATCCGGGTTCGTGCTCGCCCACCACTTCACGGATCCTTTGCATCTGCGCCGGGTCCGGCCGCACCATCCTGACCCACCGTTCCACGAAGCGTTCCCGGGTCACCTGGGGCGGAGGTTGCAGGCGGTCCCGGGCAAAGGCGCCCAGGATAAGCGCGCCGCAGACCATGCCGATGATCAATGTGGACAGCAGAATGGCCGCGGTCTTAAGGTGGATATTCATAGTTCGCCCTCCGATTCCAGCGCGATGCGCGCGTCGTACAGGTCTTCAGGATACAACTCCTCGGTCAGCCCGAATGACGTGTTGATTGAGACGCTTTCGGACGTGACCAGGTTGTAGGTCAACAGCAGGACGGCAGCGATTGAAGCGGCCACCGCCACTTTGCGGAACATGTGGGACAGCGCGTCCTCGAAGGCGAGTGTTGTTTCGCCTGCAGGGTTCGACGCCGACCCGGCCTCGGGTTCCGCCGCCAGGCGTTCCATGACGCGTTGGGAGAAATCCGCCCGGAATGAGGGCGATTCCTGGTTTTCGACCAGGCTGCGCAGCCGGACCAGCCGCTCGTATTCGTCGCGCAGCCTGGGATCGCGTCTCATGGCCGCGTCCAGCCGGCTTTGTTCAACGGACGTCAGGGACGAATCCAGCGACCGGTACAGCAGATCCAGTTCAGACCGTTTCATGGACAAGCTCCCTGCTTGAGGAAATGAGCATGCGTTTCAGTTTCTCCTGGGACCTCCTCAGGCGGGACAGTACCGTCCCGATGGGCAATCCCAGAATCTCGGCGGTTTCTTTCGTCGAGTAGCCCTCCATCAGCCGGAGTACGATCACGGAACGGAATTCGGGCTTAAGCCGGCTCAGCGCCGCCTGAATCCGGTCGGCCGTGTCGTCGTATTCGGCGCTGGCGGCCGGGTCGGCGTAATCCAGCTCCGGTGCGTCGTGTTCCCTGCCGGGAGGTGCGAAGGGGACGAAGATCGAACGGCGCCGGCGTTTTTTCAGTTCGGTGAGCGACAGGTTGACTGCGATCCGGGTCAGATAGGTGCCGACCGACGCCTGACCGCGGAATCCATGCAGGCTTCGATAGAACCGGATGAAAGTCTCCTGCCCCGCGTCCTCCGCTTCGGGGGTGTTCCCCAGCATGCGGATGACGACGGATGCCACGCGGCCTTCGTATCGTTCCACCAGGGTGCGGAAAGCGTCCCCGCTGCCTCCTCGGGCGGCGTCGACCAGTGATTCGTCCGTCAAGGCGTCTTCCCTCATCCCGCTTTCCTCGAAGGGCAGGAACAATATGGTCAGCATCGGACGGACGCTCGGCCGGCGCGGCCGGACAACGCGTCTCGAACATGCCGGAGATCGATCCGAACGGCTGCCGCTGCCTACCAGTTAGACTCCGCCATCCACGATTCTATTCCCATAAAATCAAAAAAGGATTACTTCTTTCAATAGGAACCTGCTCAATGAGCCTGTAACAAGGAACCGGCCCGATTTTGCCGGTGTATCCCCCGTTGCAGTATGATGCGGCATGAAAGGCGGTTTCACGTGCGTGTTGTTGGTCTGGCGATCGTGTGTTTGTTTTCGCCGTTGTTGGCCGAGGGCCAGACGAACGTCAGGTTGGGTGGCGGGCCCGCCATGCCTGTCGGTGACCTGGCGGACGGAACGGAGACGGCAGGCCCTTTTCTGGTCGCTGGCCTGGCCATACCCGTCGATGAAGGTTACTTCCTGTTGCTTGAGGGCCATCACAGTCGTTTCGGCATAAGAGAGCCGGCGTTTTTTCATTCGAACGATGGGTTGGCATCGGATGCCGACAGAACGCTGACGGGTGTCAATGCAGGACTGTTGATTGAAGGGATCGCGGATCCCGTGGGATTCTATGGTCACGGGGGCCTGGGATGGGTCAGGGCCACGGGCAGGTCCAATCGCCCTGTCGCGGGTGTAGACGCGAGTTCCGGTACCAGCGACCACTCGTTCATGTTCGTGTTTGGCCTTGGGGTCAATCTGACCGTCAGCGACCGCGTGGGGTTGTCCCTTGAGGCGAGGTACAACCATGCGCGTGATGTGTTCGATAAAAGTGCCCGGTGGATACCCGCGACCGCCTTCGTGAAGATTCAGTTGTAACGCTGAGACGCCACCGGGAATGAAACATGGGACGGTCCTGAAATATATTGACTTTGACGAGACGATCCATCACAGTTGGAGACAGTTGCCCGATCGCGGAATACACCCTGACAAGCGTGGTGAAATGGCATTTGACAGCATGGATCAGCGGCGGATCATGGGACATTTCGCGACCGGCGTGACCGTCGTCACTACCTGGCATGAGAATAAGCCGCATGGCATGACCGCCAACGCGGTGGCTTCCCTCTCACTGGATCCTCCTCTCGTCCTCGTATCGGTGGACGTCAAGGCCCAGATGAACGGCTGCCTCAAGGCCAGCGACTGCTTCGCGGTCAACATTTTGACCGTAGAGCAGGAAGCACTGTCGGTGCGTTTCGCCAGGCACGGCCCGAAGGACTTTTCAGGCATCGCGTACCGGACCGAGGCCACGGGTTCCCCCGTTCTCGACCTGGCTCTGGCGTTCGTCGACTGCAAGGTCACCAATGTCCTGCCGGGCGGGGATCACGACATCTTCATCGGCGAGATCGTGGCGGGCGGTAGCCGGGAAGGTCGTCCGCTGGTCTTCTACGGCGGGCAATACGGAAGCCTTTCCAGCTGAGTCATCGTCTTAAACAATCCAAATCCCGACTGGTTCCGAGCACCCATGCAATACGGCTTCATCATAGACAACAGGAAGTGTATCGGCTGTCACGCCTGCACCGTCGCGTGCAAGGCCGAGCACGAGGTGCCCCTCGGCGTCAACCGGACCTGGGTGAAGTACATCGAGAAAGGGACGTATCCGAACACGGCGCGGCACTTCTCCGTCATGCGGTGCAACCACTGCGAGGACGCCCCCTGCGTGGAGATCTGCCCGGTGACGGCGCTCTACACCCGGAAGGACGGCATCGTAGATTTCGATCCCCGGCGCTGCATCGGATGCAAGGGCTGCATGCAGGCCTGTCCCTACGACGCCCTGTACATCGATCCGGACACCCATACGGCAGCCAAGTGCAATTATTGCGCGCACCGGGTGGACATCGGCCTCGAACCCGCCTGCGTGAACGTCTGCCCGGAACACGCCATCATTTCCGGCGACATGGACGATGGTTCGACGGAGATCGCCCAGTTGCTCGCGAAGGAACAGGTGACGGTCCGGAAGGTGGAAAAAGATACGAAACCCCGGCTTTATTATATCGACGGTGACGAGGCCTCATTGACGCCCGGGGAAACCGCGACGTCGGACAACTACATGTGGAGTTCACAGTCCGACGGCGTCGGCCATTTCGCCCGGTACATCGAGGAACGGACCGCCAGCGCGGACCCGGAGGACATGATCCGGCAACTCGGCGGGGAGGGACAGGACAGACAGATCGGCGACGGGGAAGATGGCGGCGGGCAGACCGGCGGTGGCGGGAAGACTGCAGCCGGCGGGCAGACCGGCACCGGGCGGGCGGCAGAAAAAACCGGAAACGAACGGGGGAATGGGAAAGACGCCGCGGCGCGCCGGGTCTACGACGCGCCGGAAAAGGGCGTCCTGTGGGGCAATGACGTGGCGGCCTACGTATGGACCAAGGCCATTTCAGCGGGGGCCTTCCTCCTTCCCTTCGCTGCCTCGGTATTCGGGTATGCCGTCGATCCGGTGCTCGCCTGGGTCGGCTGTACCGTGGCCCTGACTTTTCTCCTGGCCACGACGATCCTGCTGGTGAGCGACCTGACCCAACCCAAACGCTTTCTCTATGTGCTGCTCCGTCCGCAGTGGAAATCCTGGCTCGTCCTCGGCGGATACGCCCTGACCCTTTACGGGCTGGGGCTCACGCTCTGGGCCGCGGCCATGTGGACGGGCCGGACCGGAGCGGCCGAAATCATCGGCTGGATCACGGCCGCGCTGGCGGTCGTCACGGCGGTCTACACGGCCTTTCTCTTCGCACAGGCCAAGGGAAGGGATTTCTGGCAGAGCCCGACGCTGGTCCTGCACATGCTGCTCCACGCCGTGCTGGCCGGTGCGGCTGTATTCGCCCTGGTCCTCCTGTTCAGCGCGCCCGGCGAGGCGTGGACCGCCTTCGTGCGGAGTGTGTTGATCGTCGCCATCGTCCTGAACCTGTTGGTCATCGCGTCCGAGATGCTGACGCCGCACCCGACGGCCGACGCCCGGAAAGCCGTTCAGGCCATCGTGCGGGGCAGGTACCGGGGGTATTTCTGGTACCTCGGCATCGCCATCGGTAACGTGGCGCCCGTCGTACTGGCCTGGATCGGCGGCGAAGCGATGCTCGCTGCAGCGGGCGCGGGCGTGCTGATCGGTCTTTACGCGACGGAATACGTCTGGGTCAGGGCGCCGCAGGACATTCCGCTGAGCTGAATTGACTGGAAAAGAAAACATGTCAACACGCCATAAACCGGGCTTGATCGAATCGCTGGCCGAGAAGATCGGCCTGATCCCCAACCTTCATGAAGAGGACGGACCGGATCTCCCGAGTCTCACGGAAGGCGGTGCGCTCACGGACTATCCGCCGCCGGACCAGTGGGACGACTGGGTGGAGTACGAGGCCCAGGACTGGCCGCGGCAGCAGGCGAAACACTACATGGTGGTGCCCACGGCCTGCTTCAACTGCGAAGCCGGATGCGGCATGCTGAGTTATGTCGACAAGGAGACGATGGAGGTCCGCAAGTTCGAGGGCAATCCCTACCATCCGGCCAGCAGGGGACGCAATTGCGCCAAGGGTCCGGCGACCATCAACCAGATACGGGACACGGACCGGATTTTATATCCCATGCGGCGGTCGGGCGCCCGCGGAAGCGGTGAGTGGGAACGGGTGTCGTGGGATACGGTGCTGGACGATATCGCCGCACGGATCCGCGAACGCCTGCATCAGGGCGCCAACAACGAAATCGCCTACCACGTGGGCCGGCCCGGCGCTGAAGGCTACATCGACCGCGTGCTCAAGGCCTGGGGCGTCGACGGGCACAACAGCCACACCAACATCTGCTCGTCGGGCGCCCGATTCGGCTACGCCCTCTGGCATTTCTTCGACCGGCCGTCGCCGGACCACGCCAATGCACGGTTCATCCTCCTCATCAGCGCCCACCTGGAATCGGGACACTACTTCAATCCCCATGCCCAGCGCATTATCGAGGGTATGATGAATGGGGCGAAGCTGGCCGTCATGGACCCGCGGCTGTCCAACACGGCCAGCATGGCCGACCACTGGATGCCCACCTATCCGGGCAGCGAGGCCGCGGTGCTGCTGGCCATGGCCAACGTCATCCTGCAGGACGGCCTCTATGACGGCGAGTTCATGAAGACATGGGTGAACTGGCAGACCTACCTGGAAAAGGAACACCCGGACGCGCCGCGCACCTTCGAGCGTTTCATCGAGGCGCTCAAGGCGGTCTACAGCGAATACACACCCGAGTTCGCCGAAAAGGAAAGCGGCGTGCCGGCGGCGCAGATCGTGGAGATCGCCCGGGAGATCGGCCGGGCGGGGTCGCGGTTCGCCACCCACAACTGGCGCAGCGCGGGCAGCGGCAACGCCGGCGGCTGGGCCGTGGCACGGTGCCTCCACTTCCTGAACGTGCTCACCGGCAGCGTCGGCACGGAGGGTGGGACCTCTCCGAGCGGATGGAACAAGTTCAAGCCCAACGTCTTCGACCATCCGCCAGACCAGAAGTTCTGGAACGAACTGCACTTCCCGAAGGAATACCCCCTTTCCCACTACGAGATGAGCTTTCTCCTGCCCCATTTCCTGAAAGAGGGGCGCGGGAAGCTGGCCGTCTACTTCACCCGGGTCTTCAACCCCGTGTGGACATACCCCGACGGATTCACCTGGGTCGAGGCGCTGCGCGACGAGGAGAAGGTCGGGCTCCACGCGGCCCTGACGCCCACGTGGAACGAGACGGCCTATTTCGCCGACTACGTGCTGCCCATGGGCCACGCCAGCGAGCGGCACGACATCATCAGCTACGAGACCCATTCGGGTACCTGGATCGGGTTCCGCCAGCCCGTGCTGCGCGAGGCACGGCGGCGCATGGGCGATCCGGTGAACTTCACCTACGAGGCCAATCCCGGGGAGGTCTGGGAAGAGGACGAATTCTGGATCGAGCTGTCCTGGCGCATCGATCCAGACGGCAGCCTGGGCGTGCGGGATCACTTCATCTCGCCCTACCGACCCGGCGAGAAGATCACCGTCGACGAGTATTACCGGTACATCTTCGACCACGTGGACGGGCTGCCCGAGACGGCGGCGAAAGAGGGGCTTTCCACCCTGGATTACATGCGCAAGTACGGCGCCTTCGAGGTGGAGAAGACGGCCTACGCGAAGCACCTCAAGAAACTGGATGACGATACCGCCGCGGGCGCCGAGGTCGATCAGGAGACGAATACTTTGGTCGCCGACGGCAAGGCCGTGGGCGTCATGGTGGACGGGACGCCGCGCGCGGGTTTTCCCACGCCCTCGCTGAAGCAGGAATTCTACTCACAGACCATGGTGGACTGGGGCTGGCCGGAGTACGCCATACCCACCTATATCAAAAGCCACGTGCACCCCGACGAACTCGATCGCGAGCAGGGCGAATTCCCGCTGGTGCCCACCTTCCGGCTGCCCACGCTGATCCACTCGAGGTCGGGCAACGCCAAGTGGCTCAACGAGATCTCCAACCGGAACCCCGTGTGGATGCATCGGCAGGACGCCGACCGGATGGGCATCGGCACAGGCGACCTGGTCCGCGTGACCACGGAAATCGGCCATTTCGTGGACCGCGTCTGGGTCACCGAGGCCATGAAGCCCGGCGTGGTCGCCTGCTCCCACCACCTGGGGCGCTGGCGACGGCAGCAGGACGCGAAAGGCAACCGCTGGTCGGTGAATCTCGTCGATATTCAGGAGGAGGCCGGCGGGAAGTGGCGCATGAAGGTGATGGACGGGATCCGGCCCTACGAAAGTGCCGACCGCGACTCCTCCCGCATCTTCTGGAAGGACGGCGGCGTGCATCAGAACATCACCTTCCCCGTGCACCCCGATCCCGTGAGCGGCATGCACTGCTGGCACCAGAAGGTCAGGATCGAGAAGGCCCGCGACGAGGACGCCTACGGGGACGTGATGGTGGATACGGAGAAGTCATTCGAGGTGTACCGCGCCTGGCTGGACCAGACGCGCCCGGCTCCCGGTCCCGGTGGCCTGCGCCGTCCCCTCTGGCTCAACCGCCCCCTGCGACCGGCCGAAGAGACCTACTACCTGGAAGAATAGACCCGCGCCGCACCTGCGTCTGCCTAAATAATCCTGCGTTTCCCGATCGCCTTCCTCAAGCTTCACTTTCGCCTGCCTCACACTTCCCGCAGGATGTCCCGGACCGCGGAGCACACGGCTTCGTCGGCTGCCGGCATGGCACCGGTCTGAGACGCTACCCAGGCACCGAGCCGGTTGGCGGCTTCGCTCACGCGTTCAAGCGGCACGCCGCGCAGGTATCCGCTGGCCAGGACCGCGGTGAAGGCGTCGCCGGCTCCGATGGTATCCACGACATCGACCGGTACGCCCGCGTGAGCCACGGTCTCCGACGCGGTGACCAGTAGGCTGCCATGCGCGCCTCGGGTGACGCAGACCAGTTCCAGGTCGTAGGCATTCTGTAATCGCCGCGCCATGGACTCGGGATCTTCGCCCCCGAGGTCCAGCAGGGGACAGACCGTGCGCAGTTCCTCGTCGTTCAGCTTGGCCACGTGGGCACGCTGGAAGGAATCGTGCAGCAGGGCCGGGGTGTACCGGTCCTGCCGCAGGTTCACGTCTAAGAGTCGGAGGGCGGAGGGCCGCAGGGCCTCGAGGAACGCAGCGACCGCGGTCGCCGCACACGCCCGGTGACGGCACACCGTCCCGAAGCACACGGCATCCGCCCGGGCGGCCAGCGCCGCCCAGCCGGGCGTCCACGCCATGTGCTCCCAGGCGACACAGTCGTTGATCGTGAATTCGGGCTGTCCGTCCGGTCCTATGGTAACGTCGACCGTCCCGGTGGGATGGGCGTCGTCGCGTTGTATCGCTTCGGAGGACAGGCCGAGACCGGCAATGCGGTCCACGGCCCGATCCCCGAGGTCGTCCCGGCCGACCCGGCTCGCTACGATGCCCTCTTCACCAAGGAGAGACGCGAAGTAGGCGAAGTTCGCCGGGGCGCCGCCGAGCTGAGGGCCCGATGGCAGCATGTCCCACAGCAGTTCACCCAGGCCGACGATGACGAAGCGGTCCTCTATTTTAACTCCACCTCGATCGTGCCGAGTGTCGTGTAGTTCATCACGGCCTTGCTGCCGGCACCCATGCGGGGCGGCGGGAAGACGGTGCCAGTGATCACCACGTCCCCTGCCCGGAGGTATTCGTCCGTGTACCGGGGCAACTCGTTGGCCAGCCAGGTCAGCGCTTCCAGGGGGTCCACGCCCATGTTCATGGTGGCCAGCGCAGAGGCCCTTTCCTCGCCGTCGATCACCACGGTCGCCGTCTCGTTCGTGAAATCCATTTCCGACAGCGGCACCCTTGTCTCGCCCAGAATGATGCCGACGTGGAACACGTTGCCCGTGACGTCATGGTCGCGCGTAGAGGGACTTTCTTCTGTACCGTTTGTCCACGTGGAGAGCAACTCGATCACCCCGCCGACCGCAGTGACCGCATCGCCCACCTGCTCCCTGGTCAACTCCGGTCCGGGCAGATCCTCCCCGATCCAGAAGACGAACTCGCCTTCCACGGTCGCCGAATCCGGCACGAAGGCCGACGCTTCCACGGGCGTTCCGGGCTCAAACACGTTCGATGCCATGATGTGGCCGAATATGGGGTCCAGCGTGGCCGGGTCCTCGGGCATGCGGGAAAACCCGATCTTCCAGCCGATGCGTTCTTCTGTCTTCAGCTTTTCGGCCAGGATGTCAGTCTGTATGTCGTAGGCCGTCTGCCGGTCCATGTCGGGGAAATTGACTGCCATAGCCTCGGTATTGATCTTCTTTTTTTCGGCCTCCAGCAGGTGGGCGACAATGGCAGCCCGGTCGGAGTCGGGCGTGAGGGTGGTGGTGAGGGCTTCTGAAGCGGTCGTGGTTTCGGCGTCGTCCATTGGGGCACTCGTCTGCTCTTCAGCCGTTGTGCAGGCCCCTGACACCGTCATTGCGCTACCCATGAGTATGGCCAATGCATATCGATACATAATTACTCCTTTGTTGACTCGATGTGTTGGTTTGATCTACTGATCTACTGCAGGATTCCGATGACCGATAGTACCAGGACGAGGCAGAATGCAACCGTCAACACCCAGGTCAGCCACCGCGTGTCGGGCCGGCGTACCCAGTAGAACACGATAAAGGAAAAGGAAAGCGCCTGGGCCAGGGTCTCGATGCTGCCGCCGCCGAACTGCGCGCTGAACGGAATCGTCGTATAGATCAGGCCTTCTATAGAACCCGGTGCCGGACCGAACGTGCCAATCATCCCAATCACGACCAGAACGGCCCAAATCGTTATCCAGCCATAATCCTGACCGAAGTACACGGGACGCAAAAGGTAGAACACGATACCGTACAGCACCCCACGTATCGGCTGGAAAAGCGGTCCGGCCAGTAACAGCGGATCGTCCATGCGCCTCATGTAAACGTCGAATACCGGTTCGTCCCACAGCGCCTTGTAGTCGAAGAACGCATATGAAAGCGCGCCGGCGACAAAGTATGTCACCGTATGTACGACCGTGGTTTTCGTGACGATACCAGCAAGTGTCGGTTGAGAGGCCAGAACCAATCCTTACTCCTGAAACTGTCCCGGGATCCAAGCCGGTGGAATGCGCCTGAATCCATGACGATGGTATGCTACGGAAACCACGACGGCGATATCAGGAGTTTAACCATAACATGCCCTCTGTCAAGTCATTACACTTGATTTGAGCGCGTACAAAAAGTACTTTCTCCTCGTACTATCTCAGTAGACAACCCGCGAACCATACGAGCCAAAATCCACGCCGAAGGAGCGATCCATGTCCGCCGACGACCACCTCGTTTCGCTGCTCCAGGAACTCGTTCACGCCCGGGGGCCGTCCGGCCAGGAAGACGAGGTGCGGGCGGTCTGCGAACGGGAACTGCAGTCCCTGTGCGACGAGACCTGGGTCGACGCCGCCGGCAACGCCATCGGCCTGCTGAAGGGCTCTTCTCCAGAGGCCCCGGTGATCCGCGTGATGGCCCACCTGGACGAACTGGCCCTGGTCGTCAAGCGCGTCAACGAAGACGGCACGCTCCGGGTCAATCCCCTCGGGGGCATCTATCCCGCCAACTTCGGGCAGGGGCCCGTGGAGATCCTTGCCGACGACGGCATCGTTCCGGGCGTCCTGTCCGTCGGACCGCAGCACACGACGTCCGATTCCGCCCGGATCTGGGAGACCAAGGCCAGGGGCGGCAACGTGGCCATGGACTGGAATCACGTGTATGTCTTCACGCGCCGGACGGTCGCGCAGCTCCAGGAGGCGGGAGTTCACGCCGGCACGCGCGTCGTCATCGCCCAGTCGCGGCGCGCTTTCTGGGAAATCGAAGACTGCATCGGCGGGTATTTCATGGACAACCGGGCGGCCATCGCCATCTCCATTGGCGCGGCCGTGCGCATGAGGGACCACGGCGTCCGGCCCGCGGGCGACGCCTACCTCGTGATGACCACCTGCGAGGAAATCGGCGGCCACGGCGCCGCCTACGCCGCGCGGACCCTGCCCGGCGACGTATCCCTGGCCGTGGATTCCGGCCCGGCCTGCGAAGAATACGGCGTGGCACTCACTGACGAACCCATCGTGGTCTACGGCGACGGGCGTGGTCTCTACGACAAGGCCGTGGCCGATCGCCTGCTGGCGTGCGGACGCGCGCTGGACATGGAGCCCCAGTGCGCGTACTGGCAGAGCTACGCCTCGGACGCCACCATGGCCAAGTCCGTAGGGCAGACGCCCCAGGCCGGCCTGCTGTGCATCCCCACGGAGAACACCCACGGTTTCGAGATCATACCCCGCAACAGCCTGGTCCGGTGCGCCGCCCTGCTGGCGGCCTACCTTGAAAAACCGGAGTAACCGGGCAGGCCGAACCAACTGAGCAGGCCGAACCAACTGAGCAGGCCGAATCAACTGAGCAGGCCGAATCAACTGAGCATACCGGAGGAACTTCATGCCCTTGAAAGTCACCAACGTCGAACGCTTCACCGTCAGCGTGCCGTTCACGCAGGGACAGCGGCCCATGGCGGAGCGGACGGTATACAACTGGTCCGTGTTCGAACTGTGCAAGGTCACCACCGACGCCGGCCTCGTGGGCTGGGGCGAGACCATCGTCCACTACATCCATTCGCGCGTGACAAACGAGAGCGTACAGCGCGTCATGGGAAGAAGCCCGGCGGACTTCATGCAGGACGATACGATCGGCGCCGGACTGCAGATGGCCCTCTACGACGTGGTGGGCAAGGCACTCGAGGTCCCGTGTCACAAGCTGCTGGGAAGCAAGGTCCGGGACTGGGTCCCCATATCCTGGTGGTCCAACGAGGGGCCTTCTGACGACTGGGTCCGCCAGGTACGGGACGCCGTGGACAACGGATACACGACCATCAAACTGAAGCAACGGCCCTGGCACGACATCAACGAACAGATGTCGGCGATCGACGCCAACGTGCCGCGCCACTTCCGGGTGGACCTCGACGCCAATGGTTCCATGCACAACGCCGCGGCGGCCATGCCCGTCATGCGCGGCCTGGAACAGTTCGATATCGTGGCCATGTTCGAGACGCCCATACCCCAGCCCGACATCCTGGGGAACCGCCAGTTGAGGCAGGTCATCAGCCGCCCCATCGCCATGCATTTCGGTTCGCCGCCCTATACCACCGCGATCCGCGAGGCGGTCTGCGACGGTTTTGTCGTCAGCGGCGGCGCCACGCGGGTGAAATACCAGGGCATCCTCAGCGCGGAAGCCAACATGCCCTTCTGGCTCCAGATGGTCGGCAACGGACTCACCACCACCTGGGCCGCCCATCTCGGCGCCGTACTCACCCACGCCACCTGGCCCGCCATCACCTGCATCAACCTGTACCGCCACCACCTGCTCAAACATCCCATCGAGGTTGTGGGCGGCTTCCACCGCGTGCCCGACGGGCCGGGCCTGGGCGTGGAAGTGGACGAAGAGGCCATGAACAGCTTCCTCGTGCCCGACGACGTAATGGGCCCCTTCCGCGACCGCGACGAACCGTACGATTTTCCCAGGCCGCGATTCATCCGCACGGCGGTGTTTCCCGACGGGCATCGCGTCCATTTCGGGAATATCCGCCATGGGTGGGAGCTGGAGGCCTACACGTCCGGCATCCGTACCGAATACTGGCGGGAGGACGGCACCGATGGTTTCGAAGACCTGTGGCGCCGTACGCGGGAACAGCCCGTAACCGAGCGTTGAGCTGAATCCAATATCCGGAGCATTACCATGAGACTGACAGACAAGACGGCGATCGTAACGGGTGCGGCCTCGGGCATAGGACGCGGCACCGCGGAGAGGATGGCGCGGGAAGGCGCCCGGGTCGTGGCCGTGGACATCAACGAAGTGGGGCTGGAACAGACGGTCGAATCGATCCGCCAGGAAGGATGGGCAGCCACGGCCTTCGTCGCCGACGTGGGGCGGGACGAGCAGGTCAGGCACATGGTCCAGTGCGCGGTCGACACCTACGGCGGACTGCAGATCCTGCACAACAACGCGTACTGGCACGCGCCCGGACCGGTATGCGACCTGGCGGAAGCCGATTGGGACCGCACGCTCGACGTGTGCCTGAAAGCGATCTACCTGGGGTGCAGACACGCCATTCCGGTCATGAGAGAATCGGGCGGCGGCGCCATCGTCAACACGGCGTCGGTGCATAGCCTCGTCGGGTTCCGTGACTACGCCGCCTACGACGCGGCCAAGGGCGGGGTCGTCGGGATCACGCGGTCCGTCGCCGTGGACTACGGACCCGAAATCCGCAGCAACGCGGTGCTGCCCGGCGCCATACTGACGAAGGCCTGGGACGGCCTCGACGAGTCGGTACGCAGGCCCTACATCGACCGGCCGCCCCTGAAGCGACTGGGCCTGCCGGAAGACATCGCGTCCGCGGTGGTGTTTCTCGCGTCCGACGAGGCGTCCTTCATCACCGGCGCCAGCCTCGTGGTCGACGGCGGACTGACCATCGTCGGGGACGCGTAGCGGTTCCGGCAGGGACGCGCAGCAATGCGCATTTTCCTGCAAGAATCGCTTGTTCCGATCCGACTGATTCATAAGATGCGATGAGTCTGGGACGACACGGAAGATCCGGTCGGCGCGGAAGATCCGGTTCGCGCGGAAGACCAGGGCCGGCACGGAAGATCCGGTCGGCGCGGAAGATTCCGTCGGCGCGGAAGATCCGGTTCGGCACGTAATGCGATCGGCTGTGCCGCCGTTCCTGGCGTTTTTACCCGTAGACCACAGGCCACAACCTCCCTGAGAAAATGAGCGTTTCCGAAACATCGAAACCTTCGGCCCGGGACACGGAACCCGCCATCCATACCTCCTCGGGAAGCGTGAACCAGGTATGGCTGCTGGCGTATCCGATCATCCTGGCCAACATGTCCGAAACGCTGCTGGGCGTGGTCGACACGTACATGGTCGGCCAGCTGGGCGTGGCGGAGATCGGCGCCGTAGGTCTCGGATCCATGCTTGCATGGCTGTTTTACCTTCCGTTCCTGGGGCTGGCGATGGGGTTGAACACCTTCGTCGCCCAGAGTTACGGCGCGGGCAAACGGAGGGACTGCGGGTACATGACGTGGCAGGGGCTGTACCTGGCCGTGGCCAGCGGCGTGCTGATCCTGCTCGTCATCCCCTTCGTACCCCTGTTGTTCGACCTCGCGGGACCTTCCGACGAGGTAAGGCGCCTGGGGGTCACTTACCTGCGATGGCGGCTGATCGACGGTCCGGCCTTCATGGTCGCCATGGCCGCGGCCAGCTTCTTCCGCGGTATCGGCGATACGAAGACGCCGATGAAGATCGGCATCACCATCAACATCATCAACGTCATCCTGAATTACGGGCTGATCTACGGGCACTTCGGCCTGCCCCGCCTCGAGGTGCAGGGATCGGCCATGGGATCGGCGCTGGCTGGTATTATGGGCGGGGGAATATACCTCGTCCTCTTCCTGTCCCGCCGGCTTCGTCACTACGACAACCGGGCCGTGCCGCGGCCCCGGTGGCCGGACCAGGTCCGGCTCCTGAAGGTCGGCGCCCCGATCGGTCTGCAACGGTTTCTCGACATCGGCAGCTTCGTCATCTTCGCCGCGATCATCGGAAGGCTCGGGAACGCCCAGTTGGCCGCAAACCAGATAGCCATCCAGCTGATGTCCATCTCCTACATGATCGGCCTGGGTATCGGCATGGCCGCTTCCACCCTCGTGGGGCAGTATATCGGGGCCAAACGTATCGCTGTGGCCGAACGCAGCGCCTACAGCGCCCTGAAACTGGCCATGGGCATCATGGTCTTCGTCGGTCTGGCGTTCCTGTTGTTTCCCGAACCGCTGGTCAGCCTGTTCAACGACGATCCCGCCGTCATCCGCTTCGGCAGGCAGGGACTGCTGTACGCGGCGCTGTTCCAGGCCTTCGACGCCCTCGCGGTCATATTCATCGGCGCGCTGCGCGGCGCCGGCGACACCCGGTGGTCCGCCGTGGCTGCTTTCATCGGCGCCTGGGTGATCTTCCTTCCGATGACCTACCTGCTCGCCTTCACCCTGGAACTGGACTTCTGGGGTGCGTGGATGAGCGCGACCATCTACATCTGCCTGCTGGGCATCGCCTGCGTCTACCGGTTCCGGCAGGGCGTCTGGAAGAAGATGGTCATCTAGGGTGGTGCTTTCCAACTAGCGCTGGATTTTTCGGGCGAGTTGGTTATCATCGAACACAGGCGGTTATCATCGAAACCAGGACCGTTGTCATCTAAGGCAGGCGTTTTTCAACAAGGGAATGGAGTATAGCGTGTCTAATAAAAAGAAATGCCTGATGATCGGCGCCGGCGGCATGGCCGGCGGCTGGATACGCCGTTTCTACCCCCGGTTCAACGACCGCCACGAGATCGTTGGCCTGGTGGACATCAATGCGGATATCCTCCACGATTCCGGTGATTTTCTGGGGCTTCCGCGCAGCCGTCGATACACGGACATGGCAACCGCCTTCGGGGAGGTGGACGCGGACTACTGCACGATCGTCATACCGCCCGCGGTGCACCGGGACGCCGTGATGCTGGCGGTGGAGAGTAAGCT
Source organism: Candidatus Latescibacterota bacterium (assembly GCA_022822725.1). Classification (GTDB taxonomy): domain Bacteria; phylum JAAXHH01; class JAAXHH01; order JAAXHH01; family JAAXHH01; genus JAAXHH01. Next base: position 1,867,078 of record JAJEAN010000007.1, read on the forward strand.
GGACATCCTGAGTGAAAAACCGATTGCCGACACATGGCCCGCGTGCATAGATATATACAGGGCGGTCACGGAGGCCGGCCTGAAGATGCACGTGATTCAGAACTACCGCTATTCCAGCCGCATGCTGACCATGCGGCAGGTGCTGCGGGACGGAGAACTCGGACGAATCAACTACATCCAGGGCCGCTTCGCCGCGGACTACCGGGAATACGGTGCCTGGGGCGCTTTCCGCTATGAAATACCGCACACCCTGCTCGTGGAAGGCGCCGTGCATCACTTTGACATGATGCGGAATCTGTCCGGGGGAGACTGCGGGACGATCGCCGGGTGGGAGTGGAACCGGCCGTGGAGCAGTTTCCAGGGGGATTGCTGCGCCATGTTCGTGATGGATATGACCAACGGGGTGAAGGCGGCCTACGAAGGTTCGTGCCTGGGTGCCGCCGAGCAGAACAGCTGGCACGGGGAGTACTACCGGGCCGAATGCGAGGAAGGCGCTGTCGCCATAGGCAGCGACGGGGTCACGCGCGTATACCGGCATACACCCGGCAAGGGCATGCGCGTCGAGGATGTCGGCCCGGTCGTTCCGGAATACGACGGGCACCAGTGGCAGATCAACGAATTTCTGGACTGGCTCGACGGCGGCCCCGCGCCGGATACGCGCCTGGAACACAACATCCGGAGCGTGGCCATGGTCTTCGCCGCTATCGAGGCCTCGAAATCGGGAACCGCGGTCGACGTGGAGAAAATGGTAGAGCCGGTCGTAAAAACCGCCTGAGAGAGGGGTAGGTTACCAGGACTTATGCAGAATCAGAAAATCCCTTTTATCGACGCCTTTTTGCGCCTGGAATCCGCCAGCGGCATCCTCCTGATGCTCGCGACCGCGCTGGCATTGATTTTCGCGAACTCGTTCCTTGAGCCGCTCTATCACTTTCTGCTGAATATTCCGATTCAAATACACATCGCCGCGCTGGATATACACAAGCCGCTGCAGCTCTGGATCAACGACGGCCTGATGGCCATCTTCTTCTTCCTCGTCGGCCTGGAACTGAAGCGCGAATTCCTCGAGGGCGAGTTGTCGGACCGGCGAAACATCGTCCTGCCCGGCGTCGGCGCCGTCGGCGGAATGGTCGTTCCCGCGCTGATCTATTTCCTCTTCAACAGTGGTGATCCTGACGCCTTGCGAGGCTGGGCCGTACCGGTGGCCACGGATATCGCTTTCGCCCTCGGCGTGCTGGCCCTCCTGGGCTCCCGCGTGCCTATTTCCATCAAGGTCTTCCTTACCTCCCTGGCCATTCTGGACGACATCGGGGCCATCGCGATCATCGCGTTTTTCTATGCGGCGGAAATATCGATACCGGCCCTGCTGGTGGCCGCGGGCTGCGTTCTGGTACTGTTCTTCCTGAACAACAGGAACTGGGTCTCCCACAGTTCCTACATGATGGTCGGCGTCGTCCTGTGGATCGCCCTGGTCAAGTCCGGCGTCCACGCGACGCTGGCGGGCGTGATCCTGGCCATTTTCATCCCCATGCGGTCCAGGACCGACCCCGACGTCTCGCCGCTCAAGGTCCTGGAGCACGACCTTCATACGGTCGTGGCCTTTGTCATCCTGCCCGTTTTCGCTTTCGCCAACGCCGGGATCAGTTTCGAAGGCATGACGCTCGACCAGGTCCTTCACGGCGTCCCCGTCGGTGTGGCGCTGGGCCTGTTCCTGGGCAAACAGATTGGCATCTTCGGCCTCTGCTGGATGTTCGTCAAACTCAAATGGGCCAGCCTGCCCTCGGGCATAACCTGGACGAGCATATATGGAGCCAGCGCCCTGTGCGGCATCGGGTTTACCATGAGCCTCTTCATCGGGTCGCTGGCCTTCGCGGATATCGACAATTACGGGTTATTCGACGAAAGGCTGGGGATCATGGCGGGATCGCTGCTGTCGGGCGTGCTGGGCTACATGGTCCTGCGGTACAGCCTGCCGCCAGCCGAAAAGAACAACAAGTCTGTCGAGGAAGAAATCGAGCAGGTGGTGTGAGGAACAGGGAGTAGGGGCCATTCGACTTCGAAGCGGCTTTTTGCGTAGACTGGAATCCGCCAGCGGCATCCTGCTGATGCTGGCGACCGCCCTGGCCATGGTGTTCGCCAACTCGTACCTGGAACCCTTCTACCATTATTTGCTGGCATTACCCATCCAGATCCAGATCGCCGCGCTGGATATCAACAAACCCCTGCTGCTCTGGATCAACGATGGTCTGATGACCGTCTTCTTCTTCCTCGTGGGACTTGAGCTGAAGCGCGAGTTTTTCGAGGGCGAGCTGTCAAACCGGCGTAACCTCATCCTGCCCGGCGTCGGGGCCATCGGCGGTATGGCGATCCCCGCGCTGATCTATCTCGTCTTCAACAGCGACGACCCCTCCACCTTGCACGGTTGGGCCGTTCCGGTGGCCACGGACATCGCCTTCACCCTGGGCGTGCTGACCCTCCTCGGCACGCGCGTGCCCATCTCGATCAAGGTCTTTCTGACCTCGCTGGCCATCATGGACGACATTGGCGCGATCCTGATCATCGCCCTGTTCTACACGGCGGAAATATCGGTGACCGCCCTGCTGGTGGCGGCGGGCTGCGTGCTCGTATTGTTCGTCCTGAACAACAAGCACTGGAATTCCCACAGTTCCTACATATTGATCGGCACTGTCCTTTGGATCGCCCTGGTGAAGTCCGGAGTCCACGCGACGCTGGCCGGCGTGATCATGGCCATATTCATCCCCATGCGGTCCAGGACCGTTCCTGGTATCTCGCCGCTCAAGGTGCTGGAAAACGATCTGCATGCCGTCGTGGCTTTCGTCATCCTCCCCATCTTCGCCTTCGCCAACTCCGGCGTCATACTGAGCGGCATTACGATCGAGCAGGCGCTTCATGGTGTACCCGTCGGAGTCGCCCTCGGCCTGTTCCTGGGGAAGCAGATCGGGATCTTCGCACTGTGCGGTCTTTTCATCAAGCTGAAGGTGGCTGCGCTGCCCAAGGGGATGACCTGGACCGGTCTATACGGAGCAAGCGTCCTGTGCGGGATCGGGTTCACCATGAGCCTGTTCATCGGTTCCCTGGCCTTCGGCGACACCGAGTTACACGATATGTTCGACGAAAGGCTGGGCATCATCGTGGGATCGCTGCTGTCGGGCGTGACAGGCTACGCCGTCCTGCGATACAGCATGCCGCATGCGGAAAACAAGGTCGAGCCTGTCGACAAAGAGGTCGAGCAGGCAGTGTGAGGCTGGAGTAAGTGGTGGTCAGTCTTGGACAAGTTAGTTTACGTCAGAAAACTTCTACCTTAAACTTTCCCCATTAGTCGTTTCGAATAGATATTTTACGACTAAACTACTCGTCATCTACAATTGGCTTGAGTAGTATCGGTACTCCTTTGTGTTATAAACCATTTAGCCATCGATCCTTTTTTGTGGACTGTCTACTTACGTATGAATCAACCTCGTAAACACCACTATCTACCTAAGTTCTACCTCCGAAGGTTCTCTTCTGATGGAGAGCAATTAACACAAATTGAGAAATCAACAGGTAAAAACTATGTCTGTTCACTTAATGATGTTGCAAGTATCAAGGACTTTTATCGGATAGAAACTGGTGGTAAAGAAGATGATTTTATCTTGGAGAGCTATCTCAGTAATGTAGAAAGTAAGCTGGCAACTGCATTGCGCGATGCAATTGAGGGTGGTGTATGTAGTCGTGCAATACACGAATCGTTGGTAGTATTGGTTTCCCTTTTTCGACTACGAGTTCCTTCTTTAGTATCCCAGATTGAAGAATTCATTCGTCAAGTTTCGCGTAGTACTGCTATTCTCCTTCACCGCACACATCAAATCCCATCATTTAGTCCGACAAGGATGGCAGATTTCGAAGAGGACAAAGTTCCTATTAAGGTTTTAAGAACGTTCCCCCTTGGAATCATGATTGAACTAGCATCAGACAAAGATATACTTAACGTACTTCTCGGCATGCGACCTGTCATTATTGATGCGCCTGATAACTGTAGTTTCTTCACATGTGATCAACCCGTTGCGTTTTACAATCCATCTGCTACGTTTAACCAAGCTCGAGGTGCTGCAATTGAAGATCCAGGAACCGAAATTACCCTTCCTTTGTCTTCAAAGAACCTGCTTAAACTCGAATGGTCAGAATACGATCCAGACAGAATCATAGCATCACCTGAAGAAGTGGATGAATATAATCGAAGATCAGTTATCATGGCTTCATCGTACATTTTTACACGGTCCGAATCAGTTACGAAAACCTGCAGGATAGTTAAAAGATATAGGCAGTTCTCGGCAGGAATGCAGCCTCCTCAGTTAGCCGATTTCGGCAGGACTTTCTTTACTCGACAGTTTTTCAGACCTGTGTTGACGCAATCCCAATATGAAACTTCCGATCAATAGTGAATTATGTATACCCAGGTATATTTTGGATTGATTAAGACTGTGCATGAATGTGTAGTAATCCTATACGAACCTCCATTCAATGACCTTTATACCTCCTCCAGTGCCTGGTCCAGGTTGGCAACGATGTCGTCTAGATATTCAAGTCCCACCGAAACGCGCACACCGAAGCCCTGATCCGCATCCACAGACTACCACTCAACATTAACGATTGACGTTAATAACACGTAACGTTATTATAGCAATGGTATGATCATTTCGTTCAAAGACCGGGAGACCGAGAGAGTTTTCCGACGTGAAATGTCTCGTAAGTTTTCCAGTACTCTGGCCCGTGCCGCCTTGAAGAAACTAGTCATGCTCCATTCTGCCGAAACCTTGCAGGACTTGATCGCGTTGCCTGGTAACAGAACTGAGAAGCTTGCAGGAGACCGTAAAGGCCAGTATAGCATACGTGTTAACGACCAATGGCGGTTGTGCTTTGTGTGGAAAAATGGTCATGCCACCGAAGTCGAACTTGTAGACTACCATTAGGAGTTAGATATGCCTTCCGCCGTAATTCCCCCAATTCATCCCGGTGAGATCCTCAAGGAAGAGTTTCTCGAACCACTTGGCCTGAGCCAGTATCGTGTGGCCACAGACATTTCAGTTCCCCCGCGCCGTATAAACGAGATCGTTCACGGCAAACGCGCCATATCTGCCGACACGGCATTACGGCTGGCACGCTATTTCGGAACCACGGATCGTTTCTGGCTGAATCTGCAGACACACTATGACCTGGAGTTGCAGAGGGACCGATTAGGGAAACTCCTGGAGACAGAGGTACGTATCCTGGATCGATCGAACTAAAGCTGGAATACCATGTCCCAGCCTCCCGCCTACCTTCCCACCCTGGTGTCCGAAGCCGGAATAAGTCTGAACTCCATCCGATGCGTAGAACCATTCGGCGACGGCGTAACCAACCGGACATCCCTCGTCGTTCTGCGGGACGACACGCGCTTCATCCTTCGTGAATACGAATGGCCCTATGCTTCAGGCGATGACCTCCGCAGGCTGGAAAAAGAGCTTTATCTGCACGACCTGCTTCTGAAGTACGGTGTGCCGGTACCTGCCATCGTCGCCAGGCACGATGACGGCAGTACCCGTGCCGTGCTGATGGAGTTTAAACCGGGACAGCTGCTCGGAAACGTTGTGGATGACCTGCCTGAAACCCCGCGCGCCGAGGCCTGGTGGTCTGTCGGACTCGCTTTAAGGAAAGTGCATTCGATCCGGTTACCCGATAACTGCGCGGGCCTGATCGTCGGGGAACGCGTACGACCCTTCGAAGAAGGTTCCTGGGGCGACTTTCACTGCCACCAGGCTGTGCGGCATGCGAGAAACCTGCTGAAGCGGGATATGGGATTCAGTTTCGACCTGAAGTCCATGAAGCGCATGTTGAAGCGGGCGATACCGGTTCTGAATGCACGGCCCCTGGTCCTGTTGCACAACGATCCCCATCCCTGGAACGTGCTTGTAGACGAAGTAGATGGCCGTTGGACGTGTTCCGCCTGGCTCGACTGGGAGTACGCATGGGTTGGCGATCCGGCCTGGGACCTCGCCAGGCTGGATGTATTTCGGTTGAAGCCGATCGGTCCCACGCCGGCCGCTTTCTTTGAAGGATACGGCGAAGTTTCGAAAGATCCCGAACGGACGATTTACGAACTTTCCATCTACCTTTGGATGGCCAACCAGTACCTGGACGGAGAGGTGGATGAGGAACGGATACTCACGCCCACCTACGAGGCGGCCATGCAGTACCTGGGCCGGGTCGACGAAGCGGTGGGAAGGATCGATGGAGCGCTTCGGGAACTGGGAATTACCGGTGCTGTTCGCGGTATAGCGGAAAAAGAAAACGGACCGCCGTTTGGTTAGGCGGCCCGCTTTTAGATTACCGTTCGGAACCCCAGATCCTGGTCGAATTCGTGTCCAACTTACTGCCCCGAGATCATCGCCAGGATCTCTACCAGGCTATCGGTTGACGGCCGGTCGAAGGGGTCCGATCCCACGTACTTGAACCTGAGGATGCCTTCCTTGTCGATGATAAAGGCAGTGGGTACGACTTCCGTTCCCTTGTCGGTCTCTTTCTGGATCTTGAACTTGGTCGGTATGGCCCGGTCCGGATCGGCGAGAACACGAAAGGAAAGATCCTCCCGCGTCACTTTCGACTTGGCGACGAAATCCTGTGTCTGTTCCAGGTCTTCAGGATTGATGAAGAGTAGTTCGGTGTCGAGTTCTGCGATGCGTTCGTAATCGGATTGCAACTGCCCCAGTTGCCGTAAGCAAAGGGGTCACCAGTATCCGATCCAGCCGCGGTCGACGACCACCAGCAGGTTCCTGCTGCCCTTGTAATCGGCGAAGTTGACGGTCTCGCCGTTCACGTCCTGCAGGCTGAACTCCGGTGCGGCCTCGCCCAGTCTCGGCGCCAGGTTCCGGGGTTGCGCGTCGGCGAACTCCGTCACCAGGCCGACCAGGGCCAGGGCGAAGCACCACCGCGCCAGTGCATGTATCATGGTCTTCCTCCTCGTTACAGAAGTCGTCCTGCTCATTCCGGCTTCAGTGCAATTCGCTTGCGTTTTGGTCCCGTTAATATAACCTACCCCGACACGAATGTTAACTTCAAAATAACTGTTGTCCGCAACGATTTCATGTGCCCATAACGATTTCAAGGAGCCACTTCCCTATGAAGCCAGGCATCACGCAACTCTGTCTCAGCCGCCAGGATCTCGAAGCGGACCTTTCGAAGGCCCGAAACCTGGGCTACGAAGCCATCGAACTGGTATTTTCCGATGAAGGATCGCCGAATTTGGACGCCTCGACCTCGGAGATCGCGTCGGTCGGGGACGCCTGCCGGGACCACGGACTCGAGCTGTGTTCCATGATCGCCATCCGCCGGGACGCCGGTTCCCTGTTGTCGCCCTCCGCGGAGGAGCGGGCGAAGCGGGTGGCCATTCTGCGCCGGGGCTTAGAAATCGCCGAGATCCTGGGTGTGGACGCCCTCCTCCTGCATCCCGGTGCGCTCGATCCCAAAAGCTCGTACGGCACGACCTGGGACAACTTCCGCGACGCGTTGCGCGACCTCGCGCCCGAAGCGGAACGCCGCGGCACCCGGATCGGCATCGAAAACGTGTGGAACCAGTTCATGCTAAGCCCCCGGGAAGCGCGGCAACTCGTCGACGAGGTTGGTTCACCCGCTGTTGGTATCTACCTGGATACGGCCAACATGATCCTTTACGGCTATCCGGACATGTGGATCAGGGAGCTGGGCCGCCGGATCTTCAAGGTGCACGTGAAGGATTTTCGGCGTGGGGAAGGCGCCTGGGTCCAGTTGATGGACGGCGACACGGACTGGCCGGCGGTCATGGCCGAGTTGCGCGCCATCGGTTTCGACGGCGCCCTGGTCAGCGAGGTCGGGGGAGACGACGACTCCATGAGGGAAACCGCCGAGCGCATCCGGCGGATCATCGCCCTGTAGGTTTTGTAGATTCATCGTTCAGGAAACCTGCGACACGCCATCGACGAGGTCCGCCGCATGACCGTCACTAATGATAGTCCGGACGATGTGAAAGCAGAATCCAGCGCGGACTTCACAAAGCTGCCCAGGAAACAGTTCGGCGATGATCTGCGTCGCCCTGGCGATGTTCCTGGGCTCGCTGGGCCAGACGATCGTCGCGACGGCGTTGTACTCCATCGTGGCCGACATTGGCGGATTTGATCGCTACGCGTGGGTCGCCACCGCTTACATTCTGGGGGCGACGGCCGTTGCACCGATCGCCGGCGGACTCAGTGATCTGTATGGGCGTAAATCTTTGTTCATCGTCGGTCTGAGCGTCTTTATGGCCGGCTCCTGTCTTTCGGGCATCAGCGCGTCGATGAACGAACTCGTAGCTTTTCGCGCTCTGCAGGGCGTCGGTGGCGGCGTCACTATGACCTGCAGCCTCACCGCGCTGGCCGATCTGATTCCCCCGCAACGACGAGGCAGGTTTCAGGGCCTCATGGCAGGAGTGTTTGGCATCGCGTCGGTTTTCGGACCGGTTGCTGGCGGCGGTCATTTCCGACCGGACCGCCTTCGCTTTGCCGGAAGAATGGCTCAGCGCATTGCGGGAGAGCCCCGGGAAACTGCTGGATCCGATGACCGCCGAGTCTCTGAGAGCAATGCTGGCACAAGCGGGGTCCGCGGACGCCGAGGCGGCGGACAGGCTATTCGACTCTCTGCAGTCCGCGCTGGCTGCGGCACTGTCCAATGTGTTTGCGGTGCTCCTCGTCGCTGCCGGATTGTCGTTCGGGCCCGCACTGCTGTTCCGGAAGTCGCCCAACGGGCCGTCGGCATCCCAAACGGGCGAATGACGCATTCATATCGCCTCAAATCGACTCAAATCGACTCATATCGCCGCCCGGGGATAGCGGCGGCCATTGAGTTGCTTGCCGATGAAAGTTGACCGTACGCCGTAGTGGTAAGCCAACAGCATCAGGCCGGTAGCCGCGGCAACGACCAGCGTAAGCTTGGCCAGGCCCGGCAACGGAAGGCTGTAGAGGGCTAGCGGCAGCAGCATGGTCACGGGCACCTGGGCAAGATAGAAAAAGTAGGACGCATCCGCCATGTAGCGCCAGCGCGGGCTTGGCCTGTTCATGTAGCGCAGGAACACGCCTACCAATCCGTAGACCATCATCCACATGGAGAGCGAAAGGAAGACAACCGCCCCCAGGTGATATTCCCCCGAGGACCCGGTGCACCCCATCGTGAGGTCAACCTCGCACCCTGTATCGACGAAGTAGCGGTGAACGAAAAAACAGGGGACTGCGCCGGCGAGCATGAACCATGCCGGACCTGTGAACTTCTTCAGGACTTCTTTCCGGTAGAAGAGAAGCCAACCGAATCCGAACAGCAGACCATAGAGCGCCAGCAGGCGGGGGGCCGGGATGAGGTTGCCATGGTAATCAATCGTCCAGGACTGCATCTGGTAAAGCGCCATGCCCCCCATCAGGATCGCCGCTATCAGTCCTCCGCCGCGCAAGTGGCGCGCAAAAAGGTCCAGGATGCGTTTCCTGACCGCCGGGGGTATACGCCGGGCGAGCACCAGCGCGCCGCCCGCAGCCAGGCTCAGGATAAGCAGATAATAGAGGAACCAGAGGTGCATGAGGATGTAGTCGAGCATGCGGGGCGCGGAAGCCATATCGCTATAGTGAATCGCCGGCGGCACGGCGCTGAACGGGGTGGCCACCCATAGAATGAACGCCATCAAGGCTGCCACCACCGGCCAGGCGACGAGCAAAGTGACGCCCAGCCGGCTCCAACGGTGCCTGATAAACGCCGGGATTCCGCGCGTCTCGATCAGATAGGCCGAGAAGAACCCGGCTATCAGAAAGAAGACCGGCAACTGGAACACACGAATAAACACGATGAACCAGTGGGCAAGGACGACGATCTCGGCGTCTTTATATGGCCAGGCGTCGATCATTGAGGGTTCGTAAGTCATCGATGCGTGGCGTACTATCCCAAGCATAATCATCACCACGCGCAACCGGTCCAGCGCATAATAACGCTCAACGACGGCCTCGGATCGACTAACGGGAACCATCTTGACTCTTCGGCGGGGCGACCCGGTGGTCCCGTCGGCGCAGGATGCGCATCTTCATGCCGACGGGTCGCATGGTAGGTAACGATCTCACCCGCAGCGCATGGTGCGTTTCGAAGGGCTCCAGCTCGGTGTCGCGCAGCACCGTCGCAACGGTGAGGGCCAGTTGCAGCGGTACGAGACCGCTTCCAAGACAGCGATGGCTACCCGCCCCGAAGGGGGCGTAGACGCCCCGATTCCGGCGGTGCTCTCCGCGTTCGGCCGTGAAGCGGTCGGCATCGAAACGTTCCGGGTCCGGAAAATACTCCTCCATTACGTGCCCCACTGCCGTGCCGACCATCACTTGAACGCCCGCGGGTACCTTGTGGCCCGCGAACTCGAAGGAGTTGGAGACCGTGCGCAGCACGGCAGGCGAAACCGGATGGAGCCGCAACGTTTCCATGGCCGCCCGGCGCGAAACTTCAAGACCCTTTTGCCTCGGTTCCAGACCGCGCTCAAAGAAATCGTCCGCCTCTTCGGTCATGCGTCGCATGAGTTCGGGGCTCTTTAGGACATGGTAGAGCATGAATGAGCAGGTGTATGACGTGGTGTCCAATCCGGTCAGGAACGGCGCAATCGCCGTCATGTTCAGGTTGGTTTCCGGAACAAGCTGCGAGTCGGCTTCGCGCAGTTCCAGCATAAGATCGAGGAAATCGGGTTTCGACTGGACCGGACACCGTTGCTTGTGTGCGAGTACTTTACCTGCCAGTTCCAGGGATCTTGCGCGGGCCCGGCGGAATCGAGGAATCTTCATGATGCCCGGAAACACCGTGGCGCCCAGGAGCAGACCCTTCAGCGTAGTATGGAGATCAGCCGTGTAGCCGCGAGGAGAGTACCCGACCATGATTCGGCCCATCTGCTCTGCGATGATGCCCTGGAACGCCTTCACTACATCTATCGGCTTTCCCACGGGCCACGTCGCGATCTCGCGGCGGGCTACGTCGATCACTTCCTCGAACCGTTCATTCGCGACCCTGGTGGCATAACCCTTTGCCTGTACGCGCCGCGTGGTTACGTGGTCAATACCGTCCATGGTAAGGACCGAGCGCGACGAGCCCATCAAAAGATGCAGGTTGGCCATGGGCTCCAGCGATCTGAAGAATTCCGTGTCACGGGAAGCCAGCAATTCGTTTGCCTCCGGCCCCACCATACAGACGAACCGACGCCGAAGCCCGCGAATCCGAAAGATCGGCCCATATTCCTTGTAGTTCCGGGCGAGAAACGCCACCATGCCTTTGCTCATGGCTAAGGCATTCCCCAGAATCGGTATCCCGGGAACGACCGGGATCTCCTTCGGTAGAGCGGGTACTGGCTGCGATTGCTCGTTGGCGACCAGCCGTTCGATGGCCTGCCCCATCGTCCTGCCGATCAGGTCGATTCTCGAGAGCAGTTCGACGCGTTCCTGGACCTGCACCCGTTCATCCGGGGTAAGAAACGTGTTGAACGCGCCGCACCCGTTCGCCAGTGCGATCAGCGCGGAATCCCTCGGATCGGGCACGTCGTCGCTGAACAGGATGCGCATGATCCGCAGCCTGACTTCCTCGATCTGCTCGCCGTCCGCGACCGGATAGCGCCTGGAGCGCGATACCGAAGATACAAGTGCGAACACCCCGTGCTCTTCCGGCTCCAGGATGCCGCGCTCGATCAGCCGTGACAACGCGGCGTCACGAATCTCTCCTCCCTTTTCGGCGATACGATCCAGCCAGTATTCCGTGCTGTGTGGTTGGTCTTCGCTGATGATGTCCTGAAGGGAGGGACCGAGGATTTCATCACCTAACGGCGTGGAGTCGAGCAGGACCAGACGTTCGAGATCGGTGTCGATTCGATGCTCAAACGCGAGATCCATCAACACCGCGCCGGCGAGCGCCAGGTTGAGCGAACGGCGCGGCAGACCGGGCCCGAGTTCACCGCGCTGCTCGTCCAGAACCAGGATCAGGACTTCCTCGGCCAATCTCAGCATACGGTTCACCTACGGATGTAGCGTGCGAGCCGAGACTCATCCTGTGCCCGTCAGGGTAAGGACTGCCTGGCGCCAGAGTTGAACTGATAGTTTGATTGCAAGCCTTCGCAAGCGCTTTTTTACCTGGAGGGAAGGCGTTACGGGTACTTCATCCGCCCTGTTGCTACGTCAGGCGGTCATCAGGGGATAAACCGCCGTCAACGCCTCGCCCACACGGCTTCCGCGTATTTGATCACGCCGTTGACGTAGGAGTCGATGGGGTTGTAGCTGAAGATCGCCTTGCGTCGCGCGGCGTCGTTCGGACCGTACTTTCCCCGTTCGTTGAGGTACTTCGCCACGCTCATGATGGCGTCCGGCCAGGAATGCAGGTCTATATTGCCGTCCCCATCCCCGTCCGCGGCATGAGGCATGCTGGCGGGCATGAACTGGGGATATCCGATGGCGCCGGCCCACGAACCATGGAGCGAAAGCGGGTCGACACCGGTCGCCTTGCTCTGGCGGAGGAGGGCCACCAGGTTGCCGACGCACCGGCGGCGTATCCTGGCGAAGCGTTCTTCCTGTCTTTTGGCTACCGCAGCCGAGGCAAGCGGATCGGCCTCACCTCCGGCCTTGATTCTGCGGACCGCCTCCTGCTGCGCTTCCTCCAGGTACAGCAACTGGGCTACCAGGACGTTGAAAACGCGGTAATTGCCCGTAAATTCGCCGAGTCCGGATTCCCACATCAGGATGGACACGATATCCTTACGGGCCACGCCGTACTTTTGTTCCGCCCGGTCCAGCAGGTCTTTCTTTTCCTCGAGGAAGTCTACGCCTCGTTTCACCCGCTTCTCCGTTAGAAAAACGCGCGAGAAATCCTCGTGTGCCTTGTTCTGTATCTGAACGCTTCGGGGTGTCGCCACCTTGATCAACTGGGAATTGTAGACTTCGCGGCTTTCGGGCCGGTCGAACAGTGCCAGGAACTCCGCCTCGGATACCGGCGACCCGCCGCCCTGCTTCGCTGCCAGCTGTTTGACCAGGTCCGGCAGATAGGACGCCGCGGGATGGGTACGCGGCAGATCGACGATCGTGGCTTTACGCAACTCCCAGGACTGAGGGATATCCGATGCCTCGGCGTGGTACGGCAGGGCCAGGAACAGCGAGACCATACCTGCAATTGCAACAGGCCGATTACACAATCTGAACGGTATTTTCATCTGACCTTTCCTTGAGATAACACGTTGATTCTCTAATTCAAATCACTGGTTATTTACAGGAAAATGACCAGGCCTGTCAAGGTCATTAAACCGCCTCAAGGAACTTTCCTTATACTGCATATTTCAATTGGCTATAAACACAAATACCGAGCTCGGGATCTCAAAACTTCTCGTCACGCACGCAATTTCAGAACGCAAGCTTCTTCAGCTCGTGTTTCTTTGTGAAGTAGACCCCTTCCTCATCCATCGGACCCGGGTTCTGGAAGGCGCCCGGTTCTTCGTGGACCGTGGTCACGGCGCCGGTTACAGGGTCGAACCGGTAGAAGCAGCCGGTCGTGAATCCATATACGACTCCGTCTGGACCGGTCCGGATGCCGCCGTCCAGCGCCCGCCCGCCCGGCAGGGGTACCAGATGCACGAACCGCCGGTCACCGGCATCGAAAACGAAGAGGCGGGATTCGGATCCCGTGTGGGCCGTTCCGCATAGCAGGCCGCCGTCGATCACGGCCAGGGCGTTTATCGCAGTAACCTCGACCGGAAGCCGGCCTTCCCACACCTTTTCCTCCGCCTCGTAATCCCAAAGAAACAGCGACGCCTGGTCTACGCGCGGCTGCGTTCCGGTGCCGCCGTCGATCGTCGTTCCGACGGCCAGCAGGCCAGGGGATTCCAGCCAGGCCAGCGACCAGCAACTGGCCTCCCCGGCGATGTCGCGGTAGGTCCCGAACCGCTCCGTGGCCGGATCGTACCAGGACAGCGGTCCGCCCCACATGCCGTAGTTCGGCACCGAGGCCGTCCACACCCGGCCGAGGGGTCCCGCGACCATGGCGCGCGGACGGTAGGAGATTTCGTCCATGCGGCCGAGGTCCCGGGGGTTGCTTTCCGGGTCTTTCCCGAACTGATAGGGCAGGTCGGGATCGTAGACGGACAGTACGGCGCCGGGGTAGGAGCAGATATACATCCTGCCGTCCAGGTTGGCCATGGAGTAGGCTTCCCCGGTGGCGGTGGTGCAGACGCCCAGGTCGTCCATTGCCCGGGATCGGGGGTCGAAACGAAACAGGTGAAGGGGCAGGATGCTCGAACCGTAGATGTTGTCGTCGGGCCCGCGGTGCACTAGGAAGATCTCGCTGCCCGCGGACTCGTATTCGACGGGTATGGTTCGCGTCTTGCCGGTATCCGGATGGGTGAGGGCCAGTTCGTGAAACATCTGCGTGTCCCGGTCTGCGAAGTCCGCCGTGGATCCGTCGGACAGGGCCGGGGCAGGCGCCGGATCCGGCAGGCTTTCCACGGGATGCGCCTCGAAGCCATTCAGCCGGAAATCGCCCCCGGTCGACCGGATGTAAAGTTGGCCGTCGGCCGCCCGAAAGAGCGACATCGAACCCCCATCCTCCGTAACCACTACGGGACCCACGGTCCTGCGCTCGCCCGATTCGGGATCGTAGACGACCACGTGCGGACGGGTCATCCGGATCTGGCAGGCGATCGTACCCCCGGAGCCGACGTAGGGATAGCAGTACATGTCGGTCTCGTCCATCCGTCCGTGACGGGTGAACGCACCGGTTGCGGGATCGTAACTCGTCAGGCCGGCCGATCCATAGCACCCGATCCAGATCACGCCGTCGGCATCCTCATCCATGTTGCAGGGGAAGGTATCGCCGGGCAGGTTGATGGCGCCCAGGTCATCCAAATGTTCCGATGCGGCGTCGTAGCGGTAAAGGTGACCCGCGTAGGCCGCGCCGATATAGATCAGTCCGTCGCGGGTGCGTATGGCGGCCGTGGGGAAATTGGCGGTGGGGTCGAGCGACGTCGCCTGGGACGTATTGCCCGTGGCCGGGTCGATATTCACGACGGTGAATCCCGCCGCCTGCTGGCCCATCACGGCCACCAGGCAATCCCGGCCTGCCCCGTCCCGGGTGGGGAAGACCCGTACCCAGTTGACACTGCGCACAGGGATGCCGAGGGTCTGGATCGATGGGATGGCGTTTACCCTTTCTCCGAATCGTGTGAATGGCTCTGTGTCTCGTCTGAATGGCTCTGCGTCTCGCCTGAACGGCTCTGCGTCTCGCCTGTACGGTTCTGCGTCTTGCCTGAACGCCGCCGCGCCTCTTCCGCGAAAATGGTCACCGTTTCCTCCAGGGTGCGGTTGCGGTCCACGGTCTCCGGACGCTCGTGCCCGATGGGGCTTTCGGCTATAAGGCGAAAGATGTGTTCCGCGCCGTCGTGAAAACCGGGCGAAACCCCGGCCTGTTCGTAGGTCGCCGCGATCTCGCGCATCTCTCCGATCCAGCGAAAGGCCTTGGCGGACAGGCTATTGACGCCGTCCATCGCCTTGAGCCGCTGCGACTGGCTTTCTGTGAATTCGGTCAGGAGCTCCT
This sequence comes from Candidatus Latescibacterota bacterium, assembly GCA_022822725.1. Classification (GTDB taxonomy): domain Bacteria; phylum JAAXHH01; class JAAXHH01; order JAAXHH01; family JAAXHH01; genus JAAXHH01. The sequence goes on from JAJEAN010000007.1 coordinate 1,882,687, forward strand.
CGCTCAGCCCCATGACTTCCGCCGCGGTCAGCGCCGCGGCATGGAGGGCGGAGGTCCCCTTGGTGACCGAGGCATAGCACATCTTGATCCCGGACGCCCGTCCCACTTCACCGCCCATCGGCCGGACGAGGATGCCGTGGCCGTCCAGTTGGGTGAGTATTTCCTCGTAGGGCCCCGAGGCATAGAAGCGGGTCTTTTCGCGGTCGCCGGGAGGTCCGCCAATAATGCCGGCATCGATGAAACGGCCGCCGGCGCCGGTGATGATCTCGGCGATCTCCCTGGCCGTGGCAGGCGAAACCGCGTTGCAGTCGGCATAGGCAGACGAAACCGCGTTGCAGTCGGCATAGGCGGTCGCCGAGTCCGTCCGATTCATCGCGCCCGTCCTGCGCATTGCGCCCGCCACCTCTCTGGCGAGCGACACCGCCTGGTCCGGCACCAGGATGGCCAGGATCAGATCGGAGGCGCGCACCAACTCGTCCAGGTCCGGCACGTCCCGGATGCCCGCGGCCTCGGAAAGCGCGCGAGTCCTCTTGCTGCGCCCGGTCAGGCAGGTGGCCACGTCGAAGCCGCCCGCCAGGAGGCATCGGCCCACGGAATGGCCCATATCTCCTGGGCTCAATATGGCGATTCGTTGTACTTTCATGCTCGTCTTTCTGTCGGCTGTCTGGTCCGGATCCTGCTGGGTCGCAGTCTCCCCGCCGGATGTCATGTCCTGTTTCTCCTGGCCACCATGCGCCGGATTACCCGGTGTCCTTCGTCCACGTCCTCCTCGTGCAGCACGGCGAAATCATCGTCGGGAAGCCGGCTCGCGGGTTCGCCCTCCTTGAAGCACCAGTCCGGGTTCTGCGAGGGCCGGTAGCGCAGGTGGTCCAGGGTGAAGCCCTGCCAGGCCAGCAAACCGCCTTCGGCGACCGCGGTCCAGGCGTAGTCGAATACGGCTTCCTCCCAGTACATCACACAGATCACGAGCGCGAATTTCCGGTCGGCGGGTGGTCGCCAGGAAACCAGGTCCGCTTCCACACAGGTCAGGCGGGATTCTAGCCCTCGTTCAGCAGCCTCCCCACGCAGCCGGTCCAGGGCCACGTTTGATATGTCAACGGCCAACACGTCCCGGCCTGAAGCGGCCAGGGCGAGGGCCTGGTCCGACAGGCCGCAGGCGAGTTCCAGCACGGGACCGCCCGGAATTCCCAGGGCCTCCGCCCGGTCGTACAGCGGGCAATAACCCCTGGACGCCAGCCGCTTCGGTGCCAGATACCTTGCGTTCCACTTCAGCCGATCGGGATGATCTTCGAGTCGTTGCGTAGAGCGCTCCGTATTCAATGGTTTATTGTCTTGCTACCCGCGCTGGACTTCCTGCGCCACGACGAGAATGTGGTATCCCTGTTTCACCGGCTGGCGGAACGACTGGGAAAGCACGTAACCGTCCACGCCCGCGCGGACCGGCCAGGGCGGATCGTCCACGCGGTAGAAATCGTGCAGGTTGCCAACGACCTGTCCCGCCTCCACGTACTCGCCGCTGGCCATCAGGGGTTCGTAGTGTCCCGGAAAGGGCGCCGGCACGTAACATGCCCGGTCCACAATGGCCGTCAATTTCTGCGTGCCGTCGGCGTGATGGGCGATGGGCTCGATGTTCCCTTCGAGTTGGCCGTGATGAATGGCCGCGGCCCGTATGCCGTGCCGCGCGTACTGCACGCCGTCCGGGTTGACCGCCTCACCCCAGCCCAGTTCCGTGCCGATGGTGATCTTCCCCAGCCGCTCCGCCTCGCTGACCATGAGTCCGGGCGTTTCGTTCTGGTACACCATGACGAAGGGCGTGCCGAACCAGCGGGCGGTGTCTTCGATGACCTTCGCCTGGGCCGGGTCATCAACCTCGTGGTAACTGGCACACAGCGCGAAATCAAGCTCGCCGCCGCCGGAGTGGATGTCTGTCACCACGTGCACGCGCGGCCAGAGGTATTCCCTGACGAATCGGGCGATCCGGTGGGTGATACCCGCGAGCGCGGGCGAGGTGCCGGCGCCGTCCACGAAGGCACGGTTGAAGTTGACGCCGTCGTCGGCGTCACTCGCCCGCCGGCCCACGTGGAAGGCCGCGGGGTTGAGCACGGGAATGAAGATCAGCCGGCCCCTGACCGCCTTCGGTTCGATCTCCTGAAGCAGGCCCTTGATCGCCACCGGTCCTTCGTATTCGTTGCCGTGATTCGCACCGGTGGCAAGAAGCCCTTCGCCATCGCGTACATCGAGACCGGCCATGACCGTCAGCGGGATGAGATGGTCTGCCCAGAGGGAATCGTGTTCGAGGGCGACCCAGTAGTCCCGGCGTCCGGGCGAGTCGAGATCAAGCCCTTCGGGCCGGACAACTTCACGAGGCATGAAGATTCCTTTCACACCGAGACGCCCAGAAGGCCGCGCGTTATCTGGAAATCCGTGTTGCCGAGGACTGCGGCCCGGGGCGTGTGCATCCTGGCGGCCGTCTTTCGAATCAGGTCCAGCACAGCTGCGCGCCATTCCTCCGGACCGCCGGACAGCATGAGATCCACGTCTTCGTGAAATGGTACGGGGAGGTCATCGGCTGCGACCTGCAGCACCGGGATCATGGGATGACCGGGCAATGGATGGCTGCCGACGCCGGCGACGACCTGCTCCACACCGGCCGCGCCCAGTCCGGTCACGGTCTCCACCCAGTGAGCCGTCTGCGTCTCCATGACGTGCAGCCCCGGTTCCGATACCGGCTCACCGTAGGTCAACGTCGGTTTCACGACGCCGTCCGCCAGGTGTCGAATGAAAGACGGATGACTGAGCAACGCGGCATTGTCGGGCACTACGACCGTTCCGCCCCCATTTACGACAGCGTGTATCAATCGCGACAGCGCTTCGGAAACTACCTCGGAAACCGGACCGGCCGTGGCCACCCCCAGCCTGAGTGTGGGCAAGCCGGCTTCGACCGCGTCCGGGCCCTCGCGGCCGTCCAGGGTCCCTTTGAACCACTTCTCAATGCGATCGATGACCTTCTCGATGCCGCCATCGAGCTGTACGCTGGCCCAGCCGAAGCTCTCTGGATCCAGGCCGTGGTCGACAAGTTGCTGTCGGTAGAAATCATTGTGCGTGCGTTCGCAACCATGTTCCAGGAGCAGGGCGGCCGCCGTCATCGGGTGGGTCAGGTAGCCGGCCATGGTGCGCATGTACATCTCCTCCGAGACGCCGCCCGAGACGCCGCAGCCCTCGGTGTGTACCAGGGCGACGAAACGGGATATGCCGGCGCCATGCCCCACGCCTTTTTCACTCAACCGTTCCGCGGCCATCCGGGCGATCTGGCCGGAACACAGGCTGGTGGGAAGTATGAGGCCGATCCGGTCGGTGGCGCACGACCCCTTCGATTCGAACACGGGCAACCTGAAAACCGGCGGGGGCGCCGATTCTCCGTTCGGCCGGACCTCCAGCGGTCTGCCGGCCGGCGCGGGACGGTCGCGCAGGTCTTGCAGCCGGCTCCCGTCGGTCTGCCGCCAGTCACGCCAGATCTGGGTCTGGCTATGGCCCGCCCGCTCGCCGCGAGTCAGTTCGCCCGATGCCGCGCGCAACGTCAGATCGAGCGTCTGCCGGCCCAGTTCTTTCATGGAAACGCCGTCCAGGTAGGCCCCGGCGTTCACGTCCATTTCTCCCGACAGCATTTCGTACCGCTTCGTGGTCGTCACGAACTTGATCGTCGGCACGAAAGGGAAGTTGGTGATGGAGCCGTTCCCGGTGATGAAGAAGATGAGATTGCCGCCGGAGGCCACCTGGCCCGCGATGGCTTCCAGGTCGTTACCCGGACTGTCCATGAAATAAAAGCCCGGTTCCTTCATGGGGACCGCGTAGTCGATGGCATAGTCGAGACGTACGTCCGGGTGGCGCTTCCGGGCCGCGCCGATGGACTTGAGCACGATGTTGTAGATCCCCCGGAGCTTGTTTCCCCCGGAGGGATTGGCGTCGACCGACTGGCCGTGCCACGCCGTGCGTTCCTGGAACCGCTCGATCATATGGAGGAAGGTGCGGGCCGTCCCGATGTCTCGCACGTTGTCCAGCACGTACGGCTCACCGCCGATGAGCTCGTCCGTCTCCGCAAGATTGGCCTTCCCGCCGAAGCGGATGATCTCCCGGGCCACGAGCGCGGCCAGGGGATTGCCCGATATGCCCGAAAAGGAATCCGAACCACCGCATTGAAGCACGATGTTGAGATGAGACGCGGAGGCCGGTTTCCGCGGAACCCGGTTGACCGTCTCGAACCATCCGGTGACGATCCCTGCACAACGCGCCAGTTCCTCCTCGAACCCGCTCTTGAGCGTTTCGAACCGGTGCGGCACGTCGTTCAACGGATAGCGGTTGAGCCGCATGTAGTTTTCCAGCATCCTGTCTGTGACGATTTCAGTGCCGCGGTCCACCGCGAGCACCGCCCCTACGTTGGAATGGACCATGAAACCCGCCAGCGTCCGCAGCACCAGTTCCCGGTTGTTGGGATCCACGCCCGAGCCGCCCTCTGTATGCGCCACCGCCACCACGCCGTCGATGTTCGGGTACCGGCCCGCCTGGTCCTTCAGCAGCGATTCCAGGCGCCGCACGAAACCCGCCGTCTGCGACGTGATGCCCAGCAGGATGATATAATTCCGGGTCCCGACGCCCCGTGCCGCGCCGCGGTCGTATCCCTCGAAGGTCGGAGGACTGTCGCTGACCGGAACCTGCTCGCCCGGAGTGAAAGTGGATTCGTCCAACTTGTAGGGTACGACACGGTCTTCGATATTCGGCTTTACCGGAAGCGCAAAATCGATTTTGCGGACACGCAAGGCGTCGAGGATGTCTGCGTTGCAGATATAGTCACCAGGAGCGATATCCCGTGTCGCTCGGCCGAAGGGCAGGCCCCAGGACAGGGCTGACTCCCCGGCGGGTATGGGCAGGATGGCGAAACGATGCCCTTCCAGCACGGTGTGGGCGATGGAAAAAACCGCGCCGTCTTCGCCGACCACATGCGTACCGGCCTCGATCCTCCGGGACACGATGGCCACATTGTCGCCGGGTTCGGCCAGGCGCGCGATATCTTTCAGCCGGCAGGTAGACACGATGCCAGGGCCTTTCTCGAATCGAAATCGAATGTGGAATTCAGTCGCAGTTCACGGACTGGCAAGGTAACATTCGCCGCGATTCCGGTCAAAGGTAAATCGGAGGTCGCAGAGCGCGGGACGGTTGACTGCAGGAAGGTACGATGTACATTGTCTTGCGGGTCTGGTCCGTCAGGCACGACCCGGCCATCACTACCACTTACGGTCTGCCGCGCCACCTGAAACCACGCTGGAACATCCGCCAGCCGAAGGTCCCATCGGAGGTCCAAGATGCTTGTCGGATATGTCAGTGACGAACGGTACGTCGCCATTCCTGAAGTCCTGTTCGAGTTCGAGGCCGACGGAGCGTCCATCGAGGCCCGCTCACGGGCCACGGGGGCGGTCTACGCGGACGTATCGCCCGGCCAGGCGTACAGAGTCACGCTTGCAGGCAGGGACTTCGGATTCAAGAGCGTATACATGACACCGAGCGAGGGCCAGCCCTATCATTTCCGGCTGTTGCGGGACGGCCTGCTGGGGTACATGTGGCCCAAGTGGATCCGGTCGGGCGAGAAATCGGAATTCCGCGTCCACGCCGTGGAGGCCTACCAGCTCGAGCTGTACCGTTATGGCTGGAAGAAGGAGTTCGTGCGGAACATCGGCTGGTACGACGAGCACGGCCCTCGCGCCACCATGCAGATCACCCCCGACGGCGACTATACCCGGACCGGCGTGAAGTGGAACACCCAGGGTTACACCAATCCCAATCACAAGCAATACCTGGAAGCACCGGAACGATCCGGCCTGTACTACCTCCACGCCTCAACGGAGACCGGAGGGTTCTTTTCCTTCCCCTGGATCGTCGCCCCGGCCGCGCCGACGGCCGACGTAGCCGTGCTGGCCGCCAACATCAACTGGAACGCATACAACAACTTCGGAGGGCGGAGCAATTACATACACGCCGACGAGTTTCCCCCTGAACCCACGGTCAACGCCCGGTACGACCTGAAGCGGTACACCGACACGTCGCACCGCACATACGGCGCCGACGACTATGCGCCGCTCTCCTTCGACCGGCCCGAACCCATCAACCACATCCCCCTGGAAGTCGAAGCCACCGACATGATCCGGGGACGGGCGGCCTGTCACGTTGCGCCAGCCGAGTGGCGGTTCCTGGCGTGGATGGAGCGGGTGGGATTCGACTACGACCTCTACGCGGAGACACAGTTCCACGACGGCACGCTGCCCCTGGACAAATACCGGGTGCTGATCACCACCACCCATCCCGAATACTGGTCAAGGGACATGTACTACCGGCTCAAGGCCTGGGTGTTCGAGTCCGGCGGCCGCCTCATGTACCTGGGCGGTAACGGCCTGAACTGCGAAGTGGTCTTTCCGAACGAATACGCCATGAAGGTGAAGAACGGCAATGTCCTGTCGCTGGACCAGCCGAGAGAGGGCATCGAAAGCCGCTTTCACCTCTACAACGAGTCCGAGGCGAACCTGCTCGGGGTTGCCTTCACGCGGACAGGGATCATGACCAGCGCGCCGTACCGTGTGATCGACGCGGGCCACTGGGTGTTTGATGGCACCGGTGTCGCGGAGGGAGATATCTTCGGCGAGGCGAGCCTGCACGAACGGGTGCCCGGCGGCGCGTCCGGCCACGAGACCGACAAGATCACGCCCAGTTCGCCGGCAAACACCCACCTGCTTGCCAAGGGAACCAACGTGGACGACGGCGGGGCCGAAATGGTCGTGCATGAAACCGAAAGCGGCGGGATGGTGTTTTCTGTGGGATCGATCACCTACCCGTCATCGATCCTCGTGGACGACGTGGTGTCGAAGGTGACGTCCAACGTGCTGAAGCGATTTTTGCAGGATTGACCGCACCGGGCTGCCGGGGCATGTCTGGAAGGTCTGGATGGCCTGTGGGCGGGTGTTTGTCCCCGCCTACAACTTCCGCTGATACACCCCAGTCACCCGGTGGTTCGTACTCTTCTCGAGGATCAGGTCCGCCCGTTCGCGCGTAGGGATGATGTTCTCACGCAGGTTCACCAGGTTGATGTCCCGCCAGATTCCCCTGGCCGTCTCCACGGCCTCTTCCGTGCTCAAATCCGCATAGTGGTGGAAGTAGGACTCCGGGTTCCGGAACGCGGTGTCCCGCAGCCGGAGGAAACGATCGACGTACCACTGCTCGAGGTCGTGTTCCTCCGCTTCCACGTAAATCGAGAAATCGATGAAGTCGGAGACGAAGACGCGGGGTGGCGCCTCGCCGGTCACGTGGTGGCCGGTCTGCAGGATGTTCAGCCCCTCCAGGATCATGATATCCGGCTGGGTAACCGTCTTCACGACACCCGGCACGATATCGTAGATCAGGTGCCGGTACACGGGCACGGTTACCGAGGCGTGTCCGGACTTTACGTCGGCCATCAGTTGCACCAGGCGCCTGAGATCGTAGCTCTCCGGGAATCCCTTCCGATGCATAAGCCCCCGTACCTCCAGTACGCGGTTGGGGAACAGGAACCCGTCCGTGGTCACCAGGTCCACCCGGGGATGGTTTGGCCAGCGGCTGAGCAGGGCCTGCAGGATACGGGCCGTCGTGCTTTTTCCAACGGCCACGCTGCCGCCGATTCCGATGACATAGGGCACCTTGGCGGCCGGTTTTCCGAGAAAGGTGTCCATGACCTGGTACAGGTGCTGGGCCGCGGCCACGTGGAGATTGATGAACCGCGACATGGGCAGGTACACCTCGGCGACCTCGTCTAGGGAGACCATTTCGTTGATGCCATGCAGTTCCTGCAGGTCTTCTTCAGACAGCGTCAGCGGCGTCGCGGCGCGCAGCTTCGACCACGCGTCGCGGGAGAGGTAATTGAAGGGGGAAGGGGTTGACGATGGGGACATGGGTGTCGTTCCGTCGATCAAGATCCGTCGATCACGGCACGGTCGATCGTTTGGCGTTCGAGCAGTTCCGGTACGGGTTCCGCACCGGCCCCGGGACAATCCGGCAGGACCATCTGCGAAGGGCCCGAGAGTTCCAGCGGCGGCGCGCTCAGGTCCTGTTCGTAAAACCGCGTGCTCGGGAAGACATCCGACGGGTACTGCATATTGGGCAACGTCGCCAGTGCCATGCAAAAAGACGCGCCGAGGGCCGACTCCAGCATGCCGCCCGTCCAGCAGGGGATCCCTTCCTCCTCGCAGACCCGGTTTACCTCGAGCGCCTGCGTGACACCGCCGACCCGTGCAGGCTTGATGTTGATCCAGCGGGCCGCGCCGATCCTGATCGCCTTGCGGGCCTTCGCTGGAGAAGTAATGCTCTCGTCCAGGCAGACCGGCGTCTCGATCTGACGCTGCAGTTCGGCGTGGTCGACCAGGTCGTCGCGCATCAGGGGTTGCTCGATCATGGCCAGGTTGTACCGGTCCAGTTTCCTGAACATGGGCAGGTCGTCCAGCGTGTATCCGCTGTTGCAGTCGATGTGGAAGACCGGGTCCGGAAAGGCCGAACGGACCGCGGAGACCATGTCGAGATCCCACCCCCGGCTGTACTTGAGCTTGATCCGCTTGAAGCCCGCTTTAACGGCCTGCTCGATGTTGCCCAGCAGCATGTCGATGCTGTCCTGCACGCCGAAATCGGCCCCGACGTCGATGACCGGGCCCTTGCCGCCGATCAGTTGCCAGAGCGGCTTGTCTTCGAGCCGGGCGCGCAGGTCCCACCAGGCCGCATCCAGTCCGCCTTTGGCGAAGAAGTTGCCGGCGACCCAGCCGCACGACTCGTGCAGTTCCTGGCCGCTGTCGATGCGCTTTCCGATCAACAGGGGTGCGAGGACGTCCCGCGTCACCGCGAACACGCCCGCCGTGTACTCCGGGCTGTAGGTCGGCTTCGAGAGCGGGGTCGTCTCTCCCCAGCCCACGGCGTCGCCGGCACGCATCCTGACGAGGACGCTCTCGATGACGTCATCACTGCCGTAGGCCGTGCGCCACGGGTAGATCAGCGGCATGGCGACGTGGTAGAGCTCGACCGCGTCGATGACGGGCATGGCGCCCTACCCTCTCAAATCGGACAGCAACCGGCCGGTGACCGCTTCCGCGAAGGCCGGATCGTTGATGTTGCAGTCCATTTCCGTCACCGTCACGTCGGCGGACACGTTCGACTTGATGGCGTCGTAAAGCGCCTGGTCGGCCTCGGGCCACCAGAACTCGTTCCCCGGGCTGTCGAGGATGGACACGCCTTTCAGGGGCAGGAAGATCGACACCGGCCCGTTCGAAGTGTTGGCCTTCTCCGCGATGATCTGGCCGAGACGGGCGTTCTCCTCCACGTCGGTCCGCATCAGCGTGATGTTCGGATTCCACTTGTGCAGCCTGCGGTCACGGTACTTCTCCGGCACCGTGTCCGGCGCCCAGAAGTTCACCATGTCCAGGCAGCCCGGCACGATCACCTGGGGAATGCCCGCCCTGCCGGCCGCGTCCATGCGTTCGGGGCCGGCGGTCAGCACGCCACCGGCCAGTTCGTCGGCCCATTCGGTGGTGGTGATGTCGAGCACGCCCTCGATCAGGCCCTCGTCGATCAGGCCCTCCATGGTCCGCCCGCCCGCGCCGGTGCAGTGGAAGACCAGCACCTCGTAACCCGCCTCCTCCATGATGGCCCGGGCCTGGTCCACGGCATCGGTGGTATTACCGAACATGCTGGCGGTAATGAGCGGCTTGTCTTCCGCCGCTTCCTGCACCTCGGTCTCCACCATGCCCGCGATGGCACCCGCGGCATTGGCGAAGATCCTGCGACTGATCCGGTTGATGCCGGCCACGTCCACGACGGAGGGTATCATCGACACGTCCTTGATCCCCACGTAATTGGTCGTGTCGCCCGCGGCCACGGTGGACACCATCACCTTGGGCACGCTCACGGGCAACGCCCGCATGGCGCTCGTCCCCACGGCGGTGCCCGCCGAACCGCCCATGCTGATGATCCCGTCGAACACCCCGGCTTCATACAGGCCCCGCGCGATTTCCGCGACACCGGCCGCCATGGCGTCGATGGCCTCGCCGCGGTCGCCGCGCTTCTTCAACGCTTCGATCGACGTGCCGGCGGCTTCGGCGACCTGATCCCGGGACACGTCCGCTTCAACGGCCGAATCACCGATCACACCCGTGTCGATGACCAGCGTCCCGTGTCCCCGCCGCTCGATTTCACTTTTGACGAAGGCGAATTCCTCGCCCTTGGTATCCAGTGCGCCTACGATGGCTATGGTTTTCGACATCAAAATCCCTCTCACGGCAGTTATTCAATGTGGTTATAATCCCTCGAGATTCAACTTGTCAAGTTACAGGTATGCACAGCTAATGTACATATCTTTATACCGTGAGACCCAGGGTATGACGCTGCGATCACTTTGCTTCTTGACACCCCATTCCACATCCCATTAAGCTACAGGATTGCCACATTTCATCATTACTCAAAACCGGATGGAGTTTGTAGTCTAGCGCGGAGTGCAAGCGTTTAACTCTATCCCGGCCAAAATATGCTGATGCAGTGCAGTATCTCACACCTCGTCATCGGATTAATTCGTGGACCACTTCATAGACCGACCCTAGCGATCCGGAAGGAGTAACCTTGTATCTTTTTGTCTTTATGGGGCCTGTTATGGTTATGGGGATGATCGGATCTGAAAATGCAATTGCCCAGGACGCGCCTGAACCTCCTACATTCGACCACGTAGGCACACTACCGCCTGACGAGGCCGTTTTATCTGCTATAGACCTGATGGGGATCGAAATCGAACGATTCCAGTTTGAAATTCCCATCAGTCGCGAACTTCGATTTAGATCCTACTTGTACAGGAATGGAAAAGAGCACATCAAGACAATTGGCAGGATGGGGTATACCGCATCCAGCGGCAACAATGAACTGATTCTCATTAAATACAGACATCGAGCCAGTTGGCATCGATTTGCAGTTCATATGGGAGAGGATTTTGAGCTTGTACATAAATCAGGCATAGTAATCAGGAAGGATGATGACGCTCGATTACTTCACCAAACCGCAAAACATCCATTTGCCCTAGGAGAACTGAAAACAGGAAAGAGGATCCCTTTCTATATATTCGCTGCGGATCCTGATCGTGTGACGGAATTTGGACCGGATGAATCCGAAGAAAGAATCAAGCAATACATCAAAGAAAACGAGTGGGTTGTTGTTCATTATGTAGTATTGCGTTGAAAACTGCGAGGTTTTTGAGTTGGACTAAGCCGAGTCTCAACTCACAGACCGACCGTGACAATCCGGAGGAATCATCCGTGAATTTCTGTTTGGTTTTAGCGATCATGGTGATGAGGCTGTTCGGCTTTGAAGATTCATTTGCACAGGACACATCGAAACCCAATACGATAGGCCATGTGGGTACTCTACCACCTGACGAGGTCATTTCAACGGTGACAGATCAGATGGGGATTGAAATCGAAAGATTCCAGTTTAAATCACCCAGAAACTTGGAACTTCGGTTTACGGGCTACACCTACAAGAATGGGAAAGAGCATCTGGATGCAGTTGGTGAAATGCAGTTTCCCGCGTCGAGCGATAAATATGAACTGATGCTCATTAAGCATAATTGGCATTATGCGGTTACATTTGGGGTCTATTCGGCATATGATGTTGAGAGTTTATATGGCTTTTCTGGTGATGGTGATGATGACTTACGTCATACCGCAAAACACCCATTTGCCCTTACGGAACTGGCACGTGGGCATAAGATCCCATTCTATGTGTTTGCCGCGGATCCTGATCGTGTGACGGAATTCGGACCTGACGAATCCGAAGATAGAATCAAACAATACACTAAGGAGAACAAGTGGGTCTGGGTTGGATACGTTGAGTTGAAGTGAACTCTACGATAGCCTACCATCTCCGTCTCCATGCCCCATTACACACCACTGGTCAAGCACGTTTCACTCCCTACAAGTCACACCGCGTCCAATAGCACAGTCTGATACCTTGACGTCGGCCGCCCGATCTCCTATACTCCACCGGATGCTGAAGAAAGTGCCTCCCTGCCCATCCTGCGGCGGACCGCTGTGTCATATCCGTGGTGCCCGGTACCGCTGCGATTCCTGCCGGGAAGACTACGGTTTATTCCAGAAACGCGCACCCTACGTCGGCACGCATTGCGTCCGGCTCCGCCTGCCGGCCCAGGTCAGACGGGCCGAGGAGGAGCAGTCGCCGGCCCAGGTCAGACGGGCCGAGGAGGAACCGTAGCGGGAACCGGGCCAATCGCCACCCGCGTTCAAAATGAATCTGCTCAAGAAGGTCTGGGGTTGGCTCAGATGGCTGATCGCTCTGGCCATCCTCGCCTACCTGTTCTATCTATACCGCGATCAATACGCCGATTTCATCCGCCGCGAAATCGACTTTACCTTCCTGGGCATCGGTGTCGTGCTGGCCACGACGGCCACCATACTGGCCTTTTTCCGGTGGTACCTGCTGGCCAGGGGACAGAAGCTGGTGCTGAGGTTCCGCGAGGCCGTCCGCCTGGGTTTCGTCAGCAACCTGTTCAACTACCTGGCGCCTGGTACCGCGGGCGGCGACATCGTGCGGGCCGTGGGCATCGCGCGGCGCCAGAAGTCGAGGCGGACCGTCGCAGCGGCCACGGTGCTGCTCGACCGGCTGATCGGCATGCTGGCGCTGTTGATCGTCGGATCGGCGGCCGCGCTGCTGAACCAGGACCTCTGGCATCACCGGGAGATCATGATCGCCGTCCTGGTCTTCTGGGGCGGTGCCTTGACCGGACTGATCTGCCTGGTGGTTTCCTTGCGTTTCCGTTTACTGAACTGGACCTTTTTTCAGCGGCTTACCCGCCTCAGGTTCGTCGGGCCGTTCTTCGCCGAACTGGCGGGCAGCCTGGCACTCTACCAGACGCGGCGCAGCGCGTTGACCGAGGCCCTGCTCGTGGGTCTGGCGGGCCAGGTCTTCATGCTGTCAGCCTTCTATTGCTGCGCGATGGCGCTCCTGCCGGGACCGGCCGCGCCCGATTACCTGGCCCACCTGATGCTGATCCCCGCCGCCGAGATCATCGGTACCTTCGCGCCGGTGCCGGGCGGCGTCGGCGCGTTGGAAGGCGCGGTCATCTACATCTACCACCTCGTCAGCACGACCGCCGACGGTTCGGTCCCGGGTACGGTCGCCCAGGCCACGGGACTGGCCGCCGCCCTGACCTACCGGATCGTGCGGGTCACCGTCGCCGCGGTGGGCGCCGTGTATTACATGGTAACGGACAGAAGCTGGAAGGAAAGGCTGGGGATGGAGGAGGCCTGACCGTACGGACGAGAAGACCTGACCGTACGGGCACGGAGAACGTGCCGGGTCTCCCCGGCGTATCCCCGCACCCGGTCAGGGCCGAACCCCGGGTACTCGATTCCCCGGTGTCCGGCGGTTTAAAGCAGGTTCAATGCAGGTTCTTCAAGAACAACCGCTCGTTGTTCCACACTCACGACACACGTAGCACGAACCGTTGCGGGTCATCAGGCTGCCGCAGTCCGAGCAGGAGGGCGCGTCGGCCTGGGCTACATAGACCTCGTGCTCCTGGTTCTCCTGCGCGGTCATCGTCTGGTCCATGGCGTTCGAGTGCATGGTGGAATCCATGTCCTTGTCCGCCACGATCTCGGATTGGCTGTCCTCGGGAAGGAACTTCACCGCGAGCCAACGGAAGATGTAATCGGTGATGGACTTGGCCATGGGCACTTCTTTACTACCCGTCATGCCCGCCGGCTCGAACCGCATGTGGCTGAACTTTCGGATCAGGCTCTCCAGGGGCACGCCGTACTGCAGCGACACGGAGATGGCCGTGGCGAAGGCGTCCATCATGCCGGATACGGTGCTGCCTTCCTTGGACATCCTCAGGAAGATCTCGCCGGGCTGGCCGTCTTCGAAGAGACCGACGGTCAGGTAGCCCTCGTGGCCTGCGATGCTGAACTTGTGCGTGATCGCCTCGCGCTCGTCCGGCAACCGGCGGCGGATGGGCTGGACCTCGGCGGCTTCTTCATCCTCCGACGCCCTGGTACTGAGCGGCTGGGTGCGCTTCGATCCGTCGCGGTAGATGGCCAGGGCCTTGAGACCCAGTTCTCCGCCCTTCAAGTACACGTTCATCACATCTTCGACCGTGGCCTCATTGGGCAGGTTCACCGTCTTGGATATGGCGCCCGAGATGAAGGGCTGCGCCGCGGCCATCATCTTCACGTGGCCCATGTGGTGGATGGAACGGCTTCCGTTCTCGGTCCGGAACGCGCAGTCGAAGACCGGCAGGTGTTCCTGGAGCAGGTGGGGCGCGCCTTCGATGGTCCCGTGCTCGTCGATGTAATGGACGATCCGTTCGATCTGCGGCCTGGAGTAACCCAGCTTCTCCAGGGCGGAATACACGGTGCGGTTCACGATCTTCATCGTGCCGCCGCCCACCAGGCGCTTGTACTTGACCAGGGCGATGTCGGGCTCGATGCCCGTCGTGTCGCAGTCCATCATGAAGGCGATGGTCCCCGTTGGCGCGAGCACCGTGGCCTGGCTGTTCTTGTACCCGTGCGTCTTGCCATGGGAGAGGGCGTTGTCCCACGCCGTGCGCGCGGCGTCCAGCAGGTTCTTGTCCACCATCTCCGCCTGGATGTCGTCCACGGCGTCCCGGTGCTTCTGCATGACCCGCAGCATGGGCTCGCTGTTGAGGTCGTAGCCTTCGAAGGTGCCCAGGTGCTCGGCGAGTTCCGAAGACCGGTAGTATCCCTGGCCGGTCATCAGCGCCGTGATGGCGCCGGCAAAGGCGCGGCCCCCGTCGCTGTCGTAGGGCAGGCCCATGGCCATGAGCAGCGCGCCCAGGTTGGCGTAACCCAGGCCCAGCTGCCGGAAGGCCCGGGCGTTCTCCCCGATCTTCTCCGTGGGATAGCTCGCGTTGTCGACGATGATGTCCTGGGCCATGATCATGATGTTGACCGTGTGGATGAAACCCACGACGTCGAAGGTGCCTTCGTCGGTCAGGTACTTGAGCAGGTTGATCGAGGCCAGGTTGCACGCGCTGTTGTCCAGGTGCATGTACTCGGAACAGGGGTTGCTGGCGTTGATGCGGTCCGTGTTGGCGCAGGTGTGCCAGTCGTTGATGGTCGTATCGTACTGCATGCCCGGGTCGCCGCACTGCCACGCGGCTTCCGCGATCCAGGACATGACGTCTTTCGCCTTCAGGGTTTCCACCGGCTTCTTCGTGGTGATCGACTGCAGCGTCCATTCCCCGTCTTTTTCCACCGCGTCCAGGAAGTCCTCGGTCACGCGTACGGAGTTGTTGGCGTTCTGGAACTGGATGGAACTCCACGCGTCGCCGTTCAGGGTCATGTCCCATCCGGCGTCGCCGAGGGCGTAGGCCTTGCGCTCCTCGTTGGCCTTGCACCAGATGAACTCCACCACGTCGGGATGGTCGATGTCCAGGACCACCATCTTGGCAGCCCGCCGGGTCTTGCCCCCCGATTTGATGGACCCGGCCACCGAATCGGCCGCGCGCATGAAGGAGACCGGACCGGAGGCCTGGCCGCCCGAGGAAAGGATCTCCTTGGACGAGCGGATCCGGGACAGGTTCACGCCGGCGCCCGAGCCGCCCTTGAAGATCATGCCCTCGACTTTGCACCACTCGAGAATGGATTCCATGGAGTCGTCGACCGACAGGATGAAGCACGCCGAGCACTGTGGCGTGTCCTCGACGCCCGCGTTGAACCATACCGGACTGTTGAACGTGGCCCGCTGGTGGAGAATGATCTGCTTCAATTCGTTCTGGAAGGCATCGGCGTCCTCCTCCGAGGCGAAGTAACCCTGGGCGCGTCCCCAGCCCGCGATCGTGTCCGCCACGCGATCGATCATGTGCTTCACGCTGTTCTCGCGCTTCGGCGTGCCCAGCGGTCCGCGGAAGTACTTGGACACGACGACGTTGGTGGCCAGCTGTGACCAGTCGGCCGGGATCTCCACGTCTTTCTGCTCGAAGACGACATCGCCCCCGTCTCCCGAGATGGAGGCCGTCCGCTTCTCCCATTCCACGCCGTCGTAGGGATCATGGCCGGGATTGCTGTATAGCCGTTCGACGGAAAGTCCGCCGGTTACGGCAGGCGCTTCGATGGGCGCGTCGGCCGTGGACGCGTCGACGGCGTTCGCGCCGTCATCGGACACGTCCGTGGTGGATTCCTCCGTTCCCTTCGTCACGAGACCGGGGTCATCCTTTATATTCAAACCGAGTCTTTCAGTAGCCATACACGCCCCCTCAAATCACTTGTCACAATTTGTAACGTCGAACCAATGTGTATATTGTGTCAACAAAAATACCTGGTCCTTAAAACGAAGACCAGGTACCCAATTACCTGAATCAGCCCTGGTCGGGCTGGTCCTTGACGACCGCAGCCAACTCCTGCTTCTCCAGCTGTTCGAGTTCTTCCGCGAACTCGCTCCTGTCCTTGAAATCCCGGTAGACCGAGGCGAAACGCACGTAGGCCACTTCATCGATCTTGCGCAGTTCCCGGATGATGAATTCGCCGATCCTGTCGGAGGGGATCTCGCGTTCGTTGAGGTTGCTCACGTAGTACACCACCCGGTCCACGAGTTCGTGCAACTGGTCCGCGGAAATCATCCGTTTCGTGCAGGCCAGCTTCAGACCGTGCATGATCTTTCCGCGGTCGAATACCTCCCGTCGGCCGTCGGATTTCACCACCATCAGTTCTTCTTCTTCGATGGCTTCGTAGGTCGTAAATCGCTTGGCGCAGGAAAGGCACTCGCGGCGTCGGCGGATGGTTCTTCCACTCTGGATGGTGCGGGAATCTACAACGTGGCTGTTCAACATGCCACACGCCGGACATCGCATCGCGGCGGCCCTCCACCTGACCTAATTTGTTGAGATTTATTGATTAAGAATCACAACTGGTAGTGGTGTTACAAGACGTAACAGACAAGATATTGTATTGATTGCGATGTGGCAAGTAACTTTTGAAACTTTTTTGTTTTATGCGCAGGTGACCGTCGTGACTACGTAAAAGATGATTATCGAGACCAAATAAAAACGCCCCTCGGCAGGTGATGCGGAGGGGCGTTTACCAACAACGGTTTTACAATGTCTTAAGCCGTAATGGCCGTAATCTCAGTTCATGAATCTAGAGACTAAACACGATAGATGCGGTGATCGGCATCCATTTTGTGGCCTCGCCTTCCGTCGCTGCGTGACTGTATCGCGCATCAACAGCGATGCCGATAGACGGATTTATGGGAATATGAACACCGCCACCTACGGTAAAGCTGAAAACTGTTTCCGTATCACTGATACTGATAGTTTCGCCAAGGAGGGAGCCAGAAACCTTCCCCTCCCCTCGCGTCAACCCTATACCTCCCTGCCCATACACACTTATGGGGGTAGTAGAGGAACGTAGCATTACTCCGAGATTCGCACCGGCGAGTTTTACATCTGCACTCACACCCTGGGGTAACTCGCTATCGTCCGGGCTATACTTGCTATAGTGACCTTCTAGTACAGCATGCAAGTTCCGATAAACTGGCACTGACACTCCGCCGCGAATCGCCGGCCCATTATTTATACCCTCGGCGTCTATGGGAATACCAAGTCCGCCTCCTACTATAAACGACGGCGAAATCTCCTGGGCATGAATGGTGTCATGGGTAGAAATCGACACCAGTACAAACCCGGCCAGCAAGGTTATCGCTAACCGTCTCATAAGGCTGCTCCTGGGTTGAAGAGGATAATGAAAGGTGTGGTGAGTGGGTTTTTACCAATTCATGAATTATCTATCCTGAACTAACCAATAAATGTCAACGGTATTTCCCGGGAAACCAAGCCAGGCATCTTGAAACCGATGCAGGCAAAACGCCCGTGTTTTTCTCGAGGCTACTCGGTCCGCAGGGAATCGATGGGGTTCGCGGTGGCTGCCCGGACGGCCTGGTAGCTCACCGTCAGCAGGGCGATCGCCATGGCGAGCAGGCCGGCCGCGAGGAAAGTGGTCCAGCCCAGGTCGACGCGGTAGGCGAAGTTGTCCAGCCAGCTGGCCATTACAAAGTAGGCGGCGGGCCAGGCGAAGAGGTTGGCCACGATCACGAGGCGGACGAACTCGTTGGACAGGAGGCGGAACAGGTTTGGGATCGTCGCGCCCAGGACCTTGCGGACGCCGATCTCCTTCGTGCGCCGTTCCGCGGTGAAGGAGGACAGGCCGACGAGACCCAGGCAGGCGATGAGGACAGCCAGCGCGGCGAAGCTGACGAACACCCTGCCGAACCGTTGCTCGGCGTCATAGAGGCGGGCGAAGTTGTCCTCCACGAAAAAGGACTCGAAGGCGAAAGCCGGGTTTACTTCGCGCCATACATCCTCGAGCATTTCAAGACCCTCGGACAGATGGCCCGGTGCGATCTTGACGACGATATGCCCGCCCTGTTCGTCGGGGAACAGGACCAGTGGACCGATGGGCTGATGCATGGACGTGTAGTGAAAGTCCTTCATCACGCCGACGATCCTGCGCAGTTCCGTTTCCTCCTCGTCGAATCCCTGGCGCAATTCGCGCACCCAGTGCACTTCCTTGCCCAGCGCATCTTCCGGAGAGCCGAATCCCAGCCGCGTCACGGCCGCCTCATTCAACACGACCCCGCCGCCCGTCGTCCCCCAGCCCCAGTCGCTTTGAAACGCCGGGTCGAAATACCTTCCCGTGATCAGCTCTATGCCAAGCGTCTCCAGGAAATCCTCGTCCGTCCAGGCCGCGTTCAGATCGATCTTCTCGTACGCGGCATCTCCCAGCCGCTGCAACGTGATCGGTATCACGGCGTACTTGTGACCGGGAAGGATGTAGGTGGCGGTCGCGCTGGTCACGTGGGGACTTGCCGCCACGCGCTGCTTGTATGTCCTGGCCGTCTCCTGGACCGGATCGAAGGTCAGGGGTACCGCGACGACCTGGTCGGTGTTCAGGCCCATGTTCCTGGCCTGGATGAAACTCAACTGGCTGTAGACCACCCCGGTGCAGATGATCAGCGCGATGGAGATCACGAACTGGCCGACCACCAGGACCCTGCGCAGTCCCGCGGTGCCCGAACCCGCGGCGAGCGTTCCCTTGAGCGTTTCGATCGGCGCGAGGCCGGACAGGTAGAGCGCGGGGTAGCTGCCGGATGCAAAGCCGACTACGCCGCCGATGGCCACGACGGCCGCGAGGGCAAACCCCACGGTTCCCGCGTCCAGCGACATGGTCTTGCCCGTAAGCAGGTTGAACCAGGGCAGGCTCACCCACGCGAGGATCAGGGCAAGGCACACGGCCATTCCGCTCATGATCAGCGACTCGAGCAGGAACTGCCGTATCATCTGGGTACGGGCCGCGCCGAACACTTTTCGCAGGCCGATCTCCCTGGCCCGGCCGGCGGACCGCGCGGTCGCCAGGTTCATGAAGTTGATGCAGGCGATGACGATGATGAACACCGCGATGGCGGAGAAGAGATAGATGTACCGAATATCGCTGTTGGGCGTCAGCTCCCGTTCCAGCCGCGAATGCAGATGGATGTCCGTCACCGGTTGCAGCCTGAAGGTCAAGGATGCTTCGTCGCTCGTGTATCGGCTCCCCAGGTGTTTCTGCACGAAGGCGGGCAGCTTGGCTTCCAGTTCGGCCGGATCGCTGCCCTCCCGGAGCACGATGTAGCTGTACGCCGTCCGCCAGCCCCATTCATCGACCTTCTTTTCGGAGTAGGCTTCCTGGATCCTGAACGACGCGAGGATATCGAATCCCAGGTGAGTATTGGCGGGCAGGTCCGGCATGATCCCCGTCACCTCGAGGTGGAAGGTCCCTTCGGCGTCCAGGATCTTGCCCATGGGGTTTTCATCGCCGAAGTACTTCCTGGCGATGGATTCGGACAGCACGATCTTGTCGTTCCCGGTCAGCGCCGTCTCCGGGTTGCCGGTGAGCAGGGGGACGTTGAAGATGTCGAAGACGGTCGTATCGGCCAGGTAGAAGTTCCGTTCGTAGAACCCCTTGTCGCCGTACTTCACCATCCAGGCGTTACCGGGCGGGACGAGCCGGACCATGTCCTCGATCTCGGGGAAGTCCTCGCGCATGTACCATACCGTGGGGACCAGGACTTCCGCGAGGCGGACGACGTCCCCGCCCTGCCGCTCTTCCGTGGTGATGCGGTAAATGCGGTCGGCGCGGTCGAAGTACCGGTCGTAGCTCAACTCGTCGCGGATAAAG
Organism: Candidatus Latescibacterota bacterium; assembly: GCA_022822725.1. Lineage (GTDB taxonomy): Bacteria > JAAXHH01 > JAAXHH01 > JAAXHH01 > JAAXHH01 > JAAXHH01. Next base: position 1,902,972 of record JAJEAN010000007.1, read on the forward strand.
AGCAGTATGAGGAGACAGCACGCGATCCCGAGCGCCAGGCTCATCACGTTGATGAGCGAATAGCCCTTCTGGCGGTTCAGATGGCGGATGGCTATGGTGAAGTAGTTTCGGAGCATGGGAAGTCAAGGTCCGGTTTTGAGCGCAGGGAGACCGTCGCGAGCAATGTCTCGCATTACCCTTTATTCCCCTTTTGGGATGCATCTAAACCTAATTCCCTTAACCCCGGTGGGGATCCTGCTGTATTATAATGATGAAACCTTAATACTTCACGTTTCTTTGCCCGGCGCGGATATAAAATCGCACCAGGGCGCACGCATCTTCGCACCCCGGCGGACGCTAACCCATGACCGATCTCTTTTCCGAACAGGCCGAACAGCAACTCCGCCGTGAAGCGCCATTGGCGGCCCGCATGCGGCCGGATTCGCTCGAAGGATTTCTGGGGCAGCGCAGCCTGGTCGGGGAGGGACGCCTGCTGAACGAGTCTATCGAACGCGACGCGCCCTTCTCGATGATCCTGTGGGGGCCGCCGGGCTCGGGCAAGACGACCCTCGCATTCATCATCGCCCGTTCCACGGACTCGCATTTCGTCGCGTTGAGCGCAGTGAGCGCAGGCGTGAAGGACCTCCACAAGGCCACCTCAGAGGCCCGCGACCGGCTCGGCATGCACGGCAAGCGGACCATCCTGTTCATCGACGAGATCCATCGTTTCAACAAACTGCAGCAGGACGCCGTGCTGCCGACCGTGGAGAACGGCACGCTGACCCTCATCGGCGCGACCACGGAGAATCCGTCTTTCGAGGTCAACAACGCCCTGCTGTCCCGCTGCCGGGTGCTGCGTTTGGAGCCGCTGGCGGAAGAGGACCTGGCGAGCATAGTCCGAAGCGCGCTGGAGGACGACGAGCGGGGCCTGGGAGGACTGGAGGTCGAGATGGACGACGAGGCGGTGGCGCACCTGGCTTCCGTGGCGGGCGGCGACGCCAGGATGGCGCTGAATACCCTCGAAGTGGCGGCCATGACGACGCCGCGCGGCGATGGGCGAATCCGGTTGACCGTGAAGGAGATCGACGAGGCGCTGCAGCACCGGTCTCCGCAGTACGACAAGGGCGGGGACTGGCACTTCGACGCCATTTCGGCTCTGCACAAGAGCGTGCGCGACTCCGATCCGGACGGCGCCCTGTACTGGCTGGCCCGGATGCTCATCGCCGGCGACGATCCGCTCTACATCGCCCGACGGATCATCCGCATGTCCGTGGAGGACATCGGCCTGGCCGACCCCTTCGCCCTGACCCTGTCCACTTCGGCTCAGCAGGCCGTCCATTTCGTGGGCCAGCCGGAAGGCGACCTGATGCTCGCCCACGCGGTGGTGTACCTGGCCACCACCCCGAAGAGCAACGCGGTCTACGCGGCCTTTTCAAAGGCGCGGCAGGACGCGGAGCGGACGAGCGACGAGCCCGTGCCCATGCACCTGCGTAACGCGCCGACCCGCCTGATGAAGGAAATGGGCCACGGCAAGGGATACAAGTACGCCCACGACTACGACGGGGCGTCCGTGGACCAGGAGCATCTGCCCGAATCCATCAAGGGGCACCGATATTACGAACCCACCGACCGGGGCCGCGAAGAGAAAATCCGCGCGTGGATGGAGAAAATGCGGAAATACAGGGAGACGGAGTGATCGGCTCTTCGCGCGATCGGCTCTTCGCGCAGCCGGATCGACCGGCTGCGACGTACGCGGACCGGGCACCGTGCTCGCGCCGAGTATCACGGACTGCGCCCAGTGCCTGCCGGGTTACCTGATCGCCTTGCGGTAGCAGTAGTCGAAGAGCAGTTCCCACTCGCGCTGCTGGATGCCGCGGCAGAGGTCGCCGGCCGGGACGCCGCCCACGTTGGCCCCCTCGCACAGATCGATGAACGCGAAAGGATCCCAGGAAGACTGGGTCATGAGGTAAGCCGCCTCGTCGGGCAGGTTGTCCGTACCGGAGGCGATGGTCGCCGCCTCGTCCCTCAGTTCGGGATAGATCTCATGGTCGCCGACGCGGCCGAACCAGTACTTCCCGTTGGGATAGTCCGGTTCGCGACGGTGCATGATGCCGTGCCAGTAGTCGCCCGTGGGCGTGGTGATCTGCTGGCTGAGGGTATGCGAGGTGACCAGGAAATCGTGGTACAGCCACAGGCCGGACCGGCATCCCTCGGCCATCATCCGGTCGGTGATGCTGTTCGGGGCGAAAGCCTCGTCCAGGTCCAGGGCTTCCAGGCCGGCCTTCGCCGCAGTATTTTCCTCACCCGGGTCAAGCGGCATGACGCGGGGCGTCTTGAGCAGTGCCGCAACAGCGGATCCGTAGGCGGCAGGGTCGAAGGATGTCATGGTCGGTCCTTTCGTGGTTCAGGCGGCTACAGGACTTCCGCGGTCGTGGCCTTCCGCTTCTTAAGCACCTCGTTCATACTCCCGGTGCGGTATCCTTCCAAATCCAGCGTGACGTAGTCGTAGCCGATTTCCTTGAGATACGCGGCGATCTCGTCGTGGTGTTCAACGACCTTCGCCAGGTCGGCGGGCTCCGTCTCGATACGGGCCATGTTCTTGTGGTGACGCACCCGGAACTGCCGGAGACCCAGGCCACGGATGAACGATTCCGCGCGGCCGACCTGTTCCAGGGCTTCGACGGTGATGGGATCGCCATAGGGAAAGCGCGACGACAGGCAGGCCAGGGACGGTTTGTCCGCCGTGGGCAGACCGAGCTTCTCCGACAGCGCGCGGACGTCGGCCTTGGTGAACCGGGCGTCCTTCAGCGGGCTGCGCACGCCGTGTTCCCGGATCGCCAGCATGCCCGGGCGGAAGTCGCTTATGTCGTCCAGGATACTGCCTTCGCAGATGAAGGCGGCGCCTTCTTCTCGGGCGATCTTCTTCAGGCGGTTGTAGAGTTCATCCCGGCAGAAATAGCACCTTCGCGGGTTGTTCTGCATGTACTCCGCGTTGTGAATTTCCTCCGTGTCCACGTAGCGGTGGCGGGCGCCCATCCATTCGGCCAGTTCGGCGGCCTGGTTCTTCTCTTCCTCCGGCAGCGATTCGGAAACTCCGGTCGCACCCAGGGCGCGGTCCGCCAGCACGTCGGTAGCCACTTTCAGCAGCAGCGTGCTGTCCACGCCGGCGGAGTAGGCCACCAGGACGCTGCCCATGGCGCGCAGGTCATCGCGCAGCGACCGGTACTTTTCGTCCAGTGTCGATGCCTGGTTTCGGCTCACGTTCTGCTCCCTGATATAACCCGGTTTCATGGAAGACGGGCACCGGTATCGATCCCGGCGGAAACGCCTTCACGGCGCTCACCACGGCGCGCACCGGCATGGGAACACCCACCATGATTTCGCTTGACAGAAGGGGGGTTCCGCCGCAATTTAACACGTCTGTTTCTGGTAGATTAAAGATAGGGCGGACGGGGATACGAGACAACGGTTTTTTGCGGTAAATCGCCGTGAGCGAAGGGGCCGCGAGGTCCTTGCAGGCACGTGAAGGAGCATGATCGGGCATGAACCTGGAAGAACGGACGCAATCCCTCGCATCGGCGGGAAACGGATCGGAAAGCGGCTCGGAGAACGGATCGAGGGCGCCGACCCGGCTGTACAGCGGCATCCAGCCTACCGGCGATATCCACATCGGGAACTACCTGGGCGCCGTGGCCAACTGGGTCAAGCTCATCCCGGAATACGACTGCATCTACTGCGTCGTGGACTACCACGCCATCACGATCGAATACGACCCGGATACCATGCGGGACGCCGTGCTGGACACGGCCACCATGGGCATCGCCTGCGGCCTCGACCCGGACCGCTGCACCTTCTTCGTGCAGTCTCACGTGTCCGAAACCATGGAGCTGGCCTGGATCTTCAGCACCGTGACCGCGCTGGGTGCCCTGGAACGGATGACCCAGTTCAAGGACAAGGCCGCCCAGCACAAGCAGAACATCAACGCGGGCCTGTTCACCTACCCCGTGCTCCAGGCGGCGGACATCCTGGGCGTCAAGGCCGATGGCGTGCCCGTGGGCGACGACCAGTCCCAGCACCTCGAGCTGACGCGCGAGATCGCCCGGCGGTTCAACCACCTGTACGGGCCGGTGTTCCCCGAGGCCAGGACGCTTTACAGCCCCGCGCCGCGCATCCTCGGCCTGGACGGCCAGTCCAAGATGAGCAAGAGCCAGGGGAACTACATCGCGATGAAGGACCGGAGCGATACGGTCAGGAAGAAGCTGAGCACCGCCTACACCGATCCGAACCGGCTTCGCAGATCGGACCCCGGCAACCCGGACGTCTGCAACATCTTCACGCTGCACAAGTCCTTTTCCAGTCCCGGCGAAGTGGCGACCATCGATACGGAATGCCGGAGCGCGGGGATCGGCTGCGTCGACTGCAAGAAGAAACTGGGCGACAACATGGAAACGGCGATGGCGCCCATCCAGGACAAGTACGAAGACCTGACCGGCCGACCCGGCGACGTGCGGGACGCCCTCGCCTCGGGCGCCGATCGCGTACGGACGCTGACGTCGGACACCATGTCGGAAGTCCGGGACAGCCTGGGTCTGAGGTAGTCCGACGGAAGCCAGGGTTCCACACCGAATGGAACCTCCTGACCTTCATCGCGTTCATTACAACGTGATGGTACATCCTCCCCGCCCATAAGAATCATGCATGGATATTTACTCGAAAGAATACGCCCACCAATCCCGGCTCCTGGGACGGACCGTAACCTTTCGCCGCAATACGGCCAAGTACCTGCTGATCGCCTTCGTAGCAGCGGGGCTGTTCCATAGCCTCTCCCTGATGGTACTTCTGGCCACCGGCCTGCTCGAAGACCGGAACATGATCGAACTCACGCTCGCGCCATACGAGCGCCTGGAGCAGCTCGAACGAGACTACATGGAAATGCAGAATCCGCCGACCCTGGTCGACGTGCCGGAAGAAGCCCGCGTGGAGGAACCGCCGGACGACCCCGACGCCGACGTGGCGGACAAGAATGCCCTCGCGAGCGACCTGCTGGAGGACACGGAACTGCCCGAGGGGGCGGCCTATTCGGAGGGCGACCTTGAGATCAGGACGATGGAGGATAACGAGGAAGAGGAAGACCAGCAGCACGACCCCTTTGCCGGCGGCGTACCGCTCACCCCCCGGGCGGGCGGCATCGAGGACTTCAAGGAACTGACAGACCCGCCGATGTGGACCTCGGACATGATCATCCGGCCCGAATACCGGGGCAGGGGCGGGCGGGAAGGCCGCGGCGAAGGCGGGATGGAAGGAGAGGTCATTGCTTCTGCGCCCCGGCCGACCGGACCGGAGGCCCCGGTCTTCATCCCCCAGGACGACCTGAACGAGCTGGCCCAGGAATCCCGTCAACCCGCGTACGAACGGCACCGGCGTTTCGGTTTCGGATTCGGCAGTACCGGGCCGCGCGTGCCCAGGACGGATAACCGCCACACCTCGGTCAGGGATTACGGCGATTTTTCGCTCAGCACCTACGCCTGGGATTACGCGCCGTACCTGTACATCCTTCGCGAAAGGGTGAGGCGGCGTTGGTTCGCCCCGGAGGCCTTCAACCTAGGCCTGGTGAGCGGTCGGGTCATCATACGATTCAAGATCATGCCCGACGGCGCCCTGCGCGACCTCGAAGTCCTGTCCTACCGGGACGACGACATCCCCTACCAGTCCCTCGTGGCTTCGAGCCGCAACGCCATCGAGTCGGCCAGCCCCTTCCCGCCGCTTCCCGCCGATTTCCTCCATCCATTCCTGGAAATCACCGGCACCTTCTACTACCAGATCATGCGTGCGAGGTAACCGTTGCAGGCGCAAATCGGGAAACTGGTCGATTCGAAGGCGTTTCAACACACTGTACTCGGGGTGATTGTGGCGGCCGCCATCCTGGTGGGGCTGGAAACCTCGAGGGATCTGGCCGCCAGGTACGGCGTCTGGATGCACCGGCTCGACCAGCTGGTCCTGCTGTTCTTCATCGTGGAAGCCGTGCTGAAGATGGCGCGGCACGGCCGTCACTGGTACCGGTATTTCGGCGACCGCTGGAACGTGTTCGATTTCCTCATCGTGGTGGCCTGCCTGCTGCCCGCGGGGGGACAGTACGCGGCGGTGCTGCGCCTGGCCCGGGTGCTCCGGGCGCTGCGGCTGGTGACCGCGGTACCGAAACTGCAGCTGCTGGTCAACTCGCTGCTCAAGTCGTTCACGTCGCTGGGATATGTCGGCCTGCTGCTGGCCGTGCTGTTCTACGTCTACGCGGTGCTGGGCGTCTATCTCTTCCGCGGCAACGACCCGGTGCACTTCCAGGACCTGTCGACCGCGCTGCTGACCCTGTTCCGGGTCGTGACCCTGGAGGATTGGACCGACGTGATGTATATCCAGATGTACGGCAGCGACGCCTACCCGAATTACGCCGGCTTCGCCCAGGCCCATCTGCGCGAAGCCTCCCGGGCCATGCCCTTCTTCGGCGCGATCTTCTTCGTGAGTTTCGTCATGCTCGGTACCATGATCATGCTGAACCTATTCATCGGGGTGATCATCAATTCCATGTCAGAGGCCCAGGCCGACCGGGATGCCGAAGAACGGCGAAGACACCTGGAACGGGACGGCCGGATCAGCGTGGGGGATGAAATCGGGTTGGTCGAGGAAGAGATCAGGAAGCTGTCGAGGCGGCTTAAATCCCTGCGCGCCCGGGCGGATGCGGACAGCGGCGATGCTTGACGCGGGCCGGGACCGGTGACGAGGGACGGAGACGGCTGACGATGACCGGCGACCGGTGACGCGGGACGGAGACCGGTGCCCCCTGCCGGTGATGCTCGGTATTCAGATCTGCTCGCCGCCTTCAGGTCCGTAGAAGATGACCCACGTCTTCATCGATTTTCCGAAATCGACAAAGCGATGCTCGACCCCTGCGGGCACGAAGAGGAAATCCCCGGCCTCGAATGGCACGACCTCGCCGCCCATTTCAAACTTCCCCCGCCCCTCGACGATCACGTAGCACTCGTCACGGCTGTGGGGCGTCTGGTCGTCCACGCCCCGGGGCATGTACAGCTCGATCTGCAACTCGCCGCGTTCCAGGGCAACGTGAAACCGGTTCCCGTTCGGGGCAGGGATTTTCGCGGCGACTTCCGCGGGGGTTATGCGTTTGCATGTGTGTCTTTGCATGTTTCCCATCCACGTGGATCAGATAAATCGCCGAGTTGGCATCGGCACGCATAAAGTGAACTTGCGTCAGGACGTCACATAACACGATCTACCAAGATACCGAAGTGACCTGCTCATCGCCACGGATTAGAATCAGGAAATATGTAATATGGACCGTAATAAGGTCCGTAATATGGGCCGCCGTTGACACCCACCGAACACCCCATTAACTTGATCCAGAGAAATACAAGACGGTCTATCTTCGCCTTACGATACCGGTCGGACCGGCTCCTGAAACTTTGAAATACGATATAGCAACCTGGAGGTCCTGATGACAAGAGTGTGGACGGCAATTATAGAACGAGAAGGCGATGGATATGTCGCTTTGTGTCCCGAATTGGATATCGCCAGTCAGGGTTCTAGTGTGGCCGAAGCCCGTGACAACCTGAAAGAAGCCCTGGGGTTGTTCTGTGAAACCGCTTCGGGTGACGAGCTGGAACGCCGTCTCCATGCCGAAATATATGTAACGCAAGTTGAGGTACCCGTTGGCTAAACTCCGTGTGCTATCCGGCCGAGAAGTCTGCGGTATCCTGTCGGAGAACGGGTTTGTCGAGGTTAGGAGAAGGGGTAGTCACATACTGATGCAGAAGGATGACCAAAGCGGCAGAACCGTCACGGTTCCAGTACCAGATCACAAAGAGTTGTATACGGGAACGCTTAGATCGATCATTCGCCAATCCGGCCTGCCTCGGACGTACTTTGAGTAATAGGGTTTAGACATTTCGACGCTTGCCTTTACCTTCCGATTCGCGTAACACCCTCATCCAACACCTCAGGAACCCCATGCCCACCCACCCCACGCTGGCCGACATCCTAAAAGCTCGCCGCTTCCTTGACGAACACCTGTCTCCAACGCCCATGTACCGGTCCGCGGCATTCAGCGAGACGTTGGGGTTGGAACTCCACGTAAAGTACGAGAATTTCCAGCCGATCCGTTCCTTCAAGGTGAGGGGTGGTCTCTACTCCATGTCCCTGCTCGACGAGACGCAGCGTGCCAGTGGGGTCACCACGGCGTCCACCGGCAACCACGGCCAGGGCATCGCCTACGGTGGAGGTTTGATGGGGGTTCCCGTCACGGTGGTCGTACCCCATGGAACACCGACGGTGAAGAGCGATGCCATACGCCGCCTCGGCGCCGAACTGGTCGTCCACGGGGAGACGATCGCCGACGGATTCGCACGGGCGAGGGAAATCGCCGTAGATGCGGGCAAAGTATATATCGAGGACGGCGAGGACTTCGGCCTCATGGCGGGCGCGGGCACCATCGGCCTGGAGATCATGGAGGACCTGCCGGACGTGGACGCCGTGGTGCTGCCTGTGGGCGGCGGAAACCTGATCGCCGGTGTGGGCACGGCCATCAAAGCCACCCATCCTGACGTCCGACTCATCGGCGTCCAGGCGTCCAACGCGCCCTCGGTGTACCGCTCCTGGCAGGAAGGCCGGACCGTGACCACGGAAACCTGCGATACCTTTGCTGGTGGTCTGGCGACGACCTATCCGGGCGGCCTGGCTTTCGATGTACTGAAAGACCTGGTCGATGAGATGCACCTCGTCACCGAGGAAGAGATGAAACAGGCGATCCCCGTTGTACTCGAACACACCGGGTTCATCGCGGAAGGCGCGGCCGCGGCGGTATTCGCCCTTTGCATGCGCGAGGCGGCGGCGTGGCGGGGCCAGTGTGTCGCCGCGCTGTTCAGCGGAGGCAATCTCGGGATGGACGACGTGCACGAGATGGTCCAATCCCTCCCCATTTCCTGAATGAACAAACCCCAATCGGAACAAAGGGAAACGAGGACGACATGAACGTTGCGCAGGCGGTTGCTCATGTATTAAAGAAGGAAGGCGTCGAGTACCTTTTCGCGTACCCGGTCAATCCGCTGATCGAAACCGCCGCGGAGCTGGACATCCGCACGGTGATCGTCCGCCAGGAGCGGATCGGCCTTCACATGGCGGACGCGATGAGCCGTCTGACTTCCGGCCGCAAGATCGGGGTGTTCTGCATGCAGAGCGGTCCGGGCACGGAGAACGCCTACGGCGGCGTTGCCCAGGCCTTCGGGGAATCGGTGCCCATCGTGGTGCTGCCCATGGGGTACCGGAGGAAGGTCGCCCAGTTGTCGCCCAATTTCCACGCCTACCTCAACTTCCAGCACATCACCAAGTCCTGCGAATACCTGGTGCTTCCCGAAACGGTAGGGGAGGTCATGCGCCGGGCCTTCACCCAGGTGAGGAACGGACGGCCCGGACCGGCACTGGTGGAGTTCCCGACCGACATACTGGGCGAGGAATTGCCCGAGCCCCTGGACTACCGGCCGACCCCTTCCGTGCGCGTCGGACCGGATCCGGACGCGGTGCGCGACGCCGCCGAGGCCCTGGTCGCGGCGGAAAGGCCGGTCATCTACGCGGGACAAGGCGTGCATTACGCCCGGGCCTGGCCCGAACTCAAGCAACTGGCCGAGCTGCTGGAAGCCCCGGTGACCACCAGCCTGGACGGCAAGAGCGCCTTCCCGGAAAACCACCCTCTCTCCCTGGGGAACGGGGGCCGGTCGATGCCGGAGCCCGTGCACGTCTTCGTTCAGAACGCCGACGTGATCTTCGGCATCGGGTGCAGCTTCACGCGGACGAACTTCGGCCTGACGATGCCCGAGGGAAAGACCTACATCCACGCCACGCTGGACCCCGCCGACATCAACAAGGACGTGGAATCGGCCTACCCCATCGTGGGCGACGCCGCGCTTACCCTCCGCGCCCTCATCGACGAGGTGTCGGACCGGCTCAAGAACAAGCCGCGCGGCCGGTACGAAGGGATCGTGTCCGAAATCCAGACCATAAGGCAGCGCTGGATGAACGCATGGATGCCGAAACTAAAGGACGCGTCCACGCCTTTTTCTCCGTACCGTGTGATCAGCGACATGATCGAGACGGTCGACGTCGGCCGGACGATCATCACGCATGACGCGGGCAGTCCACGCGACCAGCTCACACCCTTCTGGCCCTCGACCACGCCACTGAGCTACATCGGCTGGGGCAAGACCACCCAGCTCGGTTACGGACTCGGGTTGGCCATGGGCGCGAAACTGGCCCACCCGGACAGGCTCTGCATCAACGTGTGGGGCGACGCGGCCATCGGGTTCACGGGCATGGACTTCGAGACGGCCGTGCGCGAACGCATCCCCATCCTCTCCGTGCTGTTCAACAACCACTCCATGGCCATCGAGATTCCCGTCATGCCCACGTCGCAGGCGAAGTACGGGGCGACCGATATTTCGGGGAATTATGCGTTGATGGCGGAGGCCTTCGGCGGCTACGGGGAGCGGGTCGAGTCTCCCGACGAGATCATCCCGGCGCTGAAGCGGGGGATCAGGAAGACGGAGGAAGGGGTGCCGGCGCTGCTGGAGTTCATGACCAGCAAGGAAATCGACTTCTCATTCTTCTAGTGCCTGGCGGCGCGTACTGCGTTCTGGTCCTCAGATTTGCGACGCGCGTCCCACCCATTCGAATAACGATGCGTACGTCATTCGTCCCGCGTTTCCGGATCGTTCCGCGTCGACTTCCCTTCGAATCGATCCGGCAGGAACGGGGCCATGGCCTGGGGAACGGCGCCGTGCTCCAGGTGGTGCGCGATGAGCCGGCCGGTTATGGGGGCGAGGAGAATGCCGTTGCGGAAGTGGCCCGTGGCGAGAACGAGGCGTTCCAGGCCTGCCGGGCCGAGTATGGGTTTGCCGTCCTTCGACATGGGACGCAGCCCGGCCCAGGATTCCACGACCGGCGCTTCCGCCAGTCCGGGCGCCATGCGCAACCCTTCCCTGATCACATCGGACACGCCGCCCGCGGTCACGCTGGCGTCGAACCCGGTCTTCTCCACGGTGGCGCCCATCAGCACGCGACCGTCCCGGCGGGGTACGAGGTACTGTTCCAGACCGTAGATGACCCGGCCCAGGGGCGGGACGCCGCGCCCGTCGACGCAGACCATCTGGCCCCGCACGGGCTGGACCGGCGGAGGCGATCCCGGGATCCACTTCAGAAGGCCCGACCAGGCGCCGGCCGCGACCACCACGCGCTCCGCCCCGATGCGTTCGCCGGGGACGACGACACCGGCCGCCCTGTTCCTCCGTACGATCAGGTCGACGACCGGGTCCCCGATGCGGAATGCCCCTCCTCGGGACCTGACGGCGGCGACCAGGGCCTGGACCAGCCGCCGGTTCTCCACCTGGTGCATCCTTTCAAAAAGCAGGCCGCACCGTGTTTCGGGCGACAGCATGGGCTCGAGCGCGCGTACCTCCTCGCCGGAGAGCCGTTCGACCGGAAGGCCCAGGTCCACCTGGTGGCGGTAACGCTCGTCCAGCTCTTCGGATTCAGCATCGTCGAAGGCGACCTGCAGCCCTGCTTCGGTCCGGTACTCGACGTCGATGCCGGTCTCCTCGAGCAGCCGGGAGGACCAGTCCGCGAACAGGTCGAGGCTCGAAATGCACAGGTCGAGATAGGCCCGGTGGACGGGAAGGGCGCCCTGCGGCGCAAGCACGCCGGCAGCGGCCCAGGAAGCTTCCTTGCCCGGATCTCCCTGATCAACGAGGGTTACGCGCGTTCCGCGGCACAGTAGTTCATAGGCGATGGACAGGCCGATCACGCCGGCGCCCACGATTATAACGTCTGTTTTCATGGTTCCGGTTCCGGCTACTACACCTTCGCTACTTTATGTTGATTTATCAATCAATATTGACCATATCTCTGTGTCTGCGTAATGCCGTCCGCAGCCTGACCAGGTACACTGCCTACCGCGTCGGAAAACTTTACCTGTTTTTCTACTCAACGCGCCGCACCGCGAAAGTCTCGCCGCTATCCTATCTCGCCCGGAGCCACGGCCCGGTGTTCCGCCATGGACAGATAACCGGCGTTGACCAGCTGAAGCGTCTTGAGGTTGTCACGCCCGTTGGTCTCGGGGAGGCGGTCCTGTTCGATGGCGGCCATCAGTTCACCCATCGGTCCGATGAAGGAATCGGGAATCCATCGCTCTTCGAACCGGTGATCGACGGTCTTGCCGGCGTCGATCTTCCGGCTGCACCAGGCCAGCGTGTCCGGCCGGCCGTGGGGATAGTCGTAAAGCAGGCCGAAGGTCCCGGCGGCGTACCCTTCCGTACCGTCGATACGCAGCGTCGCGAAGCGCTCCTCCGTCCAGTTGTTGTGATTGACGGACACCAGGGCGCGGAAGGTGTCCGAATACTCGAATACTGTGATGGTCCTTGTTTCTCCGGTCGCCACATGCCCGGGACAGGACGCGCCGGACGACCAGATCCGCGCGGGGTCTCCGAACAGCGAACGCATGCTGTCGAAGTAATGTATGCTGTGGAACATCAGGTCGAGCCCTTCGGCCTCGAGGACCCAGGGCCACGCGTTCCAATCGGTCAGGATGCTTACGTCGATCACGGCCGAAGCGGGTTCTCCCAGCAACCCGCGGTTCAGCAGCGTCCTGGATGCCCTCACCGCCTGGTCCCACCGCATCTGCTGGTTCACGGCCAGTTTCACGCCGCGCTCCTCCGCCATCTCGACGATCTCAACGGCTTCGGCGTATACATTTGAAAGCGGTTTCTGGCATAGCAGATGTTTGCCGGCCGCTGTCACCTGCCGGACGAGCTCTTTCTGGTGCCAGGGCGGGACGGCGATATCCACGATTTCCACGGCGGGGTCGTCGAGCAGTGATTCCACGGTAGGAAACACCCTGGGCACCTCGAAATCCTGAGCGGTCCGGTTCGCCCGGTCGACATCCTTGTCCGTCAGGCCGATCACGTTGAGCCCCGCCTTGCGGTAGGCGGGGAGGTGCGCGGCGTTTACGATCCCGCCCGCCCCGATGATGCCGATGCCATAGTCCAGTTTCGTGCCCAGTACGGGGCGGTATGCCAGATCCAGGTCCATCTCATGCACCTCCTCGCTTTATACTCAGTCTTTGTACCGGTAATCCTCCGACCAAAACGAAGTTATAATACCGCCGCGCGGGCTGACCCGACAGGAAAAACGCTTCAAATCATCTGGCCCTGAAGCGACTGTCGGTATATCATTCACAACCACGGATACGGGAACTTCACGGATACGGGAACTTCACGGATACGGAACACATTGTAATGCCTGAACATCGCGTCGCATTTTCACCACCAGTGGCCATTTCATGAGCCCGGACATGCACTCCATATCGAGCGTCCTGCTTCGCAAGCCATACCTGGCCGCGACCGCGGTCCTTACGGCAGCCGCGGCGGTGATGACGCAGATGCCCCTCGTGGATGACCTCGGTTTCGAATTCGCGTTCCTGACCGCTGCCATCGCCACCTTCGCCACGGGCGTGATGACCGTCCATCTCGTGAACGGCTGGCGAGGGGTCGGGCCACAAGGGGACGGAACGCGAGGGGACGGCACGCAAGGAGACGGCCAGCAAGGGGACGGCACGCGCATCACCCGCCATTCGGCGCTGCTCGTACTGCTCTTCGGGCTTTCCCTATCGACGCTCCTGCTGCCGCTGGCCGTGATGTTCGTCAAGAGCTGGATCAGCGGTTTCTGCAACGTTCCCGAAGGGCTCGCGTTCTACCTGCTGCTTCCCGGCATCAGCGTCCTGTGGGCCACCGCCGTCGCCTTGCTTTGCGCGCTCGCAACGGAACGAAGACGGCGCGCCACGCTCCTTTTTCTCGGCGTCATGTTCGTCTCCCTGGGCATCAGCGTCTTTCGTCTGGCCACCCAGCCGCCTGTTTTCGCCTACAACCCGATCATCGGGTATTTCCCCGGGCCGATCTACGACGAAGTGGTGGTCATTACGACGACGCTGCTCACGGCGCGGGCGGTCGTGCTCGTCAGCGTCCTCGCGATGGTCGCCGGCCTGTGTGCCTGTTTCGATCCATCGGCCAGGAAGATCCGTCCCTCGCTGTTCCTGAGATTCCGCGGCGGAAGACCGGACGGTGGCACGGCCATGCGGGTGGTGTGCCTGGTTTCGGTGGCGGTGCTGGCGGCGGCCTACGTCTACCGGGCGCCCCTGGGCGTTGTGATCGACCGGGCGCATATCCAGCAGACCCTGGGGGGCCACCGGCAGACGGCCCACTTCGACATCTACTATGACAGGAGCACCATATCGGCCTGGAACATCGATCTGATCGCACGGGATCACGAATACCAGCTCGACCGGGTCATCACCTACCTGGACGTGCCGGCCCCGTCGACCCGCATCGCGTCGTACATCTATGGCAACGCGGACCAGAAGAAGCGGCTCATGGGCGCCCGGTATACGTCCATCGAGCGCCCCGGGGCGGATGAAATGCACCTCAACAACGCGTCGTTTCCCCATCCCGTGCTGAGACATGAACTGGTGCACGTCATGTCCGCCGCTTTCGGGAACAGGTTGTTCGGAGGCAGCTACTGGATCGGGTTCCACGAAGGCCTGGCCGAGGCGGTGGACTGGCAGGACGCCCCCATGAACCCGCACGAGTGGAGCCGGGCCATGCGCGAACTCGGGCTTGCGCCGCGCCTTGAGAACCTGCTGAGCATGACGGGATTCTGGTCGGCCGCGTCCTCGCGCAGTTACACGCTATGCGGATCCTTCGTCCGCTTCCTGATCGATCGCTATGGACTGGCCGCCTTCAAGCAGGCCTTTCCCGACGGCGCCGTCGAGGCGTCCTACGGCCGGACGCCGGCGGAACTGATCGCCGAGTGGGAGACCTTCGTGGACGGCATTCAGTTGCGTGAAGATCAGCTCCGCATCGCCCGAGCGCGGTTCATTCGTCCCGCCATCTTCAGGCGGCACTGTCCTCACGAGGTGGCCGCGCTGAACGATCGGGCCTGGCAGGCCTACAACGCGCAACGCTATTGGGATGCCGTGCGCGATTTCGACCGCGTGCTCGAACTGGAGCCCGAGAACCCATCGGCCCTGAGAGGCCTGCTGTACGGGATCTACCGGCAGGGGGACTACGAAAGGATCGAGGCCGTCGTCCGGCGGATAGAACGGCCGGACCAGACGGTCGGGCTGCTGGCGGACGCCCATTTGTTCCGCGGAGATACGGCGTGGAAGACCGGGAGGTTTGACGATGCCAGGCGCAGTTGGGAAGCGGTCGTGGACCTGCAGGCGTCGGAAGCCATGTCGCGTGCCGCGTCCGTCCGGCTGGAGGTGCTGGACCGGGTGCCGATCCGGGATACGATCATGACCTACCTGACCGCACATACCGGCCACTGGAGGTTGGTCCTGTCGGTCCGGGATGCGGGCGATCTCGCGCCCGACTACGGGACGGGCCATTACCTGCTGGCCCGCTGGCTGTTCCGCTCGGGATCCTACGAACAGGCGCTGACGTACCTGGCGAAAGCGGATTCGATCGGACTTCCGGACGAGGTCGTTCGGCAGGAGAGCCTGCGCCTGGAAGCCATGTCCCATTTTTACCTGGAGCGCTACGATCAGTCGGCCGAAGCCTTCGGGCGCATGGCGGCGCTGGCCGGTTCAGACGGTGTGGCCAGGACGGCGGAAGCCTGGATAGACCGTTGCCAGTGGTTTCGGCAGTACGGATCGGACGGTCCCGACCGACAGGCGCTCAGGGCGCGGTAGGACGGTCCCGACCGACAGGCGCTCAGGGTGCGGCGCCCGCCTACCACCCCGATATGGACTGGTTCAGGATCTCGTCGGCCATTTTCTCGATGGCGGCCTCAAGTGCCGGCTCGCGGTCGGTATCCGTACCGGTATCGATGGCGTAGTCGGCGAAAGTACGGAGCTGCAATTCCTCCCAGATCACTTCTTTCTTGTCCACGGTTTCAAAACGGACGTCCACGACGATCGATAGGCGGACTTCCCGGGCCTGCGTTCCCTCGGAGAATGCCACGGACTCATCATGCAAACCGGTGATCACGCCGATGATCGCCGCGTCCGCCTGCCGCAGATCCACGATCCTGAATTCGCCGTTGGTGAGGAACTTTTCGATTACGCTGTCCGTCAGCGTCTCTTGAATGCCGGGTTCCACGGTGATGTTGTCAAACAGCGGAATGACGATGTTTCGTACGTCCCCGGCGCGCGATCCCTGCGATGTGGAATAGTAGCACGCCGTAACCGCCATGCAGGCGGAAAGCAACAAGATCAGGAAGACGGCGGGTATTCGGCGGGGTTTCTGGATTTTCATGTCCTTCTCCACACGTTCGTTGTGCGATCAGTGGTCCGCGCGGCGCAATGTTCGCACAATCAGTCGTACACGCGGTCCAGTTCGATGCCGCGGTAGTAGTGCTTCAGGATCCTGTCGTACTTGTACCCCTGTCTGGCCATGCCGATGGCGCCCATCTGGCACATGCCGATACCATGGCCGTATCCACCGCCTTCCGCCACGACGGTGTTTTGTCGGAACTTCAAGTCGAACTTCGTGCTGCGGAGCATCGGCTGGCCCTGTACCGGCCGGCGCAATGCGGTACGTATCTGCCCGCTACGCAGCATCGTCGACCCGTGATTCGATTTAATCTCGAGCAACTGGACACGCCCGGTCGGGGACCGTTCCTTTATATCGATATCGCGAAGGGAAAACTCCCCTCTCTTGCGCGGGTCCAGTCCGGGCAACCTTGTGGCCAGGATGTTCTCCAGCGTGTTCTTGTTCCATTCCACGCGCCATGTATATACTGGCGAATGGCTGCAGAAGTCACCGGTCCCGCGTTCCCGATCCCGCACGGAGCGAAGGTACGGTATGGGCTCGCCTCCCCAGGCGTCTACGATGGACTCGGTCTCGCCTGCGCAGGTCGAGGAGTACTGGGCGGCGATCGGCTTGCCTTCGTAGGTAGCGATCACCCCCCGGGTTTCCGCGATCGCCCGGTCGGCTACGGACCATTCCGCGCTGTAACCGTGGTATACCTGGTCAGCGACGGTTCCATAAAGATCGAATCCCAGGGCTTTGCGTCTGCCCAGGTTCGTCACGGTGTAGGTCCGGGCGGCGATGGCCTGGGCTTTGAGCGCCTCGATGCCGTCTTCAGCAAGCTTGCCGATTTCCGGGGGGACGACCCCGCGCAGGTAATTCTCCACGTCGAGGATGTTCACGACCGTCAGCTTACCGTCCTTGTTCAGAACCTCCATCGATCCGCGGTACTCACGATCCGAGACCTTGATGCGTCCTTCCCGTGTGGTCGGGCTCACCTGGATCGGACCGGTATACAGTCCCTGGGCCGCGCCGCCCGGGGCGGACACGTCGATCCACGCGCCTTTCGCCTGCATTCTCCAGGTCTGTCCGGGAGACGACGTGCCGATCACTTCGCCGCTGGACTGGTCCACGACCTTTGTACTTGCAGTTCCGGTCAGGCTTACCGTGTCCCTGTTCACGAGCAATCCGACGCGGATCGCAGGGT
This sequence comes from Candidatus Latescibacterota bacterium, assembly GCA_022822725.1. Classification (GTDB taxonomy): domain Bacteria; phylum JAAXHH01; class JAAXHH01; order JAAXHH01; family JAAXHH01; genus JAAXHH01. The sequence goes on from JAJEAN010000007.1 coordinate 1,920,513, forward strand.
TTTGGCCAGGCTTGAACGCCCCCGTTGTCGGCGCAGTGTCGGAAGGGGCCGGCCGCGCGGAACGATCCGATGGCTGCGGCCTGCCGGCGCATCCCAGGATCACCAGCATTAAAACCAGGGCTGGCCACCACGCGGACCGTGTGCGGGTCGGCGCTTGGCCGGGGATGGTGCCGGCCGGGACTCGGTTTTCGGTGTTCCGTCTGCTTTTCGTGCTGAAGCACATTGGTGACTTCCATCTTCGTACTGTATCACCCTCGGCACTGCATCAACCGGGCAGGCATATCTTGCCCAGCACCGCGGGCCGGTCCGCGCCCGTCGCTCCCGGAAGACTGCCCGGCCGGCCCCGGACCGTCCGGTCGGCGAGTACCGCGAAGGCCACGGCTTCCTTGGCGTCCGAAGACAGGCCATGATCATCCGAAGTGGATACCTCGACAGGCGCCATCACCCGGGCGAGCCGTTCGAGCAGGAATCCGTTTCCGGCGCCGCCGCCACTCACGATCAATTCGTCCAGGCGCGCGACGGCGGGAAGGACGAACCGTCGGCACGCGTCCTCGATGGAACGAACGGTGATTTCCGTGGCGGTCGCAAGCAGATCCTCGCTGCGAAGCCCGGTCTTCCGCCCCGCGCGGACCAGGTCCATCGCGCAGCGGTCTCCGAACAGTTCCCGGCCCGTGGACTTGGGAGGCGGCCGTTCGAAATAGGGCATGGCCAGCACGTCCACTACCAGTTCTTCAGCGGGCCTGCCGCGCCTGGCGCCGGCACCGTCCGCATCCATGTCGCGTCCCAGTTCCGCCCTCGCAACGGCATCGATGAGCATATTGGCCGGACCCGTATCGAAAGCCATCACGTCATCGGGTTTCGGGTCCGCGGGCAGCACGGTGATATTCGCGATGCCCCCCAGGTTCAGGAGTGCCCGGACCTTTTCGGGATGCCTGAAGAGCAGGTAGTCCACATAGGGCACAAGCGGAGCGCCCTGTCCGCCGCGGGCCACGTCCGCAGTCCGGAAGTCGCCGACTGTCACCACGCCGGTCCGCTGCGCGATCACCGAAGGATCGCCGATCTGCAGCGTCGCCCCGGTTTCCACGCCGTATCTCCCTTCCCGTTCGGGGAGATGACAGACGGTCTGGCCGTGGGACCCTATCAGATCGATCTCTTCCATGGACAGTCCGGCGGCATCCGCAACGATGAAAGCCGACCTGGCAAAAAGCTCCCCCAGCTCGAAATGCAGCCGGCTCAACTCGTCGATCCTGCCGGTCTTCGGATCGGAGACCTCCATCAATCGATGGCGCAGCCCGGATGGAAAGGCCACCGTATCGAAGCCCAGCACGTCCAGGGAAAGCCCGTCGTTCTTTTCACCCAGCAGTATCACGGCCGCGTCGATCCCATCGGCGGACGTGCCCGACATCAGGCCGATGATCCGGCGGTCCTGCGTGGTCTGGAATCCCGATAACACGACAGTGCTGCCTCGCGCGGCTGGTTTCGAAACTTGCCACCAGGTTACCCGGGTCGCCGAATTTGCTGCTGAAATATGACCCGCCGCCATCCGGTTGTCAAGACGGTTGGCACGGCCCCAGGCACTCGCCGGACCCTGGCAGGGCATTCGAAAATCGTTGCGTAAACGCGCCTTGATTCTATTATATCAATAAACGGTAAATCCCTGGGGATGATGTGGTCCGCCTGGATGCGCGGCCGACTGGTCCGCCTGGTCTTTGCCAGCGCGGCTGATACGCCTGGCTGCACGGCCGACTGGTCCAGCCGACTGGTTCGCCCGGCCTTGACCGACACGGCTGGCCCGTCTGGACCGGGACCTTCCCTATTCACCAAGTAAAGCGAGGATAATCATGAGAACATCGACCTGGATCCGGTGGGTCGTTTCTTTGGCCGTTGGCGTTTCGATTGCGCTGTTGAACAGCTCCGCCACGGCCCAGAACCACGCACCGAATCCGTACACCACCGTAGAAGGGATATGGGGCAAACTGGGCGGCGACAGGACCTGGGGCTCCACGAGCGCGGTCTTCCCGGCCCAGGACGGCAGCGGGAACATCTGGGTGGCGGAAAGATGCGGCCAGAACTCCTGCGTCGGCAAAGAAGACGTGCCACCGATTCTCCTATTCGACAGCGACGGCAACCTGCTTAAGAGCTTCGGCGCGGGCATGTTCGTCTGGCCCCACGGCATCTTCGTGGACTCGGAGAACAACGTCTGGGTGACGGACGCACGGGGCGGCGTAGGCATCGGTCACCAGATCCACAAGTTCAGCGAGGATGGGGAGTTGCTGATGAGCCTGGGCATCGCCGGCGTAGCGGGCGAAGGGGACGGCATCTTCAACCAGCCCTCCGACGTCCTGGTGGCGCCTGACGGCAGCATTTTCGTGGCCGACGGTCACGGTTCCCGTGGAAACAACCGCATCGTCAAGCTGGCGCCGAACGGATCGTTCATCAAGGCCTGGGGAGAAACGGGACAGGCGGCCGGCCAGTTCCGGGATCCCCATGCGCTGGCCATGGATTCCCAGGGTCGGCTGTATGTCGGCGACCGGGGCAACGCCAGGCTTCAGATCTTCGACCAGGAAGGCGAATACATCGCCACCTGGACCCAGTTCGGCCGGCCGAGCGGCCTTTTCATCGATGCCAATGACGTGCTCTACAGCGCCGACTCGGAGTCGAATGCGACCTGGGGCGCCAATCCCGGCTGGAAACGGGGCATCCGCATCGGAAGCATCCGGGACGGCGGCTTCGTGTCGGCCTTCATCCCCGATCCCGTGGTGGACGCCGATAACGCCGGGACGACCGGCGCGGAAGGCGTTGCCGTGGATGCCATGGGCAACGTATACGGCGCAGAGGTCGGGCCCCGCATGTTGCGGAAGTACATCATCACCGGGGAGTAAAAGAACCCGGCTCGCATGGTTCTGCCTGTAAAACGAATAGCCGGCCGTGGCGCAATTCACGGCCGGCTATTCTTATTTTCGCAAAGCTTCTTCATACCGATACTATGTGCGGTACCGCGGGATCGCTGTACCGCGGCACCGCGGCACCGCTGCATCGCGGCCTGGCGGGGCATCGCGGCTCACTCGAAATGCGAGAACGCGCTATTCCTCTTCGTACAGCGCCTCGCCCCGGCTCAGCCTACTCTTCTTCGTACAGCGCCTCGCCGCGGCTCAGCCTCAGCGCGATCTGCGCGGTCTGGTTCAGGGCCCGTTGCGTCGGCGCGTGGGCGGCGAGATACCGGGCCGTGGCGATCAGCACGTGGCCGGCCGCGTCGCTTCCCTGCATTCCCTTCAGTTCCTCGTACTGCCGGATGCCGGCCTCCAGCATCTGGAAGCTGTGGAACTCGGCGTCCTCCCGCAGCAGCGAGATCGCCAGCGTGCGGAACAGCCGGTCCTCGGGATGCCCGTCGGCCAGGTAGCGGTAGACCAGCCTGGCGGCCGGTTCCACCTGCTGCTGCGTATCCAGTTCGGTCAGGAACGCGTCGAGTATCTCGTCGGTCTCGCCGTCCAGATCGGCCGTGGCCCTATCACCCGGCAACCGTGCGGGCGGTACGTTGAGGAAACGGTCCAGGTACACGGCCATGGCCCCGTGGAATACGCCGCGGACCAGTTCCGGCGAACCCGTTCGCTTCAGGGCCTGGTGCAGGGCGTTCGCGTAGGTGAAGGTGTGCAGCACCGTGATCCAGTCGCCGAACTCGTTCTGCGTGTGGAACCTGGCGATGCGCAGCGCCGCGGCATAGGTGACCGCCTGGCTGAGCTGCAGCGGCGTCATGCCGTCGCGAAGCCGGGCCAGCATGACGTCCACCGTGGCCTGGGGATCGTCCCCGAGGATCACTTCGGCCAGTTCGCCGGGGCCGTCCCAGACGTAACCGTTGGACGTCGATGCCAGCGCATCGGGCAGTGCGGCATTTGCCTCTCTGAGGATGGCGGCCAGATCGACGGGATGGCGCCAGGCGTTACGCTCCTCGCTGCGCGCCGCCGCACACAACTGGCCGACCAGGCTGGGCAGCACTTCAGCGGCGTGCTCCCAGCCGATGTGGTCCAGCAGTTCCGTGGACTTGTTGATGAAATCCGCGACGTGGCCGCCGTCCAGGAACACATGGTCCGTGGCCGCGCTCATCATCATGTCCACCAATAGCGCGGGTTCGCCGTCCATGGACACGGCCGTGAGCAGGCACCGCGTGGCGCCTTCCGAGTCGCGCACCTCCACGAAGCGGCGGAACCAGCGCTTCAACTGCTCGAACGACAGGTTCTCCGTATCCAGGGGTTGCAGATCGAACCTTGGCGGCTGTCCATTGCTGTCCCGGGCGACGTGCGTCAGTCCCTGGTAAAGCGGGAGGATCTGCTCGTCCCTGGGCAGATAGCCGCACAGGTTCGTCATCGCGGTGAGGATGGTCAGGCCGGGGCCCCATCCGGACGAGCGGTACCGCACGCCGTACCGGCCGCCGGTCTCGGCGATATCCTTGTAGGACACCCCCGATTTCAGCAGGGCGATCACGGCCTTGGCGTTGACCAGCGAGATGTTCTGCTCCAGGCCTTCCCGCAGGCGGTTGCGCCAGTACTCCGCGTCGCCCGACTGGTCCCGCGAACCCGAAACCCATACGTCGCCGTTCCGGGTCTCGACCGCGTAAATCGGCACGTCGTCCGCGAAGAGATCGAAGGTGCAGCCGCTCTCCAGGTCGAAGTCCGCGTGGTGCCAGTGGCAGGTCAGGATGCCGTCCTTGATTGTGCCGCGGTGCAGCGGAAAGCCCATGTGGGGACAGCGGTTGTCCACGGCGTGCACCTGTCCGTCACCATGGTGGAACACGGCGATCGGGCCGTCGTTGCCGTTGACGACGATGCTCCCCTTCTCCTTCAGTTCGTCCACCGACGCGACCCGGATCGGGTCGCGCAAGACCGCATTCGAGGTACTTTTCATGATGAGTCTCCTTCAGCGTGCGGCTCCATGATGTACATGGTATGAATTGAAAATAAGGATTTACATCCAATATAAGAACACAAACCTATTTGTCAATATTATAATTTATAAATTGTATTTAATATTTATTGTTCCTTATTTTGAATAGCGATGTACAATACAGTTAGACTGCACTGTCATCGTGACCGGATATTGGAAACAGGATCGCGGAACACGAGCAGTGGGCACAGCATCCGCACAGCAGGCACAGTAGGCACAGCATCCGCACAGCAGGCCAGCATCCACACAGCAGGCACAGCATCACAGCAGGTTCGATATCGGAGCAGACCATGCCTCACCGGGAAGGCACTACCCGCCGTCAGATTCTGGAGTTGCTCAAGCGCCGAGGCGACATGACGGCCGGTCAACTTGCAGATGAAATCGGGATCACCTCCATGGGCGTTCGCCAGCACCTGAGCAGCCTGGAACGCGATGACCTGGTCGAGACACGCATCGTGCGGCAGAACCGGGGCCGACCGGCACACTATTTCGGCCTGACGCAGGAGGCAGAGCACCTGTTCCCGGTCCGGTATGGACAACTCGCTGTCGATCTGCTCGGACAGATCGCCGAAGTCGACGGTCCGGAAAAGGTCGACCGTTTCCTCGCTTCGCGCACGGATAGCCTCGAGAAGGACTACAACGGTGAGATGGCCGGGTTGCCGCTGGCCGAACGGGTGCGCGTTCTCGCTGAAATCAGGGACCGTGAAGGATACATGGCCGAGTCCCGTACTGACGGCGATGAATACGTCCTGGTGGAGCACCACTGCCCGATCTACGAAATCGCCCGCCGCTTTCCCCGGGTCTGCCAACTCGAACAGGAATTGTTCGAACGCACGCTGGATGCCGGGGTGCGAAGGGACGAACACAAGATAGTGGGTGACGACCGGTGCCGGTATCTGGTACGGAAGCGGGACTGACCGCCGTATTCCGGTAAGACTGTCGGCCGGGCTGCCTGTCGGCTCCCGGCTTTTGTCCTTTCCCAGCTGGAGACGTTTCCAGTGAGCAAACCACGCATCTGGTACCTGCCAACGCCATCTCACACCGCCGGCGTCTTCAAGGATGAGACCTACCGGCGATTGCTGGCCGGCTTCGACGTGGTGGAGAACGAAACGGACCGCGCGTTGACCGCCGCCGAGGTGGAGGAGCGGATATCAGGCTTCGACGGCCTGGTCACCGGCTGGGGGGTCATGCCGATCAGCGGAGAGGCCTTGAGGCGGGCGGACAACCTGAAGATCGTCGTCCATTCCGCGGGTTCGGTCAAGTACCTGTTTACCCCGGAGATGGTTGCAAGCCACCTGGTGCCGAGGGGAATCCGCGTCGTCAGCGCGCGGGGCGCCATCGCCCTGAACGTGGCGGAACACGCGGTCGGCGCGCTGATCATGATGAGCCGCAGGTGGGTCCACGACGCGCTCAACATCCGGCAGCGGGGCATGTGGCGGGATCCGGACAAGAACTGGTCGAACCAGTTCCTGCGCGGGGCCGTGGTGGGTATCGTCAGCGCCAGCATGGTGGGGCGGGAGGTGATCCGGCTGCTCCAGCCCTTCAACGTCCGCATTCTCGTCTACGATCCCTACCTGGGCGATTGGGACGCCGGCCGCATGAACGTGGAACGCGTGGAGCTGAACACGCTTTTCGAACAATCGGACCTGGTGACCGTCCATGCGCCGTCCATCCCGGAGACGGACCGCATGATCGGCGCGGAGCAGCTGCGGCTGTTGCGTGACGACGGCGTACTGGTCAACACCTCGCGGGGATCCGTCCTGGACCACGACGCGCTGTTCGACGAAGCGAAGACCGGCAGGATCCAGATCCAGCTGGACGTGACCACGCCCGAGCCCCTGCCGCCCGACCACCGGCTGCGCGCGCTCCCCAACGTGGTCATCACGCCCCACAGTTCGGGAAGCGGCGCTTACGGCCACCTCGAGATCGGCGAGATCACGCTGGCCGCGCTCGAGCACTTTTTCGCTGGAAAGGAACCGGTACCGGGCGAGGTGGACCTGGCAAATTGGGCGCAGATCGCGTAGGGTGGGGGCTTAGACCCGCCGCCGCGTCGCCTGCACCTCAGTCCTGCACCCGCCGCCGCGCCGCCTGCACCGTATTCTCCATCAACATGGCCACGGTCATGGGACCGACGCCCCCGATGCGGGGTGTGATCCATCCGGCGACCTCGGCCACGTCGTCCTCCACGTCGCTGAGGAGCTTCTTGCCCTTCCGGGTGATGCCCGCGGCCACGACGGCCGCGCCGGGTTTTACCGTTTCCTTTGTGATCAAGCCCGGTGATCCCGCGGCCGCGATGATGATATCGGCTTCAAGCAGATGGGCGGCCATATCGGGCACGGCCGAATGCAGCACCGTGACCGCCGCGTTGCAGTTGGGCCGCTTCAGCGACAGCAGCAGGGCCAGCGGCCGGCCGATGGTCAGTCCGCGGCCGACGATCGCCACGTTCTTTCCTTCGATGGGCACGCCGTAATGGACCAGCAGGGCGAGAATCCCGTTGGGCGTACAGGGCAGGGGACCCGGCTTGCCGATCACCAGCCGGCCCAGGTTGATGGGATTGAGCCCGTCCGCGTCCTTGTCGGGCGCCACCGACAGCAGCGCTTCGTCCTCGTCGAGACCATCCGGCAGCGGGATCTGCACGAGGATGGCGTCGACTTCGGGGTCTTCGTTCATCTGGCCGATGGTCTGCAGCAGTTCATCCTGTGACGTGGAAGCGGGCAGGTGCGTATGGATGCTCCGGATGCCGATCTCCTCGCACGCCCGGTGCTTCATGGAGATGTAGGTGGCGCTGGGGCCGTCGTCGCCGACGAGGATCGTGGCCAGGCCCGGCGTCACGCCGAGCTCGCGCATCTTGGCCGTTTCTTTAGCGAGCCTCGCCTGCATCTCGTCGGCCAGCTTGCGGCCGCTCATGATGACCGGGCCTTCATTGGAACTCATATCGTTCCCCTGGATTTCTGTGGCTGGGTCGATCGACCTATTCGATCCCCGCGGCCTTCTTCGCGACGTCCATGCAGCGCAACAGGTCGTAACCCCGGAAGATGGTGATCTTCTGCGCCTCGAGCGAGCCCTCGGCGTGGATGGCCAGCAGTTCGTGGTATCCGCCGAAATCGGACGCCGTAAGGTCGCGGATGAGGTTGATGGCCTTCATGCGGTCCATGGTCGGCACGCCTTTGCGGCCACCCAGGTAGCGCTCCAGGTCGCCGCGCGTCTCCTCGTTGTGCCAGTCCGCTTCCGACGGGCCTGTAACGAGCAGGGCCCCGGCGATGTCCTGCACGTCCCGCACGGCCTCGTGGTAGTTGTTGGCGAAGTGGTACTTGGCGATGTTGGTCGTGAGCGTGTCCGGCACGGCGATGCCGTCCACCACCTTGCAGTCCATGGCGGCCGCGCGGGTCAGGGCGCGGACCGTCTCCGTGTACGTGATGAGCCGCGTGGCCTTGTCGCGGATGTGGCTGGCCTTCTCCACCCCGTTGTACACGGCGATCAGCGAGGCCGCGCCGATGAAGAGGTCGAGTAGCGGCGGCTTGTAGGACACGGCCGTGAACCGGTGGAACTCCACGAAGGTGTTCGCCAGCACCCCGGCGAAGTCCCACTCGCCGGCCAGGAAGACGCGCTCGTTCGGCACGAATACGTCGTCGAACACGGTCAGGGTTTCGACCAGGTGATGCTTCGAGCTGACCGGGTGGTGATAGGTGCTTTCGCCCGAGAACCCGAAGGGACTGGCGATGAGCCGGACGCCCGGCGTGTTGACGGGCACGGAGAATGCCACGGCATAGTCTTTGTCTTCCTCGGAAATCGCCCGCGTGGGCAGCACGATCACGTCGTCGACGAAGGCGGTGCCCGTGGTATGGGCTTTCGCGCCCCGGACCACGATGCCGTCGGGCCGGCGCTCGACGATGCGCACGTAGTAGTCGGGATGGGTCTGCTGGGACGGCAGGCGGCTGCGATCTCCCTTGGCGTCCGTCTGCGCCACGGCCAGGCTCAAGTCGCGGTCGCGGCATTGGGCGTGGTAGTTCTTCACGCGGTCCAGGTATCCGGTGCCGTACTTCTCGTCGATCTGCCGCGCGACGAGCCGCATGGAAAACAGCGCGTCCGTGCCGATCTCCTTGATGAGCAGGACCACGCCGCTGCCCTCGCGGGTGCTCGTCTCGATCATCTCCCGGCGCCTGAGCAGATCTTCCGTGTTGGCGGGCGGGATGAAGTAGCGGCTGACGCGTTCGCCCGTCTCGGGACACTGGGCGGTGAACAGGTCGCGGTGTTCCTCGTCCTCGGCCAGGTGGTAATCCAGCGCCGTGTGCTCGGCGCCTGCGCGCAGTTCCGGGTGTTCCATGAGATCGGGCACCCGCTCGCCGCGAAAGTAGATGGTCCTGCCGTCCCGCAAGCCTTCCAGGTATTGTTCCGCCGTTCTGAGACCCATGATGCGCTCCGAAATAGACTGTCTTCTTTATACTACGTGAAGGTCACAGACTGATATTCAATTCAGTCGTGACACCGTTTGCCTCGGCGGTGATCACGCACCGGACATGGGGCACGATCCCTCTGATATGCGTAGTATCGCCGCTTGTCGTCACCGTGACATATCCCTCTCTGCTGATGTAAGGCGCGTCGCATGAATGCGACCATTTTACCGGTATCCCCTGAAGCAGGATCCCGTGCTCGTCGCGGACGAAAACCTGAACGGTTGCTTCCGTGCGTCCGTCGACAACGTTCAACTTCGTGATCGATAAGGACACGCTGCCGGCAACAGGAGTTTGCGTACGCAGAACGGGCTCATTACATGCTGCAGCCAACAAGCCGGCGACCACCAGGACGCTGGCAACCGCCAGGACGAAGGTGGGCTTCATGCTTGCCTTTCACGGGTTGCTGATCCCAAACCGCTAGACCGCCGTCCATCCCCCGTCTACCGTCAACACGGCGCCCGTCGTCCAGGCGGCCTCGTCGGAGGCAAGGTGCAGGATGGCGCGTGCTATCTCGTCAGGCGTGCCGAACCGGCCCATAGGATGGCGCTTCTTCAACCGATCGTACATGCTCGCGTGGTCCCGCACCGACTTGTTCATGGGGGTGTGTACCCAGGCAGGAGCCACGGAATTCACCCGTATGCCTCGGTCGGCGTACTCGACGGCCAGGACGCGCGTCAACTGGTCGAGGCCCGCCTTGGACGCGCCATAGGCTGCCGCCCCCTTCATGCCCGTTTGCCCGAGGACGGAGCTGACATTGACGATACTCCCGGAGCCCTGTGAAATCATCCCGGGCAGGACCGCCCGGATGAGACGGAACGCGCCCGACAGATTGGTCCCGATCGTCTCGTCCCATAGTTCGTCGCTGATCTCATCGGCTCTCGTCAACGTCGACGTGCCCGCGTTGTTCACCAGCACACCGATCTGGCCGAAGGCAGCCTCCGTTTCTTCGACCATGCGCTGACAGTCCGCGGTAATGGCTACGTCTCCGGTGACGGCCAACGCCCGTCCGCCGGCAGCCTTTATTTCTCCCGCCACTTCATTGAGTGGCGCTTCGCGGCGGCCCGTGATACCGACCGCGGCGCCTTCCTCGGCAAAAAGCCTCGCCGTGGCGGCTCCGATGCCCGTTCCACCGCCCGTGATGAGCGCGGTCTTATCCTTCAATCTCACTGCCGACTCTCCTCGAGTACGTTTGCGGCCTGCTCACCATTGTTCTGCTCATCTTCTAAAAGCTCACCGCCGGTCAGCGCCCCTTTACCGAAGATGACGGGGAAGGTCTCGCCCGTCTTGACCGCCCGCGTGGACGCGTCCATGTACGCGATGCTGATCGCTCGCCGAGGGTTGCCCGTGGGATTCCGCGCAGACCGGTGCAGGAGCAGGTTGTTCAGGAGGATGGCCTCGCCCGCCTTCGCCTCGAGGTGGATGGTGTCTTCCTCCCGCGCATACCTGGCCTGGTCGGCCTCCGTCGGGAAGTGCATCTCGTTGATCACACCGTGCTTGTGACTGCCCACCACCACCTGCATGCAGCCGTTCTCGACCGTCGCCGCATCGAGGGCGGTCCAGACGGTCGTCTCCGGGTTCGAATCCAGCCCCCACCCGATGCCCACGTCCTGGTGCCAGGGGAGATGGGTGCCGTGCTCGGCCGGTTTGTTCATGAACATGGCCCGGAAGATGGAGACGTTCGGACCGATTAGGGCCTCCGTGACCTCCAGGAAAAACGGGTGTTGCATGTATCCAAGATACAGCGGGTCCAGCTGCAGATCGTCGATGCGCCGGTATGCGAGCGTTTCCTCGCTTTCCTCGTAGGTCTTCGTCGGCAGTTCGCCGTACTCGCCTGTGTCCGTATCGCGCTGCATGGGCATGCCCTCGTAGCGGACCTTGCCCAGCATGATATCGTCGATGCGGTCGCACATCGCCCGCAGATGTTCGTCGGAAGCCACCCGGCCCAGGCGCAGATAGCCTTCCTCGGCAAACCGGGCCAGTTCGCTCATGCCGAATTGCTGAATGGACATTGACTCCTCCTGGTGCAACGCTTCGAAGCACGGCCGCGCGTACCGCTAAAGCACGGCTGCGTGTAGAGTTAAAGCACCCCGGCCACGCGAAAGAAGTTCTCCAGGATCTTCCGGCCGTGGGGGTAGACGTCGATATAGTATTCCGGGTGAAACTGCGTGCCGTACAGGGGCCGTTCCCGGTGCCTGATCGCCTGGATCCGGCAGTTTTCGTTCGAAGCGATGAGGTCGAAGCCCGGCGGCACGGTCTTCATCTCCGCATAATGGGACTGCCGGACGACCACCGGGTCGGGCAGCTCGTCGAACAGCGGATCGGACTGCACCGGATTCACCGGGTAGAATCCCTCTTCGCAAAAGTAGCCAAGTGCGTCGGGATTCGGATCAAGCACATCGGGTTCGCCGGGCCGAAGCGGCCGCATCATCTCGTCTTCGAGTTTCGTCAGGTTGCGGAAACCGTTATTGAACATGAACCCCATGAGCTGGTGGCTGGCGCACAGTCCCATGGTGGGCACGTCCGCCATCGCGTTCAGCGTGTCTTCGAAACCGTAGAATGTCTCCGGTCTGAAGTGCTGAAAGAAGGTCCCGGCGCCGCTGAGCAGCATGGCCCGGGGCTTGAGCGGTGCGACGATCTCCGGCGTCATCTGCTCCTGGTGCAGCACCAGGCACGGCTGCCCGGATACCTCTTCGAGCCGTCTCTTCAGCCAGAAGTCGCGGCCGTCCTTGTTGTAGGATTCGAGTGTCCCGATGCGGATCCAGACGATCAAACGCAGCCAGCCTTCCTATGTGCGCAGACCCGGAATCAAGCGAGCTGGAGAGGCGCGGTCAGGGTCTTCGCAATCTGAATATCACGATAAGGAAACAAGGGGAAATATCAAGGAATATTACCTTCCGGGCTTCCATGGTCATTTCACGGTCATTTCACGGTCATTTCACGGTCAGGCCGCTCGATAATAACACTTTGCATTTTATTTCCTCCTCGTTACAATGCACTGGAAAACACCATTCCAACCCTCTAAGCAAGCACCATAAAGCAAGGACTATGCAATGATCGTCATGGCTACGAACAACGGCGACGTGGGCATCCGGCAGGCGGTGGCCGCGCTCAAGGAAGGCAAGACCGCGGTGGACGCCATCGAGATCGGCATCCGGGAGGTCGAGGTGCACCGGCCGGACCGCAGCGTCGGCCTCCACGGCTATCCCAACATCCTGGGCTATCCCCAGCTGGACGCCCTCATCATGGACGGCCGGACGCGCGACGTGGGCGCGGTGGGCGCGGTGACGGGCTACGATCACCCGATCTCGATCGCCCGCTGCGTCATGGAGAAGCTGATCCACGTCTTTCTCGTGGGGGACGGCGCGGAACGGTTCGCCAGCGAAATGGGCTTCGAGAAGAGCACCTACGTGGACCCCGAGATGCCCGAGATCTACGCGAAGCACGTGCGCGAGCAGCTCGGGATCGACGACCCGGAAGAACTCCAGCATACCAACGAGCTCTGGAAACTGAGCCATCTGGCCGTGGATCCGCAGAAGGCCGGCGGCACGACCAACTTCATCGCGCAGGACGGCAAGGGCGACATCTGCGTGGGCGTCAGCACGAGCGGCTGGGGGTGGAAGTACCCGGGCCGCCTGGGGGATTCCCCGGTCATCAGCGCGGGTGGTTTCGCCGACAACCGCTACGGCGCCGCGGCCTGTACGGGTACCGGCGAGCTGGCCATACGGACCGGCGCAGCCCGGAACGTGGTGACCTACATGAAGATGGGCATGTCCCTGGAAGAGGCCACGGCGGAAGGACTGCGGGACATGAACGAGCTCGATTCACAGCGCGTGGGCGGCGTGCAGATCATCTCCCTGGACGCCAGCGGCGCCCACATGGCGGGGACCACAAGCGACCGGAAGGGCAGCCACGTCTACATGACGGCCGACATGGACGAGCCCGAGTTCGTCGAAGGTATCTCGGTGCCGTACGAGAGTAGCTAGGATGAAGCTGGAGGACGCCAAAGCCCATCTCGACGAACACGGTTACGTCGTGCTCAAGGAGGCGTTGACCCCGGTACAGGCCAATGCGCTGCGCGACCGTTCGGCCGAGTTGATCGCCGAAGAGAAGGCCGGCAGCGGGGAACACGTCTACTTCGACGGGCAGGCGCAACGGGTGTGGAACCTGGTCAACAAGGGCCGAATCTACGAGGAGATGATCCAACTGCCCCAGGTACTTGCGCTCCATGAGCACCTGCTGGGCGACGACTGCATTCTGAGCAGTTTTACCGTAAATCTCATCGGCCCTGGCGCACCGGCCGGCGGTCTGCACGTCGATTTCCCGCTCGGGCGTTTCCCGCAGCCCACACCTCCCTTCGCCTTCTGCTCCAACACGATTTTCGTGCTCGACGACTTCACGCCCGAGAACGGGGCCACGCGCCTCGTGCCGGGCAGCTACAGGCGCGGGACCCCGCCCGATCCGGAAACAGCATACGACGACGTCATCCAGCTCGATGCCCGCAAAGGCGATATCGTCATCATCCACGGCGCGACCTGGCACAGCAGTGGCGCCAACCGCACCAGTCAGGAGCGGATGATCCTGCTGGGGTTCTTCTGCCGCTCTTTCATGAAACCGCAGCAGGACCAGTACAGGTTGGCGAGCCCCGAGGTCGTCGAACGGGCGACGCCCACCCTGAAGCGACTGCTGGGATTCGAATCGCAATCGGGCCTGCGTGCGTGAGCTGGCGTGCGGGGGTAAGCTATCACGCAGTCATCAGCCAGCATGCGGCTATAAACCCATCGACTCGTTCATGCGGACCTGAGCGATAGAAAGGATCGAAATGTCTGACTCGCCATCACCTGACATCGTCCCCAAGACTTACACCTGTTACCGCGCCTGCGGTCCCATCGCCATCGACGGAAAGCTCAGCGACCCGTCCTGGATCCGAGCGCCCCGCACCGACCTCTTCGTCGACATCGAAGGCGACCTCAAGCCCATCCCCCGGTTCGGCACGCGTGCCATGATGCTGTGGGACGACGAGTACTTCTACGTGGCGGCGGACATGGAGGAGCCGGATGTGTGGGGCACGCTGACCAAGCGGGATTCGATCATCTGCCACGACAACGACTTCGAGGTGTTCATCGATCCCGACGGGGACACCAACCACTACATGGAGTTCGAGATCAACCCCCTGAACGCTGTCTGGGACCTGTACCTGCCCAAGCCATATAACAAGGGCGGCAAGGCGGATCACGACTGGGACTTCGAGGGCGTGCGCCACGCCGTCCACATCGACGGCACCGTCAACTGCTCCCACGACGTGGACCGCGGGTGGTCCACCGAAATCGCCTTCCCCTGGACCAGCATGGCCGAGTACGCCGGCGTGAACTGCCCGCCGAAGCCCGGGGATAGCTGGCGGGTTAACTTCTCGCGGGTCGAGTGGGAGTTCGAGCGCTACAAGGACGGATACCTGCGGAAAGAAGGCGTGCCCTGCGACAATTGGGTCTGGTCGCCGCAGGGCGTGATCAACATGCACGTCCCCGAGATGTGGGGTCACGTCGTGTTTTCGGATACGGTCGTGGGAACGGCGGAGATGTGACGGGTCGTTGCCTTGCCCGGTCAGGTTAGCTTCATTACGGTCAAGAAAATCACCGAGCAGGCTACAAAAGTAACAACAGTCCATCTAAATCGATTGTTCAAGTGGGATTTCAGATCCGATATAATCTCATCTATATCAAACTCCGACATCGTGTCTATCCTTGAGTTATGTGTATCTGCCTGGAACCGTGTTTTTGTACAACGAACCTCCGATTTCTGTTTGTAAGTGACGATTCATGGCAGGAAAAACTTGAACGCAGTAACGACAGTTCCCGTCAGTGCGAGCATGCTTCCCACAGACCACCTGATCATACTGATCTTCAGGTTTGCAAGGTCTTCTCGGGTTGCGAATACCTTCAAATGATCTTGGGTGGCAAAAGTCTTTTGATCCTCCTTTGTGGCAAACGCCTTCAGATCATCACGCGTAGCGAATGCCTTCAAATGATCTCGCGTGGCGAACGCCTTCAGATCATCCTTTGTGGCAAATGCCTTCAGATCATCTCGCGTGGCGAATGCGTTTAGATCATCCCGTGTTGCGAATGCCTTTAGATCGTCCTTTGTGGCAAATGCCTTCAGATCATCACGCGTAGCGAATGCCTTCAAATGATCCCGGGTGGCAAAAGTCTTTAAATCCTCCCGTGTGGCAAACGCCTTCAGATCATCTCGGGTGGTCACATGCTCCAGTTTTTCCTCGATCCTGGTCAGGCGGATCATGATGTTGTCCGACCCGAAATACAGATCGTCTTCGATCCGCCTGATGGACGCCTCGATTTCCCGTGAACTCATCCCGGTATCGCCGGGTGGGCGTTTGCTTTTGGGATTGTTCATCGCACCAGTCCTTTCGGTTTGTACCGGGACTCATTGATCATACCTAATTGCATGCGGGACGCGGCCAACGCTCGGGGTTGCATTCGGCTCTCGGATACGTTCGTACTGTAGCCCACCTTCGGGGATCGGCGCTGCGAATCCCCCGGATCAACGCCCTGTAATTGTATCAGTAGCAAAGCGTACAAGTGATCTCGTGTTTTACTTTCTTCAAAGGCGGTTGGCTTCGGTAGAAACCATGTTTGTGATCATCTCTTCGCATCACAAATACGATATTTACTTACTATAATTTATATCTCACTTTGATTTATATAAATTATACTTGCGTTTATATGAACATTGGTTCATCTTTTAATCGATAATGAAAAAGAACAACGAACCGTGGACATCCTATGACCATGACCAGCGACACCAATTCGAATAAAGACACGGATCGGATACCGAACCCGCGTTTACCTGCCCATTGCCCGGGCTGTGCCGCGGCCTTGAAGGTCACCCGCCTGGACTGCACCGAGTGCGATACGGCCGTAATCGGCGGTTTTCATCTGCCGCCGTTAGCCAGGCTTGCCCCGGAAGATCAGGCCTTCGTGCTCTGCTTCCTCCAGACCGGCGGTAATCTCAAGGACATGGCCGAACGCTACGGCGTCTCCTACCCCACGCTGCGGAACCGCCTCGATGACCTGGTCGAACATCTGGCTTCGCTGGCGGCGGACCAACCAGGGGAAGATCTCGGCGAAGCAAGCAACTTCTGATGTGCATATCGTTAAACATTTCGATGCGCATTACGTAGAAGGAGGCCAGGCATGGACGCTTCCAACACCCTCGCTTCCCACACACGCACGACTTCAGCCTGGCGCATATGGCTGTTCAATCCCTTCCACTACCTGGCCGGCGGCCCGGCGCTGGCCTGGGGACTGGCATGCATCGTCTTGACAGCCGCGCTTGGCGGCGCATTCGATTACCGTTACACGGGCACGCTTTCCTTCCAGCTTTCGACGCCGACGCCAATCTGGCTCGCCATAACGCAGGGCCTTACGGCATGGATCGTACCTGGCGCCCTGCTTTACCTTGCCGGCCACGGTCTCAGCCGTAGCCGCGTTCGCCTCATCGACGTCCTCGGCACCCAGGCCCTGGCCCGTGCGCCAGGACTGCTCGTGGCGTTCATCGTGATATCGCCGCCCTTTCGCGACCTCACGACCTCTTTGATTGCACAGGGCGCTTCGCATTTCACGGTCGGACAGCTTACGGCCCTCACTGCGATAGGCACGGTGATGGTGTTGCTGCTGATCTGGATCGTGCTGCTGATGTACCGCGCCTTTTCCGTTTCGTGTAATGTCACCGGTGGCTGGGCGATTACCGTATTTGTCGTCGCGATCGCTTTGAGTGAGGTCGCCACCGGTGTGACGGGACAATTCTTACAGGGCGCTATCGCTAACCGTAACGTTGCCAGCGTGCCCGTCCAGTCCGATCAACGCCAGCTGGCCTCGCAACTGGCCACAGGCATCCTCGAGGGCCACGAACAGGGCCGCTTTGAAGCCCTGGGACCAGAGGAGGCCACCGAGGAATTTCGCAATGGTTTCACTGCGGAAGCACAACGCCAGAACCATCGAACCATACGGCAATTGTTCGGCGCCTTCGAGGGGCTGGACTACATCGAAACCCGATTCATGGACAGCCAGCCGCACCTGCTGATCCATCGCTTCAAGGGCCGGTACGGGGCTGCGCCGAATGTGCCCGAGGTGCGCGTCGTCCTCGACCGGGACGGCAAGCTGGCAGGTCTGTGGATCAAACCCTGGCAGGATGAATTGCAATGAGTACCTATCGCCACACCCAGTTCGGCACGGTCAACGTCGTCATCATTATCGCCATCTCGCCGTTGACCTTTCTGCCCGCGTGGGTAGCCGGAGCGGCACCGATCGCCTGGATGATCCTGATTTTCCTGCTGGGGATCCTGATGCTGTTTTACAACCTGACCGTCGAGATCGATGACCAGGACCTCCGCATCAGTTTTGGCATCGGCCTGATCCGAAAGCGCTTCCCACTAGATGAGATCGATTCCTGCAGGCCGGTCAGAAATTCCTGGCTATACGGATGGGGGATCCGGCTTACGCCACGGGGCTGGCTATACAACGTATCAGGACTGGAGGCAGTGGAACTGAAGATGAAGAGCGGCAAGACCTGTCGCATCGGGACGGATGAGCCGGCGGTCCTGGCTGCCGCGGTGGTGGAGGCGGTGGAGCGTTCGAATTCAGCGTCGCAATGAATACCGGAATGAAACGTGACGATGAATCTTGACGACGATTCGTGACGACGCGCATACCTGGTAGTTCCGGGGTAGTTCCAGGATCAAAAACCTTCAATCTTTGCCAGCTGATTTGAAACCCTCTGGATCTACGACTTTTCTCGCAAGATTGCCTTGATTTCAGCCACGTCGGACTTCAGGTCGGATACATCGGATTCGATTTTTTCCAAGCTGCCTTTGATTTCAATGAGAAGATTGTTCGTTTCGGTCCACAGTTTCGGGATGTTGCCGAACACGTTTGCGGATCGACCGAAATTCTTAGAAAACCAGTTCATTGGTATCCTCTTTCATATTGGGATCAGTTACGAGGGATGAGGGGTTTTCCAACCGTACCAGACTTTGTCCCGGTATCCGTTCCTAAGTCTGATATCGATTTCAATACCAAGGATCTCGATCTCTTCATCGGTTAGCAGATCCAGAATCTTGCTTTTCAATATATCGGCCTTTTGAGGGTCGATAAGCCGACCTTTCTCATCCACCAGACGAAGCCTCCTTTAACCCCGCCACAGTTGAAATATGATCGTAATCAACCCGCCGATTATCGCAGTACCCATTCCATATACAACCCTTCGCATGAATCTGGATTCTGCATCAAACTCCGACATCCGTTTGTAGGAATGGTCGATAAGTTTGTATATGCTAACTTCGGTTTTCTCAAGACCGAATAACCTGCTCTTAACATTCTCGTCCTTGAAAAACACCTCATCCAATAGCATATCTGTATCTCGTGATTTATCGGCATTCATAATTTATGGCCTTTCAGGTGTATGTTACCAGGTTAACTCAGATGGTTTTTTTATTCAGTCGGAAATACTCCGGCTCCTATAGTGATAATTCCGATCGACCAGCGTAATGTGGAATTTGTGAGGGCGATCAGGAATTCGATCGGTGGGAGGAAAGCCTTTTGCGGGATAGGAGCGACCCTGAGACAATTTGATCTGGTTTCGGCAGGAATTGATCAACACGCAGATCCTCAAATTTCGGAGGCATTTGTAGTTTTTGCTGTTACCAGGATCTGGTCAACGGGAATATCGTGTTGGATACGGTAGATGATCTAGTAACTCTTGATATGGCTCTGGAGAAATCGAATGGAGTCAGGGTCAGGCGGTCCATTGATATCTCTGATCCCTGAATTCCTGCTCATGCTCAGTAGGAGATGGTTTGCTGCGGGATCTGGGTGGGATGCTATTTGTCAAACGCAAGAACCTACGTGGCCACTAAACCGCGTCAACTCCATATACCAGAGTCGATTGCGATAATACCTCATCTAACACGTATTTCTTGAAATCCGTGGGATCTGTAAAGCATCGGAAACCTGCCCTGTTTGCAAGAAGGACGACCTCTGTAGGCTCGTTAAGGAGTACGGCCACCCGTTGGCTAAGTTCCTGTTGAATTCCATTGGGCCATGCAAGGTCGAATACCGCTTTCTGTACACCGGTTGAATCATCAGCGAAGTCGTATGCCAGGATGCCTCGAGGAAGCCCTTGATCTTCAACCCACTTTTGGAGCTCTTCCAATACCAGTTCCTCCACATCGCCAGAAATACCACCAAGTATTTCGACTTGGCTCACGGGTTCTGGACTACTTACTGTCGATGGCCGGCTTTCCAGCCAGCGGGTATCACCATGGAGTAGGTCTGTAAGTCTTCGATTCGTTTCTTCCGCAAGCAATCTTCTTCTCGCCTCAAGAAACTCGAGGTAGTTTTCCACCTTCCAAAGATTCGGATCTGTTGGGATCCACTGCGATGCTAGCGAGCCCGGTTGTGCTGCTTCAACTTGCGGGAAGTAGTTCTCCGGTAATTGGTCGCTGATTGCAAGGTTTGTATCTTTCGTCAGGAAGCAGAAATTGGCTAGCGCATTGACTTCAGGCCGGTTGTAATTGGCACGATATAGACGTGATTTTGGGAAAATATGATGAACTTCCAAGGCATTCATATGCCCCAATAGGCCGGCTTTGAGTGGCAAACCGGTGCCCCAGTCCCTGGACTCACCCATGCGGGTTAGCATGTAAAGCACGGGGTAAAACCGCGCTCCTAGACTCCATCCGTGAAAATGTGCTGGTTCTACATCGAGACTGCCGTGCCACACACGAAGCTGTTCGATCAACCTGTCCAACCCTCCAGAAATCTGCTCAATGGCGGAAAGGTCTTGATCGATAACGGACTCAGTCGAGCCAGAGAAACGACCCCACATGCCCGACTGTAGATACCAGAACAGCAGTTTGTCACGCTCGAATTCATTCAGGGGTTCGTTACGCTGATCCAAGTAACGGACCATCACGGGAATGGCGAATCTTCCGAATAACACACGATCATGATCCAGACCCAAGCGACCGCTTATCATGTTGAGGGCCTTGTCTATGTTCTTGGTTGCTTTGGCAAGACCATCCTTGATCTCCTGAGTGCCTTTGTCATGAAGGTAGATGAATCTAGCTTCCCCGGTGACCACGGTATTCACCGACCTGAGGAGCCAATCGAGATCGAAGTCGAAACCTGCATCAGACCAAGTCTGGAGCTGGTTTTTCATCTCACCTCGAGCCTCGGGCCATTCGGCACAGATTTTGGCTAGTGCCAGATCACCCTTGGACAACTTCGTTCCTCCACTGTTTACCCGATTAAAGATATCGACAACTACATCCAGTGACTTATCTGCACCAGTTACCTCATCGATATGCAATTCTATATTGAGGATTGAAAGAAGTTGATTAAGACGGGCTATATAGTCACCCATCCGCTGTGATTTTTCAGGATGAGATGACAAACGGGTGTAGTATTCCCCTATTCCAGCATTACCTTTCCCCATCAGTTCGGATACATCGATCCACAACGCGTCATCAGCCATTCTCATCGGTTGATAGAAGGTGAAACTTTCGTCTTCGAGATGAAAGTAAAGACCAGTGAACGTCTTTTCGTTACCGTCGAAGAACGCTGGGGCGTGTCCGCGCACAACGCCGTATAGAGACGTCATGCGCTGTTGGCCGTCCAGAAGGAGCTTTACTACACCCGGCGCCAGTTGGCTTTCTCCACGGTGGTCGGCACCCTCGGATGCGGTCACCCAAACCAACAGGCCCCCAACTGGATGACGACGATAGAGTGACTCAAAAAGCCCACGGACTTGGTCTCGATTCCAGACGTAACCGCGTTGAAACTCGGGCAACGCGATATGGCCGCTGTCAATATGAGCGAGAATGGTGGAGATATCCATTAGTGGAAAGCCTTCCGTGTATTTAAATGAGGCCCGTCTATTCCATCTCAAAATCCTGATTGGTAAACTTCAATGTACGGCTGTTCTCTGTGACCGTGCGGACGACATGGTCCGGCGTACCATCAGGAACCTCCGCTGATATCTCGAGGGTAACCGTTACTTTGGCTCCTACCAAACTGGAAAGATGAGCTATCACCTCTTCTGCAATCTGGCTTGCGTCCCTTCCCACACGTGCTGAATCAAGGGCAACCGTCCCATGGAAACGCTTAGGTTGCGTTGTTGGAGGCGTCACGGGCGGGACTTCACCATTACCCGATTCCCCACCATTGTTGGTGCCGTCTCCATTAGACTCCCCACCCGAATCTCCACCGTTGCCGGCCGGTTGTTTCGTCTCGGCATTGAGCTGTTGACGGGCGATACCAGGCTTGACGAGCAACCCCGAAGCTTCTTCATCCAATAGTGAAACGGCTAGCCCGACACGCAGTCCGCGAAAACGCTTAGTGTCTTCGTCAAAACTGTCTGCGTATGCAAACGCATCCTGTTCCCAGGTGAGTAAGGCAATTCCGTCGGCGATTGCATTTAGAAGCACCCTTGAGTCCCTGATTCTAGGGAGATAGGGGTATTTTGCAAAGTCCTCGAGGATCTGTCTGATCGACACGTGGTCGCCGCGCCAGAGCGGTACGCGATCGAGTTCCATCCTTAGACGCGAGGAGGCCAAGCTGTTAATCAACAACTCATCGCCCCTTAGCTTTTTTCCAGCTCGCACTGCTAATGAATCCTGACCCGACAATCGCATGGCCTGCCACTCGATTGGGGTATCGGTGCGATCCTGAACCGGTACCAGGAGCCACTGGTACGTCTCTGGGAGACGGGCGGAAATCGCACTGGATGCCGCTTCCTTTTGCGTCTCAGCCTGCTTGACCTGGTAAAGTGAAAGGTCTAGTTGTTCGCGCTCTGCCAGAATCGATTTCCATGCCAGGTACTGCCTGACCGCTTCATCAAGATCCTGCAGTCTCGTGGAGTCTGCAGCCAGAAATACGAGTGAATTTCGATATATCCGTGGTGTGCTGCCTCTCGACTCCAAAATGGCATTCGCAGCTGTTTCCGCGGGATTTCCTTGTTCTTTGCTGTAGGCTCTGTCCACGCCTAGTACAACTAATCGAGCGTCACGGTCATCAGGGATATCTTGACTGGACTGCGGGAGGGGATGAATGCGACTGAAGTCGCCCGCATTTCGGAGATCGGATCTAAGTCGCAAACCAAGTTCTTCGGTAACCCTGTCGGGATGCCGCTTCAACTGTTCGGCACGATCCTCCGCAAGTTTAGACACGGTTGGTTGTGTTGAATACCAGTAGCGGGGACCGTCCTGGTAGAGATATGTCGCCGCACCCGACAGTCGCCTGAGCGCATCGCCGAACACCGCTGGCGACTCCCCGGGCATAACACAGCCGAGTTTGACGCGACGGTCCTCGAGACCGCGATGCGCTGCATCTGCAGTGGGTGCAGATCCGAGATAGATTGTACGGGCAACCCGTCTGGAAGCGCTGAATTTCCCGAGGTTGAGGACCTGACCGTCCAATTGGAATGGCAACGATTCGGGACCGTCTACGTCCTTCTCGATCACTGGTACCCAGTTATCAGCGAGATATCTGGTCAGTTCAAATTGTACGCGCCTCTCGTCAATCGCGATATTCGCCGGCAATATCAGAGGATTTCGGTCACCTTTCTCCCATAGACTGTGTATTACGGCTGCCATGAGTCGCAACACACCACGGGTGCGTTGGAACTTCACCAACGTGGACCAGTCCGTGTAAAGGCGGTCGAATATCTCAGGATGTATCGGATAAGCCGCCTTGATTCGCTTTTCATAGTCCGCATCCCGACATTCGAGGGGAAACTCCTGGTGTTGTGTCCGATAAAGATCTGCAAACGCGCGGGCAATAACATCACGATCCTTGAACTGCACGGGTTCCGTGAAAGGCTCAAATAGCCGACGGCGCACAATCTCAAAGCTTTCCTCGGCACTTGCTGGCCGCCAGGACGACGCGATACGCCCCACGACGTTCTGCAACCGAACGAGTGCCTCACGACCACGTTGACCGCCGACCTCGGTATCATCGGCCTGGGTGTGGGGTGATCCTGTCGTATCCGACGCCGGCAAGCTAATCACCAACAAACAGTTATCAGCAAGTTTGACAGATTCCGTAAGTGCCTGTGCAAATGTGAACTGTGTCTCGAAACCTCCAGCGGGGAGGTCGCTTTCACTATGCAACTGCCGTGCGTAGGCAACCCACTCATCAATCAGTATCAGGCACGGGCCATATTCGTTGAAGAGATTCCGAAGTACGTCGCCGGGATTTGTAGCGTTTCTGTCGTCGGCCGCAACCTGATCGAAGGCCTTCTTCCCTCCCAACTGCCATGCCAATTCACCCCAAAGTGTACGAATGACCGTACCATCTGGTTTGGTGACCGGATTCCCTGGTGAAATCTTGTTTCCAACCAGCACTACTCGCCGTGCCGTTACGAGTTCGTTTGTGTCCGTCTCTTGCAAAACAGTACCGATTTCGTCCAGTTCCTTTGAAATTGACCCTGAGAAAAGGTGATATAACGCCAACATCGAGTGGGTCTTACCACCTCCGAAGTTGGTCTGGAGATTGACGACCGGATCGCCTCCGTTGCCTGAGAGGCGCTGAATTGCCCCGGCAAGCAAGCCTTTCAAACTTTCTGTAAGGAATGTGCGTCTAAAGAACTCGACCGGATCGCGGTATTCATCTGTGCCCTCGCCCAAGTGCACTTGCCACAGGTCAGCCGCAAATTCTGCCTGTTGATATTGCCCGCTTGCGACATCCTCGTGGGGTGTGACGACTTCCCGCCACGGCTTCAAACCGGCTACCGTTGCACTTTCGATTGCCAGACTTGTCTGCTTGCGGCGTTCTCCGCGCGCTTGTTCGTCGAATCGTACACGAAGCAGTTCCATCTTGAACTTCTCTAGCTCGACCGTTTGCGGCGCCGATACGGCCGTTAGTAGCCGATCGGTCGAATCCAATACACGGTAAGCGTCATCGCTGGAAAAAGGCCGTTGGTGCGCCCATTGATTCCGTTGATCACGTAGCTCGCTCACCAGACTGCGCTCAGTCCGGCCAAGTGTTTGACGAAAAACGACGTTCCAGGATTCCCACATCAGTTTGAGAAGTGCCGCAACGTCCCACTCGTGGATCGAATCGCTATCTCGCAGATGATCATCACTGAGATAGTTCTTGGCTTCGGCATACCATTGTGCGCCGTGCGAGTTCTCAAATTCACGCTTTACAAAAGGGGCCAATCCCTTTTGAAGCAACCCAAGTGCGTTGCCGACGCGTTCCTGGTTGGTGATTGCCATAGTTTACCTCTTAGTCTCGATACTCAGTATATATCGCATTTACTTTACGCTCGGTCTTGGCCGATAAATCTAACCACCGCATGCAGTTCGTGCACCAATACTTTGTTGATTTCAGTCGCTTGATATTCGAATCCCAATGAAACCCTTACTTTCACCCATCAGATATCTACGTCATCAAATAGACTTTCTTGCTCGCCAGGTTCTTTCTGTCTCGAAAGGCGGGTAATCTCGGGCCAACTCTGTACTAAACTGTTGTAGGAAAGTGCTTCGGCGGCTCGGCCTCTGCGCTCGCAGACGTTAAAGAGATGGTAGGCCAGTTCGCGAGCGACATCCGCCCAGGCACCGAGACGGGCCACTAGCTGAGCCGCTCCCTCCTCACCACTAGTTTCGTGTGCTCGAATCATGCGGTGAACTGCCTCCCACACGGAGATCCTGTTGTCAGTTGCTGGGTCCCAATCGTCGACCAACTCCTCTGGGCGCAACAACCTCACTTTGCCCGCCCTTGAGTCTAGGATGCCACCTTCAACTATTCCGTCGATGCTGGTATTCTTGGCCTTGGATAGGGTCTCAGCAACTCCGTATTCACCTTCGCCAAAACCGTGCTGCTCGAACCACGCCAGTGCCCAGCGGCTGTCGGCATCGAAATCACCCTCCTGCTCTGCCAGTACTTCGTCAAGCACTTGATTGATTAGTGCCAGGGCTTCACGCACCGAGACTGGCTGTCCCTTGGCGTCGAGCACCTTGGCGTAGTAGGTGTATACTGCCATACCAGGTCCGATAGCAGCTTGGGCAAGATCTACCGGTGCGATATTTCCAGATTGCAGGCTGTCGAGAGCGGCGGGCAATCTGGCCCTTAACGCGTTAATAAACTCGCGCCGGGTAGCCAGTGGTGCGTCATCAGGGGATTTGCGACAGACGAGTACAATGCTAGAGGCGAGGGCGTTGGTGCCAGCACTGATCATGCGATTTCCGAGTTCTGTCCGCATGGGCCAAGTGCCAGAAATACTTAGGCCAGCGCGGATAACCGCATCGAGAAAGGTCTCCCATCCAGTACTAGAAGTACCCGCGCCTTCTTTAGTCTCGGACTGTTTGAATGCATAGTAGATCGTGACTGAGAAACTCGGATGCGCCTGTACGGCGAGACGGTGCATCGCTTTGGTCATTCCGTCGAGAAAAAACGCCTCCGCTCTTACCTTACTTCCATGCCTGTAGGGTGTAGCAACCAATTCTTCGGCCTTTGGCACGACGAGAGTGGCAAAGAGGTCGGGGAAGACCTTACGGAGAGAGTGTCGCAACCATACGTAAAAGAAGTCGGAGAGGTCAGCGTAGCCAATGTTGTCGTAGTAAGGGGGGTCTGTTGAAACAATTCTGTTGATACTAAGGTTTTGTGATGTGGCATCTGCTTGGTTAGCTAAACCTAGTGACTGCGCTGGCATCTTCTGGACTGACTTCCAAATCCAGTCAACCATAGCCATGAAATTACCAGTGGAATCACAAAACGGATTTCCTTCTACGTAGTCCCAAACCATTGGGATAGCTTGACGCCCAAAGGTGTTACGTACTAACTCCTTCGAATTGTGCCAACTACAAATTGATGACCAGTAGTCACTACACTTGTCTACAGCAAAGCTTAAATAGACGGCAATAGCTTCGGCGTACGCTGTCGCCCCAATACCACCATCGCGCAAAGCCTGCTTGTCCTCAGTCAGATTGACCGACGCGTCCTGCTTGATGCGTTCCACCGTTTCGGCCACCAAGTCCGCAAATGTGGTAAGGGCGACAAGCTGGCGGCGAGTGAAGAGGTCGCACCACATTGTCATACCGTACTCTTGCACTCGGAAGCCTAGTGCTCGCTCCGGTAATCTCGTGTCAGGTCGCCACTTAGGTTCTGATTGTTTGGCAATTGCTTCATGCTCTGGCGTTGGCGTCAAATAAACTCGTCCACGATCTCCTTCGACTACTATAGCCATCAAACGCGCACCCATCCGCCCAGATTTTGCCTCTGTACGCAAAAACTCAAACGGCATGGGTGTATCCGACATTAGACAGAGAAAGGGGCTACCACTACCTCCAGACTTGGTACCCACCTTTGTCGCTTCCACATCCGGTGGCTCTCCCTCCTTTACGGTAAACCTATAGCCCCCTCCCGCAATCACTGGCTCGACGTATGCCTTCTTTCCTTTCTTCGTAGAGAGCATGAAAGTAGTGACTAGCGGTACATCGACATCGGCAAACGCCGGGTTCGGGCTCTTTACTGTCCTAGCCCAAAGCCACGCGATCACTGTCAATTTGCGACCTTTGTAGCGTTCAAGATCAGAACGTTCCCGTACCATCTCCTCTGTAACTTCAACTTGTGGATACAGGTTTCCGATGCGCTTCTCGGCTTCGTCGCGCATCCACTGGCCATAGTAGTGTATGTCCTCGGCCAATCCCTTCGCGCTGGTCCAGTTGTGTCCGATAAGCTTCCGCTTCTCGGCCAATCCACCAGGTCGAGCTTCTGGGTTCACCGGTGGTCTTCCAGCAAACTTCGGCGGGATCTCGATCATAGCCTTGTTGATGAGCACAGCTACCGGATTGAGGTCGCTTCCATGTGCTTCGAGGCCCAGCCTTTGTGCTTCGAGCGGCAGCGCACCACCACCAGCAAAGGGATCGTGGAAGGCAGGGAGCTTGTAGCGATCGAATAGCACTTCAGCGTGCGGATGATCGGCATTCTCGGCGCAAGCTCTCCGCCAACTCCGCCATATCTCGTCACGAGCCTGTTGCAGTATTTCCTCGTTGTTGGTGTTCTTCCATTCTACTAATGCTTCAATGATGCTAAAGAGCCTCCGACGCTCCTTTTCTTGCGCTTTCTTAGTGGGAAATAGGTCTGGCCAACTTGAAGGATCGTCGACCATTTGCGCGAAAATCACGGCCCGTGCTGCAGCCAACGGCCGCCGTGCCCACCACAGATGTAACGTGGCCGGATGCCCGTGACGGATAGACTTCTCTCGTGCCGAGGCTGTGTTGATAGCGTCGAGGGGGAGGGCTACCTCGATGAGCTTCTTTCTATGCGTGGTGGTCATGACTATATACCAATCTATAAGTTGCTGGGAAAAGGGTGACTTCCCTCTGATCTCGCATGGTACGAAGCTGGGCCCCGGTTATTTCGATCGGATAATCCTTAACGTCTGTCAGTATGAGCGCGTATGTTTCAGGATTCTGTTCGATTAGGTTCCAGATTTCTGCTTCGAGTTGCAGAGGCTCTCTTTCCAAGCAGTGGTCTTTAGGCAAGTAGTACCGCACGAGACTACCGTTCGCGGTCCGATACTCCCATGGAATGCTCATACCATTCGTCCGGCCAATCCAACTACCATTTTCGTGAACGAAGCGCTGTGCATGCTCCTTCTTAAAGTGAAGTGCTTTTGCAAATCGTTCAATAATAGTTGGCTTTGAAGATTTCTTAGGAACTCGGTTGTTCGGTTTCGTCGCGTTGATCACGTCGGCCGTCGTCGAATTGTCGCCAACGTTTTGTCCTGTTTCCTCGTGACCAACTCCGGTTCCAAGCAAGTCACCGTTCATGCTCTCTTCTAATGTCTCGTCAACGGATTCGCCTAGTCTTGCCAACTCTGTTGTTTCGAGATTCCCCAATTTGCCTTCCTTGTTCTCCGCATTTTGCTTCGTAGGGTTGGTTACAACCGACTGGTTGAAGTTTTCATTGAGATACTCGCGCACGTTTTGCACCGATCGTTCGTAGCTGTAGTCGAGTGCAGCTTGGATATCAGGTCGCCCGAAGACTCTTCCAATCTCTGCCGGCACGCGGCGTGCAAGCTTCCCGTGTGACAAAGACTCAACATATAGCGTCTGTCCAAACCAGACTACTTCAGCCCGGCGGCCTGTTCCTGCTGGTTTACCGTCTATATAGGGGGTGACTTCAAGCCCTGTCGTTTCAAACCAACGTGTTTGTTCGAGAGAAGCAGCGAGAGTACGAACTCGGTCCGTCTCTTCCTCAGTCTCGAGCACAACATGAAATAATTCAGCGCCAAGGGTATTGATCCATTCCTTGTCAACTGGATCGCTGATGGAAAAAAGGCTCTCTTGGATACGTTCCTCGATTTGTGCGGCCAACGGCGTCAGCCGAGCAAATGGAGCACTACTCGTGACTTCACCTTGCAAGCGCTGCAGGTCAGCGGTTTGTTGTTTGACCCAGGAAAACAGATGTCCCCAAGGAACTAGGAACTGCATGGTGAGCCCATACAATAGTCTATCCACGGGAACCCACTCACCTTCGAGATTAAGCCAGTGCTTGCACTCCTCCCAGATTCGCGTTGGATGCCGTTTTAACAACTCACGAACCCGACGTCCGTCTTCTTGTGAAAGCACTTCTCCGGAAGGCAGTCCCATTAGCCATTTAATGGCCTGTTCTGCAGTCGGACGCTCGGCAATGCCTATCTTGCGCCAGATTGAAAGGTCGCGTACCCCTGAACGAATGACCGCAGCGCCGGGTACAGTTTCCTCATCTGAAGAAAGATAAACCCCCGCAATCGACGCCCAATCGTCATCTTGGGTCAGAATCAGTTTTTCAATCTGAAATGTATTGATGATTTCTTGAACCTCGTCGCTTGAGCAGGTATTCATCATCTTGTCCAGGCGACCGTACCACTTCTCCACCTCATGGACTGGAGGTCTGTCAGCTTTCGCCAATGCGCGCAGGCGGTCAAGGAGACGATCCGGACTAGTCGGCTTACATTGTACACCGAGGAGATCGAGCAAGGAGCGTGTAGTTTCAAGATCTACACTTCCGTGAACGAAGGGCTCGACGTTTAAAAGTGATTCCGTCTCGGGTGTCCTTCGAAGAAGATCTCCCGGTTTACGTGGGAAACCCCGATCATCGAGAAGACATGGCAATTCTCGCATGCTGAGTATCCATGTAGGCACGAGGGGCTCATTTGAAATCCGCGCTTCTCTTCCGGTGGTGGCGATTTGATATAGTTCCGCGGTTTTCTCGTGGTTCCAATATACCTCCCCCTCCGCGAACACCCGATCGATGACCTTGACCCATACAAATTCATCCTCTGTAGCTAGATTCTTCCAGTAATTCCAGTAGGTTTTATCGAAGTCCCAATCTTCAACAAAAAAACTGTTGGTAACGTATCTGTAATTCAGATCGTCTTTTAACCCGCGTATCGTTGCGTCTTGCTCAATGCGCTGTTTTCCGTAGACACTGATCCTTCGGGGGATCAATGGGACAAAGGTTTGAAGGCCGGCACGGCCCGAATTCACCCACTTAAACCACTCGTCCTGAGTACAAGAACTGAATTCTGTGGTGTATTCAGGATGAAGTAAGTGTGTTTCCCTTTGTTGTTCTGGCAACAACTCTTCTACCCGGCCATCTCGGTCAAAAAGTATGTCGTTTTTTAAGGGTCTAAGTTTATTGTCTCGAGTGAAATAGCAGAACGCATCACCGACATCCGCTTCTAGTTTCGCTCCGATTTGCGCAAGCCTAGTACATCGTTGCATGCAAACATCACTTTGAGCGAAGAAGCCAGCAGAAACTTTTCTGAACACCGCGTTTACATCACTGGTTTTGTCTAACTCAATCTGAGCCAGAACAGCATAGGCATCCGCTACCCCCTTTTGCATGGTGGAGTCTTGCTGCTCATCAAATGTTCTTCTTTGCTTTGCGAGAAAACGAGGCCAATTCTGATTCAAGACGATCAGATGGCTTGCCAGGAAATCCCAGTCTTCCTTTGACCGAAGGAGCTTCTCCTCGCCAAGACGAACGATACCTCTTGCATCATAGAGTTCGTCCTTACCTTGAACAGGAACGATTCTAATATCGTTGATAGGTGGATAGTATTGGTTATTGGTGCTTGTATAACGGTATCCTGTGTATTCTGGGGCAATGTATATCCATAGATTCAGCAGTTGACGCCAAGTCTTTGGCCTCGGAATCTGTTTCCACCGAAGGATATCGAGGAAATCCTGCTTACATATTTCATCGACTAAGCCCCAATTCGTCAGCTTTCTGCCATCAGCGGGTGTAATGTGCTGATTCAAGGCAGGGCGGGCATCCTCGTCCAGAAGTGCGACCGCTTGGTCCGGCTCCCAGACATCGAGTATGGGTCGTGGGATGATTATGCTTTGTTTCTTAAGAACTAATTGGCCCTTTTCAGTCAGAAGTACTGCTTGTCCCCTTATCACTGCTTCGAACGCTTCCTCCGTGATCGTTCCACTCACGCCTTCTATCGAGTTATTTTCCCGATCGAGGTCCGGGAACAGCGCGTACGCCCGCGCACGTGCGGAAACAGGAGCTTCCGACTGGCTTAGCCATTTAAGAAAGGCGTTTGCAGCCAACTCACCTGCGCGTTTGAGTAGCCACCGGTTGGTCGGTGAAGTCTCTGGATCTTTGATTTTGAGGCGTGCGGGATCCTGAATAAACGGTGCGTTGCACGCGAAGGGCAGATCGGTCAACACACCAGTCGGCAGCACAACGTACAACCGTCCTTCTATCCCCAAAACAATCTCGATGCTGCAAGGTGGAAACTCGGACTCCTCTTCAGTCGTGAGCATGCGCTCATTCCTGATTTCTGTCAGTGCTTCCTCCGGAAACGGAGCGGCCTCGGACCGAATTAGCAAGTACGGCTCATCATCGTTTTTGTGGTGAACTACCCATTCGCTTTGCGGAATCGGCCCTGGCCCTTGTCTGTCCCATTGAACCACGCAGTCGTCGATTTGCATACTGCGTATGTTCCTGAAAAACAGAAGGGATACAGGGCTTTTTAGCCATTCTTGAAGACTCTTTTCGACTTCCTGCTGCCTGTGCATATCACATATCGGCACTCGAATACGTGTTCGACCGTGAGTTTCACAGTATTCGTGAAGCCAGTGTGGCTCAGTAAAACGATTACGTTGAAAGCAAACACTAAGTGAAGGAGTGAAAAGATCTACACGATCTCCGAGACTGAACGTACTCTTGAAACCGACACCTCGAAAGCCGATGGTATGAAGAGATCTTTTGTTCGAATAGCCGAACCGACATAATGATTTAAAGTGTTCTTCTATGAAATCTTGTCCGTTATGCTCGAAAAAAAACATCCGATTCTCTACTCGCACTGACACCTCGGTTGCACCCGCGTCGTCCGCGTTCTGGAGTAGTTCCGATAGAACATTCCTGGGACTTTGTACTTGTTTAAATAACTGGTGCCACGGACCCGCCAGATCGGGATCTTGCTCCAACTGATCCCAACGCTGACTGGCACTGTCACGTATTTCGTTGAAAAAAACAGGAGGGTTCAATTTGCGGGCTCTCCACGCGCGAGCAATTCTCCAAAATGATAGTTGACGCTTGTCACTCCGAAATCCGGTTCTCGTTTAAAGGGCTCACGTACGTAATGAACCTCATGGGCACCACTTTCCTTGAACTCCACGATAGCGAGAATGTAGTCGTCCGGTTTATTGAGCGAACAAAGGATTTCGTTACGCGTCACTGTAATCGTTGATGCGCCGCTGACACGACCCTTCACTTCTATAAATCGAAGCTTGCCGCTTTCCGGCACGATACTTTCGATGTCGTATCCCAGCTTCTCGAGTTCACGATCCGTTGGTTTAAATCCAAGACTCCGCTCGACCTCCATGATGATTTTACGTGCCCGTGCAGCAGATTCCTGGGTATCGACGGCTGTGTTTGTGCCCTTTGAAATACTTCCGCCCATCTCATCAATGAGACCCTTTGGCACAACCAGCAATCCTCCCAGCACAACAGGAGGTAGCGGGGAGATCTGGGCTTCGAGTTTGAGTTCCTCCAGACGTTTCTTTAGGCGCGCTTGCAGTAGATCTGCCCGTTTGCGGGCCTCACCCGAATTAAGATGGGCGGCGGTCTTGCCCGCTTGCTCCTGTAGTTTGAGCTGTTCGGCTCGATGATCCCAGTAGGTAATCTCTTTTGTGAGACGGTCCTTTACTGCGGCTTCCGTTTTTGAGATAAGGGTAAGCTTCGAGTCTCGAATCTCATTCAAATGCTCAGGGACCACCTTAGCAACTGCGTAGTCTTGCACCTTCTTTTCCAATTCCCGGTCTATCCATGCGCACTCAGGCCGGTCCAGTACAGATTCCAATCCGGGGTCGTCTTCGGTGAGCGGCCGGAAATCGAGATAAGGCGCGTGATGGAGGGGCCGCGCCACGCCTTCAGCATCGAGTTCGACGTAGAGCATGCGTTTGGAGACGACCCTTCGGCCTCCTGAGCGCGTTTGACTCGCATCCTGGATCGCATGCTCGAGATAGAAGAGTACACGGGGCTTATTGCCCGAATCACGGTCGTCGACTAATACCGTACCGCGTTTCAGAAGATCACGATTGCGTTCCAACGTCAGGTCGATCACCGCATCGAGTAAAGGGTGCCCCGGACATATAAAGGCTGCTAGTGGCTGGCCCTGGGGTGCGACCAGTGACTTCTCAAAAACAATGCGCTCATAGCGAGGAAGAACCGGTTCTCTGATGCCAATCAGTCGGTCCCGGTTTCGTACAGGTGCAGGAACGTAGGTGATCTCAAATCGACGAGTCTCTCGCTGTCTGGTTGATCCGCCCAGTCGTTTAAACGACTCGTGAAAGAACGATTCGACGTAATGAGGTTGCAGACGACGTGCTTCTGCCCGTTCCATCTCTTCGCGTATACGGTGAACGCGGCTCGCATCCATTGCGTCGTGCACAAGGGCGCGCTCTTCCAGTAGGTCCTGAAGCCGGCCACGGTCAAGGGCATGATCGACCGCTGTAGTCAGGCGGGCTCGGACCTCTGGTTGCTCGCCGTACCGTATCGCTTCTACCAATAGATCGCGAAGAGGCCGTCCCTCGAACTGGAGTTTGCCAAGCACGTCGAACACTTGTCCGCCGAGGGCCTGACGCGCTTGCTCCAGCTTCTCGAGGAGTTTTCTATAGACGTCGCCCTCGCGCGTTTCTTCCGCTACCAGATTCCAGAGATGACAAACTTCGGTCTGGCCGATGCGATGAATCCGACCGAAGCGCTGCTCCAGTCGGTTGGGGTTCCAAGGTAGATCATAGTTTACCATCAGATGCGCGCGTTGCAGGTTAATGCCTTCACCTGCCGCATCCGTGGCAAGAAGCACTTGTACATCGGGATCGTGCCGGAAAGCTTCCTGGACTTTGAGTCGGTCCTCCCGTCCCACACCCCCATGGATAAGAACGACGGATTCCTCGCGTCCGAGCAATGTTGTGATTCGACTGTGTAGATAGCGCAGCGTATCGCGATGTTCGGTAAAAACAACCAGCTTTTGACTCGAAGACGAGATTGGTTGAGGAATCTCCCCGGACCCGTACGGCACGTCCGGTTCGGCGATTCGTCCAGCGAGTCCGCCCTCCGTGAAAACCTCACCGAGAAGGTTTGCAAGCTCCCGCCATTTGGTGTCGGTACCGCTCTGCTGTACACTCAGTGCAAGTCTTTCCAGATTCTTTAACGTCTTGATCTCGGCCTTCAGTTCGTCAATTGAACGCGCTGCTGTCGCACGATCGAGAACTTCCTCCTCGGCCGCTTCGACTTCATCGTCGGGTGCCTCGTCGAGGTCCTCAACGTCTTCAGTGTCAAGTTCAGGTCCGGCTACTTCAAATACGAAGTTGGCCTCGCTACTACGCTGCAGTATTTCCAACTCCCGCAAACGACTTTCCAGTCGTTCACGACGACGACGTAAAGACTGGTGAATTGCCTCTGGTGAAGATGCCAAACGACGTTGTAATATCGTCAAAGCGAACCCGACCGTGCCGGCTCGTTTGTCGTTGTTGAGCGCCTCAGCACGGTTGAACTCCTCCCGCACGTACTCGGTTACAGCTCGGTACAAATGAGCTTCAGCCACCGAGAGTTTGTAGGGGACAGTGTACGCGACACGCTCAGGGAATAGTGGTGTTCCGTCGAACTTGAGTAGATTCTCCTTCACCATGCGTCGCATCAGGTCAGATACATCGGCGACATGCACGCCATCGCGAAAGCGTCCTTCAAAACGGTCGCCATCGATGAGTGCCATAAAGAGTTGAAAGTCTTCTTCTTTCCCGTTGTGCGGTGTGGCTGTCATCAACAGAAAATGTCGGGTGAGGCGTGATAATAGTTGCCCTAATTGGTACCGCTTGGTGTACTTGATCTCTCGGCCGTAGAACGAGGCCGACATCTTGTGCGCCTCGTCGCAAACGACCAGGTCCCATCGGCAGTCCGGCGCTTGCAGCTTCTGCTGGACGTCCTCGTTGCGCGAGAGTTTATCCAACCGCGCTATGACGAGGTTGGCTTCGATGAACCAGTTGCCCGAACGTGCCGCTTCAAGTTTATCGTTTGTCAGGATTTCGAAGGGTAGATGGAACCGGCGATAGAGCTCATCTTGCCATTGCTCTGCCAGACTGCCAGGGCACACGACAAGACACCGTTGAATGTCGCCGCGGGCGATCAACTCCTTAATAAGAAGCCCTGCCATGATGGTCTTGCCGGCGCCTGGATCATCGGCGAGCAAGAAACGAAGCGGTTGCCTCGGCAACATGGACTCGTAGACCGCAGTAATCTGATGTGGCAGCGGCTCGACAACCGAGGTATGTACGGCGAGAACCGGATCAAACAGGTGGGCAAGACGGATGCGGTGAGCCTCTGAGACCAGGCGGAACAGAGCACCGTCGCCATCGAAGCTCCAAGGCCGACCAACTTCTACGACCTCGAGTCGTTGTTCGTCGTCACGGTACAGTAACTCGTTGGCGACCTCACCAGTCGGCGTCTTGTAGGTCAACTCGAGCGCTTCAGTGCCAAACCATTGCACACTGACAACTGTGACGAGACTTTCGGGCAATACGCCACGTATAGTGGTGTTGGCCTGGAGGTCTTCCAGTGTCATGTTCGGCTTTCATTCTTCTGATTTAATACGAGAACCCGATGTGTCCTGTAAATATCCAACTATCAGAGACCCTTTGCTTTCATTGGTCTCCAACTGTACTGCACCCTTGAACGGGACACAGAGTTAAGCTTCCTTCCGAACGAGGAAGCACCTCTTGTCCTAGTATCGCCGTCATTTCACCCACGAGTTCAAACTCCAGGTTCTCCAGAAAGCAGATGCGGGTAAGACGATCAGTCAGTTAGCCCGTGAGCATCATGTCCATCTCACGCTGATCAACAAGCGGCAGCAGCTTCGACGGCAGGATGATCGCGCCGCAGTCCCTTTTTGGGGGCGCACTACTTCTCTCTATATTGGTACTGAAATCCAGTTTAAGTATACCGGTTTAATTTAACTCTACATTAGGCTTCTTCTTGTTCATCGGGATATGGAAGGGGCGTGGCTGCTATCCAACCTTCTCGTTCGGGTGAGTTTATACCTGTACTTATGCCTCCGCCTTCTGTTGAAACAACTTTCGCTCCTCGGTGTATACAGGCTCGAACAACCGCTTTCCTTGGATGATCCTCGTCTTCCTTGGACGCACTAATTATCGCAGTGCATTTTTCAGTTCCTTCTTCAGGTTTCGCTGAAAGTCGTTCACCCAGCAATCTGTCAAGTATTTCCGTTGATACATTGCGTCGTGATCCATGGTGCGGGACTTGAAACCGATCTATACCCGGTAGGGTCAGTCCTACTGATGGAGCATAGTCCAGAGCCTCGTTAAGCGAACCTCGTCCCGCATCCGCAGTCAGTAACACCTTTTTCTCACACAAATTAGCATACTGTATCACACTCATCTCATTCTCAGAGCTAGTTTCCTCCGATGAAAATGTCTCTTCACCCCATGCGGACCTCATAAAAGACACAAAACTCTTAACCAAAGCACGTCCTTGTCCTAACAATGACAGAGCTGCTGCTTCTGGAGTTTTATCGGACTCAACAACAAGATTTAGGTATCTTTCTTTTGAGGGTGCGAGGACAGTGAACTCACCAATATTTACTCCCTGAAAGGGTTCCAATATAGGTATCTCCTGGGCCTCGGCGATCTCTTCAAG
The DNA here is from genome assembly GCA_022822725.1 of Candidatus Latescibacterota bacterium. GTDB lineage: Bacteria > JAAXHH01 > JAAXHH01 > JAAXHH01 > JAAXHH01 > JAAXHH01. The sequence goes on from JAJEAN010000007.1 coordinate 1,957,132, forward strand.
TTCTGCAATATTCGGGTATATCTCCTTAAGTCTACGAACCAAGTTCTCCACGTTTGAAAAACGAGCAAATCGATCAATTAACTCATCTGCATATAGCCATGGTCGTAACATCCACAACTCTGAAACACTAAATGCTTCGAGAACCTTACGCAGTCCGCCCGTATGATCGCCATCGGAATGACTGGCAATTACAGCATCAATAGTGTTAGGGTCATCATAATACTTCTTGATGTGCTGAATAACAATGTCACCAGAATCTTGAAAACCGCCATCGGTGACATGGACTCTATTGATACCACCTATGGAATAACGAAGTGTTATTGCATCCCCGCTTTTGCTCGACCCTACGTCGAGGAAATCAATCTCGAAAAAGTCGTCAGACATATGCTTCTCTTACTCCTTACTTTTAGCGTTTATTACGCGCTGAACGACATATTGAGTTTGTTTTCTGTAAGAGAGCAAAAACACTAACAACAATACCGCCAATATAATGAAACCGTTTGCGTCATCACCAATTGGCCATAAATGCTTCAACTCGTCAAAGATTTTAAGGAATACCAACGCAATTAACAGCGAACTTAGTGTACGATACATGTTGTTCTGTTCAGACATGATCTCAAGCTTTGAATCCACTTCTGCTGCTTCCACGTAATCCTTGTAGTCTGCGAATCGAATAAAACTTGTCTTTTTGAGTAAGGGTTCCAGAAGTAACGATCCAATCCTGCTAATGATCAATCCTGTTGCATAATACAGAAACATCCCTATGATCCAGTCCTCATGGATTAACGAAAATGAGGTGATTAGTTCTCCCAGGCCAGCGAATAGGACTCCGGGAAGTAAATAGTTAAAAATGTTATATGACGATAGCTTTTCGATGACGGTTTTCAACGGGATCATCCTTCGGTTTTAAAGAACAGCCCGACACTTCTCATACTTGCACTGTATCACTGGAAAACTTGCCTTAACTTCCGGAACCCGCAAGTGGAAGCATACCATACGTCACGTCTGTGTAAGTCACTCTCCCTCGATATTTAGTTCTTCGCATCGACTAGCCGATCATTCTAACACTTAATTGATCATGATGTATCGGTTCGATTCCAGTAACTTAGTCTATGATAGGTTTAATGTTCCTAGATAGTTGAAACCTCTTAATGAACAATAGTTTTCGTAATCAAGAAAATCGACCTCGTAGTACTTGGAGGTGAAAATACGAACCCTTCCCGTTAAACACTCAAAAACGATATCTCCGGCCGAGTTTTGCGTTATAGTGTTGTAGCCTTGGTAGTAATTCAGATACGTGCTAGGTGCTTCACCTACCACTATGATCTTCGGAGCCATCGTATTGAGCATTTCACTTGGAACCCTACCGCTATCGCGCCCATGATGCGGTGCGAACAAAATATCAACGTTGGGTAGGTGGACATCGTTTGCTATCGCTTCCATGAAGTCTGTCTCCAGATCCCCCATCCAAAGTGCAGTTACGCCGTCCTGAAGATTATATTGAATTATTGGGGAGATATTATTCGGACTATTCCCTTCAGCTGCACTTTGCAGTGCAGACTTAAAACTTCTGTTGTTTAAGTCCGGCCACAGTATATGGATTCCAGAACTACCCCTCTGATTACTCCTTCGATTCATCCAACGTCTGGAACATCCTTTATGAACGTAAAACGCTTTATCTGAAAAATGCAGTGCTCTATATCTTTTAAAACTCTCAGTTTCTTCGTCCTTTACTGTCTCGTTCCAGACACAATAGAAATTCAAGATTCGAATCTTGTCGTCTAGATCTTCCAATCCTTGTATGTGATCCTCGTCTGGATGTGTAGAGATAAACCGTGTTATATCGTTCTTATTCCTAAAATATGAAACTTCGTCTAATATGCGATTTTTGGTGTCGCCGGATAAACAACAATCAATAATGGTAAAGTTGTCACTATTGTGGTCGATATAGTACATATCTCCATCGCCTACAGAATATGATTTAATTGTACTCATTTGTTTTCTCGTTTCGATGGACATAGAACAAATACCAAGTTTTCATTCTGTGCCACTTAAGAACATTCTCCCAGAGGTACTTCTGAGCTTCGCCGAACTGCCGCTCCATCAGCAAAAGCCTGACCAACTGAATCTTCACAGTGACCATGGATCACATAACATTCTGGCGGCCTTCGGTAAGTGATGCAAGAAGGTGTCAGACCATCCATGGGTATTGAAGTGTGACTAGTACGACAACAACCAGTGTGAGGGCTTCTACGCTAGGGTGGTATGCGGGCCGCTTGACCGGAGATGCTTTGGGAAATGATACGAGATCGAACTCGCGAAACGAGTACCTCGTGGGCTCCTTCAGTACACGGAAACCACGTTATTCTCTCGGATACTCGTCACCTTTAAACTAAGAAAGAACGTACGGGGATCTGCCGATATACCGACGGTCCAATAAAACAATGTAGCTATATAAACTGGATCACCTAACACGTTGCAATACCTTCGCTACCTCCTCTGCATTTTCTACTTTTTGCATAGACCACAAAGGATTAATACCACGCTGGCACATCGTATCCCAGTTCAAGTGAATCAACGCTAATCCAAGACAATGGAGAATCTGGACATCACGGTGTGACAAGATCCAATTCTCAATAAGCTTCCCTTTCCGTCGCATCAGAAAATACCGTAAATCTGTGTATGCTGTCTTGTGTTCTTTGAGGCACTTTAATAACTGATCATCGGTAATACTATCGATGCCCTCCGCTATTCCTAACTCGTTCATTTTATAAATGACTTTTTTCTTTAAATCAACACCACTTGGTTCTTTGAGGCAAACATCATTGTAAAGGGCATGTGGACTATGGTTTGAGTTGTCTCGAATCGCTCCAAAGTGAAGAAGCAATAAGAGTCGTAGTGACTGCTCTACCGAAAACAAGATCAATTCAAATGATACTGCAGAAAAGAAAATCGAATCGATATTCGGAGGGTTAGCACCGGGTTTGTGTAGGCACCAATTGGAAGCACGTTGGTGTGCTTGTGCCGTAGCCATCAGCCGGGGAGCAACGGCCTTGATTTCCTCTTTTGTACACCTGTCCTGAGCCTCATTATCACGAAACATTATCGGTACCATCTGAAGTGTTTGGTGTACGGATTTTCCATTGAACAGTCCGTGGGGCATTCACCGCAATTAAGTTAACTTTCGCATAGAATTGATTTCGCAACAGGAAACCAGTGTATTGCTCCATGGATAGGAAACGGAATTTGATGTACACTACAAATTAACCGGATTTATCCGTATACTTCATTATGAATTCAGCCCGCCACCCCCACCTCGATCCCGATCGGGCAATGATCCGACCCCATAACGTCCGGCATGATCCATGCGTTTGAGACCGCGGGCATCAGGTCCTCGGTCACGTAGAAGTAGTCGATCCGCCAGCCCACGTTCCGCTTTCTCGCACCAGACATGAGATGCCACCAGGTGTAGTTGCCAGGCCCCTCGTCGTATTGCCGGAACGTATCTACATAACCCTGTTCGACGATCTTGTCGATCCACTCGCGCTCCATGGGCAGGAAGCCCGAGATCTTCACGTTGTCCTTGGGGCGGGCCAGGTCGATTTCCTTGTGGGCCGTATTCACATCGCCGCATATGACCAGCTTCTTGCCTTCCGCGCGGAGCGATTCCCAGTGGGCGAGGATGGCCTCGTAGAAGTCCATCTTGTACTGCAGCCGCGTCGCGTTCTGCTTGCCGTTCGGGAAGTACACGTTGAACAGGGTGAAGTCGGGGTATTCGAGCACCAGGGTCCGGCCTTCCGAATCGAAGCGGTCCTCGCCGAATCCCTTGTGGACGCTGATGGGCTCGTGCCGCGTATAGACGCCCACGCCGCTGTATCCCTTCTTCTCCGCTTCCGACCAGTAGCTCTGGTATCCGTCGACTTCCGTGATCTTGACGTCCAGCTGAGACTCCTGGGACTTGGTTTCCTGGATGCACAGGATGTCCGGCGCTTCCCCCTGGAGCCACTCGATGAATCCCTTCTTCGCCACCGCCCGCACTCCGTTCACGTTCCAGCTCAACAGCTTCCATGAAGACATGTAGGTCACCTTTCCTTGGTTAGTTCGATTCTTGGTTCTTCCGAATTACAAACTCGACATTCAATATGCCGGTGCGTTCGATCCGGTCGCCTCGTGCGCGGTGGCTTCGGATAAGGAACTCGTCGGCCTTGTGAGATACCCGTGACTCCTGCCCGGTCCCGTCCTCCCTGATCACCAACACGATTTCCGGATCGGGTTCCGGCGTGAAGGCCAGGAGCGAGGAATCCCCCGGCACGAGTTCGTAGAGCTGGTTGATCCGGCACCGGTCCATGGTGCAGCGCTTGATGCAGGCGTAGCCTTCGAGATCGCGGTAGGCCACGGTGAAGACCCGTCCCGGCTCCTCCATGGCGCAGTACAGGATATCGAGGTCGACGTACATTTTGTCAAGGGTATTGTGGACGCCCGCGACGCCCCCGGAACGCACGATCACGACCCGGTCGTAGAGGGAGACGTTGAAGAGCGGTTGGCCGCTCTCGATGGTGTAGCCCATGTACCCGGTTTCGGTGTCGTATCGGAGCACCAGGTCCCGGGCCGCGGCGTCGCGTTCCTGCACCGGCGTGAAGGGTTTGACCTCGGACCGGCGGGGATACTCGTCGCGGTAGCCGCGTATGAGCTGCTCCAGGAAATCGATGGCGAAATCCGTCAGGTGATGCAGGTTGTGGAGCACCGTCCGAAGCTGCCCTTCGATCTCCCGCATCTCGGCTTCCGCCCGGTCGATGCCGTACCGGGTGATGCGGTATAACGGGATGTCCAGGAGCCGGTCCAGGTCCTCTTTCGTCAGGTTGTCGGCCGTGATGATGTCCTCCACGGCGGCCATGCGCCGCGTCGCGGTCAGTTCGTGCCGGATCGCCGACAGCAGCGACCTCACCAGCCGCCGGTGCGCCTCCGGTCCATGGCCGATCACGTCCAGGTTCCGGGCGATCATCTCGCGGCTCGGTCCGTAGTGTTCGAAGGTCAGGCTGCGGTACACGGTCGTCAGCAGGCTGCGTGCCGCGTCGCGGATCTCCGGCGGCGCGCCGTTGAGTTCGTTCATGCCCCGGTCCACGGCCCGGGCCGTCGTAGATACGGGGCTGTACTTCGCGATGGCCTCGCGCACGGCGGCGTACACGCCCTCGATGTCCTCCACGTCCTCGATTTCCTTGTATATCCGGTTTTCGATGAAGACCTGCTCGAGCCTTCGGGCCCGGAGCTGGGTGCGCAGGTCCCGCTCCTCGATCCTGAGTTCCGCTTCCAGGATCTCCAGCAGCCGGTTCGTGCTGTGCCTGATCATGTCCGACACGGTCATCACGCGGGGATGCCCGTCGCTGATGACCAGCAGGTTGGCGGCGATGGCGACCTCGCAGGACGTGAAGGCGTACAGGCCCTGCAGGACGTCCCCGGTTTTAACTTCGGGGTCCGTTCGGATCTCGATCTCCACGCCGTCGGTGGTGTAGTCGGTCAGTCCCTTCACCGCGATGCGTTTCGAACGGGCCGCCTCCTCGATCGATTTCATCAGGCTTTCGGTTGTTTCGCCGAAGGGCAGGGCGCGGACCATGACCACGCCGTCGTCCCGGGGTTCCAGCCGCGCGCGGGTATATACGCGCCCGATTCCGTCCTCGTATTCACTCACATCCATGAGTCCGCCGGTGGGAAAGTCGGGGTACAGGTGGAAGGGTTCGCCCTTGAGGCAGGACACCTGGGCTTCCATGACCTCGATGGGGTTGTGGGGCAGGATGCGGGTGGACATGCCCACGGCGATGCCTTCGGCGCCGAGGATGAGCGCCACCGGGATCTTGGCCGGGAAGACCACGGGTTCGCGGGCGCGCCCGTCGTAGGAGTCCACGTACTCCGTGATCTCCGGACTGAGCAGCACCTCCCGGGCGAGCGGGGTGAGCCGGCATTCGATGTACCGCGCCGCCGAGGCCTGGCCGCCCGTGAGCACCGACCCGAAATTGCCCTGCTTGTCGATGAACAGGTCCTTGTTGGCCAGCGAGACAAGGGCGCCGAAGATGGACTGGTCGCCGTGGGGATGGAACTGCATGGTCTGACCGACGACGTTGGCCACCTTGTGGTACTTGCCGTCGTCGATCTCGAAGAGCGTATGCAGAATGCGGCGCTGGACGGGCTTCAGGCCGTCGTCGATCTCCGGAATGGCCCGGTTCTTGACGACGTAGGTGGCGTATTCGAGGAAATAGCGGTCGTATAGGGTTTCTACATCAGCCAAGATCAGGCCCCTGTAGAGATACGGACGCGGATCGAATTCCGGGGATTAAAGCAATCGCTGCATTGAACTTATACGCTCAAATGGCGAAATACAATACATTTGTAAGGGTGTCATGCGGTTAGGGTTGCCCACGGCCTGATTCGCATGCATAATATCCTTTTCCTGTAATGGTACACGTGATTACGAGGAGCAACCGAGTCATGTCCTCCCCATGGGAACGTATCGAAGAAGGTATCTACCGCTTTCAGGACAGTTGCATCGTCTATGCGGTCCAGGGACCCGAAGGCGTCATGCTGGTCAACGCCGGCACCGGCGAGGCCGCGGACCACCTCGACGAGATCGCGGGCGGCAGGCCGGTAACGGTCCTCCTCACCCACCACTTCCGCGACCACACCGACGGGGCCATTCGCCTGCACGAGAAGGGCGCCCGGGTACTCGGCCCGTACTGGGACCAGGAGTATCTCATCGACCCGGAACAGCACTTCCGGGAACGGCAGCACTGGAACTCCTACGACAACCGTTGGGACCGGTTCTCGCCCGTCCGGCCCGTGCCGGTCGACGGCTGGATGATGGATTACGAGACGCGCGAGATCGCGGGGCTGTCCTGGGAGGTCGTGCCCACGCCGGGCATGACCAACGGCGCGAGCAGCTACGTGGTGACGGCCGGCGGCCGGCGCATCGGATTCGTCGGCGAGGTGATCTGCGGGACCGGGAAGACGACCCGCCTGGCGCCCCTGCAGTACAACTACAACGACTACACGGGTGCGTGGAACCTGTACCACGCCGCCCACCGGCTGCTCGCCACGGGGGCGGACCGGCTGCTCCCGAGCCTGGGCGACCCGGTGGACGACCCGGCCGGCGCCATCGCGGACTTCAAGGCGAACCTGAAGCGCCTCGAGGAAATCCAGCCGGGGGTCTCCGGCCCCCTGGAGGACCCGGACGAGGACGATATCGAAGAGGTCCTTCCCCACCTGTACCGCTCGAAGTATGCCGGCGCGGAGACCCACTTCGTGCTCAGCGATTCGGGCAAGGTCATGTCCATCGACTACGGCTACAACGTGAAGACCGGGTTCCAACCCGGCAAGTCGCATGTATCCAACCGCCGGCCGATCCTCCACGGGATCAGCGGGCTGAAGAAACGTTTCGGCATCGACCGTATCGACGCGACGCTCGTCTCCCATTTCCACGACGATCACGTCAACGGCATCCCCATGCTGCAGCGACTCTACGGGACGGAGGTCCTGGCGGGCGCGCAGTTCAGCGACCTGCTCGAGAACCCGGTAAAGTACGACCGGCCCTGTCTCTGGCACGAGCCGATCGAGGTGTCCCGGCACATTCCCAACGGGACGACGGTCTACTGGGAGAACATCCCTATCACGCTGTATCCCATGTCGGGCCATACCCGCTTCGCCACGCTGATCTGCATGGAAATCGACGGGACGCGCGTGGCCCATACGGGCGACCAGGCCTTCTTCGACGCGGAAGGCGGCGTGGGCTACCAGTCCGGCGCGCGCATGTTCACCAACCACGTCTACAAGAACGGGCTCCACATCGGGTGTTACAAACGGTTCCTGGAAGACCTGAAGCGCTTCGAGCCCGAACTGGTCATTACGGGCCATACCCGGCCCTACCGCACGTCGCCCGATTGGTACGCCGAGATCGGCCGGGCCGCGGAAGCCTTCGACGACGTGCACACCACGCTCATGCTGCTGGACGACGATGCAGCCCACTTCGGCGCCGAGTCGCAGGGCGGCAAGCTGGTGCCCTATCGTGCCCATGCACCGGAAGGCGGCCCCATCGAATTCACCGGGTGGGTGCTCAACCCCTTCCCCAAGGAGCAGCCGGCCCGCATCCGGCTGTCGGGGCCCGAAGGCTGGCAGAGCGAGACCGTAACCCTGTCCCTGGGACCGCGCGAACAGAAGGAGATCCGCCTGGTGCTTCACGTTCCGGAGGGCACGCAGTGCCGGCGGCAACCCGTTGCGCTGAACCTGACGGTGGGAGGGCGGCCCTTCGGACAGGTGACCGAGGCCCTGGTGACGGTGGGCATGCCGAAGTGGTGAGGAAGCCATCTGGCGAGCTTCATGTCGAGCATCATATCTTCATAACCGTATTTCATCTTGGTAATATCTGATTGTTATAACCGACCTCTTCAGCAACTCGAAAGGAAGGATCCATGATCGGTCAAACCAGCCTGTCGTCGCTGCCCTCGCTGCGTTCCTATGAAAGCCGCCGCATTTCCAGCTGGAACACCACCGGTGACAACGCCGATTCCTGGCGCATCGAGGCCGGAGAGAAACGGGTGATCGGCGAGATCAACGGACCGGGCTGCATCAAGCACCTCTGGATGACGCTCGGGCTCCCGGCGGAGGACTACTGCCGCCGCATCGTGATGCGTATATACTGGGACGGCAGCAAGGAACCGAGCGTGGAGTGTCCCATCGGCGATTTCTTCGGCCTGGGCCACGGCATGCGCAAAGACTTCATCACCGCGCCGCTGCAGATGAGCCCGCAGGACGGCAAGGGGTTCAATTCCTGGTGGCCCATGCCCTTCAGGGACAAGGCCGTGATTGAAATCGAGAACCAGGGCACCGAGGGATACAACCACTACTTCTACATCGATTACGAGACGTACCCCACGGTTGATGCAGTGGCGGACCAGGCTTACTTTCACGTCCAGTGGCGGCGTGAAGCCGATACGAAGGGATGGGCCTTCGAGGAAGGGCTCAAGCCGGAAACCTACCGTAACGACCCGCGCTGGTTCAACAAAAGCGCACAAGAAAACTATGTGATCTGCGACGTCGAAGGCGACGGCATCTACTGTGGCGCCCACCTGGACATCGACTGCTTCCAGCGCAACCCGAACGACTGGTACGGCGAGGGCGACGACATGATGTTCATCGACGGCGAGGCGTGGCCGCCATCCCTGCACGGGACCGGCACGGAGGACTGGTATCACTGCGCCTACTGCCCGACCGACGAGTACAACGCGCCGTACCACGGCATCATCCTGTACAGCGGCACCGACGGGTGGCGGTGGAAGGGCAAGAACACGGTCTACCGCTACCATATCGAAGATCCGATCCGGTTTAGGAAAAGCTTCCACATCTCCATCGAGCACGGCCATGCGAACAAGCTGAGCAACGACTACGCGAGCACGGCATATTACTACCTGTCGAAGCCGCGTCGCGGCGGTCCGGCCCTGCTGCCGGTCGAAGCGCGCCTTCCGCGTCCGGACGAACCGCGGTACTGCCCAGAGGAGGAATCATGATCGGTCAAACCAGCCTGGCATCGCTGCCCACGCTGCGTACCTACCATAGCCACCGGATATCGAGCTGGGAAGAGACGGGGGGCAACACCGACGCCTGGCGGATCGAGGCGGGCGAGAAACGCGTCATCGGGCAGATCGACGGCCCCGGGTGCATCAAGCACATCTGGATGACGCTCGGGATCCCGTCCGAAGACTACTGCCGGCGCATCGTCATGCGCATGTACTGGGACGGCCGTACTGAACCGAGCGTGGAATGCCCCATCGGCGACTTCTTCGGACTGGGTCACGGCATGCGCAAGGACTTCATCACCGCCCCGCTGCAGATGAGCCCGCAGGACGGCAAGGGGTTCAATTCGTGGTGGCCCATGCCGTTCAGGGAAAAGGCCGTGATTGAAATCGAGAACCAGGGCGCCGAAGGCTACTATCATTACTTCTACATCGACTACGAGACGTACCCCACCGTTGACGCGGTGGCCGATCAGGCGTATTTTCACGTACAGTGGTGCCGGGAAGCCGATACGAAGGGATGGGCCTTCGAGGAAGGGCTCAAACCCGACGAGTACCGGAACGACCCCCGGTGGCTGAATACGAGCGACGAGGAGAACTACGTCATCTGCGACGTCGAGGGCGACGGCATCTACTGCGGCGCCCACCTGGACATCGACTGCTTTCAGCGCAACCCGAACGACTGGTACGGCGAAGGCGACGACATGATGTTCATCGACGGCGAGGCGTGGCCGCCCTCGCTGCACGGCACGGGGACCGAGGACTGGTACCACGGGGCGTACGGGCCGACCACGGAGTTCCAGGCGCCCTATCACGGCATCATTCTCTACAGCGGGAACCCCGACTGGAGATTCAAGGGCAAGAACACCGTCTACCGGTATCACATCGAGGATCCGATCCGGTTTAGGAAGAGCTTCCGCATGTCCATCGAACACGGGCACGCGAACAAGCTGAGCAACGACTACGCCAGCACGGCCTACTACTACCTGTCCGAACCGCGAAAAGGCGGTCCGGTAATCCTGCCGGTGGAAGAACGGCTGCCACGGCCGGATGAAGCGCAGTACGGCTGAGGGCAACCCGACCAATTACGGAGGTCCAAATGTTATCCCAGGAGCAGGTCGATTTCTACCACGAGAATGGGTACCTGACCGTCGACAAAGTGCTTTCCGACGCGGAGGTCTCGGATCTGCAGCGGGTGACGGACGAATTCGTCGATAAGGCCCGGGTCGTCACCGAGCATACGAACTTCTACGATCTCGAACCGGGGCACTCGGCGGATGATCCGCAGGTGCGCCGGCTCAAGAGCCCGATCGAACACCACGACGTCTACAGGCGCACCATCGAGCACGACGGCATCCTGGACATCGTGGCCCAACTGATCGGCGACGGCATACGGACCAACGGCAACAAACTGAACATGAAATCCGCCGATTACGGCAGTCCGGTGGAATGGCACCAGGACTGGGCCTTCTATCCCCACACCAACGACGATATTCTGGCCGTCGGCGTCTGCATCGACGAAATGAACGAGGCCAACGGCGCCCTGCTGGTGATACCCGGTTCCCACAAGGGGCCGACCTACGACCACCATCAGCACGGCCGGTTCTGCGGCGCCGTGACCGATCCGGATTTTACGCCTGATAACGTCGTCGCGCTCGAAGTGCCCGCCGGCGGGATATCGATCCACCACGTCCGGACCCTGCACGGTTCGGCGCCGAACTATTCCGGCGCGCCCCGGCGCCTCCTCCTGTTCCAGATGTGCGCCGCGGACGCCTGGCCGCTGACCGGGGCCGGGGACTGGGACGCCTTCAACGGCAACCTGCTTCGGGGAGCGCCCACCAACGCCCCGCGCATGGCCGACCTGCCCGTCCGCATGCCCCTTCCCGGCGCGGAAAAAGGCGGCTCGATCTACGAGAACCAGTCGGTCCTCGAGAACAAGACCTGGGCGCGGTGATCCGCTCGGGCCGAAGAACCAGCCCGTGCCATGACGAACCCGGCCCGAAAACACCCGTGACAAGAGGTGCCCGGTCCGGTAAAGGACGCTGAGCGGTGAACGACTCGGCCCACAGTGGAGCGGATCGCGCGGGTCAAGCGGATCGAGGAGATCGCGAAGACCAGGCCGGCCGGCATCGACCCATCCTCTTCTTCGACGGCGTATGCGGCCTGTGTAACCGGTTCATTGACCTGATGCTGCGGGCCGATAGGCAGGATCGCTTTCGGTACGCGCCGTTGCAGGGCGAAACCGCGCGGCGCATGCTTGGGGTGGATAACGAGGCCGGCAACCGCAAGACCTCCGATCTCTCCCTCGGCGGCGCCCGGAACGGTGACACCCGGAACGGCGACACCCGGAACGGCGACACCCAATCCTTCGTTTTCCTCGAAAATGACAGGCGATTCGAACGGTCGAACGCCGTTCTGCATGCCCTGGGACGCCTGGGTGGGCCGTGGCGACTGATCGCCGTGCTCTATGTATTCCCCAGACCCCTGCGTGATTTGATCTACCGCTTCATTGCGCGTAACCGGTACCGTTGGTTCGGCAGAAGCGACGAGTGCCGTCTACCCAGGCCGGAAGAAAGGGATCGGTTTCTTCCGTGACCACCAGATATACGTCCGAAAACCATCCCTTCGTCACACCCGACGTGGTCAACGCCCTGCCGAGTAAGCCGGCGGATGTTCGATCCGATTATGGTCCGGCGCCATCCCAGTATGGCGAATTGCGCCGGCCGGAGGGCGACGGTCCCTATCCTGTTGCCGTGGTCTTCCACGGTGGTTGCTGGCTCTCGCTTTACGCGGACCTGCACAACGCGGATGCACTGGCGGACGCGCTGAGAGACGAGGGCATCGCGTCCTGGAACGTCGAATACCGGTGCGTGGACCAGGCAGGGGGCGGATGGCCGGGGACGTTTCTCGACGCGGGGCTCGCGGTAGACCACCTTCGTGCGCTGGCAGAGGGCCACGGCCTCGATTTGAGCCGCGTAATCACGGTCGGCCACTCTGCAGGCGGCCACCTGGCGCTTTGGACGGCTGCGCGCCGCAAATTGCCCGTGGAAAGCCCGCTGTGGACCGCTGACCCGTTGCCGCTGTGTGGGACGGTCGTACTGGGCGGTCCCGGAGATTTGAAGGCATTCGCGCCGCACGCCGATGCGGAATGCCGCCAAGGTATCGTGGCGGAACTGCTTGGAGGATCTGGCGTATCATCCCAAAAACTGGAAGCGCGGCTTCGGTGCGGGTCTCCCGTCCAGATGCTGCCTCTTGGCGTGAGACAGGTCATGATCAGCACGGAACATGACTGGGTCGTACCGCCCGAACTGGGTGCGGCCTACGCGGACGCGGCGCGGGATGCCGGTGATGACATCGAGCACATCATCATCCAGGACGCCGGTCACCACGAACTCATGGTCCCGGGTTCGGTGACGTGGCCCGTCATTTGCCGGGCCGTGCGTACATTACTTGAAACCTGAGCACGGCCGTAAGTCCGGCCGATACAGAAAACCGGTGATTGCAGTAGCCGGTGAAAATTGAAGCCGGAGATATTAGAAGCCGGAGACAATTGAAGCCGATCACAATAGAAGCAGGTAACAACAGAAGCCAATAGTGGCAATGGTAAGGACTGATTATGGAAAGGAAAGGACAGGCCATGCCCAGCATCACCGTTAAACCCGATTGCGGCCATTCGCCCAAAAAGGCTCTGCTGCGGGACTTCATCTCCGCCTTCGCACACGCCGACGTCGACGGTATCCTGGCGCCCATGAGCGACGACATCGTCTGGAATCTGGTGGGCGAAACCGTGATCGAAGGCAAAGTAAACGTCCGCAAACTCCTGGAATCGATGGAAAACGCGGGTACGAGCGATCTCGTCATCGAGTCCATCATCACCCACGGACGGGACGCCGCAGTCAACGGCGTGATTCGATCGAACTCGGGCCAGGCCCACGCATTCTGCGACGTCGTACAGTTTAGCAGTACGACCGGCAGGAAGATAAAGACCATGACTTCCTACTCGATTGCATTGAGCGAGGAGAAATAAGCCGTGCAGAAGATCGTCACGAATCTGTGGTTCGACGGACGTGTCGAGGAGGCCCTGGAACTCTATACTTCGCTCCTGCCCGATTCGCGCGTCCTCGGCGTCACTCGTTACAACAAAGCCGGCATGGGCACGCCGGGCGACATCGTGACCGCGAACTTCGAACTGGCGGGGCAGGCATTCACAATCATCAATGGCGGGCCGCATTTTAAGCACAGCCCGGCCATGTCGCTCTGCGTCACCTGCGCCGATCAGGAAGAAGTGGACAAAATTTGGGACGGGTTGACATCCGGTGGCGGCAAGGAAAGCCGTTGCGGCTGGCTGGTCGACCGCTTCGGCGTCTCCTGGCAGATCATGCCGGCGAGGCTGGGCGAGATGCTGGGCAGCGATGATACGGCGGCAGTCGAACGGGTCACCGCGTCGTTCCTCAAGATGAACAAGCTCGATATCGCCGAATTGGAAAGGGCCTTCCGCGATGAGTAAACCGAAGCCGTCCCGGCACGCCCCGGAGGAGGTGGACGCGTATCTCGCCGCGCTGCCGGATGACTTTCGCGCCACGCTGCAGCAACTGCGAGAGATCGTACGGCAAATCGCGCCGGACTGCACGGAACGGGTCAACTACCGGATCCCGATCTTCCGCCTCAAGAAAGACTTCGTGGCCATGTCGGCCGCCACGAAACACGTCGGATTCCACACCATGAGCAAGGCTATCCCGGCGGCCATGAAGGACGAACTCGGTGAGGAAGGGATCTGGATATCCGGCACGACCTTCCACATCAAACCCGGTACGAAGCTTCCGGTCGCATTGCTGGAGAAAGCGTTGCGCGCGCGGCTGAGGGAGCTGGAGTCGGGCCGAGGCAGGTGACCGACCTGGCCAGGATTGAGCAGCAGTCCCGGCGGTTGCAGCCGTCCTTCGCACGATTACCCGGGCACTCGACCGTCAGGTATCAAGACTCAGCGTCCAATTGTTCCACTTGCGGTCCGGCAATCCACCCAACGATCGATAGAACGCTTCGGCGGCGGCGTTCCCGGTCATGACCGTCCAAATGACTTCCGACGCGCCCATGGACCGGGCATGCGCAGTCACCGACGCCATCAGGGCCTTTCCCGCACCCATGTTTCGGGCAGCCTTGACGACAAACAGTTCTTTGAGAACGAGCTTCGGACGAAGCGTGTAGGTCCATAGAATCGGATAGGTTACGGCCATCCCGACCAGATCGTCATCGTGTTCGGCGACAAACGCGGTGAATAACCGATTGTCGCCAAAACCGTGCTCCAGGATGCTTTCCCGCGTCACGGCGAACTGGTCGATATAGTCCTCAAACCTCGCCAACCCTTCCATGAGTTCGAGCAGGCGATCGGTGTCTTCCGGTACGGCTAATCTGACGTGCATTCGGTAAGGTATCCCTACGCGGCCAGCACTTCCCGCAGCGCATCGAGAAAAGCGTCGTTCTCTTCCGGCAGGCCGATAGTGACCCGCATGCCCCGTTCCAGCATGGGATACCGGCTCACGTCGCGGATGAGTACGCCGCGGTCGATGAGTCCGTGGAAGATCCCGGCGACCGGACGTTCCGCCTCGAAGAGCACGAAATTGGCGTGGGAGGGGCAGGGGCGGATGCCGGGCAGCTCCCGGAGGCCTTCGTAGACCCGTTGTCTCTCGGCCCGGATCAGCGCCGCCCGTTCCTGGATCAGGGCATCCTGTCCGATCAGCGTCCGCGCGGCGATCAGCGAAATGGCGTTCACATTGTAGGGAAGCTTGACCTTCTCGATCTCTCGCGCCAGGGATGGATCGGCGGCCAGGTAGCCCAGCCGAAGGCCAGCCGCGCCCAATGCTTTCGAAAAGGTACGCGTGATCACCAGGTTGGGATGCCGCTCCAGCAGTTCGATGCAGGACACGCCGCCGAATTCGTAGTAGGCCTCGTCTACCACGACCAGGCCCCTGGTCGACCCGGCGATCGCCGCCACTTCTTCAGGCTGAATCATCGATCCGGTGGGATTGTTCGGTGAACAGAGCACCACGAGCCGGACCCCCGGCTGAGCACTTTCCTCCATCAGCCGGTCGACGTCGAAGGTCAGTTCCTGATTGTCGAGATTGTCGCGGTCGTTGCGGTTGTCGTGGTCGCGGTTCCCGCGCTTCAGATAGACCGTACGGATGTCGGCGTCCGCGACCCTGGCCATCAGTCCGTAAAGCGTAAAAGTCGGCGCAGGCAGTACCACCCGGTCTCCCTGGCCAACCGCGGCCTGGAAGACCGCCTGGATCAGTTCGTTCGAGCCATTGCCGATCAGGATGTGTTCGGGACCCAGCCCGTGCCGCGCGCCGATGGCCTTCCTGGTCTCCAACGGCACAAAACCGGGATAGCGGCCCCAGTTGCCGGCCAGGGCCTCGTCCATGATTTCACGCTTGAGATCTTCAGGGACGTCGAAGGGGCATTCGTTCTGGTTGAGCTTGACCGGGCAGTCCGGCTGGACCAGGGTGTAACCCGACATGGCGCGGACGGCAGGCTTGACGGGCGGGGAGGATTCACCGGTGTTATCGCGCGTCGAGGCAGCCATGCCTTTAGTAGATCACCTTGTTCAGCGGGTACTCTACCAGGCCCTGGGCGCCGGCCCGCTTGAGCGCCGGGATCAGCTGCCGGATGGTGTGCTCCTCGATCATCACTTCGATGGCGACCCACTCCTGATCGGCCAGGGGGGATATGGTGGGGTTCTGCAGCGCGGGAAGGAGGGCGGACACGGCTTCGAGATCCGCACGCTTCACGTTCATCTTGAGGCCGACCATTTCCTCGGCGAGCATGGCGCCTTTGAGCAGCAGGGCGATGTTCTCGATCTTGCGCCGCTTGTCCGGATCCTGCCAGGTCGTCCTGTTCGCGATGAGCCGGTTGGTAGACACCATCAGCGTATCGAGGACCCGAAGCTTGTTGGCCCTGATCGAACCGCCCGTTTCGGTGATTTCCACGATCGCGTCCGCCAGGTCCGGGGCCTTGGCCTCCGTGGCGCCCCAGGAGAACTCCACCTTCGCGGACACGCCGTGCTTTTTGAGGTAGTTTTCCGTGATGTTGACGACTTCCGTGGCGATGCGTTTTCCTTCAAGATCCTCGACGCTCTTGATGTCTGAAGCTTCCGGAACGGCCAGCACCCAACGAAGGGGCTGCCGGGTATGCTTGGCGTAGACCAGTTCCGCCACTTCCACCACGTCCGCCCCGGTCTCCGTGATCCAGTCCTTGCCCGTCAGTCCCGCGTCGAACACCCCGTCCTCGACGTAGCGGCCGATCTCCTGGGCCCGGATCAGCATGATCTCCAGTTCTTCGTCGTCCACCCAGGGAGAGTAGGAGCGGCTGCTGACCGTGCAATGAAACCCCGCCTTCCGCATGAGTTCGAAGGTGGATTCCTGCAGGCTTCCCTTCGGCAGCGCCAGTTTGATCAGCATTTTCGTATGCTCCTCGGTTATTACTGGAAGTTTACCGTACCGTTACGCAAAGACTTCGCAAAATAACACGTTTGGCCTTGATTGTCCATTCCTATTCAGATCCAGACAGACGACCTACCATTTCTTCAACCTGGCTCCTAAATCCCTCGGCCGCTACTCAGATTGAGTGGTTCTTCGTAAAGCGGAAACATCTAAGAGTCAGGTTCTCCGTTTTTTTCCGACTGAATCGTATATCAGCATCCATTCGATCATAGGATCTTGATCGCTAGTAAATTAGATATGCTCATTTAACTCTTTCCGTTTAACGTTTTTCGTTATATAATCCAAATGATACGTTCTTTCGCAGATAGGGAAACCGAGAAGGTCTTCCGTCGCTTCCGGTCTCGGAAGTTGCCCAGTGACATTCAAAAGACGGCAGTGCGAAAACTTCGAATGCTTCACAGATCATCATCGCTTATTGATCTTCGGGTGCCACCAGCCAATCATCTTGAGAAACTTAGTGGTGGCCGTTCAGGACAGTACAGTATCAGAATCAACGACCGCTGGCGGATTTGTTTTACATGGAGAAACGGCAATGCCTACGATGTTGAAAACGAGGACTATCACCAGGAGAGCCAACCATGCGTAACAGAAAACTAGCGCCTGTACATCCAGGTGAGGTCTTATTGGAGGAGTTTCTCAAGCCAATGAACCTGAGCCAGAACCGCCTGGCGCTTTCCATCGGCGTACCGCCGCGACGCATCAACGAAATCGTCCTGGGAAAACGAGGCATAACCGCCGATACGGCCCTCAGGCTGGCTCGCTACTTCGATATGTCGCCCCAGTTCTGGATGGGCATACAGATGGACTATGCGCTCGACGTTGCCGAAGACGAACTATCGGATCGTCTGGCGATTGAGGTTCGGCCACACCCAGAGACTAAACAGGCCGCATCCCCCTGAGAACTCGTACCCGGGATTATTGATCTCGAAGAGGGAAATCATCCCTGTCGCCCCGACACTGCATCCTCTAAATAGTATGAATGCAACCAAGACCGCTGCGATATTCGATATCGACGGAGTCGCGCATTGCTGAAACACTACTTCACGATCAGCGCCAGAAATCTGCTCAGGTATAAACACTACGCGGCGCTCAATACCCTGAACCTGGCCGTCGGCATAGCCTGCGCGGTCCTCATCGGACTCTACATTCAGGACGAACGCCAATACGACCGGTACCACGCGAACGCGGATCGTATCTATCGCATCGTGAACGGGTCCAATGCCAAAACGACGTCCGCCCTCGGCCCCGCCCTGCAAAGACTCCTGCCCGAGGTCCGGTCATTCGTTCGCCTCAGCCCGCCGTCGGGCGGATGGGTCATACGCTACAAGGATCAATCGTTTTTCGAAGACCGCGTGTTCTGGGCGGACCCCGATCTCTTCAGCGTTTTTTCATTCCCAATGGTGCAGGGCAATCCCGACCTGGCGCTGCGCGATCCGTGGACGGTCGTCATCACCGAATCGATGGCGCGCAAGTATTTCGGCAACGCCGACCCCCTCGGTGAAACCATATCGCTTGATACGTGGGATTTCACCGTCACGGGCGTGATGCGCGACATACCCGGGCACTCGCATTTTCAGGCGGACTTTTTTCTCGGAATTACCGCGGCGCCCGAGTTCTTCGGCGACGACTACCTGGAACGATGGGAAGCGCCTTTTTTCTATACCTACCTGTTGCTGTCCCCAGATGCAGATCCCCTCGACTTCCAGCAGAAAATGATGGGTGTGCTCGAAGAGCGGGTCGGCGCCCAGTGGGAAGCTAAAAACGTTACGATGGCGCTTCAATTGCAGCCGCTGACCGGCATCTACCTGAACTCCCATCTCGAGAACGAGGCCGGTTCGAACGGCAACGGCATGTACCTGCTCCTGTTGGCCGCCCTGGCTGTCGTGGTCGTCCTTCAGGCCTGTTTTAACTTCATGAACATGGCAACGGCCCGTTCGCTCACGCGCATCCGGGAGGTCTCGCTGCGGAAGGTCTTCGGCGCTAACCGGGGACAACTGGTCCGACAGTACATGGGCGAATCCTTCAGCATCACGTTCGTTGCAACGGCAACCGCGCTGATGCTCGTCGCACTCAGCCTGCCCTTCTTCCAGGACCTCACCGGGAAAACGATCGCGCTCGACGTGTTCGGGTCCTGGCGATTCTGGGGTGGCATCACCGCGATCACCCTCGTGGTAGGGTTTGTTTCCGGCAGTTATCCCGCGTTCTTCATTGCCGCCTTCAAACCGTTACAGCACGTGAAAGGCTCGTCCGCGATGGGCATATCCGCGTCCGGCGCAACCCGCCACCTGGTAAGAAGGTTGCTGGTCATGGGCCAGTGCGTGATGGTGATCCTGCTCATCGGCAGCACCTGGGTGTTTACCGCGCAGCTGGACTACGTACAGAACAAACGGCTGGGCCTGCAGGCGGAACAGGTGCTTGTCGGACCGTCCAGCTTTCCATCCTTCGTGGATCAATACCCGGTGTTCAAAGAGTCGCTGGAACAGCTAACGCAAATCGAACGCGTCAGTACCGCCATGATGCTGCCCGGCCGCACGGGCCGTAAGGGTATGCTCCCCGCGACGGGCGTGCAACGGACCGATCTGCCCCAGGAAGAGGTCCGCAATTTCCAGGATTTAACCATCACCGACCACTTTGTTGAGGTGTTCGGCATGGACATGCTGGCCGGCCGCACACCCTTGAGATCGCGCGGCACCGACGAGCGCGAAGCCGTGCTGATCAACGAAACCGCCATGCGACGGCTGGGATGGGATTCGCCCGACGAAGCCATCGAGCAGGAGATCATGGTCGATATGGGGAATCCCTGGGCGCACGAACGTCGGATCATCGGCGTGGTGGCGGATTTTCACATGAGGTCGCTTCATCATCCCATCGAACCCATGATCATCAGGCACTGGTTCAGGGACAACCTGCCCTTTTACGCGATACGTATCGACACCAACGATCTGAATGGCACGGTCTCCCGGATCGAGGAGACCTGGAAGCAACTGATGCCGGACGTGCCCATGGTATATTCGTTTCTCGACGAGGACTACGACCGGCTCTACGTGGCCGAGCGGACGCTGCGCGAGGTATTCGGCGTCTTTTCGTTCATCGCGGTATTCATGGCCTGCGCCGGGCTGTTCGGACTGGCGTCCTTCATGACGGAGCGGCGAACGAGAGAAATCGGCGTGCGGCGGATTCTTGGCGCCACGGTGTTTCAAACGGCGGGCCTGCTCCTGAAGGAGTACGT
Organism: Candidatus Latescibacterota bacterium; assembly: GCA_022822725.1. GTDB lineage: Bacteria > JAAXHH01 > JAAXHH01 > JAAXHH01 > JAAXHH01 > JAAXHH01. The sequence continues at coordinate 1,977,408 of JAJEAN010000007.1, forward strand.
CTACCTGGTGCTGATCGCAACCGCGCTAGCCGCGCCAATCGCCTATTATGCAATGGAGCAGTGGCTTCAGATGTTCTCGTACCGGGTCGACGTCGGACCGGCCGCCTTCATTGTCGCCGGCGCGGTCGTCCTGGCCATTGCCTTGATGACGGTGAGTCTGCGCGTCGTCCGCGTGGCCCGGGCGAACCCGGTGGACGCGCTGCGGTATGAATGAGTCGTCGCTTATCCTATTGCGAGCCAGGCCAAATCAAAGCAACCCTGCGTTGCCGAGTCGTGTCCTTAACCCTTCCACACCGTCCTCTACCGCATCCGCTTTCTCTTCCTCCAACCCGTAGATGACCTCGTGACAGGATGCCATCCAGGTGTAGAAACGAAGCCTGCGTTCGAAATTGTCGTCCAGCTCGAGGTGGTAGCCGGCGCGAACCCTTTCAACGGGCTTCATGCCATAGGTGACGAAGATCCCGACGAAATCGATTGTCGGATCGCCGATGGTCACGTCTTCGAAATCGATCAGTCCGTTCACGGTCGTACCGTCATCGCGGATCAGGACATGCTCGCAGCCCAGGTCGCAGTGCACCAGGGCGACGTCTTTCAGTGTCGCGAGATCCTCCTGAAGAAACCGTTCGAATCCGCGTTGTACCGCGTCGAGCAAGCGTGAATCCAGTAAGGGCGATACCATGGTACGGACGGTTTCCCTCAGCGCGTGGTACCGCTGCCGCCACGCATCGACCGTGGGTTCCGCGGCACAGGCCTCGGCAACCAGCGATGTCGGTACGTCATGCAGAGAGGAGAGCGTCGCCGCGATGGCTTCGGCTGTCACGGCGGGTAATTCTCGAGAGGAGTGCGCGGCCGCTACGGAACCGCCCGTTTCGTCGTCCAATCCGCGGCTGTTTAATGGATGATCAGACAGGGGACGGCCGGGTATCCGCCGGTATCCTGCAAAGGGCTGGCCGTTCCAATAGCCCGCGTGTTCAAAACACGGTACGGCAAAGTCGACCTGCGGGGCAACGACGGGCAGAACCGCCTGCTCTTTCTGCAGGTTTTCTGCGACGACACTGTTCCTGGGAAACCGGAAGATCCAGCCGGGCTTGTGGGATTCTCCGGGCTTGGAGGACTCGCCGGACTTGCGGGACTCGGCCTGCTCACCGTGCCCATCCGATTCTACTTCAAAGGTCCAGTAAGACCAGCCTCCGGTAATGGGATGGACCCGGCCGTAGTCCAGTCCCAGACTGGCGAGTAGGTTTTCTACATCCCGGGTAGTTACGTCTGGGTACTGCACGATAGGGTACTGAATGATCAACCCGTCCTTTGAATGCCCGTTCATGTCACGAACGACAGTTTAGCCGGGACTCAGCACAGTCCTGAATTTCTTTACGCAGAACCGGGCTTCACGCTGGTCGCCGGTTTCCAGGCAATAGCACAGTCCTCCGAGCTCTCTGTAGGGCAGGTGCAGTTCAATACGCGAGACGACATCGGGACCGAATTCGCCGCCCTCCGCCTGATATGCCTCGAGCATGCAGGTCATGTATTCACGACCCAGGCGCATCAGGGGCACGAAATCAAGGATCGGATCACCGAATCCCGCGTGTTCCCAGTCGAGGACCCCTGTGACCCGTGGTTCATCGGCCGTGTTGAACAGGATGTGTTCATGCCACAGGTCACCGTGTAAAAATTCGTGGTCCGGACTACCCTGTTCAAGGTCCCGGCAGTACTGCGCCCACCAGGCTTCTGCTTTATACAGTTCGCGTGAAGTGAGCGCCGCTTTCAAAAAGGCGTGCGCGTACGACCATGATTTCTCGGGCCGGGGTGCCTCGGCTGAAATCAGTCCCGGTAGATCGTCTTGCCTGACCGATTGTATGGCCAGAATCAACTCCCCGGTCGCCGCAGCGACTGGCTGAATCCGCGGCGATCGCTTGAGTATTGAGTCCAGGTTCGGCCCCTCCATTTTCCTCTGCATCATGACGCCAAACGGGAAGTCTTCCGATGCCTCGCAGTAACCCAGCATTTCCGGCACCTCAACAGGAAGCATCAGGGGTTTGAGCTTCGAAAGGAGATCGCACTCCCTTCTGTGCCCTGTCTGAGCCTTCCCGTTCAGTGCCACCCGAAAGACCAGGCCGGCGGGGCTTCCCAGGACGACGCTTTTAAATCCTGTACCTATTCTGCGAAGTGGAAGCACTGAGTCGCCGAGGTCGAAGGTGCGCCGTATGCGATCTGCCAGCACATTGTCGTCATTGAATATCTTTGAATGGGTCATCGGACCAAGTTTCGATTCTAGATTATCCAACCTTGCTCGACCAAATACAGTAAGGTGCTTTACGAAGACCGGGAATTGCCAGTGTCTCCGTGTATTCGATAAAAGCTCTGAATGGCGATTTATCTTTCGGCGGTCGGACGCCGCTACGCACTGGATATCGTTGGCAGACGATCATTGATAAGTATAAATGACAGGAGACAATATGTTACCGGATACCCGCATTCCGACTCATCCCGGCGAGATGCTTCTGGAAGAATTCCTGAAACCTCTACGCATGACACAGGTGGCATTTGCCAACCATATCGGAGTGCCTCGTCAAAGGATAAACGAGATCATTCGGGGTAAGCGAGGAGTTACTCCCGAGACTGCATGGTTATTTTCTCATGCGCTGGGTACGACGCCGGAGTTCTGGCTGAATCTTCAACGGAATTATGATCTGGTGAAAAGTCGGCCGAAGAAAGAGGTCCCGAGACTCCGCGTTGATGCAGCGACTGGTTGTGAAAAACCGCGATACCGCCAATGACGCTTCTGGATGGAGAAGTATCGGGGGCGCCTGGACACCTGAAGGCCTTACAAATGGGATCTTCCCATCCAAAGGTGCTCACGGGATTTTCATTGATCACGACAACGTACTTGACGTGTTCGCTGATTATCAGCCGCCGGCCGTTCGCCCCGGCTTTAGGGCTAGAGCTTGTAGTTCCCGGCGTTGATCGTGAGCGTTCCGTCGTCGTGCGCTTCGTGCTCTTCGTGCGCTCCCTGCTCCTCTTCGTCGCTTTCCTCCTGTTCGCTTGCCTCGTGTAAGGTCCCTTCATTGACGGCGATTCTTGCCTCGACCGCGCTCATCTGATCCGGAAAGCAGGTTATCGTACCCCAGTTGTAAACCGCGGCCAGACGATCATACAGGGTCCTGGCGTCCACGTCTTCTTCGATGGTCACGGTTCCGTTGTTGTACAACGTGGCGGTCCCGTCGATCAGATCCAGACGGGACTGGCGCAGCGTGAGATCGGTGTCCACGACCCAGAGTGCGCCGCCGTAGAAGATGACGTCGGTGTTCAATGTATCGCATGCGCCTGAAAAGACTTCGCTCAGCGGTTCCGGGCACAGGACCCTGCCCGTGCAGACGAGTCGGTCGAGCGCGCTCTCCAATGTGTCCGCGTCCACGTCATCATGGATGGTGACGCTGCCGGCGGCGTAGATCTTCCGCCCTTTCCAGGACCGGATGCTTGCGGCGGTGAGCGACAGGTCGCGTTCAACCAGTTCATGTTCATCCGGTACGACGTTCGTGTCCGGCGAAGCGGACTTCGGATCATACTTGGAACGTAGCATGCTCACGTTTTCCGCGCGACAGAGGACGTCGCCCCTGACGAGCACCGTGTTGATCTTCCGGTCGAGCACGTCGTTCGGCACAGGCTCCGGAATCCTGAGATTCCCCGTGACGACCAGGTCCACGTCATCGTCCAGCGACGCCAGATAGACTTCGTCGAGCATGACATCGCCTTTAATGAGCTGTGCGGAGGACCTGTACGGCGTGAGTCCGCCCATGTTGGCCGTCAGTTTATTCGTGATCGGTCCGGCCACGTGCTCCGGATACAGGATATCCCCCATGTTGATGATTTCGTACCATGATCCTTCCACACCCTCGGCGGTAACATCCGGCTCCAGCGTGATGTTGCTCATGTTCATGATAAGAAACGGTTCTACTTCACCTGAAAACGCATCCCGGCCCAGTATTTCATCCGCCAGAATTGTTTTCAGCCTGACCTCCCTGGGGACTTCGATCATGTTTCCCACGTTGTTGGAAAACATCGACAGAAAGTCCCTGGTTTCCGCCGTCACCAGCACGCTGCCGGCGTTGACGTGCAAGATCCTGGACGCCACCTGTTCCGTGGTTTCCCGCATGTCCAGGTTGCCGCAGTTGATTCGAACCGATCGGGGGGCGCGGTCTTCGAGATTCATTGTATTCCTCCTGTCCTATGGTATGCATCCGAAAACGGGAACATTTGAATAAGGTGCCTCGGCGTGTGCTGCCGGGTGTGCGTGCGATACCCGATGCATCGTCAGGCGAATCGGGATTTTCGCGCGCGCAGTCTGCTGATAGTCACGTGCAGGCGGTAACGGACCGTCGAAGCCGGAATCCCCGTACGCGAGGCGATTTCCTCGCTGGTCATTCCCGTTACGAAACGCATATGGAAAAGATCGTGATCTCGCCTCGGTATGTACCTCATTATCTCAGGTAGGCTGATGGTTTCGAAAATATGGGGGTCCGTATCAGATCTCCATCCGGCAGTTGTGCGAATCGACTCCTCCTTTAGTATTTGATGTAACGTCCCGAGGAATGCCCTTTCTCTCCGCCGGGCCCGCTGCTTGTCTACGAACAGATTGCCCATGGTCCTGAACATCCAGGCACGCCTCTTGTGAGGCGACAGCGATTTGAGCAGATTCAGGTTTTTCATGGCCCGAATGAACGTTTCCTGTAGCAGATCGTCCGCGTTGTCTTCGTCCGCGCTCAGAATTTGAGCGTGCCGCGTTAGTTGAGCGGCATACGTTTCATAAAGATCACCAACGGTCATGCGCTTTTCCGATCATCACAAACTGTGAGCAAACGAAACCTGAACGGTTCTTATACATATGACGATCTGCCGGCCGGGGCAGTCTCCCGCGGATGACGGTTTACTATCACCCGGGTCGATCTACTCAATACGACGATCCACGATGAGGAACCGTTTGGAAAACATGCATGCGGGTTGTGTGCAGCCGGGCGTGCGTAGTCTCTCAGCCATTAGAATACGGAATAGAAACAGGGAACTTGTCACTGCTGTATCTCTTGTCGCTAAGCATCGGGTAGACCATATTCTTTCAAGTCTTGCATAGATGCTGACTGGTACAGGAAAAACCGTGAACATCACCGCAATCTCCTTCGATGTGGACCAGACGCTGATCGACACGGATCGGGTCATCATGCGATCCATGGAGTCCGTGCGCGATGAATTGATGAGGCGTGTTCCGGGTGAGCGTGCCCGATGCCTGACCGTGGAAGAGATGTGGTCTATTCGCGACCGGGAGGAGAAAGGGTACACGGGCGATGTGAGGGACTACGACGAAATCCGGCGGAACTCATTCCTGAAGATGCTTGACCATGTGGGGTACTCGGGACCCGATTTCTCGCAGCGGCTCAACGAATCCTACCTGAAATACCGTTACAAAGATATCCAGCCTTACGAAGATGTCGTGCCCGTGCTCGATGTCCTTGGCCCGCGTTACACGCTCGGCCTGCTGTCCAACGGCAACAACTACCCCGAATATTTCGGTCTCGCGGGACGGTTTGACTTCGCCGTCTTCGCCCAGGACGTTCGAATCGAGAAACCCGATCCCAGGATCTTCCGCATCGCGGCGGAACGGGCTTCGTGCGGATTAAGCGAGATTATGCACGTGGGTGATTCACTGGAAACCGACGTAGCGGCCGCGCAGGCAGTCGGCGCAATCGGTGTCTGGCTGAACCGGGAAGGCGAGGCGAACGAATCGGGCATCGATCCGGACCATGAGATCGCTTCGTTATCTGAACTACCAGCGATTGCGGGTTTGGGTTAACCTGATCATGCAAGCGACTGCCCGCGGTGGTGGTGCCGGTCCCCTCCATAACAGATCGCAAGGTCGACCAGTTCAGCGCTGAAGGACCACTGGTTACCGTTCCTCGCTCAGATAGTCGTAGACAACCCGCGCATATCCCTCGGCATAACTGCTCTCCATGTGGAACGCGTCGCCGTACTCCAGCGGCGACAGGGGCGTAAGGTCGCATCGCGCAGATGCGCCAAATTCGATACTGCCCCGCCCCTTAGCGAAGGAGTGCACTTCCACATCCTGAGCCGTTTCACTGCAATCGATGAGCTGTTTGAGGGCCGGTCCGGGGCCGTCCGCCCGGGGAATGATCTTCAGCCGCCAGGCCGGGGTAAGGGCGGGCATGGCATCGTGGGGCGCATCGGTTTCCATCCTGGTACGGATACGCAACACCGGCGCCCCGCCGTAAGAGGTTTCCGTTTCCATGTGCTGATCGCCTCGCGTTACCTTCAGGTCCGCGTACACCTTCGGCGTCCCGTAAATCTCCCGGCCCGCCGCAATGCCGGCGGGGCCGTTATGAAAAACGTGGGAGCAGTAGAATCCGGCCTGATCTCTGAATCGGCACTTCATCACGATGAACGACTCTTCGAAAGCGCCGTAGTTTTCACAATAGGGCACCTCCAGCCCCGACACTACGCACCGTCCATCCTCCGAGGCTTCCAGGGGCTCCGGGAGGAAGGCCTGCACGGCGTCGGACGCGGCGTGGAAGAAGACAAACTGGAACCGCACGTTTCGATAGACCGCCGGCAGCGGCGGATAGAAGGGGCTGGACGCCGGGATATTCCAGCCGTCATCGTGCTTCAGTGCCATGTGCGCATCCTTTGTCCTGACCGCTCTTTCTGCTGTTGTAGGCCAGAGCCCGCCACCCAGAGCCCGCCACCCAAAGCCCGTCACCCAGAGCCCGCCAACCAGAGCCCGTCAACCAGAGCCCGCCACCCAGAGTTCGCCACAAGTACCGACGATCACGATCCGGCAAATAGCGAAAACCGAACCATGCAACTTGTCATTAACTTAAACGATTGGCATATTAGGTACAGGATGAATCCGCCTGCATATTCGTTAACGTCTACACCTGTGCTTGCTGCTGCCGAATCAACCGTGCCGAATCAACCGGAAGCTGCGAGACCATAGGGATTAACGCCATAACCTGACCATGCCCAATTCCACGCCCAATATCATCTACATCCTCGCGGACGACATGGGGTACGGCGACATGGGGTGCAACAACCCCGATTCGAAGATCCCGACGCCGAACCTGGATTTGCTCGCCGAGGGAGGCATGCGGTTCACCGACGCCCACGCCCCGTCGAGCGTGTGCACACCGAGCCGCTACGCCCTGCTGACCGGCCGCTACTGCTGGCGCACGCCCCTGAAGAACAGCGTCCTGTGGCCCTACGATCCGCCCCTCATCGAGCCCGGTCGGCTCACTGCGGCGGAGATGCTTCGCGAGCAGGGATACCGTACTGCATGCATCGGCAAATGGCACCTGGGATGGGAGTGGGCTACCCGCGACGGGAAACCGGCCCACGAAGGCACGGCGGTGGGCAGGCTGGACCGCGAGATCCGGGAGGAGCGGGAACGGCACGTCGATTTCGGGCACCCCATGCGCGGCGGACCGGTCGATTGCGGGTTCGACACGTACTTCGGCGTGGACGTGCCGAATTTCCCGCCCTACACCTGGTTCGAGCAGGACCGTCTTGCGGGGGAGCCCACCGTACCCAAGCCCGATGAAATGTTCGGATGGCCCGGTGCCATGAAACCCGGCTGGACGCTCGAGGAGATGATCCCCGCGTTCATACGCCGCGTGGTGAACTACATCGAATCGTCGGGGCCCGATCCGTTCTTCCTGTATTTCCCGCTCACCTCACCCCACACGCCCATCGTGCCCAACGCGCCGTTCATCGGCCGGAGCGGCGCGGGGCGCTACGGCGACTTCGTGTGCGAAGTGGACTGGGTGGTGGGCCAGGTCATGGCGGCCCTGGACCGGCACGGCATCGCCGACGACACCCTGCTGATCTTCACGAGCGACAACGGACCGGAGTGCGCTCCCGCCGCGGACGGCGGGAGTTACGAGCATGCGCGGGTCCACGGCCACTACAGCATGGCGAACCTGCGCGGCGTCAAGCGCGATACCTGGGAAGGCGGGCACCGCGTTCCCTTCCTCGCCCGGTGGCCGGACGTCACGCCCGCCGGTGCGGTCTGCGACCAGCTTACTACCCTGGGCGACTTCATGGCGACCTGCGCCGACCTGGCCGGCGTCGAACTCGCAGAAGACGAAGGCGAGGACAGCGTGAGCATGCTGCCGCTGTTGCAGGGCGACACGGATGATCCGGTGCGGGACTTCGCCATACACCACAGTTGTCACGGCAAATTCGCCTTACGCAAGGACAACTGGGTTTTCATCGATGCCCCCGACGGAGATGACAACCGCGAACCGGACTGGTTCAAGGAAGAGCGCGGTTACGTGGCCCACGACTTCCCCGGTGAGCTTTTCGATCTCGACAAGGACATTTCGGAACGGGTAAACCGGTACGGCGACCACCCGGAACTCGTCCGGGAAATGTCGCAGTTGCTGGAACGGGTTAAATCGGAGCACATCGCGGACAGGCCCTCGCCCGCCATGGGTTAATTTGGAAGAAAATGAAACGCTGTGTGCTTTTCGACCTGGATGGTACGCTGATCGATACCTGGGACCTGTACGTCCGGGCCATGGAGCGTACCCTCGAAGAGATCAGCCACGAGGTAATCCCCGCGGACCGGCTTGCGACCCTCCGGCTGAATTCCGAGCCGCGGCTGCTGGGGTATTTCGTTCCTCATCACGAGGTCGGCGGTGCCCATCGGCGGTTTCTGGCGAACTACCATGCCCTCCACGCAACCTGTTTCGGCGGCGTCTACCCGGGTGTTCAGGATCTGTTGAAAACCCTCCGAAATCGTGGAAATAAAACAGGCATCGTTACTGGAAAGAGCCGGGGTGCCTGGGAGATTACGCTCCGCCATGTCCCCCTGTCCCCTTTTGACACCCTGGTCTTCGATGACGACGTATCCGAACCCAAGCCGGACAGCGAGGGTATCGTGAAGGCGATGGCCGACCTGGGCGCTTCACCTTCGGAGACGATCTACGTAGGCGATTCCCTGAGCGACCTGGAAGCCGCGACTGCGGCGGACGTGCAGTTTCTGGGCGCCAGGTGGTCGAAGACCGAAGCGGAAATCAGTACGTTCGAAAAGGCCGCCGCCGGTATCGGGCCATATACCTGTATCGGCCATCCCGGCGAGGTTGAGCGGTTTCTGTAGATTCTCAAGGAAAGCTTGCGATAGTGGGCTCCCTGTCGACCGGTGTTATGGCGACAGTCTCCATGCCGGAGGAAACCATGCCGGACTACAACTATCATTTCCATCGCGATGATCTCGACGCGGCCCTGTCCTGCCTGGATGAACACGGTTTCTGCGTCATCCAAAAGATGATCGACCAGGATATGGTGACTGCCCTGAAGCAGTCCATCGACCGGCACCTGGACCCGGTCGGCGACCTGGCACCGGCGTCCAACCGGTACCACATGTCCTTCGCGGAAGACAGCGAGCCCGTCTGGGACCTGGTCGACAATCCGGCCTACATGAAATTCATCCAAACCGTGCACGGCACGACGGACCTCTGCCTGCACCGCTCCGCGGCCATACTGCGCACGCCGGGAGAGGGCATGGGCCGGTGGCACCAGGACCACCGTGGACATATCGATAACCCTCAGCAGGCCAACGACGTCCTGAACCGATACCCCATCCCCAGCGGCTGCTGGTTCTACCTCAATGGCAGCCATCCCGACCGCAGCGGCATCGCGGTCATCGAGAAGTCACACTATCCCGAATGGGACGGCCCCGCGGGGTTCGTCATGGGACCGAACCGAAGCGGTCTGTACCCCGAAGGCGGGACGCCGGATACGCCCTACGACCCCATGTCCGTGCCCGGCTGCGTCCCGGTCGTCGCCGATCCGGGCGACCTGATCTGCTTCGCCGCGCTCACCTGGCACGCCAACATGGCCACCCGCGAACGCCGCTACTCCTGTGGGTTCGGATTCCGGCCCAAAGCCTGGCGCATCGACGCGCCCTGGCCGCTACCCGATTCGGCCGCAGCCCTGACCGAACGGCTTCCCGACCGTCTCAAACATTATACCGATGGTTACACGGGTTTTGATGGGAAGTGGCGGGCGGATGAGGCTGGCTGAACCGTCAATTGAAGCTGATGCACCAGAGTCTACGCGCCGGCAATACGACATGACAGCCCGGTTCATCCATGAAGCAGTAACCACCAGATGGACAAGTGACTCTTGCGCTCCCAACCGTTCAGCCCCGGTGATCTTCCGGATCCCGTACGCGATCGCCTGAGGGGCTACTCGACCGACGGCCGGAACCTGCGGACCGAGTCGTGCTCGAACGTGAATCTCTTCACGCACCCCATGCCCACGAAGCCGGGCCTTGTCCTGAAAATGAGAGACGTCCGGATAAGACCACAGGAACCGGACCTGCTGACGGAGACCGTGGCACTGACGTGGCTGCGGGATAAACTTTCCGTGCCCGAATGCCGGTGTTTTCACGTGGAAGGCGATACGCAGTTTTTGGTCATGACGCAATTGGAAGGCGTCACGGGGATCCATCCGGACGTGGCCGGCGATCCGGAGCGTCTCGTGCCAGAATTCGCACGGGGCCTGCGGGAAGTCCATGCCCTGAGTACTGAATCCTGCACCCTGGACTGGCGCATGTCGCGATTCATCCCGTGGGCGGAAGGGTTGATCGAAAGCGGCGCGCTGGACGAGGACATTCCCGAAGGCGAAACTCGAACCTTTTTGTATGAAAAGCTATCTGTTATAAAGGAGGCCGTCCCCGGGGAGGAAGACCTTGTCTTTACCCACGGCGATTACTGCCTGCCCAACGTCATGTTCAAGGAAGGCAAGCTGAGCGGTTATATCGACCTGGGCTACGCCGGGGTCGGCGACCGGTACCTGGATCTCGTGGCCGCCTGCGGGACGATCCGCCGGAACCTGGGTGAAGCATGGATCGGCCCGTTCTTCGAGGCATATGGTCTCGAGGAACCGGACCCGGAAAAACTGAACGCGTATCAAAAAGTGCATGACTCAGTATTCTGGTAGACCGTTATGAAAATCCCCCACGCTGAAGTCGAGGCGCTGCTGCGCGAAGCGGCCGATCAGATCGTCATGCCGCTTTGGAAAAACCTGGGGCAGAAGGACGTAGCCAGGAAAGGCGCGGGCGATTTAACGACCACCGCGGATACGCGTTGCGAGGCGTTCCTGTCGTCTCATCTGCCCGGGTTGATCGAGGGCTCGCTGGTCCTGGGCGAAGAGAGTGTTTATGAAGACCCCGACCTGCTGGCCACCTTGCACACGGACGCTCCCGTCTGGGTAATCGATCCACTGGATGGGACCCGGTACTTCGCGGCCGGACAGCCGCAATTCGCCATCATGGTCTGCCTCATTCAATCGGGCACGACCATCGGGGCATGGATTCTCATGCCCCTGGACGGCCTGCTGACCAGCGCGGAGCGGGGATGCGGCGCTTTCGAAGGCAGTGAGCGCCTGACCGTGGATCCCTCGCGCCTTCCCCTGGAACGTGCGCGAGGCGTGGCCATGACTAGGTACCTCCCGGAATCCCTGAAACCAACCGCCGTAGCAGCTTCCCGCACTTTCCTCTTCATCGAACGCACCCGGTGCGCCGGCTACAATTACCCATCTTTTGCGAGAAGCGAACTGCATTTTCTGTTCTTCTACCGCACGCTGGTCTGGGACCACGCGCCGGGCGTCCTGATCGCGGAGGAAGCGGGCGGATTCGTTCGACGACTGGACGGGACGGAGTATTCGCCGGTGGACGATCGCAAGGGGTTGCTTAGCGCTGCGAATCCAGATATGTGGGCGTCGATACAGAAGAGGCTGGTTCCGAGTATTTCGGTGGTCCGTTCAGAGTAGTGCGTTATGAATCGGCGTGTGTTCCGCTTCGCCCGGCTAGCACCGCTTCGCCTGGTTGGCATTTCGTAGTCAGCCCTATACAATGTCAAAAATTCTTGACACGTCACGTAGTGTCTGATATTTTTTACATCATGTCAATAACACCAGACATTTCAACCGTATTGGGAGACCCTATGGATATGTCCTTCGAGGAGAAGAGCGTCTGGATTCAACTCGCCAGTCTCGTCGTCGGCCTGGGCGGATACCTGGTCGTCGCAGGCCTTATGCTGTCGAACGGTGTCAGCGCCTTGCCGCCCTTCGTGCCGGTCTTCGCCGTGGCGGTCGTCCTCATCGTGGCCGTCAATATCGCGGGACACGTCGTCGCGGCGGTCACCAGCCGGTCGCACGAGGCCGACGAGCGTGATCGGCTCATCGGTTGTCGCGCGGAGAGCGGATCGTCGTGGATTCTGGGCGTCGGCGTAATTGGTGCGATCATGGCGCTGATCCTGTCGGTCAGCGGCGTCTGGGTGGCGCACCTGCTCCTCATCTCGCTGTTCGGTTCCGAGGTGGTGAAGGAAGTGTTGCAGATCGTCTACTACCGCCGGGGGGTCTGAACGTGGCGCAGTCGGGGAAGAGCATCCGCAACCGGATCCGGATCCTGCGGTTCCATCATGACGAGATGACGCAGCAGCAACTCGCGGACCAGGTCGGCGTTACCCGGCAGACGGTCAACGCGATCGAGGGCGGCAAGTATTCGCCGTCGCTCGAGGTCGCGTTCCGGATTGCCCACGTGTTCGGCAAGCCGATCGAAGAAGTGTTTCAGTTCGTTGACGCGTCCGGGTGAAGGGGCAGGTGTCCGGGTGACGGGGCAGGCGGCGGCACATACCGGCGTATATACCCACGGACAATCATGACGCTCGATTCGCCGGCCGCTGCCCGACGTACTTCGCCCTGGGCCGGATCAACCGGTCCCTTTCGTACTGCTCTATGGCGTGACCGATCCAGCCGGCGGAGCGTCCCAGAGCGAAAAGCGCCATGCCGCTTCCATCGGGCATGTTCAGCACACGCACCAGGGTCGTCAATGCCACGTCGATGTTGTACCGGTCTGAAACGAGTCGGTGGGTGGTTTCGATGATCTCGCGGGCGAGTCCCAGGTCTTTCGATCGTGGGAAGCGCGCTTCCATCATTTCTAAAAGCAGTTTCGCCCTCGGGTCCACGTCCCGGTACACGGCGTGCCCGAATCCGGGAATCCCCTCGCCCCGTCGGAGCCGGGCAACGATCGTCTTTTCCGCGCTGCCGCTGGATTCCGCCTCCCTGAACAGCGTTTCCACGCGCTCATGGGCCGCGCCGTGCTTGAATCCCCGAAGCGCCGCCAGGCCCGCGCCCACCGCACCGTAAGGCGTTGCGCCGGCCGATGCGGCACAACGCGCGGTAAACGTCGAAACGTTCAGTTCGTGGTCCGCGAACAGCACCAGCGTCGAGTTGATCAGTTCCGCGGCGCCATCGGTTTCCGCCGCCCAGGCCCTGCTCACCGCCCGGGCGATGCCCCCCAGGGGGTTCTCCCCCGTGGCGACAGCCGCCAGGAACCAGAGTATCCGCATTCCCGTGGTCGCAACGGCTTCCGGCTGCAGGTCATACGCGGTTAGGTCTTCGGCTTCCGCCAGGGGCAACAATGCCTGGAACCGTTCGACGGGCTTGAGCGGCCGCAAACGCCGCAGGATTTCCCTGTCCTCCAGGGGATCTCCGGTGGGTATGGAGAAGCCGAACCTCGTATCGCCCGTCCAGATCAGGGCCGCGACGCGTTCAAACGATTCGGTGGCCGCCAGGTTCAACACATCCCGCCCCCGGTAATACAATCCCTCATCGGCGATCAGCGTAATCGCCGACTCAAGCACGGGATCCCCGGTGTGCAGGGCCCTTCTCGCCGCCCAGTCCGGATTCCGGCGCGCTTTCTTCCGGGCTTTCAACCGTTCGACGTCCTCGCTGCGGTACAATCTTCTGCGCTTGCCGTCCCCGCTCGATTCGGATCGGATCAAGCCCCGGCTCACATAGGAATACAGCGTCGAGGGACTGACGTTCAGTGCGCCGGCCGCCTCCAGGGACGTCAGGTGGCGCTTGTGCTTCACGGTACGTGTTCTCCTGTCTCGGGTGAATGAAACATGCACGGGACCCCGATATCCCGGGACCTGGGTGTATACGGGGTGCGAGTCAGTCCAAATACGGAAATACGGTAATATTGATTGATTAATCAATATTGACGATATGTCAACCCTGTTTTATTTATATATCGGATTCGAACATGGACATAGTCATTTAAAGAAGGAAAGCACAGCGGGTAATGTTCGCATAAAATGAACAGGTGACGACCCAGGAGGCGCCGGTGTTTCACATCGCAGTATTGCCCGGGGACGGGATAGGTCCCGAGATTACGCGCGAGGCCGTCAAAGTGCTTAAGGCCGTCGGGGAGAAACGGCAGTTGGAACTCGGTTTCTCCCACCACCTGATCGGAGGTGCATCAATCGATGCCCAGGGCGTTGCGCTGTCCGACGATCTTGTAGATACATGCCGGCGTAGCGACGCCATCCTGTTCGGCGCGGTAGGCGGCCCAAAATGGGATCACCTGGATCTGCCCGACCGGGCCGATTACGCCCTGATTCGCTTGCGGCAGGAGCTGTCCGCATACGCGAATCTGAGGCAATTCAGGCTATATGCGGGTTTGGAGGATGCATCGGCCGTCAAGAACGACATCGTAGAGACCGGCATCGATTTCATCATATTGCGCGAGCTCTCCAGCGGCGCGTACTACGGCCGGCCGAAATTCAGGGAAGACACACCCCGGGGCAGGCGGGCCGTCGACACGATCGAGTACTATGATTACCAGGTCGAACGGCTGGCGCGCCATGGATTCGAACTGGCCCGGCAAAGACGGGCCAGACTGACCTCGATGTCAAAGTGGAACGCCCTGGAATCCTCCAGGCTCTGGCGCGACGTGGTCGAGGAAGTGGCGCAGGAATATCCGGATGTAGATACGCGGCATGAAATCGTCGACGCGGGCGCGATGAACCTGATCCAGAGGCCGGCCGAATACGACGTGATCATCATGCCCAACATGTTCGGAGACATACTGGGCGATGAAGCGGCGGTCCTGGCCGGCTCTATCGGGATGGTCCCGTCCGCGGAAATCTCCCTGGACGGCCCGTCGCTGTACGAGCCCATACACGGAAGCGCGAACGACATCGAAGACAGAAACGTCGCGAATCCGATCGGAACGATCCTGAGTGCCGCCCTGCTGCTCAGGTACAGCCTCGGATGTCCGGACGGCGCCGGGGACATCGAACGCGCCGTGGGGAAAGTGATCGCGGAAGGTTACAGAACGGCGGACATATGGACATCCGGAGATCAACAGCGTGTATCTACGACGGAAATGGGCGACCTGGTGGTTGAAATGTTGTAGGAATGAGCATTGGTCGGTACCCGTGCAGCGACCGAAGGGAGCACATCATGACATATTCACCAGGACTCAAGGACATCGTAGCGGCGGAAACCCGGCTGAGCGGCGTCGATGGCGAAGCCGGCAAACTGACCATCGCAGGATTTCCGCTCGAAGAAATCGCGGAACGAGCGGCATACGAAGAGATGGTGCACCTGTTGTGGCACGGGACCTTGCCCACTGCGGCCTTCCTGGACCGATTCTCGGGTGAACTGGCGGCGTACCGCCCGATATCCGGAGCCATACTCGATTCGCTTGGATCCGCCGCTAAGGAACGCCGCCCCGTCATCGACACCGTCCGCATGGCCGTCGCTTCCCTTCCGACCCGGGACGATGCCACGGACGCACGTACCCTGGTTGCCGGCCTGCCATCCATTGTGGCGGCCTACTGGCGCCTCCTCCACGGGGAAGAACCGGTGGAACCCCATCCCGGCCTCGATCATGTGGCCAACCTGCTGTATATGCTGACCGGGGAAATCCTCGTCGACAATGTCCATGGCGATGCCGACGGGAACAGCGGCGACGGGGGCAGAGGCGACCGGCGCGGTGACGACGGGGGCAGCGGCGACCGGCGCAGTGGCGACCGGCGCGATGCCGACGGGGGCAGCGGTGACCGCAGCGGCTCAGCCAATGGCATGGGGCGAAGCGGCGGCCGCAACGGTGATCACGTACGCGCACTCACGACCTACCTCAATACGGTGATCGATCACGGCATGAACGCCTCCACGTTCACGGCGCGGGTCATCGTTTCCACGCGTTCAGACTTCATCTCGGCCGTTACGGGCGCGATCGGCGCGCTCAAGGGGCCCCTGCACGGCGGGGCGCCGGGACCCGTCCTGGCCATGCTCGAAGCGATCGGCGACGCTGGAAACGCCGAACCCCACCTTCGCAGAAAACTCGAAACCGGTGAACTCCTCATGGGCTTCGGACACGCGGTCTATCGCGTTCGCGACCCACGGGCCGACGTCCTTTCGCGCGCAGCCAGTTCCTTCTTTGCCGAAGACGATGCGCTTTATGCCCTCGCCTTGCACGTAGAAAAAACCGCCATCGAACTCCTCGAGGAGTACAAGCCCGGCCGGCGTCTCCATACCAACGTCGAGTTCTACACCGCCCTGCTCCTCAACGGCCTGGGTCTCCACCCCGACCTCTTCACGCCCATGTTCGCCGTGGGACGCGTGGGCGGCTGGGTTGCCCACTGCTTCGAACAGCGCGCAGTCGACCGGCTGTACCGGCCGGAATCTGTATATACCGGGGACGATACCGGACAGTGGATTCCGGTCAACGAGCGGTAGTGTAGCACGCACACAGGTATCGCTGCTCCTCGCCCACCCGCATCCACCGGCATCACCGGATCGAGTCCACGGGAAACCGCACTGCTGCCACCCGCACTGCTGCCACCCGCGCTGCTGCCACCCGCACTGCTGCCACCCGCGCTGCTGCTTATATGATTAGCAATCACGATAATCTCATATTTAACTCATGTATTACAGTCCGTTAATAGTTTATTTACTGGACAGATTCACTGTGCGACCCCAGTCTTAAGAAAACCCAATTGAATTAAGTAGCCGTCCAGGTGATGGTCGAATGAAGTACTCGACATCCCGCATTTAAGGTTTCAAAGGAGGCAGACTCGATGGGATTCGATATCAAATGGGAGCGTATACAGGACGTCCTGGTCGCGATGATTCTGGGTCGGATTGACGGCAGTAACGCCGAAGAGTTTCAACGCGCTTTGGAAGCCGGTATACAATCTGACGACAGTGTCTTGCTGCTGGACTTCGAGCGCGTTGCCTACATAAGCAGCGCGGGCCTGCGGGTATGTCTGGCGATGGCAAGGCAATTCAACGGTCCGGGTAAGAATTTCGGACTTTGTACGGCGTCTGATCCGGTGCTGGAGGTGTTCACCATCAGTGGCTTCGATAAGATCATCTCCATTTACGAGTCGCGCGACGCAGCGGTCGGCGAGTTGAATTCCCAGTAGGCGGAACCGATTCCAACAACCACTATTCAGCAGCCATTTCACATGAGGAGCAGCGAATATGAGCGAGCCCAGCAACGAAGAAAAAATGGCACAGGTCAGAAGCTCGGTGGATTTCAATGTCGTAGGGGATAACATACTGGACATTGCCGATTTCACCGTTGAAAAGTACGAGTTCAGGACGGATACCACCCTTTCCGCCGAACAGCGTAGCGAAGCAGTGGAGAAGATAAAGGACGCGCTATGGAATAAGGTTGAGGAACTGCGTTTGCGGCGGAAGCAGATCCTGGGCATGATGTTCAACCTGGCCGATGAGACGCTTAATGACTATGTCGAAAAGAAGTAGTACCGGAATATGCGTTCTGCTTTCCGGCTCTGAATAGGCCCGCGTGCGTTTTGCAGTTGCTGTACGGGTATGACATGAGCCTGCGTTTGGGGAGATATCCTGAGATGCCAATCCAGGCGGTTTCCTCTCCCTGAGAAGCCTTTTCGAAATCCCATTCTTCCGGTGCACACGCTCATACCTCGTCGGCTCCCGGCGAAGTATGAGCGACGTGCAGGTGAGCAGAATTCAGTTCAGGGATTTTTGGAAGGCTTTTGTATTCTTGTCGTCGAGGAGATATCCGCAGTATGAATGTTTCCAGATCCGCAGATCCAATCGCCATCGTCGGATACGCCTATCGCATGCCCGGCGGAATCCGCACCGACGACGATTTCTGGCGTCTGCTCAGCGAACGCGAAATCGTTCAGGAGCCGGTAACCGACCGTTTCGGCAGGGGCTACCGTCCGATCGGCGAATTCTCCGGCCCGGGGCGGTTCGCCAGCGCGTACGAAGGGCTGATCCGGGATGGAGAGGAGAAGCGCTTCGACCGCAGTCTCTTCGGGATGTCGTACCATGAAATGCTGTCCGCCGACCCGCATGTGCGCATGCTGTTGACCTGCACCTGGGAGACCTGTGAACGTGTCGGCTGGGACCTGCAATCGTTGCGCAACAGCCGCACGGGCGTGTTCGTAGGCGCGCAGGTACCGGCGACGTCCAACTGGCGCAGGCCGCAGGGTGCAACCGAGTTTTCTGTCTCCAGTATCAGCGCGGCCATGCTGGCCAACCGGATTTCCTACCATTTCAACCTGATGGGGCCGTCGCTCGCCTGTTGCACGGCTTGTTCCGCCAGCCTGACGGCGTTGCACACGGCGATCAACGCACTGCACTCCGGCGACTGCGAGCAGGCCTTCCTCGGATCGGCCATTTACCTCGGTTCGGCGCGGCTAAGCACCGGTTTCAACGCGTTGGGGGTCATCAGTCCGGACGGGAAGTGCCATTCCTTCGACGCGGAAGCCAACGGGTACATGCGCTCGGAAGGGGCCTTTGTATTCGCGCTCAAGCCCCTTGAAGCGGCCGAACGGGACGGAGATCCCATCCATGCCGTGGTGGAAGCGACCGCCGTCAATTCGGCTGGTGCCGCCGACGGCAGTACAGGCCTGGCGCAGGGACGGTACATCACCGCGCCTACGCGTCACGCACAGGTGGGGTTGATGCGCGAAGCCTACATGCGCGCGGGCCGCAAGCCGCAGGAGTTCGACTATATCGAAGCCCATGCCACCGGCACGGTCATGGGCGACCGCATCGAAGGGAATGCTATTGCCGAGGCGTTCGGAGGCCATGGCCGCGCATTGCCGCTGCGCGTCTCCAGTGTCAAGAGCAACGTCGGTCATATGGAGGCTGCCGCTTTTTCCTGTGCCTTGCTCAAGGTCGTGCTGATGATGCAGCGGCGCACCTTCGCGCCGGTGTCGAAGAACTACCTGGTACCGAATCCGGAGATCGACTTCGAAAGTTGCCCGATGCAGGTGCAGACCGGCTGCGAACCGTTTCCCGAACACCCCGTGGTGGTCGGTATCAACTCCTTCGGCTTTGGCGGGGCCAACGGGCACTGCGTGGTGCGCGAATACCGCCCCGGGCAACCCCGGGTCTGGTCGGTACCGCCGGCGCCCGGCGCGGGCTTCATGATTCCCCTGTCGGCGCGCACCTCCGGCGCGCTGGAAAAGAGCGCGGAGCAGTTGGGGAAAACACTGGCCGGGCAGAAACTGGACCTCTATACCCTGGCGGGCAATCTCAGCCGGCGACGCACCCATTTCGCCGCACGCACCTCGTTCGCCGTGCGCACCCAACCGGAACTGATCGAGGCACTGAAGGGCTTTGCCGAAGATCCGACCCCCGTCGCCACCGTCGATGAGGGCGAGCGGCGGATCGCCATGGTGTTTTCCGGGCAGGGCACGCAGTGGGCAGGCTGCGGCCGCGCCCTCTACGACGCCGACCCGGTTTTCCGCCGCGTTATCGATACCATTGAGGAACACTGGCGGGAGCATTCGGATATCTCGTTGCGCGAGGCTTGCTTCTCCGCCCCCCAGGAGGCGCTGAACGAAGTGCGCCTGGCCCAGCCCGTCATCTTCCTGGTACAGTGCGCCCTGGTCGAATTGTTCAAGACCTGGGGGGGTCTATGCGGACTGCGTCGTCGGCCATAGCTCCGGCGAGGTAGCCGCCGCCTACGCCTGCGGAGCGCTCACGCTGGCGGAGGCGACGCACCTGGTCTACCATCGCGCCACGTTGCAGCAGCGCAGGGCCGGTTCCGGCCGCATGCTGGCCATCGGCCTGGACAGGCCGGGTCTGGAGGAACTCCTCGATGAGATACAGGTTCCTTTCAGGCTCGAAGGCGATCAGAAAACTCAGGTCGAGATTGCCTGCGAGAACGCCCCGGCCAGTACCGTGATCTGCGGCGAGGAGCCTGCTTTGCGGCCCGTCATTGAAGAACTGGACCGGCGCAACCTTCAGAACCTGCTGATTCCGGGCAATATCGCCTTTCATTCCAGCGCGATGGATCCGATCAAAGACGACGCGTTGGCGGCCCTGTCCTTCCTGGACGATCGCGATTTCAAAGCCGACATCCCACTCGTATCCTCGGTGACGGGTGTGAAGACGGACCGGCTGGACAGCGCGTACTGGTGGTCCAATATCCGCCAGCCCGTTCATTTCGCCGGGGCGATGGATACCATCATGCGGGATGTCCGCCCCGATGTCGTGCTGGAGATCGCGCCGCACAGCGCCCTGCAACCCACCATCGCCCAGTGCCTCGAAGGCAACGCCCGCGATGCGACCTGCGTACCGACGCTCATGCGCGACACCGACGTCTGTATCGGCTTCCAGGAAGCCCTGGGAGCCCTGTTCCGGGCCGGCGTGGAACTGGACTTCGCCGCGCAGTACCCGCGTCCGGAGCCGATCGTCCAATGGCTGCCCGGCTATCCGCGCGAAGATCAGGTAGACGCCGACGAGATGAGCGACGACGAGCTGTTCCTCAAGCAGGGCGAGTACGCCCACGGACCCTTGATCGGCCACCAGGTCCCGTGCGATCACCTGCTGTTCGAAGCGCGGCTGTCGGAGCGGGACTTCCCCTGGCTGGCGGAGCATCGCGTGCACTATGCCTCGATCATGCCCGCCGCCGGGTATATCGAACTGCTCCTGCAGGCGTTCGAGGGCGTGCCGCTCCATGCGGAAACGCTCGAAATACTCCAGCCGTGTCCGATCCCCAAAACGGCGGTGCGACTGCAGACCGCTTTTTTTCCGGTTGCCGACGCGCAGGACGAATTCACTTTCACCATCTCGTCCAGGTCCTACGAGACCGACGCGCAAAGCGAAATGCACGCCCGGGGCAAGGTGCGCCGGGTGAGCGAAGACCACCCCGTGAAAGTACCGCTGCGCCTGGCGGATATCGACACCACCCCGTTCGAGCCCTACTACTACGTGGGCGAAAGCAATTTCTACGAGCGCCTTGAAGCCAGCCTCGGCGAGACCTTTCAGTACGGTCCATATTTCCAGAACATGGGCCAGGTGCTTAGCGACACCAGCACGGGCGACTATCTGTTCGAAGTCGAGATGAACGAAACACTGTGGACGACGGGCCGTGAAGAGGGATACGTCGCCAACCCCGCCTTGCTCGACGGCGGACTGCAGATCTTCCTCTATCATCTGCTGCGCGCGACGGACATTTTCTCCTTCCCGATGCGCGCCCAGGGCTTGACGTTTCTCCGGCCGCCGACCGGACCGCGTATCACCTGCCACGTAAAGAAGGACCCCGATTGGGTGGATGTGAACGAACTGGGACAGTTCACGGAGCGCCGCGGCGAACGTTCCGGGGGCAGCATCCGCATCTACGATAGTGACACGGGCGACCTGGTACTGTGCATCGACGCGTACGTCTCTTTCAATTCCAACCCCCGCTGGAACGATTTGCCTCGCAGCAAGCACGTCGTCGCCTGGCAGCCCAAATTCGTCGCGGACGCTCAGTCTTTGCAGCAACGCCTTCCGGAAGGCGACATCGAACCCGTGGCGTTGATCGCCGCCCTCGAGCAATCCGGGGACGGCCACCGCTACGCCAGCCACGTCGTCGAATTCGCGGGCGGACATCCCCCCGAGGAAGCTATCCTCAACAGGTGCCTCGACTACCTCGGCAGCGCCGATGCGCAGACCGAGTTCTGGCTGGTCGGCGACACGCAGGAACAGACACGCGCCTATTACGACGCATTCCACAGCCGCGACGCCGCCCTGCGTTTTGCCAGTCTCGACCTCGCCGAGGAACAGAAGCCGGGACTGGATACCGGCCTGCTGCGGCCGCACGCCGCCGAGATGCTCATACTACATGAAGACGCAGCGACATTTGGTGCGGAGCAGTGGCGCCTGCTGCGGCTCCTCGCGGTCCCCGGCGGCCTGGCACTGGTCGCACACGCCGAAGGTGAAGCGATCGAGCCGCAAGCGGCATGGTCTACAGTGCGCCCCGGCCGGCGAACCACCCTGCTTCAGGCGCCCCGGTCCGCCGCGGATACCCCTGAACCGGCGCGACCGCCCGGTCCTCGATGGGTTATCGGCGAGCCGGACAGCCTGTGGGAACAGTGGCTGGCGCTTCTTGATTCGACCGAGGTAACCGCCATTCCCTTTGCGGACCTGGCGGACGACCGCATCGGCGCAATGGCCGACTGGCCCGCGGCGGCCGATGTGGAGGCCATCGACATCTTCTGCGGCGCTGATCCGGGCGATCCGACAGGCGAAAAACTGACGGCTCGCCTGGTCGCCTTCGTCAAGGCGCTGATCCCTTTCCGGGTGGAACAGGCGCGCTGCTCCTGCCGTTTGACCGTGGTGACGCGACGTGCGGCCTTCCAGGTGGAGGCCCCCCGCGCGGGTGCCGTGTGGGGTGCGGTCCGTGGCATAGGTCAGGAGATCGCCGCGGACGTAGGCACGGAAGCTCAAATCGAATTCCGCCTGGTCGACCTGGACGCCCCGGAAGACCTGCAGACGCTCGCCTGGCTCGGTGCGTGCGACCTTCGCGAGCGCGAGCTGGCGATACGTCGCAATCAGGTATGGACGCCGCGATTGATCAATGTCCGGGAGCGGTCTTCGCTCGTGCCGGCGGACCAGGAGATCCCGTACCGGCTGGTCCTGGATAACGCGGGACAGATCGGCGGCCTGCAGATGAAGACGTACCAGCCCTCCTCTCTCGGACCACACGACGTGGAAATCGACGTGGCGGCCGCCGCGCTCAACTTCCGCGACGTCATGGTGACGCTGGGATTGCTGCCGGCCCTGTCCTACGAACGCTCGGCACTCGGCCGTACGGTGGGGATGGAAGCCAGCGGGATCGTCCGCCGCGTCGGCGATGCCGTACGCGCATGTCGCGCCGGCGATGCCGTGGCCTTCACCCAGGGCGGGTGCATCACCAATCGTGCCGTGGTCAACGAACACCTGGTGTTTGCCAAGCCTGCTTCCCTGAGTATGGAGGAGGCCGCTTCCGTGCTGTCGGTTTACGTTACCGCGTATTATTCGCTTATACACCTGGCCCGCCTGCGCAAGGGCCAGCGCGTCCTCATCCACTCGGCCATGGGCGGCGTCGGCCAGGCGGCCATCGCCCTGGCCAGGCACGCGGGTGCGGAGATCTATGCCACGGCCGGCAGCGAGACCAAGCGAAAGCAACTGCGCGCACTGGGCGTGCGCGCGGCCTTCGATTCGCACAGCTTCGGCTGGTACGACGAACTGATGGCGGAGACCGGCGGCGAGGGCGTCGACGTGGTACTGAACGCACTGGCGGGCCGCCACATCACCCTGTGCCTGGAGGCGCTGAGACCGGGCGGCTGGCACTGTGAGATCGGCAAGGTCGACATCTACTCCGACAACGCGCTCAGCCTGAGCGTATTCCGCAAGAACCTTCGCTTCGCGGCGATCGACGTCGACCGGATGATGAGCGACGACCCCGTGATGGCGCACGAGCTTTCCCGGAAGTGCATGGACTTGCTGGAGCAGGGCGCCGTGCCGCCGCTGCCGGTAACTTCCTTTCCCTACCGCGAATACGCCCAGGCGCTGCGCATGATGACCACCGGCCAGCACACCGGGAAGCTGGTCCTGCAGGCACCGGGGAAACGGGGCGATCCCTCGCTGCCGGTTGTCGACCTGCGCCCGTTCCTCGATCCCGAAGCGACCTACCTCGTCACCGGCGGATTGGGTGGATTCGGCAGGTTGTTGCTGCCCTATCTGGCGGCCGCCGGCGCGCGTCATTTCACCATGATGGACCGTGATCCGGAGCGCCGGCGCAGCGCGGACTGGGTCCGGAAGACCAGCGCCCTGATGTACCTCACGGAAGAGATAGAGATCGACATCGTCCCGGGCGACGTCGCCGAGGAAGCGGACGTCCGGCACTGCATCGCCGGACTGCAGCGGCAGTTGAAAGGCGTATTCCATCTCGCGGGCACGTTGGACGACTGCCTGCTGGCCGACCTGACAAATGAATCGCTGGCCAGGGTGTTTGCGCCCAAGGCCCGTGGCGCGCTTAATCTCCATCTGGCGACGGCTGACTGCTCCCTCGACCACTTCGTGATGTTTTCTTCCATCGCCTCGACCCTCGGCAACCCCGGGCAGGTCAACTACAGCGCCGCCAACGGATTTGTAGACGGCCTGGCCGCCTTCCGCCGCCGTCAGGGGCTGCCCGCGTTGTGCTACAACCTGGCCGCGGTCGCCGAGGCCGGAATGGCCTCGCGCAACCTGTACGTGCTGCGCTTAACGCGGTCGTCGGGCATCCCGCCGGTCAGCGCCGATTTCGCCATCACCAACCTCGATTACGCCATGCGCAGCATGGACGACCGGGATCACCTGATCACCGCCCTGTTCGCCCGGCCGCCCATGACGGTCGACTCGCCCGATTACATGCGCACCGGACGCTTGATCAGCAACCCGGACGCGTTCGCGGTCGATACCGGCGGCCAGCTTACGCTTGAGACCGTGGTGGATCAGATCGCCGGCAAGGTCGCCGAATTGTGCGGACACGAGGAGGGTGACGTGGAGGAACCCTTGTCCACCTTCGGACTCACGTCGATCTCGGTCGCCGAACTGGGGGCATTCATCCGCATGCAGTTCAACTACCAGGTCAGCGCCCTCGAACTGATGACCACGGCCTCTTCGCTGTCATTGGCCCAGGACATCATTCATGGCAAGAAGGATGTTGAAGAAGACCAGGCCGAGACCGATATGGCCGAACTGGAGAGCGGCGCCCTTGCGGACGAGCAGCGCGTCCGCCGCCCGCCGTCGGTTTTCGCCAACGCCCTTGAGGCCCACTTTCCGGACGAGGACCACTTTCCAGATGGGTCGGCGTCGATTTGAACAGCGTCTCTGTGCGCCAGCTCCCGAATAAAGCTGCAGATAACAGGATTTCGCCGTGCCAAATGCCCTACTGATATATCCGGAGCATCCTCCGACCTACTGGGGTGGCAACTTTGCGTTGGAAATCGTGGGAATAAAGGCGGCTTTTCCACCGCTGGGCCTGCTCACGATCGCCGCAATGTTTCCACCGGAGTACGACCTCCGCGTCGTGGACCTGAATGTGACGACCCTGGAGGAGTCGGACCTGGCGTGGGCTGACCTGGCATTCACATCCACCATGATCATCCAGCAGGTATCTCTGCGGGCGGTGATCGAGCGTTGTAATCAGGCCGGCGTTCCCGTGGTGGCCGGAGGTCCCCACCCCACCACGTTCCACGATGAGATTGAAGGCGTAGCCCATTTCGTGCTGGACGAGGCGGAGGAAATCTTTCCGGATTTCCTGCGGGACCTGGCAAGCGGCAAGGCCAAAGCGATTTACCGGGAGCCGCGCAAGCCGGATGTCACGCAGACGCCTTTACCCCGGTACGACCTTATCGATATGAAACATTACGCCACCATGGGCGTACAGTTTTCACGAGGGTGTCCATTCAACTGTGAATTCTGCGATATCACCAAGCTCTATGGTCGCGTACCCCGAACCAAGACCCCGGACCAGATGGTGGACGAGTTCGAATTGCTGTACGGTCTGGGCTGGCGGGGCCAGGTTTTCCTGGTCGATGACAACTTCATCGGCAACAAGCGAGACGCGATGAATCTGCTGCCGGTACTCGCCGACTGGCAAAGGGCGCATGGGTATCCCTTTACATTGACCACCGAAGCGAGTCTGAACCTCGCCCGAATGGATGCACTGATGGATGCCATGGTCGAAGCGGGTTTCGATACGGTGTTTCTGGGCATTGAAACCCCCAATCCAAAGGCATTGCTCAAGACCAAGAAACCGCAGAATATCAGCAGGCGGGAAGAGCACTTCCTCTTCAATGCCGTTCGCAAAATCCAGCAGAAGGGGATGCAGGTACAGGGCGGGTTCATCCTGGGCCTGGATGATGATGATGAGCGTGTGTTCGATGCCCAGATCGAGTTCATCCAGAAGGTGGGCATACCCGTGGCCCCGATCTACATGCTGACCGCTGTGAAGGGCACGGATATGTACAATCGTCTGAAGTCGGAAAACCGGATCCTTGATGTTGTCATCGGGGGCAACGCCATGGCCCTGAACTTCAGGCCGGAGATGGATCCCAGGATACTGGTCGATGGCTTCAGACGCGTAACCGCCACGCTCTACGATGCGACGCTCGAAAACTATTTCAAGCGCTGCCTGACGATGTTCGAGCACCTCAAGCCCGTCCCTCATCTGCTGAAACCGAGGAGCCAGCATGCGGTTTACGCAGAGCTGATGGGGGTGCGCGGGAGTCTGTCTGCCAAACAGGTTCCCGTCTACACGGATTTCATCGCAAAAGTGGCCAGGAAGCATCCTCGAATGCTCTCGAAAGCGATCCAGCTTGCCGGCCTGGGGTACCACTTCGAGAAAATCACCCGTCAGCAGAATGTTATCTATGGCTTCAAGGAATTCCTGACCGCCGAATTGGAGATGTACAAGCAGGCAGGTGCTCAGGACGAGGAAGGATTCAGGAACCGGAAGCAAGCGTTGTTCACGCGCGTTCAGTCGCGCTACGAATCAATACCTGATGATTTTCGCTATACAGAAGACGGCATTGAGCATGCGATATCAACATTCCGATCCGCCGTTAACGCACAGGTGGAACACCCGGCGGCGAAATAACGTGTAGATCTGGATTTCCACGATTCCAGGGTAAAGGACTCATGATCGAACAAACCGTTGCCGAAACGGCCGTGGCGCCGCTTGTCGGATCGCTGCCGCCGCAATGCCAGAGAGACGTCGATACCCTGCGCCGATTCGTCCATACGACGATCAGCCAGGGATCGCCGGCCGATCCGGTGTCTCCGGCCGATTTCCGCGAGGTCCTGCTGACCGGGGCGACCGGATTCATCGGCCGTTTCCTCTTACGCGACCTGCTTCAGCAAAATGACGACCTGGTGGTGCACTGTGTCGTCCGGGCCGACGATGCGGATCACGGACTGGAGCGTCTGCGCGACACCCTGCGCCATGCCGAAATCTGGGACGAGGCATTCACGCCGCGCATCCGGGTGGTAGCCGGCGACATCGGACAGGCCCGATTCGGCCTGAGCGGCGCGGATTTCAACGAGCTCTGCCAGCGGATCGACGCGGTATATCATCTTGCCGCCGATATAAGTCTCGCCACCTCTTATGAGGCCATTCGCAGGCTCAATACGCTCAGCCTGCACAACGTGCTCGAATTGTGTTTGCGCAAGCGCTTCAAGCACCTGTTCTACGCCTCGACCATGGCCGTATTTCCCCAGTACTTTTTTGCCTTCGCCAATGAATTCAGACACCGCGGCATCGACCACCATATGCAGCCGGACCTGGACAGCATGAAGGAAACGTACCCACTCGGCTTGCTTGGCTACCCCTGGAGCAAACTGACTTCCGAACAGGTCCTTTTGTTTGCCCAACAGGCCGGCATGCCGCTGGCGATTTTCAGGCTGCCGCAAACCGCTGTATCTTCTTCCGGGTATATCCAGCCGAACGATCTGACCATGCAGATGCTGGCCGCGGTGATCGATTGCGAATCCATACCGGAAGGATTCACGTTTCGCTCCAACAACGAGGCCGTCGATACGGTGAGCCAAGCCTGTACGGCCATTTCCCTGAATCCTGACCGCCGATTCACCATCTACCACTGCTGCAAACCGCGGCTCGATTACTACGAGCTTGAACTCGCCGATTTCGGCATCTATTTACCCGAAGTCCCCTTCGAGTCATTTAAGCGCGCCTGCCAGGCTCGCGGTGAAAAATCGCCGCTTCACGGACGCTGGGCGTTGCTCGATCATTTCGGAAAATACTGGTTCAGCAAGGAAAAACCTGATGACAGGATGCCCATATGCGACAGGGCCTTCCGCGAGGACTGCCCGCACCCGATCAAGTGGGCAGGCGTGTTGACGAAACTCAGGCGCTCCTACCAGTTGGGCCGGGTCGATAACCAGCACTGGCCGTATCCCGAATCACAAGGCCGTCTGGACTTCGACCGCCTGATTGCACGGGCCGAGCGCTACGCCGAGGACTACAACGTCTCTTTCGAACAGACCTACCCCCCGTGGATGCTTCGAAACCTGCAGCAACTGGTTCAGGCATTTCAATCATCCGATGCCAAGATGTTGGATAACAAGATTTACGATATCGTCTTCGACCTGAGCCGTCTCTTGATCATCAACGCCGGGTTTTCCCGCGAACGGCAGCGGTATCCGGAGATCGAACGGGAGAAAATCACCCGCCCGGTCTTCATTGTCGGGATCAACCGCACCGGCACGACCTACCTGCACCGCCTGATGTCCCGGGACCAACGTTTCTGGGCTTTGCAGGGCTACGAGTTCACCGCGCCACGCCTGTCGAAGGAAGAATATGCCTCGATAGGTTGCACACCGGGCGACCCCCGTCGGGCGTGGATCGAGGATCTGCTCAACTCTTCGGAGGCCCTCGATCTTTTCGAGGGCGTTCACGATTTCGACGTGGACGAACCGTCGGAGGATTTCCCGATCCTGAGCGCGGCTTTCGGGTCGTGGACCCTTATCGTACGATTCCGTATTCCGGATTACGGACGCTGGCTGGCCGCCACCGGTACGCGGCACGCCTACGCCCACCATCGCCGAACCATGCAGAACATCACCTGGCAACGCCGTCAGCGCCAGCCTGAACACCAGGGGCAATGGCTGTTGAAGATGCCCTTTCATCTCATGGAGCTGGAGACCCTGGTCGAGACCTACCCCGATGCCCTTTTCATCCAGACCCATCGCGAACCCACGCAATTCATGGGCTCCTGGAACAGTTTAATCGAACTGGTGCGCTCGATTGTCTACGAGCCACAACCGCGAGATGCATTCGGCGCCGAACAACTGGCCATCATGAGCGATATGATGGACCGGGCCGTGCAGTTCCGGCAAGCCCATCCCGAGCTGGAACACCGCTGGATGGACGTCAACTATATCGATCTGGTCGAGAAGCCGATGGAGACGGTAGCCAGTATATACGAGCGTTTCGATTGGCCGCTCGAGCAGACGGAAGTCAAGTCCATGGAGGACTGGCAGGTACAGCAGGCACAGAAGCGCAGGGGAGAGAAGCGGCACCGCTACGACCTGGGCGACTACGGTCTCACACCGGAACAGGTCAACGCGGCGTTTGCACGGTACCGGGACTTTTTAACCGATCGGGGTATCAGGTCGTCCAGTTCCTGAACGCTTCGAGCATCAGGCGGCCTGGCCGGCCATCATTCGTTGTTGCCTGTGTACCTGTTCTTCAGCAACAACCCGGCCAGGATGGCAAGAGCCGTCACCGCCATGCCGACCATGAACACGTCTTGTACGGCCCCGACAAGCGCGGCGTCGAGCAGGGCAATCAGTTGTTCAGCCATCCCGGCGCCGCCGTCCCCCCTGGACGCGGCGTCCGCCGCCAGGTCTCTCGCGGCTTCAGGATCGACCAGGACCCGCAGATGCTGTTTGATCCGGTCGAGTAAGTCCGGGTCGAGGGATCTCCTCAGGGATTCCGGCATCATGCCGTCCAACCGGGCCGAAAACCTCAGGTTCAATACCGACCCCAGGAAGGCCAGGCCCAACGCACCGCTCAGGAATCTGTAAAACTGAATCGTGGATGCGGTGAGGGTCTGCAAGCTTTGGGGTACGAAATGCCGAACGGCCACATTGGCCGTGGCGAGCGCGCCACCGATGCCGAGTCCCACGACGGCCAGGAACGCCATGACCCGCCCCAGGTCCGCCTCCTGATCCAGGGTCGCCACCAGGTACATGCCAACCGACAGGGCAACCGCGCTCAGCACCGCGTTCATCCGGTAACCTGCTTTCGCCAGCGCGAGTATCAGTCCCGACAGGATTCCGCCGAATACGATGCCAAGCACCATGGGCATCAATACGCCGCCGCTCCCGGTAGCCGTCGTGCCCAGTACCACCTGCAGGAAGAGCGGGGCGAAAAGCGCGGTTCCGTAGAGGCCGAATCCTGCCAGAAAGTTAAGGGCGGCGGAGGCGGCCGCCGTCCGGTTTCGATATATGCCGGGAGAATCCGGTTTTGGGGCGTTCCGGCTTGTATTCAGGCGCGGGTACTTCAGCTTCATGACGAGCAGCAGGATCATCGTTCCGGCGGGGATGTTCATCAAAAGTACCCAGTTCCATGTCAGTACGTCGGTGATGAGACCTCCCAGCGGCGGTCCTATTACCGCGGCCATCACGAACACCAGGGCGGCGAGCCCCTGGAACCTTCCTCTCTTCTCTGGAGGGAAAAGATCGATGATCGCCACGTAACAGCTGACCACGATGATCCCTCCGCCAAGACCCTGCAAGCCCCTGTATGCGATGAGCTGAGTCATGGAACCGCTCATGCCGGCGAGCAAAGAGCCCAGCATGAAAATGCTCAAGCCCAGTATGAGCAAAAACCTGCGCCCGAAAAAGTCCGCCAGCCGGCCCGCGAAAAGCGCTGAAACAGCTGCCGCCAGCAGATAGGCCGAGGACGCCCAGGCATATCGGTCGAACCCGCCCAGCTCGGCTATGATGCGGGGCATGGCCGTGGTCAGGGAAGTCTGGTTCAATACGGACAGGTACATGGCCAGCAGGAAGGCGGACACGGTCCACGCCAGTTGCCTGCCGGGAAGGGAGACGAAGTCCTGGGAATCCGGCGGGCCGGGCGTCCTGCTGTCGCGGGAGAAAGGATCAGCGTTCATGGTAGGCTCGAACAGTTTCTTCTGTCGTCCGGATGGAGCACTTGCCGGAATTAAGAGAAGGCTTGGAGAGAAGGCTTCAGCGGAAACACCCGTGTTTACATTGGGAAGAAAGCGGTGTAAATTGACCGTTTCAAGGACATTCTACGCGGATCCGTGGACAAACACAGCAGCAAGAAAGGAATCTCAGCATGGCGATGGTCGACATGAAACAGATCAACGCGCTGGAAGACGCGACCGACCTGCTGGCCGACCCGGCGGGACTGCGGCGGCGCGCCGCGGAGCACGGATGCCTGTTCTTTCGCGGGTTGCTCGATCCCTCACGCGTCAACGACGTCAGGCGGCAGATCCTCAACGTATGCAACGATGACGGATGGCTCGCGCCAGGATCGGATCCCATGGACGGCGTCGCGCATCCGGATACCCGCGTGTACGAAACCGACGATCCTCGCTGGCAGAATTTCTACAACAGTGTCCTGTGCATTCGCGACTTCCATGCGTTGGCCCTCGATCCCGCGCTGATCGGCATGTTCGAAGTGCTGTTCGGCGAACCGCCGCTGGCGCACAGCCGGAATATCTGCAGGCTCGTGTTCCCCGACCTGAACACCCATTCTACGCCCCCGCACCAGGACAACTACTTCATCGGGGGATCGGACGAGACGTGGACGGCCTGGATGCCCCTGGGCGACTGTCCCGAGGAACTCGGCGGACTCGCCGTCAACCGGGGATCCCACCGGCACGGCATGCTGGAGACGACCGAAGGCGTCGGTCCCGGAGGACGGCAGGTTCCCGTCGAAGACGATTCCGCCTGGGTCGGCGGGGACTACGCCTGCGGCGACGTCATCATCCTGCACAGCCTGACGATCCACCAGGGCCGGGACAACCTGACGCCCGACCGGCTCCGCCTTTCCGCCGATTACCGCTACCAGCCGAGAAGCCATCCGGTCCGCGAGGATTCGCTCCAGCCCCACATGCACTGGCTGACCTGGGAAGAGATCTACGACCGGTGGGAAGAGCACGACCCGGTGAAGTACTACTGGAAGGCGTGGAACCTGGACGTGGTCAAACGGGAATCGCGATAGGCGACGCGCAGGACACGCCGGCCCGCGCCAGGACACGCCGGTCCGCGCAAGGACACTCCGGCCCGCGCACAGACTCCCCAGGACGGACATGCCCGATTCCTTTACCAGAACCGTCAAGCACCTGGGCCGACTCTTCCTCAGCAAACCCATGGCGGAGCCCGTCGAAATGGCGGGGCGCCACGTAATCGTGACAGGGGCATCGCCCGGTTCGATCGGTTACGAAACCGCAAGGATCCTGGCGGAATGGGGCGCGACGGTCGTGGCGACCCGGGTGCGAGACGTCGTGCGGATGGCGTCGTCACTGAAAGACGACCTTCGAAGGCACGGCGCCGACCCGGACAACATCACGGCGCACAGGCTGGACCTAGCCGATCCGGACAGCGTCAACGCCTTCGCCGCCTGGTATCGCGGCCGATTCCACGGCAAGCTCCATGTGCTCATCAACAACGCGGGCATACACAAGAAGACACTCGCACCGCTTAAGACTGCGCCTCTTACCGATGATGGCTTCGAAATACACTGGCGGACCAATTATCTCGGTACCTTCCACCTGACCCGGTCGCTACTGCCATTACTGCAACGGACCGGACTCGAAAGCGGCGACGCGCGGGTCGTCAACGTTTCCTCCGGCCTGCACGACCGGGCCGAAAACGAGGATCTTTTCGACGAGGGACCGCTGAGCAACGAGGAGCCACAGCGCGACGAGCCGACGCGGTCCAAAGAGCCGCGCTACCACTCCTGGGACTCGTACGGCAAGTCGAAACTGGCGATGGTGCACATGGCGTTCGAAATCGACAGGCGTTTTGCCGATTCGCACAACTTGCGCGCGGTGGCCGTGCACCCGGGCGTCGTCATGACCAATCTGACCCTGCCGCAGGCGTTTGGCGGCAGGATGGGCAAGGCGCTGCATCGGATCAGTTCCGCACTGACCTCCCTGGTCCTGCTGTCTCCGACGGCGGGCGCGCAGACCATCGTGATGTGCGCGAGCCGGCGGCCGCTGCAAGGGGGAAGGTACTACGAGCGCTGCGCCGTCGCGGAGTCGTCCTTGGACAGCCAGGACCCGGAAGCCGCGAATCGCCTATGGGACCTGTCTGAACGGTGGGCCGGGACGCTCGCGGAACCAATTTAAGGGTTACCCACATTGGACAATGAGTTACTGAAACGCGGATTGGAACCCCGGCCGTTGACTTCCGCGCAACGCACCGCACTCGATACCGATGGGTTCATCGTGCTGGAAGATGTCATCTCGCAGGAATGGCTAGCCGGGCTGCGCCGTGCGTTCGATGCGATATATGACGGCGAGGGCGACAAGGCCGGCGAGGAGGTCGCCCAGATGGAAGGCGTGCGCCGGCTTGCCGATCTGGTCAACAAGGGACAGGTTTTCGATGAGGTCTACCTGCAGCCCGAACTCCTGGCGGCTGTCTTCCATGTCCTGCGGCGGCCGTTCAAGCTGCATTCGCTGAACGGGCACGATCCGCTGCCCGGCAGCGGTCTGCAGATGCTGCACGCCGACTGGGGGCAACCCGCTACGCCCGGCGGGCCCTACCACGTCGTCAACTCCATGTGGATGCTCGACGATTTCACCCGGGTCAACGGGGCGACTCGCTGCGTGCCCGGTAGCCATCGAATACCCGGCAAGGTTACCGACCACGTAACCGATCGCATGGTGGATCACCCTGACCAGGTGCATCTGACCGGTCGCGCGGGTTCAGTCGCCGTGTTCAACGGCAGCCTCTGGCACAGCTCGTATATCAACCGCGCCGACACCTCCCGTCGCGCCCTGCACTGCGCCTTCATAGCCCGTGAGCACCCTCAACAGACCAATCAACGGGAGTACCTGCGGCCCGCGACCGCGCAGCGCCTGTCCCCGCTGGCGTGCTATATACTGGACGTACCGGAATGACGCGGTTGCTTGGTGACGAAGTAACGATGGGAAGTTTACGAAGGGCGCAAACGAATGAAAACCAACAAAACAGCGGAATCCCGGCGACTGTTGCACTCCGTAACGGAAAAGTACAATGGTCCTGAGGAACTTGATATCCGAAAAGACGAACTGAAAAACGGCATACGGGAGGCTGAACAGGCTTTTATCAGACCGTATCCGCCAGGTAGCCGTATGTTGGACATTGGATGTGCGTCAGGACGGCTATGCTTCGCACTGGCGAGGCAGGGATTCAACGTCACGGGGATCGATGTCGCCGGCAAGCAGATAGATCAGGCAAGGCGACATGCGCAGGACGAAAACGTCGATGTAACGTTCCTGCAATACGAAATGCCGACGCTCCCTCTCCCCGACGGCTCATTCGCCGCGGCATTTATGGGCAACGTCTACTGCTATGTCCCCCACCGCGCGTCGCGTATTGCGTTTTTAGATGAGGTCGCGCGAGTGCTGGTCCCGGATGGCGAGGTTTTTCTTTCGCAGACTGTCCTGGATTCCGTATTGGAAGGTTACGAAGAGATTTGCGATGACAACCATCGCCGATTTGCTCCCGACTTCGAGACCCTGGAGGAAGGGGACGGATTCGTGTTGGGAGCGCCGCAATATCTGCACTTCTTCTTCGCCGATGACCTCAAGGCGGAACTGGCGGCCTCGCCGTTTCAGATTGTCGATCCGGTAATGGAGGATGACCGTTTTAACTGTGTTTTAAGGAAGCGGAAAGGGATGTAACCGGTCAGCTCCCAGGCTGGCCACCGATCAGCTCCCAGGCCTGCTGCCAACCTGGTAACCTGAACCATTTTCTGCGTGGCTCATACCTGCCAGGTCCATCAGTTCTTACGCGCCACGTGCCGGTCTTCGTAAATCCCCTTCAGGAACTTTTCCGGATTGAGTTCTTCGGGCATGTAGTGCCATGCCGTGCTGTAGCGCGTGCGATCGCTGTGGTTGTCATAGGCGCCGTGCAGCAGGTTCGCGGAAAACAGCACGACCGTGCCCGCGGGAATGACCAGGTCCACGGCCTGCGTTTCATCAACTTTCGTCCAGCTGCCGTGCCTGCTTATTTCGCTCCGGTGCTCCACGATCTCACCCATTCGGTGGCTACCGGGCACCACCCTCAGACAGCCATTCTCCACGTCCGCGTCTTCCAGGTAGATTCCGCAACTGACGATGCGGTCCGTATCGGTGCCGAAGTAGTAATTGTCCTGGTGCCAGTCCGTTGACGTGCCGCCATCGGGCAACTTCGGAAAGAACTTGGTTCCGAACACGTCCAGATTCTTTCCGATCAATTCGGCCACACGGTCCAGGATCGCAGGCTCCCGCGCCAGTTCCAATACTCGGTCATCGACCACGCAAACCCCCTGGATCTTATGCAGGAGTCCTGCCCTGGGTTCGCCATGTTCGTCCTTCTCGAACGACCAGTGCGGAATCTGCTCAGTCAATTTGCGTCCATCTGCGACCAACTCATCGAACACCTGCTTGTAGTAAGACAGGCGCTCGCCTTGAATCAGGGCTTCGAAGACGAGAAAGCCGTCTTCCCGGTACTGGCGTATCTGTTCGTCGGTTAACATGAGAAC
This sequence comes from Candidatus Latescibacterota bacterium, assembly GCA_022822725.1. Lineage (GTDB taxonomy): Bacteria > JAAXHH01 > JAAXHH01 > JAAXHH01 > JAAXHH01 > JAAXHH01. Next base: position 2,012,791 of record JAJEAN010000007.1, read on the forward strand.
CTCTCTGGATTGGCGGGTTTCAACTGCTACCAACGTGCGTTCCTGCCTATGGCGGCAGCGGCAGGATCATCGATTGGATATCGATTGAGCGTCGCTGAAACGGTTATGAGCCGCTATATTTTCCGCCTTGCGTTTCCTCGAGTGTCTCCAGCCAGCGATAGCCATATTCCGGGACAATGGGTGATCCAGTGATGCCACCGGGGGTCATGCCGCCGGGGGTCATGCCGCCGGGGAACATGCTGAACTTCTCGACGCGCAGGCGGTAGCCGTAATCGTGCCTGGGATGGAAGCCCACGATCTCGCCGCGGTAGGGAACGCCGTTGTAGACCTTGCAGAATCCGGGATGGCCGTCATTGCACTCGACCCTGCCCCAATCGATGGTGATTTCCTCTTCTGTGCCTTCCGCCCTGGTCTTCGAGGCAACTTCACGCAAAACGTATTGGCCTGCGCCATACCTGTTGACTTCAAGGACATAGTAGAAGCCGGGCTCGTATTCGAAACCGTTGATCAAGCCGTCGTATGGCGCGCCGTCCACTATGGGACAGAAATCGTCACTCCCGGTGCATAAGACTTGCGCGGCACCCACCGTCAAGGTTACCGGCGTGGAAGGCGCCGCCGTCTTCTCCAGCTGTTCCAACAGGCGGTAGGCGTACCGGCCGGCGTCCTGCGGCGGCTCTCCCCCATCCCACGGATCGTATTTGCCGATCCGAAGGCGGTAGTTATAACCTGCTTCGTATTCGAATCCTTCGATCCCTCCGTAGAAAAACCCGCCGTCGACCACCAGGCAGGTCTGCAGAAATGCGCCGTAGCACTTGGCCAGGGTGGGACCGACGGTAACGACCCGTGTCTCGATGTACTCCGGCCCATTGGGACCAGGCCCCACCGGATCGGTAGAGTCGTCACAGCCGGCCAAAGCCACGGTCAGCAGAAGTATGGGAACGAAGCTTTGGCAGCGGTATTTTGAAGTATGCCGGTATGACATGGTGGCGCGCCTCTATGGTAAAGCAGGGCTCTAATTCAACCTGCGCAATTTTCTTCGAAGCATCAAGACCATTTTGTGGAAGTGTGGACGCCCGATCCTGCTCATTTTCCCCCAGATTCCTCTTGCCTGGACACGGGTGAAACCGGTATTTTTCAAGACTGAAAGGTAGTACACGAGACATACAACGAATCCCCAGGGTTTTGCCAGAACCAATACCTACTAACGGAGGAAAGAAATGACGACCAACCAGACCTGGTGGCCGGATCAACTGGACCTGAAACCGCTTCGCCAGAATGCGCCCCAGTCCGATCCGATGGACGAGGATTTCGACTACGCCGAGGCGGTCAAGGACCTCGACGTCGACGCGCTGCGGCAGGACATCGAAGAAGTGATGACGACCTCGCAGGACTGGTGGCCCGCCGACTACGGCCACTACGGACCGCTCTTCATCCGCATGACCTGGCACGCCGCGGGCACGTACCGCATTTTCGACGGCCGTGGCGGCGGTGGTTCCGGCCACCAGCGCTTCGCGCCGCTCAACAGCTGGCCCGACAACGGGAACCTGGACAAGGCCCGCCGTCTGCTCTGGCCGGTCAAGAAGAAATACGGCCGGAATCTCTCCTGGGCGGACCTGCTCATCTTCGCCGGCAACTGCGCGCTGGAGTCCATGGGGTTCAAGACCTTCGGATTCGCCTTCGGCCGCCCGGACGTCTGGGAGGCCGACGAGACGGACTGGGGCTCCGAGACGACGTGGCTCGACGATGAGCGCCACAGCGAGGACGGGGAGCTTAAGTGCCCCCTCGGCGCGGACCACATGGGCCTCATCTATGTGAACCCGGAAGGGCCGAACGGCAATCCGGACCCGGCCCTGGCGGCGCAGTACATCCGCCAGACGTTCAAGAACATGGCGATGAACGACGAGGAGACGGTGGCGCTGATCGCCGGCGGACACACCTTCGGCAAGGCCCACGGCGCCGGTCCCGAGGACCACGTCGGCCCCGAGCCGGAAGGCGCCTGCATTCATCAGCAGGGCCTGGGCTGGAAGAGCAGCCATGGCAGCGGCAAGGCCGGCGATACGATCACCAGCGGCCTGGAAGGCGCCTGGACCAGCAACCCGGTGAAGTGGGACAACGAGTTCGTCGAGAACCTCTACGCCCACGAATGGGAACTGACGAAGAGTCCCGCGGGCAAATCGCAGTATACGCCCAGGAACGCTTCCGAGGTGGCCAACGTGCCGGACGCCCACGATCCGTCGAAGAAGCACGCCCCCATGATGCTCACCACGGACCTTTCCCTCAAGGCGGACCCGGAATACGCGGCGATTACGCAGCGTTTCCTCGAAAGTCCGGCGGACCTGGAAGACGCCTTCGCCAGGGCGTGGTTCAAGCTGCTCCACCGCGACATGGGACCCCGCAGCCGGTACATCGGGCCCCTGGTCCCCGAAGAAGCGCTGCTCTGGCAGGACCCCGTTCCCGAAGTGGATCACGAATTGATCAACGACCAGGACATCGCCGATCTGAAGGAGAAGGTCCTGGCCTCCGGGCTGTCCGTTTCCCGGCTGGTCTCGACGGCCTGGGCGGCGGCGTCATCGTACCGCGGCACGGACATGCGCGGCGGGGCGAACGGCGCGCGCATCCGTCTCGCGCCGCAGAAGGACTGGGCGGTAAACGACCCGGCCGCGCTCAGCGAGGTGCTGCCGAAGCTGGAGCAGATCCAGGCGGAGTTCAACAGCGCGCAGACCGGCGGCAAGCGGGTTTCCCTGGCCGACCTGATCGTCCTGGCCGGATGCGCCGGCGTCGAGCAGGCCGCAAAGGACGCCGGGCATGGCGTACAGGTACCTTTTATTCCGGGACGCACCGACGCGACGGACGAATGGACCGACGCGGAGTCCTTCGCCGTGCTCGAGCCCACCGCGGACGGGTTCCGCAACTACCTCCAGGCCGGCCAGGACGGCAAGCCGGAAGACCTGCTGGTGGAACGGTCGTACATGCTCAACCTCACCGCGCCCGAGATGACGGTACTCGTCGGGGGCCTGCGCGCCCTGGACGCGAACACCGGACAGTCCAGGCACGGCGTGCTCACCGACTGGCCGGGAACGCTGACCAACGACTTCTTCGTGAACCTGCTCGACATGGACATCGAATGGAGCGCTTCGTCCGATGAGAAGGACGTGTACGAGGGCCGCGACGGCCAGACCGGCGAGGTGAAGTGGACCGCCACCCGGGTGGACCTGGTCTTCGGTTCGAACTCCGAACTTCGGGCCTACGCGGAGGTCTATGGCAGCGACGACGGGCGGGAGATGTTCGTGAACGACTTCGTGGCCGCGTGGACCAGGGTGATGAACCTGGATCGGTTCGACCTTTCCTGATCCTGACCTCTACGCACCGCGGCGCTCAATTCGGCAAGGTGGTACAGGCCGTTCTGCACGACGACATGAACTGGCGAGGACAAGGTGATGCCCATCACCGTCCACAACCCGGTTTCGAAGGCCGTCAAGCGGGAAGACACCGCTCATGTGGCCGTAAAATACCGCAGCTTCCATAACGAGGGAATGGGAGGAAGTTCCCTCGTTCGCAAGCAGCGTTACATGGAAATGGTCAACCAGTACTACGACCTGGTTACCGATTTCTATGAATACGGCTGGGGTCAGTCCTTCCACTTTGCGCCGCGCAGACGAACCGAATCATTTGAAGATTCCCTCGTCCGACATGAGCTGTTCCTGGCCGAATCCTTAAACCTCCACCGGGACATGCGGGTTTTGGACGTCGGCTGCGGCGTGGGCGGTCCAATGCGACTCTTCGCCCGGGAGTTCGGCGCCCACGTGGTCGGGCTCAACAACAACGCGTATCAACTGGGCAAGTGCGAAGTCTACAACCGTGCGGCCGGCCTTGAACACCAAACAGCACTCCTGCGAGGCGACTTTATGCAGATCCCTGCGGCAGAAGCGAGTTACGATGCCGCCTATCAGATCGAGGCCACGCCCCATGCGCCCGATAAAGAGGGGGTCTTTGCCGAGATCTGGCGCGTGTTGCGCCCCGGTGGCGTATTCGGCGGGTACGAGTGGTGCATGACGTCCGGGTACAACGCCGAGGATTCAAGTCACCGGGAAATCAAGAAGGGCATAGAGACGGGCAACAGTCTCCCTGATATCGCGTCCTTCGACGACGTGACCGGAGCCCTGCAAAACGTGGGATTCGAAGTGCTGGACGCGTTCGATGCCGCCGACGACTCCGACCCGGAGACGCCCTGGTACCGGGCGCTGGAGGGAAGGGACTTTTCGTTAAAGAGCCTGCCGAGGACATCCATTGGCAGGTTCTTCACCACCTGGGCCTTGCGTATCCTGGAGCCTCTGCACATCGTGCCGAAGGGGACGGCCGACGTACAGAACCTCCTCAACGTAGCGGCCGACAGCCTTGTTGCCGGCGGGCGGCTCGGTATATTTACGCCCATGTACTACTTCAAGGCACGCAAGCCATAGCCTGGCAATGCGCGCCTATACACTAGCCCTGTTCTTGTGCTTCGCATCGATACGGCACACCTCGCGCCTCACGCCCATACTGCAGGCTGAGGATTCGACGAAGCGGATTAAAGGCCCAGCACGCCGTAGTCGCCATCCAGGATGAGGCGCGCCGACACGTACAGTCCAAGTAAGGCAAAGAGCACCCAGGGACCGTTCATGGCCCAGATGTAAGTGAACACTTCGCCCCGGCTGATATGGCGCTGTCTCCCGGCGACGAAGAAGCTGGCCAAATAGACCGACGTCACGTAGGTCCATTGCCAGAAAAGTATGAGTCCGAGCATGCCGGCCAGGACCGCCGGCAAGAAATCGACCGTAAAAGCCGCGTAGAGGATCAGGATCGGAAGCGCCGCAACGAATCCGTTGGCAAAGTCGATGTTGAATCCCAAAGACCTTCGATCTGAAAAGGATCCGTCGACGAGGGCGTACGTAGCCCAGACATCCGCCCAGACGGTTGGCGAAAGGATCTTCGTCAAGGGCACCCTGGTCGTGAGAAACTCGACCGACGGCGTTCGGCCGGATTCACATTGCCGTGCGCGCCAGTATTCGGTCCGTCTCTCGATATAGTCCCGTTTGAAAAACAAACACATCTCCCAGTAGCAAAGTAGCAGATTGAACGAGAAAAACAGACTGAACAGGCCGTGGATTATATTGAAGTCCCCGATCAGATAGAAACGAGTACTTACACCGAGCAGCGTCAGCAGCATGACTACCACCGCTGCAAAAAGTCCAGGTGCCATTCCCGATCTCCTTTTGCTCGCGTTGAACTCGCGCCTGACCGTCCCTCTACCAGTGCCTGACCAGGATTATTCACTACGTGGACTGGTGCGTTTCACCTGGTGACATTCGTCCAATGTGCCGATAATTTAATTAAACCCACCGGCATTGTGTTTCACAAGCACCTTAGTGTCCACGAAAGTGTCCACGAAAGCTTTATTGGCGCGTGCACACGAAGGCTTGATCAGGGGAGGCCCCATGCTGATCGTCGATTCCCACCTCGACATCGCTTACAATGCCCTCGAATGGGACCGGGACCTGTTCCAGCCCATCGCCAGAATCCGCGAATCCGAAGCCGGCATGGCGCAGAAGGGCCGGGGCCTGGGCGTGGTGAATCTCGAGGAATTGCGGCGTGGCGGAATCGGGCTCATGTTCGTCACGGTGCACTGCAGGATCGCTTCGATGGGCAAGCGCTTTGGCGGCGTGCGTACCCAGGACATCGCCTACGCCCGGTGCATGGGCGAGCTGGCCTATTACCGCCTGATGGAAGCCAAGGGCGTCTTTCGCCAGGTACGTAATCGGACCGAACTCGACGCCCACCTGGCCGAGTGGGACGCCGATCCCGAGTCAACCCCGCTGGGATATGTCCTCAGCATGGAAGGCGCGGACGGGATCGTATCACCCGAACAGGTGCCCCATTGGTGGGATGAAGGCCTGCGGGTCGTCAGCCTTTGCCACTACGGCGTCAGCTCCTATGCCCACGGCACCCAGGCGCCCGGCGGCCTGACGGAAAGGGGCCGCCCCATGCTCGAGGCCCTGGAGGCGGCCGGCATGATCCTCGATGTGAGCCATCTGGCCGAACAGGCCTTCTGGGAAGCGATGGATGTATTCAACGGGCCCGTGCTGGCCACCCACAACTGTTGCCGGGCTCTCTGCGACCACGACCGCCAGCTCGACGACGATCAGATCAAGGCCCTGGCCGAACGCGGAGGCGTCATCGGTACGGCCATGGACGTCTGGATGATTTCTCCCCTGTGGGACCCGGCCGCCATGGACAACTCGGCCATAACCTTTGAAACCGTGGTGGACCACATCGACCATGTCTGCCAGTTGACCGGGAGCGCGCGACACGCCGCCATCGGCACCGACCTGGACGGCGGCTACGGCAAGGAACAGTGCCCGTCCGATCTGGATACCATCGCCGACCTGCGCAAGATCCCCGCCATCCTCGAGCGGCGCGGTTACTCGAATGCCGACATCGCCGGCATCATGCACGGCAACTGGGTACGGACTTTGCGCACAGCGTGGCGTTGACTTTTTTGGCATTGCACGGAAATCCCGCGCGGTCCAACCCGCATGCCGTAGGCGGATACACGGCGGCTGTGCAACGTGCCCGGATGTGGAGTAGTCGACGACCGACGGAGGCCAATTCATGCCTGAAGTACCCGCATTCCGCCGCCACACCATCTACGAAGGCGGACCCGCCGAACGCATGGATTGCGTCGTGGGGGACCTCGACGGCGACGGCGTGCAGGAGTTCGTCATCGCCACGCGCAACCCGGATGGACTCCACTGGTTCGGCCGAACGGACCAGGGCGCGTGGGTGCCGCACCTCATGGATGACTCGTTCCCGAGCATCAGCGTCGGCACCGCCCTCGTCGACCTCACCGGCAATGGAAAACTCGACCTGATCTCCGGCACCAGCGATCGGGGCAACCACGTCTTCTGGTGGGCGTGCCCCGACGATCCCACACAACGATGGACCCGCCGCGTGGTGTTCGAGCTTCCCGATAACCGGATCCACGACCTGATGCTGGCGGACATAGACGGCGACGGTCGCGACGAGTTGTACGTCTGGAACCCCGACGCCGAGACGATCTTCATGGTTCCGGTACCCGACGATCCATTCGTGACCCCGTGGCCCGGGGTCGGCAAGGTGGCTACCGGGGTAAACGAGCAGGATTTCGCGGCGGCCGACGTGGACGGGGACGGCAAACTCGAACTCATTGCGGGGACTTCGTGGTACCGCCTTCTGCCCAACGGTGAATGGGAACGGCACGTGTTCGCCGAAGGCTATGGCGGCGTGCGGGTACGCGCGGCGGATTTCGACGGGGACGGTCGGCCGGAGATCGCCGTCTGCGAGGTTGCGCTGGACATCGGACAGACTTACGGACGGCTTGCGCTATTCAGACCGGGACCGGACGTGGAGAAACTCTGGGAAGCCGAAGTGCTGCACGACCGGCTCCTCGACGCCCATACGCTGCAGGTTGCCGACTTCGACGGCGACGGCAGGCCCGATATCTACGTGGGCGAGATGGGACGGGGCGACTGGACCCAGCCGCATCCGCCCTCCCAGATCCTCTTTCTGAGCCGCGGCGACCGGATGGAACATCACGTCATCGACACCGGAATCGGTACGCACGAGGCCCAGGTGATCGAACTGGACGGCAAGGTCGGCATCATCAGCAAGCCCTACCGGTGGCTCCAGGACACCGCGCCGCGACCTCAGGCTGTGGACAACCTTTACCTGTATTTGCCTGAGTGAGGTGTCGCGGTCAGAGCGAAATATCGCGGTCAGCCCCAGGCGTCCAGCACCTGAAACATTATCCGTATTGAATTTGCACTGGTATTCCGGGAAAACATGATGACCAGCGTGCGAAACGACAGGCCGACCTGGGCGGGGAGAATACCACGCCACAAGATCGCCGAATTGTACAAGAAGGACGCCCTGGGTATTTGCGACGAAGAACTGATCGACGAAGTGGGCATCGGCCTGCTGGTCAGAATCGAACACATCTTCCGCGCCAAGGATGCGAACAGCGGTATCGCGAGTTGCCCAATCTGCCGAAGCGAGATTACTCATGATTTCGACCCGGAGTTCCTGCTTCGCTGCGATTCATGCAACTGGGAACTGCCGTGGGCCGAATACCAAAAGTCTTTCAAAGGCAAACACCTTATGGCTTCAGGCATGACCGCCTTTCTCAAGGAATACGTGGAAAAATACCGTGTCGCGAGATCACCCCAGGAAAAGATGATCCTGATCGATACGCTTATCCACCGGTATCACTGGGAACTCGAAGGCGGATTGACCGGACCGGGTGCACGCGATCTCATTGGAGGGAAGCCCAGCGAAGTCATCGATTTCCTGAACCATCTGAGCTATGGGACCAGGAGCAATCCGGAAATCCTGGCAACCAGGCAGGAATGGCTGGACAAGGTGCGCGCGAGTCGGCAAAAGGCTGCATCGGCAGTCATGGAGCGGGAACGAAAAGCGGAGGAGAAGAGGCAAAAGGCAGCGGAGAAAGCAAGACGGAATGCCCTGAAGAAGAAAGCGCGTGAGGCGGGAACTGCAGGTCAGTGTTAAGCGGCAAGTTCATTTTTAGGGACGACCCCATGAAAATCACCGAGATCGAAGTTCACGAGATCACCCTTGAGTACGTCGACTGGATTGCGTACCAGCTCAACCATTATTACGGTCCGGCGAAGCGGACGGTCTACGTCGCGCATACCGACGACGGGCTCACGGGACTGGGAGAAGGGCATGCCGCGGAGCCGGATGAGGTAATCGAACAGTACATTGGGACGAACCCCTACGACTGGATCGGGGACGAGACTTCCCTGGCGCTGGGTACGGCGATGTACGACCTGATGGGCAAGTCTGCGGGTGTGCCGGTCTACAAATTGTTCGGACAAAAGGTCCGTTCCTGGGTGCCGGTGGGGAGCTGGACCGTGTCGACACACCCGGACCGCATGGCCGAAGCGGTGCGCGAGTACTCGGCGCAAGGCTATACCTGGATGAAATACCACCTCTCCCCCTTCGAAAACGTCATGGACCAGACCGAGGCCATGCAGGCCGTGGCGCCGAAAGGGTTCAGGATCCACTACGATTTTACCATGCACGGCACCGATGATCACATGCCCGAACTCCTGGACGAACTGGAGCGATTCGAGGTCGCCGGCTGCTTCGAAGATCCCCTGCCTCCGGGGGACATACAGGGCTACATCGAGCTGCGCAAGCGTACCAGGCTGCCCGTCGTGCTGCATCATTTCCCGACGAATGCGACCTACGAAGTCCTGATGAAACCCGCGGACGCCTATATGCTCGGGCACCAGGTAATCGGCGAGGCGGTGCGGCGCGCCGGCTTGTTCGCAGCGGACAACAGTCCCTTCATGCTTCAGAACGTAGGCGGCAACATCACCCGGGCCATGACCGCCCACATGATGGCGTCTTTCCCGTCGGCGAACTTTCACTTCATCAGCACAACTGAGACCTGGAAAAGCGACGTGGTCTCGCAGCGGCTGGATCCTGTCAACGGGTTCGTGCGCGTACCGGAATCGCCGGGGCTCGGCGTCACGCTGGATCGAAGTGAGCTGGAACGCCTCAAGAACCTGCAATTGCCTCGGCAGGAGAAATGGATCATCCGGTCGTGGTACGAGAATGGCACGAAGATGTACAACATCGCTGATCCGGAGGATCCGATCTTCATGGTGCGCCCGGACCGGCAGCGCGGTATGGTGCCCATGTGTTACGACGCGCCTATAACCACGGAATACTGGGACGACGACGGCACCGATGCCTATCGAGATATGTTTGCCCGGATCGAGCGGGAAGGCGTCGTGATCGAGAGGTAGCCATGCAAAAACCGAAGCTGATCCATTACAACGACGCCCGTCACTACAGCATCTACCGCTACGAGCCGCCTATGAGCCTGCACCAGTGGCGGCAGCCCGTGGACGAGATTCTGGGTACCGAAATAGATACACTGGTCTACGGCCTGGGCTCGGGCGAGACCTTTCTCCACGGTACGGAAGCCGGCTTGAAGTGGGGAGAAGGCGTCGAAGAGCACAACATGAGCATGATGTGGTGGCGTGCGACGAAGAACCTGAACCTGGCGCTCGAGGCGGGCATCGATCCGCTCGCTGTGGCGGTGGAACGGGCGCATGAGAAGGGACGGCGCATCCTGGGCAGCCTGCGGATGACCGAACCCACGTCTCCCGACGACGACAACCCCTACATGCTGGGCCGCCTCAAGCGGGAGCGTCCCAAAGTCATGATCGGCGAAAGCCATCCGGACTATCCTCGGGCAGCCGGTTGCGCGGACTACACCCGCGAGGAGGTACGCGCGGAGCGGCTGGCGGTCATCGAAGAGGTGTGCGGCCGGTACGGAATGGACGGGCTGGAGTTTGATCCATACGTGGGCGTGTTCTTCAAACCTTCCCAGGCGCGGGAGAATACGTCCGTCCTAACGGAATTCGTACGGGAGATCAGGCGGCTGCTCGAACGCATTGGTGAAGCACGCGGTGAAGCGTTATGGCTGGCGGTGAAAGTGCGCGCGACCGAGGAGGCGAACCTCGCCCTGGGTATGGACGTGCGCGCCTGGCTGTCGGAAGGCCTCCTGGATATCGTCATTCCCTGGACCGAGAGCTTCTTGTTCGACCAGGAGATGCCCGTCCAATGGCTGGTCGACGCGGCCTCCGGATCGGAGACGCCGGTCTACCCCATGCTGGGCCGTTCACCCTACGACGACCGGCACCATCTGCCGACCATCGAGATGTACCGGGCCGCGGCCGCCAACTACCGTGTCATGGGAGCGGACGGGATCTACCTGTCGGACCTGCCCTGGCCGCACACCGAACGGGAGTACCTGATCTTTCGCGAGATGGCCGATCCGGACATCCATCTCCGGAAGAAGAAACACTATTTCCCCGCGCCCATTGAACCTGACTCCGAGCCGTACGCACCCGAGCGGTATCTACCCATAGATCTCGAAGAAGGGGTGCCGGCCCGGGTCCCGTTCCTGGTCGGAGACCAGTTGGACGACGCCCGGAAAGACGGCGAACTCAAGAGCACGACATTGGGCGTGCGCATCGGCCACTGCTGCCCGGAGGACGACATCTCGTTTCGGTTCAACGGCCAGGTCGTCACACCGTCGGAGTCCAGTCATGTCTACAGTGGAACAGTTTCCTATACGGCTGCAAGAAGTGGACTTCCGGAGCGGCTCATGACCCATTTCTGGTTCACGTTCGAGCTACCGCTGGATCTGGTCCGTGAAGGACAGAACAAAGTAGCGGTCGCGCTGGATCGCCAATTTACCGGGATGGGCGGGGTCCGCGTGCTGCACCAGGTCGAGTTGATCGTGGATTACTACGAGCCCCTTGTGCCGGTAGGCGGGCAGATGTGAGGGGCGGCCCGTTGTATGGCAACGTAGCTCAATCGCAGGGTTCAACAGACAGCGACGTGTCCACATGAGCAACCTGCCCGATTTCGACCAGTTGTGGGACTACGACGACCCGGGGAAGACCGAGAAGGTCTTCAAGGAGCTCTTCGCTGAATCGAGAAGCTCCGGAGACCGCGAGTACCAGGCCCAGTTACTCACACAAATTGCGCGGACCCATAGTCTTCGGCGGGATTTCGAGGAAGCCCACCGCATTCTGGACGACGTTGAGAGAATGATTAACGTTGTTGCCAATGCGCTCGACATTCAAACCCCGGTCGCCCAGATCCGCTTCCTGCTCGAACGCGGCCGCACCCACAACTCCGCCGGTCAGATCGAAGCGGCCCGCCCGTTCTTTATCGAGGCCTGGGAACGGGCATGCAACGCCCGCCAGGACTACCACGCCGTAGACGCAGCCCACATGCTCGGCATCTGTGAGCATGGCGATGCATCCCTTTTGTGGAATAACAGGGCGATGGAAGTCGCGGAAGCATCCGATGATCCGCGGGCAAAAGGCTGGCTAGGTGCCCTGTACAACAACACGGGTTGGACGTACCAAGACGCGGGCCAATACGAAAAGGCGCTGGAGTTCTTCGAGAAAGGATTGGCCTGGCGGAAGGGACTGGACGACCATCAGGCCACGCGGATCGCGAAGTGGGCTGTTGCGCGCGCCAAACGCTCGCTCAACCGAACGGAAGAGGCCCTGGCCATGCAGCAGTCCCTGCTCGAAGAACTCGAATCGGCTGGGACGTCAGACGGTTACGTCTTTGAGGAAATCGCCGAGTGTCTGTTTAAGCTGGGCAGACCGGATGAATCTCGGCCCTTCTTTGTCCGCGCCTACCGAGAACTGGCGAAAGACGGTTGGCTGGCGGAGAACGAGCCGGAGCGGCTGGATCGGCTCAAACGCATTGGCGAAGGACAACCATGTTGACCGCTGCGCAGAAATCCGCGTTCGATGAACATGGCTGGGTCCACGTGCCGGGTGCAATCTCTGACGAGCAAGTTCATTCCGTACTCGACCGGGTATGGAACGACCTGGAGCAGCGGTGCGGGATACCGCGCAACGACCCGGCGACCTGGCCTGAAGCGAGACCCAAGGGTTTCAACAGGCTGATGCGGTCCGGCGCCTTCGAACCTACCTGCAACCAGTCCGTCAAGGACGCTATAGACGAATTCCTGGAACCCGGCAACTGGGAAAAACCAAGCCCCTGGGGGGCGCTTCTGCTGACCTTCCCCGCTGCGGGCCCGTGGTTTCTGCCCAACCAGTCATGGCATCTGGACCTGCAGATTGCCGTAGACGCCGCGTCAGAGAAAAACCCCGGCGTACAGGTCTTCGCCATATTGGAGCCGCTGGCCGCCCGTGGCGGCGCGACGGTTGCCCTCGCCGGTTCTCACCGGCTCGTCCGCCACCTCGCACGGCAACCGGATCTGATCGGCGAGGGCCGATCCAAAGACATCACCAATGCGGTCAAACGGGCGGCGCCGAATCTGCGGGATCTATGGTCCCGCGACCTGGGTGGAAACCGGGAGGACCGGTACCTTGAGCATCCCGTCGATGTCTCCGGCATTCCCGTGCAGGCCGTCGAATTCACCGGCGATCCCGGTGACGTGATCTTCATGCATCCCTGGATTATCCATGCCGCGTCACCCAACCGCGGCGACAGGCCGAGAATCGTTATAACGGAACGGGTCCGCAGACTGGACGCACCGACCGGGCAGGACGCACCGACCGGGCAGGACGCACCGAACGGGCAGGACGCACCGAACGGGCAGGACGCACCGAACAATCAGAACGACGACGCCCGCGACACCAGCGACACCAGCAACACCAGCGACGGCAACCAACTGGTAGAGGCATAAGTGTTCCACAATTACCTCAGCGTGGCCATGCGCAATCTCCGCAGGCATCCCGCCTATTCGCTCATCAATATCGCCGGGCTGGCCATCGGCATGGCCACGTGCATCCTGATCCTTCTGTACATCCAGGATGAGCTCAGCTACGACCGATATCATCCCCATGCCGACCGCGTGTACCGGATCGTCGACGATATCGAGAGTGGGGGCCAGACCGTTCAGACGGCCGGGACGCCCACGGGCTGGGGACCCGCCCTGAAGCGCGACTACCCCGAGATCGAGCTTGTCGTCCGGTTGAGAGGTACCGAATCCGCGTGGCTGGTCGATCTGGGAAACACCATCTACTATGAGCGCAAAGTCATCTGGGCGGGATCCGACCTGTTCGAGATGTTCAGCATTCCGCTGGCCGCGGGGGATCAAAGCGTCGCGCTCGCCGAGCCGTATTCGATGGTGATCTCGGAGGATCTGGCCTTCAAGTACTTCGGCGACGAAGAGGCCATCGGCAAAGCGGTCAATCTCGACAATCGCTGGGACTTCACGGTGACGGGCGTCATGAAGAACATTCCGACCAACTCCCACCTGCGGCCGGACATGTTCGTATCCTATAGCACGATGACAGCGATACAGTCCGGCTGGGACCTGGACGACTGGGAATATCACCGAAACCTGTATACCTACGTCCGGCTCCGCGAGAACGTCTCTCCGAGTGATTTCGAAGCGAAACTGCCGGCCTTTCTGGAACGTCACGCGGGCGACCAGTACCGGGAGGCGGGCATCAGCCTGCGGCCTTCGCTCCAGCCCCTCGCGGACATACATCTCTATTCGAACAGGGAGAGTGAGCACGAACCCAACGGCGATATACGGTACGTGGCCCTCTTCATGGCCATCGCGTTCCTGGTCCTGATTATCGCTTGCATCAATTTCATTAACCTGGCCACGGCCCGTTCCGAGATGCGCGCCAGGGAAGTAGGCGTGAGAAAGGTGCTGGGTGCGAACCGGATGCAGCTGATCCGCCAGTTCCTGGGCGAATCGGTCCTCATGGCCGGTCTCGCCGCGGTCCTGGCGGTCATACTGGTCCACCTCGCCCTGCCTGCCGTGAACGAAATCGCGGGAAAACAACTCGCGCTGCCGATTACCGACTGGATGGTGCTGGCCGCGCTGGTCCTCGGTACGACCTTGATCGGATTGGCCGCCGGCAGCTATCCAGCGGCCTACTTATCGGGTTTCCTTCCGGTCGAGGTAATGAAAGGCAGCCCCGAGACGGGAAAGAAAGGCCTGGGCATGCGGCAGGTGCTGGTGGTGATACAGTTCTCCATGTCCATCTTCCTGCTGGCCAGCACGGCCGTCATCCACGATCAGCTCGATTACATCCAGACCAAGCGGCTGGGGTTCAACAAAGAACACGTCATGGTCATCCCCATCGTAGGCTCCCCGCAACTGCCGAATACGCCCGTGCTGAAGCAGCGCCTTTCGGGATTGCCCGGCGTGGTGGGTATCGCGACGACCACCGGCGTGCCGGGCATGCGGGCGATGACCACCTATGGGGTACGGCCCGAAGGCATGCGGCCCGATGACCACCTGATGATGACCACGCTGCACGTGGACGAGAATTTTCTGGACGTCATGAACATCGATGTCGTCGCCGGCCGGAATTTTGCACCGGACTGGGGCACGGATACGACCGGTGGGGTTCTGCTTAACGAGACGGCCGTCCGGTCCCTGGGATGGGGAGCGCCCGCCGACGCGATCGGCAGGCAATTCGATCGGCTTTCCTTTGAGGGAGTGGTTCCGGGCCGCGTAATCGGCGTGGTACGGGATTTCCACCTGCGGACGATACACGAAGAAATCGAACCGGCCGCGATCATGACCAGCACCTATCACATTTTCGTCTTGATCCGTATCGAGCCTGAGGGCATTACCGAAACCATTGGGCGTATCGAGGAGATATGGAGAGACGTGGATCCCAGGTTCCCGCTGGATTTCACCTTCCTGGACGAGGATTTCGACGCGCTGTACCGGACCGACCGGTTGCTTGGCGAGATCTTCGCGGTCTTCGCCTTTCTCGCGGTCTTCGTGGCCTGCCTGGGTCTCCTGGGACTCGCCTCGTTCTCGATCCAGCAACGCACCCGGGAGATCGGGATCCGCAAAGTCGTCGGTTCGTCGGTTTCCGGCATCGTGGTCCTGCTTTCGAAGGACTTCATGAAGTACGTCCTCTGGGCGAACGTGATCGCCTGGCCGCTGGCCTACTTCGTCATGACCAACTGGCTGCAGAACTACGCTTATACGTCGGACATCCGATATGTCTGGTTCCTGGCCGCGGGCATGATCACGCTGGCCATTGCCTGGCTGACGATCGGGGCCCACGCAGTGGCCGCTTCGCGGCGGAACCCGGTGAACGCGCTGAGGCAGGGCTGATGGTATTCCATTATCTCAGAATCGCACTGCGCAACATCATCCGGCAGCCCGGTTACGACGGAATCAACATCATCGGACTGGCGATCGGCATCACGTGCTGCATGATGATTCTGCTGCATATCCGGAACGAACTGAGCTATGACCGTTATCATGAGCACGCCGATCGGATCTACCGCGTGGTAAACGGCGATTCCGCGCGCACGCCACCGGCAGCGGGTCCGGCGCTTAAAGAACTGTTCCCGGAGGTGGAGGAATATGCCCGGACGCGTGGTACAATCAATATCTGGATGATGGCCTATAAGGATACCGGATTCTACGAAAGCGATGTCTATAGGGCAAGCAAAGGGGTTTTTGGTGTTTTTTCTTTTCCGCTTGTACGGGGCAATCCGCAAACCGCACTGGACGACTATGCGCATCCGGAACAATCCGTTGTCATCAGCGAATCCATGGCGATTAAACTCTTCGGCGATGAAGATCCCATGGACAAGGTGATCCGCGCAGATGACGAGATAAACCTTCGTGTGACCGGTGTTATGGAAGATGTACCGCACAATTCCCACTTTGCCGTCGATTATCTTGTTTCTGAACACCTCGACGCAGAAAACCTTCGTGAGCGTTATGAAACGGACTGGTCCGGTTCGAATCACTTCACCTATGTCCTGCTGGCGGAGGGAACAGATCCGGTTGAACTGGAGGACAAAATCGCCAGGTGGGCGAGTACCTATGAGCCGCTGGAGTCACTTAATATGCGCGGCTTGCCCTTCCGCCCCAGACTACAGCCGGTGACCGACATCCATCTGAGGTCGAATCTGGAGCTGGATATGGCAGGCCGTGGCGACATCAGCTATGTCTATGTCTTTTCGGTTGTGGCGTTTTCTGTCGTGCTGATCGCCTGTATCAACTTCATGAATCTCGCTACGGCTCGGTCCACCATCCGTGCAAAGGAAGTGGCCATCCGGAAGACGGTCGGCGCAACGCGAAGCGAGTTGGTGCTGCAGTATATGGGCGAGTCCATGTGTTCGGCCGGATTGGCCCTTGTGATAGCCATGGGGCTGGTTATAGCCATCCTTCCATGGTTCAACACGCTGATGGGAACGGCGTTTCAAGTCAACTACCTGGAAAACCCGGAACTGTTGTTGTGGCTGGCGGGCATCGCACTGCTTGTGGGGCTGCTGTCCGGCAGTTATCCCGCACTATTCATCTCCCGATTTCATCCGGCGAAGATCCTCAAGGGTGAAATGACGGGCGGCGTTACTGGTTCCACGCTGCGCAAGGGTCTGGTGGTTGCACAGTTCGCGCTGTCGATCCTTTTGATCATCAGCACGGCGACGGTGTATCGACAGCTGGATTACATGCAGAACAGGCAACTGGGATTCGACAAGGATCAGGTCGTCGTTATCCCACTTATCGGAGGGGCAGAGCGAGATTTCAACACCTTTAAGGCGCGACTTTCTCAGAGTCCTCACGTTCAGAGGGTTACTAGATCTGGGCTGATGCCGGGACGCATGTTCAGTGCGGCTATAATGCCTGTCTTTCCGACACGACTGGCAGAACAGTCGGAAGATGACTTAGTCGGAATTCCCGCCCTGTTTGTATCTGCCGATTTCGAAGAAACCCTTGGCCTCGATTTGGTTGCGGGGCGTCCATTTTCCAGTGTGCTGAACGATGATTCGAATAACGCGGTGATCCTGAATCGGTCCGCGATTGAACTATTGGGCCTGGCCACACCGGAGGAAGCCGCAGGACGTCAGATACGATACAGAATGAGCCCGCCAATCAGGATTATCGGCGTCGTCGAGGATTTCCATATGCAGAGCTTTCATAATCCTGTGGACCCCATGCAGTTGAGGTTCATGAACCGTGGCGGTGGCGGACAGGCTGCAATTCGATTACAGGCGCAGAATATCCCGGATGGGATTAACGCGATTGAAGAAACATGGGCCTCGGTGTTTCCCCATTACCCCCTGGCGTATTCGTTTCTGGATGAAGACTTCGAGCAACTGTACCTGTCGGAGCAACGTACCGGCAATCTGCTCGGCGCTTTCAGCTTCCTGGCCATCTTTATCGCGTGTCTGGGGCTGTTCGGACTGGCCGCGTTTACCACCCAGCAGCGGACCAGGGAAGTGGGGATCCACAAAGTGATGGGCGCTTCGGTGTTGCGCATAGTCTCCATGCTGTCGAAGGATTTCCTTATACTGGTAGCGATTGCCGTGCCGGTCGCGTGGGGCCTGGCTTACTGGATCATGAGCAACTGGTTGCAGAACTTCGCGTATAGGGTCGAAATCGGCCCTGAGTGGTTTCTGATCGCCGCAGTCATGGCGCTGGCCATCGCCCTGACCACCGTCAGTGTCAAGGCGGTAACGACCGCGTTGACGAACCCGGTGGAAAGCCTGCGGTCCGAATGAGGAGAGTGCGGTACCCATGATCCGAAATTACCTCACGGTCGCCATACGCAACCTCCTCAGGCAACCCGTCTACTCCCTCATCAACGTCGCCGGGCTCGCCATTGGCATGGCGGCGTGCATACTGATCGTGCTGTACGTCCAGGACGAGCTCAGCTACGACCGATATCACCCAAACGCGGATCGTATCTACCGGATCGTCGACGATTTCGAGAGCGGCGGGCAGACTATCCGGACGGCGGGGTCGCCCCTGAGCTGGGCGCCGGCGCTTAAGCGGGACTATCCCGAGGTAGAACAGTTCGTGCGGATGCGAGGCACCGCTACCGCGTGGCTGTTCAAAGTGGGTGAGGCCCGGTTTTTCGAGAAAAAGGTGATCTGGGCGGAAGCTTCCCTGTTCGAACTCTTTGACATTCCGCTTGTCGCCGGTGATCCAAAAACCGCGTTGGCGGAGCCCTTTACGATCGTCATCTCGGAAACGATGGCGGCCAAGTACTTCGGCCGGGAAGAGGCCATGGGACAGATCATGGGGGTGGACAACGTCTATGATTTCAAAGTGACCGGGATCATGCGGGACATGCCCGCCAATACCCATATGCGGGCGGACATGTTCACCTCCTATTCCTCCCTTGCCACGCTAGGCGACTTTTACCGGGAAAACTGGCGGATTCATGACAACTTCTATACCTACGTGCTATTGCGGGAGAACGCGGACCCGGCCGACCTGGAAGCGCAGATGCCCGGCTTTCTCGAACGCTACGCCGGTGACACTTACCGGGAGACCGGCGTGGTGTTGCATCCGTCGCTTCAGCCGCTCGTCGACATCCACCTGTATTCGCAGCGGGAGGGCGAGTTCGAGCCCAACGGCGATATCCGCTACGTGGTCCTGTACACGCTCATCGCGATACTGATTCCGCTGATCGCGTGCATCAATTTCGTCAACCTGGCCACGGCCCGTTCGACCATGCGCGCCCGGGAGGTGGGCATCCGGAAAGTAATGGGCGCCGACCGGCGCCGGCTTATGGGACAGTTCCTGGGAGAAGCCGTCGTCATGGCGGCGCTCGCCATGGTCATTTCGGTGATCCTGGTGCAAGTCGCCCTGCCCGTGGCGAATGCGATCGCCGGGAAGCAGCTTGTCTTTCCGCTCTCGAACGGACTGGTACTGGCGGCGCTCGCATTGGGAACGATCGTGATCGGATTGGCTGCCGGCAGCTATCCGGCGATCTATCTTTCCGGGTTTCTGCCCACCGAGGTACTGAAGGGCAGCCTGGAAACAGGCACGCGGGGACTGAGTCCGCGCAAGATCCTGGTGGTCGTACAATTCGCCACGTCCATCTTCCTGCTGGTCAGCACGGCCGTCATCTATGACCAGCTCGAGTACATCAGCACCAAGCGGCTGGGTTTCAACAAGGAACAGGTGATGGTTATTCCCATCACGGGCTCCTCGCAACGGCCGAATACGCCCGTACTGAAAGAAAGATTGGCCCAGTTGACCGGTGTGTCCGGCATAGCCACGACAAACGGCGTGCCAGGGATGCGGGTGGTTCCCATCATGGCGGTCCGACCCGACGGCATGGCGCCCGAAGATCACCTGATGATGGCCACGCTCGAAGTGGATGAGCACTTCCTGGACGTGATGGAGATTGACCTCGTAGCCGGCCGCAATTTCTCCCCGGACTGGGGAACGGATTCGACCACGGGGTTCCTGCTCAACGAGACGGCCGTTGACTACCTGGGTTGGGGCACGCCGCTCGACGCGTTGGACAGGCTGTTTGAGTGGATCCCCCATGGCGGCGCGAAAGGCCGGGTGATCGGCGTGGTGAAGGACTTCCACCTGCGCACGATACATGACGAGATCGAGCCCGTCGTCATACTGTCTCACCTCTATCACCAGTACGTGCTCATCCGGCTCGAACCTGGTAATATGGCCGAGACCATCGCGCGAATAGGCGAAACGTGGCGGAGCGTCGATAGCAGATTCCCCCTGGAATACACCTTTCTGAACGAGGATTTCGACGCGCTGTACCAGGATGACCGGCGTCTTGGCGAGGTATTCGCGATCTTCGCGATGCTGGGCGCCTTCGTGGCCTGCCTGGGACTGCTGGGACTGGCTTCCTACTCGATCCAGCAGCGCACCCGGGAGATCGGGATCCGCAAAGTGCTCGGGGCGTCGATCTCCAGCATTGTCGTTCTGCTGTCGATGGATTTTATGAAATTCGTCCTGCTGGGCAACCTGATCGCCTGGCCGCTGGCCTACTTCGTCATGACGCGCTGGCTGCAGAACTACGCCTACGCGGCGGACCTGGATTACGCGTGGTTTCTGGTTGGCGGCCTGGTCGCCCTGGCCATAGCGTGGCTGACGATCGGGGCGCACGCGTTGGCCGCTTCGCGGCGGAATCCCGTGAACGCGTTGAGGCAGGGGTAGCGAGGGAAAACATGCATGAACTAATCGTTTGCGGCTGGGATGAGGTATTCATCCTGGATATGAGCCGCGAAGAACATGGCCTTCCCATGAAGACCTGGAGTTGGCAGTCAGCAGACCGACAAGAGCTGCCTGATTCCATGAAGTCGAAATTCAGAACCACAGACGAGTGCAAGGCGGTTGATCACGGCCATCGAATCCTGGTCACGTCCTCAGGAGGTGGCGTCGCGCTCATCGAACGCGCGACCGGAGAAGTGGTGTTCTGTGCGGCCGTTCCCAACGCCCATTCAGCCGAATTGCTCCCAGGCAACAGGTTGGCCGCCGCAGCTTCACATGCCCGGGATGGCGACCGGCTCATGCTGTTCGACTTGAGTGCTCCGGACAGGGAACTCTACAGTGACGATCTTCCATGGGGGCATGGCGTAGTCTGGGACGAAATCCGTCAGATCCTCTGGGCGCTGGCCGATGAGGACATCCGGGTATATCAACTGGTCGATTGGGACACGAATGAACCATCGCTTTCGAGAGTCGACACCATACAACTGCCGGAAGGATCGGGGCATGATATGTATCCTGTAGCCGACTCGTCCTTGCTTTCCATCAGCACGGAGAAACACTGCTGGCTGTTCGATCGTGACTGCAGGGAGTTCAAACCCCACCCCGTGCTTGCCGATGAAGCAGACGTCAAGAGTATCGCGGAGCATCCGGAAACGGGCCAGCTGGTTTATGTGCGGGCGGATCGCAATGAATGGTGGTCCGAGACCATTCGTTTTGAAAACCCGGCACGAGATCTTCATTTGCCGGGAGAACACCTGTACAAGGCACGATGGAACGTATGCAATTGACTTTTCTCGGCACCGCGGCCACGCCGTCCATGCCGATCCCGTTCTGCGTCTGCGAGGTCTGTTCGGAAGCCAGGAGGATTGGCGGCAGAAACCTCCGCCGGAGATCGTCGGTGGTCATCAACAACGATTTATTGGTGGACATCGGTCCCGATATCGCGACCGCGTCATTCGAGCATGATATCTGCCTCGCCGGCATCGGCATCTGCCTTCAGACCCACACGCACGCGGACCATCTGGATGCGGAGTTCATCCTCTCCCGTCACGCCGATTATGGGACGAAGGTATCGGGCGACTTGCTGCTCGGTGCCTCCGTTGAAACGCTGCAGTCAATCGAAAGACTGGTACACCAACGCAGTGATTATGGCAGCATTTTCGACCCGGATACCCAAGCCGCGCTGCACATCAGCCTGACACCCATCGCACCTTTTGAAACAACTAGTGTAGGCGACTACCGCATAACCGGATATCCCGCCAATCACGGCAACGACCAGGGGTTCCTTCTCTATTCGATTGCGCAGGGAGACTATGCCGTGTTCTATGGTACCGACACCTCGGTACTCTTGGGCGAAGTCTGGGATCATCTTCAGCAGGAACGCATCATGTATGACGTGGTCATTCTCGATCACACCTATGGACTCCGCCATGAGTCAAGGCCGGCAGACCATCTGGCTTCGAAGGATGTCATAGCCCACGCGAATCGATTCCGAGAAAACGGACTGCTCAAGGACAGCGGCGTGGTCTATGCGACGCACCTGTCCCATGAGGGAAGCCTGGAGCACGATGAACTGGATGAATACGCCAGGGAACACGGTTACCGCGTGGCCTATGACGGGTTGAGGTTGCTGTTGAGGATGGCTTTCAAGATGCGCCGTACATAGTGCTTACTTACGTAGACGAAATCCAAATTGCAATTTGAGATGATTTAGTTTGATTCATCATTTATACGAAACACGGTCGATGATTGATGTTTAAGGTTTCCACGAGTTTATATGATTTCAGTGACTGTTATTGAAGAATCTGAAGCGTGATCGGTCTTATACGATTTCGTAGTTTTAGGATATAGACATTCCTAAACCTGAAGTTTTGATGTAGGAGTCTGTACCGCTTGTTAAAGCATTTGAGTTATGGTATGAATCATCCAGATCATATTGGAATTCAGGTCCAAAAACAATAAGGGCTGTAAAACACTTACTCCTCGCAGATTGATTTCAATCCACAAATTGTGCAAGACACTGACGCTGATCCACCACCACTAGACCACCCACCTAAATCAACAGAATAGCCGTAGTCTAGAGGGTTGTACTGTCAATCTAAACAAAAACTCATCAAAATATCTCATGATCATCTTGACTTCATCTTAATCATATCATATGATTAGTTTAATGGAGGGTTGATGAGCTATAACAGGGGCGATTCACGTGCGGGAATTGATGAGGAGACAAGGCGACAACTCGTTCATCTTGCTAGACGCCCTAGTGCACGGAGATCGGCCTTCAGCCTGAATCAGCCTACCGAATGGTGTCCGAACCAGGTGCTCAACCCCGATGGTGTGTTTGACTCATGCTTCACTTCCTTAACGGCATGGGAGTTTATAGCTACTAGACTCGAAGAAGGAGAGGAAGTAGAGGTGATTGAACTGAGACATCCAAAAGGGGCAAAAGGATACGTATTGCGGATTGATCTAGGTCCAAAGTTCCCTAGACTTTACGTAAAGCTTCAGATGAGGGGTGGTGTTATTTTTGGGCGCAGTTTTCACTATTCCGAATACGATTGAAAGGAGAAGGAATCTTACAATGGTCTCAAATAGTTCTGTGTACCTACACGACAAAGACACGACGTTCGCTCGCGAATGTCCGCAATGTGGCAATGATACTCTCACTACACATTGGCACCAAGATACGTTCAAATACGGTACCGGTGATTCGGTCGTGACTCTCAAAGTCGACCTTCCTGTCCGGAGTTGCCAATCATGTGATCTTCAGTTTCTTGACCACGAAGGCGAGAGTCTGAGACACGAGGCAGTTTGTCGTCATCTCGGATTGTTGACACCGAACGAGATTTTAGGCATTCGAAAGACGTACGGAATGTCCAGAGCCGCATTCGCTGAGATAACAGGCCTTGGCGAGGCTACCCTCGCTCGCTGGGAAAACGGCGCTGTAATCCAAAATCAAGCTAATGATCGGTATCTTCGACTACTATCGCTTCAAGGCGTAATGTCGTGTTTGAGGGAAATGTCTACATCTAGGCGAATCTTGGGGACTGGGTTTCGTAATCAACCTCAATTTCGTGTATTGACCAACTCCGAAGTGCAACGCAACAGACAGAAAAATTTTCAATTGAGAATGGCAAGCTAACTATACAATGTACGTTACTACTTTCTATTCATTCAAGGGCGGTGTGGGAAGAACGATGGCACTTGTCAACGTAGCCGTTGATCTCGCCCAACGGGGCCGTCGCGTTCTTGCAGTCGACTTCGATTTAGAAGCTCCCGGCCTTGATACGTTCGATCTACGCTGCCCCACAGATACAACCCCCGGTATGATCGAGTTTGTTAGTTCATATCTTCAGACCGGCCAAGCTCCTGACGTTAGTCAATTCGTATTTGAGTCTCCTGGTATGGGAAACGGCAATGGCGGCCTCTGGATCATGCCCGCTGGAGCACATCACGACGGCTATGCAAATACATATGCTCAAATCGATTGGGGCACTCTTTACGAACAGTACGACGGCTACCTCTTGTTTGAAGATCTCAAGCAACAATGGAACACTTCATTCAAACCAGACTACGTGTTAATCGATTCTCGTACAGGTCACACTGATGTAGGGGGAATTTGTACACGTCAACTTCCAGATTCTGTTGTCATTCTGTTTTTTCCAAATGCCCAAAATCTTCGAGGTTTAACGAAAGTTGTACGTGACATAAGGTCAGAAGCAAAACATACTCGTCCTAATCCAATCGATTTGCATTTCGTCATGTCCAACGTGCCTGATCTCGATGATGAAGACAAGATATTGGAGGATAACATATCTTCCTTTCAGAAAGATCTAGGTTTTAAAGGGGAACCGATGGTTGTTCATCGATATGACAGCCTTTCACTTCTGAATCAGGTTATTTTTACCAAGGAACGGCCTAAAAGTCGGCTTTCAAAAGAATACCGATCAGTGACCACCGAAATTATGCAGCTCAATGCTGAAGACCGTGATGGAGCACTCAAATATATCCAGAACGTCCACCGACCGTTGAGGACAACGCCCGACCGAACTCGGAAAGATACTGACCAGCATCTACAAACAATCGAAAGTAAACACCCAGATGATGGTCAAGTACTGTTTCGCCTAGGGTTATTGCGCTTTGAAGAGGGAAATACTAACGATGCAAACTTGCTTTTCACGCGCGCTATTGACGCCGGATACAGCGAACCAGATGTTTATCTCAGGCGTGCCTTAATACGCCGCTCAGAGCAACCTAATTCTGAAGAGGCTACTAAGGATGCTTTGAAAGCTCTAGGATCAGACAAAGCGTCGGCCCAGCAAGTACGACGTGCGATTACTTTGATCGACCCAAAACAGTTGCGGAGGGTTATTGATCTACCGGCCTTAAAGGCTTTGAGCGGCGATGATCAACTTTGGATTGCTGAAAGTCTGAATAGATCTAAAACTGAGGCTGTGACAGCAAGGAGTATATTACGTCGACTGCTAGCTGAAGGTCAATTACCCAGTAATCTTCAAATATCTGTTAAGACTTCGCTTTCTCTTTCAAACATCGCCCTTGGACATTTCACTGAAGCTATTGAAGTCATGCGGAGTGAATCTCCCAAACTTGATACAATGACAATCCAATTCGCATTCAACTACGGAATGGCCCTCTGGGGAGAAAGTGGACAGCCAGTCCTTGGTCCATTCCAGCGTGTCATAGAGCTTGATCACTCCGCCCCAGACAACAACCCTACACCCAATTACCTCCAATGCATGGCAATTGCCAATTGGGCTACAGGAAAGACGGAAACTGCGCGAAAGTTCGCCAGAAAAGCAATAGAGCAGATAGGTGACAAAGGTGGTCAAGATTTTAGTTGTTGGCGTTTCTTGGTAGTAAGCAATAGAGTGTTCCGTAATGACACAGTTGAGATAGAAGAGTTGATTTCAGGTAACGAAAATCTGATTCCCTATTTTATGAGATCTATCGATCTAGAATGATAGACGTAGAAATGTCATGAAAAACCTGGATGTAGTCTACGTTTGTTAGGTGAGGTAACGTCCGCTATTAAGTCTTTACAGTAGAGCTTATATCGGTAGAGAGCATTGGGAGTAGGATATTCTTCAGAAAGTAAATCTAGTGACTTTGATTGTTTAACAAGCGAGGAATTGATATCTCTCTATTGCGTTTCCTAACTAGGCGATATGGAAGTTGAGTATATAGTATGCCAAGATGACTTGACTACCGAAGTAGACGGTGCAGAAGAAGTAGCTTTTGCAGCGATGCGGGATGCTTTTCGTCTTAGGTAAGGAGTACTTGGAGACGAGATTCTTTGTCAAATTGCAGAAATCGAATTGTTTGACTGATCCGCACAATTTGAGGCCAACCTATGAAGTTGGAAGCGATTAGTGTAGTTCGTTCCTATCAAAATTCAAAAGTTGACTTTGGGGCTAATGCATGCACATCAACTTGGAATGTTTGGAAGTTATGCATGTGGTCGTGTTCATCCACGAAATGAACGAAGCTAAGTACTCCTGACTCTACCCAACTATTTGTTCCTTCCTCTCAAAGCCAATCTCTCTATAAACCAAATTTGAAATCAAAGTCTCTCCTTGAATTACTTCCTTAACGAAGTTTGCGATTTTCCAGGCAAAGTCCAACCAATCTATTGACAATTTGAGTCAGATTGAGCCGCCAACCGCTAGAGACGATAGGCTGTATTGTGGTGTATTCTACCTGCGTTGTCAGATTCTCGATTTTGACTAATAAAACATGACAGTTGATGTAGGATCAAGAATTCGAGACTCATTAATTGGCTATTGACAGGCAACAAGGTCGTTTGGAGTAAGATTACCATGCGAAACATCGAACGATTTGAACTTATTGATCGAATTGGACGGGAATTGCAGTCACGAATGTCCTATTCTGATATCGATGCATTTCTACCCAGTTTTGGCGTAGATACTTCCAAATCTACTTCCTCTGTAAATAGTAAATGGGTTTACGTAAAGGAGCTTCTTTCGGATGAACCTAGCGAAACTATTGTAAAGATTGCTGACGAACTAGAGATGGATCACCCCTATGTCCTGACTGCCGCTAATGAACTGACTGAAAGCCATTTCTGGGACTCTGGTCACTTTAGGTTGTTCCTTAGTCACTTATCCTCATTCAAAGAAAACGCTGGGCGACTTCGGACTGCCCTAATGAAATATGGAATATCTACGTTCGTTGCACATGTTGACATTGAACCTACTCGTAAATGGCAGGATGAAATAGAAGCTGCACTCTTTTCAATGGACGCCCTTGCAGCAGTACTAATGCCTGGATTCAAAGAAAGTAACTGGACAGATCAAGAAATCGGTGTGGCGATTGGTCGGGGTATCCCCGTAGTTCCTTTAATTAGGGGTTTGGATCCCTATGGATTTATTGGGAAGTACCAGGGGCTGTATACGTCAGGAAAATCTGTAAAGGAAGTTGCGAGATCTCTTTTTTACACTCTTGTCTCATCACAATTTACGAGAAGCAGGATGCTATCCTGTTTAATTGACACCACGGTCCTCGCAAAATCGCCTGATGAAGTAGCTTGTAGACTGGAAACCATTAGCGATTTGGTTCATATCCCCACGTCTCACTTAGAGCGTTTAAGAGAAGTCGCATTTGGGATACCGTACATAGAAGAAGACGAGAAATTGCGATCAAGTCTCAATGCACTACTTACACAACACGACCTAGAGCCCATCATTGAAGTTGATTCTACTTCTGTTGTTAACCTGAATAGTCCTGACGATCTACCATTTTAACCCACAAGGGTAACGTAACGATCTGTATCAGCCTACTCCGAAATTCAATTTTGGTCCAGAAGCTATTCATCTAGAGGTTTCGCTTTTCCGTAGTACTTAAACTTCGGTAAATTCCAGAACTGTTTCCATGCACTATACCTCTGATATTAGAAGTTGCGCTTGCCGTTGATAGTTGACCTTTATGCAAATCGGTCAACTGCGGAATTCCTACACTTTCTATTGAATGTAGTGCACCACAAATGGGACAATCAGTTAAGCTACAGTTCTAACGTGTGTGATCGTCTGCTCGAACTCGGCCGGCGGTTTGTAGTCCAGTGCCGAATGTAAGCGCTTATGGTTGTGGATTTTATCGATGAAGTAGCCGATGCGTGATCGGGCTACTTCCAGAGATTCATACTCGTAGAGATAGACCTCCTCGTATTTGAGCATTCTTATGAAGCGTTCTGCCTTGGCGTTGTCATTGGGGTTGCCGCGCCGGCTCATGCTGATCCTTATCCCGGCTTTCCTTTGGGTATCGACATAGGCTTTGGAGGCATACTGCACGCCCTGGTCGGAGTGATGCACCGTCTGCTGCAGGCGTCGAGTATCACCGCCAGATTGACCCAATCGCGCGCCAGCCTTATGTACGAGTTGTCGGACACCCAGAGCTGATTGACTCCGGTTACGTTCAACTCGGGAACCAGATTGGCGTAGACGGCGCGTTCGAGGTTCGAGTCGGTGGTCGATTCGAAGGCGCGGCGCTTGAGAGCAAGCAGGTTGTCCTCGCGCATGAGGTGCAGGACGTGCTTGTGGTTCACCCAGTATCCCATACACTGCAACGCGCGGTTCATGTGACGGTAACCGTAGGAGGGCCAGGAAGGGGAGAGCATATGGATCTGGTCCCGCAGTTCAAGGTCCGGGTCCGTACGGCCACGACGGCCGCGGTAGTAGCTGGATCGGCCGATCGAGAGCGTCCTGCACAGCCTCGTGATTACTGCGCGGTCCACGGTCGACTTGGCCTGAGTGACCAGGCAGATCATGAGCTTCCTCCATTGCTTCGGGCTGAGTGTGGGATCTCCTCGAGCCGACTCAAGACTTTTTTTAACAGGTCATTCTCCATGGTCAGTTGACCGACCTTGCGTTCAAGAGCCACGATCCTGGCCTCGTCGCTGACGGCCTTGCTATTACCGGGCAAAGCGCGGTCACCCTGACGACGCAGTTGTTGCCGCCAGCGGTGGATCAGCGTGGGATGGACCTGATGTTCCCGGGCTAACTGGCTGATGGATTTGCCCGAATCGGCTTCCTGGAAAACCTGGAGCTTGAACTCGCGGGTGAACTGACGGCGTTTCAGAGACATGGGTGCCTCCTCGTTCAGAAAGAAGCTTAACCATGTGTACCGGTCAAGGGTGCAGTTCGCCTTTCACTGTTATTCACGAACTCATACATGTACAACAGAGTTACACGAATAAGAACATCACGCTGTTAAGCCATTCTGTATTCGAAGGAGCGGCCGATTTTCTCGGCGAACTAGCGTGCGGAAGACGTATCAACCCACATATACATGAATGCGGACACAAACACGAAGCCGAATTATGGAATTCGTTTGCGGATGAAATGCACCAGGAAGACATTGGAAACTGGATTTACGATGGATGGAAAGCCACAGGTGACCGGCCCGCTGATCTGGGGTATTCATTGGATACAAAATCTGTGAATCGAATTACGAGAAAATGGACAACAAAAACAGGCTATTCGAGACATCCTGTCTATCAAGGACGGACCTGATGCAGAGCGATTCTTGCAAGAAAGTGGATATGGTAATCAGGTTTCATGATTGGACCGAAGGCTACCTACACAAGTTACGTGCGGCGGTATAGTGGAGTGCTAATGACTCTTAAATGCCATGAGTCTCTAAATCAACTCGTAAAACTGTTGAAAAAGCGGGTTCCCCACATCATGAAGATAGCCGACGTTCCGGGGCTATCGATCGCGTTGATACAGAACTGGAAGACCGCATGGGCACATGGCTTCGGTGTAATAAATGCTGAAACAAGACAACCCGTTAAATCGGAGACCATTTTCGAAGGATGTTCATTGAGCAAACCGGTTTTTGCGTATGCCGCGCTCGGTCTTTGCGAAACGGGACGATTGGCACTGGACAAGCCGCTGTCTCAGTACCATTCTGCGCCCTACGTTCCCAAAGATCCCAGGGTGTAGAAAGTGACTATGCGACAAGCCCTCGCACATACCGCCGGTTTTCCCAATTGGCGACCAGACTGTTGGGACTCTGACGGGTGGAATCCTGAAGGCAAAGAACTGCTGACCTATTTTGAACCCGGTGATCAATTCGGCTATTCCGATGAAGGATACATGTACGTACAACACGTTGTTGAGCATTTAACGGGTCGATCAGGCGAATCTCACATGCATACCGAGTTGTTCAGGCCGGCCGGAATGGAGTTCAGTACGTATCTATGTACATCGGATCAAGTGCCTGACATGGCAACCGGCCATGATGAACACGGGCAACCGGTAAAGAAACAGATGTATAAATCCATGTGTTCGGCCGCCAGTCTTCATTCGACGCCTTCGGACATTGCAAAGATCTTGTGCGCCAGTATGCAACCCGGACCCAGTGCTGGATGGCATATTAACGCCGATTTGACGAATGAAATGACCACTGCCCAAGTCCCGGTTAATGATACGGCTTCGTGGCACGACCATTGGCAGAATGTTCCGATAACGGACGATCCCTATGTATCCTGGGGACTTGGTTGGGCAACCCAGAACCACAATGGGTCAAAGGCTATCTGGCATTGGGGAGATAATGGCCCTTTCAAGGCATTCGCGTTAGGGTATCCTGAAGTGGGGATAGGAATAGTTGCTATGGCCAATGGATCGAATGGGTTCAAGCTCTGGTCCACGTTGTGCAGCACGGCAATGGGTGGTGAGTACCCCTGTATCGATTGGTTGAATAGGGTGGTGTATACTGAATGAAATGGGACTACTACCGTCCTCATATAGACCGAAGAGTTCCCGGTAACAAGGACGACCTGACTCCCCTGTGTAACGACTCGGAAGTTCGCAGGAACCTGATTCTGGATCTGGTCCGTCCGTTCCGAAATGTAGATACGGACAAGGTAGCGAGTCCTGAATCGCTGGGGTACATCCTGGGCAGTGCGGTAGCCCAAAGGCTGAACTGCGGCTTCATACCTTTTCGAAAAGGCGGATTGATTCCTGTCCATCGCCGGCACAGGTCGAGCGTCTCCTTTATAGACTATACGAACACGAAGAAATCACTGGAGGTAAATAGAAGCCTGATCAATCCCGGCGAACGCATTTTGATCGTGGACGACATCATCGATACCGGTGCCCAGGTAAAGGCCATGATAAAGTTGATCGAACGCCTGGGTGGTGAGGTCGTGGGGGTCTCGGTCCTGGTGGCCGATTTAAGCCGCAAGACGACCCATTTAATAAAAAAGTACAACGTCCATGCCATTCATATGGCGCTCGTCGGTTGATCTCCTGCGCCGAAAGTGGCGAAATTCCTGTTACGGATAAATCCGAAAACATACTTTCCGAAGGTAGGTGGCAATGGCCTCCGAATCAGATAACCAGCACACACAGCACACTCACATCGGTGCCTACGCGTTGTGCCGCGACCCTTCGAACCGACTTCTACTGGTTACTGGTTCGTGCGGAGATTTTACGAAGGAGCATTTAGAAAAACATGAACCCAGCACCCCTTAAAGAAACCGTCTCTTTCGAGGATTTCGAAAAACTCGACATTCGAGCCGGTACGATTGTCTCCGTCGAAGACGTGGCGAAGTCGAACAAGCTGATGAAATTGACGGTCGACTTCGGCGATCACACCCGGTCGATCCTGGCGGGGATAAAGCAGGAACGCGCGAACCCTCGTGAAATCGAAGGGAAGCAGGCGCTCTTCGTGGTGAACTTGGCCGAGCGGAATATGGCCGGTGAAGTTTCCCAGGGCATGCTCTTCGATATGGGCTATGCAGACGGACTGACTCCGTGCCTGCTGGTACCCGAAATGCCTGTGCCGGATGGCGCCAGGGCGGGTTGAGAATTGACGCAATAATGGAGGCTGCATGAATTCCGAAACCGCGACCAACCGCCGCCAGCGTGAGCACGCGCGATTCGGGGCCGCCACCCAGCAGGCATTCGACGGCCCCCTGCCGCAGCCCTTTCCCCGGGAGATCGGTCCGCGCGCCATGGAATACCTGGCCGAGGTGGTCGACTCGGGGCTCACCATAGACATGGTCGGCCGGTTCGAGCGCGCTTTCGCCGAAGCCAACGGCGTCGCCCATTGCATCGCCACCCCGGGATGCACGCCGGCCCTGGCGGTCCTGGCCGCGGCCTTCGACTTCGAACCCGGCGACGAGATCATCGTGAGCTCGGTCAGCGATTTCGGCACCGTGCAGGGCCTGATCAGCGCCGGCTACATCCCCGTGTTCGCCGACACCGCGCCCGGCACGATCAACGTAAGCGCCGAGACCATCGAGGCGTGCCTCTCCGACCGTACCCGGGCGATCCTCGCCGTGCATCTGAGCGGCCTGATCTGCGACATGAACACCATCAACGAAGTTGCCGCGCGCCATGGCCTTTTGGTCTACGAGGACGCCTGCCAGGCGGTCTTCGGCCAGTACAAAGGCCGATACGCAGGCACCCTGGCTACGGCGGGAGGCTTTTCCTTCGACGCGGAGAAGACCATGGGCTCCGACGTGGGTGGCTGCATCCTCACCGACGACGATGCGCTGGCCGAACGGGCCCGCTTCATCGGCCACAGCCGCGCCGGCGAGATGGTGGAGCACTTCGGACGCGTCCACACAGTAAACGGATTCGCCCATCGCATGACCCAGTCCACCGCGGCGATCAGCCTGGCCCAACTCGAAATCATCCGGCCGCAGGTGGCGAAGCGCGATCGCATGATCCGCCTGCTGAGCGAACTCCTCGACGAGATTCCGGGCATCACGGCATTACCGATTCCACAGGAAACCGAAGTGTACTCCTGCTGGATGGCGGGATTCACCATCGACCCGGACCGGTTTCGATGCGACGTGGAGGAATTCGGCGCCCAGGTCGCGGCCGGAGGGATCCCCGGGGCGAGCCCGATGCGCTATTATCTGCTGCCGGTGGCGCTGCCCTTTCTCGACGAGGCGGCGAAACAGCAGCGCTTCCCCTACGCACAGCCACCGGCCTCACGCACCTACCGCTACGACGCTTCCAGTTGTCCGAATGCACACGGAATCCTGAAGCGATTCATCCGCTGGAGCTCGTTCTGTGACAAGTACGAGCCCCACCACTGCGAGCAGGCGGCCGCGATCGTGCGCCGCGTTGCCGAAGAGAACAGGATATGACTGAAACGGATATGACTGAAAACGACACCGACCGATCCCCTGGTGACACGCTTCAGCTTGCCGCCCGATACTATCGTTCCGTGCCGACGAACCGCGCAGGATACGAAGACGTCATCCTCTCTCTGCCCGTGGACAAGACCGCCCTGATCGGCCTCCACTGCTGGAACATCGGCTGCCCCGACGGTCCGGCAACGGACGACGACTATTGCGTCGGCATGGGCTGGCCACAGCCGACGCGGGAAGCCGGACGCATCATGGCCGAAGTTATCCGTCCGGCCATGGACCTGGCCCGTTCAATCGGGATGGCGGTCTGCCACGTCGAGAGTGACTGGCTGGACCGCCAGTATCCCCACATCGAATCGCGGCGGTCGGACGCGCCGGCATCCGTGCATCCGGTCCGGCAGGAGCTGTTCGAACGGGCTCACGGCGTCGACTACATGAACCGTTCGCCCCTGGCTAAGATGCGTCGCGCCGAAATCGTGTCCCCTGTCGGAGACGAGCCCCTCGTGTTTTATTCCGACGTGCTGGACGACTACCTGCGCGGCCGCGGCGTCGAGACGCTCATCTACATGGGGTTTGCGGCCGACATGTGCCTGCTTGGTGCCGAGGGGGGAGCACGGCCCATGCTGCATCGCGGGTACCGCTGCGTGGTCATGCGGGACGCGACCGTCGGGGTCGAGTCGCCGGACACGTTCCCGCAGCGTTTGGCGACCAGCTACGGCCTCCACATCTTCGAGTGGACCCTGGGTCATGGCTGTACCTTCGCGCAGTTCGCGCAGGCCATCAAGGAGCTGAGCGGCGAGTAATCATACGTCCGACTAAGCTCGATCACCCACGAGCCGAACCGCGGAGAACCCCAAGGCAAGCGACCTTACATGAACCTGAGCATCTGTCCCTGGAAATACGGCAAGCGATGGGTTTACTCGATCACTTACGACGAGGCCCTGGCCGACCTGCACCGCTTCGCCGTCCCCATGCACGAGGAATACGGCATCCCAGGCCACGTGGAAGTCGTGGTTGGCCAGATGGGCGAGATCCGTAATATTGGCAACTCCAGCTTCAACGGCTACCGCCACATGAACGGGACCGAATTGCGCGACCTGATCGCCCGCGGTTGGGGCGTGGGCAACCATTCGTGGAGCCACGAGGTGATCGCGCCGGAAATGGTGGATCGGGAGATCGGCCGGGCCAAAGAGGTGCTGGAAGAAGCGCTCGGTGAACCAATCATTTTCTACTGCTCGCCCGGCGACAACACGAACATGGCCGAACACGTCCTCGAGGCTTGCCGTCGCCACAACTACCTGGGCGCCATGAGTCTGACGGATGCGCTGAATCTGCCCGGCGACGAGTTATTCTGGATCAACCGAACGGCCCTGCACGACCACTACTATCCGCCCTTCTACAGCGCCTATGATCCGTACCGGAACATTCGCCAGGCCCAGGAAATGCAGGGCTGGATCATCGACTATTGCCACTGCCCACTGGAGACGGCCGTCCATCCCAACAAGGATTGTTCCGAAGCCCAGCTTCGGCAGCGCCTCGAGACGGTGCTGAGCGAGGGTGGTGACGCGGTCTGGTGCGCGGTGCCGGAAGAGGCGCTCAGCTATCACCTGATGCGGCGGCATGCCCAGATTGAGGTGGTGGGCAGGAATGGAACTCATGATGACGACGCTAACGACCAACACTATCGCATCGCCCTTCCGGATTTGCCCGAACAGGTGCCCTACCGCAGCCTGACCCTGGAGGTCAGCGTGCCGGCCGCCTGGTGTCGCGATCCACGTGTGTCGGCGGATGGACAGGAACTGGCGGCGGAGGTCGTCAGGCCGGGTGTTTTGCGGGTGACGACGCCGGTGCGGGACGGGACCGAAGTCGAGGTTCGTGAGTCTCCACGTTCCTGACCTTTTGCTCCCCGGTCGGCCGATTGGTTTCTGGCCTCGAAGCCTGACCGGAATGTGTCGTATGAGGATCCGGAAGATTTGCGGTTCTTGCTCGCGTGCGGATCAGGCACACATATTTAAACTGACCTATCAGGGAGAGAAAGTTGCCGCGTGCGTCATTGGGTAAAGTCTCACCGTTTTTTATTGTAGGTGAGTTAGCGCCTTCAGTCGCCTTTTACGAAAAACTGGGATTCGAAATCCGCCACCTGTCGCCGGAAGAAGACCCGTTCTTTGCGATCGTCGGCCGAGACGATACGCAGATTCTCTTGAAGGAAATCACCGAAGATATCAACCCGCAGCCGAACAGTACACGTCACCCCTGGGCACGCTGGGACG
Organism: Candidatus Latescibacterota bacterium; assembly: GCA_022822725.1. Lineage (GTDB taxonomy): Bacteria > JAAXHH01 > JAAXHH01 > JAAXHH01 > JAAXHH01 > JAAXHH01. The sequence continues at coordinate 2,047,781 of JAJEAN010000007.1, forward strand.
CTTTTGTCAGCGTCGAGAATCCCGATGCGCTTGCGGCGGAATATACAGCGGCCAACATCAAGTTTGCCAGGGAGCTTGATGATACCGAGGATGGGCTAAGAGGTTTCGAGATGCGGGACAACGATGGATATGTCCTTTTCTTTGGTCGGCCGCGGTAGTTTGCCATAGCCAATACTGAAGCTGTGTTTTCCATGCGGCTTGGGGTACTTTCTCAATCAACACACAATTGCGAGGATACCAGGGGATACCAATGATAATAATGCGAAGTCTCATACTGTCGGCCGTGATGTGCTGCCTGCTGTGGAACGTCCAATCCTGCGTTGCCCAGTCCGGGGAGCGACAGGTAGCACAACGTCTGGTGATCGAGAACGGAGAGCATATCGAGATGAAATACCTGAAATACCTACCGCCTGCCTACGTCAGTAACGACGAGAAATGGCCGCTGCTCCTGTTCCTCCACGGCGCAGGTGAACGTGGAGACGACCTGGAAATGGTAAAAGTCCACGGCCCGCCGAAGATGATCGATCAGGGGAGGGATTTCCCTTTCGTGGTCATTTCGCCGCAGTGTCCGGAGAACGTCTCGTGGTCCATTGAAACGCTGCATGCGCTGATAAACGAAATCGTGGAGACCCATCGAATCGATGAGTCCAGGATCTACGTAACCGGCCTGAGTATGGGAGGATACGGGTCGTGGGGGCTGGCCTGTACCTATCCGGACCTATTCGCCGCGGCAGTTCCCATCTGCGGGGGCGGTGAACCGGAGAAAGCGTATCTGATGAAAGACATACCGACCTGGGTCTTCCACGGCGCGGAAGACACGGCAGTTCCGCTCCAGCGGTCACAGGAGATGGTTGACGCGCTCAAGGAGGCCGGAGGCGACGTCCGCTTTACCGTGTACCCGGAAGCGGGGCACGTAGGGGCATGGGAAAACGCATACGGCGATCCCGATCTGTGGGAGTGGTTGGCGGAGCAGAACAGGTCCAAATGAAGAAATGGGTTCTGGAAACCGTTACCCGGAGTACTGATACGGACGCAGAATCGAACCACTCCCCCTGGAAACCTCAAATCCATACGCCCGGTCACCCACGCTCAACTTGAACCCATCGTCTCTCCTCGTAATCCGAGCAATCGCCGGCTCCGCACAGAAGGCGAACACCATGACGTCGTCGTCCGTACCCGCCACCAGCCGCGTTGAGGCTTCGGCAGCATTCGGCGGGAAACTGACCAGACTGCCGGCCGCAAGTCCGGAGGGCGCGTAAGGGACCTCCTCCGTTCGCCACTGGAGTCTTTCTCCGAACACCGAAATCACCTCCACCTCGTGTGTCCCCGCACCTAGCCTGGCTCGGTCACCCTTCAAACCGAGCAGATCCACGGGATTCAGCTTGTAGGTCAACTCACCGCTCCCCGTCTCTGGACCGATCCCATTTGCAGGATCCACAATTAACCGCCGCCGGCCCTGACATCGCAGGTCAATCAAGGAAAGATCGCAGTCCCTGGAGACACCCGGCGTTTGAACCGCGCCACCAAAGGCCAGGGCGGTATTGGGTCTGACGTAAAACGTCCGCGGTTCCTTCCGCGAAGCGAGTCCCTGCGTATCCCGTCCAATCTCGCCGAAGACCGACGGGTCGTCCAGGCGACTCGAATTACCGTCAAGGTCAATCTCCATCCACGGCCTGCCTCCGCGCCGGTTGAAGCCGCCCCAGGCGATCCGAACGTCGTGCCAGACCCCGACATCGACAGTTCCCGGTGCCTGCACCGTAACCAGGTTGCTGTTCTGGCTTTGTACACTGAATTGCAAACGTCCGTCCGTATCGACAACGAGAGCAAAGGTGTTGACTCCCGTCCCGAGATGGCCGCCGACTCCATTCCCGGCGTTGAAGAGCACCCGGGGACCGCGGGATTTTTGTGAACCACTCGCGTTTCCGGGGCCGCTCGCGTGTCCGGGGCCGTCCGCGTTTCCGGAGCCGCTCGCGTGTCCCTTCAACCGGAAGCGAAGACGCAGGTGTCCACTGTTGGCGTTGAACCAGCGCTTTGCATCGTATTGCAGGGCGTCGCCGCCACGCACCCGGATCAGCGGACCGCCGTCTTTCATCAGGCCGTCTCCAACAACCCGTACGCCGCGCGGACGACGCCGCAGCGCCACGAGCAGGACCGGATCCTCTCCGCGAGATATCCAGTATTCGTGCTCGGTGCGCCGGGCGGAGACGCGCAGGCGCTGCCAGTCCTTCGTCCGCTTCAGGCCGCCCAACTTGGCGACCGTCTCGTTCTGGCCGCCCACGCAGGGCAGGCTGCCGCAACCCACCGGCTGGGCCTCGAAGGCACTGATGGCGCGCAGAAGGGGCGTGCCCGCCCACTGAACGTGCAGGTCCATGAAGCAGGCGGCCAGGCCGCCGTCGTACCCACTGACGCACAGGATGGCCGCATCGGGTCCGTGACCACTGCGCATCACGGCGAACCGGCCCGTGTACATTTCGAAACGGCCTGCCAGCGAAGTCACGCGCCGCGCCCTGGATGAACGAAAAGCGGGATCGTAGTAACAGTAGGCGTACGGCCCGTAGGAAGTCATGCATTCCGCCGTCGATCCCTTTACGCCGGCTCCGAAGCAATACAGCCTGCCCAGCCGGGGATCGGAAAGGGCCACGTCGCGCAGCCTGCCGTCTCCGGCCTCCTGGGCCAGCCTCAGGAGCACCGGCGAATTTGCGTTGAGCTGGCCTCCGAGTACCACGTTGGCATTGGCGGGATAGTAAAGCTGATCGGGGATCTCTTGAGGTGCCGTCCAGTGGGCGCGGAACCAGTTCAGCGGTCTGCGAAATCGGTCCGGGACCTCGCCCATCAGATCGATACCGGTAACATTGCGCAGCGCATCGGCGAAATGCAGGAGCCAAAGATTCTCGAAACCCCAGAAGGTGGGTCCGTCCACGGGCTCGCCGCCGGGACCGCAACCGTTGGGCAGGACGCCGCTCCTGAAACGATCGATGACCGCCTGCAGCCATACTTCCGCACAGGGGTGCTCACCCAGCAGATGCACCGCGGCCACCCCGTAGTGCCCATAGTCGACGACGGTATGGTGCCCTCCTGCCGTGTAGTGCCGTCGCTCGTCCACGTACGGCCACCAGCGCTCCATCAGCTCCGCAAGGCAGTCATTGACCCGGCGCTTCTCGGCATCAGGCAATACCTCGTCCATCAGGTCGAGGGCAAGCGCGAAAGCGTACATGTAGCGGTTAGCCGTGTAGAAGTGCTCCTCCACGTGGTCGCCGTGGTCCCAGCCCGCCGCGGCCCGCAGCCATGCGCGGGCCCTTCCGAGCCAGCGCGGGTCGCCCGTTATCTGCCAGGCGAAGGCGTAGTTCTCGATCAGGGCCGTGGCCTGCATGGCGGTGTAGAAGGTCAGATAAAGCTGGTGGTTGGGGTGCGGGCTGTGTGCGCGGCGCGGGACCCTTCTCCACGGACGCTGACCGGCATACAACGCGCAGTCATCCAGCAGGTTGGAGAGGATGCGCCGGCGCACCGGATCTTCCGGCGGCCTGTACTCGAAACCAGGATCGTCAGCCGGCCTGAACAACCGGGGTCGTTCGCGGCGGATTACCGGAATCGAGACCTGATGCGATGTGATGGTGGTGGGGTCGGGCATCGTTTATGCCGGGATTCCCGTTGTCAGAATCTGGGTCGGTTAGAGTTACGTGGGATGTTAAGTTTGATCCAAGATACATTATCGTCCGAGCGAAGGAAAAGATGTATATATTGTGGTTAGCACGTCTCATTCCGAGTCAGGCACCTGGCGGGAAATGGATCCGCTCTATCCCCTGGCATACACGTTTCTCGACGAGGACTTCGACAGTCTTTACCGCGGCGAGCGCCAGCTGGGTACAGTCTTCGCGGTCTTCGCCTTTCTCGCGATCTTCGTGGCGTGTCTGGGACTCCTTGGACTGGCTTCCTTCTCGATCCAGCAGCGGACCCGGGAGATCGGCATCCGCAAGGTATTCGGCGCCGCCGATTCGGACATCGTCGTGCTGCTCTCGAAGGATTTCATGAAGTTTGTCCTCCTGGCCAATGTAATCACCTGGCCGCTGGCCTACTACGCCATGGCGCAATGGCTGCGGAACTATGCCTATGCGGCGGGAATCAACTTCGCGTGGTTTTTGGCGAGAGGGTTAGTCGCCCTGGCCATTGCCTGGCTGACGATCGGTGCGCACGCACTGGCCGCGGCGGGCAGGAACCCGGTCAACACGCTTAGGCAGGGGTGATGCTACGGGCAGGAACCCGGTCAACGCGACCGGGCACCCCCAGGTAAAGAGATCGGCAACCATACGGTCAAAGTCGATACGCGCTCATACCGATGTCGAAGTGCGACCGTGTTGAAGTCGATGAGCGATCTTGAGGAGGTTCCGCCATGTCACAGCAAAACGCACTCGCCCTATCGAAAATCGGGCAGATATCCGTCACCGTGAAGGAACTCGACAGGGCAGTCTCTTTCTACCGGGATCAGTTGGGCATGCGGTTTCTGTTTCAGGTTCCGAACATGGCGTTCTTCGACTGCTCGGGCGTCCGTCTCATGTTGACGATGCCTGAAGAGCGGACCGGTGATAGACACACTTCCATACTGTATTACAAGGTCGATGACATCCAGGGCGCCTACCGGATTCTGAAGGACCGGGACGTCCAGTTCAACGGGCGGCCGCACAAGATCGCCGATCTTGAAGACCACGAGCTATGGATGGCGTTCTTCCGGGACAGCGAGACGAACCTCCTGGCGCTCATGGCCGAGATCCCCCTGCGGCAATAGCTTCAGAAAGAGACCTGGTCCAGGTTACGTGCCGAGTTATGCAGGGATAGATACAGCCCCCACAGTTCCTCCTCTATGGCTTCCCTGATCTCGACCGTCACTTTATCCCGCTTTGTCGCACTGTCCGGCACGAACGGCACGGACTCCCCGTCTCTCTTGGAGTAGTATCCGAACTGCTCGACCATTCCGTCGTTTTCCTCCCTGCTCACTTCGAGTCCGAAGAAGTCAAGGATTCCGGGAAGGTTTTCCGGCCTCAACTGCGTATAGTCCACGAACAGGCAGTGGTCGCAGGTGTTTTCGATAGCGATCCGCAGGGTCGACAGTTCAACTCGCACGCTGAATTCCAGGTCGCTCATCACTTCGATGGCTTCAATCGGAAGACCGGCTTCGAAGGCGCCCTCTGCGGAGTTTTTGTTGTGGATAAACCACGCGGGGCCGTCGAGCGAGGTTGGAATGATTTCGTATGGATTGCGATAAAGGAACAACCAGGGCACACCCGGATAAAGCCCGCGGATCATTTCGAGTCGTTTGACGTGGTTGCTGGAGAATTTGGCGAAGAAGCGTTCATGTTCCGGCAGCCGCCTGTGGCCATATATGTTGAGCAAGGACTGAAAATACCGGGCGCGTGTGTTTTTGAATACATCTTCGAATTCAACGCCCAGCAGTTGCTGTACAGGTTCCGCTTCCTTGATGACGATGTGCCGGTCCAGGCTCGACAACACCTTTGCCAGCAGGGTCGAGCCGCATCGCCCGACGTGGAAGATGAATCCCGCGGGTGAGAGCGCGTCAGTGTAGAGATCAGGCACCTCGAGTACGTCGAGATCGGTAATCACGAACAAGGTGTCGGCGTTGCGCGACAGCAATTCTTCCGCGGAGATCTCGAGAAAGGTCTCTCGCAGATGCATGCCCCCAAAGTCGAGCCACGTGATCTCCCGGGCGTCGCAGTGCAGCTCGAGCGGCAACAGGCCACGCCGGGTATTGAGCAGGATCCTTACTTCTTCGATGGGCTTGTTTCTGAAGTCCAGCTGTGCCATTTCACTGTTCCTATTACCGGCAGTTTATCGAAAACATCCACCCATACGCGAAAGCGCGAGAGTGCCGATGACCATTATCATTGAGATCGGGCTGGAAGTAACGCACGACGGGACACTGGCTTTTAGGTGGGTGGTACCGGTGCGTTGCGGTGGGTAATGTAAGCGCGGACGGGTGCTCTGGCGAGAAGACAGCGGGTGACAAGAAACCGCTGACCTTATTTGACATCTAACAACACCAAAACCGGACGACAACTGAAGGGCTAGTTTTGATTACTTAAATCCAGGATTATGCCGAGCCTCGCTCTGATTGCGAGGCAACATCATCGAGAAACGGTGGAGGACTTTGCTTCGGTGTGCCAAGTGTGCCAGCCTCTTGTTCCCTGCTGATCCACTCCCTGTAAGCCTGGTCTCGTTCTTTCCGACCCTCCTCGCGACCCTCCTCGCGACCCTCCTCCCTGTGTCGCTTCTTTATGGATTCGTAAAGCCATCCCATGAAATCTACTCCTTCAATTATAGTAAACGTAGCGAATATGGATAGCCCTCCGACCTTGATAATGTAATCGAAGACAAGCTCAATGGAAAGGGTATAGGTACCGAATCTCCAGATGAGTGGCTTACTGGTATAAGTCGAACCTGTGATGAGAATCTAGGAATCTATACACCATTTCATCAATCGGGTCGCCAATCCCTTACTCCCTGATTCCGCACGCCACGTCCGTCAAGCTGTCGTAGTTGTGGACGTACTTGACTCCGTCGATCACGAGCCGGTCGGTGTGCGGCAGATCCTCTTCCCACGTCATTTCGACGCCCCAGGAGTGGGGCGGCGCTTCCCGCTTGCCCCAGTGATTGCCGTTGTAACGCCGGAACAGGAGTGTACGGCCGGCTCGGGTGACATATGCCATGACCAGCACCGTCCGTTCGGATGCATCCTCATCGAAGTCGAACACGCGCATGCATTCGAACGCCCTGTCGCCGATGCGCACCGTGTAGAGGCCGTGCGAGAACATCTGCGGCGCACCCTCTTTCTTTGCCAAAGTTCCGCCCGCTTGCTCGACCAGGTAGTCCTTGTCTTCGACCCGACGGGGCGTCATGCCGAAATCCCAGCCAAAGTCCTCGTCCAGGCAGGTCAGAAGCTCCCTGGTGCCGTCGGACTTCATGCTCTCGACGGCCAGCCAGTGCACCTCCGTCTCTTCCACGATGCCCCAGATCCGGGTATGGCGGGGCAGCTTCTCAGGATCATGGTTGAGCGGCAAAAGGCCGTCCCTGTCGCGACAGTGTCGTACCTCCATTTCGATCTCTACGCACGACCGACCGTGAATGATGGCGCGCCGCGTTGCCGCCATGTCCTTTACTTCGGTCAACTTCCAGGCCGAGTCGTCCCGTGCCGGCTCGTAGTCCGCCCACCTCACCCGGTCGCCGATTTCGGGAACGATGAACCACCATGCAAGCTCTCGAAGATCGATGGAGAAAGGGGTTCCGGCACTTTTCTGAATGGAGATTTCGGGTCGAAGTTCCGGAAATGATCCCATCCCGGGTTTTCTATCTGCGCTCATGGCTATTCTCCTTTTAGTCTTGGCAACGCCCAATTCGCTTCGGACCATGTCCCGGCCGTGGGACAGCCGCCGCTTGATGGTCCCCTGTGGACAGCGATGCCGGGTTGCTATTTCCGCTATGCTTAAATCATCCAGGTAGAACAACCTGAGTGCTTCCCGTTCCTTCTCGGGTACTCTATTGAAAGCGTCGACCACTTCAACGGCTACCCGGCGTTGCCGCGCCGCCGGCACACTGAATCGGTTTACCGCTAGCGCGAGTTCCTCGGTCTCTATAAAGCGCTCCCTGCGTTGTGACGAGCGCAGGTAGTCGGCGCAGCGGTTGCGCGCGACCTGGTATAGCCATGCGCGCACATGCCTGGGCGCCTGTAACCGCAACGCCAGCCAGGCGTGCACGAGCGTCTCCTGCAGCACGTCTTCGACCGCATCCACGTCCGCCGACCCGATCCGAACCCGGATCAACGCGGCCAGTGACCGCTCGTATCGCCGGATCAGGGTGACGAGTGCCTGCTCGTTGCCGGTCCGGATCTGTTCAGCCAATTTTCGATCGTCGAGTAACCCCATCAGATCGCTCTCCCTTCATCTAACAGGGCGACGTTCGAGGGGGAAAGGTTCACGGAAATATCCGAAGGTCGGTGTACCGGCACGGATGTTATGCGGCATTAAAAAATCCGGGCAGGTTCAGTCGATTCGTTACTCCTCTTGAATTAACCGCCGCGCGTATACGGTTCCGGCCAGTCGACACCTGCTCCCGGACCGATAATATGCCAATGCATGTGTGGTGTAACTCCAGGCGCCGCCGCATTAGCTCTAACATAGAATCCCCTGCCATCCAGGAGACCAAGGGAAGCCGCCGTATGCTGGATGGCCCGCATCATGGAAGCGAGAAGTTGACCGTTCAGGGCGGCCTCATCCATAAGTCCCGCTACATGGGCTTTTGGCACCACAACCACATGGACCTCTGCTACGGGTCGCGGGTGATGGAACGCCAGTACCAGGTCGTCTTCATGCACACGCACCACGTCAAGCTTTCCTGAAAGTACGTCCTCGCAGTACCAGTCACGACGAGCCACGATAGTCATCCTTCCTGTTTCTTCTTATCGGAAACGCCCGTTCCTCTGAATTAATGAATTAGACGAATTGACAGGCAAACTGTAGTTTCAAGTATATTCAGAACCCAATCAGGGTTTTATAACATATATCTGCCTGATCAAGTTTAGCTCAACCCCATGCGTCTGGAAACGAGTACTATCCGGATCGAGTCGCTTGAACCGATTCACTATGACGAGATCCTCCGCATCGTAGAGAATCTCCCCGAGTGGTTTGACGAAACCGCCAGAACCAGGTCTCTCCCCACTGACCTGCGGTATCAGATCGGTTTTGTCGCTGCCTCGGATCAAAGGGTGGCTGGATTCATTACCCTGTACGTTACAGAGGGCCGGCTGCACATCGGCTGGCTCGCGGTCGATAAGCGGATGCAGAGGCAGGGCCTTGGGAGCCTGTTGCTGGAATCGGCAGAATCGAAAGCCCGGCAGTTGGGTATAGACGAACTCGCAACTTATACGTTGGGAGAAAGTGTCTCGTACCCGCCCTACGAGATGACGAGAAGTTTCTACCGGAAGCACGGATTCAGGGTATATAAACGCACAAGGACGGATAACCCCGGATGCCCAGAAGAGATTTGGATATCGAAGCGGGTCAAACCATGAACTGCATCCAATAAAGCGTGCATTGGCATAGCCGAAATGGTGCCGCTCGACATTTCGGACATTGAGTCTCGCGAAGAACGTGTTTCAACCGGAGCCTATACCGTAGTTGATACCGAAGTCCGATTCGGAGTTTAACGTGGACCGAGACGTAATTCGATACTACGAAGAGATAGAAAACGAAACAGATCGCCTGGACCAGGGCACCGCCCGGTTGGAACGCGAAAGGACCAGGGATATCCTCCAGGAACACCTTCCCGCTCAGCCGGCTCGCATCCTCGACGTAGGCGGCGGACCGGGCGCATACGCCGTCTGGCTGGCCGGGCAGTCTTACGACGTCCATTTGCTGGACGCTGTCCCGCTACATATCGAGCAGGCAAAAGAACGAGATCGGGACGGGCTCCTCGGGAGCGCGGCGATCGGAGATGCCAGGGTCCTGGATTTCGAGGCGGATTCCATGGACGCGGTCCTTCTGCTGGGTCCGTTGTACCACCTCCCTGAACGGGCGGACCGCATCGCGGCGCTCGAAGAATCCCTTCGCGTGCTGAAACCGGGCGGGGTCCTTTTCTGCGCGGCCATTTCCAGGTTCGCGTCACTCCTGGACGGCATGAAGAAGGGATATCTCTTCAATCCCGAGTTTGCCCGTATCGTCCTTAAAGATCTGAACGAAGGTCGCCACGAAAACCCGGGCATGGATCCCCGCTACTTTACCACAGCGTGTTTCCACCGGCCTGAAGAACTCGAAGAAGAGATCACGGAAGCGGGATTCGACCTGGTGAAGACGGTTGGCCTGGAGGGTCCGGCATGGCTGCTTGGCGATTTTGACGAGTTATGGGCCGAGGCATCAAAACGAAAGCAACTGCTTACTTTCCTGAAACTCATCGAGAATGAACCGACGCTGGTCGGCGTGAGTGCGCATTTCCTTTCCGTTGCGAAAGCGCCCTGATGCCGACCGGCATACGTGGAACATTCCGCGCTACCCTCAAGCTACTCCCATAACACCCTGACCGGATGCCATGCCCATTTCAGCCATATCCTTCGACGGCGACATGACCCTGTGGGACTTTCAAAAGGTCATGCGGCATTCGTTGAAGAAAGCCCTCGCCGAACTGCGCAGGCTGGTACCGAATCAACCCGCCCGCGACCTCACGATCGAAGATATGATCACGGTTCGCGGCGAAGTAGAGAAAGAGGTCGCGGGCAGGATCTGGAATCACGAAGAGATCAGGCAACTCGCCTTCGAGCGGACACTGGAGCACATCGGCTGTCCGGATCGTGATCTGGCCACTCATCTCAATACGATATATCTGAAACACCGCTTCGAAGACATCGAGCTGTATCCGGACGTCATCCCTTCATTGGACCAGCTTGCACCGCACTTCAAGCTTGGGCTGCTGTCGAACGGCAACAGTTACCCGGAACGCTGTGGGCTGGAAGGGCGATTCGCCTTCGTGGTCTTCTCGCAGGATGTTCGGGTTCGCAAGCCCGACCGGAGGATCTTCGAGATCACCGCGCAGAAGGCGGGATGTCAGATGGCGGAGCTGTTGCACGTGGGGGATTCACTCGAGAACGACGTCATGGGAGCGAACGATGCGGGCGCGAGGTCGGTCTGGCTGAATCGCGGAGGCCTGGCAAACGCCACCGGGATCTCGGCCGATCATGAGATCGGCACATTGGCCGTGTTGCCGGGGATACTGGGTGTGTAACGAGGCCGGCCCAACTCGGTAAAACGGCTCCCACGGGTATTCTAGCGCCCCATAACATCTCGCTCAGCTACCCGGGCGCTGACGCGTCCGATCCGCTAACGCCATCGGTCCGACGCCAGCCGCCCGTGGCAATGCTTGTAACGTACCTCAACCTCGCCCGCCAGCCTCAACCTCGTCCCGGTGCGGCGATCCCGTAACGCTGCAGCGTGGTCTCGAGCGTCGGGCGTCCAAGGCGGATCCGGCCGTCGTTCAGCAGGTAGGAGAACAGATAGCCGGCGCCGAGCATGAGGATCCCGATGAGGAAGCAGTACATGACCGCCCGGTCGGGGTAGACGTCCTTGAGGTAACCTACGTAGAGCGGGCCGAAAATCCCCGCGGCCGCCCATGCGGTCAGCACCGCACCGTAGATGGTGGACATCTTCTTCGTGCCGAACACGTCGAGGACGAAGGAAGGCATGGTGGCGAACCCGCCGCCGAAGCAGAGCAGCACGTAGCAGACCAGCGCGGAGAAGATCCAGGGGTTGGTCTCGGTCATGAGAATGCCGAAGACCACCATCTGGCTGCCCAGCAGCACCCGGAAGACCGTCACCCGCCCGAATCGATCGGACAGCAACCCCCAGAACAGCCGCCCCAGTCCGTTGCAGATCGAACTCACCGCGATAAGCGTGGCCCCGTATTCGGCCAGGACGGTCGGTTCGATGGAATCATCCGCCAGGCCCCAGATCTCCTGCAGGATCTCCGATTGAAAGCTGACCACCGATATCCCGGCCGCGATGTTGAAGAAGAAGACGATCCACATGAAGACGAACTGCGTCGTGCCAAGGTAGGTACGGGCGTACTTCGGTTCGTCGGCTTCGCCGGGATCGACCGCGGTGGTCGACGGACCCGCCGGATCCGGAGGCGGATCGGTGAGGGCCAGGCTGCAGGGGATGAGAATCAGGGCGAAGATGATGCCGAGCCAGATGAAGACTTCCGGCAGAGCGCCCGCGGTCCTGACGATGAGGAAAGGCGCCAGGCCCTTGCTGAGCAGGAAAGCCCCCACCCCGAACCCCATGACCACGATCCCGGTAGCCAGCCCCTTGCGGTCCGGAAACCACTTCGCCACGGTGGCGACCGGCGTGACGTATCCCAGCCCGATGCCGGCGCCCCCGATCACCCCGTAACCGAGATAGAACAGCGGGATATACTCCATCTGCAGCGCCAGGCCCGAAACCAGGTACCCGCATGCAAACAGGAAACTGCCGATCAGTGCGAGTTTGCGCGGCCCCATCTTGGGCAGCATGTTTCCGGCCCACGCCGCCGACACGCCGAGGGTGAAGATGGCGATACTGAAGGCCCAGGCCGTCTCGGTGTGCGTCCAGCCGATCTGGCGCACCAGTATGGTCTGAAAGAAACTCCAGGCGTAGACCGTTCCGAAGCAGATCTGAAGCGCCGTGCAGAAGAGCGCGATGGCGCTTCGGGGAATGCGCATCGCTGTTCTCCTCCTACCGTGCTTTCCCGGGTGAAGCTTCGGGTGCGCCGGAGTCGGGTGACTGATCGGAGATGTGCCGGAAGAGACGGGCCAGGTCGCCCACTTCGTCGTCGCGGCCGAGCAGGTCGTCGGCCGTGGTCTCCGGCTCCCGTTTGTCCGCGATGTTGACGGCGTAGGCGAGCAGTTCAGCCAGGGGTTTCGCGGCGAGATTTACCAGCCAGATCGAAGCCAGGACGCCCACGACGAGGAAGATGCAGATGAGGATGACCTGCTGGCCTATGGCGCGCTGGATCTTGAGCGCGACCTCGTCCTGGTCCATGCCGACGTGCACGGTACCCGCGACACCGGCGAGGATGGGGCTGCCGACCTCCAGGAAATCGCCCAGGCCAGGGATGCTTCGCTCCACGGGTTCGGTATTCGCGTGATCGCTCGCGAGAATCTGCTCGGGAATGCCGGGCACGAAGGTATGGGCGAGGTATTCGCCATTCTCGCTGGTGATGTAGATGTACCGGATACCCTGGATCTCGACGAACTGATCGATCATCGATTGCAGCGTCGCCAGGTTACGGTTGAGCAGGATGTCGACACTGGCATCGGCGACGCTCTTGGCGATGTTCTGGCTGTTGGTCTCATACTCCGCTGTCAACTGTGTATCTACAGTGTATATACACAGGGCGGACGTGCAGAGGACGATGACGCCGAAGAGCAGGAAGATTCCGAATCGGGTGCGCTGGAACAACTTCTGTATTTTCATGCTAAGCCAGCCCTAGGAAAGCCACCCTTGCCAGTCGTCCAGGGTCACATACCGGCCCTCCTGCACGACGGTGTAGTAGACGGTCTGCAGACCCTGCCGGCGGTCCGGTCCGAAGGATACGCGCTCGCCGATCCCGAGATCGTAGTTATCGACCGAGAACACGGCTTCCTCAAGTCCGTCCCGATCAGGGCTTGCTCCCAGGCGCCGCAGGATCTCGGTCATCAGCTTGGCGTCCAGAAAACCCTCGAGGCTCACAAAACTCTGCGGAAACGGACTATAGGACTCCTTGACGAGTTCCTCGGGAACCGCCGGATCGTAGCGTTCCATCAGTTCGCGGTATTCCCGGACGGCCGGGATGGACGTGTCCTCGTAGCTCGGGACCACCTGGGAGTTGACGAGATAACGGGAGTAGGTCTCCACGTCCTCCCCCAGGTCGCTGAGCAACTGGAGCATATTCTCGCTGCCCACGAACGAAAGATTGGCGATGGGCACGCGAAGGTCGCGATCGACCGCGTCACGGGCGAAGGCCGCGCAGGCCGCGTACGACCCGATGCAGATGACGGCATCCGGGGCATTGGACTTGAGGATCTCCACCTGCTCCCGCATGCTGCCGGTGAATCGCTGGCCCCGCCGGTAGGTCGCCTCGCCGGCAAGCCGCTCACCGTGCCGGTCCAGCGCCGCCCTCACCCCGGCCCATCCGCTTCTGCCGTAGGCGTCGGCCTGGTAGAACACGCCGATCTTCCTTTTGCCCGCGGCGAGGAAATTGTTCACGAGTCCGGCCGTTTCCTGCCGGTAGGAAGCGCGGAGGTTGAAGGCGAAATCTCCATACGGCGGCTCGCGCTGGGGCTGGGCGCCGGTAAAGGGGAAGAACAGGTAGACCTGCTCGTCCTGGAACTTCTTGAGCAGGGGCAGCACGCGCGTTACGGTCGGCGTGCCCACGTAACCGAAGAGCAGGAACACGTTGTCTTCGAGCATGAGCCGCATGGTGTTCCGGACACAGGGATCCGGCTGGTATCCGTCGTCGTAGAGCTTCAGGGTGATCTTTCGTCCCGCGACACCCCCGTTGTCGTTGACATGATTGAAGTAGGCCATGGCCCCGCGGTACAACTCGCTGCCGAGTCCCCGGGAAGGACCGGAAAAGGCGGCCGACATGCCCAGGACGATTTCATCATCCGTCGCGCCTTCGAATCCGGTTTCCAGTTCCTGTGCTGAGACCATGTTCAATCCTCCCAATACGGAATCGGCGCCCCGCCTGCCCACCCAGCCCGCGCAGGAGACCGCCAGCAGTCCCGCCAGGCCGCGGCGCAACATGGCCCTCCGCGTTAACGACGGCGCAGGCGATCCGGACCCTTCCCCCGATTGACCTTTACCGTTACGCACATTCATACGTTTCCTCGTCATCAAATGAGCCGCGAGGATTCCTGTGCCTGCATCTCACGGCCGTCCGGCACCCGTATCCGGACCGGTACTTCGACTATACCGGGAATCGCAATACGAAGTTCTGGTTTGGGAAATGTACTTATTGTTTCCGTCTTGGAAACTGTTGTAATGATTCAAAATGATAAGACCGGGACTACCTCGTTGCAAGGTATTTTTGTGACCGTGAGCAATGCCCAGGGGACCTTGATCCACTTCAAACATCGGGTAACAGACTGCCGCCGCCCTGAGAAGATCCTACCTGCGCATTATACTCGGATCGAACGCGTACTCGCTGTACGGTTCCGGCAGGCCGTTGTCCGCCACCTCTTCCATCACGTCGCAGAAATAATCGAGCTCGGGCAGCGTGGTGTACAGATTCGGTGTGATACGAACCCACGTACGGCCGGTGTCCTCCCGGTCATACCGGCCCCGGGAAGTCCGGACGTGATGTTCATTCCAAAGGTAGTCCCGCATACCGGTCGGATCGACTCCTTCGATACCGACCCCCGCGATACAGCAGCTCATTTCGGGGGCCGTTGACGTATAGAGCTTTATCCGAGGATGTTCCCGAAGCCGTTCCGCCCAGTAATTCTTCAGGTAACGAAGCCGTTCTTCCTTGCGCTTCGGCCCGATGGCGTTATGAAAAGCGACGGCCTCGCCGATGGCGAGGAACGGCGGCTGGGGTTGGGTACCGACGGACTCATATTTCTGCATGCTCGTCAGGGGGTTGAATCTGAGACTCATGGTCGGGCCGTACAGCGGCTCGATCTTCTCGACGTGCTCGCGCTTCATGTACAGCAAGCCGGTCCCTTTCGGCGCACTGAGCCACTTGTGCAGGCTCGTTCCGTAGTAGTCGCAGTCCAGGTCCGAGACCTTGAAATCCAGATGGGCGACGGCATGAGCGCCGTCCACGATGACTTCGATTCCGTGCCGATGGGCCAGTTCGCAGATTTCCCGGATCGGAAACACCTGGCCGGTGGTGTACGTGATGTGGGACACCAGGATCACGCGGGTCTTCGACGTAATGCCGTTTTCAATGACCTTCACCAGCTCATCCATGGATCCTGCTGGAAAGGGTACCGGCACTTCGACCAGCTTGATCCCTTCCTTCTGCTCCCGATTCCGCACGACCCGCACCAGGGAAGGATAATCATGGGTCGTAGTGAGGACTTCGTCGCCCGGGTTCAGCGGGATGCCGTACAGGACCGTCTTGAGCGCTTCGGTGGTGTTGCGCACGAAGGCGATTTCATCGGCACCGCTCCCGAACAGCCGCGCCAGGGACTTCTTCACGGTGCGGGTTTGTTCCCTGGCCTCATCAATGTACACTCCGTACGGTCCCTGTTCCTGATCCCAAATGTATCGGACGAACGCTTCGGTAACGACGCGGGGCGAAGGGCAGGCATAGCCGTTATCCAGGTTGATCTGGCTGCGGCTTACGGTAAACGCCTGCTTGACCTCGCGCCATAATGTCTCGTCGCGGGCGGCCGCATGTGGCGTGAGATCCGCGATTTCACTCACCGCGGCCTCAACGCCCCGGAAGGAATCGGGGCCAAGGAACGTGGCCAGCCCGGCCGTCACGCCGGCGGTCTTCAGGAAATGCCGCCGTTCCATGATATTCGGGCGTTCCGTGGGACGGTCGTTTGCATCGTTTTCCGATCTCATGACAAATCTCCTTTGATCTTCGAGGTCGCACCGGCATCCTCAATCCAGCATCCTGGTTTCGGCGCGGTGCTTGCGAAGGGAATGCATCCTTGACTGCGTAATAAACAGTTTTACACATTGGATTCCCAGAACATTCAAGACGGAATGCGCCAACCTTTCATTTCGACCAGGAAAGTGATCCATTCATGGACACACGCTTGCGGAAGAGCATGAACGAATATTACAACGAACGGGCGGCTGAGTTCGACGAGATCTACACGCTGGGGAAGCCGCCCGGTGCGGTCACAGATCCGGAGTTGTACATGGAGGAGGCCCGGTCCCTGGGGCAACTCGTTCGGGAACACTGCCGCGGCAGCGTCCTGGATATCCCCTGCGGAACGGGCTACTGGCTTCAGTTTTACGCTGCGAACTGTTCGTCGATCACGCTTGTGGACCAGTCGGAGAACATGCTCGGGGAGGGAAGGGAGAAGGCGCTCGCCCATGGCGTCGAACCGATCACCCGAGTCATGATGTCCGACGCCCTCGAGGTGCCGCTGGAAGACCGGTCCTTCGATACCGTACTGGTGGGGTTCTTTCTCAGTCATGTCACGGACAGCCAGATGGGCCCATTTCTCCACAGACTGCGGAACGCGCTGAAGCCGAGTGGCCGCGTGCTCATCATGGACTCCAGTTGGACGCGGTACCGCGGATCCCGTCCCAGGGAAGGCACCACGGTTCGCACGCTCAATGACGGTCGGCAATTCGAGATCTACAAGCGGTACTTCGAAAGGGACGATTTCGACCGGTTTTCGGACTCCTGCGAAATGGATTTCACCGTTCAATACGAGGGAAAGCTCTACCTCGGCGTCACGGGAACGAGGCGGGAATGAGCGGCAAAACCCACGACCGGCGACGCCTTCGACCTTGGATCCATCGCACCAGGCAAGTCTTTCGACGGCGGTTTCTCGGCGGGATTCCTGCACACCTGCCCTGCTTCGAGGTATGCGGAGTTTCTGCATGGCTTCCACGCCCGGCTCGAGGAGGGTGCTGTCGTGTTCATGCGGTCATCCAGACCGACAAGCCCGATGCCGTAAGCAGGCTCTTCAGGGTCGAAGGCCACGAGGACCAGTTCATGGCGCGGCAGCTATCCGATGGTTCCGAGTACATTATGGTGGTGAACGACCCGACTGAAGAAGACCTTAGACAAGTTTTCGAGTCCCTGTCCCGGAACCTGGAGATTCACATCGGCAGCTACTGGTGGTGGATACGGTACGAGTTGCCCTGAGGGCGGCCCATGTACGAAATAGAACAACCTGCCCTTCGGCCTGGCGCACACACTGGCCAGGGATCCGCACTACTACGGCGACGATTCGCCGCTGCTCCTGAGTATCCTGGAGAACGGCATCCCGGTGGGCGTTGCGGTCCGGTCACCGCCCTACAGAATCGTCCTGAGCATATTTGACACGGAAATCTATGCGGCCGTGGATCGGCTTGTCCAGCACCTGCGAGGCAGGAAGGCGCGGGTGCCCGGCGTGGTGGGACCGGAGGCTGAAGCCCGATGCTTTTTCTGTCAATGGATGAGTACTTTTCCAGGGGTTTCTGCTATACCTAAAAAGCGACTTCGGGTGTTCGAGGCGCGGAGTGTTATCGATGTACCTCCCGCCCCGGGCAGACTGAGGCCGGCCGAAATGGAGGACCACTGCCTGATGGCGCAGTGGATCGCGGAGTTCTCCCGGGAGGCTACAGGGGAGAATTCCGATCCGGGGAAGGCGGAACGCAACGCGGAGAAGTACATCGCGGAGAGAAACCTGTACATCTGGGACCACGATGGACCGGTGTCGATCGCCAGGCAGTCACGGGCCGTCAAAAACGGTACGAATGTCACCCTGGTTTACACTCCGCCAGCGTTACGTAACCGGGGATATGCGACTTCGTGCGTTTACGAGTTGACGAAAAAACTGCTTGCGGGCCGGTACAGGTTCTGTAGCCTGTTTACCGACCTGGCGAATCCAGCCTCCAACCACATCTATCAGAAAATCGGTTATGTGCCCATGGCCGCCACGCTGGAATTCGATTTCGATTACGCGGCGGGACACGCCGATTGCTGACCCTGTACAAGGCTCGACCGAAGAGACCTGTGCCATCCTCGAGGGATCGGGGGAAAGGAGTATATGGTTATGGGATATCGATTGACCGAGCAGCAACTCGCCTTCTTCGACACCTTCGGATACCTGGGATTCCCGGGTCTGCTTTCTGATCGTATCGACGAGATCATCAACGACTTCGAGGAGGTATGGACCGGGCGTGGAGGCGGGCACAACGGACGGCCCCATGACGGCAAGGAACGCTCCTGCATCGTACCCTTCATCGACCAGCATGAACGCCTATCCTCGCTGCTGGACGACGACCGGATCAGGGGAATCGCAACCAGTCTGCTGGGAGAAGATTTCAACTACATGGGCAGCGACGGCAACTACTACGCCGGCGACACGAGGTGGCACTCGGACGGATGGCATCCTGAAATCCTGCATATCAAGATCGCCTTCTACCTTGATACGTTGACGCGGGATACCGGCTGTCTGCGCGTCATTCCCGGAAGCCACAAGCGGGATGATGTCTACGGAGCGTCCTTGCAGGAGAACGTCGGTGAGAGTTCGACCTTGTGGGATACAGCGCCACGGGATGTGCCGGCGATGGCACTGGAGACCCGGCCGGGCGACATCGTCTGTTTCAACCACAATACCAAGCACGCCTCGTTCGGCGGCGGCGTTCGGCGGCGGATGTTTACCATGAACCTTTGCCAGCGCTATCCCGAGCGTCTCGTCCCGGAACTGCGCGATTACATCAGCGGCGCTTCCCGCTTCTGGCTGGTCGAGGCGTACGGCCCCGCGATGATGCGAACCGCTTCTCCCGACCGCATGCGTCACCTCGAACAGGTCATGGCCAACGACGATCACCTGCCGGAATTGAGCCGTAAGGCCAGGGAAACCATGAGCGAGCCGTCTCGGGGCTGATCCCCTAGGTCATCTTCCACTTCGTATCCGGCACATCCCCGTGCTGGACGCGCCGTGGCAGTATGGGGGTCTGGCGCAACTCCCTGATCAATTCGATCACCCCGTTGATGGCGGCTTCCAGGAACTTCTCCCCCTTCTCCCGTGTCGCCTTCGTGGCGTCCCCCATGACCCCGCTGGGAGAAATCGAGCTCCAGAAAGGTACCAGGCGGGCGTCGGAGGCATTGGGATGCCCGCCTGCCAGTAGATCGGTCTTGAAACTGTCGGGCAATGGGCTCCGGTTGTCCACGGCCTTGTCCATGTCGACCAGATCGGGTTTCAGGGCCAGGTAGAGAGACGTCTCGTATTCCCCGCCGTGGGAGGTCCCGCCGTAGTCCGAATCGCGCAATTCCGCCCCCGTCTCCCTGGCCTGCCGCAGTCCCCAGTGATTGGCGCTGGCGCACAGGATGCGGCCCTCGAAATCTATGACGGACAGGCGCGCGGCCAGGTCCAGGGGCGAGGTGTTGCTCCCATGGCCGTTGATGATCAGGATGCGCTTGAACCCGTGATAGGCCAGACTGCAGCATACGTCACGGACATAGTTGATGAAGGTGTCCCACCGGATAGTGATCGTGCCGTGGAAATCCATGTGATGGGGGCTGTATCCGTGGGTCACCGGCGGGGCGAGGACGACCTCTTCGGGTATCCGGGCGGCGGCGCGCCTGCAGATCTCCGTCGCCAGTACTACGTCGACGTCCACGGGCAGGTGTGGTCCATGGTCCTCGTAGGTGGCGACCGGCAGCAAGGCAACCCGATCCTGGGCGGCCGCGTCCCTGATCTCGTTCCAGATCATCTCCGCGTAGTCATACTTCCGCGATGCCATTAAGGCCTCCTTATGTTGCGTGTACAGGATAAACCGGTTGGTTCAATACAGGCGGGACTCAGATCATCTCAAGGTATTGCAGCGATGCACGGTACTGGTTCAGCGTCTCTTCATGCCGGTCGTGACGGCCCTCGGCGATTACCTGCTTCCCCGCTACCGATACGGATTTCACCGCCCGCGGCGTGGCGCCGAAGAGTACCGCGTCGGACGCGAGTTCCGGATCGATGGCGGCAATGGATGGATCATCGCGATCCAGGCAGACCCGGTCCTCCCTCCACTGACCATCGAAGCCACAGGCCGCGTATCCCTGCTTCGTGGCGGCGTCCAACAGATCCGGTCCCTCCGCCGCGGCGTGGCGCATCTCCAGGCGGGACCGTTCGTCCAGTTCCACCGCCCGGACTTCCTCGAAGGCGTTCTCGCCGGCGTGGCTGTCCACTCCGACGCAGAGGCGCGCGCCGGCGCACAAGAGACCGGACGTGGTCGGCAGGCCGTCGCCCAGGTCCCGCTCCGTGGTGCGGCATATGCAGACGAATGACCGGTTGTCGCCGAGTGCCGCCACTTCCGCTTCATCCAGGTGCGTGGCGTGTACGGCCACGAAACGGGAGGACAGCAGGCCTTCTCCGGACAGGAGCGCGACAGGTGTAGTGCCATGCTCCGCCTTGCATTCCTCCAGCTCGCCCCGTTGTTCGCAGACGTGCATGTGAAAGGGCAGCCCGTTTGCTACCGCGTAGGCGGCCAGCGTGCGGATCTGGGGCAGGGGAACCGCGCGGACACTATGCGCGGCCGCAGCTACGGCTACATTCGGGTCATCCGCGTAGCGCGACCTCAGCAGGTCGAGGTCCATCAGCACCTCGTCGACCGAGGGATCGATGAACCGTTCCTGCGCCGGCGCCGCGGACTGCTCGTAACCGGCGCGCAGGTAGGCGGTGCGGATGAGGCAGATGCGGATCCCGACGTCTCGTGCCGCCCGGACCACGGCGTCCGCCAGTTCGAGGCGGTCGGCATAGGGACGGCCGCCCGGACCGTGGTGAACGTAATGAAATTCACCGACGGCCGTTACCCCGGACATGGCCAGTTCCGTGTAGGCGAATCGTGAAATCGCGTACAGGTCGTCGGGACGGAGCCGCTCGGCCAGGCGGTACATCTCCTCCCGCCAGCCCCTGAAGGTCCCCGCCCGGGTCGCGCGGCGCTGGGTCCTGCCGCGCAGCGCCCGCTGGAAGGCGTGGGAATGGGCCGTGGCCAGGCCGGGCATAACCCAGCGGCCATCAACGTATCGAATCGCAGGCGCGTCTTGCTCCGGAT
This sequence comes from Candidatus Latescibacterota bacterium, assembly GCA_022822725.1. Lineage (GTDB taxonomy): Bacteria > JAAXHH01 > JAAXHH01 > JAAXHH01 > JAAXHH01 > JAAXHH01. Next base: position 2,069,017 of record JAJEAN010000007.1, read on the forward strand.
TCATGGGTTCAGCACCTGTCCGTTCTTGATCACGGTTAGCACCGGGTTGCCCCCGAAGAAATAGGGGATGTGCCGGTAATCGCCTTCTTTCAGGATCAGGATATCGGCCCGTTTGCCGACTTCAATGGAGCCTGTTACGTCCCCCTGGCCGATGGCGAAAGCCGCGTTGATCGTGGAAGCGTTCAGCGCCTCCGCGGGGGTGAACCGCTGGTACCTGCAGGCGATGGCCATGACCGCGGGCATGGACGGACAGGGGGCCGAACCGGGATTGAGGTCGGTGGCAAGGGCCACGACGGCGCCGGCGTCCATCATTGCCCGTCCGTCTGCGAATTCCGCCATGCCCAGGTTGAAATTCACGGCCGGCAGCAGGACGGCGGCGGTATCGGATCCGGCAATCATCTCGATGCCCTCCCGGTCCGTCACATCGAGATGATCCACGGACGACGCGCCGAGTTCGAGGGCCATGGCGACGCCGCCTGAATCGTTGAACTGGTCCACGTGCATCTTGGCCCTCAAACCGGATGCAATCCCGGCCTCCAGCACGCGGCGGGACTGGTCGAGGTCGAAGGCGTGATCCTCGCAGAACACGTCGATGAACATGGGCACGCCGCGGTCCGCGAACCGGGAGGAACCGTACCAGTCCGTCACTTCCGGCAGGATCTCGCCGATCACGCTGCGCGTGTATGCTTCGGCATCCCCTTCGAACTCCGGTGGGACCGCGTGCGCGCCCAGGAACGTGGGCACGATGTCGCAGGGATGGACCCGGTCGAGTGCGTCGATTACCCGGAGCATTTTGAGTTCGTCGTCCACGTTCAGGCCGTATCCGGTCTTGATCTCCACGGTCGTGGCGCCCAGCGCGAGCATCTCGTCGAGACGGCCGGCGGCCGATGTCACGAGTTCATCCTCGGACACGGCCCTCGTGTGCTTTACGGTATTGACGATTCCACCGCCCTCGGCCATGATCTCAAGGTAGGAGGCCCCCCTGATCCGCATTTCGAATTCCGCGGCGCGGTCTCCGCCGAAGACGGTGTGAGTGTGGGCGTCGACGAATCCGGGACAAAGGGACCGGCCACGGCAATCGATGGTGCGGTCCGCCTTGAACTTCCCCTCGAGCGCGTGGCTGGGACCGACCGCTACGATCCGGCCGTCGCGCACCGCCACCGACCCGTGCTCGAACTCCTGTACCGATGCCATGTCCTGGCCGCGCCTGGGTGCGCCGGATGCACAGGTCACCACTTGTTCCGCGTTGTGGAGGTAAAGGTCAGCAGGGGTCATTTAGTGATCCTAAACCTGGGATGTGCGGCGTTGGGTGTAATGAACGATTCCGGGAAGAGCACCGAACCCGGCGCGACGGCTCAGTCCGATGCAGGACCATACGGCTCAGTCTGACGCGAGGCCACACGGCGCGACGGCTCAGTCCAGCGTGGGGCCGGGTATCTCCACTTTCTCCCCTACAGCGGCGATGATCCCGCCGGCCGCGACCAACCCCCGCACGGCCTCTATCATCGGCGCGAGCGGCCTGTCGCGGTCCAGGAAGGGCACGTGCCCGCGAATCAACCGGTACGCCGGGTCGGTACCGCGCCCCAGGCCTTCCGCGGTAACGCCGGGCGCCCTGCACCGGAAATCGATGGCCTGGGTCGCGGCGATCAGTTCGATGGCGACGATGGCCTCCAGGTTCTCCACGACCTGAAGGGTATGATGGACCGTCGCCGCGCCCATGCTCACGTGGTCTTCCGTGTTGGCGCCGCTCGGGATGGAATCCGCGCTGGCGGGATGGGCAAAAACTTTGTTCTCCGACGCCAGGGCCGCCGCCGTGTACTGGGCGAGCATCAGTCCGCTTTCCAGGCCGCCGTGGTCCGTGAGGAACATGGGCAAAATGCCTTCATTGGAATCGGCATCCACGAGCCGGGCCGTACGCCGCTCGCTCATGTTGCCCATGTCAACGAGTGCGAGCTTCATGCTGTCCATGGCCACGGCGATGGGTTCGCCGTGGAAGTTGCCCGCGCTGATGATCTCCGCGTCTTCGGACCCGTCCCCGGCGAATACCAGGGGATTGTCGTTCGCGGCGTTCAGCTCGATGTTGATCATCCACCGGGCGTAGTCGATCGTGTCTCTGACCGCGCCGTGTACCTGGGGCACGCAGCGCAGCGTGTAGGGGTCCTGTACGTTGCCGGGATCGTCAGTGCGAAGCAGGCGGCTGCCGTGCAGTATGTCCCGCAGGAACGCCGCGCAGGCGACCTGCCTGGGATGGGGCCGGATGGCGTGCACACGGGCGTCGTACGCGCGGTCGGTGCCGACCAGCGCTTCCAGGGTCAGTGCGGCCGCGATATCCGCCGTAAGCGCGAGATTGGTCGCCCGGTGTACCAGCAGGGCGCCGAGTCCGGCCATGAGGGTCGTGCCGTTGGTGAGGGCCAGTCCCTCTTTGGCCTTCAGGACTACCGGATCGAGCCCCGCCTCCCGCAGGGCTGCCGCGCCGTCGAGCCGCCGGGACCGGTATATGGCCTCGCCTTCGCCGATCAGCACCAGGGACATGTGCGCCAGGGTCGCAAGGTCTCCGCTCGCGCCGAGGGAACCCCGGCCGGGTATGCAGGGATGGACGCCCTCGTTCAGCATGTCCACCAGCAACTGCACGACTTCGGGCCTGATACCCGAGTAGCCCATGGCCAGCGTATTCGCCCGGACGACCAGCATGGCGCGTACGGTCTCCTCGTCCAGCTCGGGACCGGCGCCGGCCGCGTGACTCCGAATGAGGTTGAGCTGTAATTCGGCGACCTGCTCCGGAGAGATCAACTTGTCCTTGAACCGGCCGAATCCGGTGGTGATCCCGTAGGCGACCCTGCCCTCCGACACCAGCCGGTCCACCACCGCCCGGGAGCGTATCATGCCGGGGAGCGCATCGGGATGTACCGCTACAGGGCGGCCCTTCGCGACCGCGACGACCTCGTCGATGGAAAGGTTGTAACCCGTGAGGGCCAGGACTTCCTGGGAGCGATCCATACCCGGCCGATGCCTTCCGGACTCAGTCCATCATGGGGATCTTGAGGCCGCGGTCCTTCGCCACCGCGACGGCCTTTTCGTATCCGGCGTCGACGTGTCGGGCCACGCCCATGCCCGGATCGTTGGTGAGCACGCGCTCCAGGCGCGCCGCCGCCTCGGAGGTGCCGTCGGCGACGATGACCTGCCCCGCGTGGAGGCTGTAACCGATGCCCACGCCGCCGCCGTGGTGATAGCTGACCCAGGTGGCCCCGCTGGCCGTGTTGATGAGCGCGTTCAGCACGGGCCAGTCACCGATGGCGTCAGACCCGTCCTTCATGGCCTCGGTCTCCCGGTTGGGACTGGCCACGGACCCGCTGTCCAGGTGGTCCCGGCCGATGACGACAGGCGCGCTGATTTCACCGGCGGCGACCAGTTCGTTGAATCGCAGTCCCGCCCGGGCCCGCTCACCGTACCCCAGCCAGCAGATGCGGGCCGGCAGCCCCTGGAAATTCACGCGCCGCCGGGCCATCGTGATCCAGCGGAACAGGTGATCGTCCTCCGGAAACATCTCGAGGATGGCCTGGTCCGTCCGGTAGATGTCCTCGGGATCTCCCGAAAGGGCGACCCAGCGAAAAGGGCCCTTGCCCTCGCAGAACAGGGGACGGATATAGGCCGGTACGAATCCGGGATAGTCGAAGGCTTCCTTTAAACCGTTGTCATAGGCGCGCTGGCGCAGGTTGTTGCCGTAGTCGAAGACCACGGAACCTTTTTTCCGCCAGTCGAGCATGGTCTGAACGTGCACGGTCATGGAATTGACGGAACGATCCCGGTAGGCGTCCGGATCGCGTTCGCGCAGTTTGGCCGCTTCAGCCGGCGACAGTCCTGTGGGTATGTAGCCGTAAAGCGGATCGTGGGCCGCGGTCTGGTCCGTGACGACATCCGGCACGATACCTCGCCGGGCCAGCTCCGGCAGCATCTCCGCGGCGTTTCCGAGCAGGGCGATCGACCGGGCTTCTCCCGCCGCGAGCGCTTCGTTCACCCAGGACAACGCGAGATCGAGGTTCTCCGCCACGGCATCTACCTGGCGCAGTTCGAGGCGCCGGCGGGCACGCCACGGATCCACTTCGACCAGCAGGCCCACGCCGCCGTTCATGGTGATGGCCAGCGCCTGGGCGCCGCCCATCTCGCCCAGTCCGGCCGTGACCACCAGTTTTCCCGCCAGACTTCCCCACCCGTGCTTTCGGGCGAGCGCCCCGAAGGTCTCGTAGGTCCCCTGGAGAATGCCCTGTGTGCCGATGTAGATCCAACTGCCGGCCGTCATCTGGCCGTACATGATCAGCCCTTCCCGCTCCCAGGCGTCGAAGTTCTCCTGCGTCGCCCAGGCCGGGACCATGTTCGAGTTGGCGATCAGGACGCGCGGCGCGTCCTCGTGGGTGCGGAACACCGCCACTGGCTTGCCCGATTGCACCATGAGGGTTTCGTCGGGTTCCAGGTCCCGCAGGGCGGCCAGGATGGCTTCCAGGGCTTCCCGATTCCGGGCGGCCTTGCCCCTGCCGCCGTAAACGACGAGGTGTTCCGGATCGAAGGCGACCATAGGATCCAGGTTGTTCTGGATCATGCGGTAGGCCGCTTCGATGAGCCAGTTCTTGCAACTCAGCCGGGTCCCCGTCGGTGCTTTCATGATTCGTTCCAGACCGGAACTTACGCGTTCTTCTCCCGGTTCTTCCATTTTTCGTAGGTGAAGTCGGGGCTGTTGATCATGTCGAAATGGGACCGTTCCCAGTTCCTGATCTCATGCGCCTTTCTCAAGGTGTCTTCCGCGATGTCGAGGGGAATCTTCACCACGCCGTCCACGTCGGCGAGCAGCAGGTCGCCGGTCTGCACAAGCAGCTGCCCGGCCACAAGAGGCCGGCCGACGGCCCGCACGTTGAAAGGACCGTGGCCGGATACCGTGCCGATGCCCCAGATGGGCAGGCCCGCCCCCCGGATGCCCTCGAGGTCGCGGACACAGCCCTCCACCACGGCGCCCACCACGCCGAGTTTGCGGTGGATATGCGCCATGCCGTCGCCGAAGAGGGCGGCGCGCTTCGGACGGGTGTCCACGTCTTTCATCACCGCGATCATGGGACCCGGCGTCTCGTTCAGCACGTCGTAATAGTCGGACCAGCTCATATTGGGCGGTGTGGCGTCCAGCGGGGTGACCTCGGAAGTTACGGCGTACCCGACCACCGCGCCAAACTCAGGCGTCAGATACTGAATCTCCGGACCGGTGTAATCGTCGTTCGAAACACCCTGTACCTTTTCCACGGCGTTGTAGACCGTGGCCGAGTCGAATCCGGCCAGACCGGTCAATATGGATTGTTCCACGCGGGTCATCCCGGTAGCTCCTTAAATTTGAAGGAAATATAGAATTTCGACGTATAAAGAACCGTCGCGAGAGGCAGGATAGTTGACCTTCGTCCCTTGAGCCTAAAATCGATAGGAGAAGGTTATAAATCAAGGGAAATACGCCGATGACGCACGCTCTTCGAGTCCGGTCGCGGCACCCGGATCGCCTGGTCCACCTGGTCGCCACACCGGGCTTCTCGCCGATCTTTACACCGGACTCCACGCATCGCCAGGTCGATGTAAATGCGTTGACACGAGCACGTATTTACGGCATTTTCTCTGTGCGTAGCCAATTCACTGGCATAACAGAACAAGAACCGTTTTCAGGAGGTATCTATGCTTCGCATTACCCGTTTGATCGGCGGCCTGGTCCTTGCCCTGGCCTTGACTTCCCTGGGCAGCGGGATCGCCGATGCACAAACGACCATGCCCTCGGGCGGTGAAGAAATGGACCCCGGCCGGGGCATGACTGAAGTCGCGCTGTCGGGCGGCAAGGTGTCCATCGAATACGGCCGTCCCGAGATGAAGGGCAGGGACATGCTCGCCATGGCGCCTGATGGATTCGTCTGGCGCTTCGGCAGCAACAAATCCACCACCTTCACGACGGAAGCCGATCTCATGTTCGGCGATATGACACTGGCAAAAGGCGAATACAGTGCCTGGATCAAGCACGTGGAAGGTGATTCCTGGTCGCTGATATTAAATAGCGAAGTGGGGATCTGGGGCGCGCCGGGTGCCAGCCGGGAAAACGACGTGCTGGAAGTGCCGCTGAGTTACGGCACCGGCGACGAATCGGTGGAGCGCCTTACCGTGGAGCTTGGGGATTCGGATGGGATGGGCAATCTGTCCGTCTCGTGGGGAACCCACCGGCTCATGGGCAGTTTCTCGGCCAAGTAGTTTTCGCCGCGGCAATCACACGCGGCAATCGCGCGATGTAATATTCAAAGGGACAGGTGCGTTACGCCTGTCCCTTTTTCATTTCCGAAGATTTACCACTGCTCGGGATTCAGGCCGACCCGCGTCCCGGCTTCCTCTATTTGCCGCCAGGTGGTCTCGTCGATGTTGATCCCTTCCTGCCGGCGTTTTGCCGCCAGTCGAAACTCCGGTTCGCCCGGAATGAGAATCTCGTCGAATCCCGGCGCCGTCCGGCTGGCTTTCACGTGGCGGATCAACCCCTCGACTTCCTCGTAGTACCAGTCCGTATCCGTAAAAAAAGAAATGTCGTAGACGGTGAAGAGGACCCCGTTGCTCGATACGGTCTGCTCTCCCTGTGCGCATCCCTGTCCACTCAGCGCGCCGCCGAGGATCTCCACGAGCAGGCCGAGGCTGTAGCCCTTGTGGGCGACGATGCCGCCCATGGGCAGGATCGCGCCGTTGGGCGGAGGCCCCTTGATCACCGTTGGGTCGGTAGTGGGATCGCCGTTGTGATCGATCAGCCAGCCCTCGGGCACCTGCACGCCCTTGTTCGCGGCGACGCGCACCTTGCCCTCCGCGACGACGGAAGTGGTCAGGTCCACCATGACGGGATCGTCGTCCCGGCGGGGGGCCGAGAAGGCGATGGGATTGGTGCTGATTCGCCCGTCGATGCCGCCGAAGGGCGGGATCTGGCGTCCGAATCGGCCCGCATTGACGAAGGCCAGCCCGATCAACCCCTCCCGGGCCGCCATGAGCGGATAGGCGCCAACACGACCCACGTGGCTGGTGCGCCGGAGGGTTACCGTGGCCGAACCGTGCTCCCGCGCCTTCTTCATGGCCAGTTGCATGGCGAAGGTTCCGCCCACCTGGCCGAGTGCGCCTCCGTTGTCCACCAGGGCGGTGCATGGACTCTCCCTCAGGATCTGCACGTCCGCCCTGGCCTTGAACCGGCCCTCGTCCTTGATGGCCTTGACGTATTCCGGGATCCGGATGGCGCCGTGGGAATCATGGCCGAACAGATTGGAATCCACGAGGTGGTCCACCACGCTGCGCGCGTCGTCCTCCGTGCAGCCGGCCGCCTCCATCACTTCGCAGCCGATTCTATGCAGTTTCTCGGGAGAAATTACTGGCATTATCTTCCTTTCCTGGTCTTAGCCGCGGTCTGTGTCCGGTGCGGTGATCTGCTTACGACGTGATTTCGGGTGGATCCGGCCGCGTCGGGTACCGGCCTGCACGGCAGCATCGGACCCTTTCATCTCCTGAACCGCTCCAGTTTCCGCTTCAATCCCGGACGCTCGAGTACTTCCCGGTTGACCACGTAGGGCGGTTCTTCTCCCCGGGAGACGGCCAGGGCCGCCTTCATGCAGTCGTGTCCGATATCGCGAAACAGCTCGTAGGTCCAGCACGAAGCGTGAGGCGCCAGGATGACGTTCGGCAGGGACAGCAGCGGGTCGTCGGCGTCCGGCGGTTCCTGCTCGAAGACGTCAATGGCCGCGCCCGCGATCCAGCCTTCCTGCAACGCCTGCTCCAGTGCTTTCTGGTCGACGATGGCGCCACGCGCCGTGTTGACCAGGTAGGCGTCCTCCCTCATCATGCGCAGTTCCCTCGCGCCGATCAGGTACCGGGTGTGCGCGTTCAACGGACAGTGGATGGTAACGAACGTGCTGCGCCTGAGCAAGATCTCCAGGTCCACCAGCGTAACGCCCAGTTGCGCGGCCTCCGCCGCGGTCACCGCCGGGTCGGATACGAGGATCTCGGACGGCTCGAAAGGCGCCAGCATGCGCACCACCTCGCGGCCGATCATGCCCATGCCGATGAGGCCGACCACGCGGCCCCGGATCTCGCATCCCATGTGATCGAACCGGATATCCCAGTCGTCCTTCCGTACGATGGCGTCCTTGATCGTTACCCGGTGGCAGAGACCGAGCATGAGGGCCATCGTGGCGCTGGCCACGGGTTTGCGCGTGGCCTCCGGCGTGATCGTTACCATGACGTCCGCTTCCGTTGCGGCGTCCATATCGATCATGTCGTAGCCCACGCCCGTCCGGGCGATCAGCGCCAGGCGCCCGGCCCCGGCAAAGGAGTCCTGCGTGTAAGGTTGACCCATGGATATCACCGCGTCGAAATCCTCTAGCTGATCCGGGGTGACGGGGCGCCGGTCCTCTTCCAGGAACGCATGGAAGACCCCGGCTTCGTCCAGCAGTTCGACGCCGAAGTCTTCGAACACCACCCCGCCGTCGGGGCTCAGCAGGTCGGCGACCAGGGCTACGCGGAAATCATGGGGCATGGAACAGGTTCCTGGGCGTCAAAACAGGATCTGGGACGTGGACTTGGCGATCAGAACCAGGGAAACGGCGGCCATGCCGATCAGTCCCAGGCCGCACCCGTATCCGGCGAGGATGACAGGCGCGTAGGCGCGCCACCTTTTTTCTCCGTATCGCCGTCCGAAATAGAACCGGCCCAGCATGGCACCGATGAACGTGGGCAGCGTGTAGTGTATCCAGGCGCCCGTACCCAGTCCGGCCACCAGGCCGTAGAACAGCAGCGGCGGCGCCTTGAGCAGGCTCAGGACCCCGTAAAGGGCCACGGTGAACCCCATCCCGGCGCCGATGTACTCCCACTTGATCAGTTGCCCGATCACATCCGATCCACCCGGCAGGGTAGACTTGATCCAGATCGTTTCCATCGTCGCCTGCAGCGGCCACATCTTTTCGACGAAGGGATAGGCCGCGGACGGAATGGGCGCGAGCTTCCAGATCAGGGCATAGAACAGGAAACTGAACACGATGAGCAGCAACAGGCTCAATATATACAGTTTTACCAGGCTTGGAAATCGCGTTCGAGTGAGTTCCAGCTGCCGGAAGGTCGATACGACACCGCTGTGATCGAAGAGCGGGACCGGGGCGAACCAGATGGCCACGCCCTTGTAGCCCGACAGGTAGAAGGAACCCTCCCTCGCGTAGGGGAAGGATGATCCGTAGGGCGAGCCCGTGAGGCCGATCATGCGCGCGCCGATGTAGGAAAAGAAGGGCGTCCACAGGAACCCGAATACCAGGGAGATCCATACCGGGAACGAGGGTTCGAGATAGTAGACCAGGAGAATGAAGCACAGGGTCGAAACCACCCAGAGCGCGATGGGGATGGGCAGCCTGAAATCGCCCCGGTCCGGCGGCGGCCGGCGGGGTCCCCGGGCGCCGGACGCGCCGTCCGGGTCTCGCCTCAGGGCACGTGCGAAGGCCACGAGGCCGATCAGGCCGATGACCAGTGAAGTACCGATAGAGGAAAAACTCAGCCAGAAATCTATGGTATTGTTGATGGAGGTGGGGATGGTACTCATCCCTGGCGCCCAGCTGTGCAACAGGCCGAAGTGGTAGAGGGTCGGATTGGCGATGAAGGTGACCACGAAGGAACTGATAAAGGTGCCGACGACGATCCAGAAGGGCAGGACGAAACCCACCAGGAGCGTGGCCATGTCCGTGCCAATACCGATGGGCGACGCAGGCAGCACGTCCCTTACCCGCGGCGTGAAGTCCGCGAAGGGAATGGGGAAGACTTCGACCCCCTTGGTCAGCACCACGCCCGATACCGTCGGGACGACGACGTAGAGAATGCCCCAACCCAGGCCGATCATGGCGCCGACGGTAAAAAGTCGCCATCGCCAGGTCTCTTCGCCCGCCGAAGATTCCGCCAGCGCGGTGGCGCCTGCGGCCTGCACGGGCGCCAGGGGAAAGGGCAGGCGTTCGGTGTCCGCCGTGATGCGGAAGAGCACGTATCCCAGCGAAATGGCGTTGACCAGGCCGAGGATGGACACGAGGATGGCCAGCAGGATGGGTTCCAGCCACTCCATGGAGAAGAGGGTCCGGGTGATCAGGGAATCGGAACCCCGGGGCGGCGATACCCACTGGGGCAGAAGCTGGGCCAGGCCGTCCGCCTGGGGGGACTGGATCAGATACTGGAACCAGATCATCTTGGCGAAAGGCGCGCCGTGCACCGATGATCCGGCGGCCATGCCGCTGGCGCCCAGTCCCGTTGCCGCCAGACCGGCGGCGAGCCAGTAGAGGATGATGGCTTCCTGGGGCTTCAGCTTGATGAACAGGCGCTTCCCGATCTCGATGAACATGATAATGGTGACCCATTCTGCGGCGCCCGCGAAACTCTTTCCGGTCACCAGTTCCAGGTAGATCGCCCCCGGGAGCATGACCAGCCCGACGAAGAAGGCGGCCCAGATGATCCGACCGCTGAACCCGTCCTCGTAGGGCAGGCTGTCCGGCACGATCTGCCACCGGTCGTCCTGCCCGGTGTCCGTCGCGTCCGGTGCCCGCTGTTCCTGCTGTTCCCGCTGATCCCGCTGTTCCCGGCTGGAATGATCACTCATCTGCTTGCCCGGCCCCTTGTTCCCTCTTACATCCGTTTACTCGGTCCTGTTGCTCGGTCCTGTTACTCGGTCCTGATATAGTCGCCTGCCGTGTCCCAGTCCGGCCGCGTCAGGCCGTTCAGGTCCCAGACCACCTCTCCGGCCCGCACCGTCAGCAGGCACCGCAGCCGCCGGTCGCCGCGCATACGGGCCAGACCCGAATCGACGAAACCGAATTCCCCATATTCCAGTTCCAGCACGGCGACGTCCGCCTCCGCGCCGATGCTCAGCGTACCCAGTTCGGGGCGACGGATGGCGCGGGCGGCGTTTCGCGTGGAGCGCATGACTACGTCCTCCAGGGTCATGCCCATGTTCAGGCATTTCGACATGGTCGTGTTCATGCTCGTGTTCGGCATCAGTGCACTGTACTTGTGGAGGTCCGTGCTGACCGTATCCGGCAGGAAGCCCTGTTCGATGGCCGGCACGGCGATGCGGAACCAGAAGCTGCCGCCGCCGTGGCCCAGGTCGAACAGGATGCCCTTGTCCCGCGCCTCCCGGACGTAGTCATTCACCCGGCCGCGCTCGTCCAGCAGGGGAATGTGCTGCGCGTAGAGATGCGTATGTATGTCGCCGGGACTCAGTTTCTTCAGCAGCAGGTCCCGGTAGCTTCGGGTCGGCTTCGGCGCGAAATCGATCATGGCGAGGGTGCCGCTTCGCCGGGCCGCCTCGACGGCGCCGTCCACCGCCTCCCAGCCAGGACCGCCGAAATGGGCGGTCTTGGACCCGACCACGTGCTCCGGGTACCGGCCGATCATGTCCGCGCAGGGTACCGGGTCCATCTCCGATACGTCCTGCTCCACGGCGCCTTCCATGCCGGCGCCTACGATATTGATCAGGGCCAGCACGCGGGTAATGGATTCGGCGATGACCGTGTCCTTGAAATGCTCGAATTTCTTCCAGCCCGCGCCCCCCGTATCCAGCACCGTGGTCACCCCGTTGGGGAGCACGTGGGCGTCGGGGAACACCCACCCCCGGTAACCGCCGTACGCGTGCATGTGGATGTCGATCAGGCCGGGCGTGACGTAATGGCCATGGACGCGGGCGACCTTTCGGCCGTGTTCCGCCGGGATGTCGTGTTCCACCGCCGCGACCAGCCCGCCGTCGACGGCGACGTCCCGGCTCTCATTGATGCCGTTCTCCGGATCAATGACGTGCCCACCCTTGATGATCAGATCGTACATCGCCGCTCCTCCTTCATGGCCGCGCCGCGCATCGCTCCGCCGCAGTCGTACATCGTTATTGCGCTCCACCGACTACAGGGCCGTTTCGCGGTCGAAGGCCTCGATGTCCCGGTACCGCGCCTTTATCGGCTCGGCGAGGGTCCGCCACACGAGAAACCGCTTCCTCAGTACGGTAAAGAACCGCCGGTTGATCGTCTGCCACTGCGCCAGGTCTCCACTGCGGCGGTGGATCACGATCACGATGCGGTACAGTTTCTCGTGTAGCACGGGCTCCAGTTCGAGCCGCACGTCCTGGCTGATGGCGAGATCATAAGGCGCCAGCCAGACGGTGGACGCAACGTGATACGTGTCGTAGGTATCCCCCGGCAACACGTCGAGCGTGGTCCCCTCGGCGACGAAGTCCTCCGCCGAACTGTCTTCATGCGTCTGGAATATGTGGTGCAGGTAACCCGAAAGCGGCAACGCTTCGGGGACGGTCACCGTGAACGGGAACTCGAAGCACCAGTCGTCTTCTTCGGGCGGCGGGGGCGACCAGCGCCGCGTCACGTCCTCTACCGTCATGTCGGCGGCCTTCTTCGCCGGATAGAGGGTGGACAGGAAGACGATGGCCATGACGACCACCGTGGCGTATACGGTCGACAGGGAGGAATAGTTGAGCGACATGCCGCCCAGGAGGTCCCATTGGGAAAGCCCCATGGTGATGATCTGGCCGGCCAGGTAACCGAATACGGCGCCGAGGGTCGCGAAAACGGCGGCTTCGGCGATGAACAGGGCGGCCACGTGGTTCGGGGCCAGGCCGACCGCGCTGTACACGCCGATTTCCCGGAAACGTTCGAACACGGCGCCCATCATGGTGTTCAACACCAGGAACGCCGCGATGAGCACCGGGATGATCAGGTTGGCCAGGCCCGAAACCGAAGTGGCGCCCAGTGAGCTGTAAACCCTCACCTCGTCTTCCATGCCGACGAACACGGCCAGGAGTACGCGCGACATGAAGGCCTCCACGGAATCGCGGAGCTGGTCGCCGTCGGCGAATCCCGCGATGGCCACGGACCGCGTGGACCCGTTAAGGTCGAGGGTCTGCCGATAGGGCAAGACCAGCACGTTCCGGGACGGCAGGTGCTCAGAGGCCTGAATGGTGGACATGAACACTTCAATGTCCATATCGGTAAAGGACCGTGTCATGGAGAAACTGGCGGGCATGATGCTTTCGTCGTCCATGTCCCGATAGGCGTCGAACCCTTCGGAATCGAGCAGGCCGATCACGGTATAGCGCCCTCCGAGGATCTCCACTTCCGCCGTGCCCACGTCCTCCGGCCCCACGTTCAACCGCTCGGCCAGTTCCGTGGGCAGCAGGCAGGCCGCCCTTTCGCCCGGGGCGAACCACCGTCCGCCCGGCAGCAGGTAGCGGTCCAGGCCGGTGATGGCCGGTTCGCCGGCGTGAAGTCCCAGTAAGGACTGTACCGTGGTGGCGGTCCCTTTGTCCGGCGCGCGCAGATCGATATAGGGACTGGTCATGTCCTCCGGCTCGTACCACGACCGGGGTACCACGTCCGCCTGGCCTTCGAAGGCGTTTTCCACGTAGGGCAGGAAGGACGTGGGCAGGGAGTGCCAGGACAGGCTGCGCATGAGGACGCCGTCGTACGGCGGGGTGTTCTCACGTTCCAGCGTATAGAACTGGATGCCGGTCCTGAAGGAAGTGAAGGACAGCACGGTGAAGGTCAGCAGGGTCAGCGTGACCGCGGTCAGCGCCGTGCGCATCTTCCGCTTGCGCAGGTTCGATATTCCCAGGGAAATGGCCACCGCCGTGGCGCTCAGCCGGCCGATGTCCGCCTCGTGGAGTCCGGCCGCCGACCGGGTCAGGTTCTTCATTTCGGTGTCGAACCGGGTCACGATCATGGTGATGATGATCAGCGCCATCGCCAGGATGATGAAGGCGAGAAAGACCATGTACGGCGTCAGGCTGAGTTGAAAGGCCGGGTGCACGTTCTGCAACAGCATGAAGACCGCCGCGAAGATGACGCCCACCGACGCCAGCCGCTTCCGGATGTCCGTGAAACCGAAGAAAAGCCGTTCGAGGAAGAAGCAAAAGGGGACCAGCAGCATGAAGTAGAACACGATGCCGTCCACCGTGTCGTCCGCGGCGTACCGCACGTCGGGATAGGCCCGTGCCTCGTAACCCCACGCCTCTCTCGACTGTGCGGCGAAGGCGTCGTAACGGCGGTTTTCCAGGGCTTCCCGGGCGGCCCGAAGCGCCTGTGTGCTTTCCTCGTGGAGTTCGGCGGCCCGGGCGTTGGTCACGCCGTGGTCCTCCAGTTTCATCAGGCGGGCCCGGTTGAGCGACCACAGGTCCAGGGCGCTCTGGAAGAAGGGGTAGGGGATCAGGCCCTGGTCCGCCGTGAATCCGCGTCCCTGGGCCAGGGCCATGACGTCGTCGGTGATACTTTCCGGCGGTTCATCGAGCCACGCTCCGGGCGTATTGGTCAGCAGGTACTTGACCCCCCTGGGGCCGGAGCTCATGAACATCTTGACCCGGTCCTCGGGCCTGGCGAAGACCACCGCGGCATTGGTCATCCAGTTGCCGAAGAAGCTCTGGTCTTCCACGAAGGCCGCGCCGTACTTTCGCAGCGGGCTGTTGTCCCGGCCGAGTACGGTCAGGTTGTCGAGGGCGACGAAGACGCCGGGGTCCACGATATCGAAAAGGTTGATTTCCTCGCAGGGGAAGAGGACCTGGATAGTATTGTTCACCTTGGAGGAGTTCGGCACCGCCAGGGGAAAGGTGGCGTTGCCCTCTTCACCCAGGTCCGGGGCGTACACGATCCGGCCGTCGGCGCCCAATCCGTAGCTGCGCAGTTCCGTCGGTCCCGGGGGGAACCGGACCATGGACATCCGGAAATGCCCCATCGAGTCGGCGTGGGTCACCATGAACCCCCGCACGCCGCTGTGGCTCTGATACCCGGGCTCGTAGACGACCAGGGCGTCGGGAACGGGGGTATTGGGCTTGAAGAAATCCACCGTGCGGTCGAATTCGAGGACCCGGCCTTCGATGTCGCGGCCTTCGTCCTTGAGCCGTATCGATTCGTCCACGTCGAAGGCCTCGGGATCGGACAGCATGGCGGGAAGCAGGGTGCCGAGCGACCGGATCTGCCGGACCAGGTTGGGGAAATCGACATGCTCGATCCGGTCCTTCGGGGTATCGATGAGCAGCCGGTTGTCGTTCACCGTGGCGAAGGTCATGCCGTGCAGCCCTGCGAGCGTGACCATCTCGTGGTCGAAGGCGGGGCCGGCGGGCATGAAGCTCTCCTGCGACCGGAGCGGGTGCGTCAGCGTGTTGAGGTAGGGCGTCCGGCTTTCCTCTCCATCGTGGACCCCGGCCTTGCGCGCGTAATTCAGATACCGGTCCGCGTAGGGTTCGTAGAGAATGTCCAGGTTCGAGGTGAAGAAGATGAAATCGCCATAGCTGAACAGGCCGACCTGGTCCGCCCTGCTGGTGAGGTCCAGGCCCAGGAACAGGTCGAAGGGGATCCGGTCCTCCTCGGGTATGCGTTCCAGGAAGAACTCGTCCTTCCGCTGGTGCCGGTCCAGGAAGTCGTTTACGCCCTGCAGCCCGTGGAAATGGGCGGACGTGGCCAGGAACAGCACGGAGTAACCCGGCGGATGGGCCCGGAGCACGTCGATCAGCTCCAGCATGGCGGCGATGCCCCCCGCGCTCTCGGCGCCCGGCGCCAGTCCGGGTACGACCGACATGGCGTCGTAGAACGCCGAAAGCACGACGGTCCGGTCTTTCCATTTCTCCGTGCCGTCGCCCCCGGGCAGCGGTTCGTCCCGGCCCGGTATCCACCCCATGACGTTCCAGGTCTCAGCCCGTTCCCACGTCATGCGTCCCCTGATCGTCACTTCGGCCCCGCCGGACCGCGCGGCCGCCAGGACCGCGGCGGCATGGGAGTCCGGGACCCAGAAGCGCGGCACGTCGGCGGGTACGTCCAGGATCTTGCGCTGGGCCTGGTTGTTGGTCACTGCGCCGGGACCGTTATCATAGAAAAGTACGGCCTGCGCGCCCAGCATCCGCGCGTTGAGGTACTGGTCGCGCCCGTCGAAGTCGACCAGGACGATGCTCCCCTCGATCTCTTTTCCGTTAAAGGCCTGGAATTCGCCCCGCCGGCCGTAGTGCAGGGGGCCCCGGATCCCGTCGGGAAAAGAACTCAGCCGGACCAGGTTGGGCCAGAACTGGTACACCGGTATCTCGGTCTCCACGGAGTCGTGCACGGTCAGCGTGAATCCGTGATCGACGGGCGAGGAGACCGTGAAGGTGTCGACGGCTACGTCGGCCAGCCCGCGGGCATGGAAGGCATCGACCACGTACTCCATGGCCGTCCGGTTTCCCGGA
Organism: Candidatus Latescibacterota bacterium; assembly: GCA_022822725.1. Classification (GTDB taxonomy): domain Bacteria; phylum JAAXHH01; class JAAXHH01; order JAAXHH01; family JAAXHH01; genus JAAXHH01. Next base: position 2,085,278 of record JAJEAN010000007.1, read on the forward strand.
TAGCCGACGACGCGCGACGGGTTCTCGCTCATCGCCCGGACATGGGCCTCCACGCGTTCCCGGGTAACGATTTCGGAAACCTCTTCCAGGGACACCGGCGCTTCCTCGAGGGGCCTGGGCGGTACGTCATCGGGAAGGGAGACGATCCTCAGGATCACGTGCTCCGTCACCCAGGCCGGGCCGGCGACGGCCACGGCGAGGAACAGCAGGACGCCCAGGGAAAGGAAAAAGTAACCGAATATCCGCGAATACACGTCAGTCTATCCCGTAGATATGATGGCCCGCGTGGGGAAACCACACGTAGTCGACGCACATTGAGATGACCACGCCGGTGACCACGCCGAAGATCAGGCCCAGGAAGAAGGGCTGGCCCTTCCGGTACAGTTCGATGCCGCCGACCCACATCATGATGCTCTTGATGACCCAGCACACGAACATGGACGAGACGATCGCCCGGGCGGGCCAGGAGTATGAAAGGAAGAATCCCAGGGGATGCAGCGGCCAGCCCGGCAGCCTGGCCCTCAGTGTCATGAGCAGAAACATGAGCGAACCGCCCACGAGGAAGAACATCAGCCGCGACGTGTCGGGTCCGAAGGGATCCCGGATCTTGGTCAGCGTTTCAGTGTACGGGATGGTCGATCCGATCCGGCCGAACCACCATCCGTTGGTGAACTGGCGCGTGCCCTGGTCGAACCCCAGGTAGACCGTCCAGACCAGCGAGATCACCACGCCGATGACCGCGGCCGAGAGGATCGACCAGCCCAGGCCGCGTTGCCAGCGCGCACCGATCTCGGACAGCTTGGCCGCCTGCATGAAGGCGGGCATGAAGGTCGACTTGATCTCGCTGACGGGCCCGTACGTCTGGGCCATGGCCGTCATGGTCGACATGGACAGGTTGGCCGACCCGACCGAATAGAACACGAGCACCTGGGCGATCATGGGCGAACGCACGTAGGGCAGCCCCGCCTCGGCGATGATGCGGGACACGCCGATATATATGACGAATACGCCGGCGAGGAGGAACACGGCGATGGGCACGCTCATGCCCAGTTGGTTCAGCCAGACCACCCCGTAGACGAAACCCCCGATGAATCCGAAGACCGCTACCCGGTAGGGCAGCATCTCTTCCGAGTCGTCCAGGTCAGACCTGCGGCCGAACGCCTGGGAGAACACGGCGCGGATGTGAAACCGCGCCCGCCAGAGCCCCCATCCCACGAACAGGATGAACGCGCCCATGTTCTGCCAGTCCAGCATGGGGTGGATCGAGGTGTAGTTGTCCCGCCCCGGGATGTCGTACCCGATCCGGTGGGCGATGCCGACCTGGATGATCCCGATCATGTAGAATACCCAGAAACCGGCGAGGACGTCCAGGTTGACGAAATAGGAAATGCCCAGGATGGCCGGTCGGAAGTTGATTTCCAGCGGGGGAAACCCCTCGCCGAATACGATGGGCGGCGCCGACCCGAAATAGGGGAACTGGGGTACGACCGGGGTGAAGTACCCGACGATGTTGTACATCATCACGCAGAATGGTATGGAAAAGCCGATCCAGAACCGCTTCTCCGAGAGAAAGGCGGGGATACGACTCGGCGATTCCATGCCCCGCGTGAAGGCGAGGGGGATCTGCATCATGGGAAAGACGAGCTTCTCGTGTTCGACCCACTGCCGCCTGAGGATGACCACGAGACACAGGCCCATGAAGATGAGCGGGACGATGAAGGTCAGCCACCAGAACAGCGGAATGCCCCACACGCTCCAGGGAATGGACGCGCCGGGCGGTATCCCGTCTACCAGCCAGGTGAGGGCGTTGCCCTGGTTCGTGACGGTCGCCCAGGGCTTCAGGTAAGGGTAGAAGTACTCGGCCCACTGGTTCTCGGGCGTGGCCAGCAGGTAGGGGGCCATCAGCGTGGAGATGAACGGAGCGCCCATGCCGTTGGTCGTCAGCCCCGATGCCGCCATGCCCATGGCCAGGGGGATGACGAACTCGTGGGGCGTGAGGGCCCAGTCCTTCTTCCACCTCGCCAGCACCACGTTGAAAACGACCAGGTACGCGAAGGCCAGAAACAGCGCGCCGATGTGGAGATGATCCGCGCCCAGCTGGGACGAGGCCATGGTGTACTGGAAATAGGGAACGATCAGGGAAATCAGGACGACGCTCAGCAGGCCCAGGAGAATGGACCGCGGCGTAATGATCCGGGTCGCGGTCGCACGGACAGCGGAGGTGGAAACACTTTGCTGTACTGAGGCCATGGAATGGGCGGAGAACGGACGCTGTAATGTGCCGGCAGTGGTTTGGTTAAAAAAAACGGTCCAGCATATGTAAAGTCGCGGGCGGGATAAGTCAAAGAAAAACGCCCTTCGCCACAGTTCCGCAGCCACGATGCACATGCCGTTTTAGTGGTTGACACTCCAGTGGTTTACGGGGATATTTCCTTACCCTGGATGTGCGCGTTTCACACGAGGACCGCTCCGTGAAGGCTGAGACCAGAGCTGCCATAGACCGCTTGCTGAACAGGTACATCGCCTTCATCTGCCGCCATCCGGCAAAGGTCCTGCTGTTCGCGCTGCTATCCGCCTCGCTTTCCGTCCTTTTCGCCTCCAGGCTCCAGTTGAAAACCGACTTCGTCGAGCTGCTCCCCGAAGGCTACCGGAGCGTCGACGACATACACCGGCTCACGGAGCGCGTCGGCGGCATCGGCAATCTGACCGTCGTCATCGAGACGGAAGACCTGGCCGCCGCCCAGCGGTACGCCGACGACCTCGCCGGCCGGCTCCGGTCCGATCTCCCGGAAGGATATGTCCGCTACATCGAGTACCGGGTGGACGAAGAGAAGCGGTTCTACGAAGACCACAAGTATCTGTACGCCGACCTGGAGGACCTGGAAGAGATCCAGAGCCGGCTGAGCCGGCAGATCCTGAAGACGAAGCTGGAGCAGAACCCCCTCTTCGTATCCGAGGAGGACCTCGGCCTGGAGGTGGAGGACGAGTCGTTCACCGTGAGCGACCTGGTGGAGAAGTACGAGAAACAGGCGTCGGAGCAGCTGGACAAGTGGGGCGATGGATATTTCACGGGACACGACGAGCAGGGGCAGTTTCTCGTCATGGTCCTGAAGCCCTTCGGTTCGTCGACCGGCGTGTCCTTCTCGCGTGACCTGTGCGAACGGGTCCTGGCCATCGCGGAAGGACTCGGGCCCACGTCCTACCACCCGTCGCTCAAAGTCGGCCTCACCGGCAAGTACCGCCTTATCCTGGACCAGTATTCGTCCGTGCAGCGGGAGATCTTCTCTTCCGCCGTTTTTACGCTGACCCTCGTTGCCCTGGCCATATTCCTCTACTTCCGCACCATCGTCCCGGTCATCAACATCACGCTGGTCGTGGTCGTCGGCATCCTCTGGACGTTCTGCATTACCTATTTCCGCATCGGCTACCTGAACATGCAGACCGCCTTCCTGGGCGCCATCATCATCGGGAACGGCATCAACTACGGCCTGATCCTGATGGCCCGGTACAAAGAGGAGCGCCTGCGGGGAGAGAACGCCCGGGACGGCGTGCAGATCGCCTTCCGGAACACGCTCACGGCGACGGTCACCTCGGCGGCGTCCACCGGACTGGCCTACGGTACCCTCATGATTACCGATTTCCGGGGCTTCAACCATTTCGGGTTCATCGGCGGCCTGGGCATGCTGCTGTGCTGGCTTTCGACCTTTTCCGTGCTTCCGGCGCTGCTGATGCTGTGGGACCGCACGGCATTCGGGCGGAAGACCTGGACCCGGAAGCTCTCGCGGGGCAAAAGCCTGCGCCATCTCGCCAACGTGGTCCTTTCGGTGCCGCGGGGCGTGGTGGGCACGAGTGTCTCCCTGGTGCTGCTCAGCGCCGTCCTGCTGGTCTGGTGGCTTCCGAACTCCTTCGAATACGACTTTTCGAAACTCCGGAACGAGCCGAGGGGCGACACTTACGAACGCATCCTCAACCACCGCGTGAACGCCCTGTTCGGCATTTCACAGTCGCCCGCAGTCATCCTGGCGGACCATCTGGACCAGGTTCCGGGCATACGCCGGGCCGTGCTGGACAAGAAAGAAGCCGAAAAGGAAGTGCCCAATCCGACCATCGATCGGGTGCGGACCATTTTCGACCTGCTGCCGGAGGACCAGGAGGACAAGATCGACGTCCTCTGGGACATCGAGTACATGCTCGACACGAATCCGCCCGACGAACTCGGGATACCGCCCGACCAGCTCGCGAAGATCAACGATTTCCGCGACAACCTGAGCCTGGACGGGATCACCGTGGACGACCTGCCCGAAGCGCTCACGCGGCCCTACGAAGAGCGGGACGGGACGGTGGGCAGGCTGGTCTACGTCTACCCGAGATCGGACGCCGGGCTCTGGAACGGCCGGAACCTGATCCGGTTCGCGGAGGTCGTCCGTTCCAACAGCCTGCCGGACGATGAAGTCATCTATTCTTCCGGGGAGGCCGTGGTCTTCGCCGACATGCTGAAGGCCGTGGACCGCGACGGGCCCATCGCCACGGCCGCCTGCTTCGTGGGCGTGATCACGCTCCTCGTACTGGCGTTCCGAAGCATCCACGCGTCGGTGGTGATCCTGGCCTCCCTGCTGGGCGGCATGCTGGTCATGGGCGGGGTCATCGCCGTCTTCGACATCAAGGTGAACTTCTTCAACTTCATCGTCATACCCACTACGCTGGGTATCGGGGTGGACTACAGCGTGAACCTGTATCAACGCTACCGCCTTGACGGACGGGGTTCCATACGCAATATGGTACAGCACACGGGCGCGGCCCTGGTCATGTGTTCGTCCACGACGCTGATCGGGTACACCTCGCTGATGCTGACCTCCAACCGGGGCCTCCATTCCTTCGGGATCATGGCCAACGTGGGAGAGATCGCCACGCTGGCGACGGCCCTGATCGCGCTGCCCGCCTACCTGCTCATCATGGAAAAGCGGATGGGGAACAGGGCGCCGGAGCCGCGGAATCCCCTCCGGTCCGCCTGATGCCGACTTCCCATCCCCGCCGTTCGTGCATGTGTCGAACAAGGCCGGTTTCATGAACGCTCATGCAGTGGACTACCGCCAGGTGCTTCCGGACCACCTGCTGCATACCTTTCTCGAAGACTTCGAGACGCTGCGGCCGTTCTACACCCGCGATCCACGCGACCCGGATGTGTGGCCGCGAATGATCGAGGCCGTGAAGTCCCGCGCCGTTCCACCGCCACGCAAGGCGCTTGCCGGGATCCTCGAAGAACAGAACCGCCGGTTCGGGGCGGACGAGACCGTCCTGGCCAACGCCCGTTCCCTCGCCGGGGACGATGCATTCGTCGTTTCCACCGGACAGCAAACCGGCCTGTTGACCGGTCCGTTGTTCACGATCTACAAGGCCGTAACGGCGGTCAAGCTGGCGAGGCGGGTGTCGGAGGAAACCGGCGTACGGGCCGTGCCCGTTTTCTGGATGGCCGCCGACGACCATGACTACGCCGAAATCAACCATGTCCACGTCTGCCGTACGGACGGAGACGCCCTCAGGTTCGAACTGAGCCCCGATGACCCCAACGACCGCCGGTCCGCGAGCGATCGCCTGCTCGGACCCGGTATCGAAGCGCTGCTCGGCCTGTTCGCCGAGGCCCTGCCCGACTCCGAGTACCGCCCTGCCGCCATCGAGGCGCTACAGCGGCACTGTACCGCCGGGACCTCGCTGTCCGATGCCTTCGCGCGGCTCATGACGCTGCTGTTCCGGGGACGGGGCCTGGTCCTCGTCGATCCCACCGACCCCGCGCTGAAGCCCCTGATGCGCCCCGTGTTCGAGCAGGAAATCCGCGAGCCGCTCGCATCCACGCGATCGGTCCTCGAGGTATCCTGCGAACTGGAGGACGCCGGGTTGCATCCCCAGGTCTCCCGGTCTCCCGACGCGGTGAACCTGTTTCTGTACCGGGATGGGCAGCGCAACGCCCTGCGCTACATAGACGGGCGGTTCAGCAGCCGGGACGGGAGCCTTTCCTTTTCCGGCGGGGAACTGCTGCGGATGCTGGAAGATGCGCCCGGTCGATTCACGCATAACGTCATCACCCGGCCCCTGGTGCAAGACACGCTGTTTCCTACGCTGACCTATATCGGCGGTCCGGCGGAAATCGCCTATTACGGCCAACTCGGCGGAGTCTACCGCCGGTTCGGCCTGCCCTTCCCCGTGGTCTATCCCCGCGCGTCCCATACGCTGGTCGGAGCGAGGACCGCCCGGGTCCTGGAGAAGCACGGCCTCGCGATTTCCCATTTCGTCCAGGGCATCGAATCCGTGGTCGACCGGAAACTCCGGGAAGAGATGCCGGAACCTGTCACAGAAGGTCTCCGGGCCGCACGGGGTGACGTGGAAGCCCATTACAGAAACCTGATGGCACACGTGACGGCCATAGACCCCGGGCTAAGCCGGATCGTCGAGGCCTCGCAGCGTAAGACCAGCTTCGCCCTTGGCAGGCTGGAAGAAAAGACCCTCCGCGCGTTGAAAAAGGCGGACGGGGTCATGCGCGGCCAGATCATGCGGGCGGACCGCCTGTTGTATCCCAACGGGCACCTCCAGGAACGGGTGGCCAACATCTGGCAGTACGTCGCCATTCACGGTTTCGACGTCATGAACAGGCTCTTCGAGGCCACGGACGAGGTCGACTTCAGACACAGGATGACTCCGCTATGAAACTCGACGTACTCGCCGTATCCCCGCACCCGGACGACGTGGAGCTGCATTGCGGCGGACTGATGGTCCGATTCGCCGACCTGGGATATGCCACCGGTATCGTCGACATGAGCCTGGGGGAGATGGGGACCCGGGGAACGGTCGACGGTCGCAAAAGGGAAGCGGCTGCGGCGGCGGAGATCCTGGGACTGGCGGCGCGTCGTAACCTCGAACTGCCGGACGCCCGTGTCGGTACCTGCTCTACGCACCGCGACGCACTCATCGACGCCATACGCCGGTACCGGCCCGATCTGCTCCTTGTGCCCCACGAGATCGCCCGTCATCCCGATCACGAGGCGACCGCCCGGCTGGCCCGGGACGCGGCCTTCCTGGCCGGCCTGGAGAAACTCGAATCGGACCACCCGGCCTTCCGTCCCCGGAAAGTGGTCTTCTACCTGACCCACCACCGTTACCGGGAGCCCCGGCCTTCCTTCATCGTCGACATCACCTCGACGTTCGACCGCAAGATCGAGGCTGTGAAGGCCCACCGGTCGCAGTTCCACGACCCGGACTCCGCCGAGCCGGAAACCTTCATCAGCCGGCCCGATTTCCTGGAAGAGGTCGAAGCCCAGAGCCGTCACTACGGTTCGTTGATCGGCGCGCGGTACGGAGAGCCTTTCGTCGTCCGGGAATACCTTTCGATCGACGATCCCCTGGCCCATTTCACGGAACGCAAATGAATATCGGCATTACCTGCTATCCGACCTACGGAGGAAGCGGCGCCATCGCCGCCGAGCTGGGACAGGCGCTGGCCCGGAAGGGGCACAGTGTCCATTTCGTGAGTTATTCGATCCCCTTCCGCCTGCAGGAATACAGCCAGAACATCTTCTTCCACAACGTGGAGGTCATGCCCTATCCGCTGTTCAAGTACCCGCCCTACACCCTCGCACTCGCGGCGAAAATGGCCGACGTGGCCTCCGAGGCGAAACTGGACATCCTGCACGTGCACTACGCCGTGCCCCACGCCACCTGCGCCTTCCTGGCGCGGCACATGCTGCGCGACCGGGACATCAAGGTCATCACGACGCTACACGGGACCGATATCACCCTGGTGGGCAGCGACAAGTCCTTCTACCGGATCACCCGGTTCAGCATTGAGGAAAGCCAGGGGGTTACGGCGGTTTCCGAGTCCCTTAAGCGCGATACGCAGTCCCTTTTCGAAATCGAACAGGACATCCGGGTAATCCCGAATTTCGTCGACGTCGACCGGTTCCGCCGGAGGGACGGCCACTGTGAGATCAGCAATTTCGTCGACGATGACGAGAAGGTTATCGTGCACGTCTCGAATTTCAGGCCGGTCAAGCGCATCGGGGACATCATCCGCATGTACGCGGAGGTGCGGCAAAGGGTAAAGTGCAAGCTGTTGCTGGTGGGGGAAGGTCCGGAGCGCATCCCCATGCAGGAGCTGGTCCGGGAACTGGGACTTCAGGACGGCGTGGTGTTCATGGGTGAGCAGGAGGGGGTGGACCGGATCCTGTCCTGCTCCGACCTGTATCTGCTCCCCAGCGAACAGGAGAGCTTCGGCCTGTCGGCCCTGGAGGCGATGAGCTGCGGCGTCCCGGTAATCGGCGCCAACGCCGGCGGCCTGCCGGAACTCGTGCGCCACGGCGAGACGGGATACATCACCGAAGTGGGCGACATCCGGCAGATGGCCCGGCACGCCACGGACCTGCTCGTGAACGACGGATTTCGAGAGACGGTCGGCCGGCAGGCCCGGCAGCGGGTGTTGGAGAATTTCGCGGAGGAGACCGTCGTCCCGCAGTACGAGGCCTACTACGAAGAGGTGCTGCGGGGATAGTGGCTGCGTGGCTGCGCCTCAAGCCCCTTCCGACTTTGCCTCGAGCGACGCGTAACTCACACCTTCACCGCTCTCGTAGCTCACCGGAAGTCCGACCTCCTCCCATCCCGGGTTGACCACCTGGCCGAAGGGCGTCATCTCGCCGCTGAACCCACAGCGCATGTTGACGACCGTCTCATAGCCCATCGACTGCAGCAACTGCGCGGCGTGATCGGACCGCTGGCCCGTCCGGCAGCCCAGAACCAGTTTCGCATCCTCCGGATAGTTCGCTTTAATCACCCGGACGAAATCGGGGTTGGGTGTCATCTGCCCGGTCTGCTCGTCGGCGTGCATCAGCGGGACGTTCACCGCGGGCGCGGGATGGCCCTGGTCGAATTCGGGGACGGACCGGACATCGACGTACACGTAACCCTCGGATTCGACCAGCCTGGCCGCCTCGTCGGGCATGACTTGCTCCACGCTCATGAAGCATCTCCTTTCAATCTTCTTTCATATAGTGGCACAGGATCGGCGCTGCTGTGCTTCCGTCCGACCGTGCCGTCCGACCGTGCCGAAGCGTTTCCACCTGAATGTGCCGCCGCTCTCTCATGTGGCCGGCAAGACCCCCGCCGGGTTTCCACGGTGCGGCCGTCCAACCCGGCTACCACATCTCCACCACGGTGCGACCGGCCGAGTCCGCCCTCACCACATCTCCACGGTGCGGCCGGCCATGCGCCTACCACGTCTCCACGATGTGGCCGGAATTCGGAAACCAGATCACATCCACGCCATAGGAAATCGCCACGCCCAGTACGTAACCCACCAGCATGCCGATGAAGAAGGGCTGTGCCTGGTGGTACAGTCTCGTGCCGCCCAGTTTCATGATCAAGGCCTTGATGATCCAGACGAGGAAGATCGAAGTGGCGATCATCCCGATGCCCCAGGTCTTGGCCACCGCCCATCCGATGGGGTGCATCGGCCACCAGTGGAAATTGTGATGGGCCAGGATCAGCAGCCAGGCGATGAGTGCACCGAGCCCGAGCCCCAGGTACTCCCCGCCGGTCAACTGGGTCTGGTTGTTGATCCATGTCGTCAGTGTGTTGTATCCGGTTTTGGCATTGCCGAAGGCGTCCCTGAATCCATCCGCCCCGGTGGTGTCGTATCCCAGGAAGATGGTGTAGACGACCGATATGACCGCGGCCATGACGAGTGCAGAGACGATGACGGGAAAGATGCCGCGCCGGGCGCCGCCGATCTCGTCGCCCATCTTGTTGACGTGGGCCATGGCGCACATGCCCAGCGTCCGCCAGTTCCTCGAGAAGGTCTGGGACAGCGTCAGTATCGTGAGGTCGGCCCGGTGCAGGTTCGCCGACCCGAAGGAGAACACGGTGAAGTCATGGGCGTTGTAGGGCAGGTCCAGGTTGATGAGCCCTGCTTCCGCCACCACGCGGGTGACCCCGATATAGAGCAGCATGCAGGTGGCCAGCAGCGTGGCCGTGGCGGCGACGGACATCCCCATGCTGACCAGGAAGAAGAACATGTACAGGATGCCGATCACCACGCCGCCCATGGCGGTCCGGTACGAGAAGAACTCTCCCGAATCATCGATGTCGCGTCCCCGGCCGATGGCCTTTCTCACCACGTCGTACAGGTGCCGGCGCGCCATCCAGAGTCCGAAGAGGGTATACATGAAGAAACCGCCCAGGTGCTGGGCCGTGACGATCTCGGTCGTCTTCGGAATGCCGAACCGGCTCATGATGCCGATCTGGATCGTGGCCAGCAGGAAGAACACCCAGATGCTGAACAGGATATTCAGGTCCGTGAAGAACCCGATGCCGATGAATGCGAAATTGATCTTGAACTGAATCGGCGGGAAGGATTCGGCCAGGGTGATCGGTATGCGGTAGTCGCCGCCCAGCCTGATCGGCGGCACGACGTCCCAATACGAGACGACGTTCCAGAGAATGACGAAGAGGGGGATGGAGAAACCGTACCAGAATACCCTGGACCGGGCGATCCGGGGAAGCACGGAGCCGCTTTCGTCTTCTTCGATGAGCAGCAGGGGCACGCGGGCCAGCGGGAAGGTCAACCGCTCCCTTTCGATCCACTGCTTGCGCAGGATCACCATGAGCGATGCGCTGGCAAAGAAGAGGGCGAGGAAGAAGGTGCCCCACCAGCTCATGGGGATGACCCAGTCTCGCCAGGGGATGACGCCCGTAGAAGGCAGGCCCTCGTAGAACCAGTGCACGGCCCGTCGTTCGTCGGAGACGATCAGCCAGGTAGGCAGGTACTCGAAGAACAACTCGACGTATCTGTTCTCGGAATTGGCATAGTAGTGGGGGATGGAGGGGACGGCGACCCAGTAGGTGGTAAAGGCCCACCCCGGAATGGCAGAGGCCGTGAACACGATGAAGAATATGATGATCAGTTCCGGCGCGGTGAAAATCCGCGTTGGCGCGAAACGCTTCAACAGGCCGTTTATGACGAAAACGACCAGCATGAAGGGGAAGAGCGCCGCCATGGGCATGTGGGTTATGGAGAGGTAGGAGGAGTGGGCTTCGAAGGCGGAATGCACCACCCACCACGCCATGAGCGCTGAGAGTCCCAGGCCCAGGCCCACGGCCCGTAGCGTCATGCCCGACGCCAGGCCCCCATGACGGGCGGGCGGGCCCGGTCCGGGAGGATGGGCATCCGGCTTTCCGGACGGCGCGGAAGACCGCTGACGTACGCTCATGGGACCTGTCGCTTGAGGGGATGGAAATAACTGGATCTGCCGGTCGATCGCCGGTCGGCCACCGGCCGTTCACCGACCGTTCACCGGTTTTTCACCGGCCGTTCACCGGTTTTTCACCGGCCGTTCGCCGGTCCGTACACCGGCCGTTCCGGGATGCGCATAATGTATCTGCCCGACGGGGTCCGATCAAGGACTAAAACGGCTGCCGGCGGGCCGCGAAGAGGCCGCGGACAGGCCGCGGACAGGCCGCGGGAACGCGGCTGTTTCCCTTGACACCGACCCTTGCGCGCCATAGAATGGACGAGGTTTTCAGGCCGTTGTTTTCAGGCCGAATTTCTCCGGCTGATGTCATCCAGCTCAAAGGATTTGTCCCATGCAGTATCTGCTCACCGGCGGATATGGTTGCATCGGTTCGTGGATCGTGAAGAACCTGATCGACGACGGGCACGACGTCGCGATCTACGACCTGGTGGAACACACTGCCCGCATGGCGTTGATCATGGACGAGGAACAGATCTCCCGGGTCCGGTTCATCGAGGGCGACATCGCCGACGGGGCCCACTTCACCCGGGTGGTCGGAGAAACGGGCGCGTCCCGCATTATCCATCTGGCCGGGCTGCAGGTGCCCGTGTGCCGGGCCGATCCCATCAAGGGCGCCACGGTCAACGTGATCGGCACCCTGAACGTCTTCGAGGCGGCCAGGACCCACGCCGACGTCGTCCGGCGGGTCGTCTACGCGAGTTCCGCGGCGGTCTACGGCATGGAGGACGATTACGACGCCGGCCCCGTCGACAACGACGCGGTACTGAAGCCCGTGACCCACTACGGCGTCTTCAAGCAATGCAACGAAGCGAACGCGCGGGTGTATTACCTCGACCACGGCATATCCAGCATCGGCCTGCGGCCCTGGACCGTGTACGGCCCGGGCCGGGATTTCGGACTGACCTCCGACCCCACGAAGGCGGTCAAGGCCGCCCTGTTGCACCGCCCGTACGTGATCGGGTACGGCGGGCGGAACAACATGCAGTACGTGAACGACACGGCGCGGACTTTCATCCGCTGCACCGAGGTCGAGACCTCCGGTGCCGGGGCCTACAGCATCCGCGGCGACGTCGTGACCATCGACGAAGTCATCGCGTCCATCGAGCGCGTCGTCCCGGGTTCGGACGGACTCATCTCCCACCTGGACCTGAACCTGCCCATCGCGCCCGACCTCGATGACCGCGCCATCCAGGAACACGTGGGTGAGATCCCCTACACGCCGCTGGACGAGGGGATCAGGGAGACCTGGGACGTATTCCGCCGCCATCACGAGGCCGGCACGCTGAGCACGGACGACCTGGATGGATAACTGCCGTCCCCCGGCTTCGCGATCCCAATGAACCGAATCTCCACCGATCGGACTTTTGCGTAAAGATGTTGGCGGTGACCGAATGACGCTGAAACGACAGCTACAGGCCATGCAGACTGACGGCTGGTGCGTCCTGGACGACATCATACCGGGAGACCGACTCGACCAGGTACGCGGCCGGGTCATCGCCTCCACCAACCGCCACCGGAATCCAGACGCACCGGCGAACATCGGCCACGTGAGCGGTTTCCTGAAGTACGACCAGTCGCTGGCGCCCTGGCTCGCGGACCGGCGGCTTCTCGACCTGGCCGGCGCGCTGCTCGGACGCCATTTCCGCATCTCCTTCACCACGGCCACCATCAACGAACCCTGGAACGAACGCGGGGGCTGGCACGCGGACTGGCCCTTCAACCAGCGGAACGCGGGACATGTCCCCGCCCCGTACCCCGACGCGGTCATGCACCTTACGACCATCTGGATGCTTTCCGCCTTCACCGGCGAAAACGGGGGCACGCTCATCGTACCGGGCAGCCACCGCAGCGACAACAATCCCACCGGCAACAACGGGGTATCTCCCGACGAACCCCATCCGGCCGAAGTGAACGTGACCGGCGAGGCGGGAAGCGTCCTCGTCATGGACAGCCGGCTCTGGCATTCAACGGCCGCCAACACCTCCCGGGAGCCCCGCGTGGCCGTCGTAGTCCGGTACGCGCCCTGGTGGCTGAACCTGAACGTGCTGCGGCCCGGCTCGGAGGACCGCAGGATCCTGGTGGACGAGACCGGCGGAACGGAAAACCTGGTTCCCGCCCTCCCCAGGGACGTCTTCGACGGACTGCCCGGTGAGCTGAAACCCCTCGTTTCCCACTGGGTGGAGTAGGATTCCGTATACCTCGGCAGGACATTCCTCAGGTTCCCAAACACATTATACCCGTCGCATTAGTCTGTTGTTTAAGCATCGCAGTAAACTTTTGCGATGCTATACATCGAGACTGAAGGATGCGTGGCCGGCCCCGAGGCCGGCACGGTCGAAGGAAACCTCGAGCGGCGACGCAACCTTCTTGTCATCGCCGGAGTCTTATTCGCAGAACAGACAGTTCCACAAACATCGACCATACCGCACCAGGAATTGGGTATCATGAAAACGTTTTTGAATTTGTCGATCGCATGCCTGTGTATAGTGGTAATGTTGAACGTGGTAGCGCAGGAAACCGGGATCGTGCGAACTGAACGGGGATTCGTGGAAAGCACCACGGCGACGTACACGGTCGATCCGGGCGGCGAGCTGAACATCGATGCCGATTTCGGATCGGTGCGTATCGAGACCGCGGCCACCGACAAAGTGGAGATCCTGATTGAAAAGCAGCGGAAGGAAGGCACCGAAGGCCAGGTCAGGCGCGCCTTCGACGAAGTGGAGGTAACCACGGAAAAGCAGGGCAACGACGTGCACATCCGCGTTGAGCACGCGCGATGGTTCAAGCGCAACAGGATGTCCATCGCGATGACGGTCCAGGTGCCTTATACCTACAATCTGGACATCGAGACGGCAGGAGGCAGCATAGTAATCGCGGACCTGGACGGCGAGATCAGGGCGAAGACGGCAGGCGGAAGCATCCGGACAGGCGCCACGCAAGGGGACGTGAACGCCAGGACCCTGGGTGGAAGCATCCGCATCGGTCCGACCGAAGGGGGCGTGTCAGCGAAGACCCTGGGCGGCAGTATTATTATTGGAGACGCGAAAGGCGACGTGTCCGCACATACGATGGGTGGAAGCATCCGCGTCGGACGTACAGAAGGTGACCTGACCGCCTACACCATGGGTGGGAACATCACAGTGGAAGCCGCTTCGGGTAAAGTGTCGGCCAAGACCCTGGGAGGCAAAGTCAGGGTCGGTTCCACGTAGCGCGAGGTTCAATATTCAGCCGCTGAAATGGTGAGGGCTGGACAAATGAGGACTGGAATGGCGAGTTCTGGTTATATTCAGTGAGGAGGAATGATGCGTTTCTTATTGCACCTGGTCGGAGTCGGTCTGCTCGTTACCTCGGCATACGGAAGCAGCGCACAGGAGGTTACGTTTATGCGCGACGGTTTTGGTCACGTAGAAAGAACCCACCAGAAATACGCGGTTGATGGGGCTGGCACGCTGACCGTGGATGCCGACTTCGGCTCCGTAGGGGTCGAAAGCTGGTCCAGCGATGAAGTAGACGTCGAGATTGAAAAACGGCGGACGGGTATCAGCGAAGACAGCGCTCGCGACGCCTTCGACGACGTTGCCGTGGATATCTCTCAACGGGAGAACGACGTCGACATCCGAATCGACCGGAAAAGCCGTTTCGGGTCGGACAGGATGTCGGTGGATATACGGGTCAGGGTTCCGGAATCGTACAGCCTGGACCTCAAGACCTCGGGCGGCGATATCGATGTCGGAGACCTGCGGGGGGACGTGCATGCCCGTACGTCGGGCGGCGATGTCAACGTGGGCAACGTAACGGCTGCGATGATCCGGGTTCACACGTCAGGAGGCGATGTGAACGTCAAGGGGGGCGCGAGTGAGACGAAGGTGTCCACCTCCGGCGGGGATATCGAGATCCAGGACGCCAGGGGCGCGGTGGAAGCGACCACCTCGGGCGGTGACGTCACGATCGGCGATGCGGCCGGCGAGGTGTCGGCCAAGACCTCGGGCGGCGACATCAGGATCGGCAGTACAGACGGCGAGGTGACGGTGAGGACCTCCGGAGGCGATATCGAAATCGATCAGGCCGGGGGAAACACGGAGGCGGTCACCTCGGGCGGCGACATCAGGATCGGCCATACCACGGGAGAAGTGAAGGCGAAGACGTCGGGCGGCGATATCACGATCGGACGCGCCAATGGCGAGGTGGACGTGCATACCTCGGGGGGCGACGTCACCATCGACAGCGCCGAAGGGAGTCTGAAGGCGGGCACTTCGGGCGGTGACATTACGATCGGCAATGCGACGGGCGGCGGCGTGACGGCGAAAACCTCGGGCGGCGACATCGAAGCCCGTTTCAGGGCGGCCGTAAGCGCACTGGAGGAAGACTGGTTGCTGCAATCGTCCGGGGGAGAACTGGCCATCCACATTCCCGAGGACCTGCCGGCCACGCTCGATGCGGAGATCCGTCTTGAGCGGTCCTGGTCCGGACGCGAAGAGGAATATCGGATCGACTCGGATTTCGATCTGGACGAACAGAAAGAGGAAACTCGGGGCCGGCGGACGATCAGAGCCACCGGCGATATCAACGGCGGCGGCAATCGCATCCGGCTCATAACAAGTGGCGGCGATATTCAGATTCGCAAGGGGTCGTCCTGAGCCCCGTAGATCAGGAGGGCCTCGTCCTGAGCCCCGTAGACCAGGGCGCATTACGGGTCAGCCGGATCAGGCCGCGCCGAGGTACCCGGCGAGTTGCTCGGGCATGATGTTGCCGCCGCTGAGCAGCGCCACGACCTTCTTGCCTTCCAGCGGAACGATGCCGTTCAGGAGCGCGGCGACGCCGACCGCGCCTCCTGGCTCGACCACGAGTTTCGTCGTCCCGACCAGGTATTTCACCGCATCGATCGCCTGTTCGTCCGATACGAGGACCATCTCGTCCACGTAGGCCATTACGTGTTCGAAGGTGAGGTTGCCCGGCCGGGGCGCCACGAGTGAATCGCATACCGTGTCCGGCTCCGGCACCTCGCAGATCTCCTTCTTCAGAAACGACTGGTAGACCGCCGGCGACCCTTCGGGTTGAACCCCGATCACTTTCACCGCGGGGTTCAGCGTCTTGACGGCCGTGGCGATGCCGCCGATCAGTCCCCCGCTGCTCACGGGGACGATCACGGCGTCCAGATCCGAAGCCTGCGCCATGATTTCGGCGCCGATGCTGCCGTGGCCCCGTATGACGTTCGCGTCCTCCCAGGTGTTGATCGCGGTGATGCCCCGTTCCCGGCCCAGCCGGTCCAGCGTGTCCCACCTTGCCTGGTTGCGGTTCCCGCACAGTACCGCCTCGGCGCCGTAGTCGATGGTGCGCCGCACCTTGTAGGGCGAGGTCTTTTCCATCATCACGATCGCCGTCGGAATCCCGAGCAGCGTGCCCATGAATGCGAAAGCCGTGGCGAAGTTGCCCGAGGAAGAAATGGCGGCGCCCTTTTTCTTCTGGTCCGCGGAAAGACGGTTCAGGATGGTATAGGCCGCGCGCGACTTGTAGGACCCCGTTACCTGGAGGTTTTCCGTCTTCAGCCACACGTCGGCGCCGGTCTGGTCGGAAATCGCTCCGGACCGAAGGACGGGCGTGTAGACCACCTCCGGCGGGAGTTCCTTTCTCGCCTGCTCGATTTCTTCCAGGGTGATCAGCATGGTCCACACAATCTGTGCCCGGCCACCATGCCGTCAAGCGAATTCAACTTTATCTCCGTGCTGGGAAACAGGAAGGTAGTTGCCAAAATAAACAGTGCATCCCTCTGGACAAACCCGCAAACGGTCCCTATATTCCGCCCGCCATATACCGTTCGCACGACAGGCTTCGGCCATCACTTGAAGGATTACACCCGCCGGATTGTAGAATATTAGATGGAAGTGAACGTCAATGTCCGTTGTTCCTGAATGCCACGTCCGATGCCGGAGGACTTAATGTCATTATTCCCACCCGTCCGGAAAACCGGCGGCACATGTTTCATATTGGCCTTCCTGCTGTTTCTTCCGGGCATCTCCGGGGCGCAATCGCCGCAAGACCGGACTGAGACCGAAACGGACATGACGGAATCCGTAATGGCGATGACGGAGGTAACCGACCGGACGTCGGACCCGCGACCGTTCAGCGTTCCGCTGCCCGTATCCAGGTCGCCTTTCGATTACCGTAATCTCGATCCTGCCGACTATATACTGGAGGCTAAGCGGGCGACTTCCACGATCAATGTGGACGGCCATCTGGACGAAGCTGAATGGCAGCAGGCGGAAGTCGCCGGCGATTTCTTCCAGCTCGAGCCGATAGAGGGCGCCCCGGCGACTCATCCAACCGAAGTCCGGGTGCTTTACGACGACAAGAACCTTTACATAGGTTTTGTCTGTTTCGATCCCAATCCGGAGCAGATCATGGCCCCGGACATGCAACGGGACACCCGGATGAGTTTCTCCAACGACATGGTAACGGTCGTTATCGCATCCCTTGACCAATACCGCGAAGCCTTCGAATTCCAGACCAATCCCAACGGCGCCCGGGCCGACTCCTTCGTCAGCTCCGAAGGCAACAACTCGGACCGTGACTGGAACGGGTTGTGGAATGCGGCGAGCCAGGTGTACGATTACGGCTGGTCGGCCGAATACGTGATCCCCTTCCATACGCTGCGGTTTCCCCGGCGCCAGAATCAGACGTGGGGCATAAACTTCGGACGTCGTATCCAGCGCAGCAGGGAGGAATCCTTCTGGGTTCCCCTGAGCCTCAGGGACGGCGACCAGGCACTGTATCGCTTCGGCAAGGGCGGCCGCCTGACGGCCCTTTCGAATATCACACCGGGCGGCCGGGTACAGGCCACGCCCTTCACCGTGCTCGGTGCCCAGTCCTCCCGGTTTACCGAATCCGCCCCGACGCCCGCCCTTCCGATTGCCGCGACGGACCTGGACAACGGCATGCAGCGGAGTCTGGGCGGCGACCTCAAGGTCAGCGTTACGTCCGGAATGACGCTGAATGCCACGGTTAACCCCGATTTCGCCCAGGTGGAAGCGGACGACGAGGTCGTGAACCTGTCCCGGTTCGAATTCCAGTTCACCGAAAAGCGTCCCTTCTTTCTGGAGCGCAGCGATATCTTCACCCTCAACCAGCGGCCGCAGCAACGTGGCCCGATGCGCCGAGGCGGCGACCTTACGCCCCAATTGTTCTTCAGCCGGCGCGTAGGACGCCAGTTGCCTGACGGACAGTCCGTCCCCATCGACCTCGGCATGCGCCTTACGGGCAAGGTCGGCCGCACGACGGTCGGGTTCTTGAACGTTCAGTCCCGGGAGACCGAGTACGATGACGACGGGGAACAGAAGACGGAACCGTTGACCAACTGGCAGGCCCTGCGTGTCTTGAGGGACTTCGGGTCACGCTCGAGCGTGGGCATGATGGCCACCTTCAAGGAGCCGAATCCCCGGTTCGACGACCGGATCGGGATCGCCATACCCAGATACGCGGAATCGGACTACAACCGGGTGTTGGGGTTCGACCTGAACCTGGCGTCTCAGCGGACCAATCACCGGGGACAGATTACATTCGCCCGGAGCTGGACCGATACGCTGAGCACCAGCAACCAGGACTGGACCTTCCGGATCATGGAGCGGTGGCAGAACCGGTGGCTCATGTACGGGGTTTCCTTCCTGGATATCGGCGAGGACTTCATCGCCCAGTCCGGCCTGGTCCGGGACGAGGGCCTTCAGCGGTTGGGGGGCGGCTTAACGGTCAACAAATTCCTCCGCCGGTATGGCATACGGCGGATCAGCGCGGGATTCAGGAGCAATTACGTAACCCGGAAGAGTACGGGTTTCTCCGATGCCGATTCCTGGACCTTCCAGCCCAATGTCTTCCTGGAACTGGAACGGGGGCTGTGGATTTCCGCGTCATACAACACGAACTACGATACACTCAGCGAGACGACGCGCATAGCCGGCGTTCATTTTACCGAAGGATCCTATACCTTCAACCAGGGCAGTTTTTTCCTCTTTACCGACAGCGGCCGAAAACTCTCACTCCGGGGCAGTGCCCAGTTCGGTCGATTCTACGGTGCCGACCTCCTCAGTTTATCGAGTGAACTGTCCATCAAGCCAAACCCCCGATTCGCGCTGGAACCGGGCATTACCCGCAGCCAGGTCGACCGGGGTAACCGTCTGGGACTGGAAGCCGACGAATACGATCATCGTACGCAACTCATACCGAGTGTCCGGATGAGTTATGCCTTTACGCCGAACCTGTCCTTCTCCTCCTTCATCCAGTTAAATGCGGACAGGCAGCGTGATATCGATGATTTCCACCTGAACACCGTGACCATGAATCTGCTCCTCGCCTACCGGTCGCCCTTCGGCCATTCCTTCTTCCTGGCCTTTAACCAGTTCCGCGACGACGACCTCGATACCGACGGCTCTTTCGGGGTTTACGAACGGACGCCGCTCAGGTTGCGGGACCAGCAGATCGTCGCCAAGGTATCCTACCTGCTGAACCTGTAGCCTGATTCATCGATCTTGTATATATTCCAAGATAAATGAATATGAACCTGCAGAAACAAATAGCGGTAATGTGCGCACTGTCGATCTGCATGGTCCTCGTCTCAATTACCGAGGCGGCGGCCCAGGATCGGCGCACTTCAGGCTGGTACATCTCCGGTGGACTGGGCGGCAACCTGGCATACGGCCTGGATCAGGAGGGTTCCAACACGGAAACCACCTGCTACCCCACCAGTGCCTGCTTCGATTCGGTAATACGCGATATACCCGGTTACCGGTGGCGTTACGACCCGTCTACCGACCGGGGTATCGGTTTCGACGCAGCCGTCGGGCGGGTATTCGACCGTACTCGCCTCGAGGTCTCATACGCGCATCGGAGCAACAAGGTCGAACAGGGGCCGCCGCTTGAGATAACCTACCTGGACGGCTCGTCTGCGGGAGCCAGTTCTTACGTTGGACTGGGGCAGGTGCAGGCTGCCGACACAAACTTTTTCGAAGACCTGGTTACGCGAACGGTTTCTTTGAACGCCTACTACGATCTGCCCATCGGTCCCCAGAAGATCACGCCCTACGTGGGCGTTGGTACCGGACTGGCGTTCGTGGAGCTGACCCGGATCTTCTTTTCGATCGAATACATCGACCCCTCGGGATCGGGTACAGTCTTCGTTCCACCCCTGTCGTTCTACAACAGCAAGCAGGATACCCGGCTGTCGGACACGGTCTTCGCGGGGCACGTCTACGCGGGCGCCGACTACAGCCTGAACGACCGTGCCGCAGTAGGCCTGAAAGCGGCCTATACGAGAGTGGACGACGTCGAACACATCGGCACCTACGAATACCATCCTCATTTCGAGACGGATCCTTCTCTCACAAACAAAAACACGTTCAGCGCCGCGAACCACTGGTCCCTGACGCTGAACGTGCGTTTCCTGTTTGGCAATTGACGCGGGCCATTCACGCACTTCCGGCCCGTCCTGCCTCTTCCTCCCCGTCCTGCCCTTCCGGCCCGTCCTAGCCTTCCTGTCCCGTGGAATCGACGAAGACCCGGTGTGCGCTGCGGTCCTTGCCGGCTTCCTGCGCATGCTGGTAGGACCGGTGCTCGGACGGCTTCCCGAGCGAGGTAAGGGACAGCATCTTCTCCGCCGTCTTCGTGGCTACGTAGGGCCGCCGGATGTCGGTCGGGTTGGCCTGGATGTGCTGCTTCCATGCGCCCAGGTCCGTCTTCGCCTGGATCAACCCCTTGATCATCCCCATGTCGTTCAGCATGGCCACGTCGTCCGCCGGGCCGAGGATGATGGCGCCGGTGATCGTGGAGCCGTCCCAGATCAGCTTGCGGTAGACCGGGCGGTTGGCGTTGACGACTTCGGTAACGTCGCCGTCGCCGGACCAGTCGCCGAAACTGGCGCACTGCAGCCCGCACACGTCCAGGATATTGATCAGCAGGCTGCCGGGGTATTCCACGTCCTGGCCGGCCATGTTCGCGCCGGCGATCCGGCCGTGGTCGACGGCGGTAGGCTGAATGGCGTGCACCGCCTGGCCGCCGGTGGACAGGTCCGGCCCCTCGGCCACGTCGCCCGCGGCGTATACGTTGGCGATATTGCTCTGGCATCGGTTGTTGACCAGGACGCCCTGGTTGGTCTCGATGCCCGATCCATCTAGAAAACCGATGTTGGCCTTGATCCCCGTGGCGACGATGACCACGTCCGCGCGGGTGGACGACCCGTCGGAAAGTTGCAGGGTCTTCACGCCGTCGTGGCCGTGATCGATGGCCTGCACGCTCACGCCGGTGTGGACTTCGACGCCCTGGGACTCGAGCCAGGAGCCCACCAGTGAAGCGCCCTGGGCGTCCAGCATGCGTGGCAGCACCTGGTCTTCCAGTTCGATCACCTTCAGTCGGGCACCGCGCTTATGCATCGCGTTGAGAATGATGAACCCGATGAAACCGGCCCCGATGAAGGCCACCTCGGCATCGCTCCCCAGGGCGCTCACGGTCTTTTCCGCGTCCGCCACGGTCCAGAGATTGTGGACGCCGTCGCCGTCCGCGCCGGGAATGTTCAACTGCTGGGCGGACGAGCCCGTGGCGATCAGCAGGTTGTCGAAGGGCACCATGGACCCGTCGCTGAGCGTGAGCATGCTCGCGTGGGGATTCACCTCGGATACGCTGACCCCGAAGCGGGTCTTCACCCCCAGCTTTCCGAAGTAGTCGTCGTCTCCGGTATTTACCTGTTCGACCGGGATGTTACCCGAAATGTAGTAGGGCAGGGCCATGCGGGAATAGGCCGGCTCATCGGAGATCAGGGTGATGGACGCGTCCGCATCGAAACCGCGAATCGTTTCTATGGCATTCATCCCGCCCGGTCCGCCGCCAATAATCACGTGTTCTGTTGCCATAATCCGCTCCTTCTAAAGGTGGTTTGGTTTCGTTACGCGAGACCCAGCTCCGCCAGTTTCTCCGTGGTGGGACGTCCGTCGGCCGTCCAGCCCCGGGCTGCGTAGTAGTCCGGCAGCATGGCGTCCAGGTCGACGGTCACCCCGGCGGAAGGCCCTTCCTTGTGGGCTTCTTCCATCAGTCTCTTCGGCAGCGTGTCATCGGCCGCGGTGAGGCCGGCCTTGAGATTCCACAACCGCTCGATGTTCCAGATCCGCTCGCCGATATGCACGAAGTCGTCCATGGTGTAATCCACGCCGGTGGCCGCGGACAGCACCGGGATCAGGTCGTCCAGGGGCGCGCCGGTGGTGGTGAACATGCAGATGCCCGTGGCGTCGTGGGCCGTGGTCCGGTTCTGCTCCTCGGCCACCCAGACCGACTTGCCGTCGGTGCCGTGGGGATCGTATTCACCGCTGGTTTCGATGCCGGGCGTCCACGCCCTCAGGTGACAGGCACCGCGGTTGCAGGTGGCATAGGCCACGCCCATGCCCTGGAACCCCCTGGGATCATAGGCGGGGAACTCCTGCCCCTTGACGCCCATGAAATACTCCGGATGCTCGAACTTCTCGGTCATCCGCTTTGAGCCTTCGGCCAGTTCGTCGCCGAAGCCTTCCCGGAATCCCGTGGCTTCCGTCATGGCGACCAGGGCCTTGCCGTCGCCGAAACGGAGCGCCATGCCCGTCTGCTCATCACTCAGCAGGCCCCGCTCGTACATCTCCATGGCCGTGGCCAGCGTGGCGCCCATGGAGATGGGATCCATGCCCAGGTCGTTGCACAGGTAGTTGGCCATGACGATGGCGTCCATGTCGTCCACGCCGCAGTCGGCCCCCAGCGACCAGAGGTTCTCGTACTCCGGTCCCTCCCCGGCGACCTTCCAGTTGCGGGGATGCATGTTGACCATGTACTTGTCGGCGTTGGGGGACACCTGCGTCACGCGGCCGCAGGCGATGTTGCAGGCGAAGCACGCCTTGTTGGCGATCAGCCAGTTCTCCTTGATGCTATCGCCGTTGATCGCCTCGGTGCCTTCGAACTGGCCGGCCGTGAAATTGCGCGTGGGCAGGCCGCCGTAGGTATTGACCAGATCTACCGTGGGCGCCGTGCCCAGCTCCGTGAGGCCCTGCCGGCCGGGGCTTTCCGCCAAGTGTTCGTGGTAGGCCCAGATGGCGGCCATGTAATCCCGGGGCCGTGCGATCCGCACGCCCTGGCTGCCGCGTGCGGCGA
This sequence comes from Candidatus Latescibacterota bacterium, assembly GCA_022822725.1. Classification (GTDB taxonomy): domain Bacteria; phylum JAAXHH01; class JAAXHH01; order JAAXHH01; family JAAXHH01; genus JAAXHH01. The sequence goes on from JAJEAN010000007.1 coordinate 2,108,716, forward strand.
TCGCCTTGAGGTTCTTGGAACCCATGACGGCGCCGACGCCGGAGCGTCCCGCGGCCCGGTGCTTGTCGTTGACGATGCACGCGAACCGCACCAGGTTCTCTCCCGCAGGTCCGATACCGGCCACCCGCAGTTCGGGCATGCCGGTCTCGTCGCGGATGGCGTCCTCGGTCTCCGAGACCACTTTGCCCCACACGCCGGCGGCGTCGCGGATCTCGACGCGGTCATCGTCAACCAGGAGATAGCAGGGACGGTCCGCCCGGCCTTCCACGACTACCATGTCGTAGCCGGCGAACTTGAGCTCCGGACCCCAGTGGCCGCCCGAATTGGATGTCGTGATGGCGCCTGTGAGCGGACCCTTGGTCACCACCATGTAGCGTGCGCCGCAGGAGGCGTTGGTGCCCGTAAGCGGCCCGGTGGCAAGGATCAGTTTGTTTTCGGGACCGAGGGCGTCGGCCGAGGGATCCATCTCCTCGTAGAGGTACCGCGCGGCCAGTCCGCGGCCGCCGATGAACTCCTCGGCCCAGTCCAGCCTCAGGGGCTCTTTGGTCGCCTTGCCCCGCGTCAGGTCGACACGCAGAATATGGCCGGCCCACCCGTGTGCCATGAAGAAACTCCATTCCTCGGCTCAGGCCGGGTGATGCGGGACGGCGCTCCGGTCGCCTGCTCCGGACATGCCCCGTGGATCACCCTGGCTCAAGAGCCGGATCGGGCGCTACGCCAGTCCCAGCGACGCCAGTTTCTCCTTGGTGGGTTCGCCTTCCGCGTTCCAGCCGCGGAGTTCGTAGTATTCCGGCAGCATCTCGCCGAGGCGGTTCACTTCGCCCTTGGTCGGACCGTCGGGGATCGGATCTTCCAGCAGCCGCTTGGGCAGCGTGTCGTCCTTGCCCGTGAAGCCCGCCCGCTGGTTCCACATGCGTTCGATGTTCCAGACGCGCTCCCCGACTTCCAGCAGTTCGGGCACCGTGTAGGAGATGCCGGTCACCGCCTCGAGCTGGGGCTGTATCTCGTCCAGACCCACACCGAAGGTGAGAAACAGGCAGAGGCCGGACGCGTCCACGGTGCAGGTGGCGTCCTGGAAGATCTTGGTGATCTCCGCCTTGCCTTCCGTCACGGCCGGGTCCATCTTCTCCGGGATCCCCAGGATCTCGGGTGCGACCGTGTAGCTCTTCAGGTGGCAGGCGCCGCGGTTCGAGGTCGCGTAGCCCAGGCCCATGCCCTGGATCGCCCGTGCGTCGTAGGCCGGGAATTCCTGGCCGCGCACGCCCATGAAGAACTCGGGCCGGTCGAACTTGGCGGTCATGCGCTTGGAGCCTTCGGCCAGTTCATCGCCGAAGCCTTCGCGGTAGGCCGCCTTCTCCGTCATGGCGACGAGCGCTTCGCCGCTCCCGAAGTTCAGCTGCATGCCGGTCTGCTCATCCGTAACGGCGCCGCTTTCGTACAGTTCCATGGCCGCGGCCAGCGTCGCGCCGAATGAGATCGGATCCATGCCCAGTTCGTTGCACATGGCGTTCGCCTTGATGAGCGCGTCCAGGTCGTTGATGCCGCAGTCGGCGCCCATGGCCCAGGCGTTCTCGTATTCCGGCCCCTCGACCGCGATCTTCCAGTTGTGGGGGCGGGTGGTCACGGTGAACTTGTCCTGCGCCTCGCCCGGCAGCTGCGATACCCTGCCGCAGGCGATCGTACAGCCGAAACAGGCCTTGTTGGCCACCAGCCGCGTATCGGCGAGGGTTTCCCCGCTGATGTTGTCCGCGCCTTCGAGCTGGGACACCTGGTGGTTGTTGGTCGGCAGCGCGCCGCTTTCGTTGATGATGTTGACCAGTACCGCGGTGCCGTAGGCGGCCAGACCCTCACCCGTTACCGGATGCTCGACCAGCTTGCTCTTCATCTCCCACATGGCCGACATAAACTTCTGCGGGTCGGCGATGGGTACGCCCCCGGTGCCGCGTACGGCAATGGCCTTGAGGTTCTTCGAACCCATGACCGCGCCGACGCCGGATCGTCCGGCGGCCCGGTGCCGGTCATTGACTATGGCGGCGAAACGCACGAGGTTCTCACCCGCCGGACCGATGCAGGTAACGACCGTATCGTGCTGTCCCGACTCTTCCCGCACGATGTCGTCCGTCTCCCAGACCGTCTTGCCCCACAGGTGCTCGGCGGAACAGATGCGGACGTCGCCGTCGCAGATGGAGATGTAGGACGGAACCGGCGCCCGGCCTTCCACGATCAGCATGTCGTAGCCGGCGAACTTCAGTTCCGGACCCCAGTGGCCGCCCGAATTGGACGTGGTGATGGCGTTCGTCAGCGCCCCCTTGGTGACCACCATGTAGCGAGAGCTCGTCGAGGCGTTCGTGCCGGTCATGGGACCGGTCGCGAAGATCATCTTGTTGTCCGGGCCCAGCGCATCTGCCGCCGGGTCCATCTCTTCATAGAGGTACCTGGCCGCGAGGCCGCGCCCGCCCACGAAGGATTCGGCCCATTCCATGTTGAGGGGCTCTTTCGAGATCCGACCGGTGGTCAGATCGACGCGCAATATCGTGCCTGTCCATCCGCCGTTGCTCATGCCGCGTTACCTCCCTCGATGGACTGCAGATAGGACTCGTTGACCTTCTCGGCCCAGCCGCCCAGCCAGTCGGCCGACTCGCTCTCGGTGTACTCGATGGCGCCCGTCGGACAGGCGACCGCGCAGGCCGGATTGCCGTCGCACAGGTCGCACTTGAAGGCCTTCTGCGTGTCGGGGTTGTAGAACACCGTGCCGAAGGGACATGCGATGGTGCACAACCCGCATCCCACACAGTTGGCATCGCCCACGACCTTGGCGCCGGTATCCGCGTCGATGCTGATGGCGTTCACGGGGCAGGCCGTCATGCACCAGGCTTCGTCGCACTGGAAACAGGTGTACGGCGCGTAACTGGCCTGCTCATCGAAAATGTTCACGCGGATCAGCGACCGGGATGGTTGAAACATGCCGGTCTGCACCCAGGAACATGCCAGTTCGCACTGCATGCACCCGGTACATTTTTCAGGGATTATGCGTAGAGATTTAGCCATGCCGACTCCCTTCTGTAACAATGAGCTGGTTTTGGAGGCGTTTCTTTCTTCGAGTCCTGAGCGAAGGCAGATAAAACGAGCATGAAAGGCCGCTAACGTCCGGTTTCAGGGCCCGTCATCGCGAAGGACAACGATGTGTTACGTAAGGTGATTACCTAAATACTGCTGGGGTTAATTACCAGTATAACGACTAAATTCCGAATGGCAACAGTTAAATCTGCTGTTCTGCTGATTCTGCTGTTCTCCTGGAACGGTTCACGAAAGACAGGGCCTGGCCGGCCGATCGCCGGGTCTGGCCGGCGTGCCGACGCACCGGCCTGGCCGGCCGACAGGCTGGCTTGTCTCAGGCTCCAGGCAATCTGTATGTCACGCTCTTCCCTACCGCCTCGTCGATCGTTTCCGGCGACAACAGGACCGTCGTGGATACTTCGAGTGCGCCCGCCGCGGCCACGTTCAGGGCGATCGCGGTCGCGGTCGCCTCGTCGGGAACCTCGGCGATGAGAATGAGATCGTCGTCCCCCATGGCGTAATAGAATCCTTCCAGGCTGCCGCCCATGCCTTCGATCGTCTGCGACAGGGCCGCGCGCCTTCCGGTTCCACCTTCCCTGAGCAGGCCCTGCAGGCCCGTTTGCGTGTACTTGGTACGGAACATGTACTTCGCCATGTCACTTCCTCCCACGGAAGTTGTGTATGGTCCGCGCCGCGCCTCCCTGCCGCACGGACACCGGTTGGTTGCTCAAACGTTTGTATCTGTTAACAAGGCACGATCGCGCGGCGGCTGTCAAGGCTATTTTTCGTTCCCGAGTGCAGGTCGTAACCCCCGGTTTTCAATGGCGACCCGCATGGACGAACACCATTTCCGGTACACTTGCGGCAACGGTGAATTCCTGCCTATATTAAGGATGACCGATCGATGGATACCAGATCGACGGCAGTCCCGCTTTGCCCGGGTGTCCGCACCGGTAAAAACGACTTCTTGCACAGGCCAACAGTCATGACCGATACAACAGCGCGCCGGACCGCGGAAATGCACGATGCCAACCGCCGGTCCTGGGATCATGTTTCCGGCTGGTGGGCCGAAATGCGGGACCGCGACGGGCTGTGGCGCCGCTGCCCGGAGGAACCCGAGCTGGGATTCGCGGGCGGCGCCTTCGAGTTGATCGGCTCCTTTGCCGGCGAAATGGAAGGGAAGAAGGTCGTCGTCATCGGCAGCGGGGACAATCACGCGGCCTTCGCCCTGGCGGGGATGAAGGCCCGGGTCACTTCCATCGACATTTCCGAGCGCCAACTGGAAACGGCTTCTGCACGGGCGGATAAGCTGGGCCTGGAAATCGTATTCGCGCGGGCGGACGCGACGGATCTCGAAGCGATCACGGACCGTTCGTTCGACCTGGTCTGCTCGACCAACGGGTTCTTCGTCTGGATCGCGGATCTTCGCGGTGTTTTCCGCGAAGTCCGTCGTGTCTTGAAACCGGGAGGATACTACGTCTTCTACGATGTGCATCCCTTCCAGCGGCCCTGGAAAGACGGGACCCGGACGGTCGAAGTCGACAAGCCTTACTGGCAGACCGGTCCTTTTATAGACGAGAAAGAGGGTACGTTTGAATTCAACTGGACGATCGGAGACATTTTGAACACGGCGGCCGATGCAGGGCTTGTCCTTCGGCGCATCCTGGAACGCCCGGCCGGGGATTCGAGTTTCTGGGAAGGAACTTCATACCTTCCGGGGAAGAACGGGGGGTTGCTCGATTGGAAAGAGAACCCCAGGGCCGCCCTGCCTGTCTGGCTCTCGGCGGCTCTCCAGAGACCGGTATAATGTGCGGCGCCCGGACGGCGCAACTTGGCAAGACCGGCATGGAAACCTTGCAACTGCCGGAGTTAACGCGTGAAGGTCCGTCGGGACATCATGGCAGAGCTCGTTTCGTAACCTGTGGTACGGAGATGGGCGTGAACGCAGTCGAGGATTACCACGGCGTACCGATCGGCCGGAGAATCCATGTCACCGGCAACAGTTGTTCCGGCAAAAGCACGGTGGGGGCCGGGCTTGCGGCCGTCCTCGGCGTCCCGTTGGTCGAACTGGACGCGCTCAACTGGCAGCCGGGCTGGGTCGGTCTGGCGGACACAAATCCGGTGGAACTGGAGCGCCGCATCGCCCATGCGACGGCCGGGGAAGGCTGGGTCGTCGCCGGCTCCTACATGTCGTTCTCTCAGCGGATCTTCTGGCCGCACGTGGAGACGGTCGTATGGCTGGATCCGCCCATGTACAGGCTCCTCTGGCGCGTGCTGGCGCGGTCATGGCGGCGCTGGCGGTCGAAAGAGCTGCTCTGGGGAACCAATTACGAGCGATTCTGGCCCCAGCTGAGGGTATGGAACCGGGAAGACTCGCTGGTCTGGTGGATCGCCACCCGGCACCGAGAGAAGCGCCGGCGTCTTGAGGCCTGTATGCAGGATCCCGATTGGCGGCATATTGCCTTTCTGCGCTTTGGATCCAACGCGGAGATTGAAGCGTTTTCGCGCGCCATGACGGGGACAGAGAAAGAAGCAGGTACTTGAAGGACGTCTTGTCTGAATGTATGCCTGTGGGTAGGCCGATTCAAAATCAGAATTTGATTTAGCCCAAAAACGATAGGGGTGGCTGGTACCCTGGCACGGCCTTCACGAGGCGGATTTCTGGAAAAGGGGGCATTGAAATGCATCGGGGCTGGCTTTTAGGGTCGAAAGCAGCTGTCATCCGCATCGTTCGTGTCGCAGTCTGCGGCGCATTCCTACCCGTTGCCGCAGTCTCACTACCCGCGGTCTCCCAACCCGCAGTTGCCCTACCTGCAGTCGCTGCGCAGGAAGATACCGAGGATAACGCCATGTTCTGGTCTACGACACTGAAGATGATCCGTGCGAAGTTCCCCGACGTCGCCCAGCTATCCACCGACAGCCTGCAGACCTGGCTCGACGAGTCTGCGATGGCGGAGCGCCCGCTGCTCCTCGACGTGCGGGAAAAGGAAGAATACGAAGTCAGCCACTTGATGGGCGCCATCTCCGCCTTGACCGAGAAGGAGGCGCTGCAGGCAATGGAAGGCGTTTCGCGGGAGAAGCCCGTCGTGCTCTACTGCTCCGTGGGCTACCGGTCGTCGGAAATGGCCGGGTTCCTGCAGAAGGAAGGGTTCAGGAAGGTCTATAACCTGGAAGGGTCTATCTTCGCCTGGGCCAACGAGGGACGGCCCGTTTACCGGGGTGGCGAGCGCGTCCACAAAGTCCATCCCTACGACCGGGTCTGGGGCAAACTGCTCAAGAAGGCCTTACGGGCAAAGTAACCGGAGCCTTGGCCAGGTAAACGGAGCCTTGGCCAGGTAAACGGAGACTCGGTGGGGTAAACGGAACCTCCGCGGATTGGATGGCAGTTCGTTCCCACCTCACGGCTTGCACGGTTTCTTCCGACCCACCAGCAACAGGTTCGCCGGCATTTTCTCCATCGGCGCGCCGCCCTCCCATTCCTGATTCCCGTCACCGTACTCCTCCATGGCCACGAGCTCGCATCCCCCTTCAAGCAGCGCGCGGGTCATGTCCGAAACCGTCCAGTGAAATTCGTAGCTGGGGAGCGGTCCGGTACCCTCGGGCAGTTCCTCCGACCGGTCATAGATAAAGGGACCGTGGTCGAAGTAATGGAATTCCTGCTTCAGGGGTCCGGGGCGATGCTTCCATAGCCGGCGGAACGGATGGTACTCGTTGACCATGAACAGGCCGCCTGGCTTGAGCATCCGAATGCCCTCCCCGTAGTAGCACTTCAGGTCGGAAACCCATACGGCGACATGCCCGCCCGTATACACGATGTCGAACCCGGCGGCCGAGAGTCCGTCGGGACCGTCGGGACCGCCCGGACTGCCGGGATCGTTCGAACCGCCTGATCCACCTGGACCGCCCGATCCACTCGGAACGCCCGGATTGCCCGGACTTGACAGGTAGCCCAGATCGGTTACATCTGCTTGGAGAAACCGGATCTCGAGACCGAGCACCTCCGCTCTTCCGGCAGCGATATCCAGTTGGGTCTGTGAGATATCCACGGAAGTGACCCGGGCCCCGGCGCCGGCCAGGGCGAAGGCGACCAGGTTGTCTCCGCTGCCCAGCACGCAGGCGGACCGACCGGACACGTCTCCCAGGTATTTAAGCTCGACGTCGTCCAGCGCGAGATGGATGTTATCCGGGATGCTTCGCCAGTCCACCCTGGCGTCGATCTCCGCCTGCCAACCGGCGGAAGCGGCGTCCCAGCCCCTGCGGTTCGCCTCGTGCATGGGATGCCTGCTCATGCTCTGTACCTCTCGGCCACATCTTCTAATGGCCCTCCTGGCTCAGGTCCACCCGGCTCCGGTTATCCCGGCTCAGGTTATCCTGGACCAGGTCCACCCGGTTCAGGCCCTCCTGGCCACCCACACCTGCTCGTTTCCATGGCGGAACGGACCGCGGCTAAAGTCCCCGTATAGCGCCTCGACTTCGTAACCGCAGCGTTCGAGGAGGTGCTGCATTTCGAAACGGTGCACATAGCGCAGATTCAACGGGGTGGTGGTCTTCGAAAGCACTCGGCCTTCGTCGTCCACTTCTTCGAAGAACCGGTGCTCCTCCAGCGTCTGCTCCAGCGGGTCGTACCGTCGCGTATCCGACACCATGACGCGGCGTCCAGTCTCGGGATGGGTGAACGATCCCAGGTGATTGAGGGTGCCCCTGGGCGGTCTCATGTAGGCGGCGATCAGTTCGATACTGGGATCGAATACGTTGAAAACCAGCCGGCCCCCGTCCGTCAGATGCTCGCGGATGCATGCCAGGGCACGGCGCTGGTCGTCAGCGGTCATCAAGTGCAGGAACGCGCGGTATGGTATGATCGCCAGCGGGAAGCGCCGTTCCAGGCTGAACGTCCGCATATCGCCTTCGACGATCTGCATACGCCGCCGCGTTTTGTCCGGCAATGCCGCGATCTTGCGACGGGCCACCTCCAGCATCGCCGGGGCCCTGTCCAAACCAACGATGGACACGCCCGATACGGCGATCGGGATCATGATCCGCCCGGTTCCGCACGCGATCTCCAGCACGGGGCCATCCGCCTTTTTGGCCTCCTCCACGTAGAACGCCTCGTCACCGTCGAGTCCCGTCGAGTAACTGTCGTACAGGCCGGCGTCCGTCCTGTCGTATTCCGACACGTCCATCCTCCTTGAGAAACAGCTTTACTTTCGCCAACGCGTAGACTTGTGCGACGTCATCGCAACAGTACACCGGGCTGGATGCAGGATTGCCACGACCCGCGTCAGGCACGACATACGTCGGGCGTTCGATCTCTACATAGCTGTATTATATCGGTTGATTTCGCTATTGTCCCGATTTTACTTCCATGCTTGTCCGGATCCCACGATGTCTCTTGAAATGTAAAGTGCCGCGGTCCAGACGGCGGGGTTCGAAGTCGAAAGCACGGTTTCACCATGTAACGATCGAATCGGTACGCCAGTCACACCACGATCGAGGATCTTCTATGCCAGACCCAATACGTATCGTCATACCCGGGGACGACCCGCCCCAGATGCAGGGATCGCCCCACCTGGAACGGCTCGACTCCTATGGAGAGGTCGTCCTGTACACTGATCGTCCGGAAACGTCGGAAGAGAAAATCGAACGGGCCGGAGGCGCCGCGGTAATGATCAACTCCCGCGGACTCGTGAAGTGGCCCGGGGACGTACTCCGCGCACTGCCCGATCTCCGCATGATTGCGACCTGTTCGATCGGCGTCGACAGTTTCGATCTGGAAGCGGCGCGGGATTGCGGCATCCTCATCTCCAACCAGCCCGGACGGACGGCGCCGGTCGTCGCGGAGCACGCCTTCGGCCTGATGTTCGCCCTCGCGAAAAGGGCGGCGTACTTCACGGGCGCCATGAAGGCCGGCCAGTGGCCCCGGCTGGACGCCTGGTACCTCCGGGGGAAGACCCTCGGCGTGATCGGCACGGGGCCCATCGGATCGGAGATGGCGAAGTTGGCGGGAAACGTGGGAATGGACGTGATTGCCTGGACGTACAACCCGTCGGATGAGAGGGCAAGGGAGATCGGCGTGGCCTACGTGGAACTGGATGAACTGCTGCGCAGATCCGACGTGGTATCGCTGCACGTCATGCTGACGGAAGACAGCCGGTACATGATCAATCGTGAATCGCTGGCAGGCATGAAGCCGGGGGCGCTGCTGATCAACTGCGGCCGGGGCGGCCTGGTGGATACGGACGCGCTGGTGGAAGCGCTTCGGTCGGAGCACCTGGGCGGCGCGGCCCTGGACGTCTACGAGGAGGAGCCGCTACCCGCGGACCATCCGCTGCTCGGGATGGAACAGGTCGTCCTGACCCCTCACTGCGCGGACATGACCCCCGAAGGCGTCGAACTGCTCAACGAAGGCGCGGTAAATAACGTCATCGCCTTTCTGGAAGGTCGGCCGCAGAATATAGTGAAGTTGTAGCACGGACCTCGTGGCGAGTTCTGATGAGGATTACGCCGGCGCGCGGTGCCGTGCCTCCCTGCCCTTGTCCGGCGTCGGATCCGTGACCAGGCCGTACATCTGCCTGCCTTCGTGGTCTTCAGGCAGATATTCGGTGATCGGAAGACCCTCAGGGGTGACGAACAAAAGGCAGTGGCAGTACTTCCAGATCTTCATCTCGTCGCATGCACAGACCCACTCGCGGCTTCGTTCCAGTTCGGCCTTTTTATCGGGATAGAAGTTGCACGGGCACAGGGGCCGGCCCAGTTCGTCCACGTGGGCGGCTAGACCCTTTACCACCGAATCGGTCACTTCCGCGTTCGGGTGGGGCGAAGTGCCGGTCTTTTCCCAGTACTTGTCGCAGTACTTTTGCATGCGCTGCATGCTTTTTTCTGACGGTTGCTGCTCGTTCATGGGCCTCTCCTTATTCCTTATTATCCTTATTAAAGGTGCCGCTACCGGATCAAGGTGCCGCTACCGGCCAGACCGGTCTGTTTTGCCATTCCGATATCCTGATGCCAATCTACCCGGGATCGTCCTCCGTGTCAACCGGCCAGTGCCCGGGTAAGGGGATGGGATCCAGCGGGAATAATGCGCCGCGCAAAGCGGAACCGTCCACCGAACTTGCGTAGTCGTCGGGGCGACTACATTGGCGACTACACACATGGAATCTGAGGCTGCCCGCCGACGGTCAAAAAAACCAATCGAATTGACGATTTATATTGACTTTGATTCTGGCGCGATATATCGTGCATGACTGTTGTCTGGCAATTAGGTCATTGGTGAAGAACGCATCATAGAAAGACAGAACGAATTCATATGCCACAGATTTTCTCCCCCGCCGCGAATACGTGGCTCAAGGCGAGCATCGTCGGTGGGGCGCTTCTCCTGGCAACCACATTCGGCGTCATTTTCTACCTCGGTTCGACTTCCTACGTTACCCGGCAGCATCAGGTTAGACCCCAGCCCGTTCCTTTCAGCCACAGGCATCACGTCAACCAGCTCGGTATCGACTGCCGGTACTGCCACGCCTCCGTGGAAACGAGCGCTTTCGCCGGCCTGCCGGCGACCAAGACGTGCATGAGCTGCCACTCCCAGGTGTGGACGGACGCGCCAATGCTCGAACCGGTGCGAGACAGTTACGCGACCGGGGTGTCCCTGGAATGGACCCGGGTCCACGACCTGCCGGACTACGTGTACTTCGACCATAGTATTCATGTGAATAAAGGAATCGGCTGCGAGTCCTGTCACGGCGCCGTCAACGAGATGGCCCTGATGTGGCAGGAGGAGTCGCTGCAGATGATGTGGTGCCTCGAGTGCCACCGCGGCCCCGAGGACTTCATCCGGGAACGGTCGGACGTGTACAAGTTCGAATCGCAGCCCGATTACGAGCCGCCGGCAGACCAGATGGCCCTTGGCGCCCAGCTTATCCGGGGCTACCGGGTCAACAAGGATCAACTGGAAGACTGTTCCATCTGTCACCGATAACAGGACGGCCACGGAAGCACACGGTATCGGACCATGAATCAGACCTCAGCACGGCAAGTCACGAAGGCGGAAGAAGTGAAGGCGAACGGGAACGGGAACGGCGCGCCTGAGTACTGGCGCAGCATGGATCACCTGGCCGAGACCGAGGAATTCCAGTCGTTCATGGAAAAGGAATTCCCGCAGCACGTGGAAGAGGTCAAGGCCAATCCCGTCAGTCGCAGGAAGTTCCTGAAGCTGATGGGTGCTTCGATCGCCCTGGCCGGTGCCACGGCCTGTACCCGTCAGCCGTCCGAGAAGATCATCCCCTACGTGCTGCCCCCGGAAGAGGTCGTCCCGGGCAAGCCCCTGTACTACGCTTCGGCCTACGTCCATGACGGTGTGGCGAACGGCATCCTGGTGGAAAGCCACATGGGCCGGCCCACCAAGGTGGAGGGCAACCCGGAGCATCCGGCCAGCCTCGGTTCGACGGACGCCTTCGCCCAGGCTTCCGTACTGACGATGTACGACCCCGACCGTTCGCAGTCGGTGATCAGGCGGGGACGGATCACCACCTATGACGCTTACCTGAACGAACTCAACGAGGCCCTGTCCAACCAGTTGGAGAAACAGGGCGGCGGCATCCGCGTACTGACCGGCACCGTCACCTCGCCGACCCTGCACGGGCAACTGGAGGCCCTGCTGGCCCGGTACCCCGGCGCCCGCTGGCACCAGTACGACCCGGTCACGCTGGACAACGCCCGGGAAGGATCGCGGCTTGCCTTCGGCGAAATCGTGACCACCCGCTATGACGTCAGGAAGGCGGACGTCATCCTTTCCCTCGACGGAGACTTCCTGACCACCGGCCCCGCAGCCGTGCGCAATGCGCGGGATTTTGCTTCCCGCCGTGACGGGAACGATCTGGACAACATGAACAGGCTGTACGTCATCGAAAGCACCCCTTCGCTGACCGGCGCCCAGGCCGACCATCTGCTCAACCGTCGCGCGGGAGAAATCGAAGGACTTGCACGATCGATCGCCGCGGGACTGGGCGTGTCCGTATCCGCCGGCGCGGAAAACGACGAGGACACGCAGCGCTGGGTATCCGCCGTGGTGGACGATCTCCGCGCGCACGCCGGCGCCTGTCTCGTGGTCACGGGCGATCACCAGCCACCGGCCGTGCATGCCCTCGTCCATGCGATGAACGACGCACTGGGCAACACGGGGAACACCGTTACCTATTCCGAGTCCATCGAAGCGTCACCCGTAAATCAGACCGAATCGATCGCCGCGCTTGTAAACGACATGCGCAACGGCGAGGTCGACCTGCTGGTCGTCATCGGCGGCAATCCCGCCTACAGCACGCCGGCGGACCTCGAGTTCACGGCGGCCATGGACAACGTGGCGATGCGCGTGCACGCCGGCCTGTATCACGATGAGACGGCGGAACTGTGCCACTGGCACCTGCCGATGGCCCATGACCTCGAAGCCTGGAGCGACGCCCGGTCCTATGACGGCACGATCACGGTCGTCCAGCCGCTTATCGCCCCCCTGTATCGCGGCAAGAGCGCCCACGAAATCGTGGCGGCGCTGACGGGCAACGCCATGAAGAAGGGCTACGATACCGTGCGTGAGTACTGGCAGGCCCGGGAATACAACGGATCGCAGGCCTTCGAGACCTTCTGGCAGACCACGGTGCACGACGGATTCATTGCCGGATCCGCCCTGCCGCCCAAAGCGGTTACGGTCGGCGACATCGCCGCGGTTGTGGGCGAGGCTTCGGCACCGGAAGCCGGCACGGAGATCATATTCCGGGCGGACCCGACCGTGTGGGACGGGTACTACGCCAACAACGGCTGGCTGCAGGAGCTGCCCAAACCGCTGACCAAGCTGACCTGGGACAACGCCGCACTGATGGGCCCCTCCCAGGCGAAACGGCTGGGTGTCGAAAACACCGACGTGGTCGAACTGGCATTTCAGGACCGCAGGGTGAACGCCCCCGTATGGATCCTGCCCGGCCACCCGGACGAGACGGTCACGGTGCACCTGGGCTACGGCCGCAGCCGCGCCGGCCAGCTGGGTACGAACGCGGGGTTCGACGCCTACTCGATCCGATCCTCCACCAGCCCCGATTTCGGCGGAGGGCTTCAGGTTACGCCGACCGGAGACACCTTCGACATCTACAGTACGCAGGACCACCACGCCATGGAGCTCGAAGGCATGGGCAGCATGTCCCGCGACCGCAACCTGATCCGCGTCAGCGACATCGAGACCTTCAAGGACGACCCCCACGTGATCCAGGAGATGTGGGAGGAGCCCGCTCCGGAACGCAATCTCTATCCCGACGATCACGCCTACGACGGGCCTAACGCCTGGGGCATGGTCATCGACCTGAACAAGTGCAACGGCTGCAATACCTGCACTATCGCCTGCCAGTCGGAGAACAACATCTCCGTCGTGGGCAAGGAAGAAGTGGGCAATGCCCGCGAGATGCACTGGATCCGGATCGACCGCTACTACCGCGGCGACCTCGACGCGCCGGAGACTTTCCACCAGCCCGTGCCGTGCATGCAGTGCGAAAACGCGCCTTGCGAACTGGTCTGTCCCGTCGGCGCGACGGTGCACAGCAAGGAAGGCCTGAACGACATGGTCTACAATCGCTGCGTCGGCACGCGCTACTGTTCCAACAACTGTCCATACAAGGTCCGGCGGTTCAACTTCTACCTGTACTCCGATTTCGAAACACCGAGCCTGCAGCTGGGACGCAATCCGGACGTGACGGTGCGCAGCCGCGGGGTCATGGAGAAATGCACCTATTGCGTCCAGCGCATCAACGTCGCCCGGATCGAGTCGAAGAAGGAAGACCGCGACGTCGCCGACGGCGAGATCCTGACGGCCTGCCAGCAGGCCTGTCCGTCCCAGGCGATCACCTTCGGGAACACGAAGGACGAGAACAGCGAGGTGTCCAGGCTGAAAGCCAGTCCGCTGAACTACGGGATGCTGACGGACCTGCTCACCAAGCCGCGCACGACGTACCTGGGACGGATTCGCAACCCGAACCCGGTCCTGGAAGCTTGACGCGAGCTTAGATTCGAGACACGGCGTCCACGACCCGCCGTGAACGAGGAGTAGTTCCTTGTCGCAACAAGAACAGGCTGTCGACATCGAAAAAGTCGATAAGTACACGGGTGATGGATTCGTAGCGCCCGAGTACAACAATACCACCGTCACGCAGAAGATTTCCAACATCGTCCTGCGGTCGAAAACGCCGTGGGGCCTGTTCCTGGCGGTGGCGGTCCTGTTGCCGGTCGTCGGCATGTTGGGCGTCTCCATCACCTGGCTGGTGCTGATCGGAACCGGCATCTGGGGCCTGAACGTGCCGGTCGGCTGGGGATTCGCCATCATCAACTTCGTCTGGTGGATCGGGATCGGGCACGCCGGGACGCTCATCTCCGCCATCCTGCACCTGATGCGGCAGGACTGGCGCAACTCGATCAACCGGTTCGCGGAAGCCATGACGATCTTCGCCGTGATGTGCGCGGGCATGTTCCCACTGCTACACGTGGGCCGTCCCTGGCTGGCCTACTGGCTGCTGCCGCTGCCCAACACCATGTCGCTGTGGCCCCAGTGGCGCTCGCCCCTTGTCTGGGACGTCTTCGCCGTTTCCACCTACTTCACCGTTTCCCTGATCTTCTGGTACATGGGCATGATCCCGGATCTCGGCACCCTGCGGGACCGGGCGAAGCATCCTGTCGTCGCGCGGATCTACGGCATATTGTCCATGGGCTGGCGCGGCGCGTCCTCCCATTGGGCCCGGTATGAAAAGGCCTACCTGATACTGGCCGGCCTGTCCACGCCCCTGGTCCTGTCCGTGCACTCCATCGTTTCGCTCGACTTCGCCGTCTCGCTGATCCCCGGCTGGCATACCACCGTGTTTCCGCCCTACTTCGTGGCCGGCGCCATCTACGCCGGATTCGCCATGGTGCTGACGCTGACCATCCCCGTGCGGCACTGGTTCGGCCTGCAGGGACTGATCACGACCCGACACCTGGAGAACATGGGCAAGGTTACCCTGGCAACGGGCTTCATCGTCGTGTACGGATACGCCATGGAGGCGTTCATTTCGTGGTACAGCGCAAGCCCGTACGAAGGGTTCATGATGTGGAACCGCATGACCGGCCAGTACGCGCCGTTCTACTGGGCGCTGATCTTCTGCAACGCCGTCAGCATCCAGATTCTCTGGTGGAAGCGCGCCCGGCGCAGCCCCGTCGTGCTGTTCATCGTCTCGTTGATCGTCGGCGTCGGCATGTGGCTGGAACGGTTCGTCATCGTCGTGACCAGCCTGGCCAACGACTATATGCCTTCGTCGTGGGACTACTACGCGGGCACGATCTGGGACTGGAGCCTGTACATCGGCACCATCGGTTTCTTCCTGTTCATGATGTGCCTGTTCATCCGGTTCCTGCCCATGATCCCCATGTCAGAGATGAAGATGATCATACCGAAGCACCGGAACAAGAAGGACGCCTGAGATGAATCACGGACCCGCCCGGCCCGAACTGCGCGGCCTCCTGGCCGAGTTTGAAAACGAAGAAGCCATCGTGGAAGCCACGCAGAAGACCGTGGACGCCGGGTACCACCATATCGAGACCTACACGCCCTACCCCCTCGACGAGTTGCTGGACATCCAGCATCTCCACAAGAACAAGGTGGCGCTGGTGATCCTGATCGGTGGACTGGCCGGATGCGCCGTGGGCTTCTTCATGCAGTACTTCGCCTCGGTGATCCATTATCCGCTCAACGTGGGCGGCCGGCCCCTGAACAGCTGGCCGGCCTTCATCCCGGTCATGTTCGAGTGCACGGTACTGTTCGCCTCCTTCTCCGCCCTGATCGGCATGATGGTCATGAACAAGCTGCCCCGTCCTCACCATCCGTTGTTCGATATCGAACGGTTCAGGTACGCCACGCAGGACCGGTTCTTCCTGTGCATCGAGGCGGAGGACCCGTACTTCGAAAAGGACGCGACACGCCAGTTTCTCGAGGAACTGAAACCCCACGAGGTGACCGAAGTTGAAGCGTAACCCCAAGTCCCTCATGTACGCCGGTTTCCTGTGCGTCCTGTGCCTGGTCGCCGCGTCGGCCTGCCGGCAGGACATGCACGACCAGCCGCGCGCAGAGCCCTACGAGGAGAGCGACTTCTTCGGCGACCGGCGGTCGGTGCGTCCCGCGGTGGAAGGGACCATACCCCGTGGCCACCTCAGGCTGGACGAGCATTTTTACACGGGCAAGATCGACGGCGCGCTGGCGACCACGTTTCCAGCCACCGTAACCATCGAAATGCTGAAACGGGGGCAGGAGCGGTACGACATATACTGCGCTCCGTGCCATAGCAAGACGGGCGACGGTCTCGGCATGATCGTGCAACGCGGCATGAAGCAGCCCGAGTCCTTTCACAGCCAGCGGCTCCTCGATGTGGAGGTGGGGCATTACTTCGACGTGGTGACCAACGGCTTCGGCAACATGTACAGTTACGAGGATCGCATCGACCCGGCCGACCGGTGGGCCATCGCCGCCTACATCCGCGCGCTGCAGATGAGCCAGGGCGCCGAACTGTCCGATCTGCCGGAATCGGACCAGCAACGTATCAGTCAAATCGTGGAAGTGGAAGAATGACCGCAATCTCCAGCAATCTTCTTGGGCAGATCAACAGTGTGCAGACCCGGGCGTTGACCGTCGGCGTCATCCTGGTGCTGGGCGGACTGCTCTACGCCTTCGCCATGGGCAATATGTCCGGGTTCTACCAGTCGTACCTGGTGGGCTACATGATCTGCGCGGGCATCACCCTGGTGTGCATGGCCTTCACCATGCTGCACCATCTCATCGGCGGCCGCTGGGGCTTCGTCATCCAGCGCCTGCTCGAAGCCGCCATGAGCACGCTGCCGGTGTTGCTGATCCTCTTCATACCCATCGTGCTGGGCATGCACGACCTGTACCACTGGACGCACGCGGAAGTGGTGGCCGTCGATCCGATCCTGCAGCACAAGGAATCCTATCTCAACGTGCCTTTCTTCCTCGTAAGGACCGTGTTGTATTTCGCCATCTGGATCACCGCCTCGACCCTGCTGATCAGGTGGTCCCGGTCCCAGGACACCTCCGGAGACCCCAGGCTTACGGACAAGATGCGCAACGTCTGCGGCCCCGGCGTCGTGGTGTTTGCCCTGACGATGACCTTCGCGTCTTTCGACTGGATCATGTCCACCGACCCGCACTGGTTCTCGACGCTCTACGGGGTCATGATGATCGTGAACGCCGGTGGCGCGGCCCTCTCGTTCATCGTGATCATGATGACCTGGCTCAGGAAGCACGAGCCCATTTCGGAACTCGCCGACGCGGACCGGTTCCACGACTGGGGCAAGTTGCTGCTGGCCTTTACGCTGCTCTGGTTCTACATGATGCTGTCCCAGTTCCTGATCATCTGGGCGGCGAACCTGCCGGAAGAGAACCCCTGGTACGTGCACCGCGTCCACGGCGGCTGGGAAGTCGTGTCCGTCGTCCTGGTCCTCTGCCGGTTCGTGATCGCCTTCTTCCTGCTCCTGTCCATTCCGCGGAAACGGGACCCGCGCAGGCTGGTACGCGTGGCCTGGTTCATCCTGGTCATGCACCTGGTGGACATCTACTGGCACGTGGCGCCGAATTTCCGGCTCGACGGGTTCAGTGTGAGCTTGACGGACCTGATCGTCCCGGTCGGACTGTTCGGCATCTGGTTTTTCTTTGTCCTGAACCGGCTGAAGAAGCATCCGTTGATCCCGCAGAAGGATCCCCGATTCGAGGAACTCGTGGCTTCGGTCTCGAAGGCACCGGTCGCGAAGGCAAAAGCCTAGGAACGTGTATTATTATATGAGGACGTCATGAATCACGGCGAAAACCACAACATCGTTGACCAGGAATCGGTCGAGCGGGGACACGAAGTCTTCGAGACGAACGTGCCCCTGGTCATCAAGTTCGGCATCGGACTGACGGTGCTGGCCATCGTCTCCATGGTACTGATGTGGCTCATGTTCGTGGTGATCGAAGACTACAATGCGTTGTCGTTCGACGCACCGGCGCCTCTGATCGAAGAGAACGCGATTCCGCCCGAACCCCGGCTCCAGGTCATCCCCGAGGAAGACCTGATCGCCATGCAGGAGGCGGAGGCGAAGAAGCTGAATAATTACGGGTGGGTGATTCGGACGGCGGAGATCGTCCAGATCCCCATCGAACGGGCCATGCACCTGATCGCGACCGACGACCGGTACAAGCTGCCCTCGGCGGACGATACCGGGGAAGAACAGACCGGCGAAGGACAGACCGGGGAAGGACCGTAGGACCATGGCTGGCAAACGATACGAATCTGCCGCGAAGTTCGCACTGATCAAGCTCGTCGCGATCGCGGTACTGCTCGCGCCGTACGGCGGCACTCACGGGCAGGAGGTCGAAAGCGGCCCGGCCGTCATGAAGGATATCGGCACGGGACCCGGCCTGGACGCGAGCGCCACGCCCGAAATCCTCAAGCACGTGGGCATCGAACAGAGAATCGGCGTATCCCTGCCCCTGGATCTCGAGTTCAACGATGAAACGGGCGCGCCGGTAAGCCTGGGCAGCTACTTCGGCGAAAAACCGGTCATCCTGACGCTGGTCTACTACGACTGCCCCATGCTGTGCACGGAAGTGCTCAACGGGCTCAATCGCAGCCTGGCCCCCCTGAATTACAGTATCGGGGAGGAATTCGAAGTGGTGACCGTCAGTTTCGACCCCCGGGAAACCCCGACGCTCGCGTCGCAGAAGAAGGCGGTCTACACGCAGCGCTACGGACGGCCCGGCACGCAGGAAGGCTGGCATTTCCTGACGGGCGAAGCGCCGGCTATCGACGCGCTGACGGAATCCGTCGGCTTCAGCTACGTATACGACGAAACAGAAGGTCAGTTCGTCCACGGCAGCGCCATCATGATTATCAGTCCGAAGGGCACGGTATCGCACTACTTCTTCGGGATCGAGTACCCGTCGGAAGACATCCGGCTGGCCCTCATCGAATCTTCCGAGGAAAAACTGGGCAACGTATTCGACCAGATCATGCTGTTCTGTTTCAACTACGACCCCGAGCAGGGCCGGTACGGCGTGGCCATCATGAACGCGATGCGCCTCGCGGGGTTGGCCACGCTGCTGGCCATGGGTTCCTTCATGGTCGTCATGTTCAAGCGGGACCGCCGGCGCAGGCGGAACCGGACCGAACGCGGAGAAGATGCGTAACCGGACGATGAAGGCCGGACATAACCGTAAAGTGAGCGTATGAACAACCAATTCCAGTTGCATCCCGAGATCGCATCATCCATTGCCTTCGACGTCGATGTGCTGTACTTTTTCGTAGTGGCCGTCAGCATATTCTTCATGGCCCTGATCTGCGTCCTGATCTTCGTCTTCGCCATGAAGTACCGCCGCCGCACCGAGGACCAGCAGGCGGAGACCCAGACGCACGGCCACCTGGGTCTCGAGATCACGTGGTCGGCCATACCGCTCGTCCTCATGCTGATCATGTTCGCCTGGGGCGTCTGGATCTTCTTCAAGGTGTACCAGATCCCCGACGGCGCCATGGAGTACTACGTGGTGGGCAAGCAGTGGATGTGGCACATACAGCACCCGACGGGACAGCGGGAAATCAACGAAATGCACGTGCCGATCAACACGCCGGTGAAGCTGACCATGGCGTCCGAGGACGTCATACACAGCTTCTTCATCCCGGCGTTCAGGGTGAAGAACGACGTGATCCCCGGAAGGTACACTTCGTTAACCTTCGAGGCGACGAAACCCGGCAAGTATCACCTGTTCTGCGCCGAATACTGCGGCACCGAGCACTCGTTGATGATTGGCAGCGTATACGCCATGGAACCGGAAGACTACCAGGACTGGCTGGGTGGCGGCGTTGCCGACGAGACGCCCGAGGAAGCCGGGGCACGGCTCTTCTCGCAGCTCAACTGCGATACGTGCCACAGCGACCAGGCCGGATCCCGGGGGCCGTCCCTGAACGGCAAATTCGGCACGGAGGAAGTCCTTGCCAGCGGTGAACGCATCCTGATCGACGAAGCCTATATCCGGGAATCCATCGTCAATCCCAGGGTCCGCCTCGTGGCCGGCTACCCGTCGATCATGCCGACCTACCAGGGTCAGATCACGGAGACCAACATCTTCAATCTGATTTCCTATATCAAATCACTGCCGAGTACGGAGGGCGCCCAATGAGCACGATAGCACAGCAGGGGGCTGCCGAGCACCGGATGCCCCGCGACCACTTTCTGAACGCGGCCTACACGATCAAGTCCTGGCTGCTGACGATGGACCATAAGCGCGTGGGGCTGCTGTACCTGTTCTCGATCTCCTTCTTCTTCCTGATCGGGGGCACCTTCGCCAGCCTGATCCGCCTGGAACTGGCAACGCCCGAGGCGGACCTCATGGAAGCGGACCAGTACAACGTGGCCTTCTCCATGCACGGCATCGTCATGATCTTCTTCTTCCTGATCCCGTCGATACCCGCCGTGTTCGGGAACTTCATCATGCCCCTCATGATCGGGGCCAAGGACGTGGCCTTCCCGAAGCTGAACCTGATGAGCTGGTACCTCTTCATCTTCGGCGGCACCTTCGGCGTGCTGACGACCCTGCTCGGCGGCGTGGACACGGGCTGGACCTTCTACACGCCCTTCAGCAGCACCTATTCCAACAGCAACGTGATCCTGGCGGGCATGGCGGCCTTCATCGCCGGATTCTCCTCCATCCTGACCGGGCTGAACTTCATGGTGACCATCCACAAGATGCGGGCGCCGGGCATCACCTGGTTCAAAATGCCCCTCTTCGTCTGGGGCATGTACGCCACCAGCCTGATCATGGTCCTGGGCACCCCGGTCATCGCCATCACGCTGGCCCTGATGATGGTGGAGCGGGGGCTGCAGATCGGCATATTCGACCCGGCCCTGGGCGGCGACCCGGTCCTGTTCCAGCACCTGTTCTGGTTCTACTCCCATCCGGCCGTGTACATCATGATCCTTCCCGGCATGGGCGTCATCTCCGAGGTCATCGCGGCCTTCAGCCGCAAGCGGATCTTCGGATACGATTTCATCGCCATGTCCAGCGTTTCGATCGCGGTCCTGGGCTTCTTCGTCTGGGGACACCACCTCTTCGTGAGCGGCCAGTCGATCTACGCCGGCATGGTCTTCTCCTTCATCACCATGCTCGTGGCGGTGCCTTCGGCGATCAAGGTGTTCAACTGGATGGCGACCATCTACAGGGGTTCGGTCTCCTATGACGCCCCCATGCTCTACGCCCTGGGCTTCATCGGACTCTTCTCCGTGGGCGGCCTCACCGGCGTGTTCCTGGCCATCATGGGGCTGGACATCCACATGCACGATACCTACTTCGTGGTAGCCCATTTCCACTACGTCATGGTGGGCGGCGCGGTAACGGCCTTCATGGCGGCGCTGCATTTCTGGTGGCCCAAGATATCCGGCCGGATGTATCCTGAAGGCTGGTCGCGCCTGGCCGCCTTCCTGATTTTCGCCGGGTTCAACATGACGTTCTTCCCCCAGTTCATCGTGGGGTATCTCGGCATGCCGCGGCGTTACCACGTCTACCCGGAGGAGTGGCAGCTGCTGAACATCATGTCCTCCGCCGGCGCCACCGTCCTTGCGGTGGCCTTCATCGTACCCGTGATCTACCTGCTCTGGTCGCTGAAGAACGGTAAGATCGCCGGTCCCAACCCCTGGCGGGCCACGGGGCTGGAATGGATCCTTTCGTCGCCGCCGCCGGAGCACAACTTCCCGACCACGCCGATCGTGGAGGAGGAGCCGTACGATTACGGCGAGATAATCGAGAACCCGGTGCACCGGGATGAAGAAGAGAAAGAGCACGAACACGCGTAACCGGCGCCCGTGCGCATTGCCCGCGGTCGGCGGGACGCGCAGTCAGAGGAAGCACCGGCGCTCGTAGCAACCTCGCAGCAACCCAGTGAAGGAGCAAGCATCGTGTCAGTGAGTACGGAAGCGGCCGCCCACGGCCACGAAGTACACGACCATCCCGAATACATGCGTCACCAGTTCGACGACATGGAACAGCAGAACGATGCCGCGAACCTGGGGATGTGGCTCTTCCTCCTGACGGAAGTGATGTTCTTCGGCGGGTTCTTCCTGGGCTACTCCATCTACCGGAGCGAGTATTACGATTCCTTCGTCATCGGCAGCCAGAACCTTGATGTCTTCCTTGGCGGCCTGAACACCGTCGCCCTCATCACCAGCAGCGTCACCATGGCCTTCGCGGTCCGCGCGGCCCAACTCGGCAAGAAGAACCACATACTGATCTTCCTGGTGCTGACCCTCATACTCGGACTCGTGTTCATGGTGAACAAGTACATCGAGTACTCCCACAAGCTGCACGACGGCCTGATTCCCGGATACAACTTCCTGTGGACCGGCCTGGGAGACGGGCAGTCCATCCAGCTGTTCTACAGCTTCTACTTCTGCATGACCGGGACGCACGGCCTGCACGTCCTGATCGGGCTCGTGCTCATCGTCTGGTTGCTGATCCGCGTCTGGCAGGACAAGTTCACCACCGAGTACTATGCGCCGATCGAGAACTTCGGCC
The DNA here is from genome assembly GCA_022822725.1 of Candidatus Latescibacterota bacterium. Lineage (GTDB taxonomy): Bacteria > JAAXHH01 > JAAXHH01 > JAAXHH01 > JAAXHH01 > JAAXHH01. The sequence goes on from JAJEAN010000007.1 coordinate 2,131,382, forward strand.
TGTACTGGCATTTTGTCGACCTGGTCTGGATCTTCCTCTTCCCGCTGCTGTACCTCATCGGCGGGCTGGCCGTATAGGGAAACCATCATGACGGAACACGCCAAACACGTACATCACGCCGAAGGCGGCGACCAAGCCGAGGGCGGCCACGGTAACCACCACGGCCCCCATATTGCGACCTCGGCCAACTACCTGTTCATCTTCACGGCGCTGCTGGTCCTCACCGCCGTGACCGTGTGGGCGGCCACCATGGAGCTGGGCTTTCTCAATACGCCTGTGGCCATGGCCATCGCCAGCGTGAAGGCCATCCTGGTGATCCTGTACTTCATGCACCTGAAGTTCAGCCCCGGCCAGACCAAGCTCGCCGCCGCCGCCGCCATCTTCTGGCTGCTCATCCTCCTCATCATTACCTTCTTCGACTACATCGGCCGCACCTGGCAGGACAATCCGCCGGGGTGGTAGGCCGGCGCGATTAAAACGACGGTATCTCCAGCCGTCGCAGCGTCATATCACCGTCAGACGTTCCGCCCTCCTCTTCACCGACTTGCATAGTCAGGTGACCGCCACGCCCGAGCACAGTTTGTGGCGCGGGTGCGGGTTTCCTTTCTGTCGGCGATGGATCAAGCAAAAAACATACGATATCACCCTTTCAATGCTGACTAAACCTTTAAGACGTGTGCGATGCCGCGCGTAATCTGCATCATGGCCAGAACCCGTTCCTGGATCATATGCGTGTGTCGTCGACCTATCAGTTTATACAGTTTCACAAGGAGGTGGTCATGTTGAAAGGTATCTCGGATACGAACACGGAAGAACAGATATTGCGCTCAATAGATGTTCTTAAAGACCTTGTACTTTCTTCAAGAACGGACGCCAATCAGCGGTTTGATCGCGTTGAATCCGAATTCGGGGAGTTCCGAACCGAAGTCAATCAGCGGTTCGAACACGTTGAATCCGACATCGGGGAGATTCGAAACGACATCAAGGAGGTCCGAAACGAGATCCAGGTCGTCCGAACGGACGTCAATCAGCGGTTCGAACACGTTGAATCCGACATCGGGGAGATTCGAAACGACATCAAGGAGGTCCGAAACGAGATCCAGGTCGTCCGAACGGACGTCATTCAGCGGTTCGAACACGTTGAATCCGAAATTGGAGAGATCAAGGAATCTGTCAACGGCATTCAGGATTCCATCGAACAGATCCTGCTCCGACTACCTTTGGACTAAAGCGGATTGGCACTGTTCATGTGTATTGTAAACAGGCTGGGAAGCCGAGTTAGATATACCTCACCCAGCCTTTGGGCCGGCGTGCCTTGAAGCGGCGGAACCACAGGCAGAGGGGGTAGAGCAGGACCAGCACACAGAGGGCGCCAAGGTAGGCGGCGCTCACGCCTTGATTCATGAACATGCCCATGGCCAGCGCGCTGAACATCAGTATGTGCATGTGGATCAGGTAGAAGAAGAAGGCGGTCTGGCCGAATACGAGCAGGGGATTCCAGGTGCGTACAGGACCCTTCATCGTTCGCTGGTACCGGAAGAAACCGGCCAGCATCACCGCCATGAGACCCAATTCCAGCAACGCGAAGGTCAGGCTTGGCGGGTACTTGCTGACATAAAGCCACTGCACAAGGGAGAAGTCTTCGCGTAAAAGAAGCATATTGCCATAGCCATTCCAGGCGCGGAACAGCACGAATAGCCCCAGTGCCAGAAGCCCCGATATGACCAGCAGGCGCTCGATGGGCATCGAGGACCGTGGCGCGCCGACGGGCGCGGGCTCTGTGACGGCAGGTGGCGCGCCGGCGGGCGCGGGCTTTGTGACGGCAGGTGGCGCGCCGGCGGACGCTTCGACGTTCGAGCCACTTGAGACATTGGGCGACGACGCCGGGGCGAGCGATTGTTGCACCAGGTAACGTCCCAGCAGCCAGCCAAGGATCATCATGCCCAGCCATGGCACAAAGGGGTACTGCACCCACAGGGGTATGGGGCCGATCTTGACGAGCAGCCCCGGATGAAAAAACGGGTTGAAAATGCTTATCCAGCCCAGGTTGCGGACCTGGGCGGTCGCCTCGCTCATCGCTTCCTGATCGAATCCCCCGTCCGGAACCGGCATTTTCGTCACTTCGCGAATCATGTCGGCCGTTATGCCGCCCAGCTGCATGATGCCCCAGAACACGGCTTCGTACAAGAACAGGATCGAAAGGGCGGCGATCAGCAACGTGCGGGTGGACAGGCGCCGTAAGGGGATCATGCAGATCAGGCCCATGGCGATGGCGAAGAGGACCTGGAGGCCGAACGGAGACCACCACAGCAATTCGAAGGCCAGAATGACGAGCGCCCGCTTGAACAGGTGCCGGTCCAGGTCGCGGTCCCGGGCTCCGGCAAGTCGGCGCCGCTCGAAACTCAGCGCCAGCGCGGTCCCGGCCAGGAAGACGAAAGTCGGTGCGCACAGGTGGGTAATCCAGCGCGTGAAGAACTGGGCGGCAGGGAGAGCGGTTCCCGGTTCATGCGCGTACCACGAATCGCCGCTGAGCCGGCCGCCGTTGAACGCCAGGCTGGCGTGATCGATGGCCATCAGGACCATGACAAGGCCGCGCATCCAGTCGATGGCGGCCAGTCGGTTAGCGTCGATGATTACCGGTGGTCCGGCATCTCCCGCATCTTGTACCGTTCGGCTGTTCGTTATTTCCTGACTCCCTGATCGGTTTTGCATAACTTATACCTGCCGTGGTCGACCCTGGCCGCGGATCTCTCCGGGAGGCTGGAACGCTTCCCTCTTCATCCCCGTCTAACCATGAGGGGCATCAAAGGAGTAACGGTAAGGGACGGACACAGCGCAACAAACCCGAGGAAACGACGACACGTTATGACCACGAGACCTGCATTCACTGACCCGGTCGCCGATTCGGCCGTGCTCGACGAGCGAAGCGCGGCAAGGCTGGATGCGCTCTACGAGCGACTGACCTCCCTCAGGAGGGTATCCATAGGCTATCCGTGCAATCACCGGTTCGATTACGCCCCGCTCTTCCGTTTCATGGAGTTTGCCGTCAACAACCTGGGCGATCCGTTTTCGGGCAGCAACTTCCGCATGAACACCCACGACTTCGAACGCGAGGTGATCATGACGTTTGCCCGCCTGACGGGGATCGGTAACGAAGACTGCTGGGGTTACGTCACCAACGGCGGGACGGAGGGGAACATGTACGGCCTCTATCTCGCCCGCGAGCTCTATCCGGACGGCATCGTCTACTTCTCCGAGGACACGCATTACAGCGTCAGTAAGATACTGCGGTTGCAGCACACGCGCAATATCATGATTCGAAGCGATCACACCGGTGAAATGGACTACCGGGACCTGGAGGAGAGCATCCGGATACACCGAGACGTGCCGCCCATCGTGTTTGCCAACGTCGGCACGACGATGACGGGCGCCATCGACCGGCTGGACCGCATTCGGGAAGTCCTGGAAAGACAATGTACGCCGAACGTGTATATTCACGTCGACGCGGCCTTTTCCGGCATGATCCTGCCCTTCGTGGACGACCCGCCTCCCTGGCACTTCGGCGATGGCGCCGACAGCATTTCCATTTCGGGGCACAAGATGATCGGATCGCCCCTGCCGTGCGGCGTGGCCATGGTTCGCAGGACCCACATGGAACGCATATCCCGATCGGTCGAATACGTGGGCGCGCTCGATACCACGGTAAGCGGATCCAGAAACGCGATTACACCCCTGATGCTCTGGTATGCCCTGCGCTTGCATGGCGACGACGGGTTCCGGGATCTGGTCGGCGAGTCCCTGCGGAAAGCGGCCTATGCGGAGAAGGCGCTGAACGAGATCGGCGTGAAGGCCTGGCGTAATCCCTGCTCGGTCACGGTCGTCTTTCCTCGGCCGCCGAAGTCCATAATGGACAAATGGGTGCTGGCCGGTTCCGGCGACATAGCGCATCTCATTGCCCTGCCCGGCGTTTCCTGGGATACGCTTGAGGAATTCATTGACGATATGCAGCGAGAAACCGAGAAAACCGCATGAATGAAATCATTATTCCGGTAAAAGAGCCTCCCGGCACCCTGGCGGCCGTCTCCGAATCACTCGCCCGTGCCGATATCAACATCGAATTCATTGAGGCCCGCGTGGTGGGGGAGAGCGGCATCATCGTATTGCGCGTGGACCGTTATGACGCCGCGCTCAGGATACTGATGGATGCGGGGTACCGCGCGGTAACCGAGGACGCCCTTGTGCTCGACCTGGAAAACCGCCCCGGAGCGCTGGCGGAGGTGGCAAGGCGCCTGGCGGACGCCAGGATCGGCATCCGCAGCCTTCGGATCGTCGAACGGGCCGGTGATCGAAGCCTGGTGGCGCTGGTCGCGGATGATCCGGACGCCGCCCGGCGCGTGCTCGCTGCGGAACACGTCAGAGGCGACGGTGGTTGAGGACGGCGTTTGAGGACGGTGATCGAGGACGGCGTTTGTGGACGCGCTGAGGACGTGCTGAGGACGCGCTGAGGACGGTGATTGAGGACAGCGCCTGAATCGATCCTACAGCAGCGACATATAGGTTTTCAGTTCGTAATCGGTGACCTGTGACCGGTAGCGTTCCCACTCCTCCCGCTTGTTTTCGATCAGCTTGTCGAAGACCTCCTCACCGAGACAGTCCACCAGCAGTTCGCTTCCTTCCGCCAGCTTGATCGCCTCATTCAGGTCCCTGGGCAGGGACTGTATGCCCAGCTTTCGCCGTTCTTCGTGGGACATGCCGTACAGGTCGACTTCCGCGGGGGGACCGAGTTCGTACCCGTTCTCGATGCCCGCCAGGCCCGCCGACAGGATGACGGCGAAGGCCAGGTACGGGTTGCAGGATGGATCGGGAGCGCGGTACTCCACGCGCATGGCTTCGTGTTTCGCGGGGTTGTAGGTGGGCAGCCGGATCATGTCCGCCCGGTTGCGCAACGCCCAGGAGACGAAGAGCGGGGCCTCGTAACCGGCGATCAGCCGCTTGTAGGAATTCACCCACTGGTTCGTGACCAGCATGGTCTCGGGAGCATGGCGCATCAGCCCGGCGATGAAGGCCCGCCCCGTTTCCGACAGGTGGTATTCCCGGTCTTCGTCAAAAAAGGCGTTGGTGTCCCCCCGGAAGAGCGAAAGGTGCATATGCATCCCGCTTCCGTTGTGGCCGGCGTGGGGCTTGGGCATGAAGGTGGCGTACACGTTGTGCCGGAGGGCCACCTCTTTCACCACGAGGCGGTAGGCCATCGTGTAGTCCGCCATGGTCATGGCGTCGGTATACCGCAGGGAGATCTCGCTCTGGCTGGGACCGCCTTCGTGGTGGCTGAACTCGACGCCGATACCGATCTCCTCGAGGGCCATGACGGTGTCGCGCCGCAGGTCGGTCGCCCAGTCCAGGGGCGTGAGGTCGAAGTAGCCGCCCTGGTCGAGGGGCTGGGGCGGACCTTCGCTGGACTTGAGGTAGTAATATTCCAGTTCAGGCTGGACGTAGAAGGTAAAACCGCGTTCCGCCGCGCGCTGGATGCTTTTTTTAAGGATCTGGCGCGGATCGCCTTCGTAGGGCCGGGCGCCGTCGGGTTCGAGGATATCGCAGAACATGCTGCCCACGGCGCTCTTGCGGGCGTCCGGACGCCACGGCAGGATCTGGAACGTACTGGGATCCGGCATGGCGATCATGTCCTCCTCGCTGTGCCGGATGAATCCCTCGATGGATGAGCCGTCGAAGACTTCGCCGTCTTCCAGGGCGTCTTCCAGCTCCTCCACGGTGATGGAAAAACTCTTCAGAAAGCCCAGTATGTCCGTAAACCACAACTGGATGATCTTGACGTTGTGTTCCTGGGCCGTGTGGAGGACGTAATCCTTCGCCGCATCCGATGTGTCGTTCATGCTTCACCTGTCGGGGAATCCGGACTGGCTACTTCGACGGCTTTACCTTGCGCTTTCTCTTCATATCTCGGATCGCGGCCTTACGCCTCTGCTCCTTGCGGAACCGCTGTCTCCGGAGTTCCTTCTGGCGTTCGCGCATACCAACTCCCTGGTGCATGTCCGGCGCCAGGGCCGGACGGTTGCGTTGGGCTCCCGGCGACCCGGATCGAGGGGTTCGGCGGTGAGCCTGTACTGCACAGATTCGAACAGATTGTCATTGATTGCAGCTTCAAGGACGATTATACAATCTAATCCGGGCTGCCTGCCCGGGCAATCAGTTTCTCGGTCGCCCGGCACCCTGGGATACCGCCTTCCGATTGGAGACTTGCATGAGCCGGGTACGTCTACTGTCGAGATCCGACATGGCTTCCGTCCTCACCATGCCGGATGTGATCGAAGCCGTGGAAGCGGGGTTTCGGACCGCGAGCGAAAAGGACGACGTTCCGGTCCGACTGCCCGTCCACGTAGCGGACCGGCCCTCCGTTGCGCTCTTCATGCCGGCCTACCTCGCCGGATCGAATACGCTGGGCGCCAAGGTCGTTTCGGCGTTCCACGACAATCCTGCCCGGGGCCTTCCGATGATCACGGGGTTCTACGTGCTGTGCGACGCGGAGACCGGCCGGCTCATCGCCCTGATGGACGCCACCTTTCTCACCGGGATCCGGACTGCGGCGGCGTCCGCGGTGGCCACGAAATACCTGGCCCGTGAGGACGCGAAGGTTCTGGGCATTATCGGGACGGGCGTCCAGGGCCGGTTCCACGTGGACGCGATCATGGCGGTCCGCCCCATCGAACGGATCGTCGTGTACAACCGGACGCCCGAGCGGGGACGCGCTTTCTCAGATGAACTCGCATCCCGGGGGATGTCCTGCCGCCTGGTGGAAACCGCCGGTGATTGCGCGGCCGAAGCGGACGTGCTGGCGGTCTGCACGTCCAGCAAGACGCCCCTCTTCAACGGCGGCCTGGTTCGTCCCGGCACGCACGTGAACGCCGTGGGCGTATACACCGCCGATTCGCAGGAACTGGACGCCGGGTTGATCCGGAGGGCCCGCGTTTTCGTCGATACGTATGAAGGCGCTTTCGAGGAAGCGGGCGACATCATCGTTCCTCTGCGGTCGGGCGACATCTCCAGGGATCACATCCGCGCCGAACTGACCGAACTGGTGACCGGCAGGAAGGAAGGACGAACCGGTGAATCGGAGATCACCGTATTCAAATCCGTGGGTTACGCCATGGAAGACGCGGTCACCGCGCGGCTGGCCTATGAACGGGCAGCGGATTCGGGAGTCGGCGCCACCTTCGACCTGGAAGCATGAAGCGCGTTCTGATCATCCGGTCGGGCGCGGTCGGGGACCTTATCCTCACGCTCCCCGTACTCACCGCGTTGAAGAAGCGTTACGACGGCATTTCCATCGACATGATGGGCGACCCGGTCCGCCTTTCGCTGCTGAAACAGTGTAGATACGTGGACAGGGTGCTGGCGATCGACGACCGTAGATACACTCCCTTGTTCGCACCCGGCGGCACGCCCCCGGGCTCCGTTTCGCGGGACCTTCGGCAATACGACGCGATCCTCTCCTACCTGCCCGATCCCGACGGGGTGTTTGCGGAGAACCTCAGAAGGTTCGCATCCGGCCCGGTGCTGACCGGGCGGACCCGGCCTTCCGACGGACGCAGGGTCCACATGACTGGTGTGTTGATGGATGTCTTGAAGCCCCTTGGCGTGGACACCATTGACGAACCGCCCACGATTCGCCTTCCCTTGAGCACGGCAACGGCGGATATGCAGAATCTGCCTTCGGACCGCACCCTGGTCGCCATACATCCCGGTAGCGGGGGATTGGCGAAATGCTGGCCGGCGGACCGGTACGCGGCGCTGATCGAACGCCTGATCGACAGGGGCTACAGGGCGGTAGTCACCTTTGGGCCGGCGGACGATACGGTACGCCGCCGCATCCTCCCGTACATCCCGGATCAGGACGTGTATATCGTGGCGGACCGGCCGCTCGATGACATGGCCGACCTGTACGGCCGGTGCCATGCCATGATTGGCAACGATTCGGGCATGACCCACCTGGCCGCGGCGGCGGGCGCGCCCGTCATAGGTCTTTTCGGCCCCACAGACCCGGCCGTCTGGGGCCCAAGGGGGAAACAGGTCCGGCTGTTGTGGGGTACCGGCGAGATCGAGACCGATGTGGGCAGGTTGACCTGGAAGGAGCCATTTCGTCCGCGCAGCCTGGCAGATATCCACGTGGAAACACCCCTCCGAAAGCTGACGGATCTCGGTGTACCGGCCGGTGATGCAGTATAAGTTAGTTACAAGAGCATCGGGTCGTGCCGCGTATATAAAGCATATATACAACGTAGATACGTAGGAAGCACGACGATATACACAGGTAACCCGATAATATGGAAGCCGCTTGACACGGTTTTCAAGTTGTGCTAGGTTCGTCGACATGCGACAAAAATGGTTGACTCTCCAGCGCTGGGGCGCGATGACTGCCATCGCCCTCTTCGTTCTCTCGACGATGCCCCATGACCACGACGACGACGAAGAGTGCTTAAACGATTCCTGTGTCGCGTGCCACGTCCAGAGTCAGCCGATTATCGATTCCACCGATCTCTCAGGCGTTCCCGAGGCACTCGATGCTTCGCTTCGCCGAATCTCCTTCGTATATGCCCAGGATCACCCCCGCAACGCGGAGATCCACGGCAAGGACTCCCGGGCGCCACCCGCCTGAATACCCCTCCAGTCCCATAGCATGATCAATCGCTGATGCCCAACGCCGTTGCCGGTCGATCGATGACTACCGGTCTATCGTTGGCCGCCCGGCGCATGGGTGAACGATTTCGCGTATTTAGAATCCGCAGACGCGCCAAAGACGCGGATGCGATTCCGCATATCCAATTTCCCGGAGGGAGAATCCATGGAAACCGGTCCGGAATCCAGGATGAACAATGAAAGCGAGGTAGCGACGGCCGACGCGACTCAAAAACATGCCGCAGCAGCCGATGGAACTTCGACACCCGTGCTCGAGGCACGGTCGCTGTCCAAGCGTTACGGCGAGCTGGAGGCTGTCGCCGGCCTGGACCTGCGTGTCGATCCAACTGAAATCTACTGTCTTCTTGGCCCCAACGGCGCCGGCAAGACGACTACGATCCATCTTTTCCTGGGGTTTCTGGAACCGACCTCCGGAAGCGTGCACGTGATGGGGATGGACGTTGCCGACGAGCCTTTGAAATCCAAGAACCACCTGGCCTATATTCCCGAACAGGTCATGCTCTACCGCAACTTGAGCGGCCTGGAAAACCTGGCTTACTTCTCGGCGCTGGGCGGGAAGGAGTCTTTGTCAACGGAAAGGCTTTCCGAGATCCTCGTCGAAGCAGGTCTGCAGCCGGAAGCGGTTCATTCCCGCGTCTCCGAATACTCGAAGGGCATGCGGCAGAAAGTCGGCAACGCGATCGCCATCGCCAAGGAGGCCGACGCCCTGCTCCTCGACGAACCGACATCGGGCCTCGATCCCCAGGCGTCGAATGAATTCTCCGAACTGCTTGAACGACTCAAGGAACGGGGCGTCGCGGTGCTGATGGCGACCCACGACCTGTTCCGCGCAAAGGAGTCCGGCTCGCGGATCGGAATCATGCGATATGGTCGACTCGTCGCGGAGATGACGACCGATGAGATCGGCCACGCGGACCTCGAACGCATCTATCTGGATCACATGCACGAATAGGAGCCAACCATGATCAGGCATATTGTCCGCAAGGAGTTTATGGACGTGGTGCGGGATGGCCGCTTCCGATGGTGTGCCGCACTGATTGGCGCACTGCTCCTGGTCTCGCTGGGAACCGGATGGGTCCAGGCGCGCAATGCGCAGAAGGAACTGGCCGCCGCACAGGCCACCGCCCGTGATCACTGGGAATCGCAGGGCGAGAAGAACCCCCATTCCGCGGCCCACTACGGCGTCTACGCATTCAAGCCGCGGCTGGCGTTGTCCTTTGTCGACGAGGGCGTGGACTCCTATGCGGGGACGTCGGTATTTCTTGAAGCCCACAGGCAGAACGATTTCCTGTTACGTCCGGCACAGGACGCGACACCCGCGCAGCGCTTCGGCGCCTTGACGGCGGCGCAGGTCCTTCAGCACCTGGTGCCGCTGCTCATCATCCTGCTGACCTTCGGCGCCCTCGCCGGCGAGCGGGAGCGAGGAACGCTGCGGCAGTTGCTGGCTACGGGCGTCGGACGCCTTGAGCTCGCGTTGGGCAAGGCCCTCGGCGTAGCCGCTGCCCTGGCGCTGCTCCTGGTACCCGCGGCACTCGTCGGGGCGGCCGCCATCGTCATAGGAAGCCCCGGTCCGGCGACATCCCCAATAGTCCGAGGCGCCGTGCTGACCGGCGTCTACCTGGTTTATTTCGCGACGTTTATCGGACTGTCTCTCGCCGTCTCGGCACGGGCCCCTTCGGCGCGGACCGCACTGGTGATTCTACTGGCCATCTGGGTGGTTAACGGCCTCGTGGCGCCGCGTGTCGCGGTGGATCTGTCGAAGTGGCTGTACCCGACACCGTCGGCAGTGGAGTTCACTCAAACCCTTGGCAGTGAGATGGCCAGTGGCGTGGACGGCATCGAGCGTCCCGACCGGGCCGCTTCGACGCAGGAACTGCTCGATCAGTACAATCTGGAAAAAGTCGAGGACCTCCCCATAAACGCCATTGGTGTATTTCTGCAGAAAAGCGAGGAATTCGGCAACCAGATCTACGACCGCAATTACGGTTCCCTGTGGAGCACCTTCGAGCGCCAGGGGTACGTGCACGAGGCGCTTGCGGTGACGGCGCCCCTGCTGGCGGTCCGGACGCTTTCCATGGGCCTGGCCGGGACGGATGTCGAACAGCACCGGCACTTCGCCGCCGCCGCGGAGGATTACCGCCGGGTGTTGGTTGAACGCCTGAACAGAGAGTTGACCGAGAACTCCCGTACCGGTGAAGTTTACCTTGCCGCCGCCGATCTCTGGTCGCAGATGCCGCCCTTTCAATACGACGCCCCGACAATGGCGTGGGTCCTTCAGAACCGGGCCCTGTCGCTCCTGGTTCTGGGGCTCTGGCTGGCCGGTGCGTTTGTGGCCGTAGTGGCCGCCGTGCGCCGCGCGGAGGTGGCCTGACCATGGGGACCATGACTACGAAAACCATCCTGATAAACGAGTGGCGGCTACTTGCCGCCGACCGTATCCTGCGGATCGTACTGCCGCTTTTTGTCGTCCTCTTCGCCTACGCGCTGGCCAACGGCATGTCCTGGGTCCGTTTCCAGGAACACACCGTGCAGGTCGTGCGTGACGGGAATGTCGAACGGACCGACGCGTTGGAACGCGAACTGATCGCCATAGAAAACGGAAGCGAGCCTTCCTCCCCGTTCCGCGATCCCCGCGCCGCCAACGTGATGGGTGGAGCACGGGGGGCCCGGTCCGTCGCGCTTGAACCCGGACCGCTGACCGCCCTGGCGGTAGGGCAAAGCGATCTCCTGCCGTATTACTACGATGTCAGCATCAACACCAACGAGACCACTTTCCTTCAGAACGGCGAGGTGGAGAATCCCCTCAACCTTATGGTCGGCCGATTCGATCTGGCCTTTGTGGCGGTCTATTTGCTGCCCCTGCTCGTGCTGGCCCTGAGTTTCAACGTGTTGTCGGGGGAGCGGGAGCAAGGCACCCTGGCGCTGACGCTTTCCCAACCTGTTTCGGCGCGCCGCATCGTGGCCACGAAACTCGCATTCCGGGCACTGCTGGTCATGGCCGTGGCCATAGGGGTTTCCGTACTCGGCATACTGATCACCGGCAGCCTGGGATCGTCGGAGCCTTCCGGCAGGGCGCTGCTCTGGTGTGCGGCGCTGACCATATACGCACTGTTCTGGTTCTCCCTTACCGCGTGGGTGAACAGTCTGGGTCGGTCATCCGCATGGAACGCCACGGTGCTGGTAGGTGCCTGGCTCGTACTGGTGGTGGTGCTGCCGGCCGCAATCAACATCGCGGCGGGCCTGTTCCACCCCTTGCCCTCCCGGGTGGAGATGATCACTGCCCAGCGCGAAGCCTCGAACGATGCGGTAAGCCGCCGCAGCGAGTTGCTCGCCCGCTACCTCGAGGACCATCCGGAACTGGCGGGTGGCGCGGTTGCGGATGAATCCAACAGGGCAGCCCTCGCCTGGGCCGCCACGGAAGCAGTTAACCAGCGACTGGAGGAGGTGTCGGCGCAACACCAGATACGTCGTGAAGAGCAAAGTGAACTGGTCCGTCGATACCGGTTCCTTTCCCCTGCGCTTCTGGTCCAGGAAATGCTTATCGACGCGGCAGGAACAGGTGATGCGCGTTTCGCCCGGTTCCAGTCGCAGGTGCGCGAATTCGCAGATCAGTGGCGTTCCTTCTTCGTGCCGGCAATACTGGCCGGAGAGAAGATGTCGGCGGAGGTACTTCCCAGCATACCGAGATTTCAGTTTGTCGACGAGTCACTGGGCGACGTGACCCGGCGCTCCGCGGTTCCGCTATCGACGCTGACCATACTGGTCGGGCTGGTGAGCGTGGGCGCATGGGTCGGTCTTGGCAGGGTGCGCGGCGCCGGATGAGCCGGTTTCAACCATCTTCCTTGAGACCTGGAGATGAAATGATACATCACATCAGTCGAGGAGCCGTTGACAACGCAGGCGCGTTCCTTTCCACGGCGTGCGCGATCCACTGCATGGCCGTGCCGCTGCTGATCACGTTTCTGCCCCTTGTGGGTCTGGGTTTTCTTGCCAGCGAACCCGCCGAATTCGCCATAGTCGGCGCCGTCCTTCTAGCAGTCGGGAGCGTGGTCGCCGGCGTCAGGTACCACAGGCAGTGGCGGGCGTTTCTGACGCTCGTGCTGGCGGTGGGGATTATCGTTACGGGTTTCACCGCGGCCGAAGGGAGCTTCGAGGTCATCCTCCATGTAACCGGCGGCTTCCTGCTGGCGGCAACCCACCTCCTGAACCGGCACCTGTGCAGGACGTGTCCCGCGGCGGGATGCGGAGAGACGCCTTAGACGGTGTCGCGTCTGCACGGCCGGCCATCCGAATCGAACTTCGGACCAGAGGTCCAGGGGCCGAATCGTAGACTGATGTCACCCCGCTATGCAGTCGAACGACCAGGCCGCCTTGCCCGTCCTGTCCACGGTAAGGCGGCACGCGGGACCGAAGGTGTGGGTCGTGGTTACGGAAACGGGATGCGTTTCCATGGTAAAGGCGGTGATGCCTCCGATCCCGCCGGTGCTGCTAACCTCGCCGACCTGCCCCGATCCGCCACGGTTGCGCCCTGTTCCATCGCGGTTGCTCCCTGGTCCATCGAGGTAACTCCCTGGTCCATCGCGGTAACTCCCTGGCCCATCGCGGTAGCTCCCTGGTCCATCGCGATCATCGGTCGGAGGAATCCGCTCCACAACGATTTCGAGATCGGGTCCGCGTAACTTCGTCCTTTCAAGGGAAGTCATCGGTTCGATCCCGGTTTCACTATCTTCCCCTGGATCCACTTTCCCCTTCCTCGAATCCGCTGCGACGTATCCGTAGATACCGAGTTCCACTTCGAGCAGATCGGCCTCATCTGGCGGCAGCGTCACGGTCACCGACGTGATGTCCCGGAACAGCCGGCCAGACAAATCGTCGCCGATGGCGGCGCGATAGCGCGTGAGGAATCCGCTGCGCGTGATGTCGGCCTGATCCGAAACCGACTGGCGCGGAGGCATGTGGGGCGCCCAACTGCCGAGAAACCCCGGGTCGTATTCCATTACCCAGGAAATCAGCCGGGCGTCGTCCCGGCGCGGCATCTCGACGGACCAGAACCACGGGATGTCCTGGTCCTGGTACCTCCTGTTGCGTATATACCGCCGCACGTCCCGACCCGTTCCCTGTTCCAGTCGCCGCGCCAGCGTTGCCGATCCGCCCTCCGACTCAATGCCGAACGCCAGGCCGTCGCGAGGCGCCCAGGAAGTCTTGTCCGGATTCATGAACTCGAAATAGGTATGACGGCCGTAGAAGTAACGGCCGGTCCAGGACATGCCCGTGGCCTGGTCGTGGGTCGTCCGCTCCTCTGAACAGGCGAAGTATTCGTTCAGAAACCCGGAAGCGGACAGGGCGCGGTAGGTATACCGGTCGACAAACACGAGGAGGTGGTTCAGGTAGACGGGTTGCATGACTCAGACAGTGTGCACGGCTCAGATGGTGTGCTTGGCTCAGACGGAGTACTGGGGGTCATCGGCCGCGGAAAGGTCGCCGGGACGGTTCAGTACGCCGCCGGGATCCGGGGGCACGACATCGTGATCGACCAGGGGATCTTCCGTTGAAGCCATCCAGCGGTCCAGCCGCGCGCGCATGTCGCGCAACACGCCCGCGGATTCGGGCTGTTCGGCCAGGTTGCTGGTCTCGGCCGGATCGAACACGGTATCGTACAGCCGCTCTCGGGGTACGGACCGGTCGCGCCAGCCCTGCTCTATCAGCGCAGATTTCGTGATCGATGCGTCGCAGTTCGTCATGACGGGAAGTTCGCGGTCTCCGTATCGCCGGATGTATTTCCAGCGCTGGGTCCGCACGGCCCGCTGGGGCTCGTAGGCCGCGTGGTAATTCACCTCGGCGAAGACCTCGTCCCGCACCTCTTCGGCTTCGCCCCGCACCAGAGGATCCAGCGAAACGCCCTGCAGCCAGTCCGGCCAGGCCGACCGCTCGATCCCGGCCAACTCGCACACGGTGGGAAATACGTCGATGTGGCTCACCATGCCATCGATCACCTTGCCGCCGCTGTATCCTTTCGGACCGCGCAGAATGAGCATGACGCCCATGCCGTGGTCGGTGAGGTGGCACTTCATCATGGGGAAGGCAATGCCATGATCGGTGGTGCAGATGACCAGGGTGTCGTCCCTCAACCCGCCCCGGTCGATGGCCTCCAACACGCGCCCCATCTTACGATCCAGCGTACGGGCGGCATCGATAAAAAGACCCATATCCCGACGAAGTTCCTGCGTATCGGGGAATGGCGCCGGCGGGCGCACAAAACGGGGGTCGGTCGGTGCTTCCCCGTCAGGCTGCGGCGCGAAGCCCGCTCCTCTGCGATGGGTTTCGCCGAAGCCCACGTCCAGGAAGAAGGGCCGGTCATGGGATTCCGACAGGAAGGACGCGGCAAGTTCCTCGGCCGGCGCCCTGTCGTCACCGGTGCCCTGCGGCAGGATGCGGGACCACCCGGCGTCATCCAGGTTCTTTACCACGTGCTGGAATCCGGCCATCACCGTTTCGTACCCCGCCTGTCGCAGGGTGTGCATGATGAGCCGCTCGGGATGATGGACCGACCAGCCCCGGTTGACCAGGCCGAACATGCCGCAGCTGTGTGCCCACTGTCCGGTGAGCAGGGCCGCCCTGCTCGGCGAGCAGGTCGGGTTCGCGCAGTAGGCCGACCTGAACAGCACTCCTTCTTCCGCCAGCTGCTGCAAGGCCGGTGTCGGAATGGCGTGGCCGTAGGGCTGGATGTACCGCCCGGTGTCATGGGAATGGAGGTAGACGATGTTCATATCGATGTTTGTCACTTTCACAAAGCCATGGGGTGGAGATCAGTCGCCGCGCAGCAGGGACAACCGCCGCGCAACAGGGACAACCGCCGCACTACATGCGCCTCGGCACCTCGATACCGAGCAGGTCCAGCACTCGCTCGAGCACGCGCAGCGTTACGCCCGACAGGGAGAGCCAGGAGGCCCGGCGGTCCACATCTTCCTCGTTCAGGATGTGGTGGGTATGGTAGAACCGGTTATAGGCCGTGGCAAGCTGGAAAGCATATTCGCACAGGTGGTTCGGCGCCCGGGTTTCGAAGGCCAGGTCGACCACCGCGGGCAGTTCGGACAACTTGAGATCCAGGTCGCGTTCCGGCTCGCTTCGGGGCGCCATGATCCCGCCCGATTGGAGACCGCGGTCGCCGGCCCGCCGCAGCACCGACTTGATCCGCACGGCGGCGTAGAGTATGTAGGGGCCCGTGCGGCCCTCGAAGGATGAAAACCGGTCCAGGTCGAAGACGTAATCCTTCGTGCGGTGGTTCATCAGGTCGGCGTACTTCAGGGCGGCCACGCCCACGATGCGGGCGATGTGCTCCTTCTCGTCCTCGTCATATTCGCGGATCGATTCGATGGTTTCGATACGCGCCATCGCGTGATCGGTCACCAGTTCGATCAGGTCCTTCAGCTTCATGATCCCGCCTTCGCGGGTCTTGAAGGGTTTCCCGTCCTTCCCGTTCATGGTCCCGAAGCCGTTGTGCTCCAGCCGCGTCGACTCCGGCGCCACACCGGTCTTGTAGGAAGCCTTGAAAACCTGCCTGAAATGCTGCTGCTGGCGGTTGTCGACCACGTAAAGGATGAGGTCGGGCCGATATTCCTCGATGCGCTGGTCGATGGTCGCCAGGTCGGTCGTGCCGTAAAGTACCGCGCCGTCGGTTTTCTCCAGCATCAGCGGAGGGATCGATTCTTTGTCATCCGGGTCGTCGACTTCTATGACCAGGGCGCCCCGGCTTTCCCGGGCATAGCCTTCCTTCTTCAACCGTGCGATCAGACCGTGGACGCGGTCCTGGGTATCGCTTTCTCCGAGCCACAGGTCGAAATGGATATTCAGCAGCTCGTAGCTCTGCCGGAGGTCGTCGATGGACACGTCGCGGAAATGTTGCCACAGCGCGCGGTAACCCGGTTGTCCGGCCTGAAGTTCCACCGTGGCCTGACGCGCGGCCTCGGCGAATTCCGGGTCGCTTTTTTCTCTCTCGCTGGCCTGGGGATACAACTCCTCCAGGTCACCGATGGTCACGGGAGGTTCTTCCGGATACGGCCCCGAATAACCGGCATCGAAATAGGGCAGACCGGGCTGGCGATCCCGGAGGCCCTCGATGATGAGTCCCATCTGCAGGCCCCAGTCGCCCAGGTGCACGTCGCCGATCACTTCGTGGCCCACGAATCGGCAGATCCGCACGATGCTCTCGCCGATGATGGCGGCCCGGAGATGGCCGACGTGGAGCGGCTTGGCCACGTTGGGCCCCCCGTAGTCGACGAGGATGCTCCCCGGCGTCGTGACGGTTTCGCAACCCAGCCGCTCGTCCTCGCATACTTCCTGGATGTGGGCGGCGATGAAGTCGTCCTGCAGCACGATGTTGATGAAACCCGGTCCGGCGAGGGACAGTTCGCCGAACACTTCAGGCGCGGAGACGGATTCCACCACGTCCTGCGCGATCTGCCTCGGGTTGGTCCGGTACTGTTTGGCTGCCGCGAGCGCCCCGTTGCACTGGAACTGGCACAGATCCGGCCGATCGGAGACCTGCACTTCGCCGTAGCTTCGATCATAGCCGGCTGATTCAAAGGCGTCCGCAAATACGATAGTAAGTTTGTCCGCCAGCGTTCCCACTGGGTTCCCTTCAGGCTGTATTGCCGTAGATGGTGACCACGAGCCGCCGTGCGCCGCCGCGGTCCCGGTGTTCGCAGAGGTAGATGCCCTGCCAGATGCCCAGGTTCAACCGGCCGGCGGTGATGGGTATGGACACGCTGCTCCCCATCATGGAAGCCTTGATGTGCGCCGGCATGTCGTCCGGGCCCTCCTCGTCATGGCGGTAATGCGGGTGGTTCTCGGGAACAAGGAGGTTCATATGGCGCTCGAAGTCGCCGCGTACGTCCGGCGCCGCGTTCTCGTTGATGGTGAGGGAAGCGGAGGTATGGCAGATGAAGACGTGGGCGATGCCGACCTCGATGCCGGCCAGTTCGGGGACCTGGTTCATGATTTCATCCGTCACCAGGTGGAAGCCCCGGGGCCTGGACGTAAGAGTGATCTGCTTCTGAATCCATTGCATCTGCGTGCGTACCGCCTCGGGAAACGGCCCACCGGTCGAACTAGTGATCCAGCCGCCGAACACGTGAACAGTCCGCCGAACACGCGAATAGTCCGCCGAACACGTGAGCCGTCCGACGAACCGCGCGCATTACAGCACGTACCGCTTCAGAAAACGTTCCACGTCGTCGTAGAAGGCGACGATCGTCTCTACTTTGCGCCAGCCGTGCCCCTCGCCTTCGTATAGCCGGTAGATGTGGGGCACCTTATTCCGCTTCAGGACCTCGACGATGGATTCGGCCTGGTCCTGCGGGACCACCTTGTCCTCGCTGCCCTGGAATATGGCGACCGGGTCGCGGATACGGTCCGCGTGGAAGAGGGGCGACCAGGCCTGGTACCGGTCGCTGTGCTCGGGCAGCGTCCCGACCATCAGGTCCAGGTACTTCGCCTCGAACTTGTGGGTGTCCGTGGCCAGGCCGAAGAGATTGGTCACGCCGTAGAGACACAGGCCGGCCCGGAAGACCCCGGGATGATGGATGAGGGCGTTCAGCACGGTAAATCCGCCCGCGCTGCCGCCCTTGATGACGATACGGTCCGGATCGGCGAGTTCCCGTTCGACGAGGGCATGTGCGCCGCTGACGGCGTCATCCCTATCGTACTCGCCCCAGTGTTCACGCAGGGCGGTCATGTAGGAGCGCCCGTAACCCGTACTTCCGCGGTAGTTTACGTACAGGCAGGCATAGCCCCGGTTGGTGAAGAAGGGGAGCTCGGCCGCGTAATCGGCCCTGGACTGGCCCGTCGGCCCCCCGTGGATGCTGACGATGGCCGGCGGCTTGCCCGATCCGGAGAACCGGCTGCTGGCGGGCGGATAGTAGAGTCCATGCACTTCGCCGCCGCCCGGGTTCGTCCAGGAAATCGATTCGGGAACGGACAGGTCCGCATCGGGGATCATCTCCGACTGGCTGCGGCGATGTACCGTATGGGCGCTTTCATCCAGGGTGACCACGCGCTCGGGGACGGTAGACGAAGAAGCGATGCACGCCACGGTGTTTCTCGCCGGCGAGACCGCGAGCTGCATCATCCAGGTGTATTGGGACGTGTCCAGTTTCGTACGCCGCCCCGTGGCCAGCGAGACTTTCCACAACGACGCGAATCCCCTTTCATTGGTACGGTAGTACAGGGTATCGCCGTCAGGCCCCCAGCCGTATACGCGCACGCCCTGCACCCAGGCCGGATCGGCCAGGGTGGTGCCCTCCACCAGAACGCGCCGTTCCCCGGTGTCGAGGTCCAGCACGACCAGGGCGTCCCACTCTCCGGTTGTAATGATATAGGAAAGCCACTTCCCATCCTGAGAAAAGGCGGGTTGAAAGACTGGTGTATCCGTGTCGCCCGCGATCAACTGCTCTTCTGCCAGGGAACGGCGGTCGGTTTCGATCCGGGCGGTCTTCAGCCTCGTCCCGTCCCAGGGCATCTGGGGCTGGTCCCATTCGATCCATGCGATCCGTTCGCCGTCCGGGTGCCAGGCCGGCTGCATGTAGAAATCGGCGCCGCGCACCAGGTTGACCGGCCAGCCGCTTCCCTCGCCGTCGACCAGGGCGATGACGTCGACGGATTCACAGGTATGGACGTAGAGTACCCACGCGCCGTTCCGCGACACGACCGGAGAGGCGGCCGCGCCGAAGGCGGGCGTAATCGGCCTGGCCGATCCCGGGGCCAGGGACTGGCGGTATAGCCTGCCGTCCTTTTCGGCGAAGACGACGAAGTCATCCGCCACGGTGAAATCACCGCCCCCGTAGCCCACGCCGCCCCGGACGGCATGCCCGTCCGTCAGGTCGTAGGGCGCTTCGTCGCCCCTGCGGCAGACGAGCACTCCGGTGTCCGAACGCTGTTCCAGCCAGACCAGTCCGGTGCCGTCGTCGTTCCACTGCACATCGTAGAGCGGCGTTCGGGCGCCCATGGACTTCGCCGAAATGGCGCTTTTCCAGTAACCGTACGCGACGGGTATGCGGTTCATTTGACGATCGTTTCTGGCCTGGCTGTTCTCATAGGCCAGGCTGTGTTTACGCTTGTCTTGAGCGTTTTCAAATCCTTTCTTGAATATACCGTCGGCCGGTGCCAAGGCAACCGTTTATGCGCCGCTTATGTGCTGCTTATGCGCCGCTTTTGCACCGCTTATGTTCCGCTTATGCGCCGCCGGAGTGTCCATTACGGTCATCAAAATCTGTCATATCGATCCGGAGTTGCGAACCGCCCATGCGCCTTTCCGAATACCTTTTCCAGACCCACCGCGAACCCCAGGGTGAAGCGGAACTGATCAGTCATCAGCTTCTCCTGCGCGCCGGTCTCGTAAGGCAGGTGGCGTCCGGCATCTTCGCCTATCTGCCCATCGGCCAGCGGGTCAAGCGCCGCATAGAGGACATCGTCCGCGAAGAGATGGACGCCATCGGCGGACAGGAGGTCTCGCTGCCCGTCGTGCAACCCGCGGAACTCTGGCGGGAAAGCGGACGCTGGCAGCAGATCGGCAGTGAAATGGCGCGGCTGAAGGACCGGAACGACCGCGACCTCTGCCTGGCCATGACACACGAGGAACTGGTGACGTCGCTGGTCCGCGACGTGATCCGGAGCTACCGACAACTGCCGTGCCTGCTGTACCAGGTCCAGACGAAGTTCCGGGACGAACCCCGCCCGAGGGGCGGGCTGATCCGCGTGCGCGAGTTTACCATGAAGGACGGCTACTCGTTTCACGCGGATGCCGATGATCTCGACGCCTGGTACGACAGGGTATACGAGGCCTATGCCAACATATTCCGCCGTTGCGGACTCGACGCGGTGGCGGTGCGCAGCGACCCGGGGATGATGGGCGGATCGGACGCCCACGAGTTCATGGAACTGTCGCCGTCGGGCGAGGACACGATCCTCTCGTGCGAAACCTGCGGCTACCGGGCCAACAGGCAGGTGGCCCGATGCAGAAAGACACCCCCGGCCCGGGAAGACCAGTTGCCCCTGGAGGAAATCCACACGCCGGGTACCGCCACAATCGATGATCTTGCCCGTTTCATGGACATCCCGAAGACGAAGACCGCCAAGGCGTTGTTCATGGTCGCAACCATGGCGGACGAACAAGGCGCGGCGGTGGACGAACAGGCGGCAGTCGAAAAGACGGTGGTGGACCGTTTTGTATTCGCCGTGCTCCGGGGCGACATGGAACTCAGCGAAACCAAGCTGGCCAACGCCGTCGGCGCGCTCCAGCTCCGGCCCGCCACACCAGAGGAGATTCGCGCCGTGGGGGCCGAACCGGGCTTCGGGTCGCCCCTGGGCATCGATCGGTCCCGTACGCTGCTGGTCGTGGATGACCTGATCCCGTCCTGCTTCAACCTGGTCGCGGGTGCCAACCGGGTCGACTACCACGTGGCCAATGTGAATTACGGCAGGGACTACGAGGCCGATCTGGTCACGGACATCGCCGCGGCCGGCGACGGCAGCGCCTGTCCTTCCTGCGGCAGCGCCCTTCGGGCCGACCAGGGCATCGAAGTGGGCAACATCTTCAAGCTGGGAGACAAGTACAGCAAGGCCATGGACACGGGCTACCTGGACCGGGAGAATGTATCCCGCCCCATCGTAATGGGTTGTTACGGCATCGGCATAGACCGCCTCATAGCGTCGATCGTGGAGCGGCACCACGACGAACACGGCATATGCTGGCCCGTGAGCGTGGCGCCCTTCCAGGTCATCCTCGTCGACCTGTCCGGCGGCGACCCGCACGTATCGGATGTAGCGGCAGCGGTTTACGACGACCTGGCCGAAGTGGGGCTCGAAGTGCTTTACGACGACCGGGACGACCGGGCGGGCGTGAAGTTCAACGACGCGGACCTGATGGGGATTCCGGTCAGGCTGACCGTGGGAGGCCGTGGCGTGAAGAAAGGCGTGGTGGAACTCAAGGTACGGCGATCGGGGGAGATGATAGACGTGCCGCTGGGGGATGGACTGGCGGAAGCGGTGAAAAAGGTACTTACGACCTGCCTGTGACGCGCCGGGGTGGCTGCCGGTCCCGCGAGACAGTGAACATGTCCCTATGGGTCTCCTGGCTGAAAAATCGCAGACGGCTTTTCGATCAAACCTGGAGATCAAGGCAGGTTCGAAATGCTGTTCATTGCGTGTGTACAGGTAAGCTTACGCCAATTCAAGGCCGGCAGTTGCGAACCGGCGAAAATCCGCCGCGTTCGTGGTCGCAATGGACGCACTGTCGGCGAGTGCTGTCGCCCCAATCATACAGTCGATCAACGATCCTCGCCGCCTTCCCGAATCATTGAATAAACGGGCGGCAATCACGGCGTGTTCCAGAGTGAAGTTCCTGCGCTGGCCAACGATCTCAGCAGCCCATTCCATCTCGGATGGGCTGAGTGGTCCACACAACAGTTCCGTCCAGGCGACAGAACTCATTCCCAGTGCTTCGCCCTTTCCGATCCAGCCTCGTAACTTGCGGTCTTCCGGTGAGCCCGGGTCCAGTGCCCGAATCAAAAAGCTCGTGTCCAAATGGATCATTGTGACTTGGAAGGTATATGGCGATCCGCTGTGCGGCGATCGTCCTTCAACTCCTGCGCCCACCGCGTTACGTCGACCTTGCGGTCCCGCAGGGAAGCCTGCAATCTGTCGAGAGCGCTGAGCGTCGTCTCCTTGCCCGGTGACTCTTCCCTGATCGCAAGTTCAATCGCCCGCCGCAACACTTCGGACTTAGGCACGTTCCAGCATTGCGACAATGCCTCCAGTGCGCGTACGGATTCGACATCCAGTGTATACGTCGACTTTTTGGTCGTTATAGCCATGAGTATAGTATACGGCATTCCTTAGACCAAGTCAATCTTCTGTGCAGGCCTGTTCGGTGAGTCTGGAAACTGAAGGCCTTATCAAAATCAGGTGATTGGGATGGTCATTTTAGTTTCTATTGACACGCCGAAGGTAGTGAGACAAATGGGTCTGCTATTGAAGAAGCCATGCCGCCGATTCCACAGTAAACCGATGTACAGGAGAATAATCCATGGTTAGCCTTCGTCCACTACCATTAAGATCCAGGTTCAGGACAGAAATGACGACCAAGCCCGTCAAGCATCGTTACAGGTTAATCTCGTGGTCAAGGATGATCTCGTAGAGGCGAGCTTGACGCTGAGAGTTCCAGTTGAATTGAAGGAGATTGAGGTGGTTGGAAGACATCTTTCACAAAATCTCCACGTCGGCTTCCGCCGCGATCCGCCGGACGTTTGCGACCGCAGCCGGGATCTTTTCTTCGGGCAGATGTTCGACCAGCATGTAACCGCCGGGATGCAGGGCTTCCCAGCGGCGCACGGCCGTGACGAGGTCGAGTTCCCCGGCACCGGGAACATCCTCGTTCATGTGGAGGACGAAACCGGGTTCCAGGCTGATGTCCTTGATATGGGAAACGGTGGAGATCGGCCCCATGACGTCGAAGATGTAGTTCAGGCGGTCCGTGCTGTTGTAAACCTGCGCAAGGGACTGGAAGTGGTTGACGAAATCCATGACCACGCGCAGGCGGTCTGAACCGACGGCGTCGATTACCTGCCGGTTGATCTCGGGCGACCCCATGATCGTGAGCACGTGGGTCTCGATCACGACGGTCATCCCCTCCTCCTCCGCCTTCTCCGCGACGCGCGACAGGGTGTCGATAAGCACATCGATACGCCCTGGTTCGTGGTTCCTGGGCGTGGGGTCGTAGGAACCTGACGGGTTCAGGCTGCCGGTCCGTATCAATACGTTGTGGGCCCTGAGCGCACTGCCCACCTCCAGGCCGCGGTGAATGGTCCGGACGACCCGGTCGCGGACCGCCTCGTCCGGGTCGAAGAGGCATTCGCGGTACCCGATGCCGAACTGGGCCAATTCCAGGCCCAGGTTCTCATAGAGATCGTTGGCCCGGTTACAGTCCGAAGTCGTCAACTCGTCCAGGATATCGCCGGGTCCGTGATAGCAGACGGACGTGACGCCCAGCTCCAGGCCCTTTCTCAGTATCTCCTCGGTTACGGCCCGGGGATCTCCCGGCGCGTATCCCACAACGCCCAGACGCATGGATATGCCCTTTCTGTGCCTGCCTGTATCCGGTTAGTCCCCGATGACTACCAGCACGTCGTTCTTGTCTACCGTGTCCCCTTCGCCGACCCGGATATCCTTGACCGTGCCGCCCGCGTGGGCGTGTAGTTCATTCTCCATCTTCATGGCTTCGATGACGACCACGCCCTGGCCGGATTCGACCGTGTCGCCCACCGCAACGGAAACATACACGATGCGGCCGGGCATGGGCGCCTTGATCTGTTCGCTCCCGGCGCGGCGGCGGGACTTGACCTGGCCGCGCAACCTGGCCAGTTGCTCGTCCTCCACGGTTACCTCGGACGAGACGCCGTTGACCTTGACCTCCCGTTGCTCGCCCCGTGTCGCCGCGACCGCCGTATAGGACCTTCCATCGACGAGGAGGGAAAACAACCGGTCTTCGTGAATCGAGGCCATGTCGATCTCCAGCGTTCTGCCGTCGATCCGTAACGCGACCTTGCCTTCCCGATCATCCAGGCTGACGGTGTAGGTCGTGTCCTGTATCGTGACGAGATAGCTCAAATTCGCTCCTCCCCATCCCTTGCGAAGAACCGGCCGCGACAGCTTTCACTGTACGGCCTGTGACAGCCCGGACCGCATGCGAGAACTCGTACGGCATGCGACAACTCGTACGGGACGCACCGGCCGACACCGTTCCCTTCGCATGGCGTCGCGCCGGCCATCACCGTTCCCTTCGCATGGCGTCGCGCCGGCCGGTCAGTTTCCACGGACTCTCCCCGGCCCCGTCGGCGCCATCCCCTCCGACCCCGGCCGGCGTCGCCCGTCTCGCTTCCCGGTGCTTCATGATCGCGGCGAAGGCGGCGGCGATATGACGCTCATCGGCCCCGGCATCTTCATCCGGCCCCATGGTCTCGACGAAGGAGGTGGAATAGTCGCCGGAAATGAACCGGGGGTCCGAGAGGGCCCGAAGGTGGAACGGTATGGTGGTCTTGATCCCACCGATATCGTATTCCTCCAGGGCTCTTTTCATGCGGGCGATGGCCTCCTCCCGCTTCTCGGCCCAGACGATCAGCTTGGCGATCATGGGATCGTAATAGATGGGTACCTCGTACCCCGCGCAGAAGCCGCTGTCCAGCCTGACGCCGGGACCGCCCGGTTCGCTCAGACGCGTAACCGCGCCGACCGAGGGCATGAACTGCGCATTGGGATCTTCGGCGGAGATGCGGCATTCCAGGGACGCACCGTGCAGGCGCACGTCTTCCTGCCTGAAGGGCAGCGGCATGCCGGCGGCGATTTCGATCTGGCGCCTGACCAGGTCCTGCCCCGTTCGCAACTCGGTGACCGGGTGCTCGACCTGGAGGCGGGTGTTCATCTCGAGAAAATAGAACTGACGGTCCTGATCGACGATGAACTCCACGGTACCGGCGTTGGTATACCCAACGGCCTCGGCGGCCCGAACGGCCGCTTCTCCCATGGCGTTTCTCAGCGCATCGTCGAGAATGCAGGAGGGCGATTCTTCGATGAGCTTCTGGTGGCGGCGCTGAACCGAGCATTCCCGCTCGCCAAGGTGTACCACGTTCCCGTGCTGGTCGGCGAGGACCTGAAATTCCACGTGACGGGGTTCCACCAGGTATTTCTCCAGGTAGACCGTGTCGTCGCCGAAGGCGGACTGGGCCTCGGACCGTGCGGTACGGAGCGCGCCGGCCAGGTCGTCCGGGGATTCCACGACGCGCATGCCCTTGCCGCCGCCGCCCATGGCCGCCTTCACGAGGACCGGGTAGCCGATGGATTCCGCCACGCCGAGGCCTTCCTCGTCGCTTTCGATCCCTTCTTCGGTCCCGGGGACGACGGGCACGCCGGCCCGGCTCATGGTCTTCCGCGCCGCGGTCTTGCTTCCCATGGCCCGCATGGCGTCGCCGGAAGGACCGATGAATGTAATCCCCGCCTCGACGCAGCGATCGGCGAAGTCCGCGTTTTCAGACAGAAACCCGTATCCCGGATGTACCGCATCGGCCCCGGCCTTTTGCGCCGTATCGATGATCCGGTCCATGTGGAGATAACTGTCCGAGGAAGGCGCGTCGCCGATGCAGAAGGCCTCATCGGCGAACTGGACGTGCAGGGCGGTGCGGTCCGCTTCGGAGAAGACGGCCGTCGTTTCGATGCCCATCTCCCGGCACGTTCGGATCACCCGGACGGCGATCTCACCGCGGTTTGCGATCAGGATTTTCCGGATCATGTATCCTCTTACAGTGGGATGTTCCCGTGTTTCTTGGGTGGATTCGCGTCTCGCTTGTTCCTCAGCATCTCCAGCGCGGATATGATACGGGGACGGGTTTCGTGGGGCTGGATCACTTCGTCGATATACCCGATTTTCGCCGCGACGTAGGGATTGTCGAACTTCTCCCTGAACCCGGCGGTCAGCTCCGCCCGCAAGGCGTCGGGATCGTCCGCCTCGGCCAGCTCCCGGCGGTAGAGCACGTTCACCGAGGCTTCCGGCCCCATGACCGCGAATTGCCCGGAGGGCCAGGCGTAATTGATGTCGGCGCGTATCTGCTTGCTGTTCATCACGCAGTAGGCGCCGCCGTAGGCCTTGCGCGTGACCACGGTCAGCCGCGGCACCGTGCTCTCGCAGAAGGCGTAGAGCAGCTTGGCGCCTTCCTTGATGATGCCGCCGTGCTCCTGGCTTACACCGGGCAGAAACCCGGGCACGTCCTCGAAGACCACAAGGGGGATGTTGAAGGCGTCACAGAAGCGCACGAACCGCGCGCCTTTCACGGACGCGTCGATGTCCAGCACGCCGGCGAGCGCAGCGGGCTGGTTGGCGACGATGCCGGCTGCCCGTCCGTTGAACCGGGCGAACCCCACGACGATGTTCTCTGCGAATTCGCCCTGCACTTCGAAGAAGTCGCCGTGGTCCACCACCCGGTGGATCACGTCCTTGATGTCGTAAGGCTTGTTGGCGTCGTCCGGCACGATATCGGCAAGTTCGTCGTCCATGCGATCGGGGTCGTCCGTCGGCGCCAGCCGAAGCGGGTCCTCCATGTTGTTCGAGGGCAGAAACGCCAGGAGCTCCTTCACCATGGTCAGGCACGCCGGTTCGTCAGGCGCGGAAAAATGGGCTACGCCGGTCACGGAGTTATGGACCTGCGCGCCGCCCAGTTCGTCGAAGGTCACCTCTTCGTGGGTCACCGCGCGGATGACGTCCGGACCGGTAATAAACATGTAGCTGGTATCCTCGACCATGAAGACGAAGTCCGTCATGGCCGGAGAGTAGACCGCACCGCCCGCGCAGGGTCCCATGATCACCGAAATCTGCGGGATCACGCCGGAAGCCATCACGTTGCGCAGGAAGATGTCGGCGTATCCGGCGAGGCTGACCACGCCTTCCTGGATGCGCGCGCCGCCGGAGTCCTTCAGGCTGATGACCGGCGCGCCGTTCTTCATGGCCAGGTCCATTACCTTGCAGATTTTCTCTCCGTAGGCCTGGCCCAACGAACCGCCGAATACGGTGAAGTCTTCGGATACGACGTAGACGCTGCGGCCGTCGATGGTGCCGTAGCCCGTGATCACGCCGTCGCCCAGAACCTCCGTGCCTTCCATGCCGAAATCCTGACAGTCGTGGGTCACGAAGGCGCCGATCTCTTCGAAACTGCCTTCGTCCAGGAGAAAGGCCACGCGTTCCCTGGCGGTCCATTTCCCGGCCTCGTGCTGGCGGTCGATGCGGCGCTGCCCGCCGCCTTCGGCCGCCTGTTTTCGCAGCGCGTCCAGGTGTTTCATCTTTTCGGTCATGGGCATGGGATACGGTTCTCCTGCCGGGGGCTTACGCACAGACAACCGGGCTGCCCCATCGTACTGCCGTTCAAACCACTTCGAAATCCAGTGCCTCCAGGCCGGCCCGCAGCCGCTCTTCTCCTTCCGCGGTCAACGAGGCGGTCGGCGGGCGCGGCGGTCCGACGGGTAAATTGCGCCATTCGAGCATCTTCTTGATCCCGGCCAGCACGCCCACCGAAATCAGCAGCGCGATGACCCGGTTGGCCTGGACCTGCAGTTCCATGGCTTCCTGGATGCGGCCGCCGCGAAAGGCATCGTACATGCGACGGTACATCCGGGGCATGACGTTGTAGGTGGAACCGATGGCCCCGTCGCTGCCCATCACGAATCCCGCCACGCACATCTCGTCCGGACCGGTGATGGCGTTCAGCCTGCCCCCGGACAGGTCGACGAGCTGCTGAAACACGAAGAAGTTCGGGTCCGTGAACTTGATGCCCGCGAAGTTGGGCACCGCGTCCATGGCTTCCAGGAACTGTCCGGGCGAGACCTGCCCGTCGACGTCGCGCGCGAGCCAGTAGACGTAAAACGGGACCTCGGAAGCGCCTCCGATGGCGGCATAGTGCCGTACGGCGGCCGCCAGGTCGTTGGGTTGGTCCGCGGGGGCGACGGAAGCCACGGCGTCCGCACCCAGCGCGCCGGCTTCCGACGCGAGGACGACGGCATCCTCCGTGGTCGTGCCCCCCACGTGAAAGACCACCGGGACCTGGCCCGCGACGTCGTGGGTCACGGTCTCGCACATCCGCCGCCGTTCCGCGACCGACATCTGCCGGCCCTCGCCCGTGCCTCCGGTGATGAAGAAGCCGTTGCTTCCGGCGTCCACCAGGTGCCGTACCAGGGGCGCCACCCGGCCGGGCGACAGCGCCAGTCCTTCATCGAAGGGCGTGCAGAGCGCCGGCCAGATGCCTTGGACCAGTTTGGACATGGTACCGGTAATCGTCTTCGGTGTCAGAAATGGTAGTTGATACCCAGTTGAACGAAACTGTCCTGCCGGAGATCGTAGTACAGATCGTCGCGGTCGATGTTGGTTATCGCGACCGCGCCCAGGTCCAGGGAAACGACATCCGACAGCCGGCGCGCCAGTTCGAAGCCGTAGATACGCTGACGCTTGTCGAGATCGTGCAGCACACTCACCGTCATCTCCGTCCCCTGGACATCGTTCAGCATGAGCCGCAGGGCGGCGAAGAGGTCGTTCTCATAGAAATTGGTGGCGCGGCGGCCGCGTTCGTCCCGGTTCCATTCGGCGAACAGGGTAAGGTCGGCGTCCGTATTCCACAAGGAAAAAAACGTGTACTCGCCGCCCAGTACGAAGGCGTTGAAGGTCTCTTCCACGCCCGCCAGGTTGCGCGCACCGGACCGCCGGATCGCTTCCATCTTCAACAGCAGAGACCCGGTGGTCCACTGGGCGTCCAGGCCGAACTGGCGGATCTGGTGGTATACAGGGTAAAGCACGGGTACGGGTACGGGTACGGGTACGGGCGGGCCGGGAGAACCGGGACCGGGCGTACCGGTCACGGTCACGGGTGAACCGGGCGGACTGCCGCAATCCAGGCACAGGCCGAAGGAGGGCTCCCGGGCCGTGCCGTCGAATACGCTGGCGCCGAAGTCCAAAAGACCCAGGGTATGGCTGTATCGGGCGGCGAAATCCGGATGCCATTTCCCGGACTCACTTTCGTATTCCACCCGGTCGTTGTCGACGACCACCGAAGCACGCAGCCTTCCGTCGCTGCCGGGGAAGGTGCGTTTCCGGTGATAGGACATGCCCAGCAGTTCCACCACGCCCCAGTCCGACGACCAGGTCACGTAGGCCATGGGCTGCCCCATCCGCGTCTTTTCATCGGGATGTTCGACCAGGTCGATCTGGTTGACGATGTCCACCAGGTGGCGGGACTCGACCACGCCCCAGAACACGCGGTCCACACCCAGGCGCAGTTCCCATTCCCCGTTGCCAAGGGCGCCGGAAAACAGGAGGTATGCTTCTCTCAGATCGAAATGGGTTCGGCGGTCGTCCGCGCTGTCGTAACGGAAATAGGGCGTTACGTTGAGGATGCGGCCCGCCTCGTCTTCCAGATAGAGGTTGGGTTCCACTACGAATCCGCTCGCGTGGGAACCCTGGCCCTGGAAAAGGGCGGTCCGGGGAAACCACCGGCTTTCCGCGGCAAGCCGGCCCGACAGGTCGATATCGTAGATTCCGGCCTGGCCGCTCGAAGCAGCCGGACGCATCGCGACACCGAGCAGACAGACGCCGAACCACAGGAGGCGGACCAGGGCCCGCGAGGGCATCACCGCACCCGCCTCAGCCCGGTGCGGGTGAAGTCGCGGTCGTCGATGTCGGTCCCGAACTGGTAGTCCGTCCAGACCAGGTCGGTGCTCTTGCCCGTCAGATGGTTCACCATGGCCATCCTGCCGGCCCGCCAGTAACGGTCCTGGTACTGTTGGTATTCACCCAGGGTAAGCGTCTTGAGATGGGCGTCCTTGCGGTCGTAGTACTCCACTTTCCAGACGCGGAGCGTCGACTTGTCGCGCCATACGAGCTGGCGGCGGTAGACCGAACCCTTCTCCACCGGGATGCGCTCAGTGACCACGCAGTCCAGGCCGTCTCCGCAGGGTTCGTCGCGCAGGTACCGGTAGGTGTATTTCTCCACTTCCTGGACCGTCATGTCCTCGTAGGTAAACTCGCTCCCCATGAAGGAACCCGAACGGTTGGACGAACTGATGCGTTTGACGCGCTTCAGGGCCGGCAGATAGAGCCATTGGTCGTCCGGCCGGTCCTTGTGGCCGTGTATGAGCAGCGCGGTGCCCCGGGCGTCGCGCGGCTGGTCGAACACGAAGAGACTCTTGTTGCCGTCGTCTTCCGCCTCGAGCACCTTCACGCGCACTTCGCGCACGCTCTCCTGCCCCTTCTTGTTGCGAAGGATCATGGTCATGCCGGCCGAGAAATTGCCGAACCCCTGGTCCTGCATCCGGGCGTCACGGGCGATCTGCAGCCCCTTTTCTTCCGACGGGCCGGCCGCCCATGACTCCTGGGCCGGCATGCCCGGCAGGACGAACATCGCCAGGAGGCAGAACCGGACGGCACGAAGTTTGCGCGCCGGTCGCAGTGGTTTGTCTGTTTTCATGATTTTCTCCTGTCTAGCGCAATTAGCAGGGGAGGGAGCAGCAGGAAATCGGCGATGATCGCAAAGCCGATGGTGATGGTGACCAGCAGCCCGAGGGCCCACGACACCTGGAAACCGGAACCCGCGAAGGCCAGGAACCCCGCGGAAAGGACCAGCGTCGTGGTCCACAACGCCTTCCCCACCGACCGGAAGGTAACGCGTACGGCTTCTTCCGCCGAAAGACCGTCCTCTTTGCGCGCCCTGAGATACCTGCTGAGAAAGTGGATCGTATCGTCCACGACGATGCCGAAGGCGACGACGATCACCACCGAAGCGGCGATGCCCACTTCGCCGACCAGGTGCCCCCAGAGCCCGAAGCTCATGGCCGCGGGCACGAAATTCGGCAACAGGCTGATGAGACCGAATCGAAGACTCTTGAAGACCAGGACGAGGATGACCGAGATGAGCGCCATGGCGGTCACCGTTCCGCGCAGCATCGACTCGATGTTGCGCTGGGAGATATGGGCGAAGACCACGCTCAACCCGGTGGCTTCGGTCGCGAGCGCGGGCGCGTTCTCGCGCAACCAGGTTTCGCCCCGGCCGGCCACGTCCTGCAGATCCTGGCTCGACCGGCCGCGTATCACGACCGTCATCCGCGTCGCGGACCTGGAAACATCGATCCGGTCGTTCAGATCGCTGCCGAAGGGCAGTGACAATTCGTAGAGCAGCAGGTACTGCGACGCGAGGTCCTGGGCATCGGGGATCCGGAAGAAGGCCGGATCGTCGCCGTTCATGTTCTTGTTCAGCCGCTTCATAATGTCCGTGAAAGCCTGCACGTGGCCCACTTCGGGCTGGCTCCGGTTCCATTCCGCGAATGCCTCCACCTGCCGAAGGTAATCCGGATCGGTGATTCCGCCCTCCTCCTCTGCGGCCAGCGTATACTCCAGGGACAGCAGACCGGTCAGGTTGTCCATGACGAAATCCGTATCCCGCCGGAACTCGTAGCGTTCATCGAAGTAATCGGGCCAGCTGTCGGTCAATACGTTCCTGGGCACGCCGGTGATCAGGACGACTGTGACCAGCCCGATGCTCAAGAGCAGCGGCTTGCGGCGCGCGACGACGAAATTACCCAGGCGGTCGAAGAAGACCGGTTGCCGAAAGCCGCCGGCGCGGGCCCGCAGCGGAAGGACCGAGAGCAGCGCGGGCAGCAGCGTCATGGCGTAGACGAACGTGATGATTACCCCGAAAGCCACGAAGTTTCCGAGAATGTGGAACGGCGGCGAATCCGAGAAGTTCAGGCTGAGAAACCCGATCGCGGTGGTGATCGAGGCCAGGAATACCGGGTAGGCGTTCGTCCTGATGGACTCCGCGACCGCCGCGTTCCGGTCTTCCCCGCGCCTGATCCCCGAAAGCGCGTGGGTGATGATGTGGACGGCCTGGGCGACCGAAATCGCCATGACGATAATGGGCACCCCTGAATTCACCGGGCTGAATACCGTGTGGAACCAGCCGGCAAGTCCCATGGTCGTCGAGATCACGAAACCGATCATGACGACGATGATGCCCGTTCCCAGAAAAGACCTCATGAGCAGGATCGAGGTGACCACGATGAGGATGAAGACAATGGGCAGCAGGGTTTCCAGGTCGTCCCGGGTCGCATCGGCGAAGGCCCGGTTCATGACCACGTCGCCCGTAAGGTAGAAGTCCACTTCCCCGTTCGCCACCCGCGCGTCGTCCAGCATGCCGTCCAGGTAGTCGGTCAACTCGATCACCGCGAGATCCGGGTTGTCGCCCAGCACGAAGTTGACCGCCAGTCCGGCCACGCGGCCGTCGGGCGAAACGAGCCGTCCGACCACCTCCTGCGAACCCAGCGCGATCGCCTGGATGCGATCCAGGTCGGCCTCGCTCAGCGACGAGGCGTCTTCGACGAGCGGCCCCACGATGAGGTCGTCTTCCATCGCTTCGCTGTGAAAGTAGTTCGTAAGGGAATTCACCCGCGTAGAGTACGGAGCGAGCCAGGCGGTTTCGGTGAGACCTTCGACGATGCCGAGCACTTCGCGGTTGAAGACGGAACCGTCCCGGGGTGCGATGGCGATCAGTGCGGTGTTGGAAACGGCGTAGATGTCTTCCAGTGCATCGAAGGCGGCGAGCTGGGGGTTGTTCTCGCCGAACATGACGCGATGCTCGTTGGAGACGGTGATGTTTCGGCCGCCGGCCGCCATGGCGAGCATGAATAGCGAGGCGAGCGAGATAACGAGCCAGCGACGGTGCAGGATTGCGCCGATGTATTTATCCAGGTGCAATTGATCACGCTACCATTTGCTGGATTGGGACGCTTTTACATTATCGGGAAGCCGGTAGCTCATGCCGATATCGTCGTAAGCCGAAAGCTGAAGCATCTGCGAGAAATTGTCCAGTTTCGTCTGCCGGCCTCTCGTTTTCAACAACAGGTTCTTCACACGGCTGATACGGTTTTTCAGGCGATGGGCGAACAGGACCCCAAAGGTACTGCTTTTCGGATAACGCAGCGCGTCGGCCAGTTCGTGTCCCAGCAGTGCGCGCGAGATGTTGTATAAAGTCTTCAGGGCGGCAGCCACTTCATCGGGATCCGTGATATTCAGCAGCGCCGGACCGGCATGGATCAGTGCGTTCGCGTTCGCGATCGAATGCTCGTCGGGAGGAGGTTCGCACATGAAACCGATGTCGATGATCGTCCGGGCCTCGTTCTCGTTCTTCATGAGGATGCTTTCCGGGACGCCCATGATGTAGCCGGTGTAACGAAAGACCTTTACGAAACTCTCCCTCTCCTCCTGCGTGTAGATGGCCCCCAGCGAGATCGAATGCTTCAGGATCTGCGCCGAGAAGATGCTGACCGCCAGGCCTATATGGGCCGCGCTCAGGGGTGTGCCCCAGGCCCCGGTGTCCCATATGTCGGAATCTCTCATCAGGCGGCGAACCATGGCGTGCACGAAACGGATACGTGCGGAAAGCCGGTAGCCGTCCCCTTCCCTGCGCAGGCCGCCGGGCAGGAAGATCTCGAGCAGATGACGGTTATTCTGCTTGAAGCGGCGGGTTGCGTTCTCCGAATGTACCCGCCCGGTCAGGTAGAAGGACTTGCTGATGAGCGTCGTGAACCCTTCCAGCAGGGCCGCGGTCACGAAAGCCACCAGGATTTCCGGCATGTTCTTGTGGAATCCGATCACGGCGGGGCGGAAGTCTTCGAATTCGACCCATTCGGGGATCTGCGAATCGACTTCCCGGAAATAGCGCTGCAGGGCTTCGGGGGCTTTACTTAACCATTCCTCTTCCTGGTGCAGCCCGGCATGGATGTACTGGTGCATCTCGCCCGGCGGCATTCCCGAAAGCTCATCCATCACGGGATCCAGGTCCTCGTCGCCGATCATGGTGTGCCTGATGTAGTTGTCGGCGAATTCCGGGTTCAGGGACCGCGCCTTCTCATAGCCCGTGGCGTAAGACGTTGGGACTTTAAGCAAAACCTTATCCTGGATCCAGGCGTACGTATACGCTACTGCACTATTGAATAACTGCACGTTAACGTAAAAACCACTGAATTGTCAAGTTTGCTTTTTTTATTCGTGTTTACACACACTATCCACGACTAAGCATATAAGCAGCTTGCCGTACTGTTTTCGGAATCAAAATGCACACGTGCACATTTTAATTAATTGAATCATATATAGCTGTTCTTTGCATTGTTTTTATTGTATACTGATAAACGGAACGGCCGGTATGGCATTTCACTCACCATGCGCTGAACCGGCCTTAGGATGCATCGTAACAGCACATGAAACCGGTCCGCCGCGACAAGGCGCCACGGGGCTTTAACCGGTTTGCGATACGAAGGAAAAGCAGCACCAGGGTATCCGGTCTGCACTTCGATGCACACAGGCGTGTACCATCTACCGCCTCGGTCAGTCAGTACGGAAGCCGGTTTTTCCACGGCGCACGTGGATGAAGCGGCGATCTGTTTCAGTACTCCTTTAATCCGAGTCAGTTGCCGGCACTGAGTCCTTGAACCGTCGGAAGCGCGGAAGATCCGCACGGCCGCGGGGACAGGGTATTGCAATACCCGTAACCGGATGCTTCGAACCGGGGATTCAAACGGTGCCGGATGCACACGTCGCGCTTGATCGGTCCTGCGATTTCAGGCGCTTTAAATGGAAAGGCAGTTTCATTGAGACCATGAACAAGCAACCAGGCAAGCCAGGGGACTTGCATCTGATACACGCATGCCTTGAAGGTCGATCGGATGCGCAGAGCCTGCTTTACAAAACGTTTTTCATGTCGGACAAGCCCGTTCACTTCTGGGTTTACAAGAAAGCGTACTGGATACCGGCGGGTGAAAAGGAAGACATCCTCAATGACATATTCATCGCGGTCTTGCAGAGCCTTCCCAAGTTCGAATTCCGCAGCGCATTGAGCACCTACGTTATCCGCATTGCCAAGATCAAGTGTCTGGACGCCATGCCTTCGCGGATGGGGGTCGCAAAGGGGCGGGGAATCAAGTTCGTAGATATCGACTGGTTCGCATCGAACACCGAGTCGGGGCTGCAGATCGAAGACCCCAATCTGAA
The DNA here is from genome assembly GCA_022822725.1 of Candidatus Latescibacterota bacterium. Lineage (GTDB taxonomy): Bacteria > JAAXHH01 > JAAXHH01 > JAAXHH01 > JAAXHH01 > JAAXHH01. The sequence continues at coordinate 2,166,711 of JAJEAN010000007.1, forward strand.
CAACGGTCCCGGCCGGTTATTCAAGAAACTGGAAGAAGAAGAACAGATCTTCCTGTTGCATACCGCCCTCAAATACTACACGGGCCCTAGGTGCCGGCACGTCCTGAAAATGTACGTCAGGGAGTTGAAGGGCGAACTGACCAGGGAGGATATTGCCGAACTGATGGGGGTGTCCGTACAACGAATGGGCCAGATGATCTACGACTGCATGTATCGCCTCAGACGCAAGATGCAAAGCAGGTACCGGGATTACGAACACTTTACGCACTGCGTGTGTGAAGGCACCAGGCGTCGCAGACGCAGAAGGAAGGAGTAGTCATGCATCGGCGAATGACGGGGCGCGGCCCGTAAACCCGCGGTATCTCGTTCCTTAAGCGGGGATGGATCGTTGTCTGGAGCAATCCGCCGGGACCGGAGTTCAGCCGGGACCGGAGTTCCTCATCAACCATCCTCCCCGCATTTCAACCGGTGATCCGTATCTGTTCGAACGCTGGTCTGTCCGGCATTAAGGGGTTGACAATCGACGGTTGGCGCGTACGTTACGGAGAGCCGGAAGGAGTTCACCGAATGGAGTTCACATATCCGCGGCGAAAGACGCGTGAAGTACGCGTAGGGAACGTTACGATCGGCGGCACGCATCCGATTGTCGTGCAATCGATGATCACGGAGAACACGCGGGACGTAGCGGCGTGCGTGGATGCGATTATACGATTGCATGAACTCGGCTGTGAAATAGTAAGGGTAACCACCCCTACGCTGGCGGACGCCCACAGCCTGCGTGAAATCAAGCATACCCTCGAACTGAGGAACGTGGCCGTGCCCCTGGTTGCCGACGTCCACCACCAGGGCACCCGGATAGCCGAGGAAGTCGCCAGGTCCGTCGACAAGGTGCGTATCAACCCCGGCCTTTTCGTGTTCCAGCGGCTGGCAGATACCATCGAGTACACGCAGGAGGAGTTCGAAGCGGCAAGACAGAAAGTGGAGGAAGACCTGGCGCCGGTTATCGAGGTTTGCCGGGAACGGGACATCGCCATGCGCATCGGCGTGAACCACGGGTCCCTGTCGGACCGCATGACGGTGACTTACGGAGACACCCCGCTCGGTATGGTGGAGTCCGCGCTGGAGTTCATCCGGATCTGCGAGGCGCGGGACTACCGGAACCTGATCGTTTCGCTCAAGGCGTCCCGCGTGCCCGTCATGCTCCAGGCCAACCGGCTCATGGCAAGCCGCATGGACGAAGAAGGCATGGACTATCCCCTGCATCTGGGCGTCACCGAAGCCGGCGACGGCGAGTATGCCAGGATCAAGTCCACATCGGGCATCGGCACGCTGCTGGCCGAAGGGCTCGGAGACACCATCCGCGTATCACTCGCCGAGGATCCGGCCAACGAGATCCCGGTCTGTTACGACATCCTCCAATCGCTGGGACTGCGCCGCACCAAGGTCGAGTTCATCGCATGTCCTTCCTGTGGGCGGACCAAGTTCAACCTGGAAAACGTGCTGGCGGAAGTCAAGTCGGCCACCGACCACCTCGCGGGCCTCGATATCGCCGTCATGGGCTGCATCGTCAACGGTCCCGGAGAGATGGCCGATGCCGATTACGGCTATGTCGGACGCGCCAACGGGATCATCTCCCTCTACCGCGGGCGGGAATGCGTCAAGATGAGCGTCCCGCAGGAACAAGGCGTCCACGAGCTGGTCGACCTGATTAAATCGGATGGCCGCTGGGTAGATCCGTGACCTGTGGCCGTGCTCGATCCTGCCTTGTGTGATATTCCGAAGTCCTAATGGGTAGCCGACCGCCACGGCGATCCGCGAAAGCGCGATGTCCCCGTCCGCCTGGTCCTGCCGCCTGCCCGGCCGCCTGCCCGGCCGCCGATCTCCACTACGCCCACCTCCGATCCGGCCTGAAATGAAACGCGGCGACCGCCGCCATATCGAGGTGAACGGGCATCGAATATCGGTTGACCCAGAGGCCTTGACGCGTTAATTTGCTTCTTTCACTGCGCTCAATCCCTGAGCCTGCGCTTTCCCCATCCTGTTTTCCGGAGGTCGTTCCGCATGCCTGACACGTTGACGGTCATTGACAATCGGACCGGCAAGAAATACGAGATCCCGATCCTGTACGGGACATATCCCAGGTACGGCGCCGCGATCCCCACTACGGACTTTCGACAGATCAAGGTGTCCGAGGACGACTTCGGCCTGCTGGGTTACGACCCGGCGTTCACCAACACCGCCTCCTGCCGGAGCAGCATAACGCATATCGACGGGGAAAAAGGCATCCTGCGTTACCGGGGCTTTCCCATTGAAGACCTGGCGGTAAACAGTTCCTTTCTCGAAGTCGCCTTCCTGATTGTCCACGGCATGCTGCCGACCCGGACCGAGCTGGACGAATGGTCCTACGACATCACCCATCATGCGATCGTCCATGAGAATATCAAGAAGTTCATGGACGGGTTCCGTTACGACGCCCATCCCATGGGGATCCTGATCAGCACGGTCGCCGCGCTTTCCACCTTCTACCCGGAGGCGAAGCAGATCCGAGACGTGGCCATCCGCAACGAACAGATCCACCGGCTCATTGCCAAGATCCCGACCATCGCCGCCTTCGCTTACCGGCACAGCCAGGGCTTTCCCTACACCTATCCGGACAACGGCCTGGGATACTGCGGCAACTTCCTGTCCATGATGTACAAGATGACGGAGAAGTACACCCCTGATCCCGTGCTGGAAAAAGCGCTGGATGTGGTGTTCATCCTGCACGTGGACCACGAGCAGAACTGCAGCGCCAATGCGATGCGGAGCGTAGGCAGTTCGCTGCCCGATCCCTACGTGTCCGTGGCCGCCGCCGCCGCGGGCCTGTACGGTCCGCTGCACGGTGGCGCGAACGAGCAGGTTCTGCACATGCTGCAGGAAATCGGCCACATCAGCCGGGTGCCCGCTTACATCAAGAAGGTCAAGCAGGGCGATATCCGGCTCATGGGGTTCGGCCACCGGGTGTACAAGAACTACGATCCCCGGGCCAAGATCCTCAAGGAGATGACCCACCGCGTACTGGGCGTGACCGAAAAGAACACGCTGCTGGACGTCGCCGTCGAACTCGAGCGGATCGCTCTTGAAGACGATTATTTCGTCAACCGGCAGCTCTATCCGAACGTCGACTTCTATTCGGGCCTGATCTACCAGGCCATGGGTTTTCCGCTCGAAATGTTCCCGGTGCTCTTCGCCATACCCCGCACCGTGGGCTGGCTGGCCCAGTGGGCGGAGATGCTGGACGACCGGGAGCAGAAAATCGCCCGCCCCCGACAGATCTATACCGGCGACGACGTCTGCCAGTACGTTCCGATTGAAGACCGTTAGCAATACGGCGGTACGGTAGGGTTGCGTCCGGCCGCCTACTCCGTGGCCGTCAGTTCCGCGGTACCCACCTGTAGGCGTCCCTGCTGTTCTTTCCCATGATCTTGTCCAGGGCTTCCGAACCTCTCGGTTCGAAGCAGGCCATGGCCAGTGCCTGCACCTCGCGGTAGGAGCCGAATCTCCAGGATACCGGCCAGTTGCTGGCATACAGCAGCCGGTTCTCCCCAAAGGCGTTCCAGAGCACATCGAGGACCGGTTTATAGTAGGCCGGTTCCTTCGGCGAAGGGTCGTCCCGCGCCAGTTCCACCATGCCCGATATCTTGCAGAATACGTTGGGATGGGGCGCGGCGGTGGTGATGCCGGCGATCCATTCCTCGTCCGGCGGGCCGCCGGTTACCGGTACGTGGGCGAGGTGGTTCAGCACGATCCTCAGACCGGGGAAGCGATCGGCCCAGGCACTCACCCCGGCCAGCCACTCCTTGCCCACGAGCAGATCCAGCGTGAGGTCGTGGGCGGCGAGTTGCTCCAGCGCCCCGAGATACGCCGGATCGTCGACCGGCGCCTTCCCCAGCCGGATACCGTAGAAGAGGTCATGGGCGGCGAATCGGTCCAGGTCGGATTCGAAATCCTCGTCCGGTGGTTCCAGGTGACCCACCAGGCCCAGCAGGAAGGGATCTTTCTCGGCCAGGTCCAGTATCCACCGGTTGTCCTCCACCCAGGCGCTGGCTTCCACCACGACCGTGCCCGTGACGCCTTCGGACAGCGCTTCGCGCTTGAAATCCTCCGGCATGATACGCCGGTACAGGAACGCGTCGTCGGCACGGGGCCATGGCACGCCCTGCGGCCTGGTGGGATCGTAGAAGTGGGTGTGCGTATCGACGATCAAACCGCGTTCCTTTCTGTGACTTTTCGGCAACTCTCGAAGAAATCCTTATTGGATGCCGAGAATCCGAACTGCTGCTCGATCTCGCGGACCGCGATTTCCGTCACGAACAACTTGTCCAGGGTGTCCGGGAACTCGACACCCGCGGTGCAGTCGCGCAGGAAAACGATATTGTATCCGTACCGGGCCATGGACCGTATGCCGTAGTCCCTGCCCAGGACGCACCAGTTGGTGGCGAAACCGGCGTAGACCAGGTGAAGCACCTTCCGCTTGGCCAGTACTTCGTGCAGTTCGGCGCCGGTGGTGATCACCACGTCCTCTTCACGGACCTCCACGGCCGGCGACACCGTCAGGCCGTCGCTGATGGGGTCCCAGTGAAGACCGATGCCCGGGGGCTGGCTCCGGGGACCGCGGTAGGCCTGGAATACGCCTTCCCTGCGCCGGAACGCCGGGGGCGGCCAGTCCGCGCCGCCGCGCGGTTGTTCCGGAGCCGCCGGGTTCCGGGTCGACTGGGGGAACTGCCGCGCCACCTCGGGCGACGGGGCATGGATCACCGGCAGGCCGGCCTTCCGGCTCATCTCGATGGCCGGCACGATCGCCTCCCGCGTGACCAGAGCGGCCCGCTCGATCCAGCTGTCGATGAAATGGGTGTTCCAGAGATCCACCAGGACGAGTGCCGTCTGTTCGACGGGCAGGTCCATCCGGATCTCCCGGCGGATGAAGTGCTCCTCCCTGCAGGGCACGTCGGAGGGGGTGCTGTCCTGGAAATACCGCACGTTCAGGTCGAGTACGGCCGGGCTATCTGCCATTTTTCCCTGCTTTCGCCTTCGGTTTGGACTGCGCAGGTGACTCCGCAGTCGTCCGCGGCGGTGCTTGCGCCTCTTCCTGCTCACCGTACCGCAGGCGATGAACGATGGCATCCACGTCGTAGACACATCCGCCCCACGCACCACCGCCGGCCTGCTGCATTGCGGCCCAGAGCCGGGTGTCGTCCGGCAGATTCGGGTCGACGGCCAGGTCGTTCCTTGGCGATCGCCCGGCAAGCAACCGGCTGCCCTCTTCCACGCCGACCGCGTGGTCCCCGCTGCCGACCAGGTTGATGGATCCGGTCAGGTTGTTCCGGTCTATGACGATTTCCACCAGGTCGCCGTCGATGACCTTCCCGATGGGGCCGCCCGCCAGGGCCTCGGGACCGACGTGGCCGATGCAGGCGCCCGTCGAGATACCGGAGAACCGGGCGTCGGTCACCACGGCGACGTGCTTTCCGAAGGACAGGTGCCTCAGCGCGGCGGTGATCTGGTAGGTCTCCTCCATTCCGGCGCCCATGGGTCCCCTGCAGATGAGCACCAGCACGTCGCCGGGTTTGATCCGGTCCTCGCCCCGGCTCTTGATGGCGGCGATGGCGTCCCGTTCCTGTGTGAATACCCGTGCGGGTCCCGTTTTCCGGTACACGCCGTCGGGATCGACGACGTCCGGGTCGATGGCCGTACTCTTGATGACCGATCCCTCCGGCGCGAGGTTGCCCACGGGGAAGGTCACCGTGCTGGTCAGTCCCCGGCTGCGTGCGCGGTCGGGGGACATGATCACGTCGTCCGGGTCGATCCCGTCCACCTTTTTCAGGCGCTCGCGGACCAGCCGACGTCTATCGGACGTCCGCCACCAGTCCAGCACCTCTCCCAGGGTTGCCCCGGACACGGTAATCACGGATTCGTCCAACAGACCCGCTTCGCGCAGGTGCAGCATGACTTCCGGCACGCCGCCGGCAAGGAAGGCGGTCACCGTGGGATGGCCCGTCGGTCCGTTCGGCAGCACGTCCACCAGCCTGGGGGTCTGCCGGTTTATCCTTGCCCAGTCCTCGATCCCGGGGCGACGCAGTCCGGCGGCATGGGCGACCGCGGGGATGTGCAGCAGCAGGTTGGTGGAGCCTCCGAAGGCGGCGTGGACCGTCATGGCGTTCTCGAGCGCCTTTTCGGTCAAGATCTTCCGCACGGTCACTCCTTCGGCGTCGAGCCGCATCAGCGCGCGGGCCGACCGCTTTGCCATGTCAATCCAGATGGGTTGTCCCGACGGCGCCAGCGCGCTGTGGGGCAGGGAAAGACCGAAGGCTTCGCCCACGACCTGCGAAGTGGCCGCCGTACCGAGGAACTGGCAGCCGCCGCCCGGTGACGCACAGGTCCGGCAGCCCATGTCCGCCGCGTATTCCAGCGTGATCTCGCCATGGGCGTACCGTGCGCCGATGGACTGGATCATGCCGGCGTCTTCTCCCTCCTCGGGCGGCAGCGTGACACCGCCCGGCACCAGCACGCAGGGCAGGTCATGGGACGCCGCCAGCGCAATCATCATGGCGGGCAGCCCCTTGTCGCACGTTGCCACGCCGATCACGCCGCGGCGCGTCGGCAACGACCGGATCAGCCGGCGGAAGACCATGGCCGCGTCGTTACGATAGGGCAGGCTGTCCATCATGCCCGGGGTGCCCTGGGTGCGTCCGTCGCAGGGATCGGTGCAGTAGCCGCCGAAGGGAATGCCGCCCAGGGCCGTGAGCTCCTCGGCGGCCGCCTCCATGAGCAATCCGACCTCCCAGTGGCCCGTGTGGTACCCCAGCGCCACGGGGGTTCCGTCAGGTGCGCGGATCCCTCCCTGGGTGCTGAGGATCAGGTACTCCCGGCGTTTCAGTGCCTCTGGTCTCCAACCCATGCCCACGTTCTGGGACAGACCGAAGAGGTCGCCGCTTGGGCTGTCCCGCAACATGTCACCGGTCAGCGGCAGGCTGCCCTCCGGTCCCGGTGCGTTGGACTGTATGTCGTATATGCCGGGATCGGACTGGCCGACGACGGCCTCGAAGGATAGCAGGGAAGGTGGTTTCATGATGGGGTTGTCCATTGCCGCTGCGAACGGGGTTTGCCTTGACAGGACCACCGGCGAACCGTATCATTATCCGGCATTTACGGGGTGTAGCGCAGTCCGGTCAGCGCACCTGCTTTGGGAGCAGGGGGTCGGGGGTTCAAATCCCCCCACCCCGATTACCGATTCCCCCTCACGCGGCACGTATCCCGTTAGCACGCGGCACGTATCCCGTTTGCAACACGGCACGATTCCTGTTATGGATCCTGGCTTCGGATCTCCACGTATCTTGCCAGCCGGGCCACCTCACCGTCGTCCACGTACTTCCCGATTTCACGGCGAAACTGCTCCATGCTGGTATACGGACGGTATTCCCTGAATTCGTGGGCCATGCGTTCGCCGACGCCGGGTACGGCGAGAATCTCCTCGTCGGTGGCCGTATTCAGGTCGATGGGGACGAACACGTACTGTTCCATGCGGGCGACTTCCGCGTCATCCACGTACTTGCCCATTTCCCGCCGCCACTGGGCGATGGAAAGATAGGGGCGGTACTCCTTGAATTCGTGCAGCATCCGGTCTCCCACACCGGGCACCAGCAGGATCTCCGCGTCCGAGGCCGTATTCAGGTTCAGGGGAATGAACATCTGCGCGTAGAGCGCGGCGGCCTCATCGTTGCCCACGTGCCCGGCGACCAGCCCGTCCAGTTCGATCATGTCCATGAAAGGACGCGCGCCCATGACCGCGTCCGCGAGTGCCGGGGGCATTCCCGGCAGCATCCCGAGATCGTCGCTTCCGGCGAGATTAGGATTGATGACCGCTGGCTCTGTTTCGACGGTCGATTCGGCCTGGGCGGGATCGCCGGGGCTGCCGGGATCGCCGGGACTGCCGGGATCGCCGGGACTGCCGGGACCGTCCGTTTCCGAACCGCCGCATCCTCCCACCACGACCGCGAACAGGCCGGTGATCAGCGAATGCAGCAAAACGGATCTGGGTTTCCGTGACCGGGATTTCATTAAATTTGTCATGGTTTCTCCAGGGTTTTGGTGGATTCAGTACTGGCATGAAGTGCCGGATGACGAAGGCAGGTCACCAGGCCCAGCAATCCGAACAATGTCATGGTACCCGGCGCAAGGGAAGGATAAGCACCGCCCAAAGCCTCCCACACCAGTTCGAGCCCCTGCCGCGACGGATACATTTCCAGTTCGAACTCCACGTTGCCCTGGTAATGCAGCCACTGCCCCGTGAATCCGGAAAGTATGAACAGGACCATCATGGCCTGGTACGTCCGTATGACGGCGAAACCCGGCGAGAGGATGAGCCAGATCGAAACCGGCAGCGCGGCCGCCAGCAGTACGATGGGCGCCCATTGCCAGAGATCTTCCATGTGATCCAGCAGTACAAGTTCGAAACCAACGCCGGCGATGCCGAACGTCAGCACGACCAGGACGAGACGCCGGAGCGTTCCGGCATCGTCTTTCGGAATCCCACGGGGTGAATGAACCACGGTACGCGCCTCGCTTACGACAAGATTGCGCCATGCCGTCAGAACAGCGTTTGTCTCTCCAGCGGTTTCAGGATGTCCGGCGTGTCGTTGGCCACCCGGTTTACCTGGTCGCTCACGGGACGGATCTCATAGGGTCCTTCATGGGGCGTTCTTATGATCTCCTGAAGCGTCTCTTCGGGCGTCCCTGGGTCGAGCCAGTCGGTAAAATCGTCCGGATCGACCACCGCGGGCTGCCGATCGTGTATATCCGAAAGTGCAGGCGAAGCTTCGGTCGTGATGATGGTGAAGGTTTCGAGATGCTGGCCGTCCCGGCCCCACTGCTCCCAAAGCGCGGCGAAGGACAGGGCCGCACCGCCTTCAAGGGCCAGGAAATAAGGTTGCTTTCCGCGCCCGGTCGGCCCGGACCGCTTCCACTCGAACCATCCGTTCGCCGGGATGAGGCACCGCCTCGACCGGAACGCCGATCGGAAGGCCGGCTTTTCATGGGCGGTCTCGGCCCGGGCATTGATGAGCCGCGCTCCGATCTTGACATCTTTGGCCCAGAACGGGACCAGTCCCCAGCGAAGCACGGACATGGATCTCATGCCACTTTCATCCAGGCGGCAAAGCGCGAAATCCTGAGTCGGCGCACCGTTGAACCTGGGTTGCGGATCAAGCCGGGGCGCGGAAACAGGCAGTGTGTACAGCGTAAAGATCTGCTGCCAGGTCAGGTTCTGTGAGAGGCGTCCGCACATGGGCGCAGTCGTCCGTTTTGTATTGATTCGCGCGGCGTTATTACCGCACAGACGGATAATTCGCAGATGGAAATATTGACCTTGCCTGGTCAATGTATATCATCTAGACAGCGAAGATACGTTGCTTTCCCCGCGATGCAAGCCCAATCAGTCAAGCCCAATCAGTCACGGACATGAACGCTAAGTTAAACTACAGCCTGGACGTCTTCCGCGGCGATCTGTTCGGCGGGATAACCGCGGCGATCGTGGGGCTGCCGGTCGCGCTCGCTTTTGGCGTCGCTTCGGGCATGGGCGCGGCGGCCGGGCTTTACGGCGCGATCGGCGTCGGCCTGTTCGCCGCGATGTTCGGCGGAACCCGTTCCCAGATATCCGGTCCCACGGCGCCCATGTCCGTGGCCATGGCGGTCATCATTACCGAACACGCCGGTTCGATGAGCGAAGCCCTGGTCGTGGTCATGATGGGCGGTTTCCTGCAGATTCTGCTGGGTGTGCTTCGGATCGGCCGTTACGTCGCCTACACCCCCCACGTGGTGATCTCGGGATTCATGTCCGGGATCGGCCTGATCGTCATGCTGATCCAGGCCCTGCCCTTCATCGGCGCGCCCGCCGCGCCGGGTGGCGTCGTCGGCACCGTTCGCGTGCTGTCGGAAGCCATCGGCGGCATCAACTACAGCGCCTTCGTGATCGCCCTGGTCACCCTGGCCGTCGGCGTGCTCTGGCCGAGACGGCTGTCCCGAATCGTACCGGGCACCCTCGTAGCCCTCGTCGTCGGCACGCTGCTGAGCGTGCTCTGGCTGACTGAAGTGCCGGTAATCGGGCTCATCCCTTCCGGCCTTCCGGAGATCGTTTTCGTGCCGCCCACCGCCGACTTCCTGCTGCGCGCCATCGAGCCTGCGCTCATCCTGGCCCTGCTGGGTTCGGTGGACAGCCTGCTCACTTCCCTCATCGCCGATTCGCTGACGGGGACGCGCCACCGGGCGGACCAGGAACTGGTGGGACAGGGCATCGGCAACATGGTGGCCGGACTGATCGGAGGTCTTCCCGGCGCCGGCGCCACCATGGGCACGGTAACCAATATCCGGGCCGGCGGCTCCACCCGCCTGTCCGGCGCGATCCGCGCGATCATCCTGCTTGTGCTCCTCATGGGCCTGGGATGGATCGTCGAACCGATCCCCCACGCCGTGCTGGCGGGCATACTCATGAAGGTGGGATGGGACATCGTCGACTGGCGGATGCTGAAGCGGATCCACCGTCTCCGCGGGGAGCATCTTTCCATCCTGCTGATCACCCTGGGACTGACCGTATTCGTCGACCTGGTCACCGCCGTGGCCATCGGATTGATCGTCGCCGGCATGGCCCACGCCAGGAAGCTGGAAAGCCTCGAGCTGGACAGCGTGGTGTCCGTTCCGCTGTTGGACAGTCAGTTTTTCTCCCCGGAAGACGAATCCCCCAGCACGGACGAATTCACGGCCCGGGTCGGCCTGGTCGCGCTCAGGGGCAGTTTCACCGTGGCCTCGTCCAAGAAGCTGGTGGGGGTGATCAGCGAGGACATCAAGGACCATGACGTCGTCATTTTCGATTTCTCCGGGGCCACGTACATCGACGACAGCGCGGCCATGGTCGTCGAACAGCTCATGGGCGTCGCCACGAGCGAAGACACCGCATTCATCGTCATGTCGCTCTCGGGTTCCGTCGAGGACACCCTTTCCGCCCTCGGGATCATCCAGCGCGTACCGGCGGAGCATATCGTGGAAACACTGGATGAAGCACGCGACGTCGCCCGGAAACTGCTGGGGATGTGAGCTTGGTGGAGTGTGCAGCGTGCAGGACAGGATTCATGGGCACACAATCCAGATCAAACCTGCAGCTCACCCTGGGCATGCCCACCTCGGGCTGGATCACCGGCGAATTCCTGCGGGTCAGCGGTGGCATGGAAAGTGTGTCTGCCGCGCCGGGGAGGCGGGATCAGTATATGAACTAGTTGACCATATATGTAATCGGTATAGATGCATCTTAAATTCTGTCACGTATTGATGTTTTGAGCCGTTAATATGGTTTATAAACCGAGTTCCCACCAACCGGATGTCTATTTCAGCTAAGACATTTACCAGTGAGTTGACGCAATTCTACACAAACTAAAGTTGGAGTGATCACGATGAGCGAGAGAACGCTTTTCCTGGCTTGGCTGGACACGCGCCCACAGGATAATCGTCTCAGTCGAGCCTGGTTCCCTGTGGGTCAGCTTGACGCCGATGTCGATCACAGTCTATACCGTTTCCGCTACATCAACGGTGCTAAGCGAGCGCAACAAGATGCCGGTTTCACTCCACTGATTGAATTTCCAAAATTCGATGGCGATTACCATTCCAAAAAGTTGTTTCCTTTGTTTCAGAACCGTGTAATGAACAGAACCAGGCCAGACTTCGGGGAGTATCTGCAAAACCTCGATCTACTTGATGGAGCAGATCCCATCGAGTCCTGCAACTCAGTTAGCGGTTCAGATCCAAACGACAGACTATCACATGATTGGATGGGCGCCTCGATACTTGGTACATGACTTGACCAAGGCTATGGCTAACTCACATGGCCTGTTCGAAGCAAAAGTAGCACGCTTGAATTCCAACACCGCATTTCTGAAACAACGTGTTTTGATCGAAATGCGGGGCGATTGGGGTAAACATGAACCAGTGAGTAGTAATGATTACCAACTTTTGGTCGCTCATGACTAATTGCATCTGCGCTTAAACTTACTGAGATTTGTACCGGTTGGCGGATTCTCCTCTATCTTAATCACACCCCCGCCATCACCCGCATCACCGCGCCCTGGTCCGCTTCTTCGCGGGAGAGTTCCCCGGCCACACGCCCGGAACGCAGCACGAGGATCCGCGTCGACAGGTTGAGCACCTCGGGCAGTTCGCTCGACACGAGCACGATGGCCGTGCCTTCATGGGCCAGTTGGTCGATGAGGGCGTGCATCTCCGACTTGGCGCCCACGTCCACGCCCCGGGTGGGTTCGTCAATGAGCAGGATCGGACAATTCGCGGCCAGCCACTTGGCCAGGACCACCTTTTGCTGGTTGCCGCCCGACAGGCCCGTCGTGTCGTACCGGACATTGTCGGGCCGCACCGACAGCCGCCTTACATAATCCCGGGCCAGGTCTTCTTCCCGGCGGCCGCGGATCCATCCGAAGTCGGACCGGCTGGCCAGGGTGGGCAGACCGATGTTCTGTTCCACGCGGAGCGACAGGACGAGGCCGAACCGCTTGCGGTCTTCGGGCACGAGGCCGATGCCCGACCGCATGGCATCGATCGGATGCCGGATCCTCGCGGGCCGGCCGGAAACGCTGATCCTGCCCGTGGCCATGGGGTCCAGCCCGAACACGGCCTGCAGCACTTCGGTCCGGCCCGCACCCACCAGGCCGGCCAGGGCCAGTACCTCCCCGGACCGCACCGAAAAGGACACGTCCTCGAACCTGCCGGGACTCGACAGGTTTTCCACGGCCAGCATCTCTCTACCGGGCTCGGTGTCTACGTGGGAAGGGAAGTAGGCCTCGAAGGTGCGGCCGATCATGAGATTGATCAGGGCCGGCCGGTCGAGTTCGGCGACCGGACGGGTAGCCACGTGCCGGCCGTCGCGAAGCACTGTAACGACGTCGCACAGCCGGAAGATCTCGTCCAGATCGTGGGAGATGTAGATCGACGTCACGCCCTTCGACTTGAGATGACGGATGTTCTCCCGCAGCCGTTCCGCTTCCACGTGGGAAAGGCTGCTGGTCGGCTCGTCGAAGACGATCACGCGGGCGCCGCTGCCCAGGGCCGCCGCGATCTGTACGAGCTGCTGCTGGGCGACGGGCAGTTCGCCGATGGGCGTATCCACGTTCATTTCGGCCTCGATCGCAGACAGCAACCGGAGCGCGCGGTCCGCCATCTTCCGTTCGGAGACGAACCCGCCCCGTGCCGGCAGGCTCCCCAGGCAGAGGTTCTCGGCGACGGTCAGGTTCTCGCAGAAGACGAGTTCCTGGTGGACCATGCCGATGCCCAGGTCCAGGGCATCTCCCGGTTCGACAAGCTGCACGGGCCGGCCGTCCATGCGGATCTCTCCGCCGTCGAGATCGTAGATGCCGGTCAGGATGCGGCCCAGCGTGCTTTTGCCCGCGCCGTTCTCGCCGACCACGGCATGACAGGTACCCGCTTCGATGCCGAAGGTCACTTCGTCGAGTGCTGTCACGCCGGGAAACCGCTTGGTGATCCGGTCGAATTCGATATAGGGGTTCGTTCGGTTGCTGGCCATGAGGTAACTGGAGGTCCGGAGAAGATTAGCGCGGGCCGGACGACGCGCGGAAGCCGGAAGAGGAAACCGGATCAGTCGCCCGAGTCGGGTTGCTCATCCGGCTGCAGATACCGTTCCGGCACGTCCGTGAACCCCCAACCCTGGAGCATCGCCGCCCATTCGCCGAGGTTCTCCTGGGACACGTGGACCAGTTCGAGGGGATTGATCACGGGTACATCCTGCTTCAGGTGTATCTTCTCGACGATCAGGCGGACGGATTCATAACCCCACAGATAGGTCGGCTGTCCCCACAACACAGGTACGACGCCCTGTTCGATGTAGGTCAGCTGGGGCGGCAGCGCGTCTACCGATATGATCTTCATGCGCTCGGGGTCCAGGTCGGTGAGCAGGGTCTGCGTGAAGAGCGCCCATCCGCCGACCATGGCCCATCCTTCGATATCCGGGTAGGCGTTGTTGACGCGCACCACCTCGGCGGCGGCGTCCTGGGGGGTCTCTATATTGTAGAAGGTCCCCACGATCGATATTTCTGGAAACTCCGCGGCCTTCTGCAGGACGCCTTCCACCCGCTTGCGCAGGTTCGGCGCGTTCTGGTTGCCCGCGAGGATGGCCACGCGGCCCCGGCCGTCCATCACCCTGGCCAGTTCCCCCATGATCAGTCCGCCGGTCTTGATGTCGTCCACGCCGAAGAAGGCGAACCGCTTCGAATCGGGGGCGTCGCTGTCGAAGGTCATGACCGGTACGCCCCGGTCCACCGCGTCATTGATGGCACCCGTCACCTTGGCGGCGTCCGAACAGGAGATCAGGACCACGTCGGCGCCCTCGTTCACGGCCTGCGCGATACGCTGCGCCTGTACCTGGCCGTCCTCCGTCGGTGGCGTGCGCCAGTCGATTACGATGTCTACGCCGTGCTCCTCCGACAACTCCGTCGCCGCGGCCTCCGCCCCGGTCCGGGAAGAAAGGAACACGGGATTGGTCGTGCTCTTGGCGATCATGGAGATCACGAGCCGGTTGTCGTCGGGAGGCGCGGATCCCCCGCAGCCCATGACAAGTACGAGCAGGCTAAGAACCGGCGTGAGCAGTGTCCGTAAACGCCTCGTCGAGTTTCTCATCGGTTTCATCCCTTTCCTGTATACAGATTTCTGTGTGCTCATCCCGCCCCCGCCCCGGCCAGTCTGCGCGCCGTGAGCCGGCGGTTCACCTGGTCGAGGACGACGGCGACGATGATCGCGCAACCGATCACGACCCATTCGTAGTTCTGGTCCAGGTGCAGGGTGCGGATGGACTGGCGGATCAGGACGATCAGCATGGCGCCGAGCATGGCGTTGACCGCGCTTCCCCGGCCGCCGCGCAGGCTCGCGCCGCCGACGACCGCGGAAGCGATCACGTAGAGTTCATAACCCGTGGCATCGGCGCAGGACGCCGAGCCGTAGTAGCTGCTGCCCACCAGCGCGGCGATACCCGCGGTCAGACCTGAAACCACGTACACGCCGACCAGGATCCGGTCGATCCGCAACCCGGCGTAGCGGCCGGCCTCCACATTGCCGCCCACGGCGAATATATGACGGCCCATGACGGTCCTGGACAGATAAACGGCACCGGCGGCCGTAATCAGGAGCATGATGATCATGGGCATGGGATAGAGGGCGTCGGCCCCGAAAGACAGCTTGATCGCGTCGGTCAGGGGCTGCGGGACGAGTATGCTCTCCGCCTCGCTGGCTACGAAAGCGACGCCGCGGAATACCCACATCGTACCGAGCGTGACGATAAAGGGGTGCACGCGGAGTCCGACCACCATCAACCCGTTCAGCAGGCCGCACAGCACGCCCAGGCTGACGCAGGTCAAGACGGCCAGCGCGACCACCGCGAAGGGACCTTCCAGATCCATGGACCGCAGGACCATGGCGGTCATCACGCCGGACAGGGCGTAAATCGAGCCGACCGAGAGATCGATCCCGCCGGAGATGATCACCATGGTCGCACCGACGGCCATGATCACGAAGAAACTGGCGTCCGTGGCCGTCTGCATCAGCGTTCGGGAATTCAGGAAATTGTTGACGAGTTCGCCCGTGGTACGGTCCACGTGATACCCCGCGAATACGGAGAGTACCGCGCCGAGCAGCAGGATGACGAGAATCAGTCCCGTTTGCTGGGAACCGAGCAGGATTCGTAGCATCGGCAGCACCGTCGTTCCGGGCGTTCGCATGGTGTTTGGCGGTAGTGGAGTGGGTGTCCTGAAATTGTACGGGGCTGCCGGTCTAAATCAAGGAAAACGTAATAGCCCGGTAAATGGCCGCACACGTATAGAGCGTCAGGAGGGAAGCCCCATGGACGATTCCCGGGGCCGGCAAACAAAAACCCCGGCATGCGACGGCGGCATGCCGGGGTCGGTGCTCATCGGTTCATCCTGCGTGGCGGCGCCGCGTCAGGAGGCCTTCTTTTCCGCGGGTTCCGCATCCTCGCGCCGCAGCTCTTCCTCCCGATCCTCGATGCTCTGCTGCGATGTCTTGATGCGGTCCAGGATGCCGTTCACTTCCGTATCTCCCGACAGGTCGGTGATGCCTTCCTCGACCATCATCTGGTGGACTCGGCCTCCCAGTTCGGTCAACTGGTTGCGGATATCGGCGCGGGCCGACTGGATCTCCAGCTTGATCCGGCCCTTCCGTGTGAGGTCTTCCGCCATGTCCAGCGCGCCGGACAGGCTTTTGCGTACGGTTTCGATCGGACCGTCCAATTCAGATTTGATCGTTTGCCAGAGGTTCATAATGGAACTCCTTTACCTGGTACCATCGTGCGTCTGTAGAACCGCGGTTTAAGCGGCCTGATCTCTTTACGGGTTAGACGTCCGTTTCGCCTTCCGGGTTTCAGTATACCGCAAGCCGGCACCTTCGTCAACGATAGAGCGCGTAGGCGACGATGTTGATGCCCATTCTGAAAGCGGCTTCGCGTTTCGCCTGCGGATCGTTGTGGGTCTTTTCGTCGGCCCAGCCGTCGCTGACATTGCTTTCATATGTGTAATACACCACCAGCCGTCCGTCGTGGAAGAGCCCGAACCCCTGGGGCGGCTTGCCGTCGTGCTCATGATGTTTGGGCGGACCGGCCGGGAAATCGTAGATGATGTGATAGATCGGATGGTCGAAGGGCAATTCGACGAATTCCTTGTCCGGAAATACCCGTTTCATCTCCCGGCGAAAGGCCTCGTCCATCCCGTAATCGTCATCGGCGTAGAGGAAACCGCCGCGCGTCAGGTAGGTGCGGAGGTTCCGGATTTCCGGTTCGGTCCACCTCACCTCGCCGTGGCCGGTCATGAAAAGGAAAGGGGATGAAAACAGGAGGTCATCGGTCAGGGTGACGACGCGCTGATCCAGATTCGTCTCTATGCCCGCTCGCAACTGTAGCTCCCGGGCCAGGTTGGGTATGGCCTCGGGGTCGTTGTACCAGTCGCCTCCGCCGTCGTACTTCATCCGCGCAATGGTCAGCCTGCCGTTTTCGCGGTCGGCTGCCCGCCCTTCGGAAACCGGCCATCCGAGGACGATACCGCACAGCAGGAGGGCGTGCACGCTTCTGCGAAGGGAAATCACCGCGGAAAGCTCCGGGTCATCCACGGCCGCCGGGACGGGCGGGCCGGGTTCTTCCGCCCGGGCGCCGGGTGGTGGCGCGCACGCGCTGTCCGCCTCCCGCGAGGGCCATAAGATAGACCAGGCCGATCGCCACGAGACCCAGGATTACCGTACCGATCACGCTGAAACCAATCGTCGCCAACATACGCTCTCCTCAAACGGTGCTGAAGTTACGTCCCGACGGACGTTCTCCGATCACTTTTTCAAAACCACGTCAGCTGCCGACTCCGGGGCTCGATCTCGCGTCGCGGTCGAACCCGGCCCTCACGTCAGCCGCCGACTCCGGACTGCAGTCCCGCGTCGCGGCCGGTTTTCACGCTCCAGTCCAGCAGGCGCTGCATGTCGGTGAACCGGGTCCTGCTCGTCGGGCCTCCGAGTATGACGGCGTAGATGTCGTCGCCATCGTTGCCGACGGCCCTGAGCACAAGACAATAACCGGCTCTCCGGATATACCCGGTTTTGCTGCCTGCGCACGCCCACAGGCTTTCGGATACCGGTTCGCGGACCAGCCGGTTGGTGGTCCGGATAGTATGGGTGCGCCTGTTCGTGCCGAAACGGTACTCCTTCGCCAGGAGGACTTCCGCCAGCAGGTCGTCCTGCAGCGCATTCCACAGAAGGGCTATGCAGTCCACCGCGGTGGACGTATTGCCTGCATCCAATCCGGTGGGTTCGGTAAACCGCGAGTTCGCCAGCCCGAGCGAGGCCGCCGTTTCGTTCATCCGGTCCACGAAAGCCTCGGTCGTCAGGCCCGTCGCCCGGGCCAGCGCCCGGGCCGCCACGTTGTCCGAAGCGACCAGGGTGGCGTATAGCAGGTCCCGGGCCGAGACCCGCTCCCTGTACCTGAGCTTCGTCCAGTTCGCCCGATAGACGTCCTGCCGGGTAATGCTGACCTGCTTGTCCAGGTCCGGATTCATGCCCATGAAGGTCACGGCCGTCATCAGCTTCGTAATACTCGCTACCGGGAACGGCGAGGTCGCGTTCTTCTGGTAGATCACCTCGCCCTTCTGCATGTCGACCACGAGGGCGGCCCGGGCACGTATACGGACGCCCGTGCTCCACCTGCTCGACCTGACGGGCGCCGCGTCCACTTCGGCCGGCGGTCCGGCCGGGCCAGATGCCGCGTCCACTTCGGCCGGCGCATAGATCGGACCGTCTTCCGCTGAAAGTCCATCGGACGGTCTGGCGTCCGCGGATACGGAAGCGATCGACAGCAGCAAGGCGCAACCGACCCATGCCGCCATGGGGCGGATCGTGTAAAGGCTACTCATAGCAAGGGAAAATAGGACGGGATGTAACGCTAAGTCAAGGTGAATTCAGCCGGTTTGTCAGGCTGGTCTGCCGGGAAGCCGCTACCCGGTCCAGTCCGGCGGTTTCGTCTGAATCCGACTGACCGTCGCCGACGGGCCGCAGATCGATGCGGACCCTGACCTCGCGTCTTTCGATGCTGAACGAGGAGATCGTCAGGTTTTGCGGAAGGACTTTCAAGCTGCAGTCGAAAACCTGGCTTGCGGTAAGCTGGGAAAGGTCGATCGACGGCGACGTTACGATCCGTTCGATCTGGTCGAGTTCCATTTCACGGCCCGTGATCGGTACCGAGGGCGGCTCCACCGATACGTCTCGCGCCAGCTCCAGCCCTTCTGGCAGCTGGCCGGTCAGGTCATAGTCGATCATGATCCGCCGGTTCACGATACGGTCGGATCGTATGGTCAGGCTTCTCGGATCGATCGAAGTGGCTACCACGCCGAAGGGCAGCTCCACGTTCGACTCCGTGAGCGGCATGGTGTGCGTCCCGGGTTCCATGCCGTCCAGGTCTACCATAACGCGGACCTGGTCCGCCGTCAGCGTCGAAATACTCCCCTGGGGTCCCCGTGCGCGGACGTTTACCTCGCTGGTCGAATTTTCGATCAACTCGATATTCGTAGGGATGTTCTGGAATTCGAGCGCGGCGGTTATGGCAATCTCGGACGTGGGTTCCCCGATCAGTGTGTACCAGAGCAGGAACGCCGCACCGATGGACGCCAGCTTGGCGGTAAGGTTGTTGCGATTGAACCGGTATCCCGCCCGAAGGGCGATGATTTTCTTCAACGCTTCCTGCATCGACAGTCTGCTTCGGGGGATCTCGATGGGCAGCAATGACTTTTCAAGCGTTTGCCAGAGCTTCTCCCTGTCCGCCGTGGCCGTGATGTCGCCGCCGGACGCGACGGACACCTCGCCGCTTTCTTCGGAGACCACGACGCAGAACGTATCGCCGAGTTCCGATACGCCCAGGGCCGCCCTGTGGCGCGTGCCGTACCGGGGCGGCAGGTGTTCGCGGGTTGAAAGAGGCAGATAGGTGGCGGCTTCGACCACACGGTCCTTCTCCACGATAATCGCACCGTCGTGAATCGGCGAAGACGGTTGAAAGACGCTGACGATCAGTTCCTGGCTCACGAGACTGTCGAGTTTCACGCCATGCTGCACGACGCCGGAGATCCCGGTCGCCCGGGGGAAGACCAGCAGGCCGCCGATACGCTTCTCCGACATCTCGAAACAGGCCTCGGTGATCTCTTTCAGAATGCGCCGGGAGATGGGACTGGACTGTAGCCTGAAAATGACCAGTGGGCTTACCCGTTCCAGCAGCTGCCTGATTTCGGGCTGGAATACCACGATGATCAACAGGAGGGTTACGCCGAGCAGGTATTGCAGGATCTGGCTGGTCAGGAGCAGCCCGCTCCAGTTGGCGATGCTGTAGAGGATGCCCAGAATGCCGAGGCCGATCAGGATATGGTATGCCCGGGTCCCCTTCAGCCACATGTAGAGGCTGTAGATCAGGGCCGCTATGATGAAAATATCCAGCAGGTTGACCAGATCGAACATCGTCTCAGGATTCCTTGGGCGTGGGCTGTTATAGACCAGAAGGATGTAGAAGGTATATAATCACTATACAGAACAGAAACCGCAAGACTTTTGAAATAACCGGCGGTGGCGCGGGTTCCGGCTGCCTCTACACCGGGTCGTCGGGCCGGGTCAGGGGTACGCGCCGGCCGCGATTGGATGCGGGCGCCAATGGGTTGCCGCGAGACGGGGAGGCCGGATGTTCGTCCTGTGGTGCGGAGACCGGAAGATCCTGCCGCAACTCCGCAGGCCGGGACTCCGTTTGATCGCGCGACGGCAGCGCGGGCAGGGTAAGTGCGGTGCTGAAGGCCGTTCCGCCCGATACGACGAATTCCAATGCTTCCTCGACGGACAGGTCCACGGGTACCACGTCCCGGCGCGGCACGATTACCACGCGGCCCGCGGCGGGATTAGGCGTATTGGGCACGAAAACGCTCACCAGATCGTCACGTGGTTCTTCACTCGGAAGGTCGCCGGCGATGAAGGCGATCATCCACGCGCCGCGGCGAGGGTACTCGACGACGACGGTCTTCCAGGTCCTGGTCTCCCCCGTCATCGTGAAGGTGTCCAGGATTTTCCGAACCGGGTGATACACCCTTCGCGCGACGGGAAGCCGCATCATGAGGTCTTCGATCCAGGTGATCACCCTCCTGCCCAATACGTTCGAGGCCACGAATCCGGCCAGGAAAATCACGATCAGCATGAGCAGGATACCCAGTCCCGGAATGCGGGTATCCAGTCCCAGCAAACCACGAATGACCGGCGCGGCGATGGAGTCCAGCCAGGTCAGCAGCCAGCTCAGCACGGCGATGGTAATGGTGAGCGGAATGAGTGCGATCAGCCCGGAGACCATCGTTCGCTTGAAACCATGGCGGATTCTGGAAAACCTGGATTGTCGCTTCGGGAAGTCATTCATACTTGAGGTCATCCGTTCAAAAAGTCATCCCACAGACCGGGGTTCCGGCCTCTCCTCCACACATACCTTTAAACGCGGATCCCGCGTGGTTGGTTCTATACCTTGAACAGCTGGCCCATTCTTCTGCCAAGTACTTTACCTGTGAAAAGCAAACTGCATGCCAACAGGATCATGCCCAGCATCCCCATGGCGCTCGCCATGTAGGGTCCGTCGGTGATGCGCCCCATCAGGCTGTAGATGGCCTTGGTAATGGGATAGTATTGTTCATTGATGGCCAGGATCAGGCTGTCGCTCACTTCGAGCATGGCGAAGGAAAAGGAGAGTATGGCGCCAGCCGCCACGTTGGCGAGCACGAGGGGCATGGTGATTTTCCAGAGCGTTCTCAAGGGACCGGCGCCCAGGTTCATGGAGGCTTCCTCCAGGGTGACGCTCATCTGCTGGAATCCGGCGTAGGCCGCCCGGACCATGTAGGGAAGGCGGCGCACGGCGTAGGCGATGATCAGCAGGGGCACGGGGGAGACGCGGACGTCCAGGAAGGTCCCCGAAAAACCTGAAATGTAGCCGAAGGCGAGTACCAGGCCCGGCAGCGCCAGGGGCAACATGGCCACGGCGTCCAGCGCGTCCCGGAACGGGAAGCGCCGGCGGGTCAGCAGGTAGGCGATGGCGACGCCGAGGACGATATCGATGAGGGTGCTCATCACGCTGAGCCACAGGCTGTTCCTGATGGAAAGCAGGGTCAGGTCGTGGGCGAAAATCTGCCCGTAATAGGCAGCGGTGTAGTCGGAGGGGAGCACGGTCATGAACCAGCGTTCGGTCACGGACGTGAGGACCACGCTGAGGTGGGGGATCAGCGCGATGCCCGTGATGGACAGGAGCATGCCCCAGATCAGGACGGTCTCGAGCGAGGTCGCGCGTTTCGAGGCCGACGCCACGTGTCCGCGGGCGACCATCTCGTAGTGGCGGCCGCCGAAGAACCTCTTGGAGAGATAGAACAGGACGAGCGTCACCAGGACGACGAAGACGACCAGGGCGTAACCCAGGGGATTCGCGTGGACGTCCGTGGACATGTTGAAGATCTGGACCGCCACCACCTCGCGGAACTCGAAGATCAGGGGCGTGCCCAGGTCCGTAAAGGCCCAGATGAACACGATGATCGCGCCGGCGAAGTATCCGGGCAGCATGAGCGGGAACGTGACGGTGCGGAACAGGCGGAAGCCACCCGCGCCCACGTTGCGGGCCGACTCCTCCAGGCTGGGGTCCACGTTGGCCAGCGCGGCGGCGATGTTCAGGTACATGATGGGGTACAGGTGCAACGCTTCGAGGATCACGACGCCCCAGAATCCGCCGCCGCCGAACCAATCGATGGGTGCATCGATCAGACCGGTTTCCAGGAGGAACAGGTTGATCGAACCGAACCGGGCGAACATCTGCTTCATCCCGATGGCGCCTACGAAAGGGGGCATGATCATGGGCACGAGGGCGAGTCCGCCCAGCAACCCTTTCCCGATGAAATCGTACCGGACGATGGCGACGGCCATGGGCAGGGCGATGATCGTCGTAAGGGCGGTCGTGACGATGCCCAGTTCGAAGCTGTTGATCAGCGCCCGCTGCTGCACGGGGCTCTGCAGCATCAGCCCGAAGAACTCGATGGAGAACTGTTCGTCCGTGTAGAAGGCGTTCATCAGGACGTGCAGGATCGGATAGAACAGGAAGAGGCCGAAGAAGAGGACGAGAATGCCCAGGATGGCGAGGACGCCGGGGGTCAGGTCCGAGAGATCGAATCGGGCGCTGGGCATGAGGGCAGGCTCCGCGGTACGCTATACCGGTTTCCCGAGCACGACGACCTGTGACGCGTCGCATTTCAACCGGACCGGCGCGCCGGGGCCGGCGAGCCGACGATCGGAACGGTGGTCCACCAGCTTCATGGGCGTTCCGTCACCCAGCCGTATCGTATACTGCTCGTGATCGCCGAGGTAGACGGTCTGCCGCACGACGCCGTCCATCACGTTCTCCTCCTCGCCCGCGGCGGCATCCGGATCCGAAACGCGGATGTCCTCGGGCCGGACGGAGCAGACCACTTCGTCGCCCGGCGACAGGTCCTCGACGGGTTCGACCGTCGAATGGAGGACGCCGAACGCGGTCTCGACGGCCAGGGGAAGCTCCGAACGCGTCAACCGGCCGGCCACGAAGTTCGTTTCCCCGATGAAATCCGCCACGAAAGCGTTCGCGGGCCGATCATAGATCGAACGCGGCTCCCCGATCTGGGCCACGGCCCCCAAATCCATTACGGCCACGCGGTCCGCCATGGACAGGGCTTCCTTCTGGTCGTGGGTCACGTAGATCATCGTCGTACCGGTCTCATCGTGGATCCGCCGGATCTCATCGCGCATCTCCAGGCGGAGCCGGGCGTCCAGGTTGGACAGGGGCTCGTCGAGCAGCACCACGTCGGGCCGGATCACGAGGGCCCGGGCGAGGGCCACGCGCTGCTGCTGTCCGCCGGACAACTGGTTCGGCGAACGCTCCCCATATTGATCCATCCGCACCATCTCGAGGGCTTCCGAGACGCGGTCATGCTGTTCCGATGACGGGATCTTGCGCAGGACGAGTCCATAGGCCACGTTCTCCCAGACGGACATGTGCGGCCAGAGCGCGTAGTTCTGGAAAACCATGCCCGTGTTCCGCCGGTGGGGAGGTGTCCTCGTCACGTCGTGATCGTCGAACAGGATACTGCCCGCGTCGGGCGCGTAGAACCCGGCGATCAACCGAAGGAGCGTCGTCTTTCCGCAGCCGGAAGGACCCAGGAGAAAGAAAAGTTCACCACCGGCGATCTCCAGCGATACGTCGTCGACCGCCGTCACGTCGCCGAATTTCCGGGTTATTCCCCGCAGGGTCAGGCTGACCATGCTTCAGTCTCCCCAGATATGAAAAACCATTCAGGGTGTGAAAAAAACAATCATCCGGCCCAGCCGGTCATGGCACGCCGTCCATGCCGTACGCGACGTGCGCCATGTGCCGTCCGCGCCATTCGATGGCTGGACCCAGGGCCTCAACCACTTCTCCGCTTCAACCTCCAGAGGTAAAGCACCATCCCCGCCAGTACCAGGCCGCTGCCGGAGAAAAGCAGGTACCTGGCGCCCGCCCAACCGGACGCGCCCGATCCGTACTTCTCGGCCGCCAGCCGGCTCCACGAGAGCAAGGTCCGGTTCCGGAAGGCCTGGTCGCGCCAGCGGTCGCCCAGGACCAGGGATTCCTCCTCCTTGACGGGCACGGCGCCAAGCGCAGGCAGGAGCCGCTCCACTTCTCCCCTCTCGATGGCGCGCCGCCAGGTTCGTTGCAGGGCCGCGTGGGCGTCGATGACGAATACTCCGATCATATCGTCGACGATATGACGTCGCGCAGCGCCTTTTTCAGCATCGTAGACGAAGGACGATTTCCACGCAAATGGATTGAACGTGACCGAAGTGTGCGCCGGATCGATGCGCTGGTAGAGGCGGGGCAGCACCGTGAACCGGTTCAGCTGGAACTGCTCCGGCCCCCCCGGCGTGCCGGGTTTCTGCATCCACAGCCGCTGGCCGGCCTCGGAAAGGACATAGCGAAGGAAGGACTGCGCCACGGTCATGTTGGGTGCGCCTTTCAGAATGGATATGCCGTCCGGGTTCAGGATCGTGAGATTGTCCGGCATGGTATAGCCGATCATTTCGGGGCCCACGGCGTTGATTTGCGCCCAGGCGTAGAAATCGATGGCCATCCCGTAAGCGACTTCGCCGGATGTCACGTCCTTGGGCACCTGGCTTCCCGAATTCGCGAATCCACGGGCATTGGCGCCCAGGGCGGTGATGATCCGCCAGCCCCGTTCCCAGCCGTAGACCTGCAGGATGATCTCGAAGGGCACGTGCGCGCTGCCGCTTTTCCTGGGATCGGCCGCGCCGACCCAGGAGTACAGCCCGGGATCGGCCAGGTCTTCCCAGGTCTCCGGCACGGGCAGTTCCAGGAGTTGCGCCACCCGCTTGTTGTACATGATTCCGAACCCGGCCATCGTCGCGCCGTACCACCGGTGTCCCGCGTCGTAAATCGGATACCCGCCCGCCTCGACAGGCAACTCGTCCAGCTGGTCGTCGGGAAGCCGGTAAGGCGCCAGCAGGCCGAGATGCGCCAGTTCCACGAACGGATCGCTGCCCCCGCCGAACATCATATCGATCCCGATGCCTTCCGGCTTGCCGGTGAACTCGGACTTGATGAACCGGATGATCTCCGAAGTCCCGCCCACGTCCATCCACTCGAGCTCGACCCCTCGGCCGGATTCTTCGCGGTAGAAGGCTTCGAACCCCCGGGAGAATTCGTAACGGATGCCTTCCCAGTGCGGAGAGACAATGACCAGGCGGTCCTGCGCGGAGACGGAAGCCGGGACGGCGGCATGAAAGACGACGACGCCCGTGAAGAGGAAAGCCCGTATGAGGGCACGAATGACTGGCCGACGATTCAACGATACCTCGGGGAGTTGAAGTCCGTTATTGCTTTCTCGCTGTGAGGACCAGCGCGATGGCAACCAGCAGCGAGACCGCCAGGCCGATGCCCACGACTGCCGGACTGGCCAGGTTGCTCAGCATCGGGTCGTCGATCCCGAGCAGGACGGCTATGACGAGCACGGGAAGCAACAGGGCAACCAGGAAGGTCAGCCGCCTCGAGGAGGCGTCGATTCTCCTGAGGGCTTTCGTCTGGGCGGCCATCGCCGCGTCGTTCAGCATTTCCCAGGTGCGCGTGAGCGCGTCGGCCATATTCCTGAAACGGTAATACGCGTCCTGCAACTGGACGGCCGCTTCAGTCTGCAGGGAGAGTTTCTCGCCAGCGTAAAGCGAGTGGACGATATCGCACTGCGGTTTGACGAGATGGATCATATCGGTCAGGCGGCGCTGCCTTTCGTAGATCCATCGGGCTTCCACTTCGTGGTCCGGTGGAATCGCTTCCATCGCAAGCTCGGCGACCAGCGGGTCCTGGCGATCGGCAATGGCCTGCATGATCAGGGCGACCGCCTGATCCGTGGACCGCATCAACTGGGCATCCCGCTGGATACGGTCCTTTACTTCCTGCAAAAAACCCAGCGGGGTGGCGTGTACGGTAACCAGGTAGTCGGGGGCCAGGAAGCATCCCAACCTGGCCGGTGGCGCGTCCGGACCCTCCTGCACGTGCAGGAGGATGAACAGGTGCCCCGGAAACACCGCCGAATAGGGCCGGGTGGAGACCTCCCGGCAAGCCTTCACCGACAGGGGATGGACGCCGAACTCCTTGAAATCGCTCAGAAACGCCGCGTCTTCGTCCGTGATCTGCTCCAGGTCCATCCAGAACAGGCCCCTGGAGTCGGCCAGGGTCTCCTGGAGATGGGAGAGAGACACGTCATCGTACCGGACGACGTTGTTCTGTTCTACGATCAGCAAATCCCGCATGAAATCCCTCAGCTTCCTTTGTTTTTCTTTTCCCAGTAGAAGTAGAAGGGAAAGCCGGCGGCGACGATGGCCAGGCCGATGAGCGTATTATAGATGAACGTCACGTTAGTCAGCAGAGACACCAGGTAACCGGTGATCACGGCGAGGAAGAGCAGGGGCGTAACCGGATAACCCCAGGTCCTGTAAGGCCGCTTCGCGTCGGGCCGGCTGTAGCGCAGCACGATGACCGCGGCGATCGCGAGGATGGAAAAGGCGTATGAAGTGAAGGAACCGTAGGAGATGATGTCCTCGAATCTCGGCGTCAGCGCGAAAAGGGCGGCCAGCATGCCCTGGGCGAGAATAGATGCCGCGGGCGTGCGGAACCTCGGGTGTGCACGGCTGAGCCCCCTGAAGAACAGTCCGTCCCTGCTTTGGGCGAAAAACAGGCGTGGAGCTACGAGCATATGCACGTTGACCCCGCCGAATGTCGAGCACATCACACCGATTGAGATGAAGAGGGCGCCCCAATCGCCCACCAGGACCTTCATCACGTCCGCCGCGATCCACTGCGACGTCTGGACCTGCTCGAAGGGCAGGACCAGCATGTACACGAAGTTCGCCGCCAGGTAGATTACGATTACGAAGAGTACGCCGACGATGATCGACAGCGGGAGATTGCGGCGCGGGTCGCGCATCTCCCCGGCGACGTAACTGGAAAAGGTCCATCCTTCGTACGAAAACAGGCCGGTCACCATGGCCGCGCCGAAAGCGCCCAGCGCGAATCCGCCCAGGGCCGTCCCGCCACCGCCGAACAACGGCGAGAAATGGTCCATCGATCCCTTCTCGGCCATGAACAGGCCCAGCAGGATGAGTCCGCCAAGCGCGGCCACCTTGATGAAGGTAAACAGGTTGGTGACCCGGCCGCTCCATCGGACACCGACCACGTTGATCATCATCAGGACTAACACGCACGCCGTGGCGATCACCGCCTGGGCGCTGTCGCTCAGTACAATGCCCTGTCCGGCCGCGTCGGCGGTGATGATGTTGACCACGCTGGCCAGGTAATTGGCGAATACGTTGGCGACGGCGGCAATGGAGACCGGCCACACGAGCCAGAAGGCGGACCAGCCGTAGAGGAAGGTAACCCAGCGCCTGCGGTAGGCTTCGCGGACGTAGACGTACTGACCTCCGGTCCGGGGAAGCATGGCGCCGAGTTCGGCAATGCAGAGCCCGCCGCACAGCGCGAGGAGGCCGCAGACCAGCCAGACGAGCAGGCTCATGCCCGGTGAGCCAACGTTGGAGGCGATGGCGCTCGGCGCCTGGAAGATGCCGGAACCGATGACGCCGCCCACGATGATGGTGGTGGCTTCGAGGGGTCCGAGCCCCCGAACGAGACCTTCGTCTTCGGTATCGGCTACCGGACCAGCGGCGGTATTCGCATCGGTTTCAGCCAATCCTCACCTCGACGGAAATGCTTGTGAAATCAGGCATAAACATGTGTAATGCATCCCAATTCGCAGGTCAATAACAATCACATTCAGGCCGGTTAAGTAAGCCGGTTGCGGCCGGTTGTTTGAACCGGTAATAGGCTTGACACACTGCCCCTCCGGGCCTATATTGGGATGTTCGATTCGAGGCGGCGTAGCTCAGTTGGTCAGAGCATCGGAATCATAATCCGAGTGTCCGGGGTTCGAATCCCTGCGCCGCTATGTTCCATGGCCTTTCTGCATTCGGAAGGCCATTTTCATTATGTCTCCCCCCGCGATTTCTCATGTTGGAAACCATCGAACATAAAACCGAAGCCAGGATCCGGCGTCACGGGATGATCAAGGCCGGCGACCGGGTGATCGCCGCGGTCTCGGGCGGCGCGGACTCGGTGGTCCTGCTGCACGTCCTGCACCGCCTCCGCGGCAGGCTGGGTATGGAACTGGAGGCGGCGCATCTCGACCACGGTCTCCGCGGCGTGGAAGGAAAGGAAGACGCCGCCTTCGTCATGGACTACGCGGCCTCGCTGGGCCTGCTCTGCGTCGCGGAACGGGCGGACGTCGCTGCCTACTGCCGGGAAAACGGCTGTTCCGTCGAGCAGGGCGCGCGCGAGGTGCGGTACGGATTCCTGAGAAGGGTGCTGCTGAAACAGGGCGCGGACTCCGTGGCAACCGGCCATACGGCGGACGACCAGGCCGAGACGGTGTTGATGCGGATCTTGCGCGGCAGCGGCAGTTCGGGGCTGTCTGCTATCCGGCCGGTCAGGGACGGATGGATCATCCGGCCTCTGCTGGACGTCACCGCCGGCGAGATCGCCGCATATGCACGGATGCACGGCTTGTCCAGCAGGACCGATCGCACCAATGAGGATCAGGACGTATTCCGCAACAGGATCCGGCGCCACCTGGTGCCCTTGCTGCAAAAGGAGTACAATCCCCAAATCGTGCAGGGCCTGGCCCGGCTCGCAGACGTGACGCGCGGCGAGGCGGAATACCTGGACGGCGAGGCGACGGCGTTCCTCGCCGATCATGCCCGGCTCGAGGACGGGAAGATCCTTCGAATGGACCTCGATGCCTGGGCGGACGCGGCGCCCGCCCTGCAGCGGATCCTGGTCCGGCGCCTGGTCCGGACCCTGGGCGGCAACGAGGAACGACTGCGTTTCGAACAGGTGGAGGATGCCCGCGCATGGATCGGCCGGGGTCCGGTCGGTAGGATCAGGGAACTGCCCTGCGGGATCCGCATGGAATGCCGCAGGTCCGAACTGGTTTTGTGTCGAGGTTCGTTAACGCCTTTCCGACTGAATCTGGAGGTCCCCGGAAGGGTGGAGGTACCGGGCACGAACCTGTCGGTCCGCGTCGCGGAGGGGTCGGCGGAAACCGCGCCTGACGCTACGGCGTACCGGGCGGTTTTCGACGCGGCGGCCGTACGCCGGTTTTGGACCGTACGTTCCCGCGAACCGGGCGACCGCATGTCGCCCTTCGGTCTGGCGGGCCACAAGTCCCTGAAGAAACTGTTCAACGAATGGGACGTGCCCCGGCTGCTGCGCGACCGTGTGCCGGTCGTCACGGATGGAACGCAGATCCTTTGGGTGGCGGGTTACCGGCAGAGCAACGAGGGCCTGGTCACCGGGAAGACCCGTCGCGTGATGGTCGCCGAGCTCACGGTGAAAGATCCGACGTGATGAGAATACTGCTCACCGAAAAACAGATCGCGGAGAAGGTAAGCAGCCTCGGAGCGCAGCTTTCCGCGGACTACCGGGAGAAAAACCCGGTGCTCATCGGATGTCTCAAGGGGTGCGTGGTCTTCCTGGCAGACCTTATGCGGGCCATCACGGTACCTCACGCCATCGACTTCGTACGCACTTCATCCTATGGAAAGGGGCAGGTTTCCACCGGTGTCGCGGAGGCCGAAATTTTCGATGTGAATATCCGCGGACGGCACGCCGTAATCGTGGAGGACATCGTTGACACGGGGCGGACCCTGGCCTATCTTACGGAAGTGTTGACGAAGCAGGAACCGTTGTCCCTGAAGGTATGCGCCCTGCTGGTCAAACCGGGGGCGCACCGTGCGCCCGTGACGGTCGATTACCGGGGTTTCGACATACCGGCCGATTTCGTCGTAGGGTACGGCCTCGACTGGGGCGAACGGTACCGGGACCTGCCGTACGTCGCCGTGGCCGATGAAGTGGCCGATGAAGATGAAGTGGCCGATGAAGTGGCCGATGAACAGGATACCTGAGCGTGGGGGCATGCGGGCGTGAATACGGCCTCGCAGATCCTCACGCTTATTTCTTGGTGTTTCGCACAATCACTCGGAACGGGCAGGAACGGGCAAGGTCAATGACGAAGACCGGGCAGAACAAAGAGGAGCCGCGGGGACGACGCCCCGCCGCACACGGCCAGGGTCGCGGCAACCGGCAGCAGGCACCGCGCCAGAGTCGCGGCAACCGGCAGCAGGCACCGCGCCAGGGTCGCGGCAACCGGCAGCAGGCACCCGGCCATGGACGCGGCAACCGGCAGCAGGCACCGCGCCGGACCCGTACCATCGTCATGTGGGTGCTTCTGGCCCTGCTGTCGGTGGTACTGGTACAGTTCTTCAGCCGGAACCGGTCCGACGGGATGGAAATCGGATACTCCACGTTCCGGGACCACCTGGCCAACGGGAACATCCTGAACGTGACGATCCTCGAAAAGACCATCGTCGGCGAATTCAGGAACGGGGTCAGTACACCCGTTCCCGGCGGCCGGGAATCCGTGGAATCCCGGTTCAAGGTCGAGATTCCTTTCGAAGACACGGAACTGATCGATGAACTGGTGCGGCAGAACGTAACCATCACCGCGCGGCCAAAATCCAGCCCCTGGTATACGCACCTGGTCACCTGGCTGCCGCTGCTCCTCATCATCGGCCTTTGGATCCTCATCTTCCGGCAGATGCAGGGCGGCCAGAAGGGCCTTTTCTCCATGGGGAAGAGCCAGGCCAGGCTCACGGGAGCGCGCGAAGGCGTGAAGTTCAGTGAAGTGGCCGGCGTCGAAGAGGCGAAGCGCGACCTGCAGGAGGTCGTGGAGTTTCTGAAGCATCCGGACAAGTTCAGCCGTTTCGGCGCGCGCATTCCGAAAGGCGTGCTCCTGCTGGGCCCGCCCGGTACGGGAAAGACCCTTCTGGCCCGTGCGGTTTCCGGTGAAGCGGGCGTTCCCTTCTTTACCATGAGTGGCGCGGATTTCATGGAGATGTTCGTGGGGGTCGGCGCGTCCAGGGTGCGGGACCTGTTCAAGCAGGCCAAGGAAAACGCTCCGTGCATCATTTTCATCGATGAACTGGACGCCGTGGGCCGCCACCGGGGTGCGGGCCTGGGTGGCGGACACGACGAACGTGAGCAGACGCTGAACCAGTTGCTCGTGGAAATGGACGGTTTCGAGCCGAACAGCGGGGTCGTCCTCATCGCCGCCACGAACCGCCCCGACGTGCTGGACCCGGCGCTGCTTCGGCCCGGACGATTCGACCGGCACGTCACGGTGGACCGTCCGGACGTGAGAGGACGCGAGCAGATCCTGGAAATCAAGGCGAAGGACAAGCCGCTGGCGGAGTGCGTGAACCTGAAGACCATGGCCAGGCTCACACCGGGCATGTCGGGCGCGGACCTGGAGAACATCATGAACGAGGCGGCCCTGCTCGCCGCCCGGGAAGATCACGACCGGATCACCATGTCGGACCTCGAACGCGCCAGGGACCGCATCGTCATGGGCTCGGAACACCAGCTGGTCATGTCGGAAGAAGAGCGCAGGACGGTGGCTTACCACGAAAGCGGCCACGCCCTGACCGCCGCCCTGATCCCCGAGATTGATTCCCCGCACAGCGTCACCATCATTCCCCGCGGGCAGGCGCTCGGACTCACCTACTCCATTCCGGAGGAAGACCAGTACCTGTATTCGGAAGCCTGGTGCCAGGGGCAGATCGCCTGTTTGCTGGCCGGACAGGTCGCGGAACGCATCGGGGTCGGCGACACGTTCAACGGGGCCGGCGACGACATCAAGCGCGCCACGGAACTGGCGCGTCACATGGTCTGCGGCTGGGGGATGGGCAATCTCGGCCCTTTGGCCCTCGGCAACCAGGACGGGGAAGTATTCCTCGGCCGGGAACTCACCCGGAAGCGGGATTACAGCAACAAGACGGCCGTGAAGGTCGACGAGGACATGAAGAGAATCCTGGATACCTGCCGGCAACGTGCCGAAACCATCATTTCGAAGCGGGAAGACGTCCTGCACCGGATGGCCGAAGCCCTCCTCGAACATGAAACGCTGGACAGGGACCAGATGGAACAGTTGATCGCGGGGAAACCGCTGGCGCCGGCCGTCAAGCGTGAGGCCGCATCGGGCCGGGAGGTGAAGGATGAAACCGGGCAGGCAGAGGAGACCCGGGCAGACGATGACAAAGCTCCGGCCCCGACGCCATTCAAGGAACCTCCCCTGGCCGCGCCCGGAGTCTGATCGTGGATGATGAACGGGTCATCGAGGGTGACGGGTTCCACTGGGATTGCTCGCAACGCACCCGAATCATGGGCGTCCTCAACGTCACGCCGGATTCCTTCTATGACGGCGGCCGGTACTGGAACCCTTACAATGCCGTACGGCACGGTCAGCAGCTGGCCGACGAAGGCGCGGACATCATCGACGTAGGCGGTGAATCCACCCGGCCGGGCGCGGAACCGGTCGGACTGGAGGAGGAACTACGGCGGGTCATTCCCGTCATTGAGAAATTGAAGGACCGGATCGGGCAGCCGGTGTCCATCGATACGCGGAAGGCGGAAGTCGCCCGCAGGGCCATAAGCGCCGGAGCCCGAATGTTGAACGACGTCAGCGGATTGACCGCCGATCCGGAGATGACCGGGACGGTCGCCGCAGCCGAAATACCCGTGGTGATCATGCATACTGCTGGTACACCCCGGGACATGCAGCGGAATCCCGGCTATCGGGATACCGTGGGCGAAATCGTCGAGTGGCTGGACGCACGCATCGCACATGCCGTGGCGCGCGGCGTCCGAAGATCGCGGATCATTGTCGATCCCGGCATCGGCTTCGGCAAACGGCTCAGCGACAATCTGCTCCTGATCCGGTCCCTGGCGTCATTCCGACAGTTGCATCGTCCGATTCTGATCGGCCCGTCGCGGAAGTCCTTCATCGGCCGCGTGCTCGACGCGGAGAAAGACGACCGGATGGAGGGCACGGCGGCCGCGGTCGCGCTCAGCGTCGCCAACGGCGCCAGCATCGTCAGGGTCCACGACGTCCGGGAAATGAGCCGCGTGGTACGCATGACCGACGCAATCTGCAAGGCGCGGCAGGAGTAGGCGCCCACCGAAAACAAGGCCATCCATCTTCCATCATGATCATTGACATCGTCATCCTGGGCTCCGGAGGCGCCATTCCGACCCTGACCCGAAACCTGCCGTCCGTTGCCGTCCAGTGCGACGGCCGCGTGTTCCTCTTCGACTGCGGGGAGGGCACGCAGACGCAGATAGTCCGGGCGAAACTGCCCCTGAGCAAGATCGAGCGGATCTATATTTCCCATCTGCACGGCGACCACGTGATGGGGTTGCCCGGCCTTCTGATGACCATGGGGCAGATCCCGCGGGAACGGGCCCTGTACATCCACGGACCTCCGGGCATCTCGGACTTCGTGGAAGGCAACCGGCGATTTCTGGGCCACCAGTGCCCCTTCCCCGTGATTGTCACGGAGCACAAGGGCGGGCGGGTCTCCGAGGACGACACGGTCCTCGTCGAGGCCGTACCCGTGGAACACAGCTGCTTTACGCTGGCATTCGCCTTCCAGGAAAGGGAGCGGCCCGGTCAGTTTCAGGTCGAGGAAGCACGGCGGCTGGGTGTACCGCCCGGACCACTTTACGGGCGGCTGCAGGCCGGTGAATCCGTGACGCTGCGGGATGGGCGGGTGATCGAGCCCGACCAGGTCCTGGGTCCTTCCCGGCGGGGCCGTAAAATCGTGTACGCCACGGATACCCGGCCGTGCGACCAGGTGGTGTCGCTCGCCCTCGAAGCGGACGTGCTGATCCATGACGGCATGTTCAGCGACGACCTTCGGGCGCAGGCCCGGCAGAAACATCACTCAACGGTCGTGCAGGCCGCCCGCATCGCCCGGCGCGCGAAGGTCGGCAGCCTCGTGCTGACCCATATCAGTTCGCGCTACATGCAGGATGGGCCGCTGGCCGCCGAGGCGCGCAAGGTCTTCCCCGCCACCCGCGTCGCGCGGGATCTGATGGAATTCAACGTGCCCATGTACAAATGAGACCGGCACGGCACGGGTCCAGCCTCCATTCCCGGGTCACTCGTCCATTCCCGGGTCCAGCCTCCATTCCCGGGTCACTCCGCGGTCTCGCGCTGGACGGCCTCCCAGGCCGCCAGGCCCCCGACCAGGTCCATCACGTCGGCGATGCCGTTCCGCTTCAGGATGCTGGCCGCCATGGCGGAACGATAGCCGCCGGCGCACTGGACGACCACCGTGTTGCCGACGGGGATCTCTCCCAGCCGTTCTTCCAGGTGATTCAGGGGAACGTGCAGGCTGCCCCGGATGGACCGGTCGGCACGTTCCTGACCGGATCGGATGTCGAGCACCAGGGGCGGGCGTTCGGAGTCCAGCCGGTCCCTGAGCGCCGCCGCGGTGATGCGGTCGGTCCGGCTCAACAGGTCTGGCCGTCCATCCACTGCGTGCATGCCGCCCTTCAGGTAACCCGCGATGTGGTCGAAGCCGATGCGGCCCAGTCGCAGGGCGGATTCCTCCTCGGTGCCCGATTCCGTGATCAGCACGATCGGCCGGTCCCTCCGCAACAGGATGCCCGCCCAGCTGGCGTACTGGCCACCAAGCCCGATGTTGATGCTGCCCTCCAGGTGCGCGCCCTCATAGTCCGCGGCGTCACGCGTATCGAGCAACTGGGCGCCGTCTCCCGCCTTGCGCATCACTTCCTCCAGTGAAAGGGGGTTCAGGTTGCGCTTCAGAAGATGGTCCAGCGTCTCGTGTTCCAGCGCGTTGAACGCGGCATCGTAGGTGAAATACGAAGGGGCTTCGGGCTGGTCCGTCGTGACCAGGCGGGTAAAGGTCTCACGGTCCATCGGCTGCAGGGCGTAGTTGTACTTCTTCTGGTCTCCCATGGTGGAGACCGTGTCCGTACTCAGGTTCTTGCCGCACAACGAGCCGGCCCCGTGCGCGGGATAGACGAGCGTCTCGTCGACGGT
The DNA here is from genome assembly GCA_022822725.1 of Candidatus Latescibacterota bacterium. Taxonomy (GTDB): domain Bacteria; phylum JAAXHH01; class JAAXHH01; order JAAXHH01; family JAAXHH01; genus JAAXHH01. Next base: position 2,201,873 of record JAJEAN010000007.1, read on the forward strand.
CGCCGGAATCAGCTTCCCGTGGAGGGAGTCGTAGAGCAGGCCGGCGAGGTCCTCGGCCTTCCAGCCGAGTGCGGCCCGCAGGTCCGGACGGCCCACATCGCCGATGAACAGGGTGTCCCCGGTCAGCGCGGCGTAAGGCGCGACCGGCTCCTCGGGATCGTAGACCAGGATGCAGACGGACTCGGGAGAATGCCCGGGCGTCTCGAGAAAGGTGAGCCGGATCTCGCCCAGGTTCATGCCGTCGCCGTCCCTCATCGGCTCGAAGGCGTAGTCCGCCTCGGCGCGCGCCCCGAGATGGATACTGGCGCCCGTGCGGTCTCTCAGTTCCAGGTGGCCCGCGGCGAAATCCGCGTGGAAATGCGTAAGGAAGACATGGTCGATGGTCATGTTCCGGGCTTCGGCCTCTTCGATGTACTGGCCGATGTCGCGCTGTGGATCCACGACGGCCGCGACGCCGGCGGATTCGTCCCCGATGAAATAGGACGCATGGGCGAGACAGCCCAGGTAGTACTGGTTCAGTATCATGTCGGACTCCTTCCGCTCCGGGCCCGTGGATCGCCGCGCCTGCCGCGGTCCAGCCCCGTGGATCGCCGCGCCTTCCGCGCTCCGGCCCCGTCTACGTACTACCTCCGGGCAGGCAGGGCAAGTTCCGGTTCTTCTTCCGCCAGATAGAAGGTGATGGAGGAACTCATCACCTGGTCGCCCCGCCACGACCGGTAACCTGACGCGTTCGGCTCAAGCGCCGATCCTTTCAGGTAGGGCTTCCAGACCTGCGCGCGCTGCCGGTGCCACAGGAATACACCGGCGACGTCTTCCACCAGCAGCCTTTCCGCTTCCCTGTACAGTGAAATCCGGCGGTGCGGATCCCTGACCTCGGCCCCGGCCGCGGTCATCAGTGCGTCGAAATCGGCGTTGTTCCAGTTGTGCCTCCCATTCGACCGCCACAGTCCCAGGAGATTGCTGGGATCCACGAAATCGAATTCGTAGGGAACCATGCCGAAGGCCAGGGTGTGATTGTTGAGGCCGTCCATGAAGACCTTGTTCTCCACGTTGCGCACTTCGACTTTCAGATTGAGATTCCGCTGCAGCATCGCCTGGATGCCCTCCGCCGCGTCCCGGTGCATGACGATCTCGTTCCTCAGCCACATGTCCAGTTCGGGAATGCCGCGGCCATCGGGATACCCCGCATCCGAAAGTAGCTGCCGGGCGCGTTCAGGATCATATCCCTGGCTTTCCGCGTAAGCATTGTCGGAGTAGGCCGGGAACCCGGGCGGCAGCATGGCGTAGCCGGGTATGGCGAACCCCTTCAGCGCGGAACGGCATATGGCGTCCCGGTCGATGGCGAGGCTCAGCGCGAGCCGGACCCGCCGGTCGTTGAACGGAGGTTGCGTCACGTCGAAAAACAGGTAATGGGTCCAGAAATTTGGCCAGGTATGGACCTGGTCGCTCAGTGTGTCGTCGGAAAGCAGTCGGGCCAGTTCCGCCTGGTTCTCCACCTCGGTAAAGTCGATCTCGTCGGCCTCGTACGCCGGAATCCGCGGAGGCGGCGTGGTCAGGTTGAACATCTTGTAGATCAACTTTTCCAGGTAGGGCTTGTCCACCCCGCGGTACATGGGATTGGCCTCGTAGACCATCCGCTCGCCTTTGTTCCATTCCACCATGACGAAGGGACCGGAAGACACGCAGGTTTCCGGCCGGGTGGACCACGTGTCACCATACTTGCGCACCGAATGTTCGGGCGATACCCACGAGTAGGTCAACAGCAGAGGCAGGTGGGGCGTGGTTTCTTCGGTCGCTATGTGGAGAGTCAGGTCGTCGGATGCCCACACGCCGAGGGAGTCCACCGGCACACTGCGGGCGACGACGGCCTGCCAGTTCCGGATCGGCTGGTAGTACCACCCGAAGTCGTAGGCGTTTTGCGGATCGGCGCCGCGGCGAAGAGAGAAAACGTAGTCGTGCGCCGTCAACGGCCGGCCGTCGCTCCATTGCAGCCCCGGCCGCAGGTGGAAGGTCCAATCCAGCCCGTCATCCGACACCTCCCATCGTTCCGCCGCGCCGCCCCGCAGTTCGAAATTCCGGTCGGTGCGCGTCAGGGGTTCGGCGATGATGTATTTCCCCGCGGCGCCCTTGTAAACCGTACGGAACCACTCGTTATAGGGCCGTGACTCGGAGAAAACGCGAATGACCTGTTGCTCGGGAGGAAGGGCGTCCTCGGGCAGCGTCACGCCGATGGAATTGACGTGACGCGTTCCGGTGCCGTCGACGAGGGGATCGATCAGGCCGTAGGCCGACCAGGCCATCGCCGCGACGACGAACAGTAAGCCAGAACGCCTTAAAATCGAAAAGCCGTGCTTGTTTCGCATGTTGCACCTGCCGTGGGCGTTGCACCTGCCATGGGGCGGGAAGCCCTACTCGTTCATCCTCGGGTCGAGGGCGTCGCGCAGGCCGTCGCCGATGAGCGAGAATCCAAGCATGACCAGGGCGATCATGAATACCGGAAAAAGGGCGAGGTGCCAGTAGTAGATCACATTGGGCAGGTGGCTGCTGACCATCTGGCCCCAGCTCGGCGTGGGCGGATTGATGCCCAGTCCGAGGAAGCTCAGTCCGGCCTCGGCGAAGATGGCCTGGGGAATGCCCATGGCCAGTCCGACGATGATGGGACTGAGGGCGTTGGGCAGCATGTGGCGCACGATGGTATGCACGTTGGATGCGCCCATGGAACGGGCGGCGCGGACGAAATCGGAAGCCCGCAGCGAGAGGAACTGCGCGCGGACCAGACGGCATACGCCCACCCAGCCGGTCACGCCAATGGCGAACAGTACGTTGCTCAACCCGCTGCCCAGCCAGGCCATGATCAGAATGGCGAAAAGCAGGCTGGGGAATACCGACATGACGTCCACCAGGCGCATGACGATGTAGTCGGCCTTGCCCCCCTTGAATCCGGCGATCGCCCCAAGGGGCACCCCGATCAGCAGGGAAATCATCTGCGCGACGAACCCCACGATGAGCGAGATCCGGGCGCCGTAGACGATCCGGCTGAAGTAGTCCCGGCCGATGCTGTCCGTGCCCATGGGGTGGGTCCAGGACGGAAACTGCCAGGCTTCGTCGAAATTGGCCTCGGAATAATGGGACGGCGAGACCCAGGGCGCAAAGACGGCCATGAAAGAGATTACGATGATGATGATGGCCGCGGCGACGGACAGCTTGTTCTTCATGAAGCGACGCAGTGCGTCGCGCCAGAGTCCGCCGTCGTATGGGGTGATTTCCGTCATGGTACGGGTCTTTCCTGTGATGGACCTTTCGGTGCTGGGTTTTCCTGTGATGGACCTTCCTGTGCCGGTCTTTCCTTTACTAGTCTGCCGTTTCTCAGGCGGATCGCCTCGTCGCGAGCCGTTCTATGACCACTACGATCGCGCAGCCTGCGATGCCCAGGCCGATGGACAGCAGGACTTCTCCCGAAAGCGACGCGGGCAGGACGTTCGCCTCGACCAGGGGTTTTACCTCACCATGGCGGTCGGTAAACGTCTCCACCGTTTCCTTCCACGGCCATATCTTGCGCAATGAGCCGGCCATGAGCCCTATGAGAGCCGCCACGGTCACGTCATGGAAGCGGCGCAACAGCCACCTGAGCACCCGCGCGAAGAAGACCAGTCCCAGGATCCCGCCGCACCCGAAAATGAAGATGGGCAGTAGATTACGCTCGACCACGGCGGTGAGCATGTACTGGTATTTCCCCAGGATGACCAGGATGAACGAGCCCGATATGCCGGGCAGAATCATCGCGCAGATCGCGATCGCCCCGCTCAGGAAGACGAACCAGGCGGCGGATGTCGTCTCGACCGGAACGGCGCCCACCAGGACGAAGGCGGCCGCGGCTGCCAGCAGTAAAGCGATTACCTCTTTCGCGGTCCAGCGGGACACCTTCCCTCGCACGGTGAAGATCGACGCCAGCACCAGCCCGAAGAAAAACGCCCAGACGTGGACAGGATGATGGTCGAGCGCCCAGGCGAAAAACTGCGCCAGGCTGAATATGGCTACGAAGATGCCGGTGACGAGGGCGATCAGGAACCGGTGGGGGAACCCGTCGAACGCATCGCCGAACCGGAAGGTAACCAGCGAACGCAGAAACCTCGCATTGACGGCGTGCACGGCGTCGAGCAACTCTTCGTAGACGCCCAGTATGAAGGCCATCGTTCCCCCGGACACGCCGGGCACGACATCGGCCACGCCCATGCAGAAACCGCGGGCCGAGATGCCCAGGTAGTCACGGAACGTCCGTTTCGAGCGCGCTTCAACGTAGTCCATTACTTGCTCCCGCGAACGTATCTGACCCGGGGATCCACAAGCGCGTACAGGATGTCCGTAATCAGGTAGACGATTCCGATCAGCACGGCGACGAGCAGGGTCAGGGCCATGATCATGGGGTAGTCCCGCTCGAAGATGCTCGTGACGAAGAACTGTCCCAGGCCCGGGATGCGGAAGATGCCTTCGACGAAGAGCGATCCGGTCATCACACCGGGCAGCATGGGGCCCATGATGGTAAGCAGCGGGATCAGGGAGTTCTTCAGCACGTGGATGAACAGGACGCTGCGCTCCTTAAGGCCCTTGGCCCGCGCCGTGCGCACGTAGTCCATGCGGAGGTTCTCGAGGATGCTCGAACGAGTGTACCGGGCGATAATGGCCATGGGACCCAGGGCATAGACGATCACCGGCATGATCCAGGTCTCCGGCCCGCCCCATCCGCCCGTGGGCAGGACCCTCCAGATGGTCGCGAAGAGGACGATGAACAGTATGGAAATGGCGAAACTGGGCACAGTGATCCCCAGGGTCGCGATGATCGTGGTCCCGTAGTCCACCCAGGTGTTCTGGCGTATGGCGGAAAGGATGCCCAGCAGGATGCCGAAGGAGAAGGCCACGGCCAGGCCCATGCCGCCCAGCTGCATGCTGATGGGCCAGGTCCGCGCGATAAGGTCCGTCACCGTCTCGCCCGGACTCTGGAAGGGGATGCCGAAATCGAATTGCAGCGCGTTCCACATGTAACGGCCGTACTGCTCGTACAGGGGCCGGTCCAGTCCGTACTTGCGCAGGATATTCGCCTTGGCCTCGGCCGACAGGGGCATCTTCTCTTCGTCGAAGGGGCCTCCCGGTACCGCGTGCATCAGGCTGAAGGTGATGACCGTGACCAGGAACAGCACGCCGACCAGGCCCACGATGCGGTATATGATGTATCGGATCATAGGATCGGGTTTTCTGATACGCCGCGGCGGCAGAACGGGACGAGTCCGGGCCGGTTCAGGCGTGTCCGGGCCAGTCCAGGCCGGTCTGAACGAATTCGATTGTGGCCGGGCGTGCCCGGGCCGGTTCAGGCGTGTCCGGGCCAGTCCAGGCCGGTCAGGGTTGTCCCGGCCGGTCAGGTTTGCCCAGGCCAGGACTTATGGTTCGCAAAGTGAGCGGGAATGCCGTCAATCCAGCCTTCAAAGTGCAAGCGGTCTCGCGGAAGTGTCAAGTTTTATTTCCCGGTTCCGGAGCGTCACGCCGGTGCTGATTCAGACTGCGCAAAACACGTGTTCGGGCAGGTTTTCCGGGGACCTGGGTCCCGCCGCCGATCCGGGGCCATCTCCCCTTGACACCCCCTGTGTCGTTCCACACATTACCGACGTGATTTCACGTTCGTGATTTCACGTTGCCGGGATGAGGGACAAGGAGGTCGTTCGCATGCGGATCGTCGAAGTTTCCGCCCTGGTCCTGCGGCTGCCCCGGGTGACGGAAGCCTGTGACGGGACGCAGGATACCTGCCTGATAAAAATCGAAACGGACGAAGGCATCACGGGCTGGGGCGAAGTCGATTCGTGTCCCACCGTGGTCAAGGCCGTCATCGACGCGCCGCTGTCACACCAGATCTGCAACGGCCTGGCCAACGCGCTGGACGGCGCCGATCCCCTGGACATCGACACCTGCACGGACCGGATGATGGCGTCAGCCAACTACTACGGCCGGGTCGGGGTGGGGCGGCACGCCATGGCCGGCATCGACCTGGCGCTCTGGGACATCGCGGGCAAGGCGAGCGGACAGCCGGTCTACGAGCTTCTGGGCGGCGCGCACCGGCTCAGGTTCCGGGCTTATGCTTCCGTCCTGTTCGGCGACACGCCGGAGCAGACCCGGACGATCGGCCGGAAATTCGTCGACCAGGGATTCACGGCGGTGAAGTTCGGCTGGGGTCCCATGGGCAAGGACGAAGGGCAGGACGTCGCCCTGATGAGGGAGGCCCGGCGAGGCACGGGCGACGAGGTGGACGTGCTCATCGACGCCGGGCAGGTGTGGGACTGGAAGACCGCGCTCGCCCGGTCCAGGCAGTTCGCCGAGTACCGGCCCTTCTGGATCGAAGAGCCGCTGCATCCGGACGACATCGAGGGGTACGCCGCGCTGACCGCGGAGAGTCCGGTGCCCATCGCCACCGGGGAAGCGGAGTCCCGGCTCGAGGACTTCGAACGGCTGGTCACCGAGGGCGGGCTCGACTGGATCCAGCCGGACCCGGGCCGCTGCGGCATTACGACCATGGCCGCGGCCGGACGGACCGCCCACCGACACGGCCGGACGGTCGTCAACCACAGTTACAAGAGCGGCATTACCATGGCGGCGTCGCTGCATGCCCTGGCTGCCCTGCCCAATGCGTCCGTCTTCGAGTTCTGCATGTCCGATTCGCCGCTTCGACACGAACTGACCCACGAACGGTTTACCATCGATGACGATGGTTTCGTGGCGGTACCCGAAGGACCCGGGCTGGGTGTCACCGTAAACGAGGATACCGTATCGAAGTACCGGGTCGCGTAGCCCCTGGCCGGGGTCTTGCGCGACAACCCGCGTTACATACAACCAGTTCACTAAAGGAGCATCTCGATGGCCCCGCCGAATCCGATCATGCACGCCGCGCTCAACCGCATCGATATCGAGGAGATCAAGGAACGGATCGGTCCGCCGCCCGCCTCCTGCGCCGTCGTTGCCGCGGACCACGTGACCGCGGCCTTCATCTGGCAGGAATCGGGCACGATCAACGATAATCACTGCCACGATTACGACGAGTGGTGGCTGGTGCTGGAGGGTGAGATCGACTGGGTGATCGAGGGCCGTGAGGAGACCGTCCACGCGAAGGCGGGTGATTTCATCTTCGTGCCGGCCCTGACCTTCCATCATATTTTCCCCGTGGGCGGCAAGCCTTCGATCCGCCTGGGGGTCGCCCTTACGGGACACGGGCACCTGCATGAGCGGCCGGAGCGCAAGGTGAAGGTCACGTTGGAATAAAGTCTTCTGGAGTGAAACCATGTCTTCGAGATCTGAAAACCTGACTGCCATTAAGGCCTGCGGCGTGGTCGCGGTACTCAGGGCCGACAGCCCCGATAATCTGGTCCAGGTCGCCCAGGCCATCGGCAGGGGCGGCATCGGGGCCGTCGAAATCACCATGACGACGCCCGGGGCCCTGGACGCGATCGGTGAATGCGCCAGCCGGCTGGGGGATGAAATAACCCTCGGCGCGGGTACCGTGCTGGACCCCGAAACGGCCCGGGCGGCGATCCTGGCCGGCGCCGAATACATCGTGACGCCCACACTGAACCCGGACGTCATCACCCTCTGCCGGCGGTACGACAAGGTCGTCATTCCGGGCGCATTGACGCCTACCGAGATCCTGACGGCCTGGGAATGCGGCGCGGACATCGTGAAGGTGTTTCCCGCAACGGCGGTGGGACCCCGCTATTTCAAGGACGTCAAGGCGCCGCTCCCCCAGATCGATCTCATGCCCACGGGCGGGGTGGACCTGGACAACGCGGGCGACTTCATCCGGGCGGGTGCCTGCGCCGTCGCCGTGGGCGGAAACCTGGTCGACAAGGCCGCCGTGGCCGCGGGGGAATGGCATATACTCACCGATACGGCCCGGAAATACGTCGATACGGTCAGGCTCGCGCGACAGGAAGGTGGGGGATGATCCGCAAGGCTGTCGTGCCCGTCGCGGGCCTGGGCACGCGGATGCTTCCGCTCACACGGTCTGTCCCCAAGGAAATACTGCCCCTCGGGCGCAAACCGGCCATACACCACGTTGTGGATGAACTGGCGGCCGCGGGGATCGAACGCATCCTCTTCGTGACCTCCAGCCGGAAAAAGGCGATCGAGGATTACTTCGTGTCCGGCGGGCAGTCGGACGGGGCGATAAAAACGCCCGGCGGAACGTTCGATGGGCCGGCCGATGAATCGCGGGACCCGGCCAGCGAAGAAGGAAACGGACCGCCTGCACTGGACTATTCGTTCGTCCGCCAGGAGGTCCCGGCTGGAAACGGCGACGCCGTACGCCTGGCAAAGGCCTTCGCGGGATCGGACGCCTTCGTCGTAGCCTGGGGCGACGCCGTCATCCGGTCGAAGGGGGAAGACAGCGTTCTGCGGCGCATGATGGCGACCCACGCGACGGAGGACGCCGCGTGCACCATCGCGGTGGAGCACGTGCCCGCAGACAAGGTGTCGCGGTACGGCATCGTAAAGCCCAGGTACGAATCGGACGCGGCCTTCCCCATAGACGATATCGTGGAGAAACCTCCCGTGGAAAGCGCACCTAGCCGCTACGCCGTATCGGCCCGGTACATATGCGGCCCCGGCATCTTCCCCGCGCTCGAGGCGACGCCGCGCGGTAAAAACGGCGAACTGTGGCTCGCCGACGCCATCCGCGGCCTGCTCCGGACAGGCGGTCCCGGTGGCGATGTATGGTGCGTTCCCCTCGGGACCGCCGACCGACGCTACGACATCGGAACGCCCCTGACCTACTGGGAAGCCTTCGTCGATTACGCCCTGGAGGACGAGACGGACGGACCGGGCTTCAGCGATCTTCTGCAAGAGAGGTTGAACGTATCATAATCAGCAAATCAGCGCGGGCTTACCGCGTGTGTTTCGGCGCGCATCCCGTCTGGACCAACGTGTGCCAGTGGGTGCGCCAATGGGAGTCCAGGTGAAGGGGACCGTTACCGCATCCTCGCCCGGCCGCGTCGGCTTTGTAGGCAATCCCACCGACATGTACGGCGGCAGTGTGATTTCGTGCTCGACGAAGGAGCGGGCGAGGGTCACAATCCAACCGGCGGACTGCCTGATCCTGGACGCGGGCGCCGAACAGCGGGTCATCGCGTCGCCGGACGACCTGGTCACTCGGGAAGACATTTTCGATATCGCCCGGGTCGCGCTGGCCGGTACCGAATCCGCGGACCTGCGCGTCAGGATCTCCTGGTCGACCGATATCCCCTTTCGTGCCGGTCTGTCGGGATCGACCGCGCTGCTCGTTTCCATGGTTGCCGGCCTACTCGCCTTCCGCGGTATCCGCCACAGTCCATACCACCAGGCGGAGCTCGTCCGCGGGATCGAGTACCGGAACCTGACCTTCTGCGGGTACCAGGACGCCTACATGTGTACCTTCGGCGGGCTTCATTACATGGATTTCAGGGGTAAGGAATTCCACCTGGAATACGGGACCGATCCTTATGCCACCATGGAACCGATGCCGGCTTCTGTGATCCTGCCGGCCGTCGTGGTCATTACGGGAGGCCAGCGCGTCTCCGGAGGTGTGCACACCCCCTTGCGGGAACGCTGGCTCGCCGGTGAATCCGAAGTGGTCGAAGCCTATAACGCCATCGCGGCCCTGGCCCGGGATGGCAAGAAAGCGATCCTCGAGAACCGGCTAGATACGCTGGGGAAGCTGATGAACGAGAACCAGGCGATTACCCATTCGCTCGGCGGATCCAACCCGGAAGACGACCGTTTCATCGAACTCGCCCGGCAGGCGGGCGCGTCCGGCGCCAAGCTCGCGGGCAGCAGCGGCGCCATCGTAGCGCTTCACGAATCGCCCCGCGAACTGGCTCGGGTCATGACGGAGGCCGGCGCCGCGGGCATACTTGAACCGGCACCGGGTCCCGGACTTGAAATCGAGCAGAAAGACCCGTAGGGAGCCGCCGTGAACCTCACACTCGACTACCATATGACCGGACTCGAAGTGCGTGTCCCGGACGAAAACCTGGCCGCCGTCCTCAACATGCGGGAGACGCCGCCGCTGGATGACCCCGTAGCCGAGACCCGGGAGGCGCTGCGCCGTCCCGTGGCGGGCCCCCCGCTCGAGGAACTCGCCCGGGAACGCCGGAGCGCCTGCGTGGTCGTTTCCGACATCACCCGTCCCGTACCTCACGACATCATCCTGCCGCCCCTCCTGGAATGCCTGGAGCGAAGCGGGATCATGCCGGAGGACATCACCATCCTGGTCGCCACGGGCTTGCACGCCCCCATGAGCGAGGATCAGCTCCGCGAGACCCTGACTGACAACGTTGTGGACCGGTATCCTGTGATCAACCACGTCGCCCGCAACAGTGAGGAACAGGCCGATCTTGGGACCACGAGCACGGGGATCCCGATCCGCGTGGACCGCAGGTACGTGGAGAGCGATCTCAAGGTGCTGACCGGTTTGATCGAGGCGCACTTCATGGCCGGATACTCGGGTGGACGCAAGCTCGTCGCGCCCGGACTCGTAGGCGTGGAGACGATCGAGCACCTGCACGGCCCGAAGATCCTCGAGCATCCCAACGCCACGACGGGCGTGCTCGACGGCAATCCCCTCCACGAAGCTGCCCTCGAGATCGCCCGCCGGGCCGGGGTCGATTTCATCCTGAACGTCTCCATGGACGAGGACCGCCGCGTCACCGGGGTGTTCGCCGGCGAGCTCGACCGGGCACACCGCTACGGGGTCGGCCACGTGGACGGCATGGTGGTGGCCACCGTCGAGGAACCGGTGGACATCGTCGTCACCTCTTCGGCCGGCTATCCCCTGGACACAACCTTCTACCAGGCCGTCAAGGGCATGGTAGGCGTGCTCGACATCCTGAAGGAAGGCGGATCCATCGTCATCGCCGCGGGATGCGCCGACGGGATTGGCAGCGCCGAGTTCGAAGGACTGTTGCGGAAGACGACGGACATCGACGCCTTTATCGAGTGCATCCAGCAACCGGGCGTGTTCACCATCGACCAGTGGGAGATCGAGGAACTGGTCAAGGCGCTTAAGAAGGGGAAAGTGTATCTCTACACGGACGGCCTCAGTGACGACGACGTGCGGGCATGCCTGGTCGAGCCGGTATCGTCCGTCGAGGTCGGCATCGCGCGCGCCATCGGACGCCACGGGACCGGCGCCACCATAGCGGTCGTCCCGAGAGGGCCCTACGTCATCCCCCGGGTGCGCCGGGGACAGGACGCAGCGGGGTAGTGTGTTGCCGCGGCAGGAAAACAAGCCTCCCATGACCTCTAACCAGTACGTCCACCATACTCCTCGGATCCATCCTTCCGCCTTCGTGGCGAAAAGCGCCGACCTGATCGGCGCGGTCGACATCGGCAAGGACGCGAGCGTCTGGTACCAGGTGGTGATCCGGGCGGACGACGAGCCGGTCACCGTCGGCGAGGGGACCAACGTGCAGGACGGCAGCGTCCTCCACATCGACGCCGGCATGCCCACCGAACTGGGCAAGGGCGTGACCGTGGGACACCGGGCCATCGTCCACGGGGCGGTAGTGGAAGACCACGTGCTGATCTCCATGGGCGCCGTGATCCTCAGCGGTGCGCGCATCGGCAAACACAGCATCATCGGCGCCGGCGCGCTGGTGCTCGAGCACATGGAAGTGCCTCCAGGCTCCCTTGTCGTGGGCGTTCCCGGACGCGTGGTACGTTCGGTCACGGACGAACAGATCGAACGCATTCACCGGACCGCGGAAGGGTATGTCGAACGGCGTGGAATCTATCTCGAACGGGTGTCTGGCGGTACCTCCTGACACGCCTGATTCCCGACGCTTCGGACTGCGTGTCAGGCGTCAGAATCCACTTGACTTTGACGGGCTTGTTCTGTAGCTTGCGGTGCTCTGATATGCTGGTCCTCCAGCGCCTGTAGCTCAATTGGATAGAGCACCTGACTACGGATCAGGAGGTTGGGGGTTCGACTCCCTCCGGGCGTATTTTTTGTGGGACGCGGTAACATGAGAAGCATCGACGGCGAACACGAAGGATGGCTCAGGCTGGCGCTGGATGAAGCCAGGTCGGCGGGAGCCGGCGGCGATGTGCCCGTCGGGGCCGTGATCGTTCGCGATGGCGTGGTCATCGGACGGGGTCAGAATCGCGTGGAGCGTTTGCGCGATCCAACCGCCCATGCCGAAATGCTCGCGATCCGCGAGGCCTGCGCTGCGCTGGGGTATGAACGGCTGGATGGCGCCACGCTCTACGTTACGCTGGAACCCTGCGCGATGTGCGCGGGAGCGATCGTGCTGGCCCGCCTGGAGTGCCTGGTGTACGGGGCAGACGATCCCAAGACCGGGGCCTGTGGTTCCTTGCGCGATATCGTGCGGGATTCCCGGCTGAATCACCAGGTGGTTGTTACGCGAGGTGTGCTGGCTGAAACCTGTTCCGGGTTGCTGAAAGACTTCTTCAGGGCGAAACGGAGGGCGGGCGACACAGTTGACGAACCGAGCGAAGCGGGCAGCCCGGCTGCCGAACCGAGGTTACCGGAGAGGTGCGAGAGTGGTTGAATCGGACGGTCTCGAAAACCGTTGTGCCTTCGGGCACCGTGGGTTCGAATCCCACCCTCTCCGTTCTACAGCCCGCTGAACGGAATCACGGAGGAAGGCTGCCGGCCACGAAGATTGCTTCAGACTTAGACCTGGGAGAGGTGCGAGAGCGGTCGAATCGGCACGCCTGGAGAGCGTGTGTTCACCATGTGGACCGTGGGTTCGAATCCCACCCTCTCCGTAATTTTGGGGCAGTAGCTCAGTTGGGAGAGCGCCAGAATCGCAATCTGGAGGTCGGCGGTTCGATTCCGCTCTGCTCCACTCGGAAGGCCGGGCGCCAGGCAGTCGGTGTCCCGGCATTTCCGTATTACTGGCTTGGTTCGATTACGGTCGTGCTAGATGGGGAGTTAGCGGTGCCCTGTAACCCGCAATCCGCTACAGCGGGGTCGAATTCCCATCCCGAGGATCGCACTTGCGTCGCCGGTATGCGCTGCATCCGGTATTGAAAGTCAGGTCCCGCGCAACGTGACAACGCCCAACCCCGTCAGGACCGGAAGGTAGCAGCGGTAAGCGCCTGAAGCGTGTGCCGCGGGAGCGCCTGGCCGGAGCCGGCGGCACGGATGCCCCGACACGAGTAGATTCGAGGGTGGGTGCACGACCGCTTTACCATTTCCCCTTCGTTCCGCCTGCCTCACGTCCCGAGTAACCCAGGCATGGAGGGTAGGGCATTGGCCTACGAAGTCACCGCCCGAAAATGGCGCCCCCAGGAATTCGACGGCGTGATCGGGCAGGAACACGTCACCACCACGCTGAAAAACGCCATTCAGGCGGGCCAGATCGCTCATGCCTACCTGTTTGCCGGACCCCGCGGCGTGGGGAAGACGACCACGGCACGCATCCTGGCCAAGGCCCTGAACTGCGTCAACGGCCCCACGGTGACGCCCTGCAACGCGTGCACGTTCTGCCAGGAAATCTCGGAAGGACGCAGCGTCGACGTGCTGGAAATCGACGGCGCCTCAAACAACCGGGTCGAACAGGTCCGGACGCATCTGCTCGAGAGCGTCAAGTACACGCCCAGCCAGGGCAAGCACAAGATCTACATCATCGACGAAGTGCACATGCTGACCAAGGAGGCCTTCAACGCCCTGTTGAAGACGCTCGAAGAGCCGCCTGCCCACGTGTACTTCATCTTCGCGACGACGGATCCCCGGAAGGTGATCCCCACCGTGCTCTCCCGGTGCCAGCGATTCGACTTCCGGCGCATATCGGGACCCACCATCGTGGACCACCTGGCCATGATCAGCGAGAAGAGCGGCTACGACGTACAGCGCGAGGCCCTCGCCCTCATCGCGCGCCGGGTGGACGGCAGCATGCGGGACGCCGAAAGCCTGCTGGACCAGGTCGTCGCCTTCGGCGGCACCGCGCTGACCGCCCGCGAGGCGGCGGAAGTCCTGGGCATCGTGGACCAGGACGTCTATTTCGAGCTGCTGGATATCGTGGCGGCGCAGGACGTGCCCGGGGGACTTAACCTGGTCGACCGGATCTTCGGTCAGGGGCACGATCTCGAGGAAATCGTCCTGGGTATCCTGGAACACCTGCGCAACCTGCTCGTCGTCAAGGCGGCGCCCGAAGCGGAAGTGCTGATCGGAGACGCCGCCCTCGCGCTGGACCGTTTCCGGGAACAGGCCGGCCGATTCGAGACGGAAGACCTGCTTCGGCTTTCCCAGTTGGCAACGCAAGTAGAACAGTCGGTGAAGAACAGTGCGCTTCCCCGGGTGCAGCTCGAGACCGGCGTCGTACGCATGATACGCATGGCTCGGTCGGTTCAATTGACGGACGTCATGGCCCGGCTGTCGGAAATGGCCAGGCATGTGGGAACGGGAGACGTGGGAGCGACCGAGGGTGGCGATGCGTCCGAGACTCAGTCCGCTCGGCATTCCGAGCCACCGTCCGGCGTCGCACCCGGGCCATCGGAGTCGACCCCATCGAGGCCAGCCCCTTCGAGCACCGAGCCATCGGAGTCGGCATCTTCGAGGTCGGTCCCATCGAGCTCTGAGCCACCGGAGTCGGCATCTTCGAGGCCAGCTCCATCGAGCTCTGAGCCATCTTTCGAGGAGGGCCGAAGCCCCGCGGCATCCTCCAGGCCATCGGCGGCAACTACCGAATCACCCGCGGCATCCACCGATTCACCGATAGCCACTCCGAGTTCGCCGAAGCTGGGTCTTCCAGCGGCCCGCAACCGATGGCCAGTCATCGTGGATGAGATTACCCGGCAAAGAAGCGGCCTCGGAAACCTGTTGGCGGAAGCCGTGCTTTCGGCCTGCACACCTCCGGATAACACCGGTGCGGAAGGCCCTTACACGCTTACCCTCAGGTTCGAGTCCGGCCATGTGTTTCATAAACAGCAGATGGAAAAACGCGAAAACAAATCGCTGATACAGTCGGAATGCTCCAAAGCGCTCGGAATCCCCGTCCTGATCGTATGCGAGATCGACGAACACGGCGCAACGGATCCCACTGAACGGGTAACCGGTGACGACGGTGCCGGAGTGGCCGGTGACAGCGGCGGAACCGGTGACGACGGCAGAGCCAACAGCGGTGCCGGAATGGACGATATCGATGGTAAAGCCGATGACAGTGTTGCCGGCGGACCTGGAGACGCCGCAGCGGAGATGGCAGGTAACGCCGGCGGACCTGGAGACGCCGCAGCGGAGATGCCAGGAGACGGAGACCGGAGGGCCGACGATGTCGCAGCGGCGATAACCACCGACGACGACCGGGCAATGACCACCTACGGCGACCGGGCGGACATCGCCGGGGCCGGTCTGGACGAATACCCCGGCTCAACCGAAGAACGCGTCAGGGAAGCACAGGACACCACTACGGCCGGCAGAAGTGGCAACCAGGCGGCAAACACCCGCGAGGGCGCCGCGAAGGATCCGGCCGTCCGTAAAATCGTAGAGGCCTTCGACGGCCAGATCGTGACAGAATGAGTCCGGTTGGCGGCAAGCGAAGGCGGGCGGGAGCGGACAGGAAAGTACAGGAAAGGAAGAGAATATGGCCAAAGGCATGTCGGGCATGATGAAGCGCGTCCAGAGGATGCAGAAGAAGATGATGCAGATCCAGGAAGCGATGGCCGATCGACGGGTCGAAGGCACGGCGGGCGGTGGCATGGTCACCGCGGTGGTCGACGGCAAGCTGAACGTCGTGGAGATCAGGATCGATCCGGCCGTGGTGGACGCCGAAGACGTGGAGATGCTTGAGGATCTCGTACTGGCCGCCGTCAACCAGGGCCAGCAGAAGGCACAGGAAATGGTGAACCAGGAGATGGGTCAGATCGCCGGCGGACTGAACATTCCTGGCCTGGGACCGTAACACGCCTTCGCGAGAAGTTTTGCCGATCCCGGACCGGTCCGTTCTGTCCGGTCATACTGGCCGGAACCGGACCGGTCGTTTCGCAGAACCCGGACCGGCCGTACTGTACGGTCATACTGTACGGTCCCGGAGCGGTCGTACTATTCGATCCCGGTCCGGTCGTACGGTCCGGTTGTACTGGATGTCAACCCATGGTGCGCAAATACAGTTCCGAGGCCCTGGCCATCCTGGTGGACGAGTTGAGCCGCCTGCCCAACATCGGCAGGGTGACGGCCCAACGGCTGGCTTTTCATATCCTGAAGGGGCCCGCCGAACGCGCATTTTCGTTGTCCGACGCCATCCGCGCGGTGAAGGAAAAGGTCCGGTACTGCAGCGTGTGCTGGAACATCACCGAGTCCGAGACCTGCGAGATCTGTTACGACGCCCGTCGAAAACCGGAGACCATCTGCGTGGTGGAAGAACCCCGCGACGTTATCACGCTCGAAAGCACGGGAGAGTACCGCGGCCTGTACCACGTGCTCCACGGCGCGCTTTCGCCCCTCGACAACATCACCCCGGACGACATTCGCGCACGGGAACTTGTGGACCGTATGAGCGAATCGGTGGAAGAGGTCATCATCGCGACCAATCCCAATATCGAGGGTGAAGCCACCGCGCTCTACCTCAGCCGCCTGATCAAGCCCCTGGGCGTCCGGGTTACCCGCCTGGCCAGGGGGCTGCCCATGGGCGGCGACCTGGAGTACGCCGACGAAGTGACCCTTGCCCGTGCCCTTGAAGGCCGAACGGAGTTGTAACACGGGACTGAATAAAGTTCGCCGGTCGGAATCGGCGAACCCCTTGCCGCCATGAACCTGCCCAACAAGCTGACCATATTCCGCATCATCCTGAGTCCCATCTTCATGGTCTTCTTCTTAGTAGACACATTGTATACACGGTATATCGCGCTGGTCATCTTCATGATCGCGGCGCTGACGGACCTGTACGACGGCTATCTGGCGCGCAAGACCGGGGTGATCACCAGTTTCGGCAAGTTCATGGACCCCCTGGCGGACAAGATCCTCACGTCCACCGCACTGATCTGCTTCGCGTCCCTCGGCTACATCTACACCTGGATGGTCCTGGTCATCATCGGAAGGGACTTCATCGTGACCGGCCTGCGGTGCATCGCGGCGTACCGGGGCCTCCTCATCCTGCCGACCCAGGTCGCCAAGTGGAAGACCGCTTCGCAGATGGTGGTCATCGTGATCATCCTGCTCTACATCAACGTCCAGACGACCATGATCGCCTTCGGCCAGTGGAACGGGGAGTTCGACAATATAGCCTGGTGGGTCCTCAACGGCATGGTCTTCGTCTCCATGATGCTCACGGTCAGTTCCGGCCTGGACTACGTAGTCAAGAACCGGTCCATATTTACCAGTCTGCTGAGGTAGGCATGCGCGCCCTGATCATCTTGCTGTCGACCGGGTGCTACACCGGCTACACGCCCCTCGCGCCCGGCACGGCGGGCAGCATCGCAGGTATCGGGCTGGTCTGGGCGCTGACCGGTCCGCTCGGGTTGACCGTACCCTTCTACCTGCTGGCCACCGCGGCTCTGTTCGTCCTCGGCGTCTGGGTATCGAGCCGGGCGGAACCCCTGTTCGGCCACGACGGTCCCAGGATCGTCATCGACGAAATCGCCGGCGTCCTGATCGTCTTCGCCGGCATGCCGTTCGACCTTTTGACCGTGGTCACGGGGTTCGTCCTGTTTCGCGTCCTGGATATCTGGAAACCCTTCCCCTGCGACCGGGCGCAGCGCCTTTCCGGTGGACTGGGTGTCATGATGGACGATGTCGTGGCCGCGGTCTACGCCCATCTCCTCCTGCGGATCGTTACGGGGGTCCTGCCATGAAGTCCGCCGCGATTATCACGATCGGCGACGAACTGCTCTACGGTTCCGTGGTCGATACCAACGCCGCCTATATCGGCCAACGCCTGACGGAGACCGGTATCGAGCCGGTCTGTTCCATGACCGTGGGCGACGAGGGGACGCGTATCGGCCGGGCGCTCGAGATCCTGTGCCGGCAGGCGGACGCGGTGCTCGTCACGGGTGGACTCGGACCGACGCACGACGACGTGACCAAGACCGTCATCGCCGATGCGATCGGGCAGGACCTGGTCTTTCATCCCGAAATCATGGATACCGTGGAAAGAATGTTCACCCAGCGGGGCATGGTCATGCCGGAATCGAACCGCATCCAGGCCTACATGCCCAGGCACGCCGAGGTACTCGACAATCCCGTGGGCACGGCGCCCGGCTTCCTGGTGCGCCATCATGACGCCGCCGTGTTCGTCATGCCGGGCGTGCCCCGCGAGATGAAGAAGATGCTGAACGAACAGGTGCTGCCGCGACTGAAGGACCAGGGCGCGGGAAGGGTCATCCTGCACCGTTGGATCCGCACCACGGGAATCGGCGAATCGAATCTCTCCCAGATCATCGGAGACGTCATCGATGCGGCGGAGGACGTCAAGATCGCCTCCCTGCCCCAGGAAACCGGGGTGAACCTGCGGCTGACGGCCGAGGGACGCAGCGGGGAGGAAGCCCGGCGGCGCATCGAAGCCGTCGAATCCAGGATGGTCGCCCGGGCCGGTGAACATATCTACGGCGTGGACGACGATACCCTCGAAGAGGTGGTGGGACGCCTGCTCAGGGAAGCCGGTGCGACGGTAGCGGTCGCCGAATCCTGCACCGGCGGCCTCGTGGCTTCCCGCTTGACCGACGTGCCGGGCAGTTCCGATTACCTGCTGGAAGGGATCGTGTCCTACAGCAATGCCGCGAAAATGGCGCGCCTGGAGGTGCCGGTGGGGACGATCGATCGTCACGGCGCGGTCAGCGAGGAAACCGCGGCCGCCATGGCCCAGGGAATCCGGCATACCAGCGACGCCACCTACGGACTGTCCACTACCGGCGTCGCGGGACCCGGCGGCGGGACGCCCGAGAAGCCGGTGGGACTGGTCTTCCTGGGTCTCGCCTCGGCGGACGGCGTCGAGACTCGCAGACTCATGCTGGGGCCGGACCGGCAGGTCAACAAGACCCGGGCCGCGCTGGCCGCCCTGAACCTGCTGCGGCAGGCGCTTACCCGCGCGGCCGGTACGAACCGGATCCCCGGGAACCGCAACCCGCAGGCCACGTAGAAAGGTATTCGATGCGTACGTTCATCGCCGTTGAAGTCCCGGATTCCGCAAAGGACCGGATTGCACAACTGATCAATCACCTCAAAACGACGGGGACCGACATCAAGTGGGTCGAACCGGGCAACATCCACGTTACGCTGAAGTTCCTCGGCAACATCGAGACGGACCGTCCTGCGGTCATTCGCGACGGTCTGAGCGCGGCGCTCGATTCGGCGGATGCCTTCGACCTGAAGCTGGGACGCATCGGCGCCTTCCCGGATATGAACCGGCCGCGCGTCTTCTGGGTTTCGATCGAAGAAGGCCGCAGCGAGTTGATCGCCATGCAACAGCGCATCGAATCCGAACTGCACGCCCGCGGCTTCGTTCGCGAGGAAAGACCCTTTTCGCCGCACCTGACCATCGGCAGGGTACGATCGCCGCGGGGAATAAGCAAGCTTACGGATCTGGTCCAGGACATGACCTTCGCGACCGATCCGTTTACGGTGAAACGCGCGGCCGTGGTGAAGAGCGACCTGAAACCGGACGGACCGTTGTACACGGTCATCGATCATGTCGAACTGGAATGATGATGCCGACTATAACGGAAATCACGCCGCGGAGGAGCGGAGGGCGACAGGAACGCAAGGTCACGATCGACGGCGAGCGCACCCTGACGATCACCGAAGAGACCTACATCCGGTTCGGACTTTTCGACGGGCAGGCCATGGACCCGGATCGGCTGGAGGAAATGGAACGGGCTGACGGCGTCTCCCGTGCCATGATGGAAGCCCACCGGCTCATCGACCACCGCATGCGGACCCGCCGCGAACTGGCAGTGAAACTCAGGTCCAGGGGCCGGCCGGATGAGGTGATCGACCAGGTGATCGACCGGCTCGAGCACGCGGGACTGATCGACGACGGGCGATTCGCCCGGCTATGGATCGACGAACGGCTTCGGAGAAGGCCGGCCGGCCTGTCCCTGCTGCGCCGCGAGTTGCGCCAGAAGGGGATCGACGCCGAAATCGTCGAAGCCGCCCTCGAGGAAAGTGCATCCCGCGACGGGGAAACCGAACGGGCCTACGAAGCACTTCGCCGCCAGTCCGGTCGATATGCCCGGCTCGACCGCGATGCGGCACACCGCCGGATGGTCGCCTTCCTGGGCAGGCGGGGGTTCGGACAGGCCGTCATCTACCAGGTCGTCCATCGCGTGCTGGACGAGATAGAGGAGTCCCGAAATTGACCGGAGCCGAACTTCGCAAGACCTTTACCGACTTTTTCGCCGACCGCGGCCACACAGTCGTACCGAGTGCGAGCGTCGTGCCCTGGGATGATCCCACGTTGCTCTTCACCAACGCGGGGATGAACCAGTTCAAGGACGTTTTCCTCGGACGAAGCACCCGCGAATACGTGCGCGCGGTGGATTTCCAGAAGTGCATTCGCGCCGGCGGAAAGCACAACGACCTCGAAGACGTGGGCCGATCGCCCATCCACCAGACCTTCTTCGAAATGCTCGGGAACTGGTCCTTCGGCGACTACTACAAGGAAGAAGCCATAATCTGGGCCTGGGAACTGCTCACGGAAAGGTTGCAACTCCCCGCCGAACGTTTGTGGGTTACCGTGTTCCGGGAGGATGACGAGGCCGAATTGCTCTGGCAGCGTCATTCCGGCGTGCCCTCCGACCGCATACTCCGCATGGACGAGAAGGACAACTTCTGGGAAATGGGCGAGACCGGTCCCTGCGGTCCCAACTCGGAGATCCACTACGACCTGGGTCCGGAGCGGTCCGGCCGGAAAGAAGATTCCGATCACGCCAGCGGGGCCGACGGAGACCTGACGCGGCTGGTGGAAATCTGGAATCTGGTCTTCATCCAGTACGACCGGGGCGCCGATGGCGCGTTGACGCCCCTGCCGTCGCGTCACGTGGACACGGGCATGGGGTTCGAACGCATGCTCACCATCCTCCAGGGCGTGGATTCGAACTACGAGACCGACGTGTTCCGCCCACTGATGGACCACATCGGAGCACTGTCGCAACATCCCTACGCGGAAGGGGATACGGCCGTGGCCTACCGCGTGGTCGCCGACCATGTCCGGGCCCTGGCATTCGCTATAGCCGACGGTGCTTTGCCTTCCAACGAAGGACGGGGCTACGTCCTGCGGCGCATCCTCCGCCGCGCGGCGCGGTTCGGCCGCAATCTCGGCCTGGCCGAACCCTTCCTCTACCGGCTCGTGCCGACGCTCACCGAAGAGATGGGCACCGCCTATCCGGAACTCTCCTCCGCCCGCGACAAGGTGGAAAAGGTGGTCCGGTCCGAAGAGGACAGCTTCGGACGGACGCTCGACCATGGTATCGAACTCTTCGAGGATATCGTCGATCGGGCGGGCGCCGAAGGACGGAATGAAATCCGCGGCGAAGAGGCCTTCAAACTGTACGACACCTACGGTTTCCCCGTGGACCTGACGCAGTTGATGGCCGATGAGAAGGACATGACGGTGGACATGGCCGGCTTCGAGGCGGAGATGGAGGGGCAGCGGGAAAGGTCGAGGTCTGTAGCGGGGAAAGGCGCAAAAGCGGGGAAAGGAACCACAAAGAGGTCGAACGGATCTTCCGGACCCGCGACAGGTTCCGATTCAGCCGATGCCGCGTGTTCGACCCTTTTCCTGGGCTACGACACCCTTGCAAAGGAACGGGTCGCCGTCATCGACGTCCGGAACGGACAGGCCATCCTGGCCGAAACCCCCTTCTACGCCGAATCGGGTGGTCAGGTGGGCGATACGGGCTGGCTGGAGACGGCGTCGGGCGACCGGATCGCCGTACAGGACACCACGCGGGACGGCGACACCATCATCCATCACTGCGACCCCAACGGCGCCTTCGATCTCAAGCCCGGCATGGACGTCACCGCGCGGGTCGACGCGGCACGCAGGCAAGCCATCATGCGGAACCATACGGCGACCCACCTCCTGCACGCCGTGCTCCGGGAAACCCTGGGCGCCCACGTGGAACAGCGGGGCTCCGTGGTCGCGCCCGACCGACTGCGTTTCGATTTCTCGCATTTCAGCGCCGTGACCCCCGAAGAACTGAATGCGATCGAACGCCGGGTCAACGAACTCGCCTGGGAGAACATCGGCGTCGAACCGTATGAAACCGACCTGGAAGACGCGAAGCGCCAGGGCGCCATGGCGCTTTTTACCGAGAAATACGACGACCGGGTGCGCGTGGTGCGCATCGGCGAGGTGAGCCTGGAACTGTGCGGCGGCACGCACCTCGGCGCCACGGGCGGGATCGGGCTGTTCCGGCTGGTCCGGGAATCGGGCATCGCCGCCGGCGTGCGGCGGGTGGAAGCCCTGACCGGTGCCGGGGCGTACGAAGCCGTCAAGCGGGACGAAGGACTCGTCGCGGGGGCCGCGGAGGCCCTCAAGTGCGAGCCGGAGGACCTGATGAAAAGGGCCGGCGACCTGACCGCCCGGGTCCGCGAGCTGGAACGGCACATCCGGGAAATGGGACGAACCTCGGCGCAGCACTGGGCCGATGACCTCATCAGCGGTGCCGTGGACGCGGACGGCGTCACCGTCGCCACGGGCCGGGTGGATTGCCCGGACATGGACACGCTCCGCGCCATGGGAGACACGTTGCGCGAGCGCCTTTCCGGCGCGGCGGTGGGCGTGCTGTTCGCCAGCTTCGAGGAACGTCCCGTCTGCATCGTCGTGGTGACCGACGGCGCGATCTCCGGGCGCGGCCTCCACGCGGGAAAGCTGGCACGGGACGTGGCCGCCTTCATCGGCGGCGGCGGCGGCGGCAAGGCGCACATGGCGCAGGCCGGGGGGAAGGACGCATCCAAGATCGACGAAGCCGTGCAGCAGGCGCCGGGCGTCGTTGGGCAACACCTGCGGGACGCGTGACCGCGGGCGACAGGCAGAGACCGGCCGCCAGAGTGCCCGGCGAAGCGACGGGCGCGCCGGCCGCATCCGTCGGCAACGACCGGATCAGGAGAACGACAGGAGCAGATGCGCATCCTCATAACCGGGGCCCGGGGACAACTGGGCACGGACCTGCAGCGTTCGCTGGCGGAACACGAACTGATTCCGTGTGCGCACGGCGAACTCGACGTCACCGAGAAGCACCGCGTTTACGGACTCCTGAAAGACCACCGGCCCGACGCGGTGATCAATACCGCGGCGTACCACAGGGTAGACGAGTGCGAGTCCCATCCCGACAAGACGTTCGCCGTCAATGCCTTCGGCCCCTGGCACCTGGCCATGGCCTGCCGCATGTACGGGGCGAAACTGGTGCACGTCAGCACGAATTTCGTCTTCGACGGCACGGCCGACCGTCCTTACCGGGAGGATGACCTGCCCCTGCCCCTGAATGTCTACGGCACGGCCAAGCTCTCCGGCGAACACCTGGTGCGTTCGACCTGGGACCGCCATTTCATCATCCGGACCACCGGCCTGTTCGGCCACTCCGGCGGGGGCGGGAAAGGATACAATTTCGTCGAAGCCATGATCCGGGCAGGCACGGAAAGACGGGAAGTGGTGGTGGTCAGTGACCAGGTGATGTCGCCCACGGCGACGGCCGACCTGGCCCGCGTGCTCGCTGAACTGGTGACCGGCGACGCTTTCGGCACGTACCATGTGACCAGCGGAGGCGCGTGTTCCTACTATGATTTTGCGCGGACCATCTTTCGGAAGACGGGTATCGAAGCTTCCCTGAGGCCCACGACCACCGAAGCATACGGCGCTCCCGCCGCCCGGCCCCTGTACACGGTGCTGGACAACGGCCGGATCCGGTCACTGGGCATCGCGGAGATGCCCTCCTGGGAGGACGCCCTGGACGGTTACCTGGCGCGCCGGGCAGGCGCTAAAGACGACACGACCGGCGACAGAACGATCGGCATGAGCCCATGATCATCACCCAGACGCCCCTGCGAATCAGCTTCGCCGGCGGCCTCACGGATTTCGCCGATTTCTACGACCGGGAAGACGGCCTGGTCGTCAGCGCGGCCATCGACAAGTACATCTTCGTCATCATCAACGAACGGTTCGACGACCGTATCTACATCAACTACTCCAAGCGGGAGGCGGTCGATCATCCCGATGAGATCGAGCACGACCTGATCCGGGAAGCGCTGCGGCTCACCGGCGTGACCCGGGGAGTGGAGATCACGACACTGACGGACATCCCATCCGAGGGATCGGGCCTGGGGTCCTCGAGCAGCATAACGGTAGGCCTGCTGAATGCCCTGTATACCTATTGCGGCAATCCACAGCCGACCGAGAAGCTGGCACGGGACGCCTGCGAGATCGAGATCGCACGGTGCGGCCAGCCCATCGGCAAGCAGGACCAGTACATCGCGGCCTACGGCGGACTGTGCGGGTTCACGTTCCGGCCCGGCGGCGTGGAGGTGGACCGCCTCGGTCTCGCCGACGGCCACGCGGAACGGTTGAGCGACAGCCTGATGCTGTTCTACACCAACAAGACCCGCAAGGCGGAGACCATCCTGCGCGAACAGAAAGCGAACATGACCGGCAAATTCGCCCTGGTGAAAGAAATCAAGACCGTGGCGCAAAGCACGCGGGCGGCCCTCGCGGCAGGGGAGGTCGACCGCATGGGCGAGCTGCTGGACCGGGGGTGGACCTTCAAGTACAGGATGTCCGGACTCGTGAGCAACGACGAGATCGACGCCATGTACCGGAAGGCCAGGGACGCCGGCGCCACGGGCGGCAAGGTCTGCGGCGCGGGCGGCGGCGGATTCCTGCTCCTGTGCTGCCCGGAGCCTTCCCGGCACCGGGTGCGCGACGCGCTGTCCGATTACCGGGAACTGCCCTTCAACCTGGAACGCGACGGCACCAAGGTGATCTTCAACATGCGAAGGCAGGTATCGAAATGATCCGCGAATACCTCGATTGGACGAAGGAGGTCCTCGGCCGGATCGAACCCGGCGAAGTGCAGGCGCTCATCGACCTCCTGATGGACGCGCGCGAGAACGGGCGGGGGATCTTCGTCATAGGCAACGGCGGCAGCGCGGCCACGGCTTCCCACTTCGCCGTGGACCTGGGCAAGGGCACGCTTCGAAACACGGAGGACCAGCCCCGCTTCCGGGTCAACAGCCTCACCGACAACATGCCCTACGTCACGGCCTGGGCCAACGATTTCGACTACGACCTGGTCTTCGAGCAGCAACTGCGCAATCTCGGTGCGCCGGGCGACGTGGTCATCGGCATAAGCGCGTCGGGAAACAGCCCTAACATTGTCCGCGCCATGGCGTTCGCCCGATCCGCCGGTATGGTGACGGTTGCCGTGACGGGATTCTCCGGCGGTGCGCTGAAGGCTTCGGCGGAGCATTCGGTCCACGTCCCCGTGGACGACTACGGCATGGCGGAAAACATGCACATGATCATCGTCCACATCATCATCACGCAGACCACTTCCCGCGTTGCGAACGGCGAATGACCCTTAGTTCCTTTGCCAAGATCAATCTCTGCATACACCTGCTCGGCAAGCGGGCCGACGGCTACCACGAGATCGTTACGCTGATGGAGACCGTGGACCTGGCCGATGACCTGGCATTGTCCGGACAGGAAAAGGGAACGACCGTCACCTGCTCCGACCCGGCCGTACCGACGGACGGGCGCAACCTGGTGCAGAAGGCGGCCGGGCTCCTGCGGGAGCGCTGCGGGCTCGGAGACCGGGGCGTGCGCATCCACATCGAGAAGCGCATCCCCGTGGCCGCGGGACTTGCCGGCGGGAGCGGCAACGCGGCCATGACGCTGCATGGGCTCAACGCGCTCTGGTCGCTGGGGTTGCGGGAAGAGGACCTGATGGACCTCGCCGCGGAGCTGGGGTCCGATGTGCCCTTCTGCCTCTATGGCGGGGTGGCGGTGGCCTCGGGACGGGGGGAAAAGGTCGCCTGGCTGGATGCGCCCGGACCGCGCCACTACGTGCTGGTCTGCCCGCCCCTCGAAGTCGCGAGCGGATGGGCATATAGTCAATGGAAATTGGAATTGACAAAAAACGCCTCCCGTATTAACTTAATTTCTTCTGTCATGCAGGCCGGGGATGGCAGTAAACTGGCGTCCTGCCTGCATAACGACCTGGAACCGGCGGTCCGGGCGGCCCACCCCGAAATCGACAGGGCAAGAGAACTGCTCGCGGACGCCGGATCGAAGGGCATACTGATGTCCGGCAGCGGCCCGTCGGTCTTCGGACTGGCGCCCGGCCGGGCGGAGGCGGAACGGATAGCGCATGACCTTCGGGGACGGGTCGAACCGTCCTGGCGGGTCTTCGCGGTCTCCTCGACATCCCGGCGGGATGCCACGGTTTAGTCGAGGTACCGGACGGAGGACGACACGTGGCGGTCGGTTTGAAGATTCTGAGTGGGAATTCAAACGCACCGCTTGCACAAGACATCTGCGAATATCTCGACGTATCCCTGGGCAAGGCCGCCGTTTCCCGTTTCAGCGACGACGAGATCCGGATACACATCAACGAGGACATCCGCGGTACCGACGTCTTCGTGGTCCAGTCGACCAATTCGCCGGCAGAGAACCTCGTAGAACTGCTGTTGCTGCTGGACGCGGCCAAACGGGCATCGGCGCGAAGGGCCACCGCGGTGATCCCCTATTACGGCTATGCCCGCCAGGATCGAAAGGCGGGACCCCGGGTGCCCATTTCGGCCAAGGTCATGGCGAACCTGATCGCCGCGGCCGGAGCCGACCGCGTGCTGACCATGGACCTGCACGCGCCCCAGATCCAGGGGTTCTTCGACATTCCCCTGGACCACCTGTATTCGGCGCCGGTGTTTACGCGCCGGCTCAGGGAACTGGGAACGTCGGAGGATCTGGTGATCGCCTCCCCGGACGCCGGGGGCATGGCCATGGCCCGGTCCTACGGCAGGCGGCTGAACTGCCCGCTGGCCCTGGTGGACAAGCGACGGCCGAGACCGAACGTGTCCGAGGTCGTCAACGTGATCGGCGAAGTGGAAGGAAAGAACGTAATCATCCGCGACGACATGATCGATACCGGGGGAAGCCTGACCGGCGCGGCCGAGGCTCTGAAGAAGAACGGCGCGGAGACGATCTACGCGGCGTGCACGCACGCGTTGCTCTCCGGAAACGCCTTACAGAAAGTGGAGGATTCCGTACTGGACTGCCTGATCGTTTCGGACTCGATACGCCTGAACGATGAAATGCTCAGCGGCAAGCTGGAACAGTTGTCCGTGGCGTCCCTGTTCGGCGAGGCGATCAAGCGCATACACGAAGAAAAATCCGTCAGTTCGCTCTTCGAATCGTCGGACCAGACCTGAGACAGGAGAAGGTAATGAACCAGGTATCTTTAAAAGCCCGTCAGCGGACGGACACCGGCAAGCAGGTCGCCAAGGCGCTTCGGCGTGACGGCGCGCTGCCCGCCGTTGTCTACGGCAGCGGGGAATCCTCCACGCCGCTGACCCTCGACTATCGGGAATTCGAGGGCTTCCTCCGAAAGACCCGGGGCGAGAGCGTCGTCATCAACCTGGAAATCGAGGGCATGGAGGACAAGAAGGCCCTGTTGCGGGATATACAGCGGGACTACCTGAGAAACCAGTTGCTCCACGCCGATTTCCAGCAGATCAGGATGAGCGACCGGATCACCACGGAGGTTTCGCTCGTGATGATCGGCGAGCCCATTGGCGTGACGAGAGACGGCGGCGTGCTCGACCAGTCTCTGCGGGTAGTCGAAATCAGTTGCGTCGCTTCCGAGATTCCCGAGCACCTGGAAGTGGATATCAGCGAATTGAGCATGGGCGATACGATCCACATCAGTGATCTTTCCTTCGAGAACGTCGAAATCGTAACCGACGGAGAGGTCGCCGTGGTATCCGTTCTCACGCCGATGGCGGAGGAGCCGGAGGAAGAGGAAGTCGACCTGGAGCAGGAAGAGCCGGAAATCATCGGCCAGGCCCGGGAAGACGGCGAGGAAGAAGACGGGACCGAGGACGACAGAGAAGACTAAGGCAGCCCGGATATGTGTCAGCATGCCGATTCCGGTTCCTTGCGGCCTGAAGGGCCGTCCATGCATGCTTTCATCGGCCTTGGCAATCCCGGCGTCCGGTATGCGGACACGCGCCACAACGCCGGTTTCGACGTGATCGACACATGGCTTCGGCGCCTCGGCCTTCAACTCGCCCCGGTCAGCGAACGGTTTCACGGCACCGTCGCGAAGATCGGCGGACAGCCGGTGGCCCTGGTCAAGCCGGTGACATTCATGAACCGCAGCGGTTACGCGGTCCGCGAGGCGGTGGGACATTACGAACTTGATGTCGATCGCATCGTGGTCGTCTGCGATGACGTCAACCTGCCCTTCGGTACGCTGCGACTCAGGGCGAAAGGAAGTCATGGCGGCCAACGGGGCCTGGAATCCGTTATCGATGCACTGGGCACGGAAGCATTCGCCCGCCAGCGCATCGGCATTGATGTGCCCCGGGACGCCGATACGCTTGTAGACTATGTGCTGGAGACGTTTACCAAAGAGGAAGCAACGGATCTGCCCATCGTCCTCGACCGGGCCTGCGACCAGCTCGAGGTATTTGTAAGCGAAGGTTGCGGCGAGGCGGCGAACCGGTATAACGGTCCGTCGTTCACGGACTGAAGGCCGTCCGGGTCGGGGCGAACCCGCAAACGCAAACAACTTAAGGAGCAAGTACGTGCGGTCTTACGAAACTGTGGTGATCATCGATTCCAAGCTCGAGGAAGCGCCGCTCGATGAGGAAATCTCGGCCATCGAGGGGCTCATCGCGTCGAACCAGGGGGAAGTCGTCGACACGGAACGCTGGGGAAGCCGGAAACTCAGCTACGAGATCAACGACGCCCACCAGGGCAATTTCACGCTGATCCGTTTCGACGGAGAGCCCGCCCTCGTGGACGTGCTGGACCGGTCGTTCAAGCTGAACGATCGCGTGCTCAGGCACATGACGAAACGGGTCAGGAAACATCCGGCCCACGTATACGAGAAGGCCGAACAGGCCGAAAAAGCCGAGCAGGCCGAGAAGGCCGAACAGGCCGACAAGAAAACGGGAGCGGAAGCATGAACCAATCCAGGATGACCAGGGGGAGAAAGCAGAAGCGCATACCGGGCCGCATCAAGAACATCGATTACAAGGACCCGAAGCAGCTCCGGCGCTTCGTCACCGAACGGGGCAAGATCGTGCCGAGCCGGATTTCCGGCGCCAGCGCGTTGTGCCAGCGGCGCCTGGCAAAGGCCGTCAAGCGGGCCCGGCACATCGGCCTGCTCCCCTTTATCGAAGAAACTTACAAGTAGCCGAGGAGTCGGACGTGAAGCTCATTTTGACCGAGTCGGTGCGGAACGTGGGGAACGTCGGTGAAATCGTCGACGTTTCCAACGGGTACGGCAGAAACTACCTGATGCTGACGAAGAAGGCCGTTCCGGCGACGCCCGGGAACCTGAAGATGCTCCAGGGCAAATTGAAACGCCAGATGGCCCTTGAAGCCAGGACGCGGGAACAGGCCGAGGAACTCGCCAAAATCCTCGAAGAGGTCTCCCTCACCGCCGTCGTCCAGGTCGGCGAAGAAGACCGCATGTTCGGTTCCGTCACCCAGCAGCACGTCGCCGATCTGCTGAAGGAAAAGGGCTACGATATCGACCGGCGCAAGATCCATATCGACGAGCCCATCAGGTCGCTGGGTATATACACCATTCCCATCGCACTGCACGCCCAGGTGGAGGCCGGCGTGAAGCTCTGGGTGGTCAAGGAGTAACGGCCTTCCACCCTGGCCTGCCGCCCCGGACTTCGCACTAGCCTGCCGCCTTGATTTGGGCTTGACGCAAGGCGCCTTTTTTCATATATTGGCCGATCGTGGAGGCTTAAGGAGAATGGCGAAAAGACCGCAGTCAGCGTCCGGTTCATCCCGGCCTTCCGGACGGCGTCGCGCCACGGGTAACCAGGCCTATGTTCCACCGTTCCGGGGTGCCCATTTTCGTCTCCTCGCCGTGGTACTCGGCGTTATCATGCTGGGTTTCGTCGCGATGGCCTACGAATCGATCACCCTGGCGCCGTTGCTGATGGTTTCCGGATACTGCGTGGGCATACCTGTAGTCCTCATCTGGCGGGGAAAGTTCCCGCGGACGGGTTCGGCCGGCGACCGGGAATCTCGTCGACCGTAGCGTGGTTTCACCTGCGGGCGATTAGCTCAGTTGGTTCAGAGCGCATGCCTTACAAGCATGAGGTCACTGGTTCGAATCCAGTATCGCCCATGCACCAAATCGGGGGCGTAGTTCAATCTGGTTAGAGCACTGCCCTGTCACGGCAGAAGTTGCGGGTTCGAGTCCCGTCGTCCCCGTTTTGTTTTGAACGATAGCCCGCCGGGCGAGCATGTCTCCGGCGGGCTATCTTGATTGTGCCGGAGTGGTGGAATTGGTAGACGCGAGGGACTCAAAATCCCTTGACCGCAAGGTCGTGTCGGTTCGAGTCCGACCTCCGGCATCCTATAAACCGAAATCGTCTTAACCACAATCGTCACCATCTGAAAACAGGCGGCAGCCATGTTCGATCCCGTCCAGGTCACCAGGGAGTTGATCGCGTTCAATTCGATCAGCGCCAACAGCAATGCGCCCGTATCCGATTACCTGCAGGACCAGCTCGACCGGCTGGGCTTCGCGGTCGAACGCATTACCTACCAGGATGACAACGGCGTGGAGAAGGTCAACCTCGTCGGCCGCAAGGGCGAAGGGCAGGGCGGACTGGCGCTGCTGGGCCATTCCGATACCGTCCCGGTGGACGGCTGGGAGACCGACCCGTTCACCGCGGAGATCCGGGACAATCGGATATACGGTCGCGGCAGCTGCGACATGAAGGGTGCGCTGGCCACCATGCTGGCGGCGGGCGGGGCCTTCGAGGCGTCGGACCTTTCCGCGCCGGTCTACCTCGTGTTCACGTCCGACGAGGAAGTCGGCTGCTGGGGCGCGGCGGAGGTCAGCGACCGGTCCGAATTCCTGGCCGAAAGCGGCCTGCGCTACGGCATTATCTGCGAACCCACGCGCATGGAGGTGGTGCGGGCCCACAAAGGCGCCGTTTTCATGCGGGCGGAGACGAAAGGCCGGGCCGCCCACAGCAGCACCGGCAAAGGCGTCAACGCCCATCTCGCCATGATCCCCTTCCTCTCGGAGATGAAGGCAATCCACGACGAGTTGCGCACGGACCCCAGGCACCTGAACGACGAGTTCGATCCGCCCTTCTCCGACTGGAACATCGGGATCAACGACGGCGGGATCGCCCTGAACATGACGGCGCCCAGCAGCGTATGCACGGTCTACTACCGGCCGATGCCCGGCCAGGACCAGGAAGCCCTCCTGGACCGCACGCGGCAGGCGGCCGAACGCAGCGGCGTGGAACTGACGATCCAGAAGATCGGGGATCCCTTCAGCACCGACCCGGATTCGGACCTGGTCCGGACGGCCCTTCGCATCACCGGAACGGAGCAGGCCCACACGGTACCCTACGGCACTGACGGCCTGGTCTTCGGCAGGAAGATGGAGCTGATCCTGCTGGGCCCGGGGGATATCAGCCAGGCCCACACGGTGGATGAGTGGATGGACCTGGACCAGTTCGACCTGGCGATCGACGCGTACAAGGATATGATCCGCACGTTCTGCGGGTGATGGGAAGTTAGCCGGTATGACCTCATGTCCGTTGAATCGTGAAGGACGCTAAGGTACGGCTGGGTACTCCTGCCTTCGCGCATTACATACCCGTCTCTGTCACTCCCGATTTAACTATATGGCTTGACCAGCATAAGCAATATGGCTAATATGGCATTATGAAGACGACACTCAACATCCAGGACGAATTGCTGTCCCGCGCAAAGCGACACGCACAGCGGACCGGACGGCCGCTACGCGCAGTGGTCGAAGAAGGTCTGCGACAGGTACTCTCAACAGAATCCTCCCGCGGACAATACCTTCTTCCCGATCACAGCGTAGGCGAAGCCGGTGGGAGAGATCCCCTGGAGGCGTACTCCTGGCAGGATCTTCGGGATGTCATTTACGGAAAGCCTGACAGCCAGTGATCGCTGTGGACACCAATCTGCTGGTTTATGCGCACCGGCGCGAATCGAGGCACCATGTGGCGGCCTCTTCGCTGGTGCGCGGATTGGCGGAAGGTACCGATTCATGGGCAATTCCCTGGCCCTGCTGCTACGAGTTCCTCAGCGTGGTCACCAATCCTCGCATATGGAAGGATACTGCCACGAGTCCAGATCAGGCGTGGCGACAACTCGCCGCCTGGACAGCCTCCCCAACGGTGCGATTGATAAAAGAGACCGATGACTTTCTGGATGTGCTGGAGCGCTTCGTTCGACGTCCCCGTGTAATAGGCGGCGTGGTCCACGACGCCAGGATAGCGGCGATATGCGTAGCACACGGGGTGGAAGCGCTTCTGACGCGGGATCGCGACTTCTCGCTCTTCCCCGAACTCAAGACGCGGGACCCAATCGCTGGGTAACCCTGGAGGAGGGTAGAAGTTTGCAGATCGGCCTCGTAGGCCTGCCCGGTTCCGGGAAGACCACGTTGTTCAACGCCCTGGTCAGGGCTAATGCGGAGACCGGAGGTTACGCGGGTCAGAACACGGCGAACCGGGGGACGATCAGGGTTCCGGACCAGAGAGTAGACCGCCTTTCCAGCCTGTTCAATCCGCGCAAGATCACTTTCGCCAACGTGGAGTACCTTGATATCGGCGGAATCACCGCCGGCTCCGGACGCCAGGAGGAGCAGCAGGACTCCGGGGGACTGGGTGACCTGCGCAACATGGACCTGCTGGTCCACGTGCTCCGTGGGTTTCCGGGCCTGGCCGATGCGCCCATAACGCCTGCTGAGGATTTCGAGACGGTGGAACTGGAGCTCGCCATCGCCGACCTGGAAATCATCGAGCGCCGCCTGTCACGCCTGTCCAAGGAGGCGCGGTCCACGAAGCGGCCGGAACTGGTCCGCGAATGGCAACTGCTCGAACGCTGCAAAGAGGAAATCGAAAGCGGCGGGGTCATCCGGAATATCGAATTCACCTCCGACGATGAGAAAACGCTGAGAGGCTATCGTTTTCTGTCCCAGAAACCTGTACTGCTGGTGCTTAACATTTCCGAGGAAGATCTGGGCCGGGAAACGCAGCGGCTTGCAGCGCTGGGTGAATACGCCGACCGGCTGGATACCCTGGCGCTCTGCGCGAAAGTCGAAATGGAGATCGCCCAGCTCGACGAGGAGGACGCCGGCGCCTTCCTGGAGGACCTGGGCATCCGGGAATCCGCCCTGAACCGCATGATCATCGCCTCCTACAGGCTGCTCAAACTGATCTCCTTCTTCACCGTGGGGGAAGATGAAGTAAAGGCGTGGACCGTCGCGAGGGGCGTCACGGCGCCGGAAGCGGCCGGTACGATTCACTCCGACCTGGAACGGGGATTCATTCGGGCTGAAACGCTGGAATGGGAATCACTGCTCGATCTCGGGGGTTGGCAGGCCGCGAAGGAAAAAGGCGTGTTGCGCGTCGAGGGCAAACAGTACGTCGTTATGGACGGCGACGTGATCAACGTGCGGTTCAGCGTCTGACCGCGCTTCAGCGTTCGGCAGCGTGGTACCGGTCCGGCAGGGCAGTCCCGGTCTGGCCGCGTGATCCTAAAGGCATACGATTTCACTTGTCAATCCGAAGGCAAAATCGATATCATAGATAACCCGACCGGCCCGGGACGACCGGGGCTTTAGTTCACCACCTGGAAATGGACCGATGAAAATGAGAAACCGAACCCGCTTGATCACCGCGCTGATCCTGGCCGGAGCTCTGACATGGGCTTCGCAAGCCGGCGCCCAACTCAACACCAACACCAGCTTCAACCCGGAACCGCTCAGCCTCGTGGATTTCAAGAAGGCGTTCAACGGCGATACGGGCAAGGTCCGACTCGTCGTGATGTTCTCTCCTACCTGAGGCCACTGCATAAGCGGCGCCGGGGCGGTGCAGCAAGAGATTTTGAAGAAGTTTCCTTCCGATGACCTTCGGGTCTACGTGGTCTGGCAGCGGATACTCAGGAACGATGCGGCCAATACGGCCCGGATCGCGGCGGAGCAGGTTTTCAGCGACAAACGGGTCAGCCAGATGTGGGACCCCGCGAACGCGCTGGGATTCTGGTACAAGCAGTCGGGGGAACTGGAACACAAGGACCCCATGGTCTGGGACGCCTATTTTCTCTACGGCAAGGATGCCGAGTGGAAGGACGCGCCTACCGGGCTGATCGACACCGGTTACACGGTGTGGAATATGAAAGACAGGCTCTTGAAATCGGTGGCGACGACGATGGAGACCGTGGACTGAATTTCCCGGTAGCGCGGAAAACCAAATTGGCGGGGCGGTTCGGCAAGAACCGCCTCGTTTTTTTTTGAGGGGCGTAGGGTCCGAAGGTGCCGGTCCGGCCGGTCGGAGTCAGAAGGTCCGGCCGGTTATCCCTCCAGGCTGAGCAGGAAGGGTTCCTCGAAGGCCTGGACCAGCCACTGCATGAAGCGGGCGCCGTCCGCGCCGTCGATGAGCCGGTGGTCGTAGGAGATCATCAGCGGAAGCATGAGACGCGGCTGGAATGCGCCATCCACGTAGACCTGTTCCATGCGGCTTCGCGCCAGTCCCAGGATGGCCACGTCGGGCGCATTTATGATCGGCGTGAAGAAGGTCCCGCCAAACCCGCCCAGATTCGAGATCGTGAAGGTGCTCCCCTGCATATCGTCCGGCGACAGCTTCCTGTCCCGCGCCCGGGCGGCGACCTCGGATAGTTCTACAGACAGTTCGACCATGTTCTTCCGGTCCACGTCCCGGATGACCGGCACGACCAGGCCGCGGTCCGTATCGACCGCCACGCCCACGTGGTAATACTTCTTATGAACGATCTCCTGCCCGGTCATGTCGACGCTGGCGTTAAAGAGGGGAAAACGCTTCAGCGCCGCGGCAACGATCTTCAGGGCGATGGCCGTCATGGTCAGCTTGCCTCCGGCGGCTTCGGCCGCGGGACCGAACTGCTTGCGCAGGGCTTCCATGTCGGTGACGTCGGCCTTGTCGGCGTAGGTGACGTGGGGGATGTTCGTCCACGCGGCGGACAGGTGCTCCGCGGCGGCCCGGCGCAGGTTGCTCATGGGCTCGGTCTCCACCGGGCCCCATTTCTCGAAGTCCGGCAGCGAAGCCGGAGCGGATGTCCTGGGACCGGTTGCCACCCGGCCGGCGGTCATCTGCCTGGAATGGGATTTGACGTCTTCGACGGATATGCGGCCGTCGGGACCGGTTCCCGGTACCTGGCCGATGTCGAGCCCGATCTCCCGGGCGAATCGGCGCACGGAAGGCGCAGCCGGCACGGGCGCCCCACCGGTGGTTGCCGGAACAGCCATTGGCGGCGATGACGCCGGCGCAGGTGGCGCAGGCGTGGTTTCCTTCGCAGGCGTGGTTTCCTTCGCGGGCGGGATCTCGGCATCGGGTACCGCCTCTGAATCCGTTACTGCAGGTGCGCCCGGATCCGCCTCCCCCGAGGCAGCGGCCTGGGCGGAAGGTTCCGTGACGGCCGTGTCCGGTGCCTCAGCGGCCGCCCCTTCTTCATACATGAGCACGGGAGCGCCTACCTCGGCCGTCGCGCCGTTCTCCACGAGGATCTCCGTCACCACCCCGCAGAATCCCGACGGCACCTCGAGGTTGGCCTTGTCGGTCTCTATTTCCAGGACGGGCTGGTTCTCTTCGACTAGATCCCCGACGGCGACCAGGATCCCCACCACGGTCCCCGCATCGACGTTCTCACCCAGCGCTGGAAGATTGAATGGCGTCGCCATGAATCTTGCGTCTCCCTTTCACTGCATAACCGGCTACATCCGCGGAGCGACGTTTTCGATCTCGTCGCCGTGCGTCCCGCGTCGCCGTGCGTCCCGCGTCGCCGGAATTACAGCATGAGCGGATTCGGCTTGTCGGCGTCGATCTCCAGGTCTGCCATGGCCTGCTTCAGCGTGGCTGCCGTCAGTTTGCCGTCGCGCATCAGGCCGTAGAGGGCGGACAGCGCGATATAGCGGGCGTCCACCTCGAAGAAATCCCGCAGGGCGGCGCGGCTGTCGCTACGTCCGAATCCGTCGGCGCCGAGCGTGATCAGATGGCCCGGGAACCAGGCGGATACCGTGTCCGGCAGTGCTTTCACGTAGTCGCTGGCCGCCACGTAGGGCCCCGGCACGTCGGCCACACAGGAGGTCACGTAAGGAACGCGCGGTGTTTCCTCGGGATGCATGATGTTCCATCGCTCCACGTCCACCGCCTCGTTGTGCAGGGCCTTGTAGCTGGTGATGCTCCAGACGTCCGCGGCCACGTCGTACCGTTCCTCCAGGATCCGTCCCGCCTTGAGCACCTCATTCAGGATGGCGCCGCTGCCAAAGAGCTGGACGCGCAGGCCGCCGTCTTCTTTCTCCGACTTGCGGAACAGGTACATCCCCTTGAGGATGCCCTCCCTGGTCGCCTCGGGATCGCCGGGCATGGGCGGCATGGCGTAGTTCTCGTTATGCACCGTCAGGTAGTAGAACACGTCGTCCTGTTCTTCGTACATGCGCCGGATGCCTTCTTCGATGATCACGGCCAGTTCGTATCCGTAGGCCGGGTCGTAGGCCAGCAGGTTCGGCACCGGGTAGGCCAGCAGGTGACTGTTGCCGTCCTGGTGCTGGAGCCCTTCGCCCGCCAGCGTGGTGCGGCCCGACGTGGCGCCGACCAGGAAGCCCTTGCAGCGCATGTCGCCCGCGGACCAGACCAGGTCGCCGACGCGCTGCAGGCCGAACATGGAATAGTAGATGAAGAAGGGGATGGTATTGATGTCGTAGGTGGCGTAGGCCGTGCCCGCGGCGATGAAGGACGACATGGCGCCGGCTTCCGAGATGCCTTCCTCGAGCAGCTGGCCGTCCTTCGACTCGCGGTAGTACAGCAGCGTTTCGCTGTCGACCGGGTCGTAGAGCTGGCCCACCGGGGAGTAGATGCCGGACTGGCGGAACAGGGCCTCCATGCCGAAGGTCCGCGCCTCGTCGGGCACGATGGGCACGATGAGGTCTCCGATCTCCTTGTCGCGCATCAGTTCCGACAGGATATTGACGAAGGCCATGGTGGTCGACACCTGCCGGTCCGTCCCCTCGTAGTACTTGCTGTATTTGTCCTGTTTCGGCGCCTGCAGCGGCGTGAAGGTCGTCCGCCTCGAGGGCACGTAGCCGCCGAGGGCCCGACGCCGCTCATGGAGATACTGAATCTCCTCGCTGTCCTCGGGTGGCTTGTAGAACGGCACTTCGGCCACGTCTTCGTCGGAAATCGGTATACGGAAGCGGTCCCGGAATGCGAGCAGGTCGCTGTCTTCCATCTTCTTGATCTGGTGCGTGGCATTGGCCCCCTGCCCGCTGTCGCCCAGCCCGTATCCCTTGATCGTCTTCATCAGGATGACCGTCGGCGCACCCTCGGTTTCCACGGCCGCCTGGTACGCGTGGTAGACTTTGAGCGGATCGTGGCCGCCGCGCCGCAGGTGCTGCAGCTGCGAATCGGACAGGTGTTCCACCATCTTCTTCAGGTCGGGATGGACGCCGAAGAACTTGTTCCGGATGTACTCGCCGGACGCCATGCTGTACTTCTGGTACTGGCCGTCCACCGTCTCGTGCATGCGGTTCACGAGGAGCCCGTCGCCGTCTTTCTCCAGCAGGGGGTCCCAGTCGCTTCCCCAGATGCACTTGATGACGTTCCAGCCCGCGCCACGGAAGATGGCTTCCAGCTCCTGGATGATCTTGTGGTTGCCCCGGACGGGACCGTCGAGGCGCTGCAGGTTGCAGTTGATGACGAAGATCAGGTTGTCGAGCTGCTCGAGGACCGGCACGGTGATGGCGCCGAGGGATTCGGGCTCGTCCATCTCCCCGTCTCCCATCATGACCCAGACCTTGGAATCGCTCGGTTTCTTGATCCCCCGGTTCTCCAGGTATTTCATGAAGCGGGCCTGGTAGATGCCGGTGATGGCGCCGAGGCCCATGGACACCGTGGGAAATTCCCAGAAATCCGGCATCAGCCAGGGATGGGGATAGGAAGACAGTCCGGGCGGATTTACCTCGTGACGGAAGTTCTTGAGTTGATCTTCGGAGATGCGGCCTTCCAGGTAGGCCCGTGCGTAGATGCCCGGCGCGGCATGGCCCTGGACGAAGAGGAGGTCGCCTTCATGGCTGCCGTTCCGGTTGCGGAAGAAGTGGTTGAATCCCACTTCGTAAAGCGTTGCCGAAGAAGCGAATGTGGAGATGTGCCCGCCGATGGAGCCGTCGGCCCGGTTGGCCCGGACCACCATGGCCAGCGCGTTCCAGCGCACGATGTTCTTGATGCGCCGTTCCAGGTCGCGGTCGCCGGGATAGGGTTCCTGCAGTTCGACGGGGATGGTGTTTACGTAGGGCGTGTTGGCGGAGAAGGGCAGTCGTACGCCGGACTCGGCCGCCCGGGACTCAAGCGCCGCGAGAATGCGGCGGGTCCGCTCCGGGTCGCCCTGCGAAATGACGTACTCGATCGATTCGAGCCATTCGTGCAGTTCCAGCGATGCTACATCGGGTTCCACGTCCGTCGTCATCAAGCTTCCCCGGGGTATGCTGCGCGTCGGCCGCAGACCTTTTATTCACTCGAAAACATCGACACAAAATAGGGGCGTGGCACCCTTTCTGTCAATCATTATCTATGTTCGTATACAACCGAAACTTCCAGTACCGAATCCCCATAATTTGAGTATCATGCAGGATTTCAGTTGATCGTCGGCATTCGCCAATTTCTCATATCCGCTGGCATTAGTGATTCTTTAATAACCCAATTCGTATCGGTAAGGATCATATACAAATCAAGTTACTGTATAGAATAACTAACAAAACGCTATAGCTAAGGTTAAGTATTCGCTACACCATGGTTGTTTGACATCTCCTTGGAGAGCAGAATAACTCACGATGTCCTGAGACTAAATAACGGCTGTCTAAACTACGTTCTTTGTCGTTGCCATGAAACCACGTGCTTGATGCAATCAACGTTGGAAGACATCGAAGGAGATCTCATTACAGTCAGACATGAAAGCAATTTAATACCAAAACTAAATTTCCAGTTTCCCATAAAAAAAGAATCAGATACTACGATCACAGAACACCAAACACAGTTGTTACTTAATACACTTGCAGGGTGATTTGTAATGTGGTATTTTGGCACTGAACGAAGGATTATACCTGCACCTCTCCCAAGAAGACACATCCTCGAATGAATTATAGAGACTGTCGAGTTTATGGGTACCACGTCTTCTCCGCACTCTCTTGACCTTGATTTATCAACTCTTCGCTCAAAAACATCCACGGGCGCTACAAGTTCCTGCTATGGTTATTCTAATGCGCAGGGCCATATAGCTGGTTTGATGCTGGGTGATTCGATCAAGATGTTATCGGAACTGCCGAGTGATGTTTTTAACGTAGCAGTAACTTCACCGCCTTACTATTGGGTTCGAGATTACGGTTACGCTGGCCAAATTGGCCACGAAGATACTGTGGATGGGTATGTGAATGCGCTTATGTCCGTTTTTGATGAGGTGAAGCGAACACTCCATCCAGAAGGGGTCTTTTTCTTAAACATAGGAGACACATATTATTCAGGGAATGGCCAGCCACATGGAAGAGATCCCAAATGCGCATCAAGGAACTTTTTACGAACTAAAGTCCGACCAGTTGATATGAGCGGCTGGGATATTCCAAAGAAAAGCCTAATTGGCGTACCGTGGAAGGTAGCGTTCGCGATGCAGCAAAGAGGATGGACGCTCCGCAGTTCAGTTATCTGGAATAGAGTAAACGCCTTTGTAGAACCGACTGCTCGTGACCGCCCCTATAGACAGTACGAATTTGTTTTTATGTTTTCTAAGTCACGGTTCTATAGCTTCGACCGATCGAAACTAGTTGAAGAAGATGTCTGGAATATACCAATTGAACGTAGCCGTCGTAACCACAACGCCTCGTTTCCTGCCGAATTGGTAAGGCGTTGTATTGAAGTCGGTAGTCCTCCAAGCGGTCACGTCCTTGATCCGTTTGTTGGTAGCGGAACAACGATCCTAACTGCTCTTCAGAATCACCGGAATGCCGTTGGAATAGATATGAGTGATGAATACATAAAACAAGTGACGCAATTGATGTCGGCAGAAGGTTTTGAACTGGTTCAATGGCATAACGTCGAGAGCCACTTGAGAAAACCCTCGAAATCTTGGCAAAACTGGAAAGGCAATCGACTTAACTTTCGTAAACCTGGAACCAAACGATAAGAATAACTCGTGCCATACTTTGACCTTCCAACAATCAAAAGATCTATCGGAGCTTTAGAGGGGATCAGTACCAACTGGCTGATCCCCGCATTTGTATTTGCAGCGAATGATGTAGGAACCGATGGTCTGGTTGATTTGTCTAGAACAAGAGGAACGGATGTATTTTTGGACAGGTATTTCAATGGTACCTTGATTGGTATTCCTCCTTTTAGAAGTGGAAACAACCTCCTTAGGCCTAGAATGAGCGGAGTTACATGGCAAAGAGGCACATTCGCGGGTGATTATGTAATCAGGCAAAACACCAAGATGTGGGGCAACTTATTCTCCAGTCGAGGATACAGAGAGATGCGACAGCGTGGCGAGTTGGAGGGAGAGAAGGCTACGGTTCGACTTACATCTGAATTTCAACCCGCTTTTGAAAGCGCGATTCCTGACACATTTCAGTTCGAGGATTTTCTAGTCTGGCTATTCGCATTTTCGGGTTTCCCGAACCCAATAGATTCATGGATGAAGCTTTACATTCACTTGCTATCTACGTTGGAGTTAGATGTTTTCAAAGAACCGTATCTTAATCGTTTTAGATTATCTGAAGGTCGTGAGTGGCCTCATACCCTTCAAGATAGACCAAGCAATGACATCTACTTGGAGGAGCTAGCTCCACGTCTTGCGGAAGCTCTCAGTGATGAAACTCTTGTCTCTGAAACTAGAGAACGATTTCCAAGAGAAACGATAGTAAACCCTGACGATCCGATTCTCGGCATTGTGTCTGATGCTATCGCCAAAAACACTAGTCGATCATTCCTTCTCGCAGGTCCACCAGGAACAGGTAAGACGCGATATGCGCACGATATAGCCACCGTTCTGACCGACGGTGATGAAACACGTGTACTGTTTCTCCAGTTCCATCCTGGCATGGGTTATGACGACTTCGTAGAGGGTTTTCGACCAGCGGTAGCGACAGACGAACAAGGAGAAAACACGTCAATAGGCGTAACTTACATACTTGATCGGCGACACCTTCTTAAGTTCGCAGACAAAGCCCAAAACGATCCCGATAAACTCTACATCTTGGTAATTGACGAAATCAATCGAGGCGATGTGGTGCGTATATTCGGAGAGTTATTGACCTATGTTGAATTAGATTATCGTGACAAAGAGTTCACTCTTGCTATTTCAGGCACAACTACCGCATTGCCTCGCAATCTAGTGATTTTGGCAACAGCCAATCCTTTCGACCGCTCTGTCACAGATCTTGACGATGCATTACTACGACGCTTCATCGTTATCATGATGGAGCCTGACCGAACGTTTTTGGAAGGCTACTTAAACGAGAAGGAAGTCGACACTAGAGTGTTATCCCGTACTTTGAGGATGTTTGATATTTTGATGAACGCATTTCCAGCCGGATTCGGCCACACGAATTTCCTAAATGTGCGAACAATAGAGGACCTTGCCGAAGTTTGGACAGGTCGGGTACAACTAGGGCTACAACGTACGCTTTTTCACAACCGACAGAGATTCGAGGATATAAGAAAGGAGATAGAACAACTCATAGAAATAGACGAAGAAGCAGAAGCCGCAGGAGACGACGATAATGGGTTGTAAACGGAGCACGGATAATGTCTGTACCGATTCGTGTAATCGAAATCCAAGAACGCTCACATCGCTTCTTTCCTCGTACTGACCTAGTTGATGCCACCGGCCAATCCCTAATCCTTTCGACGACCCGAGACTTGGGAGTCATAGATGTAAGGGACGTTGCGGATGGTGCCAATCTTATGGCCCTAGGTCTGATTGGATATTTGCCCCTTACAAGTACCATTTCACTCAACATTGTTCCTAGGTTTCCTATACGTAATTTCTGGACAATGTTGGAGATTGGGGATGAGACATACCGAAACATTTTACCTGCTTTACGTCGCTATGAAGCAAGTTCAAATCCTTCACCTCTCCTGATGTTGGTCAAGAGCTTCTGCCATTACCTTCGTGACGTTCTCTCATCTGGAATCGAACGTACGACCTACTCTGAAACTCATACCGGATACTACAGACCACGCGTAGAATTCGGGCCTACCATCAATTCGTTTCTCTCTCGCGGAAATCCAATAGAAACATATTCCACTGTCTTAAAACTTGGCGTGGATAGCCCTGTAAACCAGATCGTAAAGGCTGCGTGCGTTAAATTTGTGAGTCTTGTTCCAGACTCAGTCGAGTGGGAAGAGGAACGTCGGCTATTCCAGGTAGCACTCGGTGTTTTACAACAAGTTTCTGATCGGGAGCCCAATACTTACGATTTTGATTTAGATCTGGCTGTCTCTCCGAGACTACGCCGACACTATTCGGGTATGTTGCGTGTATACCATTTGTTTCTTACGGGTGGAGGAATCGCATTCACACTTGATGCTGAAGGAAAGGAACTACCCTCATTCTTGTTCAGTCTAGAGAGGATTTTCGAACAATTTATACGAAATTCCTTAATGCAAGGACTACGTGTATACGGTATACGCGTTCTCGATGGAAACAGAAACCAAGGCTCTCTGTTTGTAGACAATAGGAATTACCCTACGAAATCTGATATTGTTATCTGTAGGTCGCGAAACAATGCAATTGCCGTGGGCGATGTGAAATACAAACCCAAATTAAAAGAAACTGACCGTTACCAGATAATCAGTCATGTAACATCAGCAACAGCTAGAATCGGTATTCTATTTACACCGGCCAATGTGGGTGAAAGCCAACGAATTGAACGAATTGGCATGCTTTCGACAGGTGCCCAGTTCTACCACTACAGGATCAACATACAGGATGACCTTGCGATAGCACAGTCACAGATGATTAGGGATGTACTGTCGATTGTCTTATAGAGATAGCAGTTCAAATCACATTAAGGCACCCATATCCGCATGAGAAAATAAGATCTGAATTAACACACAGGATCTTCTCGAAGTCTGATTCAAGTCCCTAGCGCCGTAGGGTTTTCTCCGTAAAATAGCTACGAAAGTTTGGTAGCAAAGCTGATCGTTCTACTCTTATATCATTGTTCGAAAGACATGTTCGTTAAAAACCAAATTCAATCTCAGCAATTTGGTTGTTTCCGTTTACGTACTCGTTTGGATAACGAACCACTCGAGAAAGTGCGCATATGTGGAGTGAATACGAATCTGCGTGTCGACTCGACTCTTCTCTAACTCTGTGTTTTGCCTGAGGTGATTTTCGAAACTTCGAATCCTCGCTGCAACAGTGCTTCTTAAAAACCGTTTCTACGTAACACATCGTCAAGATGTCCACGACCTGCCGGGCGTCCTATTGTATACAACAGCCTTAACAGCGAGCCAACTCTTGAATGCTCGTGATACAAAAGATTGGGTTTCCACAATCAAATTGTGTGATGCAGTGAGGCGTCCCTGACAATTCAGACTAAAGGATAAACATGGGCGGTTGCCTCGGTGTTGTGATTTTCATTTTAATTTGGATCGTCTGTACTATATATGCAGGTTGGATAGGATTCATGTTGGGATGGCTGCCAGGGCTCGTGATTGGATTTGTATTAGGGTCAATCGCGAGTGCTATATTTGATTAGTAGTTTCTGAACTCCTATTCCGACTATGGTTATCGAGGTGTAAAGGTCTAGGTCCCAACGATTCCTTGGGTACAATGTCGAGGTCGAGCCAAAAACCGACTGGTACTAGGGAGTACGGCATGAATAAAGGCGGCCGGCATGGCTGGCACGGCATATTCACCATACCGCAGACGCCCTTTTCCGACGACGGCGCGCTGGACGAGGAGGGACTGCGGAGGCAGATCGATTTCTGCGTGGATACGGGCACCCGTGGCATCGTCTATCCCGTCATGGTGAGCGAGTTCTGGCTGCTCTCGGACGACGAGCGGAAACGGGTCGTTGACGTGGCCGTGGAACAGGTGGACGGGCGCATCCCAATGATCGCGGGCGTGGCCGGGGTGAGTACGGAGGTCGCCGTGATGTTCAGCCGCCACGCGCGCGAGGCCGGCGCCGACGGCGCCATCGCCCTGCCGCCCTACGTGCTCAAGCCCGGGCTGGACGGCCTGGTCGACTACTACCGGCAGGTCGCGGAAGCCATGGGGAAGCCCGTTTTCATCCA
Organism: Candidatus Latescibacterota bacterium; assembly: GCA_022822725.1. GTDB lineage: Bacteria > JAAXHH01 > JAAXHH01 > JAAXHH01 > JAAXHH01 > JAAXHH01. The sequence goes on from JAJEAN010000007.1 coordinate 2,246,394, forward strand.
GAACTTCGATCCGCCACTGGGCTCCAGCCTCTCGCCTGCGTTCATCCGGGAGCTGCTGCTGGACATTCCGCACGTGAAGTACATCAAGGAAGAGATGATGCCTCCCGGCCACTCGGTGACGGCGCTGCTGGAGACCTGCGGGGACGAGTTGCGCGGCGTCTTCACCGGCTTCGGCGGACGCTGGTTCATCGACGAACTGAACCGCGGCGCGAGCGGCACCATGCCGGCCTGCGAGTTCTCCGACGTGCTGGTAAGGCTCTATGAACAGTACCGGGCGGGCGACGTGGAAGGGGCGCGGGAGATCCACACCCGGCTGCTGCCCCTCATCAACATCGAAAGCCTGCAGGGCGTGGTTTTTTGCAAGGAGATCCTGAAACGGCGCGGCCTGATCGCGTCGACGTACACCCGGGCGCCGGGCGGGCTGGACCGGCACGACCTCGCCGAGATCGACCGGCTTCTTCGGGACGTAGAGCCATTGTATATACAGTAGACGCACCCGTGCCCGGGGCCAGCGCACCCGCGCCCGGGACCAGCGCACCCGTGCCCGGGGCCAGCGCGCCCGGAGCCCCGGCGCTACGTCCATTCATGCAGAGAGTGCCCCTGCCCCGGGAACCAGATCCAGTCCACGAGAAACCCCAGGAACACCCCCGCGCTGAATCCCACGAGCACGCCCCAGGCAAAGGGCTGGGCCTTGCGGTAGACGGTCACCCCGCCGATGCGCAGCACCAGCATCTTGATCAACCAGGCCGTGAAGAGCGTGAACATGAGAAGGCGGGTCACGTCCGCGAAAGCCACGGTGAATCCGACAGGAGCCAGGGGCCAGCCGGGGAAACGGTAGGTCAGGGCCGTCATGACCAGCATGGCGACGCCGCCGAGGACCATGAACAGGAACTCGGGCGGTTGCAGCTGGTCGGCGTTGCGGATCCAGCGCACGATATCGTCGTAGTAGCTTTCGTTGATCCCTCCGAAGGCGTCGCGCGTGCCGAAATTGTACGCGCCGATGGTCGTATTCCCGATATAGATCGTATACAGGATGGACGTCAGCATGCTGAGCACGAAGGTGACGATCATGAGTGCGAGCATTCCCCGCTTGTCCTGACGCAGGTCGGACAGGACCTTGTCGGACTGGGCAATGGTGCCGATGCCGAGTCCCCGCCAGTTCCGGGCGTAGGCCGACCCCAGGCCGAGGGTGGTCAGGCTCTGGGGGTCGATATTCCCGGATCCCATGGTCAGTATGGTGAAATGGTGGGCGTTGACCGGCAGGTCGAGGAAGGCCAGGCCCGTCTGGGCGATGATCCGCGCCGTGCCCAGATACAGCACGAAGAGGAAGAACAGGAACACGGGCACCACCTGCCAGGACAGCCCCGAAACCACCAGCCAGGCCACCAGGTATATCACGCTGCCCGCCAGTCCGAACACGGCCAGCCGGTAGGACATCAACTCGGTCGGCGGCTGCCTGCCGCCGCGCAGTGCCTGCCGGAAAACGTCGGCGATCTGCTCGCGGGCCGTCCACAGGTGCCAGAAGACGAAGACGATGAACCCGCCGAAGAACTGGGCCTTGACCACGGCGTTCGCCCCCACCGGACTGCCGGAATACTGCAGCCCGATGCTGTCGAGCAGGCCTCCTTCCAGCACGCCGAAGAGCGAGAAGAACCACAGGCTGAAGGTGATCTCGAGGGGCGCGAGGAAGGCGAAGCACAGGGCATAGATGTTGATGCTGACCCGGATGGCGTCGATGCCCTGCGCCAGCGTAAGCGAACTGGTGTAAAGCGAACCGATGGGTATGGGCGGCACCGCGTCCCAGAATGCGGAAATGTTCCAGATCATCAGCGCCAGGGTCGCGCCGAAGCCCACCTGGAACATGCGGTCATACGCGAAGCCGGGAAAGATCCTGTCCGTCCGCTCGTCGTGCCGGATCAGGTCGATGGCCATGCGGACGAGGGGGAAAGACAGCCGCTCGTGGGCCACCCACGTCCTCCGCATGATGGTGGACATGCAGGCGCCCATGAAGAAGAGCACGACGAAGAGCGTCAGCCACCAGAAGAGCGGAGGCAGCCACGGCCCCCAGATGACGCTGCCCGTCCCCTCGGGAATCCCCTCGTAGAACCAGACCAGCGTGTTGCCCTGGCCGCTCACGAGCAGCCAGTCCGGCAGGTAATCGAAAAACGTGATGGCCCACTGGTTCTCCGGCCGGGCGAAATAGAACGGCGTGGCGATAACCCCCATGAGGTAGGCGACCAGGACCTTGCCCGGCACTAGAGAGGAGACGAACATCATCACGAAGACCAGGGCCAGTTCACTGCCGTTCAGCACCCACGCCGGCCGCCACGTGCGCAGGACCGGGTTGACGATGAACAGGAGGAAGAAGAAGGGGATCAGAACCGCGATGGGCAGGTGGGACATCGTCATGCGGGAGGACTGCACGAGGAAGGATCCGAAGGGCACCCAGATGTTGATCAGGACGGCGAGGGCCAGCCCCAGGACGACGGCGCGGCGGGAGATGCCGGCCGATCGCAGTATGCCGGGTCGTGGGATACCGGTTCGCGTAACGCTGGATTGCGGAGGGTCGGAATTTGGCAAAACAGACTGGTCCGGTGTTGAGTCCTACATTTCCTTTTCGTTAACTCTTCGATGAATCTAGGTGCGCGGTCGGGATGGTATCTAAATTCGGTGCCTGAATACTATCATCCAGTCTCTCCGCATATGGCCAACTTCGCTGTTGATCGCTGAAATCTATCACACATTATCAGGAGAATCGCATTCGATAGTGGCGAAATGTCGGCTAGCCAATCCCATCACGCGTCGAGTTATACGGAGACAAAGATCGTTGGCAAGCGGTCTGGAGTTACCGTCGACAAAGTAAGCGCTATGAACCGCACATTGTCTTCGAGGGTGGTTTTAAGTTAAAGGAGAAGCACTTTCCCAGGTAGATCCTGTCAACTCGGCCTTAGAGAGTTTTACCAGAACTTCCTCGACCAGTCCTACGGCCTGATCAATGTCTTCGTCAGTCGTGCCGAACCCGAGGCTAAACCGCACTGTTGCTTCCGCATCATAACTACTTAGACCTATTGCACGCAGGACATGCGAAGGCTCCGGGATACCAGACGTACAGGCAGAGCCAGTCGAAGCTGCAAGACGGGGTTGTAGCGCACCCAGTATTGTATGTGCGGAAAGACCGTGAAAACATATGCTCGCATTGCCAGGGTGCCGTGCGTCTTCTTCTGGGCCGATCAACGATATCTGCCAATTCAGTCTGCTCAAACGACGTACGAAGTCGTCGCGGAGGCGGCGCATATTAACGCGTTTCTTGTCGGTGTCTTCGGCCATCAACAATTCAGCGGCCGCGCCTATACCCACACAGAGCGGTACTGGTACAGTGCCCGAACGAAGCCCATTCTGCTGGCCTCCTCCGTATATCAAGGGTTCGATCCGTTCCTGCAATACACGTTCAATAAATATGACCCCGATTCCTTTAGGACCGTACATCTTGTGGCCTGACAGGCTTAGAATGTCCGTATGCTTTGCAAGAGAGTCTATGGACATTGCGAGCGGTGCCTGCGCCGCGTCGCAATGAAAGACCGCACCGTAACGACGTATATTTTTGGCTACCTGTTCAATATTCTGAATTGTCCCTATCTCGTTGTTAACTGCCATGACGGATACGGCAAGAACATCTTCATCCAACATATCATCGAGTGCTGAAAGTACGATACAACCCTGTCGGTCCACAGGTATCTGCTCGATAGTGTAACCGTACTGCTCTTTGAGTACGCGAACTGATTCAAGCACACACTTGTGTTCAATGGCGCTGATTAGGATACGGTGGCGGCAACCGTCAGCGACTTTGCGTCCGAGCCCCAATAACGCCATGTTATTTGATTCGGTCGCGCCGGAGGTAAAGATGATTTCTTCTGGATTTGAGCCGATCAATCTAGCGACTTGTGCAGTAGCCTTCTCAACGGCTAGCGCAGATTCCCACCCAAGGCTGTGGTCTGATGAATGGGGATTCCCGAACGAATCACCATAGTAGGGGGTCATTTCAGACAGCACATGCCGGTCCAAAGGCGTTGTCGCTTGATGATCGAGATAGATCGTATTACCAGTTTTCACTTTGACTCATTAATCACGTAATAGGATTCGCGTGACAGAAGGGAGAATGTTCTGGCTTAAGGCCTACTAGTTCGATAGATTGGCGCTTATCCAGACTATCTTGAATGAGAGAAAAAAGACCAAGGTTAGTGAGTCCAAGAAAGCGGATTTGCGGACGGGCGTCAACAGGATTGAGGAGATTGGGCTTGCTTCGTACCACTCAATCACTTAAGCCGTTTGGAACTCGTGAGAAGCATAGAATGAATGCTTGGATATAGTAACAATTGTGGTGTAATTTAGAATGTCAGTATATGGTTAAACTGACGATACCAATTAGAAGCAGGAGGAAGTGTGGCGCGCGGGCTACGGTATTGTGAGGATTATAGCCCTCATTTTTCGGGACACCAAACCTTCCCGCTTCGCTACGGGTGGTTGAAAAAGGCGTTCGATCGAGTCGCAGAGACCGAGGATCGTCCCGAAAATCAGGCCGACTGTTGGGGTGAAGAAGCCATTGCGCGATTCGGCGTCGGAAAGAATATGGTGGCGTCCATGCGCCATTGGGCAAAGGCCACCCGCGTTGTGAGGGAACCCACAGGTCGTTCGGTTCAGACGACGAAACTCGGTCAATTTTTGTTCGGGCCGAAAGGTTCCGACCCTTATATGGAGCAACCTTCAACACTGTGGCTTATTCACTGGCAATTGGCAGCACATGAAAAAGGTAAGACTACGTGGTTTTGGGCGTTTAATCACTACCCCGCTTTGACATTCGATCGGGATTTGTTGATTACTAGGCTAGAACGGTTTGCCAAAGACCGAAATTGGTCACGCGTCGCCAAATCGACGATCAAGAATGATGTCGCCTGTTTCATTCGCACCTATGTATCTCAACAACCGTCAGGGAACATTGAATTTGACGACGCGCTTGAGTCCCCGCTCATCGAGTTAGGTCTTATCCAACCCATCGGTATGAATGATGGATTCCGTTTCGTCCGCGGACCAAAGACGACCTTGGGTGATGGTGTCTTTATTTATGCTCTGATGGACTTCTGGTCTCGTTATACTGAAGCTGCTACACTGTCCTTTGAAGCCATTACTCATGCACCTGGCGGACCGGGGCGTGTGTTTCAGTTCGACGAGAATGATGTTATCGACCGACTTGTCTCCCTCGATGCAGTGACTGAAGGAGCCTTACGGTGGACCGAAACTGCAGGATTAAAACATGTTAGTCGAAACCTCGATCTTGAAGAATCATTGGCCCTATCCTGGATTCAAAGCGATTATGAATCGCTAGCCGGGAAGGAGGCCACATAATGCCTTTGAGTGATCGCGTTCGTGTAGCCCGCCGTTTCCTTAGATCTATCCGAATTGACTCCGACTTCGGCGACCCCGAAAGCCTAGAAGGATTCGTCTGTCCGCAATCCTCAGCTGACACTCTATTGGCGATGGCACGACACGTTACCGAAACGGGACAAGGCGCATACACCTGGACTGGTCCTTATGGCAGCGGTAAATCAAGTCTGGTTATGGCTCTGAGCGCTTTGCTGAATTGTAACACTGAATTGCAGAAAGAAGCGACCAAAGTTCTAGGCCAGAATCTGACGAAAACGATCCGAGAAGCACTACCCGCCGGCACAAAAGGTTGGCGTATCGTTCCCGTTGTCGCACGCCGTGACGATCCAGTCGCTGTTATTGGAGAATGTGTAAAACAGAGAGGCCTTGTATCCCGTCAACCGCGCGGCGGCTGGACCGAAGCCAAGTTAATCAGTGCACTGACCGACGCAGCCGCTGAAAAGCCCAGAGCGCACGGCGGACTCGTCCTCGTTATCGACGAGATGGGCAAATTTCTCGAAGCTGCTGCCCAAGACGGTACCGATATCTACATCCTCCAGCAACTTGCCGAGGCGGCGTCCCGGAGTAATGGACGTTTTCTATTTGTTGGCGTGCTGCATCAGGCGTTTGAGGAGTATGCCCATCGCCTTTCATATGAAATGCGCGACGAATGGGCGAAGATCCAGGGGCGTTTCATCGATTTAACTGTCAACCCCTCTGGTGAAGAGCAGATCGACCTTATCTCCCGCGCGATCGAAAGCGATCATCGTCCGAAGAAGCCCGGTGCGCTGGCCTCCGCCGTCGCCGGGGTAGCGCGTCGGGACCGCCCTCGTGAAACGGAAAGACTAGGTGAGATGTTAGAGGCATGCTGGCCTCTGCACCCTGTTGTGGCGTGCCTGTTGGGACCGATATCGCGGCGGCGTTTCGGGCAAAACCAGCGGAGCATCTTTGGGTTCCTTAACTCATCCGAACCGCACGGTTTCAAGGATTTCCTGAATCATACCACCGCCGGTGAACTATACGACCCGGATCGCCTTTGGGACTACCTGCGCACCAACCTCGAGCCATCCATCCTCGCTTCTCCTGACGGCCACCGGTGGGCCTTGGCGACGGAAGCACTGGAACGATGCGAAGCCATTGGGGGCGATATCCTTCATATCCGGCTGCTCAAGACAATCGCGATCGTCGACCTGTTCAAGGAGCGCTCTGGTCTCCTTGCGAATTTCGAGTTGATACACGCCTGTTTGCCCGAAACCTCGGACAAGGTTCTTGAGAAGGCACTGATGCAATTGGACACCTGGTCGTTCACGATTTTCAAGAAGTTCCTAGACGCCCGTGCCATATTCGCGGGTAGCGATTTCGACATTGACCAGGCCGTTGCCACCGCGCTCGATGAATTGGACGATGTAGACTTCAAGGAACTCAACTCACTACCTGGGCTTCAGCCAATCCTCGCCAAACGCCACTACCACAACACCGGCGCACTCAGGTGGTTCGCTGTGAATATCGTACCCGTTAGGGAACTTATGGATTTCGTCTCCGGCCATAATCAAGAAAGCGGTGCGATCGGCCAGTTCATCCTTGCCATACCGACTGAGGACGAGAACGACAGCTACGCCGAAGACCAGTGTCTCAAGGCGGCAAGCTTCAGTGATTCATGGAACACGGTTATCGGAATCTCGAATCGATCCTCGAATATCGTGCGTCTTGCGCGCGAGCTGTATGCTCTTGATAGAGTCAGTAACGATCATCCGGAACTCGCCGGCGATCCCGTCGCACGGCGTGAGGTGTCTGCACGACTTGCGACATTGCAGGATCTACTGGTAAAAGAACTGGAGAAGGCGTTCGACGACGCCCTGTGGTACCAGAAGAACTGTCAGCCAAAGTACCTGCGGCGGGCGGACCTTAACAACATTGCCTCCGAGTTGGCGGATCGGTGCTTCGAGAAATCGCCGCGATTGCATAACGAACTTATGAACCGCCAGAGACCATCCGGGAGCGCTATCGCTGCACAAAACAACCTGCTGCGGCGTATGGTCTTGAATGACGGGGAACCACGTCTTGGAATCAAAGGTTTTCCGTCCGAGGGAGGCTTGTTTGCGTCCATTCTGGAAGCGACCGGACTATACGTACAACGTGAAAATACCTGGCGATTCGTTTCACCGAGAACAGGCTGCGACGATCCTTGCAACTTAGCCCCGATATGGAAGAGGGCGTTTGATTACGTAAAGGAGCACGCCGATCGCACGGTTGCCGTTTCCGAACTGTTTCACGAATGGCAAAAGCCGCCTTTTGGCGTAAAGTATGGACTCATGCCGATCCTTGCTGTCGCGTTCATCCAGTCGGAACGCGATAAGCTCGTTGTCTATCGGGATGGCGTATTCCGCGCGAAATTTGACGATGTGGACACGGACAATCTCGCGAAAAACCCGGCCTTTATTCAGTTACGCTGGCTGGATCTCACGGACGTGTCGAGACGTTTATTGTCCGGCATGGCGGAAATTGTTCGCGACCTCTACAAGACTTACGAGCTTGTGCATTTACAACCTATCGACATAGCGCGCGGCCTTGTTGCAATCTACGATCAGCTCCCAAAATGGACGTCTCGGACAATGCGGCTGTCCTCGAACGCTGTGTATATCCGCGACCTATTCAAACGAGCGCACGATCCTAATCAATTCCTGTTTGACGACATACCTGGAACGCAAGGTGAAGATTTAGCGCTTGCTGACGAAGACGATGTACGTCGAGTCATTCGCAATGTCCGGGAAGGACTCGAGGAATTGGTGCAGGCGTACCCCTCGATGCTGCATCGGTTACGCGACATTATGCTCGAAGAGTTGCAAGTACCAAACAACACTCCACAGGCTCTCGCCGAACTGTGTATACGTGCTGAAAATGTCAGGCAACTCGCTGGCGACTTCCGCCTTGATGCATTCGTTGGACGACTGTTCTTGTACGACGGCTCAGACGAAAGCTTCGAAAGTATTGCCAGTCTCGCCGCGAACAAACCTCCCAGCGATTGGGTCGACCCAGACCTTGACCATGCCGCAATTGAACTTGCCGATATGGCACAGAAGTTCCTTCGCGCCGAGACCTATGCGCGAGTTCAGGGCCGCCCCGACAAACGGGAAGCGATCGCTTTCGTAATCGGTATAGACGGTAGCCCCAAACCTCTATTGGAAGAGTTCGACATCGCAGACTCCGACCGTGGTGCGGTAAACGATCTCAAAGAGCGTATAGCTAACGCGCTGGAGGATGCCGAAACGAGCCGCCGCAACATCATTCTGGCGGCGCTAGCAGAATTCAGCGCTGATTATATACAAGAGACCCCGCCTTTGGCAAAGAATAGGAAAGGGAGGGTCGCTTCGTGACAACCGATTGTGCTAAACACGTACTTGGCCTGTCCGGCGGCCGCGACAGTGCGGCGCTTGCCGTTTATATGCGGCAACATCACCCCGAGTTGGATATTGAGTACTTCTTCACGGACACGGGCAAAGAACTGCCTGAAGTTTACGAATATCTTGGAAGGCTAGAAGGGTTTCTCGGACAACCGATACGTAGGCTGAACCCCGACCGAGACTTCGACTTCTGGCTCAAGCAGTATAACGATTTTCTTCCATCTCCGCAGACGCGCTGGTGTACGCGACAACTCAAACTCCGACCGTTCGAACATTGGGTTCGTCCCCTGCTGTCTGAAGGGATCACGATCTACAGCTATGTTGCAATACGCAGTGACGAGGAATTTCGGGAAGGCTACTCGTCTAAACATGAACGCCTTATCGTCAAGTTGCCTTTCAAGCAAGCAGGAATCGACAAAGCTGGTGTACTCGAGATTCTCAATGGAGCGGGACTCGGGTTACCGAAATACTATTCTTGGAGAACACGAAGCGGGTGCACCTTCTGCTTCTTCCAGCAGAAGATCGAATGGGTCCGTCTCAAGGAGCAGCATCCCGAAGCCTTCGAGGAAGCCAAGGCGTACGAGAAGAACGCTGTCGAGCACGGTTCACCGTTTACGTGGAGTCAGGGGGAATCGCTAGACGAGTTGGAACAGCCGGAGCGTGTAGCTCAAATCAGGCAGGATCACGAACAGCGCTTAAAGCGGTTGAGATCGAAGGTTCAGCCAAATCCGCTTAGGCCGGACAGCGAGCCACTGGATATTGACGATCTGTATGGTAAGGCTAAGGTGTGTCTTGCATGTCATAAGTGAATGCGTAAGGAATCTCTCTGCCCGGTATGCATATGAAGTTGTGTTCTAACTTAATCTCACAAAATCTAGATTGTCTTCAATATCCTCACGGTAGTTCTTAGCGAACTCACCAATGCGAGCAGCATCGATACCACTGAATTTCAATCTTCGAGTAAAATACACGGCGACCCAGTCAAATACCCGCATTTTGTGTTGAGCCCAGTCATGAGCTTCACAAACTATTCGTAAGATCTCCCTAAGTGTGTCATGTCCCACATCATTGTTTACTCTAAGATCGTTTTCACATTCAGCGATTAGGATTCCAAGTCGCAGTGCAATATCCACAACTGATACGGGGAACAGTTCATCCCTGCTACGAGTGCCGGCATCAACTTGACTTGCAATGACTGTTATCGTTTCGTTGTGGCACTTCACAGAAAATGTCCCAAGCTTCGCGCCATATCCAGTAAGGCTTAGGAGGATCACGGTTCCGAACAGTTTTCGGATCATTTCGATGCAAAGTTCGTGATCGAGAGGTCGTGCTGGATCGAAGGTATGTGCCGCATTCTTGCTTAAATCAACCAGCACATTTTCTATTAAATCGTCATCTAAATGATCACGAACTCCGGGGAATTCTATGTCGAGTAGAGTGTACCCCAATTCGCCACAAGCGTTGCTCAAGTATTCTTGCATACCGACCAAGTGAAAAACTTTGGCAGCTTCGATGAAGAGCCTTGCAGCGGTCTCATGGTTGCCAAGGTGGCTTTCGCAAATACCAATTTGATGTAATGACTGTCCGCGATTCACCCCAACTGAAGCGCCACGCTCGTGCTGTATAGAATAACGATACGCTTTCACTGCTTTCTGATATTTTTGCTGGGATAGGAGTGAAAACCCCAGTAGGCCTTGAGCGTTTGAAAGGTTATTGTGAAATTCATTTCGTTTGGATTCTAAACTACCATCCTCGTCTGCTTTATCCTTTAGTGACAATAAGCCTTCAGTCGCTTGTCGGGCGTATTGCTCCGCTTTTGGAAAATTTTTGGTCGCCAGCGCCACCATTGCTCGGCACAACGCCACATCTACAAGCACTTTCGGGTGCTCTGAATTCCTCGCAATCTTATTGACTATTGCGGTTCCTTTGGTGAACAGCGTCTTGTCTTGAGTACGTAGTGCTAAGCTAAGAAATTGCACCATCAGTACACTTGCAGTTTCAGGCCGTTGTGTATGTATTGCGAGATCGGTCGCGGCAAACATTACATGGGTACCTTGTTCTGGCAGATTTAGAACGAAGAAGTAGCGCATCAAGGACTGAACTATCGCTAACGCACTTGCCACAAGCTCATCATCTTCGCGCCGTTCTTTAGCTAGTTCCAAGACATGCAACAAATTTGGAAGCTCGTCCCCAAACCGCTGAACCACATAAGATGTCTCCTCGGGCGTGTCGTGGTCTAGCTCTAAGACGGCTACCGTCATAGCGAAATTCCGAACTACCTGTCCGATGACTTGATCAAATGACTCTGGGTTTTCTTCTCTTCCATATTCGATCACGAACCGTCGAATTGGTGTCAGCAACCGCGTACGAGTATCCTGATACTCGACAAAAACCAACTCAACGAGATGCCATTTGCGCAATGAGGCCTGAGCCTCAATAATGTCGTCTATGTCAAGCCATTCTTGATCGATCCAGTACGTCCAAATACCCGCTGGTGCTTGTGCCAATGCCCAAAGGAGCCGCCGACTGTTTTCTGCTTGAGCTTGGTAGGCTGTTTGAAGGCACAGTTCGAGGGAAGTTTGGCGGTAATTTTGTTTACGCCCTGGTAACTTGATGGATTTTGCGCCATGGCGAAGGATAGCATTTAACGCATTTTCAGTACCGCCATAATGTTCAGTCAAAGCTCCGGCAAGCTTGATCGTCAAAGCATGGCCATCACAAAATTCTAGCAACTCATCGGTCTCGCCAGGTATAGTCTCCCGAACGCCAGGACAGGATTGCCTCAGAAGCGAACGACCGGCAGATACGGAAAGGCCTTCTAGCTTCAATGTTGTTTCAGCGGGTAACCGATGCAATAAGATCTGGCTTGTTGAGACGAACTGCGTGTCGGTTGTGGCGTGGAACAAATCATTGATTGTATCTTCGAACTCGTCTAGGCCATCGAGACTGGCCTGTTCGATTCCATCTAAAACCACACATGCGTGAACATCGTCTAGCCGCGCAGGTAGATCTTCAAGGCTACATGCCGTGCTATTGATTACAATCGATGAACGTAATGCTGATACAACGTCCGCGACGGTGCTATACTGCTCAATGGCGCACCACAGTACAGGCCGTCCGGTTTCGCATCGGTTAATCGCCTGCAAAAGTAGTTCTGTTTTTCCAATACCGCCCACACCATAAACAACCGCAGAGCGTCCGGATCGTAACGCGTCTAAGAGTTTTTCAAGCTCATTCTCCCTACCAACGAAGTCTCGGGCAGCCCGTGGTGATTTTAGATGCTTATACGACTGCTGCATCCGATCCTTTAGATTTTCACGCGTCCGAGCAATCAAACGATCTTTTATCGCCTGCAGTTCTTTGGTCGGAAGACTGTGTTGTACGTCATGCTCGCGATGGCACGCCGAGCAAATGCGAATGAGATTATTGGGGTGATGCGATCTGCTAATTACCCACGGACTGATGTGTGCCGTTTCCACACCAACGCCGCTTCCGCAACGTGCACATTCGTTTTGGCTTTCTGCCCGAAGATGATCAAGTATCGCACTCGGGATTGAGGGGCGGTCTTCGGCGGAGTTGCTCCAAGGTTCTCCGAGCATGGTATCAAAGACATCTAACTCCGACCGGCTGAAACGTGTCCGACCATCTTGCTCGACCGTTTCAAGTGGCCTTAGGTCTCTCGATTTGCCAAAACTTTGTTTTGTGAATTGGAATAAAAGCTCGGAAGTAATTCCGAGATGTTGGGCAGCCTCTAGCGGCGTTAGTAGAGTTTCATCCTCAGACTTCATTCTAATGCCTTAGTGTCAATCGTTTGGTTTTTTTGCCTCTTCGTTTCAATTATCCCCTGTGGAATGAATGTCCGAAACCCTCAATACGAAAGGTGCATTGCGTTTATTACCTCTAGGGGTATATCCTTCTTCGACACCCTCATTACGTAAGATGTGAAAATAAACCTTGTTGTCTGCGCCTTTCTCTGGCTGCCAATTTCCATCTTTCAGTGGGACTTCGATAAGTCCTCTTTCAATGCGTTCGAAGAATTCGGAATCAGTCTTCATAGCTACTAGACTTGGCCTTGCAATTGTATGAACATCGTCCGGTGGATAATCTAGGATCATTCCCCTCAGTGCATCACATACCTCCTCTCTAAGCACCAAACGATCCACGCGATTTCCCTCAGTATCTCTGCCAACGAAACAAACAGCAACATCCGATTCGTCGCCCGCAATTGGAAGCTCAGTTGCGTTCGGTGCCATCACAAACAACGAAATTGAAACGGGGAATGTTGCAGGCGGGTTGGCGGGCTGCCCGATACGTCCCATGTCCGCGAGCAATCTCTGCTGTATCTCGGTTGTGTAAATGTCACGGATTCTACCTAAGCGATCGAACTTCTTCCCTATTTGCAGTTCTTGACTCAAGCAGGCGAGTTTTATTGTTTGTCGACGTTTCAAATGCCACTTGATCCAGTACCTTGATCCGTCCTCGGATGCGATAATTGGCGTCTTGGTAATAGTTGAGTCATAGCACCAATCTGCAGCAGCTAGCGACATCAGAGTGCCGGGTAGTACCAGCACAAATTCCGTACCGCTACGGGCAAGGTCACAAGCTGGTGTCGCTACAAGAAGTACATCATTCGTCAAGGCACCTGAATTCTCATCCTTGTGTTGCAACACGTCACCGTACTTAAATGTGGGCGTCTCACTTTCGAAAGAGAGCTTCAAACGTTCTGCGTTTTGAAACACCATTCGGTGTACGAGATCTTGTAGATCGGGCGATCCAGCTAAATGAGGAGCAGGATACTTGGCAAGCTCGATTTTGTTGAGTTCTTGGGCCGCCTTGATTGTTCCAGCTTCGGCTTCAATTTCATGCTGCAATACACGATCTGCAACATCCAGAAGATACTCTCCGAGCTTCTGTCCTTCGAAATCTAGTAAAAGCGCTCGAACCTGCGCAAGGTCGGGTAAGTCGAGTCTACGTAGAATCCGGATGAAGTTCTTGTGCGCCTGATTAAGACCGACTTCCCAAGCATGGACGAAAGCAGCTACTCGCTTGGCATCTTCGTAATGGTTGGCTAACCTTGTCAGGATTGTCTCTAATCTCCCGGCATTGGTTAGTTCATCTTTGCTTGCAACTCTGAAAGTCGATCCGAGAAGTCCCGCCCTGTCACGAAACTCATTGCGTTTCTCTCTCAGCCGGGGACTTCGCGACATCAACACCACTAATGGTGGACTAGCTGCACGATCAGCAAGAAGTTCGGAAACTCGGAGAATAGCGCGCTCCATATCACCTTCGGATTGATGGAAACCGAGGAACAAATCGATTAAAACTAAGTCTGCATTTCTGGCATCTTCATGAATCTCCCTTCCCATCGTTGTGCACATTAGGCCTAAAGCTCTGAGAGCTGTCACAAGCGCATCGAGTCCAGTCCGTTCTGTCGCTTTGGTGTTTTCGTAGTTCCTGAAGAGGTAATCCCCAACCGAACCTGGAAGTTCTTCTCGGTTATCCCAAAGCACTCGGACAAACTGCGGCGACACCCTAAGATCATCAGGTTTTGTGTCTTCGTATGACGGGTACAATTTCGAAAGAAGTACGTTACCTGCCTCGTCGAGGTCGTCGAAGAAGTAGGTCCAGTCACCTTCGTCGAGTTCATCCGGACGTGGTGCTTCGTCAAACACATCGTCAATGACAACGGCCTTTCGAATACCCTTGTTTTTCAAAAGCAACAGCAGTTCTGTCATGAGACTACAACCGTATCGGGAAGCGTCAAAACGAAACGATGGAGTCGTCCGGTATCAGGGTTGGCCTTCTCGTCTAGTGTCAGAGTGCCACCGTGGTATTCAGCGCATTCCCGGGCGATATACAGCCCGAGCCCTCTTCGTTTTGACTTCTCTTTAAGTGAGAAAAATGCCCGGAAAACTTTTTCCCTGTTCTCCTTCGCGATTCCACGCCCGTTGTCCTCGTAAATGATAGTTAGGGGATCCTCTTCGATTTCTAAAGTGATGCGCGGCTGAAAGCTAAGATCGTGCTGGCTGCGCAACTCGAGCCAGTAAAGGGAGTTCGATATCATGTTCTCGAGTATCTGCACGATCATACCCTTGACCGCGCGAATACGAACAGCATTTTTGGACATTGATGTATTTAGCTTTACGTGGTGACGCTTAAATTGTAGTTCGTGGCCACTGAGGATATCATGGATCAAGGTACCCAGATTGAAGGTTTCTTTACGTTGACGGCCAGACACGCTGAGCGGATCGAGAACACGAAGCCGCTTGCTTACTGCTGTCATCTCGGACCGAAGTGAGCTTAGAAGTCCATTTATCTGGTCTGGAACTTTCTGGCCGCGTAGGGCTTCAAGAGCTGCTAGGGCGTTCTCCGTCGACCGCGCCAACTCATGCGCTACGACCTCGACAAGCAGTCCTACACCAGCCATCTGCAACATCTGCCGATTCTCACTTTCAACCTCTGCGATTCGGCTTTGGGCACGATCAAAATAGGTTCTGATCTCAAAGAAAGTGTGTTGTAATTCCTCCACGATTTCCACTGAGTCTGGGGCAATTCGCTTGATCTTCCGAAGTGCCGAATTTGCCCTCTTTTCGAGATCAGAGACGTTTGATTTGGCATCCGTCATGTCGAGAGGCTGGTCCCGGTGACGGCTCTGGACATCCTTCAAAAAATCTCGAAGGTGATACTGGATGACGAATTGAAGAATGTTTATGAATGCTTGCTGTTCGGGGCAAACTCGCAAACCTTCGCGATTCGTCTGATCAATAAGCAGGGGATTGCCGAGCCGTGATATAGTCACACGACCTACGAATTGTGCCTTGTTCAGTAGGTATCCAGTACTTCCAAGCGCACGCCGATCCAGAGATAGCCAATCGTCGTCGTCCTCTCCATATGGCAGTACCCGGAAACCGTCTCGAAACAAAAGGATTCCTGACCAGCGCCTTTGTAGCTCACGTACCTGGTTCCGATTTCCAATACTGTCAATTGCTCCTAAGCGCTGCCTGTTAAACCAATAGGCTTCAAACTCAAACTCGCCTAGATCGTTTAGTGCGGAAATGGGTACTTCTCTCGACGTTCCCGTTATTGAACTTTCTAAATCGGGCAGTGCTAATACTCTTCTCTCAACTTCGTGAGGATGCTCGAATCCTAGGTTCAGAGCCTCGAGTCGACATTCCAGTGCCGGACCGGAATTTCTGTAAACAAAACTCCCCTTTACGGAAGCGTGCGCATGCTCCAATAGGTGGCCGTCCATATGGGCAACTGGAACGCGCGTATTATTCCAGAATACGGCTATACGAGGTCGATGTCTCGCATCTTCGAATGGATCGGTTAGCCGCGCAAAGTCATGTTCGCCGAGTTGTTTAACGCGATCATTAGTCCAGTCGGCACTCAAGGCGCGGATAATCAACCGAGTTCCGCTCCAATCTGATTCCTGCTTTATCTCTCCAAGTTTGGGTGTGACGTGTACATCATCAAGCATCGCATCAAGGTCGCCGAACTTCGACCAATCGATGTTGAGCAGGTTCAGTCGTTTGTCGTTTTCTCGTGCCGTTTCGACAGACAACCTGTCGCCTAACCGCATGGCCGAAAGCCGCCCGATGCCCTTCTCACCTAAATACGGTGCTCGGTGCTTACTTGCAGCAGAATTGATAAGAGCGGCATCGATTGCTCGTTTCCGGGAGGCCGTTCCAATCACCAAATAATTGTCGATCAAGTCCTGCTTTGACATCCCTGAGCCCGTATCGGACACTATGATCGTGTTTTCGGCAGCGTATGTTATATCAAGAGCCTCGACAAAGGACTCTAAATCTTCCACTTCGCTGATTGTCTCTTGAAAACGATTTATGGAGTCTATTGGTGCGGAAGGGTCTAGCGCATATACGAGATCCTTTTTTAGTCGATTGACTCCTGCCGTCCCATCGATAGCTCTGCGCCGAAACTTCAGGTAGTCATTGCGACGAAGCACGACTTCGAAACGTATCTCTGCGCCGTTTGGCGACTCAGCATCAAACGCATTCTTGATCAACTCATAAAACGCGATCACGTCAGAACTAATAAGCTCCGCACCTAGTTCCAGAACAGTCCGGGCAGTAATCTTGAACAAACCCGTTACCTCCGTATGCTGTTAGTCATACAATCGAAGCACGAATCAGCGCCAGGTTTGAACTTGACCAATCTTGTAAAATTCCATTACAGGTCCCTGTTAAGCTACTACTCCTTTTCTGAGAAGGGAGTCTACCGCATCCGACAAATTCCAGATTGGCTCCGCATCGCCTTCCTTGAGCATTTCGATGACTTTTGGAAGGCCAGCCACGGCAAGGCCGTTAGCTAATGTCATCATTTGGCGCGGCTCAGATACGACCTGTACATCGCCAGACTTGGCGATTGCAATTAACATGAGAGTGTGAACTCGCCAAGGGTCACTACCAAATATCGATCCGTCGATGATTTTTCTGGTGTCGTAATCCGTGATGTCGGCAGGTTCAAGTCCGAGTCGACTCGCGATGCAAACGGACAGAAACCAGAGATCGACCATGCGCGGAAACGGACTTTGGTCAATCACCGCATCAGCGCTACGTTGGCAGTATCGTGTGAATGCTTCGTGGAATTCGACTGGTACGTTGATATCGATTGCCTGGAAAGGATTGAAATACCGATCCGCCATTCTCGACTCCTTATGAAGCCACTTAGAGTTCGAACTGAACATCTTCGTAGCGCAGACAGAGTTGGCAATCACTACGGTGGTCACATTCACAACGTACCACCCTGCGCTCTGAAACACCAGGATCGTTAACAAGCATTTTGGGATAGTGAACAGGATTGGTCAACGTAAAAACTAAACCCGCGGACTCGTCTATGATTTCCTCGCAGCCAGCGATTTCGTCGTGTGTCAGAAATAGGATCAGTTGGGTGCTCTCGCGCACCGCTGTACGTAGAATGGAGTGCTTGACGAAACCACTCGTCATACCGAGTGGAGTATCAATCACATTCGGCGCTTCGACTTCACTTACTTTTGTCAGTGCGAGTATGAAGGCGAGAGTCAAAGCGCGGCGCGAGGCACCGTTTAGGTCACGATCGGGGTTCAGCGTCCTGTCGTTTGGTCCATAAACGATGATATCGAACTCGTGGCTTATTTCCGCGCGCTGTATCATTGATCCCTGTTCCGGATCCGCGCCGATCATCTCGAGAAAAACACTATTCATCAACTCACTGACTTTTCGCAACTCCTCATTTGTGATCCGCTGATAGGCACTTTTTAGTATCTTCATTACGTCCTGAGTAACTTCAAGTTCGGCCAGAATACGCGCACCCCTTTTTTGTTCACGCAGAAGACGGTCGCGCTCAACTTCCAGCACTTCACGCTCACGGCTCAGCCCCGTTAACTGTGTTCCGATCGAGGACTGTTTTGACAGATAGCGATCCCGCAGGTCCTTGTACCTGCGGCGGGTTTCTCGTAGACCCTGTATGTCCGTGTCAGGAAGTGAGTCGAGTTGCATTTCAAGCGCTCGGAGTTTCCGACCCGCTTCATCACGTAGCGTTTGGATTCCGTCGCGTCGTTCGACCACTTTCTTGAACTCCTCTTGCCACGCACTCGTCTCCGCTCCTCGACCACCCTGTAACGACTTCGTACTGTAGTACAGGTCGGTAATGATTTCCTGGATTTCATCGGCGCGTTGATTATCGTCGATTAACTTCTGTATATGTGCGCGACGATTATCTCCGTCTGGATTGCCCGGTACCAGCGTTTCCCCACAAATGCAGACTTTTGCTTCTAGACGATCATACAACACGGGTATCGTTGTATTCGGAATCTTGCCCTGATTGTGTAGCTCTTCAAGTGTATTAAACGCCCCCACAAGCACGGGTGTGAGCAGGCCCGTTGCGATGGACCGGCCGCGAAAAAGCGCCGAGTGTTCCTTGTTCGCCGCTGCAAGTTGGCTGTCGAGTTGTGAGATTTCCGCCCGTGCGTTTTCGAGGTCTTTGCGCAACTTAACTTTGTCGCCCTTTTGTAGTGCCGCTGCGATCTCTCGGTCGACTTCGTCAACTTTCTCGTCGAACGCGCTGAATTGTTGTTTCGCGTCCTCAAGATCAGTTTCTAGTTTCTCACGGTTGTTTTCCATCGCTTCGAGGCGCGTAGCGATCGAGTTTAGTTGGTCGCTTCCGCCGACTTGCTTCGCCTTTTTGTTAACTTCAGCCGCCGACTTGCGTACATGTTTGATCGCACCGTCGACCACACCGAGTCCAAGAAGAGATCTTATAGCCCGTTGCACACGCTCGCGTTTGGTGGACAATGCAACATCGGCCTCGATAAAGCTTAGCGCGCGGTCGCCGTCGGTGAAGAATACCTCCCGCAGTTCCGGCGGCAGTTCATCGTTAATGAGGGCTTCCGGCGCATCTATTGGACTTGCACCGGTTTCATTCAGTGCAAAGAGCTTTACGGTAGAGTCAAAGCGCCGAGTCCCGCCGTCTACTTCCTCAAATGCAGAACGTACGAGACGATACCGCCTGCGTGTTTCGCGCACTTCGCCCGACGTACGGCGATACGTCGTTAACTCGAACTCCACCGTTGCGATGATTGGAACGCGATTGCCTTCCCTCTCATCCCAGTCGATTGGATGCAACCGAAACCCCTCTCCCTTATCTGGCAATGCCGCGTCGCCATAGAGTGCCCATTGCAGACCGTGGAGTATAGTCGTCTTGCCCGATTCATTCGCCGCTCGGATTACTGTAAGATTCGTGTTTGGATCGATAGAGAACTCAAGCTGAAGATCTCGGAGCATGCGGAAGTTTTGAAATTCAGCACGAAGTAGTTTCATGAGTTCATTTCCTCCGTGCCAGTGCTTTGGCTGCGCCGCGTCGCGAGGAACCTTGCCGCAGCATTGCACTTTTCATTGATCTTCTTCTGGATGTTTGTCGCAGAAACCCGATGGCCTCGCTCGAATTCCAGAATATCCGAAACTACTTCGATAATCTCTTCTTTGTAGCCATCGCATCGTTCCTCTATCCCGTCACATTGTTCAAGGATGATCGTAACAATCTTTCTATCGTTCAGTGGCAAGTTGTTCCTCCTGTTTTACAGAAACGCGGCTTTAACCATTTTGTCGATTGTCGCTAAAGGTCCGTCCGGTCGGCCTGCGTTTCTAGCCAGTCTCGCAAACTCCTGAGCACGGTGCAATTCTGACCGCACAAGGGCGCGCGCGTCGGGGTCGAGTCCTTCTTCCATGCCCGGTGGTAAGGCTAATAGATCGTGGATAACGCTGTGCGTTTTACCAATGGCACTACAGGTACGCAGAAGACGTCCGCGTCGTTGCACCCATTGCCTTTCAACCGTCGTGCTCGCTAGAATGAACGCTTTGCGAATCTGGGGAATGTTCACCCCTTCATCGAGCACGCGTTTTGCGGTCAGCATCTGGATTTCACCCTCCTGAAAGGACTTGATGATCCTATTCGTCTGATCCCGGTTAGCGGTTTCCTCAGCTGTGAGTTGGTGGAACAGTATATTCCTACTACTCAGCAACCGATTCACTCTGTCGAGTTGGTCCGGTCCCTTGTCCGAAGTGTAAACCAGCGTATGTTGCAGGCCGTTGGTGTCCTCTTTCTCCAGGAGATCACCCAGAATGGCAACCTTGCACATAGCCATTTCCAGCAAAGCGCGCCGGTCACGCAGCAATTTCGCAAGATACTCGTCAGGCTTCCCGTCTTCACTGCCGCGCCAGGCGTTCTGTTTGATTTTGCCAGTGAGGTTGAACCACTCGTCCATTTCGTTAGTCGTGAGGTACACGGTGTGCACGTAGTAATCGTATTCGACAAGGCAACGGCCGATGGCTTCTTCTAGTGTGTAACGAAACACGACGGGGCCGAAGAATCCGAAAAGGGCATCTGTTCCTTCTTCATCATATTGGCGTATTGGTGTCGCCGACAAACCGAGACGAAATTCGATGAATTCGGGCGGATTTTTGATGAATGATGACCGCCCGAGGTTGTGCGCCTCGTCCGCAATCAACATTCTCGCGCAGTCGAACGCCTCGACGGCAGCAAGGAAATCCGGGGTACAAAGCGTGTCCTGGCTGACAACAACCACTTCGACATCTGACAGGCCGGTACGCAACCGACGTCTTAGTTTTTGCAGTTCGCTCGCGCGTTTCGGGGCGTTTCCAGCCTTCGTGAGATTGATAGGAATTAGCCCGAACGGTGCGATTTCGTCGCACCACTGGTTTATCAGCGGCACATAGGGAGCAGCAACGACGATCAGCAGTGGCTTGTTTTTTTCGTAAAGACGGTACGCGCTGATCATCGCTGTGATCGTCTTGCCTGAGCCAGTCGCCATTTCCAGAACGCCGCGATACCCAGCATCACACCATGCCTCTACGGCTTGGGCTTGATGCTCAAACGGTCCTTTCTCGAATTCGAGCCAGTCGGGTATCTCGAAGCGGGCGGGTTGAATTTGCACTGGCTCGAATGGCTCCGGGTTGTCTGCAATACCGGTCACTCGCCCGTACAGAGATCGCAATTCGTCTTCGGTCGGCGGTGTATCTTTGGAGTATGCGCGTAGTAGGCGTTGGCGGATCGCTTCGGGCAACCCGATGACGACACAGCTGTCATCTTTGTTGGTCCAGAGGCGGGCGAACTCGTAATGCAACTTGTGAGCGATGTAGTGCTGATTGTAATCTTGCCATGATCTCGATATCGCGATTTGTTCGATATTCTTGTAGGTTCCTGCATAGGTCATGTTGCTCGATCCGTGTACGGCCATGAGATCACCGTCATTTTCAAACAACCAGACTTTCGGATGGAAAAGCGCGTCCTTCATTAACGCGATCCTGATTTCTACGCGCCCCACACGCAACAACCAGGACAGACATTTAAGCGTGTGACGCTGAAGCACATCTTCCGTAATCGTCAGGTTCTTGAAAATCTGATCCGCAACTTCTTCTACCGGCCTTAACCCGTCCTCAATAGCGGTTTTGTCCTCTGCACGCAACAGAGGGCTAATTATGAGCCTGAGTTTATTTCCGGAATCGGTAATGTAGGTCGCGAGGCCTGGGGCAAGCGAGGCCAGCACCTCACTTGAGAAAAACCCCACCATACAATCTACTTTGTCTGCTGCTTGAAACCCAGGAATCAGGACTTCTTCGGCGAGAGGATCGCTCGGCAGCATATAGAGTGGCCGAACTCCCGTTAGTGACAGTAGTTTCTGTCCCGCTTTTACGGTTGCGGGCGTCTCCAGTTTAACTGAATCTTGCACCATACGATCTTCTCCAACTCTCTTTCCTCCATACCGTTTTATGGAGGATAAAGAAGGCTAGAGGCTTTATCGCCGATAAGTATCTAACCCGATTCCTTCAGCCAAGATCCACGCGTTAAAGTGTATGGCAATACATTGCAAACCACACACGCTTAACCCACGGATCTGCAAACGTGAAAGAGAAATTGTTTTAATATCTGAAAATCTACTAGATTGGAAATAATCTTCGAACGGTAGCAAATATACCCGCCGATTGCCACGTGGTCAAGACACCTAGGAGGAGATAATTTAGTGTCCTGTTTATTGATATTCGCTACAGTATTTTAATTTGGACTCTCCGGACTACCGCGATCTGACTCTTGGTTTTTGCTTGAACCGGCGATTCAACCTTTTTATATTGTTTAATTCAAGTATGCTGCAACACACTACGCTCGGGATGAATGCGACAGGATGGGCCTCGCGGCAGTTCCGGGCACGCTTATGTTCCCCGGCAATGACTGACGAGGAGGCGGCTATCGTGCGGCCTCCAGCGTACGAAACCACCGGTTCCGCATTCGGACTGCGGCAGCGGCGGCGGACTGCGCGGCTTCGAAGGCGCAAAACCGCCGGTTGCCGGATACCTACAGGGGTAGCAAGGCATGTGGTCGAAGATTAAAACGGGTATAGGCATCACCATCGCGGTGCTGATGCTGTCCTCGGTCACCATCTTCCATCCCGAGGATATTACCGAAAACATCCTGATGAAGCTGATCTCCCTGCCGGAACCGCAGGAAGTTCAGCCCTTCCTGGGCCATGACCGTTCGCTGGCGGAGGCCCTGGAGTCGGTCAGCGCGGAGTCGATCGAGAACACGGTGCGCACTCTCTCCTCCTATCCTTCCCGGGTGGTGGGCTATGCCGGCGCCGATTCGGCCTACGCGTACATCCACGATCAGTTCGAAGAAATCGGCCTGCAGGACATCCGGACCGAGACCTTCCCGGTCACGGTGCCCATCGACAAGGGTTCGAAGCTGACCGTGGTGGAGACGGGCGAAGAGATCCCCCTGCATGCCCTCTGGCCCAATCACGTGCGGACGCCGACTACGCCCGGTGAAGGGCTCACCGGTCCGATCGTATACGGCGGCAAGGGCGAATTCGGAGACTTCAACGGGTACGAGATGCAGGGCAGCGTCGTACTGATGGATTTCGATTCGCAGGACCGCTTCATCAACGCCCGGATGCTCGGTGCCAGCGCGGTCGTCTTCTTCGACAACGGACGGGTGACGCGGAGCGAGGCGGAGCTAAAGTTCATGGGGCTTCCGCTCAACGTGCCCCGCTACTGGGTCGAAAAGGACCACGTACCCGGCCTGCTGGCCCTGGCCGAGCCGGGAACGAACCAGGTGAACGTCCAGTCCCGCATGGACTGGGAGGTGGTGGAAGGAAAGAACGTCTTCGGGTGGATCCCCGGTCTCGACGAGGAAATGCCGAACGCCAGGGACGAGACGCGCACGAAGTGGAAGGACTACACGATCGTCATCTCGTCCTTCTACGACGCCATGTCGGTGGTCCCGGGCGTCGCGCCCGGCGCCGAAAGCGCCACCGGTGTCGCCTCGCTGCTGGAAGTCGCCCGGGCGGTCAAACGCTACAATCCGAAGTACACCGTGGTCATCCTCGCCACCTCCGCCCACTTCATGGGACTGGAAGGCGCGCACAACTGGCTGTACCGTCACGGCAGGGCGAGCAGCCACTTCATGTCGAAGATACCCGAAGAAGAACAGATCAATTTCGACATGTTCTTCGGCATCGACCTTTCCAGCCACGATTCCCGCGTTGGCGCTTTCGCCTTCGGCACCTTCGACAACGCCGCCTGGGCGACCAACCACTACATCAAGAACATCTTCGCCCCTTATTCGCGGAAATTCGCGGGGTACATCCAGGAAGCCTTCGGCGCCGGCGCCGACTCGGCCCGGTACGTCAACGCCATCGTGCCGCCGCAGCGGACCTGGAAGGACTTCATGCCCGTCAAGATCGGCCTGGACAGCGAAGCCGTCACCTACATGGGCAAGAAAGGCATGTCCTTCGTCACGCCGAACGGGACGCGTGGTCTGGTGGACACGCCCCGCGACCGCTTCGAATCGGTCAACGTGGCCAACGTCACCGAGCAGGCGCGGTCGCTCGCGGTCATGCTCGCCCGGGCCACCACCGACGGTGAACTCTTCGAGGAAACCAAGCTCAAGATACAGGATACGGCCCACGACATGGCGGGCACGGTCTACGAGTTCGACCGGGACGTCAACTTCTTCGTGCCCAAGAAGCCCATCCCCGGCGCGCTGGTCACCTACTACAAGGGCCTGACCAACACCGGCGTCCGGGGCATCCTCATAACCAAGGCCGATTCCCTGGGACAGTTCGCCTTCCGTCCGCTGAAGCAGCAGAAGGGGCCGATCAGGCTGCGGTCCTACGCCCTGGACGAAAACGGGGAGATCATCTACGCGCCGGACCTTGGGCAGGAAGGAGACAAGACCTTCCCCCTGAACGCCGCCAGCGGCGCGAACGAAAACACCACCCTTCAGATCGTGTTCCGGGCCCAGGCCCTGGACGTGTACGAGATCATCGACTCCCGGTACCTCACCGCGCTGGACCAGTTGACCGTCCTCGCGCAGAACGACGCCGAGCCCCAGTGGTACGGCCACAGCTACATTGAAAAGCAAAGCGGCTCGGAGGGTCGCACCATACCCGCGGCGGTCGTCTTCGCCAAGCCGGGCCAGCGCGTCAAGATGCTCATGAGCACCAGCCTCTTCGGCGTCAAGTACCTGCTGACCAACGCGCCGGACGCCTTTCTGAAGGATCCCGTCGAACCGCAGGAGGTGACCCTGGCGCTCCTGGAGGAGGCCCAGGGCCAGGGGTACCTGGTCGACCAGGGGCTGGTCGTCAATCCGTCCTACCAGGGCACGCGGGACATGTGGGTCGTGGATGACGTAAGGCTCAAGCAACTCGCGCGCTTCGGCGTGGAGAACCAGCGCATCGAGCAGCTCCACGAGCAGGCGCGCGTCACGCTCCTCGAGGCGGAGGAGCACCTGGCGAACCGGGAATACGACGCCTTCATTTCCAAGTCGCGGGAAGCCTGGGGGCTCGAAGCCCGGGCCTATCCCGAAGTCAAGTCCACGGCGGACGATACGGTCAAAGGCGTGATCTTCTACTTCATCCTGCTGCTGCCCTTCTCCTTCTTCATGGAGCGCCTGGTCTTCGGGTTTTCGACGATCAACAAGCGGATCTTCGGGTTCGCCGTCTTCTTCATCGCGGTCTTCCTCGTGCTGCAGCAGGTGCATCCCGCCTTCAAGCTCAGCACGTCGCCCTACGTCATCTTCCTGGCCTTCGTCATCTTCGCGCTGGGGACGACCGTGCTCATCATCGTCCTGTCCAAGTTCAACCAGGAAGTCCAGAAGATCAAGCGGGCCCAGACCGGCATGCACGAGGCCGACATCGGCCGGTTGAGCGCCACGGCCGTCGCCCTGTCGCTGGGGGTTTCCAACCTGCGCAAGCGGAAGGTCCGCACGGCCCTCACGGCGGCCACCATCACGCTGCTCACCTTTACCGTGCTGTCCTTCACGTCCATCACCACGTCCCTCAGGTACTACAAGCTGGAGCGGTACAACGAACCCACCTACGAGGGGACGCTGGTCCGGGACCGGAACTGGAAGGGACTGCAGCCCTCCGTCTACGACTATCTCAAGAGCACCTTCGAGGACAAGGCCACGCTGATCCCGCGGGCCTGGTACATGTCCCAGGTCAAGGGCGAAAAGGGTTTCTTCTCCTTCTCGTCGCCCCGGTCGTCCCATGAAAGCTACGTGAACAGCATTCTGGGCCTGACCCCGGACGAGCCCAGGGCGACCCGCCTCGACGAATACCTCCTGGGCGGCCGGTGGTTCGAGCCCGGGGAACGGGACGCGGTCATCCTGCCCGACGACGTGGCCGCGGTGGTAGGTATCGGGCCGGAAGACGCCGGTTCCGCCTACATCGACATGTTCGGCATGCAACTGCAGGTCGTCGGCGTGATCGATTCCCGGCGGTTCAACCAGCTCAAGGATCTGGACGACGAGAAGCTCACGCCCGTCGACCTGGTCCAGGAAAAAGGCAAGATCGCGCAGCGCATCGGCGAGGACCCCCGGCTGCAGGCCGAGTCGCCGCCGGAGGCCTTCATCCATCTCGAATCCAACAACGTCATGATCCTGCCGTACGAGACGGTCATGGATCTCGACGGGAAGATGTACTCGGTCGCCATCACGGACTTCCTGGACGAGAGCGGACAGCCGAACCCCGACTTCGACCGCGATATCGAAAACTTCCTGTCCCGGGTCGCCATGACCATGTTCGTGGGGAAGGAAGGCACCGTAAACGTCTACAGTTCCATCGGTTCCACCTCCATCGGCGGCATCGGCAACTTCCTCATCCCCATTCTCGTCGCCGCCATGATCGTCCTGAACACGATGATGGGCGCGGTCCACGAGCGCTTCCGGGAAATCGGCGTCTACAGTTCCGTTGGCCTTGCACCGAGCCACATCGCGGCACTGTTCCTGGCCGAGTCCTCCGTCTTCGCCACGGTGGGCGCCGTGCTGGGCTACCTGGGGGGGCAGACCATCACCCTGGTGCTGTCCAATTACGACATCCTCGCCGGACTGTCCCTGAACTATTCCTCCCTGTCGGCCGTCTGGTCGGTGGTCGTGGTCATGGCCACGGTGTTCCTGTCGACGGCCTATCCGGCCAAGAAGGCGGCGGACATGGCCGTGCCCGACGTGGGGCGGGAGTGGAAGTTCCCCGAGCCCGACGGGGACGACTGGAGCTTCGACTTCCCCTTCACCATCGGCAGCGTCGAGGTGCTGGGCATGTACGCCTATCTCACGCGGGTCTTCGAATCCTACGAGGAGGGTTCCCTGGGCGCTTTCGTCACGGAGAACGTCCAGCTGACGGCCGTGGAAGGCGCTACGGACCAGCCCATGTACCACATCTCGATGATGACCTGGCTTGCGCCGTACGACCTGGGCATCAGCCAGCGCGTCTCGCTCAGCGCGGCGCCGGCGGAGAATGAGAGAGACCTCTACGCCGTATGGGTGGACATCCACCGCGAGAGCGGCGACGTGGCGTCCTGGCAGCGCATCAACCGGCGCTTCCTGAGCGTGCTGCGCAAACGCTTCCTGGTCTGGCGCACCCTCCCGCAGGATCTCAAGAACGAATACGCCGCGACCGGCCGGGAAATGACGGAAAGGATGGAAGAGGCGGGACAGCCCGTATGAAGTTCGCCTTCTGCAACGAGATGTTCCGGGACGTGCCCCTCCGGCGGATCTTCCGCACCGCTGCGGAAATCGGATATGACGGCGTGGAGATCGCGCCCTTCTCGGTGGCGCGTTCGGTGAACGAAGTCGGTCCGGACGCCCGGAAGGCGATACGCGACGACGCGGCGGAATTCGGCCTCGAAATCACCGGGCTGCACTGGCTCCTGCTCAGTCCGGAAGGCCTCTACCTGAACCACCCCGACGACGGCATCCGGTACTGCACCCGGTTGTACCTCTGCGACCTGATCCGGTTCTGCGGCGACATCGGCGGCCGCGTCATGGTGGCCGGTTCGCCGAAGCAACGCGACGTGCTTCCGGACCAGACCTTCGAGGCGACCTGGGACCGGACCCGCCAGGCGTACCTGGAGTGCCTGCCCACGGCGGAGGAAAACGGGGTCACCATCTGCCTCGAGCCCCTGGACAGCGCCCAGACCAATTTCATCAACACCCCGGCCGAAGCGGCGCGGATGGTCCGTGAGATCGATCATCCCAATTTCCGGCTGATCATCGACGTCCGGGCGACCCTGTGCCAGGGGTTGGACGTCGCGGCGGCCATCCACAAACACCGGGACATCACGGCCTACATCCACTTCAACGACGCCAGCGGCAACGGACCGGGGTTTGGAGACACCGATTTCGTCCCCATACTGCGGGCCCTCCGGGAAACCGGCTACGACGGATACGGCTCGGTGGAGGTGTTCGACTATTCGCACGGCGCGGAGCATATCGCCCGAAAAAGCCTGGAGACACTGAAGGCGGCCTGGTCGGCGGCGGGTGAGGGTGTGGCGGCGCACGCGGAGGACACACACTCGGGCGCACCGCCACGGGACACGGCGGAAGAGGGGGCGGCCGGATGAGAGAGCAGGTCCTCGACAGGGAAGGCATCGCACGGGCGCTGTCCCGCATCGCCCGCCAGATACTGGAACGCAACCAGGGCGCGTCCGGCATCGCCATCGTGGGTATCCAGCGGCGCGGCGACTGGCTGGCGCGGCGGCTGGCCGAGACCATCCGGGAGGCGGAAGACACGGCCGTACCCGTGGGCGTGCTGGACATCAACCTGTACCGCGACGACCTCCAGGTCCGCGCGGACTACCCCATCGTCCGCACGACCGACATCCCTTTCGATATCGAGGGGCGCACCGTCATCCTGGTGGACGACGTCCTGTACACGGGCCGTACGATTCGCGCGGCGCTGGACGAACTTAAGGATTTCGGCCGGGCAAGGCGGATCGAACTCGCCGTCCTGATAGAGCGGGAGGGCAGGGAACTGCCCATCCAGGCTGATTACATCGGGGAGACGGTCGAAGTGGGCCCGGGCCGGACCATCGTCGTCCACGTCCGCGAGCTGGACCGGGACGACAACGTCGCGGTGGAGGAGGTGGCCTGATGGCGAAGGACCGGGTTCGCGCGCTGCGCCACCGCCACCTGATCGGCCTCGAGGACTACTCCCGAGAGGAGATCGGCCTGATCCTGGATACGGCGGACTCCTTCAAGGAAGTGATCCGGCGGCCCATCCGCAAGGTCCCGGCCCTCCGCGGTAAGAACGTCGTGAACCTGTTCTTCGAATCGAGCACCCGCACGCGGCTTTCCTTCGAACTCGCCGAAAAGCAGCTCTCCGCCGACACCCTGAACTTCGCGTCCACCGGCAGCAGCGTGTCCAAGGGAGAATCCCTGGGCGACACGGCGCGGAATATCGAAGCCATGCAGGTGGACTGCGTGGTGGTGCGCCATGCCGCCGCCGGCGTTCCCCTCTTTCTCTCGCGGTGCCTGTCGAGCGCGGTCGTCATCAACGCGGGCGACGGCGCCCACGAACATCCCACGCAGGGGCTGCTGGACCTCCTGACCATGCGGGACGCCCTGGGCCGGCTGGAGGGTCTGAAGGTGGCGCTCATCGGCGACATCGCCCACAGCCGGGTGGCGCGCTCCAATATCTGGGGACTCCGGAAAATGGGCGCCGACGTGGTCGTTTGCGGTCCGCCCACGCTGATTCCCGTCGACATCGAAGAGATGGGCGTGGAGGTCTGCTACCGTATCGGGGACGCCCTGCGCGGCGCCGACGTGGTCTACGCCCTGCGGATACAACTCGAACGGCAACAGGAAGCCTTCTTCCCGTCCCAGCGCGAATACACGCGGCTGTTCGGCATCGACCCCGAACGGCTGGAACTCGCCCGGCCCGGCGCCATCGTCATGCATCCCGGTCCCATCAACCGCGGCGTGGAACTCGACAGCCGCGTGGCGGACAGCGGGAGATCGGTCATATTGGACCAGGTGACCAACGGCGTCGCGGTGCGCATGGCGGTCCTCTATCTCCTCAACGGCGGAGTCGAGCGCGATGCGGCCTGACGGACCGGATACATCGGCCAGCGCAACCGAGCGCACGGGGCTTGCAGTGGTCCGCAACGGGCGCATCGTCGATCCCGCTTCCGGCCGCGACGAGCCGGGCGACCTCTGGATGCGCGGCGGCAAGATCGTCGACCGTCCGGCGGACGACGAGACGAAAGCCGCCACGGTCATCGATGCGGCCGGCCTGCTCGTCCTTCCGGGCCTGGTCGATCTGCACGCCCATCTCGGCGAACCCGGGTTCGAATACAGAGAGACGCTGGAAAGCGGCGCGCTCGCCGCCGCCGCGGGCGGTGTCACCACCGTGGCCTGCATGCCGGACACCGACCCGGCCATCGACGACGGGCCCACCCTGGAATACGTAAGGGAAAGGGCGGCCGGCGCCGCGGCGAGGATCCATCCCATCGCAGCAGTCACCGCGGAACGCCGGGGCGAACGCCTGACCGAGGCCGGCGAACTGGCCGAGGCCGGCGCCGTGGCGCTTTCCGATGCCGGCCGGCCCATCCGGAACCCGGCCATCCTGCGCCGGGCCCTCGAATACAGCCGGATGTTCGACCTGCCCATCCTCGTGCACTGCGAAGACCCGTCGCTCTCTGCCGGCGGACACATGCACGAGGGAAGCCACGCCACCCGGCTGGGCCTGAAGGGCATACCCTCCATAGCGGAAGAAACCGCCGTCGCCCGGGACCTCATGCTGGCCGAGTGGACGGGCGGACGGATCCACGTCACGCACGCCAGCACGGCCGTGACGGTGGATCTCATCCGGTCGGCGAAGCAGCGGGGCGTGCGGGTGACCGCCGATGCCAGTCCCCACCACCTGGTGTTGACCGACGAATCCCTCTCAGCCTACGATACCCATCTGAAGGTCAACCCTCCCCTGCGGAGCAAAGCTGACGTGGAGGCGCTTCGCGCGGGTCTGGCGGACGGTACGATCGACGCCGTCGCATCGGATCACACGCCGCGGTCCGTGGACGAGAAGTACACGGAGTTCCAGGAAGCGCTGCCCGGTGCCACGGGTCTCGAGACCATGCTGGCCGTCGTGTTTACCGAGCTGGTCAGGCCCGGCCTGCTGACCCTGGGCGAAGGGATCAGGGCCCTGTCCACGGCTCCCGCGGGCATACTCGGGGTAGAAGGAGGCAACCTGGCGCCCGGCGGTCCCGCCGACCTCCTGCTCTTCGATCCCGATGGAACCTGGACCGTGGACCGCGCGTCCTTCAGGTCAAGATCCGTCAACTCGCCTTTCACCGGCCGCACGCTGGAAGGGTGCGTAACCCTGACCATCGTCGGCGGCCGGGTCAGCTACCGGCGCGCAGAGCCCGATTCACCTTGACGGACCGGTGTCTATCACTTTATTTTCAGAGACTGTCTACATCGGTTCAACATGAACGCGATCGTGAAGATGCAAACCCATGGCAGGCCGCAGAGAAGATCGATCGACGTCCCTGTCGAAAGGAGTCTGTAATGATGTTCAGAAAGGTTTCCATCTGCGTATTGTTCGCCCTCGGCTTCGCCCTGTTGATTCCGGTCGCCGCCGACGCGCAGAAAATCGAGCTTCGTTCCGCGAAGATCTACATCCGTGAAATCCCGCCTCAGACGGAAAAGGCGCTGGCGCTGCTCGAGACCGCCCTGGAGAAGGACCCGGGCAACAACGAAGCCCACTATCTCCTCGGGCTCATTCATTACCGCAAGGGCAACTTCGACCTGATGTTCCAGAACTGGGAAGCGGTTACCTTCAATGACCTGGACAGGAAGGACAGGGAACAGTTCCGAAACACCCTTGGGTCCATGATCCGCACGAACTACCAGGTGGGCCAGCAAAGCTATGAGAAACAGGAGTACGCGGACGCCGCCAAATTCTACGGCCGTTCCGTCAACGCGACCTCGTTGCTCCAGGACATCTTGCGCTCCGTCGGGAAGGATGACGAGGCCGAGGAGGCGGACGGATTGGAAGCCGCCAAGCAGCAGGGGTACCTGTACTGGGGCTACGCCGCCCTGAACGCAGGAGATTATGAAGGTTCAAGAACGGCCCTCGAGCAGCTTGCCGAAGCGGATCCGGACAGATTCGAAGCCTGGGACGGCCTGGTCAACGTGTACTACAACACCCAGGCCTGGGACAAGGTGCTCATAGCCAGCAACAGGGTCATCGAATTGTCGGAAGAGGTCGATCTCAACACCTACCTCATCATGCGCAACGCCTACTTCGAAGTCGCCGACACGGCCGGAGTGATTTCCACGTACGAACGGGCGATCGAAGCGTACCCGGAAGAAAAGACGATGTACCGGGACCTCAGTTCCATCCAGACGAACAGGGGTAACCTGGCCGACGCGATCGTAGTGTTGGAAAAGGGAACCGCCGCCCTTCCGGAGGACCAGGACCTGCTGCGGTACCTGGGAACCAACTACTACAACAAGGGATTGTCCGACCGGGATGCCGGAGACGTGGAAGCCGCCTCAGCGGCGTTTAGCGGCGCCGTCGAGAGCATGAACAAGCTGCTGGAGCTGGAACCGAAAAGTATCGAAGCCCACGACATACTCGGCGATACCTACGTCGGACTGGCCAGCATCGAAACGGACGAGGCCAGGAAGATGGAGTTGTTTAACACGGGAGATGGACACCAGAAGAAGAAGATGGAACTGATCACCTCGGGAGAAGGCAAGTAGGTTCCGGGGAAGGTTCCCGGCGCTGGTCGGACGAAAAAAAAGCGATTGGTTTTGAAGAGGATTCCGGAATCCCCGGAATCCTCTTTTGTTGTGGCCAATTTGATTGACACCCCAATGGCTTGCTCCTATACTACCGTTGCCCTGACCCATGCCTTCCCGCCACGCCCCGCTGCCGATACGGGTGCCGATCATGCGATATGGTTTTTCGTTGAGCATACCGATCCGGGTTACGACGATAGTGCTGTGTCTCCTGTTCGGCATGTATGCGACAGGCTGTGCGTGGCTGCTCGGGAAACGGGCACCCGCCGCGGCGCCTCCGGCGCCTCAACCCAAAGCACAGGAGCGCGAAGACGACATCTCACGGTCCGGTGAAGCGTTGGCGGGTGATCCGGCCGAACCGGCTTCCGAACCATCCGCCCCGGTCCCTGTGGCGGAACCCACCTGGGGATACAGAGTCCAGCTTTACTCGTTTACAGGCAGCGAAAGGGCCGAAGCCGCGCTGCAGCAGGTGAAGCGAACGCTGGCGGAATGGTCGTACGGCGTCTACCTGGTGGAAGAATCCAACAGCTTCAAGGTGCGTGTGGGCAACTTCATGGAAAAGGCCGATGCCGACATCTTGCGCGACTGGTTGAGAAAGAGAGGTTTTGTCGATGCCTGGACGGCAAGGACCCTGATTCAGACACGCTGACCGATAGGTCCCGGCCAGCCGGCGCTCCGGAAGGCAAATCTCCATCCCGAAGGGAACAACACCGCATGCCCCCGCAACATGATACATTCGCCCCCCTGGACCCCGGCCGGCGCGTCCTCATGGGGCCCGGACCGAGCGACATGCATCCCAGGGTCTACCAGGCCATGGGGGCTCCGCTGACCGGACACCTGGACCCTTATTTCATCGGGGTCATGGACGATACCAAGGCGCTGCTGCGGTACGTTTTCCAGACCGAAAACGACATGACGCTGGCCGTCTCCGCCACGGGTTCCGCCGGCATGGAGACCTGCATCTGCAATCTCGTGGAGCCGGGTGACGAGGTACTCATCTTCGTGGGCGGTGTCTTCGGAGACCGCATGGCCCAGATGGCCGAGCGCCACGGCGGCAGGCTGGTTCGTCTCGAAGGCGAACCGGGGCGGCCGTTCACACCGGAGCAGGTCCGGCAGGCGCTGGATGGATGCCGTCCCAAGGTCGTGGGCCTCGTGCACGCGGAAACGTCGACAGGCGTGCTGCAACCCCTCGAGGAGATCATCCCCGTCATCCACGAGCACGGCGCCCTCGTCCTGGTCGACACCGTGGCCTCCCTGGGCGGAACGCCGGTCGAGGTCGACGCTTGGGGCATCGACGTCTGCTACACCGGCAGCCAGAAATGCCTGAGCGCCCCGCCGGGCCTGGCGCCCCTCACGGTCAATGACCGCGCGCTCGAGGTCATTGCCGCACGAAAGACACCGGTTGACAACTGGTACATGGACCTCTCCCTGATCAACGCGTACTGGGACGGCGAGCGGACCTATCACCATACCGCGCCGGTGAGCCTGTTCTACGCCTTGCGGGAAGCCCTCCTGCTCATCCACGAGGAGGGGCTGGAGAACGGCCACCGGCGGCATGCGCTGAACTACGAGGCGTTCAGGGCCGGGATCGACGCCATGGAACTCGCGTTCTTCGTCGACCCCCGGCACCGCGCCCCGACCATCAACCCCGTCCTGGCCCCGGAAGGGATCGACGAGGCCGGTGTGCGGAGCCGCCTGCTGAAAGACTTCGGACTCGAACTCGGTGGCGGCCTCGGTGCGTTGAAGGGAAAGGCCTGGCGCGTGGGGCTCATGGGCCAGTCTTCGCAACACGATCACGTCATCCTGTGCCTGGGCGCCCTCGAACAGGCCCTGCGCGCGGAAGGCCACGAACTCGCCGGAAGCGGTGTGGCGGCGGCCAGTGCCGTATATGCCGAGGAGGAATAAATGTATTTTGTCGAAGAGGAAAGCATGTCCAGAAAGTCCATCGCCCCGGGCGTCAGCATCGCCGTGGCCGGAGGCGACAAGGCCCAGATGTCCTTCGTGACGCTCACGCCGGGGTCCCAGGTACCCATGCACGACCATCCCCACGAACAGCTGGGCATCGTGCTGGAAGGTGAATTCGTCATGGTCATCGGCGGGGAAAGCCGGACCATCCGGACGGGCGACAAGTACGTGATTCCCGGCGGGGTCCAGCACGGCGTGACCGAAGTCATGACCCGATCCGTCGCCCTGGACATCTTCAGCCCGCCCCGGGAGGATTACGCCTAAACGAGAGAGACCGCGTCCGCGCCGATTAACCGGCGAGACCCGCCGCGGCCAGTATCCAACCAGTCAGGAGTCTTCCATGTCCGACGCTTTACCCCAAGACCGGCCCGTACAACTCTGGAAAATGACCCGCAGGCAGTTCCGAGAGGGGATCTACGACGGCAACCTCAAGGGAGCGATCATTCCCACGGGCAGTACCGAACAGCACAACGAGCACCTGGAGATGTCCCACGACACCGCCAGTGCCGTCCACGTGTCCGAACGCGCCGCGCAGGCACTCTATCCCGAGGTCGTGGTCACCACGCCGCTGGCCATCGGCGTGTCGGAGCACTGGATGGACCACAAGGGAACGCTGACGACCCGGCCCGAGATCTTCACGGAACTCCTCTACGACGTGGCCGACAGTATGAAGAGGGGCGGGATCAACCATATCCTGGCCGTCAACGGCCATGCCGGGAACGCCGGCCCCGTCAACGCCGTGCTGGAAGACATCCAGTCCCGGCTGGGCGTGAATTTCGCCTTCTGCAGCTACTGGGAATCCTATACCCCGGAAATCGTCCGGAAGTACATGGCATCGAACAACTGTCCCGGCCACGCCAGCGAGTTCGAGACCTCATTCGCCTACGCGGCCTTTCCAGGACATATCCACTGGGAAGGCGTCGACTACGACTCGGCCAGGCTGACCATCTCCGAGGCCGACCGGGCAGCCCAGGACCGGGACTTCCACCACGAGGCCAAACTCGCCGACGCCGTGAAGGGACAGGGTATGATCGACGTGGCGGTCGAGTGGGTCGCGGCCAGGATGAAGGCGATGATCGAGGGCGCCTGATCCGTGTCTGACGATACCCAATCCGTGCCTGACGATACCCAAACCGTGCCTGGCGATGCCCCATCCATTATCGCGTTCGATGGCGTAAGCAAGTGGTTCGGGACGTTCCAGGTGCTCCGGGACGTGGATCTGAGCATCGGCGCAGGCGAGTGCGTCGTCATCTGCGGTCCGTCCGGATCGGGCAAGTCCACGCTGATCCGCTGCATCAACCGGCTGGAGTCGCACGACCGGGGCGCCGTCCGGGTCCACGGCGTCCCGCTGGGACCGGGCGAGCAGCTACCCCGCGAACTGCGCGGGAAGATCGGCATGGTGTTCCAGAGCTTCAACCTGTTCCCCCACATGACCGTCCTCCGGAACCTCGCCCTCGCCCCCATGCGCAATCTCGGGATGGATAAGGAAAAGGCGGAAGAAACCGCCCTGTCCTATCTCGAGCGCGTGCATATCGGGGACCAGGCCGAAAAATACCCCGACCAGCTCTCCGGCGGGCAGCAGCAACGCGTGGCGATCGCCCGTGCGCTGTGCATGCAGCCCGATATCCTGCTCTTCGACGAACCCACGTCGTCGCTCGATCCGGAGATGATCCGGGAGGTCCTCGACGTGATCTTCGAACTCACGGACAGCGGCATCACCATGGTCTGCGTGACCCACGAAATGGGCTTCGCCCGAAAGGTGTCCGACCGGGTCGTCTTCATGGACCACGGCGAGATCGTCGAAAGCGCCGCGCCGGACACGTTCTTCGATGCGCCCAGGGAAGAGCGGACCCGGGCCTTCCTCAACCAGATCCTCCATTACGAGGCTTCGGCGTGATCGGGCTATTCCGCAGGCCGTGGGTCAGGAGTGCGTTGACGAACTGGGTACAGCCGGCGGCCATCGCCGGCATCCTGGTCTTCGCGGTCGTACGCGGCGCCGAGAACATCAATTACCGGTGGCAGTGGTACCGGGTCGACGAATTCCTGTTCACGACCGAAAACGGCACCTGGGCCGCCGGCCCGCTGGTCCAGGGCCTGTTCGTCACCCTCGAAATATCCGTCCTCAGCCTCATCCTGACCCTCGTCATCGGGCTCGCGACCGCGCTCCTGCGGCTGTCTTCCTCCGTTGTCGGGCGCGGACTCGCCCGCGGGTACCTGGAGCTGATCCGCAATACCCCCCTGTTGATCCAGCTCTACGTGATGTACTTCGTGCTCGGTCCGATCCTCGGCTGGGGACAGACCACGACGGCCATCGCGTGTCTCGCCGCGTTCCAGGGCGCTTACACGTCCGAGATCTTCCGCGCCGGCCTGCGCGCCATCCCCCGGGGTCAGGTCGAGGCGGGGGAGAGCCTGGGACTGAAGCGACTCGACAACTACCGGTACGTCATCCTGCCGCAGGTGCTCCGGAACATGCTGCCGCCGCTCACCAACGAGGCGGTATCGCTCGTGAAGAACTCCTCCATCGTCAGCGTCATCGCCATCTTCGACCTGACGACGCAGGGCCGGAACCTCATCGCGGATACCTTTCTGACTTTCGAGATCTGGCTGACCGTGGCCGCGATCTACCTGGCCGTGACCCTGGCGCTGTCCACCGCTGCGGCCATGGCCGAACGACGCAGGGCGGGGGCGTGATGTCGACGACCGGACGCGACGGCAGGCGTGAAATCAAGGGCGACGGCACGCGCGACAACGGGCGCGGCGGCACACGCGACAACGGGCGCGGCGGCACACGCGACAACGGACGCGGCGGCACACGCGACAACGGGCGCGGCGGCACACGCGAATCGAGGTGGCGATTCCGGCTCACCCGGCTGGACGGGATACTGCTGGTCGGTTTGGTCGCGGCGGCTTGCTGGATATGGTACCGTTCGGCCATCGGCGTGGCATACCGCTGGGACTGGCCCCAGGCGCTTTCGACCGTCTTTGCCACGGGCGACGCCGGCGAAACGCCCTTCTTCCAGACGGGGATCTACGCGACCCTGCGGCTCAGCCTCTGGGGAGCGGTACTGGCCAGCATACTGGGCGTTCTGATCGGTGTGGGTAGATACGCCGGCGTGCGCGCGCTGCGCATGTTCTGCGGGACCTACATCCAGATCCTGCGCAACATCCCGCCCCTGGTGTTCATCTTCATCTTCTACTTCTTCATCAGCAGCCAGCTGATGCCCCTGCTGGGCCTGGACGCCCTGTTCAACCGGCCCGCGGAGGAAGCGACCGGATGGCAGCGCTTCCTCTTCGGCCCCCCGGCGCTCTGGGAGAACCTGATCTCCGGCGTGCTGTGCATATCCTTCATCAGCGCCGCGTACATCGCCGAAGTCGTCCGCGCCGGCCTGGCCGCCATTCCCCGCGGCCAGTGGGAGGCCGGGGAAAGCCTGGGCATACCGGTCCTGGACCGCTACCGGTTCGTCATCTTTCCCCAGGCGCTGGCCCGCATCGCGCCGCCGCTGACGGGGCAGTACATCTCCCTGGTGAAGGATTCGTCCATCGTCTCGCTCATCTCCGTCCAGGAACTGACTTTCGTTGGCTCGGAAATCGCCAATTCGAGCGGGCTGCTCTTCGAGGTGTGGCTGCTGGTGGCCTTCGTCTACTTCCTGCTGTGCCTGTCCCTGTCCATCCTGCTCAGACAGGTGGAACGGCGCATGACCCGGCACTTTCACCAGTTCGCGTAGGCAAGTCTACCGGCGCCGGTTTTCCGCGTCGATCCCTCCGCGCAACGGATCGAAAACCTTCTTAACCGTTTCGAACTGGACCTCGACGGTCGAGGGCCGGCCGAGTAACCGGTCGCTCAGCATGCGCGCCGCCACCGTGGCGTAGGCATTGCCCCGGCCCGTGAATCCGGCGACGATGTGGACGCCCGGCGTTTCCGTCTCGCCGACGAAGGGGCTGCTGTCGTAGGAGAAGCCCATGACACCGCCCCAGCGGTGGGAGCGGTCGAGATTGGCCAGGTGGGGGAAGGCGCCGTTGAACGCCCGGTCGTTCGTCCGCTGCACCGCCCGCGTGGGACGCTCCTTGTACCCCCGGTACGTCCGGACCGGCTGACCCGACCGGCTTCGGCGGCGCAGGAAGTGGAATCCCCGCTCGGCGCGGATGTGGTGGTTCCGGCCCCCGCCGAATAGCAGTCGTCCGCCCTCCCCGGGCCCGTCGTGCAACTGACGCCAGAATTCCCAGCCATCGTTGGCATAGAAGACGCCGTTGAACAGCCGTTCGGAAACGGGTTCCGTCGTGAAGACCTGCCCCCGGTGGGGGATGATGCGCCGCTCGTACCGAGCATCGAGTTGCGGCGTATAGGCGTTCATCCCGAGGAGCACGTGCTGTGTCCGGATCCTTCCATTCGGTGTATGCACGAGTAGGCCGCGGTCTCTCCGCTCGACCCCGGTGACCGCCGTGTTTTCGAAGAACTGGACGCCCAGCCCCCGCGCGGCAGACGCGAGACCGCGCACGTACTTGACCGGGTGGAGTTCGCCGTCGAACCTGTTCCACAGCGCGCCGGCGAACAACGGGCTGCGCTTGAGCCCGTAAAGCTCCTCCTCGTCCAGATACCCGACGTCGAATCCGTCCTCCTGGAGCAAGTGGTACGATTGGACGATCCGTTCCAGCGGCTCCTTGTGAGAACCGCGGTCCGGCCGCTTCATCGCCACCACGTAGCTGCCTTGCCGGTAGTAGTCGCATTGTATGGCGTACTTCCTCATAAGACCGGCCATGAGACCGTGGTTCTCCAGGGCGATCATCCACGCCTCCCGGGCCAGCTTCCTGCCGTCCGCACCGTACAGGTCCGTCAATTCCTCCACGGCCTCGACGTAGTACTCGTGCGTCCCGGCCAGCATGAACCCGCCGTTGCGGCCCGTCGCGCCCGAGGCGATCTCGCGCCGCTCGAGTACCGCCACGCTTGCGCCGCCTTCGGCCAGGAACAGGGCGCCGGTCACGCCCGTTACGCCGCCGCCGATCACGACGACGTCCACGTCCAGGTCCCCGGCCAGGGGATCGGAGGGTGTGTAGGGCCTGTCCAGCCAGTAGGAGTCACGGATCATGGGGAGGTTTCCCGGGTCACGAATGTCGCTTTGGCGAATGATCGATACAGGTTAAAAAGAACGATCATCGACGAGGTTTTAGGAGCGAACTCCGACTGTTACAGAATAAGGCGTAGATAACTACTGCGTCAAGGTACTCATGCCGTGTATGAACCGCTTGCCTCTTGACCGAAATGGAGCGTACAAGTTGCCCATAAAACCATGGATGGACGTGACAATCAGGGCCGCGATGATCGGTGCCGGCGTAATGGTATACCTGGACCTGAAGGCCGAAGTCAGGTCCGTACGGGTTGACCTGAATGACCGGATCGAAAGGGTGAATGACCGGATCGAAAGGGTGGAAGCCAAGTTGGACAGGGTGGAAACCAAGGTCGACGAAGTACGGGGATATCTCAAATTTGACCTGGCCACGCCGAACGATAATTCTGCTCCCGGAGACAGGTCACAATAGCGTCCCCATGTGTTAGATTCCCGGTATCGCGTAAGTTCTGCGACAACCCCGTCCTAGACCTCCAGCACTGCCGCCAGCGTCTCCCCTTCGTGCACGCGGTTGAAGGTGCGCAGGACCAGCACGTGACCGGACTGCGTGGACACGATCTCCTCCCTCCGTTCACCCAGCAGGTCGGTGACCACGCCAAAAACGTCTCCCGGTTCCACGTGATCCATCAGCTCTACCCAGGGCTCGAAGAATCCTGAAAAGGGCGACGGGTAGTTCAGTTGGATGTGGCCCGCCCCTTCCCGGTCGTCCTCCACCGTGTGCCGGATTATCGACGGCGGCTGGACGCGCTCGATCATGCCCAGCACGCCCATGACGTTCAGGCAACCCTCGTAGTATGCGTCGACACCCTCCGGATCGCAGTCTCCGGCCCCCATCCATTCCGAGTAGATGGCGGGTATGCGGGCATCGCGGGCGATGGACAGCGTGCGTCCGTCGTGACCCGCGTACGTACCCCAGACGATCGGCATGTTGAACGCCCGGGCCATTTCCCGCTGTCGTTCCAGGACGTCCGGGTCGGAATGCAGCATGAATCCCACCGTCGGGTAGAACCTGGATATCAGGCCGCCGCTGTGCAGGTCGATCAGGTAGTCGGCTTCGCGGATCAGCGCGCTCACCGCGAACGCGACGCGCTCCGTGATGGTGCCGTCTTCCCGGCCGGGACAGGTGCGGGCCAGGTCCAGGCCGTCCTCCGCGGTCCGCTCGCCGCGCCAGAAAGCCGCCTCGTTGACGACGGGGACCAGGGTCACTGTTCCGCGCAGTTCGTCCGGGTCCAGGGCCTCTTTCAAACGCCGTATGGCCCACATGGATTCGAACTCGTCACCGTGAATACCTCCGAGAATGAGCAGTTTCGGGCCGGGTGCCTTACCGGATATGAGGATGGACTTCATCTTGACGGGGCCTGACATGGCCTGCTCCTTGGTTTATATTCCTGATAGAATATATGGTTGCGCCTGATCCGGAGCAAGCGACCCGGACTGGCCAATCAAACCGGAGAAGTCATGATCTCGATCCCCGTCGTGTTTACCCATGACACCGCGCGGAAGCCCATAGGCTGGCCCGTTACACGGGGCGTGCCCTTGCCTGCAGGTGCGGTGCGCGGGACAGAAGGCCTGGTCGTGCTGGATCCCGATGGCGTCGGCATTCCCGCCCAGTTCAGGGTGCTCAGCCGATGGCCGGACGAATCGGTGAAGTGGGTGCTTTTGGACTTCCAGGCAGATGGCGCATCATCGGGGAAAGCGGTCTATACGCTGACGGATGAAGGGACCGGGGCAGCGCGTGTGCGGGAGTCTCCGGCTGCTACCGTTCGAATCGAGGAAACAGAAACCGATCTTCACGTGGATACCGGCGCCTTGCGGCTTCGGGTTGGCCGTCATCAGTACGGCCTCTTTCATTCCGTGTCCCACTCGAGCGCAAGAAGTAGTGACGACGGGCAAAGCCCCCGCGCTTCGGACAACGGTACCGGCGGCGATGCCTGGGCACGCATCAGTGAAGGCG
This sequence comes from Candidatus Latescibacterota bacterium, assembly GCA_022822725.1. GTDB lineage: Bacteria > JAAXHH01 > JAAXHH01 > JAAXHH01 > JAAXHH01 > JAAXHH01. The sequence continues at coordinate 2,287,847 of JAJEAN010000007.1, forward strand.
CCTCCGATGGAGCATTGAAACGCCGGCTCTACGGTCCGGCCGGTCTCTGCCGGGCCTCCCTGGCCGGTGATTCCTGTGTGGCGAGCGTCGAGGAGCAGGGACCTCTGCGCACCGTCATCCGGCTGGAAAGCGCACTCGAGGCCGACATCCCCATGCACCATTACGGCGGGTACAGGCCCCTGCGTTGTATTGCCCGGATCCACGTTTACGCCGGCCACGCATTTGTCCGGGTGCTGCATACCTACGTGTTCACCTGCAATCCCCGGGAGGTCGAAATCCAGGACCTCGCCGTGGACATCCCCATCCCTTTCTCCGGTTCCCTCACGAACTACAGCTACGGCCTGGGTGGCGTCCAGGCCGATGGATCAGGTGGCGTCCAGGCCGGCGGATTGTGCAATGTCGATACCGGAACGCTCGAATTCGGCGAACGACTTCGCATCGCGCAGCAGAAAGACAACAAGGTGCGGGTACTCCGCGGCCGACCTGGAACTGAAAAGGTCATTGAGGAAGACGAAGCCTGCGAGGGTTGGGTGACGTTCGGCGACGGCACGTCGGGCGTAGGCGTTGCATGCCGGAACATGGCCGAAGAACACCCGACAGCACTCGAAATCACCGGTGCCGGAGGGATGACCGTGTACGCGCGGCACGACCCGGACGGCGGCCGCCTCTCCCTTTCGAGATACACCGAAGACGTCGCCTGGCACGAGGGCGAAGGGATGTACGCCGACGGAACCGGCATAGCGAAGACCACAGAGTTCTACGTACACTACTTCATGGAAGATAAGCGAGCCGAGGCGATTGAAACACTGCGATGCGCCCAGTCCCGGCCCCACGCATCGGTTTCCCCGGATTGGACCGCTCGATGCGAGGTCGCGGTTGGTCCGGGCGGTCAGACGCGTTCCGCGGAGAGGACCGGTACCGGTAGCGGGGTGGACCAACAGGACATGATCCGTGCCGCGGAGCGCATGCTGACGGGTTTTGCGGACTGGCTCGCGCGGAACATCCGGCTCGGCCGCTGGTACGGATACCTGGACTACGGCGATGTGCGGGCCACGTGGGACGTAGCGGAGGACGACTGGAAGTCCCAGGGCCGCTGGGGATGGTGCAACAGCGAGTGGGACCCGCGCCACGCGATCTGGATCCAGTACCGGCGCACGGGTGATCCACGCTATTTCGAGCTGGGGGAAGCCATGACCCGCCACTCGGTGGACGTGGATACGTGCCACTGGCATCCCTTCCGGCCCTACATGGTCGGGGGCTGTTACCGTCACGGGGTCGACCATTTCAGCGACGAGCCCTGTGCATCGCATACCTTCATAGATAACTGGGTCGACCACTACTATCTGACCGGCGACGGCAGGACCCTCGAAGTCCTGCGCGAAGCCGGCGCGTTCTTCCTTCGTTACCGGTGGACCGAGGATCCTGCCTTCAGTTTCAGCCTGCGGTCCATCGCCAATACCCTGCGCGGACTCCTCTACGTTTACGAAGTCACGGGTGAGGCACGCTACCTGCATCGAGCCGAGGAAGTGTATACCGTTGTCGCCCGCGGACAGAACGACGATGGGAGCTGGCACAAGCGCTTTCACGTCGCCACCCCCGACAGGCTGCCGAAACAGCTTCCCTACGGCATGGCGACGGAAGGCACCACCCTTGCCGTCGAAATGGGAACGGCCGCGCCGTTCACGGACAATGAATTCATGTCGCTCGGCGGCACGTTCTCCCAACTGATCCGCGACCTGCCCTACGAGGAGCAGAAGGGCTACCAGACCCATTACCTCATGATCGGACTGGAGCTGATGCACCGGATAACCGGACGAAAGGACGTAGCCGGGACCTACCTGCGCGGCGTGGACTGGTTCTGCGGCTATCCTGACATTTTCGCGTCCGATCGCCCGTTACAGGAGCACTACGGCGGCATCCTGTGCCGGCACCTGGGCTACGCCTGCCGCCTGACCGGTGACAACCGTTACCTCGAAACCGGCATGAAGGTCCTGAAGCAACTCATCGAAGCCCAGAATTGGAGCGACGACCCGCGCAAGCGTGGATCCATCGACATGAATCCCACCTGCCTGAGCCTGTTGTTTTTTGGCGTGCCGGATTTTCTTGCGGCACTGAAGGATCCGGTAGAGGCCCGGTGGACAGGATAAAGGATAGGGCTGACCGGGAGTTTGGGTTATCTTGATAGAAGAACTACCAGAGACACGACGACGGTGGGATAGTTCCACCCTCAGTAACGACTAAGGCGGGTAATGACATGCGCATTGTCCTGCTCCTGGCGGTCGCTGTAACTGCGCTCCCGCTGTACGGTCAGTCCAAGCTCCGGTCCGTCCCGCCGGATTCGTCGATTGGATCAGACGGTCCGTCATCCCTGCAAACCCCCCTGGAAACCGGCAAGTCCCTTTACCAACAGAATCGATTCGACGAAGCCCTGCCATTTCTCCGTCAGGCGGTGCGCGACGAGGGCAGGTCGGCGCAGGCCCGTTACTGGCTCGGCATGGCCTGGCTGGCCCTTGGAAACGACGACGAAGCGTTGAAGGCGTTCAGGCGGGCCACACAGCTGGACAGGCACTGGGCGCCCGGCCACGTCGGCATGGCCATGGTATACATGCGCTTCCCCAACCGGAGGCTCGACGCCCGCAAGGCACTGCGGAATGCGATCAAGGCGGATCCCGATGACGCGGATATACATTACTTCCTGGGCATGACCTACATGGACCAGGTCAGGACGGGCAGGTTGATCGGCAGCGAAAGGGACGGGAGAAGGCACTTCCAGAAAACCGTGGAACTGAACCCCTCTCATCCTGACGCCTACTTCCAGCTCGGCCGTTGCTACGACAGTCCACCTGAGCCGGAACACGAAAAAGCGATCGCGGCGTATATGTATCAGTACCGCGTCAATCCGGATCACGACGAATCGTTGCTACGTTTCGCCGACGTGAATCATCGTTCCGAACGTTACGATTTCGGGGTCAAGCAACTCAGAGGGCTGATATGGCAACTGGGTGAGGACGTGCCGGCCAGGGTCCGCACCATGCTGGCGCAATTCGAGGTGCTGTCCCTTGGAGCCGAACAGCAGTACGGGCAACTGCACGAAGCCCTGGAGGACTATGTCGCCCTGCTGGACGCCGATGAACGGGCGGTATACAGGGATCTGCGCCATGTCGCGCCGAAAGCGGAACTGCAGGCCTGGGAAGCGGCGACCGGGTCGGCACGCGAATCCCTGTGGCGCGCCTTCTGGAACGAGCGGGACTCGAATCCGGCTACGGTAGAAAACGAACGGCTGGTCGAGCACTACCGCCGTGTCATGTACGCCAGGGTTCATTTCTCCGGGGGGCAGCAACCCTACGACCGCCGCGGCGAGATTTACGTCCGATACGGGGCGCCTGACGACCGGCGCCGATTCGTGTTTCGCCAACATGAAGACCCGGACATCCCCCACATGCTTACCGGAAACCCGGCCGTGGACGCGATTCGCGAATGGAACCTGCTAACAGGCTACAGGTTGCAGCTTCATGGCGGCGAGTCGCCATTCCCCCTGATGGAAGCCTTTCCGGTGGTAACCGCGGTGGAAGGCGCCTGGATCAACGCGCGGAGCGAGATGGAGACCCAGCCCGGATACGTGGTGGAAAGCTGGGTATACGTCCCACACGACCTGGAACTGTTCTTCGTGGACACGTTGAAAAATGGGAAATTCGACTATCCGCTGAAGACCGTCAACAACAACATCCGGGATATGGTCCGCCAGGACCGGTTCCACCCCCGTCAACGGGCAACCGAACTGATCGCCCGCAGTCCCGAGGTCTACACCCATGACTTCGGCGGTGAGCTCCTGGAGTTTGCCTTCGACGCGGTGTCCTTCAGGGGCGAAGGCGGATCTACCGAAGTGGATCTAACCTACAGCATACCGACCTGGCAGTTCGGCGACATCACCGACGAAAAGGGGGACCGGACCTGGCTGAACAACCTGGTCGCCCTGCGCGATTCGGTGCAGACGCCGGCCCTTTCCCGCGCGTATAGATTCGGACCGATAGACCGGCCCGAACGGCAAGCGGGCAACCGGGAGCTTCAGGGAGCGGCCTTTACGCTGGCCGCTAATTTGGCTGCGCCACCGGGCGCGTTCACGATTGCCGTGGAAATGCGGGACGAAGCCACGAAGCGTATCGGGGTATACAAGAAACCGGTATCCTTCTCCGACTACAGCGGCAGAGGCCTGCTCATCAGCGACCTCAAGCTGTCCACAGCCATAACGCCCGCCGCGAATCCCGGTCCCTTCGTGCGCGGGGGACTGAACGTCGTGCCCAATCCGGGGCGGCTATACCCGCGTGGACACCTGGTATACGTGTATTACGAGGTGTACAACCTGAAGATGGGCGAAGCTGGGGGCGAAGCCGGGGACGAAGCCGGCCGGACCTCTTACGAGACCCTCTACGAGATCACGCCGAAGGGCATGCCCGCCTTTCGAAACAGGAGGGCGAGAAGTCCCGGAGGCATGCAGACGGTCATGTCGTTCTTTGAAGGAGCAGGGCACGCGGATGAAGAGGCGGAATACACGGCCCTGGATACCACGGATCTCGAAGCCGGGGAGTACGTGCTCACCGTGACGCTGACCGACCGGCATGCGGACCGGCGCGTGTCCAAGTCCGTCAACTTCATGGTGGTGGAGCCGTAGGCCGGTCTCGCTGCGATCCAGCTGAAACAGTGTCGAAGGAAGGACGGCGGCCCCAGGCGGCCCCAGGCCGCTCGGAAGCGTGACGGTCCGGCCCCTAACCCTGGATCAGGACGGTCTTCTCTTCACCCGCGGCCAGTTCAAGCATCGAATCGAACTCCGCCTCGCCCGAATCCCCCAGGCGCAGCCGCGACAGCCTGAGCGCTCCGTGAAGGACACTCAACTCGGCCTTCAGTCCTTCGCCGTTGCGCGACACCACGCATGTCCCCCACGCGTACCCGGTCGACCAGAAATACCGGCCCGGCCGGTCGGTCAGGGCCATGGTCTTCGTGACCGCCGAGTAGTGAAAGCCGGTCAGGGCGAGGTGGGCGGCCCAGGCGGCCATGGCCCGGGCGTAGTGATGTCCGCACTCGGCCTCGTCGAAGGGATTGCGCCGCCGCCCGTCGTACCGGTTGCGGATGTCCCGGATGCAGGCCAGGCCTTCATCGACCATGCCTTCGTAGATCATGCCGATGGCCGCGGTGTACTCGAAACCGGTCATGACCTCGGTGAAGTAGGAGAAGGGGTTGCCGGGGCGGTCCTTCGGATAGGAAGCCATGAGCAGCGCCGACTCGTCGCCGAGGACGTAGGACCGCATGACGTTGGTGTGGCGCTGGAAGCCCTCCAGCCGGTTGTACGCCAGGATGCTCTCGTGCGACCTGCGGATGCTGCCGGCGTCCGCCAGGTATCCCAGGCCGCAGACATGGGCCATGTACTGGCCGACGAGCTGGTCCACCAGGCAGCCCGATCCGAGCTGATAGTCCGGGTTCGACAGGTCCTTAGGACCCATGCCGACGGTCAGTCCTTCCGCGATATCTTCCTCGCTTTGCGGCGGCCGGATCTCGTGTTCGTAGTAGTCCCCGTTAAACAGGTTCGCGTCGGTCCATGTGCTGCCGCGCTCGTACAGGTTCCTGCATTCCCCGGCGAAGGCGTCGTCCCCGAGGTAACGGGCCATCTCTTCCGCGGCGCGCAGCGCGCCCAGGTACCAGAACTCCATCTGGGGATTGGGTCCGAAGTACTCCACGTCCATGGTATTGTGCTGGCAGCCTTCCATGACGCCGTCGCGGTCGCCGTCCCACCCGCCGGGAATCCAGCAGAAGGCCAGGGACTTCTTCACATCGGGCCATAACGCCCGTAGCCGCTCGTCGTCCCCCGACAACTGCCAGTCGCGGTACATCTTCATGACGCAACCCATCTGGCCGTCGGCCGCGGCGCGACTGAAGTTGCGGGCCCGCGCCAGGGGCAGCCAGACGCGAAAGCTCATCAGCCCGTTTTCGTCGGTGGCGTGGGCGAATTCCACTTCGCGCATGGTCTGCGCCAGGCCGCCGAAGAGGAATGCCGTGGACTGCTCGTAATTCCAGACGTGGGTGCAGGAACCCAGGCAGCATCCCGCCGCGTCGTGGCATCCCTCCCAGCCGTAGAAGCGGCCGTCGGGCGTCTGGAAGCAGGTCTGGCTTCTGAGCGTGCTCAGGTTGAAAAGCGCCGCCTCCTTGACCACCTCCGGCAGGTCCGAACCACAGAACGCCTCGACGAACCGGAGCGTGTCCTCTTCCAGGTTACCCAGGTCGGGCACGCACTGCTCCACCACGTCCCAGGCGTCTTCAAACCGCGTCGTATAGTAGTTTCCAATCCGGTCGCCCGTGTCGCGGCAGACATCTCCCCCATTGCAGCAGTCGCTTCCGTTATCGCAGCAGTCGCTTCCGTCGTCGCAGCAGTCGCCGCTGCCGGTGCCGTCGTCGCCACTGCCGGTGCCGCTGTCCTCGCAACATCCCTCACCTTCGTCGCAGCAGGCATCTTCGTCGGCGGTCTCCGTATCGCCGCCCACCGTCAGGTCCTCCTTCGTCGCGGGCGTCCAGGTATAGCGGTTGGGGAAGTGCCAGGCCAGCACGAAGGTCACGCCGGACGTCTCCCCCGGCGCCAGGTCGATGCGTGCGGAAAGGGAGGCCATGGGCCGGTCGTTGTTGCCGGTTTCCCGGTCCGTAAGCACACCGCCGGCGCTGAACTCATCCCAGAAGTCGAGGAGCGGAGTGCCCCAGCCGGCCTCACGCCAGGCGGTGCGGTAGCTGACCGTCTCCGCCGTGGTCACCAGCGCCATCGTGCCCCACTGCGCGGCCTCCCGGTCCACGCCCTTCGAGGCCATGAACAGCCCGCGATACCCGTCGCCGGCGCGGTAGCGGTTCCGGTTTTCGCTGCAGGCCCCGTCCGAGCCGTCCATGCCGATGAAATTGGGGATCGATCCGCATACGGCAGCCGAAACGGCATGGGCGGTCCGGTTGGTCAGCACGTACCGGAGGACTGCCACGGGCAGTCCGCTGCGGTCGGCGTCGCAGGGGATGAGGGGATTGAACGCCTCCAGCCGCACGTCGACCGGCACGCCATCATCGGACAGATGGACCCGGCCGAAGGGGTAGGCCGCGTCGAAGGCGCACCGGGCGAAGCGGGGCAGGCCGTGATTGGCCGCGGGGCTTCCGCTCGCGCCTTCGTATTCGAAGTACTCGAGGGGGCCTTCGAGCAGGCGTGTCACGGCCTCGCCGCCCTCGGGCCGGGCGTACAGTACGAACGAAGGGGGACACCGGTTGTCCCGGCCGGGTATGAAGCCCTTGGCCGGGCGATTCATCAGCTCCCAGTCCCGAAGGTCGCCCCTCCCGCCCAGGGAAACCGTACCTGTGCCGATGCCGCCCAGGGGAAGGGCGATGCGCGCGAGATGGTCCTGGTCGTAATGTTGCAGTACGGGCCACGTCATGGGTATTCGTCCCTTCTGATCGTGTGGTCTGAACTTACTTTCTGAACGCGTCCGTGGAGCCGGAGCGTGAGTCCGGAAGTCGTATCGTCTTAATGGCTGCCCGGCTACCCCGATCCCAGTTGAAAGCGTTTCCGGTAGTCCCGCATCGCCGCCATCACCCTGGGCGACAGCAGCAGGGCCGAGAGCATGGTGGGGATGGCCATCAGGGCGAACGCGCCGTCGATCATGCTGATGGCGGCATCCAGCGAAGCGACCGAGGCGGCGATGACGCAGCCTACGTAGAAGTAGTTGTACAGAAACTGCCACCGGGCCCCGACCAGGAAGCCAAGACACTTCGTTCCGTAATAGGAATAGGTGAATATCGTGCTGGTGCTGAAGAAGAGCACGCATACGATCAGCATGTAGGAACCGAAGCCCGGCATGGCGGATTCGAAGGCGTTCGCCGTCAGCGTCACGCCGTTGTCGGAGGTCGTCTGCCATACCCCGGTCATCATGATCACCAGGGCCGTGCAGGTACACACGATCATCGTGTCGATGACGGGCTCCAACATGGCCACCAGGCCCTCGCGCGTCGGTTCCCGTGTCTTCGTCGCACCGTGGACGAGGGATTCGGTGCCGATGCCCGCTTCGTTCGAGAAGGCGGCGCGGCGCACGCCGGTTATGATGACGGCACCCACGGCGCCGCCTGCCGCGGCTTCTCCGGAGAAGGCGTCGGTGACGATCAGCAAGAGGTACCGCGGCACGTCCCCGAAGTTCGCCGCGATGATCCACAGGGCGCAGAACATGTACAGGATCACCATGGCCGGGACGACGCGGGAGGCGACGTCGGCGATCCGGGTGATGCCGCCGAATATGACGGTGCCGACGAGCAGCACCAGCACGACGCCGGCCGTGAGATCGAACCAGAAATGATCTTCGCCGACCACGCCCATGGGCACGAAGATCACGTCGCGCATGATCTGCACGAGCTGGTTGACCTGGAAAAGCGGCAGGCATCCGATCACCGCGACGACGGCGAAGAAAACGGCCAGGGGTTTCCACTTGCGGCCGAGACCCTCCAGCACGACGTACATCGGTCCGCCCTGCGTCTTGCCGGCGCTGTCCTGGCCCCGGTACATGATGGCCAGGGAGCAGGTGAAGAACTTGGTCGCGATGCCGACGAGGGCGCTGACCCACATCCAGAACATGGCGCCGGGCCCGCCGACCGCGATGGCGACAGCCACGCCGGAGATGTTGCCCATCCCGATGGTGGCCGCGAGGGCGCTGACCAGCGCCTGGAAATGCGTGATGTCGCCGGGTTCATTAGGGTCGTCATACTTCCCGCGGATGATTTCGACGGAATGCCTGAAATGCCTGAGCGGCATGAATCGGGAATAAAGCAGAAGAAACAGGCCGCCGCCGATCAGCAGGTACAGCAGGTACGACCAGGCGGTATCGGCGAAGAAGACGATACCGCGTTCCACCAGTTCCATGGTAAGACTCCTGCGTGAAGATGCGGCTGTAATACCCGGTTATTTTTTCGTGAACACCAGCGTGCCGCTTTTCAGTCGGGAGACATCGGGCACGTTGGCGGCGGCCAGCACCTCGTTGGGGGGCACGAGGAAAACGGTATTGTCCTGACTGACGGCCTGGCGGGCGGCTTTATTCAACGCGACCGGCGCGTTGTAACGGACGAGTACCCGCGTGTCAGCCGGAATACGGGACCATTGGCGGACCTGCCTGCCGTGCTTTATTGTGCCCGTTGGAAAGATATAGTAGGTGTCGGACCGCTTGTAGGAAGGGCCGGCGATATCGAAGGCCGTAGTGCCCCGTGTGATGACGGGCACGGCGGCCGTGACCGCCTGGACGTCTTCCGCGCGGTCCCGGTGAAGATAGACCTTCGTGCCGACCGGGATCCGGTCCCAGTTCCTGATCTGGTTCCCTCGCATGATCGTACCTTTTGGAAAGTGGTACACCGTGGTGGACCAGTTATACTCCTCCCGGGCGATGCGCCAGGCCGTATTGCGCCGGGTAATGACGTTCTCGGAGAGCTGGGCGACTTCCTCGTCGTACCTCCCGCGGTCGACGAGCCGGACCCTGGCGATGTCGATATCAGGATCCCGAATTAGCCGACCTGCCTGCACGTCCGGGTCATACAGCACGCTGTTTCGCGGGTCCTTCGAGGTCAACCCGGCCCTGGCCCGGCTGAAGTTGAACACACCAGGGTCCTTCTTGCGTCCTCGGTGAAGCTTTTTTACCCACCTGTTCGGTCGGCCGTAGGCGACACGGTAGTGCTCCAGCACGTGGTAATCGGGTATATCATACACCCTCTGCAACACCTCGATCAGCCACTTGAGGGAACGGTATTGCGCATCGGTAAAGGGGTCGTTGTGGTATCCCACCAGCTCGATGCCGATGGAATGGCTGCTGATGTTCGTCTGTCCGTTCCACATGCTGAGGCCCGCGTGGTGCGAACGGTACTTCTTGTCGAGGATCCGGTAAATGGTCCCGTTACGGGCGACGAGGTAGTTGGAGTGTCCCCTTCGGGAAAGGGTATTCAATGCGCTTCTCAAGCCAGATTCCGTGCTGTGCAGCACGATGTACCGGTTGGTATCGCGGAGGCGTTTCCTGAAGGACCGGGGCAGGTGGTGCTGGTAATCGACGATCCTGGGGGCCGTGCGGGACCCCTGGTCCGCCTCGAGGACGCCAGGCTCGAGGGAGACGGGCCAGAGCAGGACCAGGCAGATGAGCCAGACCGGCAAATGGACCAGCGCAAGGAGACTGAAATGCTTGGGTTTCGAAACCATTGTGCACGTATGTTAACGAACACACGTGATTAGTACCATTGTTTTTTATATACTTTTTCAAACACATCATGTGGGCGGACCGGTTGCCCACGCTGAAAACCGGAGGGAAAACGCGTTACCAGTTCGTGAAAGATCCGTCCTCGCGCCGCAGCATGGGACCCTGAGCCGGACGGTAAGGAAAACGCTTCGCCGCCTCTTCGTCGAATTCCACCCCCAGGCCCGGACGGCGAGGCGGCAGCAGGTAGCCTTCTTCCCATTCGACCTGGACGGGGAAAACCTCCGGGAGCATGCCCGGCAGTACGGGGAGTTCCTGCACGGCGAAGTTCGGCGACGCCAGGCTCAGGTGCAGGCAGGCGGCCGTAGACACGGGACCGAGTGGATTGTGCGGCGCCAGGTCGATGTAGTGGGTCTCGCACCAGCCCGCGACTTTGCGCGCCTCGGTCAGCCCGCCCACGAGGCACAAGTCGACGCGGGCGTAGTTGATCAAATCTTCCTCGATGAGTTCTCTGAATTCCCATTTGCTGGTGAAGTGTTCACCGACGCCTAAGGGCACGGCCACGTGCTGCCGGAGCATGCGGTAGGACGACTTGTTCTCGGACCGCATGGGATCTTCGATGAAAAAGGGACGGTAGGGTTCGGCGGCGCGGCAGAAGGCGATGGCCTCGGGCGGATCGAGCCGCGTATGCACGTCGCAAATCAATTCGACGTCGTCGCCAAGGGCTTCCCTGAGGGCCTGGAACTGCGCGATGCCCGTTCGCACCGCCCGGGTGGGTTCCAGCAAATTGCCTTCGTGCGGCAGTCCCCAACGGATGAACTTCCAGCCGTCTTCGATCCTGCTCCGCGCCTGGTCGACCAGCGCTCCGGACGGACCGTCGCCGCCACAATGGGTATAGCAGACCGCCCTGTCCCGGCACAGGCCGCCGAGCAGCTCGTAGACGGGCACGCCGAGGGCTTTGCCGTGTATATCCCAGAGAGCGATGTCGATGGCGCTGACCGCGGCGGAAAGGGCGTGGGCGCCGGGAAAGAAATTGCCGCGGAACATCACCTGCCAGAGGTGTTCTTTGCGCGCCGGATCCTGACCGACGAGCCGGTCGCAGAGGGCGAGGACGATCTCACTTACGGCCGGTTCGCACCAGGTCAGGCCGCTTTCACCGATCCCGTAGATGCCCTCGTCCGTCTCCACCTTGACCACGAGATAGTTTCGGCTTCCGCTCCAGACCGGGAAGACTTTGACGTCGGAAATGCGCATGGGGTTCGCGGACCTACTCCTCGGGCTCGAAATCCAGGGACGCGGAGTTCATGCAGTACCGGAGACCCGTGGGCCTCGGCCCGTCGGTGAACACGTGGCCCAGGTGGGAATCGCATCGCTTGCACAACACCTCGGTACGGATCATGCCGTAGCTCAGGTCCATTTTCTCATCGATGTTCTCTGCGGCCACCGGCTCGTAGAAACTGGGCCAGCCCGTGCCCGAATCGAACTTGGTTTTGGACGAGAAGAGCGCCGTTCCGCAACCGATGCACGTGTATACCCCGTCTTCGTAGTGCTTGTCGTACTTGCCCGTGAAGGCCCGTTCCGTGCCCTTCTTCCGGGCGACGTAGTACTGCTCGTCGTTGAGACGCTCTTTCCATTCCTCTTCGGTCCTGACCACTTTATCCACCGTAACGGCTCCTTTCTTCGTTCCGTCGGAAGCGACCTCGACGATGGTCACTTTCTCGGGCGCGCCGGACCTTTCCTGGGCCGCCGCTTCGTCCTGCTTCTCCATGCCCGGATTGCACGCGGCTGCGATGGGAAATACGGCTGCGATGACCAACGCGGCTACGAAGGCAAACACGGTCGTGGTTAAGTTCATTCTGTACATGACACCACCTCCCGGTCAACGAAGGCGCTTCTTTGAGGAGTGGCCCGGTCCAGTTGTCGCCGAAGCGCGCTAGCCCGTGCCCATCTCCTGCATGAGTGCCGCTTCGGCCGAGGAAATCCCGGGGACGGGGAAACCGGCGCAGAATTCCCTGACCTCGTCATGGATCGACGAGAGTTTCTCGTCGTTCCCGTGGTTTTCGATCGCCGTGTTGATCCAACCGGCGATCCGCTTCATCTCCGGCTCCTTCATCCCCCGCGTCGTGGCCGCCGGCGTGCCGATGCGGATCCCGCTGGGGCTGAAGGGCGAACGCGTGTCGAAGGGCACCGTGTTCTTGTTCACGGTCAGCCCGGCCTTGTCGAGTGCGGTTTCGGCGTCTTTGCCGATGATGCCCTTTCCGGTCAGATCCACCAGCACGAGATGATTGTCGGTCCCACCGGATACGAGATCGAAGCCGTGCTCGAGCAGCGCCTCCGCCAGGGCCTTCGCATTGGCCACGATCTGGCGGGCGTAGTCCTTGAACTCGGGTTGCATGGCTTCCTTGAAGGTCAGGGCCTTGGCCGCCGTGATGTGATCATGGGGACCGCCCTGCAGGCCGGGGAACACGGCCCGGTCGATATCCTTCGCGTATTTCTTGTGACACATGATGATCGCGCTGCGCGGACCCCGGAGCGTCTTGTGGGTGGTCGTCGTGACGACGTCGGTGAAGGGCAGCGGGCTCGGATGGACGCCGCCCACGATGAGTCCGGCGATATGGGAGATGTCCGCCATGGGCACGGCCCCGACCTCGTCGGCAATGGATTTGAACGCCTCGAAGTCGAACTGCCTCGGATAGGCCGTGGCGCCGGATATGATCAGCTTCGGCCGGTGTTCGAGGGCCACGCCGCGGACCTCGTCCATGTCGATGCGGCCCGATTCCCGCCGAACGCCATATGAAACCACGTTATAGGACTTGCCCGAGTAGTTGACGTGCAGCCCGTGGGTCAGGTGGCCGCCCTGGTCGAGCTTCATGCCCATGATCGTGTCGCCGTAGTCCAGCAGGCCGAACATGACCGCGGTATTGGCCGGGCTGCCCGAATAGCACTGCACGTTGACGTGCTCGGCGCCGAAAAGGGTCTTCGCCCGCCGTTTGGCGAGGTTTTCGATCTTGTCGATGTATTCCTGTCCGCCGTAGTACCGCTTGCCCGGATATCCTTCCGAGTACTTGTTGGTCAGCACGGAACCCATGGCTTCCAGGATGGCCGGCGAGACGTAGTTTTCCGACGGGATGAGTTCTATGCCGTCCCGCTGCCGTTCCCTTTCGGCCACAAGCAGGTCGTACAACGCTTCGTCCTGTTGCCGTACGGCGGTAAAATCCTGCATAATCGGCTCCATATACTGATTCTGTGTGAACGGCTCCCAAAACCCCATGGGTTACGGATTTATGGTAAGGAAACCGAATGGGACTTGCAAGTAAAAAGGGTCGTGAATGGCCTGATCTGGCGCGGGATCCGGCACGTTTGGAAAGATGCGGTGGCGGAGCATGTCCACGTGCATCTGAACACATAAACATATCATCATTCAACGATAGGATCAGAATGGTTTATCTCGAGATGGTTTATTTCGCGAGAAAGCGCGTCGGGGGATCGAGTTTTGGCTATACAGTTCGAGATATGCGCGAGTGGTTCATACTAAATCCCTATAGATCGAGTTCATCAGAGATCAAGTCCATCAGTGATCTCGTGATGTTAATCCTGGTGGGCGATGGCCGACTCTTGCCGGTCGAAAGTTGTCATTTGCGATTCGTATCATGGTGATGCCATCAAACCGCCTCGAAGGAGCCGAAATGTCAGGACAGGATCAACTGGACGTACCATCGACGCGGTGGGACTTCCTCGTTGAACGACTGAACAAGATCGACAGCCGCCTCTCCGCTCTCGAAGATGCGCAGAAACACGTGGCGACGAAGATGTGGGTCGTCGGGACCGGGTTGACGACCATTGTCGTGCTCACCGGACTGATCATCAACCTGCTAAACTACCTCAAGCCCTGATTCGAGCTTCCGGCCGCTACTTCTGCAGCATGCCGGCGGCGCTGATGACGAAGGCCGAGAGGAGCACCACGGTGGAGAGCACACCGAGCACGAGCATGGCGGGCCGGGTGCGATAGGCGGGAGGCAGTTTGAAATTGAGGTAGACGGCCGCGAAGCAGACCAGCCCCACGCCCATGTTGGTCGCCAGGAGGGCCACGATCTGGGTGATCAGGTCGAAGGTGATGTCGCTCCAGATCGCCACGGAGGAAGAGATGAAGAACCAGATCACGATCCAGGTCTGCAGCCTGCGGTAGGAATAGGAAGCGAAACGCGGCCAGACGGCCGTCAGGAACTCGTGGGTGAAGCGGGTCAGGGCCTCAGGTATCGTGGCGAGCGTCCCCCAGAGGGCCGCGAGAATGGCCACGTAGTACACCGGGATGAGGGCGGCGTGGATCTGCGCCCAGATGGAGGACTGCCGCGTGAGCAGGTCCCACGCGTTGCCGGGCAGGACCGTCTGCCGCGGGTAGAGCACGACCGCGCCGGCGATCATGAAGGCCGCGGTGACGATGAAGAGCACGAGCGCCCCCATGGACACGTCCCACTTCAGGGGAGACAGCAGCACGCGCATGCGCTTCACCTGGGAAGCATCCTCCTTGAGGTACCTGATCCTCATCGTTCCGTCGATCCGGCCGCCAAGCCGCCCCACCTCGGGATTTCCCGTCAACCCCCAGCCCCGAAGTGCCACCCAGCCGGAATAGGCCAGGTAGGTACTCAGCGTACCCCCCACGTATCCGAATACGGTGACCAGGTTCAGGAAGTAATCCTCCCGCGCGGCCGAAGGCGCCCAGTCGGGGGCGGCGGGCAGGTTCCCGATGGACAGCGTGCCGAAGAGGATGCCGCTGATACTCGGCCAGACGATGATCGTGGCCAGGATGGTGCCGGTGACCAGGATGCCGCAGATGATGATCTGCTGCTTTTCGAGGATGTCGTAGGACGTGAGCAGGCTCAGCCCGATGGCCAGTCCGAGGAACACCGTGGTGACCAGGTTCTCCCAGAAGGTATCCGTCGGACCCACGGGCAGCGAGTCCGTGAAGATATGGACGACGAGGTTTCCGCAGGGCTTGGCGACCGCCGTCAGGGCGATGCTGAGGGCGAGCAGTTCGATGACGAGCAGCGTCAGGATGAACCAGCCCCGGGGACCGGGCAGTTTTGCCAGCATGCGGCCGAAGGGCTGGCCGCTCACCGCGGTGAAACGGCCAAGCAGGTACGTCACCGCAACGCCCTTGACCAGCACGCTCAGCAGGATGAGCCAGAGCAGCCCGTATTCCGCCCAGGCGCCCACGCCGGTGACCAGAATGGTCTCGCCGGCGCCAACGGCCATGGACGCCACCAGCGCCGCGGGTCCGAAGAACCCGAGCATGTGCCTGAACTTCTTCCACGACCACGGCTCCGCGTAGACGCCGGCAGGTTCGGGAATGGACAGGTATTCGGAGGAGGCGGCAGGATCTTCGTCTTTGTTCATGGAATTGAAATGATAAGATCACGAACTCGTTACATCAAGCATTTATAATGTCCACAAAACCCTGTTTCAACAGGTGTCGACTTTGTATAATCAGCCCATACGCCTCTTTCGTATCGAAGTGGTTGGCTCACCGGCCATCCGCACGTTTTCCGGATCCTGATCCGGCTGTTGAAAGGAAGCCATTTGATGGACCCCAGCCTTAAAGCGATATTGGATGAAGCAGACGGGGAAGCAAACCGTTCCAAAGACCGCGAAGCCCTGAGCCGGAGGACCTTTCTGAAGCAGGCGGCCTTCGTGGCCGCGGCGATGGCGGCTCCCTTTCCCGTGCTGGCGGACCCCTTCGCGCCGCAGGCCGGGAGCAACGCGGCCGCCGGCGTGGGCCCGGCCCGCCCGGTCCGCCCGGTCCGTGTGTCCGGACGAGTCACAGCCGGCCGCACGAGTCTGGCCGGCGTGGCGGTCACAGACGGGCTGACCGTCACCGCCACGGACGCGGAAGGTCGTTTCGAAATCGTGTCCAACACCCTTCAGTCCTTCGTTTCGATCTCCACGCCCGATGGATACGCCATAGCGCAAAATCCGAGCGGGACGGCCTCCTTCTACCGTCCGATCATGGCGGACGACTCCGGCGAGATGGCCGCGCGCTTCGATCTCGCGGCCCTTGACGGATCGGATGAACGCCACGGATTCCTGGTCCTCTCCGACCCCCAGACCCAGGATGCCTATGAAATGGGCCTGTTTCACGCGGAGACCGTTCCCGACGTACAGGAGACCGCCGCCGCGCTCTCCGGCCGCCGATTGTTTGGCGTGGGCTGCGGGGATATCATGTTCGACGACCTGTCCCTGTACCCGGAGTACGAACGGGGCGTGCGTCAAATGGGCATGCCCTTCTTCCAGGTCGTCGGCAACCACGACCTGGACTTCGGACCGACCGATGACGGATCCGTACGTACGTTCTGCCGCCACTTCGGTCCCAACTTCTATTCCTTCGACCGGGGGGAAATCCACTACATCGTGCTGGATAACGTGTTCTGGCACGGTGAAGGCTACATCGGCTACGTGACCGACGACCAGCTCAACTGGCTCGCCCAGGACCTCGGCCTGGTGGAAACGGGCAGGACCGTGGCGTTGTTCAACCATATCCCCCAGTACACCACGCGCCATATCCGGACCGGGGACGGCAGTCCCTCCATTTCGTCCACCACCGTGAACCGCGAGCGCATGTACCAGCTGCTCGAACCCTACCGGGCCCACGTGTTCTCCGGTCACGTGCACGAACACGAACACATCTTCGAAAGCGGGGTGCACGAGATCGTCCAGGGCACGGTCTGCGGCGCCTGGTGGAGCGGCCCCATTTGCTGGGACGGGACGCCCAGCGGGTACGGTGTCTACGAGGTCGACGGTTCGGATATACGATGGCGCTACAAGTCCACGGGTCTGGACGAGAACCACCAGATGCGGGTCTATCTCCGTGGCGCCGATCCGGGGGCACCGGACGAGATCGTCGCGAACATCTGGGACTGGGAACCCGGCTGGCAGGTCGTCTGGTACGAAGACGGCATGCGGAAGGGGGCGATGGCCAGGCGTCCCGGCACCGACCCCCTGTCGGAGAAGTTACACCGGGGTTCCGACCTGCCCGAACGCCGTCCCTGGGTGGACCCGGTCCCCACGAATCACCTGTTCTATGCGCCGGTATCACCCGACGCGGGGAAGGTGGTGGTCGAGGCAACGGACCGCTTCGGCAGGACGTACACGACTGAATTGGGGTGAGACCGGGCCGGCGCGCGTTTCCATTCACTGCGACAAACGACACCATATCACCGCCAGACCAGGGAGAGCACCATGGCGAGCGACGGGCTGATCAGCCCCTTCGACATCGATGACGACGGATACTTCTGGCTTAAGGGCAACCTGCATTCCCACACGACCAATTCCGACGGAAAGCCGTCCCCCCAGGAACGGCTGGACGGCTACGTCAACCAGGGATACGATTTCCTGTGCATTTCCGATCACTACAAGATCACCCGTATCGATACGGTCAGCGCGCCGGACGATTTCGTGCTGGTGCAGGGCGCGGAAATCCATCCCGAAAACCCCTTCGGCGGCCAGACCCACCATTTCCTGGCGTACAACATCGACGAGGACATGGACTCGAAACGCATGCCGCCGCAGCACGTGATCGACGAAGTCAATCGCCAGGGCGGCTCGATCTGGCTCGCCCATCCCCACTGGAGTTCGGTCAACATCCTCCGGGATACCCTGCCCCTGCACGGCCTGGCCGGCGTCGAAGTCTTCAACACCACCTGCCGCTGCGCCGGACGGGGCGAGTCCTCCGTGCACTGGGACGACTGGATGGATCTGCTGGGCCGCACGATCCCGGCCCTGTCCAACGACGATTCCCACGCCCTCGAGTCGGAAAACAAGGACACCTACGGCGGCTGGAACATGGTGAAGGTCAAAGAACGTTCGGCGAAGGCGATCATCGACGCCCTGGAGCAGGGCTGCGCCTACGTGAGCTCCGGCCCCGAGATCCGGGACATCCAGCTTCGCCGCATCGACGACGGGGGCGACGGGAAACGGGTCGTGGAGGCGAGCATCCGGTGTTCGGAGGCCCAGAGCATCCTGGCCGTGTTTGATTCCCACGGAACGGAGTACCGGGACCGGTCCGGCAAGGGCGGCACCTTCGAAGAGGCCACGTTCACGCTGCGGCCCAATGTGCGGTGGGTCAGGTTCGAGATCATCGCGCCGGACGGCACGAAAGCGTGGTCGAACCCCATGGACCTGGCGAATGTCGGCCGGTGACGGCGTTTGCGCTATTCACCGAAGTGTTGCCGGGGCTTCATGTAAACGTCACAGTCATCATCTATCTTAGGCACGAATCCGGTATTTGACGCGTTCCCGGACCATCGGCGCCTATGAACAGTGTGTCCATTATCGGAAACCGGCCCGACAGCCTCGAAGCAGCACCCGAGGTTCCCATCCTGGATGCCTGCCTGGCCAGGCTGGCCGCCGATCCCAGTCGTATCGAAACCCTCCCCTTTTCCGCCGGTGACGCAACAGCCGGAACGGAAACGGAACTGCAGACCGCCGTTATCGGGAACCAGGACACGGTCGACCTGCCGGTCATCCTCAAGAACTCCTCTTACGTATCGGATCTCCTCCGGAGAATCACGGCCGGTGATGTGGCCGCGCACACGCTGAAGGACGTCAGGCGGTACCTGGCCCACAACCCCGACAACGTGTGGGAACACAGCTGGGTACGCATTCCCGCCCGGACGCTGCATCCCGATACACGGCGCGTAATCGACGACGATTTACGGCATAAGAAGGGAGATACCCGGGTAACGCCGGTAGATGCCGGCAACGGTGCCGGAACTATTGGTGCTGCCGGTGAGTGTACTGGCAAAGCGGTCCGCCAGGGAATAGTACCCGGCTATCGGGGCGACGCGTACCGCTTTTTCGGAATCGAGGCGGGCGAGGAATACGTGCGCGTACCCGTAAGTTATATCATGAAGCTGGCCCTGGCCGACTCCTTCGCGGTTTTCGGCGGTGGCGAACCCATTCTGTTCCGGACGACACAGCAGGTTGTCCGGTGCTTCCTGAACGACAATACTTCTCCTGAAACCTCTTCCTTCCACATCGTGGCCCCGGCAAAAGGCAACCTGGGCCTGGAGACGGCCCGGGAAACCAGCAAGCGTTTCCTGCTGACGCAGTTGCTCGTGCAATACGCAAATAAAAGGTTCGAACTCGAGAAACGCGGCCAGAAGTCGGTAGTGTACTTCTCACCGCATCCGCCAATACGTCAGAGGCTGCTGAACGACTTCGTTCCCGATGCCGTGTACCGCGACCTGTTCATGAGCCCTTGCCTGTCCGGCTGGGACTGCGGCGAGTCAAAACACCAGTACATGATCCTGTGCCACCAGGTCCTGAGCCGGAGTCACCTGAACGCCGTGGCCAAACTGCGCGAGGCCGGCATTGTCGGCAACAACCTGGTCGTGCTGCCCAACACTTCAAACGTCAGCCTGGCCAATAACGGTGTGCACGTCAGCCTGGGCAGCCGTAAACTGGGTCGTCTACTCGCCGGTTCGGACGGGATGACGAAAGTCCACGAGAAGTACCTGGGAGACCTGGCCATCAAGATCCAGGAGCATTTCCTGCCCCTGTTCGCGGGTACGTACAGCGCGGCGCCATATCATCTTGGATTCGCGGACTTCCACCCGGAGCAGGTCCTGGGATTCCTTCCGCACGAACTGGACTACACCCACCTCCGTATGATCTGGCGGCGATGGAAGAGGAAGGCGCGGAACTCGGTCCTCGGATATTCCGTCACGCCCTTCGGCCCCGCCCTGCTCGACGAAGCCCTCCGTTTCCTTTTCCGGCTCAAGGGAGACCTTGTCGCGGACTTCAGGTTGGTCGATTACCCGGCCGCCCTGTTGAGCACCCACAGGTCCGGCGCACTGGATGGCCGGCTGGATAACCAGGACAGACTGAAGACGGACCTGGACGAGGCAGGGATTTTCGACCGGCGCATGTCGCTGTACCTCCCTGTCAAGCTAAGAGAATACCACCGGTTGGGCTTCTCCGGATTCGAACTGCGGACCCACTCGCTATTCGGCAGTCTCAGGCACGACCTTGCCCACGCCGTAGATCTTCAGATGCTGATTTGCGCGCTGGCTTTTAAATTCATGGCCGAACGGCGATACGATCATGGAGACGTACCGGACGATCCGAACATCGAAAGCGAACGCCGCCAGATCTTCTTCGGCGCCGCCATCGGGATTCCCACCTTCTACGTGAAGAAGGACACGCCCAATAGATTCCTCGCGTATGTCCTGGAACACACTTCCCGTGTCCGCCACAGCCGGAGATACCCAGGTTACCTCCGGGTGTATAACCAGGAATACCGGCGTGCCCTGGTCAGGATTCT
Organism: Candidatus Latescibacterota bacterium; assembly: GCA_022822725.1. Taxonomy (GTDB): domain Bacteria; phylum JAAXHH01; class JAAXHH01; order JAAXHH01; family JAAXHH01; genus JAAXHH01. Next base: position 2,308,394 of record JAJEAN010000007.1, read on the forward strand.
GCGGAAGGACGGGGCCGAACTGATCGAAATGCTGGGACTGGAATCCATGGTTGAAGACCTCACGGACAGGACGGACCGCCCGGACGAAAACACCGCACATCGCGTCCTGACCCGGCGGATCAGGCAGGCCGGCGGATCGAAGGACAGCCAGTTCAACGAAGCGGCCGAACGGTTCTACCGCGGAATACTTCGGCAGGACCACCTGCGCGAGGCAGTCGAATTCCTTGCTGAAGACTGCCGCCGGCTGGACGCAGGCCGATACCTCGATTTTCCCGGGGTCCGGGCGCTTTGCCGACGTATCCTCGGTGATCGGCGCGCCGGGGACGTCCTCGACCAGCTTGTACCCGGTCTGCTGGACGAATCACTGGCCTCGGCGAGTATCGCCCGACTCATCCAGCTGATCCTGCTGATGGTCCATATCGATACATTGCGAAGTGAAGCCACGGGGACGGAACGCGACACGGACGGACAGGGGGAAGCATGCCGGCCATGCACCAGTACATCGATCGGCGCGATGGACGGGTCGTAGACGAATCGCTGGTTGGAAACAGGGTGCTATCTCTGTTGTATTCCCGCGGCAGGGAGCATATGCCCCGGTTGTTCGACGCCCTGACCAGCCACCGGATGAGCCGGCTGCTCAGTATGGTAAACTTCGACCTCCCGCTGGCTCCCCGCTTCCTGGGCGTAAAACGGCAGATGTTCGCCCGCGGCATCCGGTTCGACGAATGCCTGGACGCCCCGGATAATCTGAATACGCTGCGGCGGCTATTCGAACGAAAGATACGATACTGGCGTTACCGGCCCATGCCGTCCGATCCCGCCACCGTCGTCTGCCCGGCGGATGCCCGCGTCATCGTGGGATCTTTGCGGAACGGGTCCCTCCTGTTTCTCAAGGAAAAGTTCTTTGCGTTCAAAGAGCTGCTCGGTGATTCCAACGCCGGGTGGCAGACCGCATTCGATGGCGGAGACTACGCGATCTTTCGACTCACTCCGGAAAAATACCACTACAATCACGCGCCGGTTACCGGGCGGGTGGAAGCCATATACGAGATCGGCGGCGCTTACCACGCGTGCAATCCGAACGCCGTGGTCGAGATGGTTACCTCGTATTCCAAGAACAGAAGGGTCGTCACGGTCATCCAGACGGATGTCCCGGGTGGGACAGGCGTCGGACGGGTGGCCATGGTCGAAGTCGTGGCGCTCATGATCGGCGACATCCTGCAGTGCTACAGTGCGCGAAACTACGATGCGCCGGTTCCCGTTGCGCCGGACATGTTACTCGAGAAGGGACAGCCGAAGAGTCTTTTCCGACCGGGTAGCAGCACAACGGTGCTCCTCTTCGAACCGGGCCGGGTCCGGTTCGCCGACGACCTGATCCGCAACATGCGGCGGCAGGACGTAGCGAGCCGTTTCACCGCCGCCTTTCATAAACCGCTGGTGGAGACGGATGTAGAGGTCCGTTCTCTGCTGGGACGCAGGAGGGCGTGAATGACGTACGAAGTCTTCGTGGGGATATTCATCCTGATCATCGCGATCCTGTTCTACCTGTCGTTCCGTTTCCTGCCGGGTGAGCAGTGGCAATTCGCGGCGATCATCCCGATCCGGCAAACGCCCGCTGGCGGTTGGCAGGGGCTGAATCTTACCTATTACGGCGTACTCATTGCCACGGCCAGCCTGGTTGCGGCTTTCGTGCTGATCCTGCTTATGCTTTCCATTGGACTCGCCTTCTGGCAGGCGATAATTGTCGCCCTCTTCCTCCCGTTGCTGGGCCTTCCGGTATCCGCCTATCTGGCACGATGGATCGACGGCAAACCCCACACCTATACGATCGGCGGCGCCTTCTTTGCTTCTTTCTTCGTCATGCCGCCGGTCCTTCACCTGTTAAACTACCTCTGGCCCGGGTTTGACGGACCTGTCCTTCCGATCATGGCCACTCTGGCGATCGCTTACTGTTTCGGCGAGGGCCTTGGCCGGCTTGCCTGCATCAGCTTCGGATGCTGTTACGGCAAGCCGATTTCTTCGCTGAAACCCTGGATGCGGCGAATGTTCGGTCCCTGGGCCTTTACATTCAGCGGCGCGACCAAGAAGATCTCCTACGCGTCAGACCTGCACGGCGTGCCGGTCGTCCCCGTACAGGCGATTACGGCATGTATTTGCGTGACAACCGGAATCGTCTCGATGCTGATGTTCTACGGGAACGCCTACGCAGCGAGTTTCACCGTGGCCATCCTGGTCACTCAGGGATGGCGGGTGATCTCCGAAACGTTGCGTGCGGACAATCGGGGAGGCTGGCGGATGACGCCCTACCAGTGGATGGCGCTGGCGAGTACAGGCTACGTGCTGGTGCTGTTCCTGATCCTGCCCGGCTCGCAGGTAGTCACCGATTTCGACGCTGGCCTGCGGAAGGTCTGGGACCCTTACGTCCTGGTCTTCCTGCAGGGCGTCTGGCTCAGTATGTTCCTGGCCACCGGGCTCAGCAAGGTTACCGGCGCCACGCTGTCTTTCCATGTGCGCAAGGACCGGATTTAACGGACAGACCGCGCTTGAGATGGGTCGGGCAAGGCGGCGCCGGCCCATCCGACCCTACGGCAAGTCCAGCCGGCTGACGGCCTCGGCGAGCGGGACCGCCGAGGTCGCGGCGTTTTCGTTGTAGTAGGAGACGAAGCGCTTCGTCTCGTGGGCATCGTAGGGGGCGAGGTTCTGTGCCCACCGGAAGCCGATGGTCTGGAACATCAGCCGCGCCCGGACGTCGACGTGCCGCACGCCGGCCGGGACCTCGACCCGGTACCGGATCCTGTCGCTTCCGGCCTGGAAGTCCGCGTCCTCCCGCGCTTTTCCGTGCACCATGATGTCGTCGTCGGCGGTCACCTTGTCGAATCCCTCAGGTAGCACGCGGTTGTCCTTGGCGTAGGTGACGGCCGTCAGCAGGCCCGTGGTGACCCTTCCCGATCCGTCCGCAATTATCGGTTCATAGATCTGTACCTGGCCTGGATCTTCGATCACATCGTAATGCGGCTCATAGCGGGACCCGTCCGCGTCGTTGTCGTTGCCCTCGATGCTTCCATCGGGGCGCATGGCGCCGGATTCGTACAGCAGGTCGCCGGCGCCGTCGTATACCGCAAGGTGGATCCAGGCCCTTCGCGACGGGTAGGCCGTCGGCAGCTTGTGGCCCGCCAGGTTCGTCACCTCGATATCGATCGTGACATGGTCCCCATCGCGGGACACGGCCAGCACCTCCATCCGGGCGGTGGCGGTCTCCAGGTTCTCCCGGGTCGCTTCGGCAGCGCGCTGCAGATCACTCGACGGCGCGGTCACGAGCAGTTCATCGCGATACTTGTCCAGCAGACGCAGCATGAACTCGTTGCCGCCAAGGAACACATGCTGCGAGACCTGCTCCCGGTAATCCCCAAGCACCGAGGAGATGGGGGCCGATGAGATTTCCGGCATATGGCATGACTGGCAGCTTTCCGACTCGGCGAAGGCGCTGTGCCTCCACTCGAGGTAGGGCGTCTGTTCCGGAAAGCGGGCCACTTCCCGTCCCTCGGCGTCCAGGCTCGTCGTGAACAGGGTGTGGCACGTGGCGCAGAGCTCGGACTGCTGGACATGTACGGAACTGTCGGGGAGGAAGCCCGTGGCCGACTGCATGACCCGGGTCAATCCGTCGTCCACCTCGAATGGTCCGAATATCTGCGGATCGACGCCGGCTTCCGTCCGAATCAGGAAGTTGCCGTCGAAGCTCGATTCCTCGCCGAAATTATCGGGCCGTATCTGGTGGCAGGTCGTGCAGGACACCCCGTCCATGGCGAGCAGCGCACTTTCCTCGCCCCGCCGGGCGGCTTCGAGATGCGCGAACACCTCGCCGAGTCCACCGTTCTCCCGCGCCACCACTCGCGCCATGGGCATATGGCAGGTCGAACAGGTGTCCTCGATCTCCGCCCGCGCGCCGGGATGGTCGGTGATCTCCCGCCGCACGGCTGCCTGCCAGTAGGGGTCGCGTGCGGAATGCGCCATCATGGATCCCCGCCAGACATGGCCGATGGAGACGTTCTGCCCGTCCGCGTCGACGATATTGCTGTGGCAGGCGATGCATTGGTCCGAAGTGGCGAAAGTGCTGTGGTCCACCGATTGCGCGTCAACGGTTGCGCACGCCATCCCGAAGAAGGCCAGCCCGACGAAGGCCAGCCCGACGAAAGCCGGCCAGGTGAAGGCAATCCAGGCACACGCCTGCCTGGCGATACCGAGCCGCGCCCGCGTGCTGCACGTCCACAGCCGCATCCACAACCTGCCTGCGTAGCTACCAGCCATCGCGGAAGCCTCCATCGAACCAGTCCCAGAGCAGGTACATGACGATCTGGAACTTGCGGCCCTGCCTGTTGGTGGCGGGCACCCGAACGCCCACGTTGAGCAGGATGTGCTGGCGCGTATTCAGCGCGACCTGCATCTGAGGTACCAGGTCGAGCGAGACGTCGGCCCCGGAAACCGATTCGCGGGACGCAAGCAACTCGACCATGGGACTCCAGGCCCGGCCGAACTCGCCTTCCGAGAAGGTCCTGCCGAGTACGAGCCGAACGGCCGCTTCGTCCTCCGCGTCACCGCTGACGGCGATCTCGCCCAGCATCTGGGCCTGTAAATAAGCATCGCCGGGCAGTAGCTGAACAAAGGCCGCGTATGGCTCCAGTTTCGTCGAGCCCGATCCGAAACCGTCTTCCTCCCTGCCGGTGGGCAGGATAACCTCGCCGCCGATGCTGAAGGCATTCCCGCGCTCCAGGTTGTGGTAAAGCGCGTACTTGTAGCCAAGTGACAGGTCCTCGAATCCCAGTTTCGCACCGTCGTCCCGTGGGGACTCGCGTCTGCCTAAGGGGACCTTCACTTCGATCATGCCCCGGGGGCCGAACCGTTTTTCGTACACCGGCTCCAGAATCAAAGCTTTGCTGTCGTCCGTGTCCAACCTCACGTTGAATACGGTCTCGTCCTCGGGGAACGCCTTCTCGGTAAACAGGGGCTTGGGCACGTTGAATTCGCCGCGGGGCCAGTTGTCGTTCGTGCAGAAAGTGCGGACGTGCCCGAGGATGGCGTAGATCTCTTCGTCCGTCAGGGCATCCCCGAAGGCAGGCATCATGCGGTCGAAGGCCCGCACAGGCCCGCCTTCATGGATCACGGCGTGCCAGTCCGGGTCGGGTTCACGGGAGGCGAATTCGCAATCCGTAAAGTCCGGCAGCTCCAGGGCAAAGCCGCGTTCTTCGAGCGGCCGTCCCCTTCCATCCGATCCATGACAGGCCGCGCAGGCCTGTTCATAGAGCTTGGCCCCGTCTATGGGTCTGGAACCGTCAAAGGGTCTGGAACCGTCGACCTGGTCGGCGGAGGCGATTCCCGTCAGGAACAGTCCTGAAAGACAGAGTAGTGCTGCGATACACTTGTAATGTATTTGCATGGTTGTGCAAGATCCCGAGACCGTGGCGGCAGGACTACGTCTGGCACAAAACGGACCGGCCTGTTGGAGGAAATATCCGCCTTACAGGTATCTTCTTTAGCGTAACGGTGTATAATATTAGACGATTTCAGGTGGATTTCCTTGCGAATCGAATTCAGGCCACCCGCTCGATCCGGACGCGTTTGACCCCTTCACGCCGTATGCGGTAGCACACCTCGAAGAATCCGGTCGTATCGCCGATCATCCGAGCGAAGAGGTTCACAGCGACGGGGCCGTCCGGCATGTTGGGCCGCCCGTCCCTGCCGTAGAACCAGCAAAGCTCGGTGATCCCGTCCAGCCACCCGTGCATGAGACCGGGCTCCAGGCGGTAATAGCAGATATCTCCAGGGAGCGTGCGGCTGGTCAGGTTCTCGGGCAGGGTGACGATATCCTCGGACAGGAAGTAGGCAATCTCGCTGCCCGAGTACACGGCGTGGATGCCCTCTTCCTCGAGAGGCAGCGCATCCCAGACGGTCTGGCAGGTTTTCGGGGCCTCGTCTTCGAGCAACTCGGCATCGACCGAAACGCCTTCGTCGATGAAGGTCAAACGGATTGTTCGAGGCATGGGCTGTACCAGAAGTCCTTGAAAGGTATCAGCATAACTGCACGAGGCTAAACTACAACTTCATGAACACACCAATGTCCCAGGCCGGGGCGTCCAGCAGGTTGCGCGCGCCCGAGTACTTCGTCACACCCGCGGTGATCCCCGCACTGGTCGTAATGTAGAAATTGATTTCGGGACCGAAGGACACGTACTGCTGGTCGTTCACGGTCCATTCATCTCCCGTTCCGAGGGCTTTCACTCCGCGAACCCACGCGGATACCCCGATGCGATCGTCCATCATGAAACCCGCTTCCAGCGCGTACCTCAACTCGTCGGAAAAATCGCTTTCCCGGTTGTTGTAGCCGATTTCGGCTTTAAGGTAACCCGGTGTCGGCCAGAGGGAATGGCCGACCTGTAGCGAGAACAACTGGTTGAATTCACCATCGCCGGTGAACAGGCCGACTTCCTGTCCGGAAAAGGAATCTCCCAGCGGCAGTCCGGCCATGACCTGGAGACTTACGACCGTGGGCCTGTTGGTGAGCAGCCCGATCCTGGCCCCGAGCTCCCAGTCCCCGGTACCCGTCTTGGCATCGGACCCGGGCCTGTCTTCGCTTATGCGCTGGTAGAAGGGTATGTAGCCTACTAGCGTCAACCGATCCACAAGGCCGAATTCGCCATACAGGCTGGTCGTATATCGGCTCTGGGCTGTTATGGTCTCCTTCTTGCCGGATGGCTTGAAGTACGTGTCGCTCCGGATGATTTGCTCGTTCAGCTTGAAGTAGCCCTTGCCCTGGGGTTGGGTCCATCCTCCGGCGTAGGCCGTTCCGGGGGTTTGAAGGAGAAACCCGGCAAGCAAGGCACTGGCCAAGATGAATCTGGACATGTTACACACCCCTTTTAGGATGCCTAACAGCAGAATCAGTCTACAGCTTCAGAAACACCCCGAATTCCCAGGTAGGCGCGTCCAGCATGTTACGGGCCCTGGTGAACTGCGTCATACTGGCGGTTACTCCCGCGTTGGGCGTAACGTAGAAATCGACCTGGGGCCCATAGGACAGGTACTCGATATCGTTGCGTCCGTGAAACTCGTCATCCGCGCGGTCGAGAGCCTGTACGCCGCGGAGGCTTAATGCGATGCCGACGCGTTCGGCGATCGTGTATCCGGCCTGCATGCTGTACCGCAGTTCGTCGGCGTAGTTATCGGCGGGTACGTCACTGCTCTTGCGATTGTTGTATCCAATCTCACCTTTCAAGTAAGCGGGAACTGGGTAAAGCGAGTGCCCCACCTGGAGGGAGAAATGCTGGTTGAACTCGCCGTCTCCGGTCCAGAGGACGATATCTCCCCCCGAATCTCCCAGCGGCAAACCGGCCAGGGCTTGTAGGCTGACCACCGTCGGTCCGCCCGTCAGAATACCGATCCGGATGCCTACATCCCAATCGCCTATGCCTGAAGTTGAATCTAACCCCTCGGCATCAATGCTGTAACTCGTATAAAATGGCATGTAGCCCACCAGCGTCACCCGGTCGATCAAGCCGAATTCACCATAAAGACTCGTCGTATTGCCGCTGACTTTCGGAATCTCGGTTTTGACTCCGGACGAATGGTTCAGTGATTCGGCACGTACGATCTGCTGGCTGAGTTTGAAGTATCCCTTTCCCTTCGGCTGGGTCCACCCACCCGCGTGGGCAAAGGTTGAATAGCAAATCAATACGGCCGTCATCACTGTGGCTGATATGAACCTGTTCACTCAAATTCTCCTTTGTGATTCAGTTGCTCAGTGATCCGCTACCAAGCTTCATGTTCACTAATGCGCAATGAAGAATGACATGATTATAGGAGGCGATACTCTCGCCGGCTCTGGGCGTAAAGGTTGTTGAGAAACTTCTATCACCCGTAACATCTCCAAAACTCCTGGCACCATCTGGTTCTGGTCCTCTTTGCCAGCTAATCGACGAACTGGTGTAGAGAAACAAAATCGCACGAACCCCGCCTCCAGTGTTCATGCCGGTTATGGTCAGTTTGAGTTGCCCGCCAGTTACTTCTTCGAACGTTACGGACCCAGCGGTGTTCGGATAGTTGCTCGTACCCGAAATCGTTGCAGTTCGACTCCTCAGCATAGGCGGAGGCGGCGGCGGTGGCTCTGTCACCGTCAGCGACGCCGTGCCGGGTACACCGTCCACGGTTGCCCTGATCGTCGCAGAGCCGGCGTTAACACCGGTAGCGGTCGTCGCCGTCCCGGACGACGGGCTTACCGTCGCGACGGAGGTGTTGCTACTCGTCCATGTGAAGGTCTTACCCGAAATTGCCGTACCGTCCGACTCTCGCGCGGTGGCTGTGAATCGCTGCGTTTCACCTTCCTCGATCGACGGCGAAGATGGACTCACCGTCACGGTTGCCACCACGGGATCGGGTGGAGGCGGTGGTGGGGGTGGAGGTGGAGGCGGTGGAGGTGGAGGTGGAGGTGGTGGCTCGGGCTCGGTCACTGTCAACCTCGCAGTACCGGATATACCGTCAACCGTTGCTGTTATGGTCGTGGATCCCGCACCCTCGGCAGTAGCGAGCCCCATTGCGTCTATGGTTGCTACGGTTGAACTGGCTGTTTCCCAGCTAAAGGTCTTGCCTGTGATCTCCATGTTATCCGAGTCATAGGCTGTCGCTGTGAATTGCTTGGTCTCACCTTCTTCGATCGACGCCATCATCGGTTCCACGGTTACCCGATCTACAACCGGTGCGGGCTCGGTAACCGTGACCGTCACCGGATCGGAAGTGGTTTCTTCTGTCATGGCGGTAATATCTGCCATGCCTGCGCCAACCGCGGTAACCAGCCCGGTTGAATCAACGGTCGCCACCTCGCTGTCGTCGCTCGACCAGGCAAAGGCCACACCACCCACCATGGTCCCGTCTGAAGTCAGGGCGACGGCCATGAGTTGGTGCGTTTCGCCTGACTCGAGCGTCACCGGCATGGCGTCCACGATCTCGACGCTGGCGACTTCCGGCGTCATTTCCTCAACGGTGACCGTCGCGGGCATACTCGTCACATCATTCCCCGTGGCCGTGATCATCGCCGTACCGGCAGCGACTGCCGTTACTAGCCCGGTTTCATCCACCGTGGCGACTTCCGTATCATCGCTCATCCAGGCGAAAACCACGTCATCAACCATCATGCCGTCGGCAGTCGTGGCGACTGCCGTGAACTGGAACATGCCTCCAACCATGATCATCATGGAAGCCGGACTCACCGTCACCGTTGATACCACCGGCTCAGGCGGTGGGGGTTCACTCACATTGATCGTTACGGGCGAACTCGTTACGCTGCCCGACGCGGCGCGGATCATCGCCGTGCCTGCACCGACGGCCGTGGCAACACCGGCGGAAGTAATGGTCACCACGCTGGTGTCGCTGCTCGCCCATGAAATACTGACGTCATCGCGGACAGTGCCTCCCGCGGTACGGGCCATCGCCGAGAAGGTCACCATTTCCCCTACCATGATATCCTGTGCCGCGGATGGAGAGACCGTGACACTGGCCACCGGCGCCACGGTGACCGTGATTGTCGCCGGCTGGCTCAATATGCCGTTTCCAGTAGCCCTGATGGTCGCCGTGCCTGCGCTAACCGCCGTAGCCACGCCGCTGGCATTTATCGTTGCGACGCCCGTATTGCTGCTGGCCCAGGTAAAATTCACACCGCTTATCACGGAGCCGTCGGAAGCCTTGGCAGTCGCGACAAATCTTTGCGTTTTACCCACCTCCAGAGAAACCGTAGCCGGACTGACCTCGATTTGAGAGACCGTCGGCGCTGGAGGCGGGGCCGGAGGTGGTGTGGGCGGTGGTGAGGGTGTTGGTGAGGGCGGACTGGTCGGTGAGGAGTCGCCGCCACCACAACCTGCGGCCAGAAAAAAGCCCGCAAAAAACAGCATGGCAATACACGTTGTGATCATTCTGTGTGACATACGACCTCCCGCCATGGCTAAGGTTTCAAAACGACGCTCTTGTCGTCGCATCCCAAGCCAACTCGCATATTCTCTGGTACGTGAGTCTACTTTTGTGTTGTTCTGGCAACGATGCACGGGGACCTACTTCCCGTTCCCATTCCGGTTCCCGTTGCCATTCCGGTTCCCGCTTCCATTCCAGTTCTTGCCGTTCCGCCTGCGGCCGTTCATCTCCACGGGTTTCCATCCGCTTTCACCGCTGTGCACCGGGGCGCCGGCCAGTCGTATGCGCTTCGCGTCAATCGATTCACGCAGCGTCTTCAGCAGCTCGTCCGAAGGCCTGACGCGGAAATCGCCCCCTGCCCTGACGCCTATCTCGCCATCCTCGGCCGTAGACACTTCGAGGACCAGGTCGCAGTTCCCCGGGTAGGTCTTCAGCACGTTCTTTATCGATTCGAGGTTCTCATCCCCGACCTGTTCGTATTCCATGGAAACCACGACGGACCGGGCCAGCTTGTCTCGGGCATCCGTCAATGCGATGATTTCGGAAGCGATGACCTTGTTATCCTCTTCCTTCTTCGACAAATGCCCGTGCACGAGGATCAGCGCGTCGATCGTCACGAGGTCCCGATGCATGGCGTACGGTTCGGAGAAGATGAGCACCTCGCCGGAGCCGGAGAAGTCTTCCAGCGTGACGAAGGCCATGGTCTTGCCGTTCCGGTCCACGATGGGCTTGATCTCGGTCACGATACCGCCGACCACGACGGTTTCCTGCCGGCCGTTGGCGTGGTCGAGACGCCGCATTTCCGCGGTCGTGAACGCCCGGATGTCCTCCTCGTATTCCTTCAGCGGATGCCCCGTCACGTAAAATCCGAGCAGCTCCTTTTCCAGGACCAGTTCCTGGCTGGCCGGCCAACGGACGACGATCGGCAGCACGGGCCTGTGCACTTCCAGCCCGGCGCCCGCTCCCATCCCGTCGAGTTCGAAAAGGGAGGTCTGTCCTCTTTCCCTGTCGTTCTGACGGGTCTGCGCGCCTTCTATGACCGTGTCGAGCACGTCCATGAGCTGCGCCCGGTGGCCCTCGAGGCTGTCGCAGGCACCGGCCTGAATCAGGCTCTCAAGCACCCGCTTGTTCACCAGCCGCAGGTCGATGTGCTCGCAAAGCGCGAACACGTCTTCGAAGCGGCCGTGTTCCTTCCTCGCCTCGACGATGGACTCCACCGCGGACTGCCCTACGTTCTTGATTGCACAGAGCCCGAACCGGATGGAGCTTCCTTCCACGACGAATGTCTTGTCGCTTCTGTTGACGTCGGGCGGCAGCACGTCGATGCCCATCTTCCGGCATTCGTTGATCAGTACGACGATTTCCTCGGTATTGGACATGGTGTTCGACAGCAGCGCGGCCATGAAGGGCACCGGGTAGTGCACCTTCAGGTAGGCTTCCTGAAAGGCGAGGACGGCGTACCCGGCGGAGTGGCTCTTGTTGAACGCGTAACCGCCGAAATACTCGATCAGGCCGAATACCTCTTCCGCGATGCTTTTCTCGATGCCGTTCTCCACGGCGCCGTCGACGAAGTTCCGCCGTTCTTCGGCCATGACTTCGGGCTGCTTCTTGGCCATGGCCTTCCGGAGGAAATCCGCCCGGCCCAGGGTGTAGCCCGCCATGTCCCGGGCGATCTGCATCGCCTGCTCCTGGTAGACGATGAGGCCGTAGGTCTCCTTCAGGGCCGTCTCCATCACGGCGTGGTGATAGGTGACCTCCTTGCGTTTGTGCTTGCGGTCGATGTAGTCGTCCACCACCCCGCCGTTCAGGGGACCGGGCCGACAGAGCGCGTTCATGGCGATCAGGTCGTCGACGCCGTCCGGCCTCAGGCGCCGCAGGAATTCGTGCAGCCAGCCGCTGTGGAACTGGAAGATCCCCGTGGTCTCGCCCCGGCGGAACAGGTCCAGGGTCTTCGTATCATCCAGGGGGATGTCATCCAGTTCGATCTCGTCGCCTGTCGTCTCCTTGATCATCGCGAGGGCGTCCTGGATGACCGACAGGTTCTGCAGCCCCAGGAAGTCCATCTTCGGCAGGCCGATGTCCTCCATGAGCTCGCCGGGATACTGGGTGACGATCGTGTCCTTGTTGCTCGGCTTGTACAGTGGCACGTAGTCGGTCAGCTCGCCCGGCGTGATCACCACGCCTGCCGCGTGCACGGAGGCATGGCGCGCGAGTCCTTCGAGGGTCTTCGCGTACTGGATCAACTGGCTTTCCGTGCCGCCGCCGTCGGCCATCTGCTTCAGCTCCGGGACCTGGTCGATGGCCCGGTCGAGGGTGATCTTCAGTTCCGTCGGAACCAGCTTGGCCACGCGGTCCACGTCGCCGTAGGACATGCCGAGGACGCGCCCCACGTCGCGGATCGCGGCCTTCGCCCCCATGGTGCCGAAGGTGATGATCTGGGCCACGCTGTTCTTGCCGTATTTCTCCACCACGTAGTTAATGACCTTGTCCCGTTCCCGGTCCGCGAGGTCGATGTCGATATCGGGCATGCTGACGCGCTCGGGGTTCAGGAAGCGCTCGAAGAGCAGCCCGTAGCTGATGGGGTCGATGTTCGTGATGCCCAGCACGTAGGCCACCATGCACCCCAGGCCGGATCCCCGCGTCATGAGCGGAATGCCCTGCTCCGCGGCGAACCGGGCGATATCCTCGACGATGAGGAAGTAACTCGGGTAGCCCATCTGGCTGATGACGCCCAGTTCGTATTCGAGCCGGGCTTTGTGTTCCGGAGTAACGGCGTCGTAACGCGCCGCCATCCCGTCGAACGACAGCTTGCGCAGATAGGCGTCCGCGCTGTCATATCCTTCCGGCAACGGGAAGTGGGGGAACTTGAACTTGCCCATTTCCAGTTCGAAGTCAACCAATTCGGCAATCGATACCGTATTGGACAGGGCGCCTGATACGTGGCCGAACAACTGGTCCATCTCGTCGGCGTTTTTGAAGTAGAGCGAGTCGGTGGCGAACCTGAGCCGCTTGGGGTCGTTCAGTTCCTTGCCGGTCTGGATGCAGACCAGCACGTCCTGGGCGGGCGCGTCGCCGCGACGGAGATAATGGGCGTCGTTGGTCGCGACGATCGGGAGGTCGAACTCCCGGGAGAAGTCGATCATCGCGTTGTTGATGGTCTTGTCGAATTCCAGCCCGTGATCCTGGATCTCCAGGTAGAAGCGGTCTTCGAAGATCTCCTTGAGCTGGCCGCACTTCGCCCGCGCCCGGTCGATCTGGCCGTCCACCACCAGGTTGGCCAGGGGGCCCTTCGCGCAGGCGGACGTGGCGATCAATCCCTCGCTGTGCTTCTCCAGCAGTTCCATGTCCACGCGCGGCTTGTAGTAGAATCCCTCGAGATATCCGGCGGAGGTGAGCTTCATCAGGTTCCGGTAGCCCGTGGCGTTCTGGGCGAGCACGACGAAATGGGTCGTCTGGTCGGCCCGATCGCCGTTCCTCGCCGGCCGTCTTTCCTTTCGGCTGCCCGGGGCCAGGTACAGCTCACAGCCGATGATCGGCTGGAGTCCGGCGTCCCTGACCGTCTTGTAGAACTCCACGGCGCCGAACATGTTGCCATGATCGGTCATCGCCACCGCGGGCATGCCAAAATCTTTGGCGGCGGATGCGAGATCCTCGATGCGGCTGGCGCCGTCGAGCAGGCTGTAATGGGTGTGGTTGTGCAGGTGTACGAACGAGGACACGGGGTTCGCCCTTCAGGCAGGTTCCGCGGTTCACCTGGTGTGGACGGGCGCGGTACCGCCTCTTGAAATACCAATGGGTCTGGATGGCAGGAAAGTTTAAACCAGCTTACCATGGAAAAATAGGTTGATAAGAAGCGCGGGCGCAAGGTATTTTACGTTTTTTTCCGGTGGGTCTGAGCACGATCCGGGCGGAGCGTATGGAGGCTTCGATCAGACCGGTAATCCGGCCGTTTCTTCGCCAGGATTTCAGCCCGGATTGCAGTCCGGATTTCAGTCCGGATTTCAGTCCTGACTTCAACCCGGATTTCCAGACCACGTAAAGGGAGTGCCCGGCGCGCCATGCATCGCATCATCGTCCTCGACAAACTGGCCCGGGAAGGGCTCGAACGGCTCACCGGGGAGAAAGACGTATCCCACGACGTACGTACCGGCCTGGACGGCGAGGCGCTGCGCGGCACCCTCATGGAATACGACGGCGCCATCTGCCGAAGCGACACGAAGATCACGGCGGACGTACTGAAAGGCAACACGCGCCTCCGCGGGATCGTGCGCGCGGGCGTGGGCACGGACAACATAGACCGGGTTGCGGCGACCCGGCAGGGTATCGTGGTCATGAACACGCCGACCGGCAATACCCTGAGCACGGCGGAGCACACGTTTACCCTCATCGCGGCCCTTTCGCGCAACATCGCGCCGGCGAACCGGAGTCTCATGGAAGGAAGGTGGGACCGCGGCGCGTTCACGGGGGTACAGCTGGCCGGCAAGACCCTGGGCATCGTCGGCATGGGTCGCATCGGCCGGGAGGTCGCCGTGCGGGCGAAGGCCTTCGCCATGCGGGTCATCGGTTTCGACCCCTTCCTTTCGCCCGAACAGGCCGCCAAGCTGGGCGTAGAGTACGTCGACGAAGTGCGCGACCTGCTGCCCGAGGTGGATTACCTGACCGTGCATACGCCGCTGACGCCGGAGACCCGCCACCTGGTGAGCCACGATGAGGTCGACCTGCTCAAACCGGGCGCGCGGCTGGTCAACTGCGCCCGCGGCGGAATCTACGACGAGGAAGCGCTGATCCGGGGCCTCGAATCCGGGAAGCTGGCCGGTGTGGCGCTGGACGTCTACGAAGAGGAACCCTGCATCGACAGCCCGCTGTTTCACATGCCCGGCGTGCTGTGCACCCCCCATCTCGGGGCGAGCACGGAAGAAGCGCAGGCCGACGTGGCGGTGGAAGCCGTGGACCTCCTGGCCAACTTCCTGGTCACCGGAGAGGTCCGCCACGCCGTAAACGCCGTCGCCATCGATTCGAACACGTACCAGACGCTGGGCGGCTATCTCGACGTGGCTTACCGGCTGGGCATCCTGCTTTCCCAGTGGCACAGCGGGGGGCCGCGCGCGTGCCGGCTTACCTACCGCGGCAAGGTGGTCGACGAGAATACGCGCCTGCTCACCTCCGCCTTCTGCGCGGGACTGCTCGAGCACGCCCTCGACGAAGAGGTCAATATCGTCAACGGCGAGATGCTGCTTCGGGAACGGGGCATCCACCTGACGGAACAGACCCGCAGCGCGGCCGGGTTCTTCTCCTCGGCCATCAGCGTGGAGATCGACTGCGCCGACGAGACGTACCGGGCCGACGGAACGGTTTTCGGAAACAACATGCCGAGGTTGATCCGCCTGGGCGAACACCGCATGGAGGCCTACCTGGACGGCAACCTCCTGGTCTTTCACCACAGCGACGTGCCCGGCATCGTCGGCGCCATCGGCGACACCTTCGGGCGATACAAAGTAAATATAGCCCAGATGGCCGTGGGCAGGCTGGGGAACGAGCCCGGCGGCAAGGCCGTGGGCGTGCTGAACCTGGACGACGTCCCGCCACAGGCGTCCATCGACGAGATCATGCGCCACCCGGCCATCAACAGCGCGCGGTTCATCCGGCTGCCCGCTCACGGCGCGCTGCCGCCCTGGATGCCCGGGTGATGGTGGACGGCCGGAGGAACCTGCCGCGGGCCGGCCGACCGCGCGACCCGGCCGAAGACGCGGCCTGACCAACGGCGCGGCACTGCCGAAGACGCGCGGGCGGGCCGACCCCGCGGCCCTCGGAACGATTGAAGGAAAACAACCGTTTAAGGGAATACAAAGTCTATGGCTAAACTTAGTGTCAACGTAAACAAGGTGGCCCTGCTGCGGAACACGCGCCTGCACGGCATACCCAGCGTGACGGGCTTGTCCCGGACCGCGATCGAGGCCGGCGCCTACGGCATCACGGTGCACCCGCGGCCCGACCAGCGGCATATCACGCCCGGCGACGTGGACGACCTGGCCGAGATGCTGAAGGACTACCCGGAGATCGAATACAATATCGAGGGCAATCCTTTCCACCAGGTCATGGACATCGTCCGCAAGACCCGGCCCACGCAGGCTACGCTGGTCCCCGACGACCCGGACGCCTTCACCTCGGACCACGGCTGGGACGTGAAGGCCAACGCAGGCAGGCTCATTCCAATCATCGCGGAACTGAAGGACCTCGGCTGCCGGGTCAGCCTGTTCATGGACGCGGACCTCGGCCAGATCGAAAGGGTGCCGGATATCGGCGCGGACCGGATCGAGCTGTACACCGAACCTTATGCCGTGGCCTTCGCGATGGGACCTGACGAAATGCAGCCCGTTCTGTCGGCCTTCGCCAGGGCGGCGGAACGCGCCCACGAGATCGGACTGGGCGTCAATGCCGGACACGATCTCAACCTGGACAACCTGGCCGTGTTCTGCGGTACCGTACCGAACGTGCTCGAGGTCTCGATCGGCCACGCGCTGGTCGCCGACGCGCTGGAAATGGGATTGAAGAACGCCGTGGGCGCGTACCTGGGCGAACTCGAAAAAGCGAAGACGATTTCGACCAGTGCTTGATTAACTGGGGTTTATCCTGAAACTTTAATCCTGAAACTATTGAATTGAGCAATACAACAAATTCCTCCTGGAGGTTGATTACATGAAGACCCGATTAACGCGGTATATTCCAATGGCCGTCATGGTCCTTGCCCTGTCCGGACTGTCCGGCCCGGCGATGTCCCAGGACCTGGCCGCCTTCGAGCAGAACGTCACGGAATTCACGCTCGACAACGGACTCACCTTCATCGTGGTGGAGAACCATGACGCTCCCGTCGTCACCGTCCTCACCTATGCGGACGTCGGCTCCGTGGACGAGGTCAAGGGCATCACGGGCCTGGCCCACGTCTTCGAGCACATGGCCTTCAAGGGAACCACGACCATCGGCGCCGTGGACCTGGAAGCCGAGTACGCGGCCATGGAGAAGGTGGACGAGATATTCGACGATCTTCGGAACGAGCGGCACAAGGGCCACCTGGCCGACCCCGAGCGACTGGCAAGCCTGGAGCAGGCCTTCGAGGAGGCCAAGACGGCGGCCCGGGAACTCGGCCGGTCCAATGCCATGGACGAAGCCATCGACCGCGCCGGGGGCACGGGACTGAACGCCACGACCAGTCGGGACGCCACGCGGTATTTCTACAGTCTTCCCTCGAACAAGCTCGAGTTGTTCTTCGCGCTGGAGTCCAGCCGTTTCCTCGACCCGGTGCTCCGTGAGTTCTTCATCGAACGGGACGTGGTGAAGGAAGAACGCCGGATGAGCGAAAGCAGCCCCGTCGGACGCCTGGTGGAGGAGATGCTGAGCGCCGCCTACAAGGCCCATCCCTACGGCGAACCGACCCTCGGGCACATGTCGGACCTGGATTCCATGACCCGCGCGGAGGCGATGGACTTCTTCAGGCGGTACTACGGCGCCGACAATCTGACGATCATCATCTCGGGCGACGCGGACCCCGCGCACGTCAAGGAACTGGCCCACGAGTATTTCGACCGCCTTCCGGCAGGGCCTTCGATCGAACCGGTTGAAACGGTAGAGCCTCCGCAACTGGCGGAGCGCCGCGTGATTATGGAGGACCGGTCGCAGCCGGTGATCCTGATGGGTTACCACAAGGTCGACATCAACCATGAAGACGACGTGGTGTTCAACGTACTGTCGGATATCCTGGGAAGCGGCCGAACCAGCCGTTTGTATACGAAACTCGTCAAGGACCAGAAAATCGCGGTCAACGCCTCGTCGTTCACGGACTTCCCCGGCAGCAAGTACCCCAACATGATGGTGTTCTTCGCCTTTCCGAGCAAAGACCACACCGCTGCGGATACGGAGCAAGCCATCGAGGAGGAAATCGAACGCATCCGGAACGAGGAAGTCACCGAAGAGGAGTTGTCCAGGGCGAAAGTGCGCGCCCGGGTTAACCTGATCCGGGGCCTCGACTCCAACATGGGACTTGCGATACAAATGGCTTATTTTCATGTGCTTACTGGTGACTGGCGCAACCTCTTCCACAGTATCGACGCGATCAATGAGGTGACCGCCGAAGATATCAAGCGTGTAGCCAATGAGTACCTGGTTCCCAAGAACCGGACGGTGGCCTCGATCGTTACCATGGATGATGGAGGAACCGAATGATCTCGGACCGAATGTTTACGGACCGACGCGAACATCCTCTGCCCTGAACACAGAAGTCGAACACAGGAGTCGAACCCATGCGCAGTACCCGTCTCAAAGTCGCTACACTCGGCCTGATGCTGGCAGGACTGGTCTTCTCGGCCATGCCGGCCGCGGCACAGAAGGACTACAGGGAACTTCAATTCCCGCCGCTCAACGATATCGTCACCCCGACGCCCTCCCGGGTGGTCCTGGATAACGGAATCATCCTGTACCTGGTGGAAGACCGCCGGCTGCCGATGATCAACCTGAGCGCGCGCTTCGGCGTGGGCGCCGTGAACGAACCGGCGGACAAGATCGGCCTGGCCGGTATCACCGGCGCGGTCATGCGCACGGGTGGCTCCACGAGCATGTCGGGGGACGAAATCGACGAGACCCTCGAGGGATTGGGCGCGTCCGTAGAGACGCAGATCGGCCTGGTTTCCGGTTCCGCCTTCATGTCCGTCCTGAAGGACAACGTGGATACCGTGCTGCCCATTCTCGCGGACATTCTCATGCATCCCGCCTTTCCCGAAGACAAGATCGAACTGGAAAAGGTCACCGCGCGATCCACGATCGCCCGTCGGAACGATGACCCGACCGACATGGCCTTCCGGGAATACCGCAAGCTGATCTACGGGGCGGAGAGCGTGTACGCGCGGCACACGGAATACGCCACGATCGACGCCATTACCCGGGACGACCTCGTGGCCTTTCACCGGGACTGGATGCACCCGGACAACACCATGTTCGGCGTGTGGGGGGATTTCGACACGGACGAAATGGTAAAGAAGATCTCGGATGTATTCGGGGGATGGGAGAAGGCCGGGTTCGTGCGGCCCGATCTGGCCGAAGTCGACTATGCCTACGACAGTTCGGTGAACCTGGTCCGGAAGGACGACATCAACCAGAGCACGGTCGTCCTCGGCCACATCGGCGGCGTCAGGGATAACCCCGACTATTTCGCCCTGCGGGTCATGAACGATATCCTCAGCGGCGGGTTTTCAGGCCGTCTCTTTCGCATCGTCCGGTCGGAGCAGGGCCTGGCCTACGCCGTCTTCGGCATCTACAGCGCCAACTACAACTTCCCCGGCATTTTCTACGTGGCCTGCATGACCAGTTCGGAAACCACGGCGCAGGCGATAAGGTCTCTCCGGCACGAGGTGGAACGGATGACGACCGATGAAATCACGGAAGAGGAGCTGAACCTGGCCAAGGAAAGTTTCCTGAATTCCTTCGTCTTCAATTTCGATAGTCGCCGTGAGATCATTGACCGGCAGATGACCTACGAATACTACGGTTATCCCCAGGATTTCCTCGAGAAGACCAAGACCGGGATCGAAAAGGTGACCGTGGAAGACGTCAAGCGTGTGGCCCGCGAATACCTGCGTCCGGACAAGATGCGCCTCATCGTGGTCGGGAACGACCAGGACTTCGACGAGCCAATGTCGGCGTTCGGCGAGGTCAACGAGATCGACGTGACCATCGCCGTTCCCACCATGGAAACCCCGCAAGCCACCGTGGACGACGTGGCCATGGGCAGGGAACTGCTGGTACGCTCGGCCGAGGCGCTGGGGGGGCTTGATGCGATCGCGTCGGTAAAGACCTTTCGCGAGACCGCGGAGGTTACCGTGGTCCGGCCAATGGGCGAAATGAACATCACCATAGAATCACTGGTTGCCTTGCCGGACCAGTGGAAGACGGTCATGCAGACGCCCATGGGGAATATCGATTTCATACTCAGCGGGGACGAGGGATGGATTGTCGATCCCATGGGGAATACGCAACCCCTTCCGACGCAACAGCGGGATTCGATCCTCGAGGATCAGTGGCGCAACCCGCTGATCCTGTACCAGCGGCTGGACGCTGAAGGGCTTGCGGTTCAGCATCTCGGACAGGAAGAAGTCGAAGGCACGGCCGTGGAAGCGCTGCTCATAACGCCTCCGGGTCTCAATCCCTACAGGCTCTACCTCGACGCGAAGACCCTGTTCCCGGTGAAGTGGGCCGGCCAGACCGTATCGCAGCAGGGTCCCGTGGAAGCGGAAATGACGTTGAGCGACTTCCGCGAGGTAAGCGGGATCATAGTGCCCTTCAAAAGGGCCGGGACGGAAAACGGAAACCCGGGCAGCACGACGGTGACGCAGACGGTCGAGATCAATGTGGAATTGCCGGCCGACGCGTTCGCGGCGCCTGAATAGACGAGACGATTCGAACGAAAAGGAAGCGGGCATGTCCGCAGACATCAAGCACCTGATCGACTGGAAGTACTGGGACGACGGCGAGATCGTGGAGATCCTGGACCTGGCCCGGCGCGTCAAGCACTACCGCTGGGAGTACCAGGGCCGCATGCAGGGCAACACGCTGGTCATGATCTTCCAGAAGACGTCCACGCGCACCCGGGTGTCCTTCGAGGCGGGCATGACCGAAATGGGTGGTCACGCCATCAACCTGGACTGGATGGCCACCAACTTCACCCTGAGCAAGGTGCGTTTCGAGACGCGGTACCTGGGCCGCAACGCGGCGATCATCATGGCCCGGCTGAAGGACAACCGCGACCTGATGGAAATGGAGAAGGCCTCCACGGTGCCGGTCATCAACGGGTGCTGCAACCTGTACCACCCCTGCCAGGCCCTGGCGGACGTGCTGACCATCGCGGAAGACCGCCCGGAGGGCGTGGAAGGCGCGCGGCTGACCTATATCGGCGTGTACAACAACGTGGTGAATTCGCTGGTTTCCATCGCCGCGCCGCTGGGCGTACACCTGACGCTGGTCTGTCCGATCCGGGAGCCGGCCAGTGTGGACGAGGAAAGCCGGAAGAAGCTGCTGGACAGGGGATTGCTTACCGAAACGCTGGACGCCTCGGCGGCGGTCGCGGAGGCCGACTACGTCTACACGGATACCTGGCTCGACATGGAACTCTTCAACGATCCCGCCTACGCGGCCGAGAAGGAGAAGCGGAGCGGGATCATGATGCCCTACCAGATCAACGCCTCCCTGCTCGCCGGCAGCCATGCAAAGATCATGCACGACATGCCCATCCATCCCGGCTACGAGATCGCCGAGGACATGATCGAGCACGAGCAGTCGATCATCTACGACCAGGCCGAGAACCGCCTCGACGCGCAGAAAGCCATCATGCTGCGGCTGCTGAACCGGTTGTAGTCCTTACGGCAGACCATTACGGCAGGCCCTTTGGGCAGGTCCTTACGGCAAGCCCAGCACCACCAGTTCGGCCCGTTCTGACGCGCCGCCGATCGGTACGGCGATGTATTGCCTGCCACCCGTCATGTAGGTCATGGGATTGCCCGTTGCGTTGCCCGGCAGCGGGATCTCCGCGAGCAACTCGCCGTTAGCCGGATCGAAAGCCCGCAGGAACGCCTCTTCGCTCGCCGAGTCATAGGTCATGGCGTTGCCGCGGTCCGACACCTCCCGGTCCAGCACGATCCCCATCTGGGCTGCGAACAGCAGCGATTCCGTCAGCAACGGGAAGGTCCGTCGGTCCCACCCCAGGACCGGCAGATCCAGGCCTTCGAGGGCCGGGTGGTTTCGAGGTCCGCTGCCCACCGGACTCATCCACGCGTGCTCTCCCGTGTTCAGGTCGATGGCGGTGATGCGGCCATACGGCGGCTTGATCACCGGAAGGCCGTCCATGATGGTGGGTCCGTAGGCGAACCGGCCGGTGTATGAATAAGGCGCGGTCTCGTCTTCGGATTTGTTCACGGTCATGATGGTCGGCAGGCTGTAGGACGGCACGTACAGCATACCCGTCTCCGGGTGCACGGCCGCGCCAGACCAGCTCGCGCCTCCAACGAGCCCGGGAACGGCGATCATGCCCTTCAAGGTCGGCGGTTGGAAAAGCGGCCCGTAGTCGTACTCCGCGATCGCGTCCAGGGCCGCCTGGCGCAGTTCGGGCGTGAAATCGATGAGGTCGTCTTCCGTCAAACCCTGGCGTTCGAAGGCCGCGGGTTTCGAAGGGAAGGGCTGCGTTGGCGCGGCGGTTTCGCCGGGTACCGTGGAAGGTGGCGTCTCCCGCTCCTCGATGGGCCAGACCGGCTCACCTGTGACCCGGTCGAACACGTAGGTGAATCCCTGCTTGGAGACCTGGGCGAGCGCCCGGATCTCGCGGCCGTCGACCGTGATGTCCACCAGACTCGGCGCCGCGGGCAAGTCGTAGTCCCAGATGCCGTGATGCACGGTCTGGAAGTGCCATGCCCGCTCGCCCGTTTCGGCGTTCAGGCAGACCAGGCTCTCGGCGAAGAGATTGTCGCCGAGCCGGTGGCCGCCGTAGAAGTCGTTGGTGGGCGTGCTGACCGGCAGATAGACGTATCCCAGTTCCTCGTCCGCGCTCATCCAGGTCCATACGTTCGTGCTGCCCGTGGTCTTCCAGGACTCCTCCAGCCAGGTCTCGTTGCCGAACTCGCCTTCCTGGGGAATGGTCTGAAACACCCACTTCTGTTCGCCCGTCCGAACGTCGAACCCGCGCACGTCGCCCGGCGGCATGGCCGCGTCCGGCATCCGGAACACGGCGAAGGAGTCGAGCACCGTCGCGCCTACCACGACCACCCCGCGGACAATCACCGGGGGACTGGAAACGGCGTAGAGGCTGCGGTCGACGGGACGGCGCAGGCCCTTCGTCAGATCCACCCGGCCGTTCTCGCCGAAGTCCGCAACCGGTTCGCCCGTTCCGGCGTCCAGGGCGATGAGCCAGGCGTCACCCGTGGCATAGAGGATGCGCCGGTCGTCGCCCTCCTCCCAGTAGGCCACGCCGCGGTGGACGAAGCCCACGTTGGCCGGCGTCCCGTCTTCCCAGGTCCCCGGATCGTACGACCAGATCGTTTCACCCGTGGCCGCGTCGATGGCCGCCGCCTGGCTCAGGGCCGTGCTCGTATACAACACGCCGTCGACCATGAGCGGGGTGGCCTCGTTAACGAATACGCGCAGGGTGGAATCCGTCTCCAGGACGGCATTGTCGATGGAGTCCCAGCGCCAAGCGACCTCGAGGTCTCCCACGTTCTGCCGATCGATCTCGGCCAGGGGCGAGTACTTGGTGCTCGCGTGGTCGCCGGCATACGCGCGCCACGCGACCTCGGAGGCGTCACCCCGGGAAGCGTCGTCGGTCTGGGTGGCGTCACCGGTCTGTGAGGCGTCACCGGCGCAGGCGGCTATCAGGCCCAGGCAAAAGACCGCAAGCATCAGTCCTGTCATTCCGGAAATCGGACGTAACTTATACATATGCGTTTCTCCCCGTATCGCGGGTGGAATCGGTTTTTTATTTTATTCGCAGCATGGCATACAGTGTAGCTTGTAGCATGGCATACAGTGCGGCATGCGGCAGGGCGTGCTTTATAGTGTATTGTACAATTGTACAATTGCATCGAGGCGTGCCACCGGGGCGCACCTCATCGATCACGCGACCGACTAGATATAGCCCGTAGACCCATCCGGCCGGACGTAACACGTGCGCTGCCAGTGTACGACCTCGTTGTCTTTCACCGCCTCTTCATCCACGTCGATCCCGAGACCGGGCGCATCGCGAAGCGGAAGGTAGCCGCCTTCGGGCAGGTAGGGGTCGATAATGCACTGCTCCCACTCCGTACCCACGGGCAGGACGTACTCGAGGATCTTGAAATTGGGGGTGGCCGCCGCGAAGTGCACGTTGACGGCGGTGGCCAGGGGTCCCATGGGATTGTGCGGAGCCATGGTGACGTAGTGGGCCTCGGCGATCGCGGCGATCTTGCGCATCTCCAGCAGGCCGCCGCACACGCAGACGTCCGGCTGGATGATGTCGGCACCCTGCGCGGCCATGAGCTCGAGAAACTCGAAGCGCGTGTACAACGACTCCCCCGTGGCCAGCGGGACCTGCATCTGCGACCGCAACCGGGACCAGGCGGGCAGGTGTTCCGGACGGAGCGGCTCTTCGTAGAAATAGGGATCGCAGGGCGCCAGGGCGTTGGCGAGCTGCAGCGCTCTGACCGGTTCGAAGATCCGGGCGTGCGGATCGAAGGCGAACTCCCATTCATCGGGTGTGACGGCGCGTACATCCTCGAAGAACCTCGCGGCGGCGCTGCAGACCCGGCCCCAGCGCTCGGACTCGATGTCCACCTGGTAAGGGCTCGTCTTGAACGCCGTGAACCCCCACGCTTCGTGCAGTTCGTGCGCCCGTTCGGCGACCTGCTTCGCGTTGCCGCCGATGCCGTGGTACACCCGCACCCGGTCCCTGACGGTTCCGCCCAGGAGCATGTACACCGGAAGTCCGGCCGCCTTGCCGCTGATATCCCACAGGGCATGGTCCACGGCGGACATGACGGCCAGGCCCGTCCCGCCGGGCGGGAAACGGAACTGCTGGAACAGTTTCAGCATGATGTACTCGATGCGGCGGGGGTCTTCTCCCTTGATCATCTCGAAGATGTAGTCGGCGATCGGTTCTACGGACTTGTCCGGCCCCACCGAGTAGGCCTCGCCCCATCCGTACAGCCCCTCGTCCGTCTCCACCTTGATCAGGCCCCGGGAGCGGTTTCCGAAGGTGCCGGCATACGTTTTGATGGCGGTGATTTTCATCTGTGAGAACTCCCGGCGACGGAGCGCGACCGCCCGCGGCCAAGGTACATTTTCATTCAAGTATGTGTGACGAATATGTTCAGACAGGTCTCTGCAAGATAGAAGGGTGGATTCGGGCTGTCAAGGAAGGGCAGACGGACCGAAAGCGAGCGTTCGCCAGTGAGCCAGGTATCCATCAGACGCTGCTTTTCGGTGTGGTTGACTTGGTCTGTCCAATGCGTATCTTGATTTGATGGGTTACGCGATCGAACTGTTTTACGATGACGAGGCCGAACAGGCCGTTCGAAAGGTCTGGGACGGTATCGGGACGGCCCTGGGAAAACGCTCTCTGTCGGAACTCGGCGCCCGACCTCACGTTTCCCTCGCGGTCTACGGCGACGACCTGGATACGACTGGTTTCCCGGAACAGCTTCTCGAATTCGCGCGATCCATCGATCCGTTCGACTTCACGTTGAGCAGCCTGGGGACTTTCCCCGGCCAGGAACGGGTGGTGTTCCTCGC
Organism: Candidatus Latescibacterota bacterium; assembly: GCA_022822725.1. Classification (GTDB taxonomy): domain Bacteria; phylum JAAXHH01; class JAAXHH01; order JAAXHH01; family JAAXHH01; genus JAAXHH01. Next base: position 2,333,636 of record JAJEAN010000007.1, read on the forward strand.
GCCCGTGGTAACCCGCCGGCTGCTGACTGTCCACGCGCGATTTCACGAAGTGTTTTCGAAGCACGATAACGTGGGCATGGGCTACTATCTGCCCGGCAACTGGGTGCCGCACTGCACGGTCGCCATCGACCTGTCTTCGGCCGAAGTGACCGCGGCCTTAGCATACTGTCGTGAAGCCTTCCAACCGATTTCGGGACGGTTCCAGGAGATCGGCCTGGTCGAATTCCGTCCCGTGAAGGAACTGTTTACCTGCGGTTTCGGTTAGCGTTACTATGGGCCGCAAACATGGTTGCCGATGACCCCGTTAGCACATCGAATCTGTAAGGATCCCCATGGCCAGTCTGATCGTTGAAGGAGGAAAGCCGCTGTCGGGCACGGTCGTCCCGTCCGGCAACAAGAACGCGGTCCTGCCCATCCTCTGCGCCACCCTGTTGACCGATGAGACGGTGACGATCCGGAACGTGCCGGACACCACCGACGTGAGCAAGATCGTTGGATTCCTCGAGGCGCTGGGATCCCGTATCGACTGGGACCGCGAAGCCGGCAGACTCCGGATCAACAACGCCGGCTTTCACGACGACTCGGGCGGGGTGGCTTTGCCGGAAGGTATGCGCTCGACCCTGTTGCTCCTGCCCGGCCTGCTGCACCGTACCCGGTCCATCCGCTTCTCTGAAGCCAAGGGGTGCGCCCTGGGCGTTCGGGAAATCGATCCGCACGTGGACGTGCTGCGTGCGCTGGGCGTGGGTCTCGTCTCCGAGGATCCGATTGAATTCGAACTGAACGGTCGTTTCAGGGGCGACCGGATCTGGCAGGACTATGTTTCAGTAACCGGGACCGAGAATTTCATCATGGCCGCGGTCCTGGGCGAGGGCAGGTCGACGCTGGTCAATGCCGCGTGCGAGCCGCACGTGCAGGACCTGTGCCATTTCCTCAACGCCCTCGGGGCGCGGATCGAAGGCATCGGGGCGAACGTGCTGCATATCCAGGGCGTGGACCGGCTTGGCGGCGGCACCGTGGACATCACGCCCGACCACCACGAGATCACGACGTTTCTGGCCGTGGGCGCCATGACGGGCGGCGAAGTGCGGGTCGAGCAGGCGATTCCCCATCACTTCGACCTGATCAACCGCTGCTTCAGGAAACTGGGCGTAGATATTGAATATGAAGGAGATACCGCGCTGGTACGCGGGAACCAGTCCCACCGGATCGAGAACCCCTTTACCTCCAACATCCTGGCCAAGATCGAGGCCGCGCCCTGGCCCTACCTGCCGGCCGACCTCGTGCCCCTGATGATCCCCCTGGCCATCCGGGCCGAAGGGTCCATCATGTTCTGGAACAAGGTGTATGAAGGCGCCTTCTTCTGGATCTCCGAGCTGGTCAAGTTCGGTGCCCACGTGGTCATCAACGACCCCCACCGCATTATCGTCTTCGGGGACCGTCCCCTCCAGCCCGCCACGGTGGAAGCACCCTACATCATCCGGGCGGCCGTGGCCCTGTACATGACCGCCGCCAGCATACCGGGCACCAGCGTCATCAAGGGCGCCGAGTCCATTCGCAGGGCCCATCCGAATTTCGTGGAGAACCTGCGCGCCCTGGGCGCGGAGGTGTCGTGGGACGGGTTGGACGACGAGCCCGCCTAGCCGATCACCCGTATCGGGATGAGGGGTTTTGAGGCGTCGATCTCGAAGTCCAGCCTGACTTCCTGGTCTCCGTGGGAGAAGGTCATTTTGCCCGTGCCCATCGGAGCGTCCACCCCGGGCGCTTCGTAGAACGGGTAGGCGTCGTAGTCGATGGCCTCGCCATCCACGTTGTGCACGCCATCGTAGTACATTTCCAGCCGATTACCGTCCAGTGTATCGACGGCGACGCGGTCGCTCCCCGGCCATCCGGACAGGTCGGGCTCTGAGGCCGCGCGGCGGGCGCAGAATGACTCGAAGGATTCCTCGTCGCCGGCCTCCCGGGCTTCCAGGATCAGTCCGCCGTGCAGGTCAGGGATCCTGAGCAGCCAGCCGTCGATCTGGTCGGGATTCGCCGCCAGGTGGCGCATGGAGCCTTCTTCCCTGATCTCCGACCATCCGTAGGGACCGATGGGATAGAGGGCGACGTACGCGCCGGTTCCCGTGTCGCCCATGATCCAGCCGTCCCGCTCCACCCAGGCGATCGTGCGGGGCAGGAACATGTTGATGAAGGGCGCCTCGTCGTCCGGTGGGATCTTGTACAGGACGATGACGGTACCCTCGTGCTGCATCATCCTTTCGTAGGGCGATGCGCCGAAGAGCCGGTCGGGCCATTGCAGGTAGGGCTTGTCGGACCCGATCTGCCGCCTGATCTGCTGCGGATAGCCCACGAGAAACGCGCTGAAGCGTTCCGGGCTTCGGTAGGGATGGTTGCAGCAGATCTTCGCCTGCTGGTTCTCTCCCCGCCACGTCAGGTCCCACGAAATCAGGTCGATGGGGCCGGCACCCGGTCCGGGCAGACCAAGCTGCGACGATCCCAGGGCGAAAGACGGGCTCATGTACGTGTACTTCCGGACCGGCCGGGCCTCGTGCTCCACGCGGCGGTAGATCGTCCGGGGCGCTTTGGTCTTCTTCACGACGTGGGCCCTGGCACGGTCAACGGCCATCTCCGCGAAGAGAGCCGGGGGCCGGTAGGCGGCCGTGGCCGGCGGGATGCAGAAGCCGTGGACGTGGTGCTTCGGCTCGAATTCCTCATCGCCGAAGTAGAGGTACTGCAGCGCGGAGATCGCCCCGGATTTCCTCCAGGTGTTTTCCCGGTATCCTTCGCGGCTGTGTCCGCCCGCCCAGGATCCGTAGTAATACTCCAGGGCCATGTCCGCCACGTACAGGGAAAGCACCTGTTCGACCTGGTGGCGCAGGTGGGGATCGGCCGCGTGGTCCGCGAGCGTGATCATGGGCACCATGTGCTCCACGTGGTACTGGGGAGAATCGTATTCGTGATGGCCGTTGACGGCCGTTCGCTCGATCATGCCCAGGATCCAGCGCGTGGCCTCGGCCCGGTTGGCTTCCGCGGACAGGCCGTTCCACATGCGTTTCGCGTCCGGCCACCGTTCCGCCGCCAGCAGGTTGCCCACGTAGAACATGAGCCAGTGGTTCTCCGTGTTGCCGCGCTCGAGGACGCCGTCCATCATGAAATCCCGGATGATTCCGAGCGCTTCCTCCGGCAACCGATCGGGCCACCGGGCGATGAGCGCGCCGCAGGGGTACACGTGGAAAGGCCCGCCTGCCGGGCGCCCGCCCCAACCATCCGTCTGATCCGAAAGGGACTTCCGTACGATTTCGACGACCTTCTCGTCTTCCATGCCGGTCGCCAGGTGCGCGTTCAGGTCCCAGAGACCTCCACCGTCCCGTTTGGACCAGTGCCGGACTACCTGGTCTGCTCGTGCGCTGACTTGCTGACTATACGTTTCCTGGTGCATGTTCAATCCGTTTCCGGTGGTAGAATGGCGCGAACGTTTGCGAAGCCCGGGACATGCTGCCACGTGCGGCCCCGGTCTTCCGTGTACCAAAGCCCGCCCGGCGTGGCGCCGGCCAGCCAGGTCGACGTCGAACCGGGATGGCATCGCACGGCCGCGCACAGGTGCCGGGGGCCGGTTCGGACCCAGTGCCCCGACCCATCGCCGATGGCCACGCCGTGTTCCGTGGCGGCAACGATATCGTCGCCGGCCAGCGTCAATTCGAAGACCGCGCCGCCGTCCGCCGAGTGACCCGCCGAATCCCAGCGTTCTCCGTCCTCGCTGCGCCAGATGCCCCGGTCGTCGGTGCCCGCCCAGAACTGCCCGTGCATACATGCCAGTGCGCGTACGGCAGTACCCGAAATACTGGTCCTCCTCCACGTCGCACCCGAGTCGTCGGCGATCAGGACGCCTCCTTCGGTGCCGATCAACCAGGTCGAGGGCTCATCGGGATGCACGAGGATGGCGTTCGTGAACCGCTCATTGACGCGGAGTGCGTCCGAGTGGTGCGTCCAGCGAACCGCGCCGGCGTCGTCGTAACGACCGGTGGCGATGCCGTAGGGGGATCCGGCCACGACGCCCGGGGATCCGTCGATGGACGCGATGGCCATGATCTCGGTGAGTGTTTCGTCGTGCAACTGTTTCCAGCGGTCGGGCTGGCCGGACTGGTCGGGTTGACCGGACTGGCCGGACTGGCCCGGTTGGTCGGGTTGGCCGGACCGGTCGGTCTGGCCGGACTGGCCAGTTCCGTTCGACCATTCCCACAGTCCACTGCCCCAGCTTGCGCCTGCCACCAGGCGATCCGGCTCGCGGATCAGACTCGAAATGCCGTACTCCTGGGCGCCGATGCGCGTCCAGGATCCACCGATGGTGCCGTGATAGACGCCCTTGGATCCGATGAGCCAGTGATTTTGGGGGATCATATTCAATTGGCACTCCGAATGTAACTGTTTGAAATTATTGCTTTTATCGAGTGTAGTGCTACATCATCAATTCGGCTTTCCGGCGAGAGTCTTTCCACGTGAACGGGACGATTACAACTAAATCTCGCGGAAACATCGCCCCAAAATACATGCTGGCCATTGGGTAAACAAGCACCTTTCCCCGTAACCGGAAAGTTTAGGGTTGCGCAACAGCGCGCAAGGGATCCAGATTCCAGAAACACACAATGACTCCGTTGCCCTTACTGAAGGAAATGGATTTGACGAATCCCCGGGAACTCACCGACTGGCTGTTCCAATTACCCGACCTCCTCCGCGCCTCGTTGGTTCAACTACCCACGCCTATTCATCAACTCAAGAATCTCGGCTCGCATCTGGGCGGTCCGGAGCTCTGGATCAAGCGCGACGACCTGTCGGGGCTGGCGGGTGGCGGCAACAAGTCCCGCAAGCTGGAGTTCCTGGTGGGCGATGCCCTGCGATCCGGCGCGGACACGCTGGTTACGGTAGGCGCGATCCAGTCGAACCACACCCGGCAGACGGCAGCGGCGGCGGCCAAGTGCGGGTTACGATGCGCGCTGCTGCACTGTGCCTGGACCCGGGACGCCGGCCCTGAATATCGGCGAGTCGGGAATGTCCTGCTCAGCAGCATCCTGGGGGCCGAACTCTACCTCGACGAACGCGAACGGCCCATTGAGGATCAGAGCCCGCTGGAGGAGCTGGTCGAACACCTGCGCCAACAAGGTCGCAGGCCGTACCGGATTCCAGGCGGAGCGTCGGAACATCCGCTGGGGAGCATGGGGTATGTCGCCTGTGCCGCGGAGATCACGCGGCAGTCCCGCGACCTGGGCATCCATTTCGACTACGTGGTGCACTGTACCGGAAGTGGAAGCACGCAGTCGGGTCTGGTGGCCGGTTTTGCCGCACTGGGAGCCGGCACGCGGGTGATCGGCATATCGGACGATGACGAAATCGAGATCAAGAAAGCGCGTGTGCTGCGCCTGGCGAACGAGACGCTGGAGAAGCTTGGACAGCCGGTCCGCGTCACCCCCGGCGACGTGGAGATCATCGCGGCTTCGCAAGATCCCTACGGTGTCGCGTCTCAGGACGTCTACGAATCAATCCACCTCCTGGCACGCAGCGAGGGCCTGACAGCCGACCCGGTCTACGAGGGGAAGGCGGTTCGAGGCCTGCTTAACCTTGCGGACAAGGGACGGTTTGAGCCGGAAAGCCGCGTATTGCTGATGCACCTGGGCGGCTCACCCGGGATCCATGCTTACGCGAGTCAGTTCCCACCTGTCGAGTTCAAGCGGTTCGAAGTCTGAGTGGATTGAAGTTCCCTTTGTCCACTCCTCGCGGGTTCCTTTAAACGGTCGCGTCCGATAAACGGTCGCGTCCGGTAAAAGGTAGCATCCGGCAGACCCAGCCGCGCAAGGTTCCCCGCACTTGACCCGCATTACGTGCCCCGGTATACTTCCCTACCATGTACCGGTCCCTGTTCTGGTTCCTCCTCCCCCTCGTCATAACCGAACTCATCTATGAACTGGGCATCCAGGTTATCAACGGCGGCATCGCCCGCGTACCCAGGCCCACAGAAACCCTCGCCGCGTACGGAATTGCCTGGGGACTGACGTCTTTTCTGACCGGCACGGTCTCCCAGACCCGGCAGATGTCCATGGTCCTCGTCCGGAACCGGGCGACCTTCCACACGGTCTTTCGATGCGTCGGCGGGTTCGGCGCCGTGCACTTTCTTATCCTTGCGTGCCTTGCTTTTACGCCGGTGGGACTATGGGTGATCGACGAACTGCACGCCGTGGACCCAGTCCTGGGCGGTACGGTGCGAAGGGCGCTCGGATACCTGCTGCCCATTCCGCTTATCGTGGGGATCACTCGGTTTCTGTCGGGGCTGCTGCTGCGGGTACGACGGACCGACATCGTCAGCTACGCCATGATGGCGGGCATCAGCATGAGTGTGGTGTCCGTGTTCCTGTTCCTGCCGACGCCGACCGTTCAGGCCGACCCCATTCTCCTACCGGTTGTGGCGACCTGGTTCGGCGTCCTGACGGAACTTGCCGTGATAATCTACGGCTACCGCAGATTCGCGCGGCGATTGCTGCACAGGGGCGTGCGTACTGAAGAGGAGAAGGCAGTTGGACAAGGCACGGGCGGAGAAACGGCAGGGAAGGGCGTGGTGGGCGAGCAGATCCGACAGGAAACGGGCGGCAAGCAGATCCAACAGGACGCGGGCAGCAAGCCGGCCACCCGGAGGCCGTACACCCTGACCGCGGCCTATGTGCTGAGATTCTACTGGCCCCTGGCTGTTACGATCGGCATACAGGCTTTGAGCCGGCCCATCATCAACCTGTTCGTGGCCCGTGGGACCGACGGGACGGAGTCGCTGGCGGTGCTCACCATCGTCTATGCACTGGCGCACCTGCCCTACGGATGGCTGAACGAACTCAAGAACCTGCCGCCCGCCTTTCAGCGGCAGGACCCCGATGCGCGGATCATCCGCCGGTTCACCGCGGTGTGCGGTCTGATTTCCTTCGGCACCATGGCCCTGATGTTCTGGACGCCGGTTCGGTTTTTCCTGCTCGAAACACTGATCGGCGTGGACCATGAATTCGCTATGCGCTGCACCGTACCGCTGATCATCTTCTCGTTCTTTCCCCTCGCCGTCACCATCCGTTCCTACCTGCACGGCATCGCGCTGCGGGACCACCGGACGAGCGCCATCGCGCCAAGTGGACCCGCCCGTGCCGCCGCCATCGTCTTTGTCGTGAACGTACTTACGCTCTTCGACCTGCACGGCGCAATACGCGGCGTGGCTGCCCTGTACAGCGGATTCGTCGTGGAAGCCATCGTGGTCCGATGGCGGATGGGCAGGCGCCGCGTCGCAACCGCCCGGTCGGACTGACGCAGGTGATGGCCGTCCGAATTCATTTCAATGCGTCGACGCGGATCTTGCGTACCTAGCTCGCGGCCTCTCTCCACCCTTTCGTGATGTCCAGGAAGGCGTCGATATCCTGTTCGTTGTTGAACATGGCGGGGCCGACGCGGATCTGGGCATCGTTCTCCCGGAAGGACAGCCGGACATTCGCGTCCGCTAGTTGATTCTCGAGTACTGCGCGGTCGGCGCCGTGGTTGAAGGACACGATGGCGGACTGGTTGCCGGCTGGCGTGAAGACCTCGAAGCCCTGTTCGGTCAGGCCGCTGTGCAGACGGTGCGCCAGGGCGACGGTGTGTTGCTCGATCCGGTCCGTTCCCACGCTCAACAGGTACTCCAGCGAACCGGAAAGCTGGTAGATCGCCGCAAAGGCGGGCGTGGCGTAGCCGAACTTCCTGGCGTCGGAGTATATCGTGTATTTGTTATCGGGCAGCCTTTCGTCCACCATTCTCCAACCCAGGCGGTCGGGCTTCACGACATCCATTACCGATTCACGCACGTAGAACGGCGCCACGCCGAAGCCGCCAAGCAGCCATTTGTACGATCCCGTAGTAAGGAAATCGACCCCCGTCGGGCCTACGTCGAGATCGATCATGCCGACACCCTGTACGGCGTCGGCGTACAGGTACGCGCCATGTGCGTGCGCCAGGTCCGCCAGCGCCTTCAGGTCCTGGCGATAGCCGTTCCGGTTGGAAATCCACGCCACGGAGATCAGCTTCGTATTCTCGTCCACCATCTCGGCGAAGGCTTCCGGTGAAGTCACGCCGTCCACGTTCCGGACGATACGCGTCTCGATGCCCAGTGTCTCGGCCAACTGGCTGTACATCACCAGTGAAGTCATGTAGTGAAGATCGTCGATTACGACGTTGTCCCCGGCCTTCAGGTCCAGAGAATTGACCACGATGTTCTCACCCTCGCTGGTGGACGATACCAGGCCGATCTCCCCTAACTGGGCGCGGATCAAACGGGAGAACTTCTCCCGAACGGCTTCCTCCTCCTCGAGCATGGTACCGAGCAACACGGGATCGCGGGACTTGGCCGCGAGAAACTCGATGGTCTTGTCCACCGCCGGCTGCGGCGTTGGACCGATGTAAGGGGTGTTCAGGTACAGGGATTCGGTGGCGACCGGGAAATCCGCACGAACGCCCAGGGGGTCATCGCCGGTCGGCGGCGCGGCGGCATCCGCCGTGGTTTGATTCGTTTCGTCGCTGCATGCAGAACCCACGACGCCGGCGAGGGCGGCCGCGGACGCAATGCCCATAAACTCCCGTCTCGATACGGACATGAGTATCTCCTTTTGTATATATGGTTGTATCCTGGCCAGATTGATGCTTAGCTGGGGACAAATGTAAAGGGTGTGCAAGCACGGTATGGAAACCGGGGAAGAGCGTCAAGGAAGAACCGCATTGTCCCACCTCAAAACACTTGACGGTCCGGCCTGTCGGAAATACTGTGGCAGATAGCAGAATGCCTGCAGGATACTTCCGCGACATGATCCAAACCTGAAGAAAAGGTCCATCCGGGGACAGCTATCCGGTGATTGCCGTTGGCATAACTCGTGATAGCCATTGGCTTAACTCGTGACCGATGTTGACGAAAACCGACCAAGGAGACCGTACCATGTCTTTGCGTGACCTAACCCCACTGATCGGACTGTCGATCATCATGCTTTTCGCGGCACCCCTCCACGCTCAGGAAGTCGACCCGCCCTTCGGCGATCCTGAGTTCATCTCGCCCGACGCGCGCCTGGAAATGGTGTTCAACGAGGGCCTGGCGCTGACCGAAAGCCCCGCCGAGGGCCCGGACGGCATGATCTACTTCAGCGATATTACCTTCACCACGTCGGCGGGTCCCGACGGCATCGAGGCCGGCCACATCTGGCGCTACGATCCCGAAACGGGCGAGACCACGATCTTCCGTTCCCCCAGCGGGATGTCCAACGGCCTCAAGTTTGACGCCCAGGACCGGCTCATCGCCGCGGAAGGGGCTGACGAAGGCGGAAGGCGCGTGACGCGGACGGACATGGAGACGGGCAAGGCGTACATTATCGCCCACGAGTACGAAGGCCGGCCGTTCAACGCCCCGAATGACATCGCCATCGACGAACAGGGACGTGTCTACTTCAGCGATCCCAAGTACATCGGCAACGAATCGGTGGAACAGCCCGTGATGGCCGTGTACCGCATAGATACGGACGGTTCGATCCACCGGATCATCACCGACGCGGGCAAGCCGAACGGCGTGGTGGTGTCGCCCGACCAGAAGACCCTCTACGTGGTCAGCAACGACAACGGCTCCATCGATCTCGGCAAGATCACGGCGGACATCCCGGTGCGGAAGGGACGCATGGCGCTTTTGGCCTACGACCTGCACGAGGACGGAACCGCCACGTTCCGGAGCGTCCTGGTGGATTACCTGCCCGAGGACGGGCCCGACGGCCTGGTGGTCGACGTCGAAGGCAACCTGTACGTGTCCGAGCGCGACGTGACCCGGCCGGGCATTGCCATACGCGCGCCGGACGGCACGGAAAAGGCCTTCATTCCCACCGGCGTGCTGCCCACCAACGTGGGCTTCGGCCGCGGCGAGCATAGCAAGATCCTGTACATCACCGCGGGTACCGGGCTCTACCGGATCCCCGTGATGAAGGACGGGTACCACCTGCCGCGGGAGTAAACGCGGAAATAGAAGCCGCTCCCCAACGATCCGAGACCTCGTCGGCCAGGCCGGTTGACCGGATGAACCGTCGCCAGGCCGGTCCTGCACCTCGCCGGGATACCTGATGTATCGACGTCAATCCGCTCTCCTCCGTCTCTGACCCATGTCCTATCTCGACTGGACCATCGTCTTTCTCGTCAACGGCGGCATCGTCGTATACGGCCTGCTGGCGTTCCGCGAGAAAGGCGAGAGTTTCGACTGGTACCTGGCCGCCAAGTCCATGCCCTGGTGGGCCATCGGCCTGTCCGCCTTCGGCACGGCCGTGGACAGCGGCGACTACGTGGCCATCGCCGGGGGATCGTACCAGTTCGGACTCTCCCAGTTGTCCCAGTGGTGGCTCGGTATCGCCATCGGCTGGTTCATACTCAGCTTCTTCGTCATCCTGCCCATGTACCGGTCGGGCGTCTTCACCAACGCCGAGTGGCTGGAATACCGCTTCGGGCCGTCGGTCCGCGTCATGGCGGTCCTCATCAACATCCAGTCCCGCACCAACGTCCTCGCCAACATCTTCTTCTCCATGTTCCTGGTACTGAGCGTCCTCGCTGGGTTCTCTTCCACCGCCAGCTGGTTCGTCGTGGTGGCGGTGGCGGCGTCGGCGACGCTCTATGTCGTCCGCGGCGGTCTGCAGGCCGGGGTGTTCACCGACGCCGTCCAGGGCGTGGCCATGATCATCGGGTCCTTCGTGTTGTGGATCGTGGTCTGGGTCAGGGGTGGCGGATGGTCGGGTTTGAACGAACGCCTGGCCGCCGTGGATCCCACGCTTCCGGACACCCTCCTCCACGTGGGCGGTTATGCGCCGCCGGGCGTACCCGCGGTGGTGGTCATCCTGAGCTTCATCGTGGTGCTGACCATGTACGCGGTCATCAACCAGTACGAGGCGATCCGGTTCCTGGGCGCGCGGTCGGAATGGGACTTCAAGATGGCCGCGGTGGTGGCCAGCACCGCCACGGCCATATGCCTCTGGTTCAACGTCACCATGGGTCCCATGGCCCGGGCGGACTTTCCCGGACTCGAAACCATCGACCAGGCCTATCCCCTGATGATCCAGGCCTACCTGCCCCACGGACTGATCGGACTGGTGGTCGCCGGACTGATCGCGGGCGGCTACTCCACCTTCGACTCCATCGGTATCGGCATCTCCAGCCTCTTCGTCCGCGACATCTACGCCCGGTTCATCGTGAAACGCGCGTCGGACGCCCATTACACCCGCGTAGGACGTATCGCGGCCCCCTTTATCATGGCCCTGGGATTCGCCTACGTGCCTTTCATCCAGGAGGGGATGCTCGCTTTCTACCTACGGCTGGCCGGCGCCATCGCCGTGCCGCTCATGACGGTCATCCTCATGGGCGTATTCACCCGCGTGCACCGGCAGACAGGCATCGTGGGCCTGCTCGTCGGACTGGCCTATGGTGTGTCGGCGATCCTGGGCGAGAGTCTGGACTGGGGCCTGCCCGTATGGTATACCAATACCTGGTGGACCTACCTGTGGAACATCGTACTGCCGGCGGCCGGCATGCTGATCGCATCGTGGGTGATCACGCTTCGGCGCGGCCCCGTTTCGGATGACGACCTGGAAGGACTCGTCTACGCCCGGCAGAACGACATCGCCTCGGTGCGGAATCGCATGGCCCACCGGCTGAAGGCCCTTGAAGGGACCTGGCTGCAGAAGACCTTGGCCGAGTCGCCCACACGTGGCGCCTATCCCTTCAAGCTGCCGCCCGGCGGCCTGCCGCTCTTCCGGCGACCCGGCGTACTGGCCCTGGGCTACCTGGCCATCGCATCGGGCTTGCTATTCGGCGTGCTGTGGTAAGGGCCGTTACCTGGTCATGAAACAAACGACAACCCCGGTGGGTCTTAACATCAAAAGGGTAAACCTGTAGGGGATAAAACCGTCACCTGTTCATGGAGTGCATGATGAGTTCATTTGGAGTGACCGAGTTAATCATATTGGCAATCGTCTTATTCATATTGGTACCCATAGCCCTGGCGACATGGTTCTTCATCTGTATAATACGGAAAAGAAAAACCGACTCTAATGAATCCACATAACCTGGTTGATCCGGAGTTGACTAACCACGACTTCTGTGACATAGCCACCACGTAACGGCCCGCCTCATGTTCAGAAACTACCTCATCGTCGGCATCAGGAACCTGCTCAGGCACAAGGGCTATTCGTCGATCAACGTCCTGGGGCTGGCCATCGGTATCGCCTGCTGCATTCTCATCCTGCTGTACGTGCAGGACGAACTCAGCTATGACCGGTACCATGAGAAAAGCGACCGGATCTACCGCCTGGTGGAATCCGCCACGATAGCGGGCAGGCCGATCGAAGCGGCGGTTACGCCTCCGCCCTGGGCCCCGGTGATGGCGGAGGAATTCCCCGAGATCGAGCAGATCACCCGGCTGAAGCCGCCCGGCTCCCGTTGGCTCATCCGGTACGAGGAGAATCGATTCTACGAGCGGTACTTCGTGTTCGCGGATTCGTCCGTCTTTGACATCTTCACCATTCCGCTCGTCCAGGGAAACGCGAAGACGGCCCTGGCCGAACCAGGTGCCGTGGTGTTGTCCGAGTCCATGGCGGCCAAGTACTTCGGGGACGAGAACCCGGTCGGAAAGGTGATTACGGGAGACGACCTCTACGAGTTCACCATTACCGGCATCATGGAGGACATGCCCGGGAACTCGCACTTTCATTTCGATTTCCTGGCTTCCTATGTCTCCCTTGCGCCGTTCAATCTGTACAACGAACCGTCGACCATGCAGAACCAAGGGTTCAACCATGACGTGTTTACTTATCTGCTTCTGAGGGAAGGGCAGGAACCCGAAGATCTGGAACGCAAATTCCCCGAGTTTCTGGACAGGCACCTTGGCGATATGCTTGAAAGTATTGGCATTGTCGCCAGGCCCTTTCTCCAGCCAATCACCGATATTCACCTGCATTCCAACATGGAAGCCGAATTAGGCCCCAACAGCGACATCCGGTACGTCTACATCTTCTCGTCCCTGGCCGTGTTCGTGCTCCTGATCGCCTGCGTGAACTTCATGAACCTTTCCACGGCACGATCCGCCCGCAGGGCACAGGAGGTGGGCATTCGGAAAGTGCTTGGCGCCCAGCGGCAGCAACTGATCAGGCAGTTTACCGGCGAGTCAATCTTCCTTTCCGTGATCGCGCTGTTCATCGCGCTGGCCGTGGTCCACCTGCTCCTGCCCCCGTTCAATGCCGTATCGGGCAAGTCGCTGGCGATGGACTACCAGTCGATCTGGCTGGTGCCGACCCTGGTGGCCATCGCGCTGCTCACGGGGATCGTTGCCGGCGGCTATCCCGCCTTTATCCTGTCCTCCTTCAGACCCGTTGCCGTGCTGACCGGCGCGCTGAAAGCGGGCGCGGCCCAGTCTTTGCTCAGGAAGACCCTTATCACGTTCCAGTTTATCGTCTCCATCATAATGATCACCGGCACGGTCGTAGTGCTCGACCAGCTGGAGTATATGCAGACCAAGAACCTGGGCTTCGACAAGGAGAACGTGGTGATTGTACGACTGCCGGACGCCGAAGCCATCAAGGGTTATACGGCCTTCAAGAACGCGGTCCTGCAGTATCCTGAGATTCTGAACGCGAGCACTTCGACCAGTGTGCCGGGCGGGCAACCCAGCCTGAACCTGGTTACGCCGGAGGGCGTGCCCGAGGACCAGAGCCCGGTCTACCAGGTTATCTGGTCGGACTATGACTTCATTGAAACGCTTGGGGTCGAAATGGCGGCGGGCCGTACATTTTCGCGGGAATTCGGCTCGGACTCCACCGCGTGTCTCATCAACATGGCGTCGGTGCGGTCCCTGGGATGGGAGAACCCGATCGGCAGGACCTTCAAGATAACGGGCATGCAGGATTCCAGTCCGCCTTTCGAGGTCATCGGCGTCATGGAGGATTTCCACAACAAGTCGCTGCATCAGCCGATCGAACCGTTGATGATCCGTCTGCTTTCGGAAGCCGCTTCGTTCATGGAGATCAGGATACAGGGAAACAACGTTACGCGGGGACTTGAAATCCTGGAGGAGCAGTGGAGGAAGATCTATCCCAGCCATCCCGCCATGGATTACTCTTTTCTCGATGCGGACCTGGAGCGGCTCTACATCGCGGAACAGCGGATGGGCTCGGTTTTTGTGGCCGGCGCCATACTCTCCATTTTCATATCCTGCCTCGGACTGCTGGGTCTCTCGTCCTTCATGTCCGAACAACGGACCCGGGAGATCGGGGTGCGCAAGGTCCTCGGCGCGACCATATCGAACGTGGTCCTGCTGTTGTCCAGGGACTTTACGAAACTGATCCTGCTGGCATTCGTGGTCGGGGCGCCCGCGGCCTACTACGTCATGCATACGTGGCTGGATAATTTCCCGTACCGGGTCGAACTGAGCCTGGGGGTATTTGCACTTTCGGGCCTCGCCGCGCTGCTGATCGCCTGGCTGACGGTGGGATACCAGGCCTTCAGAGCCGCGGCCTCCAATCCTGCGGACGCGTTGCATGCCGAGTGAGGCGGTCGTATATTAGTCCAGGTAACCGTGACCGGACCACTACGCAACCGACTGCTCCATGTTCAGAAACTACCTCACCATCGCCATACGTAACCTGCTCAGGCACAAGGGCTATTCGGCCATCAACGTCCTGGGGCTGGCCATCGGCATGGCAAGCTGCGTCCTGATCCTGCTTTACGTACAGGACGAACTCAGTTACGACCAGTATCACGAACATAAAGACCGCATTTACCGTATCGCTGAGTCCGCCACGACAACGGGCGGATCGATCGAAGCGGCGGTCACGCCCGCGGCCTGGGCACCGGTCCTGGCACGGGACTACCCGGAAGTCGAGCGCTTCACCCGGATCAAACCGCCCAACTCCCGGTGGCTGATTCGATCCGGCGACAAACGGTTCTACGAGCGGTATTTCGTGTTCGCGGATTCGTCGGTCTTCGACGTCTTCACCATCCCGCTCCTGCAGGGCAATTCCCAGAACGCCCTGACCGAACCTCATACCGTGGTCCTGTCCGAATCCATGGCCGGCAAGTATTTCGGTAACGAGAACCCCATCGGCCGGGTAATCCACGGCGACGACCTGTATGAGTTTACCGTAACCGGCATCATGCGGGATATGCCCGGGAACTCGCATTTCCATTTCGACTTCCTGGCCTCCTTTGCCACGCTGGCGCCAAACACGATCTACTACAGCGATCCGGACGATATTCAGAAGAGCGGGGCCAGCCACGACCTGTATACCTATCTTCTGCTGCGGGAAGGGCATACGCGCGAGGATATGGAATCCAGGTTTCGTCCGTTCCTGGACCGATATCTGGGCGAAATGTACGCGTCCATCGGCATCGATGCCAGTCCCTACCTGCAGCCCCTCACGGAAATCTACCTGCACTCCGACCTTGATTTCGAGATCCGGCCCAACAGCGACATCCGGTATGTATACATATTCACATCGCTGGCCGTCTTCATCCTCGTGATCGCCAGTGTCAACTTTATGAACCTGTCCACGGCCCGCTCCGCCCGCAGAGCGCAGGAGATCGGAATCAGAAAGGTCCTGGGCGCCCAGCGGGTCCAGCTGATCAGGCAGTTCATCGGAGAGTCGGTGCTGCTCGCCCTGATTGCGCTGGCCGTCGCCCTCGTCCTGGTACATCTGCTGCTGCCGCAGTTCAACCTGTTGTCCGGCAAGGAACTGGGCATGGACTACCGGTCGGCCTGGCTGGTGCCGGCCCTGGCGGCCATCACGCTTTTCGTCGGTCTGGCCGCCGGCGTATATCCCGCGTTCCTGCTGTCTTCCTTCAGGCCCGTCGCCGTGCTAACCGGGGCGCTGAAAGCCGGCGCTTCCCATTCGCTGCTCAGGAAAGCGCTGATCACCTTCCAGTTCAGCGTCTCGATCGCCATGATCGTGGGTACGGCCGTCGTCTACAGCCAGTTGGCGTATATGAAGAACACGCGGCTGGGATTCGACAGCGAGCACCTGGCGGTCGTCCGCATGCCGACCGCGGAAGAACTCAGAGGGTATCCGGCCTACAAAGACGCGGTACTCCAGTATCCCGAAATCCTGAAAGTGAGTACGTCGAGCAGCGTGCCGGGTTCGCGGGTCAGTACGAACATGATGACGCCTGAAGGCATGTCGCCCGATCGGAGTCCGGTTTACCAGACGATCTGGGGAGACTTCGACTTCGTGGAAACGATGGATATACCGATCGTTGCCGGGCGTACGTTCTCCACCGCCTTCGCCACGGATTCGTCCGCCTGCCTGATCAATGAAACCGCCGTCCGGGCACTGGGTTGGGAAAACCCGATTGGAAAGACCTTCCGATTCTCCGGTTCACCTGAAACCGCGCCGTCACACGAGGTGATCGGCGTCATGGAGGACTTCCATCACCAGTCGCTGCGGCAACGCATCGAACCGCTGATCATCCTGTTCAACACGCCGGGGCCGATCATGGTCATCCGGATGCGGGGGGAGAGCCTGTCCCGAGGGCTGGAAATCCTTCGGGACCAGTGGCGCGTTACCTATCCGAACCATCCCGAAATGGATATCTCGTTTCTCGACGCGAATCTCGAAGCGCTATACGCGGCCGATCAGCGGCTGGGATCGGTATTCATCGCCGGCGCCGCGCTCTCCATCCTGATCGCCTGCCTGGGACTCCTGGGGCTTTCGTCCTACATGGCCGAGCAACGGACCCGGGAAATTGGGATCCGCAAGGTCCTCGGCGCCTCGATAGCGAACGTGGTCGCGCTGCTGTCCCGGGACTTTACGAAGCTGGTACTGCTCGCCTTCGTCCTGGGCGCGCCGGCAGGTTACTTTGTCATGGGCGCCTGGCTGGAGGACTTCCCTTACCGGGTGGAACTGAGCCTGTGGTTACTCGTGATATCGGGCCTTGCCGCCCTCGCAATAGCCTGGATGACGGTGGGATACCAGGCATACAAGGCCGCGACGGCCAATCCGGCGGACGCGCTGCATGGGGAGTGAGGCCCGTCCGCCGCTCAGCTGCAATTGGTGTTTGGCGCACGCCACTCAGCTACTCACAAGCACCTTCTTCAGCGCCGCGATGAACGCCTCGTTCTCCTCGGGCAGGCCGGCGGTGACGCGGATCCAGCCCTCGATATTCCAGCGCGCCTTCGCGTTGCCCACCAGGACGTTGTGATCCTCCCGCAGGCGACGGACGAGTTCGTCCACGTCCGTCTTCATGTTCATCATCACGAAACTCGACTCGCTCGGTGCGTATTCGATGCCCATGGCGTCCAGCTGTGCATAGAAATAGCGTTTGCCCTCGATGACAAGGTTGTGTGAGCGCCGCAGGTGGTCCGTGTCATCCAGGGCGGCCGACGCGGCGTGGGTGGACAGCAAGGTGAGCGTGTTGGCCCGATGGCGGCCGATCCGCTCGATCACCTCCGGGCGGGCGACCGCGTAGCCCACCCGCATGCCGGCCATGCCGAATACCTTGGAAAACGTGCGCGTCACGATGACGTTCGGGTGATCCGCGATCAGCGACGCCGCGCCTTCTCGGTCTGCCTCGTTCTCGGCGAATTCGATGTACGCTTCGTCGACGAGTACCATGACCTGTTCGGGAATGGACGCGACGAAGGGCTTCAGCTGGGAGAGGGGCGTCAACTGGCCGGTGGGATTGCCCGGACTGGTCACCACAACCACGGCCGTGCGATCCGTTACGGACGCGCTTAGAACGTCGAGATTGGGCTTCATGCCCGCCAGAAGCGGCACCCGGATGGAATCGGCGTTCTGCATTTTGGCGAGTCTGGTCAGGAAACCAAAGCCAGGCAGGCTTTCGACCGCTTCCGTACCCTCACGTAGGTAAGCGTGCCCGATGGCGAACAGCAGGTCCGACGACCCGGCGCCCACGGCGATCCACGAACCCGGCACCGGCGCGAAGGGGCTGTCCGTCCACTCCACGACGGGTACGCCGTGCCTGCGGGCGAGCTTGCCCAGCAGATCCGGGTTCTGGCCGTAGCGGTTGATGCTGGTCACCAGGGAAAGCACCGCTTCGACCGCCCGGGGTGACGGACCGAGGGCGTTTTCGTTGCTGTCGATGCGTACCAGTCCGGGGGGCACGCCCCAGCCGCGGACAGAAGGTCCGCCCACCATCTGCGCCACGGCCTCGTAACTGCCAAACGAAATCGCACCGGCACCCGCCAGGGCGCCTTTGAGGAATCCCCGGCGCGAAAGTCCAGATCTCGCCTCTGACCTTCCCGAAGTATCGTCGCTTTTAAGCTTGAACATTTTTGCGCTCCTTAATCGATTCCTGTTCCGCGGTCCGTGCTTGTGATTTCATGGTATATTATCATGATATAACGTCGTGCAGGAGATGGGAAGATCAATTGCATTGAACGTGACGATCCCCAGGACCACTCCTTGACGATCTCCCGGACCACTCCTTGACGATCCCCGGGACCACTCCTTGACGATCCCGCGTACCTCCCGTAAATTGAAAGCAGAATAGCGTGCGACGACCCGCAAACTAAAACCTCGTGAAGGAGCCTTAATCTTCGGCAAGTTCCCTCTCGTTGCATCTGAAACCCACCGCCTGCTGGACCGGCTTCTATCCGAACGCATCCTCATCATCGACGGCGCCATGGGATCGGTACTCCAGGGCCATGCCCTCGATGAGGCCGATTTCCGCGGTGAAGCGTTCGAAGACCATCCGGTCCCGCTCCGGGGCGATCTCGACCTGCTGTCGATCACGAAACCCGATCTGATCGAGGAGATCCACCGGCAGTACCTGGATGCAGGCGCCGACATCATAGAGACCAATTCCTTCAACGCCACCTCGATCTCCCAGGCCGACTACGGCCTGCAGGACCGGGTATACGACATCAACGTGGCGGCGGCGAAAACAGCGAAGCGGGCCACCGCGGCATCCATGGACGCAGATCCCACCCGGCCCCGCTTCGTCGCCGGGACCATGGGGCCCACGACACGGTCGGCATCTGTCGCCTCCGACGTCAGCGATCCATCCTACCGGTCCGTGACTTTCGATCAACTCGCGGAAGCCTACAGTGAGCAGGCCAGGGGACTTCTGGACGGCGGCGCGGACGTGCTCCTGGTGGAGACCCAGATCGACACGCTCAACCTGAAAGCGGCCCTGTTCGCCATCAACACGCTATTCGACCAGGGCATGCACCGCGTGCCCGTGATGGCTTCGTTCTGCATCGTCGACGCCAGCGGCCGCACCCTGTCGGGCCAGACCGTGGAGGCCTGCTGGACGTCCATACGCCACGGGGAACTCTACAGCGTGGGGATCAACTGCGCCCTGGGGGCCACCGATCTGCGGTCCTATGTAGAGGAGCTTTCGGACATCGCGAATCTCCCGGTAACCTGTTATCCGAACGCGGGACTGCCGAATGAAATGGGGGGCTACGACGACACCCCGGAGCTCATGGCTGAAGTGCTGGGCGATTTCGCGGAAGAAGGCTGGCTCAACATGGTCGGCGGATGTTGCGGCACCACGCCCGAACACGTCGCCGCGATCGCCGAGGCCGTGAGGCAGCGGGGGAAACTGCGCGTTCCCCATCCCGGCGAGCCCCTGTCCCGCTATGCCGGCCTTGAGACCTTCACCGTGCGGCCCGACGGCAACTTCACCATGATAGGCGAGCGCACGAACGTGACGGGATCGCGCAAGTTCGCACGGCTCATCCGCCAGGAGAAATACGAGGAAGCCCTCGGTGTGGCCCGGCAGCAGATCGAAGGCGGGGCGAACATCATCGACGTGAACATGGACGAGGGCATGCTCGACAGCGAACGGGCGATGACCACCTTCCTGAACCTCATCGCGTCCGAACCCAACATCGCCGCGACCCCCGTGATGATCGACAGTTCGAGCTGGCCGGTCATCGAGGCGGGACTGAAATGCGCCCAGGGCAAGAGCATCGCCAATTCCATCAGCCTGAAAGAAGGCGAGGAGGTCTTCAAGGACCAGGCGGGGTTGGCCAAAAAGTACGGCGCCGCCGTGGTGGTGATGGCCTTCGACGAGGAGGGCCAGGCCACGGATACCGACCGCAAGGTGGAGATCCTGAGCCGTTCCTACCGGATCCTCACCGAAGAGATCGGGATGGACCCGACGGATATCATCTTCGATCCGAACATCCTCACCGTGGCCACCGGGATCGAGGAACACGACGACTACGCCGTCAATTTCATCGAGGCGGTGCGCCGGCTCAAGGCGCGGCATCCCCTGGCCAGGGTCAGCGGGGGCGTGAGCAACATCTCCTTCTCTTTCCGCGGCAACGACCATATCCGGGAGGTGATGCACGCCGCCTTCCTCTACCACGCCATCCAGGCCGGCCTGGACATGGGCATCGTCAACGCGGGACAGCTGGCGATCTACGAGGATATCGACCCGGAAGTGCTCCGCATGGTCGAAGACGTGCTATTCAACCGCCGCCCCGACGCCACCGAACGGCTGCTCGAATTCGCGGCGTCCAGTAAAGGGCCCGCGGCCGGCAGGGCAGAGAAAGATGAAGCATGGCGCGCAGACGGCCTGGATGAACGCATTTCCCACGCCCTGGTCAACGGCATCGCCGACCATATCGAGGAAGACATGGACGAGGCCCTGCAACGCTACGACCGGCCGCTCCACATCATCGAGGGGCCCCTGATGGCCGGCATGTCCATCGTCGGAGACCTCTTCGGCGAGGGGAAGATGTTCCTGCCGCAGGTGGTCAAGAGCGCCCGGGTCATGAAGAAGGCCGTGGCCCACCTGGTCCCTCACATGGAAGCCGAACACGGCGACTCGGGAGAGAGACAGTACCAGGGGACCATCCTCCTGGCCACGGTCAAGGGGGACGTGCACGACATCGGGAAGAACATCGTGGGCGTGGTGCTTGGATGCAACAACTACCGCATCATCGACCTGGGCGTCATGGTACCCGCGGAGAAAATCATCCAGACCGCGATGGACGAAGGCGTCGACCTCATCGGGTTGAGCGGGCTGATCACCCCGTCGCTCCACGAGATGATCCACGTCGCCCGCGAAATCGAGCGCAACGGCTTCGAACTGCCCCTGCTCATCGGTGGCGCCACAACGAGCCGAAGGCACACGGCGATCAAGATCGAACCCTTCTATCACGGGCCGACCGTGCATGTAACGGACGCTTCCAGGGCGGTTGAAGTGGCCGGGAGCCTGATCAGCGAGGATCTGCGGCCCGACTACGCCCGGCGGGTGCGCAAGGACTATCAGCAGATTCGGGATACCTACGAAAACCGCACGCCGCGCAGGTCCCTTGTGCCGTTCGCCGAGGCATGCGAACGCCGGCCGTCCCTCGAATGGTCGGAAGATACCATTGCGGTGCCCGGGTTCACCGGAGTGCGCGTCGATGAAGATCTCCCCCTGGAAGATCTCGTCCCCTATATCGACTGGACGCCCTTCTTCAGTGCGTGGGAGTTGCGTGGGCGGTATCCGGCCATCCTGGAGGACGAACTGATCGGTAGCGAGGCGCGGAAACTCTTCGAAGACGCGCGGAGCCTGCTAGAGGAAATCGTAGATGGGCGGTCACTTCGGGCCCGGGCCGCGTGGGGGTTCTTTCCCGCACACTCCGACGGAAACGATATCGTGCTCTTCGAAGATGCCGGCCGGTCGGAGGCGCTGGTTACGTTCCACATGCTGCGCCAGCAACGGCCGCGTTCGGCGGACGGACCCTGCCTGGCCCTCTCCGATTTCGTGGGACCTGAAGGCACGGAGGACCACATCGGCGCCTTCGCGGTTACGGCCGGTATCGGTCTCGACGAACTGGTGAGGCGGTACGAGACCGACCACGACGACTACCGGGCCATCATGGTCAAGGCGCTTGCCGACCGACTGGCCGAGGCCTTTGCCGAACACACCCACCAGCGGGCGCGGCGCGCCTGGGGATACGGCCGGGACGAGGACCTTTCCGGCGAAGACCTGATCCGGGAGAAATACCGGGGCATCCGGCCGGCGCCTGGTTACCCGGCCTGTCCCGATCACACGGAGAAACGCCGGATCTTCGACCTGCTCCAGGTCGAGAACCGGACCGGTGTCACACTGACGGAAAGCTACGCCATGGACCCGCCGCCGTCCGTCGCCGGCCTCTACTTCGGCCATCCCGATGCGCGGTATTTCAACGTGGGTAACATCGGGCGGGACCAGGTGGAGGACTACGCCCGGCGCAAGCGGATGCCCGTCGAATCCGTAGAACGATGGCTGGCGCCCAACCTGGACTATGAACCTGTGGTTGTTGCTAATGTAAGTACTGGTTGCTGTAGCAGATGCACGCCCTGACCTGATCGAAATTCATCCCACCGTAAACTGCAACTTCTTCCCAATCGCCTTAGCGTATTTGCCAAGAGTAGACAACCGGATGTCTTCCGCATGATTCTCGATTCTCGAAATGGCAGACTTCCTGGTTTTCAACTTGCGTGCCACTTCTTCCTGGGTTAGGCCGGCATCTTCCCTCGCCTGCCGGAGTAGCACACCAATTTTAAATTCCTGGTATCCTTCATCGTAGTTCCTGGCAAATTCAGAATCGCTACCCATGCGATATTCCACGTACTTGCTTAAATCGCTCATCGGATTTTCCTCTTGAAGTAGTCCTGTTTTCGTTTCTCTGCCAAACGGATGTCAGAAACCGGATGACGTTCGGTAAAAACTGATGGTTCTCATATTCTATGTTAACGAATATGTGAACCACAGGCAACCAGTTTTCCACAGTACCTCAAACGTCCAACTACCGCTCTAACACCGCCGTGCCCCAGGTGCTGGGATCGACGTGGACGCGCAGGTCGCGCCCGGCGCTCCACCACTGGGCGGGGTATTCCGAGTTGTTGAGGAAGTAGGTGAAACCCAGGCGGGGAAACTCTTCGGGGTCGTATCCGCTGAGCGCTTCCGTTGGCAGGCAGACCTCCAGCGTGTAACCGCGGTCTGTTATCAGGGAAGCGATGGGGAGGGCTTCCGGTTCCGGCATGTTCCACTTCTCGCGGGCGCGGTCGACCTGCGTGGGTTTGACCACGGCCCGGTCTCCGTTGTCGCCGCCCCCGGTGGGCAGGCAATTGAACTGGTGGCAGTACCGCCCGGCCCGCCGCGCGGACTTCACGTCCCGCGTGTCCAGCCAGACCTGGAAACTGTCCCCGGTCCAGTGCCGTCCGTAGTGGGACTGGACGGGCTTCCGCTTGCGTACATCCACCGCGAAGTACAGGCCCTCGTCGTTCCAGGCCATGTAGACGTCCGCGGCTTTTGGCCGGTTCTCCAGGAAACCCAGGTCGGGTACCAGGTACTCGGTATCCCAGTCGTCCAGGACGCCGTTGATCCGGGGCGCCTGCTCGCGGTATCTGCACTGGAAGGCGTAGGCGAAGTAGACTCGGTTGGGAATGTCCAGCGGCATAGACGGTAGTCACATCGGGTAGCGCGTAATGGCAAATGCGCGTTAGAAAACGCCTGTGGGCAAGCGCCGGCAGCAGTCAGCGGCAGTGGTCAGCGGCGGCAATCAGCGGATGTAATCCGCGCCTTCGTGATCGAGCAGAAACGCCTTGATATCCGGCTGGCCGCCGTAGCCGCCCAGGCGCCCGCCACTGGCGATCACGCGGTGGCACGGCACCAGGAGGCTGATGTCGTTATTGCGGTTGGCCTGGCCCACCGCACGGGCGGCCCTGGGCCTGCGCGAACGCTCCGCCACCCACTTGTAGGAACGACATTCTCCGTATGGAATGGCCTGCTGTGCGCGCCAGACCTGCCGGTAAAAGGGCGTGCCCCGCAGGAAATCCAGGGGCAGGTCGAAAACCTTCAGTTCGCCTGCGAAATACCGCGTGACCTGGTCTTCGACCGAAGACAGCAAGTCGTCATCCGGGACGAAGGCCATGTCCGCTTCGAATCGGTTCAGCATGTCCGTCTCGAAGGCCTCGTCCGTGACGTCATAGGTGATGCGGCACACGCCCGCGTCGCTGGCCGCCGCGTACATGGCACCTAGAGGCGTGGGAAACACCGTGTATTTCAGAAAGTGTCTCAACGGGTCTGGACTATCCTACGATGTCGCGGTCCCGCAGACCTTGCGCCAGTGCCCGCGCGATGACCTCGCTGCCTTCGATGGTGGGATGCCAGGTATCGGCGAAGTACCGTTCGCGTTCACCGTCCACCCCGGAGAAAGCGGCGTTGAGATCGATGAGGTCCGTATCTTCTTCCATGGCCAGCCGGCGGATCGAGTTATCATAGACATCGTAGAGTTGCGTAAGCCGGTCGACGTCTCCCCGGACCAGGAACGCCGGATACCTCAGCTTGTCCAGGCTTTGCGGTGACAATTCGGCGCCGTCGTGGGGGATGAGCGTCGGCAGGGTCGTCAGGACGACGCGGACCCGGTCGTTCTTCGCGGTCCGGATGAGCCGGCGCATATTGTATTCGAAATTCTCGGGCAGGAAGTCCTCGAGGTCGAAGGAGCCGATGGGCGGCGGCGTGTTCAGTTCCAGGATCTCTTTGGCTTCGTCCAGCAGCCTCAGTCCCGTGTTGCCGCCGTTGCCGTAGTGCCAGTAGGACTGGGTCTTCCTGCGCATGTCGGGATAGTGCTTCGGGTTCCCCAGCCACATGTCGTTCCAGCCGATGTAAACGATCATGATGTCGGGATCGAAGGCCAGAAGCCGGGGAAGGCGCAACTGGGCGTTGATGGACGCGTGGTCTTCTACGCCCGCGTTGATCACCTGGTGATCGCGTCCCAGGTCCATCTGCGCCAGCTGCCGTTCCAGCTGGTACGGATAGGGTGAATCATCCCCGGGCGCGCCGAAGGTGCAGGAGTCGCCGAGACACATGATACGGACGGCTTCGGGATCCTTCCGCCTCGGGAAATCCGTTCCCCGGAACCCGTAGTCGTTGATCCGGATGCCGGCCACGCTGTAGCCCGGCATCAGTTCCCAGCCGCTCCGGTTGTGAAACACGATGTAGGGATGTGCGCCGTCGTATTCCTCGTGGAACCAGCGGTCCCTGTTGTACGCGTGGTCCTGGCGGCGCAGGTAGAATTCCGCACCCACGAGGGCGCCCACCGCGGCGCCGGCCATGGCGGCAAATGCGTAACGCTTCATTCCCGTTCTCCGGATGTCTTTCGCCCTGTTCCGGCCGCTCGGGCCGGACGGCTCGCAAGCATCATCCCGGCGTGTGGACCGACGATAATCAACGGCTGCCGTCCCCATTCACGTCGGGGCCGTACTCCCCTTGAAATTAAGGGCACGCAGGCCGAAATCGCAAGTGAAAACGCGTACCTGTTTTAGTTTGACGACAACGCCTTCGTTCCCTGTATAACCATTATTGAAAGGTCTTGACGGCTGCCGGACCAACGGCCATATTCACGAGGTAGTTCCCAACCAGATTGCCACAGAACGCCGGTCTTGCCGGTTCCGGTTCTTGTGATTGCTCGCCAGTCGGATTCTGTCGTAAACATCGTCAGTCCCGATGGCATAAATACGTAGAAGAGGAGGTCCTATGGCTGATCGACACGATGAAGCCAGGCCCGATGAATCGTCCCATTCCGAAACGAAATCGGGGACAACGAAATCGGGGACCCGGTTCACGCGCCGCGGTTTTCTCAAGGGCGCGGGCGCGGGTGCGGTTACGGCGGCCGTAGCGCCGGCCATCCTGGTTTCAGAAGCCGGGACGGCGGCCGCCCAGGAAGCCGAGGGAGTCATGTCGGCGACCATAACGCTCGACGTGAACGGCCGCGCGCACAACGTCGAGGTGGAAGCGCGCACGACCCTGGCCGACGCGCTGCGGGACAGGCTGGAGATCACCGGTCCCAAGGTGGTCTGCGACCGGGGCGAGTGCGGGGCCTGCACCGTGGAGATGGACGGAAAGCTGGTCTTCAGCTGCATGACACTGGCCATGGACGCCCAGGGCCGAAAGATCGAAACCGTGGAAGGCATGGCGGACGGCGACAATCTGCATCCCATCCAGGAAGCCTTTGTCGAGAAGGACGCCCTGATGTGCGGATTCTGCACGCCGGGGTTCCTGATGTCCTCCAAATCGTTGCTGGACGCCAACGACAACCCTACGCCGGACGAGGTCCGGGAGGGTCTGTCCGGCAACATCTGTCGCTGCGGCACCTATCCCCACGTGTTCGAGGCCGTGATGAGCGCCGCCGAAAAGATGCGGAAGGGAGGGTGAGCCGATGCAGCAGAAGATGAAGACGGTCACGATCACCATCCAGGAAGACGGTGAGCCCAGGGAAATAGAAATTCAGGTCCCCGATACCGGCGAAGGCGGCTGGGGAGACCTTTCGAAGAACACCTACATCAACAAGCCCCACACCCGCGTGGACGCGGTCGACAAGGTCACGGGCCGCGCCAAGTATACCTCCGACATCAAGTTGCCCGGCCTGCTCTACGGTCGCATCCTGCGGTCGGCCCATCCCCGGGCCCGCATCAACCGCATCGACGCCACCCGGGCGATGGCGCTGCCCGGCGTGAGGGTCGTGGTGCTCCCCAGCGACGACCCCGAGGTCTTCTCGCGGGAGTGCCGGTTCGCCGGACAGGAAATCGCCGGCGTGGCGGCGACGACGCCGGAAGTCGCCGAAGACGCGCTCCACGCCATCGACGTGGATTACGAGGTGCTGCCCTTCGTCGTGGATGAAGACACGGCGCGGGACCCGGACTCGGCCCAGGTGCACAGCGACCGCGGAAACGTGGGCGAGCCCAGGGTCGGCGAGCAGGGCGATATCGCCGCGGGGTTCGCACAGGCCGACGTTACGCTCGAGGCCACCTACCGGTGCCAGGTCCAGTCCCACATCGCGCTGGAGACGCACGGCAACGTGTGCCAGTGGGAAGGCGACAAGCTGACGGTCTGGGCCTCCACCCAGGGCGTATTCAGCGTGCGCGGCGAACTGGCCGGGCATTTCGGAATCCCCGAAACGAACGTCCGCGTAATCACGGAATTCATGGGCGGCGGGTTCGGCGCCAAGTTCGGCGCCCGCAAGGAAGGCGTGATCTGCGCACTGCTCGCCCGGAAGGCCGAAGCGCCCGTCAAGCTGATGCTGACGCGCAAGGAAGAGCATCTGGCTACCGGAAACCGGCCCTCCGCCGTGCAACACGTGAAGCTGGGCGCGACAAGCGACGGCAAGCTGGTCGCCTACGAGCGGACCAACTACGGTACGCCAGGCGTCGCCGGCAGCGCCAATATCCCCGGTGCGCCGTACCTGTACGAGATCCCCAACTACCGCATCGAACAGACGAGCGTGTTCACCAACGCCGGGCCGATGGCCGCCCAGCGCGCGCCGGGACACCCCCAGGCGGCCTTCGCCATGGAATCCATGATGGACGAACTGGCCGAGGCGCTGGGCATGGACCCGATCGACGTCCGCCAGATGAATGATCCGAATGAAGTGCGGCGCAACATGGTGGCCATGGGTGCGGAGCACATCGGCTGGAAGACCCGCCGGAGCGCCACGCCCAATTCCGGGACCGGCCGGATCAAGACCGGCATGGGCGTGGGATCGTGCCGGTGGGGCGGCGGCGGCGGAAGGACGCAGGCGGAATGTACCATCAATCCGGACGGAAGCGTGCAGGTGAGGTGTGGCACGCAGGATATCGGAACCGGTACGCTCACCCTGGTACACATGATCGCCGCGGAAGAATTCGGGTTGAAGATGGAGGATGTCGACGTCGGTATCGGCGACACGAACTACCCCTATTCGGGCGGAAGCGGCGGAAGCACCACGGCCGCGTCGGTATCGCCCGCCATCAAGGGTACGACGATGCTGGCGAAACTCGAACTGTTCAAGAAGATCGCGCCCAGGTTCGGCGTGGAACCCGGTGAACTCGTGGCCTCGGACGGCAACGTGTTCGTGGGCAGCGATCCTTCCAAGAGCATGACCTGGCAACAGGCGACGGCTCAGCTCGAAGACGAACCCATCTTCTT
The DNA here is from genome assembly GCA_022822725.1 of Candidatus Latescibacterota bacterium. Taxonomy (GTDB): domain Bacteria; phylum JAAXHH01; class JAAXHH01; order JAAXHH01; family JAAXHH01; genus JAAXHH01. Next base: position 2,361,593 of record JAJEAN010000007.1, read on the forward strand.
TCACGGCCAGTGGCTGCCCGGCTACTCGGACAGCGGCGTGCCCGGCGTACACTTCGTCGAGGTCAGCGTCGACACCGAGACCGGCCTGGTGAAGGTCGACCGGGTCGTGGCCGTCCACAACAGCGGCATGATCCTGAACCCGCTCACCTGGGCAAGCCAGGTTAACGGCGGCGTCCTGATGGGTATCGGATACGGTATGTACGAGAACCGGATCATGGATCCCGCGACGGGCTACATGGTCAACGCGAACCTGGAAGACTACAAGCTCATGGGCTCCACGGACATCCCCGAAATCGAAATCCTCAGGTACGACGAACCGGAACGGGGCGTCATCGGCATCGGCGAACCCGCGACGATCCCGACCCCCGGCGCCATCGCCAACGCCATCTACAACGCCTGCGGCGCCCGGATACGGGATATGCCGTTCACTCCCGACAAAGTGCTCAGTGCGCTGGCCGCAGTGAAGGAGGGCTGATCCATGCAGAACTTTTCCTACGTCAATGCGACGTCGATAGAGCAGGTGCCTTCCCTTCTGGGCCGTAGCTGGGACGACGCGGTGGTCATGGCGGGCGGAACGGACCTGGTCGGTGAGATGAAGGACTACGCCGCCGTCCCGAAACGCGTGGTCAACCTCAAGTCCATCGAGGGACTGGACTACATCCGGCAGGATGACGCCGGACTGCGTGTCGGCGCGCTCACCACGCTGACGGACGTTTTAGGCCATGGCGCCGTTTCGCAGGACTATCCGGTGCTTCACCAGGCGGTTTCCGTCATCGCCTCGCCGCAGATCCGCAACATGGCCACGCTCGCGGGGAACATCCTGCAGCGTCCGCGTTGCTGGTATTACCGCAGCGAGGATTTCCCGTGCCTGAAAAAGGGCGGGGCGAGGTGCTACGCGGTGGGCGGGGTCAATACCTACCACGCGATCTTCGGTTCCGGACCGAGTTACATCGTCCATCCCTCCGACGCGGCCCCCGCGCTCATGGCCCTGGGCGCCACGGTGAACATCCATGGCCCCCGCGGCGGGAACGAAGTCGCCATGGACGATTTCTTCACCATGCCTGAAATGAACATCCGGCGGGAGAACATCCTTCGGCCCAACGAGATCGTGACGGAAATCGCGATCCCGAAACCGGAGGCGAACAGCAGGGGCATGTTCCTCAAGGTGCGGGAGCGGGAGTCCATCGATTTCGCCCTCGTAAGCCTGGCCGCGCAGATGACCGTGGTGAACGGGACCTGCGAACGGGCCAGCCTCGTGTTGGGCGGCGTAGCGCCCATTCCGTGGCGCGCCGTCGAGGCGGAAGACTACCTCAGGGGGCGCAGGATCACGGAGGCCCGTGCGGAAAGCGCCGCTGAGGCCGCGGTGGAAGACGCCGCGCCCATGCCGCACAACGGTTACAAGGTGCAGATCGCGAAGAACCTCGTGAAACAGGCCGTTCAGGCCCTGGCGTCGTAGAAGGTACGGCGGCGCAAGCAAGGAGTCTATCATGGCACAACCCGTATGCCGTTTCCTGAGAACGAAGTCGTTCTACACGGCGGAGAAGAACGACACGACCCTTACCGAAGAAAAGCCCGGCCGCTCGTTCTGGTGCGTCCGTTCCGTGTCGGGCATCGGTCCCGATGACAAGGTCGTGGGACCGGCGGAATGTGACGCCCAACGCACCTGCTTCGAAACCGTCGACGTGCGTTTCGTGTAAGGAGACGTCCGGCTTGAACGACTATGTCCATCGCGAGCTCCTGCCCCTGGGGGAGGACTCGACGCCGTACCGTCTGCTCACCAGCGATCACGTCACAGCGGGTACATTCGAAGGCAGGGACATCCTCAAGGTCGATACGGACGGCCTGATCCTGCTCGCGGACCAGGCCATCCGCGACAGTTCCCACCTGCTGCGTCCCGAACATCTCGCCCAGTTGCGCAAGATCCTCGACGACCCGGAAGCGTCCGACAACGACCGTTTCGTCGCCATGGAGATGCTGAAGAACGCCAACATCTCCGCCGGCGGCATCCTGCCCATGTGCCAGGACACGGGGACGATCATCGTCATGGGCAAGAAGGGCAACCGCGTCTGGACCGAAGGCGACGATGAGTCCGCCATCTCGCAGGGCACCATGAACGCTTTCCTCAGCACCAACCTGCGGTACAGCCAGCAGGCGCCCCTCGATATGTTCACGGAATCGAACACGCGGACCAACCTGCCCGCCCAGATCGAGATCTACGCGGACCGGGGCGACGAGTACAAGCTGTTGTTCATGACCAAGGGCGGGGGATCGGCGAACAAGAGCCTCCTCTTCCAGGAGACCCGGGCGCTGCTGAACGAAGACCGGTTCCTCGAATTCGTCGACGAGAAACTGCGCATGCTCGGCACGGCGGCCTGCCCGCCGTACCACCTGGCCATCGTGGTGGGCGGTACCTCCGCGGAATACACGCTGAAAACGGCCAAGCTGGCGAGCGCGCGCTTCCTGGACAGCCTGCCGACGGAGGGCAACGAGTACGGACAGGCCTTCCGCGACCTCGACATGGAAGCCAGGGTGCTGAAGATGAGCCAGGAAATCGGCATCGGCGCGCAGTTCGGCGGGAAGTACTTCTGCCACGACGTGCGGGTGGTCCGCATGCCGCGGCACGGCGCTTCGTGCCCGGTGGGCATTGCCGTTTCCTGCGCCGCCGATCGGCAGATCCTGTCGAAGATCACGCGGGACGGGATCTTCCTGGAGCAGCTGGAGACCGAACCTTCGAAATACCTGCCGGAGATCGCGGACGAGACCCTGGGCGGCGACGTGGTGGAAATCGACCTGAACCGGCCCATGTCCGAGATCCGCGCCACGCTCAGCGGCTACCCGGTCGCCACGCGCCTTTCCCTGACCGGTCCCATGATCGTCGCCCGGGACATTGCCCATGCCCGCCTCAAGGAGCGGCTCGACGGCGGCGAGGACCTGCCGCAGTACTTCAAGGACCTGTGCGTCTACTACGCGGGGCCGGCCAAGACGCCTGAAGGGTACGCTTCAGGGTCCTTTGGACCGACTACGGCGGGCCGCATGGACACCTACGTGGACCAGTTCCAGGCGGCCGGCGGCAGCATGGTCATGCTCGCCAAGGGCAACCGGTCCGTCCAGGTCACCAACGCCTGCAGGAAGCACGGCGGGTTCTATCTCGGGTCCATCGGAGGGCCGGCCGCGCGGCTGGCCAAGGACTCCATCAGGGAGGTCTCGGTGGTGGAGTATCCCGAACTCGGCATGGAGGCGATCTGGCGCATCCAGGTGGAGAAATTCCCCGCCTTCATCGTGGTGGACGACAAGGGCAACGACTTCTTCTCGGGATTCATGCGCCGGAACTGAGTTCAGGAACCGGCAAGCTCCAGTTCCAGGTGGGTATCGGGCATCCGGCCGTCCACCAGGACCAGGGGTTGCCAGGTCCACGTGGCCTGCCAGCGACGGCCGCGCTGGTCGATCACCTGCCGGCGCAGCAGGCCGATCCGCCATACGTCGCCCGGAGCGGGGACGCCGGCCGGCCCGTCGGCCAGCCATTTCAAACCTGTCCACGGCAGGAACAACTCCACGGTCCAGCCCCGATCGACCCGGTCCCTTCTTCCTGGTTCGCCATCCACCTTCACCCCGGCCTGCAACCCGGGCATGCGCCAGTCCGAGAAGGCCCAGCGCATGTCGCGGATGTCGGTCCGCGTGTGGCCGCCCAGAACCTCGGGTTGGTGGACCGCCAGATCGAATTCCGGCACGCGGAACCGGTCGTCGTCCCGGTGGGCTTCCTTCCAGATGTAGCACATCTCCGAGGTGGCGCCCAGTGGATTCACGGCCAGGTCGTAGTACGCGCCGGGACCGGTCACGAGCACGCCCGCGTGGCTGTCCTCGCGTACCTCGTGGACGGATTCTTCCTGGGTGGCCTGAATGTCGCGATCCTCCAGCCAGAAGCCGATGTATAGGCCCTCGTCGTCCCAGGCCATGGCCGCCGTGGTATCGAACAGGGCACGCGCGCCCGTGTGATCGCTGAACAGCCGGGAACGCTCCGCCAGCGCCCACGTCTCCTCGCCCAGGTCGCCGTCCACGGCCAGGTCGCCTCGTGACTTCCGGCACCGGTATCGAACGACCCCCCCGGGCTGCGCGGTCTGGGCTGCCCGTTCCGACTGTTCAGTCTGTGCGGTCTGCTCGGCCTGTTCGGCCTGCCCGGTCTGTTCGGCCTGCCCGGTCTGTTCGGCCAACCCGGTCCGGGTTGCCTCCGCAGGCTGCCCGCTACCGGCGACGCCCACCTCCGCATCGCGATTTCCCGGTTCGCCGATCGTAGTCCGTGGTTCGCCGCACGTCGCTTCCGGTTCGTCTTCACCCACCGCTTTCTCGGAGAAATGGATCACGCTGAAACGATCGGGGATGTGCGAATCGTAGATCCCGTGGCTGTTCCAGGCCCATCCCGGACACGTCCTGACGCCGCCTTCGTCGAACCACTGGAACCGTGAGAAATCCATGCGCCAGGTATCTCCGTCCCGCGCCGGCAGCGGACGTCCGTCCGCAAGATGCTTCAGGCTCTGCCAGGGAAAGGCGATCTCGGCCGTCCATCCCCGGTCGCGGTCGGTCGGGTCGTTGATGGTGCCGTCCACGTGCACCGCCCACTTCAGACCCTGCAGGTCCCATTCGCGGAACGCCCAGCGTCGTCCGCGCGGATGGGCGTGGCCGGTCTTGATTCCTCCGAGCGTATCCACGAGATCGGTGCCCTGAAGGTCGAATTCTGGAAACGCGCCGTAGCCGCCTTTTACGTAGACCTCCTGCCACACGTAGAACCGCTCCATGATCGTGCCCAGGGGATTCAGTTCGAACTCGTAGTAGGTGTCTTTGCCGGCGATGAACACCTCCACGTCGTTTTCCTCGCAGATCATGGAATCGCGCTCCGTGTACGTCGCCCGCACGTCGGGATCCTCCACCCAGAACCCCACGTACAGATAGTCGTCGTCCCAGAGCACCGCGGCCCGCGTGTCGAACAGCGCCGGCCGGCCCGGTTCCTCCAGGTCCTCGAAGCGCGGCGACTTCGCAGCCAGTCGCCACGAATCCTCGTCGAGCCGTCCGTCCACCACGATGGGCCCGATGGTCCGGCACGCGGTGTAGTGCTTTAGTCCTTCTTCCGAATAGCCCCAATCACTGGTCATGCGCTTGATCTCCAGAGTGTTCTATTCCATAGACGCTGCGGGATTTATCCTTCACGAACCACCTCCTACGCCTCCTACGCCTCCTACGCCTCCCACGGCAATTCCAGGCCGAATTTCTCCGCAACCTCGGCAAGCTTGTCCCGGGTGCCGGGAGGTAGGGGGATCCCGTGCGCGATGCGCTCCCGGTGGACCCGTTCCTCCGGCTCGCCGGGCACGAAGAGTTCGTCGACCCCTTCGACACGCGGCAGTCCCTTCATCGCCGATATGAGCTCATCGATATGATGACGGTACAGAACCGGATCGGTGAACGCCGCGATATCGATGGCGCCAATGAAGCTATTCTGCACGCCGGGCCTTGCGCCGGGTCCCGTGAGGGCGGCCGTCAACAGGGGATTGCCGACCATCAGGCTCGACAGGCACTCGAAGATGAGGGCCAGTCCATAGCCTTTGTAGCCGGCCGCGGGCTGCAGGTACCGGGCCTTGCGGGGATCCGTCGTCGGATGTCCGTCTCCGTCCAGCGCCCAGGTGTCGGGAATGGGCTCGCCCCGGTCCACGGCCACGTCCAGCTTGCCGAAAGCGGCCACGCTCGTGGCCATGTCCAGGGAAATGGCACGGCCGTCGCTTCCCGGTACGGCGATGGCTATCGGGCTGTTGTGCACCCCCGGCGCCCGCGCGCCCGGTGGGGCCATGTTCGGGGGATTGCAGACGGACGCGATGCCGGCCATGTTCTCCCGGGCGGCCATCTGCGCGTAATACGCCATGGCGCCCTGGTGGGTCGTGTTACGGATCAGCACCCATCCGATGCCCGCTCCGCGTGCCTTCGCGATGGCCTGCTCCATGGCGTAGGTCGTCACCACCGGTCCGAAGGCGCGGTCGGCCTCGATGAGCATCGTGGCGGGCGTCTCCCGTTCGATCCGGATGTCCGGCCGGGGATTGTAGTGTCCGGCTTCCACCGCATGGACATATCCGTTGACCCGCTGGACACCGTGGGAGTCCACTCCTCGCAGGTTCGCCCATACCAGCACTTCGGCTTCGATGGCCGCGTCTGCAGGCGTCAGGCCGGCCTGCTCGAATACCGCCGCCGTGAATGCCTGCAGTTTCTCCCCATCCACGCGGATATCCGCCATGAGTCTCCTTTCCGATCGGTGTCCTGGCAACGCTTTCCGGTTCCCCGGATCACGGTGCCGGACTTCCGCATCCACGTACCGAAGCGCCGCGAGACCGTGTCGCCGCAACCAACTGAGTATCGACAGACTGCCGTAAGATAGATGGGCGGATCACGCCGCGCCAGAGGTTACTTGCCTGCTCGAGATCCGGTCGGCCGTCATCCGGAACGGCGTCGATTCGGGACGCAGGTGGCCGGGGCGTCCCGCCCGGTATCTTCGTCGTTGACAAAGCCCTCGATGGTCGGTAAAGTTCCCATGCATTTTGAGCGCAGCAGTCGTCGTCAAATAGGCCATTACCATGATCCTGCTTCAGATTCTTCGTATATACCTGGTCCTGATCATCGTCCGCGCGGTGATGTCCTGGTTCAACCCGGATCCATCCGCGCCGCTCGTGCGTATACTGACGTGGCTCACGGAGCCGGTCCTGTTGCCCTTCAGGCGGATCATTCCACCTATCCCCGTGCCGAAGACCAACGTTCGGATCGATCTGGCTCCGATCTTCGTGCTGTTGATTGGCGGCTGGCTGTTGGCCAGACTGCGTTATTAGAGGAAACCGCCCATGATCGTCGTGGGACTCGAGACTTCTTCCACGATCGCCGGGATCGCCGTGATCCGTGACCGGCAGGTGATGGCCGAAGCGTCGCAGGAGTTGGGCGGCGTGCACGCCGAAAAGCTGCCCGGAATGCTGGAACGCACGATGAGCGACCTGGAAATGCAGTGGTCGGAAGTGGAAGGGTTCGCCATCTCGATCGGACCCGGATCGTATACCGGGCTGCGCGTGGGACTGAGCCTGGTCAAGGGCCTTGCCTACGTGACGAAGCAGCCGGTCGCCGCCGTACCCACGCTCGACGCCATCGCTTTCCAGGTGCCCTGCTGCGGGAATCCCGTCCACGTGCTGACCGATGCCCGCAGGGGCCAGGTCTACGAAGCCCGTTACGACACGTCCGGCGGCTGTCCCAGGCGGCAATCCGAATTCAGGGTGGGACCGATCGAAGACGTGCTTGCATCCATCAAGGACAAGGTGTTGCTCGTCGGCAGCGGCGTCGACGCGTACCGCCCGGACATCGTCGCCGCGCTCGGAGAACGGGCCTGCTTCCCGCCTGCCGGCACGGGACGGCCGATGGCCGCCTCGACCGCGTTTCTCGGCCAGGACCGCCTCGAGCGGGGCGAGCAGTCCGACCTGAACGCGCTCGAACCCCTGTATTTGCGGAAAACCGACTTCGCCAGGCAACCGCCCTCCCGGCTCGAACGGGCCGAACGGACGACGCCGGCCGATGCTTCCCCTGCCGCGCCTGCCTCTGCTGCGCCCGGCCCGGATGCCTCTCCTGGCCCACCCGGCCCGAGCGAACGGGCCGAAACCTCGTCTGAATGACCCATGGCCGAGGCGAAACCCTTCGTCATACGGGAAATGGACCGTTCTCATGTCCCTCAGGTCCTGGAAATCGAACGGGCGTGCTATCCAGCGCCCTGGTCCGAATCCGCCTTTAACCATGAAATGACGTCGGAGTCATCCGTCGACCTGGTCGCGATGGCCGGGGAGACGGTCGCGGGTTTCCTGGTGGGGTGGATCGCCGCTGACCAGGTGCACGTCGCCAACATCGCCGTGACGGCCGGGCATCGGCGCCGTGGTGTCGGAACGGAGATGATGATGCGGCTTATCGGGGAGGCGGTCCGGCGGGGGTGCACTTCCTCCAGCCTGGAAGTGCGGGAGTCGAACCTGGCGGCCCGGTCGATGTACAGCCGGCTGGGATACCACGCGGTTGCCCTGCGGAAGTCCTACTATTCGAATCCTGCCGAAGACGCCGTGATCATGGTAAAGGACCTGGAAGCATAGTGTTTAGCGCTGGCGCTATCGAAAGGCATTGACCCCGCCCGTCATCAGCTTCTCCAGCACGGCAGTCGCGGATCGTCCGATCTGTACCGTGGAAGCGTGGTCGCGGAAGACGCGGCTGCCGCCCTCGGCGATCCTGCGCAGCAGTTCGCGGTCCCCGTGCAGCCGGCGGATGGCGCCGGCGAGCGCTTCCGAGTCTCCGCGCCTGCACAGCACCGCGCTTTCCCCGTCGGTCAACAGTTCACGGACGGACGGGGAATCGGCTGTGATGACCGCCTTGCCCGCCGAGAGGGCCACGAACACCTTGCCGGGGATCACGCGGGCCGCTTTGCCCGACGTACCGAAAATACCGAGACATACGCCCCATCCCTGCAGGAACCGGTGCAACTGCTCGTAGGGGATCCAATCGGTGAAGCGTACGTTTTCCAGGTTCAGCCTCCGCGCGGTCTCGTGTATTTCCTCGGTCAGTTGACCCGATCCGACGAAATGAAAGACGATTTCCGGTTCGTCCTTCAGGCGGTTCGCCGCTTCCAGCATGAACGGCAAGCCGTGAAGCGGTATGAACTTGCCGACGAATAAGACCCTGAAGGAAGTGTCCTCCGAGGGCGTGGCTCCGTTCACATCCTCCTGCGCGTCCGGTTCCACGGCGCCGACGAATACCCGGGCAAACCGCTTCCGGGGCAGGTTGAATTCCTGTACGAAGTAGTCTATGTGGGCTTCCGTGTCGAGCAACACGAGGTCGGCCTTCGCGCAGGTCTGCCGGTCCAGCCAGCGCAAGATCCGGCTCATGAGCGTGCCGTCCGCGAAGGACCGGCGGTCATCGACGAGGGTGTCGTAGAGGGAGATCAGCGGACTGAAGACGAGAGGCCGCCGCGGCAGCCTGGTCAACAGCCATGCCATCGGCATATCGAAATGGCCAATGTATCCGACCAGCATGACGTCGTAGCGGCCGACCGTGAAGACATATTTGAGCAACAACCGGAAGTAAGCCAGCTTCAGTTCCACGGCGCGCAACACCAGCGACCATGGTCCCAGGTACCGGCCGGTCTTGTCGCGTTCCTTTTCCCAGAGGGGCACATGGCACTCCAGGACCTGCCAGCCGGACCGCTTCAGGCCTTCGACGAGTGTCCGGTTGCGCGGATAATCGCGTTCGTAGGTGCCGAAGAAGCAGATCCGCCCGCGCGGGGTGGGTGTCATGACCTCATCCCAGCCGCTCCCGGACGGCGTAGTCTTCCGTGCGCCGGGCCTGGTGGGCGATCATTTCGGCGATCAGCCCCATGGAGACCAGCTGGATACCGAGGACCATGAGAAATACGGAGAACAGCAACAAGGGACGGGTCCCGATGCCGACGCCGGTCAGCCAGAGCCAGGTCAGGTAGAACGCGATCCCCACGCCGACGGTGAAGGACAACAGGCCGAAGGAGCCGAACAGGTGAAGCGGCCGCCGGGTGAAGTTCGACACGAAGTAGACGGTCAGCAGGTCGAAGAACCCGTGGGTGAACCGTCCCAGGCCGAACTTGCTGCGGCCGTGCTTCCTGGGATGATGCAGCACCGGCGTTTCCGTCACGCGGAAACCGGCCCAGTGCGCAAGCACCGGCAGATAGCGGTGGAGTTCGCCGTAGACGGGAATGGTCTCCACGACGGCCCGGCGATAGGCTTTCAGGCCGCAGTTGAAATCGTGTAGCCGCAGGCCGCTGACGAGCCCCGTGACCCGGTTGAACAGCTTCGATGGGATGCGCTTGGACAGCGGGTCCTTCCGCGTTTTCTTCCAGCCGGAGACCAGGTCGAAGCCCTCGCCCAACAGGTCGACCATGCCGGGCACTTCCGCGGGATCGTCCTGCAGGTCTCCGTCCATGGTCACGACGACCTCGCCGCGGCTCGCTTCGAAGCCCACCGCCAGCGCCGCGGACTTCCCGTAGTTGCGGCGGAACCGGATGGCCCTCACCCGGTCGTCCTCTTCCCGGAGCCGGCGCAGTTCGTCGAAGGAACCATCCCGGCTTCCATCGTCGACGAAAAGCACCTCGAAAGACTTCCCCGACGCCTCGAGGGCCGCCACAATGCGCTCGTGGAGTTCCCGCAGGCTCTCCGCCTCGTTGAACAGGGGAATCACGACGGTGATGTCCATCTTCTCCTCCCTGTCATCCGTTGTCGCAGGTTCGTCACGCGGCATCGGGGCTTTCCCCCATCGAACGCCGGATAACCTGCAGCGTCTGCCTGGCCGTATTCTCCCAGGTGTAAAGCCTGCTCCTCGCTACGGCATTCCCGGCGAGCCGTTCACGCTCCTCCCGGTCGTGCAACAGGCCGATCAGCGCCCGCGCCATGGCCTTCCGGTCCCCGGGCGGTACCAGCACGCCCGTTTCCCCGTCGACCACGGCGTCTCTGAGTCCGGGCACATGCGCAGCCACGACCGGCACGCCGCAGGCATTGGCCTCGATCACGGTGATCCCCCAACCTTCCTTGCTCGAGGGACAGGCCGCCAACTCGGCGCAGGTCAGCAGGCGCAGTTTTTCATCCTCGGAAACGAAACCCGTGAAACGCACCACGTCGTCCAGGCCCATGGAACGCGTCAATGACTCGAGCGCGCGCCGCCGGTCGCCTGTCCCCACGATCACCAGGCGCGCACCGGGCACCTCCTCGCGGACGATCGCCATGGCCTGGATCAGGTGATCCACGTTCTTGTACTTCTTGAGGCGGCCGAGGTAGATGACCAGGCCGGGCTCCTTCCCGTCCGGAGCGGCAGGCGCATCCTTCCCGTCCGAAGCGGCCGGCGCATCCTCCTGGACCGGAGCGGCCGGCGCATCGTTGATCCCTGCGTCCAGAAACCGGCGGTCCAGTCCGTTGTGCACGACGCTGATCCGGTCCGCCGCGACCCCCATCCTCACAAGTTCGTCACGGGTGCTTTCGGAAACCGCTTCGAAGAGGCAACGGCGGTACACCCGGGGGATCAGCCGTTCCATGAAGTACAGGTAGGTCGCGAGCAGCGGATTGATTTCCCGGTAGAACGTGGTCCCGAAAAGATGGTGCAGCAGGACCATCAGCGGGGGACCGTTCAGAAACCAGGGCATCAGTGCAGGGATCTTGTTGATGTCTTCGATGACGACGTCGAAGGGCAGGCGGGCCAGGCGTCTCCGGTAGTACCAGGGCGCGGTAAGGTTGAACGTCCATTTCCCGCCGTGACGGATGACATCGATTCCGTCGATCCGCTCGGATTCCGCCGCGCCGGGGAACCGGCTGCAGAGCACGGTGACCTGGTGCCCCCACGCGGCGATCCGCGAGAAAGTCTCGTGCAGGTGTACTTCGGCGCCGCCCGCTTCCGGGTTGCGGATATCCCTCCAGTTTATGACCAGAATGCGCATTTGACTGAACCGGCAGGCATCCCGCGATAGGCAGCAGGACGCGACGACCCCGGACCGTCCCGGACACCGGACGCGGCCGGTCTCAGGGAATCAGGATCCGGGGCGCGGCAGGACCTCAGGGCGCGCTCGTATCGCCGGCATCCTCGAGATCCTCGATCATTTCCTGTACGACCGTATCCCCCGGCGCGATCCGTTGCCACCTCTCGAGCGTTTCAAGCATGCGGTCCGAATCAGCCATCTGGAAATAGAGATTCACCAGCTGATCGTATCCCGTGGTGTATTCGGGATGGGCGGAAACGCCCCGTTCCAGCAGTTCGGCGGCCTCCGACTCGCGCCCCTGTCTCCGCAAGGCCTGGCTCAGGATGGTATACCCGTCGAAGGTACTGAAGTCCCCGGCCAGCTCAGACGCAAGGTCCTCGACTTCGGAGAACTCGCCCAGATCGGCGTTGAACTGGATGAGCATCAGCCGTTCGAACGCGCCGTTCGTGATATTGTACTCCAGGTACTTCTCGATGGTCTCGATAGCCTGGGCCGGCCGGCCGCGCTTCCACTCGATCAGCGCCAGTTGATGGAAGGACACGGTGTAGTTCCGCAGGAGGGTGCGGACCTGCGGGTCCTTGTAGACATCCGGATCCGCTATGCCGCGGTATTTGTATACGTTCCAGAGGTTGTGCCGCGTCCGATCCACGTCCATCAGGTCCGGATCGGGATCCGGGAGGACCTGCCAGACCATGCCTTCCAGTTGCAGGTAGTCGTCCAGGCCCACGTCGTTCTCCGGCGAGACGGTCACGGCGAAGTATACGGGTTTCTCCCAGTTGTTCTGCTCCAGGATGTGCAGGATCATCAAATCCTGGACCCTGAGATATCCGATGTCCTCTCCCAGCATGCCGGCCGGGGGCACGGTCCACGTAATGCCCGCGGTATGCACTTCCCGTTCCTCCCAGCCCTGGATGTTCAGCATGTCGATGGTCTCGTCGGTATAGGCGATGGGCACCTTCGGTTCCATGTGCTTCAGTTGCTTGATGTACCAGTTCGTGTTGAGGAGGCTGAGATTGATCACCCGCACGTCCTTGCGGATGCCTTCCACTTCCTGGAGGAACCAGAGGGTGAAGGTGTCGTTGTCGCCGTTCGTGAAGATGAGACCGTTCTCGTCGCAGGACTGCAGCATGTTGTAGGCGTAGTCGTAGGGTATGTAGTTGCCTTCCCGGGAATGGGATTCGTAGTGATAGGCAAAGGGAACAAGGGGCAGTGCGGTCATAAGCACGGCGATGCCGGCCGTACCCTTCTCCACGGGCAGCCGCAGCCGGTCCAGCCAGACGCCGACCTGGGTCAGCAGCGACCGGACGCCGATCCCCATCAGCACAGCGGCGAATACGAAGGCGGGCGTGTAGAAGTAGTCCCGGATGCGGACCTCCCGCTGTATGCCGCGCGAACCGTCCGAAAAGTTCATGTACAGGATGAGCCCGATGCTGCAGATCAGCAGCATGGCGACCAGGAAAACCACGCTGCGCCGGTCCCGCTCCGCCTGGGAGACGATGCCCAGGGCGACCAGCAGGACGGGAAAGAGCCAGAAGGGAAAGGACGGGGCGCTGAACTGACGGGAAAAGAACCGCCAGAACCCCATGTTTTCTCCGTTTCCGAACTGGGAGGACCAGCTGCCCTTTCGGTTGAGCATCGATTCGAACATGCTTTCCTGGCCGTACTGCTTGCGTTCCAGAAAACCCTCGAAGTTCTGCCAGCTCGACGGGTCGTTTTCGTTGATGATGGGCTGCTGGGCCGCCCGGATCGGCACGTAGAAGTTCACGGAATAGCCCAGTACGGCGAGAAAGAGCACCACCGTCCAGAACGGCCACTTGTAGCGCCCGGGACCGTCGGCCGTGGTCGAGACCAGGGCGAGGGCCGCGCTCACCAGCGCCAGGCTGAACATCACCGTGCCGAACGTGGCCTCGAATCCGCCGATCACGATCAGCGGAAGTCCATTGTATGCGCCCACGCCGTCCATGCCGAAGAACGTCACGGCGACCGCGGCCAGGCACAGCAGCGCCGGGTAGCCCCACGGCAGCCGGCCCCTGGTGAGGACCAGCCCGGCGATGGCCAGGGGAACCGCGACGAAAAACACGTCGATGGAAGCCACGACGCTGAACAGGATCAGGCCCATGGCCGCGCAAAGCAGCACCAGTTTCCGGTCCGAACGGATGACCCGGTCCGTGAAGACCACGCAGAGCGCTACGGCCGGCAGTATCAGCATGGTGAACATGTGCACGGCGATGCCGAGAAAGGCCAGGTAGCCGACCAGGAAGAGATATCGCTCGCTGCCGCTTTGCTCGTGCCGTTCGACCCAGTGCAGCATCAACCAGGTACAGGCCACCATGCACAGCATGGAGAGCGCGTACACCTCGGCTTCCACCGCGTTGAACCAGAACGTATCGGAGAAGGCCAGCAGAAGCCCGCCCGTCAGCGCGCTGCAACAGACCGCCAGGCTTTCGCAGAAGGACAGCCGATCCCGTTCCCGGTTGAGCGTAACCGCCTTCACGATGACCAGGTAAACGGCCGTCACCGTGAGCGCGCTGAAGAGGCACGAGGAAAAGTTCACCAGCCAGGCGATGCCCATGCCCAGGTCGGGCAGTACGGAGAAAAGCCGGCCGATCAGGATGTAGAGCGGAGATCCCGGCGGATGGGGAATGCCCAGGATATAGGATGCCGCGATGAATTCGCCGCCGTCCCAGAAGGGCACCGTGGGCGCGATGGTCTTGGTGTACACGGCCAGCGATACGATGAACGCCACCGCCATGCCGGTCATGGAAACAACGCGATAGGCAACCATGTGCTCGTAATCCTCAGTCACCGGCCGAATTCAAGCCGTTCGGCGAGCATGTCCGGCAGGCCGGCCTTGCGAATCTTCCGCTGCGCGGATTCCAGGTCGTAGGGAACCCGCTTTATCTCGATCTTCTTCATCTCTGTATCGTAAACGCAGTACGCCGCCCGGGGATCCCCGTCCCGCGGCTGACCGACGCTGCCCACATTTACGATGTATCTACGCTCTGAGGCCAGTTCAAGCGCTGTCGGCGGGATTGGTCTGCTGGGTTCTTCCACGGCCCGCTTCTCGAATATCATCGGTGTGTGCGTATGGCCCAGTGCGCAAAGCGCGACACCGGCGGGCATCGCATCGAAGGCTTCGTCCGCTTGCCAGGGCGTAGACAGGTAGATCCATTCCTCCGGATGGGCCGGGCTCGCGTGGACGATGAAGAGATCATCGTTCCGCCAGACATAGGGCAACGCCCCCAGGTAGCGCCGGCCATCGGGCGTAAGCTGCCGGCGTGTCCACAGCGCTGCTTCCGCCGCAAAGGGGTTGAACGTGGAGATATCCAGTTTCCCGATCGCGGCATGGTCGTGGTTGCCCGCGATCACGTCCGTCGTCAGTCCGGAAACGCGGTCGAGGCACGCATTGGGACTCGCACCGTATCCAACGATGTCGCCCAGGCAAAGATAATGGCCGATGCGTTCACCGGCCATCGCTTCCAGTACGGCATCCAGTGCTTCCAGGTTCCCGTGTATGTCGGACAGCATGCCGTATCGCACGTCGAGGTATCATTCCCTGTTTATGCGCCGGCAAGCCGATCGGGCAGGATCAGGACTGGTCCGCCGCCGTGAGATGTCTCGCGGCCACGGCGTCCAGGACGCCATTGACGAACCCGCCGGACTGTTCCGTGCTGTACTTCTTGGCCAGTTCGATCGCTTCGTTGATGGATACCGCCGTCGGAATATCCAGAAAAGCAATGAGTTCGCAGGCGCCCAGCCGGAGGATGCAGTCGTCGATGCGGGCCACGCGGTCCCGGTCCCAGTGCCGCACCACCGCGGTGATATGACTGTTCACGGTCTTTTCGTGCTGTAGCAGCCGATCGATCAACGCCTCGGCAAAACTTCGGGCTTGCTCGGACGCCAGGGACCAACCGGGCAGCCCGGGAAGGGCCTTGCCGGGATCCCCCCCGGTCTGTTCGGCAAGATAAAGCGAATGCAGCGCCAGTTCACGGCCCAGGCGACGTTCCCCCGCGCGTACGTTCACTCTGGATCCCCCGGGCCGCTCGTCCCGCCTGGTCCGCCTGGCCCACCTGGCCCGCCTGGCCCGTCTGGCCCGTCTGGTCCGCCTGGCCCGCCTGGCCCGCTTAACCTGCGCATCAAGTCCGCCATTCTCAGTGCGGCCAGGGCGGCTTCCCGACCCCGGTTGTCTTCCATCGGACCCGCGCGTTCGGCTGCCTGTTCAACGTTTTCCGTGGTCAGCACGCCGAAGATCACCGGCACCCCCGTGTCCCTGGCGGCTTCGGCAATGCCCTTCGCGGCTTCCCCGGCCACGTAATCGAAATGGGACGTCTCGCCGCGGATGACGCATCCCAGGCAAATCACGGCTTCGTAGCTTCCGCTTGCCGCCATCTTCCGGGCCGGCAGCGGGATCTCGAAGGCGCCGGGTACCCAGACCACGTCGATTCGGTCTTCATCCACGCCATGGCGAAGGAGGCCGTCCAGCGCGCCTTTGAGCAGGGAGTCCGTAATGAAGCCGTTGAATCGGCTGGCCACGATGCCGTACCGGTCTTCTCCCCCGTTATCCAGGCTGCCCTCAATGGTTGTCGTCACGTGCTCGCTCCATGCCGGTCACTGTCGTTTGTACCGGACCAGACGCTTCGGGGTCAGATTTCAGGATCACGGTTTTTCCACGGACCGGCGCCGAGTTTCGAGGCGGACCATGCGGTTCCGGTTAATCCGCGGTCTGGCAGCGCTGATCTTTCCAGGCCGGATTACCCGCAATCACAACAGGCTGTCGAACCCCACATCGTCGGGTGGCTCGTCGAATTCCAGCAGGTGGCCGAGTTTGCCGCGCTTGGTCTTGAGATATCCCACGTTGTAACGGTTCGGAAAGGTCTGCAGCGGGACGCGTTCGGTCACCTCGAGCCCGTACCCTTCGATCCCGTACCGTTTCGACGGGTTGTTGGTCATGATCCGGATCGTGGTCAGCCCAAGGTCCGCCAGAATCTGGGAGCCGATCCCATAGTCGCGCGCGTCCACGGGAAGGCCCAGCGCCTGGTTCGCCTCTACCGTGTCATGGCCCTGGTCCTGGAGGGCATAGGCCCTGAGCTTGTTGGCCAGCCCGATGCCGCGTCCCTCCTGGCGCATGTACAGCATTACACCGCGTCCTTCGGCGGCGATACGCTTCAGCGCCTGCTGCAGCTGGTCGCCGCAGTCGCAACGCATGGACCCGAACACGTCTCCCGTAAGACACTGGGAGTGCACGCGGACGAGCACGTTCTGCTCGCCGTCGACGCTACCCCTGACCAGGGCGACGTGGTGTTCGCCGGTCAGCTCGTCTTCATAAAGATGCGACTCGAAATCCCCGTACTTGCTGGGCATGGTCGTCGTGACCACCCGCTTGACGAGTTTCTCGCTGCTCCGGCGGTATTCGATCAGGTCCTTGATCGTAATGATCTTCAGGTCGTGGTCGTTCGCGATCTCGACCAGCCGGGGCAGGCGGGCCATGGACCCGTCGTCGTCCATGATTTCGCAGAGCACGCCGGCGGGATAGAGGCCGGCCAGTTTCACCAGGTCGACCGTGGCCTCGGTGTGTCCGGCCCGGCGCAACACGCCGCCGTCGAAGGCCTGCAGCGGAAAGATATGGCCCGGACGGGCCAGGTCGTCGGGCCTGCTTTCCGGACGGACGAACACGCTGACCGTCTCGGAGCGGTCCGCTGCCGAAATACCCGACGTCGTACCATTCACGGCATCGACGGATACGGTGAAGCGCGTACTGTGCAACGCCGTATTGACCTCTTCGCCGACCATGGCGGGCACTTTCAGTTCTTCCAGGCGTTCGCGCGTGGTCGGAAGGCAGATCAGTCCACGGCCGTACCGGGCCATGAAATTTATGGCCGCCGGAGTGGTTCTTTCGGCGGCCATGATGAAATCGCCTTCGTTTTCGCGGTCTTCGTCGTCGATGACAATCAGTATGCGCCCGGACTTGATCTCCTCGACCGCTTCCGGGATGGTGCAAAAGGGGGACGACATGTTCTACTACCGTGTTTTTCGGTGGACCGGTCTCGGCGGATCCCGGTTAGCTTACGAACCTACGTGGGGTCTTGCCGACGCTACATGCGCTCTTTCAACCAGGATTCGGTGATGGGTGACGGACCCGGGTGCGCTCCCGGGTTCGCAGCGCTGCCGGCATGCAAAAGGGACGCGACGTACCGGCCGATCATGTCCACTTCCATGTTCACTTCGTCACCGATCCGCTTGCCGCCGAACGTCGTAATCGACGCGGTGTGCGGTATGATCGATACGGCTGCCAAACTACCCGTCAGACCGGCGATTGTCAAGCTTATTCCATCCATTGCGATGGACCCTTTCTCGATGACGAAAGGCGTCAGATCGTCCGGGATTTCCACCTCGTACCACAGGCTGTTGCCCCGCTCTTCCCGCGACGCGATGCGTCCCACGCCATCCACGTGTCCCTGGACCAGGTGGCCGTCTATCCGGTCCGAAAGACGCAGCGGCCGCTCGAGGTTGACCCGGTGTCCGGCCTTGAGGCTGCCGAAGGTCGTCCGGGAGACCGTCTCGGGTACGATTTCCACGGAAAACGCCTCGCCGGCGGTGTCCACGACGGTCAGGCAGACACCGTTGACGGCGACGCTGGCGCCCTGTTCGAAATCCGGCGCCATGGACGGCGCCTCCACGGTAAGCCTGAGGCCGTCCCGCTCTCCATCGAGTGCCTGTATGGTACCCATGGTTTCAACGATACCTGTAAACATGCGTTTTTCTCCGCGTTCCTGCGTCTGCGTTTCTAGTCTGCGGCGGACGGCGCGTTTCGGCTCCGCGGCGGATCCTGCTCCGCGGCGGACGGTGGATCCTGCTCCACGTAGCCTGCTCCGTGCCGGGCGGCGTGCCGATGGTCTCGTCAGGTGGTCTCGTCAGGCGTAACCGGGCGTTCCCGTGAAGAGGAAATCGTCGCCCAGTCGCTCCACGCTCGTATCCCGCAGGTCTATGGTCCGAGAGAGGTCGTCCGGTTCCAGGCCGGCCACAGCGTCCAGGCCGGCGACAGCGTCCAGGCCGGCGACAGATGGGATCCCTTCGCCCAGGATGCGCGGCGCGACGAAACACGCGATACGGTCGACGGCCCTTTCCCGCAGGAACGAAGCGGCCACACGGCTTCCGCCTTCCACCATGAGGCTCACGATCCCGGCCTTGCCAAGGGCCGATTTCAGCGGTCCCACCGGGACGGAACCCTCTCCGCCGGGCAGAACGAGTACATCGGCACCCGCCTGCTCGAGTCCGTCGATCCGGTCTTCCGGCGCCGCTTCCGTAACGCAGATGGTCGCCGGCGCTTCGTCGTTCATTACCCGGGCCTCTACCGGGGTACGGGCACGGCTGTCGAGCACGATGCGGCGAGGCTGGCGGCCGTCCACGTGGCGGACCGTGAGCCGGGGATCGTCCGCCAATACGGTGCCTATGCCCACGAGCACGGCGTCTGACCGGCTGCGCATCAGGTGAACCCGTTTCCTCGCGGCCTCTCCGGTGATCCATTTCGAATGGCCGTTCATCGTGGCGATGCGGCCGTCCAGCGTCTGGGCCAGCTTGAGCAGCACGAAAGGCCGGCCGGTCTTCCGGTGGTGGACATAGGCCGCGTTCAGTTCCCGTGCTTCGGCTTCGAGGAGACCGGTTTCCACGGTTATGCCCGCCGCACGCAACCGCTCGACCCCTTTGCCGGATACGCGCCGGTCCGGATCAGCCATGGCGACGTGGACCCGGGCGATACCCGATGCGATGATCGCGTCCGTGCACGGCGGCGTGTTGCCATGGTGGCAGCAGGGTTCCAGGGTGACGTACAACTCGCCCCCACGAGCGCGGTCGCCGGCTTCCTCGAGCGCCTGGGGTTCGGCATGCCGCCCGCCGTATTCACGATGGTATCCCCGGCCCACGACAACGCCGTCGCGGACGACCACGGAGCCCACCATGGGGTTGGGACTGGTGCGGCCTGATCCCCGCGCCGCCAGGTCCAGCGCCTGGCGCATGAATGCCGCGTCATGGTCCGGTTTCGTCATGGCGTAAGCTAGGGGATTCGCGAAGAGGGTGTCAAGGCCTTTTGCCCTTGACAACGGGGGGTTCGGCCCCTAGTTTGCGCCAGATTGTGACGCGTACCGAACCGCAGAAAGGAGATCGTGCATGGCCACCCTGCCGGAGGCCGAATACATCTGGTTCAATGGAAAACTCGTACCGTGGCAGGACGCAAAGATCCACGTACTTTCCCACGTGGTCCACTACGGTTCGAGTTTCTTCGAGGGCATGCGCTGCTACGAGACGAATCAGGGTCCCGCGGTATTCCGGCTCCAGGAACACACGGACAGGCTCTTCGACTCCTGCAAGATCTACCGGGTGGAGATCCCCTACACCCGGGAGGAAATCAACGAAGCCGTCATCGAGACCATCCGGTCCAACAAGCACGCTTCCTGTTACGTACGTCCCGTGGTCTATCGCGGCTACGGCCTGCTGAGCGTCGAACCCATGGGCTGCCCCGTGGAAGTCGCCATCGGCACATGGGACTGGGGTGCCTATCTCGGCGACGACGTAATGGAAAACGGCGTGGACGTGTGCATCTCGTCCTGGACCCGTCCCGCGCCGAATACCCACCCCGCCCTCTCCAAGGCCGGCGGAAACTACCTGAATTCCCAGTTGATCCGCATGGAGGCCATCGAGAACGGGTACAGCGAGGGCATCGCCCTGAATACCGATGGCATGATCAGCGAAGGCAGCGGCGAGAACATCTTCGTCGTGAAGGAAGGCCGGGTCATCACGAACAGCCTGGCCGCCTCGGTCCTGGGCGGCATCACGCGAAATTCCGTCATGACGCTCGCGCAGGACGCCGGGTTCGAGGTCGTCGAACAGGACATTCCCCGCGAGATGCTCTACATCGCCGACGAGGTATTCTTCGTGGGAAGCGCCGTAGAGGTGACGCCGGTCCGGTCCATCGACCGCATCACCGTGGGCGGCGGGTCCCGCGGTCCGGTCACGAAGGAACTCCAGGACCGGTTCTTCGCAATCACCACCGGCGAGGCCGAGGACTCCCACGGCTGGCTGACCTACGTGTGACCTAAGTGTGACCTTCTGTGCGACAGCTGCCCGGTTTCCGACGGTCAGGTAAATCCCTACCCCACCCACACCGGGTGATCCGCGCCCAGGTTTTCGTACCCGTCCGTCAGCATGCGCGCGTTCCCGCCGTCGGCATCGACCAGCCAGATGCCGCTCGGTGAACCCACCTCGGCGCGGCAGAAGGCGAACTGGGTGCCGTCCAGCGACCAGGCCGACCGGAAGTTCCAGACGCGCTCTTCAAACTGAATGAACTCCGATTCCTCTCCCGAAAAAGGATCGAGCAGGCAGATGGCGGTACCTCCGCGGGCTTCGTCCGGGTAGTAGTCCCGGTTGAAATGGTCGGTGTCCGGCCGTTGCGCCTGGTACGGCCAGGCCGTCCGGGAACCGGGCTCCGCACGGGTGCAGGTGACCTTCTTTCCGTCCGGCGTCCACTGGGCCATGTTGGAACCGCTGCCCCGCGAGTCCGGGTTGCCGTAGGACGTGGCGAACCACTGGCGCTGGCCGGTCGTAACCTTCCGGTGCGCCACGCCGCCGGGGCCGTCGGGGCCGCCGGGACTACCCAGGCAGAGGTCGGCCCAGTCGTGCCCCGGATCATCGGGATAGTGGCAGTCCTGGTAGATCAGCCACTTCCCGTCCGGCGACCACATGGGACCGAAGTACAGGTGGTCCTGCGCCGCCGCGACTTCCACGCGGTTTCCTCCGTCCAGGTCCGATACGAAAATGCAGTAGCTGTCCCGTCCTGCCAGGAAGGTGGCGTGGTAGGCGAACCGGCGTCTGTCCGGACTGATCTGGACGCCGTAGACGAACCCGTCCTCCGCGCCCGTGATCTCATGCGGGTCGGACCCGTCCAGGTCCATGGTCCAGATGCGCTGTTTCCCGTCGATGACGGGGTTCGTCACGAGACGTTCCCCACCCGGCAGGATATGGGTGCACCCCATGAATGGCGCGGGGCGGTTCTTCAGGGCGATCTCCTCGAGCAGACGGTCTTCCTCCAGGTCGTAGATCCAGAGGTGGACCCGCACGTTGCCTTCCCAGGCCTTGCCGGGTTCGTAGCTGGACAGAATGACCCTGCGGTGGTCTTCGAAGACAGGCCCCCAGCCCCAACTGTTCATGCCTGGGACTTCCAGGCCGGGGTACCAGACCCGCACGCCGGCCGTCGACGCGGCGGCATCCAGGTCGATCACACCCAACCTTCCGTGGGAGTTGAAAAGAATACGATATGGTTTGTCTGGCATGATGATTCCCGCTGTGCCGGCCGCCAGGGCATCCTCCGCCGCCAGGGCATCCTCCGCCGCCAGGGCGTCCTCCGCCGCCAGGGCGTCCTCCGCCGCCAGGGCATCCTCCGCCGCCAGGGCGTCCTCCGCCGCCAGGGCGTCCTCCGCCGCTAGGGCTTCCTCCACACGATCCCGGCATGCAGCCCCACGTCGGGGGTGTTCTGGTACTGGCTGAGGTTTTCGGTCAGGCCGACATCGAACGACAGCGACTCGGACAGGGCGTACCGCACGCCGGCGGTCGCCTCGATGGCCGTGCGGTTCAGGGGGCCCAGCCGGCTGCTGGGAAAGGGACCGATATTGACCTGCGTCTGGAGCAGGGCCGCAAGCCGGCCCATGGTCCGGTATTCGAAGGCCAGCACGAACGTCGTGATGGACCGAAGGGGGAACCCCGCGCCGTTGGTGGGTCTGCCCAGTCGGCTGTGGGCGAGGTTGGCATGGAAGACCAGGTCCCGCTTCGGCCTGTCCGGCCGCCAGGTTGCGAAGAACGCCGCCTGGAAATCCCATCCCCCGCTGCCGGTCAGCGTTTCCAGGTTACCCGTGGGCAGCTTCACGACGCCGGCAAGGGCCATGACGACCTGCTCTCCGCCTCGGTTCAACGGTGTTTTCATCCGCACGACCAGGTCTCCTGGCCGGAAGCCGGCGGACTCCACGCTCCTGATCCAGAACCGGCGGTCCCGCACGACGAATACGCCATAGTCGTTCCGGGGGGCCCATTCCCGGCCCCCGTTGGACAGGTTGAACGCGCCGTGGAACCCCTCTACCACGCCGTCCAGGAAGCCCCCGCCGTGCTTCACGAAAGGAAGCGTCATGCCGACCTGCAGCCGCGACGCGATCCGCCAGTCCAGGTCCACCGACAGGCGCAGGGATTCCGTGTCCACGAATAGCCGGTACTCGTCTGCCGGCGCGGCCCGGTAGTAGTCGTCGGCGATCAGGGTATCGCCCACGGGCAGGGTGCTCGCGTAGGTATTGGCGTAATCGAACTGTACTGCCCACTGGATCGACCTCCGCGGCAGGAGGTCCCCTGTTTCGGGACGCAGTCCGAGGAACAACATCCTGACGGGGAACTGGTCGCGCTGCATGAAGGGGCCGGTGGCCGGAGACTGGGAAAAGGCGGGATATGCGGGGATTACGAGCGTCAACAGGCCGCAGGCAACGGCCCTGCGCAGCATGCGGACCACGTTCGGCATACTCAACCCAGGTAGGCCAGCGTCTGCCCCGCGATCACCTGCACGCCGGGGTTGATGGAGACATGGGTCACGGTTCCGGCTACGTCGGCGGTGACCTCCATTTCCATCTTCATGGCCTCCAGGACCGCGATGACGTCCCCTTCCTCGACGGCCTGTCCGGGCGTGACCGCCACCTTGAGCACTTTCCCGGGGATCGGGGCGATGACCGGCGTGGTCCCTGCGCGTTCCGCCGCTTCCGTAGCGGCCTCGGACGTATCGGGTTGCAGGTCGACGTCATAGGCCTTGCCGTTCACGATCGCCGTCTTGCCTTCGATCCGCAGCGCGTAACTCCGGCCGTTGACCGTCACCTGGTATCCTCGGGGACCGTCCGTTGTGGCCATCGCGTCCTCTTCCAGCACCTGCTGGTCAGCCGGGGACTTCTTGCGGACGCCGATGAACCCTTCGCCCTTGAGGAAGGCCAGCCCCCGCTCTCCGCAGGCCGCGACGATGAAGATGTTCTCGTCCGTATCCTCTATCCCGGCTTCTTTCAGCACACTGCGCGCCGCCTCGACACCCTTCTTCGGATCGTTGTCGTTGAGTTCCAGCACCGGCCGCCGGTTGGGCGGCAGGCCGAGCTGCTCCGAGGCGATGTTCACGACCACCGGGTCGGGGGGCACGGGCGTCCGGCCGAAGTAGCCCAGCACCATGCGGCCGTAGTCCTCCGCGATCTTCTTCCAGGGCCCCATCATCACGTTGTTGAAAGCCTGCTGGAAGTAGAACTGGGAAACAGGCGTGACCGACGTGCCGTACCCGCCTTTCTCAACGACCTCGCTCATGGCCTTGATGATGGCGGGATAGCGGTCCATGATCCCGTTGTCCCGGAGCATCTGCGTGTTGGCGGTCAGGGCGCCGCCCGGCATAGGGCTCCAGGGCAGCAGTGGCTCGACGGCCACGGCCTCGGGCGGCAGGAAATAGTCCTCCATGCATTCCTTCAGGATCTCCGCCGCTTCCCGCACGCCGTCCGGGTCGATGTCCAGGTCGTAGTCCGTGCCCCGGAGCGCGTGCCACATGACGAGGATGTCGGGCTGGGAGGTACCGCCCGACACGGGCGCGAAGGCCAGGTCTATGGCGTCGGCGCCGGCGTCGAGCGC
This sequence comes from Candidatus Latescibacterota bacterium, assembly GCA_022822725.1. Taxonomy (GTDB): domain Bacteria; phylum JAAXHH01; class JAAXHH01; order JAAXHH01; family JAAXHH01; genus JAAXHH01. The sequence continues at coordinate 2,385,807 of JAJEAN010000007.1, forward strand.
CGCCTGGTACGCCGCGACGGAGATGCCGGCCGTGTCGTGGGTGTGGTAGTGGATCCAGGTCCCCTCGGGCAGCAGCTTCCGGGCGGCCTTGACGGATTCAAACACCTTGGAGGGCACGGCCGTGCCCGACGCGTCCTTGAAACACACCGAGTCGAAGGGAATGCCGGCATCCAGGATCTTCCTGAAGGTCTCCGTGTAGAACGCCGCGTCATGGGCGCCCGAACATCCCGGCGGCAGTTCCATGACCGTGACGCACACCTGGTGCTTTAGGCCGGCTTCCGTGATGCACCGCCCGCTGTGCACCAGGTTCTCCACGTCGTTCAGCGCGTCGAAATTTCGAATGGTCGTCATGCCGTGTTTCTTGAACAGCTCCGCGTGCAACCGGATGATGTCGCTGGGCTGCGAATCCAGCCCGACAACGTTGACGCCCCGGGACAGGGTCTGCAGGTTGGCGTCCGGCCCCACCGCCTCCCGGATGGCGTCCATCCGTTCGAAGGCGTCCTCGTTGCAATAGAAATAAGGCGACTGGAACAGGGCGCCGCCGCCGGCCTCGAAGTAATCGATGCCCGCGTCCCGCGCCGCTTCCACGGCGGGCATGAAGTCCCGGGTGAATACGCGTGCGCCGTAGACGGACTGAAATCCGTCCCGGAACGTGGTGCACATGAAATTGACTTTTTTCTTCACGTTGGTACCCTCGTTTTAAGGGTTCGATGTATTCACCGCACTTATATGACCACCAGTACGGACCAGAGTATGCCCGCCGCGATGGCGGAGCCGAGGACGCCCGCCACGTTCGGCGCCATGGCGTGAAACAACAGGAAATTTCTCGGGTCTTCGCGATGGGCTTCCACCTGTGCCACCCGCGCCGCCATGGGCACGGCGGAGACGCCCGCCGCACCGATCAGCGGGTTGATCTTGTCTTTGACGAAAAGGTTCATGAACTTGGCGAAGAGCACACCGCCGGTCGTCGCGATGCAGAAGGAGACTACGCCCAGGGTGAAAATGAAGAGCGCATCCAGCGTAAGGAACGCCGACGCCTGCGTGCTGGCGCCGACCGAGAACCCCAGGAGGATGGTGACGATGTCGATCATCGAGGTCCGCGCCGTATTGGCCAGTCGTTCGGTGACGCCGCATTCCTTGAGCAGGTTGCCGAAGAAGAGCATGCCCACGAGCACGATCGAATCCGGCGCGATCATCGCCGCGATGATGAAGGCGACGATGGGGAAGATGATCTTCTCGCGCTGCGAGACCGCCCGGGGCGGCGCCATGCGGATCAGCCGTTCCTGCCGCGTGGTGAACAGCCGCATGATGGGCGGCTGGATGATGGGTACCAGGGCCATGTAGGAATAGGACGCGATGGCGATCATGGATAACAGGTGAGGCGCCAGTTTCGAGGACAAAAAAATGGCCGTGGGACCGTCCGCGCCGCCGATGATGGCGATGGCGCCCGACTCGGCGGGCGAAAAACCGATGGCCATGGCGCCGAGGAGGGTCAGGAAGATGCCGATCTGCGCGGCGGCGCCCAGGAGGACGAGCCGCGGGTTGGACAGCATGGCCGAGAAATCGGTCATGGCCCCGATGCCCAGGAAGATCAGGGGTGGGAAGACGCCTTCCCTGACGCCGAAATAGATGTAGTAGAGTACGCTTCCTTCATCGTAGACCCCATGGCCGTCCCCTTCCATCATGGGGATGTTGCCCAGCATGATGCCGAAGCCGATGGGCACCAGGAGCAACGGTTCGTACCGGCGCACGATGGCCAGTACGATCATGACCATGCCGATCAGGACCATCACGGCATGTCCCCACGTCGCCGCGGCCAGGCCGGAAGCCGACAGAAAATCGTACAGTATCGTCATTTAGTCCGTCCGCATGGCCTGGCTACCGATGGTTGTTCTTCTCGTCGAGCGCGAACCCGACCGCTGCGGCCACGGCTTCTTCGTCTTGCGGGGAATCCGTACCGGTGGAATTGTGCGGATGTTCAGGGGGCGTGCCTCCCAGCGCCGTCACGACCCTGGGCAGCACGGCAATGCAGAAGCTGATCGCGGCGAGGGCCAGGAATACGATGAACATGCCGGTGAAGGCGACTTCGAGACCCTGGCCTTCCAGGATTCGCTGCCATCCGGTGTACAGGGGATTGGACATTAGCCCTTTGACAGAATCCATGGTGACGTTAGATATTACCGATGGGTCCAAGTAAAGGACGGAGCACGCTGCGGGCAAGGGATTTATACCGGGTCGAACGAGGCGGGGAAGGCACCTGTTCCAGCCTTAAGGCCGGCGACCGGCACGCGGGATACCTTCATGAACGACAACAGGCGGAACGGCACGTACGCACTGGTCCCGGACCGTATCTGGGACGGTGTTGCCGGCGAGACGCGCAGCGGTCTGGCCGTCGTGGTGATGGACGGCTTGATCGACGCGGTCCTGCCCGTCTCCGGAGTCCCCGCCGGCATGGAGACCGCGGCCCTGCCGGGTTGTACGCTGCTGCCGGGGCTGATGGACGCCCACGTCCACTACAGCTCCGCCATGGGACCGGCTTTCCTCGCCGCCGGGGTGACCACGATCCGCGACGTGGGCAACGACCTGTCCTGGATCCTGGGGGAGCGCGAGCGCCACGCAAAGGACCTATCCGCCGGTCCCGCCATCCTGTGCTGCGGACACCTGCTCGACGGGCCCCGGGTCTACTGGCCCCAGTTGGGACGCGCCCACGGCACACCCGGCGAGATCGCCGATTCGGTCCGGCGGCACGCGGAAGCCGGGGTGGACCAGATCAAGCTGTACGCGGGCGTGGAACCGCCGCTGATGAAGGCGGCGATTGACGCCGCCCACGCACTGGGCAAATTCGTGGTGGCCCATCTGCAGGCGACCACCGCCGAGGATGCCGTACGGCTCGGACTGGACGAGTTCGAGCACCTGGCCGGCTGCGGCGTGGCCTGGCGCGCGGCGTCCGAGGTGGAAGACGATCTCATGATCGATCAGCTTTTGGAGCGGGACGTGGTCATCGACCCGACCCTGGTGGTCTGGGACCGCCTCGGCCGCGTCCTGGACCGGCCTTTCCACCACGACGCCCGGAGGGCCTGGGTACACCCCCGCCATCTCGACATATGGCAGCGGTACCTCAGCCGTTTCGGACCGGCGGAACATCGCTGGCGGTACCAGGGCGCCATGGTGCACCTGAAACGGTTCCTGCGCAGGGCCCATGAGCGGGGGGTGACCGTCGCGCTGGGTACGGACACGCCCTTCCCCCATCTCGTGCCGGGGATGAGCGTGCACGACGAACTGGCCATGTACACGGACGCGGGCATCTCGACCGTGGACGCGCTCCGGTCGGCCACTTCGATCAACGCCCGGGTACTGGGCATCGAGGGCAGGACCGGTTCGATCAAGGCGGGACTGCGGGCCGACCTGGTCGCGGTCCGGGGGAACCCTCTCGAAAGGATCGAAGATATCGAAAACGTACAATGCACCGTGCGCGAAGGAAGACGGTTCGAACCGTCCGCCCTGATGCGGGACCACAGGACGGCCTTCGACCGGGAACCCGATGGTGCGGTCACCCGGGATCTGCTCGATTACGTCGACGGCAAACACGTGAATCGGCCGGCATCATGAAACGCATGATCAAGGATTTCCTGTTCTGCCTGGTCGTGGCCACCGCCACCGCGGCCATTCCCGCGGCGGGCATAAGCACTTTGCTGGCGATGACCGGGATCATCGAGGACGACAGGGCGCTGATCTGGATTTTCCTGGCCCTCGCCATACCTATTTTCATTATTGCTTACGTGCGCGTTACGCGTAACCCGCGCGGCTGAGCGCGTCCGAGCGCGTCTGGACACGGTTGACTTCTGCCGGGCACGGTTGACTTCGGCCGGGCACGGTTGACTTCGGTCGAGCAAGGTTGACTTTGGCCGGGCACGACGGAGACGACGAAAACAACGGATCGGCCCTCACTCCAGGGAGGACGGCTACATGACACGAGAGTCGCAGGCGGCAACACTGGGCGGTGGTTGCTTCTGGTGCCTGGAAGCGATCTACCAGCAGGTCAAGGGGGTAACGGGCGTGGTGTCGGGCTATGCCGGCGGCAGCGTCGACAACCCGGATTACAAGTCCGTATGCACCGGCGCCACGGGCCATGCCGAAGTCGTGCGTATCGACTTCGATCCTGCCGTGATCGGCTACGCGGACCTCCTGCACATCTTCTGGCGCATACACGACCCGACTACGCTCAACCGCCAGGGCGGGGACGTCGGCACGCAGTACCGTTCGATCATCCTCTACCACGACGAAGAACAGAAGCGCGCGGCCGAATATTCAAAGACGGAAGTCGACGCGTCGGATCTGTGGAGCGCGGCGATCGTCACGGAGATCGAACCTCTCGAGGTTTTTTACGAGGCCGAAGCGTACCATCACGACTATTACCTCAATAATCCGCGGCAGCCTTACTGTTTTATGGTCATCGACCCGAAGGTGGACAAGTTCAGAAAATCCTTCCAGCACATGCTGTCGTGATCAAGGAGCGTTCTACCGTGCGCGTGGGCATACTCTCGCTGATCCACGAATCCAATACGTTCAGCCACACGCCGACGACCCTCGACCTGTTCCGCCGGGACGGGATCCTGACGGGCGAAGCCGTCGCCGATCATTTCAGGGGCGGATTCCACGAGATCAGTGGATTCCTGGAGGGACTGGACGGCGCCGGTATCGACGCTGTACCGATGTTCTACGCGTCCACCCCGCCGTCCGGCCGGATCACGGTAGACACCTGCGACGCGCTGATCGAGATGATGTTCGCGCAGCTCGCAGCTGCGGGGCCGCTCGACGGCCTGCTGGTCGCTCCCCACGGGGCCAATGCCGGCGAGGGGGCGGATTACCACGACCTGGACGGGTGCTGGCTGAACCGGTTGCGCGGGGAGGTCGGACCGGACATCCCGATCATTTGCACCATCGATCCCCACGCCAATCTCTCCCAGCGCATGGTCGCGGCCTGCGACGCCACCATCGCCTACCGCACCAACCCGCACCTGGACCAGAAGCAGCGGGGACTGGAGGCCGCGGCGCTCATGGCCCGGACCCTGCGCGGAGAAGTCCGGCCCGTGCAGGCCGCGGCCTTCCCGCCGGTGGCCATCGGCATCGAGCGCCAGTACACGTCCTCGCCGCCCTGCCGGCCCCTCTACGAAAAAGCGGATGCGTGGCTGGAGGCGACCGGCGTCCTTTCCGACAGCATCGTGCTCGGGTTTCCCTACGCGGACGTGCCGGAAATGGGCTCGGCCTTCATTGCCGTGACCGACGGCGACCCCGATCTGGCCCAACGCATCGCGGATGATCTCGCCGGTTACCTGGTCGCGCATCGGCACGAGTTCGTCGGCGAGTTCATATCCATCCCCGAGGCCGTCGACGCCGCCCTGGACGGCGAGGGGCCCGTGTGCCTGCTCGACATGGGCGACAACGTGGGCGGCGGGTCGGCCGCCGACGGCACGCTCATCGCCCACGAACTGTTGAAGCGCGGGGAGGTGAAGACCTTCCTCTGCCTGTACGACCCCGGGTCTGTCGAACGGGCCGTTGCCGCGGGCGTGGGCGCGAGGCTCACGCTGGAAATGGGCGGCAAGACGGACGACCGGCACGGACCGCCCATCCGGACCGAAGTGCGGGTGCAGGGCATCCACGAGGGACGCTTCACCGAAACGGCCGTTCGCCACGGCGGCCGGACCGCTTTCTACATGGGCCGGACCGCGGTCGTGACCACGGACAGCGGGTTGACGGTGAGCCTGACGTCGCTGCGGACGGTGCCGGTCAGCCTTGGGATGATGACCAGTATCGGCCTTGACCCGACCGACTTCCACGTGCTCATCGCCAAGGGCGTCCACGCGCCGACGGCGGCCTACGCTCCCGTGAGCAAGCGATTGATCCGGGTGGATACGCCCGGCGCCACGACCGCGGACATGCGGCGGTTCGACTTCCGGTACCGCCGGCGGCCGCTCTATCCGTTCGAGGAATGATCCAGTGGTCCGTCGAGATTTTCCGCGAGGCGGCCTGCGAGGTGCACGGTGAGGCGGCCTGCGATGTACCGGTGAGGCAGCCTGCGAGCCGTCCGTCGAGGCGTTTCGAGTGGCGTCCGGTGACGTGTTCCGCGACCTGTCCTGAGAGGCGGCCTGCGAGCCGTCTTGTATGTCTTGACAGTAAATGTCCCCGTGTTTATGGTCTTGTCGAAATCCAGAGGGTGAACCCGATGAGGCCGGTGCACTACCGGAAGGACCACTGATTTCCGGATCCGGCAGCGGCGTACAAGAACCCGGCAGCCACGTACAAGAACCCGGCAGCCGCGTACAAGCATCCGGCTGCGGCGTATCAGGATTAGACCGCGGCGTACAAGGAGAGACCAGGTGAATGATCTCGACGAAAGATTGGATCGACTGGAACGGGACGGATTCGTCTTGCTCAAGGGCGCCCTTTCCCCGGAGGAAACCGAGCAGGTGAGGTCGCGCATTTTCCACGCCAGGGAACAGGGTTGGGAAGAAGGACTGAATGCGGTCGGGAACATGTGGTTCGACACCCTGCTTGACCGGGAACCCGATATCTTCGGACCGCTCGTGGGCCATCCAAGCGTGGCGCCGCTGCTTTACGCCATGATGGGCAAGCAGTGCCAGCTCCGCAGTTTCCGGGCCCACATCAACCCCGGCGCCTACACCCAGGAATGGCACATGGACTTCTACGGCTACTGGAACGAGAAGCGGGAGACCGAAAAACGCAGGCTGGCCGTGCAACCCAGCAGCGTGAACACGACCTTCTACTTCCAGGACAACGTCCCCGGCCAGGGCAATCTGCGATTCGTCAGGAACGGCCACCTTTCCGAGCCGCCCCACCTTTATCCCCGGATCGACCACGTCGCGTTCGAAGAATGGTGCTACGCGCAGGAACACGTCGTGCTGCATCCCATGGCCGGCGACGCGGTCGTCTTCCTCAGCCACATCCCCCACCAGGGCGCCAAGGAAGACGACGACATGGAACGATGCAACGTGGTCTGCCACTACCAGACCTGCCCGATGTACGAAGGCGTGTGGTACGTCTCCAGCCCCCGTCCCTTCAAGGGGTCCTTCCCCTTTCACAAGACGGCGCCGGCGGGGATGAACTGACCTTTGCGCCGAAATCCGTTGACACGGCGAAAACCGCCCCTTAGAATACGTGCCACGTGGTTAAGTTGAATTAATGCAAAGGGATAGCTTCCGATGCGTCCCGGTGTCCCGACTGTCGTGAGGAGGCCTTCATGACCACCACCAAGAAGGAATTGGTGGAACTGATCAGCAAGCGTCTGGGGCTCAAAAAAGAACAGGTGTTTCCTGTGGTCGACCAGACGTTCGTGGCCATGCGGAACTCCCTGATCGAGGGAGACCGGATCGAAATCAGGGGATTCGGGGTCTTCGAAGTCAAGGACACGAAAGCCCGCACTTCCGCGCGCAATCCCCGCACGAGCGATATCGTTTACGTCCCGGCTGGCAAAAAGACCCGTTTCAAACCCGGAAAACTGTTGAAGGAAGCCCTGCGGGTCCCCCTCGATGACTGAAATCAAGGCGGTCCTCAGCACCCCCGCCATCCTGTCGACTTTCTGCAAATACACCCGCCCGTATCTGTTTCGTTGGCTTTTGTGCCTGTGTCCGTACCAGGTCGCACAACAGGACACGACCGCCGGCACGGTGCCGTCCGGGCTCCCCTCCATATCGCTGGAACAAGCCGTTGCCCTTTACGAATCGGGACAGAAGGACCAGGCGCGCGAAGCCTTCCTGCGCATACTGGACGACCGGCCCGAAGAGCCCGTGGTCCTGTTCCATCTGGGACACCTGGATCCGGACCGGGAAGCGGCCGAGCAGTATTTCCTGATGGTCCTGCTGCACGGTCCGGACCACGCTCTTGCCGACGACGCACTGCTGGAGGTCTCCCGCATCCACCTCGCCATGGAACGGCACGACGAGGCGGTGGACGCCTGCAACCGGCTCCTGTCGGCCTATCCCGACACGGACCTGGAAGATGAAGTGCGGTTCCTGCTGGGGCAGGCGCTCCTGGCCGGAAGGCGGCCGGAACTCTCGCGCATGGTCTTCCAGCAGCTGCTTTCTTCCGAGCCCGATTCGACGCTGGTACGGCCGGCGCGTCTCGCCATCGCGGAGAGCTACCGTGCGCAGGAGGATTTCATCGAAGCCGCCCGACAGTACCTAAAGTTCGAGATCGACTTTCAGGGATTCGAAGGGCTCGCGACGGTCCTGTGGGAGGCGGGGCAATGCCTCGAAGCCGCGGGACGCATTGTCGAGGCCGGTTTCGTGTACCAGCGGCTGATCAAGCAGTATCCCGATTCGCCCGAGGCGAACCGCGCCCGGGTGGAGAGGCCCCTGCCGGAGTAGTGGCGCGTCAGGCCGACAACGCCGACTCCGCGGCGCGCCCGGCCGGCAACGCCGATTCCGTGGCAACGTAAGGGCCGGACACTACCGGGCCGCCTTGAAGTACACGGAGAAATCCGGCGCGATGTCGATGCGCTTCGCCCTGTCCGGCAATGCGTACTCGAAGGTCTGACGCCTCCGGGTATTCCAGATCTCCCGGGCGATCCGGTCGCCATTTTCCAGTTCGATGACCAGGGGCACGACCGCCTGGAATACGCGGCCTTCCTGTTCCTGCAATAGCTGTCCGCGCACCGTGAACATCCTGCCTGAGCCCGGGGTGCCGGCTTCTTCGCTGTCCTGCCCGACGGCGGACCCCGCGCTGCCGGACCCCGTGCCGCCGTGACCCGCGCCGCCGGACCCCTCGCTACCGGTCCTTTCACTGCTGGCATGATACACCCGGTAGACCGGGTAGCCCGTGTCCCGGATCCACTGGTCGAAGAACCAGCTCATCTCCCGGCCCGTTTCCGTTTCCACCATGGCCTCGAAATCGGCGGTCGTGACCAGCTTGCCCGCGTGACGCCGACAGAATCGTGAGAGCAGGTTCAGAAAGTGCTCGTCGCCTATGGTGCGGCGCAGCATGTGGAGTACCATGGCGCCCTTCTCGTAGACGACGGCCTGGTAGTGCTCCCCGAGCCGCATACCCAGGTCGATCGCGCCGTGCCGGTCGGCGTAAAGCGCCTGGTCCGTGTGCCGCTTCATCATCTCGCGGAACGCCTCGGGGCCGGTCTCGCGTTCGATGAACATGGCCGCCGCATAGGTCGCCATGGCCTCCGAGAGCCAGGCGTCGCGGTACGTCTTCGGGATTACGGCGCCGCCCCACCACTGATGGGCCAGTTCATGGGCCAGGAATCCGCGGAAGATGTGCTGCACTTCCGTGTACAGGTGGGCGTGCAGGTTGGCGTCCAGGCTGAAAGCGTCCTGGAAATAGAGGCCCCACAACATCAGCATCGACGGCAGCGCCCTTCCGAAGGCATAGTCGTCCGGCATCTGGACGATGTCGAGCTTCTCGTAGGGGTAGGGCCCGAAGATGGCGCCGAAGAAGTCCAGCGCGGGACCGATGTGCGAGAGGATCCGCTCCGTGTTCGGTTCGGCCGTGCGCCGGTCCTCGTCCACGCTGAGGATCACGTCGACGCCACCCGCGGAGACCATGCGGGTACGGTTCTCTGAAACCGTCATGCCCATAGACGACACGGGCCGCGTCCGACGCCAGCGCGTAACGCGCGTATCTTCCTCTGCCTCACTGTCCACGTGGGCGCCGACCGTCGCCACGGTCAGCTTCTCCGGATAGCGCAGTTCCAGCTGGAAAGTGTACAGATCCTCGTTGGAATGAACGGGGAGCCACTGCTGGTTGGTCAACAGGCCGAAGAAGCTGTCGCTGCCGCCGCCCCGGAAGACGTCCCCCTCGTACCAGAGCGTCAGCGCGGTGGTACTGTCTTTCGGCACAGGCCGCCGGAACGGGACCGTGAGCCAGGTGCCCTGCCGCGTGAACAGCGCGCCGTCGCCGTCGGCGTAGTCCACGCGGTAGACGTCGAGATCCGGATTCAGCGTGAAAGTCGCCGCGGTAAGCCGGTCTGTCCTGGCCGTGATTTCCAGGTTCGTCTTCATGCGCAGGCGCCGACCGCCACGCTCCAGGGATCCCGCGATATCGTAGTGGTCCAGGGACAGCAGCGGACGCTGGGTCGTCTCGTCCTTCTCGGCGCGGCCGGACGAGCTTTCCTCGGCGCGGCCGGACGGTCCTTCCGGCCCCGGCGAGAAGCGGCACCAGACCACGGGAGGACTGATGTCCGGATTCCTGGGGAAACCACTCTTCTGGACCAGGCTGACCGATTCCGATTCATAAGGACTGTTCGTATAGACGAGCCACCGGTCCGATTCCGCGAGGTCGATCTCCGCCTGTAGGAAATCCGGATGCGAGTGGGCGAGAGAGAAACGTTCCCGGGCGGGCTCCATGTCCAGCAGATAGTCCCGGTCGACGCGGTTCAGCAGGGCCCTGGCCCGGCCGAATGTCCTTCCGCCCTCGACGCGCGAAAGCGCCACGCCTTCCACCAGGTGCTCATAACCCTCGGGCGACAGGACCAGCACCATCCGGTCGAACCCCGTCGTGTAGGTATCGCCGGTCGTACGGGCGTACTTGTTCATCTGGTGACGCTCGACGCGGTCCGGAGGCGTAAAGGTGAATCGCCCCGCACCCACGAGGACCGCGCGCCCGATCCAGTCTCCGGCAAACCCGGGCATCAGCAGGCCGTCCTCGATGACGAATATCCCGGCGGGGCGCTCGATCTCCAGGTGGTCGAAAGCGTAGACCTCCTCCTCGCGCAGGGAGAACCGGAAGCCGAGGTGGGCAGCCAGCAGCGGTTCGAACCGTTCGGCCCTCCAGCCATCCCCATGCCGCTCGAAACGGACGTCCCACAGTTCGGCCGATAGCCGATCTTCCTCTTCGAAGAAAACATTGAGCCGTACTTCGGGCCGGGCGAGAAGACTGTCCAGCGCGTGCCGCGTCCGCAACCTGATCCTGGCGTCGCCGTACCGTTCGGACAGGGAAGGATCGCCTTCGCCCAAGAGTTCTTCGAGGGGGTTCTCGCTGGTACGCCGGCCATCGAGCAGCCGGTACAACTCCTCCAGGGCCGCTTCGATGGACGGGCCCGGGATGGCGGAACGGTCGGCGGCCGACGGACCTTTGATGGCCTGGGGGTGAGGAGCCACCAAGCGGGCGTCCGTGGTATCTGATGCGATGGAACAGAGGATGAACAGCAGGCCCGACAGAAGGGCGGGAAACAACCGGGATGAGGGACGTGGCGGGAAGGCGATCATGACCGTCTCCTCACGCGGAATGCATGGGGCTAGTCCATCGAATTCCGTATTTCGATCAGGCGGGACCGCAACCACTGAATGAGTTCGGTCTGGGAGGAGGTATCGGTCGGAGGGGCTTTCTGCTCGCCAGGGGCCGACTTATCCCCGGGGCCAGGGGCTGCCGGCTCCGCACCAGTTGCCGCCTGCTCCACGCCAGCTGCCGCTTGATCCGCGTCGGGGGCCGCCTGCTCACCAGGGGTCACCGGCACCGCACTAGGATCCGTCTGTGCCACGCCAGGAACCGTATTCACCGGGCCGGCCGGTGCCTTTTCCACGGCACTGGAGGCTTTATCCGCAGTCCGGGCCGCCTTCTCCGCGCCCCGGTTCGCCGCGGATTCCTGGAGCTTCTTCCGGGCGCCGGCGATCGTGTATCCCTCGTCCCGGGTGAGCTGCTTGATCGTGCGGATCAGCTCGATGTCCTTCTCCCGGTACATGCGCTTGCCGGCGCGGTTCCGCTTGATGCGAAGCTGGCCGAACTGATCCTCCCAGAACCGGAGCACGGACGGTTCCAGTTCGAGCATGGCCGAGACTTCGCTGCTGGAATAGTACAGCTTGCTCATCTCTTCCCTTCCCGCCCGCGGATCAGCACGCGAATGGGCGACCCCTCGAATACGAAGGCCTCTCGGAGCCGGTTCGACAGGTACCGCTTGTACGAATCCGGGACTGCGTCCGGATGGTTCACGAAAAACACGAAGGTGGGCGGCGCGTTCTGCACCTGCGTGCAGTAGAGGATGCGGGTCGCCCGCCCGTCCGGCGCGGCCGGGGGCGGGTAGTAGGCCGTGATGCTCTTCACGACGCGGTTCAACTCGCCGGTGGATACCCGGAGGGAACGCATTTCGTGGACGTGGCGCGTCTTCTGCATGATCTGGGTCACCCCGCGGCGGGTCTCGGCCGAAACGAACAGGATCGGCGCGTAGTCGGCGAACCGGAGGTACTCTCTGGCCGTCTGGGCGTAGGCCTCGGTCGGATGCTCGGTCCGGTCCACCAGGTCCCACTTGTTGAAGGCGACGACCAGCCCCTTTCCCGCCTCGTCCACCTGCGATACGATCCGCTGCTCCTGCGTGGCCAGGCCGTCGACAGCGTCCACCAGGAGCACCGCCACGTCGCAGCGCGCTATGCTCCGCATCGTCCGCGTCAAACTGTAGAACTCGATATCGCTCTTGATCCGCGACCGGCGCCGGAGGCCGGCCGTGTCGATCAGGCTGTACTTCACGCCCTGCCGGGTGATCTGCGTGTCCACCGAGTCCCGCGTGGTGCCGGGAACGTCGGAGACGATCACCGTGTCCCTGCCCACGATGGCGTTGACCAGGGACGATTTCCCCACGTTGGGCCGGCCCACGATCGCCACCTTGATCGCGCCGTCTTCCTCCTCTTCGACAGGCTCGGGTTCGGGCATCCGCTCCGCCAGCATGTCCATCAGGTCGCCCGTATTGCGGCCCTTCAGGGCGGAGATCATCATGGGCTCGCCCAGCCCCAGGGCGCCGAACTCGTAGGCGTGGTTCTCCTGGGCGCCGCTGTCCACCTTGTTGGCGACGACGATGACCTGCTTGCCGGCCCTGCGGACGACCTCGGCCGCCTTCTGGTCCAGGGGCGTGATGCCCGTGCGGACGTCCGTGACCAGCAGGATCACGTCGGCTTCGCTGACGGCCAGCCGGGCCTGCTGCTCGATGGCCGCCTCCATGGGCTCGTCGGATTCCGGGACCAGGCCCCCCGTGTCCACCACGGTGAACTTCTTCCCGAACCAGTCGGCGTCGGCGTAGTGCCGGTCCCGCGTGATGCCCGGTGCGTCGTGCACAATGGCGTCGCGGCGGCCGATCATCCGGTTGAACAGCACCGACTTGCCCACGTTGGGGCGTCCTATGATGGCGATGACAGGGGACATGTTTTCCTTACTGTAGGTGTTTTACGTTCGCATATGGTCCGCGGACCCGTTCGTTTCCCCAAGTCCCGGAAGATCCCGCACGTGACCGGGGAAGAGTTCCACCGGCACCCCGATCCGCTTGCTCAGGCCGGGCAGGTTCATGTCGTCCAGCAGCAGGCCGTCGTCGTTCAGCACATTGGGTGGAAGGTACACGCGGTCGCCCACTTCCTCGTCCTTCAGCGCGTGGAGGATGTCCCGGCCGGTCAGCAATCCCGAAACCGTGATGCCCGGGCCGAAGAACGTGTTCTCCGCCACGACCAGCTTCGCTTCCACGTGCTCCACGCGGTTCAACGGCTCCACGAGCGAAGTCCGGACCACGTGCTGCGCCAGTTCGGCCGTGACGAACGTCGTCCTGAGCGGTTCGGCCGCCCGGTCGGGGAGCGAACGGATCTGTTCGCCCATTTCGGTTTCGAACTGCGTGACCATACCGACACCGTTCTCCACGACGGGGCAGTCCTCGTAGAAGGATGGCGGAGGAAAGGGCGTGGAAGACATCAGGTACCATTCGTCGGACAGATACACCAGCGGATGCCCAAGCCGTTCGCGCAGTTCCTCCTGCCACGCGCCGACCGTATCGATCATGCGACGGGCATAGTCCACGGTGACCGGCTCGAGGTGGTACAGTCCCTGGCGATGCGCCGTAAGGCCGACGGGCACGATGGAGATCGATTCCACCACCGGATACAGTTCGGCCAGGTCGTCCACGGTCTTTCGCAGCGCGGGACCGTCGTTGAGTCCGGGACAGAGGACGATCTGTGTCTCGATCAGGATGCCGCCGTCCGCAAGCCGCCGGAGGATGGGCATTACGTCCTTCGCCTTGGGCGCGCCAAGCAGCATCCGCCGCAGTTCCGGGTCCGTGGCGTGGACCGACACGTAGATCGGACTCAGGCGCTGCACGATGATCCGGTCGAGGTACGCGTCGGACGCGAAGGCCAGCGTCACGTAGTTGCCGTAGAGGAACGTGAGGCGCACGTCCTCGTCCTGGAAGTACACGGCCTTGCGCATGCCCTTCGGGTTCTGGTGGATGAAGCAGAATACGCATTTGTTCGCACAGGCCTGGTAGGGCGGTTCGTGGAGAGACAGGCCGAGGTCCTCATCCGGATCCTTTTCCACGTCGATCAGCACCCGGTTCCCATTGGCCTGGAGAATGTCGAGTTCCAGCACGTCTTCGCTGGACCAGAACCGGTAGTCCAGGGAATCCCTGACCCGGGCCTGGTTGATCCGGATCAACCGGTCGCCGGGAACCAGTCCGACCTGTTCCGCGATGCTGTCCGGACGTACCTGTTCTATCCGCATATCACCTAACACTTTGAAATATCAGTGACAACACAGCGTCATCACAAGCAATCGTTTAAGTATCTTCATTTAACGATTTGCGACTCTTGGAAATATAGAGAATCGGACCCTTTCTGTCAAGGGGATTGGCACGTTCCGGAACCCGTGGATGGCGCACCCGTGAACCGGTGGATAGCGTACCCGGGAGCCCGTAGATGGCGCACCTGGAAACCTGCATACTAAAGGTGCCGACAACCGGGAAACGAAGCCGCCGGGACACTGACTTTTCGCTTGCCCGCGGCGCCGCTGCCGGACTATATTGGATAAGCTGGCCCGCGAGACGGAACCGCGGGTGTAAGCGTATGAATTTACGGTCTTTACAGGCCGCCGCACGGTGCTATGCGACCGGGGAAACAGCGATGCCTCCCAAAACCATGTACGAGAAGGTCTGGGACCAGCACGTCGTCAGGGAGATGCCCGACGGGCTCACCGTCCTGTACATTGATGCCCACCTGATCCACGAGGTGACCTCTCCGCAGGCTTTCGAAGGGCTGCGGACCGCGGGCCGGAAACTGCGGCGGCCCGACCTGACCTACGCCACGATGGATCACAACGTGCCCACCACCGACCGCTCCCTGCCCATGACCGACGAGATCGCGCGCCTGCAGGTGGACATGCTGTCCCGGAACTGCGAGGAGTTCGGCGTGCCCCTGTACGATCTCGATTCGCCCCGCAACGGGATCGTCCACGTGATCGGGCCGGAACTGGGCATCACGCAACCGGGCAGGACCATGGTCTGCGGCGACAGCCACACGTCCACCCACGGCGCCTTCGGCGCGCTGGCCTTCGGCATCGGGACGAGCGAGGTCGAGCACGTCATGGCCACGCAGTGCCTGCTCCAGAAGCGCTCCCGCACCTTCGAAATCCGCGTGGACGGCCTGTTGAGCGAAGGGGTGACGGCCAAGGACATCATCCTGAACATCATCCGCCGCACCGGTACGGCCGGGGGCACGGGCACGGTAATCGAATACGCTGGGAGCACGATCCGCGGTCTTTCGATGGACGAACGGATGACGATCTGCAACATGTCCATCGAGCTGGGCGCAAGGGCCGGCCTCATCGCGCCGGACGACACGACCTTCGAGTACCTGGCGGGGCGGGAGTTCGCCCCTGAAGGCGCGGCGTTCGACCGGGCCGTGGCGGAGTGGCGGACGCTGGCCACCGACGACGGGGCCGAGTTCGACGAGCGGCTCGCGCTTAAGGCGGACGAGATCGTGCCCCAGGTTTCGTGGGGCACCAATCCCGGTATGGTGACGGACGTGACCGGCGTCGTGCCCGATCCCGGCGGGATGGACAGCGAGAACGACCGGCGGGCGGCGGAAAAGGCCTTATCCTACATGGCGCTGGAGCCCAACACGTCGATCACCGATATCGAGATCGACCGCGTATTCATCGGCAGTTGCACCAATTCCCGGTTGAGCGACCTGCGGGTGGCGGCGGACGTCATCAAGGGCCGCCGCGTATCGCCGCGGGTGACCGCCCTGGTGGTGCCCGGTTCCCACGCGGTCAAGCGGCAGGCCGAGGCCGAGGGGCTGGACCGGGTGTTCCAGGAAGCCGGTTTCGAGTGGCGCGAGGCCGGTTGCAGCATGTGCCTGGGCATGAACCCGGACATCCTGCAACCCGGCGAACGTTGCGCCAGCACCTCGAACCGGAATTTCGAAGGCCGGCAGGGCCGGAACGGACGCACGCACCTGGTCAGCCCGCCCATGGCCGCGGCGGCCGCCGTCGCCGGCCGTTTCGTCGACGTGAGAGACTGGTAGGCACCGGAGAGGGAGTACAGCATGGCGGAACCCTTTACCACGCACACCGGCCTGGCCGTCCCGCTCGACCGGATCAACGTGGACACGGACCAGATCATCCCCAAGCAGTTTCTGAAACGGATCGAGCGCACGGGGTTCGGCCAGTTCCTGTTCTACGACTGGCGGTTCACGGGCGACGGCTCGCCCGATACCGGTTTCGTACTCAATGAAGACCGCTACCGGGACGCCACGATCCTGGTGGCCGGGGACAACTTCGGCTGCGGGAGTTCCCGCGAGCATGCGCCCTGGGCCCTGCAGGACTACGGCTTTCGCGTGATCATCGCGCCGTCCTTCGCGGACATCTTCTACAACAACTGCTTCAAGAACGGACTGCTGCCCGTCGTGCTGCCCGGCGATACCGTGCGCCGCATGCTCCGCAGCGCGGCGGAACAGCACCCCTATTCCGTCTCGGTGGATCTCGAACGGCAGGTCGTCACCGAACCCGGCGGCGCGTCCGAGCCCAGCGGCGCTCCGGATTCCCGAGGCGCGTCCGAGACCAGCGACGCTCCCGAGCCCGGCGGCGCGTCCCACCCGTTCGAGGTCGACCCCTTCCTCAAGCACTTCATCCTGGAGGGTCTGGACGAAATCGGCTGGACCCTGCAATTCGAGGACGACATAGCGGCGTATGAACGTACCCAGTGTACCGGTTGACCAACTGCTCGCGCTGTCCCAGGCCAGCGACGAAATGTTGCGCAGCGTGTTTCACCGGGACCGTCACGCCACCCTGCGCTCGGTGACCCGGTGCGTCCACGACCTGCTCCACGCCGAGTACTGCGGCATCTTCCTGGTGCCCGATGACGCGCCGCACGAGCTGGAGCTGACGGCGCAGTACTCGGACCTGACCGGCCACGACGATCCGCCGACCGTACGCCTGCGGATCCATAGCGCCGCGAAGGGCGGCATGACCGGCCACATCGCGGACCAGGGCGATGTCATGCGCCTGCGCGGGACGCAGATCACCGAAAGCCCCTTCTACACGGCGGAAGTCCGCGAATACCTGGCGAGCAAGAAACTGCGCTCCCTCCTCGCCATTCCCCTGAAGGACCCCAAGGACATGGTGCTGGGACTCGTCAAGGTGGAGAACAAGAAGCGGCCCGACGGCACGCCCCTGGAGTCCGGCTTCGACGAGGCCGACGAGTCCATCGCCCGCATCCTGGCCAATACCATCTCGCTCGTCCTGGAACACCTGAGGACCGATTCCATCAACCGGAGCCTCGTGCAGGCGATCCACTCGATACGGGACCGTGGATCCATGCTCGACCGGATCCTGCAGTGCAGCCGGGCGCTGGTCCGCGCCGACCGTAGCGGTCTCGTCCTGTGGAACGATGCGCGCGGCGACCTGGTCATTGGCGCCCAGTTGGGGGAACGCACCCTGTCCCTTGGCCGTACGGTCCCGGGCCCCAGTGTCGTGCGTCGTCTATGGAACGATCCCGATCTGCGCGAGATCAGCGTCCCCGACGTTACGGCCGACCCGTACTACCATGCGATCGACGCCAGGACCCGCAGCCAGGCGGCCGTCAAGCTCCGGTTCGAAGACCGGGACATCGGCGTACTGAGCGTGGAGTCCTTCAGAAAAAACGCCTTTGACGGGCACGACCTGGAGATGCTCCAGTGGCTGGGCCACTACGCCGTCATCGCCTACCAGGTCGTCGGCAGGGAAGTCCAGTTCCGCGGGATCGTGGAGCGCCTCGTCGAACGGTCGCCCCATCGCGACGAACTGCTCGACCGGATCCTCGTCAGCATACGGTCGATCTACGGTTTCACCGACTGCGTGATCTACACCGTGGACAACACGGCGCAGATGCTCCAGTGCCGGTCCTATATCGGCTGCGAGGGATTCGACGAAGACCCGTCGGTACTGAGCTACCGGTTCGACGACAACACCCTGGCGAGCAAAGTCTACCGCGACCGCAAGGGATACCTCTGCGTCGATCCCCGGACGGATCCTTACATAAGCCGGCATGCGCTCGAACGATTCGGCTTCACGTCGCCCATTCTCGCCATACCCCTCATATACAACGAGAAGGTCGTGGGCACGTGCACGCTCTGGAGCCAGTCCGGGAAGGTGACGCCCGGTCCGCATCACCTGGTCGAGATGGAGCCGTTCGCCCGGCTGGCGGCGGCCAACATCGCCCTGGCGGAGACCGAACAGCACCGCAGCACCGTGCTGGTATCGATCCAGGAGATCCTCACCCAGATGCAGACGGAGATGTCGCGGGAAAAGAACCTGCGTCTCATCCTCCAGGGCATCCAGACCGCGGGCTTCGACCGGGTGCGCATCTACGAAACGGACGAGACCCGGGAGAAGCTCGTGGGGATCGACTCGGTCGGCATGGAAGATCCGGCGTCCTTCGTCGGCTACTCCATGACCATTCGGGACAACCCTTACGTCCACCACGTGGCGAAACAGTCGCTCACCCGGCCCGCCGCCTGCTGGTTCGACCCCGCGGACCCGACGTTCTGGGGCACGGATCCTGCCGCCCCCAGCCTGGGCAAGGACGACGACCTGCCGTGGCTGGACGTTCCCCTGGTCATCGCGGGCAGGTTCTACGGGATGATCGGTGCGGACAACATGCATACCCGCCGCGAGATCACCAGCGACCACCTGGACTTCATGAACGTGGTGGGCGCTCTGACCGCGCAGGTGATCGCCAACACGCATACCGTCGAACTCCTGCGCGACCGCACCCGGGCAGAGGCGCGGAGCGAACTGGCCCAGCGGACGCTCCACGCGTTGAAGACGCCCGCGATGGCCACGCAGATCTTCCTCCGGCATCTCGGCGAGTCGGTTGTGGACATGCCGGCGAAAAACGGCCGGCCGGGAGAACTCATGGACAAGATCCGGGGGCAGGTCGACCGGATCGCCGCCATCGCGGAGGATATGCAGCGGTTGACCAGGCTGACTTTCACCCCGAAGCGAAAGGTGAATATCAACGAGTTGGTACGCCGCACCGTCCTGGACGGACTGATCGGCGACGACTGCCGCGCGGAGTTCGACTTCGTGGAGCCGGCGCCGTTCGTCGAGGCCAACGTGGAGGAGATCGACCAGGTCATTACCGAACTGACCGGTAACGCGTGGAAGGTCATGGCGTACCGGGGCGACATCCACGTATCCACCCGGACGGGTTCCTCCGCCGACTATCCAAGGCTTTCTAACGGGAAGGAGGGCCGGTACGTGCTTATCGACGTGCGCGATACGGGCCCCGGGATCCCGGAGAAAGTGCTCAATGAACTCTTCGAACCCGGCGTGTCGACCACAGGCGGATCCGGGCTCGGACTGTATGCCATTAAGACCATCGCCGAGGAGCATCAGGGCGAGGTATGGCTCGAGGATACCGGCCCGCACGGTGCAACCTTTACTTTCGCCCTGCCCCTGGCGGGTTGAGGCGGATCCGACCGCCGAACGGGCGAAACGCTTTGACGGGCTGAGTGTGCCATGACCAAACCCCTCATACTGCTCCTCGACGACGACCCCGCCATGACCGACGCCGTTTCCCTCGACCTGGAACCGGATTTCGACGTGATCTGCGCCACCGGCGTGGACGAGTGCGTGGACCGGATCGGCAACGCCCGCGGCGCCGTCGACGTGGCGGTGATCGACATGTGGATCGAAACGGACCGGGAAGGCGGACTCGAAGCGATCCGGCGCATCCGGGCCCTGGAGTCTCCGCCGGAATGCGTCGTGCTGACCGCGTACGGCACCCAGCCCAACATCGTGAAGTGCATGGAGGCGGGCGCCTTCAGCTACGTGGAGAAATCGGGCCGGATCGCCGACGACACTACCGGCCTCCTGGTCACGGCCATCAACCGGGCGCTGGAGACGCGTCACCTGAAACAGCTTGAGGCGGCCCAGGAACAGATCAAGGCGGACGAGCGCCTCAAGCAGGACATCCAGCGCGCGTACGAGATCCAGCGTTCCATGCTGCCCCAGGAGGACCTGCGGCACGCCGGCATGCAGTTCACCGGCTACTGCCGTCCGGCCGAGAACGTGGGGGGCGACTACTACGACTACTTCGCGCTGCCCGACGGGCGGGTCGGCCTGCTGATCGGCGACGTCACCGGCCACGGGTTCAACGCGAGCCTGATCATGGCCATGGCCCGCAGTTGCCGGTCCACCCAGACCCGGATCGACCCGGATGTCTCCCCGGTCATGGACGCCCTCAACCGGATCGTGCAGACGACCGGTCCCGACTGGCTGTTCATGACGGCCTGCTACCTGGTGATCGATCCGGACGCGCGTCGGTTCGCCTACGCCAACGCCGGCCATCACTTTCCGCTTCACTACCGCGCAGACACGCGCACGGCCGAACCCCTGGAGTCCACCAGTCCCCTGCTGGGGATCGACGCCGAAACGAACTTCGAAGCCGTGGAACGGCCGTGGAGCCCGGGCGACGCCCTGGTCCTCTTTTCGGACGGAATCGTCGAAGCGGAGAACGCGACCGAAGAGATCTTCGGCGAGAACCGCCTTCGGGACGTCGTGGAAACTCACGGGCACCGGCCGCCTTCGGACCTGAAGGAACAGATCATCGATGCCGTCGAGGGGTTCAGCCAGGGCGTGCCGTTTATGGACGATGTGACGCTCCTGGTGGCGAAGCTCTAGATTATGGCGTAGCGCGCCGGTCTTCGGGGCAGGCGCTCGCGACATCCGGGAAGGCACGCGGGACCATATGCCGAGTACTCCGTTTTGAAGATCATCGAAGAACCCCTGAATATGCTGGCCGAACACGGCCACGTACCTATCGCCTACGAGGTGAGATCCCGTTTCCGGGCCGACCCGGCGGGTGGCGGCCTGGGGGGTATCGCGCTGGTGGAAGAACCGGTGGATCTCCCCTACGTAAAGGACTACGATCAGACCTCTGAGGAAGGGCCCGCAAGGTGGCCCGCCCGATGGCTCGACCGGTGGGACACATCGGCGTGGGGATTGCTCGCGGCCTACGACGGCGCCCGGCGGGTGGGCGGCGCGTTGCTCGCCCGCCGCACGCCGAACGTAAACATGCTGGAGGGCCGGGACGACCTCCTGGTGCTCTGGGACCTGCGCGTCCACCCCGACTATCGCGGGACCGGCGTAGGACGAAAGCTATTCGAGACCGCGATGGACTGGGGGCGGCGCCACGGCTGCGTCGAGATGAAAATCGAAACCCAGAATACCAATGTGCCCGCGTGCCGGTTCTATGCCCGGCAGGGGTGCCGCCTGGGTGCCATCATTTCCCACGCATACGAAGAGTTCCCGGACGAGATCATGCTGATCTGGCGCCTGCCGCTGTGACGGGCATTTCCGCCTTGCGTCCCGGTTGCCCCGGCTATAATGTGGAATATCCGGCAGGCCGGGAAGTCCAGCGGCAAAGGACCATCCCGCGAATTCCACCCCACAGTGAAGTTACGCCCTGTGTAGCGCTTCCCGTGTCGGTTGCTTGACTATAGTTGTACAATTGTACAATACGTATTCTCATCTATACACATTCTCGTCAGGTACCCTCACTGACGACAACCGGAACCAGCACTCGGAACTCGCCATGCATCCCACGCCCCTGACCGAATCCCAGCGCCGGTCCTTTGAAGAAGACGGTTACCTGATCGTCCCGGGCGCGCTGGATCCTGGCCAGCTCGAAACGCTGACGGAGACCGGCGACCGGCTCATGGAAGGGTTCGAGCACCCCGGCTACTACGCCCATCGCCGTCCCGGCCTCGTACAGGAGCAGCCCTTTCTTGACCTCGTGACGAATGAGCGCACGGTCCCGCGGATCGTGGCGCTGCTCGGTTTCAATATCCACATCACGAACACGGCGCTCATCTACAAGCACCCCGAGGCGCCGGGGGATACCGAGGAGGTCAACTGGCACCGCGATGTGGGCGTCTCACTGGACGTGGGCCACGTGGTGCTTCCCTTCGTCGGCCTGAAGATCGGTTATTGCCTGACGGATTTTCCCGAACCGGACACGGGGGCGACCATGTTCGTCCGGGGCAGCAACAACATGAAATCCGCGCTGCCGATACGAAAGGGCCGGATGCATCCTGACGAATACGTACAGCCGATCCTTCGGGCCGGCGACGCCTTCCTCTTCGAAAACCGCACCTATCACGCGCCTGCATTGAACTTCACGAGCCAGGTCGCCAAGGTCGTCATCTACGGCTACCACTACCGGTGGATCAAGCCGGACCATTACATGCGGTTCTACAACGGCGTGCCGCAGCCCGATGACGGCCTGCTCGCGGCCACCGACGACATCGGACGCCAATTGCTGGGCGCCACCGTGGACTCCGAGGGACGCGAGGCGCCCGACGGCATCGACTGGTCCATCCGGGAATGGGCCGACCGGCACGGACTCGACGTGGCGCAGTACACGCATACCGTAGAAGTTTGACCGGAAGCCTGAACCAACCATTGACCCGCAGGAAACCATGTACCTGAAGCACATGCTTCCCCATCAACTGCGCCAGGCGGTGGAACCGGGCGACCCGCTGCTGGTTCCCGCCGGTTGCATCGAGACCCACGGCCCCCATATGGCCATCGGTCACGACACGATCATCGTGGAGGAGATCTGCGCGCGCGTGGCGAAGCACCGGGATGTGGTCATCTCACCGCCCTTCGATTTCGGCCCCACCGGTTACGCTCTGGGCGGTCCCGAGGACGGCACCATCGACCCCGATTACGATGCCTTCGGTTCTTTCGTAAAGTCCATTCTGCGCAATTTCCTGGAGATGGGCTTCGGGCGTATCTACGTAATCATCATGCACCAGGGCATGGAGGCCCCGCTGGCGCTGGCCTTCAAGAAGGCCGCGGCAGAACTGTCCTTCGAAATGGTCCTGGCCGAAGGCAGGCCGCGGGGATGGTGGGCAGACGCCAGGATGTCCAGGGAGGCCCGCCGGTTCGGCAGGATACAGGTCCACCCCATGATCCTTCCCGCCGCGTCCCCACCGGCCGGCGGCGACCACGCCGGGTACAACGAAACTTCCTTCCTGCTGGCCACGCGCCCGGAACTGGTGGACCAGGGCCGCCTCGACGAGAACGCGCCGTGGTACTGCCGGCAGGACGAAGACCGGAACAGCTGGACGGCCAACGCGGCGCATGGGGAAGCCATGGTCGCAGCGGTCGTAGACGCCTGGGTCGAGTTATTGCAGAGCTGAATTTTCGCAGGGCTGAATTACAACAGAGATGCATATCGTTTCGAACCCATAACCGTGGAAGGAGCAACACATGCGGTCCATTTTCGTCGGTATCGAATACGCCGGCAAGTCCACTCTGATCGATCACCTGGACGCCTACTACCAGAAACGGCGGCGCCGGACCCATCTCGACGATCACTTCACCATCCCGGACGCTTCCCTGAGTCCCGTTTCCCGGGCGCAGTATATCCACTATCCCGACGACGTAAAGGAACGCATGCAGCGGATGCAGCTTCACTACCACGTGGAGGTCATTCGTAACTACCCCCACACGCTGATCGCTGGCTGGCACATCGAGGAGAAGATCTACTGCGACGTATACGGCAGCGTGGAGGGGAATCCCTACTATCCCAACTACGTCGAACACAACCAGCGGCACTACGAGGTGATGGTCCTGGAAGCCCGGCTGCCCGACGTCGTG
Organism: Candidatus Latescibacterota bacterium; assembly: GCA_022822725.1. GTDB lineage: Bacteria > JAAXHH01 > JAAXHH01 > JAAXHH01 > JAAXHH01 > JAAXHH01. The sequence goes on from JAJEAN010000007.1 coordinate 2,409,717, forward strand.
CTGATCCACCTCACCGCCGACGACGAGGCGATCCGCGAGCGCATGCGCACGGACCCCCACGAGTACCAGATCATCGACGAGAAGGACATTCCGGATCTCAAGAAACGCTTCGAGGACGAGGTCGACCAATCGCTCCTGACGCGCAACGGCCACCTGGTCACGCTGGATACGACCGAAAAGTCACCCGCGGAGTCGTTGGACGAATTGCTGCTGAAGACCGATCCGATGGTGACCGACGGCGAACTGGCCATGCGGGCCATGCCGGTTCCCGACGGGGATTACGAGGTGCATTACGAGAACGGTGTAAGGAAGATGGTGTAGGGGGGGGGCAGGGGGAAGTGATAGGTTTTTAAGGTTTTTTGGATTTTTTTTAAGTCCATAACGAGATCGTGGGTTTCAATTCCGACGATTTAATTATGGACCAATTGATTTTGATCATAGGGTCGGTATCGACTGCATGTCTCGTTCTCCTGGCAGTGGTTTCGCTGGCGTGGAAGTTTGCTCATAGGAATCAGGATGAGTTGAAGGCACTTCGTGAATCCGTTGATGAAATAAAAAGCGTACTGTTTGAAATCAACGGCAGGATAGTGACTGTTAATTTGACCGAAGAAGCCAGAACGCTTGTTTTGAAAGCCTTACATACCGGAGATGGACTGATACTGACCGGGCAGACGTTCTCGGGATGGTTCGTTCAGACTGGTCATTGGAATTCAGGTTTTATCAGAAGCAGCGAACAAAACGTTTGGAAAGATGCGTTGGAATCTCTCTGCCTGAACGAGCTTGTGGCGCTATCAGGTATCCAGCTGTATAGGCTGACATCCAAAGGCCGGCAGTTGGCTGATTCACTCAAATCCGAATAGTACCTGTCCCTGAGGAACCGAACGTTGAGCGAGATATCCCGTGATAACTGGACCTTCGGCGCACAGATCGTAACTGCCGTAGGGATGTTCATTGTAGCCCTGGGCATCTTGTTCATCGCGACGCTTACTTATCTGGATCGGGAAGATCAGGGATTCAGGAACGAGATTCGGACCGACCTTACAGAAATCCGTACCGCGATGAGAGACATGAACAATCGTCTCGACAACATCAACACCCGTCTCGGAAGGGTCGAGGGGTATCTGAGGGTATCCGGTGAAGAGTAGCGCGGTTTAATCTACGCTGCCAGGCCCTTGCCCTGGGCTTCCTTGATGCAATCGGCGAGGATGGGCACGCCTTCGCGGATATCCTCGATCGTGGGGAACCCAAATGCGATGCGGAGGTACGGGATGTCCTCGTTCGTCGCGCTGAAGGACTGACCGAGACTGAAGAAAACCCCCCGTCCGGCCGCCAGTTGCAGCGCTTTCCGCGTGTCCGTCGCCGCGGGGATCCTGACCCATACGAACATGCCGCCGGGCGGATCCGTCCACCACACCTCCTCGCCCAGATCGCTGAAGTGGGTCGCCAGCGATTCGACCAGGGCGTCCTTGCGCGCCTTCATGACCTCGTTCACTTCGCGGATGTGGTCCCAGAGATGAACGCCCAGGTATTCGGCCACGATCATGCTCGCCAGCGCGTTGGTCCCGCCGTCCATCTTGTTCGCCATGATCCGCTGCTGCAGCGCCTCCGGCGCGATGAAGTAGCCCTGCCGGACGCCCGGCCCGAGGATCTTGGAGAAAGAGCCGACGTACACGACCCGGTCGTCTTCGTCCAGGTGGTACAGGTTCGGCGGCACTGGATCGGACTGGAACACGAGATCGGCGTAACAATGGTCGTCCACGACCAGCGTGTCGAACGCCCTGGCCAGTTCGAGGAGGCGCTTGCGACGCTCCAGGGGCAGGATGGAGCCCGTGGGATTGTGATGGGTGGGTATGGTGTAGATGAACTTCGGCGGCGTGCCCGCGTCGACGAGTCTTTTGAGCACGGTCTCCAGTGCATCCGGCACCAGGCCCTGGTCATCGATGGGCGCCGGCGCGATGCGCACCTGCCGGCTCCGGAACACGCTCAGTGAGCCGCCGTAGGAAAAGGACTCCGTGACGATCGTATCGCCTGGCGCTGCGAAGGCGTCCGTGGTCAACTGCAGCGCCTGCATGGATCCGGACGTCAGCACGATCTCCTCCAGGGGCACTGCCCGTCCCGTACCGCGTTCGTAACGCTCCGCCGCGATGGCCCGCAAGGGTTCGAAACCGCGGCCGTCCGGGTAATTCACCAGTTCCGCGCCTCGGGCCCTTATGACTTTCGCGGCGGCCTCTGCCAGCGCGTCCGAAGGAAAGGAAAGCGGATCGGGCCTTCCCGCGCCGAAATTGATCTCACGCATGGACCTGCTCCTGTAGGGTGGCGGTTACACAGATGCCGGTTTTTGGATATTCGATGCCCAGGTAAGTCGACCAGAGAAAGTAGAACGGCGGTCCAGCGGCTGTCAACCGGTTATGCCAGGTCCCGGGGGCCGTTGACAGGTTATTCCGCGCATTCTACATTGATCCTACCGGTCCCAGAAGCTCGAATCTATCGGTTCTCCAACCATGACTCCGTTCCGCTTTCTCCTGTTCTGCCTCGTTGTGTCGTGCCTGGCTGTTTCTACCGTCGCCCACGCACAGCAATCACCACCGCCGAACCCGGCACTGCCGAACCCGGCACCGCCGAACCAGGGCCAGTTCGGCCGTTCGACCGACGGCCCGGCACAGCCGCCGAACCAGACCCAGCCCCCGGTACGCGTCGAAGTTCCCCTCTTCGAGGGCGGCCAGGGCCTGGAGTTCTTCCTCGAGTGCGCCCGGACCTACGAACAGGAGCACGAAGGCGTGGTTATCGACCTGTACGGCGATCCCCGCATCCACGACAAGGTGCGGGTGCGCGTGCTGGAACGGTCCTTCCCCGAAGTCACCAACGCCCGCCTGAACTACTGGGCGCTCATCCGCAACGGCGACCTGCTGCCCCTGGACGAGTTCCTCGACCAGCCCAACTGGGAAGGCGACCGCACCTGGCGGGAATCATTCCTGCCCGGGACGCTTTCTCAGTACACCCACGAGGGCAAGACCTACGGCGTCCCGCTCATGGCGTCGGCCTATGCCGTATGGTACAATAAGAACATGTTCGAGGAGCACGGCTGGGAACCGGCGACGACCTGGGAGGAGTTCTTCGCGCTTTGCGAGGAGATCAAGGCCGCCGGCATGTGGCCGCTCGCCTTCCAGGGCCGTTACCCGGGCTACGTGCAGGCCGTGATCGATCACGGGTACTATCACCGGGCCGGGCCGCAAGGATATTTCGACCAGAAGAACCTGGTGCCCGGCAGTTTCGACAATCCAGAGTTCACCGAGGCCTTGTCCGTCGCGCAGCGGATCGCGCTCAACTACTTCCAGCCCGGCGCCATGGGCATGAGCCACACCGAATCCCAGCTCGAGTTCTTCCTGGGCCACACGGCAATGATCTTCTGCGGTTCGTGGCTCAAGAGCGAGATGCTGGGCAAGATACCGGAGGGTTTCCGCCTGGGGTCCTTCAACATCCCGGCGGCGCCGACGGGCAGGGCGGATCCCACGGCCGTCTACGGCGGTTCCGGGTACTATTTTGTCATGAAGGACAGTAAAAACCCGCTGGCCGGGGTCGAATTCCTGCGCTTCATGACTTCGCGGCGCATGGCCGGCCGGTTCGCCCGGATGCGCGACATCCCCGTGTCCGTGGCGGGGGTGTCCGAAGCGAACCTGACCGAGGATATGGCAGACCTGGCGGACATGCTGAAGAAAGCGGCCGTCACCTACGGCACGCCGCCCGGTGAAGGTTATCCGGCCATGTCGCAGTACTGGACCGACGCCCGGTTCAGGGTGATCACCGGACAGACCACGCCCGCCGAGGCCGCCGCGGAACTGGAAGCTGCCGCGGCCGTCGTTCGCAGGCAGTCCATCGCGCCGGACGAGATCAACATCCGGCACGTCTGGAAACCCGGCCTGCTGATCGGCCTCATGGCCCTGGCCGTGGGCTACTGGTCGGCCACCACCTACAGACGCTACCGGGACCGTCGCCGCGCGGGAATCAATACCTCGGAGGCCCGGCCCTTTCTTCGGCGGACCGACCGGATCATCCTCATCGCGCCGGCCCTGGTGCTGTACACGGTCTTCGTGATCATCCCGAGCGCGAAATCGTTCCTCTGGAGCCTGAACGAGTGGGACGGACTGACCGACATGCGGTTCATCGGCCTGCTCAACTTCGGCCGCCTGCTCTTCGAAAGCGACGGATTCTGGATCGCGCTGAACAACAACCTGTTCATCATGTTCGTCATCCCGCTGTTCGTCATCCCCCTCTCCCTCTTCCTGGCCGTGTGCATCAGCCGGCAGATCCGGGGATCGAAGTTCTTCCGCATCGCCTTCTTCTTCCCGAACATCCTCGGAGCCGTGGCCGCGACACTCCTCTGGATGCACCTCTACAACCCCCAGGGCGGTCCGATCAACGCCGCGCTGGTGGGACTCGGTATGATCCTGTCCGCGGTGGGCTTCGAGAGCGCGGGAAGCTGGCTTCAGGCCATGGAAGGATTCGCCTGGCTGTCGCAGTCCAACCTGTACTGGGCGCTGATCCCCATGTCCATCTGGGGCGCCTGCGGCTTCAACATGATCCTCTTCCTGGCCGCCATGGAGAGCATTCCCCAGAGCCTCTACGAAGCGGCGGACATCGACGGCGCCTCGTCGTGGCGGCAGTTCTGGACCATCACCCTGCCGCTGATCTGGGAGGTGCTGTCCATCTCCATCGTGTTCATGGTCATCGGCGGGATGAAGGCCTTCGAGACCATCTGGCTCCTGACCAACCAGACGCCCACCACGCAGGTGCACGTCATCGGCACGCTCATGGTGCAGGACATGTTCACCGAGTTCAAGATCGGCGAGGCCACGGCCATCGCGGTGCTGCTCTTCATCATGGTCTTCTTCGGCACGGCCGCCACGCTGCGGCTCATGCGAAGGGAAACGGTGGAATTCTGATGAAGCGGACAACCACCTGGAATCTCGTGATCTACCCGGTCCTGCTCGGCTACCTGGTCATCGTGGTCTACCCGATGGCCTGGCTGCTGTACACGTCGCTCAAGACGGACCGGGAGATCTTCCTGGCGCCTTTCACGCTGCCGGATTGGGCCGACCTGCAGTGGATCAATTTCTCGCGGGCTTGGACGGTGGGACAGTTCGGGGATTACTTCCTGAACAGCGCGGTGCTTACCATCCTGACGGTGATCCTGTCGCTGCTCTTCGCGGCCATGGCGGCCTATGCCCTCTCGCGGTTCCGCTTCTTCGGGGCGCGGCCCCTGTTCTTCTTCTTCCTGGCCGGCCTTATGGTGCCGCTGCAACTGGCCATCGTGCCCCTCTTCTTCCAGATGAAGGACCTGATGCTGCTCAACTCCCGGCTTGGGCTGCTACTCGTTTACATCGCCTTCGGCATGCCCTTCGCCATCTTCATCCTGGCGGGCTTCTTCAAGTCGCTGCCTTCCGGACTCCACGAGTCGGCCCTGATGGACGGCGCCGGCGAACTGCGGGCCTTCTGGCACATCATGCTTCCCCTGGCCAAGCCCGCCCTGGTCACCGTCGGCATCTTCGCCTTCCTCGGCACCTGGAACGAGTTCTTCATGGCCTTCATGTTCCTGTCGGGCGAGAACGCCGAAAGCCTGCGCACCCTTCCCCTCGGCCTGGCCAACATCACCATCGTCAGCCAGTACCGCAGCGACTGGGGCATGGCCTTCGCCGGCCTGGTGCTCATGATGCTGCCCACCATGGCGGTCTACGCACTGCTCCAGCGACAGGTGACGAAGGGTATTACGGTGGGGGCGCTCAAGGGTTGACAGAGCGGAGGCCGAGAACAACAGCAGTAGAATATCCGATTGGAAGCCGGGCCGGAGCTGGTCAACCTCGCGGCCGGCTTACAAAGCTATCTGCGCTTTTCCTGAGACAGATTGAAGCTCATGATGATCCGGTCGGCATTCTTCCCTTTGGCCCTGGAACGATTCGGCGCCACGCTATGGTATAGCCAACTCGGGAAGATCAGCATTCTACCGGCCACAGGTTGATACCGGACCTTGGTCCAGCAGTTTCGCGGGCGCCTGGTTCCGGGGATGTATTCGACCTGTGTCATCATGTTCTGGGTGCGTGGATCGATGAACTCTAAACGACCCGAATTCCTGGGGGCCTGGACGTAGTAGACACCGCTCCAGATGCAGCCGGGATGAATGTGGGCCCGGTTCGAACTCCCCGGCGGATTGATGATCGACCACATAGTGCCGATTTTCAGTCGATAGGACGTGTGGTAGCCCAGTTTGCGGCACATCATGTCCGATACCGCGTCGACCTGTTGTACCAATCCCGCAAACGTGTCGTCCTTGTGCAGCCTCACGTGGCTGTGCCAGCTTCCCAACTCCGGGAAGTTCGACTTGTTAACCCCTGAATCATCGCGTTCGCGTTCGGCGTAGATCGCCTCGATAAGGTGGGCGTTCAGCGAATCGCTGTCCGGAATATCCAGAGAAAAAACCAGGGTTGGAAAGTAGCGTGTCAACTTGAGCGCGTCTTCGGACAGACGGGCCGCGCCGTCTTCGGACAGACGGGCCGACGTTTCGCTATCCGACGATTCGCCGTCCGAGGCTACATTGTCGGGAGTATCGCGCGACACCTGGTTCCCCATCGTCTAAGTGATACGTATCCCGGGTAAACGCTGCCTTGCGCAGTTCCCGCCCCAGGCCTACTCCCAGAACTACTAGTCGTCGTCCTCATCGTCGTCGTCTTCATCGTCGTCGTCATCATCGTCGTCATTTTCATCGTCATCGTCGTCTTCATCGCCCTCATCGTCCTCGTCACCCTCATCGCCCTCATCGTCTTCGTCGCCTTCGTCGTTCTCATCGCCCTCATCGTCTTCGTCGCCTTCGTCGTTCTCATCGCCCTCGTCGTCCTCATCACCTTCGTCGTCTTCATCGCCCTCGTCGTCCTCATCGTCTTCATCGCCTTCGTCGTCTTCGTCACCCTCATCGTCTTCGTCGCCTTCATCGTCCTCATCGCCCTCGTCGTTCTCATCGCCTTCGTCGTCTTCATCGCCCTCGTCGTTCTCATCACCTTCGTCGTCTTCGTCGTCCTCATCGCCCTCATCGTCTTCATCACCTTCGTCGTCCTCGTCGCCCTCATCGTTCTCATCGCCTTCGTCGCCTTCGTCGCCGTCTACGTCTTCGTCACCTTCATCGCCTTCGTCGCCTTCGTCGTTCTCATCGTCCTCGTCGCCCTCATCGTCTTCGTCGCCCTCATCGTCCTCATCACCTTCGTCATTCTCATCACCCTCGTCGTTCTCATCGTCCTCGTCGCCCTCATCGCCTTCGTCGCCTTCGTCACCCTCGTCACCGTCTACGTCTTCGTCGCCCTCGTCACCTTCGTCTCCCTCGTCACCCTCATCGTCTTCATCACCCTCATCGTCCTCATCGCCTTCGTCGTTCTCATCGCCCTCATCGTCCTCGTCGCCCTCATCGTCCTCATCGCCTTCGTCGTCCTCGTCGTCCTCGTCGTTCTCGTCCCCTTCGTCCCCTTCGTCGTCCTCATCGTCCTCGTCACCCTCATTGCCCTCGTCGTCTACGCCTTCGTCGCCTTCGTCCCCTTCGTCGTCCTCGTCCCCTTCATCCCCTTCGTCATCCTCGTCCCCTTCGTCATCCTCGTCCCCTTCGTCGCCTTCGTCGTCCTCGTTACCTTCGTCGTTCTCGTCGCCTTCGTCGTCCTCGTCACCGTCTACGCCATCGTCTTCGTCGCCCTCGTCACCCTCGTCACCTTCGTCGCCCTCGTCTCCTTCGTCGTCCTCGTCACCCTCGTCGCCTTCGTCGCCTTCGTCGTTCTCGTCGTCTTCGTCACCCTCGTTACCGTCGTTCGCATACCTTTCCAGATTCACGATCGAGGACGGGTCTGACGGTTCGACATCATCCCCGACTCCGTCACCGCTTGTGCCTTGATCAGCATCCGTGTCACCTGCGCTACCGTCACCCGCGCTACCGTCACCCGCGCTACCATCCCCTTCTCCATTCCCCTCGCCGTCCCCACTGCCGCTTGTGCCTTGACCGTCATTCGTGTCACTTGCGTCGTCATCTCCTTCTCCGTCCCCGCCGCCGTCTCCGTTTCCGCTCTGGCCAGTCCCTACCTGGTTGATGGTCTGGGATGTATTTGAAACCAGCGGATTCTGACCGCTATCGCCTCTGCAACTCATGATCATCATCAAGGCGGCAACTGCGATCTGCAGGTTTCTTACCCAGTTGTATACGATACGGTAAACGGCCATGGGATCACCTCTTGCCACTCATCAATCGGCGAGGTGAGAAAGGGAGGTATTGGGAAGCAAGATTACATGCGGATTACTTTAAAACTAACACATTTATGTATGGATAAAAGGGAAATTCCTGGAAAACGTCTCAAAGTCGGCTTGTTGTTCGAAGAATGCTCGAAAACCAAGGCGTTTTCATGCAATCCGACGGACATGAGTGTGGAAGACCGTTTGCCCCGGGGTGTGGAAAACCCTCTGCACCGGGATGTGGGATCGCGCTGGATTCGATACAAGGGGACGAATGCCAATGCCCGGACTTTGACGACTTGACGAACAGTCAGGTCAATTCGACGAACAAGCGGGGCTATTGGAGAAACAACTGGGGCTGTTGGATAATGCGGGCCTTCTACGCCTGGGGTCTTACGGCTTCGAGATCCACACGGGGTCTGGCGTAATGCTCGTTTCCGGCGTAGGACCCGTATCGTCCCACTCTTCCTCGTTCTCCAGCAGGAAGCCCGGCTCGACGGACATGTCGTGATCGCAGATGATCTGGCAGGAAAGCCGGACCTCGCCGAGTGCGCCCTTCTCCGTCAGCACGTCGCGTTCGGCCTCGGTCATCGTGGCCGGTTCGCCCGAGACGAAGTTCACACGGCAGGTCGTGCACTTGGCGTTGCCGCCGCAGCGGTGGCCGATGTTGACGCCGGTGCCTTCGATGGCCAGCACGAGACGCTGTCCCGATTCGACCTGGTTCTCTACGCCGTTTACGGTGAGTTTCGGCATGATGACACGCTCCTTTGATGTATTGTCAATGTTGACAATGCTTTAAACGTCGTTTTTAACACCCGGGCAGCCGACACGCAGCCGGCACGCGGCAGACGCACAACCGGCGCGATCAGCCTGTGATAGTGTGCCCGAGCCGGTCACAGGTATGCTCCAGGTCCACCCACCGGTGCGGTCCGTCGGTCACGGCGTAACACACCTCGTACACCGGATGCTCCGTGGCCTTCAGGGCCAGTTCGATGATCTGCGTAATGTCCTCCTGGCTGCACCAGACCGAACGCAGGAAGGGCTCGGTGGCCTCGTTGTCCTTGTTGACCCAGCCGATGCGCAGGCAGACGACGGAGAAGCCATGGGCGTCGTGGTAGGTGCGGCAGATGCCTTCGCCCCACACCTTGCTGGCCGAATAGGGCTCGGTGGGACGGGGCGGGTCGGTGACCTTGACGATGGGCATGGGATCGGGAAGCCCCTCCAGGCGGCCTTTCAGGAGGGACACATAGGGTTCGGAGAACTGTCCGTACCCCCAGCTCGCCATGACCGAACTCGCATAGATCAGCCGACGGATGCCCTCCTCCCGGCAGACCTCCAGCACATTGTAGGTGCCGCGGATATTGCTCTCCAGAATGGTCTCGAAGGATGCGCCTGGATCGGGGACCGCGCCTAGATGGACGACCGCGTCCATGCCGGAGAGCGCGCGGGACACGGCGTCGCGGTCGGTCAGGTCGGCCAGCGAGAAGCGGTCGTCCGGAATGCGCAGCAGGTCCTCGTCGTCGATGCGGTCCGAAGAAGCCGTCCGCCTGCCGCTGCCATAGGCTTCGTACTCATCCTTTCCGCTCAAGTGCCGGTACGTCAGGTTGCCGATCAATCCATACGCGCCCGTTACGTGCACCTTCAAGGGTCTTCCCTCGCTCATTGGTTCCTCCAGTTGAACTTCTGAACTTCTGTGAATCGATCATCAGTGGACCGCCGGCTCACCCCTCGTCCATGAAAGGATACCGCCAATCCGTCGGCGGGACCATGGTTTCCTTGATCGTCCGGGCGCTCATCCAGCGGAGCAGGTTCATCGGGCTGCCCGCCTTGTCGTTCGTGCCCGACGCCCGCGCTCCGCCGAAGGGCTGCTGCCCGACCACGGCCCCGGTGGGCTTGTCGTTGACGTAGAAATTGCCAGCCGCGTTGCGCAGCGCGTCCGAAATGCGCACGATGGCCGCGCGGTCCCGCGCGAAGACGGACCCGGTCAGGGCATAGGGCGACGTGGTGTCGCAAAGCGCGAGGGTCTCTTCCAGCCGGTCGTCCTCGTATACGTATATCGTCAGCACCGGGCCGAAGATCTCCTCCTCCATGGTCCTGAACCGCGGGTTCGTCGTCACGATGGTCGTCGGCTCGACGAACCAGCCCCGCTCGCGGTCGCAACCGCCGCCGGTGACGATCTCGGCGTCGTCCGCCGACCGGGCGTATTCGATGTAACCGGCGATGTTGTCGAAGGACGCCTCGTCGATCACGGCCGCCATGAAGTTAGTGAAGTCTTCGGGATCCCCCATCCTGATCCGGGCCACCTCCGCCGTGAACCGGTCCCTGAAGGCCGGCCAAAGGGAGCGGGGCACGTACATCCGGGAGGCCGCGGAACACTTCTGCCCCTGGTATTCGAAGGCGCCGCGCACCGCCGCCGCGACCAGGGCTTCCACGTCCGCCGATGCGTGGACGAAGATGAAGTCCTTGCCGCCCGTCTCGCCCACGATGCGGGGGTAGTATTTCATGCGCGCCAGGTTGCCGGCCACGGTGCGGTACATCCGCTGGAACGTGTCCGTGGAACCGGTGAAGTGAATGCCGGACAGGTCGGGGTTCTCGAGCACCGGATCGCCCACCTCGGCCCCTGAACCCGGGATGAAGTTGATGACACCGGGTGGCAGGCCGGCTTCCTGCAGCAACCGCATGACGTGCCAGGCCGAGTAGACGGCCGAGGAGGCCGGTTTCCAGAGTACCGTGCAGCCGGTGAGGGCCGGCGCCGTGGGCAGGTTCCCGCCGATGGCCGTGAAATTGAAGGGCGTGACGGCGAATACGAATCCCTCGAGGGCCCGGTACTCCAGGCGGTTCCACACGCCCGGCGATGAAGCGGGCTGGTCGCTCATGAGCTGCGCCAGGTAGCTGACGTTGAACCGCCAGAAGTCGATCAGTTCGCAGGCCGAGTCGATCTCCGCCTGGAAGATCGTCTTGGACTGGCCCAGCATGGTCGCGGCGTTGACCGTCTGCCGCCACGGTCCGGCCAGCAGGTCGGCCGCCTTCATGATGACCGACGCCCGCTGCTCCCAGGGCATGACGGACCACGCGGCCCGGGCTTCCAGGGCTGCTTCGATCGCCATGCGGACCTCGGTTTCGCCGGCCTTGTGATATACGCCAAGGTCCAACGCGTGGTCATGGGGCGCTCGCAGCGGCGCCGTGTTGCCCGTCCTCACCTCCCGGCCGCCGATGACCAGCGGGACCTCGATGGGGGTGGATTTCAGTTCGCCGAGCTTCGCCTTGACGGCGGCTCTTTCCGGCGATCCGGGGGCGTAGTCCAGGACCGGTTCGTTGTAGGGCTGAGGGGGGTTGAAGCGTGCGTTGGCCATGTTCCTTATGTATCCGGCGCGCGGCCGATGTGTCAACTGTTTTGTAGGCCGCCTGGCGGCATCCCGCCCCGCTTATTCGCGCTGATCCGCAGCACTCCCTACGGCGCTCCCCACCGCGCTCCCCACGGCCATTTTACCCTTGCCAGACCCCGCGGTGAAATGAGATATTAGGGGTATAAACCGAAGTCATACACGCGAGTTATGCAACCAGGAAGAACGAGGTTCGCGGCCGCCATAAACAGCAGTTGTTCGGAACGGCAGCCGCCCGGACCGGGGGTATGGTCATGAGCACCGATCAGGCGAAACAGGAACACGGCATCAAAGCGGTTAACCAGGAATACACGCAGTACGACCAGGTGGAAAAGGAACAGACCTACAACCTGGCCGAAGGCGCGGCGGAAGAGGAGTTTGACGAGGAAACGCAGATCAGGACCTGCGACATGAGCCTGTTCCTTCACGGCGGCCCGGAGGGCAAAGCGCAGTTTGCCCGGGACATCGGCGAGGCCATGGAGGGCATCGGCTTCGTGATCCTCGAGAACCACGAAATACCGCCCGGCCTGTACGTCGAGGTGGAACATAAGGTGGCCGAGTTCTTCACGGTTACGCCCCTGGCGGACAAGATGAAGTACGAAGCCCAGCGCCACGGCTCGGTCAACCAGGGCTATTTTCCCATCAAGCAGACCAGCCGGATGCATCCCGACCTCGTCGAGGGCTGGGTATTCTGCCGCCGGGCCTTCAACCTGGGCGAGAACCCGGACTACCGCGAGACGGATTACTGGCCCGCGGCCGGGTACGAACCGTTCTTCCGGCAGGTCATCCAGCGCCACGAGAAGCTGATCCTGCCTCTCATGCAGAGCATCCTCGCCTACCTGGGCTGTGATTCATCGCTCTACGACGAAAAGCTGACGCGGACGAACTTCGGCTTCCGGCTGAACTACTACCCGCCCATCACGAAAGAGGACGACGAGTCCGGGGCCGGCCGCATGCTGGGCCACGAGGACGTCGACCTGTTCACCATCCTGCCCTCCCACGGTGTGGACGGCCTGCAGGTGCTCAACCGGGAAAACATGAAGTGGATCCGCCTCAATCCGCCGGAAGGCAGCATCATCATCAACACGGGCGACTACATGCAGCGGATCACCAACGACCGCCTGCCCTCCACGACCCACCGGGTCAGCAAGCCGCTCGATACCAGCCTGTTCGAAAAGGCCCGCATCAGCATCCCCATGGCCGTCTACGTCTGGGAGGAGGAGATGCTCGAGGTGCTGCCCAACACGGGCAAGCCGAAATACGAACCCATCTCTGCGGTCCAGTTCCACACCCGGACCACGAGCAAGTACTACGGCGACGACTACGCGGTGGACGAAGACTGATAGATCTCGGTGGACGACGATTACGCGGTGGACGAAGACTGAAAGATCGCGGCGGATGGGATTCTGCGAGAACGAGAAGGACGACGATCGGTATTTCCGAGTTGGTCGACGTCTGACACTTCCAGGTTGGCCGACGCATGAGCATTGATCCGGTAAAGGAGAGCGCATGACCCCCCAAGAACGGTACCTCTTCGACCTGCAGGGCTTCATCGAAGTCCCGGACGCCCTCGACGCCGGGCAACTCGCCGAGTTGAACCGCATCCTCGACGACAAGATCGAAGATGCCATGGAACCCGGCGCCACTACGCACCGTTTCGGCTTCACCCTGCTCGACTGGGGACCCGCCTACCGGGCATTGATCGACAACCCGCGGATAGATCCTTACCTGGAGCAACTGATCGGGCCCAAGTACCGGCTGGATCACGACTACGCCGACATCATCCGCAAAGGCGACGGACCCATCGGCACGACCCTCCACGGCGGCGCCATCCCCTTCGATCCCCTCTACTCCTACACCTGCGTCAACCAGGAGATCCGGTGCGGCCTGACCGTGGTCGCTTACAACCTGAAGGACGTGAACCCGGGCGACGGCGGCTTCGGGTGCGTGCCCGGCAGCCACAAAAGCAATTTCCGGTTCCCCGACGAATGGCGCAACCTCAAGTCCGACCAGCCCTTCATCCGCGCCGTGACCGGCAAGGCCGGCACCGCCGTCATCTTCACCGAGGCCCTGACCCACGGCACCATGCCCTGGCACGGCGACGAGCGCCGCACCCTCTTCTACAAGTACTCGCCCAACTCGGTCTCCTGGTACGCCCAGTACTACGACCCGGACTGGTACGACGATCTGACGGATAAGCAGTTTCAAATCCTCGAGGCGCCGAATGCGCGGTACCGGAAGCGTGAGCGGAGCCGCCGCGGGATCGGGGTCGGGATGGAGTGAAGATCGACTCACCCCGCCGCCCTGAATACCTCGAACCGACGGTCCAGCCGGTCCCGGTCAGGGTAGTCCCGCGATCGGGAAGGTAGATGTAATTCCGAACCATTCAGCTGCTTGAGCGCCTTGAGCATGGGACCGTCTTCCTGGTCCAGCAGTCGGTCGGATACGTGCAGCCGGTAGTCGGGATCGATACCGATCAGGTGTGCGTCAAAGGCCGCGTGATGGATCTTGGACAGGGCCAGTCCGTTCGGTACAACGGGTTGTCCCAGTGCCTCGTCTCCATCGGCAATGATGTGGGCGGCGTCCAGCAGTTGTGTTTCCGGCAGGCCGGTAATGGCACAGCGGCGGCCGTAGGCATATAGGACCGCTTCTCGAAAGGTAGCCTGGTGCAGGCGTTCCTTTACCATGCGCAGCGCATACCGGCGCTCGGTCGCGTTGCCTGGCGCTGTAAGACCTTCCTGATACGGGATTCCGAAGGTGAGCGTAGACTTCAGGGCGAATCCATCCCACCCGGATATGTAGGTGGGAATGACCGACTGATAACGGCCGGGAGACACGCCGAGAAAGTAGATCACGGGAACCTGATTCTCCCAGGCCTCCTTTAGCCACCGATTGTCCGCCGCTTCCGGGTCCTTTCCCATGAACGCATAGTCCACGGTTTCCTCGCCATCGAAGATCTGGCGATGGACCTGCCGCTGGTCGTCGTACCAAATCCTGCCGCCCGGCCTGGGGAACACAGTCCTGATCGAAAGTAGGTAGCGCATCTGCCGAGGCTTGAAGATCCCACGTTGCGGATTGACCAGGGGAATGCGTTCCCCTTCGAATATGAACCCCGGACCCAGTTCGACCCTGGTCAGGTGGCCGTGGGCCTCGCTCAATCGCTGCACGTGATCGAAGGCGGCCATCCGCATCCTGGTATCGATATCGTCAAGTTGCATGGCGGATCATCACCCCCGGTAAATCTTCTCGTTGTGCCAGGACAGCACCTCGGCGTCCGGCCGGTCTGCTACCTTACTGGGAACGACGATCTGTTTCCCGTGCAGTGCATAGTAGTCCCGACCGTTCTCGAACTCCTCGCGGACCCGCCCGCTGACCTCGAAGTTCAATTCCGGGGTCACCGTTACATATCCCGAATCGAACAGTCCATGTATATCCCGCCTGAGCAGCAGTCCGTTCGGGGCCTCGTGGATGCCCCCTTCGCTATACGGACGAATGTGTGCCGCGTCGAGGGCCGGCAGCGTCCGCTCGCGGGTAACCGCGCAGCGTCTGTCATAAAGGTCGGTTACAAGCGCTCTGAAAGCACCTTGACCGAGGCGCGGTTTTACCAACTGCGGTTTGCCAAACAGGGCTTCCCCGGCCGGCAGACCGGAGATTTCGGAGACGACGCCTTCAGTATCAGCGGGCATACTCGTTGCCTGTCGGAATACCAATCGGTCATTGACCTCATCCCACAGTGCCCGTCCTTCTGCATCGTTGGTGCTGAACGTCTTTAACGACACGATATTGGGCGACCAGGACGACGGGACCTTTATGAATTCGGACTCATCGAAGAAGAACGGCTGGGTCAGGATCCGGCAACCTATCCTGAAATCGCTCATGTCGTTCGGGTCGGCGCTTCGGTAACGCGAGATACGATCGCGCATTTCCCGAAGTGTCCTGGCGCCGTTCGCGTCACCGAACGCTTCCCAGGCCAGGGAACAGGGCAGTTCATTGGCATAAGCGAAAACGCCGCCGCCAACGATCATGTTGTAAGGGGCATGCAGCTTGAACAGGAACAGTTCACCAGGACGAAGCGCCTTGAAGTTCCTCGGGGAAGGCGCCCAGAAGTTGACCTCGTCCAGATGTGGCGCACTCCGGAGGGTCTTAAACCAGTCACCATCGGTTACGGCAACGACCAGCTTGATGTCCAACGAATCGACTCCTGTTTGTCCACGAGAACTATAGGACTCAGGGAAAACCGAACGCCAATCAATTCCAGCCGGACGGATGTTAATTATAGCACTGAATATTTGAAAATAAAAACATCTTCCATGTCAGGTCAAGTGCCGCTTGTGTAACTCGGCTTTTAAAATGTCAGGTGCCCGGGCGAGTGCTTCCGGATTGCCTTGACCAATAGTACAGGTTAGTTTACTGAACATCTTTAAACCGGACCTCAATCGGAAATAGATCATAAAGGGGCGTATGAAAAAAGACAGAAACTCGAAAGGCAAAAAAAGTCGTCGACTGCAACCTCAGAACGACAAGCATGACAAGAACGCCAAACATGGCAACTCGGTCGATGGAAACAACCCGCCAGCCACACTGGCAGAAGCGATCCGTGCTCGATTTGCACCCCTGGGCGGCGTAGAACTGGAACTGCCTCCGCGCGAACCAATGCGGGATCCGCCGGATTTCATGCGCGATACACCGGATTTCAAGTGAGACAAACGCACCAGCACTTAACAGCATCTCCATGAAATCGTAGAACCTGCACACTATATCGAAAGCGGTCCGTTCCACCACCAGCACCCCCACCCCCAAAGGAAACCCCATGCAACCCATCGCACTGGGATCGCAACGTGAACTTTTTGTAGATCCCTACCTGATCGACAGCCTTGAAGGCGCCCGGCTGCACCTTTACGAACCCGTCCGGAAGGAGATGGTCTTTCGCGTTATTGAACCCCTGGAGAACGCCTGCACGGGGTGCTACAACCTGGTTCAGGCCGACGGTAAGATTATGGTGTACTACCGCGGCTATCATCCCACGACCAAGCACGAGGATCTGCCCGAGGGTTGGGCGCAGACGCAAACGACGAACCTGCTGGTCAGCGAGGACGGCATCCACTTCGAGCGGCCCAGCCTTGGGCTGGTGGAGGCGGAGGGTTCAAAGGACAATAACATCCTCATCCGGGGCTCACAGGCGCACAACTTCTGCGTCTTCCTGGACGGCAATCCGTCCGCGCCGCCCGAACAGCGTTTCAAGGCCGTCGGGGGGGAAGGGCACAACAGGCTCTTCGGCTTCGCATCCCCGGACGGGCTGACCTGGAAACCGGTTCAGGAGGGTCCTTTGGCGATCACGGGCGCTTTCGACTCGGTGAACGTGCCATTGTGGGACGATTACGCGGGCTGCTACCGCATCTTCAGCCGGTATTTCGAGCTGGACGAGGACGGCGAGCGCATCCGCGCCATTCAGAGCTGTACCTCGGACGACTTCATCCACTGGACCACGCCCGAATACCACGTGTACGGCGAAGGCGTCCCGCTTGAGCACTTCTATACCAACGCCACCACGCCATGTCCCGGCGCGGAGCACATCCTGCTTTCCTTCCCCATGCGGTTCGTACCGGAGCGGACGAAGGACATCGAAGGCATGGATTACCCGGGCGGAGGCGTGTCCGACGCGGTGTTCATGTCGAGCCGGGACGGGGTCCACTGGGACCGTTCGTTCATGGACGCCTGGCTGCGCCCCGGACCGGAAAAGCGCAATTGGACCCACCGCAACCAGACGCCGGCCGCGGGGATCATTCCCACGGCGCCGGACGAATGGTCGATGTACGTCGCTGAACACTATGGATGGGATACCAACGGCGTGCGGCGGGTGACGGTCCGCCCCCACGGCTTCGCGTCGGTACGGGCGGGTTACCACGGCGGCGAGCTGCTGACCAAACCCCTGACCTTCTCCGGATCGACGCTGTTCATCAACTACGCGACGTCGGCTGTGGGCAGCGTGTCCGTGGAAATCCAGGACGCGGAGGGACGGCCCCTGGACGGATTCGCCGCGGGGGATATGGACCCGATGTTCGGCGACGATCTTGACGTCCCGGTCGCGTGGCGGGGGAGCGGTGCCCAGGGCGGTGGCTTGGGTGCCCAGGGCGGTGGCTCGGGTGGCCTGGCCGGCCTGTCCGACCTGTCCGACCTGTCCCGCCTAAACGGGTCGCCGGTCCGCCTGCGCTTCGTGCTGAAGGACGCAGACCTGTTCTCGATCCGGTTCGGGGATGCCTGACTGACTGGCTCGTGCAGTATCCCGGTAGACTAAATATGTCAACCGGGATTGTTATCTTTTTTAAGGAGTAATGACAAATAAAAGAACAATGGTGGCGATTTGTTCTTGTGTATTTCTGAGGCTACACAACGAGGATTAGAACTAGAGGGAATCGCAAAATTGTCTGGAGTGTCTATGAAAATACGATCTAGTTAATTTTGTCAACGTCCTCAACTATTTACTTTGTTATCGGGAGGTTTCAAAACGGTATTTGTTAGTACATTCGCGAGAGTCTTAGGCTCTGTGTGTTTAAATATTCTCTGAACCTTAGAATCAAAAATACGGGCAGAAACGATTTCCTTCTCGGGTATTACAACTGCGAAATCTCGCATAGTAAGATTTCGCTCATTTAACATTGATCTGTAGTTTTCACCGTACAATACACTGTATTTTGTGTCAATAACCAACTCAAGTGTGTCCTCTTTACGGTGTCCACTTAGTAAGGGTCGGATAGTTACATCGTGACCATCAAGGGCACCGATTCCAGTCTCCAATGGAGCTCCGATGTAAACCTTCTTGTTACGAAGTGTTATCTCTGCAAATTTTCTCCTTCTGGTACAGTCGTACAACAGAATCTCCATGAAGTTCCCACTGGTTTTAGCAGCCATATATTCAGCTTTTTGCCTCGATATAAACAAATTCAGTGTCTTAGCTGCGAGGTAGCTTATAACAAAGGTAAACACAATATCAATTTGAAACGATATTGGGACATGTTGCTTCCAAAAACCACTTACATCATAAATGTACGTGTTGATGGATGTTAGAATCAAAAGTCGAGTAAGAACATATATAACCAGCCCTGTTATAGCTGAAAGAAACAGAACATGATAACCAGACTGACGTGCTATCTCGTATCGGTTCTTATGGCTCACCCTTAAATACAAATACCCACACAGGGCTGGCAATATAATTAGTTCGAGACTCATCCTTCGTTCGTTGATTGATCCTGTTTAGGCAGTTCAATCATCTCGTCGATCTCCCTAATCTCTTTCTTAATCTCAGGAAGCTCGAAGTAAGCGTCCGCATCGACACTAAATCCACCATTTTTCCCGACTGTGATCTCGGGGACATCTTCCCATTTCTCATCTGGCATTTGTACCTCGATTCACATTGGGGATTACCTATAATTATTGGGGGTATCGGGGAGCCATTTAGGGAGTATGTTTCTAAATTACCTTACCAGATACTTAGAGACAATAGTAAAATACCCACTTTCCGATCTGAACCCCGTACGGGGTTCAGATTTCATATTGAGACATAGTGTTATCGTTGACTGAAGGTTGGCATAAACCCAGTAAACTCGATTCGACTTCGTCTTGTGACAAACAGCCAGCGTTCACTTTGATCGGATCATGTAGCTCAGGACTACAATGGTCGTTACACTGACTAGGCGTGTTTACACCGGTTGCTCGATTGCAAGCGTTCTCTCCATATTGTGTGAGTGTTAAATACTGCCCAGATTCAGATATGAATGAGACTACGCCGGATTCACCGATATCCTAATCCGCCTGAATCGTTTTTCCACGGAGCTTTCGGTAGATCGCCGGGGACATGGAGACGGTGACGAGCAGGGCGAGGGCGATGCCCAGGTTGATCAGGGCCGAGGAGCGCAGGGCGGCGCGCGTCACCTCGTCAATTTCGGCGCCGGCCAGGTAGACCTGCATCAGCGACGCCGCGGTATATGCGTAGATGAAGGTTCCCGGTGTGATCCCGATCATCGTCGCCATCGCGAAATGGAGCTTGCGTATACCGGAGAGTCCGGCGGCGAAGTTCAGCACGTTGAAGGGGATGACCGGGATGAGCCGGAGCTGGAGCATATGCAGGAACCCCTTGTTCCGGAGCCGGCGGTTGATCCGGTCGATGGGCCCTTTAATGTAGCGGGATATGAAATCCCGGCCCAGGTACCGGGCCAGGTCGAAGGCGAGGTTGGCGCCGATGTTCGCGCCGATCATTACGTACAGCGTGCCCTCCAGGGCGCCGAAGGTGAAACCCGCGAAGAAGGTCAGGATCACCATCGGCAAACCCAGCACGGTGAGCAGGACATAGACGCCGATAAACACCAGGGGCGCCCACCAGAATCCCTCGATCGACTCGAAGAACCCCTCCATCACGACGGGCTGGAGATAGTTGCCCAGGGGCGTGAAGCTGTAGGCCAGAAAGCCGGAAAAGGCGATCGCGAGCAGGATGACCGGCTTGACGATCTGACGCTTCCGGCCGGTGGTCTCGACGGTGGCCTGGGCTGCGCCCTCGACTGCGCCTGCGTCTTCGCCAGCACCCTTGGCTGCGCTCTCAGCGGCGTCCTCGGCTGCGCCCTCTCCAGTCCGTTCGCCTGTTCCTTCGCCTGTACCTTCGCCGGGGCCTAACTGCGACACGGCGCGATTGTTTTTTTCATGGATCCATTCCGCTTATTCACTGCGCGGGCTGTTCGTTGATGCCCCAGTCGTAGTGCAGGTAGTCCACGTCCACGTTTTTCCGTCTCAGCAGCGCGCGGGCCGCGTCATCGGGCACGTAGGGGGCGATGTAATCCAGGACCTCCCGCTGGTTCTTCCCGAAATCGTCCGCGTACCAGTCCATGATCGGTGAAAGCCAGACGGTGTTTTCTTCCGGGTCGGCCCGGAACTTACCGGGATCGGCAAAAAAGACAAGGGTATTCGCCTTCATCTGCCGGTCCAGGTCACCAGCGGTAAACGCTTCGGTCATCAGCGGCGGGCATCCTATGGAGGCGCACACGAGGGCGAAATGGACCAGGGGTTCGTCCATCTTGCGCAGGATGTTGTGCTCGATGTCATCCAGCGAGTATTCCCTGCCCTGGATCTCGATCTTGTAATCCTTCCAGATGCTGTACCCGAGCAGGCTGACGTGATTCTTGATGCTGCTGGTGGGATAGAAGTGCAGCATCCCGCGGATCGTGAGCGCGTTGTAGGTGTTGATCCAGAAGGCGATGACCTCGTTCCGGTCCTTCAGACTTACGGGGTCCACGCCTTTGATCATCTCCAGGTAGCCGTCCAGTGTGCCCACGTCGCGGGCCTTCCAGGTCCGGTAGTCGATCATGCCCCGGCCATCGACGTACTTCTTCAGCAGACCGTCGTACACGGAGTGATCCACCATTCCGCCTCCCTGCGCTTTGGCCGTCCCGGTAAACAGGACTGCAGCCAGTGCAACGGCCACCGGGATATGCCATCGTCTCGTTCGCATCGATCCTGTGCGCAACTGTCGCGTGTACGCCGGCCTCGTACGCATCTGTCGCATTCGTATCAATCGCGTTCGCATCGGTCGTATTTCCATCGCTCGTGTCCCCTATTTCCCTTGCCCCGCATGCGGTTTTCTGCTATATTTCATTGACTTCCGCAACACGTTCCGCAGACCGGATTCATCCTCCCCAGGCGGTAAGTAACCATGGAAACGAAATCCCGCGTCAGCATCATCTACGTCCTCGCCGCGCTCCTGATCGTGGCCGGACTGATCTCGGCCATCGTGGCCGAAATGAGATCGCCTGAAGTGGCCGTCATATATGATGCCAATGACCCCATGTCCGCGAATCCTTATTCGATCGATCTGGGATTCGCCCTGATGGACGCCGACGAGAACGAGTTCACCATCGCCCAGTTCGAGGGCCAGGTCCGGGTCGTCAATTTCTGGGCCACCTGGTGCCCCCCGTGCCGCGACGAGATCCCCGACTTCCAGGCGTTCCATGAGAAATACGAAGCACAGGGCGTCAAGATCATCGGCATCGCCCTCGACGAACAAGGCGCGGAGATCGTACAGCCCTTCGTCGAGGAAATGAACATGACCTACCTGTCCCTCATCGACACCTCGCAGATGGCCGCCGCAAAGTTCGGTGGGATCTACGGCATTCCGACCACCTTCATCATCGACCGGGAAGGGATGGTCCGGAAGAAGCACGTCGGCTACATGTCCTACGAGAACCTGGAATCCGCCGTGCTGCCCCTGCTGGCGAACTAAGCCGCATTCGGCCGCGGTGTGCCGGCCGTGCTTCCGCGGTGTGCCGGCCAACTACTGAACCCGATCCAGGTTACGCGGCGCGCTCCGAACTCACCTCCCCGTGCCGTGCAGTCTCCCGAGCGTCTCCGCCAGATTGCGTCCCAATCCCTCCACCGCGGCCTGGCGCTTCTCGTCTTTCAACCGCCCGTCTTCCGAAAACGCGCCGTGCGCGCCCGGCACCGCCACCTGGTCCGGCAGGACCATCACGTGGATGTTGCTCAGGATGGATCGAACGTGCACGAGTCCGCGCAGACCGCCCAGCGACCCCGGCGACGCGCTCATCAGCGCGGCCGTCTTGTTCCGGAAGACCGCCAGCCTCTCCTCGCCCGGCCCGGGCCTCGACGCCCAGTCGATCGTGTTCTTGAGGAGGGGCGTGATGGAACTGTTGTATTCCGGCGCGGCGATCAGCAGGCCCTGGCTGGCCATCATCAGCGCCTTGAAGCGGACCGCGTTTTCCGGCAGCCCCTCCCGTTCTTCCAGGTCGCCGTCGTACAGCGGCATGGGATAGTCGCGCAGGTCCACCAGGTCGACCACGGCCCCGGCTTCCTCCGCGCCCCGCGCCGCGATACCGACCAGTTTCCGGTTGAAAGACCCGGTCCGCGCACTGCCGGAAAACGCGAGTATCCTGGGCACGTAGCTCATGTTGATTTCGCATTCCTTTTGTGTATACCTGCGACCCGTTAACGCTGGTGGACACCGACCGTCGGCATGGCGCGGATCCTATGCGCGGACCCTATGCATAGTCGCGTTTCAGGCCCCGAAAGTCAAGGGCGGATTGAATGCCCGGCGGCGACGCTCCAATCGGCCGTTTCACCCCATCCCGCAAGGCCTTTCCAGCCTGTTGCCCGGGGGAGAAACACCTTGACGCCAGGGGCTGGCATGGCTATCGTTCCAACATCGTAAACGCAACGGCCGCACGCCCTCAAAACCCCATCCCGCCCATGCCCCGATCCAAAGGAACGCTGACACCCGCCATGGCGCAATACGCCAGGATGAAGGATCGGCACAAGGATGCGATTCTGTTCTTCCGCATGGGGGATTTCTACGAGACCTTCGGCGACGACGCCAGACTGGTCTCCCGCGTCCTGGGCATCACGCTGACCGCCCGCAATTCCGGTTCCGGCGGCGGGGACAAGACGCCGCTGGCCGGCGTGCCCTACCATGCCGTGGAGAAATACATCGCCGAACTCGTGGGATCGGGTTTCAAGGTGGCCGTCTGCGAACAGGTCGAAGACCCGAAGAAGGCCCGTGGCGTGGTCAAGCGGGACGTGGTGGAAGTCGTCACGCCGGGGACGACCATGCTGGCGCAGACCCTCGATCCCGGCGAAAACAACTACATGGTCGCCCTCGCCTTCGACGGGGAGGCCCGCGGCCTTGCTTTTCTGGATCTGTCCACGGGCGAGTTCCGGGCGGCGGAACTCAGCGAGGACGACCTGCTCAGCGAGTTGAGCCGCCTCGACCCCGCCGAGGCGATCGTGTCCTACGACCGGGCGGAGCAGGCCGAGGCGTTCCTTCAGCCGCGTTTCCCCGACATCGCGATCAGCCGGCTCGAGGAGTGGGCCTTCGTCTACGACCAGGCGCACCAGGCCCTGCTCGATCATTTCGAGGTGCTGACGCTCAAGGGCTTCGGTTGCGACGAAATGACCGCCGGCGTCTGCGCGGCGGGCGGCATGCTGGTCTACCTGCGGGAAACCCAGAAGAACCGGCTGGCCCACCTGAAGACGATGGCGCGCCATGACGTGGCCGACGCGATGCTCATGGATTCGGCGACGCAGCGCAACCTGGAGCTGATCACCTCGCTGCGGGACGGCGGACGGGAGGGAACGCTCCTTTCCGTGATGGACCGGACGTACACGCCCATGGGCGCCCGTTTCATGCGCCAGGCCATCACCCGGCCGCTGGTTTCCGCCAGTGCCGTCCTGGCACGCCAGGAAGCGGTGGGCGAACTCCACGACGAACACGGGGCCAGGGACGAATTCGCCGGCCTGCTCAAATCGATGGGGGACATGGAACGGCTGGGCGCCCGTGTCGGTTCGGAACGCGCCAATGCCCGCGACCTGATCGCGCTCAAGGCCGCCCTGCACGTGATCCCGGTCATCAAGGAGAAGCTCGCAGGCCTGAAGGCCGGGTTGTCCGCCGGACTCCGCGACGGGCTGCGGGAGCTCGGGCCCCTGGCGGAGAAACTCGAGCGGGCCCTGGTGGACGATCCGCCCCTCTCGCTGACGGAGGGCGGGCTCATCCGCGCGGGGTACAACGACGAGCTCGACGACCTGCGCGTGATCAGTTCGGGCGGGAAGCGCTGGATCGCCGAACTGCAGCAGAAGGAGCGCGAACGCACGGGGATCCAGTCCCTCAAGGTGGACTACAACCGCGTCTTCGGCTACTACATCGAAGTTACGAAACCGAACCTGCACAAGCTGGAAGGCGAGTACATCCGCAAGCAGACCATGCGCAACGCGGAGCGGTTCATCACACCGGAATTGAAAGAGTACGAGGAGAAGATCCTGGGCGCCGAGGAGAAGATCGGCGGACTGGAATACGCCCTCTTCCTCGCATTGCGGGAGGAAGTTGCCGCAAGCCTTGGCGAGATCCAGGGCAACGCCCGGGCGATCGCGCAGCTGGACTTCCTGACCGCCCTGGCGGAACTGGCCGTCCGGAACGATTACGCGGCCCCGGAAATCGTGGACGGTTCGGTCCTGGAAATCGATGACGGCCGCCACCCTGTGGTGGAACAACTGCTGCAGGGCGAGCACTTCGTGCCCAACGATACGCAGCTCGACAACCGGACCAGGCAGATCGGCCTGATCACGGGGCCGAATATGGCCGGCAAGAGCACCTACCTCCGCCAGGTGGGCCTCATCGTCCTCATGGCCCAGATCGGTTCCTTCGTCCCCGCGCGCTCCGCGAAGATCGGCATCGTGGACCGCATCTTTACCCGTGTGGGCGCCTCCGACAACCTGGCCCGGGGCGAGAGCACCTTCCTCGTCGAGATGAACGAGACCGCGAACATCCTCAACAACGCGACACCCCGGAGCCTGATCCTCCTCGACGAGATCGGCCGGGGCACGAGCACGTTCGACGGCCTGAGCATCGCCTGGGCGGTCACGGAATACCTCCACAACACGCCGGAACGGGCGGCCAAGACGCTCTTCGCCACGCACTACCACGAGCTGATCGAACTGGCGTCGAGCCTCGACCGCATCGCCAACTACAACGTGGCCATCCGGGAGCAGGACGACCAGATCGTGTTCCTGCGCAAGTTGATGCCCGGCGGGAGCGACCGCAGTTACGGGATCCAGGTGGCGCGCATGGCCGGATTGCCGCGCAGTGTGGTCGAACGGGCCCGGCACATCCTGGCCGACCTGGAGGACGAGGATCTGACTTCAGAAGGATCGGGCGTACCGGGCCGCGCGGACGGTGCGGATGACCTGGCAGCGGTGGACGGCCTGGCTGAGGCGGACGGATCGGACGGTGCAGGTGGACTTTCCGGATCGGGTGGACCGGGCGGCGCGTCCGACGGTCTGCGTAGACCGAGCACGCCCCGCCACGGAAAACCGACGGCCGAGAGCCCCGAATATCAGCTCAGCCTGTTCCTGCCGGCGGATCATCCGGTCGTCGAGGACATCAGGGAACTCGACCTGGACCTCATGACGCCGGTCGAAGCCATGAACGCCCTGTACCGGCTACAGCAGAAAGCCGCCGACCCCGATAGCGGATGACAATGACAATACGCGTCGCGCGGTGAGTGGCATCGCGCGGTGAGTCGCATCGCGCATAACAATACGCGTCGCGCTGAGTGTTGCATCGCGCGGTGAGAAGCATCGCGCAGGGAGCAGTTACCGTGTCCGTCATCTCTTCCGCCATGCTCGTCAATCCCGACGGCGACATCCTCGTCAACCTGCGCGACAACGATCCGCGGATCATCTTCCCGAACCTGTGGAGTCTCATCGGGGGCCACGTGGAGGAGGGCGAAAGTCCCGAGGAAGGCCTGGTCCGGGAAGTGGAGGAGGAGATCGGCTACCAGGTGACCGAATACCATCCCCTGGCGACCTTCTTCGACGGAGCAGACGTGCGGCACCTCTATCTCGTCCCGATCGATGTGCCCTTAGGCGACCTGGTGCTGGGGGAAGGACAGGCCATTCGGTACATGGACCCCGCACGGGCGCTGGCCGAACTGGACCTCTGCGTCACCGGCCGGCGGTGCATCGAGGTCTACCTGCGCCACCTCGAGTTCCAGGCGTACGCCCGCACGCGGGGGTGAGTGCGGGGGTGAACGCGCCGATTCACCCCGCGAAGCCTGACCCGCCGCGCGCACCCCGACCTACGCCTTCCGCAGTCCCCACGACCTGACCATGTAGTAGATGACCGGGATGACCACGAGGGTCAGCACCGTGGACGTCACCATGCCGCCGAACATGGGCGCGGCGATGCGCTGCATGACCTCCGAACCCGTACCCGTGCCCCACATGATGGGCGCCAGCCCGGCCATGGTGGCCGCCACCGTCATCATCTTGGGACGCACCCGTTCCACGGCCCCGTGCATGACCACTTCGTAGAGATCCTTGCGCGTACTGAGCGCGTTGCGGTCCACCCGATCCTGGTAGGCCTGCTTGAGGTAGAGCAGCATGACGACCCCCGTTTCCGCCGCCACGCCGGCCAGCGCGATGAACCCGACGCCCACCGCGATGCTGAAGTCGTAGTCCAGCAGGTACATGAGCCACACGCCCCCCACCAGCGCGAAGGGCAGCGACAACATGACGATCAGGCTGTCCACGACGTTGCGGAAGTTCATGTAAAGGAGCAGGAGAATGATGGCCAGGGTGACCGGGACGACGATCTGCAGCCGCCGCTGCGCCCGTTCCAGGTACTCGTACTGCCCGCTCCAGACCATGCTGTAGCCCACGGGCAATGAGACCCGTTCGGCGATGTGATTCCGGGCGGTCTCGACGTAAGCGCCGATGTCCGTATCCGTGAGATCGACGTACACCCAGGCCGTGGGCCGGGCGTTCTCCGACTTGATGCCCGCCGGTCCCTTGCGTATCCGTATGTCGGCCACCTGGCTGATGGGGATCTGCGCGCCCGAGGGCGTCGGTACCAGGATGCGCCTGAGGTCCGAGACCTCGTCGCGGAGTTCCCGGGCGTAGCGGATATTCACCGGATAGCGCGCCAGTCCCTCCACCGTGTAGGTCACGTCCACGCCGCCCACCGCCGACATGATGACATCCTGCACGTCGCCGACGGTCATCCCGTAGCGGGCCGCCTCGACGCGGTCGATCTCGAAGTCGAGATAGTTGCCGCCCATGGTCTTCTCGGGAAAGACGCTGAGAGTGCCCGGCAGTTCACCAAGCTCCACCGCGACCTGCTGGGCCAGGTCCGACAGTACGGCCAGATCGTCCCCCATCAGCTTGACGCCGACGGGCGTCCGGATGCCCGTGGACAGCATGTCGATCCGCGTGCGGATGGGCATGGTCCACGCGTTGGTCAGGCCCGGGAACTGGATGGCGTCGTTGAGCGCCTCTACGAGACCTTCGCGGGTCATCCCCGGCCGCCAGGCCTCCTCGGGCTTGAGCATGATGGTGGTCTCGATCATGGACAGCGGCGCCGGATCGGTCGCCGTGTCGGCCCGCCCCACTTTGCCGAAGACCCGGTCGACCTCCGGAAAGGAACTGATGATCTTGTCGGTCTGCTGCAGAAGCTGGCGGGCCTTGGTGATGGATATGCCGGGATCCGTGGTGGGCATGTAAAGCAGGTCGCCCTCGTAGAGGGGCGGCATGAATTCGGAACCGATCCGCTGCAGCGGGTACCACGTGGCGGACAGGACGACCACCGCTACGGCGATGGTCAGCCACCGCACGCGTATCGCCGCCCGGATCATGGGCCGGTAGAGGAACACGAGCAGACGGCTGAGCGGGTTCCTGCGCTCCGGCAATATGCGGCCGCGGACCAGGTATCCCGCCAGCACCGGCACGCAGGTGATGGCCAGCAGGGCCGCCGCGGCCATCGTGTACGTCTTGGTGAAGGCCAGCGGCTTGAAGAGCCGGCCCTCCTGGGCCTGCAGGGCGAAGATGGGCGCGAAGGACAGGGTGATGATCAGCAGGGAGTAGAAGAGGGACGGCCCCACTTCCTTCGTGGCGTCGAGCACGATCCGCCAGTGGTCCTTGCTCCCGCGGTCCCGCTCCATGTGCTTGTGGATGTTCTCGATCATGACGATGGCGGCGTCCACCAGGGTGCCGATGGCGATGGCGATCCCGCCCAGGGACATGATGTTGGCGTTGATCCCCTGCCAGGACATGACGAGGAAGGCGGCGAGCACGCTGATGGGCAGGGTGAGGATGACCACGAGGGCCGAGCGGAAGTGGACCAGGAAGATGATGCAGACCAGGGCGACGATGAGGCTTTCTATCAGCAGCTTGTCGGAGAGATTGTCGATGGCGCGCTCGATCAGGTTCGACCGGTCGTAGGCCGTGATGATCTCCACGCCTTCCGGCAGGCCCGACTTTAGGGACTCCAGCTTCTCCTTCACGTTCCGGATGACCTCCATGGCGTTCTCGCCGTAGCGCATGACGATGATGCCGCCTACGATCTCGCCCTCGCCGTTCCATTCCGCCAGCCCGCGCCGCAGCTCGGGCCCCGTCGTGACCCGGGCGACATGGTGGAGCAGGACGGGCGTGCCGAAATCGTCGACCCCCAGCGTGACGTTCTCCAGGTCCTCGACGGACTGTATATACCCCAGGCCGCGGACCATGTATTCCGCCTCCGCCATTTCCACGACCCGGCCGCCCACGTCGTTGTTGCTCCGCTGGATCGCCGTCTTGATCCGGTTGAGCGGTATGTCGTAGATCAGCAGCTTGTTGGGGTCCACCTCCACCTGGTACTGCTTGACGAAGCCGCCGATGCCGGCCACCTCTGAAACACCGTTTACCGAAGTCAGTTCGTACCGGAGGAACCAGTCCTGGATGCTCCGCAGTTCCGCCAGGTTGTGCCGGTCGCTTCGCAGCACGTACTCGTAGACCCAGCCCACGCCCGTGGCGTCCGGCCCGAGCGCGGGGTTCACGCCCGGCGGCAGGCGGTCGGTCACGTAGCTCAGGTACTCCAGCACGCGGCTGCGGGCCCAGTAGATGTCCGTGCCGTCCTCGAAGATGATGTACACGAAACTGAGTCCGAAGAAACTGTAGCCGCGGACCGTCTGCGCGTGGGGCACCGCGAGCATGGCCGTCGTCAGGGGGTAGGTCACCTGGTCCTCCACCACCTGGGGCGCCTGCCCCGGGTACTCGGTAAGGACGATCACCTGCACGTCCGAGAGGTCCGGTATGGCGTCGAGCGGGATCTCCACCAGGGCCACGGTCCCGCCCGCGATCAGCAGCACCATGACCAGGATCACCAGGAACCGGTTCTTCACGGAGTATTCGATTATGCGTTCTAACATGATGAACCTCTTTGCGGACCGGGCGGGCCGGGCGGACCGGGCGGGCCGGGTGGACCGGGCCGTACAGTCAGACCGGGCCGTACAGCCAGGCCAGGCCGTCCAGTCGGACCGGTCAATGCATCATATGGGGATCGAGCATCTTCTGGATCGCTTCCTGGAGTCGGCTTTCCGAATCGATCAGGAACTGGGCCGACGTAACAACCTGCTCACCCTCGCTGACGCCGCTCGAAGCCTGCACATAGCCGTCCTCCCCCTCCATGCCGAGGGTCACCTCGCGTGGTTCGAATTTCCCACCGTCGAGGGCGACGAAGACCACGTTGCGCTCTCCACTGTGGATGACCGCGCTCCCCGGGATGACGAGTACGGGCCGCACACTGCGCGTGGACAGGCGTACATTGGCGTACATCTGGGGCTTCAGTTCGAGGTTCGGGTTGGGAAACTCCAGCCTGATCTTGGTATCCCTGGATGCCTGGTCCAGGTAGGGGTAGATGTAGTCGATCCTGCCCCGGTAGACCTTCCCGGGATTGTAGGGAAGCTCCATTTCGGCCGTCAGGCCAGGACTCAGCCACGGGGTGTCCGCGTCGTAGACGTGGGCGAAGGCCCAGATGGTGGAAAGGTCGGCCATGCGGTACATGTCCATACCGGGCGTGACGCGCATGCCCAACTCGGCCATGCGCTCCACGACGATGCCTTTCGAAGGCGCATAGATGGTGAGGGTCCGGGTGATCGTGCCCCGTTCTTCGAGTTCCCGGATCTGCGCCTCGGTCACGTCCCAGTAGAGCAGACGGCGCTTCGACGCGTCCAGCAGCGACTTCGCGCCGCGTGATATGGTTTCAAACGTGCTGTTTTCCAGGTTCCGCACGTTCTGGAACGCCAGCAGGTATTCCTCCTGCGCCGCGACGAGTTCTGGCGAGTAGATGTCCAGCATCGCTTCACCCGCGGCGACCTGCTGGCCGGTCTCGTTCACGTACAGTTTCTCGATCCACCCGGCATACTTCACGTTGACCCGGGAGAACATCTCCTCGTTGTAGTCCAGGTGGCCGACGGTCCGTATGGACCGGGTCAGCGGCCGTTCCCGGACAGCCGCGGTCCGGACGCCGATGTTCTGTATGGTGACCGGGTCGATCACGATTGAGGACCCACGTTCGGAGCCCGGGGTTTCTTCGGGGGAGGACGCGGCCATTTCATCATGCAGGTGTCCCGCTTGATCATGCACGTGTCC
Source organism: Candidatus Latescibacterota bacterium (assembly GCA_022822725.1). GTDB lineage: Bacteria > JAAXHH01 > JAAXHH01 > JAAXHH01 > JAAXHH01 > JAAXHH01. Next base: position 2,440,304 of record JAJEAN010000007.1, read on the forward strand.
CGCTTGATCATGCATGTGTTCCGCTTCCGCATCGTGTCCTTCATGGGCCGCCACCTGCTCCTCCGCGTCGCCAGTGGCCTCCTCCCCAACCGGACGCTTGACCGGAGTCAGGTTCATGCCACAGATGGGGCACTGGCCGGGCTCTTCGGTAATCACGTTCGGGTGCATGCCGCAGGTCCAGAGCTGGGTCTGCACCGTTTCAGCGCTGCCCTCCGGATCGGTCGTTTCGGGGTCGCCGCATCCCGCGGCCATGGCCAACGGGACCGCAGTCAACAGCACGAGGAGCATCGACCGGAATACGCGGCCGCGTGACGGTCTGTCGATTCTCATGATTTACCTCCTGTTGCTACGGGAGCGATCCTCCGGCGGCCCGTTCCAGCTGGCTGAGGTACTTGCGGTAATTTGCCGTTTCAGCCACGTACCCGAGCCGGGTACGCAGCACCATGCGCTCCGCGTCGAGCAGGTCGAGAAAGTCCATCTGCCCCGTCTGGTAGGCGGCCAGCGTCGCCAGCACGCTGCTTTCCGCCTGGATGATCAGGCCCTGCTCGTAGACGTCGAGGGCCCGCCCGGAATGGCTGAGCCGTCCGTAGGCTCCCGCGACCTCCGCCGCGACGGCATCCCGGGTGCGTTGCCTGGCATGCCGGCTTTCTTCCACCCGCGCCATGGCCTCCTGCACCTCGGCCCTTGTGCGGCTCCTGAACACGGGCAGATTCACACTCAGCATGACACCGAACGCGTCTTTCCCCGCGTCCGTAGCGGGATGATCCCCGACTTTCGGAACGGTGATATATGAACCCTGCACCATGAAGTCCGGCCGGTTGGCGAGACGTGCCAGGCGGACGCCCAGTTCGTTTCGCCGGATCAGGGCGTCGACCGCATCCAGTTCCTGCCGGACGGCCAGCGCCCGTTCGACCACCATGGATTCGAGCTGCGCGTACCTGGTGGTGTCAATGACAGCCACCGGATCGACCGGCGTATCGGACGGGCGGCTCAGCACGCCGTTGAGCCGGGCTGCGAGGGCGGCTCGCTCACCTTCCAGCGTAATGCGCTTCTTCAGGATCTCAGACGCTTCCACACTGGACTTCAGCACTTCGGCCTGCGAACCGCTCCCGGTGGCGTATTTCTCCTCCGCTGCGGCGGTGAAGGTCTCCAGCAGAACCAGGTAGTCCTCGAGGATGCGCAGGGACCGGTCGACCCGGTACAGATCGTAGTAGACGGACTTTACTTCGCAGGCGATATCGCGGGCAATGGACTGGATGCCGGCCGTTTCTACCGCCGTTTCTTCCCCGGACATGTCGCCGCGCAAGCCAAGTTTGCCCGGATAGGGGATCGTCTGACCGAAGGCCAGCACGTTCCGCTGAGGTCCGACGCGTGTTTCCGGGGAGGACAACCACCGCGTGTACGAGAGTTTCGGGTCCGGGTACGATGTTACCTGCGGACGCCGATACTCCGCCGCGGTCCTGCGATGACGTGCCGCCTGCAGAGCCGGGTTGCGGTCCAGTGCCTCGGCGACCAGCGCCTCCAGACGCGGCGTCTGCGCCCGGGCCGGCTGAACGCCGGAAGCCAAGGCAAGAGTTGTGGCGAGAAACACGATCAGAACGCCCGCGTTTCGTGGGAATACGGACATGTTCCTGTACCTCGGTTGAATATGTTGTACGGTTGCCAGTGATTACGGCCGGGCGAGCGGATGGAGCGGTCCCTGAAGGGATAACGCGCCGTGTTGCGGCCCGGACGCGCCGTGTTGCGGGCCGGACGCACCGGAAGCCGGACTGAAGCGTATCCGAAAGTCCGGGTACACGATGCCGACTACGCGTCGCGGATTACGCGTCACGGATTACGCGTCGCGGGTTACGCTCGCGGCCTGTTGGTTCGCTATGGAGTACGGGGTCTTAAATGAGGTACGTACAGAAGAGCGTGCGCAAAGGGAGTGGCGAACGGCTGGCTTCCATGTCAGAAGATGATCGCGCGACATGGGCCACCGGTTCATCCACCTGGAATCCCCGCAGCGGCGTGGTCAGGTCCAACTGATCGGATTGAACGGAAGCGGATGCGGGCAGCGCGCTCGTCCCGCCGTGCCGGTAAGGCGCCGGCTCGACGCTGCAGCAGGCCATGTCCGGTATACCCGTGGCGCAAGTATCCGGCGTATGAGGCGTCGCGCATGATTCCGGTGCCGGGGCCGATGCCGGGGCCGTCGCGCAACAAGCATGTGCGCCGCCAGGCGGTGACGTGCCGGGGGAAGTGGATTCTGCCGTGATGCACGTGCCGACCGCGGCCGAGACCGCCAGGGACGGCGACGACAGTGAGAGCGCAAGCATGAGGACGGTGAATGTCCTGGCCAGCCTGAACAGCCTGATCATAATCATTGGCTCCGGGGCAGCAACGGCGATTGATACCTGAAATCTAAGCACATCCCGGCGGAAACGCAATCGGAAACCGGACCATCGAACCCCGAGCGGGGCTGTCCCGGTCTCCACCGCAGCCTGTTTTCCACCGCGGCCCGGTTTCCACCGCGGCCCGGTTTTCCTATTCGGATCCCTTCTTTTTTCCCCTGACGCGCTGGCGCCTGACGAGCTTGGCCACTTCCTTCACCGTGATACTCGTCTCGACCGTCGGCACATCCAGCGGCGATACGGGAGACAGCTCGGGAACGACGGCATATCTCCGTCCATCCTTCCTGCGAATGATGACCTTGCCGGTCGATTCCGCTTCATCGAGCAAACTCGACAGATGTTGCCTCGCTTCGGAATAAGTATATACATCCATGGCGTATTCAGCCCCCCTGATCTTCCAGACGCACCACATCAACACCTAGCGATTCCGCGGCACGGCCCAACGACCGGTCCAGGGTCAGCAGCGGCGCGTTGTACCTGATGGCGGTCTCCAGCAAAAAGGCGTCAGCCGCCACCCCCTTTATTCGAGACGCGATCGAAAGCACCTGCGCCATGTCCACGTCCACGTAACGCAAGGGTATGTTATCCAGGATCTCCATCCCTCTTCGCGCTTCCGCGACGTCTATACCTTTCTGCCGAATCATGACGGATAGGACCTGGCAGACTTCCCACCGGACGGATCCCGGCGCGATGAGGTCATGGCCCGAAGTTGCCTCGGCAAGGGCATCCCGTTCGGGACCCCGCATGACGGATGCGATAATCGCCGACGTATCGATGACCATATTCATGTAGAAACCTCCTTTTTGATATTGTACAATTGTACATCTTCATGTCAATTAAAACCGCGAATAATCCTACTAACCGGGCCATTGGGAGATGCCGAGAGGGATTGCCATGCGTTGTCCGTTCTCAACGACGTCGGACATCGTAAAAAGTGGGATCGCGCGGCCATTTCGTGTTTTTTCTCACAATTAACCTCTTTCAGCGCAAATATATCACACACCAGTCACACTTTTACCGTTATACTCGGGTAGAATGGGCGGTTTTGGACCGATGCACTTCCAAAGCCTTAGTCATCGTCACCTTATAGACATTGGACCACCGGCCGTATATACAGCACATTACTCACGTTTTCGGGGAAGGCGCTCATGAACGGTGCAACGGGAGAAGGTGTCAGAGGAGAGTTGACGGACCGGTTCGTCTGTGCGATTCAGCATCTGAGTCGATTGATGCACAATGAACGTCTTGGCGAATTGAAAAGACTCGGATTGAACGCGCACCAGGCAAACACACTGATGATGTTGTATCACCACGGACCGACCAGGATGGGTGCCCTGGCGAATTTCCTGGGCAGCAAGCTGCCGCATATGTCCATCATCGTAGATCACCTCGTTGACAAGGGTTACCTTCAACGAAGTTCGGATCCGAGCGATCGCAGAGTGGTGATCTGCGAGTTTACCGATGATGGCAGGAAGGCTACGCAGCGGATCATAAACCAGACGAGGATTCGCGCGAAAAAGGTGGCTGAAAAGTGGGATTTCAAGCAATTCGAGTCGGTGGTCGAGTCGCTGGAATCGCTATGGAACGCAGACGAGGAAAGGTCGGTCTGCATCGTTTCCGATCCAAATAAAGACCGGCTGTTCAACAAGATGTAAAGCCGGACCAGCATCAGGTCTCCCGCTGTCCGGTTTGAATCGGTCCAGCCCAAATGGACCGGGACTATAGTCAGCAGCCGGAGCGCCAGTCAGACCCGGACGCCAACCTCGCACCGGGCGTGCCAACCCCTCCATGGGCGCTATAGAGGCCGGGGCCTCGTCTTCTGTCCGGGACCTCGTCCTCTGGCCGGGGCGCCAGTCCTGCTCCGCGCCAGTTCCGCGCGGGTCGCTAACCCCGCACCGGGTGTGCCAACGTCCGGGACCTAGACCTCTGGCCGGGACGCCAGTCCAAAGCCAGAACGCCAGCCCAGTGTCGGATGCCAGCCCAGTGCCAGGACGCCAACCCCGCCATGGGCGCGCCGTGTGCCTCCATCTCGTAATCCACACATACATTCTAATCCGTCGGTCTCCGCGTGACGCACTCCGGCGGTCGCCGCGTGACGCTTCTGACAGTCGCCGCGTGGCGCTTCTGACAGTCGCCGCGTGACGCTCTCCGGCGGTCGCCGCCCCCTTGCTTCCCGATGGCGACCGACGCCACGCTAACACCTCCCGATCAGCTCGCCTTGATCTCTCCGGGGTGATCACGCCATTCCACCTCCTGGAGCCTGGCAATCGTATTTCCTGCCTGGTGATCGCCGTCCTGCCCGTCCGCCGGTGAACGTCGCCCACATCCGCTATCGCCTGCCCATCCGGCCCGAACCCGGCCGCCCCCTCAAGCAAACGAACCATCCCGAACCGGACGGATTCAGCGTGACCTGCTGAATCCCTGCGAAATCGTTTCCGCCCCGGATCTCGGCTGCGCCCAACAGAGGACACGAAAAATAACTTAGCCGAGGTAAAGTTTGATTTGACAAATGTTAATTAGCTGGATAGTTTCTTATCAGTTTTGTTGAAATGTGTGATTTTTCACGGGACATTCCAGGCCCCGGACCATTTGGCTGAAACTGACGCTGGTACGACCCGAAAGATGCGAAGGAAATACCACTGTTGCCTTCAGGGCTGGACCGATCGTTCCGGTGTTGTTGCTTAAGATGCGGAACCATTCGATCCCACAGAAAAGTCATCTTACGAACCGCTTGATTTAACCCAGGTGACCGATTTGGTGAACGAACGCAGACAGGATATCTCGGACCGCTACCTGAATTCCGTGGAAGAAATCAACCGGATCATGTACAGCGGCCGTTTGCATGAATGGCAGGGGATGGACCTCTCGATTTCCCAGTTCAATACCCTGGTCATGCTGAAGCAGATGGGTTCCATGCGGATGGGGATGATCTCCTACTATCTGAAGAACACCCTGGCCGCCACGACATCGATCGTAGACCGCCTGGAGAAAAAGGGCCTGGTGGTCCGGACCAAGGATCCCGAAGACCGAAGAGTGGTCATCTGCGAATTGACGGAAGAGGGACAGAAAGCCACGGAACGGTTCTGGCGGGTCGCCAGGGAGGCGGCATTGCGGGTTGCCGGAAAGTGGGACACCGAGCAGCTGGAATCCGTGGTCAAGGCGCTGGAACTGATCTTGAGGACCCACAAGGAGATCGTTCAGTCCGGCGTTTCTTCCAAGGCCAACGAGTAGTCCCAGCCCGCCTTTTCTGCCTTTCTCGAACAACAGAAGTAATCGAAGTTACGTGTTTCGGGTCAACATGAAGTGCCGCGCCGCACCGATTATGCCGGCGTCGTCGCCGAGTTTGGCTGGCACGATTTCCAGGATGCTGGCGGACCACTTGTAGGCGCGCCGCGCCACCTCCGCGCGGACGGGGGCGAAGATCAGATCGCCCGCCTTGATGACGCCCCCGCCTATGACGATCAGTTCGGGATTCAGCAGGTTGGTGAGACTGGACACGGCCGTGCCCAGGAGCGTGGCGGACCGGTGCATCACCTCGCGCGCCGTCTCATCGCCCCGGTTGGCCGCTTCGGCGATCATCGCGGCGTCGATGCGTCCGGGGTCGCCGGCGGCCAGTTCCGTCAGTACGCTCGTCCGCCCCTTCCGAAGCTGTTCCCGCGCCTGTTCGGCGATGGCCGTCGCCGAGGCATAGGCTTCCAGGCACCCCAGCGCGCCGCAGCCACACAATCTGCCGTTCTCCACGACGGTCATATGGCCGATTTCGCCGCCCGCGCCGTTGGAACCGCGCCAGACTTCGTGATTCATGATGATCGCGCCGCCGACGCCCGTCCCGAGGGTGATGCATACGATATTGGCGTAACCGGCGGCGCTTCCGACCCAGTGCTCCCCGATGGCCGCCGCATTGGCGTCGTTCTCGATCGCCACCGGGAGTCCCAGCCGTTCCCGGAGCAGCGACTGGAGCGGGAGATCCACCCATTCCGGCACGTTCGGCGCGTAGACCACGGTTCCCGAGCCGTCGGGGATCAACCCGGGCGTACCCACGCCCACGCCGGCCACGCGGTCCCTTCCGCAGGAATCCATGGTCGTCTCGACGCAGGCCACCAGGCGGTCAATCACTTCGCCGGCCGTACGGCTGCCCGATATGGACTGCCAGGCCCGGTGGGATATGCGGCCGCCGTCATCCACGACGGCGCTGTTGACGTTAGTCCCGCCCAGGTCGACGCCTATGACCGGGTCTCGCCTCATGTCCGCTCCGTGCTTCCGGCTGGACCAGCCTGATCATCTTGACCGGACCGATCGGCCGGAACGTTCCCGGTATCTTTACCGGCCGGATCGGCCGGACCGTCCAGGTCATCAAGCGCCGCATCGGCCGGACCGTCCAGGTCATCAAGCGCCGTGCCCGACATCGATTCCGGACAGGAAATGCCCATCATGGACAGCACGGTCGGCGCCACGTCCTCCAGCCGCCCGCCGGTACGCAGCACGATGTCTGTGCGGCGCTCGTCCACGAGGATGAGCGGCACGGGATTCGTCGTGTGCGCCGTATGAGGCGAGGAGGTGATGGGATCCACCATCATCTCCGCGTTGCCGTGGTCCGCCGTCACGATCGCCCCGCCGCCGGCAGAGCGGATCGCGTACATCACCTCTCCCAGGCACCGGTCGACCGTTTCCACGGCCGCGACCGTGGCCGGGAGCGAACCGGTGTGCCCCACCATGTCCGGATTGGCGAAATTCACCAGGATGAAATCGTATGCTCCGCCGCGCAGGGCATCGGCCACCCGGGCCGCGACCTCGGGCGCGCTCATTTCGGGCTTCTCGTCGTAGGTAGCCACGTCCCGCGGCGAGGGAACCATGATCCGGTCCTCGCCTTCGAAGGGCCGCTCGCCGCCGCCGTTGAAGAAATAGGTGACGTGGGGGTACTTCTCCGTTTCCGCCACGCGCAGCTGACGCCGTCCGGCCAGGCTGATCGTTTCTCCCAGGATATCGCGCATGCGTTCCGGGGGGCGAAAGGCGCAGGGCACATCGAAACGCTCATCGTAGGGCGTCATGGTGGCGATGCGTACGTCCGGCACCGCCCCGCGGGCGAATCCGTCGAAATCCCGTTCGATGAAGGCCCGGACGATCTGGCGCCCCCGGTCGGCCCGGAAATTGAATACGATCACCGCATCGCCGTCCGAGATCTCCGCGTCGGTCCCGTCCGGCGTCGCGCTGGGTGAACCCGTCGATCCCGCGCCGGCGGGGCCATTCCGCGTTATGCCGGCGGTCCCGTCCGGCGACGTACCGGCGGAACTACCCAACGCCGGCACGATCAAGGTGGGTGATACGAACTCGTCCGTTTCGCCCCGGTCGTAAGCCGCCTGTACGGCCTCCACCGCGGTGCCGGCCCGGTGCCCCTTTCCTTCGGTAAACAGCTCGTAGGCCCTGCGCACCCGTTCCCACCTGTTGTCCCGGTCCATGGCGTAGTACCGCCCGGTGACGGTGGCGATGCGGCCCACGCCGAGCTCTTTGCTTGCCGCCTGCAGCGTCTGGAGATAGGCCGGCGCACTCCGGGGCGGCGTATCACGGCCGTCCAGAATAGCGTGTATCAGGACGCGATCGCCGGTCAGTCCCCGGCGCCGGGCCATTTCGAGCAGCGCCAGGTAATGCTTCTCGGCGCTGTGGACCAGTCCATCCGACGTGAGTCCCAGCAAGTGCAGCCGCCCTCCCGTTCCCCGCAGTCGTTCCAGGATTCCGGCAAGCGCGGCGTTTTCGAAGAATGAGCCGTCGTCGATGGCCTCGTTGATCCGGCTGACTTCCTGGCGCACCACCCGTCCCGCGCCCAGGTTGAGGTGGCCGACTTCCGAGTTCCCCATAATCCCGGGCGGAAGGCCGACATCCTCGCCCGATGCGCTCAACAAGGTATGGGGATACTGCTGCCACAACCTGTCGAAGTTCGGCGTCTCCGCCAGCAGCACGGCGTTGGCATCGCCGCGGGGGGCGATGCCCCAGCCGTCCAGGATGACCAGCGCAACGGGAGCGTTCATCTGGAGGTTCGTACCCCGGCCGTATCGATGCGGGTGCCCGATATCCTTCGGCCGAAAGCCCCATTATGAAGAAAACGCGGAAGGCGCTCCGCGTTTTCTGATGAGTTTAATGGTAAATTCAGTGATGTTCGATCGATGAGGGACACCCGGTATCGCCTTAGCGCGTGACGCTGCACAGGTCCCATGGCACCGCGCAGGACGCGCGACATCAGCATCCTGCTTGTGACACCCTTATTCTTCGGGAACCCGCAGTCCCACCAGGAATTGCGCGTTGCCGCGCTGAATCCTGAATCGGATGGCCTGTCCGGCTTCGAACTGCCGGACGATTCCGAGGAATGCCTGTACGCTGGACACAGGGTCGCCGTTCACTTCGCGGATCAGGTCGCCGCGCTGGAGTCCCCGGTCCTCGGCCACGCTGCCCGATCGCACCTGTGCGATGACCACACCTGAACCCGATTCGTAGAAACGGCTCCATTCCCTGGTAATATCCATGACGTCGATGCCGAGGTTGCTCGCCGGACTTCTTTCCCTCTGTTCCTCTCTCGACGCGGTTTGCGTGGGATCTACGTCGGGCAATTCGCCCAGTTCAATCGCGACCGTCACGGGGTCGCCGTCACGGATCACGTCGAGTTCCACTACCGTACCCGGGGCCATATCCGCGATCCGGTTGCGGAGGTCGTCCGTATCCTCCACTTCCTTTCCGTTCAGGCCGACGACCACGTCCTCCTGCTCGAGATCGGAATCTCGCGCCGGACCGTCATCCGTGATCCCTTCGATCAGCACCCCGTCCGAGTCTTCAAGCCCCATGGACTCCGCTACCACCTCATCGAGGTTTCTGATCATAACACCCAGGTAACCGCGCGTAACGCGTCCGTCTTCGACCAGCCGGGTCATGATATTCCGGGCCATGTTGGCCGGTACCGCGAACCCGACGCCCTGGTATCCGCCGGTCCGGGTCGATATGGCCGTGTTGATGCCCATGAGGTTGCCTTCCAGGTCCACCAGGGCGCCGCCGCTGTTCCCGGGGTTGATGGCGGCGTCCGTCTGGATGAAATTCTCATAGGAGTTCTGGGCCAGCACCCCGCCCCTGCCCTTGGCGCTGACGATGCCCGCCGTGACGGTGTGGTTCAGCCCGAAGGGATTGCCCACGGCCATGACCCATTCGCCCACGCGCAACTTGTCGGAATCGCCGAAGGGCAGCACGGGCAGATCATCGAAATCGACTTTGATGACGGCCAGGTCCGTCCTGGGATCCAGCCCGATGATCTCAGCCTTCGCCTCGCGTTCGTCCGACAGCAGGACCTCCAGCTCGTCGGCGTCTTCCACCACGTGATTGTTCGTCAGGATGTAGCCGTCCTCCGAGACGATGACCCCGGAACCCACTCCCCGGAATGGCCGGGGCTGGGCATCGGGTGCCTGCCTGCCGCCGAAAAACTCCTCGAAGGGGCGCCAGAACCGCTGCTGCGTCTGCCTGACCACGCGCTCGCTTTTTATGAGCACCACGGCAGGCTTCACCCGCTCGGCTATGGTGGCGAAGGTCTCACTGAAATCCTCGAGCGACCGTTGGTCCGCCGCCACGACCGGCGTGATCGATCTGTATTCATCCCGTTCGGCGACAGATGCGTCCCAATTGGAAATGAACAGTGCGCCGAGCACCATGCCCGTACCGAGCAGCACCGCGGCGGCCAGGCCGCCGAACTTCCTTTTCTCCTTCATGCTCGATCTCCCTTTTCTGCTGGCTGAACTCAACTTGATTCAACTATGCATAATACCGGGCGCGTGCCCCGGCGTCAATCGTTTACCTCAGTTCAGATTCACGTCCCGGGTCGCGACCGTCACGCCGCCTTCCAGGCTTTCCGTCCATGCCTCGTCGCGCTCCGGCGCGTCGACGGTCCGATCGTCTACGGGCTCATCTTCGACCGGTTCGTCCATGAGCGCCAGTTCCAGGACCTGGTCGATGTGGTCGACCAGGCAGAACCCGAGCTTCTCCTTGACGGCCCCGGGGACGTCGTCCAGGTCTTTCTCGTTCCGCCGGGGCAGGATGATGGTGGTGATACCGGCCCGCATCGCCCCGAGGACCTTCTCCTTGATGCCGCCGACGGGCATGACCCTGCCGCGGAGGGTGACCTCTCCGGTCATGGCCAGGTCGTTCCGTACGGGGCGGCCCGTGAACAGGGAGGTCAGCACCGTCACGAGCGCCACGCCGGCGGACGGCCCGTCCTTGGGAATGGCGCCCACGGGCAGATGGATGTGGATGTCGTGCGCGCCGAAGAACGCCGGGTCGATCTGCCAGTCGGCGGCGTGCGACCGCACGTACGTCAACGCGGCCCGGGCAGATTCCTTCATCACGTCACCCAGCTGGCCCGTGAGCGTCAGTCCCTTGCCGCCTGACATCTTGCTGGCCTCGACGAACATGATCTCACCGCCGGCGGGGGTCCATGCCAGTCCTATGGCCACGCCGGGTTCGCCGGTGCGTTCCGCGGTCTCGGAGAAGTACTCGGCCGGGCCCAGGTACGGGTGAAGATGCTCGCCCGTGACATGGAAAGGCGGAGACTGCCCTTCGGCGACCGAACGGGCCGCCTTGCGGGCCACCGTGCGGATCTTGCGTTCCAGGTTGCGAAGGCCCGCCTCCCGGGTGTAATCGGCGATGATCCGGCCGATCGCCCGGTCGTCGAAGACCACGTCGCCGGTGGACAGCCCGTGCGATTCCAGTTCCCTGGGGACGAGGTAGCGCCGCGCGATCTCGATCTTCTCCTCTTCCGTGTATCCCGAAAGCTCGATGACCTCCATGCGGTCGCGCAGCGGCTCCGTTATGCCGGCCAGCATGTTGGCCGTGGTCACGAACATGACGTTGGACAGGTCGAAGGGCAGATCGATGTAGTGATCGGTGAAGGTGTCGTTCTGCTCCGGGTCGAGCACTTCGAGCAGCGCCGAGGCGGGATCCCCCCGGAAGTCCCGGCCGAGCTTGTCGATCTCGTCCAGCATGAAGACCGGGTTGTTGGTGCCCGCCTTGCGGATGCTCTGGACGATGCGGCCGGGCAGGGCGCCGATATAGGTCCTGCGGTGTCCCCTGATCTCCGCCTCGTCATGCACGCCGCCCAGGGAAATGCGCACGAACTTGCGGCCCAGGGCGCGGGCGATGGACTTGCCCAGCGAGGTCTTGCCCACCCCAGGCGGCCCGACAAAACACAGGATGGAACCCTTGAGGTCCGGCTTCAGGCTGCGCACGGCCAGGTGTTCGAGGATGCGGTCCTTGATCTTGTCGAGGCCGTAGTGGTCTTCGTCCAGGATCTCCCGGGCGCGCGCGATGTCCAGCTGATCCTCCGACGAAACCGACCACGGCAGCTCCGACAGCCACTCGAGATAGGTCCGCAGCGTCGAATACTCGGGAGAGATGGACGGGATGCGTTCCAGGCGCTGTAGCTCGCGCTCCGCCTCCACCCGGGCTAGATCCGGAAGGCCCGCCTCATCGATCTTCTCGCGCAGATCGGACAGGTCCTCGCCCTGGCCTTCGCCGTCTTCGCCTAGTTCCCGCCGAATCGCCTGCATCTGCTCGCGGAGATAGTACTCGCGCTGGGCCTTGCCCATCTTGTCCTCGACCTGCGACTGGATGCGGCTGCCCGTCTCCGCCACCTCGACTTCCTGGGCGATCAGGAAAGTCAACGCCTTCAGCCGGTCCTTGACGTCGCTCAACTCCAGCATGGCCTGCTGGTCTTCAAGGGAGATCTTCAGGTTGAAGGCGATGAAATCGGCCATCTTGGATGGCTGGTCCACCAGGTTGAGCAGGGGAATGCGCAGCTCCTCGGACATGGTCGGGACCAGCTCGATCAGCCGCTGGAACTGTTCCGACAGGTTGTGGGCCAGGGCCTTGCCCTCCATGGACTCGTTTTTCCGCTCGGTCTGAAGCTCCACACGGGCACGCATGACCGGTTCGGTTTCGAGCACTTCCACCACCCTGGCCCGCGAGACCCCGTGCACGACCGCGTGCAGGCTGTCCCCCGGCAGCTTCATCATCTTGTAGATCCGGACCAGCGTTCCGTATGTGTAGAGATCGTCCGGCGTCGGCCGTTCCGTCTCAGGGTCGCGCTGCGCCAGGATCAGGACCATCTTGTCCTGCTGCAGCGCTTCGTCCAGCGCCTTGACGGAACCCGGCCGGTCAGCCACCAGCGCCGCGGCCATGTGGGGATACACGACCAGGTTGCGCACGGGCAACACGGCGATGGACTCGATCATCGCGTCTTCCTGCAGGTTTTGCTGGAATTCCTGAAGTGCCTTGACCTCGGCCATGCGCTGCCTCGCTTTCTCTGCCTTCGCCTCGCGTCGCCATTTGAGGCGATCGGCCGGTTATCCGTTCCTGCTTCAATACGGCGGCCGGTCGACCGTTCCTTGCGACGGCTTACCATTATTATACGCACGAACCGGCCTGTACGGTTCATTTGGCCCGAAAGTGGCCCGAAAGTTCGTGCCGCACCGTACAGGCTTCAAGGTGCAAACGCCATGCCACGGTGGTTTACGGTCCGCAAGAGAGGCCTTCGAAGCGACGGCACGACGGATATCGGCCCAGTGCGGGACAAAACAGTATCGGAATATGCCAATTTGGCAGATATGGCGCCACGACCTGCCAATTTGGCATTCGTTGCGTCCTTTTATTGCTGCGTCCCTACCGCGTCCATACCGCGTCACGCCGCTTTCTTCATCCATCGAAACAGGTTGACAATTCACCGGTTCGGATTACCATGTCGAAAAAAGAAAGGCCTGCACGTCCGCAGGCGAAACGAGCGGCAAGTTCAGCCGGTTCCGGATTGAACGCGCCTCCGGATTGAACGCGCCTGTGTTTCCGGGTATTTCCGGCCGCGGCTGACGGCGGGAACAACCGGGCAACACCCCCAGTCACCATGCGAGACCCCACAAGAGGAACACCCATGAAACGTCCTTTCAATCGGATCATGACCTCCGCGCTGGCCTGCTTCCTGATCGCGGGATGGGCCGTGGCGGGATGCGGCGGCGATGACGGCGGCGAAAGCCAGGACCACGGCGCGGAATCGGCCGAAATCGAAGCGCCCGATCCGAACGCCGAGGTGCGACAGGAGCACATGAGGGAGATTGCACGGCTCTGCGAAGGGATCGCCAGGGCGGTAGAGGAGGGATCCCTGGGGACGATCACGGCCGACGTGACCCAACTCAAGGAGATCATGGAGGTGGTGTCGACCATGCCGCCGCGGTACGACTCCTCGCGGTACGGGTTCTACGCCTCGGACTTCCAGGTACGCGCCGAGACACTCATTGTCGCCGCCGGGACCGGTTCCGCCATCGAGGCAGGCTCGGCGCTGCAGGACCTGAACATCACCTGCGGCGTTTGCCATTACAACTGCCAGTATCCGGCCGATCCGTAATCCCCGGCTGATCCATAGACCCCGACTGATCCGAAAACCCCGGCAAGGAGGTACCATGATTCGCCAGATTACCGCCGCGCTGGCCTGCGTGGCGCTCGCAACCGCGGCGTGCGGCACGTCTGAAACACCCGCGCCGCCCGAAGAGGAGTCTGCAACCGTGAATCCGATGCACGAATACGGCATGACGGCCAGCAACGTTTTCCTGTACTATGCCGACGTGGAAGCGGCGACGACGTTCTACACCCGGACCCTGGGCTTCGCCGTGGCGGCCGACTACGGCTTCGCCACGATCCTCCGCGTGGGGCCGAGTTCCTTCATCACGCTCGTCGACGAAGAGATGGGCATGCACAGCGCCAGCGATCCCAAGACCGTCGCCATCGCCCTCATCACGGACCAGCTCGACGAGTGGTGGGAGTATATGAAGGACCAGGACGTGGAGATGCGCTTTCCGTACAACCCGGTCGAGGGACGCCCCCATCACGGCTTCGTGGCCATCGACCCCGAGGGCTATCTCCTGGAGTTCGAGCGGTTCAACGAACACGCCGAGAACGAGATGCTGGTCCCGGTGCTGAACGAGACCGAGACCATCTATCCCGCCGAAGGCGCGTCCGACGTGCCTCCGGGACTGGGATTCAAGGCAACGGTGGTGTGGTTCTACTACAAGGACATGCCCGGGATCCAGGCCTTCTATGAAGAAGTCATGGGCTTCGAACTGATCGTGGACCAGGGATGGACCAAGATCTACCGCATCTCGCCCTCGGGCTACATGGGCCTCGTGGACGAGACACGCGGCATGCACAACTTCACGGAGAAGAAGGCCGTGACCATGTCCTTCTGGACGGACCGCATCGACGACTGGTACGCCTACGTCAGCAACCATGGTTCCTTTGAAATGCGTTCGGAAAAGGTCGAGGAAACGGACCGCTACCGCGCCTTTGTCGCCTACGATCCGGAAGGCTACTACCTCGAATGGAACGTCTTCAAGGACGCGCCGGACAACGAGACCTTGCACCGGATGCTGCGCGGCGAGGAGTAGCTCGGGGCGAGGAGTAGCTTCAGAGACGCTGGGCGTTGGGCAATGGTAATGCACGCGCGAGATATAGCCCGCGGCGAGGAGTAGCTCGGGGCGAGATATAGCCCGCAGGTGAGATATAGAAGGAAGTTAAATGGCGACCATCAGGCCGTATGACCCGGAACGCGACCGAGACGCGATTGTCCGGGTCTGGCGCGAAGTGCACTGGGTCACCAGCGACGAACAGGCCAAGTGGGCGCCGCGGTTCATGGAGAAAGCCCGGACCGACGTGGCCGAGGTGAACGGCGAAGCGGAGTGTCAGGCCTCGTCGGCCGACGGCACGTTCCGCTACCAGGACGAAGATCTGGCCATGTCCGCCATCGTGGGCGTCACGACCAGCCGGGTCGCCCGGAAACAGCGCCTGGCCCAGCGGGTTACGGCGCACCGCATCGCAGAGGACGCCGCCAACGGGGCGGAGATCTGCATGCTGACCATGTTCGAACAGGGTTTCTACGACCTGATGGGGTTCGGCACGGGGCCCTACGGACACAGGATACGTTTCGATCCCGCCGACCTCACCATCGACCGGCCCTTCCGGGTACCCAGGCGCCTGACCACCGCCGACTGGGAAATGATACATGCCGCCATGGCGAACCGGAGATTGACCCACGGCGGATGCAGGTTGCATCCCGCGGAGCTGTTGCAGGTCGAACTGAATCACGCGGAGAAGTCCTTCCTGCTGGGGTATTGCGATGGGCCCGGCGGCGAGCTGACCCACTTCTTCTGGGCGAGCGACGATGAGGAACACGGCCCGTGCTACATCCACATGCTGGCCTACCAGACTCAGGACCAGCTCATGGAACTGCTGGCGCTCATCAAGTCGCTCGGGGACCAGATCCGGCTCTTCCAGATCGTCGAACCTCCCGACGTGCAGCTCCAGGACCTGATCAGGCAGCCTTTCCGGGCCAGGATGGTTTCCGAAAAAGGACCCTTCAACACGCTTATCCGGGGCGACGGGTACTGGCAGGCCCGTATCTGCGACCTGGCGGCCTGCATGGCCAAAACCCATCTGCACGGCCCGACGACCCGGTTCAACCTTACCCTGCGCGATCCCATCGAGAAGTACCTGGACGCGGATGCGCCCTGGCGAGGTATCAGTGGGGAATACGTGGTCACGCTCGGTCTGGAGTCCAGCGCCGAACCCGGCACCGCGCCGGAACTGCCGACCCTTACCGCCTCCGTCGGCGCCTACACCCGTATGTGGCTGGGCGTCCGTCCCGCCACGGGCCTGGCCGTCACCGACGACCTGGACGGTTCCCCCGAACTGCTGTCCGCGCTTGACCGGACCCTTCGCCTGCCCGTACCGGGTATGTGTGGGTGGGAGTTCTAGGAAAGCGAAATAGGAAAGCGTAAATAGAATCTCAATATGGTCTTGAAAATTTCACCTAATCGCGAAGTGACGTTGCCTTCCGAGGTCATGGATGCCCTCGGCGTGGGTCCCGGCGACCAGCTGGAAATCACCGAAGGACCTGACGGGTTCATCCTTAGGCCAAGGCGTATAGACTACTCCAGTCTAGGTACGCTGAAAGACAAAATCCCTCCCGGACATCCAGCGTTCGACATCGAATCGTTCCGGAAGCGACCTTATGATCCGTCGTTACGGGATTGATACGTCCACACTGATCAGGCTGCTGATGGGCGTGCCTGCGGAGTAATACGAACATTGCTGGCGGGAGCTGAGCAACCATGTTGAATCTGGCTATGCCGATGTCTTAGTTTCAAATCAGGTTGCAGGGGAAGCCTGTGTTGCCGTTCATTATCACTATGGGATATCCGGATCCGACGCTCGCGCCGGCCTCGTCCGTTATCTCCCATAACACGAGGTAAAGACGATTCTGATATTCGGTCGCAAACCACGAAATGAATTTGCATGTAGGGCCAACGAGCGTACCGGGGGACCATTACCCTGTAAAGGACAACTCGGATTTTAGGTTTACAGGTTGTTTATCATTAAAAAGACAGTTATGGCTTGTTCATATCTTTCTTTAAAAGTTCAGTGTGAATGTTCGTAGTATACTTCTTGATACAATTACACTACCTAATTTAGCGTGATATGGTGAAGTATTATTTACCTGCCAAGAGTAGGGAACCGTTCTATGGGTACATATAAAAACTGCGAGGGCATTACCTTTACAATTGGTACAGATGCTTATCGTTTGCCAAGTGAGCCACCTTTTGAGAACCCCTTTGCAGTGCACAATTTAGGGTGTCGTATAATTGAGCGCAATGGGACGCCGTACTTGAACCTTTTTGTGTCGTTAACAAATCTAACGAAAAGAGATTTAGAGAACCCCGAGGTGCGTTTTACTTTAGTTAATTCTGAGTGGGAGGGATTTAAGGAATACGCTGTGGTGGCAGGAGAAGTGGTTGAGAAGTTAAAAAACAAAATACCCAAGAAGTATGTCGTAAAAGCACTCGATACTTGTCGCGTAGGACTTGTTGTTAAAACAGAAAAAGACGCTCGGCAAGTGTATCAACAGATTCGTTGTATTCGCATCAAGATTCATTTTTCGAGAAACACGAGACTTTTGCGCCATGCCAGACGGATGGGACTTCTGTGAAGAACGACACTGATATTTTGCACGAGAACGAATCTTCTGAACATTGGGATCCCCACGGCCACGATCCAGTATATGAACCGTGGAACGAGGTTTTAATTAATGATTACTTAGACAGATTAAAATCATTAGAAACCGAAACACTAAGAGATATTAGCCATAGCTTAATGAGGTATTCTGCGTGGGGTGTGGGACTTTCTTCTGCATATGCGAGATTTACACCAGGATTTGAGTTTACGGCCTTATCTATCTCGCTTTTTGGCTTCGCTTGGCTTTGCTGGTTTGTTGCTATTGGATGCATATTGTATTCATATCATGAAACGGGGGTATTTACTTGGTTCAACCAGTCGGTGGGGTTATATAGGAGATATCTGCCGGGGATTTTTTGGGTTTATAGAGAAAGGTTCTATGTAAAAGTGTTGATCTCACTCATAGCTTTTGGTTTAGGCTTTGTAGTGATTGTAGTATTTGTTATTCTAGATCAGTACGATTACATAGAGAGTTTGTTTTTATCTCCTAAGGAGACGCAATAAGCGTGAGGCACGAAGCATGAATAGAAATTTCCATGCCCAGTAAACCAAACCCCAACCCCTCCCCCGCCTCACTATACGTTCCGTCCTGGGGGCTGTTTAAGTACGCCTTCCTTCCAAATGCCTAAAACCACTTGTCGCGTAGAAAAAAGTGAAAAGTCCCGGATGGAGCGCGGGACGATGAGAAACGAATTCATGGCGATTATCGAACGGGGCGAAGATTTCTACATCGCCTTTTGTCCTGAAATCCCAGAAGCAAATGGTCAGGGTAAGACCAGAGACGAGGCACGTGAGAACCTGGCGGAGGCCATTGCCCTCGTACTGGAAGATCGCCGGGAAGATGGACTTCGCGGAGCAGCCCCGGGAGCTATTCGGGAAATAATCACTGTTTCGCGAGACGGAGGAGTTTAATCCGGCATCACCGTAGACACCACAGTCCTGACAGACTCCAATACTGATCGCTCCCTCACAACTTCGGATCCGGATCCCGGGTATTATCTCCGCCTTCCTGTAGCAACAGGTAGTTCATCGTCGACGCGGCCTGTCGAAACATCATCGCCTCCTGGTAGGCCGGGTCGTTGTACCACGCCTCCGCGTGCGCCTTGCTGGGAAACTCCAGTATCACCATCCGACCGTCATAATCCTTGCCCTCGACACAGGCGATTTCCTCGCCCCGGGTCAGGAACCTGCCCCCGTGTTTCTTGACGATGGGGGGCGTGCGGTCGGTGTACTTCCGGTAGGTCTCCGGATCGTGGACGGACATCATGGAGATGACATAAGCAGGCATTGAAGGTGTTCTCCTGAACGTAACCAATTCGTGAAGGCGACCTGCTCCGGGCAGGCTCCGGGCAGGCTCCGGGCGGGCTCCGGGCAGGACAACTGGAATTCATCGATTCATTGCGTGAAGCACAGAGGCGCCTGACTGACCTCCGGCGGATGTACGATGCGGCTGACCAGGCCGCCCGCCCCGTCGTCCTGCCACTGGATCTGTATGCCCTTCAGGTCGCGCTGGGCGCCGGCCTGCGGGTCGCCGAGCGGATAGACACCGTACGTTCCCAGGACGGTCTGTTTGGAGGTCGCAAACAGAAAGTCGCGTATCGACGCGCGGTCGATGCCCCCGGTGGGCGTAGCGGCCCGGTTGATGCCCTCCGCGAGCAGTTCCACGGCGCCGAAACCCCCGGCGGCCTGGTAGTCCGGCATCTTGTTGTAGGTCGCTTCGTAGCGTCGTATGAACGTCTCGTTCGTGGCGATGTACCCCTCTGTGTGGATCGATGGATCCCAGGCCGCGTTGCCGATGACGCAACGCCCGGCCGCGCCTGCCTCGTTGATGAAGGATGTTCCACTCGCCAGGAGGAGGGACGTAAGAAGCGGTCTGTAATCCACCGCGGCCACGGCCTTCGCGAACGCGATCGCGTCGTCCGAATACCCTCCACCGATAAACAGATCGGCGCCCGCATCCCGCGCCATGGCCGCCAATGCCTCGTGGTCCGCGCTGCCCGCCGCGTAGGCTTGCTCCATCACGAGATCGAGCCCCCGGGTCCCCGCTGCATCGCGTATGCCCTGGGCCACCGCCGTGGGAAAGGCCGTATCCTCCCACACCAGGGCCACCGTGCGAGCACCGGACTGCGCGGCCAGTTCCACGGAACCCTCGAGATAATCCGGACCCTGAACCGACGTCTGCACGCTCCACTGCCGTCCCCGATTCTCCCAGATCGCGGGCGTCGCCGCAGCCGGGGCGACGAGCGGGATCCCGGCCGCTTCGGTCACGCTGATTACGGATTCGGTGATCCCGCTGCTATAGGGACCCAGAAAGGCGGTGATCGTATCCGAGGCGATCATCTCCTGATAGAGGCGAACGCTCGCATCCGCGTCGCTCCCGTCGTCGTGAATCACCAACTGCACCTCGCGCCCGCCGATGCCGCCCTGCTCGTTCAGCATTTCGACGGCAAGCCGGTAACCGCGGCTGACCTCCGCCCCGGGCGTGCCGAAGCGACCGGTCTCCGCCACGGCCGCACCAAGCACGATGGGTTTCGGTTCCGGCATCGGCACCGGCCCCACGGGGTCTTCTTCGCCGCACGCGGCCACCGCCATCGCCAGTACACCAAACCCCATCGCCAGTACGCCAGGCCATTGATACCTCATGATCGCACCTCTCAGGTCAAATCGTATGGGGTGTGGGGGTGGGGGTGCGGGATGTGGGGCGGCGTTTCAAAGTCATGGTGCGAGCCCACCCCTACCTCACCCTTACCGCCCGGTGGGTCCTTCCGTCCTGGAGAAAGAGGAAGTGGTCCACGTTTCCCGTCTCGTCCCGGACGAAGGTGATCCGGGCGTCCTCTTCTTCCAGGTAGAAATCGCCGGACGATTCGAGGACAAGTTCGCTCATGGGCTGGCCGGGCGGCTGGCCGTAGAGCTTGCCGCCGCTGTAGGTGATGTCCACGGTGAATTCGGGGGAGAAGGCATAGGTGCCGGCGCAGGCCTCGTAGGCGGCCTCGCTCAGCCGCACGGCCCTTGTCGGGGGCGGATCCAGGGGATTTCGGGCGCTCAGCAGGTGGAAGCCGATATCTTCGACGCTGGCCGAGCTGTTGGACAGGACCACGACGCCCTTTCGCCACGCCTTGAGGAAGGCGGCGAAGGCATAGAAACCGTTGGTCCGGCCGGAGAGCCAGTGGATGTCGCGTCCCTGCGCGTCCTTGCGCACCTTCCAGCCCAGCGCGGTCTCGACGCCCTCTTCGCCGGTCGGTTTCCGGGCAACGATGAGACTGTCGAAGGACGCATGGTAGCGGGTCGAATCCTCTTCGGTGAATTCCTCCGGCAGGGCATAGATGATCCCCATGCTGGCCGATACCAGGGTCATCATGTCCAGGAGATTGGACCGCAGCCCCGTGCCGCCCACGAGGGTCGTGTCTGACCAGGCGGGCACGGGACGGCGGCCGTCGTCGTGACCGGTCGCCAGGTAAGTCCGCATGGACGTCGTAGGCTTGTTGGCCGTGTTGGCCAGCTTGAGGGGATCGCCGATCAATTCCCGGATCAGGTTGTCATAGTTTTCGCCGGCGGCCCGTTCGAGCACGTGTCCCAGGAGTCCCATACCGAGATCGGAATAGACGTAGCGAATTGCGTCCGCGAGGGGATCCCCTGCTTGCGGATCGCCACGTGCCGTCACTTTACGAGCAGTCACGCCTCCATCCGGCTCGTTTCGCGACATCTCGTTTCGCGCCGTCTCGTTTCGCCCCGTCTCGTCTCCTGCCGGGTCGCTTGCTTCCGGGCCGCCGGAATCGAATAGGGACCCGGACCGATCACGCTGAGTGTCCGCATACCGGTCAAGGAATGCGTACATCAATTCCACCGAATACCCTTTCAGCGGGTCGTCCGGGTCGTCTGAGACCAGGTTGTCCGGCAGGCGGGGCAGTCCCGAGGTGTGGGTGGCGAGATGCTCGATCAGGATGGGACGTCCGGCGGGCGTGGCCGGTACGTTCACCGACTCCGGGAGATAGGCGGACACCTCGTCGGTCAGGTTCACGTCGCCCCGCTGGACCATGAGGGACAGCATGGCCGTCGTGTACAGGCTGCTCAGCTGCCCGATCTCGAAGACCGTCATGGCGCTCGCACGCCGTATCGTGCCGCGGTTGAGCGTGCCGTAGGCGTAAGGGTACCGGTTGATGCCGCGGATGATCCCGGCGACGATACCCACCGTCTGGCCGTATTCATCGACGCGCTCCCGCAGCACGCGCTGCACGGGATCCTCTTCCTCTTCCTCGGCCTCTTCCTCGCCGGGAATTCCCACGCCGCCGGTCACACCGCCCCGCGCAGCCTGTGCGTGCGCCGTCCCCTGCGCGAAGAACACCGTCGATGCGGCGAGCGAAAACAGGATGCCGAAACAACAAAGCCAGGTGATAGAAAAATTCGAGGACAACCGCATTACGCCGACTCACTCCCTGTATGCCTGGTGTGCCCAACGCGCTCGATCAACTCAGTTTACACGGTCGACTCAGCACGCTCAGTGTGCGCGGTACGCTCCGTGTGCACGGTCGGCCCAGCACGCTTCGTGCGCCATGCGCTCAGCGCGCTCAGTTCCGCGGCACCACAATTTCGTTAACGCAGTCCATCCGGACGGGTTCCGCGTAGTGATACACGTTGACGCCCTCGGCGACCGGCGTGGGAACCCGTACGATGAACTCCACCCAGTCCGGTGTATTGAACGCCGCGAAGGCCAGTTCGATCTCTTCCATCATGTCTTCCGGGTCGCGGGACAGGTCCGGCAGCAGCACCGGCCCCGTGTCCGGCTGGTAGATCCAGTCCCGCTCGTTGGCGTTGATCGTCTTGACCGGGTACTCGAGCACCGCGTCGTACCGCTCGTTCCCGATGGTTGTCCGGGCGTTCAGGGGCACGTTGCCGAGGACGGCCTCCACGATGGCCCGCGGCGTCTCCAGGACGCGGCCGTCGACGCGGGACAGGTCGATCCGGACGTCCTCGAAGGTCTCCTCGATGGCGACGATCTGCCGTTCGGGCTGCTCCCCGAGGGAGGGCGGATAGAGCGTGGCGCCCCGGTCCGCCACTTCGTAAGTCTTGATGGCCATGAAGGTGTCCGACGAGAAGACCGGCTTGAAGTCCGCGTTGGGGATGTGCCAGATGCCCTGCTCCACCCCGACCTGTTCGGTCTTGCAGCTTACGCCGAGGACGTATTCTTCGCGGAATCCGCCGTCCTTCTCGGTCACGGTCAGGATGGCCTCAATGGGTATGCGGGCGTTGTTCAGGGAGTACGGCACCTTCCGGGTCACGGTCTTCGGCGGCTTTTTCTCGGAATCCACCCGGAAAGTAAAGGTTGAACGCGCGAAATCGATGGTCTGCATGAAACCCCCTGAAAATCGATGGAACACGGTGCGTCCGGGTTCCGCATAATATAGTGTTCCCCGCGTGAATCCGGTATAGATTATGCAAGGCGAATTCACCGATGATCGAAGCAGTTTTGTCGAAAGGGCAGTCATGTCGAACGAACTGACCAGGACCTACCGGCCCTTTTCGGATTCCCGCCCCTACACGCGCTGGTGGTGGTTCCACGACGACATCCGGGAAGAAGACGTCCGGAGCCAGCTGGCCTGGGTGCGGGACCAGGGGTTCGGCGGGGTGGAGATCGCCTTCATGTATCCGCAGCCCGGGGCCGGGGAAGGACCCCGCTGGCTGAGTGAGGCGTGGACCGGCCTGGTCGCCGGCGCCAAGGAGGAAGCGGACCGGCTGGGTATCGGATGCGACTTCACCTTCAGCACCTCCTGGCCCTTCGGCGGGTCGATCGTATCCGAGGAGGACGCGGGGCAGGTGTTCGGCGGGGCTTCGGACCAGCGGCTGGAGAAGTCGTGGGAGCTGTCCTATTACGGCCAGGGCCGGATCCTGAACCACCTGGACGCGGACGCACTGGAGCGGTACGCCGGCCATGTCGGCGGCGCGCTGAAACCCGCCCTTCGGGGCACCACCTCGGCGCTGTTTTCCGATTCGTGGGAGGTATTCCCGGAAGGGCTCTGGAGCGCCCACCTGGACCCGGTCTTCCGGGACCGGTTCGGGTACGACCTGGAACCGTTCAAGACATCGATCGACGAACATCCCGATGTGCGGTACGACTACCGAAAGATCCTGTCGGAAGCGGCGATCGAGGGCTTTTTCAAACCCTACGCCGACATCTGCCGCCGCCTCGGTTCCGTGAGCCGTGTGCAGTGCCACGGGGCGCCGGCCGACCTGCTGGCCGCCTACGCGCTCGTGGACGTCCCGGAATCGGAGGCCCTGCTGTTCGAGACCTTCTTTTCGGCTATTCCGGGTTCGGCCGCGGCCCTGGGATCGCGGCCCGTGGTGACCTGCGAGACCTTCACGTGCATCTACGGCTATGAACCGTGGCCCGCGCCGTCGCCCCATCACGGCGAGGAGAAGGTGGAGGACCTGAAGCTCATGGCGGACGCGGTGTTCGCCAACGGGGTCAACCACATCGTCTGGCACGGCATGCCCTACAACGCACCGGGCGGGAACAACACCTTCTATGCGACCACGCACGTCGGCCCGGACAGCGGGTTCGCCGGCCGGCTTCCGGCCTTCAACGCCTACCTGGCGGAGGCTGCCGATTTCGTCAAGCAGGGCAGGACCTACACGGACCTGGCGGTATACCTCCCGCTGGAAGACCACTGGATGCGCCACATGCTACCCGAGGAACGGCGGGGACCGGCCGCCAACTACTACTGGGAACTGCAGACCGTCGAACGGCCCGGTGCGCTGCTCGGGTATCATCCGCTCTGGATTTCGACGCCTTTTCTGGCGGAGGCAGTGGTGGAGGACGGTAGTGTAAGATACGGCGAGGCCGTATTCTCGGCCATCTACGTGGACGTGGAATGGCTGGACGCCGATGGACTTTCGGCGCTGCTGCGGCTGGCCCGGGAAGGCGCGCGCATCTGCGTCACTCGACGGCCTGTCGCGCCAGGTCGACGACCGCAGGCGCCCGGTCACCGTCCACAAGCGCCAAGTCGCCGACCGCAGGCGCCCGGGCACCGACCGCAGGCGCCCGGTCACCGTCCACAAGCGGACTACGGGGACCGCCTGACGGAACTGATGAACCAGCCCTCAGTCTCCTCGGACCCGGGTGCGGCGCTTCGACATCCGAAAACCGGGCGCCCTCATCCCCCGCTCGTCGGCGGCCGGGACGTTCCCGAGTTCTGGTGCCGGGAGGTCGACGGCGACTATCACGTCTTCTTCGCCCACCCCGATACCAAGCGCATCCGGTACCCCATGGCCTACGAGGGCTGGCGTTCCACCGGCCTGGTCGAGCGGGAGGTGTCGATTCACCTCAACGGCCGGGAACGGACGGTGGACCTGGCCTTCGAACCCGAAGATTCCATGCTGGTCAGGGTATCGGCGTCCGGAGCGGTGGACGTATCGCCCGGTCGCGTCGAGGAGTGACGCACGGCGGATCGTGCGTGAAACCGCTATAACCTGAACAATTACAATACTCAACCCACGGAGAACAAACACCCATGCGCGACCCACGATACGGCGACCTGGCCAAAGTACTCACCGGACATTCGACGAAGATCAGGGCCGGGGACCGGGTGCTCATCGAGGCCTTCGACGTGCCCGACGAGATGGTGATCTCACTGATCCGGTCGGTCCGGGCGGCGGGCGGCGTGCCGCTGGTCTCCATCAAGCACCAACGCGTCATGCGGGAACTGGTCCGCGCCGGGGACGAGGACGCCATGGAAGCCGCCGGTGCCTATGAATCCCATCGAATGGACCAGGTGCAGGCCTACATGGCCCTGCGCGGAAGCCGGAACGTGATGGAGATGTCGGACGTGCCGGGCGAAGCCATGCGGCTCTACGAACAACGCTGGCTCAAGCCCGTGCACTTCGATATCCGGGTGCCGAAGACCCGGTGGGTGGTGCTGCGCTGGCCGACTCCGTCCATGGCGCAGCAGGCCGGCATGAGCACCGAGGCCTTCGAGGACTTCTTCTTCGACGTGTGCACGCTGGATTACGGGAAGATGGAACGGGCGCTCGCGCCGCTCAAAGAACGCATGGACCGTACCGACCGCGTCCGCCTCACGGGTCCGGGCACCGACCTGTCTTTCAGCATCCGCGACATCCCCACCGTCGGGTGCTCGGGCGACCGCAACATCCCCGATGGCGAGTGCTTTACCGCACCGGTGCGCGACTCGGTCAACGGCGTCATCCGGTTCAACACGCCCACGCTCTATCACGGCGTGACGTTTACGGACGTGGAGTTGCGTTTTGAAAACGGCAGGATCACCGGGGCGACGGGCAACCGGACGGAGAAGCTCAACGAGATTTTCGACACCGACGAGGGGGCGCGCTACATCGGCGAATTCGCCATCGGCTTCAACCCCCACATCACCGCGCCCATGCTGGACATCCTCTTCGACGAGAAGATCGCCGGGTCCTTCCACTTCACGCCCGGGCAGGCCTACGAGGAGGCCGACAACGGCAACCGGTCGGCCGTCCACTGGGACATGGTCATGATCCAGACGCCGGAATACGGCGGCGGGACCATCGAGTTCGACGGGGAAGTGATCCGGAGGGACGGAAGGTTCGTCGTCCCGGAGCTCGAGGGGTTGAACCCGGAACGGCTGAAGTGAGGCGAAGATTCTACCGTTCCATGACCAGGAAGTTGACCGATTTGGATACGGCGCTTTCGGCGTTCAGGTCGGTCAACGTGACGGTAAGCACGTACTCACCCGCCGGCAGGCCGGAGGAATCCAGCGACGTGTACTCCCGGTCATCGGTCGTGTTTCCTTCTCCCGAGAAGGCCATCATCACGGCCTGCATGTCTCTTTGCCTGCGGGCCGACCAGCCACGCCGTTCACTGCCATGCAGAGGGCTGATCTCGTAGAGGATCTCGTAGGCCGTTTTCCCCTCCCCGTCCTGGCTGAGATTGTATACTTCGTAGTAGACGTAAACGGGGTTTTCCCGTATGTAGAGCCGTCCCGGATTGGGCGTGATGTTCAGTCCCTTTCGCACGAAGGGACCCTGTACGCCGGACGGCGCGATCAGGACGGCCAGCTTGAGATCGCTGATGAGCAGTTCTTCGCCGCTGTAATCGGAGAGCGTGACCGTCTTCCGGTACACCCCGATCCGCTGGGACGTCTCATCCCGCACCTGGACCGCCAGCGTAAAATCTCCTGCCGGCGCCACGACGCGCTCCGGCAAGGTATATACCGGGACTTTCACGTGGCTTTCGGCCATCTGTCGCTTCGGCCGGTCGAAGGGACCGAACCCGAACGCGTGGCTGAACAACGGGCTCATGTCCGAATCGCGCAGGATGACCTGGTGTTCGAGCCGGGTACGGTTCCCCAGGCCGTCCGATACGTCGCCGAACTGCCAGACGGGAATGCTGTAGGACAGGTCCAGCTCCGTCGCGCCGTTGTCCGCCCTGAAGCTCACGGCGTCGAAGGCGTACTCGAGCGGTAACCCACCGAGGTCATGCAGGTATTCTTCCGGCGCTTTGGCGATCAGTTCCTCGGCCAGCCGCCGGGGGCTGAACCGTTCCTGCCGGACCATCTCCCGCTGGGAGCTCAGCAGATTTCCCCATGGGTAATCGAACCGGCCCCCGCCGAACTGGTCGACGAAGAACAGTTCCAGGCCGTACCGGGCGTATACCCAGCTTTCGGTGGCGAAACCCGCACCCATTTCCCTTTCCGCTCGCTGGCGGGCCAGTTCCGCGGATGAGACGACGATACCGTCGGCCAGCATTCCGCCTGTTCCGCCAGCTACGTACGTTCCATCATCAGCCATTCTGCCTACTCCGCCTGTCTCGTACATTTCTTCTTCAGTCATTCCTTCGGGCGGTACGATCGTCAATCGACCCCGGTCGACGCGCAATCGATAACCGTACCGTTCATTCTGCTCCCGGATCGCGTCCACGGCCGGATCATCGGAAACCGTGGCTGACCCGTAGGCGCTTTGGTCCGCGATCATGACGTCGCCGCGGCGGTCTTCCGGGGCTCCGTAGCGTACGTATATCTCGCCGCGGCGGTCATAGGGGTGCTGCCCCTGCGAGAAATGGTACCGGGCGTACATGACCCGCCGGTAATGCTCCACGAGGCGTTCATTCACCACCGTGGCGGGATTCGAGTCCCTGGCGTTCCAGAAGGCATGCCAGCGCGCATCACGTTCGCTGCCGACGGCGTCCCGCCAGGACGCCAGTTCGTCAGGTGGCGCTACGTGCGCCAGGTCCCGGTAGAACTCCTTTTCGTCAGGTTCTATCAGGGAAAAGTAGGTCTCAATAGCCTCATGCAACACGTCGGGTCGTGATTCCGAGGCTTCAGAGAGCGTGCTGAACTGCTGCCGCAGATTCCCGACGATCGCCAATCCCGATGCACCCGGGTCGTCTGCTGTTCCCGACTCGTCCGCTGTTCCCAGGTCGTCCGCTGTTCCCAGGTCGTCTGCTGTTCCCGACTCGTCCGCTGTTCCCAGGTCGTCCGCGGCCCGTTCGAGCAGTTCCACGGCCAGGCCATACTTTTCGGAAAGAAGGGTCAGATAGACGAAACGGTCGAGTGCGTCGTAATGGTCGGGGTTAACCCGGAACTGAGCGACGTAGGCCGCCATCGCCTTGTCGAATTCGGGCGGTCCGGGCGACTCGGGCCGTTCGTAACAACGGCCGATCTGGAAAAACGCATCGGGATGGTCAGGATCCAATAACGCCGCCTTGAGGAAGAAGGACCGGCCGTCCCTTTCGCCGCCGACAATCTGGTCGGTCCTCTGCGGATTCATATGGGCGATGCCCAGGTGGTACTGGATTTCCGGGTCGTCCGGCGCCAGTCTGGCCGCCATGCGAAAGGCGTGACGCGCATCCAGTCTTCGGTGTTTTATCTGCAAATAGGACTTGCCCAGGCCCGCGTAGCCGGACGCCCACTTCTTGTCCAGTTGTACCGTACGCCTGAACGACCTGGCCGCCTCCTGGTATGCGCCCAGTTCGTATTGGGCCATGCCCTGCCAGTAGTGCGCCGGAGCGGAACCCCCGTCCTCCTCTACCGCCTGCTGAAACTGCGTCAGCGCTTCCCGGAACCGTTCGGCTTCGTAATGCGCCTTGCCCGCTTCCAGGGAAGCATCATGGAGATTCGCAGGTAAGGGATGCCCAGACGAGGGCAAGGCCTGGACGGGAAGCCGCGATACACACATCACCAGCGTCGCGACAAGCAGCAGGAAGTATCTGGACATGATCAATCGGTGTAGTGGGCGGACACTGCCGCCTGAGGTGGGGAATACCATCGCCGTTCTCCGGTATGCAGGAAACGTACAGGCCGGCGCGGCGGCTGTCAACCTGTAACCGTTTACTCGCGCCGCAACGCGTCCGCGGGATTGAGCATGGCGCTGCGGAGGGCATGGGCGCCGACGGTAAGCAGGGCGGTCGCCAGGACGGCCAGTCCCGCCGCGACGAAGGGGACGGGGCCGATTTCGGTGCGATAAGCGAAGTCCGCCAGCCATTCGTTCATGAGCCACCAGGCCACCGGCCAGGCCAGGACGTTGCCGATCGCCACGAGGACGACGAACTGTCTCGACAGCAGCGCGACGATATCGGAGACGGCGGCGCCCATCACCTTGCGCATGCCGACCTCCCGGGTGCGGCGCGCAGCATCCAGCGACACCAGGCCGTAGACGCCGAGGCAGGCGATTAGCAGGGCGAACACCGCCGAATACGTGAAGATCCGCGCCAGGTTGGTCTCGTCCTCGTAGTACCGGGCGATGTCGTCTTCCAGGAAGGCGTATTCGAAGGGTGCCTCGGGCACGGTTTCCCGCCACGCGTCCGCGAGCAGGGCAAGGGTGGCGGACAGGTCCCGGCCGGCGACCCGGACCAGGATGAATCCGACCTGGTTCGTGATCTCGCTCATGGGCGACGGGGCGAGAGAGAGCACGACCGGCTCGATCTCCTGGTGCCTGGACTGGAAGTTGTAGTCCGCGACCACGCCGACGACCGTGAAGCCGTGGGGCAGTGTGCGACCCAGGGGGTCGTCCCACTCCATCTTCCTGGCCGCGGCCTCGTTGATGATGCACGAACCGGCCTCGTCGCCCCCGAACGCCTTCGAAAAATCCCGCCCCGAGACCAGGCGCAGACGGAGGGTGTTCACGTAGTCGTAATCCACGGTAAACATGAACGCTTCGAGCTTGCCCCCGTCCCTGGTGGTATACGCCGACTGTCCAAGGCCCCGTCCCTCCCCGAAGGTGTTGGACGTGCCCGACACCCGAAGGACTTCTTCGTACGAAGCGATCCTGTTGCGGAAGACCTCGTAGTAGGCGAACCCGGGCCCGGTGGTATTGATGACGACGACGTTTTCGGCGTCGAAACCCAGGTCCCCGGTCCGCACGAAGTCCAGCTGCCGGGTCATGACGAGGATGGAAACGACGAGCAGGGCGGAAAGGCCGAACTGGACGGCCATGAGGCCCCGGATGAACAGGTTGGGCCTACCGATCCCTACCTGCCGCCGGAAGATGGCGACGGGATTGAACCGGGAGAGCACCAGGGAAGGATAGCTGCCGGACACTGCGGCGACCAGGCCGGTCAGGACCAGCATCGCGGCGACCGTGGTGCCGCTGGAAAGGTAGTCGAGGACCAGCGCCTTCCCCGCCAGCATGTTGAACACGGGCAGGAACACGTGAGCCAGCACCACGCCGAGGACCAGGGCGAAGCCGCACTGGACCGCGGTCTCGCCCATGTACTGCCCCATGACCTGGACCTGCTTCGCGCCGAAGACCTTCCGCAGTCCCACCTCCTTCGCCCGCGAGGACGAACGGCAGACGGCCAGGTTCATGAAGTTGACGCAGGCGATGAAGAGGACGAGCAGCGCCGTGCTGATCAGGAGATAGGACAGGTTGGGGTCACTCGTGGGCCCCAGTCCGAAACGCACTTCCGGGTCCAGGTACATCCCGGTTATGGGCTGCAGGACCAGCTGCGGCGACGTGTACGAAGGATAATGCGTCTCCACGAAAGCCGGCAGCTGGGCCTCGAGCGGTCCGGCCCGGTCGGGGCCCGAAAGTTCGATGAACGTCTCAGCGGAGGTGTAGTTCCACTGGCCGATCGCATTGGATATCCAGGGAACAATTTCGGGCATGACGGCGACGGGAATGAGCAGGTCGAACCGGATGCTGGAATTGGCCGGGGCGTCCTCCGCGACACCGGCGACGGTAAGCAGCGCGCCCCCTACGAGGAGCTGCCTGCCCAGCGGACTGGCCGCACCGAAGTACTTCCCGGCGGCGGAGCGGCTGATCACCACGGAATTCGCATCGTCCAGCGCCGTGGCGCGGTCACCTTCGGTCAGCGTAAAGGAGAACATCTCGAAGAAGGACGGGTCGCTGAACAGCGCCTCCTCCTTCCGGAACCGGTCTTCGCCGACGCGGACGTCCAGTTTCCGGTCCAGCAGCCGGACGGTCCGGTCCACGTCCGGATACTCCCGCTTCAGGGCGGCAGCGAGCGGCATGGGGGTTTTCGCGGAGATGAAGGGGTTTTCGTCGAAACCGACGCCGGCGGAGATCACCCGGTACAACCGGCCGGACTTCTCGTGAAAGGCGTCGTAGGTCCATTCGTGCCGCACGAAGAGGAAGACGAGCAGGCTGCAGGCGATGCCGGTGGACAGGCCCAGCGTGTTGATGAAGAAGTAGCCCTTGTTGCCGAAGAGGTGCCGAAGGGCGATGACGAGGTGGTTCTTCAGCATGGCCGCACCTACTCCCGTGTCTCACGGATGTACACTGCGGTTGTATACTGATGTCGCGGTCCGGGGAGTCACATGCCCGGCGGAATGGAAAGGGGATCTACGGATTTGACCCGTCGATCCCCTATAAAGTTGCATTTGGAAACTATTGCTATTCGGAACTAACGATTACCGTTCCTGGCTGTCAGGGATCGACAGTGAACGTATTCTCACTAGCACGGAAATTCCTTTCGCCGTTCAATGTCACGTCACCAACCAGTCGATACTCACCGGCGACAACGGGATCGTATGGACATGCGTCATACATCACCCTGGTATCCTCGATGTTGTTCCACGTACCGCCCATATCTTTGCTGATTTGCCATATTGCGTAATGGACTGTGATTGAGTAATCACCAAACTCAAAGTCTTTCAGTCCTTCAGACGAAGCAAGTTTAACTAGCGGATCATCACTGGCACAGGTAGTCAGTTGTAACATACCTATAACTGGTACCCCCTCAAAAACGATCCTACCGGCATAGACCTTCACACCGGTCCATGGTGTGTATTCTGTCGTATCCCCTTCATCCTCCATAACCATCACCGTTATGCTCACCATGTCCGACACGTCACCCGCCATAGCCTCAACGTCGGCCATGCCGTTGCCCACCGCCGTTACCAGTCCATCTCCGTCCACGGTAACCACGGCTTCATCACTACTCGTCCACATGACGGCCGGTTCTGAGATGGGCGCGTCATTCGCGTCGCTGACGGTGACCATGAGCTGAAGGGTCTGCCCGACTTCGGTGAGCGTAGTGGCCTCGGCGTCTACCTCGATGCTGATGGCGGCCGGGACCTGGGAGACGGTGATCGCCGCACTGCCCACGGCGTCTCCGGACTGTGCCGCGATATCCGCCATGCCGTTATCCACCGCGGTCACCAGGCCGTCCGCGTCCACGGTCGCCACGGCCTCGTCGCCGCTCGACCAGGTCACGGCCGCGTCCGCCATCACGTTCTCGTCCTGGTCCAGCACGACGGCCGCAAGTTGCACGGTTTCGCCGATGGCTTCGAGCGTGTGCGACGCCGGTTCAATCATGACGGTTGTCGCCACGGGTTCGGATGTTTCCATCACCGTAATGCTCACCATGTCCGACACGTCGCCCGCCATGGCCACAACGTCGGCCATGCCGTTGCCCACCGCCGTTACCAGTCCATCCCCGTCCACGGTAACCACCGCTTCGTCACTGCTCGTCCACGTGACGGCTGGTTCGGCAATGGGATGGTCGTTCGCATCGCTGACGGATACCGTGAGCTGCAGGGTCTGTCCGATGGCGGCCAGGGTGGTTGTTCCGGATTCGACCGCTACCGTGACGCTGGCCGGGGCCTGGGCGACGGTAATCGCCGCACTGCCCATGGCGTCTCCGGCCTGGGCCGTAATGTCCGCCATGCCGTTATCCACCGCGGTGACCAGGCCGTCCGCGTCCACGGACGCCACGGCCGCGTCGCCGCTCGACCAGGTCACGGCCGCGTCCGCCATCGCGTTTTCGTACTGGTCCAGCACGACGGCCGCAAGCTGCAACGTGTCGCCGATCGCTTCGAGCGTGTGCGTCGCCGGATCGATCGTGACGATGGTCGGCACGGGTTCTGACACGGTGATTTCCGCACTGGAAGACAGGCTGCCGGATCTGGTCGTAATTTCAGTCATGCCGTTGGCCACTGCCGTCACCAGGCCTGTCGCGCTCACGGTCGCCACGGCCTCGTCGCCGCTTGACCAGGTAATGGTCTGGCCGGACATGACATTGTTCCGCTGATCCCTCACAGTCGCGCTGAGTTGAACGGTCGCTCCAATCGCCTCCAGCGTATGTGACGAGGGCGAGACCGTGATCCGGGTCGGCACCGGCTCAGCCACCGTGATGTTCGCGGTACCCGATGCGTTGCCGGAACGCGCCGTGATCTGCGCGGTCCCATTGCTCACCGCCGTCACCAGGCCACTGCCGCTCACGGTCGCCACGGCGGTGTTGCTACTGTTCCAGTTAACCGTTTGCCCGGACATCGGACTGTTGTTCTGGTCCCTGACCGTTGCAGACAGCTGCACGGTCGCACCGATCGCCGCCAGGGTGTGCGAAGCAGGCGTGACGGAAATGCTCGTCGCCACCGGCGTGGGCGGCGGTGGTGGCGGCGTGGGCGTCGGTGTGGACGGCGTGGGGCTCGTCGGACCGCTGTCCCCGCCGCCGCACCCGATCAGGATCATGAAGGACATGGAAGCCAATATCATAGCGAATGCGCGACCATATGTGCGAATCACTTTGGACTCCTCCCGGATAGGGACTGTAATGCGGATCGTGTGGATCTTCCGCTCTTGACTTTAATAAATCGGATTTGAATAGTCTATAATCTCAAAAGATGCAGGCTCTCCCGGGCCGCGTCGAGGGTCCGGTCGATGTCGTCTTCGGTGTGGGCCAGGGACACGAAACCCGTTTCGAGACGCGAGGGCGCCAGGTAGACGCCGCGGTCCAGCATATTCCAGAAATACCGCCCGTACGTATCCGCGTCCGAAGTGGAGGCGGCATCGAAGTTATCGACGGCCTGGTCGGTGAAGAAGGTACACATCATGGAACCTACCCGTGTCAGGTACGCGGGAACGCCCGCCTCTGCCGCCGCGGCGCGAAGGCCGTCGCCGAGCCGGGAAGCCAGGTGCTCGAGCCGTTCGTAGACGCCGGGCTCCTGAAGTTGCCGCACCGTCTCGTATCCCGCGGTCATGGCCAGCGGGTTGCCCGAAAGCGTCCCGGCCTGGTACACCGCGCCGACGGGCGCCACGGTTTCCATGATTTCTCTGCGTCCGCCGTAGGCGCCGACGGGGAGGCCCCCGCCGATGATCTTGCCCAGGCAGGTCATGTCGGCTGAGATGCCGAACCGTTCCTGCGCGCCGCCGAATGCGATCCTGAAACCGGTGATGATCTCGTCGAAAATCAGGATGATCCCTCGCTTCTCCGTCTCTTCCCGGATGGTTTCGAGAAAGCCTTCGGCCGGCGGGATCATGCCCATGTTGCCGGCGACCGGCTCGACGATCACGCAGGCGATATCGTCACCCCGCTCCGACAGGGTACGCCGGACGGCCGCGCTGTCGTTGTACGGCAGGTTGAGGGTCATCTTCGCCAGGTCCGCGGGCACGCCGGGACTGTCGGGGATGCCGAACGTGGCGGCGCCCGACCCGGCCTGGATGAGAAAGCTGTCGCCGTGGCCGTGGTACCCCGCCTCGAACTTGACGGCCAGGTCCCGTCCCGTGTATCCACGGGCCACGCGCAGAGCGCTCATGGCCGCTTCCGTCCCGGAGTTGACCATGCGAATCAGTTCAATGGACGGGAAGGCCGTCTTGACCAGTTCCGCCAGCCTGATCTCGGCCTCCGTGGGCGTGCCGAAGCTCGTGCCCCGCTCGCAGGCCTTCTTGAGGGCTTGGACCACGGCGGGATGGCCGTGTCCCAGGATCAACGGCCCCCAGGATCCCAGGTAGTCGATGTACTCGTTGCCGTCCACGTCGTAGACCTTCGACCCCGCGCCCCGGTCCATGAAGACGGGGCGGCCTCCCACGCGTCCGAAATTGCGCACGGGGCTGTTCACCCCGCCGGGCATGGATCGCTGGGCCTGGTCGAAGAGCGTACTGGATCGGGAACGGTTCATAGGCCGCGCGCCACGTCTGTCGCGAAATAGGTGAGGATCATGTCGGCACCGGCGCGCTTAATGGCGATCAACGTCTCCAGCACGACCGTTTCTTCGTCGATCCAGCCCATCTGTCCCGCCGCCTTGATCATGGCGTATTCCCCGCTCACGTTGTAGGCGGCCACCGGCACCTCGAATGTCGATTTCACCCGTTGTATCACGTCGAGATACGCCAGGGCCGGCTTGACTATGACGATATCGGCGCCTTCTTCCAGGTCCAGCTCCACTTCACGCAGCGCCTCGTTGGAGTTCGCCGGGTCCATCTGGTAGGAGCGGCGGTCGCCGAATTGCGGGACCGAGTCCGCGGCGTCGCGGAAGGGGCCGTAATAGGCCGAAGCGTACTTGGCGGAATAGGCCATGATCGGGACATGGGTAAGCCGTTCGCCGTCGAGGGCCTCGCGGATCGCGCCCACGCGGCCGTCCATCATGTCCGAAGGCGCTACCATGTCGGCGCCGGCCCGGGCCTGCGAGACCGCCGTCCGGACGAGCAGACGAAGCGTGGCGTCGTTCTCCACGTCGCCCTCCCGGACCACGCCGCAGTGCCCGTGATCGGTGTATTCGCAAAGGCACGTGTCGCTGATGACGGTGAGTCCCGGCACGGCCGCCTTGATCGCGCCGATGGCCCGTTGCACGATGCCATCGTCCGCGTAGGCGCCGCTGCCGCTGGCGTCCTTGCTCTCCGGGATGCCGAAGAGCATGACGGCCGGGATGCCGAGGTCCGCGACTTCGCGGCAATCCTCCACGCACAGGTCCACCGATACCCGGTCCACGCCGGGCATCGAATCCACCGGGGTTCGGACACCCTCACCCGGGCAGATGAACATGGGATAGACCAGGTCGGCCACGGAGAGCCGGGTCTCGCCAACCAGGCCGCGCAGGCTCGCGGTCCGCCGCAGGCGCCGAAGCCGATGTACGGGAAATGCCATGAGATTACCCTTTTCGCAGCCGGGAAATCAGTGCCCGCCGCAGTTGGCGCATCCGCCGTTGTCGAATCCGTTCAATGCGCTGCAACGTTCACACTGGAACACCACGTGGCCGGCGTCGATGGACCGTGACGCCATCCACTCCAGCGCCGGCGCCCGGTGTCTCGCCGGTACGATGATCCTCGCCGCCTCGGCCGAACACGGGCCGATGAGCAGGCCGGCGTCCTGGTCGGCCGAAAACACCCGGCTGTCCACGCCCCGCCGCGCGAGGTAGCTCTGGTAGTTCAGCGCTTCCCGGTCTTCCGCCCGATAGAGTATTTCTTCCTCCGGCGGCGCTTCCTCCAATCCGTGACATTCGCAGAAATATCGACCCTGCCGGCGCACCGCGCAGTCCGCGCACATGTGCCGTCCGCAGACGACGCACCGTCCGTGGGCGGGCAGGGCCGGGTGGGTCAGGCAGCGGAGATCGTCGACGAATACCGTGCCGCAGACCGGGCAGGACCCCGCGTCGCCCGGGATCTCCGCTTTGCATTCGTCGCAGACCCACGTCGACTCCTCGTTCAGCGTGTCGACCAGGACCGTCGCGCAGATAGGGCACTTTTCCACGCCCACGGCGAGTTCGCATTCACATTCGGGACAGAAAGGCATCGAACTCCACTCAGAACCACAGGTTGTCGCGTCGTTTTCAACGCGGGTATATCCGCCGATCTTCGAGCCGACAATATACACTGTCGCGGAGCCGCGAGGCAATCCTTATTCCCCGTGCCGCCCGCCCGCAGCCGGCCGGTCGTCCGCGGTCAGACGCCCGCCCGCATCCAGCTGATCGCCCGCGGCCAGCTGATCGCCCGCAGCCAGCCGGTCGCGCACGATCGCTTCCACGAGGGCGGGGACGGTAGCCTGCCCCGGCACGATATCCACGGACAGGCCCGCGTCCTCGGCGGTCGCCGCCGTGGAGGGACCTATGCAGGCGATGCGGACGCCTTCGGTCATGGGCCGCAGGAGGTCCGGACCCACGGCCCTGGCGAAGACCGTCACGGCCGACGAGCTCGCGAATACGGCCAGATGGATCTTCCGGTCTTCCAGCATGGACGCGATGCCGTCCGGCAGGACCGCTTCCATGACGGTCCGGTAGAACGTTACCCGCGTCACGGTCGCGCCGGCGGCGGTCAGTCCGTCCACCACGGCGGGACCGGCGATGTCCGCCGCGGGGAAGAGGACCCGGGCATCCCGCCGCAGGTCACTTTCTCCGGTCAGGGCTTCCACGAGCTTTTCGGCCCGGAAGACGTCGGGCCGACAGTCCGCTTCGATCCCGCGACTGCGCAGCGCGCCGGCCGTGGCCCCGCCCACCGCGGCGACGCGTACCCCGCCCAGGGCCCGGGCGTCCAGGCCCCGATCGATCAGGCGCGTGAAAAAGGCCTCCACGGCGTTCCCGCTGGTGAAAACCACGTGATCGAAACCCGAAAGGTCGGACAGGGCGGCGTCCGCTTCCGACCAGTCTTCGGGGGGCTCGATCCGTATCAGCGGCGCTTCGACCGGTTCCGCGCCGTGCCGGACGAGCAACTCGGACAGTTCGCCGGCCTGGTCCCGGGCGCGCGTGACCAGCGCGCGGACGCCGAAGAGGGGTTTCGACTCGAACCAGTCGAGCTGGGGCCGGAGCGCCACCACTTCGCCCACGACGATCAGCACGGGCGGGGTGAAGGTAGCCGTCCGGGCCCTGGAGACGATGTCGTCCAGCGTGCCGACGAGGGTCCTTTGCTCCGACGTGGTGCCCCACTGGATCAGCGCGATGGGCGTGTCCTTCGGCCGGCCGTGTTCGATCAGCCTTTCCACGATGAAGGGCAGGTTCCGCGCGCCCATGTAGAAGATCAACGTGCCGATCCGCCCGGCGAAGGCCTCCCAGTCGAGGTCCGTCCGGGGCTTGTCCGGCGATACGTGGCCGGTTACGACGGTCATCGTCGAGGTGATCTCCCGGTGGGTCACCGGGATGCCGGCGTAGGCCGGGACCGCCACGGCCGCCGTGATGCCGGGAACGACCTCGAAGGGGATCCCGTGGCGTTGCAGATGCAGTCCTTCCTCGCCGCCCCGGCCGAACACGAAGGGATCGCCACCCTTCAGCCGGACGACGGTCTTCCCGGCCTGGCTGTGCCGCACCAGCAGGTCGTTGATCTCCGCCTGCCGCCCGGGACGCCAGGGGACGCGGATGCGTTCGGCGTGACGAGGCGCTTCCGCCACCAGCCGGTCATCTGCGAGGAAGTCCGCAATGACGACGTCGGCCCGCCGCACACAGTCCAGGCCCTTCACGGTAATCAGCCCGGGATCGCCGGGGCCCGCGCCCACAAGGTAGACCATGCCCGGGAGCTGTGGGGCGGATTCGCACTCGACTGGTGGCTGCAGGGCGGATTCGCGCTCGACTGGTGGCCGCGGGGTGGATTCCTGCTGGTCTGGGGATTCGCCGTTCATCTGGATTCCGTGTTCCGCGTGGTCCGCGGGGTGCGCTTTGTCGGTCCAGGCGGTCCGGGCGGTCCGGGCGGTCCGGGCTGGCTGGCCTATGTGGTCTGTTTGCCCTATCCGGTCTGTCTACCCTGTCCGGCCTGCGTGGCCTGCCCGTCCCGGCCGGCCTGTTCGGCTTCCGCCAGCACCGCCTCGGCCAGCCTTCGGCCCAGATCGGCGCCTTCTTCCGGCTGTCCTCGCAGGGATTGGCGCACGAGCCAGCCGCCGTCATCGGCGGCCAGGACGGCATCCAGCACCAGGCTGCCTTCCTCGATCCTCCCCCAGGCGCCCACCGGGGTATGGCAACCGCCGCCGATATGATGGAGAAAGGACCGTTCCGCCGTCACCGCCTGTCCGGCCGGCAGGTCTTCGATGCGCTGCGCCGCTTCCAGGGTGGACCGATCGTCCTTCCGGGCTTCGATCGCGAGCGCGCCCTGGCCGACGGCCGGCATGCAGACTTCCGGAGACAATATCTCGGAGATGCGGTCCGTCCATCCCAGGCGCTGCAACCCCGCCACGGCCAGCACGATGGCGTCCGGACCGTCCGGTGCTGCAAGCTTCTTCAGCCGCGTGTCGATGTTCCCGCGGATCCCAGTAAAGCGCAGGTCCGGCCGGTAATGCCGCAATTGTGCCCGCCGCCTCGGACTCCCCGTGGCGACGCGGGCGCCAGGCGGAAGGTCGTCCAACCCGGTACCGTCGCGGCTGATCAGGGCGTCGCGCGCGTCCACGCGCTCCGGCACCGAGGCGATCGTCAGGCCACCGGGAAGGGACGTGGGCAGGTCCTTGAG
Source organism: Candidatus Latescibacterota bacterium (assembly GCA_022822725.1). Classification (GTDB taxonomy): domain Bacteria; phylum JAAXHH01; class JAAXHH01; order JAAXHH01; family JAAXHH01; genus JAAXHH01. The sequence continues at coordinate 2,479,354 of JAJEAN010000007.1, forward strand.
GCTGTGCACGGCCGCGTCGATCTTTCCCGACGTCAGCGCCCGTTCCAGTTCCTTGACGAAGACGCCCTCGCCGCCGAAGGTGTCCAGCGAGGCGTCCCGGTCCGCGTCGCCCTTCGTCGTGAGGACGCGCACCTGCACGGTCAGGCCGTCGCGACCCGCCTCCAGGTCCCGGGCCACCGAATGGGCCTGGACGAGAGCCAGCCTGCTGCCGCGGGTGCCTATGATCAGTGAAGAAGCCATGGAAAGGGGAATGGATGTCCCGACCGCACGGACGCGGCGCGCTATTCGTACTCGGCCACCCGGACACGCCGGCCTATTCGTTCCCGGCCACCCGGACGCGCCGGCCTATTCGTTCCCGGCGCCGTTCTTGTCGTTCCCGCGTTCGTCGAGTCCGAAGAGATGGCGCAGACTGTAGAGGTGGTAGTCCCTGTGCTCCGGATCGGAAGTGTTCCTGAGCCGGACCGTCGGTTGATGGAGCAGCTTGTTCACGATGGCGCGGCTCATCTTCTCCACGGTCGCCCGGTCCTCGTCGGAGAGATGTCCGAGCTGGGCAAAGGCGCGGTCGACCTCCTGGTGACGGACATCGTCCGCGACGTGGCGGAGCTGGGCGATGGTGGGCGCGATGGAAAGGTTCTGGTACCACGTGAGCAACCGTTCTACCTCGGTCTCGACGATCGCCTCCACCTTCAGCGCTTCCGCCTTCCGCGCCTCCGCGTTGTCATCCACCACCGACTGCAGGTCGTCCATGTCGTAGAGAATGACATTATAGAGATCGCGCACGCGGGGGTCGATGTCCCGGGGCGCGGCGATATCGATCAGGAATATGGGGCGGTTGCGGCGGTCGTGCATGATCTCGGCCATCCGGTCCCTTTCCAGCACCGGTTCGGCGGCGCCGGTGGAACTGATGACGATGTCTACGTCGGAGATCATCTGCAGCCCGTCCTGCAGGGAGACGGCGATCCCGTCGTAGCGGTGGGCCAGGTCGGCGGCCCGGTCGTAGGTCCGGTTGGCGACGATGAGCCGCTTCACGCCCTGGTCGACGAGGTACTCCGCGGTCCGTTCGCCGGTCTCTCCCGCGCCGATCAGCATGGCGGTATGCTGCCGCAGGTCCTTGAAAATCTTGCGCGCGAGTTCGACCGCCACGGAACTGACGGAAACCGAGCCCGTCCCGATCTCCGTCGTCTCCCGCACCTGCTTGCCCACGGCCAGCGCCTTTTCGAACAACCGGTTGAGGACCAGGCCCGTGTTCTTCGTGTTGAGCGACTGCATGTAGGCCTCTCTGACCTGGCCGAGGATCTGCTGCTCCCCGACGACCATCGAATCCAGGCTGGAGACCACGCGGAACAGGTGCCGGATGACCGCCTCGTCCCTCCGGTGATAGAGGTAGGGAGACAGCAGGCCTTCGTCCACGCCGTGGATCTCGTGAAACCACGCTTCGATGGGTCCGGGGTCGGTATGTTCCTCGTCGGTGGTCGCGTACATCTCGCTGCGGTTGCAGGTGGACAGCAACACCGCTTCCATGATGCCGCTCGAGGCCTTCACGAAGGTGAGGGCCTTTTCCTGGAGCGATTTCGTCAGCACCGCCTGGTCGCGCACGTCGATGGGCGCGGTATGGTGGCTCAGTCCGACGAGTGTGAGATGCATGACTCCACCCTGTCGCGCGCTTCTTCGGCGCGGCCGGCGCGCAGGAGATCGAGAAGGTCGGAATCGACCAGGGACGTCCACAACCTCGCGCGGGTTTCAAATTCATCGGGGAACGCGGCCTTCATCCGGGGGCGGTACGCGCCCAGCAGTTCGAGCAGTTCGGCGTACTCGGGCCCGTAGGCCCCTTCCAACTGCCCGCGGATCTTCTTCGCCAGCGCGGGACTCTTGCCTCCCGTGGAGATGGCGATGCACAGGTCGCCCTGCCGGACGATGGAGGGTACGATGTACCGGCACAGCGCGGGCACATCCACCACGTTGACCATGATGCCCTCCGCCTCGGCGTCCCGGTAGACCTGCTCGTCGGCCTCCGCGGAACCGGTCGCCGAGATGACCAGCCTGAAGCCGCGGACGTCGCCGGGTTCGTACCGCCTCGCGAACCAGCGCAATGCACCGCGGTCGGCAAGGTCACGCAGTCCGCCGGTCAGATCGGGGCTGATGACGGTAACGACACCGCCGCAATCGAGTAGCGAGCCCGTCTTTTCCGCCGCGATCGTACCGCCGCCCACCACCAGGCAGGCCTGATCCTCGATATCGACGAAGGCGGGGTAGTATTTTTTCATGGCCTGACTTCCATCATTTTCCGGATCTTTTACCGGACCAGTCGCCCCCGGTCAGTCGAAAATGTGCAGATTGGTCCAGAGTCCGGCGCCGAGATAGGCCAGCAGCACGGACGCGAACCCTGCCATGGAGATGATCGCCGCCCGCTCGCCCTGCCAGCCAACGGCATAGCGGGTTACAAGCTGGGACGTGAAGATGATCCAGGTCAGCATCACGCACAGCACCTTCGGATCCAGCAGCCAGGGCGTAATCGAGTCCCACGCGGCCGTCGCCCACCAGAAGCCCGTGAGGATAGCCGCGGACAGGAACACCCAGCCGATGAGCGTCGCCTTCAGGTTCATTTCGTCCAGCATGTCCAGCGCGGGCAGCCGCGAGAATACCAGGCCCACGCGGCGGTGGTGGATGTAGTACATCTGCATGACGTACAGCAGTCCCGTGATGAAGGAGAAGGAAAACGCCGCGTACGCCAGGAAACTGGCCGTTACATGGAAATTGAACCAGGGACTCTGCAGCAGGGGCGGCAGCGGGTCGACGGGGCTCATGAACGCCGTGGACGCCGCCTGCGCCGCCAGGACCAGGGGCAGGACGAACACACCCAGCGACCGGTCGTGGAAACGGCGCTCCAGGAACAGGTAGACCACGGCGATGAGCCACGCGAAGAAGCTCATCGACTCGTGCAGCCCGACGAAAGGCGCATGGCTCGATTCGAAACCGCGGGCAATCAGGAAGACGCTGTGACAGGCCAGCGCCAGCACCAGACAGAGGCTGCTGTAAAAACCGGACCTGGGCTGCTTCGTCCAGAAATGGCGGAAATAGACCACCGTGGCAACCGCGTAACCCGCCAGTATCAACCCGTGTAGAATGTAAATGCCCATGTGAATGGCCCCTGCCCGAACCCGGTCAACAATCCATACCTGACAAGATACCCTAAAATACCGTCATATCATGCATTTATCAAGATTAAAGGGGTGTATGAAGCAACCGCGGCGGCCAGGTCCGGCTTGAGAACGGACAGGGATTCATGGAACCCGCCGCACCCGCGCGGGCCGCCTAGTCCACGGTGCTCAACTGCGCCAGGATATCCATACCCACCCGGCGGCTCCACGCCTCCATGACCCGTCCGAACAGCGGCCCGGGCCTGCCGTCGCCAATGGGCGTGTCGTTGATGCGCGTACACGGCGCCAGGCAGTAGGGCGTGCTCGTCAGCCACGCCTCGTCGGCATTCACCGCGTCGTAGGGCTGCAGGTCCTTTTCCACCCAGCCCAGCCCCAAATCAGGCGCCATTTCCCGCAGCGTGACCAGGCTGACCCCTTCCAGGATATTGCGGCTGGTGGGCGTAAAGACCGTACCGTTTTCCACCACGACGAAGTTGGCGCCCGAGCACTCGGTAAGGTTGCCGTCCAGGTCCAGCAACAGCGAGGTGGCTGCGGGGTCGACGGCCTGGGTCTGCCTGTCGGCCATCCAGTAGTGCAGGCGCGAGCGGTTCTTGGTCTTGGGGTCGACGCACTGGGGCGGCACGTGCCGGATGGAGGGCGTGACCACGTGGGCGCCCTGCTCGAAATAGGATCGCCACACGGAGAATGGCAGCGGGAAGGAATGGATGCACAACGTGGGCGCCAGGCGCGCCGGCCTGCCCGCGCTGCCGGCGTAGACCTGGTTTTCTCCCGGCGTTACGAAGTGCACGACGCCCAGATCCTGTTCGGGACCGATCAGCCTGCTGTTGGTCTCGACCAGCGACCGCGTGCGCTCGACCAGCCCGGCGTGGTCCAGTTCCAGTTCGATCCCGGCGTATCTGCATGACCGCAGGAGCCGCTTCACGTGCTCCTCCAGGCGGAAAGGCTCGTGCCTGAACGTACGGGTCATTTCGGTCAGGGTGGCCCCCAGGACGATCCCCAGATCGTAGATGTTGAGGTGAGCCCGGGAAGCGGGTACGAAGTCATCATTGAGATAGACGACGGGTTCATTCATGGCAAAACAGTCCTTTTCTTTTCTGGATGAAGCGTTACGTATAAGGTGTGTTGAAACACGGTCGAACAAGCGGAACGACAGGTACCGTAAACGACAGGTACCATAAAGGACATTTCCTCATGGAACCCATCGAGACGGCAGGCGCTGCCGGAGACGGATCGCATCGCGCGGGGTTCGTGGCCCTGGTCGGGAAGCCGAACGTGGGCAAATCCACCCTGATGAACGCGCTGTTGCAGCATCGGCTGTCCATCGTCACGCCCAGACCCCAGACCACCCGGCAGCGGGTCCTGGGCATCCTGACGAAGGATGAATGCCAGGTCCTCTTCCTGGATACGCCCGGCCTGCTCGAACCCGGTTACCGGCTCCAGGAGTACATGCTGCAGTCCGCGGTCCACACGTTGCACGATTCGGACGCGGCCGTGGCCATCGTGGACGCCACCCGTTTCAACCGCGACCTCGACGACCGGGTCGTCGGTTTCCTCGAACAGAGCCGGGGTCCCGTGATCCTGGCGATAAACAAGATAGACCGGACGTCCAGGCTTGCCCTGCTGCCCCTGATCGACCAGGCTTCCGGCCGCTTCCCCTTCACCGAAATCGTGCCCGTGTCCGCCCTCGAAGGCGACGGCCTCGAACCGCTGCTGTCCGCCGTCATCCGCGCGCTCCCGCCGGGTCCGGCGCTCTACCCCGATGACATGATCACCGACCAGCCGGAACGGTTCTTCGTGGGGGAGATCATCCGGGAGCACCTTTTCCTCGCCGTGCGCGAAGAACTGCCCTACGCGTCGGCCGTGATCGTCGAGGACTTTACGGACCGGCCCAACGGCACGGCCTTCATCCAGGCGAGCATCATTATCGAGCGGTCATCCCAGAAGGGCATCATCATCGGCAAAAACGGTCGCATGCTGAAAAACATCGGCACGTCCGCCAGAAAGGCCGTCGTCGATTTCCTGGACCGCCCCGTCTATCTCGACCTGCGGGTCAAGGTCCGGCCCTCCTGGCGAAAAAACGACCAGGAGTTGAGGCGGCTTGGCTACGCGAGGCGGTGACCGGTGCGGCCGAAGTGTCAGGCACGCCAGGAGTGTCAGGCTTTTCCCCGCGGCATTGCGCCTGATCTTCCTGCGGCCAGCCCGGCGTCTTCCCAGGACTTTCAGCGGTCAGCCCGATATAGTGCCTGATCTCTCGGCGGCGAGCCCGATGTACCGGTCAAGATCGCCCCAGAGCACTTCCAGCGGCCGCGGTTCGTTCCAGGGCTGGACCGGCTGGCGGTCGTATCCTTCGATCAGGGACAGTATCCGCACGCACCATTGCACGGGAAGTATGGCCTGGTACACCGCCATCCTTTCATAGGCGTGGGAATGGGCGCTCCGCTCACAGTAGTCTCTGATGGCTTCTTCCCGCAAGCCCGGCGCCATGCCGGCGCTTTCCGGGTGCCAGAAAAAACCGGCGATCTCGAAGAGCGGGTCCATGATCCCCGCGTGTTCCCAGTCCACCAGGCCGATGCGGTCCGGGTCCGCTTTGATTACGTTGGCCGGACGGAAGTCTCCGTGACACAGGCAGGGCGGGCACTCCGTCCATAACGCGGTCCGCAGATCCATCAGGTCCAGGCATCGTCTCAGGTCGCGCAGCCGTTCCAGGGCCTCGCGGAACGACGGGTCGTTCAAGGCGGCGCTCGCGGCCAGGGCATGGATGGTTTCGTCGATAAAATCGAGACAGTCCCGGGGAAGGGCGGGTCCCGCCGGCCTGGCCAGGGCGGGATCTCCGGGATCAGAAACGCCATGTACCGCGTGCATGGTCTCCAGGAGCGGGTTCAGATCCTCCCGGGTCATGTTTTCCGGCTTCACCGGTGCGCCGGGAAGTTTCCGGTAGACCAGCACGGGCGCATTCAGCTCCGTCGCCCATGTTTCGCCCGTTACGGCGTCCGGCACGGCTTCCAGGAAGGAAAGCCGGCTCATCGCGGCGTATTCCCGTTCCTGGCGTTGACCGCGATCCGCCGGATATACCTTGACCAGGTAGACGCCATGGCCGGTATCTACTTCGTATATACGGTTATTGAATCCGCCTCCCAGCGGCCGTACCTGGCATTGCCCGGCGGCGAAGGGGTGTCCGCCTCCGGCCAGCCGGGCGAGGTAGCGCAACACGGCCGCCAGGTCCGGTGACTTGCCGTCGCGGCGCGGCACCGCGCCCTGGCCGGTCGGTGCATCAATTGCCTGTGAAAGATTCGTACGTCGATACATGGCCGGCTGTTTCCGTCCGGTCTTTTCCAATTGCCCGTGGACCCCGGGTTTCGTATCTTCAGTGCGCGGATCCGTCCGCCTATACACCCCGTTTCCCGCGGACCTTCCGTATCCTATCCCGTTCCCGGCCTGTCCCGGATTCCGGTGTGACTCGCGATGATACTTCATGCGCTGATACGACACGTACAAAAGGGCCTGTCCCGGTCCCTGTCGCTCACGACGGCCACCATTCGCCTGTCCCGGTCCCTGTCGCTCACGACGGCCGCCGCGTCGCTCTCCATCCTCCTGCTTACGACGTCGGGTTGCGGCAGCGCCTTTAAAGACGTCAACGTGCTCTCCGAGGCGGACGAAATCGCGCTCGGGCGAGAATTTTCGAGAGAGATCGAAAGAGAGATCAAGCTGTACCAGGAACCGGAGGTGGTGCGCTACGTCGACGAACTGTGCCAGGCCCTCGTCCTGCATTCCAGGCGATCGAACATACCCTACTACATTAAGGTCGTGGATACGGACGAAGTCAACGCCTTTGCCCTTCCCGGCGGCTATCTCTACGTCAACCGGGGGCTCATATCCATCTCCGGAACCGAGGCGGAACTGGCCGGGGTGATCGCCCATGAAATCGCCCACGTGGTCGCGCGCCACGGGGCCAAGGCCCTGACCCGGCAGCTTGGAATGGAGATCATGCTGGGCATGATATCGGGAAGAAACCCCAGGGGCGTCCAGCGCATCGCGGCGCAACTGGCGGGAATCGGCGGCATCCTTTCCATGCTGCACCATTCCCGGGAGGCGGAACGGGAGGCGGACGCCCTCGCGGTGGTGAATCTCCGTGAGGCCGGTTACGATCCCGAAGGCCTTACGGGTTTTTTCGAGAAGCTGCTGGAGATCAACGACCGCGACCCCGGCGCGCTGGCGACCATGTTTGCGACCCATCCGCCAAGCAGGGAACGCATCGAGAACACCCGGGAACAGGCTGCTGAGCTCCCGGTCCTGGAGGGACTGATCACGGATTCGGATCGGTTCAGGCAGATCAGGGGCATGCTGCCACCGCTTAAGAAAAACCCGTTGGAAAAGGAGAAAGCGGAATAACCGGCCGGCCATTACATGTCATCATCCATCGAAAACCACTCTGGACTCCTGCTCCGCGGCGGGACCGTCGTAGACCCGTCACAGGCACTGAACCGGGTATGCGACGTCGCCGTACGCGACGGTTCGATTTCGGCCGTCGGCGACGGCCTGCCGGACGATGGCCGCCGCGTCATCGACGTGACCGGGCGATACGTCTTTCCCGGCCTGGTCGACCTGCACGCCCACATCTGCTGGGGATTCACCGACATCGGGCTGGTGCCGGACGACATCTGTCCCTCTACCGGGGTGACGGCCATCGTGGACGCCGGAAGCTCCAGCTGGCCCAGCCAGGAGGCCTTCCGCCGCAACGTGGCGGAGCCCTCCAGGACGCGGGTCTTCGGCTTTTCCAATATCTCCAGCGTGGGCATTCCGACGGCGGGCACGCCCGAACTGGCCAGCCTGCGGTTCGTGGACGTGGACCGTTCCGTGGCTTCGGTGGCCGGGAACCGGGACCTGATGACCGGTATCAAGGTCCGCATGGGCCGGCACCTCATCGGCGACAACGAGATCGAGCCGATGCGACTGGCCGTTGAGGCGGCGGAACAGGCAGACGTCCCCGTCATGGTCCACGTGGGCAATACGCCCTGTCCCCTGTCCGGCATCATGGACCTGCTTCGGCCGGGCGACATCATCACGCACGCCTATCACGGCCACCCCCACGGCATCCTCGACGATCACCGGGCCGTCTGGGAAGAGGTCATCGAGGGGCGGTCCCGGGGCATCCTGATGGACGTGGGGCACGGTGCCGGCAGCTTCAGTTTCGACGTGGCCAGGTCGGCCTTCGAACAGGGGTTCTTCCCGGACGCCATCAGTACGGACCTGTACACCGTGAACGTCGACGGACCGGTTTTCGACCTGCCGACCACCATGTCCAAGATGCTGAACATGGGCATGCCCCTCGAAGACATCGTGGAAAGCACGACCTCCATTCCGGCCGCGGCGATCGGGAGAAACGAACTGGGCACGCTCCGTCCGGGCGCGGCCGCCGACGTGGCGGTATTCGAACTGGAGGAAGGCGACTTCGAATTCAGTGATTCGCACGGGAACCGCAGGAGGTGGCCGCGGCGCCTGGCCTGTGCAATGACCCTGCTGGACGGGGAAATCGTGTACGAACGGGACCGCTGAAACCATCCGTCCGCGGGTCGTCCGCAATAAATACGTCAACGAGGAGACAGAACGCGATGAAAGCCAGGTACTGGGTGGGCGGATGCCTGTCCGCGATCATCCTGCTCGCCGTTATCGCCGGCGCAGCCTACTATTTCCTCCTCCAGGCGAGTGACGACCTGGTGGACACTTACACGAGCCCGGAGCCCCGCGATTTTGCCCCTGCGGAGGAGAGACAGGACGAATTGCTCTCCGTAATCGACCGGTTTCGGGACTTCGCTATCGCCCTCGAGCGGGGCGAGGAGACCGAAAGCTTTTTGCTGTCGGCGGACGACATCAATGCCATCCTGGAAAATGAAGACCTGCTGCGGGAGTTCCACGGGATGGCGCGCGTGGACATCCAGGACGACAGGATGCAGGCCGATATCAGCGTGCCCCTCGGCATGATCAACGAACGGTTCGAGGGCAGGTATCTCAACGGCACGGGGGAGATCTCCGTCGAGATGAGAGATGGGCGGCTCGAGGTCAACATCGACCGGCTGGAGGTCGGCGGCCGGAACATTCCCGAAGAGTTCATGAATGAAATCCGGAAGAACAACCTGGTCGAAACCCTTTTCCAGGATCCCTCCCTGGAGCGGTTCATGGGCCTGGTGAAGTCCGTGAAAGTCGAGGACGGACGGGTCGTCATCGAACCCAAATAGGATCCGGCCTGCTCACCGCGGAAACCCCTTCATGCCTGTCTTCCTCGCCATCGCCCTGCACGCGGAAGCGCGGCCTGCGATCGAGCGTTTCCGCCTGAAGCAGGACGCTGCGTTCGACCTGCCCGTCTTCCGCCGGGACGAAGTCTGGCTCACCGTGACGGGCACGGGAAGCATGAAGTCCGCCATCGCGACCGCGAGCCTGCTTTCCCGGGTCGAACGGGATGAAGACTCGGTCATGTTCAACCTCGGCATTGCCGGGCATACGCAGAAGGCGGATGAAGGTCCCGTTACGGTAGGAGACCGGTTCCTCGCGAACAAGATCACGGAGCAGAGCACGGGGCGTTCCTTCTTCCCCGACCTGCTGGCGAAGACGCCCCTGGCGGAATCCGTCGTCACTACCGTGCAACAGCCTCTTGAACGGGCGGATGCGGGGACCGTGGAACCGGGCCTGGCCGACATGGAGGCGGCCGGGTTCTACCAGGCGGCGGCGACCTTCCTCCCGCCCCACCGGATCGGGTGCGTCAAGGTCGTTTCCGATCACCTGGAAACGCGGCGGATAGACAAGCACAGGGCAGGCGAACTGATCGCGGGCGCCCTGGACGATTTCGATGCGGCGGTGGCGGCCTACCGATCGGTCCGCGACGGGGCGCCGGACGTGTTGACCGACGCGGACCTGCAGCTCGTCCGGGACATCCGCGACCGGCTGCGACTGACGGCCAGCCGGCACCGGATACTGACCGACCTGGCACGGTCCTACAAACTCCACACGGCGTCGGACCTGCCCGATCTGACGCGGTTTACCCACGTCTCCGTGAAGACGAGACAGGAAGGCGACGCGCAATTTGAACGGCTACGGGGCATCCTCTCGGTGGAGTAACTTCTCCCACCTCTATATCGAGCGTGGCGCGAACGATTACCCGCTCACGCGGCGCATCCGGGAACGCTTCGCGAAGGCCCGGGTGGTGGAGATCGATGACTACAAGACGGTCTTCGCCCGGCCGCGGCAGCGGTTCCAGGCGCAGAAGGAGAGCATGAAACTGATCCTGGCCGTGAAGAAGGACCGGTTCCTTTACGAAGGATCGGGAAACAGCCAGGACTTCAGCTTCAAGGCCTTCCATTACAACACGCTCATGTCCAATTGCGTGTACAACTGCGACTACTGCTACCTGCAGGGCATGTACCCGTCGGCGAATATCGTGGTTTTCGTGAACCTGGAAGACTATTTTACCGCGACGCGCGAGGGCATTCGCGACCGGTCGAACCCGGTGCAGCCGTTCTACCTGTGCGTCTCGTACGATACCGACCTGCTCGCTTTCGAATCGGTCGTGCCTTACTGCCGCGCGTGGATCGAATTCGCCCGCGAGGAGCCGGACCTGCTTATCGAGATCCGCACCAAGAGCGCCGCGTACCGCGCCATCCGGGACCTGCAGCCCACGGACCGCGCCATCCTGGCCTGGACGCTTTCCCCCGAACCGGTGGCCGCGCGCTACGAACACGGGGTGCCGCCGCTCCGCCGGAGGCTGGAGGCTGTCCGTTCGGCCATAGACGACGGCTGGCCGGTCCGTCTCTGCTTCGACCCGGTCCTCGCCGTTCCGTCCTGGGCCTCCCTTTACGGGGGCCTGGTCGATGAGGTCGTCCGGAAGATCGACCCGGCCACTGTTCGCGACGTGACCGTCGGCGTCTTCCGCCTGTCGAAGCACCATTTCCAGCGCATGAGGCGCCAGCGGACGGATACGCCGCTGCTGTACGGCGAATTCATGCAGGAGGACGCGACCGTGACCTATCCGGCCGAACGGCGGGAGGAAATGACCGCCTTCATGCGGCGGCGCCTGGGAGACCACTTCGGAGAGGAGCGGATCTTCGCATGGACATAGCACTGGTCACCGGCGCTTCCTCCGGGATCGGCCTGGCCATCGCCGGGCGCCTGGTCGAAATGGGCTATGGCGTATACGGGTATGCGCGGGACCACGGGAAGTCCGCTTTCCGCCACGCCCGGTATACGGCCGTCGAATGCGACGTCACCGATACCCCGGTCCTGTTGGAGCGTACCGAGGCGCTGCTCAGGGAGACCGGGGGCCTGAGGATCCTGGTCAACAACGCCGGCGTGGGTTTCTTCGGCCCCCACGCCGCCATGGCGCCCGAACGGATAGAACGCATGGTAAAAACCAACCTGATCGCGCCCATGGTCCTGACCCGAGCGACCCTGCGGCACCTGGCGCAGTCCAGGGGATATGTCGTCAACATCGCATCGACGGCGGCGTTGAGCCCCGGTTCCCACGGAGCCGCCTACGGCGCGACGAAGGCCGGTCTCCACCAGTTCGGGCAGGCGCTCTTCGGCGAGGTGCGCAAGAGCGGCGTCCGGGTGGTGACCCTGTACCCGGACATGACCCGGACGCCCTTCTACGACCACGCGGACTTCGAACCCGATGAGGATCACGGTACCCACATCACGCCCGAATGCGTGGCCGACGCCGTCGCGCAGGCCGTGGACCAGCGGGAAGGTACGGTGATTACGCAGATCGTCCTTCGGCCGCAGCGGACGCAGGTGGCCCGCAAGGGTCCGTCGCAGAAAAAGAAGGATTGACTGTCTGCGCGGCTTACTGTGAAGCGCAGAACCGGATCAACGATATGCTACACCGCGGGTTTATGCGGAATAAAGGTATAGTACAATTGTACAAGTGAAGTATTTGATCGATTGTGCCTGAAAGGACCATCCATGCCCTACATCTCCTCCCTCCACGTCTATCCCGTCAAGTCCTGCGCCGGCCACGAGTTGACGTGGGCGCAGCTCGACGCCCGGGGAATCCGCGACGACCGGTCATGGATCGTCGTCGGCGACGGGGGCGCGATGCTCACGCAGCGCGACAAGCCCGCCCTGGCACTCGTTCAGCCTGCCCTTTCCCCGGGAGGACTGGCGCTTTCCGCGCCGGGCATGGAGGAACTGGCAGTACCGCGTATCGAGGAGGGCGACATTCGAAACGTGGACGTGTGGGGAGACGTCTGCGAGGGGATCGATCAGGGCGATGAAGCCGCGGACTGGTTCAGCACGTACCTGGACACGTCCGCCCGCCTGCTGTATTTCAAAACGGACTTCGTGCGTCCCGTGGACCCGGACTTTGCGCGGCAGGCCGGCGACCAGGTGGGGTTCGCCGACGGGTTCCCGCTGCTGGTGATCTCCGAGGCTTCCCTGGCAGACCTGAACGCACGGCTCGAGACCCCGCTCCGCATGAACCGCTTCAGACCCAATGTCGTCGTGGCCGACTGCCCTCCCTACGCGGAGGACACGTGGAAGCGCGTCCGCGCTGGTGAAATGGAAATCGACCTGGTCAAACCCTGCGGACGGTGCGCCACGACCCTGGTCGAGCAGGAAAGCGGGACGCCGGGCAAGGAACCGCTGCGCACGCTGGCGGCCTACCGCAAGTTCGACCGCCCGGCCCCTTCTTTCGGCCAGAATGCCGTGCACCGGGCTCCCGGCGTGCTCGAAGCCGGCGCGGCCGTTCAGATTCTGGAAATGCGGGACTCCGCCTGAGCACAACAGAGAGGAAGACCCCTTGAGTCAGCGCGTAATCGCCATGCCGGCCGGCCGGTGCGGCCTGGGTTTCTCCCGGATCGACATCACCCCGCCCGTGGGGATCTATCACCGCAGCTGGGGCGCGGCGAAGCATGACGCATCGACGGGCGTGCACCGGGAACTGACCGCCTCCGCGCTGGTGTTCGCGGACCCCGGATCCGGTGAGGAACACGCCCTGGTCGTCCTCGAACTGGGCTGGCTGCAGGCCGGCGACCTGCAGCGCCTTTCGGACACCGTTTCCACCGGGACCGGCCTGCCGGCCGACCGCGTCGTCATCACCTTCTCCCATACCCACGCCGCGGGCAACTACGATCCCGACCGCCAGGCGCACGAGGGCGGCGCGCTGATCCCGGGATACCTGGACGATCTCGGCAAGGGTCTTACCGGCCTCATTTCAGCGGCCAGGGCCACGGTTCAACCGGTCGACCTGGCCTTCGGACACGGCCGGTGCGACCTGGCGTACAACCGGGACTACTGGGACGAAGAAAACGGGCTGTACGCCGTCGGGTCCAACCCGGATCGGGCCGCCGACGACACGGTCCTGGTCACCCGCGCCAGCGACAGGGAAGGCCGGCTCGTCGCCACCCTCGTCAACTACGGCTGCCACCCGACGACCCTGGCGTGGGACAATACGCTGATCAGCCCCGACTACCCCGGCGCCATGCGGGAGGTCGTGGAGCGGGAAACCGGCGCGCCCTGCGTGTTCCTGCTGGGTGCGAGCGGCGATCTGGGGCCGAGGTATGGGTTCGTGGGCGAAACGAAGGCGGCGGACCGGAACGGCCTGCAACTGGGCTACGCCGCGCTTTCGGCCCTGCAGGGCCTGATGCCCGACGGGACCGAGATGCGCTACGACGGACCCGTAATCTCGGGTGCCACCATCGGGGTCTGGCGTCAAGGCGCCATGGAGGCCGGGCGGGCGCAGGAACTCGATGCCTTTGACGCCGCCGCGATGACCCTGGACCTGCCACTGCTGGACCTGCCCGGGCAGGCGGAACTGGACGGGCAACTCGCCGAATGGACGTCCCGCGAAGAAGCCGCCGTCCAGGAGGGGCGAAAACAGGAAGCCGCCGACTGCCGGGCCCGGATCGAGCGCGTCAAGCGGGCCATGCGGCGCGTCGAGACGCTTCCGCCGGACAGGCAGACGGCCCCCTACGGCGTGACGCTCTGGCGCATCGGCGAAGGCGTTCTCGTGCTGGTCAGCGGGGAACCCTACAGCCTGCTTCAGCGTGAACTCAGGGCTCGCTTCCCGGCTACCGCTATCGTCGTGGTCGTCCTGTGCAACCGGGGTACGGGCGGCTACCTGCTCCCGGCGGATGACTACGGCAAGGGGCTCTACCAGGAAGAGGCGGCGGCCATCGGCCCGGGCGGGCTCGAAGCGGTGATCGCCGCAGTCGAGCGGCGGCTTGCGGACTGGGGCCTGAAGTAACCAATTGACAGGAGCGAAAAACATGTCGACAGGAAACATGCGCGTTGGACTCATCGGACTCGGAACGGTCTGCGAATTCGTGCATTACCCGGGGTTCTCCCGCATACCGGGCGTGGAGATCGCCGGCCTGTGTGAAGTGGACGAAGACCTGCTGGCCCGCAGGCAGACGCAGTGGGGTGTCGCGGCCGGTTTCACGGACGTGGACCGGTTCCTGGACGCCGTCCGTCCGGACGCCGTGGCCGTCGCCGTGCCGAACGTGTACCACCGCGATATCGTGCTCAAAACCGTCGCGGCAGGCTGCCACGTGCTGTGTGAGAAACCCATCGGAATGACCGTCGCGGAGACCGTGGACATGTACGAATCCGCACGGGACGCCGGCGTCCGGCACATGACCGCCTTTACCTACCGGTTCGTGCCTGGCATGCGCTACCTGAAGCACCTGGTCGACGATGGCCAACTCGGCGAGATACGCCACGCGCGCTTCCAGCGTCTCCAGGACTGGGGGGAGCATTCCGTGGGATGGCGCCAGTACCGGCGCATGGCGGCGACGGGAGAACTCGGCGACATGGGCATCCACCGCATCGACTTCGCCGAGGACCTGCTCGGTCCGATCAGGTCGGTGTGCGCGTCGATCAAGCAGGTCGTACCCCGGGACCGTACAGAGGACGGCCGGCCCTGCGAGCCGCAGGACGTGGAGGACTGGGTCGCCTGGATCGCCGAGTTCGAATCGGGGACCACGGGCGTGTTCGAAATGGGAAAACTGACCAAGGGCCACGGACCCGCCGGCGACCATGACCTCTGCGAATTGAACGGAAGTGAAGGCTCCGCCGCCTACCGGCTTCACACCCCCTTTGCCATCCAGGCCGGACCGCGGCGGGAGAAATACCGGCGACGCAGCGTACCGAAGCGCTTCCTCGCCCTGCCCGGTTCCCCCCGCGACCCGAAGGAAGGCGACCCCGCACAGACCTTCCGCTTCGACCAGGCCTGGGAATTCGTCCGCGCCATCCGCGAGGGACGGGACTGCGTGCCGTCCTTCTACCACGGCATGCGCGCACAGGTCGTGGCGGAGGCTATCCTCGAGGCGGCGGCGTCCCGGAGGTGGGTCGACGTGCCGGCCTGACGCCATTCCAGCCCCGCCACGTATCCATCTTCGCCCAATTCCGCCCCGTCTCGCATCCTTCTCCGCCCTATTCCGCGCACCGCCGAATTTTCATTTCACCGTCATAGATTCGTCATACTCTACCCTTATCTTACGTCCGATTCTGGAAATGGGACGCGCGATGCCGGCACTGGCCGGGTATGGCGCCACTCGTTTGCCTCAAGTATCCGCTGCCGATAGGAATTCCGATACCGACAGGAATTCGGTTACCTAAAGGAATTCGGTTGTCACGACCAGTCAAAAAGGGGAGATTAGTTATGGAGGAGAAAACGTGAGAAAGTTAAGCTACCTGCTCATTACAACGCTGTTGGCGATTCCGGCCGGGCCTTCTCTGGCCGGTGTCGGGCAGGCCGGCGGCCTGTTCCTTCAGATCGCTCCCGACGCGCGGTCCACGGCCATGGGCGAGACCGGCGTTGCTCACGCGCAAGGCGCCCAGGTCCCCGCGTGGAATCCGGGCGGACTGGGATTCCTGGAGTACAGCGGCGTGTCGGGGACTTATTTCAAATGGTTGCCTTACCTGGCGGACGACCTCTACTACCTGCACTTCTCCTACGTGCATCCGGTCGAAGGCATCGGGACCTTCGGCGTCAGCCTTCCCTATCTTTCGCTGGGGGAACAGGAGAGAACCAGCGCGACCGGGGACAACCAGGGGACGTTCAAGAGTTCGGACATGGCGGTGTCCTTCTCTTACGGCGCCCTGGTTAACGATCGCCTGGGGGTCGGTTCCAATCTGAAGATCATCCGGAGCGCCCTGTCCGACGACGACGGGGGGGTGGGCACGAGCTTCGCCCTGGACGTCGGGTTGACGGCCCGTGTCACGCCCCGGTTCACCCTGGCCGGCGTCGTTCAGAACCTGGGGACGGAAATCAAGTACACGGATTCGAACCAGGGAGATCCGCTCTCCCGGAACCTCAAGGTAGGCGCCGCGCTCAAGGCGCTCGAAGACGAGTCGAACAGCCTGTTGCTTGCCGTCGACCTCAACCGCATGATGCTGGAGGACAGCGGCAACATCCTGAACGTCGGGCTGGAATACTGGTACCAGGATCTGATCTCGTTGCGGACGGGGTACGTGCACGACGCGGACGGCGATGTGAAAACGCCCACGTTCGGCGGCGGACTGCAGTGGAATATGTACCGCATCGACTTCAGTTACACCACGAGTTCGACGCTCCAGGACATCACCAAGTTCACCATATCAGCCAGGTTCTAGGACAAGACATGGACGGCAGAGATCCGATGGTCGAACAGGGCAGGATCGGCCGGGTAAACGGTTACCCGGAGGGGTCCTGTTTTTCGACCAGCCGGATCTCGAAGACCCGGGGCCACCACTTCCCGGTGACGAACAGCCGGTCCCCCGCGGCATCGTAGGCGATGCCGTTGAGCACGTCCACCGTGCCGCCCCCCTCGCTGGTTCCGGCTGATTCGAGCAGTCCCTCCAGGTCGATCCACCCCGTGACCCGGCCCGTTTCCGGATCGATACGGGCGATACGGTCCTCCTGCCAGATATTGGCGTAGACCTCGCCCTTCACGTACTCCAGTTCGTTCAGGTTGCGCACCGGGCCGTTCTCGTCCCGCACGACCAGCCTGCCGGTCTCCGCAAAGGTCACTTTGTCGCGGAAGTACAGGTTGGACGACCCGTCGCTCATGATGAACCGCGCGCCGTCATATGTGATGCCCCATCCCTCGCCGGGGTAGGACACGCTTCGCAACAGCTCGAAACTCTCCCGGTCGTAGATGAAACCGACACCCGATTTCCAGGTGAGCTGGATGATCTTGTCGTCGTAGAGAGCGAGCCCTTCCCCGAAGATCGTCGCGGACAGCCGGCGGATCCGTTCCACCGCGCCGGTCCGCAGCGCCACCCGGCGCAGGGAGGACAGGCCGTAGTTCCCGGTACTCTCGTACAGCGTTTCGCCCTCGATCGCCAGGCCCTGGGTAAAGGCGCCGGTATCGTGGGGGTAAGTCCGGACCACCTCGTAAGCATAGGACTTCGCCGCGGCGGCCGTGGTGCCGATGCCCGATTGTGTCTCGGTACGGTTGGCGTTCGAATTCGTCGGTTCGGTACAGGCGGCGACGCCGGACAGGGCGGCGCCGGACAGGAACAGGACCGCGAGGCTGACCAGGAGGGCGAAGGGGTTCCGTTTCATGGGTTAAGGTTCCTGCAACTTCCGGTACATGATGTGTACATCCACGAGGCCGTGTTCAGGATGATTGAACGCGGCAGGCACGGTGCCGATGATGGAGAAGCCCAGGTCCCGCCAGAGTGCGACGGCCCGCTGGTTCGTGCCGACGACCATGTTGAACTGCATGGACAGGAATCCCGCGCGGCGCGCCTCTTCGAGGGCGTGGGTCCCCATGGCCCGGCCCACGCCGCGTCCCTGGATATCCGGATCGACCATGAACCCCGCGTTCGCCACGTGGGCGCCCTGTCCCGGCTGGTTGGGACGTAAAAAGTAGGTACCCACCACCTTCCGCCCCTCGAGCGCGACGTAGGTCCGGTTCGGCGGCACCATCCACAGCGCGCGGGCCTGGTCCCTGTCCGTGTCGGGCGGATAGGGATAGGTGTCGGCGGACCGAACGACCCGGTGGAAGATGGTCCAGATGGCTTCGAAGTCGTCTTCGCCGGCCCGGCGTAACCGGATCATCGGCTTCTTCTTTCCTGGAGCATGGATTCGATGGCCTTCCTCTTCCGGTCGCGGGCAATGTCCAGCGCCGTTGCGCCCTCCCCGTCCCTGATCTCCGGATCGGCCCCCTGGTCGAGCAGGTAGGTTACGAATGCCTTCCCGGCGCCGCGGACGGCGCACCAGTGCAGCGCGGTGCGTCCGCGGTGATCGTCCACGGCGTTCACGTTGGCGCCGCGATCGACCAGGAAACGGGCCATGTTGTAACTGCCGTACTGCACCAGTTCGCTCAGGGTGTCGTCCACCGCGGGATGCCGGATGTCCGCCCCCGCCGCCAGCAGCATTTCCACGGAATCGTAGTCCATGTTCCACAGGGCGTTGACCAGGCCGGGATCGGGTTTCGCGCCGGCGTCCAATAGCGCCTGCATCATGGCCGGGTTGCCGATGGCGGAGGTCAGCGCTGGGGGAGGCCGGTTGACCTCGGCGCCGCGCTGCAGGAGCAATTCGACGATCTCCTCAAGGCGGGCGGCGACTGCCGCGTCGTCCCGGCCCGCGCCGGAAGCCGCGGCGTAGTTCAGGGGACGCCACCGGTTCTCGTCCACCACGCCTGCCAGGCTTTCGTCCCCGTCCAGGAGCGCCCGGACGCGATCCGCCTCGCCCAGGGCCGCGCTGGTGAATATATCCCAAGATTCGATGTATTCGCGGAGCACCGGCAGGAACCGGATCTCCCCGCCCACGGCGGCGAGACAGGGCGCCGTCATGCGGCCGTGGCCGCCCCGCAGGTCGATGCGCGCGCCGAGTTCGAGGAGGACGCGCACGGTATCCACGTGGTGCGGACCTTTGGGTATCGTCTTCTTGTGCTCCAGCACGCGGTGCAGCGGCCGGTGCCGATGGTTGTTGCGGCTGATCACGTTGGGATCGGCGCCGTGTTCGACCAGGAGCCTGACAAGCTCCGTACTCCCCGTGAAGGCGGCCGTCATGATGGGCTGCCAGTGCCGGGCGGCCGCCGGGTCTTCCTTCAGCAGGGCTTTCGCGGCGTCCACGTCGCCGGACCAGGCCGCACTCGTCAGTTGCTTTTCCAGGGCCATTTACCTCGACCTCCGTTTCCTCAATACCTCACGACCACCTTACGGCCACCTTGATCACTTCATCGGGCGCGTGCCGCATCTTGCCGTAGGCTTCCGGCAATTCGTCGGGCGTCACGACGGGATCGGGCAGACCGTGTGGATGGAGCGTGCCCTCCCGGAAGAGGCGGACCAGGGTCTCGAAGATCCGGTCCTCTTCCCAGAACAGGTTCCGTTGCGGGTGGCTGCAGGCCCGTGCCGAGACGATGTCGATCTGGTTGAAATGGAACTCCTCGCCCAGGTATAGTCCCTTCGCGTCCCCCAGGTAGAAGGCCAGGGGTACCACCCGGCCCGCGTACCGGGTGGCCCGGATCGCCTGGTTGAGCGCGTGGTAGCTCCCGCTGGCCTCGATGGCGACGTCCGCGCCGTGTTCGAGCCATTCCCGGGAGGCCATGCCGAAATCGCCGACCTCCTTCGGATCGACCGCCAGGGTCGCACCGTGCCGCAGGGCCAGTTCGCGCCGGCGGGCGATCGGGTCCACCGCCACCACGACGACCGCGCCGGACAGCCGGGCCAGCTGGACGGTGAAGAGCCCGATGGCACCCATGCCGAAGACGATGACCCGTTCACCGATCCGCACCTGGCCGTCCCGCACGGCCGCCAGGGCGAAGTCGGCGGGATCCATGCAGCAGGCGGCCTCTTCGGTAAACCCGGGAAGCAGTGGTTTGAAATGACGGCCCTGCTGGACCGTCCTGAACCCGCCGTAGCCATACACCCGGTCGCCCTCCTTCAGGTCTTCGACTTCCCTGCCGGCGGCCATGACCGTACCCACGGTCGTATTGCCTACGGGCTTCCAGGCCGTCGGATCGTAAGGACGGGTCCGCGACCGGTCGAAGACCCGGCCGGCCGGATCCATGGGTACGCTGCAGTAGATGGATTCTCCCGTAATCTCGCCCTTCTCCGTCCCGTGTTTCGCGGCGGTGAGTTCGCTGCGGACACGGACTTCGTCGGGACCGAGTTCGCCAAGCGTATAGGATTCCCAACGAGGTTCGAAGGCGTTGTTGCAGACGAGTTGCCGCAGCTCGATGCCATCCACGGTGGCCATGCTTCCCTCCCATGCCTGTCGGCCCGATGCCAGTCTGCCTTGCGATGCCTGCCTACCCGATGCCGGCCGCCTTACGGTGCTACGGGTAGATCAGGTCCATATCGGTTTCATCTTGTATGCCCGGAGCGACCGGACCCGGCTGTCGACGCCCTGGGAGCGAAAGGACACGCCCGTGCTGTCCGGCCGGTCGGGGTAGACCCGCAGCGCGACGCACTGGCGGCCGTTGGCGAAGACCTCCACGACGCTCCGGTCCACGAAGACCCGTAATTTGAGCGTTTCGTCTTCTTCCAGCGCCAGCGGCGCGGTCTCGGGCGCGCGGGACAGGACGTCGGGCGCGGTGGACGCGTAGGAGGTATCGACAGAGAGCAGGCTCTTGCCCCGGAACCCGCGGCCCCGGTAGAAGGCGATGCGCGTGAATTCCTCCCGGTCCGGCGACCGCAGCACGTTCATCTCCACCATGGGCGACGAACCCGGGTCGATTTCCACCTCGAATTCCATGGTATTGCCGCCCTTCGGCGTGGGCAGGACGACCTCCCGGTTGGCCGGCAGGTCAAAGGCATCGAACCGGATCGGGGCTTCCCGCAGCGATTCGAGGGCCTCGACCGGCTCCTGGTAAAGGTCGTCGCCGTCGACGGTCAGGCGCCTTGGCAGGGACATGATCTGGTTCCAGCCCTTCGTCGGCTTGCCGTGGTTCATGTTGAAGATCGCCACGAGTCCGCCCTTCCCGTCCGGCGTGGCCGAAGGCGCGTGGAGCCCGGACGGTTTGTACGCGCCGAAATTGAACTTGGCGCCGTAGGTCACGACGAACTTGTCCCGCTCCGTGTCATAGTCGCCAATCAGGTACTGGGGGCCGCTCATGTGGCTGAAGAAAAGCAGGATGTGGCGGTCGCCGATGGGCCAGAAATAGGGACAGGCGCCGTCGTCTCCCACCAGGGTGTAGTCGTCGTCCTCGACGAAGGGATGGAGGTAGGTCCAACGGGCCAGGTCCTCGGAGCGGAACAGGTAGTTGGCCCGTCTCGGCTTGCCGGCCGGTCCCTCGGGCTTGGTGCCCGCAGAGAGCGAATAGTAGACCCCGTCCTTCTTCCAGATACACGGATCGAACACGTTGTACGGCGCGGGCGGTCCGTCCTTCGGGGGCATGGGGATGACGGCCTGTCCCGTGACCTTCTCCCAGTTGAGGAGCATGGGATCGCTGGAAACGGCAACCATGTTGCCAGCCACCGTCCCGTGGTACATGGCGATCACCCGGTCTTCCTCCACCAGCGTGGCGCCCGAGTAACAGCAGCGCTCCGGGTTGGGATAGATGCAGTAGGGCAGATCACGCCAGTGGACGAGGTTGTCCGATATGGCGTGCCCCCAGTGCTGCCGCGTGTCCTCGGGCGGGTAGGCCTGGTAGAAAAGATGCCAGCGTCCCCGCCAGAAGCACAGGCCGTTGGGGTCGTTGAGCATGGCCTCCGGATTCACGTAGTGGTACGTAGGCCGGTGGGGATCCCCCTCGTAGCTCCTGCGGGACGCGTTCAGGCGCTGCAGGAGCGGGTTGTCCGCCAGCGCGGCCTCCTGTGCCTCGAGCGAATCGGTGGGAAAGGTATAGTAGGGAACCAGGGAAGTGTAGTCTTCCATGATGCGCTCCAGTCTGTGGAACGATAGCTCCTGGTGGTTTCTTGTGCATCTCCAGGTCCAGACGTCTCATCACCGGACACTGCGGCGCGGCGCTAAAGGCCGGATACCTCGGACACCCAGGAATCGACCAGGTACCGGGCGATGGAATCTCGGCGCGGCAGGGCGCACGCGACCGACTCGTCGCCCCACTCGCCGAAACCTCGGACCTCTTCGGCGGTGAACCACCGCGCCTCCACGAGTTCCTCCGTGTTCACCACGATCTCGGTCGTCTCGGCCCGCGCGCGGAATCCCAGCATCAGCGAAGAGGGGAAGGGCCAGGGCTGGGACGCCTGGTAATATGCCGCGCTCACGCGGACGCCGACCTCTTCGAACACCTCCCGGACCACGGTTTCCTCCAGGCTTTCCCCCGGTTCCGTGTATCCGGAAAGGGTGGAAAACACGTTCGGCGGCGGCCTGTGGTGGTTGCCCAGGAGACACATGGGCGGGCGGCCGTCATCCGGCCGGTATTCCACCAGCGTAATCACCGCCGGGTCGATGCGGGGAAAGACGTTCCTGCCGCATTCCGCGTTCGTGCACCGGCGCCGGTGGCCTCCTTCCCGGCTCTTGGTGGCGTGGCCGCAACGGCCGCAATACCTGTTCTCGCGGTGCCAGTACAACATCCCCCGCGCATACGCCATCAGCGCGGCCTCGCGTGCATCGATGGACGGACCGCCGCGCCAGAGGTCCTGAAACCGCCCCCGGCCCCCTGCCGCCGCGACCGCCTCCGCTTCATCGGAACCCGAGAGGTCCACCGCGAAGAAGGCGCGGTCTCCTTCCAAACCCAGGAAAACGGTTTCGCAACCGGCCGCCAGTACGTCCTGGCCGGACGGCCCCCCACAGATGACGGCGGACGGAAGGGACGCCCCATGCCCGTCATCGATCAGGCTCAGGTCGCGCCAGACGGGTATGAAGCGGGTATCGTCCCGAGCCAACCGCCCGGCGAGCCACTCCGGATCGCCACGCCGTTCATCCGCCCGGTCCAACGGGACGTCCGCAAATTTGAGCACCGGATTGTCCATGGGATCCGTGTCTCGCACCGGCGCACGATCTGCCTGGTCCGGCTACATTACCGCTTCCAGCGTGTTGATGAAGGCCTCGTTCTCGTCCGGGGTGCCGACGGTCACGCGCAAATGCCCCTTCAGCCCCCACCACATGGCGTCGCCGATCCAGACGTTGCGCTCCTGGAGCGCGCTGAACACGGATTCGGCCCGGTCCCCGAGCCTGAACAGGACGAAACAGGCATCACTGGGCGTATACGGGATACCCAGCCGTTCGAAGGCCGCCCCCAGGTAGGTCTTGCCTTCTGCCACCGACCTCCGGCTGCGCGCGTAGTGCGTGTGGTCGTCGAGCGCGGCGATGGCGGCGTATAGACCCAGGTTGCTCGGCGGGCCGCCCAGGTTGTAAAGCGACAGCTTCCGTCCCAACCGGGGCGAGAGCGCGGCGTACCCGACGCGCATGCCCGCCAGGCCGTAGATCTTGGAGAATGTCCGGGATACGATCACGTTGTCGTATTCGAGCGTCAGGTGCATCGCGTCGCGGTAGCCGGGATCGGTCGTGTAGTCGATATACGCTTCGTCGATGAAGACCGTAACGTGAGACGGCACGGACCGGACGAAATCCGCCAGCGCGTCATGGTCCACCACCGTGCTGGTGGGATTGCTGGGATTCGTAACGACCACGACTGTGGTGTTGTCGTTGATCCTCTCGTACATGGCGTTCAGGTTGTGCCGCAGGTCCCGGGTCAGGCGGACGTAGTTGATCTTGACGTCGGCGCCTTCTTCTTCTTTGAACCGTCTCCAGACTTCCGCGGTGTCGAAGTAGGCGGGCTGGGCCTGGACCAGTTCCGCCTTGTCCCGGACCGTCGCCAGGCCCACGGCGTGAAGGATCATGCTGGAACCCGCGCTGAGGGCCAGCCGGCGGTTTTTCGTCACCTCTTCCCAGTTGTCCCACGTCGTCTCGGTGACCGGCAGGCCGTGCTTCCGTTCGAGGGTGTTGATCAGGACTTCCAACGGGTCCGGCGTGGAACTCCAGTGATAGCGGTTGACGCCGAACATGCGCGCGGCGACCGCCTCGACCGCCCGCGGAGACGGTCCCAGGGGGTTCTCGTTGGAGGACAGGTTCACGTAGCCGGGCGGGATGCCGTGACCCTGGATGTCCTCCGGTTTCTTGCCCGTCACCAGGGCCTGCGCCATGACAAGGGGATCGACGGACAGGGCAGCCAGTCCTCCAAGCATCGTTCCGCCGATGAACCCACGGCGCGAGAGGTTGGTATCAGGTTTCATGACGTTTTCAACTCCTTTACTGTTTCCCGGATGCTGTCCGACAATATGTCCAGCATGAGGTCCGTCTCTTGCCGGGTGATGACGAGCGGCGGCGCCAGGGCGATCCAGTTGGGATCGAAACGGGTCAGCAGGCCCTTCTCCAGCGCGGTCTGCCCTACCCGCACGCCGAACTTCACCGATGGATCGAAGGGCGTGCGGCTATCGGGGTCTTCCACGAATTCAATGCCGGCCAGCAGGCCGCAGCCCCGGATATCGCCCACGATGCCGGTTGCCCGCAGTTCCTCCAGCCGCTGCCGGACGTAGGCGCCCGTCTCGCGCGCCCGGGCGCACAGGTCTCTTTCCCGGATCTCCGCCAGGTTCGCCAGGCCGGCCGCCGCGGCCAGCGGGTTGCCGCCGTAGGTGTGACCGTGAGAGAATTCGATTTCGTCCTCTTCCCTGCCGAGGAAGGCGGAGGCGATGGAATCCCGGAAGGCGATCCCCGCCAGAGGCACGTATCCGCTGGACATGCCCTTGCCCATGCAGAGGATGTCGGGCGTGGCCTCGAAGGTCTGGGCCGCGAACATGCTTCCGGTGCGGCCGAAGCCGGTGATGATCTCGTCGAAGATCAGGAGGATACCGTGCCGGTCGCAGATCTCCCGCAGCTCGGAAAGATACCCCGGCGGCGGCATGATGATCCCCCCGGTGTTCCCCACGGGTTCCAGGATGAGCGCGGCGATGGTCTCGGCGCCTTCCAGCTCGATGAGGTCCTCCACCGTCCGGGCGCAGAAGACCTCGCAGTCTGGGAAGGTCTTTTCATAGGGACACCGGTAGCAGGTCGGCGGGTGGACGTGCAGGAAACCGTGCAGCGTGGGTTCGAACATGGTCTTGCGACGGCGCGTGCCCGTGGCCGACAGGGCCCCCATGGTCGCGCCGTGGTACCCGTGAAACCGCGAGATCACCTTGAACTTGCCCGGGTTGCCGGTCTGCCGGTGGTATTGCCGCGCCAGCTTCATGGCCGCCTCGGTGGCTTCCGATCCGCCGGACAGGAGTTTGATGGTATTGAGGTCTTCCGGTGTCTCTTCCGCCAGCCGCTGGACCAGCTCGATGGCCGGCGGACTGGTGGCGTGGAGCGGAGGCGCGAAGGCCATGGTATCCAACTGCGCCTTGATCGCCTCGATAATCCTCCGGTTGCCGTGGCCGGCGTTCACGGTGAAGATGCCCGACAGGCCATCCAGGATTCGCCGCCCTTTCACGTCCTCGTACCAGACCCCGTCCGCTTTCCGGACGACGAGGGGGTCCTCGATGAAGGTCTCCATCTGGCGCAGGTCGAGGACGAGCCGCCGGAGTGATTCGGGCGCTGTGAGCAGTTCGGCATTCATCAGGCGATCTCTTTAGCGTGGCGGCTGGCTAATACAGCTTGTCGATGACGACGTCCGCCCCGGAGTCTCCGACGACCACCCGCGGGTTGACGCCTTCCATGTCGCCGGACTGCGGGAGGCCGGCGTTGCCGTCCAGGTCGATGCGCGCGACGATGGTGACTTCCCCGGTGAATGGCGGGCCCTGCACGGCCTGGTCGGCTCCGGTCAGCGTGTACGGCATGGGGAACCGCAGGCTCCTGAAACGCCGGACGGCCATGGGCGGGCCGTCCGCGCTCCGTCTCGCCATGACGTACATGGTCTCCGAGCCCCTGAGCCGCGCGAAGAGTTCCGGCGTGATGTCGATGGTTCCCGATACGCTCGCACCGTCTGGCGGGGCCGTAATGGGAGGTGGTTCGTCCTCGATGCCACGGCCGGCCACACGACTGCCGGCCATCGGCCGCTGCGCTTCCACGAAGGACCTGCCGGACGCCTGTCCACCGTCTTCGGGCAGGGGCCGAAGGTTCTGGTCGCATCCGCACCAGATCAGCGCACCCAGCAGTATAGATTTCAAATGCAAAAGGCGCATGTAAAAAAGGTCCAGGTAAGAGGTCCCTGAATGGGTCCCGGCCAGCGGGAAGGCCCTGTGCTGAAGGGTGTTTTAGTCGTCCGGACACTCCCGATAGTCTAGGCGAACCCCCGCCGGTTGTCAACCTCTATGTACCTGCTCTATCTGCCCGTGCGAGGGAATAAGAAAACCCTTGACTTGACCGGTTGCGCAAACCTAACATGGAACTTTGCTGGTGACTCCGTTTCCGGGGTTGGCCGGCCTGTTTTTTTCAGACAGGCGAAGCACGAGCGCGTATCTCCTTTGCCGTGCCTGCCTAGGGTGGCCTGACCGGTTCGGCCGGCATGGTCTCGCCTGATTCCACCTCCTCTTTGCGATAGACCGGGCCATCTTCACGACGGTTCCCCGGAACCGGGATTGGACAGTCATGCCGCAGGGTACGATCACCAGGCTCAACCACACCAGAGGGTACGGGTTCATCAACACGCCGGAGAACGAGGACCTGTTCTTCCATCGATCCAACATTACGGAAGGGCAGTTTTCATTGCTGCAGGTCGGCGACCGGGTGACGTATTCCGTCCAGTTCACTTCACGCGGCCCCCGGGCCGACCAGGTCCAGGTCCAGAGTCAGTCCGTGAGACTCCAGGTCAACCTGGCCGTGAAGGACCTGCGGGTGTCCGCGGCATTCTACACGGAGACCTTCGGCTTCAAGGAACTGTCGAACGATCCCGGATACATCCTGCTCCAGCGGAACGAACTGGTCCTCGGACTGAAGACCGACGAACTGCTCTGGTACCCGGACCCGGGGGAACAGCCCGTCGAGTCGCTTACCCGCGGCGTGGGGGTCGAACTGGTCCTGGAGATCTCGGATATCGGCCAGTTCCATGCAAAGATGCAACAGGCCGGGGTGGCCATACACGAACCGCTGAAAGAGCAGCCCTGGGGCGCCACGGACTTCCGCATGCTGGACCCGGACGGCTATTACTGGCGGATCACTTCACCACGCGACCGCGAAGCCGTACAGGCCGAAGAAGAACCGACGGAAGGTGAACCCGCATGAGTCTTCTGGGGATCGATATCGGCGGAACGGGCATCAAAGGTGCACCGGTCTGCCTGGAAACCGGAAAACTCGAGACGGAACGCTTCAGGATCGACACCCCCAGGCCGGCCACGCCAAAGAAAGTCATCGAGACCGCGGCGGAGATCGTCCGGCACTTCGACCTGCAGGGTCCCGTGGGATTCGGCTTTCCCGCAGTCATCAAGAACGGTACGGTGCGGACCGCCGCGAACATCGACGCGTCCTGGATCGGCGTCAACGTCGTGGAACGCATGGCTAAGGCGACGGGCAGGGAGGTGGTTTTCCTGAACGACGCGGATGCCGCGGGCATGGCGGAAATGCGGTACGGCGCGGGCCGGGACCGGGACGGCGTGGTGGTCATCGCGACCCTGGGAACCGGCATCGGCACCTCCCTGTTCGTCGACGGCACGCTCGTGCCCAGCACGGAATTCGGCCACATCGAGATGAAGGGCCGCGTCGCGGAGAAATACGCCGCGGAGAGCGTTCGCAAGGCGAAGGGCCTGAGTTGGGAGGAATGGGGCAAACGCGTGAACGAGTACCTGTGCTGTCTGGACGAGTTGATCCGACCGGACCTGATCATCGTGGGCGGCGGCGCCAGCAACAAGTACGAGAAGTTCTCATCGTACTTCACCGTGGAAACCGAGGTCGTGCCCGCCCGGATGAGGAACCGGGCCGGGATCATCGGGGCGGCGCTGGCCGCGCAGACCGCCGCGTGAACCGCTTGACCGCCGCGCTGGCCGCACAGACCGCCGCGTGGACCGCGTGACCTGATGAAAGCGCCGTACATGCCCGTACTCACCAAGTCGAAACTGTTTCCCATGCTGCCCGACGGCGTCCGCGGGCGCGTGACCGAGCACCACCGCCTGTCCCCGTCGCACCGACTGAAGAACAGGAAACAGGCCGGCGATTTCATCCTTGAACGGTGTTTCGTCTCGGTCTACTCAGGCACCGAACTTCCCAGTATCCAGGAGGCCATAGACGGCAGGACCGGCTGTGACGGCAACGATGACCGGATCAGCACGGGACAGGGCATCGCCAGCATCTGGCTGAGCGACCTGCCCGACACCGTCCCCTGCCTGTTCGGCACGTTCGTGAAGCGCAAACCCACGCTCGTCGCCCGGAAGCACTGGGCGGCCCTGCTGGCCATGGAAGGGGAAGGCTTCCGGGGCGCCCGGGCGCGCAACCGGATCTCTCCGGCGGCGTTCCATCTCGCCGACTGTATCGAGCGGGACGGTCCGGCCACGGGACGGACGCTGCGGGACCGGCTCGCCGGAACCGTCCCCATGGACGGGCGGACATTCCGCAAGGCGTTGCTGGAACTCGAGAAGCTGTGGTTGATCGTACCCGGACCAGCCACCGGGAGGAACGTCCATGACGCGGCCTCGCGCGTATGGGAACTTACGAATCGGTGGGTGCCCGACGACACGGCGAAGGAAGCCGTTTCCATGACCCGCCGCCATGCCATGCGCAGCCTGCTCGTGGGCGCCGTGGAGTCCGCCGGTGCCGTCGACGAGAAGGCGGTCTACCGGTGGTTCGGCTGGCCCCGGTCCATGACGGGCATGCTCATGGACGAAGCCCTGTCGGCGGAGGAGTGCTTCCGGGTGGACGGCCCCAATCCCGTAATCATTTCGAGCGCCCTCGCCGAAATCTGGCCCGACGCCTGATGCGGATGTTCCGGCCGCCGCCAGCACTTGCTTTCCGCCATGCGCCTCTTCCACGATGACGACCAGGTCCGGCTCTGGCTGGGCGACGCCCGCAGGATGGACCCCATTGCCGACGGGTGCGCCGGCCTGGTCCTGACCTGCCCGCCCTGGTGGGAGAGTGGCGACTACGGCCACCCGGACCAGATCGGCTTCGGCCAGGACTATCCGGACTTCCTGGCCTCCCTCTCCGAGGTGTGGGCGCAGTGCCACCGCTGCCTCATGCCCGGCCGGGCGATGATCGTCTGGATTGCCGATCTGCTCTGGCGGGATGAACCGGTCGCGCTGGCGGCGGATACGCACCGCGGTCTCCAGGAGGCGGGGTTTCGGTACGAGGCTACCTGGTACTGGTTCGAACCGGGGAAGGCGGTGCGTGAGGAACCTGCGGATGCCCGCGTACCGTTCGGATGCCGGCCCAAGGTGCATGCCGAGACCATCCTGGTCTACCGGAAGCCCGGTGAATCCGAAGCGCCGCCTGGTGCCGTGGAAGAAAGTGGCATACCCGCTTCAGCATGGCGGGCGGGCCGCCAGGCCGTCTGGACGCCCGACGATAACCTGGAACATCCCTACTGGCGCCTGATCCGTCTCTGGTCCTACGCGGGCGAGACGGTCCTGGACCCCTTTGCCGGGCAGGGCACGATCGCCCTGGCCGCGCGCGCGCTCGGGCGCCGCAGCATCTCCGTGGAACTGAACCCCGATGCCTGCCGGCACATCACGTCGCTGCTCTCTCAGCCTCACATGCCGTTTTCGGCGAGCAGGCGACGCAGGTAGGCGACGGCCTTGGGAACCGCGATCTCCTCGGCTTCGACGTCCTGCCCTTCGTAGACGACCGACATCCAGCCATTGAAACCGACCTGCTTCAGGATCCCCAGAATGCGGGGATAGTCCAGCCACTCCTCCTCACCGGACTGGATGCGGTAGATCTTCGCCCGGACGTGTGCGGCGTAAGGCGCGCTCCTCTCCATGCTGCCGTAGAAATCGTAGGCGGGGTCCGGGTTGCCCCTGCTGCCCGAAGCGCCCGGCGAGCCGGCGTACTGGCCCGTGTCGAGGATATGGGTGAAGGTAGGACGATCCACCTGGTTCAGGATGCGCACGACGTCGTCGCCGGTGCGGGTCACGCAACCGTGATTGTGGTTGTGAAGCCCCACGGCCACGCCCCGGGCGGCCCCGTGATCCACCACCTCGGAGATGCCGTAGATCATCCGGGACCAGGTGACGCGCGCGGGCGTGTCCTCCCGATCCCAGGCCGCGAAGATCCGTACCAGGGGCACGTTCAGCCTCGCGGCCACATCGATCCAGTGCTTGACCATCTTGATTTCGGCGGCGATCTCCCCGGGCGGCTTCCCGAAGTTGTTGCTGATGCCCAGGTAGGAGATGGCAAGCCCCCGCTGCAGGCACCGCATGCGAACGTCCCGCAGGTACGCGTCATCATCCGATTCCAGCGCCCGGGTATGGATGTCGATCCCGTCGAGTTCCATTTCGCGGGCGCGGTCGATGAATTCGAACAGGTCCATGCGGCCTTCGGAAATGGCGTGGCCGTAACTCAGGGACATGCATCCTAGTTTGATCACTTCGTGTCGTCCTTTCTCCCGCCGGTCGGATCACTGGCGACCCGGTCGGCGGCGGTACGGTCGCCGTCCATCGTGCAGGACTGCTCCAGAAAATAGACCATGACGTACTCTTCGGCCGTGCGCTTGGGACCGGGCAGGTTTCGGATCCGCCGCGCGTGGGCTTCCAGGTGACGCTTGACGAAGAACAGGTAGAGCTGGGTAACGAAATCGGTGGCCGTATGATTGTAGAGATAGGTGGGCGACAGGGAAAGTGTGGTATCGACGTCCGGATACGTTCCCCTGTTTTGCCCCTCGATCAGTTTGTCGCTCAAGGACTCGAGTTCCTCGGTGGACACGCTGAAGAGAAACTCGCGAAAGGCCTGCAGTTCCTCCGGCGGGCACGTTTTCCTGGAGAAATAGTCGAGGAACCGGATGTCGCCGCCCGCGCGCATCAGGGCGAATATCTCGGAAACCCCCATGAGGGTACCCAGCTGCACGGTCGTCTGCCGCCGGGCTTCCCAGGTGGTCTCGAGGACGGGCAGGAAAGCTTCGATCCGGCGGGAGAACCGGTCCTCCCAGAGGTGGGTCAGGGCGGTAGCCGCCTTGATGCGGACCGCGCGGCCGAGGCTGTCGTCGCAGACGATGGCGATCAGCAGGGATTCGATCACCTTGTTGTGTATGCTCTGGCTGATCCGGGCGCCGATGGCGTCTTCCACGGCCGTGAATTCGTCCCGGCCGCCCAGGGCCTCCTGGACAACCTGGTGCAGGAGCCGGAACAGGTTCAGCCGCGCCATGACGTACACCTGCCCGACCGCGGCCCGCATGGGAAGCAACATGTCGACGGTGAAGAGCGTGGCGTTGGACAGCGCCTCGATGAGGGAAGCGGCATCCCGCCGCTGCTGGCCGAGGGACTGGCTTTCCAGCAGGGAAGGATAGGCGTTCATGACCTTCGCCAGGTCGCTCAACCGGGCGATGGACTCGCAGATCGCCTGGTCGAGGTGCGCGGCGTCCGGATTCGTGCTTTCCTTCAGCGAATCGGTGATGTCCCGGACAAGCCGCTTTTCGTCTTGCGTCAGGACGGGCGTATCGAGGGTGGTTGTGTCCAAGTGGCCTTGTCTTACCCCTGTTATTCCAGGTAGAAAACCTGCTCCAGCGGCACCATGCTCTCGTCGGCGTGCTTGCCGCCGAGGTTCTCGAAATAGGGTGCCATGAACTCCTGCCAGCGCGCGTTGACTTCCGTCTCCGCCATCCTCGCCAGCGCCTTTTCGAAGTCCGGGGTCTCGCAGTAGCCGAAGAGCAGTCCGTCCTCGCGCATGAACAGCGAGTAGTTGCGCCAGCCCGCGTCTTGCAGGGCCTCCAGCATCTCCGGCCAGACCTCCCGGTGGTGCTTCTTGTAGTCGTCGATCATGTCTTCTTTGACTTTGAGGATGAACCCCACCCGCTGCATGTTTATCTCCTTCACGCTTCGTACTTTTACCTGTAACGAGGCTTCTCTGCTGCGCCTCGTTTCTGTAATTCACGCTTCGTACTTGTAGCTGACCTTCTCGATATTCTCGTGGTCCGACCTCCGGGCCCGTTCGAGGGCGTAGGACGAGACGGGGAAATAGTAGTGGGTCTCGGCATTGAGCGAGATGAACCCTTCGGCGTAGGCGACGTGGCCCGCGCTCCCGAAGGCTCCGTCGGACGTCTCGATGCGCTTGCGCGCGTATGCGCCGCCATAGCCCTGGCTCTCCAGGGCGTCCAGCGCGGCCAGTTTCTTGTCGACCACGTCCGTGATGTCGATGAAGACGTCGTTGTAGTACCCGCCCCGGGCGTCCCAGACGTTCCTGGGAAGGCTCGCTCCGCCGCAACCCCAGTAGAACACCTGGGCCACATGGTGGGGCGGACGCCGGTCGCCCGGGTCGACGGAACCGGCCAGGCCCATGGCGAGCATGACGATGCGGCCGGCCACGGCGTGGGGGTTCCAGGTGCCGCCGCCCTCGTCGGGGAAATGGGTGAGGATGATATCCGGTTTCAGCTCCCGCAGCAGGCTGGCGAGCTGGCGAACGATCGGCCGGTCGGGCAGGAGAACGGCATCGTCCGCGCCCATGAAATAGACGTCTTCCACGCCGAGGGCGCGGCACGCCGATTTCACCTCTTCCGCCTTCACGTCGGACCGTTCCGCCATCATCCGCTTCAGGGTGTCCCCGTCCGGCACCTCTTCCGCGTGGAACATGTCGTCGCTGATTACCTTGTCGTGCACGCGGGCGCCGTGGGTCAGCACGACGCATCCCACCCAGTCGCCGCGGGCGGTGTGATGGGCCATGGCGCCGCCCGACTGGTCGAATATGTCGGCCGGATGCGCACCGATGGACAGGATGCGTAGCCCGTCGCTCATGACGACACTCCCCTGTTTCGAGCAGGCATGATCACGGTGTTCGAAAAGGTATGCGGAACGCTTGACTGTGGCCGATAGAAAGGCTTTCTTGTCCCAGAATCACCGGCGGGCCGGACTGTCGGCAGACGACGTGGAGTTCCGGTTCTCGGTGGTGCTGCAAGTTCAGATAATTCGGAATATAGATGGTCCCACCTGCCCGTCAACAGGATTTTCCACAGGGCGTCCATGTTCGACCGGCTCGGCTCACGCTGGAAAGCGGCCCGCCTGCTTTCCATCCCCGATTTCCGCAAGCTCTGGATATCCAGCAGCATCTGGTGGCAGACGCGCTGGATGGACGAACTGATCGTCGGCTGGGTCGTGCTGGAACTGACCGACTCGGCCGGCATGGTGGCGCTGGTCAGCTTCTGCCGCATGGCGCCGTTCATGCTCTTCGGCCCCTTCTTCAGCACGGTGGTCCGGTACCTGAGCTACCGCCGGCTGATCGTCAACGCCCAGTTCATCAACTGCTTCGTCAACGGCCTCTTCTGGATCCTCGCCCTGCTCGGCCACCTGGCCTTCTGGCACGTCGTCCTCGGATCCGTGCTGATCGGCCTGGGCAGCGCCTACGACTGGTCCTGCCGCCGGGCGCTCATCCCGGACCTGGTGGGCAAGGACCGGACGACGGACGCCATGGTGCTGGAGACGGTGCCCCAGAACATCTCCCGGCTGATCGGGCCGCTCATGAGCGGCGTCCTGCTCGAGTTTGCCGGGACGACGGGCGGCTTCCTGGCCCTCTTCCTCCTGCAGGCCGTCCAGATCGTCGTGATCGTCCGGCTCTCCGCCGATACGGACCGGAAGGGCCGGAAGCAGGGCCGGCTCGGTCCCTGGAAAGATCTGCTCCTCGGCTTCCGGTACGCCCGCCGCCATCCCAGGATCTCAGGCGTGCTGATCATCACTTTCATCATGAACGCCTTCGCCTTCTCCTACCAGGTGCTGTTGCCCGTCTTCGTCCGGGACGTCCTCTTCCTGGGGCCTCTGGAACTGGGCATCCTCGGCGCGGGCACCGGCGTCGGGTCCATCCTCGGCATCGCCCTCATCGACCGGCTGGGTCAACACTACCGCGACGGCCTGGTCTTCACCATCAGTTCCCTGGTCAACGCCCTGGCCACGCTGGTCTTCGCCGTCTCGACGTCCTTCCCGCTCTCGCTCATCATGCTGGTCCTGGTGGGCGTCGGGCAGACCGGGTTCGGCGTCATGCAGTCCTCCATCGTCCTCCGCACCTCCAGCGACGCCATGCGGTCCCGGGTCATGGGCCTGCTCGTACTCGCCATCGGCGGCGGGCCGCCCGGCCGCCTGCTCGTCGGCGGACTGGCCGCGGTCGCGGGCGCGCCCCTGGCCCTCACGATTTGCGGCGGGATCGCCAGCCTGGGGGTGGTCGGCGTGCTGTGGAGGGTGGGCGGGTTGCGGAAGGATTAGGGGATGGGGACGGGAACCGGCCCAGGCTCGCTTACCGCAGCAGACCGGAGATAACCGACAGCAGTGGTGTTCCGGTTCGTGCGGCCGGCCTGACGGCTCGCCTACCGCAGCCAGCCCATGCGGTCCTTGCGCCAGCCCAGACGGTCGAGATGGTTCGACCGGATCGCCTCGATATGGCGGGTGTGCAGGGTCTGCTTCTCTTCCGTCCACCGGAACTCGTCCAGCAGGCCGTGGTCCAGCTCCACGCCCAGTCCGGGTCCCTCCGGAACACGCAGGCACCCGTCCTCGCAGGGCATCTTGCCGCCCTTTATGACGTCGCCGAACCACTGGTTGTAATGGGCGTCCAGTCCGTGGAGCGACATGGGCATGGTCCCGTTCCCGTGCACGATGTGGTAGGGTATGGCGTAGGGAAAGGCGAAGGCGGCGGCGTGGAGGCGGATGGCCGTGCCCGGACCCAGTTCGTAGGCGCTGTGCATGCCCAGTTCCATGCCCATGAACCGGGCGGTGTCGTAGTACCGCTTGAGGGCCAGCGGCCCCGCGTAGGCGTCCGGTGCGGACACGTCGGCAGGCACGTGCCGGCGCATGACGTCCACGTCCAGCGGCTGGTCCAGCGTCTCGTCGCCGTAGCGGCCGGAAACATGGGCGCCGTAGAGACGGGGCGCCGCGTCCCGCCGGAGCGGCGGCAGCCAGGCATGGGAGGATATGGGGATGCTGCTCATGAGACGCAGCCGGTGGCCGGCGCGGAAGATGTTCTCGAACCGGCCGCCTACGGGTTCCTCGATCCACTCGATCCGGCAGTCCTCCACCCCCTGCATGAACCGCAGGGCTTCGCTCTCGCTCCACGACGCGTGGGGATCGACGCGGATATCCACGTCGAAGCCGGCCTCGTCTCGGATGTTGTGAATGAGCTCGACGTAACGGTGGGGCTCGAAATCGCACATGGACAGCTTGATGATCCGGAAGGTCTCGTCCTCCATGAGCGACTTCACGTGCCGCGGATAGGTGTCGAAGGTCACCTCGTTCTCGCCGTTCACGTCGGGGAAGCGGCACCAGGTGTACGCCGCGATGGGGATCTTCGTGACCACGGGCGTTTCGAGATCGAAGACCTCGCGCAGATATTGGTAAAGGGGTTTGTCCGCGACCTTGCCGGCCAGGTCCCAGTAGGCGAGACCAAGCAGCCCCCGTATTTCGGGATCGAAAGGATTTTTACCCAGGACCCGGGAACGCAGCGCGTCGGCCTCGCTGGACAAACCTTCGGCTACGCCCACCAGGCCCTGGTCTGTATCGAATTCGGCGAATGAGAACCCCTCGGCGGACCCGTCCCACCGCTTGGTCCCGCGCCAGGGCATGATTACCCGCCAGGTGCGAACGTCCGTGATTTTCAGCCCGGCCGCGCGCCCGCTCGCGTTGATGTAGCCCTGGCGGGCCTTGATGTCCGCCACGTTCTCGCGGTCGAAAGCGGCGATGGCATCCACGTCATACATGGCGGGTTCTCCGTTCATCGGCCGGTCACATCATCGGTCGCTCACTTCATCGGCCGGTCACTTCATCGGCCGGTCACTTCTCATATGGATTCAGCGTTTCGACACCGAGCCGGTCGTAGGATTCAGGATCCCCGGTGACCACGGTCAGCCGGTGCACCACGGCCGTCGCGGCAATCATGGCGTCGGTCATGCGGACGTCCCACCGGCGGTAAAGGAGCCGTCCCCAGACACGGAAGACTACCGGATCCATGGGAAGGACGCGTTGGGAATCCACCAGCTTGCCCATCCAGGACTCCAGCTCCGCCGCCCGGGAAGCATCCCGGGCCCGGGCGAACTCGATGCCCGTCTGGATCTCGCCCACGGTTACGGCCGAAAGGTAGACCTGGTCGGGGGCCAGTCCCAAAAACCACTCCAGCGCATCCTGGTGCGGCTTTCTCCTGCGCAGTTCCGATACGAAGTCGGTATCCAGGAGATACATGGATCATTCCGGGTTTGCCGGGTCTGCCGGGTTTGCCGGGTTTGCCGGGTTTGCCGCCCCGCGCGATCTTCGCCGTTCCCGCAACGGCGTCAGGGACTCGGTGCGCGCTTCCGGCGACAGCAGCAGTTCCTTCAGGCCGAGCCGGGCCGACCGCTCCATCCGTTCCCACGTTTCGATGGAAACCAGGACGGCCGTTTTCACGCCCCGCTTGGTCACGACCTGAGGACCTTCCTCCCGGCTCGTTTCGAGGAGTTCGCTGAACTTCGCCTTCGCTTCCTGGACCTGCCATTCCCTGCCCATGATACAATAGCCCGAACGAAGATCGACGTTCCCATCTGGATCGAAGAACGATAACCTGACTAGTCAGATAACTAGTTATTTTAAGAATGTCAAGGAGAAATCCTAA
This sequence comes from Candidatus Latescibacterota bacterium, assembly GCA_022822725.1. Lineage (GTDB taxonomy): Bacteria > JAAXHH01 > JAAXHH01 > JAAXHH01 > JAAXHH01 > JAAXHH01. The sequence goes on from JAJEAN010000007.1 coordinate 2,516,059, forward strand.
AACGACCTGACGTGAAGCAGCTAGCCGGGACTGAGCCTGAAAAAGTCTCGAACACGGCCCGCGTGTCCGGCGTTTTGGATTTGATGAGGGTGTTGCTTATCTGCTGGAGGTCTTGCTGTATTCGATGAGGTAGTTGCTGGTCCCGTTTACTCCAGCGGTGCAATCTTGCCGGGCGGAGTCAGATTGCTGGCTCGGTTCCAGGCTTCTCGAAGTTCCGCTTGGTGAAGTGAAGCCCATTCAACTACGAGGTCACGGGCACGAGGAGGCAAGCGTCCATGGAGTACTGCCGATTATCTATACCCACCAACGCTTCGTCCCCGCCATATGACGCGTGAAAGTGAGGTGGTCCGTGATCGGCGAAATACATGCGTATGACGATTCCGTAAAACCGGCAGAATTCAGGCATTCTCAGTCAGCGCTCGCACACCGGGCATGGCTTCTTCGACAGACTTGCCGGTGAGCGTCAAGTACAGCGCATCCGGACAAAGTTCAAGGGCATCGTCCCAGGCAATAGCTTCGTGCGGGGCTATATGGACTTCCTCGAAGCGTCCAGGATCATTCCAAACGGCAAACACCCCAATCCCCGATAGATGGGAAAGATCAACCTCTCCGGCGGACCCATCGGAGTACTCAAGCCAGAGACGGTGTCCTTCAGTGGCTTTCACCCCGGTTGGACGAATCATAGTTTCCCTCCTTGCTATCTCCGATCCCATCCGCTGGCCATGGAGACCGGAGCACTACTATAGAATGCGCTTCAAAACTGTCTCAGTCAATCCTCTTCGTGTGAGTTGGCTGGCCCCGAACACCCAGGGACTTAATCCCTTGCACATTCTCATCAGCGTCGTTTAATTCGGTTTTCATGTGCGAGGGTATATCCCGTACACGAGAACCACATCTCCTAAAACACATTTCTCAAATTCGATCGTAGTATCGGAATCGGCATGACCACCGGCACAACCTCCCTGGGTGGCAAAGTCGCCGGACCGGCGCGGATCCAGGAATGGGTAGATACGTTCAACCGCCAGGGATTCCTTTTCCTGAAGAACGTCCTGCCGCCCGACTGGTGCGACACCCTGCGCGGAGACCTGGACTACGGCCTGCGGGAGAACCCGAACGGGCTGAATTCGGTCAGCGAGAACCTGGCGCTGTGCCACCGCATGTTCGAGTTCAGCGAGACGAACCGCCGCCTCTTCGACCTCGAACCCATCGTCAGCTTCGCCGAGGCGCTGGTGGCCGAGAACTGCCACGTCATCCACAACAACTCCTTCGTGACCCGTCCCGGCGGGTCCTTCCGGTGGCACCAGGACGACGCGCCCCATTTCCTGGTGACGGACGGAGACCCTCCGGACAACATCCGTCTTCCGGTCCTCTTCTTCACCTGCAACTACTATCTCACCGACGTCACCGAACCCGAACACGGCGGCACGGAAGTCATCCCGGGTTCCCACCTCTTCGGCCGTCCCTGTCCCGATTCGCTCGAGGGCACCGAGTGGGAGGAGCGGGTCCACTACAATCTCGGCCCGGCGGGCAGCGTCACCATGTTCAACAACCAGGTCTGGCACCGGGGCGGCCCGAACCGGAGCGACCGCACGCGGTACATCACGCAGATCACCTACGCGCGGCGCGTCATCGGCCACAAGTACTTCCCCTTCGTCGACTACACCATGCCCGAGCACGTGTACCGGGACGCCGACCCGCGCCGCAAGCGCCTGCTCGGTTTCCTGGAACACGGCGCGTACGGGTAAAGGCCGAATCCGCACAGCAAGGAGTTACATATGAGCACGATCAGGCAGTCCATCTGTTTCGGCTGTTTCAATCGGGGCGGCGTCACACCGGAATCGCTCATCCGGGAGGCGGCCCGTATCGGCTACGCGTCCGTCGAGATGCTGCCGGAGGAGCATTGGAACCGGGTGCGCGACGCCGGCATGGACATCGCCATCGTCGTGGGCCATGCTTCCCTGCCCGACGGGCTCAACAAACGGGAGAACCACGATCGCATCGAGGACGAATTGCTGGCCAACATGGACCAGGCCGTCGAGTACGGCATCCCCGGCCTGATCTGCTTCTCGGGCAACCGGGAGGGCAAGTCCGACGACGAAGGCCGCGACAACTGCGTCGAGGGCCTGTTGCGCGTCGCGAAGGCCGCCGAAGCCAAGGGCGTGACCCTGTGCATGGAACTGCTCAACAGCAAGGTGAACCACCCGGACTACCAGTGCGACTACACGGACTGGGGCGTGTCCGTCTGCGAGGGAGTCGGCTCGCCGCGGGTCAAGCTGCTCTACGACATCTACCACATGCAGATCATGGAAGGCGACCTGATCCGGACCATCCGGGACAACATCGACCATATCGGCCACTTCCATACGGCGGGCAACCCGGGCCGGAACGACCTCGACGAGAACCAGGAGATCTACTACCCGCCCGTGATGCGCGCCATCGCCGAGACCGGTTACACGGGGTTCGTGGGCCACGAGTTCGTGCCCCTGGGCGACCCGCTGGCCGCGATGCGGGCGGCCTACGATACGTGCAACGTCTGAGCGGACTGATCTTTAACTGCAATGTGATGGCAGACCACTGTTTGTGCTGAAGCATTACTTCAAAGAGTATCTAGCATCGAATCAACGTTGCTTGGGGATTGTCATACTTATTTCTTCGAGCCAATATCCGAAACACTATCTGATTCGTCCGAGGCTACATCGATTTCTTGGTCAAGGGTTTGGTTTAAACCTCACACCATCATGGATTCGACCTGAGGATTCGTATGCATATGAAACTGAATAGAGAAGAACGATCACTGAAAACGCAGTTATTGGAGCTATCTGAACGGATGCCTTCTACTCAGAATGCAATCGTGTCAAAAGACCAGATCAGGCAACTTTACACGGGGAAAAGATTAGCTGTAATGGCATCCATGAACGGTCAATTTGATCGCCATATTGAACTAATACGTAAACATATTGCCAGCCCAAACGAGATTGACCTTACAAAAATAAACCCCACCTTAAGTGTTGTTTCTGCAGGAACGTATGAATCCCAACTTTTCAGTGCAGCTTCACTGTTTTGGTCTATTCCGGTAAGTAGAGGTTTCGGCCGACGTATTCGGTATCTTGTAATAGACAAAAACAACGAGAAGTTGATCGGTATTATTGGCTTAACAGATCCCGTTTTTAACCTTACTCCGCGAGATGCCTGGATAGGCTGGGATGCCGAAGGACGCATGGAAAGACTTGTTCATACAATGGATGCTTTCGTGTTAGGAGCAATGCCACCGTACAATAAAATACTTGGAGGAAAACTAACTGCACTACTAGCTACGTCGAGCGAGGTGATAAAGCACTTCAACAACAAGTACTCGTGCCAAAAAGGTGTAATAAGTACCAAAAGTAAGAATCCTCGTCTCGTGCTATTGACAACATCCTCAGCACTCGGTCGGTCTTCGATTTACAGTCGACTACGTATTCCTCAAAGTATTGAGTTCATGTCTGGTGTAGAGAATCATAAAGTTCCATCATGGTATACTAAAGGATATGGGCATTTTCATATTGACGACAAAACATTTAAAAAGCTGCAAAAGGTACTTTTACGTCGGAATCATCCATATGCAAGAGGCAACAGATTCGGCGATGGACCAAATTGGCGAATTAGAGTCATACGCCAAGCTTTGGTGGACTTGGGAATACGTGCAGATCTTCTTAATCATGGTATTCGAAGGCAAATCTATGTTGTACCTCTAGCACGGAACACGCGTGAAATACTCCAAGGCAAAAAAGAACGTCCAAAGTACATATCAAAAACCACCAAACAAATCACCGATTACTGGTTAGAAAGATGGGCAAAGCCTCGAGCAGATCGGTTTTCGGATTGGAGAAGTTGGAGTCTCGATCATGTTATCTCTGAACTACAATACCTTCATGACCTTACCAATAGCTAGAATTAAACCATGTCATTAGCGAACTTAGATCGAGAAGAGCTTCGTAAAAGGGTCTTAGAGGCCTATAACGCCGATGAGCCATATCTGCAGAAGTTTCGCGAATACGCCCGACGCCTTAAGAATAGGATACGTCCACTTCGCGCTTATTCCGTAAATGCCGTATCATTCGTATCAGCGGACGGTGGCGATAATCGCATAAGTTTCAATCCGGCAACCGTAGAGCTTGTGCGTGTGGTGGATTCACGTGGAAATGAACATGCACTGGATGCTGTTTCCAGTACAATAAGTATTGAAGAACTAGAAGAAAGAGCGATTCGTGGTTCTAAACATGTAGTAACACCTATAGAGCGACTTGCCCAAGATACTGGCAAAAAAATCAGAGAAATGTCGTATCTTATCAGGGGCCTTGGGACTCCAGGCAAGAGTATAGGAGCGATGAGATGCTACCGCGATATGGTAGAGTGGGCCGTACTTTACGATCTTGTTGCTAACCCGAATCTTCAATGGGGAAGTGACACGATCCTCGTTCGTGATGGTCTCCTTCGAACAAAGTCGTTTTCTCGCGAAATGTTTCCTATGCTCGATAAGAGGATTCGGGCCAGTGTAGCTTCGCACGCAAAAAGGAATGTGCAGATATCCATAGTAGGTGTCGCAAAACAAAGTGCGGTGCTTGGTCGACTTGCAGTCGCCTTGGAACTAGAGGGAACGTTTCATAAACCATACCCCTGCTATGTGCAAGTTGACGACGACATCGAAGCCGACTGCTACAATTTCGATCGTACATGGCTTGATACCTACGAAACTACAGATCAGGAAGACTCTGGGAGACGTCTTTATCAATCGCTAGGGCGACTGCATCTAGCTAAATTCGGCGATAGACCGATGGATCCCGTTTGGCCAGTCGATATTGCAGAATGGCAAGTGAGTCAAGCAGAACGCGTTCTAGGACAGCTAACTGTCGATGCTCAACAGGGATTTCCTATTCCAGACTATCCGATGTGTATTCAACGAGCACATGACTTTGCAAAGTTGTCGGGACTCGAGATACAAGATCTTCAAGACATGCTATTGCGAGGTATTTGTGATAAACTGTCGCCGGAGGAAACTGAACGTTTACTTCGCATGAATCATTTAGGACAGACCTTAGCTAATCTTAGGTATAAGGAGGCTTGAGATGTTGTTCGCGAACTCGCAGATCATGGGAACATTTAAGGGGTTTCATGAAAGCGGTCTGGAGTTCGCAGCCGAAATCGTCGCGCCGTATGATGCCAGCATGTTAGACCGCCCTCAACTTGGCCAGTTTCTTCTGGTCGAACTAGGTTCACAAGAGGAAGCCGCACTTGGGAGAATTACTCGATTTGTACCATCTGGATTATTAGCAACACCTGAAGGCGAAGATTACGTAAACACCATGCAACGACGACAACAAGAGGTACCCGAGGACCTAAAACAGCAAAGGCTTAAGTATCGTGTTCAGGTAAAGTTGCTTGGTGCGGTGCGTACAACCAGCGATGGTATCATTTATGTGCCTTCACAACGAAGACTTCCTCACCTCGGCGCACGTGTAGCATTACCAAGTGCTGAAGTGTTGCAGGAACTCTGTAAGTTAAGTCAGGGAGAAACCGAACTAGGAGTATTCGTATTAGGTGAGTTTGTATTTGATGGTGCTGAGGTTGACCAAAAACAACCAGAGTTACGACCTCTCGATCCTCATCTAAAGGTAACCTTCGATATAAACAAACTTGTATCTAGGCGCTCGGTCGTGTTTGCTCGGGCGGGTTATGGTAAGTCGAATCTCGTTAAGTTTCTGATTTCCGAATTGTATCATGAGCAGCCTATGACCGCAAACAACCGCCCTGTTGGTACATTGATTTTTGACCCAGATGGTGAGTATTTCTGGCCGGACAAAGTAGCAGACCGTCCTGGACTATGTGATGTACCGCACTTACAACAACAGATTCTGGTGTTTACAAACAGACCCGCGCCGAACGTGTATTATGGAAGTTGGAAGGCTGGCGACGTAAAGCTTGACATCAGAAACCTTACTCCTCGCGATGTAATCAGTATTGCGATTTCCGCGGATCGCCAATCCCAACAAAATGTACTTAAACTCAAAAGCGTTTCTTCCTCCAACTGGCGTGAGTTAGTCGATCTGATTCATGAAAAAGAGTTACAAGCAAGCGATAAAGAAGTTGGTAAGCTTCTTGGATACTCTAACGGCCAAATCTCACAGTCTTCAGCGGAGATTAGCGCAGCTCGTAGTAACATGTTCGGCGTCGTGAGAACTCTACACGATCCTAACAGTCAGGTATTAACCGGAACATTGAACGCGTTATCACAAGGGAAAGTAGTGGTTATCGACATAAGTCTATTGGGGTCTGGACCTGGTAACATGCTCGCAGGATTACTGCTTCGAAGGATCTTTTCGCATAATCAGGAGCATTTCACTGGTGGAGAACCGATCATACCGGTAATAGCCATCGTGGAAGAAGCTCAAAGTGTGTTAGGTCGTAACTTAGATGATACCAGCCCTTTTGTAGAGTGGGTTAAAGAAGGACGAAAATACGAATTGGGAGCTTTGCTTGTAACACAGCAACCCGGAGCAATGGCTTCTGAGTTGCTAAGTCAAGCAGATAACTGGTTTTGTTTTCATTTGCTGTCCGAAGGCGATGCTAGCATTCTTGGAAGGTACAACTCGCATTACTCGTCGGATATACTTGCTCATCTTATCGCAGAACCGATTGCCGGTAACTGTTATATGTGGAGTGCGCCACATCAGCCGTTTGTATTACCCGTCCGCCTAAGGGATTTCGGGGAATTGTATAGAAGCAATATTCGTAAGGATGAGCAGGCAGAAAATTCTGTTGAAACAGGAGCAACAGAGGTCGCACAGTCTACATCGGAATCAATGTCCAGTATCACGGAACAGGTGTTGGAACAACTACGGCAAAACCGTACGAGTTACTATCGCATACCTGACGATATAGAAGGGAGGGATGTACTCGGTGTATCTGATGGACAGTTGTACTTCATTCTAAAGGAAAGCAAAAGTCCAGAGGAGACCCGGTCGGAAAATGAACTTAAACGACCGGTCATGACGATTTTGCTCGGTGAAGGAAACTTTTGTGTCATAAACCATAAGGGGAAACCTTACTACTGCGCTTCCAAAGAATGTTGGAAAAAACTATTGGGACGGGAACCGGCTATCAAAGAGTTTAAATAAGTCAGATTGGGGCGTTTTCTGCCTTAAAATGCAGTTGTCCCTCTGGCAAGAAGTTTTAATCTGCAGTGAACTGCTTTATGATAAAAGCGTTAGTGATCTAGCTGTTAGGTTTATGAAGAATTGGTGAAACTTGTATGATCGTTGATACACACGTGCACGTCTGGGAGATCGACCCGCCCAGGTATCCCGTGGGACCCACCGCGCCAACGTGGACGTCGGAACCGGACGAACCAGGTACGGCGGACGAGTTGGCCGCGGACATGGACGCCAACGACGTAGACATGAGCGTGCTGGTGCAGACATCTTGGTCCACGTGGGACAACGGCTACATGTCCGATTCCGTGGCCCGCTTCCCAGACCGGTTCGTGGGTCACGGCCTGATCGATCCACAGGATATGGCCGGAAACGCTGAACAGGTCCGGTACTGGATGGAAGACCGGGGGCTGGCAGGATTCCGGTTCCATCCCTTCTACTATCCGGACGAGCAGGCGTTGGTGGACGAAGGCAACCGGGCCATGTGGGAGGAACTCGCCACGCGGGACGCGGTGGTCCAGTTCCACATGAAGCCGTGGGACGCCCCCCAGGTCGACGAGATCGCCCGGCGCCATCCCGGCATGACCCTGATAATCGACCACATGGGATATCCAGATCCGGAAACCGGCATGGACGTCTTCAGGCCCATTCTCGATCTCGCCCGGCACGAGCGGATGTTCGTGAAAATCTCCGATGTGAAAGGTCGGTCACGGGAGCCCTTTCCCTTCCGCGACATGCATCCCTACATCCAGTCGCTTCTGGACACCTTCGGCATCGAACGGGCCATGTGGGGCACCGGATTTCCGGGCCATCACCGGGAAAAACACAACTGGCTCTCGCTCGCCGATGAACTACGGCTTGTCCGTGAGGGGTACGACTTCCTGAACGCGGAGGAGAAAGACCGGCTACTGGGCGGTACGGCGGTGGAGGTGTGGGGGTTGGGGAACAAATAAAGAAAAACTACAAGTAGATTGTTGCAACTCCGACTATGTTACACAGTGTAGGTGGCAATACGGATATACACTTGTAACAACATCATGCATTTATTGATTCTTGGTACGTGTGCTGGACAAAATCTCCAATTTACACAAGTATTTGAATAGAACATGATATCAATGTATCAAGGAGTTCGATATTAATGATTGCGACTGCGCCTGCAGCATCGGAGTGCCTAGCTGACTACCTTAGCACATCCAAGGTGTCACCACTTTTTATAATGGGAAATGCGTTGGATGTACTCCAACAGTTCCCATCTGAGTTATTTGATTGCTGTATGACCAGTCCTCCATATTGGGGGAAACGGGAATATGCCAACAGTGGCATAGGTCTCGAGGGTGACTATAGAGACTTTGTTGAAAACTTGTGCTCAATTTGCGCCGAAGTTAAGCGAGTTCTGAAATCTTCTGGTTCATTTTGGCTGAATATAGGTGATTCCTATGCTGGTAAGAACTTAGTCGGTATTCCTTGGCGAGTAGCTATAGAGTTGACAGATAGGCAAGGTTGGACGTTAAGAAACAGTGTTGTCTGGAATAAGGTCAAGGGAGGGCCCGACAACACAAGAGATCGACTTCGAAATATCCATGAACAGGTGTTTCATTTCGTGAAATCTCCAAAAGATTACTACTATGACGTCGATTCAATCCGAAGTACACCCAAAAAGGCTAGGGTAGTCAACGGCTCGGTGGTTTCGGCCACGGGAGTCCGAGGAGTTCGATATCGTCGCCAAATAGAATTGTCCTCTGATCTCACAAAGATTGAGAAGAAGAGAGCTTTCGACAGTCTGGAACGGATGCTTGGTTGTATTCAGGCTGGTGAAATCGCTGATTTTCGCATGATCATACGTGGCCAACAAAGGACGACCCACTCCGACTCCGAAAAGGTTTCAGGGCGAGCCAAAGAGCTTAGAGACAAGGGTTACTACTTTCTGAAATACCATCCGAACGGAAGCAAACCATCCGATGTTTGGGATATCATTCCCGAAGATACCCAGAAAAGGAAAGCCCACTTCGCTCCCTATCCCGAGGATCTTTGCAAGATTCCAATCTTGGCAACTTCACCTGTCGGCGGTTTGGTACTCGACCCGTTTTGTGGAACGGGTACTACTATGTCAGTCGCAAGCACACTAGGACGTAAATCGGTGGGCATAGATCTGTCGGACCAATACCTTTCTATCGCAGAAAAAAGGAGCGCAACGCTCCTATGAGCGAAGTCATAGAACTTTTCGGCAAGTCAACTCAAAGTGAAATAGGTTCAGAATGGAACGCTGTTGTTGATCAACAGCGGTGTCCATATCTGGATCGCAGGTGTATCAAGGTCAGAAAGAGCCAACCGGAAGTATCCATCGGCACATGTTCGGTCTTGTATGGTAAAGCCAAGAATCCCATCGTAATCTGTCCTTTTCGATTGCTGGAGAGACGACAGATCTTCACTGATTGCTTACATCTGCTTTCCCTTCACGAGCCAGGAAACGAACTTCATATTGTGTCGGAAGTGACCGTGCCCGGAGGAAGTGTTGATTACTTTCTTGTATCGGTACGAAATGGAAAGGTCGAAGACTTTGTGGGTATTGAACTTCAGACGCTAGATACCACTGGCACCGTTTGGCCTGCAAGGCAACGTTTTCTACAAAAGGTCGGAGTAGATGTCGTCCGAGAAGAGTCTGTGATATACAACAAGTCCTACGGCATGAATTGGAAGATGACGGCCAAGACAATTCTGATTCAACTTCACCACAAGATACAGACTTTTGAAGCCGTTAATAAACATCTAACTCTGGTGATACAGGACTTCTTGCTTGAGTATCTACGCACTCAGTTTCAGTTTTCTCATGTGAAGGAAGCACGACAAGGTGATCCTATGCAAATACATGCTTACCGATTCGCCCAGCAAGAAGACGGTTCTCACTCGCTGAATTTAAACTCTCGCCTTAGCACCGATTCGCAAGGTATTGCTACCTGTCTAGGTCTTCAAGCGGACGCAAACGTAGACTTTGCACAGATTGTTCAACAGCTAGAAAGCAAGATTTCCCCCCGGACGTTGTTTACCCTTAGCGTGAGATAATTGCGTCGCCACCGCCCCGCGATATATTGATCTGTACGGATTTATTTACAGCATGATATACGATTTCTATATGCCTTCTGACGGGTATCTCTAGCCCTTTTCAATGCGGAATTTTGACTAGTTGCGTTGACTGAAGGAGATCTAGGCCTTCCTTCATATGCCAGAAGGTATATTGTGCGCAAGGCTCCATGGAAGGTTCATCAAGAACTACAAGACGTTCCTCGTTTCCGACCGCACCTCTCTGCCACGCCTCTAAGACCAACTACTACCGTTGTTTCACCATTCGGCTACCTACGTCCTGTTGCATGCCTTGAAGCGCGGACTACCGGATACGGGCTTCGCCGAGGCCCAATTCAATACGATCCGATGCCGCCTGCTAAAGTCGTAGGGCGCGTGTGCGAGATGAAACCCATTAGCTGACTTCCATCTACCGCGAATCATGGCACCTGTAACAGGTTTACAACGAGATTCTCTACAACTTGGCAAGGACATTCCGTTACACCATCTCCCTTCCTGGACACCTTACGTGGCGACGTACACCTGCGCTGCCTCTGAGTCAGCGGGCAGGAAACCACTGTTCTTCGATATAGGAAAACTTTCTGGAGGAGGCCGGTAATCCGGTCCCTTTACGGGTTGTATTTCTACATAGCCACCAACCGGTCCGTTGGCACATAACGGACTTGAAGATCCACGCCAACACCGCCATATTCACCAGGCAAAGGCAGTTTATCAATTAGACAGGACAATAACTTGACGATCGCAGGAATCGATTTTCCTCAACCTCTAATCAATGCTCTCCGGAATGGGAACCTCGTGGTCTTCGCCGGTGCTGGCGTTTCAATGGGTAAACCTGCATGTCTGCCTGATTTCAAAGCTTTGACGGAGGCTATATCCCACGGAACGGTCGCGAACAGGTCAGAGAACGAAACTGACGATCAGTTCCTCGGTAGGTTACATCATCAACGTGTACATGTGCACGATCGCGCCGCAGAAGAGCTATCTGCGCTAGATGCACTACCTACCCCCCTCCACTGCAGTCTACTACGACTATTTCCTGATCCGACTACCGTCCGGTTGGTAACTACGAATTTCGATCTTCTTTTTGAAGGTGTGTCAATGGAGAATTCATCTCCCAACCTCGAAGTCTTCACAGCGCCAGCTTTGCCGGATGGAAGCAATTTCACGGGGATCGTTCACATACACGGCTCAATAACGCGACCTTACGAAATGGTTCTAACGGACTCGGATTTCGGACGAGCCTACTTAATCAAAGGATGGGCAAGGCGTTTTCTCGTAGAACTGTTTGAAAACTATACAGTTCTTTTCATCGGTTACAGTCACAATGACGTGGTGATGAATTACCTTTCAAGAGCATTACCACCAGGAGTGAAGCCACGATTTGTGATGACGGAAAAAAATAAAACCGGCCATTGGAAAGTACTGGGAATTACCCCTATTCTCTATGAACAGTCAGCGAAAAATGACCACAGTTCGTTAGTAAACGGCATTCGTGGGCTAGTTGAATTCATAAACCGAGGAACTCTTGATTGGAAACGTGTAATTACAGACATCGCTCAGAAACCACCGCCGATAGACGGGGAAAATACAGACTTGATTCTTGATGCACTGGATGATACTACGAGAACGAGGTTCTTTACTTCAGTTGCATCAGATCCCCAATGGATTCCCTGGCTCGAAAATCACGGGTGCCTTAATGGGCTCCTCACTACCGGATCAAATGATGTCTCCGACATCGACATTGAATTAGCACGTTGGTTGGGAAATCGATTTGCAATAGAGCATTCGAATGAGTTGATTCGATTGATCGTGCAGCGTGGCCTGCAGATACATCCTTGTCTGTGGTCGGAACTACTGCGGATCATCAGCCTGAGCTCCGAACATCGCCCCACACCGGTCAAGTTAGCACGCTGGGTTTCAATACTACTTGAAACCGTCCCAATTCGGATGTCCTGGTCAGTTTGGATCTGTTCGTGCTTAGTTCCCCTTGGAAAGCAGTGCGTTGAAGCAGAACTTAAGGATAGTCTGCTCGATATATTCGCGAAAATGATAACTCTACATCTGAATATCTCACAACCTCTATCTTTCCTGGAAGATCCAAGCGATATTGAGTTCTTATATCCAACTAACGTAGAACCGGTAATAGATGAATACACACTTCGGAAATTCTGGAATTGCTGCCTTAAACAAAACCTTGGACTGCTGGCGGAACCATTGCTTTCAGTCGTCATTAACAACCTTGAGTCACAGTATAGGAAGCTACGAGCCTGGGAACCCGCAGATCGAGTTTGGGACAGCAACACGTTCCGGAGAGCGGCAATTGAACCGCACGATCAAGACCGGTATCCTAAAGCAGTCGATGTGGTGATCGACGTCGCGCGTGACTGCCTTGAGTACCTCGCCGATGAACATCCACGCTTAGCCTCCAACTGGTGCGACAGGCTGATTAGGAATTGCGTACCGACTCTCAGGCGACTCGCCGTGCATCTGCTGTCTAGACGTATAGATATCTGCGCCGATGATAAGGCTGATTGGTTGCTTGATAATACCTGCCTTCATGATCTCACCACCCACCATGAAACATTTCAGGTAATGCGGAACATCTACCCATATACCAGTTTGGAAACCCGCCAGAAGGTTATCAAGGCAGTCCTTTCCTATGAATGCCCAGACGCTAGTGACGGTGATCCGGTACGATCTCGTGCTCGACAACATTTCACTTGGCTTCATTGGCTTAAAGAATCGGATCCAGATTGCGACCTGACTGCGAGCAAATTGAACCAGATTAATGATCAATATCCGGACTTTGTACCAGGAGATTATCCCGACTTGATTTCGACATCGGTGAATACAAATTTCGAGGAACCACGATCTCCTTTAAGTGTACAAGAATTGCTCGAACGCCCGATCGAAGACTTGAAGACTGAGTTACTTGGCTTTCAAGAACAGGATCCTTACGGACCAAACCGCTCCGGTTTACATCTCGCCATCCAGGAAGCGGCTACCCAGAACTTTGAAAGGGGTATTGAACTCGGTAACGCGCTAATTAGGTCCGGTGAATACAGTACTCATATTTGGTCGCCGCTAATGCAGGCTTGGTCCAATGAGTTAGATAAAGATCAACACTGTATGGTACTTGATCTACTAAGCAACGAGAGGTTGTACCCGACACATGCCAGCTTAGCCGCTGAAGTACTCAGCACACTCGTAAAGAATGGTGGACTTTCGTATGTTACTGAGATAATCAACGAGGCAAATAAACTAGCCTTCGAATTGTGGGACAAAGTCGATGAGAGTTCCTCAGGACTGTTGGGCGGTGACTGGCTAAATCGAGCCATAAACCATCCAGCAGGAACTTTGACGCAATATTGGCTACAAAGCCTTGCGATCTGGCACGAGAATCAGGAGGCCCGACCAGGGAAACTTGTTGGTCTATACAGGGAGATGTTCACCAAGGTCACAAACGAACCGTCAAACTCGGCGCGATATGGAAGGGCTGTATTAGCAAGTCGTATGAGCTTTATTCTGGCGGTCGATGCGGAATGGACGAAGCGGTGCCTATTACCCCATTTCGACAGCAAGCGCAAATTTGATCGCCAGGCGGTCTGGCACGGATTCCTTTGTGGTAGCCTGAACCCCTACGTTGCCGATACCATGCGCGACTCGTTCATATCTGGTGTCCATTCTCTGGATATCCTGTTTAAGGGACTTGATCAGGCACGTCAAGAATTCGTAAAGTTCTACGCTTGGATGGCAATCTTCTTTGAGAAAAAACCACTTGAGGAATGGATTCCAACTTTCTTCGAATATGCAAATGAGGAAGATAAGGGTATTTGGTCATATGAATTCCGACCGGTACTCAGAGACATGGATGACGATAGACGGCAAGAGTGGTGGAATCGTTGGCTCAAGGATTACTGGACACGGAGATTACAGGGAATTCCGATACCTTTAGAATCTGTCGAAATCGACGCAATGATAGAGATATTGCCATTTCTCGGAAAGCTGTTTCCTGACGCGGTCGAAATCGCCATCCAGATGCCTAACGTACCGCTGGAAAACAACGCAGTAATCCTCGAAATCCAACAACATAATCTCTGGTCAACATATCCCGAGGCGACCACGATGCTTCTAATATATCTATCGAATTCCGATATACCGTCGTGGGATGTTGATATGTTTAAGGAACTTATAGATAACCTTCTTGCGACTCAATTGCCGAACGAATTGAAGACAAGTTTGGAGGAGATAAAGGCCAGGATATAGCGTCCTTCCTACTAGGTATGGATTCGGTCCATCTCTTTGATCAATTGTAATACAGTCATGTTCCAGCAACTATTCGTGAGTGCTGAAAGGAAAACAATCACTATGAAGTCGCAGATGTTCCTTCTTTCGATACTGTTTACTGTGTTATTGGTAGGTATACGTACCGATGTCCAAGGACAGATGAAAGATCCAACAGGCCACCTGAAGAAGATAGATCCTGACGAGATTTTTGTTGCTTTCAGTCAAATGGGTGATTGTCCAAATTCGTTGGAACAGGTTGTTGATAGCGAACTTGCACAGTCCCGTATAAAACGAAAAGAGTCTTGGGAATATACCGAGCTTATTCTTTACGTTAAGGTTAATTGTCTTCTATTAGATAACGTACCAAGTACCGTATACAGCGTCGATATCAAGTTCGCGGAGTTCGTATTTCCAACCAGCAAACAACCGGACGAGTATAGCTTTGTTCTCAGGACGTATGAATCGGCCTACGGCACATTTGGCATTACTTCAAATAATGATTCTGGTACCCAGTTTTTACGAAGCGTAACTCGTGAAGCCCTTGAAGAAGCGCTACTCGACTACCTCAAGGTCAACTTCGACTTGTGACGTTTAACCGAAATTTCGCACCTTGAAATCGGCTTGCTGCGAGATCCATGGATGGTAGCACGATGGCTATGTGGCGAAGATACAACTTAAGACACGATATGGACGCCCCTGATTTCGACTATATCGAAGAAGATGGTAAACATCAGGGGATGGCTGGCCAGGTTGAGATGTCCTATTTGATGCCAGTCGATTCCGGGAACTGGTTACGCGTAATGCGTCCAACGAAGGGGTCACAAAAATAGGCGCAACCTATGTTACGGTACGCATCACCAATCCCACGGATACGCAGAAGTACTGGGAGGGACTGTTCCTGGTGGAC
This sequence comes from Candidatus Latescibacterota bacterium, assembly GCA_022822725.1. Classification (GTDB taxonomy): domain Bacteria; phylum JAAXHH01; class JAAXHH01; order JAAXHH01; family JAAXHH01; genus JAAXHH01. Next base: position 2,531,518 of record JAJEAN010000007.1, read on the forward strand.
ACAGGCGCCACTGACTCCATTGTCCCTCGGCCGTATCTTGAAAGTATCGGTCTGAAGCCGAAGGCAACACGCACCTATGAACTGGCGGACGGCAGCGAGATTTCAGTGGATGTCACCGTGGCTACGCTCGAAGTGATGGGCGAAAATGTCGGAGGAACAGTAATCTTTGGCGAACCAAGAACCGTACCGCAACTCGGTGCTACCGCACTGCTATCCGCAGGAATTGAAGTGGATCCGGTCAATCAACGTTTGAAGAAACTTCCCGCCGTCCGATTGAAGACCGTAGCGTAAGGAAAAGGGCCATCATGGTCATCGACATCCACGCCCACGTCCTGCGCTGGCCGGTCCTGAAGAAGTTCAACAACGGCCTGCCCCTCATGTCGGCCGAAGAGCAGGTCCGGCGCATGGACGAGAAGGGGATCGACAAGGCGGTCATCCTGCCGCTCACGTCCGCCGAGGTGATCGGGGAACCTCAGAGCATGGGCGAGGTCTTCGACATCTGCCGGCTCTACCCCGGACGGTTCATCCCCTTCTGCGATTTCGATGTGCGCCGCTATGACATGAACAGTGCGGAGCGGTACCGCGAGGTGCTGGAGCAATACGTCGCGCGGGGAGCCAAAGGCGTGGGAGAGCTGACCTGCCGGGTGTACTGGGACGATCCCCGGCTCTGGGACCTCTTCGCCGCGTGCGAGGACCTGGCCCTGCCCGTAACTTTCCACACATCGCCGCCGGAAGCGGTTACGTACGGGGTGATCGACGAACTGGGATTCCCCCGTTTCGAGAAGGCCCTGCAGCGGTTCCCCAACCTGCGCTTTTTCGGTCACAGCGCCTCCTTCTGGAGCGAGATCAGCGGCGACCTGACGGCCGACCGGAAGGAAGGCTACCCCAAGACGCCCGTTGCGCCCGGCGGCACACTGGTCCGGCTGTTCAGGACCTATCCCAACCTGTGCGGCGACCTGTCGGCGGGCTCCGGGTTCAATGCCCTGACCCGCGACCCGGCCTTCACCTACGAGTTCCTGGACGAATTCCAGGACCGCCTGATGCTCGGGCTCGATCACACGGACGCCGAGCTTGATTTCCAGCATATCGAATGGCTTCGCGCCCGGAGGGACGAGGGGCACGTCGCGCCCGATGTGTGCGAGAAGATCCTCTGGCGCAACGCCGACCGGATCATCGGATTGGGCATCGCCGACGGGGCCTGATGATGGAGCCGACGGGGCCTGAGTGACGAAGCCGACGGGACCTGAGCGCGATTAATCATTTACACGCACCCAAATAAAAACAACATTAACCATATCTCCGTTTAACATTCCGTCCGGAAATCTCGTTCGAGGCAGCCATGAGCGATGCTCAGAGGGACGCCCGATCCGATTCCTTCGGGGAAGAGACCGAACTCAAGCGGGACCTGGGACCGGTCACGGCGACGACCGTGATCATCGGTGGGATCATCGGTTCCGGTATCTTCGCGGGTCCCGCGATCGTGGCCGGTTACGTGGGTACTTCCGGCTGGAACCTCCTGGTCTGGGTCATCTGCGCCATCATGGCCTTCTGCGGCGCGGTGACGTTCGCCGAACTGGGCGGCATCATGCCGCGTTCCGGCGGGGTGTACGTATTCCTGAAGGAAGCCTACGGGCGGCTGTGGGGTTTTCTCTTCGGGTGGACCTCGCTCCTGGTCATACGTCCCTGCGACCTGGCGGCCATCTCCATCGTATTCTCCACCTACCTGGGGTTTTTCGTCAGCCAGTTCATTCCGTACCCGGACTGGGCCATGCGGGGCGTGGCGATTATCGCCCTGATCATCCTGGCCTTCATCAATTACCTGGGCGTGCGGTTCGGCGGTCTCGTCCAGAACCTGTCTTCCTTCCTCAAGGTGGGCGGGCTGCTCCTCATGGTCGCCCTGGCCTTCGGGATCACACCCGACACGAGTAATTTCCAACCGGTCTGGCCTTCCGATTCCACCCTCACGATCGGGTTCCTCAGCATGGTCAGCCTCGGCATGATGGCGTCCTTCGGCGCCTACGACGGGTGGGACGGGTCGACCTACGTGGCGGAGGAAATCAAGAACCCGAGACGCTGGGTACCCCTGTCCATCATACTGGGTCTCGCCATCACCACCGTCGTCTACCTGCTCGTGAACAGCGCCTACCTGCTGGTGCTCTCCAACGAGGGCGTCACCCAGAGCGAGCGCGTCGCATCGGAGACCATGCAATCGCTCGTCGGACCGATCGGAGCGGGTTTCATCGCCGCGACCGCCATGATCTCCACCTTCGGCACCGTGAACGCAGGCATGCTGACCGGACCGCGCGTCTTCTTCGCCATGGCCCGCGAAAAGATGTTCTTCTCATGGGTCGCGCGCGTCCATCCGCGCTACCGTACGCCGGCCAACGCCGTCGTGTTCCTGGCCGTCGTGGGCATCCTCAATATCGTGTTCCTCGGAGACTGGGGCGCCATCATCGCGGCGCGGACCGGCTCCCTGTGGCTTTTCTACATCACAACCACCTTCAGCGTGTTCATCTTCCGGCGCACCCGTCCCGACCTGCCCCGGCCCTACCGCACCCTCGGGTATCCCGTCACACCCGCGATCTTCGTGCTCATCGGCGTGATCTTCTTCGTGTCCATCGTCATCAGCGACCCCGGTAATACCCTGATCGGGCTGACCATCACCTCGTTGGGCATCCCGGCGTACTGGCTGTGGATGCGGAACAGGCGGAACGAAGGATCGGGTGAAGGATCAGGTGAAGGATCCGGCAAGGACAGTTGATTCCGGTCCCGTCGACCTTCCTGTTCATCACTCACTGTGACCACAATTTAACCAGAATCGTAGCAACGCCGGCCAGTAGCGCCGTGATAGTTGCAAGTAATGAAAAACCAACCCTCTCAATCCTTCCCAGTCTCTTGTCGATTTGTTCGATGATCCCCTCGAGCCGGCTTATTCTGCCCTTGTGGTTCAGATAGTCGGACATGCATGTACCCGCCTTTCTCCTCAAGTGCCTATCTGAGTTCCTTCAGCGTAGGACGGTTCCCGCCTGGCTCTAGCACAGTTTTGACCCTCTAAACGAATCAGTGTGATTTGGCAGCCCGAATCTCGTATACCAAATTCTCGCACCATGCCGGATCGTTATTATTTACTAAATTGATCAAGATTGTTAATTTTTGTGTTGACAGTCAATTTCAAGGGCGATATCATGAGAGTCGTTTTGATGGTTTTCCGTTGTCCTAACCCTCTGTTTGAAACCACGAAATCGGAGTACGAGCATGGCGAAAGCGGTCCGCAGACCGCGGCGGGAACAGCCGGAGCCCACCTGGGAACTGGTCCGCAAGCGCAACTACGTGGAGCGGCTCAAGCACGAGAAGGCGCCGATGGAGGTTATAAGCGACATCCCGGACCTGATCGAGCAGGGCTACGAGGAGATTTCGGAAGAGGACGTGGTGCGCCTGCAGTGGTACGGCCTGTACCACGACAAGCCCAAGGTGGGTCACTTCATGATGCGGGTGAAGCTGCCGGGCGGCCGCCTGACGCCGCACAAGCTGCGCACCATCGGCCGGGTTTCCCAGGACTTCGGGGGCGACTACGGCGAGCTCACCACCCGGCAGAACATCCAGCTCCACGGCATGAAGCTCAACGACCTGCCCGAGATTTTCGAGACGCTGAACCGGGCCGGCCTGTCCACGAGCGGGGGATGTGGCGATACCGTGCGGAACATCACGGGCTGCCCGGTGTCGGGCCTGGCCGCCGACGAACTGTTCAACGCCCGTCCGGTCATCGAGGCGGTGGCCGATTTCTTTTACGGCAATCCCGATTACTGCGATCTGCCGCGCAAGCACAAGATCACCATCTCCTGCTGCCCCCACCAGTGCAACGCGCCTGAAATCAACTGCATCAGCCTGTTGGGCATCTTCAAGGAGGGGAATCCCGGATTCGCCGTCAAGATCGGCGGCGGCCTGTCCACCTGGCCCCGGCTGTCGACCGACCTGCGCGTCTTCGTGCCCGTGGACGATGTGATCCCCGTACTGCGCGCTATCATCGACGTGTGGAAGGAAGACCTCAAGTACCGCATGTCCCGCGTGAAGGCCCGGCTGAAATTCATGGTCGCCGACCTGGGTCCGGAAGCCTATCGCGAACGCGTGGAAGCGCGCCTGGGATACCGGTTGGCCGATGGCGAAGCGCCGGCGCCGCCGGAAAGGGAATACGACCACACCGGGATCCACGAGCAGGTGCAGGAAGGGCTGTACTACGCCGGCTTCCCCGTGTTTCTGGGGCTGTGCACCGGCACGCAGATGATCCAGCTGGCCGATCTGGCCGACGAATACGGGGGAGAGTTCAGGCTGACCCGCCGCCAGAACGTCATCCTCACGCATATTCCCGAATCCAGCCTGGAATCGGTCATCGGCGCGGTGGCCGCCATCGGTTTTCCCATGGAAGTCAACGACCTTCGGGGGACGAGTATCGCCTGCACGGGCGAGCCCTTCTGCAACTACTCCGTCGGGGAGACCAAAACCAAGATGGGAGAGATCGTAGAGCACATGGAGCGGGTATTCGGCGACCGTGCAAAGGGCCTGCGATTGAACCTGGACGGCTGTCCCCACGCCTGCGCCCACCACTGGATCGGCGATATAGGGTTCCAGGCCACGACGCTCCGCGAGCGTGGCGAGGGCGGCGAGCGGCTGCGGGGATACGACCTGTTCCTCCGGGGAGGCCTGAGCGGGCAGGCGGCCATTGGCCAGCCGGTGCTCCGGCGCGTGCCCGCCGAGTCCGTCCATCTCTATACCGAACGGCTCTTCCAGGCCTACCTGGACCAGAAAACAGAAGACGAGACCATACAACGGTTTTTTCACCGCCATAACGACGACGATTTGACCGCGATTGCCACGGGAAGCGAAGTCGCCGCGATTACCACCGGAGAGGAATGAGCACCATGGATCGCCTGGACCGTCTGGACCGCCCGGAACACCCGGACCAATTGAAACACCCGGACAGCCTGGACCGCGACTTCCTGGATGAATTCGAAGCCGGACAACTGGCCATCGAGTTTGACGGGGAATCCCCCGAGACCGTGATCGAATGGGCCCTGGACCGCTGGGGCCGGCGCGCCGGACTGTGCACAAGCTTCCAGGCGGAGGGAATGGTCCTGCTGGACATGGCGTGGCAGATCGATCCGAACATCCACGTGTTCACGGTGGACACGGGCCGGCTGCACCAGGAGACCTATGACTTCATCGACCGGGTCCGGGACCACTATGAAATCGATATCCAGGTTTATTTCCCCGACCTGCTGCAGGTGGAGAACATGGTGGGCGCCCATGGCATGAACCTCTTCTACAAGTCCGTGGAATCGAGGTTCAAATGCTGCAACGTGCGCAAGGTGGAACCGATCCGCCGCGCCCTCGAGGGGCTGGACGGGTGGTTCACGGGGCTTCGGCGCGACCAGTGGGCCAGCCGGGCGAACATCCGCAAGATCGAAATCGACCACGACCACGGCGGACTGGCGAAGATCAGCCCCCTGGCGGACTGGACCGAGGAAGAGGTCTGGGACTACATCGAGCTCTACGACGTCCCGAAGCATCCCCTCTACGAGAAGGGCTTTACCAGTATCGGATGCAAGCCGTGCACCCGGGTCACGAAGCCCGGCGAGGACTCGCGGGCGGGGCGCTGGTGGTGGGAGAAGAACGCGCCCAAGGAATGCGGCATGCACTGCCCGGTGGAGACCGGCGGTTTCGAGCACGAAATGGAAGCGCTGGTGGCCGAGGAAGTGGTCGAGGAGGTGGAAAAATGAGCAATGCGGCCACCCTCTACCTGCGATTATTGCGAAAGATCGTCCGTGAATCCGCCTGGTGTCTCGGCGGGGCCGAAGAGTGCTTCCTTGCCGCGGGATACAGTGGTGATGACGTCGCCTTAGCCCGCTGTGGGACCGCTCGAATCCAAAAGATCGGTGCACGGCGGGAGACCACGTGCGGCCAAGCACAGGAACAGGCATAAGTGAGCGATCTGATTAATTCTTTAACCCGGCTCGACGACCAGGAGCGTGAACTGCTGCTCGATGAAGTGGACGCTTTTGCCTCCACCCTGGCCGATGCGGAATCGAAGATCCCCTACTTTGCCCTCCGTCGGGATATCGAAGAAGGCGGCGTTTCGCCTGAAAACGTCCCCTGTCTGGAGAACATCCTCGAGCTGACCCTGCAGTCCGGCCGCGCACGGCGGCGTCAGAGTGCCCAGGCCGAGAAGCGGCTCCTGCGGCTGTTTCACGGAACGCCGCGGGGCGCTGCCGTCAAGCGGGCGGTGGCCGAAACCAACGAGGCCCTCGAAGCCCTGAAGGGCCAGGTCCTCGACACGGTCTCCTTCACTCCGAACACCCCGGGCGCCTACCGGCTCCTCATCGACACGGAAGCATGCCGGGTCGACCTCGAGATCACCCGCCAGGGCGTGTCGGTCAAGGGCGTCGAAATCGGCATCTGAAACCATCCGAAAAAAGTTGGCGCGACCCGCCCCGGTCGTATATTAGCCTTCAGGCAGGCGATCAAACCTTTCCTCCATAAATACCCCTCCGGATCGGACGCCCATGGGCTATCCGCGCATCGACGGCCGCAGGGTGCAGGTCGAACCCCTGGCGGACCGGGAAAGCAAGCATCATATCGACGATATCCGCGTCGATCCCGATGGGCAACTGCCCCCGGCTTCATCCCGCCAGGCCGCACAGATCGGAACAATAGCGGACCGCATCCGCGCCGCCCGTTCCACTGGCGCTCCCATCATGATGGCCTACGGCGCCCATCTCGTGAAGAACGGGCTTGGTCCCGTGGTCTCGCGCATGATGGAAGCCGGCTGGATCACCCATCTGGCCACCAACGGCGCCGGGGTGATCCACGACTGGGAGTACGCCTTCCACGGACGGTCCGAAGAGGACGTGCGCACCCACGTCGCGCAGGGACGTTTCGGCACGTGGGACGAGACCGGCCGGCATACCGCCCTCGCTGTGCTGGCAGGTGCGGTCGACGGGATGGGATACGGGGAATCGATAGGAAGGATGATAGTGGAGGACGGGTACGATATTCCCGCGCGGGAGGAACTTAAGAAGGCGCTCACGGACTGGTCCGGCGATCCGGCGGATGACGAAGCCATGCCCGCCCGCGCCGACCTCCTGCAGGCGATCGTACGCCACGAAATCGAACCGGGCCGCCACGCCGTCGAACATCCCTACAAGCAACATTCGCTGACCGGGAACGCGTTCCGCCTGGACGTACCGCTCACCGTGCACCCCGGCATCGGGTACGACATTGTCTACACCCATCCCCTGGCCAGCGGCGCGGCATTCGGACGCGGGGGCATGATCGACTTCCAGGTCTTCGCCGAGGGCGTGTCGCGCATCGACGGCGGCGTGTTTCTGTCCGTCGGATCCTCGATCATGGCGCCCCAGGTCTTCGAGAAATCCATGTCCATCGCCAACAACCTGCGGCGGCAGGACGGGCTCGGTCCCGTGCGGCCCTTCATCGCGGTGAACGACCTCACGGAGGAGGACTGGGACTGGAACGCCGGCGAACCGCCCATGGACAACCCGGCCTACTACAACCGCATGGGCAAGAGTTTCAGCCGCATGGGCGGCGAGTTGGTCTACGCGGCGGCCGACAACCGGGTGTTCATTCCCTATCTGTGCCGGCTGTTGACCGGCTGAAAGTTGTAACTGTATTAAGGAAATGCCGGCGGACCACGATGCACAGGTTCTGCGAATCAGCGCTCACGCATTACTCGAGGCGCTGGGGCGCCGGTAAACTGTCAAGGAGACCGAAATGGAAGCCTGGATCTTTGTCCATAACCCCCTCGAACGGTACATTACCGATTACAAGCGGATCTTCGACGCGTGGCAGGACGGGGGCGTCACCGGCATCGTGGTGGGCTATCTACACTTCGAGCTGGACGACGGTACGAGGATGCCGGTCTTTGGCAGCGACCCCGCCGTATACCGGTCCTTCGGCGTCGATCCGCCCGGCGATACGCCCCGCGACCCCGAGAAGGAACGCCTTTTCTCCGCCATGCTCGACGACGCCAGGGAGCGGGGCTGGCACATCATCACTTTCGGCGCGGGCCTCGGCGGGGGGCGCCTTCCCGTGGAAGCAGATCCATTCGGCGCAATCAGCCATGCAGCGACCGTCCAGGACGCCATGAACGCCCTGCCTCAAGCCCACGGGTTCCTGATCGACGGGCCGGGGGAGCAGCACTACGAACTCGCCTTCCACCACGGGGGCGAACTCTTCGAGATCAGGCCCGGCGAAGACGAGCGCTTCGCCGCCCTGGGGTACGACATGGACCGGCTGCAGCGGGGGATCGAACACCTGCGGGACCGGTTCCACCAGCTGACGCCGGCCGAGGTGCGTTACCGCGCGCCCGGCGGCATGCTGGCGGGCATGCAGCTCTTCGACATCAACGAGGACGCCCTCTACTGGCTTCGCGCCCGCCGGGAGACGGCGCTCGGGTTCATGGCCTCCGTAGCCGAACAGGTCGGCAAACTCAACCGCAAGGTGGAGTTCGGCGGCATCCCGCGCACGGCGGCCTTCTCGTCGCTGACCTGCCAGGACTACCACGCCATGGCGTCCTGGTTCGACTTCATCTTCCCCAAGCACTACTACTGGCACCGGGGCTTCGACGGTATGTACGGGACCGTCTCCCGCTGGGTGCAGCGGCTGCGGAGATGGAACCCGTCGCTGACCGAGGAAGACGCCTTCGACGTGGTGAAGCTGCTCTTCGGCATCGACCTGCCGGGCGTGCGCACCCTGATGGACATGGAGATGGGGTTCCCCGACGAGTTCTTCTCCACCATCGTATACGGGGAAACCCGCCGCGCCCTGGAGGCCATCGGCGATACGGACAAGTGCATCTGCTGGGTCTCGACGGGCCGGGCGCCTCACGCGGGCGACGCCATGCCGGCGCGAGACCTGCACGGCATCCTCAACGCCTCCAGGGAAGCCGGCCTCAAGCGCTTCCTCTTCCATCCCGATCCCGACATCGGCGCGGCCGAGTGGCATATCCTCACCAATTTCTGCGGCAATCCGTGGCAGGAGTCGAACGAGGCGGTGTACTGGCCGCCCGATACGCCGAGGCTCGATTCCTTCAGCCACACGCGCAAGCCGACGCGGACGGACTAGGAAGCGCGGGGCAAGCCGACGCGGACACAACGGCGGCGCGGGAATGGACGCGCTGTATCGACGCGTATCGACGAGGTGCCGTGACCGCTTGGACCGCACGCAACGGTAGAGAATTACAGGCATGGCGCTATCGGATTTCACCGGACCGGATTATATCGCCGCGTGGACGCGGGACCTGGACGACAGATGGCCAGAGCGGTCGGCGATGGCCGATTGCGTCGTGCGAACGCTCGTCGAATGGCGGGATGAGTGGCGCGGTAGGTGCGGGACCATCATGGGCGATGAGCGTTCGGTCTCGGAAGAAAACGGTGCATTGATCCGACTGCTGGAACTTGGGGTCGGTGCGGGCGGACTTGCCCACACCGTGCTGAGTGCATTATACGAGAGGGTAGAATCGGGGCGGACCAGTGCCGTAGAGTACACAGGGATCGAGATCGAATCGGCGCTGGTTCAACATGGGCGGAAGTTGCTCATGGCGGCCGGCCATCGGAACGCATGCTTGATCCGCACGGACCTTAAGGGCGACACCTGGCCCCGCGGACTCGGTCCCTTCGACGCAGTTTTCACCCTCCAGACCTTTCACGACCTCGGCGGCGTCGACGCGCTCGAAGCCGTCTATGGTCAGGTCCACGGGCTCCTTACACCCGGTGGGATCCTGGTCAACGCCGATTTCGTCGTGCCCTTCGAGAAAGACGACCCCAATCGTCCTCGACGTTTGCCCGTAGAAACGCACGAGAACCTGCTTTTCAACCTGGGATTTGTCGATTTCACGTGTGGTCTACAACGGGGGAAGATGGCGTGCATGTCGGCAATGCGGGTGTAGTAGATACTTCCAGCATCCCCGGAGCGCCACGCGCCGCAGGAGCGATGCATGGCATCATCAAGGATACGCGCCGCAGCGAAGCCTTTGGGGCTGGAAAGAAGAGGTAAACCGCAGTTTTTTTTAAATTCCATTTGACTTCTATGCACAACATGTGTATAGTGCTCTATCATGCCCATGACTTGGGCGTAACGACAACCGCTTCAGAATATCCTCGCGTCCCCTAGCGGACCCGCACCCCGCGGACCTTCAAGCGTCCCCGTGCTACTTCTGATCCACCTACGGCACGGGGATTTTTCATGCCCTTTAACACCTCAGCCTCACATCCGGACCAAGCGTTGCGGGGGGTAGGCCCGGAATACCCGGCGGTTTACGACGGATCTGTTGACCGCCCGGCATCCAGCCCGCGGCCCATCCCGAATCCATCGTTCGCAACCAGACGGCCGCGCGTCTTTCAGCCGGCCGACCTCAAGACCAGGAGATCATCCTTCATGTCGGTGATCATCCGATTCCATCATGCGTTCACATCGCGCATTCCGCGCAAGCACCGGACCGCAGTAACCAATGTAAAGGAGTTCATCATGCCAGGACACCACCTGTACCGTTTCGCCCTGAGGACGCTCCTCGGCCTCCTCACGCTCTCCATGTCGGCGCTGACCGTTCACGGCCAGCAGACGACGATCACGGACGCCTCCAAGAGCGCCTATGACTTCGACAGCCTCTCCGGCGTCATCGACGCGGACCAGGTGGACTACTTTTCGGGCAACTGGTCGTATACGCTGCCGCTGGGCGAAGTGGAAGGCGCGGGCGGCCTGTCTCTGCCCATTCGCATGCGCTACAGCAGCGCGGTGACCGGCACCGACCGGCTGATCAAGCTCTCCGACGACGCCACCGCCACGACCACGCAGAGCAAGGGCACGGTCACGCTGAACAACGCCACGTGGGTGGGCCTGGGCTGGAACCTGGAATTCGGGGCGATCAGGGTGACCGGCGGCTATGATTTAAATGATACGACCAGCCCGACCAACCATCCCTTCTCCTTCAACCTGTCCATGGTGCTTCCCGATGGA